>NC_014376.1:0-2400000 GCF_000144625.1 [Clostridium] saccharolyticum WM1 | reverse complement strand
GGGGACATCGATGGGAATGCACGAATCCCAATCCCGATTCTTAGAAAATATTATCGGACGCAGCAAGGCTTTCTGGGTCCCTCTTTATCAAAAGCTTCAGGAGCTTTATCCTGAAAAGTTACAAGAAATATCCATAGAACAGTTCATGGATGCAGTCAATAAGGTGGAGCCAAGCTTTATCCGTACAGAGGCCGACGAACTCACTTATAATCTCCATATCTTGATCCGCTATGAAATTGAAAAAATGATCATGGAAGAAGATGTGGACTTAAAGAAGCTTCCGGAAATCTGGGCGGATAAATACGAGGAATACCTTGGGGTACGTCCGGAAAATCCTTCGGAAGGAATCCTGCAGGATATCCACTGGTCCCAGGGACTCATGGGGTATTTTCCGTCTTATGCCCTGGGAAATGCATTTGGAGCACAGCTTTATTACCATATGAAAAAAGAGATGGATTTTGACGATCTGCTTATAAACGGGAAAATTGATGTTATAAGAGAATATTTAAGGGAACACGTCCACAAATACGGAAAGCTGAAAACCAGCCGTGAGATTTTAAAGGATGTTACGGGAGAGGATTTCACACCGGATTATTTCATCCAGTATCTGAAGGAGAAATACAGTAAGCTGTACGAACTTTCATAACGGCCCGGCCAAATGGAATGGAAAGGGAATCTGTATCGCCATATTTACAGCTGAAAAGAGGATGAATTATGGGAAATATTAAAAAAAGTGCATCAGAACTCATCGGGAGTACGCCTCTTGTGGAATTATGCAATTATGGGAAGCAGCATAAGGCTGGGGCTTGCATTATTGCAAAGCTGGAATATTTTAATCCGGCAGGCAGTGTAAAGGACCGGGCAGCCCTTTACATGATTCGGGATGCAGAGCATGCCGGACTCCTAAAGCCGGGTGCAACCATTATTGAGCCTACCTCCGGCAATACGGGAATCGGAATTGCCAGTATTGCGGCCATGAGGGGATATAGAGCCATCCTTACCATGCCGGAAACCATGAGCGTGGAGAGGCGCAATCTTTTAAAAGCATATGGAGCAGAAATTGTTCTGACAGAAGGAGCAAAGGGAATGGCAGGAGCCATTGCAAAGGCGGAAGAACTGCAAAAGGAAATCACCGGTTCTCTTATTCTGGGACAGTTTGATAATCCGTCCAATGCAAGGGCCCATCGTGAGACCACCGGACCTGAGATATGGGAGGATACCGATGGAACAATCGATATCCTCATTGCCGGAGTGGGTACCGGAGGCACCATTACAGGAGCAGGAGAATACTTAAAGAGTATGAATCCAGAGATAAAGGTGATTGCAGTGGAACCTGCCGCTTCGCCGGTTCTTTCCGGAGGAAAGCCGGGTCCCCATGGGATCCAGGGAATCGGTGCCGGATTTGTTCCCTCCCTCCTGAATACGGAAATTTATGATGAAATCATACCTGTGGATAATGGAGATGCTTACGAGACCGGAAAAGAAATTGCGCAGACAGAAGGGATCTTAGTAGGAATCTCTTCCGCTGCAGCCGTATGGGCGGCAAAAGAAGTTGCAAAGCGTCCGGAATATGCCGGAAAGAAGATCGTTGTAATTCTTCCCGATACAGGTGACCGATACTTATCCACTCCTTTGTTCACCTGATAATTTCATTGAAGCTGATATAATAGAAAAGCCAGGGCAGCCGATATTCTGCGGCCCTGGCTTTTTCTTATTGCCGTGCATGCTCTTTCCAGTTTATGGAATAATAGTAATTAATTTCTGCCCCTAAAAATAAGATGCAGATGCAGGAATAAATCCATAGCATCAGCAGCACAATGGCAGTAAGGCTTCCGTACATAACGGAGTAATTGCCAAAGTTATTAAAGTAAATGGAAAATGCAAAAGAAAAGGCAATCCATCCTAAGGTACAAAAGGCGGCTCCCGGAAGCTGTTTATAAAATTCCTGTTTTTTTTCCGGCACATAGGTATATAGAACGGCAAAGCATGCCGTCAGCATGAACACCAGCATAGTGCGGAATGTGAGAACAGACTGGGTAATCTCTGCCAGCAGGGGAAAATGGCGGTTCATAAAGCCTTGGATGGAGCTTCCAAGAACCAGTAGTACCAGAGTCAGAAGGCAGATAACCATAAAGACAATGGTATACCCTGCACAAATGATCCGGGTCACAAAATAATTCCGCTTTTTTTCATGACCGTAAACACGGTTTAAGCCCCTTTCTATGCTGAGCATCCCCCGGGAGGCGGACCAAACGGCTGCTGCTGCAGTAACGGAAAGAACGGCTACCGGAGAATTGGTGTAAAGGTCGTCGATGACTGTGACGATCACGCTGTTTATTTCCAGGGTGCTGGGAATGATCGTAATAATAAGCTGCAGCAGATTGGCTTTTGTGATGGATGGAATAAGCTGTATCAATGCCAGCAATAGCATCATAAAAGGAAATGCCGCAATGATGGAGAAAAAGGAGGCCTGAGCCGCATACACAGTCATTTCATCTTTACTGTATTTATCATAGATTTGTTTGCAGCGCAATAACAATCGAATCATAGTATCTCCTTTTCCTGTCACGATTTTTATCGCTGGTATTAGCATATTATCATGGGACAAAAAAAATATCAAGGCTTATTATCTTTTGAATCTTGAGAATCACATTTACTAAAAAAGTCGAAATAAATGGAATGAAACACCTAAAATTACCAAAAAAATTTTTAGAACTTAAAAAAATTTTTAAGAAAATTGTTGAAATATGCTAAATGTTATGATACCATTTACACATGCATCAACATAATAGACAAGACAATGGAGGTTATTTATGGACAACAAAAGGAAAGCGGGTTTTTTGAGCCGATATTTTAAGCTAAGTGAATATGATACAACAGTAAGAACCGAAATATTAGCTGGTATTACTACCTTTATTACAGTTGCATATATTTTGATATTAAACCCGCAAATATTAGCAGATCCATATGTTATTATGGGAAATCCGGAAATGGCAACAAAAATATCAAATGGTGTATTCATTGGTACTTGTTTTGGTGCATTTATAGGGACCATGATGGTTTCGATTTATGCAAAATTGCCGTTAGCTCAGGCACCAGGAATGGGATTAAATGCATTTTTCGCATATACAGTTGTTTTGGGAATGGGTTATACCTATGGAGAGGCACTGGTAGTCGTATTTCTTTCAGGAATGTTATTCATTGTAATTACAGCAGTTGGTCTTAGAGAAGCAATTATTCGAGCAATTCCGGATGCGGTAATAAAAGCAATTACACCGGGAATCGGTTTGTTTATTACAATCATCGGGTTGAAAAACGGTGGAATCATTGTTGGTAATAATGCAACACTGGTTAGTATGGTTGATTTTGCACAGTGGAGAACGGAGGGCGCAGACGTAAGTGCAATACTTGGGGCTTTGGTGGCAATTATTGGACTTATGGTTATGGGAGTGCTGCATGCTCGTAAAGTAAAAGGTTCCATTCTTATTGGAATTGTGGTATCTACATTAATCGGTATTCCTTTAGGAGTTACAAGTATTTCCAGTATTAACTTTAATATTGGTGAAAAATTTGCAGATTTTGCAGAGGTATCCTTCTTTAGGATGGATTTTGCCGGAATGTTTAGTGGAAAAAGTTTATTTGAAACAATTTTTACAGTAACACTTTTAGTAATCAGTTTTTCATTGGTTAATATGTTTGACTCCATAGGAACTTTATTTGGAGCTGCCAAACAGTCGGGCATGCTTGATGAAAATGGCGAAGTTATCAATATGAAACAGGCACTTATGGCAGATGCAATTTCAACAGCAGCTGGTGCGATGCTTGGAACTTCTACCGTAACAACAGTTGTTGAATCCAGTGCAGGTATCGCAGAAGGCGGACGTACCGGAATGACAAGCTTTGTTACAGCACTTCTTTTCATTGCAGCGATTATATTTGCTCCTATAGTAGGAATTGTTCCAGGTGTAGCCACAGCACCAGCACTAATTTTTGTTGGAATTCTTATGATTGGTAATGTTAAAGACGTAGATTTTAGTGATATGACAAATGCTCTTCCTGCATTTTGCACCATCGTATTTATGCCTTTTACTTACTCCATTGCAAATGGTATAGCAATGGGATTGATAACCTATTGCTTGATTAAATTGTTCACAGGAAAAGGAAAAGAAATTAAACCATTAACAGCAATTGTAGCTATAATTTTTATCGCAAAATATGCGTTTATGACTTTGGGCTAAAAAATTAATATTAAATAAGATTCAGGCCAGGCGGGATTGAAGAATGCCATTCATTCTTTCAACCCGCCCTTTTGATTTCTGAATGACTCCACATATGATCGCACTCAACTTTAAATAATGTTACAACTCAGACATGCCATGTATAATATTTGCGGATCCGGCAGATTGACAGATCCGGTCAATAATCATAGAATAGATCCAGTGAGTATTCAAATGGCAGTGAGGAAAGGACCAAAGCGGATGGAATACATTTCTGCAAAGACCATAGTAACCAAGACAAAAGGCTCCCAGTGGTTTGGCATCGATTACAATATGAATATTTATAAAGGGTGCTGCCACGGCTGTATTTATTGCGACAGCCGCTCCGATTGTTACAAAATCCAGGATTTTGACAGGGTCCGGGTAAAGGAGGATGCACTTCGGATCATTCGGGATGATTTAAGACGCAAGGTAAAAACCGGCGTTGTTGGAACAGGGGCCATGAGCGATCCCTATAATCCCGTGGAACAGGAGCTTGAATTAACAAGACATGCCCTTGAGCTTATTGATGCATATGGATTTGGAGCGGCAGTAGCCACGAAAAGCGCCCTTCTTATGCGGGATATGGATATTCTCAAAGGGATTATGGAGCATTCCCCTATTATATGTAAAGTGACCGTTACCACCACCGATGACGGTCTGGCTAAAAAAATTGAACCTCATGTGTCCCGTCCCTCTGAGAGGCTGGCTTTGATTGAGAGTTTAAGAACAAACAGCATATTTGCAGGAATATTATTGATGCCGGTACTTCCGTTTCTGGAAGATCATGAAGAAAATATCCTTTCTATTGTAAAAGCTGCCCACGAAGCAGGGGCCTGCTTCATTTATCCTGCTTTTGGGGTAACCTTGCGAAACAACCAAAGAGAATGGTACTTTGATTGCCTCCGGGAGCTGTTTCCTCAAGAGGAACTGGTGCCGGAATATATCAAAACCTATGGAAACAGCTATAAATGTACTAGTCCCAGGGCAAGGAATCTATGGCGGGTATTTTCCCGGGAGTGCGAACGTTATGGAATCTTATACCGAATGAAGGATATTATCCATGCATACAAAAAGAACTATGAGGTGACACAGTTAAGCCTTTTTGATTAGGAAAGGGACATCATTTCTCCAAAAAAGGAAACAAATTCTCTGGCTATGTTAGAAACATAGCCGTTTTTCTTATATACAGCAGCCATTCTGGTTACCGTATCATCTGAGTCGATTTCCCGGCAAACAAGATTGGTATGCTCAGTAATTTTGCTGATAGATTCCGGTACAAGAGCGATGCCAAGGCCAGTATCCGCCCATTGGAGGCAGGTTCTGGCATCATCATTTCGGCAAAAGATATCAGGTTCTATCCCGCAGTTTTGAAAGGCAAGGGAGATGATGGAATCAAAACGGCGGTAATAGATCAAGGGCTTGCCAGCAAGGTCTGTCAGCCTGATTTTATTCAAGGGGATGCCAGAAAAAAAGGAGGGGTTTCCAACCGCAATCAGCGGCTCCTTTTTACCATACACACATTCAAATCCTTCCCCATTAAACGGGGTCCGTAGAATGGCACATTCTACGATCCCGTTTTTCATCTTTTCCAGAAGCTGGTAGGTGTTTCCCTCTGTAATCTCAAACCGTACCTTTGGATGGGAGCGGCAATATATTTTTAAGAAATCATGGAGCAGTGCTCCGGAAGAAGAGATGGTTCCCAGTTTTAGAATTCCTTTGGAGGCAGTTGGAAAATGCTGCAGCTCTTCCCCAATGGAATCCATCATGGCCAGGATATCCCTGGCCCGGGAATAGAGGAAAGAACCAGCTTCCGTCAGTTCTGTTTTTCTGGAGCCGCGTTCAAAAAGTTTTACTCCAAGTTCTTCTTCCAGCAAAAGGATCTGCTTGCTTAAGGGCGGCTGGGATAAGCCAAGTTTTTTTGCTGCAGCTGTAAAACTGCCTGCTTCAGCAATTGCGGCAAAATAATATAACTGTTTTGAATTAATTGGATTCATCAGGATATCCTCTTTTTCGTATTTCTATATTGTATTATTATACCAAAATGATATAATGTTACAATACACTATATCAAAAAAGAATTAATTTTTTTAACTGCGGAGGAATTGGGATGAAAAAGCTCCTGAAATATTTAAAAGACTATAAGAGAGAAAGCGTCTTAGGGCCGTTATTTAAACTCCTTGAGGCCTGCTTTGAATTATTGGTCCCTCTTGTAATGGCTAAGGTCATTGATGTGGGAATCAAATCCCAGGATATGCCTTATGTATTAAAAATGGGGGGACTGCTGGTACTGCTGGGCATAACAGGCCTTGCTTGTTCCATAACAGCCCAGTATTTTGCGGCTAAAGCAGCGGCTGGTTTCGGTACCGCCCTGCGGAATGATCTGTTTGCCCATATAAACAGACTCTCCTACCAGGAGATTGATTCCATTGGAACCGCGACCTTAATCACCAGGATCACCAGCGATGCCAATCAGGTTCAGTCAGGAGTAAACTTATTCCTGCGTTTGTTCCTTCGTTCTCCGTTTGTGGTGTGCGGAGCAATGATCATGTCATTTACCATTGATGTCAGGGCAGCTTTTATTTTTGTAGTCCTCATACCGCTTCTTTCCTTTGTGATATTTGGCATTATGCTGTTAAGCATCCCGTTGTATAAAAAGGTGCAGAAGCAGTTGGACCAGGTGCTTCTCACTGTCCGGGAGAATCTTGAAGGAGTCCGGGTCATCCGTGCCTTTGCCCGTCAAAATGATGAGGTCCGCCGGTTTGATGGGGAAAACAGCCTTTTGGTGCGTTTTCAGGTATTTGTAGGAAAGATTTCAGCCTTAATGAACCCTCTTACCTATGTGATGATCAACTTAGGGATCATTGTTCTAATAAACACCGGTGCCGGACAGGTCCAGAAGGGGATTATTACCCAGGGGGAAGTGATCGCTCTGGTAAATTACATGTCCCAGATTTTAGTGGAGCTTGTAAAACTGGCGAACCTGATCATAACAATTTCCAAATCCCTGGCCTGCGGCAGCCGGATCAGTGCTGTGTTTGAACAAGAACCAGGAATTGTGGAAACCGTTCACAGGGTTGTGGAAGGAGAGCAGGGAGCCGCAGAAGTTGAATTTGATCATATGTCCTTTGCCTATTGCGGGGCAAAAGAGACAGCCTTAAACGGCATATCCATTCAGGTCAAGAGAGGAGAAACCATCGGGATTATCGGCGGGACTGGCTCAGGTAAGACTACCCTGGTAAATCTCATCCCCAGGTTTTATGATGTTACAGAAGGCTCAGTAAAGGTGTGCGGAGTTGATGTAAAACAATATTCTCTTGGCCAGCTCAGGGAGCTGGTAGGTATTGTTCCGCAAAAGGCAGTGCTTTTTAAGGGAACCCTTCGGGATAATATGAAATGGGGGAAAAAGAACGCAACGGACGATGAAATTTACCAGGCTCTTGCCATTGCCCAGGCAAAAGATTTCGTAGAGGAAAAGGGACAGGGACTGGAGCTGATGATTCAGGCAGGGGGAAAAAATCTTTCCGGCGGTCAGAAGCAGAGACTTGCCATTGCAAGAGCTCTGGTCAAAGATCCTCAGATTCTTATTATGGATGACAGTGCTTCTGCACTGGATTTTGCTACCGATGCAAAGCTGAGAAAAGCAATCAAACAAAACACCAGAGACATGACCGTATTCCTTGTATCCCAGAGAGCTGCCACCATAAAAAATGCAGACAAAATCCTGGTTTTAGATGACGGACAAATGGCAGGCTGGGGAAATCATAAGGAGCTTTTGGCTTCCTGTGAGGTTTACCGGGAAATCTGTTTATCCCAGTTGGCAGAAGAGGAGGTACAATAACATGGATATGAAAAAATACAGATCCACCATGAAACGGATCCTGGGCTGTATCAGCCGGTACCAATGGGGAGTTGCAGCATCTCTGGCCTGCGCCTTTGTTACTGTCATCCTGACTTTATATGTTCCCATCCTCACCGGCCGTGCCATTGACTGCATCGCAGGAGCAGGAGCCGTTGATTTTCCCCGCATGTGGAAGATCTTAAAACAAATCGGGATCATCACTGCCATAACTGCTGCCTCCCAGTGGCTTATGAGCCATATCAATCATTGGGTGACTTACCGTGTGGTAAAGGATATCAGGACCCAGGCATTTAATAAGCTGGAAATACTGCCTCTAAAATATATTGACTCTCATTCTCACGGAGATATGATAAACAGGATCATTGCAGATATTGATCAGTTTTCCGACGGGCTGTTAATGGGTTTTACTCAGCTTTTTACCGGGGTTCTCACAATTCTCGGAACCCTGGTTTTCATGTTTTCCATGAATCCGGCCATAACCATTGTCGTGGTGCTGGTAACTCCTGTCTCTCTGTTTGCAGCCGGTTTTATAGCCAGGAGAACCTACCGGATGTTTAAGATGCAGTCCCAGACCAGAGGGGAGCTGACTTCTCTTGTGGAAGAGATGCTGGGGAACCAGAAGGTAGTAAAGGCCTTCCGCCATGAGGCCGATGCCCAGGAACAGTTTGAGAATATCAATGAGGAATTGCGGATATGGAGCCTCAAAGCCACATTCTTCTCATCCATTACTAATCCGGCGACACGTTTTGTTAACAGTCTTGTTTATGCCAGCGTTGGAATTGCGGGAGCCATTGCCTCAATTAACGGACTTTTATCCGTTGGCCAGCTTGCCAGTTTTTTAAGCTATGCCAATCAATACACAAAACCATTTAATGAAATATCAGGAGTGGTCACTGAACTTCAAAATGCCCTTGCCTCTGCGGCGCGGGTGTTTGAATTGATTGACGCAAAACCTCAGGTTCCGGAGGACCCTGACGCTGCAGTTCTCAACAATGCAAGGGGAGAAGTATCACTGGAGCATGTATACTTTTCCTATAACCCGGAGGTACCCTTAATCGAAGATATGAATTTAAAGGTATTGCCTGGCCAGAGGATCGCCATCGTAGGCCCTACCGGATGCGGAAAAAGCACAGTGATCAATCTGCTTATGCGCTTTTATGACGTAACATGCGGCTCGATCCAGGTAGATGGAACCGATGTACGGCATATGACAAGGCAGAGCTTAAGAACCAATTATGGCATGGTGCTTCAGGAAACGTGGTTGAAATCCGGTACCATTCGAGAAAACATCGCCTATGGAAATCCGGAAGCTTCGGAGGAGGAGATCATACTGGCTGCAAAGGAAGCCCATGCCCACGGTTTTATCAGACGGATGCCCCAGGGATATGACACCGTTATATCAGAAGACGGGGGGAATTTATCCCAGGGCCAGAAGCAGCTTTTATGCATAGCCAGAGTTATGCTGTGTCTTCCTCCTATGCTGATCCTTGACGAGGCCACCTCATCCATTGATACCAGAACAGAAATAAAGATACAAAAGGCTTTTAGCAAAATGATGGAGGGCCGGACCAGCTTTATTGTAGCACACCGGCTTTCTACCATCAGAGAAGCGGATGTGATATTGGTCATGCGAGATGGCCATATCATCGAACAGGGAACTCATGAAAGCCTGATTTTCCAAAATGGATTTTATGCACAGCTTTATAACAGCCAGTTTGCTGTGTAATTCAGTTGAAAAAAGTGCTGACAGCGCCGAAAACATATGAAAGATATGTTTTCGGCGTTGTTGTTTTCATGAGATACGATCCGGAGAGCATGGAGCCGTTTATAGAAATTAGCGCAGGTGTTTTACTGACTGTAGAAGAATAAAATTTCGAAAGGCAGAGGAAAAAAACGTTAAATATGGCCTCGTCCATTTTTCTGTCACAGGTGCAGCAGTCTCTGTAAAGTCCTTGGTTTTACCGGACTCCCAAGCAACTTTTACTTCCATTACCACTCCTGATTTGGTATAATAAATTATCATGACAAAGGAGAAAAACATTGGCAAATGCAGATCCGGTGAGGATGTCCGGCCAACAATCATTCTTTATCAGTATACAGAGACACAGGCCAAGTACAATGCGATAGAGAATCTCATGGTTTTGGAACTCTATCTGGAAGATGGTTGCATTTTCTTTCATAATCTTAACATTTAACTAATCTTATTATGAAATTCCTCATATAGTTCGATATTCAATATAAATGAACTTTTTAAAGGCGGCAGGAACATGACAGAGCTTACGATAATTGTCAGGGAAACAGCCTCTTTCAGGCCCGTAAAAATTCCTTTGCAGTATACGGATCAGGGGAGGGAATACGGGTGAGGTATTAGCATACAGATTTAGTAACAAGCAGTGAAAAATTGGTTGTATGTTATGTTTTAAAGAACAGGGGGAAAAAATGAGTTTTTTAGATATTATATTGGTGGGTGCATTGTTTGTTGAGAGTGCACTCCTGATTTTATTGGTTAATTTTTATCAAAAAGAAAAAGAAAAGGTTCAGACCGAGAAAATCAAAAGGGCTGAAGATAAGGCGTATATTGATATTTTTATTGAGCACCTGGAAAAAAGGGCGGAAACATATGAAATACTCCTTGAGTTTAAACGCATCTTGGAAGAATCTTATAAGGATGCCATTTGAAAAAACAGGAAGACAACCCCCTTTCTCTAAGCCAACTGCTGGGATGCGATTGAAAAAATAGTGAAAATATGATATAATGATTCATATTAAATGGTGGAGAGGGGGAACGGAACTGTTTTTGCCCACAGTTCCTGGCAGATCATGAAAGTGTGTCCGCACTGCGGGAATCAGATTCCTGATGATAACAGCAATATTTACTGCCCTTATTGCAATTACATAGCCAATGAAGAAGTGCTGCTTCGCATGAAAATAGAGAAACAACTGCGCAAGCCGGAAGACGATCCTAAAAAGCCGTTGGGAAACAAAAGACGTTATGATGACGATGACTTTGATACAGTAAAGGTTTCCGATGACAGGAACCCTTTGATTTCCGCAGCGATCAGTGTTGCAGTAATTGCTGCTGTTATTGCAGTTGCTTACTTCCTTTTAAGATAATCCTTAAAAATAATCCTTGACATTTTGAACAACCGTTATTACAATGGAACCTAATGTAACAATTAAAAATATCAAATGCAATGAAGGTGTCAGTAAATCTTTATTTTCTTCCAGAGAGAAGGGGCCATCGGCTGCAAGCCCTTTTAAGTTCAGATAAGAGATTGAATTTCCCACCGAAGCAGCATGATTGAAACCAGGAGACAGTTTTGATGCCGGTCTGGCGGGTAAGTCATGACGTCTTTACACGTTACGTATACCGAGTGCCTGTGTCATACACAGGAATTAGGGTGGTACCGCGAATATAGCTTCGTCCCTTTATGGGATGGAGCTTTTTTAATGCATTATGTCATTTGCGGGCAGAAAAATTTGATCATGAAAGAAGGAGAGCAGGATGAAAGATCAATTAGAAAAAATCAAACAGGAAGCATTGAGGCAGATCGAAGCTTCGGATGCGCTGGAAAAACTCAATGACATCAGGGTCGCTTATCTTGGGAAAAAGGGCGAACTGACCAGCGTATTAAAAAGCATGAAGGATGTTGCCCCGGAAGACAGGCCAAAGGTAGGGCAGATGGTCAATGACGCCAGGACCATGATCGAAGGGAAATTAGAGGAAGCCATGTCAATCCTTCAAAAGAAAGCCAGGGAAGAACAGCTGAAAAAAGAAGTGATTGATGTAACACTTCCTGCCAAGCGGAACAAGGTAGGCCATACCCATCCCAACACCATTGCCCTGAAAGAGGTTGAAAGAATCTTTGTTGGCATGGGATATGAGGTTATTGAGGGGCCTGAGGTAGAATATGATTCCTATAATTTTGAAAAATTAAATATACCAAAGAACCATCCGGCAAGAGATGAACAGGATACCTTTTATATCAGTGACAACATTGTATTGAGAAGCCAGACATCTCCGGTACAGGTACGTACTATGGAAAAGGGGAAGCTGCCCATCCGCATGCTGGCTCCTGGCCGGGTATTCCGGTCTGACGAGGTGGATGCCACTCATTCTCCTTCCTTCCACCAGATCGAAGGCCTTGTCATTGATAAAAACATTACATTTGCAGACTTAAAGGGAACCCTGGCGGAGTTTGCAAGAGAGCTATTTGGCCTGGAGACAAAGGTAAAATTTCGTCCTCACCATTTCCCATTTACAGAACCAAGCGCAGAAATGGATGTTACCTGCTTTAAATGCGGCGGAAAAGGCTGCCGCTTCTGCAAAGGCTCCGGCTGGATTGAGATTCTTGGATGCGGAATGGTTCATCCAAACGTACTAACAATGAGCGGAATCGACCCGGATGAATATTCCGGCTTTGCATTTGGCGTTGGGTTAGAGCGTATTGCTCTGTTAAAATATGAAATTGATGATATGAGATTATTGTATGAGAATGACATCAGATTCTTAAAGCAGTTCTAGGGAAAGGGAGATAGATCAATGAATACACCATTATCATGGATTAAAGCATATGTTCCGGATTTAGACGTATCAGCTCAGGAATACACGGATGCCATGACGCTCACCGGAACAAAGGTGGAAGGCTATGAATGCCTGGATAAAAACTTAGAGAAAATCGTTGTTGGACAGATATTATCCATTGAGCGCCATCCGGATGCGGATAAGCTGATTATCTGCCAGGTTGACGTTGGAACGGAAACAGTACAGATTGTCACAGGTGCTTCCAATGTTAAGACAGGAGATAAAGTTCCTGTGGTTTTGGATGGAGGAAAAGTGGCAGGAGGCCATGACGGCGGCCCACTTCCTGAAGAGGGAATCAAGATAAAAAAAGGAAAGTTAAGAGGAATCGAGTCCTGCGGCATGATGTGCTCCATTGAGGAATTGGGTTTTTCCAATGAAATGTATCCCGATGCTCCGGAAAGTGGAATTTACATTCTGCCTGAAGATACAAAAACAGGCGCGGATGCCGTTGAGGTGCTGGGTCTTCATGATTCCGTATTTGAATATGAAATCACCTCCAACCGCGTGGATTGCTATAGTGTCATAGGAATTGCCAGGGAAGCGGCTGCAACCTTTCATAAGCCCTTTATCCCTCCGGTGGTGACAGCTACAGGTAACAGCGAGGATATCAACGACTATTTAAAGGTGACTGTAGAGGACAGCTGCCTATGCCCCCGTTATTGTGCAAGAATGGTGAAAAATATTAGGCTTGCCCCATCTCCGGTCTGGATGCAGAGACGTCTGGCAGCATGCGGAATCCGGCCCATTAACAATATCGTTGACATAACCAATTATGTAATGGAAGAGTATGGCCAGCCCATGCACGCCTTTGATTATGAACTCCTTGCAAACCATGAGATCATTGTAAAATGCGCCAAAGAAGGGGATACCTTCCAGACTCTTGACGGACAGGAGAGAAAGCTGGACGGCACCATACTCATGATCAATGACGGGGAAAAGGCGGTTGGAATTGCCGGCATCATGGGAGGAGAGAACTCCAAGATCACTGATCAGGTGAAGACCATGGTGTTTGAAAGTGCCTGCTTTGACGGCACCAATATCCGCCTTTCCTCTAAAAAGGTGGGATTAAGGACGGATGCTTCCGGGAAATTCGAAAAAGGACTTGATCCTAACAATGCAGAGGAAGCCATCAACCGCGCCTGCCAGCTGATCGAAGAGCTGGGAGCAGGAGAAGTAGTAGGCGGTATGATCGATGTATATCAGTCAAAGAGAGAAGGAAAAAGGCTTCCTTTTGAACCGGATAAGATGAACAGGCTTCTGGGAACTGAGATCGAACCGGATACAATGGTTGGTTACTTTAAAAGGCTGGATTTGGGTTATGACAAGGCTGCTGGTGAGATTCTTATCCCTACCTTCCGCCAGGACTTAAACTGTATGGCCGATTTAGCGGAGGAAGCTGCCAGATTCTTCGGATATGACAAGATCCCGGTATCTTTGCCAACAGGCGAAGCAACTACCGGAAAGCTGTCCTATAAGTTAAGAGTGGAAGAAGTGGCAAGAGAAGTGGCGGAATTCTGCGGATTCTCCCAGGGAATGACCTATTCCTTTGAAAGTCCCAAGGTATTTGACCGCCTTCTTATTCCAAAGGACAGCCCGCTTCGTGTGACAGTGAATATTTTAAATCCTTTGGGAGAAGATTTCAGCGTTATGAGAACCTCCCCTCTCCATGGGATGTTAAATTCCTTATCCACCAACTATAACCGCCGGAATAAGAATGTACGCCTTTATGAGCTTGCCAATATTTATCTTCCAAAGGCTCTCCCATTGACTGAGCTTCCCGATGAGAGAATGCAGTTTACCCTGGGCTTTTACGGAGACGGCGATTTCTTTGATATGAAGGGCGTCATTGAAGAATTTTTTGATAAAACGGGGATGCACGAAAAGCCTCATTATGATCCGAAGAGCGGAAAAACATTCCTTCACCCCGGAAGACAGGCAGATATTGTTTACGATGGGGTGACCATTGGATATTTAGGAGAAGTCCACCCCGAGGTGGCTGACAACTACAAGATCGGGGACCGCTCCTATGTGGCTGTGATCGATATGCCGTCTATGATTCCGTTTACAAGCTTTGACCGGAAATACACCGGAATTGCAAAATATCCCGCTGTTTCCAGAGATATCAGTATGGTGGTTCCAAAAGAGATCTTGGTTGGGCAGATTGAAGCTGTCATCCAACAGCGGGGAGGTAAAATATTGGAAAGCTATGAGCTTTTTGATATTTATGAAGGATCACAGATTTTATCAGGATATAAGTCTGTTGCCTATTCCATCACCTTCCGCTCAGGAGACCATACTTTAGAGGAGCAGGAAGTACTGACTGTGATGAAAAAGATCCTGAACGGATTACAAGCACTGGGAATCGAACTTCGGGCATAATAGATAAGATGCCAGGATGAAAGACAAATTCATCCTGGCATCTTTTTTCTCTGTACTTGCATGGATATGGAAAATTCCGTCAATCCTTACGGTAAGATCGCAAGAAAAAGCAGGGAGGCAAAATGATGCGAAACGAACTTGATATTATAGAAGTAACAGGCAGAACAATCCATGATTCCTGGGGATATCCTGGAATCGAAGCTGAGGTAGTGCTGGAGAACGGTGCCCATGGCAGGGCTGCCGTTTCCCTTGGAAATACTGACAGGGCAAAAGAACAGGCAGGCATTGTTAATGAATGGTTTTCTGAAATTATATTATTTGAGGATGCGTCAGACCAGGGAAAGATAGACCGGCTCCTTTTGCAGGCAGCAAAGGAAGGGGGAGAGGGAAAAAATGAAAACCAAGGAATTTTGGCTCTGTCCATGGCTGTTGCAAGGGCAGCGGGTGCCGGTCTTGGCCTTCCTCTTTACCGTTATCTGGGAGGTACTTCGGCTCCTGGGATGCCGGTTCCCATGATGACCATGATCAGCGGAGGCAGCGGGGAGAAAGGCCTTGATTTTCATGAAATTATGATTGTTCCTCAAGGGGCCCGGTCCTATTCGGAAGGGCTCCGCATGGGAGTGGAAATTTACCAGACTTTAAAAAGACTTTTATCCATGAGCGGATTCAGCACATCTGTGGGGAAAGGCGGCGGCTTTGAGCCGGATATGAAAAATGCAGAAGAAGCACTTCACTACTTAATGGATTCCTTTAGACTTACAGAATATAAACCGGGAATTGATGTACTGGTAGCCATCAATGCGGAGGCGGACCGGCTGTATGTAAAAGAAGAGGGAAGCTACTGTTTTTCAAAAGAGAGCAAAAAAGGCGGAATCTCCATAAACAGGCAGCAAAAGGATATGATCGCCTATTATATGAGGCTGACGGACGGATTTCCCATTTGTGCGGTCATGAATGGATTGTGGAAGGCCGACCTGGTGGGCAGAATGCAAATGATGAACCTGCTGGAGCACCGTGCTCTCATGATATCCGATGATTTTAATGCGGCCAACGCCACAATCATCCGGATGGAACAAGCCGGGACAGTAACCGGAGCGCTGGAAATGGTAGAAAAGGCGAGGAAAGCCGGGCACAAGGTGATTATTGCCAGTGATGTGAGGGATACGGAGGAATCTTTCCTTTCCGATATGGCTGCGGCTGTCCGGGCTGACTATGTGAAAAGCGGTGCTCCCTGCAGAGGAGAATGTACGGCCAAGTACAATGAGCTTCTGCGAATTGAAGAATTTTACCGGATGCCTGGGCAGCCGGCGGTCTGTGGAAGAATATCCTTGTGAGAAAAGTACCAATGAACGGCCTGGCATTTGGATATAGGGCGGGTTGATTATAAAAATATAAAAATATATTGTATTTTCAGAAAAATTATGGTATGATAACCTGTGTTTGACTATAGGAGGTGGGAAACGTGATCAGGATTATTTTATCAATCATATTTGTTATCATATGTGTTGCCTTATCAGCAATTATCCTTTTACAGGAAGGAAAGAGTCAGGGACTGGGTTCTATCGGCGGTATGGCAGATACTTACTGGGGTAAAAATAAAGGCCGTTCCATGGAGGGAAAACTGGAGAAATTCACAAAATACGGAGCAGTCCTGTTTTTCATTCTGGCACTGGTACTGAATCTGAATATACTGTAAAGATTAAACACTCTTGTATGGTAACAAGGGTGTTTTTTTCGCATTAAAGCAAAGTTTCGTAATACCTCCCGGTAAAGTGCAGATAATAAAGAAAAGAATGAGAAAAAAATAGATTATTATGATATTTAAGAGAGGAAGAAAATGACAGAAGAACAGTTAATACAGCGGAAAGCCATGCTTCTCCAGTTATTTGAAGATCCTGCCTATGCACCCATGAAATTAAAGGAGCTTGCCATGCTTTTTGACATACCAAAGGAGCAGAGGGAAGATTTAAAAGAGGTGCTGGATACGCTTTTGACAGAAGGAAAGATTGGCATATCACAAAAAGGAAAATACGGTAAGCCGGACTTAGGTTCCATTGCCGGAGTTTTTTTCGGCCACCCCAAAGGCTTTGGTTTTGTTGCAGTGGAAGGGCTGGATCAGGATATTTTTATTCCGGAAGATAAAACCGGCGGTGCACTTCATGGGGATACTGTGCTGGTGTCTGCCGAGACAAAGCCGGGAAACGGCAAAAGGGCAGAGGGCCATGTGGTAAAGGTGCTGGAACATGCCAATGAACAGATCATAGGGTATTACCAGAAGAATAAAAGCTTTGGTTTCGTCATTCCCGATAACCAGAAGATTTCAAAGGATGTGTTCATTCCCCAGGGCAAGGATATGGGTGCCATGACCGGTCACAAGGTGGTGGTTAAGGTTACCGATTACGGAGGGCCGGAACGTAAGCCGGAAGGGGTTATAACAGAAATCCTTGGACATGTCAATGATCCGGGTACAGATATCCTTTCGATTGTAAGGGCGTATGGGCTTCCGGAGGAATTTCCCGACAGCGTGATGAAACAGGTGACAGCAGTGCCGGATGAGATTACAGGCAAAGATATGCAGGGACGTCTGGATTTAAGAGATTTGCAGACAGTAACCATAGACGGGGAAGATGCAAAGGACCTTGACGATGCCATTACCATATCTAAAAAGGGCGGAGTCTATACTTTGGGTGTCCACATCGCAGATGTTACCAATTATGTAACAGAAAACAGTCCCTTGGATGAGGAAGCTTTAAGACGGGGTACCAGCGTTTACCTGGTGGACCGGGTGATTCCCATGCTGCCTCATAAGCTGTCAAACGGGATCTGTTCCCTGAATCAGGGAGAGGACCGTCTGGCTTTAAGCTGCATCATGGACATTGATGAAGATGGCAGCGTCATAGGACACCGAATCGCTGAAACAGTCATAAACGTGGACAGGAGAATGACTTATACGGCAGTGAATGCCATCATTACTGACCGGGATGAGTCGGTCCGAAAGGAATATGAGGCATTCGTTCCCATGTTTGAACAGATGAAGGAGCTGGCTGATATCCTGAGAGAAAAGAGAAAGAAGAGGGGATCCATTGATTTTGATTTCCCGGAGACAAAGGTCATTCTGGATGAACGGGGAAAGCCTTTGGAGATCAAACCCTATGATAGAAATTCTGCTACGAAAATCATTGAAGATTTCATGCTCATGGCAAATGAAACGGTGGCAGAAGATTATTTTTGGCAGGAGATCCCTTTCCTTTACCGAACTCATGACAATCCGGATCCGGAGAGGATGAAGAGCCTTGCTACATTAATAAACAATTTTGGTTATTCCATCCGCTTTCACAACGGAGAGGTTTACCCAAAGGAAGTCCAGAAGCTCCTAGCCAATGCGGAGGATACACCAGAGGAAGCCTTAATCAGCCGTCTGGCCCTGCGTTCCATGAAACAGGCGAAATATACGGTGGCAAATACCGGTCACTTTGGTCTGGCGGCCAAATATTATACCCACTTTACTTCTCCCATCAGAAGGTATCCGGACTTACAAATCCACCGAATTATTAAGGAGAATTTAAGGTCAGGCTTATCAGACAAGAGGATCAGTCATTACGATAAGATCCTGCAGCAGGTGTCCGTCCAGTCTTCGGCCATGGAACGTAGAGCCGATGAAGCGGAGCGGGAAACCATTAAGCTTAAAAAGTGTGAATATATGTCAAGACACATTGGGGAAGAGTTTGACGGAGTGATCTCCGGTGTGACAAACTGGGGCCTTTATGTGGAGCTTCCCAATACAGTGGAAGGATTGATTCATGTCAATCAGCTTCAGGATGATTATTATCATTTTGATGAAGAGCATTATGAGCTGGTAGGTGAGATGACAAGGAAAACATATAAACTTGGTCAGCCTATCCGGGTTATGGTGGCAGGTACGGATAAGCTATTACGTACCATCGACTTTATTCCGGCGAAGAAATTTGATGAGGAATAACAGGAGGAATGAAAATGGGGAAAGAGAGTTTCAAATTGATTGCCAATAACAAAAAGGCATATCACGATTATTTTATTGATGAAAAATATGAGGCCGGTATCGAGCTGGCCGGAACCGAGGTAAAATCCATACGAATGGGCAAATGCAGTGTTAAGGAATCCTTTGTCAGGATCGATAAAGGAGAGGTTTATGTCTATGGCATGAACATCAGCCCATATGAAAAAGGAAATATCTTTAATAAGGACCCTTTGAGGGTCAGAAAACTGCTGCTTCACAGAACCGAGATCGGAAAGCTGGATGCTAAGATCGCCCAGAAGGGGTATACGCTGGTTCCTCTTCAGGTATATTTTAAGGGCAGTCTTGTAAAGGTGGAAATCGGCCTTGCCAGAGGAAAAAAACTATACGATAAGAGAGATGATATTGCCAAAAAGGATCAAAAAAGAGAACTGGAAAGAGACTTTAAGGTGAGGAATCTTTAACTGAGACACTTTAAGCTTCCTAAACAATCTATACAGAATGCTGCTTTAATGCTAAAATAACCTTAGAAAAGGATGGAGGAAAAGCGGATGGCATTATATGATTATGTAGGGGCATTAAGGCGGGGCCGCAGACAATATCAGGCTTCCGTATCAAAGGGGGAATATCCGTATCTGCCGGTTCTGGATCAGATCCTGTCCTATACGGATATTGTTTCAGAAGTGAATCTGGGGATCATGGATATTCCTCTGGAAAAAGTGGTAGGCACGAAAACTGAGGGGCGGACAACTGCCTTTGCCAGCAATTTTATGCCTCTTTTATCAGAAAAATCAGAGTTCGGGGCGAAATGGGCTTATTTGTATGATCATCAGATCAAGGAGGGGATCCACGATCCCATTGCAGCCTATGAATTTATGAACCAGTATTATGTCCAGGAAGGCAATAAAAGAGTCAGTGTCTTAAAATATGTAGGTGCTTTCAGTATTTCAGCTTCTGTCACACGGCTGATTCCAAAAAGGACCGATGATTTAGACAACAGGCTTTATTATGAGTTCCTGGATTTTTATCAGGTTTCCTTTAATTGCGACGTGTGGTTCAGCAAGGAAGGGTGCTATGACAGGCTGATTAAGGCTATGAGCAAGAATCCGGGAGAGCCTTGGAGCGAAGAAGACAGGATCGTTTTTAAGTCCGCCTATGACCGCTTCTCCAAAGCATTCCATGCCTTTGGCGGCGATGATTTTGATATGACTTGTTCTGATGCCTTTCTTGTTTATGTAGAGCTGTTGGGATATGAAGAGGTAAAGGACCGGATGGAAGGGCAGATAAAAAAAGATCTGGTCAAGATAAAGGATGAACTTCTCCTGGCTTCCAGGGGCAGTAAGATCGCTTTGGTTGAACAGCCGGAAGAAATTGAAGAAACATCTGATAACAGTCCTCTTAAGCTGATCAACTGGCTGCGTCCGTTCCAGGCCATTGAACCGCATATGCTGAAGATCGCATTTATCCATGCGAAAACAGCGGAAACTTCAAGCTGGACTTATGGCCACGAGCTTGGCCGGATGCACCTGGAACAGGCTTTTGACGGCGCCATACAGACGGTATCGATCTTTAATGCCGATTCTGAGCCTGAAATTGCCAATGCCATTGAACTGGCAATTTCGGCCCGGTGTAACGTAATTTTCACTACTGCCTCTCAAATGATCAATTTATGTGTAAAAGCAGCAATCGACCATCCGGAAGTAAAGGTTTTTAATTGTTCTGTTAATATGTCTTATTCCTCCATCTGCACCTATTACGGAAGGATGTATGAATCGAAATTCCTTATGGGTGCTTTGGCAGCTGCCATGTCCCAGAATGAGAAGATCGGATATATTGCCGATTATCCCATTTACGGCACCATTGCCAATGTCAATGCCTTTGCCCTGGGTGCAAGAATGATCAATCCTTATGCCAAGGTATACTTAGAATGGTCAAGGGTAAAGGACCGGGATGCCCATGAGGAACTTGAAAAAGAGAGGATTACCTTTATCTCCGGGGAAGATATGATTACACCTTTGACTCCTACCAGAGAATATGGGCTTTACCATAAGACACTTGACGGAAGCCTTAAAAACCTGGCAACTCCCATTTGGCATTGGGGTAAATTCTACGAAAGAATCGTCAACATCATTTGTCATGGAGATTTTGACAGAAAAGGAATGAAGGGAAAGCAGGCAATCAATTACTGGTGGGGCATGTCAGCAGATGTGATTGATGTTATTTGTTCCCAGAATCTGCCTTACGGCACCAGCCGCCTGATTGCATTTTTGAAGAATTCCATACGGACCGGAAGCTTTCAGCCTTTTGAAGGAATCATTTATTCTCAGGATGGACACCTCCGGTGTGAGGAACATTTCAGCCTTGCCCCTGAGGAAATAACCACCATGAACTGGCTGACCGAGAATGTGGTGGGGCAGATTCCTGCATTTGATGAGCTAACAGAAGAAGCACGGTCTCTGGTACGCCTCCAGGGACAGACAATATACGAAAACATGGATATGGAGGAATCGCGTGAAAATTCTGGTACTGTCTGACCATGAGTCAAAATCACTCTATGAATATTATACGCCGGAAAAACTGAAAGACATTGATTTGATTATTTCATGCGGAGACTTGAGGGCGAATTACCTTACATTTTTTGCAACGTTTTCCCATGCTCCGGTTTATTATGTCCGTGGAAATCATGATTGTAAGTATGAGGAGTGTCCTCCTGAGGGCTGTACCTGTATTGAGGATGATATCGTGACCTTCCGGGGAATCCGGATTATGGGGCTGGGCGGGTCCATGCAATACATTCCAGGCTCGCCCAATCAGTATACGGAGCGGGGGATGGAACGGAGAATCAAAAAAATGTGGTGGAAGCTTAAGAAAAACAAAGGCTTTGATATTCTTGTCACCCATGCTCCGGCCTATCAGCTCAACGATCTGCCGGACCTGCCACATCAGGGGTTTTCCTGTTTTAAAGCGCTGATGGACAAGTATTCTCCCAAATATTTTCTTCATGGACATGTCCACGCCAACTATGGAAAGGCCTTTCGACGGGAAGACCGGTATGGCTGTACAATGGTTGTAAATGCGTATGAATATTATATTATTGATTATCCAGGGAATCTGTAACATCATAAGCCATTGGTTACATATAATATAAGAGAAGCCTGATGGATAAAACCTAAAAGTAATATTGACAATCTGGCTCTATTTTTGTAAAATGTAGAGACACTCTTTGCACTGCATAATTCTACAGTACAAACTGAACAGGCGATAGCGATCTTAGCTATAGGGCCGGGTTGCCGGGGGCGACAACGGATGACTTTCGTGCATCTGTGGGACAGTAGTTTACTCGTATTGTTCCTCAGGTGCATTTTTTGTGTCATATCATATGAAAATATACAGATTGGGGATTTAACGCAGGGTCATAGGGCTATCTTATTTTATGGGGGGTAACTGTTATGAAGCGGATGATGAAAAGGAAAAAGGAAAGCGATCCCAGAACGATTGCCATGTATGTATCAATGGTAACCATTGTGATCAATCTGTTGCTTTCGGTTTTTAAACTGACAGCCGGTATTCTGGCCCATTCCGGAGCAATGATATCCGATGGGGTACATTCGGCATCCGATGTATTAAGTACCATTGTGGTCATCGTTGGGGTAAATATAGCAGGAAAAAAGTCAGATAAGGAGCATCCTTACGGTCATGACCGCATGGAATGTGTAGCCGCCATCATTCTTTCAGCCATGCTCATGGCGACAGGAATAATGATCGGCATAAGCGGTATCAGGAAGATTGCATCAGGAAGCGGAGAAGAAACCGTTATTCCGGGTTTGTTGGCGCTTGCAGCCGCAGTTTTGTCCATTATGGTAAAGGAGTGGATGTACTGGTACACAAGAGCGGCTGCAAAGAAGATACATTCAGGGGCAGTTATGGCAGATGCCTGGCATCACCGCTCCGACGCCCTGTCTTCTGTGGGAGCCATGATCGGCATTGCCGGAGCAAGGCTTGGCTATCCGGTTCTGGATCCTGTGGCCAGTGTGGTGATTTGTATTTTTATCGGAAAGGCAGCCGTTGATGTTTTTCGGGATGCCATGGATAAAATGGTGGATAAAGCATGCGATGATGAAACCGTACGTAAAATGAAGGAATCCGCCATGGAAGTCATGGGCGTGAAGCAAATTGATGATATCAGAACAAGGATGTTCGGGGCCAAGGTGTATGTGGAAATTGAAATCGCCGCCGAGGGGAACCTGGTTCTCATGGAATCCCATGAGATTGCGGAGAATGTACATCTATCCATTGAAAAGCATTTTCCAGATGTAAAGCATTGTATGGTCCATGTAAATCCTCTTCCTGGGTCTGAAACACAAAAAAATGACCGGGAGTGCTTGTAGGGTTTCTTACCTGTGATATAATAATAGGAAGGTATTCATCAGACAGGAGGCCGGTGTGGATTTCTGCCGGATCGGCCGCTGCATACCGGCATATTCAGATATAACTTCAAATTATAATACACATTCCTATTATTTAGTTGACAAATAGATAATGGATTGCTATCATTTAAATTACTATACAAAAAGGCAGGGATATGGATGGAAAGAATCGTATTATCATTGTTGGTTGATAACACCTCCGGCGTTTTAAGCCGTGTGGCCGGACTGTTCAGCCGCCGTGGCTATAATATTGAAAGCCTTACGGTAGGTGTGACTGCGGATGAGAGATATTCCAGAATGACAGTGGTGTCCACCGGCGATCAGGAGATTTTAGACCAGATTGAAAAACAGTTGAGAAAGCTGGAAGATGTAAGGGATATCAAAGAATTAAAGCCGGGCTGTTCTGTTTACAGAGAGCTTATTCTGGTCAAAGTGCATGCCAATGCCAGTGAGCGTCAGGCAATCAGTGCCATAGCAGAAATTTTCCGAGCCACTATTGTGGATGTGGGCAAGGATTCTGTGACCGTCATGCTGACAGGAGATCAGTCAAAGCTTGATGCACTTATTAACCTGCTTGAAGATTATGAAATATTAGAGCTAGCGAGAACCGGTCTTACCGGACTTGCCAGAGGCTCTGACGACATTCGATATCTGCCGTAGGCAGCCGGTATTTGTAAGCTAGAGGTATTGCCAAAGGCGGACAGTGAGTCGTCGGCAGGGTTCCTTTAACAAGAATATATCAAGAGTCAGTATATGAGGAGGAAATAAAAGATGGCAAAAATTTACTATCAGGAAGATTGCAACTTATCCCTATTGGAGGGTAAGACCATTGCAGTTATTGGATACGGCAGTCAGGGCCATGCCCATGCGCTTAATTTAAAGGAGTCAGGATGCGATGTCATAGTAGGACTTTATGAGGGAAGCAGTTCCTGGGCAAAAGCAGAGTCTCAGGGATTAACCGTATATACAGCTGCAGAGGCGGCAAAAAAAGCTGACATCATCATGATATTGATTAACGATGAGAAGCAGGCTGCTATGTACAAGGAATCAATAGAGCCTAATTTAAAGGATGGGGACATGCTCATGTTTGCCCATGGCTTTGCGATTCATTTTGGACAGATCGTTCCTCCCAAGAATGTTGATGTTACCATGATTGCACCAAAGGCTCCCGGTCATACTGTTAGAAACGAATATCTGGTAGGCAGGGGAACTCCATGTCTGGTTGCCGTTCATCAGGACTACACAGGCAAGGCGAAGGACAAGGCTCTTGCTTATGCATTAGCCCTGGGCGGTGCAAGAGCCGGCGTATTGGAGACCACCTTTAAGGTTGAAACAGAAACTGACCTTTTCGGTGAGCAGGCCGTATTGTGCGGCGGTGTTTGCGCATTGATGAAGGCTGGATTTGAAACTCTGGTAGAAGCAGGCTATGCTCCTGAGAATGCTTATTTTGAATGCATCCATGAGATGAAACTGATCGTGGACCTGATTTTTGAAAGCGGCTTTGCAGGTATGAGATATTCCGTTTCCAATACTGCAGAATATGGTGATTACATCACTGGACCAAAGATCATTACCGAAGAAACCAAGAAGGCAATGAAACAGGTTCTTGCTGATATTCAGAATGGTACCTTTGCCAAGGACTGGCTGCTGGAGAACCAGGTAGGCTGTGCTCACTTTCATGCAGCTAGAAAAAAAGAGGCATCTCATCAGTTAGAAAAGGTAGGAAGCGAGCTTCGTAAGCTTTACAGCTGGAACGACGGCGGAAAGCTGATCGATAACTAAAATGAATGCTTCCGGCAGTTCCTTGTAAATAGTAGAAGCCAGGAAAAAGGCAAGTCTTTTTCCTGGCTTCTATACGTTTTTCAGGCCCGGATTCCGGCGTCTCTCATGGCATTAAAAAAATTCTCCATAGCCGTAGACACTCCCCCGGGGTGATAAGCGAATCCAATGGTTCTCTTCCTGATGGCCGGTTTCAAGGGGATCTGGATTAAATCTCCACGGTCCAGTTCCTCCTGGACAAATTCCTTGATCACACATCCGATACCCAGACCGATTTTTGCAAATTCAATGAGCAGATCCATGGTAGTAACTTCTAAAAGCTGGTTTGGTACAATCTGATGTTCATTGAGATACTCATCAATGTATTTTCTGGTCATGTTGTTTTTGTCCAAGAGCAGGATATTTCCTGTCTGGAACAGGTCTGCATCCGGACCTTCCCTCAAATAAAGGTTATCCAGATAGGATCTGGTTGCCACAAAAATATCCTGGATATCCATAATCGGCTGAAACAAAAGGGGACGGCGGCTGGTAGGCTCTGCGATCAGCCCCAGATCTATGCGCTGCTGTTCCAGCATGATAATCGTATGGGAAGTGGACTGGCTTTCAATGGTGATCTTAATATGAGGAAACTTCTCAATAAACCCCTTTAAATAAGGAAGAAGGATATATTTGCAAAGCGTATTGCTGACACCGATTTTTAAGTGTCCGATATTGAAATCCTTAACCCGCTTCAGTTCCAGCTCCCCACGGTTTAATTCTTCAAAAGCAGCCTTTGCATGATGAAATAGAAGCTTTCCCTCTTCTGTAAGCTGGACGCCTCTTGAATTTCTGGTAAATAAAGCCACCTCCAGACTGTCCTCCAGCTTGCTGATGGATTTGCTGATGGCAGGCTGGCTGATGTACAGCTCTTTTGCAGCCTTTGAAATATTGCCGGCTTTTGCAACTTCATAAAAAATTTTATACTGGGAAAGGTTTTGATCCATTATAAGGTTTCCTCTCATCTTATAACTAACTATTATATTAAATATTCATATTATGTATTTCTATTATATCAATAAGTATGCTAGAATGTAAAGCAGTAAAAAGAAGTTACCGTTTGGAT
This sequence comes from [Clostridium] saccharolyticum WM1, assembly GCF_000144625.1. NCBI lineage: Bacteria > Bacillati > Bacillota > Clostridia > Lachnospirales > Lachnospiraceae > Lacrimispora > Lacrimispora saccharolytica. The sequence continues at coordinate 2,373,616 of NC_014376.1, read as the reverse complement.
CTATAGGCATATGTTTCCAGGAAATATGTCCGGTTCGGCAAATCATAAAAGGCATGGCTGAACAGGAATAATGATAAATTAACAGGAGGACGCGACAATGGGAATGACGATGACCCAGAAAATTTTGGCAGCCCATGCAGGGCTTTCCCAGGTGAAAGCTGGACAGCTGATTGAAGCGGAACTGGATCTGGTATTGGGAAATGATATCACATCTCCGGTTGCCATTAAGGAAATGGAGAAATTTAATAAGGAAACGATCTTTCACAAAGATAAGATTGCATTGGTTATGGATCATTTTATTCCAAATAAAGATATTAAATCCGCAGAAAACTGTAAATGCTGCCGTGATTTTGCCGGCAGACACGAAATTACCAATTATTTCGACGTGGGACAAATGGGAATTGAGCATGCCCTTCTTCCGGAAAAGGGGCTGGTGGTTGCAGGAGATGCAGTTATTGGAGCAGATTCCCATACGTGTACCTACGGTGCCCTGGGAGCTTTTTCCACCGGTGTCGGCAGTACGGATATGGCGGCAGGCATGGTGACCGGAAAAGCCTGGTTCAAGGTGCCTTCTGCAATAAAATTTGAGCTGATAGGAAAACCTTCCCAATGGGTCGGCGGAAAAGATGTCATTCTGCATATCATAGGCATGATCGGCGTAGACGGCGCCTTATATAAGTCCATGGAATTTTCTGGGGAAGGCATCAGGAATCTATCCATGGATGACCGTTTTACCATTTGCAACATGGCCATTGAAGCAGGCGGTAAAAACGGCATATTCCCGGTGGATGACCTGGCTGTTCAGTACATGAAGGACCATTCAAAGCGTGAATACAAGATTTATGAGGCAGATCAGGATGCAGAATATGAGGCAGTTTATACCATTGACTTATCCACGCTGGAGCCAACCGTATCATTTCCTCACCTTCCTGAAAATACCAGGACCATAGGAACCTTTGAGGAGATCCCGGTGGACCAGGCGGTGATCGGCTCCTGTACCAACGGCAGACTGGATGATATGCGCATAGCAGCTGCTGTCATGAAAGGACGGAAAGTGGCAAAAAATGTTCGCTGCATTGTGATTCCAGCCACCCAGGAAATCTATCTGCAGTCCATGAAAGAAGGACTATTAGAGATTTTCATCGAAGCCGGAGCGGTAGTCAGCACACCGACCTGCGGTCCGTGTCTTGGGGGGTATATGGGAATCCTGGCGGCGGGAGAACGCTGCATCTCAACCACCAACCGGAATTTTGTGGGACGTATGGGTCATGTGGACTCGGAGGTATATTTGTCCAGCCCTGCAGTGGCTGCTGCAAGCGCTATTACCGGCCATATATCTGCGCCGGCTGAACTGGGATTATAGGAGGAATATCATATGAAGGCATGTGGATCTGTTTTTAAATACGGAGATAACGTGGACACGGATGTTATCATTCCAGCTAGATATTTAAATATCACAGATGGGAATGAGCTGGCGAAGCATTGTATGGAGGATATTGACAAGAATTTTGTAACCAATGTAAAAAAGGGGGACATAATTGTCGCAAATAAAAACTTTGGATGTGGTTCTTCCAGAGAGCATGCGCCTCTGGTAATCAAGTGTGCAGGAGTAAGCTGTGTCATTGCCGAGACATTTGCCAGGATCTTCTACCGGAATGCCATTAACATCGGTCTTCCTATAATAGAATGTCCGGAAGCTGCCAGGGCCATTGAAGCAGGAAGTGAAGTGGAAGTTGATTTTGACAGCGGCATCATTACCGACAGGACTACCGGCGAATCCTTCCAGGGACAGGCATTTCCTCCCTTCATGCAGGAAATCATTTCGGCGGGAGGATTATTTCCCTATATTAATAAGAAGAAATAAATGTTTTTTCATAGAAAATACGTCCGTAATTGCCACGAATTGTATCCGGCAGTTGGGACCTGATATTCACGCGATGGCAGTGAGACAAGGTCAAGGTTGTCTGATTTTGGCCACTGCCCGCGGATCAAATACCCTGCAGCCTGCTGCGGGGTATTTGATTTTCTGGCATTGCCATACAGAGGAATGCGTATTATAATTAGAAAAAATTCAAGGAGCTGATTGATATGGTAAAGACAAATGCTATGCGCATGCTGGACAAAGCAAAGATCGAATATACCACCAGGGAGTATGAAGTGGATGAGCAGAATTTATCCGGCAGCCACGCAGCGGATATGATGGGCGCGGATCATGGGTGCGTATTTAAAACTCTTGTATTAAAAGGTGAAAAAATGGGATATCTGGTCTGCTGTATTCCGGTGGATGGGGAATTGGATTTGAAAAAAGTGGCGAAGGCTGCCGGAGATAAGAAGGTAGAAATGATTCCCATGAAAGATTTGCAGAAAATCACCGGATACATTAGGGGAGGCTGTTCTCCTATCGGCATGAAAAAACAATTTCCTACGTTTATTGAAGAATCGGCCCGTTCTTATTCGGAAATTGTCGTCAGCGGAGGATTAAGAGGTCAGCAGATCGCTCTTCAACCACAGTCTCTCATTGGCTTTGTAAAGGGCAGATTTGCATCCTTAATGCAGGATTAGTTTACATAACACATTAAAAGATGGAGACAAGCCCTTCGTTTGGAATTGAATAATTAACATAAATGTAACAGTATTGTAAAATGTTCATATAAATATATTACAATTATACAGATGATTGGCTCGAGATATTAGTGTATAATATACAAAATAAAAAGGAGGACAAAAAAATAAAAATTAAAATATCACAAAAATGTTAAATGACCATTGACTTTTTTAGCAGGCTTCTTCTATAATTACGGACGTCACCAGGAAACGGCTGGGGGGTATGTCTCCAGACCAGGCAAGTGATATAAGAGAAAGAGGTGTATGTATGCTTACACTACGCTCTATCCTTCAGAATATTTGTCAGTTTTTCAGAGGGATGACCTTTAAGGTCACAAAGCGGATGTATCGTTCTTCCGCAGTATTCATGGCGGGTGCGGCAATTATTACTGTTGTGGCTTTCACCTCAGCAGGCTTTGGAAGCGGCGGCAGAAATGCGCTGACGGCATTTGCAGAAACGCCGGAAACGGAAGACGTCACGGATCAGGAAGAAGTAAAAGAAGAAACCGCTGCTCAGGAAAAAGCCCAAATAAAGATTACAGAAGCCCGGATGCAGGCACAGCAGCTGGCCGGTGATTTTCTGGAAAAAGAGGTAATTCAAAAGCAGGAGCTGGCGGAAGAATCAAAGGCGGAGATAGAACGGATCAATGACCGGATCGCTATGGAGGAAGAGGCGAAACGGCAGGCAGAAGTAGCGGCTAAAAGGGCAGAAGAAGCGAAAAAAGCGGAAGAAGCAAGAATAGCGGCAGAAGAGGCAGCCCGAAAAGCTGAAGAGGAAAAAGCGCTTCAGGCTATGTCCATATCCCAGGAAGATTATAAAGTCTTGCAGCGGATCGTGCAGGCGGAGGCCGGCATTTGTGATGACAGGGGAAAGATCCTTGTTGCCAATGTGATCTTAAACCGTGTTAAGAGCGGTGAATTTCCAGATACGGTAAAAGGAGTCGTCTATGAGACGTCTCAGTTTTCACCAGTGTCAAACGGTAGCATTAATTCCGTAAAAGTGACAGATGATACGAAACAGTGTGTTGACCGTGCTCTGAAAGGAGAGGACTATTCCAATGGAGCCCTGTATTTTATGAACCGCGGGGGTTCAAGAAGAGGTGCGGTAAGCTGGTTTGATTCTCATTTGACCTATTTGTTCCAGCATGGAAACCATGAATTTTTTAAATAAAAATATTGTAGATGATTCTGCTTCCGGTGTATACTATATGTATCCGGCAGGGACCTTTAAAGCCTGCTTCGGAACGATACGATACATAAAAGGAGAGCATGAATATGATTTTTGACTCAGCAAAGAACCTTGATTTTTACAGAAATCTTGGAATGGATGGAAGATACGAAAAAGCGGTTGATTTTCTGAAGAACACAGATTTGGAGAGCCTGGCGCCAGGCAAATATGAGATTGATGGCAAGAACGTTTTTGCCAATGTAACAGAGTATACTACGGTTCCATGGGAGGAAGCCAAGTACGAAGCTCACCATGATTATACAGATATCCAATATATGATATCCGGTTCTGAAACCATGACGTATGCACGGATCGATGAACTGGCTGAAAAAGTACCTTATAACGAAGAAAAAGATGTTGTATTTTACGACAATGAAAATCCAGGCTTAAAAGTGGTAGTAAAGGCTGGAGAATATATGATATTTAATCCTTGGGATGGCCATAAACCTAAGGCGGCTGCCGGTGAACCGGCTTTTATCAAAAAAGTAATTGTTAAAATCAAAGAAAATTAATCAGAAAACGGGAACCAATTTCTTGTAAAGAGAATCGGTTCCCGTTTTTATGGATTCAGGGAATATTACGACATTTCAACCATATCCTCCCCTGTTGTTATTGTTCGATGGATGCCAGTCATCCGGACTGGAAAGGACAAGCTTTAAAGAGCATCCCCGATGCTTTGAAAATCTCCAGCACCATCCTTTGAAATGTGAATCATAATTGGCTTCCTTCCGTATATTGTACACATAATGCATAGTGTATTTTAAATATATCCATTTTTTTGGAAAATTGCAATAGAAATCATTGACTTTTTATTAACAAAGTGAGATAATAGTAACAAATTTGGATTTTATAAAAGGAGGATTTTTCTATGTCAACAAAAGCTTATTATCCAATCAATGAAATTGGAAAGGGTAAACCAGGTTTTGCAACTACGCGTTCGATCATTGAAGCTCCGTTTTATGGAAACAACGTAATTAAAGTTAATACACTTAGAGAGGCATATGAACTGGCAAAAAATTCACCAGGAACCGTGGTAACGGATATGCCCGTATACAGAGGAGAGGAATTTGGCCTGGATAAGGATGCCAAGGTTCTCTTATTTAATGATGGTGCGATAACCGGACGTTATGCGACCGCAAGAAGAATTGCAGGAGAACCCGGTGTAAATTGCGGCGCTCTAGATAAAGTTGTTATGGACGCAGTTTATGAGACCCGCTGGAAAACAATGTATCATGCAGAAGTTTTTGCCGGTCTTGACCCTGAATTTATGGTGAAAGTACATCTACTTATTCCGGAAGGAGAAGAAAATATTCTGTATAACTGGATGCTCAACTTCCAGTATATGTCTGACGAATATGCGAAAATGTATAAAGCTTCTAAACCAATCGGCGATGGAAAGGAAGCTGATATCTATATTTTCTCTGATCCTCAGTGGAACGGTTCTGACCGTCCCGGAGTCGATCTGTCCTGTTTAAGCGATCCAAAATGTTTATGCTATTTTAATACGGACCAGAACTGCGCGGCAATCCTGGGTATGAGATATTTCGGCGAGCATAAAAAGGGAACCCTTACTATGGTATGGGCTTTGGCAAACCGCAATGGATATGCTTCCTGCCACGGCGGACAGAAAGAATATAACTTAACCGATGGATCCAAATATGTTGCATCTGTATTTGGTTTATCCGGCTCAGGAAAATCCACCATTACCCATGCAAAGCATGGCGGAAAATATGATGTTACCGTTCTCCATGACGATGCATTTATTATCAATACCGACACTTGCTCATCGGTAGCAATTGAACCAACATACTTTGATAAAACACAGGATTATCCGACTGGCTGTGAAGATAATAAATATCTTTTAACTGCCCAGAACTGCTCCTGCACCTTAGATGAAGACGGAAAGATCCAGCTGGTAACAGAGGACATCAGAAACGGCAACGGACGTGCCATCAAATCAAAACTGTGGTCTCCTAACCGTGTGGATAAGATTGATGCTCCGGTCAATGCGATTTTCTGGATCATGAAGGATCCTACCATTCCGCCGGTAGTAAAGTTAAAAGGCGCTTCCCTGGCATCTGTTATGGGCGCAACCCTTGCAACAAAGAGATCATCAGCAGAAAGACTGGCACCGGGAGCGGATCCCAATGCTCTGGTGGTTGTACCTTATGCCAACCCATTCAGAACCTATCCTCTTGCCAATGACTATGAGAAATTTAAAAAGCTGGTAGAAGAGAAGAACGTAGATTGCTATATTATCAACACTGGTGATTTCATGGGTAAAAAGGTTCAGCCAAAGGATACTTTAGGCATCCTGGAAGCTATTGTGGATAAGACCGCTCAGTTCAAGCAGTGGGGCCCGTTCTCTGACATTGAAATCTTTGAGTGGGAAGGCTTTGTTCCTAACCTTGATGATGCCGCTTATGCGGAGCAGTTAAAGGCCCGTATGGAAGACCGGGTGAAATTCGTTGCCAATACTGCAGTAGTGAAAGAAGGCTATGACAAGCTTCCTGATGATGCTCTGGCAGCACTTGAGAAAATCGTTGCAGAATTAAAGTAAAAATTCCATAGAGACGAAAAAGGAACCCCCTTTTTCGTCTCTGTTTTTTACGCAGGCCAGGAGCCACAGGAATATGCTTTGTTATTCACCCGGCCAATGCCGCGTCAACTAAGAAAAATTCGCAAAGCGTGTTTGCTTTCGTTTCACGGTACAGGAGGAATTATGAATAAAGATTATTTTTTATTTGATTTGGATGGGACCCTTACAGATCCCAAAGAAGGGATAACAAAATCCGTCCAGTATGCTCTCCGTCATTTTGACATTGAGGTGAATCATTTAGATGAGCTTTGCTGCTTTATCGGTCCGCCACTGAAAGACAGCTTTATGGAGTATTACGGCTTCAGCGAGAAACAGGCAAGAGAGGCCATTGATATTTACCGGGAATACTTTTCCGGGAAAGGGCTGTATGAAAATAAGGCATACGATGGAGTTGCAGAGGTTTTGCAGTCATTTCTCGCGGCAGGGAAAAAGCTTTATGTAGCCTCCTCAAAGCCTGAAATCTTTGTCAGGAAGATACTTAAACATTTTGAACTGGATTCCTTTTTCTTATTTATGGGCGGTGCCGACATGGAGGAAACCCGGGTGAAAAAAGCTGATGTGATCCGTTATGTATTAAAGGAATGCGGCATCAGGGATTTGGACAAAACGGTGATGATCGGAGACCGGAAGCATGATGTTCTGGGAGCAAAGGAAACCGGAATTGCATCTGTTGGGGTGCTTTACGGTTATGGAAGCAGGCAGGAGCTGAAAGAGGCAGGAGCTGATGTTCTGGCGGAGACAATTTTTGATTTGCAGAATCTCATATAGTATGCTATACTGAGTCTCTAACGCCGGAAAAGGAATGCGTTCTCCTTAGCCGGTCCGGCAGAAAAGCCGGGATACATTTGGATAATCAGGAGGAATACAGGAGATGAAAAAGGTGGAGATCGGATTCTGGGGAGTTGAATCCATCCTGGAGTTTGTCTCAATAGCGGGGGCGTGTAAAGAAAAAATGAATTTGGCTTGCGGGGACAGCATGGTAAATGCAAAATCATTGCTTTCGGTACTGTCTTTGTCCGCTGCGGGAGGTTTGGAATTGATCATACATGATGACTCCTGCGATTCTCTTTTAAGACTTCTGGAACTGTATGTTGAGCATGGAAGACTGCTTGGCAACAAGCATATTACGGTCTGATTGCAACTTTGAAAAAAAACTGACAGGAAAAGGAACTTGAAAAACAGATTGAAGTAGTGTATACTAAGACCATAGAAAACATGGGAAAGTAATTCCTGAAATGTGCGACACTCTTACCTTTTTTGAACCTACATTATGACTCATGGGATTCCGATATTTTCAGGCGGATGTCAGGCCTCCGTAGCAGTGGAAGGCAGAAACCTGAGTGAGGTTGCCCACCTAGCAAGGCTAGGCGTCAATAAGTAAGAACCGGCATTTTGGGGTTACTAAAGAAAAAAGCAGCGAGAAATCGCTGCTTTAACTTTATGGAAAAGTATGGTAAAGTATTAAATAGACAGTAGTCAAACTTAATAACTTAGGAGAATTTCAATGAAAGAAAGAAAATTTGGAAATTATATATGCTGGGGAATTACAGCCCTTTGCGTTATTGCCTTGAGCATTGCCTTTGCCTTTTTCCTTTCCAGGTTTCAGGCTGTAAAAGATACGGCAAAATTAGTGATAGGAATTCTGATGCCGGTCATTTACGGAGCTGTGCTTGCATATCTTTTACTGCCGGTCTATAACAAGTCCAGAGACCTTACAAATCACATACTTTCTTCCGCGTGGAAAAACGAAAACGGGGTGAAGTCTGTTTCCAGTGCCATGGCAACTTTGGTCAGCCTCATTTTTCTGTTTGTGATCGTAGTCGGACTCTTTTGGATGATCATTCCTGAGATTTATAACAGCGTCATGGGACTTCAGGAGTCACTGGGGGAGAACATCAATGATCTGGCCCTGTGGCTCCAGAAAATGTTTGAGGATAACCCTGCCGTAGAACAGGCGGTCATACCCATATATGACCGGCTGACAAGCCAGCTTCAAAATTGGATGACCTCTGACCTTGTTCCCAATATGTCCATGCTCATCGGCAGCCTTTCCATCGGACTGCTAAGCGTGGTGCTTGTCCTTAAAAACATCCTGATCGGTGTCATAGTTATGGTCTATCTTTTAAATATAAAGGGGACCCTTTCTGCCCAGTGCAAGAAGATTATTTACAGTGTATTTTCTGTGAAAACGGCGAACCGGGCAATCGATGAAATCCGCTTTGTTCACCGGGTTTTCGGCGGATTCATAACCGGTAAGATTTTAGATTCCCTGATTATTGGAATTATGTGCTTTGTCCTTTTAAACGCCATGAAAATGCCTTATGCCCTGCTGGTAAGCGTGATTGTGGGAGTAACCAATGTAATCCCGTTTTTCGGACCGTTTATCGGAGCCGTACCAAGTGCATTCCTCATCCTTTTGGTCAGCCCTGTTAAATGCCTGTATTTCCTGATATTCATACTTTTGCTCCAACAGTTTGACGGAAATATACTGGGACCGAAAATATTGGGACAATCCACAGGTCTTCCCAGCTTTTGGGTGCTGTTTTCCATCCTGTTTTTCGGAGGCCTTATGGGATTTGTAGGGATGATCATAGCTGTGCCCACCTTTGCTGTGTTCTACAGCGTAGTTTCAAGACTGGTAAACCGTTCTCTGGCGAAAAAAAACCTTTCTCTTAAAACGGCAGACTATTTTGAACTGGAGCGAATTGATGAAGATAAAAAAACATTTATGAGATAAGAGGAGCGCATGAATAAAAAGACATTTATCGGATTTGTTGTCGGTATTCCTCTTCTGGTTTTGATTCTCATTATAATTATTCTGGTAAATGAACCGGAACCGGAGGGAATATCAAGAGGGGCCGCATATAAGTCGGCCGCTCTCCTTCTTACCGATAGAGGAAACTGTGAAAAAATGCTGAAGGATCAGAAGCAGGAGTATTTTCCGGAAAAGGAACAGAATAACTGGTATGTGAAATACATGAATTACCTGTATATTGGCGGCTATCTTGATCCCGGTATCATACCGCCGAAAAGGGAAACTGCAGAAGGCTTTCTCACTTATCAGGAGGCGGAAAGCCTGGCAGAAGCCTTGGTCCCTGGCTCAGGAAAGAAAATTCATGATGGCGGGAAAAAACAAAACACGAAGATTCCAGCCGGTGAATGGTGGGATTTGTATGAAGAATTAAGGGAGACCCTGGACAAAGAAGGGAATATTAAGGAGCTTGACGTCCTTCTTTATGGTACTCCCACCAATGTAAAAGCAGCATCAGCCTGGACTGCCTATACCAGCAGGGGGAATTTCCAATTTGAAGGCATCAGCCTGGACTCTTACATAGACTGGGAGCTGAAACTTCTGGTCAGGAACGGCGAGATCATCGCTTTAAAAGAGACGGTTACAGATTCTATAACCTATAAAAATGTCTGGCTGGCCTCAGGTGAGGGAGGAACATTCCGGGTATACCTAGGCTCTGTGGAACGAACCTTTCCCTTAGAGGCTTCTTTGGGCCAGCCGGAGGAGTTTGCCAATAACATTGCCGATATCAGTTTAAAAAGAGGAAACTTACAGAAGGTGACCATGAAGAAAAAGAAGATATCGGGAAAGGTTCTGGCGGTAAAGGAAGACTCCATTGAAGTGGAAGGGTATGGCAGCCTGAAGCTGGATAAGGATTTTAAAGTATACCGGCTGTACGGACAGTTTGAAGAGCGCAGCATTACTGACATTCTGGTAGGATATGACATACAGGATTTTGTGGTAGCCCACGGGAGAATTTGTGCTGCCTTGCTGGTGAGGGAATTTGACGCAAAGAGCATCAGGGTCCTTTTGATGAATACGAATTTTCAGTCGATTTTTCATTCGTCCGTAACCCTCTCTGCGGAAAGCGGCCTGGCATTGTCCTATGGGGAGAAGGTAGTAAACGTTCCTCCAAAGGCGGAGGTGATTATTGATACCACAGATGAGAGGCTGAAGGATGGACGGATCGTAGCAGCTCCCCTGGAAAAAGGAGATTCCATATCCGTTAATTCCATCCGAAGATCCTATGGCACCCCTTCTTATGGCGGGACTGTTGAGATACGAAAGGAAGGGGAAGGACTGCTGCTGATCAATGAGCTGTATCTGGAGGATTATCTGACAAAGGTCGTGCCCAGTGAAATGCCTGACAGCTATGAAAAGGAAGCCTTAAAAGCCCAGGCTGTCTGCGCAAGGACCTATGCTTTCCGGCAGATTCAGAGCAATACCTACAGCAAATACGGTGCTCATGTGGATGACAGCACCAGATTCCAGGTTTACAATAATCTTCCCACCGCATCAAAAACGGAAGAGGCAGTGCGGGAAACCTATGGAAAGCTGTTGTTCTATGATAATAATCCAATTGAAGCCTTTTATTTTTCCACCTCCTGCGGACATACCACCGACGGAAGTGTATGGGGAGGTGATCCGGCCCAGTTCCCCTATCTGGATGGCAGTCTTCTTCAGGACAGCAGGGGAGTCTTAAACCTGTCTACAAACTCTGATTTTGATGAATTTATAAAGAAAAAGGACTATCCGGCTTACGACTCGGCATATCCTATGTACCGTTGGGAGACCTCCGTCACCAACCGGCAGTTAGAGGAGGAGATCACTGAAGTAGGTTCTATCCTAAACATTACGGTAACGGAACGGGGAGTCGGCGGGATTGTGAAAAAGTTGAGGATCGAAGGATCCGACGGCATTATGACGATCAATGGGGAAGGACAGGTGAGGGCAAAACTGGGAAATAAATATATGACCGTCACCAAGCTGGATGGTACTATGATGAAGAATTTTGATTCCCTTCCCAGCGCCTATATTGCTATTGAAAATCAAGGCGTAGATGACAAGAACATTACCACCTTTCATATCTATGGCGGAGGCTTTGGCCATGGAGTAGGTATGAGTCAGAATGGGGCTCAGGCCATGGCAAAGGCCGGGAAAAATTTTGAGGATATCCTGAAATTTTATTATTATGGGACAGAAGTACGGGAAGCAGAACAGAGCAAGGAATGAGAATGACATTTCCGGCGTAGGATGATAGAAAAAACGCAGGAATGTCATATGCAAGATCAGAAGCTGGAAAACCTGTTAAACCTTGCCCTCAGCGCAACCCCTGAGGAGCGGGAAAAATCAGGAAATTTAAACGTAGGATATAATCCTGGGGAAAAGTCATGGGATGTGATCGTAAAATATTCCGGAGACATAAGCGGTCTTGCCCAGGCAGGAATCCGGGTAGAGCCAATGGTGAACGAATATGCCATACTTACGGTTCCTGAATCCCTCATTGACAGGTTAAGTGAATTACCGCAAATCGAATATGTGGAGAAACCAAAGAGGCTGTTTTTTGCAATTAATCAGGCAAAGTCGGCCTCTTGTGTCAATTTGGTACAACAGGGAAGCAGTATCCTGACAGGAAGAGGAGTTTTGGTAGCGGTCATTGATTCCGGAATCGATTATTTTCACAATGATTTCCGGAATAATAACGGTACCACCAGAATTGTAAAGTTGTGGGACCAGACCCTGGAACGGGTGTTTACAGCAGAAGAAATCAATGCAGCCCTGGCTGCCGGTAACAGGGCGGAAGCAAGGAGACTGGTTCCTTCTACAGACATCTCCGGCCACGGAACGGCCGTAGCATCCATAGCAGCCGGAAACGGAAGAGATGGCAACGGACAGTACCGGGGAGTTGCTTTTGAAAGCCCGCTGCTGGTAGTAAAGCTTGGTGTCCCCCAGGAAAGTGGGTTCCCCAGAACCACAGAGCTTATGCGGGCAGTTAACTTTGCTGTACAGCAAGCCGTGGAACTGCAGATGCCTCTGGCCATTAATCTAAGCTTTGGAAATACTTACGGTTCTCATGACGGAACCAGCCTTTTAGAGACGTTTCTTGATGATATATCCAATTACGGGAAGACCGTAATCGTGGTAGGAACAGGAAACGAAGGGGTTGGCGGAGGCCACATCTCAGGAGTCCTGACAATGTCCAGACCTGAGGAAATCGAACTCAGCGTGGGCGGGTACCAGCAAAGTTTCAGTGTACAGCTTTGGAAATCCTATGCGGATTTGTTTGATATCAGCATTATAACCCCCTCCGGAGAAGTGATCGGACCCATCAGCAGCAGACTGGGGCCGCAGACCATAAACTACAGGAATACCAGGATCTTGTTATACTATGGGAAACCTGGTCCTTACAGTGTGGCCCAGGAAATTTATCTGGATTTTCTTCCTATCGATACTTATATAGAAAGCGGGATATGGAGATTTCGTCTGACTCCCAGACAGATCGTGGAAGGTAAATACGATCTCTGGCTTCCTTCTGCCGGGGTATTGAGCCAGTCTACCCGGTTTTTAAGACCCACGCCTGAAACTACCCTGACCATTCCATCCACGGCATCCAAAGTCATTTCCGTGGGTGCTTATGACGATACTTATCAGTCTTATGCAGATTTTTCCGGCAGAGGATTTACAAGGAGGACCAACCAGGTAAAGCCGGATATATCTGCTCCCGGGGTGGGAATCATTGCCGCAAAGGCCGGAGGAGGCTATGAAACGGTAACAGGTACTTCATTTGCAACGCCTTTTGTTACTGGCGGTTCCGCCTTGCTGATGCAGTGGGGGATTGTGGATGGAAGGGATCCATTCCTGTTCGGCGAAAAGATCAAGGCTTATCTGATCCGGGGGGCCAGGCCTCTTCCCGGAGTCACCCGATATCCCAATCCGGAGCTTGGATATGGTGCGTTATGCATCAGTGACAGCCTTCCCGTATAACATGGGAGGAACGCCCTGAGGGCATACCTTTATGTCCAAAGAGCATGGACAGGAAGAGGAAAAGCCATTGGAAAAAGAGGCGGTATGCTTTATAATGGAATCAATACGTTTGGGGAGGTGTGAAATGGAAATCAGACATGAACTGGTCATTCCCAATAATGACCTGCCGTTTCGAATGTTTATTTTTGAGGGCCGGGATGGTAATTATAAGGTTGCAAAGCACTGGCATCACTCCGTTGAAATTTTTCTGGTTCAGGAGGGGAAAATTGATTTCTATATCAACAACAGCCACCTTACCCTTGAAAAACAGGATTTTGTGCTGGTCAACTCCAATGAAGTCCATTCCATTGAAAGTCCCAATCCCAATATCACCATTGTCCTCCAAATACCGGCAGAGACTTATGAGGGGTATATGGGGGAAGAAAATTATGTAAATTTTGAGAAAAAGGGCGAGGCTCAAAATAAAAGGCTGACACAACTGGTCGTCTCCATGTTCTCTAATTACGAAAAGCAGGAATACGGCTACAGCCTGAAGGTGAAAAGCCAGTTCTATGAGCTTTTATATCTTCTGGTTACGGAGTTTAAGGCGGAAACCATGGATAAGGAAATCCTCCGCCAGAAAAGACAGCTTGACAAGCTGTCAAAGGTCACCCAGTATATGAGGGAAAATTATGACCAGGACTTAAGGCTTGAGCAGGTGGCGGAACGTTTTGGTTTCAGCCCCACCTATCTGTCCCGGATCTTCCAGAAATATGCGCAGGTCAATTACCGCACCTATCTGATTGACCTGCGTGTCAAATATGCGGTCAGGGAACTGGTGGGCACCGGCACCGAAATCGGAGAGATTGCCATGAAGCATGGTTTTCCTGACAGCAGAGCCTTTTCCAAGGCATTTAAAAAGCGGTATGGCTGCCTTCCCAGCGAATACAGGAAATGTCTGGATGTACCTCATGAATAATTTGGCAGCACATGCTTTTGCATTCTGGAATCACGATTTATCCGCCAAATCAGCAATGGTGCGGATAAACTGTAACAATTATTTTAATATAGGGTATTATAATCACTGAAAATATGATATAATGTACCATAACTTTGGGCAAAGGATGTGATTGAATGAATATCAGGGAATCCACGGAACAATGGGAGAATGCATATTTAAGTCCTTATGCCGCTTTCAGTAAAAACAGCAGAGGAAGAGAGCGGGAAGAGGAGGCTTGTGATATCCGGACAGCTTATCAGAGGGACCGGGACCGGATCATTCACTGTAAGGCATTTCGCAGGCTGAAACATAAAACCCAGGTTTTTCTGGCACCGGAAGGGGATCATTACAGGACCAGACTGACTCATACCCTGGAGGTATCCCAGATTGCCAGGACCATCGCTAAGTCCTTGCGAATGAACGAGGACTTAACGGAGGCCATAGCCCTTGCTCATGATCTGGGACATACTCCATTCGGTCATTCCGGAGAGGCAATTTTAAATAAGATCTGTTCCCAGGGGTTTGCCCACTACAGACAGAGTGTCCGGGTGGTAGAGATTTTGGAAAAGAACGGTATGGGATTAAATCTTACCTGGGAAGTCAGGGACGGGATTTTAAACCACCGCACCAGCGGCCAGCCTTCCACGTTAGAGGGGGCCATCGTCCGCCTGTCGGATAAGATCGCTTATATCAATCATGACATTGATGATGCTATCAGGGCCAGGATGTTTGTAGAGGAAGATCTGCCGGAATGCTATACGGGAATTCTGGGGCACAGTGTCCGTGAAAGGCTTAACAATCTGATCCATGATATTATCGGAAACAGCTATGGAAAGCCCGAAATTATCATGTCCCCGGATATGGAGAGCGCCATGCAGGGACTGCGTACCTGGATGTTTGAAAACGTCTATAAAAGCGATATTCCAAAGGCAGAGGAAGGAAAAGCACAGCATCTTATTGTCATGCTTTTTAATTATTATATGGAGCACCCGGACAAGCTGCCGGAGGAATACCGCATTTTAATGGAAGTCCGGATGGAAGGCAGAGAACGGGCGGTCTGCGACTACATTGCAGGTATGAGTGACAGCTATGCCATTGATAAATTTGAGGAACTGTTTGTCCCGAAAGCGTGGAAATCAGTTTAAACAGGATATCTATTTCAGGAACGCCCTGCGGGTATACCTTTCCGGCCCGAAAACCCGGCCAGAAAGGAGAAAGGAGAAAGGAAGCTTCATGCGATATTCGGAAGAAGTGATTGAAGAGGTCCGGATGAAGAATGACATCGTGGATGTGATTTCGGGATACGTCAAGCTGCAGAAGAAGGGAAGCAATTATTTCGGCTTATGCCCTTTTCACAATGAAAAGTCCCCTTCCTTTTCGGTATCCCCTGCCAAGCAGATGTACTACTGCTTTGGTTGCGGAGCAGGCGGTAACGTATTGACGTTTGTCATGGAATATGAAAATTATTCCTTTTCTGAGGCGTTAAAGGTCCTGGCAGACCGGTCAGGTGTGAAGCTTCCTGCGGCAGAGTACAGCAAGGAGGCCAGGGAGCAGGAAGATCTTCGGTCCGCTCTTTTGGAGATCAATAAGCTGGCTGCCAGTTATTTTTATTATCAGCTTAAAAACCCCCAGGGGGAGGCAGGCTACCGCTATTTAAGGGACAGGCAGCTAAGTGATGAAACCATAACCAGGTTTGGGCTTGGGTATTCCAACAAAACCAGCAGCGACCTTTACCGGTATTTGAAAAGCAAGGGATATGATGACAGTCTGTTAAAGCAGACAGGGCTGGTGACCATTGAAGAACGTGGAACCTTTGATAAGTTCTGGAACCGGGTGATGTTTCCCATTATGGATGTGAATAACCGGGTCATTGGTTTCGGAGGCCGGGTCATGGGAGCCGGGGAGCCAAAGTATCTAAATTCCCCTGAGACAAAGCTTTTTGATAAAAGCCGGAATTTATACGGGCTAAATTATGCCAGACTTTCACGGGAAAAATACATATTGATCTGCGAGGGTTACATGGATGTGATTGCAATGCACCAGGCAGGGTTCACCAATGCGGTGGCTTCCCTGGGAACGGCCTTTACCTCTCAGCATGCCCAGCTTTTAAAACGGTATACGGATAAAGTAGTTCTCACTTATGACAGCGACGGCGCGGGGGTCAAGGCTGCCCTCCGTGCGATTCCCATTCTCAAAGAAGCAGGCATGTCCATCCGCGTACTCACCATGCAGCCTTACAAAGATCCTGATGAATTTATAAAGAATCTGGGAGCTGAGGCTTTCCGACAGCGAATAGAAGAGGCCCGCAACAGCTTCCTGTTTGAAATTGATGTGCTGAAAAAGAATTACCAAATGGAGGATCCGGAGCAGAAAACTGAATTTTACAATCAGGTGGCCAGAAAACTTCTGGAATTTCCAGAGGCTCTGGAACGGGAGAATTATTTGGAGGCGGTCTCCAGGGAGTATTATATTAATTATGAGGATTTAAAACGACTGGTCAACCGTTTGGGGGCTTCTCTGGGACCGTCTGTTTCGATACCGCGGGAAGAAGGTATTCTTAAAAACCAGAGAAAAAAGGAAAAAGAAGACGGCGTAAAGCAATCCCAAAGGCTGCTTCTTACCTGGCTCATTGAAAATCCATTACTGTTTGATAAGATTAACGGAGTAATCTCTCCGGATGATTTTATAGAAGAACTGTATCACAAGGTGGCACGGATGGTTTTTGACGGACACGCTGCCGGAACATTGAATCCGGCTGAGATCTTGAATCATTTTATTCATGATGAAGATCAATACCGGGCAGTCGCAGGTCTTTTTCATGCGAACTTAAAAGAGTCCCTAGATAATGAAGAACAAAAAAAAGCG
Source organism: [Clostridium] saccharolyticum WM1 (assembly GCF_000144625.1). Lineage (NCBI taxonomy): Bacteria > Bacillati > Bacillota > Clostridia > Lachnospirales > Lachnospiraceae > Lacrimispora > Lacrimispora saccharolytica. The sequence goes on along the minus strand of NC_014376.1, from coordinate 2,356,566 downwards.
TTTTCGGAAACGATTATGAAGGTGAAAAAAAATAGTCTGGATCATGCCAGCCGCCATGCAGCAGGAATTTTAGAACTGCAGAATATTATAAAGGAACAGGCTGCGCTAAAGGATTTGCATATTTCGCTGGATTAGGGTGTACACTATAGGCAGGCTGTGGAAGGATGGAAAAACATGGACGAGAATGTGAAGAAGACAGCAGATAAGATGGTGGGATCAAGAAAAACTGAAGAGGAACAGGCTGTGGAGGCTAAGGCTGCAGAGACAGCCGCTGCATTCGAGGAAAAATTAAATCAGCTTCTGCTTTTAGCAAAAAAGAAACGGAATGTGCTGGAAAATCAGGAGATTCTGGATTTTTTTGTGGGAGAGAATTTAGACTCAGACAAGCTGGACCAGATTTTTGATTTTCTGGAAAACAATAAAGTGGATGTTCTTCAAATCGGCGGCGAGGATCTGGAACTGGATGAGGATCTTTTCATAGAGGAAGATATCGAGGATGAAGAAGAGATTGATATGGAAAGTATCGACCTGTCTGTTCCTGAAGGTATCAGCGTGGAGGATCCGGTCCGCATGTATTTGAAAGAGATCGGGAAAGTCCCCCTTCTTTCCAGTGAAGATGAAATTGAGCTTGCCAAAAAGATCGAGCTGGGTGATGATGATGCAAAGCAGAGGCTGACGGAGGCCAACCTACGCCTGGTGGTCAGCATTGCCAAACGCTATGTTGGGCGGGGAATGCAGTTTTTAGACTTAATTCAGGAGGGAAACTTAGGGCTTATTAAGGCCGTTGAAAAGTTTGATTACCGGAAAGGTTATAAATTCAGCACTTATGCGACCTGGTGGATCAGACAGGCGATCACCCGTGCCATTGCGGACCAGGCACGTACCATCCGCATCCCGGTTCACATGGTGGAAACCATCAACCGTCTGGTTCGTGTGTCCAGACAGCTGTTGCAGGAGCTGGGACGGGAACCGGTGCCGGAAGAGATTGCAGCCAGGGCAGATATGCAGGTGGACCGGGTCAGGGAGATCATGAAGGTGTCACAGGAACCGGTATCCTTGGAAACGCCCATCGGAGAAGAAGAGGACAGTCACTTAGGAGATTTCATTCAGGATGAGCAGGTAGCCGTTCCGGCTGATGCTGCTACCTTTACCATGCTCCACGAACAACTGATGGAGGTGCTTGACACTCTGACAGAGCGGGAGCAGAAGGTTTTAAAGCTGCGCTTCGGTCTTGATGACGGCCGGCCCAGAACCCTGGAAGAGGTAGGAAAGGAATTTAATGTTACGAGAGAACGAATTCGCCAGATAGAGGCAAAAGCATTGCGTAAACTGCGCCATCCCAGCAGAAGCAAAAAGCTGAAGGACTATCTGGATGATTAAGACATAAGACGGAGTTTAGCATGAAGTTATCAAGACGTTTGGAAACCATTGCTTCCTTTGTTCCGGAAGGAAGCAGAGTAGCTGATATTGGAACAGATCATGGTTATGTTCCGATCCATCTGGTACGGGAAGGAAAAGCAAAACATGCCATTGCCATGGATGTGAGGGAGGGCCCCTTGTTACGGGCCCGGGCCCATATCCAGGAGGCAGGCTTACAAGATTGTGTGGAAGTCCGTTTAAGCGACGGACTTTTAAAATTAGAGCAAAACGAGGCAGACTGTGTTGTCATAGCAGGCATGGGCGGAGAGCTGATGATACATATCCTGGAAGGAGGCCGTGATTTGTGGGAAGGTATTCCTTACTGGGTCCTATCCCCCCATTCGGAACTTGGGAAGGTGCGCAGATTCCTGGAGAAAGAGTCATTTTTCACTTTGCGGGAGACTATGATAAAAGAAGAAGGAAAATATTATTCCGTCATTGGAGTCAGCAGAAAGCCGGAGGATCCCTTTATTCAGGGAAAAAATGACAGGGAGATTTCCTACCGTTATGGCAAGATGCTTCTGGAAGCAAAGGATCCTGTCTTAATGGAGTACTTAAAAAAGGAAGAGGAACAGCTGGAACAGATCTTGGCTGGACTTTCTGCCATGGGGACAGAGGCTGCAGCCAGAAGAATGGAAGAGCTGAAGCTGGATTTGTCCTACAATAAGGAGGCACAGGATGCGATGCGATGAATTAATAGAGAAGCTGGAACAACTGGCACCGCCGGGATGTGCCTGTGATTGGGATAATGTAGGCCTCCTGGCAGGGCGCAGCGACAAAGAAGTGAAAAAGGTTTTCATTGCCTTAGATGCTACCGATGAGGTAGTGGAGAACGCTGTCCGGTGGGGGGCTGATTTATTGATCACTCACCATCCCCTGATTTTTAAGTCATTAAAAAAAATCAATGATAAGGACTTTATATCCCGGCGTATAATAAAGCTGATCCGCCATGATATCTCCTGCTACGCCATGCATACGAATTTTGATGCAGCACCAGGTTGTATGGCAGATGCGGCTGCAGAGAGGCTGGGACTCACAAATATAAATGTTCTGGAAAAAGAAGGTGTAATGCGTGGGGAAGGACTGGAGGAGACGATATACGGAATCGGGAAAACAGGGTATCTTAAGGAAGAAATGACGGTAAGGGAGATCGCCGCTTTTGTAAAAGAACGGTTTTGCCTTCCATTTGTAACGGTTTACGGGGAGTCTGCTCCGGGTAAGGCCGTACGATTTGTGGGTATCAGTCCGGGATCAGGGGGAAGTCTTATGAAACCGGCGTTAGATGCTGGTGTGAAAGTCTTTATAACCGGTGATATCGGTCATCATATCGGTATCGATGCTGCTGCAAACCAAATGGCTGTCATTGATGCAGGTCATTATGGCTTGGAATACCTGTTTTTAGATTTTATAGAAGAATATCTAAAGAGAGAAGCAGGAGAAACAATAGAAATCTGCAAGGCAGAAATCGAATTTCCTGAAACATTCATATAAGGAGGAAGTAAATGGCGATAGTTACAATTGACGGTGTGGCAAAGGAATACCCCATAGGGACGTCTTATCAAGAAATTGCAAAGGAGTATCAGCCCCGGTTTGAAAATGATATTTTACTGGTCAGTGTAAACGGAAAACTTAGTGAACTCCATAAAACAGTCCAGTTTGACAGCAGCCTTCATTTTTTTACAGGGAAAGATCAGCCAGGGATTCAGACTTATCACAGAAGCGCTATTTTTCTTATGATGAAAGCCTTTTATGACGTGGCAGGAGCGGAAAACATTGAAAAGGTGACTGTGGATTTTTCTTTAGGAAAAGGCTATTATATTGAGGCCCATGGAAAGGTTGAACTGACGGAGGAACTGCTTTCCCGGGTAAAGGCCCGCATGGAGGAATATGTGAGCCAGAAACTTCCCATTATGAAGAGGAATGTACACACTGACGAAGCCATTGAACTGTTCCACAAGCACCGGATGTATGATAAGGAGAGACTGTTCCGGTACCGCCGGGTGTCCCGTGTCAACATCTACAGCATAGGCGGCTTTGAAGATTACTATTATGGATACATGGTACAAAATACCGGATACATCAAATATTTTGACTTAATTCCCTATGATGACGGATTTATGCTCATGCTGCCACAAAAGGAAAACCCCAAAGAGGTACCTGTATTTGAGGCAGAGGCAAAGCAGAAGCTGTTCCGTGTGTTAAAGGAAAGCATAAAATGGGGGGAACGGCTGAATGTTTCTCATGTAGGAGCCCTTAACGAAGAAATTGCATCCGGTAACATCAATGAACTGATATTAATTCAGGAAGCGCTACAGGAAAAGAAAATTGCTGAGATCGCAGGAAAAATAGGCGCTGACCGGAGTAAGAAATTTGTTATGATTGCCGGCCCGTCCTCATCCGGAAAAACCACCTTTTCCCACCGCTTGTCTGTGCAGTTAAAAGCTCAGGGAATGATCCCCCATCCCATTGCCGTAGACGATTATTTTATAAACCGGGTCGATAGTCCAAGAAATCCGGATGGAAGCTATAATTATGAGGTTCTGGAATGTCTGGATATTGAACAGTTTAATAAAGACATGACGGCTCTTTTGGCCGGAGAAACTGTAGAAATGCCCCGGTATCAGTTTAAAACAGGGGTCCGTGAATACAGAGGCGATTATTTAAAGCTGGGTAAGGACGATATACTGGTAATAGAAGGGATTCATTGTCTCAATGACAGGCTTTCTTATTCTCTTCCGAAAGAAAGTAAATTCCGGGTATATGTAAGTGCCCTGACTCAGTTGAATATTGATGAACACAACAGGATTCCCACAACCGATTGCCGCCTGATCCGGCGGATGGTGCGGGATGCAAGAACAAGAGGTGCTTCCGCACAGGATACCATACGTATGTGGCCGTCGGTGAGGCAAGGAGAGGAAGAGTATATTTTCCCATTCCAGGAATCGGCCGATATGATGTTTAATTCCGCAACAGTCTATGAGCTGTCTGTGCTGAAGCAGTTTGCTGAGCCTCTGTTATTCGGAATCCCCAGAGACTCTCAGGAATATTTGGAAGCAAAGCGCCTGCTGAAGTTCCTTGATTATTTTCTTGGGGTCAACAGTGAGGATATTCCCCGTAATTCCATTGTCAGAGAGTTTATCGGAGGAAGCTGCTTCAAAGTTTAGGATGGAAAACGGCTTTACAAATGAACAAATATATGATATGCTATTACAGTTTTGAGTAAGACAAATGGCCGCAGCTGCAAAGCCGAAAGGCTGCAGATGAGGAAAGTCCGGGCTTCACAGGGCAGGATGCCAGATAACGTCTGGCGGAGGCGACTCTAGGGATAGTGCAACAGAAATATACCGCCGCAATTCTCACGAAGGCAACGAGCCAAATGGACGTTTGCACGGCAATTTGGCGAATGTTCGTGGGGTAAAATACTCCGCAGCTTGCTGCGAGGTATTTGATCTGCGGTAAGGGTGGAATGGTGGTGTAAGAGACCACCGCCCTTCTGGTAACAGGAGGGGCCCATGTAAACCCCATCCGAAGCAAGACCGAACAGGGAGCATAAGGCGGCCCGTCTGCTCCCGGGTAGGTCGCTGGAGCCTGCCGGCGACGGCAGGCCTAGATAGATGGCCATTCAACGACATAACCCGGCTTATCGTCTTGCTCAAAACTTTCAGAAGTAAATAAAATATTAAAAATAGTAAAATGGCGCAGCATAAAAGCTGCGCCATTGTTAGACTGGATTCCGTGTTGTTTCACCAGGGACTGTCTAAGCCTGCTGTTTATTTCGTATATTTTTCTTCGCAATACATGCAGCGGTAAACTTCTTTGTCCTCATCGGCAAGATAGAACACATGAGGGAGTCCTTGTTCTATGGAGGTGATACAGCGGGGATTCTTGCAATGTATAACATTTGTGATCTTTTTCGGCAGGCTTAATGCCTTCTTTTCCACAATCAGATTGTCCTTAATGATGTTGACCGTTATGTTATGGTCAATATAGCCCAGGATTTCCAGATCAATGTGGTCTAAGCCGCCTTCAATTTTTATAATATCCTTTTTCCCCATCTTATTGCTTTTGGCATTCTTGATGATAGCCACCTGACAGTCCAGCTTGTCCAGACCCAGGTTATAATATATTTCTAAGCTTTTTCCTGCTTCTATGTGATCTAAAACGATTCCTTCTTTTAATCCGCTGATATTTAACATGATTATTTTACCTCCAATAATGTCATGATAAGGGCCATGCGCACATACACGCCGTATTTCGCCTGCTTAAAGTAGGCGGCTCTGGGATCTTCGTCAATCTCCACGGAAATTTCGTTGACTCTTGGAAGGGGGTGAAGAACATACATATCTTGTTTTGCCAGTTTCATTTTCTTTTTGTCCAGAATATAACAGTCCTTCAAACGGATGTAATCCTCTTCATTAAAGAAGCGCTCCTTTTGCACACGGGTCATGTACAGGATATCAAGAGACGGCATCGCTTCGTCAAGGCTGTCCATTTCCATAAATTCGATGTTGTTGGCCTTTAACACATCTTCACGGATGTATTCAGGTACTCGCAGTTCAGGGGGAGAAATCAAGATGAATTTAATGTTTTCGTATCGTACAAGAGCATTAATCAGAGAGTGGACCGTTCGGCCGAATTTTAAATCACCGCAGAGGCCGATGGTCAGATCATTTAAGCGGCCTTTTAAAGAACGTATGGAAAGAAGATCAGTAAGGGTCTGGGTCGGATGCTGGTGTCCTCCGTCTCCGGCATTGATTACCGGTATGCTGGAATGGTTAGCAGCAACCAGCGGAGCTCCTTCTTTGGGATGTCTCATGGCACATATGTCTGCGTAGCAGGAAAGGACCCGAATGGTGTCAGCAACACTTTCTCCTTTTGCGGCAGAACTGGAGTCAGCAGAAGAAAAGCCTAGTACACTGCCGCCCAGATTCAACATGGCAGCCTCGAAACTCAAACGAGTTCTTGTACTTGGCTCATAAAATAATGTCGCTAATTTTTTTCCATCGCATACATGAGAATATTTTGGAAGATTTTCTTCGATATCTTTGGCCAGATCCAAAAGCTGCCCTGTCTCTTCCACACTAAAGTCTAACGGGTTAAGTAAATGTCTCATAAGAATCTCCTTTATCCACTAAATTAAGGTTTAAAATTCTATCCCATCTACTATACAGTATTAGTTAAAATATTTCAACACTTTTTTAAAATTTATGATATAATCTAAACCTGCGGTTTTTTCCAGGAATTGGAAGAGGGTCCTGTAAGGAATATTTAAGGAAGTGTAAGAAAATAAAGAATGACCGATGGAAATATCTTGTTGTATAATGTGTATGCAAAGTCATATGTCCTGCTAGTTGCAGGCTATTGATCCTTGCAACATTTGCCAGTTGCAGGCATGCTTACATTCCTGTGCCTGGCTCATTGCTTGCAAATATATAGAAAGGGGGTGTCTGTTTTGGAGGAAGGTAAGGCACCTATGATTCAGGTTAAGAATCTTTATAAGGTGTACAAAGTGGGAAACACAAAGGTCTATGCGTTAAACGGCGTGGACTTTACCATATACAAAGGGGAATTTTGTGCGATCGTAGGCCCCTCCGGCTCCGGTAAATCCACTCTTTTAAATATGCTTGCTGGTCTTGAAAAGCCGTCAAAGGGTGAGATCGTTATTGGCGGGAGCCATATAGAGAAGCTATCGGAAAATCAACTGGTATCATTCCGCAGAAAACATGTTGGTTTTATTTTCCAGTCCTACAATCTGTTAAAGACTATGAATGCGGTGGAGAATGTGGCTTTGCCACTGTCGTTCCGGGGAGTCCCTAGAAAAGTAAGGAATGAAAAGGCAAGGGAATACATAAAACTGGTGGGTCTTGAAAAGCAGATGAAACATATGGCCAATGAAATGTCAGGCGGCCAGCAGCAGAGAGTCGGAATTGCAAGAGCTTTGGCGGTAGATCCCCGGATCATCTTTGCGGATGAACCAACTGGAAACTTAGATTCAAAGACCACCAGGGAAATATTAAGCCTGATGCAGAGAATCGTGAGAGAACAGAATCAGACTCTGGTCATGGTTACTCATGATAATTATATTGCAAAGTTTGCAGACAGACAATTCCATATAGTAGATGGAAAAATCGTTAAAATCGAAGAACAGCATCATGAGGATACGAAGGAGGATATGGAAAATGAAGAAGGGTAGGAAAGGACTTCTGTGGCTGCTTGCGGCTCTTATGGTCATTGGAACTATGCCTGGTGCGGCTTTTGCCCAGTATGATTTAAGCAGAAATACCTACATTGATGTAAAAAAGTCTCCATCTGGAAAGACTGGAGAGACCGTTACTATTAATATGGTTTTTACAAACAATGGCAACAGTGATTTAAACAACGTAGCGGTGAGGTTTGACCGGGATCTGGCAGAGCAGGAATATCAGGCGACAGAAAATGCAGACGAAGAGACAAAGTATTCCGGAGCCATCTTTCCTTTTGAAATTACGTCCAATACCTTTGATAACAAAAAACTGGGAACAGTAAAGAGTGGAACTTCTAAGAGCATTTCTCTCACTGCAAGGGTCCGCCGAGACATTGCAGAGGGCTATTACCTGGTACCTTTGGAAGTATTAACAGATGCAACCAAAAAAGATGATGGTGCCCATGCCAGCTATGAAAAGGTCAACATCTGGATCACAAAATCCACCTCAACCACGGAATCCGGGAAAGATGAAGGGACGATTCAGTTTGAACTTGGAGAAAACCAGAATACGCCATCTGGTATTTTTCCAGAAACCATGAATTTTAAAATAAATTTCCGTAACTCTTCCAATATTACCGCTTTTGATGTAGACATCCGGATGGGGCTGAACCAGGACAGCACCAAGTTCCCTTTTGACATTAATGACGGAAACTACACCAGGCACTACGACCGGATCGGTGGTGGTGAGACAGTGGAGGTTCCATACAGTATGAATATCCGCAAGGATGTTTACAGCGGATATTATCCCATCACTTTTACTATTGAATATCGTGACAGCACTGAGGGGGATGTCCAGAAAGCGGAAGAATCCTTTTATGTAAAGGTTCAGAATAAAGACAAGGAAGAGGAGACCGGTGATTTTAACGCCAACGACAGGACAAAAGCCAGAATCATTGTGGATGGGTTTCAGACGAATCCTGAGACGGTCTATGCCGGGGAGGAGTTTGAAATGATCCTTCATATGAAAAACGCCTCTGAAAACGTCGCCGCAAGCAACATTCTTTTTAACCTGGAATCAGAAAAAGTTACGGACAGTGCAGTATTTACCTTGGATTCCGGTTCCTCATCCATAGTTGTGAACTCCCTTTCCGCAGGCCAGACCACGGATGTTAAGGTGAAGCTGCGGGCCGGAGCCTGGGTGGACCAAAGGACCTATGCCATTACCATTAATGAAAAATATGACAGCCCTGAGTTTAAAAACGCCGAAGAAAAGGTAACGGTGAACATTCCTGTCAAACAGGTCTCCCGGTTGAACACGGGCACCATTGAGGTAATGCCGGATACAATTTCCGTAGGCTCTGAGACAAATGTGATGTTTCCCATCAATAACACGGGAAAGGTGCTCCTCTACAATGTCATGGTAGCCTTTGTGGGGGATTCTATACAACAGACCAACAGCTATGTAGGAAATATTAAGCCGGGAGAATCCGGGAATGTAGATGCTATGATCACCGGATCAGCTCCAACCATGGATGATGGGAAAATCAAGGTTATGATCACCTACGAGGATGAAAACGGTGCCGTCAGCGAACCCATTGAAAAGGAACTGTCTTTAACGGTAACAGAACAGATGGATCAGGATCCCGGAATGGATGGTTCAGGAGATTTCCCGGCGGTAACAGAGCCGGAAGGCTCTTCCAAATATGGAAAGCTCATCATTCCGGCAGTGGTTGCTGCCCTGGTTATAGGAACCTTTGGAACGGTATTTGTGCTTAAGAGGCGCAAACGGAAAAAGGAAGCATTGGAAGAGGAAAATAACAATGAGATTTAGCGATTTGCTTTCCATGAGTGTCAACAATTTAAGACGCAGGAAGCTAAGGACATTTTTAACGGTTCTGGGAGTTTTGATCGGTACGGCTTCCATTGTTGTCATGGTGTCTTTGGGGATCGGTTTTAATGAACTTACCATGGAACAGATCGCTTCCTACGGAAGCCTTACAGAAATTTCCGTATATTCCAACGCCATGTGGGGAGGTAATGAGAACAGCAAGGACCCCAATTATATGACCGACGATGTGATCGCCCAATTTGGTAAGCTGGAGCACGTTACTGCAGCTTCTCCCCTTTTGGAGACCAATGTTTTGATGACCCAGGGGGCTTATCAGGCTTATATCAACCTTATTGGAGTCACCCAGGAGTATATGAAGAATATTCCCTTAAAGGAAGGCGGCATCCCGGAACCGGGAAAAAGGGATCTTCAGATGATCGTAGGGAATATGGTGGCCAGAAATTTTAACAACCCAAAAAGCAACCGCAACGACTATTATGAGGATCCATCCAGCATTCCAAACATTGATTTCATGAATAGGCCCTTATTTGTGATTTTTGATATGGATGCCTATTACCAATCTCAGAACGGGGGAACGGGAGAGGGAGGTAAAACCGTCAAACCTCCCAAAAAGTATTTAATTCCAACGGCAGGACTGGTAGCAGGAGGAACCGAAGAATGGAATAGTTACAGCTATAACGTTTATGTGGACCTGGATGCCTTAAAGGCCCAGTTAAAACAGATTTTTAAAAAGAAGCCCATTCCCAATCAGCCAACCAATAAAAAGGGGAAACCCTACAACTATTTTATTTACCAGCAGGCCATTGTGGAAGTGGATGATATGAACCATGTGACGGCGGTACAGAAAACCATTACAGATATGGGCTATCAGGCCAACAGCAATATGGAATGGCTGGAACAATCCCAGAAGCAGGCTCAAATGGTTCAGGCCCTATTGGGAGGGATCGGAGCCGTATCCCTGTTCGTGGCGGCCATCGGCATTGCCAATACCATGATGATGTCCATTTATGAAAGAACAAAGGAAATCGGGATCCTGAAGGTTTTGGGATGTGATATGAATAATATCAGGAATATGTTCCTTCTGGAATCCGGTTTTATCGGATTTTTAGGAGGAATAACGGGAATCCTGTTCAGCTATGGAGTATCATTCCTCATAAATAAGTTTCTTTCCGGCCGCTTTATGGCAGGTATGCCCGGCGATCTTTCCAGAATCCCGGCATGGCTTTCCTTGACAGCCGTTGGTTTTGCAATTTTTGTAGGCATGGCGGCAGGATTTTTCCCTGCTTTAAGGGCCATGAAGCTGAGCCCTCTTGCCGCTATCCGAAATGAATAGCTGATTTACAAAAGAGACTTGCATTTTTTTGTAGAATATAATATGATGTTAAATAAGGTACGTGCGACTGGCGGATAAGTGGAGTAATACCACGGGGAGCACGATACAATAAAAGCCGGCCGCCTGGGCACCCTAAGGGATGTCCAGGCGGTTTTTTGATTTGCAGAAAACCATGTCCTGTAAATCAAAAACAATTTGTTTTCATTCAGAAAGGAGACCAGATCTCATGAATTTGATTTCTTTGCAAGACGATTTAAGGAGCAATTCCTATCCGGGAAGAGGCATTATAATGGGAAAAACACCGGATGGAACAAAGGCGGTTGCCGCTTATTTCATTATGGGGAGAAGCGAAAACAGCCGCAACCGTGTTTTTGTAGAGGACGGGGAAGGTATCCGCACCCAGGCCTTCGACCCTTCCAAGGTCACGGACCCAAGCCTTATTATTTACGCCCCGGTGCGGGTCATGGGAAATAAAACCATTGTCACAAACGGAGATCAGACCGACACCATCTATGAGGGAATGGATATCCAGCTGACCTTTGAGCAATCCTTGCGGTGCAGGGAATTTGAGCCGGACAATCCAAATTACACTCCACGCATTTCCGGAATCATGCATATAGAGGGAGGACGTTTTAATTATGCCATGTCTCTCATAAAGAGCAATCATGGGGATCCGGATTCCTGCAACCGCTATACCTTTGCTTATGACAATCCGGCGGCAGGTGAAGCTCATTTCCTTCACACCTATATGCATGATGGAACTCCATTGCCAAGCTTTGAAGGGGAGCCGAAGCTGGTGGCAGCCCTTGATGATCTGGATGAATTTACTGCCATGATATGGGAAAGCCTGCACGGGGATAATAAGATTTCTCTCTTTGTAAGGTATATTGACATAGAAACCGGAGATTATGAGACCCGGATCGTGAATAAAAATCAATGACAGGAGTACAAAAGATGAACGAGCTGGAATTAAAATATGGATGTAACCCGAATCAGAAACCTTCCAGGATTTTTATGCCCCAGGGAAAAGAGCTTCCCATTCAGGTCTTAAGCGGCCGTCCGGGATATATTAATTTCCTGGATGCCTTTCATGGCTGGCAGCTGGTAAAGGAAATGAAGGAAGCCACCGGCCTTCCTGCAGCTGCTTCTTTTAAGCATGTGTCCCCGGCGGGAGCAGCTGTGGGACTTCCGCTGGATCCGGTGCTTGCAAGGATTTGCCGGGTTGAGGACATGGAAGGTCTTTCTCCTCTGGCCTGTGCTTATGCCAGAGCAAGAGGTGCTGACCGCATGTCTTCCTTTGGGGATTTTATTTCCCTTTCTGATATCTGCGATAAAGATACTGCCAGGATTATCAAGCGGGAAGTGTCTGACGGTGTCATCGCTCCTGGATATGAACCGGAAGCTTTGGAACTTCTAAAATCCAAAAAGAACGGAAGCTATAATATTATCCAGATTGATCCGGAGTATGAGCCGGAGCTTCTTGAGAGAAAACAGGTTTATGGGATCATCTTTGAGCAGGGAAGAAATGAAGGGAGGATTGATGAAGGACTTTTTAAAAATATAGTCACAGAGAACAAGGAAATTCCTCAAACAGCAAAAATTGATCTGATCATTTCCCTTATTACTTTAAAATACACTCAGTCCAACTCCGTTTGCTTTGCAAAAGACGGACAGGCCATCGGCATCGGGGCGGGGCAGCAGTCCCGTATCCACTGTACCAGACTGGCAGGAAATAAGGCGGATAACTGGTTTTTGCGCCAGGCTCCTCAGGTATTAGAACTTCCCTTTGTAGATGGAATTGGCCGTGCGGACAGAGACAATGCCATTGATGTCTACATCGGAGACGATTCTATGGATATAATTTCGGATGGCAGATGGGAAAATATCTTCAGGGTGAAGCCTGCAGTATTTACGAGAGAAGAGAAGCGTGCATGGCTGGACAGGCTGACAGGAGTCTCTCTGGGTTCTGACGCCTTCTTCCCCTTCGGTGACAACATAGACCGTGCTTATAAAAGCGGTGTACGGTATGTGGCCCAGCCAGGAGGCTCGGTCCGGGATGACCAGGTGATTGAAACCTGCAATAAATACGGCATGGCTATGGCCTTTACCGGTGTCCGCCTGTTTCACCATTGATACGAAGACGGATGGGTTCGATCCTGTACATGGCGTCTGAGCTGAGCCCGCTTTGATTGCCTGTTCTGCGGTAGAGAGGGAAAATAAGTACCAGCCAATATTTCTTGTAAAAGCACTTTAGAGAGAGGGGCGGCATAAAATGAGAGTAAGTAAGTTTAAGGTGGCTTTCTTTGAAGACTTTTCCCAAACCTTTAACTGCGCGAGAAGAACGAGAGTGTCTGGAACGATACCAGGAAGGGGATCGGGAGGCGAGAGCCACACTCATCGAGCGGAATATGCGCCTGGTGGCACATGTGGCAAAAAAGTATCAGAATACGGATTATGATATGGAAGACCTTCTTTCCGTAGGGACCATAGGACTAATCAAAGCCGTTAATACCTTTCATCCGGACAGAGGCTCCAGGCTGGCCACTTATGCGGCCAAATGTGTGGAGAATGGTATCCTATCATGACGGCTCCATACCATAGAAATTAGGGAACCGGTGTATGCCTTGATATAACAGGCATACACCGGTTTTGACTAGCTGTTTTTTCTTATGTTTACCAGGCTGTCCCTTTGGCAAGAAAAAACACTGTGATTTTTACTCTGATCTTGTTCCGGTAAAGAATATTTGACTATGTCCAACATATATATGGATAAATGACAAATTTAGGGAAGGAGGCAAGAATATGGTGAAGTTAGTTGCTATCGGCAACCGGTTTATGAAGGATGACGCTATAGCAATTAAAGCTGCCGAAATGCTGGAAGACCGGCTGACCCAACAGGATGTCCATGTAATCATTGGAGAAACCGATTTTCAACACTGTTTTTATTTACTGGATGAGGATGATTTTATATTGATACTTGACGCACTTTCCCCAAGAGAAGAACCTGGAAAAGTTCATCTTTTCAGCCTTAAAGATGTAATTTCGCAGCCTTCCTTGTTTTCCATGCAGCATGATATGAGCATGGTAGAGCTCATGAAGCTGTACGGAGTCCAATTTCAGGGCTATCTCATCGGAATTGAAATATCCGAAATCGGTATCGGTTATGAACTCAGTGCAGTTCTGAATCATAAGCTGCCCCAAATCTGCAGGGAAATTGAAAATGTAATTCAAAAAATCCTATGGGAGGAAACCATTCATGCATGACACTTTCTTGAACCAGAATTTATATGAGTCAGTCATTGATATATGCAATGAAAACGCCATTGCAAAGATCTTAAAGCTGACAATTACGGTACATACACACAGTCATATAAGTGAATCCAGTATTCGGGAATATTTTACTGAACGAAAAAATTCCCTTGTAGGGGACTGGACAAACATTCAGGTACAAAGACAGGAAATAGAGCCTCTTACTGCGGTGATAGATGAAATTGATGGGGAAATATTTCAATAAGGGAGGCTTATACCATCGGTACAGCATATCAACAATTCTGATTATTTTGGAGGTTATATATGGAATTAAATTTGTTTTTAGATTATGTAGGAAACAGCATAAGACAAATAAACGAAGATGTTGAAAAGCTCTATTCCAGTCAGCATGACAGCGGAGCAGTATTGGATCATTTAAGCAGTGAAGTAGTCATGCTGGAAAGCCACATCAAGTATTTCACCCAGTCAAACCAGCTAAGTATGGATGAAATCCAAAATCCCTATGAGGCCGTCTATGCAAGTCAGACCCAGGAAGAAAACAACCCCCCAAGATACTTTACTATGAATGAATTATCCCAATATGACGGCAAGAACGGGGCTCCTGCTTATGTTGCGGTAAACGGAGTGGTGTATGATGTTACAAATAATTCCGTTTGGATGGGGGACAGTCATTTCGGCCTTTTTCCCGGAAGAGATTTAACCTACGAATTTCAAACCTGTCATCCGGGAGCAATGGTCTTAACCAGATTGCCGGTAGTAGGCTATCTGACTTTAGTGTAAAGCTGGTGATGAATTTGGGTTGTGAAAGCTTTAAATGTCCTTATCAGGAAAGTAAGTTAAAAACAACGGAAAGCCTTGTGAACAGGGTAAAGAACGATATTGCCAATCATGTACGGCCAAAGCAGAACCTGGTCTGGCTTGAATTAAACGGATGTACAGGTAATACCATTTCCCTTCTTGATGGCCAAAATCCGGACTTTCAGTATCTGTTGACTCAAATGACTAATTTCATTTACAGCAACACCCTCGTAGCTTCTGAAGGAAATGATGCCATGGACCAGTTGTTTGGCATCATAGGCAGCGATTATATCCTGGCCGCGGAAGGCGCGGTATCATTAAAAGACAACGGTTCCTACCAGACCGTAGGCAGGCATAACGGCAGGGAAATTACGGGATTGGAAGCCATTACAAGACTGGGAGAACGTGCAGCCCATGTGATTGCTGTGGGAGCCTGCGCTTCTCACGGGGGAGTGTCTGCAGCCAGGCCCAACCCTACACAATGTGTGGGGATTCAGGAGGTATTAGGGCGGAAGGTGATCAAGCTGACAGGATGTCCCTGTCATCCGGACTGGTTTATGGGGACTCTGGCCTATCTGATATTGTATGGAGAGCCCCCTCTTGACAGCAGGGACCGCCCTCTGATGTTTTACAGTACCACCATACATGACAGATGCCCCAGGAGGTCTTATTACGACAATGGTATATTTGCCTCTTCCCTTGGGGAAGAAACCTGTATGTTCATGATGGGCTGTAAAGGGCCGGTCACTCAGATCGATTGCCCCATACGCCAGTGGAACGGGCATGTCAACTGGCCGGTTGGTGATGATTCTCCCTGTATTGGATGTGCCCAGTTCGGATTTCCAGATGCCATGGAGCCGTTTATTATTTACGATACCATGAGAGAGGAGTAGGCATGGCTGAAAGAGTAACCATAAATCCCATTACCCGTATTAATGGATACATGGAAATTGATGCAGACATTGAGAACCAATCCATTGTGGATGCGAGAACGAAAGGTATGATGTTTCGGGGATTTGAAAAAATGCTCCAGGGAAGAAGCCCGTTTGATGCGGTCTATTTTACACAGCGCATTTGCGGGATATGTTCCACCGCTCATTCCATGGCTTCAGCGCTTGCCCTGGAAGAAGCACTGAACATTGTTCCTTCTGAGCAGGGAAGGTATCTCAGAGATCTCCTTCATGCTTGTGAATTTCTGCAAAACCACTTAAGGCATTTTTATCAGCTTACCCTTCCGGACTATGTAAAGCTTCCGGAAGACTATCCCCTGTTTAAAAGGGAGCATGATGATTTCAGGCTTCCCAAGGATATTAATGATAAAATGGTAAAGGATTACTTTGATTCCCTGGAGTTCAGCCGGAATTCCCATCAGATGTTAGCCATCCTGGGAGGAAAAGCACCTCATAACCACGGAGTATTTATCGGAGGAATCACATCACCCATTTCGGCAGATAAGATCATCAGCATAAAATCCATTCTATATGGCATAGGGCAGTTTATTACAGAAAAGATGATCCCCGATGTGTACACCATAGGTACTTATTACCCGGAGTATTACCATATGGGGGGAGGCTATGGAAACCTGTTGAGTTACGGGTGTTTTAACAATTATAAGGATTTAGGAACCCTCTATGTGAATCCACTTGTTTACTCACAAGGAAAAACCAGCTCCTTTGATCCTGGCCTCCTGTCTCAGGAAGATGAGTATGCCTGGTTTAATGAAAATGATGAACCTGACAGAAACAAACCCCAGGCATATTCCTGGGTTAAGGCGCCGAGATATGACAATATCCCTTACGAGGTAGGACCACTTGCAAGGCAGTGGCTTTCCGGCGAGTATGGAAACGGGATATCAGCCATGGACCGGACCATTGCGAGAGTGTTGGAAGCCAAAAAGATTGTGGAAATCATGCAAACGCTCATCGACAACCTGATTCCCGGAGTGCCTATGCAGGAGGAGTATGAGATTCCATTGCAATCATCGGGAAAGGGACTGGTAGATACGACACGGGGAGCTCTTGGCCACTGGCTCTATATTGAAAACAGGACAATCGCTTTTTATCAGATCATAACGCCGTCTGCATGGAATTTATCAACCCAATCAAACGGGATGAAGGGAACCGGAGAGCAGGCACTCATAGGAGCGCCTGTCAATCAACTGGAAGCACCTGTGGAAATCGGAAGGATCATACGTTCCTTTGACCCCTGCGTATCCTGTGCCACACATGTTTTTTCCGGCGGGAAGCATAGGAATACAATTCAGCTTGTGTGAAGCTCCTCTATAAGAGCCTGTTTTTGATCCGTAGGGCAGGAAAGCTGCTGTAAATATTGAAGGACGGCATGGCTATGGAGGCAGGCGGCTTTTTTTTCTAATTCTTTCCTGCCTTCTTCGGTTTTTGGTTGATGTACGATCATATTCATTCCAAGGACCTGATATATACTCTTATTATAATGTATGATGTTTCCCATGTCCTCTATGTTGGGGAATAAAGGGATCAGCATTTTGTCTTAATTAGGAGGAAGGATTTGGTGGAAGCCGGAAAAGAGCGGTTTGCGATTTATTCAAGAAAATCAAAATTTACTGGAAAGGGAGAGAGCATCGGCAACCAGATCGAGCTGTGCAGGCAATATATTTCTGAACATTATGGAAAGTGTTTTGCCGACAACGCCTGTATTTATGAGGACGAGGGATTTTCCGGAGGAAATCTAGAACGGCCACAGTTTAAAGCCATGATGCAGGAGGCGAAAAAAAAGAAATTTACGGCGGTAGTGTGCTACCGTCTGGACCGGATAAGCCGTAATATCGGTGATTTTGCAAATCTCATTGAAGAGCTTAACGATCTGCAAATTTCCTTTATTTCAATAAAAGAGCAGTTTGACACCTCTTCTCCCATGGGCAGGGCTATGATGTACATTGCTTCTGTTTTTTCTCAGCTGGAAAGAGAGACAATAGCGGAGCGTATACGGGATAACATGCTCGAGCTGTCTAAAAGCGGAAGGTGGCTGGGCGGAAATACTCCCACCGGTTATACCTCAGAAAGTGTGTCTTCAGTGACCATAGACGGAAAAGTGAAAAAAGCCTATAAGCTAAAACTGATTCCGGAAGAAGCAAAGCTGGTTAAACTGATTTACGAAAAATTTCTTGAAACAGGCTCTCTGACACAGACGGAAACCTTTTTGCTGCAAAACGGTTATAAAACAAAATACGGCCGACAGTTCAGCCGTTTTGCAATAAAGGGAATATTGACAAATCCGGTCTATACGGCTGCGGACCAGGAGTCTTATGAATATCTGCGGAAAAAAAGGGTGGATCTGTTTGCGGAAAAGGAAGCCTTTGACGGGAGCCATGGAGT
This sequence comes from [Clostridium] saccharolyticum WM1, assembly GCF_000144625.1. NCBI lineage: Bacteria > Bacillati > Bacillota > Clostridia > Lachnospirales > Lachnospiraceae > Lacrimispora > Lacrimispora saccharolytica. The sequence continues at coordinate 2,338,360 of NC_014376.1, read as the reverse complement.
GATAGCATATAACCGAACCCTTCAAAGGGCTGGAAAAACCCACGAGTTGAAAGATATGGAAGAGTGGGTGGTGGCGGTTGGGAAGCATGAAGGCGTGATCCCAGGTTCCCTTTGGGTCAGGGTCCAGCTTCTGCTGGATCAGAATAAATCGAAAAGTTACAGGAAACCCCGCAGCAATGTGGCCCTTTTGTCAGGAATCCTCTTTTGCGGCGGCTGCGGAGATTACATGCGCCCAAAACTATCCGGCCGGTACAATGATCAGGGGGAGCAAGTTTATTCCTATTTATGTACCATGAAGGAAAAAAGCCGTATGAAATGCTGTGGGATGAAGAATGTAAACGGAAATATGCTGGATCAGATGGTTCTTGAGGAAATAAGAAAAATAACGGAAGACCATGATGAATATCAGAGGCAGCTTTGTTATAACAGCAAGGCAGTGGCAGAGAGCAGGCAGGAACTGGAATGGGATATATCCCGTTTGCAGGAGCAGCTTAAGAATATGGAAGAGGAAATCAACGGTCTGGTAGCCTCCCTTGGAAAAGCAGGGGGAACCGGAGCCGAAGGATACATCATAAAACAAATCGGTGGTCTTCATAAAAAGAAGGAAAAAACAGAACAGCGGATATGGGCGCTTTCTCAGGCTGCGGGAAGCAATGAACTTTCCGGCCAGGAGTTCCAGCTCCTGAAGCAGGCCTTATCATCCTTTGGGAATGTGATCGGCCTTATGGATGTCCGGCAGAAGCGGGCGGCTGTCCGTACCTTGGTAGATAAGGTCATATGGGATGGACAGAATGTCCATCTGTATTTGTTGGGCTCAGGAAATTCTGAACAGCAGGAGCCGCTTGGTGACGATAGCAAATGAAATCCTAATGCTTCTTCGCGCAAATAAAAAATATTCAAAAGAGGTATCTCTGTTTGAACCGATCGGCGTAGACAAGGATGGAGAGACCGTAAGTCTTGTCGATGTTATTGAAATGGAAAATAAGGAAACACTGGAAACGATTATTTTAAAGCAGGATATTAAGGAGCTGTATGAGGCATTTGACAGTTGTTTGAAGGACAATGAAAAAACCATCATTGGAATGAGATATGGATTGCACGGAGGAAAGGAATATACCCAGCGAGAGATAGCGGATGTTATGGGAATATCCAGATCCTACGTTTCCCGCCTTGAAAAGAAGGCCTTAGAGAGGCTGAGAGATGAACTTAAGAAAAACACCATATAAAAATTGAATTTGTAAAAAATGTATAAAATGTATAAATTTTTATTGACTTTTTGGAAAAAAACTGCTATAGTTCAAGCAAGGATAAATATTGAGTGGGTTGTTACTGGAAAGCAGGCAAAACCAATTTTGATTATGGGAAATGATATTCTATTTTCGTGGTCAAAATTGGTTTTTTATTTTATAGGATGGGACTTTGTATGAAAATTGACAAAATCATCAATAACAATATTGTCAGTGCACTGGAACCGGATGGAAAAGAAATCATTGTCATGGGCAGAGGTATCGGCTTTGGCATGAAGCCGGGAAAGGAAATCCCGGAAGGTGCTGTAGAAAAGGTGTTCCGCCTGGACAGCCAGAACAATGTTGATAAGTTTAAGGAATTGCTGGTAAACTTACCTCTTGAGCATATCCAGGTTTCGGCGGAAATCATTAATTACGCAAAAAGTGTATTAAACAGGACTCTTAATCAAAACATATACATAACACTGACGGATCACATTAATTTTGCCATTCACCGTTTTAAGCAGAAAATGAAATTTTCAAATCCTCTGCTTAATGAGATAAAGACCTTTTATAAAGAGGAATACTTAATCGGTGAATACGCCATTGCTTTGATTGAGCGAAGAATAGGCATATCCCTTCCTGTGGATGAGGCTGGGTTCATTGCATTCCACATCGTCAACGCGGAATTCAATACAGCCATGCGGGATACCATAGATATTACGAACCTGATTCAGAACACCGTCGGGATCGTAAAGGAATATTTTTCCATGGAGCCTGATGAAACCTCTTTGAATTATCAGCGGTTTGTCACCCATTTAAGGTTTTTGGCGCAGAGAATCGTAACAAAGGAGCTTTTAAACAGCGGGAATGGCGAATTTAACCATTTAATATCCCAGATGTACCCGGAGGAATACGGGTGCAGTTTAAAAATCAAGGATTATATAATGGAAACCTACCATCACGATGTTACAGAAGAGGAAACCGCATATCTGGCGGTCCATATTAAGAGAATGAGGTTATAGCTGAAAGGAGGTTTTTTTTATGTTTGATTCATTAAAAAAAATTTTTGGGGGAGGCGGTGAAGCAGAAAAAGAAAAAATCCTGTCACCGGTTGAAGGCACGGCTGTCCCCTTAAGTGAAGTCAATGATCCCACATTTAGCCAGGAGATCCTTGGAAAAGGAGTTGCAATTATTCCGGCAAAGGGAAGAGTTGTTGCACCGGCCGACGGGATCCTGACGGTGATGTTTGAGACAAAGCATGCGGTCAGCATTACGACCCAGGGTGGTGCTGAGATCATTGTCCATGTGGGGCTTGATACGGTGAATTTAAAAGGAGAGCATTATACTGCTTATAAAAAACAGGGCGACAAAGTGAAAGCAGGGGAGCTTCTTTTGGAGTTTGATATGGCAGCCATAAAGGAAGCCGGTTATGAGGTGATCACTCCGGTCATTATATGCAATACCCTGAATTATCCGGATATGGTTTGCCACACAGGGATGCAGGTAAAAGAACTGGAACCAATCATTGAATTGTAGGTATCTAAATGAGGGAGTATTTGTATGAATTAAATGATCCCATGGGACTTCATGCCAGGCCGGCTTCCCTGATTTTCATGGAAGCAAGGAAGTATTGCTGCAGCATAGAAGCCCATTGGGAATCAGACAAAGCGGACTGTAAAAGCCTTTTGAGTTTAATGGGACTTGGAGTAACAGGTGGCAGTGTCATCCGGTTTAAGTTTGACGGGGAGGATGAGGATGCGGCTATAACTGGGATTCGGGCCGTTTTGGAAAAAATTTGATCTGAACCTGCAATAAAGCAGGAGTGGATAAAATATGTCCGCAAGGACAAAAAGAAAGGGGTTTCTTTATTATGATGAAGTATTTGCAAAAACTAGGTAAGTCATTGATGCTTCCGGTGGCATGTTTGCCAGCGGCAGGTATCCTGATGGGGATCGGTTATTGGATTGACCCCACCGGCTGGGGAGCAAACAGTGCCATTGCGGCCTTTTTAATTAAGGCTGGAGGCGCGATCATTGACAACATGGCAATTCTGTTTGCAATCGGTGTTGGCGTTGGTATGGCAGATGATCATGAGGGTACATCCGCACTGGCTGCCATTGTTTCCTGGCTGATGATTCAGACGATTCTTTCTCCCGGCGTTGTTGCCATGTTAAAGGGCATTGATGTCGCTGCAGTAAATCCGGCATTCAGTAAGATCGGAAACCAGTTTATCGGTATTGTATCCGGTATCATTGGTTCTACCTGTTACAACAAGTTTAAAAACACCAAGCTTCCCGATGCCCTGGCATTTTTCAGCGGCAAACGGTCTGTTGCTATTGTTACCGCTCTTGTTTCATTAGTCGCCTGCCTTGTTTTATTCTTCATATGGCCGGTGGTATATTCCGGACTGGTGGCTTTTGGTAAGGGCATCCTTGGACTTGGGGCGATTGGAGCAGGTATTTATGGCTTCTTTAACCGTCTTCTTATTCCTGTAGGCCTGCACCATGCACTGAATTCCGTATTCTGGTTTGACGTTGCAGGAGTGAACGACCTTGGTAATTTCTGGTCAGGAAATGGTGTTCTGGGCCAGACGGGTCAGTACATGACAGGTTTCTTCCCGGTAATGATGTTCGGCCTTCCAGCCGCAGCTTTGGCTATGTATCATACCGCAAAGCCTGGTAAAAAGAAAAATGCATATGGTTTATTGCTTGCAGCAGCAGTTTGTTCCTTTTTTACAGGTGTAACAGAGCCTTTGGAATTTGCTTTCATGTTCCTTGCACCAGGCCTTTACTTAATCCATGCAATTTTAACCGGCATTTCTTTAACGATCTGCTCCCTGCTTCCTGTTCGTGCAGGCTTTAACTTCAGCGCAGGTTTCGTTGACTGGTTCTTAAGCTTTAAGGCACCTATGGCTGTAAATCCGCTGCTTATTATTCCGCTGGGCCTAGTTTATGCGGCTATTTATTACTTCGTATTCCGCCTTGCAATTTTAGCGTTTAACTTTAAGACTCCGGGACGGGAAGATGATGATATGGATGAAAACACAGTTACTCTTTCCAATAACAACTATACGGCAGTTGCTGCCATTATTCTGGAAGGACTTGGCGGTAAGAATAACATTACCAGCATTGATAACTGCATCACGAGATTAAGACTGGAGATTAAGGATTATACTCTTGTAGATGAAAAGAAGATCAAATCTTCAGGTGTTGCAGGCATTATCCGGCCAGGTAAAACCAGTGTACAGGTTATTGTAGGACCGCAGGTGCAGTTTGTAGCAGATGAATTTAAGAAGCTGTGCCAGTAATAAATAATAGGAAAAGCAGGGGCGAATTGATGCCCCTGCTTTTTTTGTCCCTGGGAAACGGCTTAATACCGGGCAGGAAATATGAGGATTTTAGCCGGGATTCTTCAGTATTGAGAAATCTGGTGATTTTCAGGGGGCCAAACGGAGCCCGGGTGAATATATTAAAATAAAAAGGTAAGTTCGACAGGATATGCGTGATATATTCATTCTTGTGCTGGCACTAAGCACTGATACCTTTGTTGCCAGCATTGCCTATGGGGCAAACCGTCTGAAAATATCCTTCGGAAAAGTGATTGCGGTCAATGGGATCTGCAGCGGCTGTCTGGGAGCTGCACTAGTTTTTGGAACCATGATCAGCGGATTGGTGCCGGAGGGATTTGCGAAGGGAGCGGCTTTTTCCTGCTTGTTTCTTCTGGGGATCATAAAGCTTCTGGATTATACCATAAAAAAATATATCAACAGCCATGTGAATATTCACAAGGATCTGACATTTTCTATTTCCGGACTGAGCATCATCATAAATATTTACGGAAATCCCATGGCAGCGGACTGGGACCACTCCAAGTCTCTCTCCTGGAAGGAAACCATTATGTTCTCTCTGGCCATGTCTTTGGACAGTCTGGTAGCCGGGGCTTTATCCGGATTTTTAATGATTTCCCCCGGACTTACGGCACTTTCCGCTCTGGTGATAGGAATTGCCGTCATGTACATCGGCCTGTTCCTGGGGCATAAAATTGCTGCACTGAAGGGCTGGGACCTGACCTGGGTCAGCGGTATACTGTTCTTGTTTCTGGCATTTGGAAAATTATAATCTTCTGACTCAAAAATGAGGTGCTGCTCTTTAAATGAGTTGCACCTCATTTTTAAATGGGGTATAATCGTTATCAAAAACAGGAGCAATCATTTATGCAGGTTACTATTCCACATTATTATAATAAATTTCACTGTGTGGCGGGAGCATGTCAGGATACCTGCTGTGCAGGCTGGACCATTATGATCGACGATTCTACAAAAAAACGGTATCGGATGCGAAAGGATGCTTTCGGCAGGAGACTTTATCATTCTATTGACTGGAAAAATAGCTCCTTTAAGCAGTACGGCAGGCGGTGTGCATTTTTAAATGCGGACAATCTGTGTGATATTTACAGGGAGGCCGGACCGGGAATGCTTTGTAAAACCTGCAGAGACTATCCAAGGCATACGGAGGAATACGAAGGAGTCCGGGAGATTTCCCTGTCTTTATCCTGTGAGGAAGCGGCCGGACTGATCCTTGGATGCCAGGAGCCTGTACACTTTCTGACGAAAGAGGATGGAAGAGTAGAGTCTTATCCTGATTTTGATTTTTTCTTCTTTACAAAGCTCATGGATGGAAGAGACTTGATTTTTTCCATTCTGCAAAACCGGGACCTGGACTGCCGCTTGCGAATTGCCATGGTTTTGGGCTTTTCTCATGACATGCAGAGGAGAATCCGTGAGGAAAAGCTGTACCAATTAGATGGATTGATGAAGAGGTATGAGGGAACGTCGGGAAGGGAGTTTGTGGTAAAGAAATTGACCGGATGCAGGATCCAAAACAGGATGCGCTATGAAAAAATGAAGGAGTGGTTTACTTTATTCAGAAAGCTTGAAGTCCTAAACCCGGACTGGCCTCAATATATGGGCAGCATTGTACGGGAATTATTTGACGCCGGAGCGGAGAGCTACGAAGAAAACAGGATTGCTTTTGACCGGTACTTAATAGAAGAGGAAGATCGAAAACGCCAGTGGGAACTTTGGAGCGAACAGCTTATGGTGTATTTTATCTATACGTACTTCTGCGGGGCTGTTTATGACGGAAACCCCTATGCAAAAGTAAAGCTTGCCGCGGTCAGCACACTTCTTATCCAGGAAATGGCACAGTCAGTTTTTAAAAGAAAGAAAGGCAGGCTGGATTTTAAGGAATTTGTACACCTGTCCCACCGGTTCTCCAGAGAGGTGGAGCATTCGGACGTGAACCTAAATACTTTGGAGAAAATATTTTGTACGGAGAAAAGCTTTGGCCTGGAAGAGATCCTACGGCTGCTTTAAAATTGGAAGAAGAAACAGCGGCTGCAGGAATCATTCAGGCTTACACAATGCCTGAGTGATTCCTGTTATCCTGTGATGTTTCTTTTGAATACAGGAGTTGCCTTATGGCCCTCTATAGAAAATTAGAGAAAACAGAAGCAAATAAAACGGTGCATAGTCCGGAGGTTGCAATGGCAAGGCTGCTCATAGCCCCTTCGATTTCGCCCATTTCCATAGCTTTCGTGGTCCCTACGGCATGAGCTGCGGAGCCAATGGCAATGCCCTTGGCAATGGGCTCCGTAATTTTAAATATTCTGCATACGGTTTCTGCAATGATGCTTCCCTGAATGCCGGTGATAATGATGCTGGCAACCGTTATGGTCACATATCCCTTCATTTCCTCTGAAATGCCCATAGCAATGGCTGTGGTAATGGATTTCGGCAGAAAGGTAACGTACTCCTGGTGGTTTAAGCCAAAAACAAGGGCCAGAAGCAGTACGGTGACCATTGTGGTGAAGACTCCAGTCAGGGTACCGGCCACAATCGCCTTGGAATGCTTCCTAAGCAGTTCCAGCTGGCGGTAAAGGGGGATAGCCAGACAAATCGTTGCAGGAGTCAGAAGATAGCTGATGTATTTGGCACTTTTGTTGTATACTTCATAATCAATATGAAATACGTACAAAAACGCCATGACAATACAAATGGAAATGAATAACGGATTAAAGACGGCCCATTTGAATCTTTTTTTCAAACGAAGCCCCAGCTCATAGCTTAAGAGGCTCAATACCGCACCAAAAAATAAAAAATCACTTACTGCATTGCTCATCTTTTTCTGCCTTTCTATTGCGGTTGCTTTTGATAAAAAACTGGGTTACTTTTCCGGTGATGACCATCACTATCACAGTGGAGAGCAGGGTGATGACCAGAAAAGGAATTAAAATAGGCCGGAGGACCCCCCAGGAATCCAGTAATCCGACGGCAGCCGGTATAAACATCAAAGGCATAATGTCTATGAGAAATGTACTGGCTTCCTCAACTGCCTCTAATGGGATCCATTTTGTTTTTAGCCCGAACAGCAGGATCAGCAGTCCATAAATACTTGCCGGCACAGGCAGGGGGACAAACAGATGTAAGATTTCTCCAGCCAGGGATAGGAAAAGAATAATGGTAAATTGTCTGATGTATTTCATTGCAAAGCCTCCTTTGTTACCATACTTTTTCAACTATGGTTTATCCTAAACTTAAATATAGGGCTTGTCAAATGGTTTTATTGACTTGATTCATTTTTTGATGGCAAATTTGGGGGAGTCAGGGTATAATAGGGGCATGAATGGAAAAGGAGCAGAAAACCGTAATGGCTGGAATTGAATTCGGCATTCTATATTTTTTACAATCGTTACATACTTCCTGGCTGGATGTGTTTATGAAGGAGATAACCAGTCTGGGAGACCACGGGATCTTCTGGATCGCTGCCGGCGTTGTTTTGCTGTGCTTTAAAAAGACAAGATTTATAGGTCTTTGCATTTTGTTTTCTCTGGCGGCCGGACTTTTGATCGGAAACATGGTTCTGAAAAATATGATCGCCAGAGAAAGGCCCTGCTGGATTGATGACAGCATCCCCCTTCTGATTAGAAATCCAAAGGATTACTCCTTCCCCTCCGGGCATACACTGGCCTCCTTTGAAGGTGCTGTCAGCATCTGGCTTTATAACCGGAAATGGGGAGCTGCCGCCCTGATCCTTGCGGCTCTCATTAGTGTCTCCAGGATGTATCTGTTTGTTCATTTTCCAACGGATGTGCTGGGAGGTATGATCCTGGGCATTTTAATTGCTGTTTTTGTTCATTCCACAGTGGAAAATATAAGAATTTCTAAAAAAAATACTTGCTTTCCAGTGGATCTGTGATATACTGATGGCGTTACAAAACACAATTTCATAGTCGCAGAGTAGACCCGTGTGCGTTAAGTGCCGGCTGAACAGGGAGTTGTCAGCCGGACGAAAAGATTTTCTTGCGGTACACCGGTCGCATCCCGCTGCATCAGAAGATAGGATTATTATCTCCGGTTGTAGTTTGAGGTCTGCAAAGGAGGTATTTTTTATGAAAAAATTCGTTACTTTGTTCACCGATTCTTACAGAGAGCTGAAATCTGTAAGGACCATCACCACCTCGGCCATGTTTGGCGCAGTAGCAATAGTTTTAGGTATGTTTTCCATTAACATGGGAAGTTACATTCGGGTCAGTTTTTCTTCCATACCCAATGGAATGGTTTCCTACCTGTTTGGTCCGGTTGTAGGAGGCCTGTTTTCCGGCAGCATGGATATTCTCAAATACCTGCTAAAGCCTGCGGGTGCATTTTTTCCGGGGCTGACTCTGGTTACAGTTCTGTCAGGCATCATGTACGGCTGCATGTATTACCGGAAGCCTGTCACCTTAAGAAGGGTCCTGGTTTCCAAGTTCCTGGTCATGCTGGTCTGTAATGTGATTCTTAATACCATGTGTCTTTCCGTCCTGTATGGAAAAGGCTTTATGGTCCTTCTTCCGGCCAGGGTATTTAAAAACTTGGTCATGTGGCCCATTGACTCCATGATTTTTTATACCATGGCAAAAGCGCTTGATACCATGGGGGTCTTTAAGGCAATCCGCAGAACACGGACCGTTGGAACAAAATAATGTACAAAGGCCTGTAGCGTCATGAATGACGGCACAGGCCTTTTTAACAATGAATTTCGTAGACAGAAGCCTTCTTTCATATTATAATCATAAGTGTTTGCATCATCAGGCGGATAAGAATCATCAGATTAAAAAGGAATGACGGTAAATGGGAAGACGGATTAAGGCTATTTTTTTTGACATTGACGGTACGCTGCGGGATTTTCAAACAGGAAGGGTTCCGGACAGTGCAAAGGAGGCCCTTTTGGAAGCCAGAAAGGCGGGGATCCTGCTTTTTATTGCAACAGGACGTCATAAGCTGGAAATGGAAGAGGAAAATCTTTTAGAGGGAATTACCTTTGACGGTTATGTGACATTAAACGGTCAGTATTGCTATTGCAAAGACAGGGTTATTTATGATTTTCCCATAGATCCTGTGGAAGTTGAGAGGACGCTGGCACTGTTGGAGGAGGAGCCTTTTCCGTGCCTCTTTATGGAAGGGGACTGCATGTACATTAATATGGTGAATTCCATGGTGGAACAGGTCCAGCTGGAAATCGGCACCAGGATTCCGCCGGTTTTCAATGTGGAACGAGCCAGAAATCACCCCATCTACCAGATGATTCCATACATTTCTACGGACATGGAAAACAGGCTGAGAAAGTGTCTTGCAGGCTGTGAATTTATACGGTGGCATGATGAGATGGCCATTGATGTGATTCCGGCAGGGGGTAGCAAATGGAACGGAATCTTAAAAATGGCTGAGCATTATGGTTTCTCTGCCCATGAAATGGCTGCCATTGGAGACGGCAAAAATGATATCTCCATGATCACCGGCGCTGGTCTTGGGATTGCCATGGGAAATGCTTCTGACGAGGTTAAAGATACCGCCGGATATATAACAGATTCTATAGACGCAGATGGCTTAAAAAAGGCCGTCTTCCATATATTAGATTTAAATTAGGAGGAATGATTCATGAGTGAGGTAAATTGTACACATAACTGCAATAGCTGTGGTGAGACCTGCAGCAGCCGGGGGGAGCAGGCAAGTTTTTTGGAACCCCTTAATCCTTCCAGCACAGTCAAAAAGGTAATCGGCGTTGTAAGCGGAAAGGGTGGGGTGGGAAAATCCCTGGTGACTTCCATGATGGCTGTGGGCATGAATGCCAAGGGATATAAAACAGCCATTTTAGATGCGGATATTACCGGTCCGTCGATTCCGAAATCCTTTGGTCTTTCGGATTACGGTGTGGGCATGACACCAAACGGCCTTATGATTCCTGCCACCACTGCAACGGGAATTGAAGTAATGTCGGCAAATCTGATCCTGGATCATGAGACGGATCCGGTTATCTGGAGAGGACCTGTCATCGCAGGAGCAGTCAAGCAGTTCTGGCAGGAAGCCCTTTGGGAAGACATTGACTACATGTTCGTGGACATGCCTCCTGGAACAGGAGATGTGCCTCTGACTGTGTTCCAGTCTCTGCCTGTGGACGGAATCATCATTGTGACCTCCCCTCAGGAGCTGGTTACCATGATCGTAGAAAAAGCGGTAAATATGGCGAAAAAGATGAATATACCAATCCTTGGCCTGGTGGAAAATATGAGCTATTTAATTTGCCCGGACTGCGGTAAACAGATTTCGGTATTTGGAGAAAGCCGTGTGGATGAAGCTGCTAAAAACAACGGCCTTACCGTGTTGGCAAAGATTCCCATTGATCCAAGGATCGCGGCAGCAGTGGATGAGGGAACCATTGAATTTTTAGAGGCTCAGTGGCTTCTTGAAGCAGTTTCGGCAGCCGAAAAAGTTTAAGTTAATACATTTCGAGGAATAAGAATGAACATCAGTATGAACCCCAATAGTGAATTGAACCAGTCCATAGTAAATGTTCCTAATCTGGTTCAAGTCCCGGATCCCCTTATGAAGCAGGCATACCAGTTTCAGGAAGCTATGATGATGTATACCTGTGCGATTCGGGAGATTAAGACAAAGCTGGAGGTCCTTAACGACGAGCTGTCAGTGAGAAACTCCAGAAACCCTATAGAATTGGTCAAATCCAGAGTCAAAAAGCCCATAAGCATTGTGGAGAAGCTGCAGAGAAGAGGGCTGCCGGTTTCTTTGGAATCCATGATGGACAACCTGGATGATGTTGCAGGGATCCGTGTTATCTGTTCCTTTCTGGATGATATTTATGCGGTTGCTGAGATGCTGGCCCGCCAGGATGATGTGCATATCATAGCCATTAAGGATTATATCCGGCATCCGAAGAAAAACGGATACCGCAGCTATCATATGATCGTAGAGATTCCCGTGTTCTTTTCGGATCAGAAAAAGTGGATGAGGGCTGAAGTCCAGATCCGTACCATTGCCATGGATTTCTGGGCCAGCCTGGATCACCAGTTGAAATATAAGAAAGAAGTGGAAACGTATTCCCAGGAAATCAGTGAAGAACTGAGAGAATGTGCGGATGTAATCGCTCAGACAGACGAACGGATGCTCAATATCAGAAAAAAGATTGAGGATCATGGAATTTCCGTTACTAAATAAATAGAAGAAGGGAGTAATTGGGAAAACCCCTAATTGCTCCCTTCTCTTATATTATGGTTCATTGCTGCCGGGAAGGCAGAGGCAGGCTGATAATAAAAACTGTTCCTGTCTCAGGACCGCTGGTCAGGCTGATCCTTCCCTTATGGTGGTCAACGATGGTTTTTGCAATGGAAAGGCCAAGGCCGTATCCCCCTTCTTTCCTCACTCTTGATTTATCTGTCCGGTAAAAACGCTCGAAAACATGGTCCCGTTCCTTTTCTGGAATAGGATCTCCTGTATTCTGAACGGTTAAAACTGCATTATGGGAAGTTTTTTTTAAGCTGACAAATACAGAACCTTGTTTACCTGCGTATTTGCAGGCATTGTCCAGTAAAATGGTGATTAACTGTTTTAGAGAAGCTTCCCAGCCTTCCAGTCTTATACCTGCTTCAATTTCATTTTCAAGATTCACCTTGTGTTCAAAGGCAACGGATTCAAAAAGCAAGACCCCGTTTAACACCATGTCGCTGAAATCCAGAGATTCCTTTGCTGACTGAGGGGTCTGTACGGATTCTGCATCGGAGCGGGCCAAGAAGAGAAGCTCCTCCACAAGCTGTTTCATTCGCTCTGCCTCTTCTTTTGTATTGTCCAGCCATTTTTGCTGTTCCCTGACGGTACATTCCTTATGAAGGGCCAGAATCTGTAAATTGGCCAGAATCACAGTGAGGGGTGTTTTTAATTCGTGGGATGCATCGGCGATGAACTGGTTCTGCATCCGCCATGCATTTTCCACAGGTCTTAGTGCCAGTCGTGAAAGATACATGCTGAGGATAAAAAACAAAAAGACTGCCCCTAAAAAAACCCAAAAACAGCTCATGAACAGGGTTCTTAAATTATTCCGTTCATAACTTTGGTCTGCAAACCCTATTTTTATGCCTTCTGCATTCGTAACCTTAAGGTAGCGAAGGGAATAATCCTTAAGCTCCCCTTCAGAGGAGTCTCCGGCTTCTGCTAATTTCACCAAAGTGGAGGCCAGCTCCTTTGTAACGGTAATGTTATTTTCCTTAATATTATCAATGGAGCTGCGGTTGTTTATGGTCACCACAAAAGAGGGGATGAGAGGGGGCAGGTTTTTGGGGGGTCTGCGGCCGAATTCCACCTTATCCGGCAGTCTTCCCTGCCTGTCATGGTCAATGGCCTGCATCAGGGACAAGACGGTCTGCCGTTCAATGCGTTTTGAATTGGCATAGTAGAAGACTCCTAAAACAGCGGAAAGGATGCTTATGACAAAGGCCATATTGATCAGAACAAACCTTCTTCTTAACTCTTTTATCATACAATTTCCTCCAGCCGGTATCCGACTTTACGGACAGTTCCAATCTCTACTTTTGAACCGATAAATTTCAGCTTTTTCCGAAGGAAGGAAATATATGCCTCCACATTGTTATCCTCTGCGTCAGAATCACTGCCCCATACCTTTGATATGAGGATCTCCTTTGAGATGATCTTTCCGGAATTATTCATGAGAATTTTTAATACTTCAAATTCCTTATATCCCAAATGAATGGATTTAGAGCCGCAGCATAAATCATTGGCTGACAGGTTGAGAATGAAATCTCCATATTTCATTTCTTCTACAATCACTTCCCCCTGTCGGCGGGAGAGCGCGCGGATGCGGGCAAGAAGCTCTTCTGGCACAAACGGCTTTGTCATATAATCATCGGCACCTTTATCAAGACCTGTTACCTTATCGTGGATATCATCCCGTGCTGTCAGCATGAGAACAGGAGTCTGGATGTGAGCCTCTCTCAGCTTCTGAACCACATGAAAACCATTTTCTCCCGGAAGCATCACATCCAAAATGATGATGTCGTATTCACCGGACAGGCCGCAGTAAAGGCCGTCAGTTCCGTTATATACAATATCAGCCTGGTAATGCTGTTCCTTCATAATCTGTCCCAGAGCATCGGCTAATCTTATTTCGTCTTCTGCAATCAGTACCTTCATGATTCCCTTCTCCTTTCAATCTTTTTATGATGAAGCGGTTGATAACTATTATAAGTTGAGACTGCTTATTAGGCAATCTTACATTTGCTTTTATTATAAAGAATGAAGCTTAAATTATGCTGAAAGGAAGGGCTTTCTGCAGACGAAGTTCCTGAAGATGGACTTCAGGCTATTTTCAGATAAAAATGGTAAAATATACCCCAAACCAGATTAGGGCAAGAGATTAGGGACCCCTGTGACAGTTTCAGACTAATTTCAGGTACCAGTCACAAAACGGACATAGGAACCTGTTACAATAAGCAGCAGATTTGAAGATGAGAGGAGAAAACCGGATGAATGGACGGGAAATAGTGGCTTCCCTCGCTGTTGTACTGACTGTGACGTCAGTCAGCACTATGACAGCAGAAGCATCGGCTAATTTTGATTTAAGGAAAAAGGTAATCGGAGTTTCAGGGATTATGAGTACTGCAAATCCGAATATGACGGTAACGCGTGGAGAATTCGCCAGCATGCTGGTAAATGCATCTTCTTACCGGAGTACGGTTAGCGGGATCAGCAATACCTCGGTATTTGCTGATGTACCCAGAAACCATGAATATGCAGCTTGTATCCGCATTGCGGCGGAACAGGGCTGGATGAATGGATATCTGGGAGGAGACTTTAAACCGGAAGAATCCGTAACGCTTCAGGATGCAGCCAAGGGCGTTCTGGGTTTGTTGGGATACGGTAATTCCGATTTTACTGGGGACCAGTCAGGCTCCAGGCTTTCCAAGTACCATTTTCTGGAGTTGGATGAGAACCTGAATAAAGAGGCTGAAGAGGTTTTAAAGAAGGAGGACTGCATAAACCTCTTTTATAATCTGTTAAAGACGGACACCAAGTCAGGAACCATGTTCGGAAAAAGTCTGGACTGTGAACTGACAGCCGATGGTGAGATTAACCCTTTTACCATGGTAGACAACAGCCTTAAGGGACCGAAGATCGTAAGAAGCAAGAGCAGCCTTAAATCCTATCTGCCCTTTAAGCTGGGGGAAGCCAATGTTTCTCTTGACGGCGAGTCTGTATCCAATTCCAGTGATGCAGTAAATGTTGCGTTGGAAAGCTCGAATGGAGTTCTGGTTTATTACCACAGCCTTTCCAAGACCATATGGCTTTATACCGTTGGAAATGAGAATGAAAGCGGCCGGTCAGCTGTTTTTGGAGAAATCAGCAATGTTGTTTACAACTCTGCCGATTTGATGACACCAAGTGCCATCATTCTGGATGATGGCAATACCTATGAGCTTACAAGCACCGAAATGCAGTTTGCATTTTCATCTTATGGCAGTCTGCGGGTAGGAGATACGGTGGTTTTGGTTTATACGATGTCAACCGGCAATGAAGGAAACGAAACGAGGACAGTCATTGATTATATAGAAGATTAGCAGGAGAGCTGTAAATGAATAAAATCATCCAGAAGTTTTTTTCAAAAGATAAAAAGAAAGGCCGGAAGAAAGGGAAAACGGCCTTAATCATCCTGAGCCTCATCCTTGCGGCTCTGGCCGTGGTTACTGCAGCCGTAAGTATAAAAAAATCCAGGCAGGCTTCCTCAGAGGCCAAAAGCGTCCGGACAGCCACGGCGACAAAACGGGATATCACGTCTGAGCTTTCTTCCTCAGGTACCATTTCTCCAAAAGATACTTATGATATAACCTCTCTGGTGGAAGGTGAAGTCGTAGCAGCGGAATTTGAAGAAGGGGATACGGTGGAAAAGGGCCAGGTCCTTTACCAGATTGACACCTCTTCTATGGAATCGGAGATGACATCAATCAAGAACTCACTGGAAAGATCCCAGGAAAGCTATGAAATCGCTTTGGATGATTATAATACCGCCTTAAGCAATTATAGTGGAAATACCTACAAATCCACGGAAAACGGCTACATAAAATCTTTATCTATAAAAGAAGGAGACAAAGTCAGCAGCAACACGGAAATTGCCTCTGTTTATGATGATAAGACTATGAAAATCAAGATCCCATTTCTTTCTGGTGAGGCATCCCGGATGGCAGCCGGGAATGGGGCGGTTTTAACACTTACGGATACGGGAGAACAGATCCGGGGTACGGTTTCTTCTGTCAGTAATATGGATGTGACCCTCACCGGCGGGCGCATTGTCCGTTATGTTACCATTGAAGTGACAAATCCAGGCGGTCTTACCACGGAAACTGCTGCCACAGCAATGGTGGGGGATTTTGTCTGCAGCATGGAGGCAACGTTTGAACCAAAGCTTGAAACCACCATGAAAGCAGACGTATCCTCTGGTGTTGAGGTCGGAACTCTTTTGGTACAGGAGGGAGACTATGTAACAAAGGGGACTCCCATTTTTACAATGGAAAGAAAGTCTGCAGAACGGCTGATACGTACCTATAAAGAAACCCTGGAAAAAGCAGAAGAGTCTCTGGAAACAGCCAAGAGTAAACTGGAAAGTACTCAGGATACCTACGACAACTATACCATTACAGCGCCCATTTCCGGTAAAGTCATTACCAAAACTGGAAAGGCAGGAGATAAGATTTCCAAAAGCACCAATGGTAGCACAACGCTTGCAGTCATATATGATATGTCCAATTACACCTTTGAAATGTCCGTGGATGAGTTGGATGTAAAATCAGTTGAAGTAGGACAGACCGTAGTTATTACCGCTGACGCAGTAACCGGTAAGACTTTTACCGGTACGGTCAGCAATGTAAGCCTGCAAAGCTCCACCTCCAATGGGGTTACCAATTATCCCGTAACCGTCACATTAAATGACGGTATGGATGAACTGCTTCCGGGTATGAATGTAGATGGAGTGATCATTCTGGATGAAGCAAAGGATGTGCTGTCAGTGCCTGCTGATGCGCTGGTACGGGGAAATCAGGTCTATGTAAAGGATGAAACCGTAAAAGAATCACAGGGAAATATACCGGCAGGCTTCCGCGCAGTTGAAGTAACCACAGGGTTAATAAGCAGCGATTACGTGGAAATTACCAGTGGACTTGAAGAAAATCAGGAAGTTTATGTGGCCCAATCTACGGTAAGCAACTCGCAGAACATCATGATCCCAGGCGGTATGGGGGGCATGGGCGGAGGTCCTGCCGGAGGTGGTTCCGGGGTCAGGAGATCCGGCAACGGGGGCAATGGTGCTAATGGCGGCTGACCAGAATCCTAACAGCAGGAGGACAGAAAGGTGGAAGAACCCATAATTGAATTAAAAGATATCCATAAGGTATACCAGATGGGAGATGAGGAGGTACGTGCAAGTGACGGAATATCTTTAACCATCTGCCGGGGGGAATTCGTGGCCATTGTGGGAAAGTCGGGAAGCGGAAAGTCCACGCTTATGAATATTATAGGTGCACTGGATGTTCCCACCTCAGGAGAGTATCTGCTGGGTGGTGAGGATGTAGGGAGCATGTCTGAAAACCAACTGGCTCAGATTCGGAATAGGATGATTGGCTTCATATTTCAGCAATACAATCTTCTGCCGAGATTAAATCTCCTGGAAAATGTGGAGCTGCCTCTTCTGTATGCAGGGATAGCTGCCAGTGAACGAAAAGAAAAGGCCATGAGTTCTTTAGAGCGTGTAGGCTTGGCGGAAAAGTGGAAAAATCTGCCGAATCAGCTTTCCGGCGGCCAGCAGCAAAGGGTTTCCATAGCCAGGGCCCTGGCAGGAGCCCCATCCCTGATTCTGGCTGATGAACCTACGGGAGCTTTGGACTCCAAAACAAGCCGGGATGTTTTAAACTTTTTAAACAAGTTAAATGATGAAGGTAATACCATTGTTATGATTACCCATGACAGCACCATAGCAAGGGAAGCCCGGCGGGTGGTCCGGGTACATGACGGAAAGATTAATTTCGACGGAGATGTAAATGAATATTCTGCAATCCTTTAAAATGGCTCTTAAGAGCATATGGAGCAACAAAATGCGTTCCTTTCTCACCATGCTTGGAATCATTATAGGCGTAGCTTCGGTTATTATTCTGGTAAGTCTTGTGAACGGTCAGATGTCCTATATGACAGAGAGCTTTGCAAGTATGGGAACCAATCAGATTAATGTAAATGTTTCCAATCTTTCCTCCAGGTCTTTATCTGTGGATGAGATGTATCAGTTTTATGACAAGCATAAGGAACTTTTTGCTCAGATGACTCCCAAGGTCACGCTGACCTCTACCATAAAAAACGGAACGGAATCCCTGACCGGAACCACCGTGACTGGTGTAAGCGAAGATTATCTGGATATGAAGGATCAAACCCTGGATTCCGGCCGCTTCCTCCAGTATTCTGACATAGTTTCCAGACAAAAGGTGTGTGTTGTAGGCTATTATGTGGCATGGGATCTATACGGAGGTGTGGAAAAGGCCATTGACCAGACGATAAAAATCAATGGTTACCCATTCCGGATTGTAGGTGTAATTTCCAGGCAGGATGAGGAGGAACTGGAGGACGGCGGCACGGATGACGTGCTGTATCTTCCTTACAGCTGCGCCGCCAAGATGAGCAACAATGCCAATATCAGCAGCTATGTTTTTGCAACCGCAGATATGGATCATACAACAGAAGCCAAAGAAGTTATTAACACGTTTCTCTTTCATATATTCAAGGATGATGATTTGTACCGTGTGACTGCCATGAGCGAACTGCTGGATTCCTTAAATTCCATGATATCCATGATGTCCATGATGCTTGGTGGGATAGCCGGAATCTCTCTTTTAGTAGCCGGTGTGGGGGTTATGAACATCATGCTGGTATCCGTAACGGAGCGTACCAGAGAAATCGGAATCCGGAAAGCACTAGGGGCGAAAAAGAGCAACATCATGCAGCAGTTTGTCATAGAAGCAGCGGTTACCAGCTCGTTTGGCGGCGTTGCCGGCATCCTGGTGGGTTCTGTGGCGACTACGGTCATTGGGACAGCCATGGGAATGACGGTATCGCCTACCCCTGGAGCAGTTATTGTTTCTTTCAGCGTATCGGTGGGAATCGGTCTGCTCTTTGGCTATATGCCGGCCAGCCGTGCAGCGAATTTGAACCCCATCGATGCTTTGCGCAGCGAATAGGATCCTAACATTTTGTTGCAAATATATCATATTGATGATACTATTTGCATAATTACCAAAGGAGTAGCTCATAGTTTGGGGCTGCTCCTTTTCCGCAGAAAGGTAATTGAAAGGATCAATGAGAAAGGACAGATACTATGAAGGTTGTTGATATGCATTGTGATACCATTTCAGAACTTTTTTACCGCAAGGAAGAAGGAAAGGAGTATTCCATCTTAAAAAATAACTGTCATATTGACTTGGAGCGCATGAAAAAAGGGGATTACTGCCTGCAGAACTTTGCCATGTTTACAAATCTCGCCAGGCAGGAGCATCCATTTGAATATTGTATGAAACTAGCCGACCTGTTCTATACGGAACTGGAAAAATATAAGGATATGGTTGGCATCGTAAAATGCTATCGGGATATTGAAGAGAACCGGAAAAATGGAAAGATGTCTGCCTTGCTTACCATAGAGGAAGGCGGTGTTTTCCAGGGAGAACTGGCTTTTTTAAGGAATTTTTACCGTTTGGGTGTCCGTATGGCGACTCTCACCTGGAACTATAAGAATGAACTGGGTCATCCTAACCGGATCTGGGAGGAAAATGGAGAGGCCTTTTTCCAACCGGAAACAGAGCATGGTCTTACGGAAATGGGAATCACGTTTGTTCAGGAAATGGAAAAACTGGGAATGATCATAGATGTGTCTCATTTGTCCGATGCCGGTATCGATGACGTGTTCCGGTATACGGAAAAGCCTTTTGTGGCCAGCCACTCCAATGCCAGGACCATTGCTTCCAATCCCCGGAACTTAACGGATAATATGATAAAACTCCTTTCGGAACGTGGCGGTGTGGCCGGAATCAATTACTGCGCCGATTTCCTTCATGACTGGAAAAAGGGAGAAGGAGTTTTAAGCCGGATGGAGGATATGGTTTCCCATATAAAGCACATGAAGCAGGTGGGCGGCATCCAGTGCATTGGCCTCGGGTCGGATTTTGACGGCATCGGAGGAAATTTGGAGGTGAAATCTCCGGAAGATCTGCCTCTTATGGAAGCTTATATGAAAAAGGAAGGGTTTTCAGAAAGCGAAATTGAAGCGGTCTTTTATGGAAATGTTTTACGGGTTTATAAGGAAATTTTACATTAAGACAAAAATTTACATAAATTTTACATTTATGTGCATGTTACTTTACATAGATTTGATATAGTACTTACATAGCATGTCTTAACATGAAAATCAGGAGGATACTATGTCAATCACAGAGATACAAATGCTATTTAAATTCATCGGAGGGCTGGGGATGTTCCTCTATGGGATGGATGCCATGGCTGATGGACTTCAAAAGTCCGCAGGCCATAAAATGCAGCAGCTTTTAGGCTTTCTCACCAGCAACCGGCTTATGGGCGTACTTTTGGGAACCGGAATTACTGCCATAATACAAAGCAGCTCGGCTACCACAGTCATGGTAGTTGGTTTTGTTAATGCTGGAATCATCAATCTGGGCCAGGCTGTCGGCATTATTATGGGAGCAAATATCGGTACTACTGTTACCAGCTGGATCGTATCCATGAGCGAATGGGGAGAAATGCTTAAGCCCGAGTTTTTCGCTCCGGCACTGGTAGGGGTAGGCGCAGTTTTAAGCCTTTTTACCGGAAGCGGCAAAAAGAAGCAGATCGGAGAAATTCTTGTGGGCTTCGGTGTACTGTTCATAGGACTTTCGTTTATGTCAGATTCCATCACTCCTTACCGGAACGCTCCGATTTTCAGTCAGGCATTCTCCGTATTAGGAAAAAATCCGTTTCTTGGAATTTTAGCTGGTCTTGTAGTGACGGGCATCATTCAAAGTTCTTCGGCTTCCGTGGGAATTTTACAGACTTTGGCACTCAATGGAATTGTAAACTGGCAGTCAGCGATTTATATCACTTTAGGACAAAATATCGGTACCTGTGTCACTGCCCTGCTTTCCAGTGTGGGAGCAAATAAAACCGCAAAGCGTGCTGCTGTGATTCACCTTCTTTTTAATGTGACGGGCGCTGTGATTTTCGGATGCATCATGTTTGTTATGTTTCGGCTGAATCCGGTTTTTGCCGCATCACGAATCAGCAGTGTGGGAATATCCATCTTCCATACCATTTTTAATGTGAGCAATACCGTAATTTTATTCCCCTTTGCCGGGCTATTGGTAAAGGCTTCCGGTATCCTTGTTCATGAGGATAAAAAGGAAGCTCCTATGGATACTGATGGCCAGATGAAACGTCATCTGGATGAAAGAATTCTGGAAACTCCTTCCTTTGCAATCGAAAACGTAAATCATGAAGTAGTGAACATGGGCTATGCAGCCATGGAAAACTTGGACCTTGCAGCGGCGGCTCTTCTGGGCAGTAACAAAACAGAGGCAGAGCTGGTGGAAAAAATGGAACAGAAAATCAATAATTATGAAAAAATATTAATTGATTATCTGGTAAAGATCAATAACCAGTCTTTAAACGAAGAGCAGCATCTTCTTGTTAAAAATTTATTTTACACGGTCAGCGATTTTGAAAGGGTCAGTGATCACTGTGAGAACCTATCGGAGCTGGCGGTGGAAAAGGCCAACCGGAACATTGTTTTTTCAAAGGAAGCAGAAAATGAGATAAAGGAAATGATCAAAGAAGTCAGGGCATCTCTGGAGCATGCCATAAAAGCAAGGGAGACCTCTGACATGTCTGAGGTCCGTGCCGTAGTCCAATGTGAAGAACGTGTGGACAGTCTGGAAGAAGAATTAAGGGAACGCCATATCGAACGTTTATCGGCTCAGACCTGCAAGCCGGAGAACGGAGTGATCTTTTTGGATGCTCTGAGCAATCTGGAACGTATTTCGGACCATGCCCATAATATCGCCGGTTATGTGAGAGATGAAATGTAACAAAAGGCGGCATGGCTTTTTCTTCATGACGGAACGCCCTGAGGGCATATCTTTCTTCTGAAATGCCCAGGCGGAAAAACGGAAAGGAGACTGTATGGAACTTATCTATGTGATTGAAGACGATGACAACATCAGGGATTTAATAAAAATCGCTCTGGAAGGTTTTGGCTATGAAGTATCCGCCTTTGAGATGGCGGAGGATGCCTTGCGGCACATTGAGTCAGATCAGCCTGCCCTGGCTGTGTTTGATCTGATGCTTCCCGGTATGGATGGCCTGACAGCTATCCGCAGGATTCGGAAAAATGAATCGTTAAAAGATATCCCTATTCTTATTCTGACTGCGAAAGACAGGGAGTTTGATAAGGTGGCAGGATTGGATGGAGGAGCCGACGACTACATGACAAAGCCTTTTGGAGTCATGGAACTGGCTGCCAGGATCCGAAGCCTTCTGCGCCGCAGTACCAGGGACCAGGCAGAATCAAACGAGTTGAACCAGTATTGTTTAAATTTAAACAAAAAAACCAGAGAGGTTCACTGTGACGGCATGAAAGTTGAACTGACCTTAAAAGAATTTGAGCTTTTACAGTATCTGATGGAGAATCATAATAAGGTCGTCACCAGAGATGAGCTCTTAAATCACATCTGGGGATATGATTACGATGGAGAAACAAGAACCCTGGACATGCATATCCGCACCCTGCGGCAAAAGCTGGGAGAAAACGGCGGTTCCTGCATTAAGACGGTCCGTGGTGTAGGCTATCGTTTTATTAAGACGGAAGAGTAGGAAATTGTATGTCCTGGCTGCGAATACCCCGGAATGGAGGTGTCTATGAGAAGTGTGATCTTTAAGAAATTCATACAGATCATTTTGGTTGTTCTGATACTCAGCAGTACTGTTTTTTACATTGCTTCCAGCAGTGCATTGCTTAAAAACTCCAGACAGGATATGACCTACACACTGAAAGCCATGGATGAGATCCTGGATTATACCGGCAGTCTTGACGGTGAGATAGAGGATCTTAAGCAGACCCTCAGTGAAAGTCAAAGCCGTTTTACGATAATACGTATGGATGGAAGCGTTGCGGCCGATACTGGAAACGTACCGGCCGCTTCCCTGGATAATCATTTAGACAGGGAAGAGGTAAAAGAGGCCCTGGCAGAAGGGACCGGAACGGCCAGGCGTTACTCGGATACCCTGAAAGAAAACATGCTTTATGTGGCTATCTGCTCCTCACGGGCTGATTATATACTTCGTATGGCTATTCCTTATTCCGGAATGAAAGAATATCTGATGCTTCTTCTGCCTGCCATCTGGCTCAGCTTTCTTATGGCTATTATGTATTCTGCATTTTCCGCAGACAGCTTTTCAAAATCCATAACAAGGCCTTTAAAGGAAATCTCTCAGGAGATGCTTAAAGTAAACGGGGATTATACGGATCTCTCCTTTGAAACCTACCAATATCCGGAAATTAATATTATTGCGGAAACGACCACTGAAATGTCTAAGAATGTAAAAGAATATTTAAATCAGATTGAACTTGAAAAACAGATCCGCCAGGAATTTTTCAGCAATGCCTCCCATGAACTGAAAACACCTATCACATCGGTTCAGGGATATGCGGAGCTTCTGGAAAGCGGAATCATTCAGGACGAGGAGCAGAAGATGGATTTCATAAGACGCATCAAAAAAGAAGCGGTCAATATGAATCATCTCATCAATGACATCCTCATGATTTCCCGTCTTGAAGCAAAAGAAGCAGAGGTTTTAAAAAATGATGTGCGCCTGTCCATTCTATTAGACGATATTGTTGAATCCTTAAAACCCCTGGCAGCCTCCCATGAAGTTATGATCCATGTGGACTGCAAGCCCCTTTGCATCTATGCCAATGGGCAGCAGATGAAAGAGCTTTTTGGGAACCTCATCAGCAATGCCATAAAGTATAACAAACCCGGCGGTCAGGTATGGGTAACCGTGACAGAGGAGAACCGCAATGTGATTATCCGTGTAAAGGATAACGGAATGGGAATTCCCAAAGAATCCTTAGGCCGCATTTTTGAACGTTTTTACAGGGTAGACAAAGGACGGAGCAAGAAGCAGGGCGGGACCGGCCTGGGGCTTTCCATTGTAAAGCACATTGTAAATTTCTATCATGGGACGATTACCGTCCGGTCAGAGCTTGATGTGGGGACGGAATTTGTCGTAAAGATTCCAATTCAGGAAAAAATATGTTAATATTGATTCAGTAAATGATAGGAGGTGTGCAGATATGGGAAATTTTATATTAACCTGCTGTTCAACGGTGGATATGAAGAAGGAATTTTTTGAACAGCGCCAGATTCCCTATGTGTGTTTTCACTATACAATGGATGGCGTTACCTACCCGGATGACTTGGGACAGAGCATTCCCTTTCCGGAGTTTTATGACCGGATCGCCAAAGGAGCCACACCTGTGACTTCCCAGGTTAATGTAGATGAATATTGTGATTTTTTTGAACCGTTTTTAAAGGAAGGTAAGGATATTCTCCACCTTACCCTTTCCTCCGGTATTTCAGGAACCTATAATTCTGCATGCGTGGCCAGGGAAGAGATGAGTTCCAGATATCCGGATAGAAAGATCGTCATTGTGGATACCCTGGGCGCATCAGCCGGTTACGGTCTTTTGACCGATGCGGTGGCTGATCTAAGGGACAAAGGTGCTGCGCTGGAAGAAGCGGCAGAGTGGACGGAAAACAACAAGCTATTGGTACACCATTGGTTTTTTTCTACGGATCTGACCAGCTTTAAGCGTGGTGGCAGGATTTCGGCCACATCAGCAATGCTTGGCACGGTGCTTAACATCTGCCCGCTTATGAGCATTGATGACAAGGGACATTTGATTCCAAGGCAGAAGATCCGCACCAAAAAGAAGGCCATCCAGGAGATCGTTCACACGATGGAGGCCCATGCAATAGACGGAAAGAATTACAGCGGTAAATGTCATCTCTCTTATTCCGCCTGTGAAAATGACGCCAGGGAGGTGGCAGCTCTGGTGGAGGAGCGTTTCCCCAGACTTTCCGGGAGGGTGCTGGTAAACAGCATCGGTGCTGTCATCGGCTCCCATACAGGACCTGGTACCGTAGCTCTGTTTTTCTGGGGGGACAAACGAGTGGATTAGACGAAAAACGGATTGCTTTTCCAAATGAGGCAGAAATTAATTGTAATATCCCGGAGAGGGGTTTTCCTAATTGCTAGGAGGCTCTCCGGGATTTTCTTTTACATAAATGTCAAAGTGTGTTAAAATAGAGACGGAATGCAGAAAAAAGGAGAACTCTTATGAAAGGAAAAAATTCAGCACATGTGGCAGCGTTGTATGGGATGCTGATTGCACTGGCATTTGTTCTCAGCTTTGTGGAAACCCTGATTCCCATTTCTCTTGGGGTGCCCGGAGTAAAGCTGGGACTTGCCAATCTGGTCACAGTTGTGGGGCTCTACACGGTAGGAGCAGGTGGCACAGTCATCGTCTCCCTTTTGCGTATCGTTCTCACCGGGTTTACCTTTGGGAACTTATTTGCCATGCTGTACAGTCTGGGTGGCTGGAGTTTAAGCCTGCTTTTAATGGTCCTTTGCAGGAAAACAAACTGGATGGGGACAACGGGTACCAGTATTCTGGGAGGTGTCGGACATAACATCGGACAGGTTTGTGTGGCTGCCCTTGTAGTCAGACAGGCAGGAGTTTTCTATTATCTTCCCATGCTTTTAATCGCCGGTACGGCCGCTGGGCTTGTCATAGGGATCCTGGGCGGTATGATTATAAGCAGGATCCAAGATTTTATTAAAAAAATGCAATAATATCAAAATATATCGTATTGTTTTGCTACAACAGGAAAGGTATAATGAGATAGGCAATTAGGAGAAAAAACCAGGAGGAATACCACAATGATTGATGAGGCAATTAAGAAACTGGTACAGTATGGACTTGACACAGGCTTGATCGGGGAAACAGACCGGTATTACGCCTTAAACCAGATCCTCGATGTAATGATGATGGACGAGTATGAGGAACAATCTGGAGAATTTGGGGAAATAGAGCTGGAAGAGGTTTTGCAGGAATTGCTTGATTATGCCTGCCAGACCGGGATTATAGAGGAAGACAGTGTTACATACCGGGATCTGTTTGATACAAAGCTGATGAATTGTCTGATGCCCAGACCCAGCGAAATAGAAAAGACATTCTGGCAGCTGTACCATAGCCAGTCACCTCAGGCGGCAACCGGATATTATTATAAGCTGAGCCAGGATTCCGATTATATCAGACGCTACCGGATCAAAAAGGACATGCGGTGGGTGACATCTACCAAATATGGAGATCTGGACATTACAGTAAACTTATCAAAGCCGGAGAAGGATCCAAAGGCCATTGCGGCGGCAAAGCTGGCAAAGCAAAGCGGCTATCCAAAGTGTCAGCTTTGTATGGAGAATGAAGGTTATGCTGGGAGGACCAACCATCCGGCCAGAAACAATCACAGGGTCATCCGGCTTACCATCAATAACAGCCAATGGGGGTTTCAGTATTCCCCTTATGTTTATTATAAGGAACATTGTATTGTTTTCAACGGAAAGCATATCCCTATGAAAATTGAGAGAGATACCTTTGTGAAATTGTTCGATTTTGTCAGGTTGTTTCCGCATTATTTTCTAGGCTCCAATGCGGATCTGCCCATTGTGGGCGGCTCCATTCTTTCCCATGATCATTTTCAGGGAGGGAATTATGATTTTGCCATGGCAAAGTCTCCCGTTGAGGCTTATTTCAGGTTCCAGGGCTTTGACGGCGTAGAAGCCGGGATCGTAAAGTGGCCCATGTCAGTGCTGCGTATCAGAAGCAAGAATCCGGAGAAATTGATAGATCTGGGAACTAAGGTTTTGGATGCCTGGAGGGCTTATTCAGATGAAGAGTTCTTTATTTTTGCAGAAACGGAAGGAGAGCCTCATAACACCATTACCCCAATAGCCAGAATGCGTGATGGCGTTTACGAACTGGATCTGGTTTTAAGAAACAACATTACAACAGAGGAATTCCCTCTTGGTGTTTACCATCCCCATCAGGAGCTTCACCACATCAAGAAAGAAAATATCGGATTAATTGAAGTTATGGGATTGGCAGTTCTGCCTTCAAGGCTTAAGGAGGAGCTGAACCTTCTGGCCCAATGTCTTGTGGAAGGTAAAAATATCAGAGATGTAAAAGCCATAGAAAAGCATGGAGATTGGGCGGAGGAATTTCTAAGGAAATACGAGAAAGTGACAAAAGAAAATGTGGAGGAAATTTTAAAGAAGGAAGTAGGCCTTGTATTTGAACGGGTGCTGGAGGACTCGGGCGTTTATAAATGCAACGAACAGGGACGGAGAGGATTCGTACGGTTCCTGGCCAGCGTTGGATTTATCTCTTGTTCACAATAAAAAGACTGTGAGAATGTCAGATGGATTGGTGTTTGTAATTATGGCCCCTTTGAGGTATATTCGAGTGGGAGTGAAGGGAAGTTATGTATTCACTCAAAAACATACGGAACCGGCGGAAAGAGCCGGAGGGGGACAGATAAACAGTCATGAAGCAGATAGAAAACAAAACACTGAGAACGCTTGCGGAGTATGGAATGATTACCTTCAGCATCTGGATTATGGTGGTAGGGATCTATTTTTTCAAATTCCCCAATAATTTTGCATTCGGAGGCGTTACAGGGTTTGCAACAGTTATCAGTGCATTGACCCATTGGTCGGCCAGTGAATTTACAAACATTGTGAACACGGCTCTTTTGGTAATAGGCTTTCTGTTTCTGGGACGGAACTTTGGGATAAAGACAGTTTATGCCAGCATCCTGATGTCCATTTTCCTCTATATGTTAGAAAAGCTGTATCCTATTACAAGACCTCTCACAGGAGAACCGCTTCTGGAATTGATTTTTGCGATTCTTTTGCCAAGTGTTGGCTCTGCCATCCTTTTTAATACAGGAGCTTCCAGCGGAGGAACAGATATTATTGCCATGATACTGAAGCGATACACATGCCTTAATATAGGGACAGTGCTTTTGCTGGTGGATGTAACGGGCGTCATTATGGCCTATTTTGTATTCGGGCCGGAGACAGGATTATTTTCTTCCCTGGGCTTAATGGCAAAATCTCTTGTTATCGGTGATGTCATTGAGAATATCAACCTGTGCAAGTGCTTCAGCATCATCTGTGATGATCCTGCACCGATCTGCGAATATATCATTCATGGATTAAACCGGAGTGCCACGGTTTATGAGGCACAGGGCGCTTTCAGCCATCATAAGAAAACAGTCATCTTAACGACCATGAAACGCTCCCAGGCTCTTAAGCTTAAAAATTATATACGGACCGTTGAGCCAACTGCATTTATCCTGATTTCCAATTCCAGCGAGATTATAGGTAAGGGCTTTCTGGCCAATTAAAAGAAACCGGAGAATTTATATTCTCTGGTTTTTTTGATGGATAAGACAGCAGATGCGGGTTTTGAAACCGTCATT
This sequence comes from [Clostridium] saccharolyticum WM1, assembly GCF_000144625.1. Classification (NCBI taxonomy): domain Bacteria; kingdom Bacillati; phylum Bacillota; class Clostridia; order Lachnospirales; family Lachnospiraceae; genus Lacrimispora; species Lacrimispora saccharolytica. The sequence continues at coordinate 2,310,110 of NC_014376.1, read as the reverse complement.
TTTCACAAAAATGCACTTTAACGCTTTAAAAACACATAAAATTAAAGTAATAAAATTGACGGCATGTCTTTTTTGTAGTATGATACGAATTAAGTTCCAGAAAGGACGATATTTTGGAAGGAAGAGGAGAGAAGATTATGAAAAAAACATCAAAAGTATTATCACTGGTGGTTGCCGGGGCCATGATGATGTCTTTAACGGCATGCGGCAGTAAAGCCCCGGATACTACAACAGGGGCACCGGAGACCACTACGTCAGAAGCGAAGACAAGTGAAGCAGCAGAATCCACGGCAGATAAAACTGCAGACGGAAAACAGTATAAAATCGGTGTTCTCCAGCTTGTGCAGCATGCGGCTCTGGATGCGTCCAATAAAGGGTTTATCCAGGCCCTTGATGATGCAGGTATTAACTATACGGTTGACCAGCAGAATGCATCCGGCGACCAGCCTACATGCCAGACCATTGCCAGCAAGCTGGTCAATGATAAAGACGATTTGATTCTTGCCATTGCAACACCGGCAGCACAGGCCGTTGCAGGAGCTACAAGCGATATCCCGGTCCTGGTGACAGCGGTCACTGACCCTGCATCATCAGATTTGGTAGAAAGCAATGATAATCCGGGAGGAAATGTAAGCGGCACCTCTGATTTGACTCCGGTCAAAGAACAGATTTCCCTGTTAAAAAAGATCCTTCCTGATGCTAAAACCGTAGGAATCCTTTACTGCTCCGCAGAGTCCAACTCTGAGATCCAGGCAAAGATGGCAAAAGAAGCCATTGAAGCAGAAGGCATGACTGCAGTGGATTACACCGTATCCAATTCCAATGAAATCCAGACAGTTGTTACCTCCATGGTTGGCAAGGTAAATGCCCTTTATGCACCTACGGATAATACCATTGCCGCAGGTATGGCAACGGTAAGTATGGTAGCCAATGAAAACGGGATCCCTGTGATCTGCGGTGAAGAAGGCATGGTTAATGCCGGCGGACTTGCTACATATGGTATTGACTATTATGAACTTGGTTACTTAACGGGACAGCAGGCAGTAAAAATCTTAAAAGACGGTGCAGACATCTCAAAGATGCCTATTGAATACCTTCCTGCAGATAAGTGCAAGCTGACTGTCAATGAGGAAACAGCCAAAATCCTTGGAATCGATGTTTCCGGCCTTAAATAGGCGGATTGAAACAGCAATGAGCGGCAGGCGGTGCCTGTATGACTGGCCGCCTGCTATCCATAGATGCTTTACATAAAGAATGTGGCTTTCATTTTTTATGTAAGGCATTTATGCCTATGTACGCCTTAGGGGCATAATTTTCCGCCCGTAAAACGGGGTGGACCTGCCAAAATACATCGGCAGGAACTATGAAAATAGAAAACACGCGGAGGAATGATTGATGAGTGGTTTACTGGTATCCCTTCAGGATGCAGTTGTTCAGGGAGTTTTATGGGGGGTCATGGTTTTAGGGGTTTATATTACCTATAAACTGTTGGATATTGCTGATTTAACGGTAGATGGCAGCTTTGCCATGGGCGGCTGCGTATGTGCGGTCATGATACTGAATTTTCACGTAGATCCCTGGATCGCCTTAGGGGCTGCGACCATAGCCGGGATAGCGGCCGGAGGGGTGACCGGATTATTACATACAATCTTTGAGATACCGGCGATTCTGGCCGGAATCCTGACTCAGATCGGACTTTGGTCTATAAATCTCCGCATCATGGGAGGAAAGAGCAATGTACCGCTTTTAAAAACGGATACGATTATGTCTAAATTCGTTGCGGTAACTGGATTAAGCAAACAGGCTTCCGCTATGGTCATTGGGATTGGGGTGGCGATAATTATGATCGCGCTCCTTTACTGGTTCTTTGGAACGGAAATCGGAAGTGCCATGCGGGCGACCGGGAATAATCAGGCGATGATCCGTGCTCAGGGTGTCAATACCAATTGGACGAAGCTTCTGGCCCTGGCCATCAGCAACGGTCTTGTGGGGCTTTCCGGAGGACTGGTATGCCAGAGTCAAAAATATGCAGATATCGGTATGGGTACGGGTGCCATTGTCATCGGCCTGGCAGCTATCGTTATCGGTGACGTACTCATGGGGAAATTACGCTCTTTCGGAAGTAAGCTTACATCGGCGGTAGTTGGTTCCGTGATATATTTTGTAATCCGTGCCGTGGTTTTGAGAATGGGCATGGATGCCAACGATATGAAGCTGTTGTCGGCTGTGATTGTAGCCGTAGCACTTTGCGTACCGGTCATGGCAAACAAATGGCGCATCAGGAAAGCTTATACGGAGGGAGGAGAATAAACCGTGCTGGATATTAAGAATGTGAGAAAAACGTTTAATAAAAATACCATCAATGAAAAGAAAGCCTTGAATGGCATTGACCTTCATTTAAATGAAGGTGATTTCGTTACTGTAATCGGCGGAAATGGTGCAGGTAAATCCACAATGTTAAATATGATTGCAGGAGTGTACCCCATTGACTCCGGAAAAATCCAGATCGATGGTATTAATATTTCCAGGGATCCGGAGTATAAGAGGGCCAAGTACATTGGAAGGGTATTTCAGGATCCCATGATGGGTACCGCAGCCGGAATGGAAATTCAGGAAAATATGGCGCTGGCTTACCGCAGGGGTCAGGGAAGGGGACTTGCCTGGGGGATCAGGACCAATGAAAAAGCATTTTACCATGAGGCTCTTAAAAAACTTGGACTTGGGCTTCAGGACCGGATGACCAACAAGGTGGGCCTTCTCTCCGGAGGCCAGAGACAGGCTCTTACACTACTCATGGCGACCTTAAAGAAACCAAAACTTCTTCTGCTTGATGAACATACTGCTGCACTTGATCCAAAGACTGCCAGAAAGGTACTGGATATCACTGAGGAGATTGTGAAAGAACAGAATCTTACCACCCTCATGATCACCCATAACATGAAGGATGCCATCCAGATCGGCAACCGGCTTGTGATGATGCATGAAGGCCGCATTATATATGATATAGCAGGGGAAGAAAAAAAGAAGCTGGAAGTGGAGGACCTTTTAAAGAAGTTTGAAGAGGCCAGCGGCGAGGAATTCTCCAATGACAGAATGATACTGGCGAAATAGGAAAAAATTCGGGACCGGAAGCCCCTCACAGGCTTTTCCGGTTCTTTTTCTTGATTAATGTACGGAATCTTATTTATTAAAGTGTCTTAGGATGGATTATTTCATAGTTTGTAACATAATCTTAATAATTTTTTGCAGGACCAATATCGCAAAGTATGACATTTTATGCTATACTTAGACAGATAGGCTCATAGCCTGAATCGGCTTTCCGCTAGAATAGAGGGAGATGGAGAGAAAATACAGGATGGAAAACAATCATGAGAAAAAAGATTATATAATCCGTCTGGATAAAGCCAGAAAGAAACGCAGCCAGAATGATTATAAGAAATTATTGACACTGGGAGGTGCAGCGGTTCTTTGTGTTGCAGTTCTTTCAGCCGCAGGTATGGCTGTGAAGAAACAAATGGGTGCGAAACCGGCAGGCCTTGCCACAGGATCGGAGGCCTTTGCGGAAAAGACTGAAGAATCCGCAGCTTCCATGTCGGAGGCTGAATCGGAGGCTCAGGCTGTAAAAGAAAAAGAGGAAAAAGAGAAGACAGTAAATTCCTATAAAAATTTGGGAATTATCCAGGTGTCGGGCTATTTGAACGTGAGAAAAGCACCGGGAACCGAGGAAGATGTGGTCGGAAAGCTTCAGGGTGACAGCGCCTGTGACATTCTGGAAAAAACGGAATCCGGCTGGTATAAAATATCTTCCGGAGGAATTGAAGGATACATTAACTCCGAATATGTCCTGACTGGAGAAGAAGCAAAAGCAAAAGCATTGGACTTCGTAAAACTGAGAGCGGTGGTCCAGACCGAAAGTATGAACATCAGGAAGGAGCCTTCCACCAGTTCGGACGTAGTAGGCCAGGCGCTATTAAATGAGCGGTATGAGGTGGTAAACCAGACAGAAGGCTGGGTACAGACTACTGCCGGATATTTGTCTTCTGACTATGTAAAACTGGAATACGGACTAAATGAAGCCAGGAAGCTGGATTTAAAGGCAATGGTGTTTAATCTCTATAAAAATATCGGTATTTCCGATGTGGATAATTATTTAAATGTACGAGATGAACCGAACGAAAACGGCAAGGTCATTGCAAAGATGCCCAGCAAAGCTGCAGGAAATATTCTGGAATCTACGGATGACGGCTGGTATAAGATCCAGTCCGGTAATATCACCGGCTATGTAAAGTCCGATTATATCCTCACAGGACCTGCGGCAAAGGATGAAGCCCTGCAGGTAGCAGAGCTGATGGCGATTGTTAACACAGATATGTTAAACGCCAGAACCGAGCCTTCCACGGATGCAAAGATCTGGACACAGATATCCAACAACGAACGGTATCCTGTATTAAAGCAGATTGATGGCTGGATAGAGATTGAGCTGGAGGAAAACAGCAGTGCTTTCGTATCCACAGATTATGTTGATGTGCGGTATGCCCTGCCTGAGGCCATCAAGTTTTCTCCGTTGGAGGAGAAGGCCAATGCACAGGCATCTCTCAGGACTCAAATTGTAAATTATGCTCTGCAGTTTTTGGGAAATCCTTATGTGTGGGGAGGAACCAGCCTTACAAAAGGGGCGGACTGTTCCGGCTTTACTTTATCTGTTTACGCTCACTTTGGCATTGGACTGCCTCATTATTCCGGCGCTCAGGCAGGAATGGGCAAGGCTGTGAAATCCGGAGAGATGAGACCAGGGGATCTGATCTATTACGCAAGCAGCGGAGGGAAGATCAACCATGTTGCCATGTATATTGGAAACGGCCAGATCGTACATGCAGCCAGCAGACGGAGCGGTATAAAAATATCTACATGGAATTACCGGACACCGGTAAAGATCCGTAATATGATCGGTGATTGATGTAAGGCTCCCGGATTGAAATTTAATGGATGTTTTGATTAAATTTCAATCCGGGAGTCTTTTTTAAAATCTTTTTCTATGGTTTACAAATTCTGGAAAAAGGATTATAATAATGAATGCCGTTATATATTTGAAAATATAACGGAAAAGCAGCGGTTCTTAAGCATGGTAAAGAGTTATATAAAAAATCAGAAGAACTGTTTATGAAATATTTTAAGGGGGTATTGGAATGAGGAAGCTGTTTAAAGCGGTTTTGGAAACAATGGAAAAGGGCGAAGAGGGGGTTTTGGTAACCATTATTGCAAGTTCCGGATCCACTCCCAGAGGTGCAGGATCTCATATGCTGGTAAGACGGGACGGAACCACGGAAGGTACCATCGGAGGGGGAGCGGTGGAATACCGGTCCATACAGAGGTCTCAAAAAGCGATTGAGGAAAAGTCCTCCTATATCCACAGCTTTGTACTGGGAAAAGAACAGGTAGCTGATCTGGGTATGATCTGCGGTGGTGATGTGGTGGTTTACTTCCAGTATCTGGATCATGAGAACCAGGAATTCAAGGACTTGTGCAGGAAGATAGAAGAAGCCTATGATAAGGATGAGGACAGCTGGCTTATTATGGATATTACCAATGAATCCACTTGGGGGTTGGGCATCTGGTGCAAATCAGCGGGATTTGCAGGAATAAAAGGAATTACAGAAGAAGAAAGGAAATGTCTTCTTCAGAATAAAGCGGTACAGAAAAACTTTGGTGAACGTAAGTATTACTGCGAACCTCTGGTCAGGGCCGGCAGTGTCTATATTTTCGGAGGCGGACATGTGGCGCAGGAATTGGTACCGGTTCTGGAGCATGTTGGATTCCGGTGTACTGTTTTTGATGACCGGCCGGAATTTGCCAATGAAAAACTGTTTCCCCAGGCAGAGAAGACCATTGCTGGGGATTATGAACGGATTTTTGATTACCTTCAAATAAGAGAATGTGATTATATTTGTGTTATGACCAGAGGACACCAGTCGGATTATTTGGTTCAAAGACAAGTCCTTACGAAAAGCGCCTGCTATATCGGTGTGATTGGCAGCCGCAGGAAACTGGAAACTCTGGCTGAAAAACTCATGGCAGACGGCGTTTCCAGAGAACAAATAGACAGCTGTCACAGCCCTATCGGTCTGGAGATCTATGCAGAAACACCGGCTGAGATCGCCATCAGCGTGGCGGGAGAACTGATTGCTGTCAGAGCACAGCGGGAAGGGCGAAAAAAATAATGGGGAAATTCCTGTTCTTAAAAGGTGATTCCGGAGAAGGAAAGACAACCCTGCTTTTTGAATGCTTAAAACCCATGCACCAGATGATTGGAGGGTTCTATTCCCAACGTTTGGTAAGTGAAGAAGGAAGGACGATGGGATTTCGTATGGTCCCGGCACAGGAAGAATGGATTCCGGCAGCTTTCTATAAAAAAGGAATGACCAATGTATTTATTCAGCGGACGGAACATGGATTCCATAAATATCCCGAATTTTTTGTAACCGAAGGATTAGAAATTCTTCGCGCCTCCGCACATAGCAGGCTCTGCCTTATGGATGAAATAGGCGGGGTAGAGCTGTTTGTACCAGAATTTATGGAGGAGGTTCTTCGCTGCATTGATCGTCCGGTTCCATGCATCGGAGTGTTAAAAAGCCATAAAAATCTGAAGGCCATGAAAACCAGAGTTCCCATACAGCCAGATTCGGACAAACTTCTTTTGGATTTGGAAGAAAAACTGGAAAATCGGACAAATGGCCGGGTCTTCACCTTTGATCGTGAAAAAAAAGAATACATTCGGGCAGAAATAATGGAATTTTTGAGTGAATGTACGGAAAAGGAAGGAAAGGAAACACATGACAGAAAGGGACTGGATCTATAAAAAACGTTTTGGTATTATTGTGCTCTTGTTTTTTGTCTGTTTTTTTGGTTCTTTCCTGCTTGGACGTTATCCAGTATATCCGGACACGCTTTTAAAGGTTCTTTTTTCTGCAGTTTTCCCCGTAGAAGTTACCTGGCCTGCCCAAATAGAGACTGTTGTTTTTCAAGTCCGTCTTCCCAGAGTATTTATGGCTGCATTGATCGGCGGGGGATTATCCTGCGCAGGAGCGGCATATCAGGGGATTTTTAAGAATCCCATGGTCTCACCGGACGTTCTGGGTGCATCCTCAGGGGCAGGATTAGGTGCTGCCCTGGGATTGTTTTTTTCATTCGGTTACAACGGAGTAACAACCAGTGCCTTTCTCTTTGGCCTTTGCGCGGTAGGGCTTGTCTGCCTCATTAGCAGCCGGGTAAAGTATAATCCAGTATTGGGACTGGTGCTGTCCGGCATGATGATAAGCTCTCTTGCTTCCGCAGCAGTTTCTTTTTTAAAACTGGTTGCGGATCCCACCAATACCCTTCCGGTCATTACCTACTGGCTGATGGGAAGCCTGGCATCCATCCGGCAGAAAGACGCTATGTTTGCTGCTCCATGGATCCTGACGGGGATTCTTCCGATTTATCTTCTCCGGTGGCGGATCAATGTATTAAGCCTTGGTGAAGAGGAAGCAAGGAGCATGGGAATCAATGCGGGGAGGCTCCGCTTGATCATTGTAGTCAGCGCAACTTTAATTACCTCAGCAGCAGTTTCAGTCAGCGGTCATATCGGATGGGTGGGACTTGTGATTCCTCATTTTGCCAGAATGCTGGTGGGAAGTGATTACCGAAGGCTGTTGCCGGCCTCTCTGCTTATGGGCGGCAGTTTTCTGCTGCTTGTGGACAATTTTGCCAGATTATTGGCTACCAGTGAGGTTCCTATTGGCATATTGACTGCATTTGTTGGTGCGCCCTTCTTTTTATATCTTATTTTGCGGGAAGGAAACAGGCTATAGAGGAGGAGTTATGGAGCTGACGGTAAAAGATCTGGAATTCAGCTATCATTGTTTTCCAGTATTAAAAGGGATCAGTTTCTCGTTTAACAAGGGAGAGCTGGTCTGTGTTCTTGGAAAAAACGGTGCAGGAAAGAGTACGCTTTTTCGCTGCCTGTTAGGTTTGCTAAAGGGGTACCAGGGAGAGATTCTGATCGATGGAACGGAACGCCGGCACTTCTCAGAGAGGGATTTGGCCGGAAGGATTGCCTATATCCCCCAGAATCACAATACTGCATTCTCCTTTTCAGTTCTGGATATGGTGCTGATGGGAACAACCGCATCCCTGCCCCGCTTTGCGAATCCGGGGAAAAAAGAAAAAGACAGGGCATTGAATGCGCTGAAGCTTTTAAGGATAGCCGGTCTAAAGGACCGTATATTCGGGCAGCTCAGCGGCGGAGAACAGCAGCTTGTGCTGATTGCAAGGGCAATCGCCCAGGAGGCAAAAATTCTGATTATGGATGAACCATGTTCCAGTTTAGATTACGGCAATCAGATCCGGGTTATGAAGGAACTGCGTAGCCTGTCAGAAAAGGGATATTTAATTGTGCAGTCCACCCATAATCCGGAGCATGTCTTTCATTTTGCCCATAAAGCACTGGTGATGATGGATGGAACGATAAGGGCTTTGGGTAAGCCGGACAAGATCCTGACAAAAGAACTTCTGGAAGGTGTTTATCAGGTGCCTATAGAGATTTATGAAGATTTAAGAAGCGGTAAAAAAGTGTGTATGCCTGGGAAAGGTGATGAGTATGTGGGAAATTTATGACAATCTGATAGAGCCAATACCGGATGACGTGAAAATAGAAGATTATTTTGCCGGAATCCAGTGGACTTCGGTGACTGCCGGTGGTTGTACCGGTGCGGCAGCGACTAATCCGCTTCAGACCATTCCAAGAACTGAAAAAAACATTCTGGATATGTCATGGAAGGAAGCGGCAGGGTTGATAAAATCATGGAATTTTACAGAAGCCAGCATAGGTGCGGCAGCAGTAAATGCTTTTTATAATCAGCCGGACCGGATCAGCAGGCTGGAAAGGAAAGGCGCAATCAGACAGCTCTCTAAGGAAGATGCCTTTATGGCCCATCGTGAGGATATGAAAGGAAAAAAAGTAGCGACCATCGGACACTTTCGCTTTGCTGGCAAATATTTGAAGGAAGCGAAATCCTGTGTAATTCTGGAACGGAATCCAATGAATGGGGATTATCCGGACAGTGCCTGTGAATACATACTTTCGGACAGAGATTTTGTGTTTATCACCGGGTTTACCCTGGTTAATAAAACGCTTCCAAGGCTTTTAGAGTTGTCGCGGAATGCCAAAGTCATATTAGTGGGGCCAAGTGTGGCTCTGGCTCCTGGACTTTTTGATTTTGGCGTGTGGGAGCTGGCAGGTACGCTTATTACAGAGAAAAAGCTTACAGAGGAATTTGTGAAAAAAGGAGAGCACAAGGCGGTAATCCGTTCCGGACTGCCGGTAAGGCTTTCCCAAAAATAAGTATTAGCCGCAAAAGCGGCGGAAAAGGGAGATTATATGAAAAAAACGAGAAAAGGGCTGGTACTGGCTGCATTCTTTGCTGCTGCAGTACTGGCAAATGGCTGCCAGAAGGAAAGCGGTAAGGAGGTTCCTGCCAGCCCGGCGGAGTCAACTGCGTCTGTAAATGCAGAAACTCAAACAGAAACAGAAAAGGCGGGCGAAACAGAGTCGCAGTCAGACACCAGAATATTTACGGATTCAGCAGGAAGAGAAGTTACGCTGCCAAAGGAAATTAACAAGATTGCTCCTTCCGGGCCATTGGCACAGATTGTGCTTTATACCTTTTGTCCGGATAAGCTGTCTGGACTTGCTTCTGACTTTTCTGAAGGTGCAAAGCAGTATATCGATGAAAAATATTGGGGACTTCCTAAATTCGGCCAGTTTTATGGGAAGAATGCAAACCTTAACATGGAGGCACTTATTGCAGAAAGTCCGGATGTAATCATTGATATCGGCGAAGCGAAAAAAACGGTAAAACAGGATATGGATGCCCTTCAGGAACAGCTAAACATGCCAGTCATCTTTATCGAGGCAGATTTAGATACCATGAGTTCTGCTTATGAAAAGCTGGGAGAGCTTACCGGAGAAACTGATCAGGCAAAGAAACTGGCGGACTATTGCAATAACCTAATGAAAAAGGCTGAAACAGCCAAGGAGCAGATAGCAGAAAAGAAATCGGTTTATTATGCTTCTGGAGATGATGGCCTTCACACCAATGCAGAGGGTTCCATTCATGCCCGGGTCATCGAACAGATCGGAGCGGAAAATGCAGCCAAGGTTGAAAAGGTATCAAGCGGCGGCGGAAGTGAAGTATCCTTTGAACAGCTTCTTCTGTGGCAGCCGGATATTATCATTGCAGATTCTGATGCCCTGTATCAAACCATAACAACGGATAAGGTCTGGGCAGAATTAAATGCAGTGAAAGAGGGAAAGGTTTATGAGATACCTTCCGTTCCGTACAGCTTTATGAGCAGCCCGCCTTCTGTAAACCGGATGATCGGGATTCAGTGGCTGGGCAATCTTGTATATCCGCAACTGTATAATGTTGATATCAAACAGGAAGTGAAGAATTTCTACGAACTGTTTTATCATGTATCTCTTGATGATGCACAGTTGGAAAAAATCCTCAGATAAATAAATATATCCCCCGGACATGGATCTGACTTTTGCACAAGTTCCATGTCCGGGGGATCAGTATTTTAAGATTTCTGCTGGTTTTTATTTCTGTTATAGTTGATCAGACAACCGGCCTTTACGATTTCCCGTTCTTCCGGGGTCATATCGGCGATGTGCAGTCCAATTTCATGAATCGGATATCCTTCCCTGTTTTTCACCACATAAGCAGGGATATGCTTCATATCACCGTCAAGGGCGGTACGGATTCCCGGAACATAAATGAAGTCTCCTACTTCAAAATCAGGTTCTTCATCCAGAAGGAAGGGGAGCATCCCCCAGTTCATAACATTGGAACGGTAGCGCTTGGTAGCATACTCTTTGGCAATATTTGCCAGGCCGCCCAGGACTCTCTGGCAGCTGGCTGCCTGTTCCCGTGCAGATCCGTCACCCGGTTTTACTGCATAGATTATGCTTCCGATCTCAGTTTCCGCCGCCATCTGCTTTGACTGGTTTAAGTAAGTGCCCAGGGCTTGAAAAACGGATTCCAGTGGCTGACCGGCTTCTAAGGGGGCTTTTCCGGATTTTCTATTTTGCTCCAGTTCATTTACTTTCTTGGAACGTTCCACGTATTCCGGATCCCGGCGGGACAAGGTAAATTCCGCAAGACCGAGAGGGTTGGAGCGGTAGGAGGAGGTTTCACCGGAAGGAATCAGCTCATCGGTGGTAGTTACAGGATCCATGATCTTTGCGCATACCCGTAAAAGGATGTTCTCTGTCAAAGCACTCATGGCCGGCCAGTCCTTGATATTTGGTCCGTAAATCAGGGGAGTCTCAGGCAAAGCCTTACCAAAGCCCTGATATACCCGCCTGTCATAGGACGAGGAATCGAATTCATAAGCAGGTACAAGGTAATCCTCTCCATACCCTTCTGCAGAAGTCAGGTAGCCGCCGTTTGCCGCCGTTGCCGCGATGGAACGGGCATCCATGAGAGCGACACAGGATATCTGTCCGCTCCCCGGCTTGGAGCCTTCCCTGTTGGGGAAGTTTCTTGTGGTGTGGCGGATGCTTAAGGAATTGTTGGAAGGAGTATCTCCTGCTCCAAAGCATGGGCCGCAGAAAGCTGTCCTTACGGTTGCTCCGGCTGCCATCAGTTCCGAAATGGCTCCCTTTTTCACCAGATCCATATATACCGGCTGAGAGGAAGGATATACGGATAAATTAAAGATATCATTTCCACAATTTTTCCCCGATAAAAGATGGGCAGCTGCCATAACATTGGAGTAGTTGCCTCCGGCGCAGCCTGCGATCACGCCCTGCTGAACCATAAGCTTTCCATTTACAATCTTGTCGGTGAGAGAAAGGCTGGCCTTGGAACTTCCTGCCATGCGCTCTGCTTCCTTTTCCACGGTCCGGAGAATGTCGCCCAGGTTTTCGTTCAGCTGGTTGATCTCATACGTATTGCTGGGATGGAAGGGCAGGGCGATCATGGGCTTGATGGTGCTTAAATCCACGTAAACGACTCCGTCGTAATAAGCCACTTCCTCAGGGTTCAGTTCCTTGTAAGCATCTCTGCGCCCATGGAGATCCAGATACGCCTTTGTGTCCTCGTCGGTTTTCCAGATGGAAGAAAGGCAGGTGGTTTCCGTTGTCATGACATCCACGCCGTTCCGGTAATCCGTATCCATGGAAGACACTCCTGGCCCTACAAATTCCATGATCTTGTTCTTGACATAGCCGCTTTGAAAGACCGCCCCGATAATGGCCAGAGCCACATCATGAGGACCGACAAAAGGGGAAGGGCATCCGGTAAGATAAATGGCAACAACGCCCGGATAGGCCACATCATAGGTGTCTCTCAGAAGCTGCTTTACCAGTTCTCCGCCGCCTTCTCCAATGGCCATGGTCCCCAGGGCACCATATCGGGTATGGCTGTCGGAGCCGAGAATCATGCGCCCGCAGCCGGCCATCATTTCCCGCATGTACTGATGGATAACGGCAATGTGAGGGGGAACAAAAATCCCGCCGTATTTTTTTGCGGCAGAAAGTCCGAATACATGATCATCCTCATTAATGGTACCGCCAACTGCGCACAGGGAGTTGTGGCAGTTGGTCATAACGTATGGAATGGGAAATTCATTAAGCCCTGATGCCCGGGCAGTCTGGATAATCCCTACAAATGTAATGTCGTGGGAGGCCATAGAGTCAAAACGAAGCTTCAAATGATTCATATCATCCGAAGTATTATGCTCCTTTAAAATGGAATAGGCGATGGTACCCTTTCTTGCCTCAGCCTTATCTGCAGCCTTTCCTGTAAGGGCAGCCACTTTTAAAGCTTCCTGTTCCGGAACCAGTTCCCTTCCATGAACAAGATAAGCACCGCCGTCATACAATTTCACCATATGCTATCTTTCCTCTCTTTTTTTGTAGGAAAAAGTTTCTCCTACGTATTTTGTTGCCGGACGCATGATTCTTCCGTCGTACAGCTTATTTTCGATATTATGCGCCAGCCAGCCTGCCATACGTGAGCAGACAAACAGAGGCGTATACATATCTTCCGGTATCTGTAACATATTATAAGCGAATCCGCTGTAGAAGTCCACATTGTTTGACAGGGTTTTTCCGTTGCCGGCCAGGAAGGCTTTGGCTACCTTCTCAAATTTTGTCAGGAATTCATATTCCTCTTCCCTGTTTTTCTGTTTGGCCAGCTTTTCGCAGCAGATCTTTAATAAATCCGCTCTGGGATCGGAGATGGTATAAACTGCATGGCCAAGTCCGTAAACAAGGCCGGAATTATCGTAAAAATCTTTAGCAAGGATCTTCTGGATCACACCCTTCATCTGGTTTTCCGTTGCTTTTAACCCGATTTCTTTTTCTATGGCTTTGATCATTTCACTGCAGCATATATTGGCGCCACCGTGCTTCGGACCTTTTAAGGAGCCGATGGAAGCGGAAATTGCCGAATAGATATCAGTTCCGGTGGAAGATATGACAACATTGGTAAAGGTGGAGTTGTTTCCGCCGCCATGGTCTGCATGGATCATCAGCATCACATCCAACAGATCTGCTTCCTGTTGGGTAAAAACCCCATCCCGCCGCAGCATGTGAAGAATGTTTTCTGCCATGGAATATTCTTGCTTTGGATAATGTATGATCAGGCTGTCCCTGTCATAGTGATGAACCTTGCTCTGGTAAGCATAAACGGAAAGGGATGGAAGCTTTGCCAGGATATTGATTCCTTTTAATAATGTCTGATAAGGATCCACGTTATCCGGCTCCTCGTCATAATCGTAAAGCGAAAGAATGTTCCGCTGAAGGCTGTTCATCAAATTACGGGAAGGAGAACGGAGCATATTTTTTTCCAGGAACTCATCGGGAAGGTGGTAGTTCTGGCTTAAAGTGGTTGTGAACTCCCTTAATTCCTTTTTGGATGGAAGATAGCCAAAAAGGAGCAAAAACGAAGTTTCCTCAAAGCCGTAGCGATCACCGTTTTTACCGCTTACCAGATCGCCGATCTCAATGCCGCGGTAATAGAGCTTGCCGGGTACGTTGACTTTTTTTCCATCTTCAATTTCATAGCCGACTACATCAGATACACGGGTGAGCCCCACCCGGACACCGGTACCGTCATCGTTGCGTAGCCCCTTTTTTACATTGTGTTCTTTAAATAAGTGGTTTGGAATATCCGTGAAATTCGAGGATTTGCCAAAGGTTTGTGCGATAAAAAAATTGTTCATGGGTCGATCTCTCCTTTTTTTTCGTTAAGCCACCGCAGATCGAATATGGATCCGTTTATAGAAAAGCAGCGCAAAAGGATCTCTCCGGCGCTGCCTTCATTGGCAAGAATGTGACTTTTTTAGTTGTTTGGTAGTTTACCATGGAAAAGTATCAAAGTCAATAACTTGTTACAATCACAGTTAAAATATTGTTATTGCGTCAGGATGTAGACTGGCAGGTTATATCAGTGCAAAACCGGTTTAAAGATTTTCAAGCATATTTTTATGGTTTTCTCCACATCATAAGGAAATACCAAATTCAGAGTAAAACAGGAGGTTTTTAAGGTGAGAGAACATCAGAATAATGATCTTGAAAAGAAGGAAGATGCGGACGAAAGGCAGAATAGGCCCGCCGACAATACACGCAAGGAAAACCTTGATGAGAAAAAGACTGAAAAGGATATAGAACAGAAAGAGGATGAAAAGCTGGAAGAGTATGGCCAGGTTACTTTGGATGACAATGCAAACAAGCGGAAGATCCATCTGATTACCATAATCGGCGAAGTAGAAGGCCATGAGAATTTATCCGGCAACAGCAAGGCCACAAAATATGACCACATACTTCCGAAACTGGCTGAGATTGAGGACGACGATTCCGTGGAAGGGCTTTTGGTACTCTTAAATACTTCCGGCGGCGATGTGGATGCAGGCCTTGCCATTGCGGAGATGATCGCTTCTTTAAGCATCCCAACCGTATCCCTGGTCCTTGGGGGAAGCCATTCTATTGGAGTTCCCCTGGCGGTCTGCACGGATTATTCATTTATTGTGCCTACCGGAACCATGATGATCCATCCGGTGAGAATGACAGGAATGGTAATCGGTGCTTCCCAGACTTATGAATATTTTGAAATGATACAGGACCGGATTCTAAGCTTTGTTTCCAATCACGCAAAGATTGCCTATGACCAGTTAAAGCGTCTTATGCTGAATACGGAAATGCTTACCAGAGACTTGGGTACGGTGCTGGTAGGCGAAGAAACCGTAAAAGAAGGTCTGATCAACGAGGTGGGCGGAATTAAGGATGCCTTGAAAAAATTATATGAACTGATGGAAACTGCTTCCCGTTAATCGTTGCAATTCTCCTGATTTTTTTGTATACTGTTACCAACGGATAGAAGGGGGAAGTATTGTGCCTGAGACGACGAAGAAACGGACAACAGCAAAAAAAGGAAAAAACGGGAGAACAAGAAACTCCGGTGCAAAAAAAAATGTGATATTGCCGGAACCGGAATTTATCCATTCAGAAGTAGTGATCATTATGTCATTTTTGGCTGCGGCCATTCTGTTTTTAAGTAACTTTCACTTATGCGGCGTGGTAGGGGATTTTCTGCGGAGCATACAGCTTGGAATATTTGGAAGTGTGGGATATATTGCCCCTGTGCTGATGTTTGCAGGAACCGCATTTTACATTTCCAATCAGGGAAATCCCAGGGCCGCTTTTAAACTGGCGTCTTTTATTCTGGCGCTGGTTTCTTTGTGTGGATTTTTACAGCTCCTTTTTGGAACAAAAGCCGGCGAGAGAATGGGACTTGCCGACATTTATTTTGAAGCTTCTGTCAGCGGGAGAGGCGGCGGTGTTATCGGCGGTCTGCTGGCCGGTGGACTTACCTCCATGATCGGCGTTGTGGGGGCCTATCTGGTGATAGGAGTTCTTCTTGTCATATCCGCAGTCTGCATTACGGAAAAATCTTTTGTCGATATCGTAAAAAAGGGAAGCGGAAAGGCGTACCGCCACGCCAGGGAAAACGTGGATATGCACATGGAGATCCATGCGAAACGCCAGGAAGCCCGCAGACAGCTTTGGGAAGAACAGAAGATTCGGGGGGTTAATCTGGAAGCCACAAAGCTTCAGTTGATCCAGGAAGAGAACCTTCCGGAAGAAACGGCTGACGACATTCCGGGTATTCTTGGGGAAGATATTATGGCCCAGGCAAACCGGCTGTCCGCAGCTGCCTCTGTGGAAGCGGGAGAGCCTAATCCGGCGGATGTTTTCCGTGGAAGTTTTTCTCCTGTCCTGTCTTCGCTTTCTGGGCAGAAAGGAATGGCAGAATATGAGGAGGATACGGTTCCCTTTGATCCTGACGGGGAAGATGTACCTGTATCCGATGCCCTGGAAGAGCCTTCCATATATTGGAAGAAAGACGTAAGAACCTTAGAGGAAATGGAGATTGTGGAGGAAGACGATGATCCATCCAAGGAGCAAGAAACCTTTTCCATTCCCGAGGAAATGAAACAGGTGGTCACTGCTTCCGGCAAGATCATAGAAACTGATACGGAAGCACTTCAGAAAAAACTGGAAAAGAGACGGGAAGAGGCAGCGAAGGAAGATGATTTAAGCGTTATCCAGGAAATCAGGCAAAAACAGGAGATTGTTAAGAAGGAATATCAGTATCCGCCTCTTACTCTTCTAAAAAAAGGAAAATCAACGGTTTTTTCCGACCGGGAATATAAGGATACTGCCATCAAGCTTCAGCGGACCCTGCAGAATTTCGGGGTCGGAGTTACGGTTACCAATATAAGCTGTGGACCTTCTGTAACCAGGTATGAGCTTCATCCGGAGCAAGGGGTAAAGGTCAGTAAGATCGTAAGCCTGGCTGATGACATCAAATTAAGCCTGGCGGCTGCGGATATCCGGATTGAAGCACCCATACCAGGAAAATCGGCAGTAGGAATTGAGGTCCCCAATAAAGAAAATCAAATGGTATATTTACGGGATATACTGGAGGCGGACGGTTTTCAGAAACACTCCTCCAAAATTGCTTTTGCGGTGGGCAAAGACATCGGCGGTCAGGTGGTAGTGACTGACATTGCTAAGATGCCCCACCTTCTGATCGCCGGGGCCACTGGTTCCGGTAAATCCGTCTGCATCAACACCCTAATCATGAGCATCATATTTAAGGCGGATCCAGAGGATGTGAAGCTGATCATGGTGGATCCCAAAGTGGTGGAGCTAAGTGTTTACAATGGGATTCCTCATTTGCTCCTGCCGGTGGTCACTGATCCGAAAAAGGCTTCCGGAGCCCTTAACTGGGCGGTGGCGGAGATGACGGACCGTTATAATAAATTTGCCCAGTACAATGTCAGGGAAATCAAAGGATATAACAAAAAGGTGGAAAGCATTAAGGACATTGAGGATGAGGATAAGCCGAAGAAAATGCCACAGATCGTCATTATTATTGACGAGCTGGCGGATTTAATGATGGTGGCACCCGGCGAAGTGGAGGATTCCATCTGCCGCCTTGCCCAGCTTGCCAGAGCAGCAGGTATTCACCTGGTTATCGCTACCCAGCGTCCGTCGGTCAATGTCATCACAGGTCTGATCAAGGCCAATGTCCCATCCAGGGTGGCCTTTGCAGTTTCATCCGGTGTGGATTCCAGAACCATCATTGATATGAACGGTGCGGAAAAGCTTCTTGGAAAAGGTGATATGCTGTTTTATCCTGCAGGCTATCCAAAGCCCCTGCGGGTTCAGGGGGCTTTTGTATCAGATTCCGAAGTCTCCAAAGTGGTGGATTTCTTGACCGAGCAGGGAATGACTGCAGATTATAATCCGGAAGTGGAAAGTATGATAGCTTCCGCTCCGGCAGGCCCAGAGGTTAAGAGCGGTGGAAATGACCGGGATGAGTATTTTGTTCAGGCCGGAAAATTTATCATTGAAAAGGACAAAGCATCCATCGGTATGCTTCAAAGAATGTTTAAAATTGGCTTTAACCGGGCGGCCCGGATCATGGACCAGCTGGCAGAGGCCGGTGTGGTAGGGGAAGAGGAAGGAACCAAGCCCCGTAAGGTATTGATGAGCCTGGAGGAGTTTGATGAAATGATTTCCCAGGGCTATTAAATAGAACTGTATCATTTACATAGAAGGAGGACTAGGACATGAGAACAGATATCGAAATCGCACAAGAGGCAGAAATGCTGCCTGTGAAAGATGTGGCTGCTTCCTATGGGATCGGCGAGGATGAACTGGAGCTATACGGAAAGTATAAGGCAAAGCTGACTGACGGCCTGTGGGAACGGATCAAGGACCGTCCGGACGGCAGGCTGGTACTGGTGACTGCCATTAATCCTACCCCTGCAGGGGAGGGAAAGACCACCACTACCGTAGGCCTTGGACAGGCATTTGGAAAAATGGGAAAAAAAGCCATCATCGCTCTTAGGGAGCCTTCTCTTGGTCCTTGTTTTGGCATCAAGGGCGGAGCCGCAGGCGGCGGCTATGCCCAGGTGGTGCCCATGGAAGATTTAAATCTTCACTTTACCGGTGATTTTCATGCCATAACCTCAGCCAATAACTTACTTGCCGCCCTGTTAGACAATCATATCCACCAGGGGAACGCTCTTGGAATCGATACCCGCCAGATTCTATGGAAACGCTGTCTTGACATGAATGACCGTGCTCTGAGAAATATTGTGGTGGGCCTTGGTTCCAAAGCAGAAGGCTTTGTGAGGGAGGATCATTTTGTCATTACAGTCGCATCGGAAATCATGGCCATTCTATGTCTTGCAAATGATATGGAAGATCTAAAAGTACGGCTGGGACGGATCATCGTGGCATATAATTATGCTGGAGAGCCTGTGACCGCCTCCCAGTTAAATGCAGTAGGAGCCATGGCGGCTTTATTAAAGGATGCCTTAAAGCCCAATCTGATACAGACCCTGGAGCATACCGGCGCCATCGTTCACGGCGGTCCCTTTGCCAACATTGCTCATGGCTGCAACAGTGTCCGTGCTACAAAGACCGCTTTAAAGCTGGCTGATATCGTTGTGACAGAGGCAGGGTTCGGTGCGGATCTTGGTGCAGAAAAATTTCTGGATATCAAATGCCGGAAGGCCGGTTTAAAGCCGGATGCCATTGTACTGGTTGCAACGGTAAGGGCCCTTAAATACAACGGAGGGGTTCCAAAGGACCAGCTAAAGGAGGAAAATCTGGAGGCTCTTAAAAAAGGCATTGTCAATCTGGAAAAGCATATTGAAAACATGATGAAATACGGTGTTCCTGTGATTGTTACCTTAAATTCCTTCCTTACCGACACAGAGGCAGAGCACCGGTTTGTCCAGTCGTTCTGCGAGGAACGAGGGTGTGAGTTTGCCTTATCCCAGGTATGGGAAAAAGGAGGGGAAGGCGGCATAGCATTGGCAGAAAAAGTCCTTTATACCCTGGAAAATAAGGAAAGCAATTTTGCTCCCATTTACCCTGATGAAATGGGGCTGGAAGATAAAATCGCCGCGGTTGCAAGGGAAATCTACGGCGCAGACGGGGTGTCCTATGCTCCGGCAGCCTTAAAAGCCATAAGGAAATTTCAGGATATGGGCTTTGGCAATCTTCCTGTATGCATGGCAAAGACACAATATTCCTTATCCGATGACCAGAACAGGCTTGGCCGGCCGGAAGGCTTTGAAATTACCGTACGGGATGCATATGTATCCGCAGGAGCCGGGTTTGTGGTCATTCTGACCGGAGCCATCATGACCATGCCAGGTCTTCCAAAGAAGCCGGCCGCAGATAATATTGACGTAAATGAAGAGGGAGTAATCACCGGATTATTCTGATTTGGAGGATTCTATGAAGTTTAAAGAATGGCTAAAGGACTTAACATATGAAGTACTGCAGGGAAGCCTTGACGTGGAGGTGGAGGAAGTAATTTATGACTCCAGGAAAGCCCGGAATGGAGCCGTCTTCGTCTGTATGAAAGGCACCAGAACCGACTCTCACGAATTCATACCTGAGGTAGTAAACGCCGGGGTTCAGATTCTGGTGGTAGAACGAAAGACAGAGCTTCCGGATGGCGTAACTGCCATTCTCGTACATAATGCAAGAGAAGCGCTGGCGCTCTTATCAGCTGCCAGATTCGGCTATCCGGCTGAAAAGATGGTGACCATCGGCGTGACCGGAACGAAGGGAAAGACCACTACCACCCACATGATCAAGACGGTATTGGAGGCTTGCGGGAAGAAAGTAGGGATGATCGGAACCACTGGAATTGTCATTGGCCAGGAAGTGACACCTACCGTGAATACCACCCCTGAATCTTATGAGCTTCATCAGGCCTTTTGTCATATGGCAGAAGCAGGCTGTGAATATATGGTCATGGAGGTTTCCTCCCAGGCCTTTAAAATGCACCGGGTGGATGGAATCAGCTTTGATTACGGACTGTTTACCAATATTTCACCTGACCATATCGGACCGGATGAGCATGCAGACTTTGAGGAATATCTCTATTATAAATCCCGGATTTTCTCCTGCTGTAAAGTGGGCATCATGAATGGTGATGATGAGCATTGGGCGGAAGTGGTTAAGGATGCCACCTGCAGGCTGTATTCCTTTTCCATGGAAAAAAAGAGTACGGATTTTAAGGCAGAGGCCATCCGCTATATCGCACAGCCTGATTTTGTGGGACTGGAATTTGATATCAAAGGTATCAGCCAGCTGTCTGTCCGGGTGAATATTCCGGGTCGCTTTAACGTAGCCAATGCACTGGCAGCGGTCAGTGTCTTAAGCTTTTTAGGCCTTCCGAAAGAGAATATCTGTCATGGGCTGGAGCATTTAAATGTAAATGGGCGCATGGAAATTGTTTATTCCTCCGAAACGTGTACGGTGATCGTAGACTATGCACATAATGCGGTCAGCATGGAAAGCCTGCTGTCAACCCTAAGAGATTACCGGCCCAAACGGCTTGTCTGTGTCTTTGGCTGCGGCGGGAACCGTTCCAAAGACCGGCGGATTACCATGGGAGACAGCGCAGGACGTCTGGCAGATTTTACCATCATCACTGCGGATAACTCCAGATATGAAAAGACAGAGGATATTATCGCTGACATCCGTAAAAGTCTTGAAAAGACCGGAGGTAAATTCATAGAAATTCCGGACCGCAGAGAAGCGATCCGCTACAGCATCACCCATGCCCAGCCAGGTGACATGATTGCCATTATTGGGAAGGGCCATGAAAATTACCAGGAAATGAACGGAGTCCGCTATCATTTTTCAGACCAGGAAGAAATATTAAAAGCGGTGGATGCCCAGCTTTCAAAGGAAGCTTAATTAGAAAGGCAGAGACGATAAAGGAAATGCCGGAAGCCGTAAAATGCGGCTTTCGGCATTTCCACGGTAGATGGCAGGCAGAACGTCTTTCTGGCATTCTTTATAAATAAAACAATAGTTGATAGGATGAACGATCTTCGGGAACTCATATAGCATTAATAATATGGGGGGGTAAAATGATAGGAATGTGCGCTAAAAGCGCGTATGGAACGGAGGATGCAATGGTTAATATAAGGGTAAAGGATATACTTTCTGCCACAGGCGGAAGACTTCTTTGCGGAAGTGAGGAGATGATCCTGGAGAATATCAGTATAGACTCCAGAACCATGAAGGGGAACGACCTGTTTGTCCCTCTCATAGGAGATAAGGTAGATGCTCACCGCTTTATTGGGCAGGCATTTGATAACGGGGCGGCTGCAGTCCTTACCAGCAGGCATGACGCCATGGACTCGGCAAGACCGTGGATCCAGGTGGAGGATACGAAAAAAGCACTTCAGGCAATCGGCAGCTATTACAGGGACCGGCTGATCCTACCCCTGGTGGGAATTACCGGAAGTGTGGGTAAGACCACCACCAGGGAAATGGTGGCCTGTGCCTTGTCTGCCCGTTACTCCGTATATAAAACACCTGGAAACCATAACAGTCAGGTAGGAGTGCCGATCACCATATCGGAGATCGCTCCGGAGGATGAAATCGGAGTCATTGAGTTAGGGATGAGTGAGCCTGGAGAGCTGACCGTCATTGCAAGAATTGCAAAAATCCAGATGGCGGTGATCACCAACATCGGAGTGACTCATATTGAACAGCTTGGAACCCAGGATAACATTTACAGGGAAAAGCTGACCATCCAGGATGGACTGACGGAAGGAGGTATTCTGTTTTTAAATGGAGACGACCAGTTTTTAAAATCCACAAAAGCCAAAGAGGGCTGCAGGACCATTTATTACGGAACCGGAGAAAATTGCGATTACAGGGCTTTGAATGTCCATTTGGAAGAAGGCTTTCCTGCTTTTACCGCAGCGTTCGGGCAAAAACAGGTTCCGGTGCGCCTTGCGGTCATGGGAAGCCATAATGTGCTGAATGCTATGGTATCTCTTGCAGTGGCTGCAGAATGTGGGATTCCCATGGAGAAAGCCGCAAAATGCCTTGAGGCATTTACAGGCTTTCGGAACCGGCAGCAGATCTATCAAACCGGAGGCATAACTGTCATTGATGATACATACAATGCCAGTCCTGTCTCCATGAAAGCAGGATTGGAAGTATTGGGTTCCATAACTAAGGCGAAACGAAGAATCGCCGTTTTGGCCGATATGAAAGAGTTGGGAGATAATACCCTTTCATATCATTATGAAATCGGAGAATACATTGCAGAGCATCCGGTAGATGAGCTGGTGACCTTAGGAGAGCTGGCAGGAGAAATTGCCAGGGCGGTGAAGGAGCATGCACCTTGCATCCAGGTAAAGGAATTTATGGAACAGGATCCGCTGGTGTCCTATTTAAAAGAGGAATTAAAGGAAGGGGACTGCGTGCTCTTTAAAGGCTCCAACAGCATGATGCTTGGCCCGGTGGCAGAGAAATTTTACCGGAGTTGACGCTCTTCCCATATGGATACCGTGGAGGGAGAAACCTTCCATAAGCATGGCAGAAAAAAAGAAGTACCCATAGCATGGCAGAAAAGAGGAAAGCGATGACGGAACGATTTGCCCGGATTATCATTGATATTTCCCATGAGAAGGTAGACAGAACATTTGATTATCGGATTCCGGCCGGGCTTCTTGAGGAAGTGGCCGTTGGGTCCCTGGTTCTGATTCCCTTTGGAAAAGGGAATTCCATGCGGAAAGGATACGTGGTCGGCATTGCCGGCCATGCAGATTATGATCCGGATAAGATAAAGGAAATCGCAGGGATTGTAAGGGATGGCGTAACAGCGGAATCCCTGCTTATTTCACTGGCGTGGTGGCTGAAAGAGCAGTATGGTTCCACCATGAACCATGCACTCAAAACGGTGCTTCCGGTAAAACAGAAGGTGAAGCCCAAAGAAAAAAAAGTACTTAAAAGCCTTCTGGACCATACCCAGCTTTTAAAGGCATTGAAAGAAGCGGAAAAAAGAAACTATAAGGCAAGGGTACGCCTCTTTCAGGCATTCCTTAAAAATCCAGTGATCCCCTATGAAATTGCAGTCAACCAGATGAATCTTTCTGCCGCCACCTTAAAGCCTGTTATCGAAAAGGGATACGTTAGTCTTGACTGTGAGGAGATCTACAGAAATCCTGTTAAAACAAAAACAGGAAAAGAAAATAAAGTGCTTCTGAATGAGGAACAGCAGGCCATCGTAGACAGCTTTTGCCTGGATTATTCCCAAAATAAGAGAACTACCTATTTGATTCACGGCATAACAGGAAGCGGTAAAACGGAAGTATACATGGAACTGATCCAAAAGGTCATCGAAGATGGAAAGCAGGTGATCGTCCTCATACCGGAAATTGCCCTGACCTACCAGACGGTCCTGCGCTTTTACGCAAGATTCGGGAACCGGGTATCCATGATCAACTCACGGTTGTCCGCAGGGGAGCGTTATGACCAGTTTGAACGGGCAAGAAACGGGGATATTGATATTATAATCGGTCCCCGTTCCGCCCTTTTTACTCCCTTTTCCCATCTGGGCCTGATCCTGATAGACGAAGAGCATGAAGGAGCGTATAAAAGCGAGGTATCCCCAAGGTACCATGCCAGAGAGGTGGCAGTGAAAAGAGCCTCTTTGCAGGGGGCTTCCCTGGTGTTAGGCTCGGCTACTCCCTCCCTGGAGGCATACACAAAGGCACTTCAGGGAGAATACAAGCTTTTCCGCCTGACGGAAAGGGCCAAAAAAAACAGCCGTCTGGCAACCGTTTCCGTGGTAGATTTAAGGCAGGAGCTTAAGGAAGGCAATAAATCCATTTTCAGCAGGAGTTTAAAGGCTCTGATCCAGGACCGGCTGGAAAGGCGGGAACAGGTTATGCTGTTTATCAACAGGCGGGGCTATGCTAATTTTGTATCCTGCCGGTCCTGCGGGGAAGCTATTCGCTGCCCCCACTGTGATGTCACCCTGACACTCCATAATAACAGCCGCCTGGTCTGTCATTATTGTGGATATTCCATACCCATGCCGGAACGATGCCCATCCTGCGGTTCTCCTTACATTGCCAATTTTGGTGTTGGAACCCAGAAAATCGAACAAATGACGAAAAAAATGTTTCCGGCTGCAAGAATCCTGCGGATGGATTTGGATACCACCTCCAAAAAAGGAGGCCATGAAGAAATACTCACCGCCTTTTCTGAGGGAGATGCAGATATTCTTATCGGAACCCAGATGATTGTTAAAGGCCATGATTTTCCCAATGTGACCCTGGTGGGAGTTATGGCTGCAGATCTGTCTTTGAATACTCCTGATTACCGGTCCTCTGAGCGGACGTTCCAGCTTCTTACCCAGGCGGCGGGAAGGGCCGGCCGGGATTTCCGTAACGGTGACGTAATCATCCAGACCTATTGTCCGGATCACTACAGCATTGTGGCCGCCGCAAACCAGGACTATGAAGCGTTTTACCATCAGGAAATGGCTTATCGCCGTCTGATGAAATATCCTCCGGCAAGCGGTCTTTTAACCGTCCAATTTTCCTCCAGACAGGAGAACTGCCTGAGTGAAGCATCGGCAGCGGCGGCCGGTTTTATCGCGCCCATTGCAGAGCGGGAAGGGGTACAGGTTATCGGCCCTGTTGAGGCGTCCGTTTACAAAATTAATGATATCTATAGAAAAATTTTATACTTGAAACAGGAAAACTATGATATACTAATAAAAATCAGGGACCAGATCGATGGTTTTTCAGAAGGCCGCAGGCCGTTGTTCGACCAGGTAATGATCCAATATGATTTTTCATAAATGAGAGGATACACCCTTCGGGTATACCTTTGTGCCCATAGAGCACGGGCAAGAAAGAGGATAAAGGAAGATGGCAATTAGAAAGATTAGAACCATTGGAGATGAAATTTTAAGAAAACAATGCAAGCCTGTAAAAGAGATCACGCCTAGGATTACTGAGCTGGTCGAAGATATGTTTGAAACCATGTACGACTCCAATGGAGTCGGCCTGGCGGCTTCACAGGTGGGAGTGTTAAAGCAGATCGTTGTGATAGACGTGGAGGATGGCAACCAGTATGTTCTCATCAATCCTGAAATTTTAGAAACAAGAGGAAGCCAGACCGGACCGGAAGGCTGCCTTAGTGTGCCTGGTAAATCAGGAACAGTCACAAGGCCTGAATACGTAAGGATAAAGGCTTATGACGCTTCCATGGAGCCTTATGAACTGGAGGGAGAAGGGCTGTTAGCCCGGGCAATCTGCCATGAATGCGATCATTTAAATGGTGATCTGTACGTAGACAAGGTGGAAGGTGAGCTGGAAGATGTCACTCCTGATGAGGAAGAAGGAGAGGTTGAAGATTAATTATGCGCATTATATTTATGGGAACACCCGATTTTTCTGTTCCTGCACTTGTGGCTTTAAAGGAAGCCGGACATGAAATCCTTGGGGTAGTTACTCAGCCGGACAAACCCAAGGGAAGAGGAAAGGAAGTCCAGATGACTCCTGTAAAGGAGAAAGCACTGGAATACAACCTCCAGGTTTACCAGCCGGTCAAGGCCAGAGATCCGGAGTTTGTTAAAATTCTGTCCGATATGGCTCCGGACTTAATCGTGGTGATTGCGTTCGGTCAGCTCCTGCCGAAAACCATTCTGGATATTCCCCCATACGGTTGTGTGAATATTCATGCTTCACTGCTTCCCAAATACCGCGGCGCTTCTCCCATACAGTATGCAGTTATTAATGGCGAAAAGGAAAGCGGGGTAACCATCATGATGATGGCGGAATCTTTAGATACAGGAGATATGCTGGATCAGGAAGCCATTGCTCTGGAGGAAAAGGAAACCTTCGGAAGTCTTCACGATAAACTCAGCGGGATCGGCAGCCGTCTTATTTTAAAAACCATTGATAAGCTGGAAGAAGGAACTGCTGTCCGTACCCCTCAGGATGATTCCAGGACCTGCTACGTAGGCATGATTAAAAAGTCCATGGGAGACATCGACTGGTCGATGGATGCAGTATCCATTGAGCGTCTTATCCGTGGATTAAATCCATGGCCCAGCGCCTATACTACCTGGAATGGTAAGGTAATGAAGCTTTGGGAAGCAGAAGTAATAGACAAAGAGTATGAGGGAGCCTGCGGACAGGTGGCAGAGGTGAACCGGGATTCACTTGTCATAAAGACCGGCAAAGGCGGCTTATCAATCCGTAAACTACAGCTGCAGGGGAAAAAGTGTATGGATGTGGATGCTTTTCTCCGCGGATATTCCATAGCAAAAGGAACTGTTTTAGAACGCTTTGGGAGCATGAAATAGGAAAGGAGAGTCTGATTATGTATTATGGCGGCATGATGGGATATTATTTGGATCCGACCTGGATCCTGGTCATCATCGGAGCAGTTTTGTCCATGGCGGCATCGGCTAAGGTAAACAATACATTTAATAAATATTCAAAAGTAAGAAGCATGTCCGGGATGACCGGGGCGGAAGCTGCAAAACGCCTGCTGAATTCCCAAGGCATTTACGATGTTCAGGTAAGGTCTGTGGGCGGACAGCTTACGGATCATTATGATCCAAGAACCAAAACGGTTAATTTATCCGATTCTGTTTACGGTTCTACATCCGTGGCGGCGATCGGAGTTGCCGCACATGAATGCGGCCATGTTATGCAGGACAACACGGGATACATTCCTCTTAAGCTTCGGGCAGCCATTGTACCGGCAGCCAATATAGGCTCCAAAGCGGCACTGCCCCTCATCATTCTTGGCGTTATCATAGGAGGAGCTGGTTCTCCTTTGGTTAATGTGGGGCTGATCCTGTTTTCCCTGGCCGTAATTTTCCAGTTAGTCACTCTTCCAGTGGAATTCAATGCTTCCAACCGGGCGGTCACGCTGCTTGGCCAGGTAGGCATTTTAGGCGATCAGGAATTGGGATATACCAGAAAAGTGCTGGGTGCGGCTGCCCTTACCTATGTGGCGGCGCTTGCGGCTACCGTTCTTCAGCTTTTAAGGCTGGTCATCTTGTTCGGAGGAAGAAGGAATGATGACTAAGGAGACGGACAGCAGGGAAATCGTGCTGGAAATCCTGCTAGAGATTCTGGAGCGGGGTGGTTACAGCCATATTATCCTCCGCCAGGCCTTAAATAAATACCAGTATCTGGAAAAATCGGAGCGGGCCTTTATTACCAGAACCGTAGAAGGAACTGTGGAATACCTGCTTCAGATGGATTATATCATTGATTCCTTTTCTAATATAAAGGTACGGAAGATGAAGCCGGTGATACGCACTATTTTGCGAATGTCGGTTTACCAGCTTCTTTATATGGACCGTGTTCCGGATTCTGCCGTGTGCAACGAAGCAGTGAAGCTTGCCGTGAAACGAAAATTTACCGGATTAAAAGGTTTTGTCAACGGTGTGCTGAGAAATATTTCCAGAAATAAAGAGGATATCACCTGGCCTGATGATTCCATCCGTTATTCCATGCCTTCCTGGATTGTCTCCATGTGGGAGAAAACCTATGGCAGGGAAACCGCAGTTATCATGATGGAATCCTTTTTGAAAAATAAAAAGACGACGGTCCGCTGCAATTTTGCAAAGGCTTCCAAAGAAGAAATTCTGCAGAGTCTTAAAAATCAGGGGGCAGAAGTGAGTGAATCCGGAATTTCGGAAGCAGTGCTTTGCATTGAAAAATATGATTATCTGGAAGGGCTGGATGCGTTTCAAAAGGGTTATATCCAGGTACAGGATTTAAGCTCCAGCTTTGTAGGTGAAATTGCAGATCCCCAAAAAGGCGATTATGTGATTGATGTCTGCGGGGCTCCAGGAGGTAAGAGCATCCATATCGCAGATAAGCTTGACAGTACGGGTATGGTGGAGGTCCGGGACTTAAACCTTTATAAGATAAATTTGGTCCAGGAAAACATAAACAGGTGCGGATTCTCAAACATCCGTACAAGGGTTCAGGATGCCCTGGTCTCTGACCCGGATTCTGTTGGGAAAGCGGATATTGTTATCGCCGATCTGCCCTGCTCAGGACTTGGGATCATTGGAAGAAAGCCGGATATTAAATACCGCATGACACCAGAGGATTTAGAGTCTCTGGCTGCTCTCCAACGGGAAATCCTGTCGGTCGTACAAGCTTATGTAAAGCCGGGGGGACGGCTGATTTTCAGCACCTGTACCATAAACAAGAAAGAAAATAATGAAAATGCCATGTGGTTCCTTAATCATTTTCCCTTTGACTGCATGGATCTGAAAGGGAAGCTGGGGGAGAAGCTGGAATCAGCCGGCTTAAATCAGAAATTTATCCAGTTCTTGCCGGGAATCCATCCATGTGACGGATTCTTTATTGCGGCATTTCAGAAAAGACAGGGCCTTTAAGGAATACCCGTAAATGCCCTGCACAGATCCAATGGAAGTATAAAGGAGTGCATTCGGGGCATTCCCTTATGTCCCGAAACCATGGACAGAATAGAGGAACTATAGATGGAAAAGATTGATATCAAATCGCTGAATATGGAACAGCTGACTGCATATGTGGCGGCTATAGGAGAAAAAACATTCCGGGCCAAGCAGCTATATGAATGGATGCACCAAAAGCTGGCTGCAGATTTTAATGAAATGACAAATCTTCCGAATTCACTGAAGGAGACGCTTTTTCAGCAGACAGAGCTTACCTCCCTTGCCATTGTGGAGGAGAAGATTTCTAATATAGATGGAACAAGAAAATACTTATTTGCTCTTTCTGATGGGAATGTGATTGAAAGCGTTTTGATGAAATACAAGCATGGAAATTCCGTATGTATTTCATCCCAGGTAGGCTGCCGTATGGGGTGCCGGTTCTGTGCTTCCACCCTTGATGGCCTGGAAAGAAATTTAAGCCCATCAGAAATGCTTGACCAGATATACCGGATCCAGAAGAACACCGGGGAGCGGGTTTCCAATGTGGTGGTTATGGGCTCAGGAGAGCCTCTGGACAATTATGATCATCTGGTTCAATTCGTTCGCCTTCTTACTGATGAAAACGGACTGAATATCAGCCAGCGTAACATAACCGTATCGACCTGCGGCATTGTTCCGGGTATCCTTAAGCTTGCAGAAGAAGATCTGCAGATTACATTGGCATTGTCCCTTCACGCACCTAACGATGAGGTGAGAAAAACCCTGATGCCTGTAGCGAACCGTTTTCCATTAAAGGATGTGCTGGATGCCTGTCAAACGTATTTTGAAAAAACAGGACGCAGGCTTACCTTTGAATACAGCCTGGTAAGCGGTGTCAACGATAATTTAAAAGAGGCGTCCGCTCTGGCTGCTCTTTTAAAAGGCCAGCACGGACATGTAAATCTGATTCCTGTCAATCCCATCAAGGAACGGAATTTCGTACAGTCAGACCGGAAAGCCATAGAAGCCTTTAAAAATCTTCTTGAAAAAAACGGAATTAATGTTACTATAAGAAGAGAAATGGGACGGGATATTAACGGCGCCTGCGGGCAGTTAAGAAAGAGCTTTTTAAATCAGGAGTCAAATGCTTCCCGGTAAACTGGGGATTATTTGACCCGGCAATGTCAGAGGCAGGAATAAAAGCATACCTGTGCCTGGCTCTTTGCCAACAGAAATAAAGAGGAAGTGAGAATGAAACGATGAAGGCTTGCGCAATGACGGATACCGGAAGAGTCCGCACGGCCAATCAGGATTATGTCTATGCCCAGACAGAACCTCTGGGTGCACTGCCCAATCTTTTTTTGGTTGCAGACGGCATGGGCGGCCATCAGGCCGGGGATTATGCTTCCAGATTCATTGCTGAAAATCTGGTGGCTCACTTAAAACAGGCGGATTCTCCTCAAATTGTTCCGCTTCTTCGGGAGGGGATCTTAATGGTCAACGGTATGCTTTACCAGGAATCCATGAAAAGCGCTGAACGAAACGGTATGGGAACCACCCTGGTGGCGGCGGTGATCGAGGGATCTACCATGTATGTGGCAAATGTGGGAGACAGCCGTCTGTATCTTGTAAGGAACCGGCTGCAGCAGATCACAAAGGATCATTCCTATGTGGAAGAGCTGGTGTCTTTGGGCCAGTTGGAACGTGGAAGCCGGGATTACCGGGAAAAAAAGAATATTATAACAAGAGCGGTTGGTACAGAGGATAAGCTGGAGATTGATTTTTTTGAAGTCAGCCTGGAACCGGGGGATTATGTGCTCCTGTGTTCCGATGGACTCAGCAATATGCTTGAGGACGCTGAGATGGAAGAAATTATCTGCTCGGAACTGGAGCTGCCGGAAAAGGCAGAAAAATTAATTACAGTAGCCAATGACAATGGAGGAAAAGACAACATAGCCGTTGTTTTAATTGAACCCCAAATTGGCAGGGAGGTAAGCTTATGATCTTGAGACCGGGGACATTTTTACAGGACAGATATGAAATACTGGACCAGATCGGTTCCGGCGGGATGTCAGATGTGTATAAGGCCCTGTGCCATAAATTAAACCGCCCTGTCGCTATAAAAGTATTAAAGGAAGAATTCAGTTCGGACAGCGGTTTTGTAAGCAAGTTTAAAATGGAGGCCCAGGCAGCGGCCCGTCTATCCCATCCAAACATCGTCAATATCTATGATGTTGTGGACGAGGGGAACCTCCATTATATTGTTATGGAACTGATTGAAGGAATTACATTAAAAAATTATATTATAAAAAAGGGCTGTCTTGATGTGAAGGAGGCCATCGGCGTCGCAATCTCCGTAGCACAGGGGATCGCGGCAGCTCATGAGCAGGGGATCATACACCGGGATATTAAGCCGCAGAATATCATCATAGCCAGAGACGGTAAGGTAAAGGTGGCCGATTTCGGTATTGCAAGGGCTGCCTCATCCCAGACCTTAAGTGCAACTGCGGTAGGCTCTGTCCATTACATATCGCCTGAACAGGCCAGAGGCGGCTATAGTGATGTCAGAAGCGATATTTATTCTCTGGGTATTACCATGTATGAAATGGTGGCCGGACGTGTCCCGTTTCAGGGTGACAACACGGTGACTGTTGCCCTGGCTCATCTGGAAGATCCAATAACACCGCCCAGTTACTACAATGAGGGAATTCCGGTAGGCTTTGAGAATATTATTTTAAAATGTACCGAGAAAAAACCGGAGTACCGTTACGGAACCATGCATGAGGTCATATCCGATTTGCGGAAGGCACTTGTTAATCCTGACGGGGATTTTGTTCAGTACAATTCCCAGGTGGATGATTCCCAGACGGTCATTATAGGAAAGCCAGAGCTGGAACAGATCCGTTCCGGACGGAAAATTCAGGCAGATCCTGCGGTCAGCCGGAATGGAGGCAGAAACCAGGAACAGAGGCAGGAGCGCCGCATGGAAAAAAAACCTGGTCAGCAGCCGGGCAGTATCAGAACCAGAAAACAGGATACCGACGATGACATCAATCCCAAAATAGAACGGCTCCTGACTGCAGCAGGTGTGGTTGTTGCCATTCTCATTGTGGTGGTGCTTATTATTGTATTCTCCAAAGTGAGTGGTCTGTTCCGTTCTGGATCCCCAAAGGAAACGGAATCAACGGCAGAGATTTCTACAGAAGAAACTTTAAGTGACAAAAAGGTGAAAATGCCAAGCATTGTGGGACTGGCAACGGATATTGCGGAGCAGAAGCTAAAGGACAACGGCGGACTGTATATGAAGGTCAGTGATTACGTATTTGATGATACCCTTGATAAAGGGGATATTGTATCACAGGACCCTGTTGAGGGTACCGTAACCGATAAGTATTCTGCTGTTTATGTGGTAGTCAGCAAAGGTCCGGAGCACGTTACCATTGACTTAGCGAAGCTTGGGCTGGAGAAGATGGATGGAGCTTCTGCAAAGACAGCACTGGAAGGCAGCGGTCTGACAGTCACAGTGGAGCAGAAGAACAGCGATACCGTTGCGGCAGGATATGTGATCAGTTACAGTCCCGCCGAAGCGAAAGAAGGGGAGAATGTAACCCTGGTTGTAAGCAGTGGTCCGGCACTCGTAAATCCAGTCACGGTTCCCAATATTGCCGGACAGACTGAGGAAATCGCCTTGGAGATGCTGGCTGATGTAGGACTGGTTCAGGGAACGGTTACCGAAGCGGCCTCAGAAACAGTTGTCCGGGGCAGCATTATCAGTCAGTCCTTAACTGCAAACTCCCAGGTGGAAGCCGGAACCGCCATGAATTATGTAGTCAGCAGCGGGACGGTACAACAGGCAAAATACAAATATCTGGCTTCCATAGACAAATCCTATTCCCTGCAGAACATCATCGGGCCAGGCTCCGGAAGCACTCAACTCACTTTAAAGATACAGCTTCGGCAGCCGGTCAATGGAAAAGACGAAGTCAGAGAGCTTATGGGTCCTGTTACCATGACAGGCGACCAGATGCTTCCTGTATCATTTAAAAATATTGAAGGTGCTTACGGCGTTACCAGCGGAACCGTAGAGATCGTGAATGTGGAGACGGGCGATGTGATCAATTCTTATTCCATCACATTTATTCCGGTCCCCCAATCATAAGGAAAATATATGACAGGAAAAATTTTAAAAGGAATTGCAGGGTTTTATTACGTCCATGGTGCGGATGAAAATATTTATGAATGCAAGGCAAAGGGCATATTCCGAAATAAAAACGTGAAGCCCCTGGTTGGGGATGATGTGGAGTTTTCTGTTCTGGACCGACTGGAAAAGAAAGGAAACATTGATCTTATCCTGCCAAGAAAAAATGCTTTGGTCCGCCCTGCCGTGGCCAATGTGGATCAGGCTCTGGTACTTTTTGCCATTACCCATCCGGAACCAAACTTAAACCTGCTGGATCGTTTTCTGGTCATGATGGAGGTTCAGGAGGTTCCTGTAAAAATT
Source organism: [Clostridium] saccharolyticum WM1 (assembly GCF_000144625.1). NCBI lineage: Bacteria > Bacillati > Bacillota > Clostridia > Lachnospirales > Lachnospiraceae > Lacrimispora > Lacrimispora saccharolytica. Next base: position 2,276,774 of record NC_014376.1, on the reverse strand, counting down.
TGTTTTAATAAAACAGATTTATGTGGCAGTGATAAAAAACAGGCACTTGGAGAAATCTATGAGGCGGCAGGCTATCCCTTATACTTTACCAGCACCTATGACGATCAGGGGATTGAGGAGATCAAGGAGCTGGTACAGGGAAAAACCACGGTGCTTGCAGGACCTTCCGGAGTTGGAAAGTCCTCCTTAACCAACCTTCTCTTTCCCCAGGCTGAGATGGAAACTGCAAATATCAGCGAAAAAATCCAGAGAGGAAAGCATACCACCAGGCATTCGGAGCTTTTTGGCATGGGACGTGATACCTATTTAATGGATACGCCGGGATTTAGCTCCATGTACATGGAAGATTTGGAATGCGGCCGGCTAAAGGACTATTTCCCGGAGTTTGAATCCTATGAAGATGGCTGCCGGTTTTTAGGCTGCGTGCACATCGGGGAAAAAACCTGCGGGGTAAAGGATGCGGTGGAAGAAGGAAAAATAAACAGAAGCCGATATGAGAATTACCGGCTTTTCTACCAGGAACTAAAAGAGAAAAGGAGATATTAATATGCTTAAACTTGCCCCCTCCATATTAGCGGCAGATTTTAAAATTCTTGGACAGCAGGTTGTGGATGTAGCGGAAGCAGGAGCCCAGTACATTCATTTGGATGTGATGGATGGGGCGTTTGTACCCAGCATATCATTTGGAATGCCGGTGATTGGAAGCCTGCGCAGCTGCACAGACCGGATATTTGATGTTCATATGATGGTAGAGGAACCGGGAAGATATATCAATGATATGAAAGAGGCGGGAGCTGACCTTATCTGTGTTCATGCAGAGGCCTGCACCCATTTGGACCGTACTATGAACCAGATCAAGGAAGCAGGATTAAAAGCAGGAGTTGCCCTTAATCCCGCGACTTCCTTATCCGTTCTGGATCAGATTCTGCCGGAATTGGACATGGTTTTGATCATGTCAGTAAATCCAGGATTCGGAGGGCAGAAATTCATCCCCTATACCCTGGAAAAGGTGAGGGCTTTAAGGCGCATTTGCATAGAGCGTCATCTTGAAACAGACATACAGGTGGACGGAGGCGTAACCTGTGACAATGTAAGAGAACTGATTGAGGCAGGAGCTAACGTATTTGTAGCTGGTTCAGCCGTTTTTAAAGGAAATGCGGCCGCCAATACAAAAGCATTTTTAAAAATATTTGAGGAATATGAAGGGTGAAAGAAGAATTAATAGGTTTGATCGTTACCGGAGGCATCTTAGACTATGATTTTGCCGGAAGATTTTTAGAAAACAGAAGGTTTGATAAAATAATTGCAGTGGATGGGGGGCTTGCGGCTCTTTCCCGGCTCCATTTAAAGCCGGATGCCATTGTGGGAGATTTTGATACGGTATCAGAAGATGTTCTTGCCCAATACAAATGCAGCCGGGAAGAGATTGCCTGGGAAACCCACAAACCGGAAAAGGATGAAACCGACACGGAGCTGGCCTTAAATACTGCCATTGGCCTTGGTTGTACCAGACTGATTCTCCTGGGGGCTACCGGAGGCAGAATGGACCATTTCATAGGAAATCTCCATTTGCTTTATGCCTGCCTGAAAAAAGGCGTGGAGGCCGCTATTGTAGATGAAAAAAACTGGATCACTGTGATCGAAAAGGGAAGGACGTTTCAGGCGGAAACGTTATGGGGGAAATATATTTCCTTCCTTCCGTTGTGTGGTGAGGTGAAGAAAATCACATTGACCGGATTTAAATATCCTCTTTTTGAAAAAGACATTGACCTGGGCACCAGCCTTTGTATCAGCAATGAGCTGACCGGTACGAACGGTGCCATTGACTTTGAATCAGGAACTCTGATCTGCATTCAGTCTCATGATTAAACTGGTATGGTTCAATATATCCGGACTGGATATTTATAACACTCCACTTGCGTGCTAAGATAAAGAACAACAAAGCACCATGGGAGGATTAACCAATGAGCAAAACAAACAACAGGATTTATAAGATCGCACTGACGGGACTGTTTGCGGCCATGTCCTACGTAGTATTTACATTCCTGCAATTTAAAATCACCCTTCCGGGAGGAGATGCGACATCCATTCATCTTGGAAATGCGGTCTGCGTATTAGGCGCACTTTTAGTGGGTGGCTTATACGGCGGATTAGGCGGTGCCATCGGCATGACCATAGGAGATCTCTTTGATCCGGTTTATGTGGTATATGCACCAAAAACCTTTCTCTTAAAGCTGTGCATCGGACTCATCACCGGATTTCTGGCCCATAACATAGGCAGGATCAATGATTCCACCGACAAAAAGCATATACTGACCTGGACCATTGCAGCGGCGGCAGGCGGTCTGCTGTTTAATGTGATTTTTGATCCCCTTGTGGGTTACTATTACAAGCTTCTGATCCTGGGAAAACCTGCGGCAGAGCTGGCACTGGCTTGGAACATTGCATCTACTTCCATTAATGCGGTAACCTCTGCCATTGTTTCCGTCATCATTTACATGCCGCTTCGTAATGCCCTGGTCAGATCCGGATTATTTGAAAAGATTGATTAGGGATATCTGCAAGTATCCATTCAATACCTAAAAGGATTGGCAGAAAAGAGGAAACTTTTATGACATCAGAAAAACATCAGAAAAAAATCGCTGCCATTCATGACTTATCGGGATATGGCCGCTGTTCTCTGACAGTGGCCTTGCCCATACTATCCGCCTTAAAGGTCCAGTGCTGTCCGGTCCCTACTTCCATACTGTCTAACCATACCGGTTTTCCTACTTATTTTTTTGATGATTATACAGGGAAAATGCCTTTGTATGTGGAACAGTGGAAGAAACTGAATTTGACCTTCGATGGGATCTACAGCGGATTTTTAGGCTCTGAGGAACAGATCGGAATCGTCATTGACATGATTAAGGATTTTAGCACACCGGATACCGTGGTTTTAGTGGATCCCATTATGGGAGATCATGGAAAGGCTTACCAGACTTATACGGATAGGATGTGCAGCCGTATGAAGGAATTGGTAGGATATGGAGATATTGTGACCCCGAACTTAACAGAAGCCTGTATTTTAACCGGAAGAAAATACCGTACAAACGGCTGGAAGCGTTCTGAACTTCTTGCAATGGCGGCCGAAATTTGGGATATGGGTCCGGATTCCGTGGTTGTCACAGGCATCAGGGAAGGCGGCTATGTAACCAATCTGGTAGCGGAAAAGAGCCGGGAGCCGCATTTTTTACGCTCTCTCCATGTGGGAAGTGAACGGCCGGGAACAGGAGATGTGTTTTCCAGCATCCTGGCAGCTGAAACGGTGAAAGGAACCCCGTTATCGGATGCAGTGAAAAAAGCAGCCCATTTTGTAAAGGCCTGCATTTTAAAATCCGATGAACTTCATGTTCCCATCGAGAACGGAGTGTGTTTTGAGGAAATCCTGTCTCTGCTCATTCGCGAGTAATGGCAGGCAAGGATAATTTTGGGAAAGGGGCTTTTCTTTGCCCTTTTTTTGTAGTATAATCAACGGCAGACTATATGCGGGAGAATTTTCGCAGAAAATATTTAGGAAAAACCAGGAGGAATACCATGTTAGATTTAAAGTTTGTAAGAGAAAATCCTGAAATTGTAAAGGAAAATATTAAAAATAAATTCCAGGACAACAAACTGTCGTTAGTTGACGAAGTCATTGAACTAGATGAGCAGAACCGTAAGACAAAGCAGGAAGGGGATGCTTTAAGGGCGGAACGAAACAAGCTTTCCAAACAGATCGGTGCCTTAATGGGACAGGGAAAAAAGGAAGAAGCAGAAGGTATGAAAAAACAGGTAACCGATGCTTCCCAGCATCTGGCCCAGTTGGAAGAAAAGGAACGTGATCTGGAAGAAAGAATCAAAAAGATCATGATGACAATTCCCAATATCATTGATCCCAGCGTTCCCATCGGCAAGGATGACAGCGAGAATGTAGAGGTAGAACGCTACGGCGAACCGGTTGTGCCAGAGTTTGATATCCCCTACCATACAGACATTATGGAAAGCTTTGACGGAATTGATCTTGACAGTGCCAGAAAAGTGGCAGGCAATGGTTTTTATTATTTGATGGGTGATATTGCAAGGCTTCATTCTTCCGTAATATCTTACGCAAGGGATTTCATGATAAACCGTGGATTCACCTACTGTGTTCCCCCATTTATGATCCGCAGCGAAGTTGTAACCGGAGTTATGAGCTTTGCTGAAATGGATGCTATGATGTATAAGATCGAAGGAGAGGATTTGTATCTCATCGGTACCAGCGAGCATTCCATGATCGGAAAATTTATTGATACCATCCTTCCGGAAGGAAAGCTTCCTCAGACCCTTACCAGTTACTCTCCCTGCTTCCGGAAGGAAAAGGGCGCTCATGGATTAGAGGAACGCGGCGTATACCGGATCCATCAGTTTGAGAAGCAGGAAATGATCGTTGTCTGCAAACCGGAAGACAGTATGGAATGGTATGATAAATTGTGGCAGAATACCGTTGATTTGTTCCGATCTCTGGATATCCCTGTAAGAACTCTGGAATGCTGTTCCGGAGACCTGGCAGATTTAAAGGTGAAATCAGTAGATGTGGAGGCATGGTCCCCAAGACAGAAGAAGTATTTCGAAGTGGGAAGCTGTTCAAATTTAGGGGATGCACAGGCAAGAAGGCTGAAGATCCGTGTTGCCGGAGATGATGGAAGGAAGTATTTTGCCCATACCTTAAATAACACCGTAGTTGCTCCTCCAAGAATGCTGATCGCCTTTCTGGAGAATAACTTACAGGCAGACGGAACCGTGAGGATTCCCGACGCATTGCAGCCCTACATGGGGGGTACAAAAGCTCTAATACCGAAAAAATAATGATTTCATCAGGTCCGGCTCTCACTAAAAAGGCCGGGCCTTTCTTAATAAAAAGATGGCCCAAAACCTTTGAAACCAGGCAACATGCGGTTTATTTATTTTTCCTGCAGAAGAAATCCGGTTGCAGTTGACAAGTGGGATCATATGTATGGTATGATAGACAGGACAGGATGCGGTACGTAACTGATCGAAAGGGAAGCGTATCTGTTTTGAAAAAGAAAAGGAGTGACAGCGGTATGATTACATTTAACCATTTTAATTTTAATGTACTTGATCTGGAAAAGAGTTTAAAATTCTATAAAGATGCGCTGGGACTTACCCCCGTCCGGGAAAAGACTGCGGGAGACGGTTCCTTTCAACTGGTATATTTAGGTGACGGAAAAAGTGATTTTACTTTGGAACTGACCTATTTAACAGAGCGAAAAGAACCTTATAATCTTGGAGAATGCGAGTTTCATCTGGCATTTCAAACAGATGAATACGAAAGCTGGTATAAAAAGCATAAGGATATGGGAGTTATCTGCTTTGAAAACCCTGCCATGGGAATCTATTTCATCAGTGATCCTGACGGCTACTGGATCGAAATCGTTCCTCAAAGATAAGGAGAAGCCGTGTATATTGATGTGAACGGAATCACGCTGTTCTATGAAGTGTCAGGCTCCGGCCCGGCAATCCTTCTTGTCCATGGGAATGGGGAGGATCACAGGATCTTTGATGAAACGGCGGAGCTTTTAAAGAAAGACTATACGGTTTACGCCCTGGATTCCAGGGATCATGGAAAAAGCACCAGGGTGAAAACCCTGGGTTATCATGAAATGGCGGAGGATGTTGCGGAATTTATCAGGATCATGGAACTGGAAAGACCGTATTTCTGCGGCTTCAGCGATGGGGGTATCCTTGGAATCCTAGCGGCTGCCCGGCATCCGGACCTTTTTTCAAAGCTGGTGCTTTGTGGCGCAAATGCGAATCCTCAAGGTTTAAAATGGTACTGGTATAAAATTTTCGCCCTTATGGAAACCTTAAGCCATGACCGAAAGCTGCGGATGATCCTTTTAGAACCCCGGATTACCGCAAAGGAACTGGAAAGCATCACAATTCCCACCCTGATTTTAGCGGGAGAAAGAGATATGATCCGTGAATCCCATACCCGCTATCTGGCATCAAGGATCAAGGACAGCAGCCTTCGGATTCTTCCGGGAGAAGGGCACGGAAGCTATATCGTCCATAGCAGAAAGCTTTATTATTTCATGAAAAAGTTTCTTGAAAAACCGCTTTCGTAATAATTAATGATAACATTACAGGGTGTAAAGAAAAAACACTTGACACCTTACAAAAAGTATTGTATGATATCCCAGGTGATGATATGGAAAGGATTGCAAGACAAGGCTTACTATATGATTTCTACGGAGCTCTTTTAACAGAGCATCAAAGGCATATTTATGAAGACGTGGTTTTCTATGACCTTTCTTTAAGCGAGATTGCAGAAGAACAAGGAATCAGCCGTCAAGGGGTTCATGACCTAATTAAGCGGTGCGATAAGATTCTGGAGGGCTACGAGGAAAAGCTTCAGCTGGTAAAAAAATTTGAACAGACAAAGAAGCTGGCCAGAGAGATTCAGAGTCTGACAAAAGAATTTGCCGGTACGAATGATATGAATCTGATCCATCGCATCGAGGAGATATCGGGCGAAATCATCGAGCTGGAAGCTCATTAGGAGGGCGTTAGATGGCTTTTGAGAGCTTATCCGATAAATTACAGAATGTATTTAAGAGCTTAAGAGGCAAGGGACGTTTGTCCGAAGCCGATGTAAAAACAGCCCTTAAAGAAGTGAAGATGGCTTTACTGGAAGCCGACGTAAGCTTTAAGGTTGTGAAACAGTTTATAAGTGCCGTTCAGGAGCGGGCCATTGGACAGGATGTCCAGAACAGCCTGACTCCCGGACAGATGGTAATAAAGATTGTAAATGAAGAGCTGGTAAAGCTGATGGGCTCTGAGACGACTGAGATCCGGCTAAAGCCCGCCGGCGATATGACCATCATCATGATGGCAGGCCTTCAGGGTGCCGGAAAAACCACCACAACTGCCAAGATTGCAGGAAAGCTTAAGGCAAAGGGGAGAAAGCCTCTTCTGGTTGCCTGTGACGTTTATCGTCCGGCTGCCATTAAGCAGCTGCAGATCAACGGAGAAAAGCAGGGGGTTCCCGTGTTTTCCATGGGAGAAAACCACAAACCGGCAGATATTGCAAAGGCCGCTATTGCTTACGCGGCAAAAAATGATCAGAATGTAGTTATTCTGGATACGGCAGGTCGTCTTCATATTGATGAAGACATGATGAACGAACTGATCGAAATCAAAGGGACGGTTGAGGTTCATCAGACCATCCTGGTAGTAGATGCCATGACAGGGCAGGATGCAGTAAACGTAGCAGGAATGTTTAATGATAAGATCGGGATTGACGGTGTCATTATCACAAAGCTTGACGGTGATACCAGAGGCGGTGCGGCCCTTTCCATCCGTGCGGTGACCGGAAAGCCGGTTCTTTATGTAGGCATGGGAGAAAAGCTTTCGGATCTGGAACAATTTTATCCTGACCGCATGGCTTCCCGGATACTTGGTATGGGAGACATCCTATCTCTGATTGAAAAAGCCGAATTGCAGGTTGACGAAGAGAAAGCAAAGGAACTGTCTCAAAAGCTCCGCAAGGCCGAATTTGATTATAACGATTTCCTGGATCAGATGAGCCAGATAAAGAAAATGGGCGGAATGGCAAGCATTTTAGGCATGATGCCTGGCATGGGCCAGATGAAGGACATGGATCTTGATGAAAGAGCCATGGATCGGGTGGAAGCAATTATTCTTTCTATGACCAGCAAGGAACGGCTGAATCCGGATCTTATGAAAAATGCTTCCAGAAAGCAGCGTGTTGCAAAAGGAGCAGGCGTGGACATCGGTGAGGTAAACCGCATTGTAAAGCAGTTTGACCAGATGAAAAAGATGATGAAACAGCTTCCCGGTATGATGGGCGGCGGAAAACGCCATGGGGGAATGTTTGGCAAATTGAAATTGCCGTTTTAATCTACTTTTATATGTTAGCAAGGCAGATTTCTGCGTTCGCTATAAATCAGTTTCAGAATCCAAGGTTTAAGGAGGTGAATTTCACAATGGCAGTAAAAATGAGATTAAAAAGAATGGGTCAGAAAAAGGCTCCTTTCTATAGAATTGTAGTTGCAGATTCCAGATCTCCAAGAGATGGCAGATTCATCGAAGAGGTTGGTTACTATGATCCTACCACAGAACCAAGCGTCATCAAGTTTAATGAGGAGAACGCTAAGAAGTGGTTAACAGCAGGTGCTCAGCCAACCGAAGTTGTAAGCAAGCTTTTAAAGATCGCCGGTATCCAGTAGTGAGAGGTGAAGCATATGAAGGAATTAGTAGAAGTAATTGCAAGAGCACTGGTTGATAATCCGGATCAGGTTGTTGTTACTGAAACCGTAAAAGAGGATGAAATTATTCTTGAGCTTACGGTGGCGCCTTCCGACATGGGCAAGGTAATCGGCAAACAGGGCAGGATCGCAAAAGCTATCCGCTCTGTTGTAAAAGCAGCCGCTTCCAAAGAAGATAAAAAGGTTACTGTAGAAATCCAGTAACAGGAAAAGACCGCCGGCCTGTCGGGACGACGGTCCTTTTAGCATTCAGCCGTTTCATGAGCCGGATAGTCATATCCGGTTTCTTTTGGCATAATCTGTTTGATGAGGTAAGTGCGTCTGACTTAAACCGATGGACCGTTGGACGAGCATAGCGAATCAGACTTCTAAATACATGGAGAGACAGATGGAGAATTTGTTAAGAGTTGGCGTGATCTCATCCACCCACGGGGTGAGAGGAGAAGTAAAGGTTTATCCAACTACAGATGATGTAAACCGTTTTAATGAATTAAAGAAAGTGATCCTGGATGCCGGTCAGGAACGCAGGGAGCTGGAGATCCAGGGAGTAAAATTTTTTAAGAATATGGTAATCCTAAAATTCAAAGGATATGATTCCATTAATGACATTGAAAAATATAAGGGAAAAGATCTGCTCATAACCAGAGACCAGGCAGTTGAGCTTGGGCCGGATGAAAATTTCATTGTTGACTTAATCGGACTTCGGGTTGTCACGGAGGAGGGAGAGGAATTGGGAATCCTGACCGATGTGATAAAGACTGGAGCCAATGATGTCTACGAAGTAAAAACGGCAGAAGGGAAAGAGGTACTGCTTCCGGCAATCAAGGAATGCGTGCGGAATGTGGATCTGACGGAAGGGCTTGTAACGGTTCACATCATGGATGGGCTTCTGGATTAAGATAGAGGAGTGGAAATAGACAATGAATTATCACATATTAACCCTGTTTCCTGAGATGGTCCTAAACGGCCTGAACACCAGCATCATCGGGAGAGCGGCGGAAAAAGGCCTGTTATCCATTGAAGCCATTGATATCCGGGAATATTCCACGGACAAGCACCGCCATGTGGATGATTATCCCTATGGAGGCGGAGCCGGAATGGTCATGCAGCCCATGCCCATTTGTGAGGCATATGATGCTCTGTGTGAGAAAATCAAAAAAAAGCCAAGGGTCATTTATATGACTCCCCAGGGAAGGGTATTTAATCAGAAGATCGCTGAGGAACTTGCAAAGGAAGAGGATCTTGTTTTCCTGTGCGGACATTATGAAGGAATTGATGAGAGAGCTTTGGAGCTGGTTGCCACGGATTATCTTTCCATTGGCGACTATGTGTTAACAGGAGGAGAGCTTCCGGCCATGGTCATGATCGACTGCATTTCCCGTCTGATTCCCGGGGTTTTAAACAACGATACCTCTGCTGAATTTGAATCCTTTCACGATAATCTTCTGGAATATCCCCAGTATACCAGGCCGGAAGAATACAGAGGCCTTCGCGTTCCTGAAATCCTTTTATCCGGGCACCATAAAAACATTGATGTCTGGCGAAGAGAACAGTCCATTAAGCGGACCCTGGAACGCAGACCGGACCTTTTAACCGGTGCCAGCTTATCTGCAAAAGAAGCAGAATATTTGAAAAGACTGGAAATTGAGATAGAAAAACAGGAATAATCAGGCGGAACAGTCCTTTCAGGAATAGATCCTGTCTGCAAAGACAGAAATGACATACGTTTACGCACAAAGGAATGCAAAGCCAAATAAAAGGACTTGCATTCTAAGCACCATTATGATAAAATATATAGCGTTGTGATGAAAAGGAGATGTTCCTCTGTTACGGATTCAAATGAGAAGTATTAAGAACATCAAATAATATCAAGGAGGTTCACACAATGAACGAAATTATTAAGAATATTGAAGCAGCACAGTTAAAGCAGACCGTTCCTGAATTCAACGTTGGCGATACCGTTAAGGTATACAACAAGATCAAAGAGGGAACCCGTGAAAGAATCCAGATTTTTGAAGGAACTGTTATTAAAAGACAGAACGGCGGCGCCAGAGAGACCTTTACCGTAAGAAAGAATTCTAACGGTATTGGTGTTGAGAAAACCTGGCCATTGCATTCCCCTTCCGTAGACAACATTGAAGTTGTTAGAAGAGGTAAAGTAAGAAGAGCGAAACTGTATTACTTAAGAGACAGAGTAGGTAAGGCTGCCAAGGTAAAAGAATCAGTTAAATAATTCCGGATCAGGTGAGGGGGACAATGCAAATTGTCCCTTTCTTGGCATAATTGGCATAATTTGCCTTATAAAGGCGGGCTGCCTGATATATAAGTGAATCAGCCATTGGTTGAAAAGCAAATCGGATTTCCTTAAAAATGGGGTGTTTCATACATGGATTTTTATCACAGTGAAGATAATAATAAGCTGCGGCATGTAGTCAACTGGATCGTTGACATTGTTGTAGTGATCGCATTTGCATGGTTTCTTGTCTATGCCTATGGAACACAGATCGTGATCGCAGGACATTCCATGCTTCCTCTTCTCGCCTCGGAGGATGTGGTTTTCATGGACCGGCTGGTTTATGATTTTGGCAATCCGGACCGGTTTGATGTGGTAGTGTTTCAAAGAGAAGATCAGAAAATGAACGTAAAGCGGGTCGTTGGTCTGCCAGGTGAAACCGTGCAGATTAAAAACGATGGAATCTATATTGACGGCGAAAGGCTGAAGGAACCAGCCGGTCCGGGACGAATCTCTTTGGCCGGACTTGCGGAAAAGCCTATTAAGCTTGGAGCTCAAGAATATTTTCTCCTGGGTGACAACAGGGACAGCAGCGAAGACAGCCGCTTCGCTAATATTGGAAACGTAAGCAGAGACCAGATCCAGGGAAAAGTATGGTTCCGGATGCTGCCTTTGGTAAAAATGGAACTAATTCGTTCAAAGTAGAGGAATGTTATGAATATACAATGGTATCCCGGTCACATGACCAAAGCCAAAAGGGCTATGAAAGAAGATATTAAATTAATTGATTTGATCATAGAACTGGTAGATGCGAGAGTCCCCTTAAGCAGCCGGAACCCTGATATTGATGAATTGGGGGCAGGAAAGGCACGTATCGTTCTGCTGAACAAATCAGATCTTGCTGATGAACGCTGCAACAGCGTCTGGCAGTCTTATTTTGAGACCCAGGGCTGCCACGTTGTTAAGGTGAATTCCAGAAACGGTGCAGGCCTAAAGCAGATCAACGGTGTTGTACAGGAAGCATGCAAGGAAAAAATCGAACGTGACCGGAGAAGAGGAATCTTAAACCGTCCGGTGCGCGCTATGGTGGTTGGAATCCCTAATGTGGGAAAGTCCACCTTTATCAACTCTTTTGCAGGAAAAGCATGTGCAAAAACAGGAAACAGACCAGGCGTAACCAAAGGGAATCAATGGATCAGGCTGAACAAGAGCCTGGAGCTTCTTGACACTCCCGGCATTCTCTGGCCTAGATTTGAGGACCAGCAGGTAGGGATCCGCCTTGCTCTTATTGGATCGGTCAATGATGAGATATTGAATAAGGATGAACTTGCCATGGAGCTTATCCGTTTCCTGACAAAAAAATATCCCCAGGTTCTTTCTGACCGGTATGGAATAGAAAGCTTAAATGAACTGGATGCTCTAAAGCAGGTGGCGCGGGTCAGAGCCTGTCTGGCAAAGGGCGGAGAACTGGATCTGATGAAGGCTTCTAACCTTTTGATTGATGATTTTCGAAGCGGGAAGCTTGGGCGGATAACTCTGGAATTTCCTGTGTCATAGCCGGTATAAATGATAGGGGTTTGCTTTTATGGAAAAGAGCAAAGCCCTGTTTTTCAATGGCAAATGAGGTGAGCCCTGCTTCATCGGGCATCTGCAGGATATGTTAGCATATCCGCCTGATTCACTAGGAGATAAATAAATGAGAAAATTAACAGAAGAAAAACTTCAGGAAGAGCGGGATCGTCTGGAGAAAATGAAAGTATATGAGCGTCAATATGAAGACCAAGTACTGGTATGCGGCATTGATGAGGCCGGCCGGGGACCTTTGGCCGGGCCGGTGGTTGCAGGTGCGGTTATCCTTCCAAGAGACTGTGAGATCCTTTTTTTAAATGATTCTAAAAAGCTGTCTGAAAAACGAAGGGAAGCCTTGTTTGAAGAGATTATGGAAAAGGCTTCTGCTTTTGCAGTAGGTGTGGTCGGCGCCGACCGGATCGATGAAATAAATATCCTGCAGGCTACTTATGAAGCCATGAGGCTTGCCGTAGCCAAATTGGAAATAGAGCCAAACGTGTTTTTAAATGACGCAGTCACCATTCCAGGTATTGCAGCTTCCCAGGTTCCAATTATTAAGGGAGATGGGAAAAGTGTATCCATTGCTGCGGCAAGCATTATGGCAAAGGTGACCAGGGACCATATGATGGAGGAATATGACAAATTGTTCCCGGAATATGGTTTTTCCAGGCATAAAGGCTATGGAACAGCTGTTCATATGAAAGCACTAAAGGAATTTGGCCCCTGTCCCATTCACAGACGAAGTTTTATAAAGAATATTATTGGTTGACGGAACGTGAAATCAGGATTTTTCAGGAATTAATAAGATCTCTCGGGGTGGTGCCGGAAATTGGAGGATATCTTTGAAAAATTGTCGGGAAGTGGGAAAGGAATATGAGAGGGCAGCGGCTGCATATTTGGAAAATAACGGGTATGTAATAGTGGAACGGAATTACCGGGATCCAAAGGGTGAAATTGATATTATTGCAATGGACGGGAAAGAACTGGTCTTTATAGAGGTAAAGTACCGGCGGAACCTGGAAAAGGGTGATCCGGCAGAAGCGGTTCATTTATTGAAGCAAGGAAAAATCAGGAACGCAGCCAAAGGGTATCTGTACCGGCACCGTCTGGGAGATGACATTCCCTGCCGGTTTGATGTGGTGGCAATCCTGGGACAGGATATCCGGCTGATCAAGGATGCATTTTAAACAAAGGTGTGATGGAAGATATGTGGAAACGAAGCGTTCAGGTAATGAATATGGATTATAAGACAGCGGAAAAGGTACCTTATTTGTCATTTCCGCTGCTAGAAAAAACCGGGCTGGTAAATCAGGGGTTTTCCACAAAGCTGGGAGGCGTCAGTCAGGGGAAATTTGCCACTATGAATTTTACATTTACAAGGGGAGATAATCCTGACCATGTTCTGGAAAATTACCGCAGGATGGGAAAGGCCCTGGAAGTGGATGTGGAACGGATGGTTTTATCCTATCAGACCCATACGACCAACGTCCGTCTGGTGACGGAGGAGGACGCGGGCAAAGGGATTGTAAAGGAACGGGATTACAAAGACGTGGATGGATTGATCACTAATGTTCCCGGAATTACTCTGGTCACCTTTTATGCGGATTGCGTACCCCTTTATTTTCTGGATCCTGTCCATCTGGCCGTTGGTCTCAGCCATTCCGGCTGGAGAGGGACTGTGAGACAAATGGGAAAGATTACCTTGGATAAAATGAGAGAGGCCTTTGGAACAAGGGCGGAAGATGTGCTTGCCTGCATTGGTCCCAGTATTTGCAGGGAGTGCTATGAGGTGGGAAGCGAGGTTGCCCTGGAATTTATGGAGGGGTATGATCGTATAAATTGGAACAGTATATTAACGGAAAAGGGGAATGGGAAGTATTTGCTGGATTTATGGCGGGCCAATGAAATTGTGCTGTTGGATGCAGGGGTGAGGCAGGAGAATATACAGGTAACAGATATCTGTACCCATTGTAATTCAGACTATCTGTTTTCCCATCGCAGAACCGGAAATGAGAGAGGAAATCTGGCGGCGTTTTTGGGAATCAGGGAAAAAAGCAGCCTTTGACCATAGGGGGAGGGCAGGAAAGTACCGCCCCGTAGGAAAAGACACCATGACTGGTTTGGAAAACCATGTTCAAGGTGTCTTTTTATGGTTTGATTCTCTTATGTTTATACGGCTTTTACTGCTTAGACTATAGACGGTACTTCTTTAATAGATTCTGTATCTTTTCTGTAGAAGAAAGGGCTCTGCTTATGGGCACGTCATGGTTTAAGGAATTAATAACCGCTCCTATGTATTTACTGATGTCCGCCTCCACATACCATTCTCTTTCCTGCAGTTCCTTGGGACGGTAGTTTAAATTGGCCGTAACGACACAGTCGATAAAGCCCCTGTTGTAGTATTCGTCAAATTTCGTCAGCCCATTGGTAAACAGGCCAAAGGTACAGCAAACAATGACCTTATCTGCTTTGCGTTCCTTTAATTCCTTTGCAGTATCCAGCATGCTTTCCCCTGAGGAAATCATATCGTCTACGATCAGTACGGTTTTGCCCTCTACAGAGGAACCTAAGAATTCATGGGCGACAATGGGGTTCCGCCCGCCGATTACCTTGGAGTAATCCCGCCTTTTATAGAACATCCCCATATCCACGCTTAAGTTGTTAGCCAGGTACACGGCACGGTCCATAGCACCTTCATCCGGGCTGATGACCATTAAATGTTCTTTATCAATCTTTAAGTCCGGATACTTCCTTAGCACTGCCTTGACAAACTGGTATGTGGCCATGAAATTGTCAAATCCGTTTAATGGAATAGCGTTTTGAACTCGGGGATCATGAGCATCAAAAGTAATGATATTGCTGACTCCCATATGAACCAGCTCTTCCAAAGCCATGGCGCAGTCCAGAGACTCCCTTTTCGTCCTTTTATGCTGACGGCTTTCATATAAAAACGGCATAATCACACACACCCTGTGGGCCGTTGCGCTGCATGCGCCGATGATCCGTTTTAAATCCTGAAAATGATCGTCAGGAGACATATGGTTGGTATAACCATTGACCGTATAGGTTATGCTGTGATTAGTGACGTCTGCCATTACGAAGACGTCTGTTCCACGGACAGATTCCCTGATAATGCCTTTTGCTTCTCCGCTTCCAAAACGCGGGCATTCGCATTTGAGAAGATAAGAGTCCACATCATACCCACGATAGTGAAGATCAGCTTTCCGGCGTATAAGCTCCTGGATATCATTTCTTCGGAAGCCTACGATGTGGTCGTTTACTTTCCCGGCCAGTTCCCGGCAGCTTTCCAGCGCTGCGATCTTCAAGGGAGCAACAGGTAGTTGGTCGTTGAATACATAATCATTTGCCATGACAAAGATTCCTCCATAATAAATGAACAGCCAGCCGTAAGACTGCCTGCTTTTTAAATCTTACACCCTTTTATACCATTGATTGACAGAATGCGTCAATAGCCTTGGCCGTATTTCCAGGAAAAAAACAAAAAAGGCTTCCTTTACAAAGAGTAACAATCTTGCTATGATATATGGGACAGCTACAAAAACATCCTGCGGGTATACCTTTACACCCGGTAAAACGGGGTGGCACTGCTCCAAAAGCATGGGCAGTTAAATGAAAGGTAAAATTAAGATGAGCAAAAGAGGACATATTATAAAAGCAGTCGACACCGGCTCCATTGCAGACCAATTGGAACTGGAGCCAGGGGATGCGGTCCTGTCCATAGATGGTCATGAGCTGGAAGACATTTTTGATTATGAATATTATATTAACAGCGAGTCCATCCTCATGGCAGTGAAAAAAAATAATGGGGAAGAATGGGAGCTGGAAATAGAAAACCAATACGAGGATCTGGGGATTACCTTTGAAAACGGGCTGATGAGCGAATACAGGTCCTGCCGGAACAAATGTATTTTCTGCTTTATAGACCAGATGCCTCCTGGAATGAGAGAAACCCTGTATTTTAAGGATGACGATTCCAGGCTATCCTTTTTGCAGGGGAATTACGTGACGCTCACCAATATGAGCGATCATGACATAGACCGCATCATTAAGTTTAAGCTGGCACCTATTAACATCTCCGTCCATACCACCAATCCTTCCCTAAGGTGCCAGATGCTTCACAACCGGTTTGCAGGCAAGGCCCTGGAGAAGATTCAAAAGCTGTATGAGGCAGAGATCCCCATGAACGGACAGATCGTGCTGTGCAAGGGCGTCAATGACGGAAAGGAGCTGGAGAGAACCATAGAGGATTTATCAAAGTTCCTTCCATACATGGAGAGCGTCTCTGCTGTTCCGGTGGGAATGTCAAAATACAGGGATGGCCTGTATCCTTTGCAGCCCTTTACGGGAGAGGATGCAAAGGAGATTGTAACAATTATAGAACGGTGGCAGAAAAAGCTGTATAAGACCTATGGAAACCATTTTATTCACGCCAGCGATGAGCTTTACATTCTGGCTGGTCAGCCCCTTCCGGAAGAGGACCGTTACGACGGATATATCCAGCTGGAAAACGGTGTGGGAATGCTCCGGCTTCTGGAAGGAGAGATCAAGGCTGCCCTGGATCGTATGACAGGTGATGATGAGATCGAAGAAATTTCCATAGCAACCGGCAGACTGGCGGCTCCTTACATTGAACAGCATGCAAGAATGATCCAGGAAAAGTTTCCGGGACGGGTCATTCATATTTACCCTATTACCAATGTTTTTTTCGGAGAACAGATCACAGTTGCCGGCTTAATCACCGGCCAGGATTTAATGGGACAGCTGAAAGGAAAAACCATGGGCAAACGGTTATTGCTTCCGGAATGCATGTTCCGAAGCGGAGAAGAGGTCTTTCTTGATGACCTGACCAGGCAGGATGTACAAAATGCTTTACAAGTACAGGTAGATATTGTAAAATCAAGCGGTCAGGATTTTGTACAGGCTGTTCTTGGGCCGGTAACAGACAACGAAGCTTCTTATGAAGGATATGAGTTAAACACCCTTGGAGGTATCCCTTTCAACCAGTAAGCAGGGCGGGCCCTGCCTGGAAAATATGGGTGTGGGGAGAAATACCATACGGTTATGTCTTTATGCCCTGACAGCATGGGCGAAAAGAAGAAAGGAAGTTAATATATGAGTAAACCAGTGGTTGCCATCGTAGGCCGCCCCAATGTGGGTAAGTCTACGTTATTTAATGTTTTAGCCGGTGACACCATTTCCATTGTAAAGGATACACCGGGCGTTACCAGGGACAGGATCTATGCGGACTGTACCTGGCTGGATATGAATTTTACCCTGATCGATACAGGAGGTATTGAGCCGGACAGCAGCGACATCATTCTGTCTCAGATGCGGGAGCAGGCGGAGATTGCCATAGCCACTGCAGATGTCATCATCTTTATTGTGGATGTCCGCCAGGGTCTGGTGGATGCAGATTCCAAGGTGGCGGATATGCTGCGGAAATCAAAAAAACCCATTGTCCTTGCGGTCAATAAGGTAGACAGTTTCCAGAAGTTTGGAAATGATGTATATGAGTTTTATAATCTGGGTATCGGTGATCCAATCCCGGTATCGGCAGCTTCCAGGCTTGGCCTTGGAGATCTTCTTGATGAGGTGGCAAAACATTTTGATCTCTCTGAAACAGAGGAGGAAGAGGATGACAGGCCGAGAATTGCAATTGTAGGTAAGCCCAATGTGGGTAAATCTTCTATTATAAATCAGCTTCTTGGAGAAAACCGGGTCATTGTTTCCAATATTGCAGGCACTACCAGAGATGCAGTGGATACGGAGATTGTTCATGAAGGAACAGAATACGTATTTATTGATACGGCAGGCCTCAGACGGAAAAGCAAGATCAAAGAGGAACTGGAACGTTACAGCATCATCCGGACCGTAACGGCCGTTGAACGGGCCGATGTGGTGGTAGTGGTCATAGACGCGGAAGAAGGTGTAACAGAGCAGGATGCGAAGATCGCAGGCATAGCCCATGAGCGAGGAAAGGGCATCGTTGTTGCAGTTAACAAATGGGATGCCATTGAAAAAAATGATAAAACTATTTATGAATATACCAACAAGATTAAAAATACCTTGTCTTTCATGCCTTATGCAGAGTTCGTATTTATTTCTGCAAAAACAGGACTGAGGATGAATAAGCTGTTTGAAGTGATCGATATGGTTCGGGAAAATCAAACCCTTCGGATTGCAACCGGTATTTTAAATGAGATCATGACAGAAGCCGTTGCCCTTCAGCAGCCGCCCTCTGACAAAGGCAAGCGTTTAAGACTTTATTATATTACCCAGGTAGCCGTAAAGCCTCCGACTTTTGTTATCTTTGTAAATGATAAGGAGCTGACTCACTTTTCCTATACCAGATACTTAGAGAATAAGATCCGGGAAGCATTCGGTTTCCGTGGAACCTCCCTTAAGTTTATATACAGAGAAAGAAGCGGGAAGGAGCAGTAGTATGGAACGTATCATCTGTCTTATTGCCGGTTATATATTCGGCCTCTTACAATCCGGCTATTTTTACGGAAAGGCTCATAAAATTGATATCCGCAATTATGGAAGCGGGAACTCCGGCACTACCAACGCCTTAAGGGTCATGGGAGCTAAAGCCGGAGCAATCGTTTTTATCGGTGACTTTTTAAAATCATTGCTGCCCTGTCTGATGATCCGGTTTTTGTTCCGGACCCAGCCGGAGATGATTTATCTCCTGACTTTGTATACAGGCTTCGGCGTAATATTAGGTCACAATTATCCGTTCTACCTTAATTTCAAGGGCGGTAAGGGCATTGCGGCCACTGCAGGTCTGATAGTTGCCATTGACTTAAGGCTGACGTTATTATGCCTGGCAGCATTTATTTTGATCGTTGCTGTCACAAGATATGTCTCTCTGGGTTCTTTGGTGGTCGCAACAATTTTATTCGTATGGCTGTTTATCTTTGGAAGGATAGGCACATTTGGTATTGATCAAAGATTGTTGCCCGAATTCTACATAGTGGCAGCACTCATAAGCGGTCAGGCCTACTGGCGCCACCGGGCCAATATCGGACGCCTTGTCCGTGGCAGAGAGAATAAAATTTCCATCGGATCAGGAAAAAAATAAAATGAGGTGAAGAAAATGGCAAAAATTGGAGTGATCGGATCGGGCAGCTGGGGAATTGCGCTTGCAGTTCTACTATATAATAATGGGCATGAGGTGACTGTCTGGTCTGCACTTCCTGAAGAAATTTCAGAGATGATAACGACTCACAGGCACCATACCCTTCCGGATCTGGTGCTTCCAGAGAATATGATGTTTACGGAAAACCTGGAGGAAGCTATGACAGGACGGGACCTACTGGTAACTGCCGTTCCTTCCGTCTTTGTCCGCCCCACGGCAAAAAAGATGAACCCATTCTGCAGGTACGGCCAGGTAGTGGTCAATGTGGCAAAAGGGATCGAAGAATCCTCCCTGATGACACTTTCTGAGATATTGGAAGAAGAACTGCCCATGGCAGATGTGGCAGTCCTTTCTGGACCAAGCCATGCGGAAGAGGTGAGCAAAAGCCTTCCTACCACCTGCGTTGCAGGTGCCCGTACCAGAAAGACAGCGGAATATATTCAGGGTATATTTATGAGCGAGGTTTTCCGGGTTTACACAAGTCCTGACATCCAGGGGATTGAGCTTGGTGCTTCCCTGAAAAATGTTATCGCCCTTGCCGCCGGAATTGCCGATGGATTGGGATACGGAGACAACACAAAAGCCGCTCTGATCACAAGGGGCATTGCTGAAATATCCAGGCTGGGAACCGCCATGGGCGGTAAATTCCAGACCTTTTGCGGCCTGTCCGGAATCGGAGATCTGATCGTTACCTGTGCAAGTATGCACAGCAGGAACCGCAGGGCCGGAATTCTCATCGGTCAGGGAAAAACCATGGAAGAGGCCACAAAGGAAGTGAAGATGGTGGTAGAAGGTATTTATTCCGCCAAAGCCGCCCTGGCCCTGTCGGTAAAATTTGGCATCTCCATGCCTATTGTGGAACAGGTAAATGCAGTTCTTTTCGATGGCAAACCGGCATCTGAGGCTGTAAAGGATCTGATGCTAAGGGATAAGACCATTGAAAGCTCTGATCTGCCCTGGGATAAATAAGAAACAAACCGGCTGATTTTTTCATAATTGAATAAAAGCAGTTGACATTTTTTAAAAGCCATTTTATTATAAAGACTATGTATCAGTTGATGCGGTTCGATCGCCATTGGCCCATCGGACAAGTGATTTGCTGAGTTTTGGCTGTGTATTGCCTGCCCTTGCCAAGTAAATCATGCCAGAGTACTGTATATATAAAAACGTTTTATGAGGAGGAATGGATTATGAAAAAATCTATGAAAAAGTTACTGAGTCTTGCTGTGGCAGTTGCTATGGCAGCATCATTGACTGCCTGTGGAAGCGGCAAAACTTCAGAGGCCACCACCGCAGCCGGTGAAACGAAGGCGGCATCAGGAGAGACTACGGAAGCAGCAAAGGCTTCTGGAGAAGGCTCTTTTAAAATCGGCGGGATCGGACCGATTACCGGAGGTGCAGCCATCTATGGACAAGCGGTTATGCGCGGTGCAGAACTGGCTATTGACGAGATTAACGCTGGCGGCGGAATTAACGGCGCCCAGATTGAGTACAATTTCCAGGATGATGAACACGATACAGAAAAAGCAGTCAATGCCTATAATACCTTAAAAGACTGGGGGATGCAGGTGTTAGTCGGCACCGTTACTTCCGCTCCCTGTATTGCAGTTGGTGCGGAATCCAGTAAGGACAACATGTTCCAGCTCACTCCTTCTGGTTCAGCAGTAGATGCTGCCAAATTTGATAACCAGTTCCGTGTATGCTTTTCCGATCCAAACCAGGGAGCAGCTTCCGCACAGTACATCGGCGAGAACAAGCTGGCTACCAAGGTTGCAGTTATTTATGACAGCTCCGATGTTTATTCATCTGGTATCCATGATAAATTCCTTTCAGAAGCAGCGAACCAGGGATTTGAAGTTGTTTCTGATGAAGCCTTCACCGCAGACAACAACACAAATTTCTCCGTACAGCTTCAGAAGGCACAGGATTCAGGCGCTGAGCTTGTGTTCCTTCCGATTTACTATTCTCAGGCTGCTCTGATTCTTGCTCAGGCAAAGCAGATGGGATATGAACCCCAGTTCTTTGGCTGTGACGGACTTGACGGACTTTTGACCGTAGAAAACTTTGACACTGCATTGGCTGAAAATGTAATGCTGCTGACTCCATTCGCAGCTGATGCAAAGGATGAGCTGACACAGAAGTTTGTTACAACTTTTAAAGAGAAGTATGGTGAGACACCGAACCAGTTTGCAGCAGATGGCTATGATGCGGTTTACGCTATCAAGGCTGCCGCTGAAAAGGCCGGACTTACAACAGATATGGATGCTTCCGCAATCTGTGACGCTTTAAAGACCGCTATGACAGAAATTACCGTAAACGGCTTAACTGGCGAGAACATGAAATGGTCTAAGGATGGAGAACCGGATAAGGCTCCAAAAGCAGTCAAGATCGTAAACGGTGTTTATACAGCAATGTAATTCCTGAATTTCATTCATTTGGTAAATGACCCAATGGAGGGTCGTCCAGAGGACGACCCTCTTCTTTTAAAATAAACAACGAATGAGGTGCGATGGTATGATGAGTTTCATATCCTATTTTATTAATGGTCTAAGCCTGGGCAGTGTTTATGCGATTATTGCCTTGGGATATACCATGGTATATGGCATTGCCAAGATGCTGAACTTTGCTCATGGCGATGTAATTATGATCGGAGGATACGTAGTGTTCACAGTTGTCAGCACAATGGGCCTTGGCCCGGTTGCCGGCATACTTCTTGCAGTGATCTTATGCACGGTACTTGGCGTTGTTATTGAGGGAGTTGCTTACCGTCCTCTTCGCATGGCAAGTCCTCTTGCAGTTCTGATCACGGCAATTGGTGTGAGCTACCTGCTTCAAAACATCGCACTGCTCGTTTTTGGTTCCAATCCAAAATCCTTTACTTCTGTGGTAACCGTTCCGGCACTTAAGCTTTCAGAAGGAAAGCTCACCATTTCCGGTGAGACTATTGTAACAATCATCAGCTGTGTTATCATTATGGTCGGTCTGACTGCGTTTATTAAAAGGACAAGAGCAGGGCAGGCCATGCTTGCTGTATCAGAAGATAAAGGAGCCGCTCAGCTCATGGGAATCAATGTGGATGGAACCATTGCCCTGACGTTTGCCATAGGCTCTGCTTTGGCGGCAGTGGCTGGCGCGCTGCTTTGTTCCGCCTATCCCACACTTACCCCCTATACCGGCTCCATGCCAGGCATCAAGGCATTCGTAGCTGCCGTATTTGGCGGGATCGGCTCCATTCCAGGAGCGTTTATCGGCGGACTTTTACTGGGAGTCATTGAAAACCTGAGTAAGGCTTACATTTCCTCCCAGCTTTCTGATGCCATCGTATTTGGGGTTCTTATTGTTGTTCTTCTTGTAAAGCCTACTGGAATTCTGGGTAAGAAGATTAACGAGAAAGTATAGGTGGATAATATGGAAAAAAGTATGAAGACGAACTTTCGTCTGAATAAGACCTTAAAAAGTAATATGATAACTTATGGCATTGTGATCGCTGCATTTATAATGGTACAGCTTTTGGTGAATGCAGGCCAGGTTAGCAGCCTGATGAAAGGCCTTTTGGTGCCCCTTTGTATTTATACCATTATGGCGGTATCCTTAAACTTAACCGTAGGCATCCTTGGAGAACTGAGTCTGGGCCATGCAGGCTTCATGTGTGTGGGAGCATTTTCCAGTTCCTTATTTTCCATTTCCATGCTGGAAGCCATTCCAAATTCGGGAATACGTTTCTTTTTCGCCATTTTAATCGGCGCAGCCTTTGCGGCACTGGCTGGTATTGTGGTTGGAATTCCGGTTTTAAGGCTACGGGGAGACTATTTAGCCATTGTAACCCTGGCATTTGGGGAAATCATTAAAAACGTGATCAATGTGATCTATATTGGAAAGGATGCCGACGGGCTTCATTTTTCCATGAAAAATGCCATGGCGCTCAATATGGAAAAAGATGGAACGGTGATCTTAAACGGTGCTCAGGGAATTACGGGTACGCCTAAAAATTCAACCTTTACCATCGGAGTGATCCTCATTCTGATCACTCTGGTGATCGTTTTAAACCTGATTCACTCAAGATCCGGACGGGCAATCATGTCTGTTCGGGATAACCGTATTGCGGCGGAATCCATCGGTATCAATATCACGAAATACAAATTAATGGCTTTCACCATTTCTGCCTCTCTGGCGGGCGTGGCCGGTGTTTTGTATTCCCACAACCTTTCTGCGCTTACTGCAACACAGAAGAACTTTGGTTATAACCAGTCCATCATGATTCTTGTATTTGTGGTTCTCGGCGGCATCGGGAATATCCGGGGCTCCATGATTGCTGCGGTGATCTTAACCTTGCTTCCGGAGCTTTTAAGAGGCTTAAATACCTACCGAATGCTGATTTACGCCGTTATCCTGATCGTTATGATGATTTTTAACTGGAGTCCTAAATTAATCGATTTCAGGAAGCGGTATTTCCATAAGAACAGGGCAGAAAAGGAGAGGGGATAACCATGGCTTTACTGGAAATCAAGAATCTTGGAATTTCGTTTGGCGGCCTGCGCGCCGTAGATAATTTCAGCATCACCATTGAGAAGGGGCAGCTTTATGGTCTCATCGGTCCCAACGGAGCAGGTAAAACCACAATCTTTAACCTTTTAACGGGTGTATATAAGCCAAATACTGGCACCATTCTTTTGGATGGGGAGAACATAACAGGAAAAAAGACAGTGGAAATCAACCGCACCGGAATTGCAAGGACCTTTCAGAATATCCGTCTGTTTAAGGAATTGACGGTTCTTGATAACGTGAAAACAGGCCTGCACAATCATTATTCCTATGGAACGGTTACAGGGATCCTCCGTCTGCCAAAATATTTTAAAGTGGAAAAAGAGATGGATGAACGGGCCGTTGAACTTTTGAACGTGTTTGGTCTTGAAGGTGAAAAGGATATTCTTGCTTCCAATCTTCCATATGGAAAGCAGAGAAAGCTGGAGATAGCCCGTGCCCTTGCAACCAGTCCCAAACTCTTGCTCCTTGATGAGCCGGCTGCCGGCATGAATCCCAACGAAACCTCAGAGCTTATGGACACCATACGCTTTGTAAGGGATAACTTTGATATGACCATCCTGTTAATTGAACATGATATGAAGCTTGTCTCCGGTATCTGTGAAAGGCTGACCGTACTGAATTTCGGCCAGGTCCTCACCCAGGGTAAGACGGCGGATGTGCTCAATGATCCGGAAGTCATTAAGGCATATCTGGGAGAATAAGGAGGCTTATGGCATGGCAATACTTGAAGTAAATAATCTGGAAGTTTATTATGGCGTCATAAAGGCGCTTAAGGATATATCCTTTGAAGTAAAGGAAGGAGAGATCGTAGCTCTGATCGGTGCGAACGGTGCGGGAAAGACCACAACTCTTCATACCATAACCGGTCTTATAAAAGCAGCCTCCGGCACGATACAGTTTGACGGCCATGATATTACAAAGATAAGGGGCGATAAAATTGTAGGCATGGGAATGGCTCATGTTCCGGAAGGACGGCGCGTTTTTGCTGCGTTGACTGTTTATGAAAATTTAAAACTGGGTGCCTACACAAGACGGGATAAAAATGAGATTGAAGAAACCCTTCAGATGATCTACAAGCGTTTTCCCAGGCTTTTAGAGAGAAAAAACCAGCCTGCAGGAACCCTAAGCGGTGGTGAGCAGCAGATGCTGGCCATGGGCCGGGCACTGATGAGCCATCCAAAGGTGATTGTACTGGACGAGCCGTCAATGGGACTTTCTCCGATTTACGTCAATGAAATTTTCGATATCATTCAGGAAATCAACAAATCAGGAACCACAGTCCTGCTGGTTGAGCAGAACGCCAAAAAAGCTTTGTCCATTGCAAACCGCGCTTATGTTCTGGAAACAGGTGCGATTGTTTTAAGCGGGGATGCCAATGAATTAATGAACAATGACTCTGTAAAGAAAGCATATCTAAGCGAATAATTTAACGAAATCGTTGCGGCAGATTAAAAACCCCGGAATTTCACGTATTAGACATACAGGAAATTCCGGGGTTCTTTCGATTGTTATTTGTTTGCAAATTCATGATCCTGCAAGGTATCCCTTAAATGATAGGGAAAGCGGATCGTAACCACCGTCCCTTCCTTGGGTTCACTGACATAAATCAGCCCGTATTCCTTACCATACTGCATCTGGATTCTTTCCTTGATATTTTTAATGCCAATCTGATTGAATTTGTTGCTTTTGACCTTAGAGGAATTGATTTCTTCCAGAACAGAGTCCTCCATACCGGCTCCGTTGTCTGTGATTCTTATATATAATTTGCCATTTTCCTGAAAGCTTTCAATGCCTATCCTATAGTTCTTATCCATATCATCAAAGCCATGTATAATGGAATTTTCTATCAGAGGCTGGATGCAAAAGGGAATGATAATACATTCCAGCGTATCTTCCGCGATCTTGTACTCTACTTCAAAGTAGTTACCGTAACGGTATTTCTGTATACCAATATACCGCCGGATACTTTCCACTTCATCCTTTAGCAGTGCGGAAGTTGTATCCTGCTTTAAATTATACTTTAAAAGGTTGGTAAGGTCACTGGTCATTTCGGCAACATTTGTAATATTCTGCATGGTGGCCAGCCATCGTATGGAATCCAGGGTGTTGTATAAAAAATGAGGATTGATCTGTGACTGGAGGATTTTGAATTCAAGAGAGGATTTGCGTTTCTGCTCCTGAAGTTCATTGATAAAGTAACTGTTCAGCTTGTCAAGCATCATGTTAAAAGTAACACCCAGATTTCCTACCTCATCTCTGGAATCCATTTGTACACGAAGAGAAAAATCACCGCCCTTGATCTTATAGCAGGCATCGCTGAGGGCCTTGATGGGACGGGTGATCTTGCCCGTGAGCCAAAGGCCGTAAATAAGACTGGTTATACAGGAAATGATGATGATAATGACCGCATAATAGGTTATTTTCTTTGTATTGCGGATCAAATGCTGTGTCTGAATGATGCGTATAATACTCCAGTCAGCAATCTTGATGGGATTGGAAACAATGGTACTGTCCAGATTAAAAACCTTTCCCTCCAGGCTATAGCTGGTTGAGGTATCCAGGAGCTGGGGATATTGTTTGAGTACCGGCTCATAAGACGTATAATAGGGAAAATTAAACAGAATTTCACCGTCAGAATTAATGACCAGCGTCTTTTCATCCGACAGAATGGTACTGAGCATAAACATCTCCTGTATGTAATTGTAATTTAAATCCATGATTAAGAGTCCAAGGAATTGTTGTTCCCGGTTCATAAGCGGCCTGATGAAGGAGATGACCTTTTTATCAGCAGAATCTCTGGCAGCATTATGAAAATGTGTGGTGAACCATTGGCCTTCCGAGCTGATAACCTGTATGTTTTCCATGTAACTTCCATAATACTCTGGCAGCAGATGGGTTTCTGTCCCGTAGTCTGTACTTAATATGGTGGAATCAGGCTTCATCAGGGAGATATGGGAGATAAATGGCTGCATCTCCAGTATGTTATTCAGATTTTCGCTTATTTTGCCGGCTGACTGGGGGCTCTGTCCGGATAAGTATTCCTGAATTTCTTCATTATCAAACAGATAGGTGGAGGTGGCCTGGATCAGATTAATGATCAAGTCAAATTGTGAACGGATCTTGTTGCTGGCAAGCAGATTGTTCTGTATCTCGTTCTTTTTCAGTTCCCTGTAAAACGTATAATTGACAAAGGTCAAAGACAAAACTAGGAAAAATGTAGAAAGGACGAACACTCCTATAAATATTTTTGTCGAAATTTTCTTAATATGCATCACATACCTCCGAAATTTATGGTATACTATTCACTAAATTAACTTATTGTACCATGTTTGATTGTCTTTAGGGAAGCGGGAAAATAATATGAAGCGGGTATTGATTGTAGATGATGAGTTTTTGGTCCGTATGGGACTAAAGATGACTCTGGACTGGAAGTCTTATGGGTATGAGATTGCAGCAGAGGCCAGCAGTGCAGAAGAAGCTTTGGAGATCATGGAGCATGAACCAATTGATATTCTGATGACGGATATCAAGATGCAGGGGATGAACGGTCTGGATTTAATTGAAAAAGCAAAAACAAAATATGCAGACATCCAATCCGTTATTTTTACGAATCATGATGATTTTAATTTTGCAAGGCGGGCCATGGAAATGGGTGCTGAAAAGTATATTTTAAAGTCGGAGATCTCACCGGACAGCCTGTTATCATCCCTGGTCAATCTGTCAGGGGAATCGGAAGGATCACACCGTATGGGACATTCTGTCAAAAAGATGGAAGAAAAATATCTAGATGAGCAGTTACTTAAGCTGAAACTCTCCGGTGTACCGGAAAATGTTTCGGACAATCCTTATATGAACCATATGTTTTGCGAGGAATCTTATATGATCATCATCGGTCACTGCAGCATTAATTCCCTGCCGGATGGCTCCGTCAGCATGCTGATTGAAACAGTTATGAATCTTGTTTCCAAATTTTTTTGCCACAGCGTTGCACGGTATATCATTTTAAAGGATCTTTTTTGTTTTGGGGTCATATATCATGAGGAAAGAAATGAGTACCCCAGAGAACTGATGGAGGACAGGGGAGCATCAATTATAAAAAATACAGTTCAGTATTTTAACGCGGATATCAATATGGGGATCAGCAGAGCCGGGACAAAAGAACGTTTCCATCAGATGTTTCAGGAGGCGGAAACCGCGCGGCTGAAAGGATTTTTTCATAACGGCAATGTGTGGACGTACGATGAGACATTGAAGCTTCCCAGGGGAGAGCATATTCGGGTCAGTGCCCGGAAGATCAAAGAACTGGTGGAAAGGGCGGAGAAGGAACCATTGGCGGAGTATATGGATTCCATTTTCCGAAAACTGAAAGATTCCGGAGACTACCGAATGGTGACTGAGGTATTTATTGACCTGCTTTCCATCTCCAAATCCCTTCTGGAAAATTACGATACCAGAAATATTCCCGGGCTGAATCCGTTAAAGTTTGATTATCACAATCTTTACTCAATGTCCCATATGAATCATGTCCGGATGTATGCAATGGATGTGTATATGGCGATATGGGATTTTTTCCATAACAGGAAGAGCCCCTACAGCGGACTGATTAAGGAATGTATTGGCTTTATTGAAGAGAACTATTCTCAGAATATTACTTTAGACAATGCTGCGGCAGCGGTGAATATCAGCAGCAGCTATTTGTCGTTTATTTTTAAGCAGGAAACCGGAATCAACTTCAGCGTGTATCTGACTAATTACCGGATAGAAATGTCAAAAAAACTGATCCTCAAATCTAACATGAAAATATATGAAATTGCAGATCAGGTAGGTTTTGGAAGTCCCTATTATTTCAGTAAGGTGTTTAAAGAGATTGTAGGAATGACTTGCAAAGAGTTTAAGAACCGTATATAGAATGGAAAGGGCGCCGTTTAAGAACAGGCGCCTTTTTTATTTGGACAATCATAACATTTTTCATATTTTCGTAAGATATTTCTAAAAAAAATAACAACTGCGCCTATCAGTAAGATTGTTAATTAAACCTCAAAATATTTTGTTAATTATAGTATAATTATTCATTTATTTAACAACTGTATTCGTGTAATATTTACATATAAAAAAGAGGAGGTTAGATCAACGTGAAAAAAAGCAATATAAAAAAATGGATATCCTTTGGAATGGCAGGCATTATGACGGCAGGTGCCCTGATGGGGTGCAGCAGCTCCGGATCAGGGACAGCTAAGGTTTCGGCAACAACTCAGGGGGCAGAAGCGCCCCAGGAACCTTCCGCAGCAGGAACAGAAGTGCAGTCTCAAACAGCAGAAGAAAATTTTGACTGGAAGAAGTTTGCCGGAACAACGCTGAAGGTAAATATGGTACAGCACAGTGTGGCTGAGGCCATTGTAACCAAGATACCGGAATTTGAGGAACTGACCGGAATCAAAGTTGAACATTCCATTACACCGGAAGCCAACTATTTTGATAAGGTGTCTACGGCTCTTGCCAGCAGGACCGGTGAACCGGATTTATTCATGTCAGGTGCTTATCAGCTTTGGGATTATTCAGCGGCAGGTTATGTATACGACTTAAATAAATTTTTAAATGCTCCGGACAAGGTGGCCCCTGGGTATGATTTTGCAGATTTATATCCCAGCGCGGTATCCGCTCTCCAATGGGACGGAGTTCCGGGACATGCTGTCGGTTCCGGTGCCCAGCTGGGGCTTCCGCTGGCCATAGAGATTTACAGCCTTGCATATAACAAGAGAGCCTTTGAACAGGCGGGAATTGAGGTTCCTAAGACCTATGACGAGCTGCTGGCTGCCTGTGACAAGCTTCAGGGCTGGAATGGACCGGATTCTTATGCCATGACCGTCCGCGGGGCAAGAGACTGGGGAACCATTCATCCAGGGTACATGAGCACATATGCAAATTTCGGAGCCAAGGATTTTGCCATTGAGGATGACCGGCTGGTGTCTAAGGTAAATTCACCGGAGGCAGTGGCAATGACGGAATTCTGGGTAGACATGATCAAGAGGGGCGGATCTCCGTCATGGTCCAGATATACGTGGTATGAGTGCGGCGCAGACTTGGGAGCCGGCAAAGCGGCCATGATGTTTGAAGCGGATAATACCGGGATTCATCAGGACTGGGAAGGCGCTTCGGCAGAGGCAGGCAATCTGGCATGGACTGTGATGCCCTTAGCAAAGGAAGGAAACACACCCAATTCAAATTTCTGGACATGGTCCATGGCAATGAATGCGGATACAAAGAATGCGGATGCAGCATGGTATTTTATGATGTATTTTACCAGCAAGGATTTTGCTCTATATGCAGTGACCGAAAAAAATGCTCTTGACCCGGCACGTACCTCCGTGATCAATTCACCGGTATTCCTAAAAAAGATGGAGAGTCACGAGGGGTATATTGATACGTTTGAAAAGACCATCGGATCAACGACCATCCGCTTTACCCCCCAGCCCTATTTCTTTGAGACGACCACTTTGTGGGCAACGACTCTGCAGGAACTGGTAGCAGGGAATTATGCCTCTGTTCAGGAAGGCATGGACAGTTTAAAAGAGAAACAGGATAAGGTAGTAGAAGACATAGTTATCTCCGACTATGAATAAGCTGTGTGAATTTTTAGAAAGGAGGGGCAGGTTTGGCTCATAGAACACCGAAGGAAATCAATTATCATGAAATTCCGGCCCATGTACGCAGGCGGCCGTACTATATCATCGCTCCGGGCTTACTGATCCTGATTGGGATCATGATTCCATTTGCCATAGCAATATTTTTATCGCTGACAAATTACTCATTTAAAAATCCGAATTTTAAGTTCATCTTTTTGCGAAACTGGATTCGGGTGTATCAGGACCCTGATTTTTACCATTCCTTATGGGTAACCATCAAATATGGATTTATTGCAACGGGAACTCAGATGATCCTTGGGTCTGTGGTTGCGATCCTGCTTCGGAAGGATACCAGGTTTACCAGGATTTTAAAGGTTGTTTTCACCTTTCCGCTGATGGTGGCTCCGGCCATTGCAGTGCTTATCTGGCAGCTGATGACTTCCAATTCGGTGGGCGTGCTGGAAAAGTTTTTAAACCTGTTTGGTGTGTACGGATTTAAGTGGGCAGCATCCCAGGAAACGGCCATGTTCACTGCGGTGCTGATAGATACCTGGGTAAATACTCCCTTCGTGCTGTTACTGGTTTTGGCAGGGCTTCAGTCTCTGCCAAAATCTCCCTTTGAAGCAGCCGAGGTAGATGGGGCCAGCTCGTGGTTCATCTTTAAAACATTAACCTTTCCCATGCTTAAGCCATTTATGTATATCGCTCTTTTATTCCGATTGATGGCGGCACTCCAGGAATTCGGCATTATATTTGCGCTGACGAAAGGCGGACCGGGAAATACACTTATGAACATTTCACTGACAGGCTATATTACAGGATTCCAATTCCAGAAGCTGGGATATGCACTTCCCTACCTGCTGACCCTTTGGGTGATTGTCAATGTTACGGCCAGCTTTCTTGTAAACAGGCAGCGTAAGATGGCAAAGCAGGCCCAGGGATATTAATTCAGAAAGGACGACAATGATGGAGCATTCCATTGAAACTGCAAAACAAAGAAACAGGCTGAAAGAAGCAGCCAGGGAAACCGGACGCAATCTGGGGCTTGTCCTGTACGCCCTGTATGCCCTGTTCCCCCTTATCTGGATGCTGATCTGTACGTTTAAAAGCGATACGGAAATGTACAATACAGTTTTTATTTTCCGGCCCACACTTGCCAATTATCAGGCGGTTTTGCTGGGAACGGATTATGTCCGGGCTTTTTTTCAGAATATGATTGTTTCCGGCGGGGCGGTGCTGCTTACAGTAGTGGCGGGCGTACCGGCGGCATATGCACTGGCCCGGTATGACTTCCGGAAAAAGGATGATATTGCATTCCAGATCTTATCGTTTAAGTTTGCGCCGGAGATCATGGTGATACTGCCGATTTTCCTGATCTTTCAAAAGATCGGTCTGTATGATACATATTTTGGTTTGATTTGGGTGTATCAGCTGATCACCATGCCTCTTCTCATCTGGGTGGTGAGGGGATATTTTGAGGATATCAGCGTGGAGGTGGAGCAGGCTGCTTCACTGGATGGATACTGCTGGTATGAGGTATTTTTAAAGACCTTGCTGCCTCTGATCAAACCGGGGCTGGTTGCCTCAGGGCTTCTGGCATTTATTTTCGCATGGAACAGTTTTACGTTCCCGCTGATCTTAAGCGGTTTCAGGATCCAGACCCTTACCATTACATCCCTTCGGTATATTTCTTCTGAAACAGTACATTACGGGCAGGTGGCCGTAGCCGCCACCGTAGCCGTTTTACCGGAGATCGTCGCTTGTCTGTTTATTCAGAAGCATTTGGTAAGAGGGCTCAGCTTCGGCGCTGTAAAAGGATAAGGAGGACAGGAGATTGGCAGAAATAGAACTGATTAACGTTACAAAAAAATACGGATCAAAAACAGCGGTGGACGGGGTCAGCCTGACTGTAAAAGACAATGAATTCTTTGTATTGTTTGGTCCCGCCGGGGCAGGGAAGACTTCTCTGCTCAAGGTGATCGCAGGAATTGAATTTCCCCAGGAGGGGCTGGTGAAAATAGACGGGGTGGTTGTAAACCATGTGGAGCCTATGAACCGGAACGTATCCATGGTATTTGAGAATTATGCCCTTTATCCCCATTTCAATGTTTATGATAATATTGCTTCCCCCATGAGAAGCAGGCTCTATAAACAAAGCGAGGAATTTATCCGAACCGAGGTGAACCGGGTCACTGGGATGATGAGAATCAACCATTTACTGGAGCGGAAGCCCAGCCAGCTTTCCAATGGACAGCGGCAGCGTGTAGCGATCGGGCGTGGATTGGTAAGAAAACCCAATGTATTTCTCATGGATGAACCCTTAGCCCATTTGGATGCCAAGCTCCGCCATTTTATGCGGCGGGAGTTAAAGGAAATGCAGAGCAATTTTAATACCACAACCATCTATGTGACCCACGATTACATGGAAGCTATGTCTTTGGCAGACCGGATCGCTGTGGTTCATGATGGGAGGATCGTACAGACCGGAAGTGCTGTAGAGATGTATTATCTTCCCCGCAACGAGTTTGTTGCAAGGCTGTTCGGAGAACCTGAGATCAACATATTTCCGGGTGCTTTTAAGCTCAGTGGAAATCTGGGACTGATTGATGCCTTTGATCAGGACTCTGTCCTGGAGGTGACCCCCGATGTGATTGACCATATATCCTCCCTGGATGGGAAGCAGATTGATGTGGGGATCCGGGGCTGTGACATCGCCTTTTGCTTTGAAAAACAGGACAGTTCCTGGATCAGAGCCTCAGTTTATGCAAATGAACCCATTGGAAATAAGGTCATTATGACGGTTCTGGCAGGCGAAAACAAATTGGAGGTGGTTGCACCCAATGATACCAGGGCTTTCATTGACCAGGAGGTCTATTTAAAATTCAATATGGCGAATGCCCTCTATTTCGACCATTCCTCAAAGGAATTGATCACAAGAGCAGGAAGACAGAAATATGAGGCAAAGAGTCAGATCGGAGGTCAATGATATGGCAGAACTGGTGCTTAAAAATGTCTATAAGCGGTATGACAATAAGGAGAAAAAGAAAGAGGCAGACGGATATGCTGTCAATGACCTTTCTTTCCGCTGTGAAGATGGGGAATTCATTGGGATCCTGGGGCCTTCGGGGTGTGGTAAATCCACAACCTTAAGGATGCTGGCAGGACTGGAGGAGATCACCTCCGGAGATGTATACATCGGCAAAACGCGCATGAATCATCTGCTGCCCAAGGACCGTGGAATTGGTCTGGCTTTCGAAGATTATGCCCTGTATCCGCCTCTGACCGTATATGAGAATCTGGCTTTTAATATGAGGGCAAAGAAAAAGACAGAAGAGGAAATCGGAAAAGAGATCGGCCGTGTTGCCCCTCTGCTTAAAGTGGAAGACCTGCTGCAGATGAAACCGGCTGC
The DNA here is from genome assembly GCF_000144625.1 of [Clostridium] saccharolyticum WM1. Classification (NCBI taxonomy): domain Bacteria; kingdom Bacillati; phylum Bacillota; class Clostridia; order Lachnospirales; family Lachnospiraceae; genus Lacrimispora; species Lacrimispora saccharolytica. Next base: position 2,242,924 of record NC_014376.1, on the reverse strand, counting down.
CTTGTCGGGGGGGCAGAAGCAAAGGGTCAATATAGCCAGGGCCATTATCCGGCGCCCGGGGCTTTTGCTTCTGGATGAGCCTTTGAGTCATTTGGATGGGAAAATGCGGCAGATGCTCAGGCAGGAGATAAAGAGGATGCATCATGAGATCAAATGCACGACCATTATCGTGACTCATGACCAGATCGAAGCGATGTCCATGGCAGATAAAATTGTCATTATGAAGGAGGGGAAACTCCAGCAAATGGGAACTCCCCTGGAGGTATACGATGATCCTGCCAACGAGTTCGTAGCCGGATTTATCGGAGAACCGCCCATGAACCTGATGCCGTCGGTCATTAAAATGGAAGGGAAAGGTTATTATTTTACATTTGAAAACAGCGGGTTAAAAGTTATGGTACCTGACCGTTATAAGGCGGTGGTTCATGAAGGACTGAAGGTTACCTTGGGTGTCCGGCCGGTGGATGTTCTGATTTCCCAAGATCCGGCTACCAGCACACCGGTACCAGTAGCCGTCTTTGAAAATATGGGGGATGAACGCAGGATCAGCCTCCGGGTGGGTGAAAACCTGTTAAGCATTACCACCACAGAGGATGTGTATTATGAGAAAGGCGATGAGGTCTATTTAAAATTTAATTCAGAAAAGACCCATCTGTTTGATGAAAACACCGGGGACCGAATCCGTGTATAATAAGAATGGAGGATTTTTAATATGAGTATTCCGAAAACAATGAAGGCACTTGTTGCATATTCCAAAGATGACTACCGTTTTGAACCGGCCTATCCAACGCCGGAATGCGGTCCGGATGACGTTATCATCAAGACGGAAGGCTGCGGAATCTGCGCGGGTGACTTGAAATGCAGTCACGGAGCAGCCATGTTCTGGGGAGATGAGCTCCAGCCTTCCTGGGTAAAACCGCCTTTTATTCCGGGACACGAGTTTTTAGGTGAAATTGCAGAATTGGGAGAGAACGTGAAAGATTTCCAGATCGGAGACCGGGTGACTGCTGATCAGATCAAGCCCTGCGGAGAATGTAAATTCTGTAAATCAGGCCGTTACTGGATGTGCCAGCCTCATGATATCTTCGGTTTTCAGCATACCAACAACGGTGGTATGGCAGAGTATGTCAGATATCCAAAAGGTTCTGTAATACATCAGGTACCAAAGGATATGCCCTTTGAGGATGCGCTTTTAATCGAACCTTATGCCTGCTCCAAGCATTGTGTGGACCGGGGGCAGATCGGTTGTGAGGATGTTGTGGTAATTTCAGGGGCCGGAACCCTGGGACTTGGGATGGTTACCTATGCCCGAATGAAAAATCCAGCGAAACTGATCGTACTTGATATGATGGATGACAGACTGGTAAAGGCGAAGGAATTTGGTGCTGATCTGGTGCTGAATCCAGGGAAAACGGATGTAGTGAAAGCGGTCATGGATTTAACAGAAGGTTATGGGTGTGATATCTATATCGAAGCTACCGGCCATCCTTCCAGCGTGGTTCAGGGACTTTCCATGATCAGAAAGCTGGGACGCTTTGTGGAATTCAGTGTATTTGCAGAGCCTGCCACCGTGGATTGGTCCATCATCGGAGACCGGAAGGAATTGGATATCGCAGGCGCCCATTTAAGCCCTTACTGCTATCCCTTTGTCATTGAAAACATAACCAACGGCAATTTAAAGACAACCGGTGTTATCAGAAACACATTTCCAATTGAAGAATGGGAAAAGGCATTTGAATTTGCCGGAGGTAAGTACGGTGACTTTAAGGTGGCGATTAAATTTTAATAAGATAAGGAAAGACTATGAACAGTCAAGGGGTTTATCGGTTAGGATTGTATGAAAAAAGTATGCCAGGGGAATTGTCCTTTGAGGGAAAGCTGAAGGCAGCGAAAGAAACGGGATATGACTTTATTGAAATGAGCATTGATGAAACCGAGGAGAAAATCAGCCGGCTCGATTTTAGTGATGCAAGGATTCTGATGCTTCAATCCCTTTCCCTGGATATTGGCATCCGGTTTGAATCCATCTGCTTTAGCGCCCAGCGAAAATTTCCGCTGGGCAGCCTTCTTGACGGGGCATCAGAGGCAGCTGTTATGCTTTTTAAAAAGTGTGTGGATTTTGCTGTGAAAATGGGAATACGCATCATCCAGGCCCAGGGGTATGATTGCTATTATGGGGAAACATCCTCAGAAGAAACCAGGGAGAGATTTCTGGATAATTTAAGGCTTTGCATGGAATATGCGTCTGCCCATGGAGTTACCGTCGGGTTTGAAACAATGGAAAATGACTTTATGAATACCGTTGAAAAAGCCATGATTTATGTAGAGTGGGCAAGCGTACCCTATCTTTCCGTATATCCGGACGTTGGAAACATATGGAACGGGACCGATGATATATACCGGGATTTAGAATGCGGCCGCAGTCATATCTGCTCGGTTCATTTAAAGGAAACTCTGCCAGGAAGGTACCGGGAGATTCCATATGGGGAGGGCCAGGTGGATTTTGAAAAGGTCATTCAAAAGACCAGACAGTTAGGTATTCACCGGTATGTAGCGGAATTCTGGTATACGGGCGAAGAGGATTACCTGGTAACTCTTAAAAAAAACAACCTGTTTTTAAAAGGGTATCTGGATGCTGCTTACGCAGAGGAGGTATGATATGAAACAATATGTAATGGGCCTGGATAACGGAGGTACCATGACAAAGGCTGCTTTATTTGACCTTAAGGGAAATCAGATCAGTGCTTTTTCGGACAGTACGCCAGTTGAAACTCCGAAATCCGGTTATACGGAGCGGGATATGGACCTGCTGTGGGAGAGCAACCTTCTTTGTATGAAGGGAGCTGTGGAAAATGCCGGCATCAATCCTGCAGATATCATCGGGGTATCCGTGTGCGGTCACGGCAAAGGCCTGTACGCCTGGGGCAGGGATGACCGCCCGGCCTGCAGGGGAATCGTATCCACGGATACCAGAGCGTGGGAATATACGGAAAGGTGGTATAAGAGCGGAGTCTTTGACCATGTGTACGGGCGGATATGCCAGAAACTGATGCCCTGTCAGCAGGCAGCCCTGCTTGCCTGGCTGAAAGACCATGACAGAGACACTTATGACAATATCAAATGGGTGTTTTCCGTGAAGGACTATATCCGTTTCCGGCTCACCGGGGAAGCATATTGTGAAGCCACCGATATTTCCGGTTCTGGCCTTCTCAATGTGCGGGATAAGGTGTTTGACAGAGAACTATTGGAGAGCTATGGGATCGGAGAGGTGTTTGAAAAGCTGGCTCCCCTGAAATATTCCTATGATCTGTGCGGGACGCTGACTGGTGAAGTAGCGGAAAGAACCGGTCTTTTGGAAGGAACACCTGTAGCAGGAGGGATGTTTGACATTGATGCCTGCGCCATTGCAATGGATATCACAAAGCCGGAACGCTTATGCACCATTGCAGGTACCTGGAGTATCAATGAATTTATTGCAGAGGAACCGGTGCTCCATGGCCCGGTTGCCATGAATTCCCTGTTTGCCATACCTGGGTATTATCTCATCGAAGAGTGCAGCGCCACCTCCGCAGGAAACTTAGAATGGTGTATGGAACATCTGATTGATTTTCACGGGATGCTGGAAGGAGAAAGTAAATATAACTTTTTAAGCCGTCAGGTCCAGTCGGTTTTGCCGGAAGAATGCGATGTATATTTCCTGCCGTTCCTATACAGCTCCAATGCACACCCCCTAGGAAAGGGGAGTCTGGTAGGACTTACGACATACCATAAAAATCCCCATATTATCAGAGCTGTTTATGAAGGAGTCGTCTATTCTCATAAAACCCACATTGATAAGCTGCTTAAAGTAAGGGGAAAGCCGGAAGCCATCCGTATGGCAGGCGGGGTGGTGAACTCCCCTGCATGGGTTCAGATGTTTGCAGATATTCTGGGGATTCCCATTGAAACCATCAAAGCAAAGGAACTTGGAGCATTGGGCTGCGCCATGGCGGCAGCTGTGGCTGCAGGAAGCTTCTCAGATTATGAAGAAGCGGCCCGGAATATGGTTCATGTGGAAAAAAAGGTAATGCCTGATATGGAAAAACACAAAATTTATATGAAAAAATATGCAAAATATACGGCGGTCAAAGAGGCTCTTGACATGGCCTGGCCGTTGTTTACCGTATAAGGTGGAGGGCGATTTATGGATTTGGATATTGGTGCAATCAGAGATGCCATTGAAAACGGAAGAGCTTCTCTGGGGATTGAACTCGGTTCTACCAGGATCAAGGCTGTGCTGATCGGGGAAGATCATGTTCCTCTTGCCACCGGAGGCTATGACTGGGAAAACCGGTTTGAGGACAGGATCTGGACATACCGGCTGGAGGAAGTAAAAAAAGGGCTTACCGGCTGTTACCGCAGCCTGGCAGAGGATGTAAAGAATACATACGGTGTGGAACTGACTGTTTTAAGTTCCCTGGGTATCAGCGGAATGATGCACGGTTACCTGGTATTTGATAAGTGGGGGAAGCAGCTTGCTCCTTTCCGTACCTGGCGCAATACCATAACAGGAGAAGCTTCTGCCAGGCTGACGGAAACTTTTGATTATCCCATTCCCCAGAGATGGAGCATTGCCCACCTGTATCAGTCCATGCTGGATCAGGAAGATCATGTAAAAGATATAGGCTTTCTGACGACCTTGTCCGGTTATGTTCACTGGATTCTCACGGGACAAAAAGTACTGGGAATAGGGGATGCATCCGGGATGTTCCCCATGGATATCAAAACCCGGGATTATAACCGCCGGATGCTGGGCCAGTTTAACCAGCTTGCTGCAGATGCTGGTTATTCCTGGAGGCTTGCAGATATTCTGCCAAAGGTGCTAACCGCTGGGGAGCAAGCCGGTGTTCTGACGGCGGAAGGTGCCGGACTTCTGGATCCTTCCGGCCGGTTAAAGCAGGGAATTCCCCTTTGCCCTCCGGAAGGTGATGCAGGAACGGGCATGACGGCCACCAACAGTGTGAAACCTAGGACCGGCAATGTATCTGCCGGCACCAGTGTGTTCTCCATGATCGTACTTGAAAAGGAGCTGGCCCATGTTTACAAGGAAATTGACCTGGTCACCACCCCTGCCGGTGATCTGGTGGCAATGGTACATTGTAACAACTGTACCTCTGATTTAAACGCATGGGTATCTCTGTTTGGAGAATTTCTGGATTCCATGGGCTTTAAAGCAGAGGCCGGGCAGATTTTTTCGGTATTATATCATCTGGCATTGACAGGAGATAAGGACTGCGGAGGGCTTTTGTCCTACGGTTACTTAGCGGGGGAGCATATCACCGGATTTGACGAAGGTAGGCCCTTGTTCGTCCGCATGCCTGACAGCCGGTTCAATCTGGCCAATTTCATCAGGGTCCACCTGTTTACTTCTTTGGGTGCATTAAAAACAGGAATGGACATCCTTTTTAAGAAGGAAGGAGTAAAGCTGGATCTGCTGTTTGGTCACGGCGGCTTGTTTAAAACGAAAGGTGTGGGCCAGAGCGTGATGGCAGCGGCAATGAATGTACCGGTTTCTGTAATGGACACCGCAGGGGAAGGGGGCGCCTGGGGGATTGCGCTGCTGGCTTCCTATATGATTTACAGGGAAGAAGGGGAAACATTGGAGCATTATCTTGAAAACCGGGTGTTTTCCGGGGAGAGCGGGAATCAGGTAATGCCGGATGCCAGGGACACGGCTGGTTTTGAGGAATTTATGGAGCGCTATACCAGGGGACTTGCTGTAGAACGGGCGGCAGTGGAAGTGATGAAGCCTTTTCCCGTGAGCGGAACCAGGCTAAATCCCATTGATCGTATCAAATAAAGGAACCATAGGAAACGGTATAACAGGTAATAAGGATGGCAAGGAAAGCGTACCAGCGGCTTTGCCATCCTTCTTTTTTTCATCCTTACCGGCTTGAATAAAACGATAGAAGGGAACCGGAATGATAGGGAAAGATCCAATAAGCTGAGTGAAAAAGAAAAGGGAATAATCCGATCTCCCATGCATATAGTATAACAGCACAGAAGGGGGAATCTTTATGGACAATTATAACGTATACAATGATATCAAAGCCCGAACAAACGGAGAAATCTACATTGGAGTTGTAGGGCCGGTAAGAACAGGAAAATCGACTTTTATCAAGCGTTTTATGGAATTAATGGTTCTGCCGGGCATGGAGGATGAACACCAGAAAACTCAGACAAGGGACGAACTGCCCCAAAGTGCGGCAGGAAAAACCATCATGACCACGGAACCAAAATTCATCCCCAAGGAAGCGGCCATCATCCGTCTGGGAGATGAGATCGAAACAAAAGTCCGCTTAATCGACTGTGTCGGCTTTATGGTAGACGGTGCTGCCGGCCATATTGAAAATGATGAAGAGCGGCTTGTAAAAACGCCCTGGTTTGATTATGAGATTCCTTTTACAAAAGCAGCTGAAATCGGAACCAGAAAGGTTATCAATGACCACTCCACCATTGGGGTAGTTATAACCACCGACGGTTCCATCGGGGAATTGAAGCGCCCTAACTACATAGCGGCAGAGGAACGTACCGTACAGGAACTGAAAAACCTGGGAAAGCCATTTATCATCCTGCTTAATTCTTCCAAACCATACTCTGATGAGACCATGGCCCTCTCAAAGGATATGAGCCAGAAATATGGAGTAACGGTCATGCCCATTAACTGCGAACAGTTAAAAAAGGATGACGTTAACAATATTCTGGACCGGGTATTAAAGGAATTCCCTGTGACGGAGATGGATTTCTTCATTCCGAAATGGTTGGAGATCCTTCCCGCAACCCACTGGCTGAAATCCCAGGTGATCCAGGTTGCAAAGGATATGGTGAAAAAAGTATCCCATATGAAGGACGTATCTTCAGATTTATTTGATGAATCCACAGACAGCGTCCGGTCCATTAAGATTCAGAAGATGAATATGGCAGACGGCAGCGTTGATCTTGCCATGGACGTGGATGACAGTTATTACTACCAGATTTTAAGTGATTATGTAGGGCTTCCTATTGAGGGAGAATATCAGTTGATGCAGACCTTAAGCGAGCTTGCAAAAATGAAAGCAGAATACGAAAAGGTCAACCAGGCCATGAGCCAGGTCCGATTCAAGGGTTATGGGATCGTGACCCCGGAAAGGTCAGAAATTATACTGGATGAACCGGAAGTCATCAAGCATGGAAATAAATACGGTGTAAAAATGCGGGCAGAGGCACCTTCCATTAATTTAATCAAGGCACATATCCAGACCGAAATCGCCCCCATCGTGGGAAGCGAACAGCAGGCAGAAGATCTGATCGCCTACATCAAGGAAAACGCAAGAGAAAGCGAAGAAGGAATATGGAATACCAACATTTTCGGAAAGTCCATTGAACAGATTGTAGAAGATGGCATTCAGGCCAAAGTCTCCCAGCTTACGGAAGACTGTCAAATAAAACTTCAGGACACCCTCCAAAAAATTATTAATGATAGTAATGGCGGTATGATTTGCATTATTATCTAAATTAATGGTATAATAGAAAAAACAGGTACAAAAGGAGGGCTTATATGAAATTAATGTTCATCGGCGCAGCCCGCGAGGTAACCGGGAGCTGTCATTATCTGGAAGCTGCCGGATTTAAAATCCTTGTGGACTGCGGCATGGAGCAGGGGATTGATAAATTTGAAAATGTGGATCTGCCGGTCAGCTATGCAGAAATTGATTACGTTTTATTGACCCATGCCCACATCGATCACGCAGGGATGCTTCCTTTTATCTATGCAAGAGGCTTCCGGGGACAGGTGATATCTACTGTGGCAACCGCCGACCTTTGCGGCATTATGCTGAAAGACAGCGCCCATATACAGGAATCGGAAGCGGAATGGAAGAACAGAAAGGCCCGGCGGGCGGGACTCCCGGAAGAAGAACCATTGTATGGGGTTAACGATGCCATGGGTGTGCTGGAGCTGTTTCATTCCTACGATTACAATGAAAAGGTGGAGCTGGAGGATGGCATTACAATCCGCTTTATTGATGTAGGCCATCTGCTTGGTTCCGCCTCTATTGAAATGTGGATCACGGAAGGGAGAGACTCAAAAAAAATTGTATTTTCCGGTGATATAGGCAACAAAAACAAACCCTTGATCCGCGACCCCGAGTACATAAAGGAAGCAGATTACGTGGTCATGGAATGCACCTATGGTGACCGGCTTCACGGTGTGATACCGGATCATGTTTCCATCCTTGCCGGCATTGTCCAGAAAACCCTGGACAGAGGCGGAAACGTGGTGATACCGGCTTTTGCAGTGGGAAGAACCCAGGAGCTCCTTTATATGTTCCGCCGTATCAAGGCAGAGAAGCTGGTGGCCGGGCATAACGGGTTTGAGGTTTATGTCGACAGCCCTCTGGCAGTGGAAGCGACCCAAGTTTTTAAAGATAACCTGGTAGACTGCTATGATGAAGAAACAAAGGAACTGGTCATGAAAGGCATTAACCCCATTTCCTTTCCAGGACTGAAACTGTCGGTTACCAGCGAGGAATCCAAGAACATTAATTTTAATTCAAAACCAAAAGTGATCATATCAGCGGCAGGCATGTGTGATGCCGGCCGTATCCGCCATCACTTAAAGCATAATTTATGGAGACCGGAATGCACCATCGTTTTTACCGGATACCAGTCCATAGGGACTCTGGGAAGAAACCTGATTGATGGCTGCACCGAAGTACGGCTGTTTGGCGAAACCATTCAGGTGGAAGCCCATATAGAAAAGATGGATGGGATGAGTTCCCACGCAGATATGGAAGGATTGATTGCCTGGTTGAACGCATTTGAAGAAAAACCGCGACAAGTATTTCTGGTACACGGCGATGATGTGGTTTGCAACTCTTTTGAACAGCTCCTGGAGAAGGAGGGGTACAGGGTAAAAGCTCCTCACTCCGGTTCTGTTTATGATCTTTCCCTGGGCAGGTGGCTCAGTGAAACAGATGGCGTTGCAGTGGTCAAAGCGCCTGAGGTCTCAAAAAAACCAGTGGGTGTTTATGGAAGGCTTTTTGCTGCGGGCGAAAGGCTTTTGCAGGTTATCCGTCATAATGAAGGCGGAGCTAATAAAGATCTTGCCAAATTTGCAGATCAGATTAATTCTTTATGTGATAAATGGGATAGATAAGGAGAACATCAGAAAGTGACAAAAGTACTTTTATTTACCGACGGAGCTGCTAGAGGGAATCCTGACGGACCGGGAGGCTATGGTGCGGTTTTGCAGTTCACGGACTCCAAAGGGCAGCTCCACGAAAAAACCTTGTCAGCAGGATATGTAAAGACTACCAACAACCGAATGGAACTTATGGCAGCCATTGCAGGTCTGGAAGCTCTTACAAGACCCTGCCAGGTGGAACTGTACTCTGATTCCAAATATGTAACGGATGCCTTTAATCAGCACTGGATCGAAAACTGGGTAAAGAACAACTGGAAAAGGGGCAAAAGCGGTCCTGTTAAGAATATTGATTTATGGGAAAGGCTGTTAAAGGCCAAGGAACCCCATGAGGTCACCTTTCACTGGGTAAAGGGACATGCCGGCCACCCTCAGAATGAACGGTGCGACATGCTGGCTACAAGCGCTGCTGACGGAGATGACTTATTGGTGGACGAAGGGATATAAGCTTCCCAATATGGGAAAATTCCAAAAACTTACATATCTCTTACAATGTCTTACTAATTGCGGATTCCTATTTTCTTTCTTTTTTATTTGTGATATGTTAACTTTATCAAAACAGGTTAGGATGATATTTCATGAATAAAAATAGAGGAATTTGGATAGTGATCGGAAGCATTCTGGTCATTGGGATCCTTATAACCGTTGCTACTTCCTCCTTTGTGAAAAGTAGGGAGAATGTTACGGAACCCGCAGAAATCAGCGGACTTTCAACCACTGAAATTCCGGATTCTCCTGAAGCAGGGAACGGTTATGGCGGAGCACCGGAATTATTTTCTGGGGATATGGCTGCGCCCCAGGGTGTACCATCTGCAGGAGAGGAAGCGAAGCGGAAGAAAACCGATCCTGGTATCACTGCAAAAGCAGAGGCTGCACCGGAGAATCATTCACAGCCGGCGGAAGCCGGAACGCGGATGAAAATTGCTGCGGCTTCTGAACAGGCGGATACGGCTCCTCAGGCAGCAGAAAGCTTTAACGAGTCTCCCACTGAGGAAACTGTCATCTCTCCCATAAGTCCGGATACAAAAAACAGGCTGTATAGCACTGTTATTCCTTCGGAAGGTGCTGCTTATTATCAAAAGCATTTACTGGAACTGGATGCACAGATCAAAAAGATGCGGGAGGAGTCCGGAGATTCCAATACCTATTCCATGAAAGCCCTGGTGGAAAAAGAACTTAAGCTTTGGGACAGAGAGCAGAATGCCATTTATGCAGCTATTACGCAGGAATTGAACGACGAAGACAGAAAGGCTCTTGAAACATCGCAGCAGGAATGGATCAAAAGCAGGGACACAAAGGCAGAGGACGCAGCTAAAAAATACAGCGGAGGAAGCTTGGAAGAACTGGAATATACCGCTTCCCTGACTGAGTCCACAAGAGCAAGAGCCTATGATCTGGTGGCAGAATATATGAATGTCCTTTCTTCAGGAGAGGGCCGGTAAAAAGTACGGTATCTGCCGTACTTTTTTATTTCTTCAGAAAATGACCGGGTGAAGAGAGCTTATATTTCTTAATTGGTAAAAAAAATTCTATTGCAACATCTTGATAAATAAAATTCCTTATGATAGGATAGTAAAATGAGTGATACTATAAGAATTTTTGGGAGGAATAAAATATGACAGCTATAATTGCAAGTTTACTGGAGGCCGCAATCAAATTCCTTTTTTTCCTGTTTCTTGCATGGGGCGGAATCGTGTGCGGCAAGAAATACAGAGATCATAAGGATGCCGGGAATAACGGTACCGTGACGAAAGAGACAAAATAGCAAACGGAGGACAGTAACGTGAAGAACTACGGTGTGAATGAACTGAGGAGAATGTTCCTTGAATTTTTTGAAAGCAAGGAACATCTGGCGATGAAAAGCTTCTCCCTGGTTCCGCATAATGATAACAGCTTGTTGTTGATCAACTCGGGAATGGCTCCCCTTAAGCCATATTTTACAGGCCAGGAGATCCCGCCAAGAAGAAGGGTAACTACCTGTCAGAAGTGCATCCGGACAGGAGATATTGAAAACGTAGGCAAGACAGCCCGCCACGGCACCTTCTTTGAGATGCTGGGTAATTTTTCCTTTGGGGACTATTTTAAGGACGAGGCCATTCACTGGTCCTGGGAATTTCTGACCGGGGTGATCGGACTTGACCCGGACAGGCTGTATCCATCCGTATATCTGGAAGATGATGAGGCCTTCGAAATCTGGAATAAAAAGATCGGCATTGCCCCTGAGCGTATTTTCCGTTTTGGTAAAGCGGATAATTTCTGGGAACACGGTGCAGGTCCCTGCGGTCCATGTTCAGAGATTTATTATGACAGAGGGGAAAAGTATGGCTGCGGAAGTCCGGATTGTACCGTTGGCTGCGATTGTGACCGGTATATGGAAGTGTGGAATAATGTATTCACCCAGTTTGAAAACGACGGTCATGGAAACTATGAGGAATTAGCTCAGAAAAACATAGATACCGGTATGGGACTGGAGCGTCTTGCAGTGGTTGTCCAGGATGTGGATTCCATTTTTGATGTGGATACCATAAAAGCCCTTTTAAACCGTGTGGCTGCCCTGGCCCGTACAGAGTACAAAAAAAATGCGGATGTGGATGTATCCCTTCGTCTGATCACAGACCACGTACGTTCCTGTACTTTTATGATCTCTGACGGCATCATGCCTTCCAATGAGGGAAGAGGCTATGTTCTGCGCCGCCTCTTAAGAAGAGCTGCCCGCCATGGCAGACTTCTTGGCATCGAGGGTAAGTTCCTGGCAGACTTATCCACCACCGTCATTGAACTGTCCAAGGATGGGTATCCGGAACTGGAAGAGAAGAAAGCAATGATTCTGAAGGTTCTGACCCAGGAGGAGGATAAGTTCAATAAGACCATTGACCAGGGCCTTGCCATTCTGGGGGAACTGGAAGAGGAGATGGTAAAAAAGGGCGAAACCATTCTTTCCGGTGAGAACGCTTTTAAATTATATGATACGTATGGATTTCCTCTGGATCTGACTCTGGAAATTCTGGAAGAGAAGAATTTCGGAGTGGATGAGGAAGGCTTTAAGGCTGCCATGCAAAAGCAGAGGGAAACAGCCAGAAATGCAAGAAAAACCACCAATTACATGGGCGCCGACGTCACTGTTTATCAGTCCATTGATCCGGCTATTACAACGGAATTTATCGGCTATGACAAGTTAATCTGTGACTCTAAGATTCTTGTCCTTACCACAGATACTGACTTGGTTGAGGCTCTTACCGATGGAGAAACAGGAACCATAGTTACAGAGCAGACGGTATTTTACGGTACCATGGGCGGCCAGCAGGGTGATGTGGGCTATATTGTAAGTGACAGAGGCGAATTCAAGGTAGAAGAAACCATCCATTTGCAAGGCGGAAAGGTGGGCCATGTAGGGAAGATGGCTAAGGGAATGCTGCAGAGCGGAGACGTGGTCACCTTAAAGGTATGTGAAGGAAACCGCCAGAATACGGGAAAGAACCACAGTGCTACTCACCTTCTCCAGAAAGCTTTAAGAACAGTACTGGGCAGTCATGTAGAACAGGCCGGTTCCTTTGTGGATGGAGACAAACTGCGTTTTGACTTCACCCACTTCTCAGCCATGACACCTGAAGAGATTCGCCAGGTGGAAACTCTTGTAAATGAGAAAATCAAGGAATCTCTTCCTGTAAAAACGGAAATCATGACCTTAGAAGATGCAAAAAAATCAGGTGCCATGGCACTGTTTGGAGAAAAATACGGAGATACGGTCCGGGTAGTAAAAATGGGTGATTTTTCAACGGAGCTTTGCGGCGGCACCCATATTAACAATACGGGAGTCATTGGCTCCTTTAAGATTCTTTCGGAAACCGGTATCGCAGCCGGAGTCCGGAGAATTGAAGCCTTGACAGGAGACGGCCTGATGCATTATTATCAGGAAACCGAAAAAGAACTTCATGAAGCGGCAAAGGCTGCCAAAACAATGCCTTCAGCCCTTACATCAAAAATCGAGTCCCTATTAGATGAGATTAAGGCACTGCATTCTGAAAACGAAAAATTAAAAAGCAGGCTTGCAAAGGATTCTCTTGGAAATGTAATGGATCAGGTAAAAGAGGTCAAGGGAGTAAAGATCCTTGCAACAAAGGTGATGGATGTTGACATGAACGGACTTCGCAATCTTGGCGACCAGTTAAAAGAAAAATTAGGTGAGGGAGTCATTGTGATCGCCTCCATCCAGGATGATAAAGTGAATCTGATGGCTGCTGTTACGGATGAGGCGCAGAAAAAAGGAGCCCATGCCGGCAACTTAATCAAAGCCATTGCTTCCTTAGTTGGCGGCGGCGGCGGCGGCCGTCCCAATATGGCTCAGGCGGGAGGAAAGAATCCGTCAGGTGTGGAGGCATGCCTTGAGAAGGTTACGGAAGTTGTTGCGGAGCAGTTGAGCTGACCCTTCATTCATGTTGGTTTCTTTTTGTCGGATTGTATACATTTCGGAAAAAATATGGATCTGCCGCCAAATCGATATTCAAAATATTGAAAATTTTTCTTGACGTATGGCAAAATTATGCTATAATCATATCAGTGCTATAAAATACCCAAACAGTTGTATTATGCACAAGTACACAACTGGAGGGAGGTTAGGTGTGAGCTATGTCAAATGTAATCGTTAAAGACAACGAGAGCTTAGATAGCGCTTTACGCAGATTCAAAAGAAACTGTGCGAAAGCAGGTATCCAGCAGGAAATTCGTAAGAGAGAACATTACGAAAAACCAAGCGTAAGACGTAAGAAAAAGTCTGAAGCTGCAAGAAAACGTAAATATAACTAATAGTTAAAAGATGAATCCCTGGTCCCACTTCCTGTGACCAGGGGTTTTTTCGACTTTTATTGCCTTAAAATCTTCTCAACCCCTTAGCCCTGTATGCACTTATTCCTGAAAAAACAAGTTTTGCAAGCCAAATAATAAATGGCATGGTTGAACTGTAACGAATTTCCCATATATGATTTGCATATAGTATAAAGGAATAGAAAGAGAAGGGCAGAATAGGGATTATGTTTGAGGAATCAAAGGAAAAAGCAGCTTCCGCCTTAAAACTCCCCAAGGATGTAGTTTTGGGAGAAGTGCTTGTATCTTTTCTGGGACGTCATAGCGTTGTAATAGAAAATTACCGAAGCATTATCCTCTATACAGACTGTTCCATCAAACTCCAGGCCAAAAACTGCCGAGTCATCATCGGCGGAAGCAGGCTGATGATTGAATATTATACCAATGAGGAAATGAAAATTAATGGATTTATCAAATCCCTGGAATTTGAATAAAGGGCAACTGGAGGTGTAATCAAGTGCTTGCTTGGCTGAATCATTATTTTTTCGGTTATCTTTTTATAGAAATGACCGGCTTTTCTCCGGAACGCTTTCTCAATATGTGCAGCGTCCATGATATTGAACTGTGGAAAGTCATTAATTCCGGACATTCCTATCAGCTTTTCATGTCTGTACAAGGATTCCGCAAGGTAAAGCCCCTTGTACGTAAAACGAAGGTCAGACTTAAGATTTTAAAAAAGTTTGGACTTCCTTTTTTTTTACACAGGAATAAAAAACGGAAGCTGTATGCTGCCGGTTTTGCAAGCTTTTTTTTAATCCTTTATTCCCTTTCTTTATTTATATGGGATATTGAATTTGATGGAAACCGAATGTATACATACGATACACTTATAAAATTCTGCGAATCGGAAGAAATCCGGTATGGCATGAGAAAATCTAAAATTGATTGTGATGTCCTGGAAGAATCCTTTCGCTCCAAGTTTCCAGAAATAACCTGGGTATCGGCAAGGGTATCAGGAACCCGCCTTTTGGTTAAAATAAAAGAAAATGAAGTGCTTTCTGAAATCCCTGTAAAAGATGAAACTCCATGTGATATTGTAGCAGAAAAAAACGGGGTGATCACCTCCATGATCGTGCGCAGCGGAGTACCAATGGTAGCCATAGGCGATACGGTGGAACAGGGGCAGGTTCTGGTCAGCGGAGTCCTGCCCATCATAGGAGACAGCGAAGAGGTGGTAAATACTCATTATGTCCGTTCCGACGGGGACATAACGGCAAGAACAGAATATCACCTCACAAGACAAATGCCCCTTTTCCGGAAAATCGACGTGGAAACTGGAAAGATAAGGAAGGGGTATTATATGAAAGCTTTCCGTTTTTCCTTTCTTCTGATACGTCCGCGCCCAGAGGGAACATCATGGAAGCAGACCATGGAAGAAGAACAGCTTCACCTGTTCCAGAATTTCTATCTTCCCATTTATGTCGGAAAATTAACGGGAAAAGAATACATATCCTATGAGCGTCCTTATACTGAGGAAGAGAAAAAACAACTGGCTGAGGATATGAATAAAAGATACAAAAAAAATTTATTGGAAAAAGGGGTACAAATTCTGGAAAATCATGTTAAAATACTAGATAATGAATCTTTATGCCAGGTTGCCATAGATTTTGTGACCGAGGAGCCTGTAGGCAGGCGGGAGGCACTGAAGATACAAAGAACAGAGGAACCGGAGGAGACAAATCATTCAAATGAGCGTAATTGAGACAATCATAGACATCCCGGCTGAACACGAGAAAAACGTATGCGGACAGTTTGACAGCTACTTAAAGAAAATAGAACGGACCCTGCATGTTACCATGATCGGGCGGGATGGGGCCCTTAAGATCATAGGACCGGAGCAGATGGTCCAGAAGGCTAAAAGCGTATTCAATAACCTGATTGAGCTTTCCAGGCGGGGGAATGCCATTACAGAGCAAAATGTAGATTATGCCCTCTCTCTGTCATTTTCTGAAAATGACAGCCAGATCCTGGAAATCGACAAGGATATTATCTGCAGAACCATTACGGGAAGACCGGTAAAGCCCAAGACTCTTGGGCAAAAGCAGTATGTGGATCAGATCAGAAAAAAGATGATCGTTTTCGGAATCGGGCCTGCCGGAACCGGAAAGACGTATCTGGCCATGGCTATGGCCATCCAGGCTTTTAAAAACGGCGAGGTAAGCCGTATCATCCTGACGAGACCTGCCATTGAGGCCGGAGAGAAGCTGGGCTTTCTTCCAGGTGATCTGCAAAGTAAAATAGATCCTTACTTAAGGCCGTTGTATGATGCTCTTTATCAGATTATGGGAGCAGAGAGCTATCTTCACAATGCGGAGAAAGGCTTGATCGAAGTGGCACCTCTGGCTTATATGAGAGGCCGTACTCTTGACAATGCCTATATCATCCTTGATGAAGCCCAGAATACCACTCCGGCCCAGATGAAGATGTTCCTTACCAGAATCGGCTTTGGGTCAAAGGTGATCGTAACAGGTGACCAGACACAAAAAGATCTGCCTGCCGGAACCGTATCAGGACTTGACATGGCTTCTCGGATATTAAAGAGAATTGACGACATTGGTTTCTGCCATCTAACCAGCAGTGACGTTGTCCGTCATCCTCTGGTGCAGAAAATTGTACAGGCCTACGATGATTATGAATCAAAGAAAAAGACCGGAGAGCGAAAGACAAAGGCCATTGGCGGCAGAAAGGCACGTTATGACGATTAATATTGAATATGAGGCAGAACAGAAACTGGATATCCCATATGAAGATATTATTAAAAGAGTGGTGGAGGAATCTCTGGATTATGAAAACTGCCCTTATGAGGCAGAGGTCAATGTCCTGATTACCGGCAATGAGGAAATCCGCCAGATCAACAGGGAATACCGGGATATGGACACCCCTACGGATGTCCTTTCCTTTCCAATGATTGAGTATGAATGTCCTTCGGAATTTGAACATCTGGAAGAGACGGCAGACGACTGCTTTCATCCGGAAACAGGAGAGCTTTTGCTGGGAGACATTGTAATATCAGTAAATAAGGTAGAAGAACAGGCGGAAAAGTACGGCCATTCCCAAACAAGGGAGCTTGCTTTTTTAGTGGCACACAGCATGCTTCATCTATGTGGTTATGACCATATGGAAGAGGATGAACGTGAGATCATGGAGAAAAAGCAGGAGGAAATCTTAAGCCGGGGAGGATACACAAGATGATGAAAAAGGTATGGTTTGGATTCGCTGGTTTCCTGCTGTCTGCCGCTTTTTTATCCGGCTGCAGTAAAAAATATGAGGAAGTATGGATTTCGGAACAATCAGTGGTACCATCCGATGCTTCGGAAACAAAAGAAATTAAAATCAGCAGCACGGAAGCGGCCAATGGACCGGAGGCGAATACCGGGGAATACTATACCTTCGAAGAGCGTACCGAAAAGGATGGGATGATACGCAGCTATCTCACCGGAGAGATGGTGGATACAGCCATAGGGAACCGGAGACCGGTAGCGGTTATGATGAGCAATGACAAGGAAGCACTTCCTCAATATGGGATCAACCGGGCCGGAGTGGTTTATGAAGCACCGGCCGAAGGGGGAATGAACCGATATATGGCTGTTTTAGAAAACTATGATGATCTGGACCGGATCGGATCTGTAAGGAGCTGCCGTACCTATTATACATATTTTGCCCGTGAATTTGATGCTATTTATGCCCATTACGGGCAGAGTACCTTTGCAAAGCCTTATCTTGCCAATGTGGATAATATTAACGGACTGGATGCCATCGGCACGGTGGCATATTTCCGTACCAAAGACCGGAAATCCCCCCACAATGCTTACACCAGCGGGAACCGTTTAAATAAGGCCATCCTTCAGCTTGGCTATTCGGAAACTTACGACTCCTCCTACCGCGGCCATTACCGCTTCGCCAAAGACGGCCGTAAAGTGACACTGGAAGAAAAAAACGGTGTCAGCGATGCTTATAAGGTCTATCCGGGCTATGTGCTCAACAAACCTTGGTTTGAGTACCATGAGGATGACGGGCTTTATTACCGGTTCCAGTATGGAGCCCCCCACAAGGGAGACGAAGGGCAGATCAAGGTGAAAAATATCATCCTGCAGTATTGTCCTTCCGCCCATTATGCCACGACAGAATATTTAAACATAAACGTACAGGATGACTCTTATGGCTGTTACGTAACGGAAGGCCGTTCCATCCCCATCAAATGGTCCAAGGATGGGGAATTCGGCCCAACACATTATTACGACATGGAGAATAACGAGATTATCCTGAACCAGGGAAAAACCTGGGTGTGTATTATTTCTGCACAGGATTCTCCTAATGTGAAATTATATGGAAAAGAATAAGACAAGCAGAAAGCGAACGAAGAAGGGAGCCTCTAATTTCCTGGTCCAGGGTGTCATCCTCGCGGTGGCTGGTATTATCGTCCGGGTCATAGGCATGTTTTACCGCATCCCCCTGGCGGATATTTTAGGTAATGAAGGAAACGGCTATTACAGCTCTGCTTTTACGATTTATTCCCTTCTTTTGATCATATCATCTTATAGCCTGCCGACAGCAGTATCCAAGATGATCGCCACCAGACTGGCAAGAAAAGAGTACCGCAACTCCGTACGGGTGCTAAAGGTCGCCTTGTTCTACGGAACCGTGGCCGGAGGGGTGGGGGCTGCTGTACTCTGGTTTGGAGCGGATATATTTGCCAACCGTTTTTTAAAAATGCCTTATACCTTTTATGCCTTAAAAACGCTGGCCCCCACGATCTGGGTGATCGCCTATCTGGGTGTGTTCCGGGGCTATTTCCAGGGAATTGGGACCATGCTGCCCACAGCCATATCTCAGGTACTCGAACAGATCGTCAATGCGGTCATCAGCGTTTATGCGGCTTCCAGGTTGTTTCAGGCCGGACTTAAATCCAACCTGGTTCACGGGTCCACTGCTTATTCCTTTGCTTTTGGAGCTGCGGGAGGGACCATTGGAACAGGAGCAGGGGCAGTAGCTGCCCTGTTATTTCTCCTTTTCCTTTTATTCAGCTATTTACCGATTGTGAAAAGGCAGGCCAGAAGGGACAGGACCAGACGTCGGGAATCCTATGGGGAGCTTTCCGGCGCCCTTTTAATGACAGTCCTGCCCATTGTTTTAAGCAGTGTTGCCTACAACATCAGTACCGTTATTGACAACAGCATCTATGGAAACGGCATGACGGCCATGGGCATGGGTGCATCGGAGATCGCTTCCAATTGGGGCATCACCGGAAAGTATCAGCTTCTTTTTAACATACCGGTGGCAATTGCCAATTCCCTTTCTTCTGCACTCATTCCGTCTCTTTCCAGGGCAATGGCAGAAGGGCAGAAGGGGCAGTTGAAAAGTAAAGTCTCCATGGTGATCCGTTTTTCCATGCTCATCGCAATACCGGCTACGGTGGGCCTTACGGTTCTTGCAGGGCCTATCTGCAATCTTTTGTTCAGCAGGAATGATAACTCGGCCCTTATTAAGATGATGATGTACGGGTCTGCGGCAGTGGTATTTTTCTCTCTTTCCACAGTGACCAACGGAGTGCTGCAGGGAATCAACCGGATGCAGGTCCCCCTAAGGAATGCGATCATTTCCCTGATCCTCCATGTTATCATCCTGTGTGTCATGCTTTTTGGATTCCGGATGGGTATCTACAGCGTAGTGTATTCCAACATCCTGTTTGCATTTACCATGTGCATATTAAACGGAGCGGCGATCCGAAGATTTTTAAACTACAGGCAGGAAATGAAAAAAACATTTCTCCTCCCCATTGTGGCATCGGGGATCATGGGAGCGGCTGCCTACGGCACCTATTTTTGGGTGCATCTGACCTTAAAGCGTAATGTATTTGGTGTTCTTGCCGCCATAGTAATGGCAGTGGTGGTTTACGGAATCCTCCTTTTAAAGCTGCGCTGTGTGGACGAAACGGAGCTTTTAAACGTGCCTGGCGGGAGAAAGCTGGTGCGCATTGCAAGAAAATTCCATCTTTTGTGATTAAAACCCAGGAAGAAGGCAGATACTATACTTACTTGAAGGAGGTATCATCTCATGAAGAAGTATATGTTCTGCTTTCTTTTATTCGTAGCGGCATCTGCGATCTGCCTGGGGATAGGCTTTGCCATTACAAAGGACAGCGTAAGGCCTGAGGAAGCCCTGCCGGGGGCAACCATAGAAACAGAAACTGTGACAGAAGCGCAGATCGTAATCAACCAGGAAGAGGAAGAAGCTGAGCCTGTAAACGCTAAGAGTAAGGAGAAATACTATCTTGTTTCAGAGGACGGATATTTGCTCGTCCTCTACCAGGATAAAACCACCATCTGCCTTTATACCCATATGCCAATTACCGATTTCCCCGAGGAAGAGCGGGGAAAATTAATGGAGGGCATATGGTTTTCTTCCATGATAGAAGTATTTAATTATCTGGAATCCTATACAAGTTAAAGAAACACTTGAAATATAGAGGCAAACTGGATACAATCGGTCTGTCTGTGGATACAGGAGGATTTTATGAAACGACAGGTAATCATCGTAGGAGCAGGAGCTTCCGGTCTGACAGCGGCCATTCAGGCAGCCAGGCAGGGCGCTTCTGTTACCGTTTTAGAGCATACAGCCAAGCCGGGGAAAAAGCTTCTTTCCACAGGAAACGGAAAATGCAATTTAACCAATCTTATAACTCCTGAAAACGCTTACCGTGGAGGACAGCTGTCTTTTATAAAAAGAGTTCTGGAGAACATCACCGTGGGACAGACCCTGGAATTCTTCCGGGATCTTGGCCTTGTTCTTACAGACCGGAACGGATATGTCTATCCAAATTCCGGGCAGGCGGCCTCCGTCCTTAATGCGCTTCTTTTTGAACTGGAGCATCTGGGTGTATCTATTGTTACCGACTGTCAGGTGATAGAGATAAAAAAGGATTTGTCCCTGGTAACTTCGAAAGGAGAGAAACGGGCGGATGCCCTTATTTTAGCGGCAGGTTCCTCGGCAGCCCCCAAAACAGGCTCCGATGGCAGCGGCTATGAGCTGGCAAAAGCTTTGGGACACAAAATCATTAAACCTCTGCCAGCCCTGGTACAGCTTAGGTGCAGAGAAAAATGGTACAAGCAGGCAGCAGGAGTCAGGACGGAGGCTTTCGTGACACTTAAAATAGACGGTAAAACGGCGGCAGCCGACCGGGGAGAGCTTCAGTTTACAGATTATGGGATTTCCGGCATTCCCGTTTTTCAGATCAGCCGGTATGCAGTCAGAGGGATTGATGCAGGGCAACAGGTTACAGCGGAGCTGGATTTTCTTCCTTCCATGAATATTGACAATACCCGTCAGTTTCTTTCGGAAAGGGTAAAACGCTTGGGTTACCGGCGGGCAGAGGAGTTTTTAAATGGTGTTTTAAATCATAAACTAAACGGGATTCTTTTAAAGGAAGCCGGAATCATGAACGAGGGCCTGGTAAAAAATATCACCCCTGTCCAGATCAACAGACTTGTTTCTGCCTTAAAGGGACTGAAAACGAATATTCTTGCTTCCAATTCCTTTGATCAGGCCCAGGTATGCAGCGGAGGTATTGATACCATGGAAGTTGATCCGGATACCATGGAATCTAAACTTATTAACGGCCTTTATCTGGCCGGAGAAATACTTGACGCAGACGGTATCTGCGGAGGCTATAACCTGCAGTGGGCCTGGTCTTGCGGCATACTTGCCGGTACCTGTGCAGGAAAAGGAATATCCAACAGGTGTATTGCACTTAAAAAAGCCAGAAGCGCTTATCCCGGAAAACACAGGCAGGAATAGAACTTCCTGAGAGCATAACTTAAGACCCGGAAAGTATGGGCAGGAATGAGGATAATCATGATCAGAATCAATCAATTAAAGCTGCCGGTGGAGCACAGTTCAGAGGCCTTATGGGCAAAGGCAGCAAAAGCTTTAAAAGTTCAGGTTAAGGACATCCGTTCTATCCTTATAATAAAGCAATCCGTAGATGCCAGAAAAAAGGAGGAAATCCATTTTACCTACTCCATAGATGTGGAGGTTGAAAAAGAAGAGTCTGTGTTACATAAAGCAAAGAGCGGGGACATCGGGTTATCAGAGAAAAAGGAATATGTGTTTCTAACGTCCGGAACCAAAAGAATGGCTCACCGGCCGGTGATTATAGGGACCGGACCAGCCGGACTTTTCTGTGGGTTGATGCTGGCCAGGAACGGCTATCAGCCCCTGCTATTGGAGCGGGGAGAGTGCGTGGAAAAACGCAAGGAGGCCGTGGATCTATTCTGGAAGGGCGGAACATTAAGGCCTGACTGTAATGTACAGTTTGGAGAGGGAGGAGCAGGCACCTTTTCCGACGGAAAGCTGAATACGCTTGTAAAGGATCCTCTTATGAGGAACCGGAAGGTATTGGAGCTTTTTGTGGAATTCGGTGCAGATCCCTCTATTCTCTATGTAAATAAGCCTCATATCGGCACAGATGTTTTAAGCGGCATTGTGAAAGGAATGAGAAAAGAAATTATACGGCTTGGGGGAGAGGTCCGTTTCAACAGCCCTGTGACCGATTTTATAATGAATGACCACCGGCTGCAGGGGGTTGTTGTCAATAAAAAGGAACAGATCCCCGCAGAGGTTCTTGTTCTGGCCATCGGACACAGTGCCAGGGATACCTTTGAAATTCTGAACAAAAAAGGAATACCCATGGAAGCAAAGGCATTTGCAGTGGGCTTAAGGATCCAACATCCCCAGGAAAACATAAACCGGTCTCAGTATGGAACCGGTAACCACCCCATACTAGGCCCAGCGGATTACAAGCTGACGCATCAGTGCGCAAACGGCAGAGGTATTTATACCTTCTGTATGTGTCCGGGAGGATATGTGGTCAACGCTTCTTCCGAAGAAAAAAAGCTTGCAGTTAACGGGATGAGCTATCACAAACGGGATGGCGTGAATGCTAACAGCGCCCTGATCGTCACGGTAACGCCGGAGGATTTTGGAAGCACGGCTCCTCTCGCCGGCATCGCTTATCAAAGACGGCTGGAAGAGGCTGCCTTTTCCTATGGCTCCGGAAAAATTCCGGTTCAGCTATACGGAGATTTTAAAAAGAGCCAGACCTCAAAGACCTTTGGATCCGTGGCACCTGCATTTAAAGGCCTTTATGAATTTGTAAATATTAGAGATTTTCTTCCGGAATACTTATCAGAATCAGTCATAGAAGGAGTGGAAGCTTTTGAACGCCGCATCCATGGTTTTTCCATGGCCGATGCTATTTTAGCTGGTGTGGAAAGCAGGACTTCTTCGCCGGTACGGATCCCCAGGAACGAAACGTTTGAATGCGGTATAAAAGGAATCTATCCATGTGGAGAAGGTGCCGGATACGCAGGGGGAATTACCTCTGCGGCAATGGATGGCTTAAAAGTGGCAGAAGCCATTGCTGCAAAATTTGAAAGGTTTTCTATATAAATTGACGAAACTGCAAAAATGATGTAAGATATGAAGCAAAAAGAATTCCAGAAAGCAGATGATAATGAAGATGAACACCTGGGAACGAGAGAAACTAAAGGATAAAAAAAGGATTGTAATTAAAATTGGATCCTCTTCCTTAACACATGCCTATACCGGGGACTTAAACCTGATGAAAATCGAGAAACTGGTTCGGGTAATCAGCGATTTAAAAGGACAGGGAAAAGAGGTGGTTTTGGTTTCCTCCGGTGCTATTGCAGCAGGACGCCAGGCTCTGGGTCATCATACCAAGCCCGTAACTATATCGGAAAAACAGGCATATGCAGCCGTAGGCCAGGCCAGGCTTATGATGGTGTACCAGAAGCTCTTTGCAGAATATAATCAAATAGCTGCACAGGTTCTTTTAACCAAAAATACTATGGTTAATGACAGCAGCCGATACAACGCCCAGAATACCTTTGATGAACTTTTAAAGCTGGGAACCATCCCCATTGTCAATGAAAATGATACCGTATCCACTTCCGAAATTCCCCTGGTGGATAATTTTGGTGATAATGACCGGCTATCCGCTATTGTTGCCGCATTGATCGGAGCGGATCTTCTTATCTTATTATCGGATATCGACGGCCTTTATTCTGATGACCCCAGGCAAAATCCAGACGCAGAATTTATCGGACTGGTAAGGGAAATCACGCCAAAGCTTCTTGATATGGGGAAATCCACCTCTGGAAGCGATGTGGGCACCGGAGGAATGGCCGCAAAGCTGGCAGCCGCCCGCATTGCCACGGACAGCGGTTCTGATATGGTCATTGCAAACGGAGATCAGGTGGATGTCATTGGGCAGATCGTGGAGGGAGAAGTAAAAGGGACCTTGTTCCTGGCCCATCCAAACCATGACTTTGATTTAATGGACTATATTAATCATGAGTATTAAGGAGAAACCTATGAATCAGGAAAAGATTGACCGAATCAATACACTTTATCATAAATCAAAATCAGTAGGATTATCAGAAGAAGAACTGGCAGAGCAGGCTGCTTTACGGAGGGAGTATATTCAAACCATCCGCAATAATTTACGAGGTAATTTAAACAATATTTCGATTCAGGAAAAAGACGGTACCATAACGGATTTAGGTAAAAAATATGGAAAAGTCGGAGAAGAATGATATCAGGGCATTGATCAAGGAGCAACGCAGGTCTTTGGAGTCAGCCGCTGAAAGCCTTTGGAACGATTCCATTTGTGAGCAGCTTTTAAACATGGATGACATTCTCAAGGCATTTTGTGTCTATTGCTATGTATCCTTTCGCCGGGAAGCGGGGACCTGGAGGTTCATGGAAACTTTATTAAAGCAGGGAAAATGCGTAGCCGTACCAAAGGTCGTTGGAAAGAACCTGGAGTTTTATTCTATATCGGGGAAAACAGATTTGGAGGAAGGCGTTATGGGAATTATGGAGCCTAAACCATCCTGTTTAAGAATACATGATCCGGGAGCTCCTGTTATTGTTCCCGGAATAGCCTTTGACCAGTCCGGGAACCGGATCGGATACGGAGGTGGATACTATGACCGTCTGTTTGAGAAGGAACCAAACCATCCCCGCATTGCCATAGCATACGGCTTTCAGATATTGGAACATATACCAACGGAACCTCATGACAAACGTGTGGACTGGATTATTACCCCTTAATGCAGCACTGGGAGGGCAGGAAAAAAGAAGCACCGTTTAGAAAAAGATTGGAGGACTCTTTTATGACGATTACAGAGATTGGAAAGACAGCAAAAGAAACAGCCGGAATCATGGGGATCCTGGGTTCAGCAAAAAAGGAGGAAGGCTTAAAGGCGGCAGCGGCGGCCCTGCTGGAAGGAGAAGTGGAAATTCTCACCGCAAATCAGGAGGATGTAATAAAAGCAGCAGCTTCCGGTATGAGTGCCGGGCTGATCGACCGCCTGGAATTGACTCCTGCCAGAATCGAAGCCATGGCAGACGGGCTTTTGTCCGTAGCTGCTCTGGAGGACCCGGTGGGAGAGGTGCTTTCCATGAAAGTCCGCCCCAATGGCCTAACCATCGGACAGAAGAGGGTTCCTCTGGGGGTTGTCGGTATTATATATGAAGCCAGACCTAATGTAACTGCCGATGCCTTTGGACTCTGCTTTAAATCAGGAAATGCCGTGATCTTAAAGGGAGGAAGGGATGCCCTGGAATCTAATAAGGCTATTGTAAAATGGCTCCGTACCGGCCTTAGAAATGCGGGCCTGCCAGAGAATGCCATCCAGCTCATTACCGATATTGACCGGGAAGTAACTAAGGAATTCATGCGCCTTAGAGAGTATGTGGATGTATTGATTCCAAGAGGAGGGGCGGGTTTAATAAGAACTGTTGTAGATAACAGCACCATTCCAGTCATTGAAACAGGAACAGGAAACTGCCATATTTTTGTCGACGAAACTGCTGATTTTAATATGGCTTTGGATATCATATACAACGCAAAGACTCAGAGGATCGGAGTTTGCAATGCTTGTGAGTCCCTGGTCATTCACAGAGCAATTGCCCCCGGTTTCCTGCCCTTATTAAAAGAACGGCTTTCTCAAAAATCGGTTGAGATTCGTGCGGACGAGGAAGCCTGTGCCATGACAGAGGGATTTATTTCAGCCACTGAAGAAGATTGGGGTTGTGAATACCTGGATTATATCCTGTCGTTAAAGCTTGTGGGTTCTGTGGAGGAAGCGATTACCCACATTAACCGTTATAGCACCAGGCATTCCGAATCTATAATTACATCAGATTACAACAATGCCCAGAAGTTTTTAAATGAGATTGATGCGGCAGCAGTTTATGTCAACGCTTCCACTCGTTTTACTGATGGACATGAGTTTGGATTTGGAGCTGAAATTGGCATCAGCACTCAAAAACTCCATGCAAGAGGGCCTATGGGACTTAAGGAACTGACCACCACCAAATATATCATCTATGGCAACGGACAAATTCGCCCATAGTTGGAAGGTCTGTCTTTATGCTAGCATTCTGCTGTTTTTATAAATTGACAGTTTTATTTAGTTATGATAAACTATGGACATATAAAACGAAATGAGGTGTAAGGATGAAGAAATGATTCTTGCTGAAGGAACTGCATAATAAGAAAAGGGGACGATCCCCTTATTTGTTATGCCTGTTTTTGCAAGAATCTTATTTCTTCTCCTACCTTTTCTGTCACGACAGGACATGAATCCAGCGGAAAGTTTGCCCGAAGGGCTTATTTTGATGCAGGCGGCTGTGAGAAAATTGATTCTTGCAGCTTTTTTTGTGCGGAAATTTTATTTCTTGCCTGAATGGAGGAATGTCTATGTCATTAATACAAGTCACTGATTTATCATTTACCTACGACGGAAGTCCTGACCCCGTTTTCGAACAGGTATCCTTCCAGATTGATACGGATTGGAAGCTGGGCTTTACAGGAAGAAACGGGAGGGGAAAGACCACATTTTTAAATCTTCTGATGAACCGGTATCAATACACGGGAACCATTGTATCCAATGTCCTGTTTGATTACTTCCCATATCCGGTACCGGATGTGGAGCTGAACACTTTGGAAATTCTGGACACCCTCCTTGGGGATTATGCTTTTTGGGAGCTTAAAAGAGAATTATCCAGACTGAAGGTTTCCGAGGATGTGCTATACCGCCCGTTTTACACGCTTTCAAACGGAGAGCGCACCAAGGTACTCTTAGCAGCCCTTTTCTTAAGGGAAGGTCATTTTCTGCTGATCGATGAACCCACCAATCATCTGGACCGGGAAGCCAGAGAACTGGTAAGCCAGTATTTAAACAGCAAAAAGGGCTTTATTCTGGTGTCCCATGACCGGAAGTTCCTGGATGCATCCGTGGATCACATCCTGTCCATAAACAAAACCAATATGGAAGTTCAGAAGGGCAATTTCACCTCCTGGTATGAGAACAAGCAAATGCAGGACCAGTTCCAACGGTCTGAAAACCAGCGGTTGAAAAAGGACATCCGTGATTTAGAGGCGGCCGCAAGGCAATCAGGGGACTGGGCGGACCAGGTGGAATCAACAAAGATCGGAAAAAAGTCCATGGGCCGTGAAAAATCCATTGATACACGGGCCTATATTGGCGAAAAGTCCAGGCGCATGCAGATGCGCAGAAAGAATCTGGAACGCAGGCAGGACCGTGCCATTGAGGAAAAAAAGGGCCTGCTGAAAAATATAGAAGAGGCGGAGGATCTTAAGCTTTATCCTTTAAAATACCACTCATCCAGAATTCTGTCCTTAAAGGAGGTTGTTCCATATTATGATATGCCTGTCTGTGAACCGGTCAGCTTTATCCTGGAACAGGGACAGCGCATATCCTTACAAGGGAAAAACGGGTGCGGAAAATCCACCATACTGAAGCTGATCCTGGGCATGGACGTTACAGGTGAACGTATTTCCTATACGGGGAATAAGGAAACAGCCAGCAGCCTTAAAATTTCCTATGTATCCCAGGACACTTCATTTTTAAAAGGAAGCCTGACACAATATTCCAGGGAAAGCGGTATCGAAGACCCCCTGTTTAAAACGCTTCTGCGCAAGCTGGACTTTTCCAGGGAGCAGCTGGAGAAACCCATGGAATCCTATAGCGAAGGACAGAAGAAAAAGGTTCTGATTGCCCGCAGCCTCTGTGAGCAGGCCCATTTGTATATATGGGATGAACCTCTTAATTTTATTGACGTATATTCCAGGATTCAGATCGAGGATCTGATTCTTAAATTCAAGCCCACCATGCTGGTTGTAGAGCATGACGATGCATTTACCGGGAAAGTGGCAACGGAAGTAGTGGAGATCCATGATCATAGAGAATAAAAACGGTAAATTGCCCTATTTATACAAAAGTTAGGCGTTGACATAGGAATAAATTAGTGATAATATACCTATGTGTAAGAAAGAAAAAACCAGAAATAACAAAGTAGTTATTTCTTGAGTTATGTTACTGATAAGCAGGCAGAACTCAGATTGCATATTAATCAGCCCATTTTTTCCTGGGTTAATTGGTATGTAATCTGAGTTTTTTTTCTGGAAAGGAGTACACGGTGCGGGTAAAAAAGATACTCAATAATAACATTGCAATTGTTGAAAAAGGAGGCCATGAATCGATCGTCTATTCAACGGGGATTTCTTTCAAAAAAAAAGTTGGCCAACTAATTACAGACTCCGAAATTGAAAAGACGTATGTATTAGATTCCAAAGACCGCCTTGAGCATTTAAGCTATTTACTCACCAATACCGATGATAAAACCATTGGTCTGATTAATGATTTCGTTGATTATGGTGAAAAAATATTAAAACAAAAAGCAAATGATTATTTATATCTGGCCTTACTTGACCATATTACTTTTGCCTGGAAACGAGGGAAGAAAAATCAGTTTATCCGCAGTCCTTTATCCTGGGAGGTTCAAAAGTTTTATCCGGTATATTATAAAATCGGTCTCCATGCTTTGCAGATGATGAGGGAATGCTATCAAATTGATTTTCCTGATGACGAAGCTGTTTCAATCGCCTTACACTTTGTAAATATCCAGGAAGAAAAATCTCTTCTGGATGAAAAAATTAAAGATATGGAAACGCTCCAGGATATGCTGAACATTATCAAATATCATTTTAATCTCTCCTTTGATGAATCTTCAATGAACTATATGCGGCTAGTAACACATCTTCAATATTTTATTGA
The DNA here is from genome assembly GCF_000144625.1 of [Clostridium] saccharolyticum WM1. Taxonomy (NCBI): domain Bacteria; kingdom Bacillati; phylum Bacillota; class Clostridia; order Lachnospirales; family Lachnospiraceae; genus Lacrimispora; species Lacrimispora saccharolytica. The sequence goes on along the minus strand of NC_014376.1, from coordinate 2,213,677 downwards.
ACGCTTAAGAAAAGATAAGAATCATGGACAAAGTGATTCCATTTTGTTTCAGCAGGTAAAGGAGATCTACCCCTATGCTTATACGGCAGTAGAAAAAATTGATATTTATGTGAAGAAAAAGTTTAATCAGTATTTAACGCAAGATGAATATGCGTATTTAATGATACACATTAACCGCATTTTGGAAAGAAAGGAAAACGAATCATGAAATACCAGCAGTTTAATCAGCAGATGATTGACTTAATCGGCGGTAAAAACAACGTACAGGCAGTTGTTCACTGTATGACACGTTTACGTTTTACATTAAAAGATAAAAGGAAAGCTAAGACAGAGGAAATCAAAAATTTAAAAGGCGTGATTGATGTGGTCGATAACAATGTGGCTTACCAGATAATTGTGGGAACTCACGTAAATGACGTATATAAAGAATTAATCGATATGCTTGGCATCAGTGCCGGAGAAGACGGGTCACAGAAATGTAAGAATAAAAATTTTGTAAAAGCTGCTTTAGACGTTGTGTCTGAATCTATGAACCCTATATTGGAACCAATTATTTGTGCAGGATTGCTTGCGGCGTTTTTATCCATTGTTTCCCTTACAGGACTGATTTCTCCTGAAAGCCCCACATATCAGATTTTTGATGCTTTAAGAAATGCTGTTTTCTATTTCCTGCCTATTTTTATGGCAATGAGCTGTGCCAAACGATTAGGGGTAAGTCCTTACCTGGCAGTGGCTTTAGCGGCAACCATTTTATCCGGGTCAATTAACGGAGCAGAAGGTCTGACCTTATTTACCATTCCATTGCCTCAAATTACTTATTCCAATAGTTTTATCCCTATTTTATTAGCTGTTTGGTTTATGGGATATGTAACAAAATATGTAAAAAAGATTGTTCCAACAGCCTTACAGTACTTTTTAACTCCTTTACTGATCATGATTGTGATGCTTCCTGCAACCTTGCTGGTTTTTGGACCCTTAGGGTTTTATCTGGGGGAAGGAATCATTGCTTTCTTTAACCTTTTGATGAAATATGTGGGAAGCTGGTTTGTAATGATGCTTTACTCTGCATTGCAGCCATTTATTATCATGCTGGGAGCAGGCAATTTTATTATGCCGGTGGTGGCATCCCTGATTGCTTCTAATGGTTATGATCCGGCGTTTATTTCTTCTTGCACGATTTCCGATATCGCTGTTGGCGGAGCGATGTTAGGGTACTTTTTACGGACAAGAAACAGCAAACAAAAACAGCTCTTCGGAACGGTAACCTTATCTGCTATCTTAGGTGTGACGGAACCTGCCATTTATGGTGTATTTGTTAAATTCCGCCGGCCGTTTGTGGCGGTAATGATCGGCGGCGGTTTAGGCGGTCTGTTTGCAGGAGTTACAGGTGTAAAGGCTTATTCCATCGCATGGGGCCTGTTTGGCCTGCCGGCTTACATTGGAACAGGCGATTTTAAAAATTTATGGCTGATGGTCTCGGCAGTGATTATCAGTTTCGTAGGTGCAGCTATCGTTTCCTATGTATTAGGAGTACCTTCGGAAGATGATACCGATAAAAAAGAGGATCCAGGTGAAATAACAGGCGAAAATCCAAATTTCCGTACCATTCGTTTATCAGCCGCTGCGGAAGGCCGGTTGGTGCAGTTATCAGAAGTAAAAGATCAGGCTTTTTCAACTGGTGCTTTAGGAAAAGGGGTTGGAATTATTCCGGAAAAAAACAGTATTTTTGCACCTGTTACTGGAGAAGTTGCAGCTGTTTTTCCTACAAAACATGCAATTGGAATAAAAGGGGAACATGGGGAAGAGGTTTTGCTTCATATTGGTATTGATACTGTGAAACTTGAAGGAAAACATTTCGAGGTAATGGTGAATCAGGGAGACATCGTAAAAAAAGGACAACCATTAGCGGTTGTGGACTTTGAAAGCATCATAGATGCCGGTTATGATCCTACTGTCATTGTTGTAATAACAAATACCAATGATTATTTGGATGTAATTCCTGAGGGAAGCAAGCAGGTTCACGCTGATGATCAGATCATGAGTATTGTCCTGGAACAGGAGTAAAAAATCAGATATGAGATTCAAGGACAATTTTTTATGGGGTGGCAGCATTGCCGCCCACCAATGCGAAGGTGCTTATGAGGAAGGACAGAAAGGCTTAGGGATCATGGATCTTGTGACTGTAGGAGCCTATGGAAAGCCAAGGGAAATCCATAAACAGCTATCCGGATCTGCCCATTATCCGTCTCATCATGGAATTGATTTTTATCACCGCTACAAAGAGGATATTGCTCTTTTGGCAGAAATGGGGTTTAAAGCTTTAAGGCTGTCCATTGACTGGTCAAGAATTTATCCAAAAGGAGAGGAAAATCTCCCGAACCAGGAAGGAATCCTGTTCTATCAAAAAGTTGTAGATGAATTAAAAAGGTATGGAATAGAGCCTATTGTAACTTTGTATCATTTTGAAATGCCTGTCCATTTGGTGTCAAAATACGGTTCCTGGGCAAACAGAAAGGTAATTGATTATTATTTAACGTTTTGCCGGACAATGTTTGAGGCGTTGAAAGGAAACGTAAGATACTGGGTCACATTTAATGAAATGAACCATATCGATCCTCAAACTGAGGCAAGCGATATCTTTACCTATATGATTGCCGGGTTAAAATATTCTGAATTGGAGAATAAAAAGCAGACTCTTGCGACTATTGGTTACAACATGACTCTTGCAAGCTGTCTGGCCGTTAAGCTGGGTCATGCCATAGACCCGCAGACCCAGATAGGCTGTGTGTTTGGAATCGAACCGGTTTATCCTATCGATTGCAATCCAATAAACGTAATGAATGCGTTCAAACAAATGGACCGTGATTTTTATCAGATTGACGCCATGTGCAACGGACAGTTTCCTTCTTATAAAATCCAGGAATACAAATCGCAGGGAATCAAAATTGCTGTCAGCGAGGAAGATCGCCAGGCTTTTCGTGATGGAACAATCGATTTTATTGGGATGAATTATTACGCATCGTCAGTTGCTGAATATGAAGGGTCAGAAGAAGGAAAAAGCGCCCTGTTTGGCGGCCTGCAAAATCCTTATCTGGAAGCAAGCAAATGGGGCTGGACCATTGACCCTGTGGGCCTTCGGTATTTGCTGAATTATACTTACCGGAAATATGGGATCCCGATTATTGTTACGGAAAATGGACTTGGTGCGGTGGATCAATTAACGGAAAACAGGAAAATCCATGATGAATATCGAATGGATTATTTGAAAAAACACATTGCCCAGCTAAAAAAAGCAGTTGAAATGGATCAGGTGGATTGCTTTGGCTATTTAACATGGGCACCAATTGACCTGGTCAGTGCCACAACAGGACAAATGAGCAAGCGTTACGGATTTATTTATGTGGATCTGAATGATCATGGGGAAGGATCCATGGACCGGATAAAAAAAGATTCCTTTGAATGGTTTAAACGGGTAATTGAAACAAACGGAGAAAACCTCACCTGATTTTTTGCAAAAGGGTCGTTGTACATAGGAACGTAACCACCTATGTACAGCGGCTCTTTTCCATTGGATACAATGGACTAAAGGACAGTTTTTTCCAGAGTTTATTACACAAGCCGATAGAAAATAATATTTTACTTCAATACAGCCATATGATAAGCTTAATATGTGTTAAAAATACTTAAGAGAAAGGATAGAAGCAAATGGGTAAGATATGGTATGTAAAAGTTTATGAAAAGGAGTATAAGAGTAAGCGGAAAGTAAGCAGGATTTTTGTTAATGATGGAGCGAAAACGAAGATAAGGCGGGGAGTAAATATATGAATGTATTCAAGGAACTTATATTATCGGTTTATGATTTTAAAAGTTATAAGGAATTTTTGAAAAACAAACGACGCAAGGTTTTTTTAGCAGGAATCATTCTTACAGTTATATATTTTGCGCTGACCATGATAGTTCCTTTCATTAAATTTCAGGTCAAAACAGGCGGATTTGTAAAGATTATAAATGATTATATTCCTGATTTTGAGCTAAGTGATGGAGAATTTTGGATAGAAAAGCCTATTGAATATGAGGCAGACGGTACATATATTAATATCAATACTAATCCGGATCATATTTTTTATGATGCAGATGAAATCGGGGAGTATTTATCAGATTATTATCAAGTATTCCTGATCGATTCAGAAAAAGTTATTGTGAAGAACAAAGGTCAAATTCAGGGACAATATTTTTCGGATCTAAATATAGATTTCAGCAGGGATAAACTTATGGCATTCGTTCCCCAGGCTTACCTGATCGTAGCAGGTATTATGGTTGCGGCCTTTCTATTCATGGCAGCCTTCTTTTTCTTTGGGGTACTGATTGTTGCCCTTCTTGGTATGATAGCCGCCTCCTGCATGAAGTATAAACTAACTTTTGGACAGCTTTATCAAATGGGAGTCTACGCAAGGACATTGCCTTTATTGCTGAAAGCAATTATATCCTTTCTTCCGTTTTCCATACCCATGTTCGGTATCATCAATTTCGGCCTTTCCGTACTGTGCATTGTACTTGCTATTCAGAAGATGAAGGAATTTGATTTACAGCAGCCCTTAGAAGTATATTCCGAACAGGATAATTATTTTAAATAGAAGCAGGACGCAGGCTGCTAGGGGAATTTTTTTGGGTATTTGCAATAAAAAGGATTTATGATATACTGTTCACTGCGGATATATGCTATAAAGAAAAAATTAAGAGGTTATGTAAATGAATGATATAAATATGACTTACGAAGAAGCCCTCAGCCATGCCCCCCAGGAGGAGCCTGCAAGACAATACTTTTTTATAGAACGCTGTCAGGATATTCTGGAAAATTTAAAGGAAGTCTCAGGAAAAGAGCAGCTTACCTTTCACATCGCCACCTTCGGCTGCCAGATGAATTCCAGAGATTCCGAAAAGCTTCAAGGGATCTTAGAGGCCATCGGGTTTGTGGAACATGACACGGAAGAGGCTGACTTTGTTCTTTATAATACTTGTACCGTCAGAGAAAATGCCAATGACAGAGTCTACGGACGTCTTGGTTATTTAAACAGCTTAAAAAAGAAAAATCCTTATATGATGATTGCTCTTTGCGGCTGCATGATGCAGGAAGAAGAAGTAGTTGCAAAGATCAAAAAGAGCTACCGCTTTGTGGATATTATTTTTGGCACTCATAACATCTTTAAACTGGCAGAGCTTATGTATGAACGCCTGGAAGAAAAAAAGATGGTGGTTGACATCTGGGAGGGAACGGACCGGATTGTGGAGGATCTCCCCACGGAACGGAAGTACTCCTTTAAATCCGGCGTTAATATTATGTTTGGATGCAACAATTTCTGCAGCTACTGCATCGTGCCTTATGTACGGGGCAGGGAACGGAGCCGCAGCCCCAAAGACATTCTGGAAGAGATAAAGCAGCTGGTAAATGACGGCGTTGTAGAGATCATGCTTTTAGGGCAAAACGTCAACTCATACGGAAAGACCCTGGATACACCCGTAAGCTTTGCAGAACTTCTGACCCAGATCGATCAGGTGGAAGGCCTGGAGCGGATCCGCTTTATGACTTCCCATCCAAAGGATTTGTCAGACGAACTGATTAAAGCCATGAAAAATTCAAAAAAGGTTTGCCACCATCTTCACCTGCCTCTTCAGTCAGGCAGCAGCCGGATTTTAAAGGTCATGAACCGGAAATACACCAAGGAACAGTATCTGGAGCTTGTAGAAAAAATCCGGACAGCCATTCCGGATATTTCTCTGACCACAGATATCATTGTAGGATTCCCCGGCGAGACAGAAGAAGATTTTAACGAAACTCTTGAAGTGGTGAGAAAGGTACGTTTTGACAGCGCCTTTACTTTTATCTACTCCAAACGTACCGGAACACCGGCAGCAAAGATGGAGGAACAGGTTTCTGAAGAAGCAATAAAGAACCGTTTTGACCGTCTGCTGGATGAAGTAAAGAACATCTCCTCTGAGGTCTGCGGAAGAGAGGTACACACCGTTCAGAAGGTACTTGCAGAAGAAGTGAATGATCATGAGGAAGGTCTTTTAACCGGCCGCTTAGGTAATAACACTACCGTTCATTTTAAGGGAGATTCTTCTCTGATAGGAAAAATCGTGGACGTATATCTGGATGAATCCAGAGGATTTTACTACATGGGAACTTTAAGGCCATAATATGGTGAGGATAAAAGGGCTGCTTTTCAGCTCGTCCATCCGATTATTGGAAGTGTTCTTTACTTCCGGTAATTACAAAAGAAACGCCCTATGGGCATACCATTACACCCGGCAAAGCCATGGGCTCTGCAAAAAAACAGGGGCGGTATATAGAAAAGAGGAAGTAAAAGAACATGGCTGGATTGTCACCAATGATGACTCATTATATGGAAACAAAGAAGGAATACCCGGACTGTATCCTGTTTTACAGGCTGGGAGACTTTTATGAAATGTTTTTTGATGATGCGGTTACCGTGTCAAAAGAGCTGGAAATTACCTTAACCGGAAAAGAATGCGGACTGGAGGAACGGGCACCTATGTGCGGCGTTCCTTACCATGCCGTTGATACCTATTTAAACCGCCTTGTGCAAAAAGGCTACAAAGTTGCCATTGCCGAGCAGATGGAAGATCCCAGGCTAGCCAAAGGACTGGTAAAGCGTGAAGTCATCCGTGTGGTAACACCTGGAACCATCACAAGCGCCCAGGCCCTTGATGAATCAAAAAACAATTACCTCATGGGAATTGTCTACATCGGCGAAACCTTTGGAATTGCAGTTGCGGATATCAGCACCGGGGATTTTCTTGTGACCGAGGTTGAATCGGAACGGGAGCTGACAGATGAGATCAATAAATTTACTCCCTCCGAAATCATCTGCAATGAAGCGTTTTATGTTTCGGGAGTGGATATTGAGGAAATAAAAAACCGTCATCATGCGGTCATTTCATCTCTGGATCATCATTTCTTTTCCGATGAAGTCTGCCGGAAAATTCTTAAAGAACACTTCAAGGTAGGCGCACTTGCGGGACTTGGATTGGAAGATTATGACAACGGAGTCATAGCTGCCGGGGCCGTTATGGAGTACATGTACGAAACCCAGAAAAGCAGCCTTTCCCATATAACCACCATTACTCCTTATTCCACCGGGCAGTATATGATCATTGACACGTCTACCAGACGGAATCTGGAGCTTCTGGAGACCCTTAGGGAAAAGCAGAAAAGAGGAAGCCTTCTCTGGGTCCTGGACCGGACGAAAACGGCCATGGGTGCAAGAATGCTCCGTACATATATTGAACAGCCTCTGATCCATAAACCGGAAATCACAAAGCGCCAGAATGCCATTGAAGAGCTGAACATGAGTTTTATATCCAGAGAAGAGATCTGCGAATATTTAAACCCCATCTATGACCTGGAACGTCTGATCGGGCGTATCAGCTACAAAACAGCCAATCCAAGAGATTTAATTGCATTTAAAAGCTCTCTGGAAATGCTTCCTCACATTAAGAATCTTTTAAAAGAATTTTCCAGCGATATGCTGAAGGACTTATGGGGGGAACTGGATCCCTTAGAAGATGTAAGGGAATTGATCGGCCGTGCCATTATTGACGATCCGCCGGTGACTTTAAGGGACGGCGGGATCATCAGGGACGGTTTCCATGAGGAAGCCGATAAACTGCGCAGCGCCAAAACTGAGGGCAAGAACTGGCTGGCTGACTTAGAATCTCAGGAAAAAGAAAAAACAGGGATCAAGAACCTGAAGGTGAAATTCAATAAAGTATTCGGCTACTATTTTGAAGTAACCAATTCCTTTAAGGACCTTGTACCGGATTATTTTATCCGCAAGCAGACTCTTGCCAATGCAGAGCGCTACACTACCGACCAGTTAAAGGAACTTGAGAATGTGATACTTGGCGCTGAGGATAAGCTGTTTTCCCTGGAATACAGCTTATTTTGCCAAGTCCGGGATTCCGTAGCAGACCAGGTTCTCCGGATCCAGAAGACAGCCAGGGCTATCGCGGGAATTGATGTTCTCACCTCCCTGTCCTCTGTTGCCACTAGAAACAACTATGTCAAGCCGCAGATCAATGAAAAGGGATTGATTGATATAAAAAACGGACGTCATCCAGTGGTGGAAAAGATGATGCGGGACGACCTGTTTGTTTCCAACGATACCTATCTTGACAACGGAAAAAACCGGGTATCCATTATCACCGGCCCCAATATGGCTGGTAAGTCCACCTATATGCGCCAGACCGCCCTGATCGTTCTTCTGGCCCAGATCGGAAGCTTTGTTCCTGCAGAGGAAGCTAATATCGGAATCTGTGACCGCATTTTCACCCGTGTAGGTGCTTCTGATGACCTGGCATCCGGTCAGAGTACCTTCATGGTGGAGATGACGGAGGTGGCCAACATTCTTCGGAATGCCACCAAAAACAGCCTGATTGTTCTGGATGAGATTGGCCGGGGCACCAGCACCTTTGACGGCTTAAGCATTGCATGGGCCGTGGTAGAACACATCAGCAACCCCAAAATCCTGGGAGCGAAAACCCTGTTTGCCACTCATTACCATGAGCTTACCGAGCTGGAAGGCACCATGAGCGGGGTAAATAATTACTGCATTGCCGTAAAGGAACAGGGCGATGATATTGTTTTCTTAAGAAAGATCATAAAAGGAGGAGCCGATAAAAGCTACGGCGTCCAGGTGGCAAAACTGGCCGGCGTACCGGATTCCGTGATTGTCAGGGCAAAGGAGCTGCTGGCAGAATTAAGCGATGCGGACATTACAGCCAAGGCCAGGGAAATTGCCGGGATCAACGCCAATATCATCCAGAGAAAGGTTGTTCCAAAGCCTGATGAAGTGGATTTACAGCAGATGTCCCTGTTTGATACTGTAAAAGATGACGACATTATCAAGGAATTGGGCGAACTGGAGCTGGGAAATATGACTCCTATTGATGCACTCAATATTTTATACCGTCTGCAGACAAAACTTAAGAACCGCTGGCAGTAGGAAACACCCTGCAGGCATACCTTTACACCGATAATAAGGGGCAGACAAGCGGAAACACCCTGCGGGCATACCTTTATACCCAGTAAGCATGGGCAGACAAGCGGAAACACCCTGCGGGCATACCTTTATGCCCAGTAAGCATGGGCAGACAAGCGGAAAGGAGCAGGTGCCATGCCGAATATAACTGTACTGGATCAAAACACCATCAACAAAATAGCTGCAGGAGAGGTCATAGAACGTCCTGCTTCTGTTGTTAAGGAGCTTTTGGAAAACGCCATTGATGCCAGAGCCACCGCAGTCACCGTAGAGATCAAGGAAGGGGGGACCTCCTTGATCCGGGTAACTGACAATGGCTGCGGTATCCCCAAAGAGGAAGTATCACTGGCCTTTCTTCGCCATTCTACAAGCAAGATCAAATCTGTAGAAGATTTATTTACCGTTTCCTCTCTTGGATTCCGTGGCGAGGCCCTTGCAAGCATCGCCGCGGTTTCCCAGGTGGAGCTGATTACCAAAACCAGCATTGGGCTTACGGGAACCAGATATCAGATCGACGGGGGGCAGGAACGGTCCATGGAGGAGGTCGGAGCGCCTGAAGGGACCACATTTATAGCCAGGAATTTATTTTATAACACTCCCGCCAGAAAGAAATTTTTAAAAACCCCCATGACGGAAGGCGCTCATGTAGCAGAACTGGTGGAAAAGCTGGCCTTGTCCCATCCGGAGGTTTCCATACGCTTTATCCAGAATAACCAGAACAAGCTTCATACCTCTGGAAACCACAACCTAAAGGATATTGTATACACTGTTTTTGGCCGGGAAATTGCTGCAAACCTTCTTGAGGTAACCGTAAAAAAACCGGAAGTTTCCATTCACGGCTACATAGGAAAGCCGGTAATATCCAGAGGTAACCGAAATTATGAAAATTATTTCATCAACGGCAGGTATATCAAAAGCAGCATTATCTCCAGAGCGATTGAAGAAGCTTACAAGCCGTTTATGATGCAGCATAAATATCCATTTACCATGCTTCATTTTTCCATTGATCCGGAAATGCTTGATGTGAATGTTCATCCCACCAAGATGGAGCTTCGGTTCCGGGATGGGGAAATGATCTATCACATGGTCTATCAGGCGGTTTCAAGTGCTTTGGCCCACAAAGAGCTGATTCCTGAGGTGAAGCTGGAGAAGAAGGCAGAGGAAAAAAAGGGCTTTTTGGAAAAAAAACATGAGCCAAGCCCGGAGCCGTTTGAAAAGCGGCGGCTTATGGCCATAGAGCAGCAAGCTGCTGCACTGGAAAATAAGGAGCTATCCATTCCGTTCCCCAAAAGATTGACGCCTCCTCCGGCCTCTCTTCTAATGGAAAGGGATGAACTGGGGGATAACTGGTTAAAGCCAAAAGCACCGGACATTGACAGTCAGCAGGAGGTCCCGCCGGTCCCCGCGGTCTCAAAGCAGGAAGAAAAAACTGAGCAGTTGGATCTGTTTGACGGCAAACTTCTGGAACCGAAAGCCAGGTCCATGCATAAGCTCATCGGACAGGTGTTCGATACCTACTGGCTGGTGGAGTTTCATGAACAGCTGTACATCATTGACCAGCATGCTGCCCATGAAAAGGTTTTATATGAAAAAACCATGGGAACACTAAAGAGTAAGGAATACCTTTCCCAGCTGGTAAGCCCGCCTATTATCCTGACATTAAACCAGAATGAAGAGGCTTTATTAAAACGTCATCTGAAATATTTTACAGACATAGGTTTTGAAATCGAACCCTTTGGCGGCAGGGAATATGCAGTCAGAGGAGTTCCTGCCAACCTGTTTTCCATTGCAAAAAAAGAACTCCTCATTGAGATGATTGATGGATTGTCCGAAGATGGCTCATCCCATAGCCCGGATATTATTTATGAAAAGGTCGCCTCCTTGTCTTGTAAGGCAGCTGTAAAGGGAGGACACCGCTTATCTGCGGCGGAAGCCAATGAACTTATTGACCAGCTGTTAAACCTGGAAAATCCCTATGCCTGCCCACACGGAAGGCCAACCATCATTTCCATGAGTAAATATGAATTAGAGAAAAAATTTAAGAGGATCTTATAATGAAACCGTTGATTATAATAACCGGGCCGACCGCAGTGGGAAAAACCGCCCTTTCTATCCGACTTGCAAAAGCAATCGGAGGTGAGATTATAAGCGCTGATTCCATGCAGGTATACCGCCATATGGATATCGGTTCTGCAAAAATCACCAGAGAAGAAATGGAAGGCGTTCCCCATTACCTTATTGATGTCCTCAATCCGGAGGAGGAATTTAATGTAACGGTTTTTCAAAAAATGGCTATGGAAGCCATGGAAAAAATCGATTCCCATGGCCATATCCCTATTGTGACCGGCGGTACCGGCTTTTACATCCAGGCCCTTCTTTATGATATTGATTTTACGGAAAACGGAGAAGACAGCTCCATACGCAGGGAGCTGGAAAAGCTGGGGCAGGAGAGGGGAGCAGGGGTTCTTCACGGCCTTCTTAAAGATATTGATCCTGATTCCGCCGCTGAGATTCATGAAAACAATATAAAACGGGTGATCCGGGCTATTGAATATTACCGGCAGACAGGAGAACGGATTTCGGTGCATAACAAAAGGGAACGGTTGAAAAAGTCTCCTTATGATTTCCTTTATTATGTAGTAAATACTGACCGTGCCCGCCTTTATGAGAGGATTGACCAGCGTGTGGATTTGATGCTGGAGCAGGGATTAGTGGAAGAGGTAATGCATTTAAAGGACCTTGGCTTGACCAGGGACATGGTTTCCATGCAGGGCCTTGGCTATAAGGAAATCCTGGATTATTTGCAGGGGATACACACCTTGGAGGAGGCTGTTTATGTGCTGAAACGGGACACCAGGCATTTTGCCAAGCGGCAAATTACCTGGTTTAAACGGGAACAGGATGTAAGATGGCTGAACCTTCCGGATTTTAATAATGACCTGGATCAGGTGCTTGAAAGAATTTTACAGGACACCTATGAGATGTACGGATTGGAGAATAATAAACAATGAATATCAATGCAATGTATGAAAGCCTGGGAATCAGCAGCCAGGTAATGGCACTGGGGAAAGAGATGGAAGAATCCCTAACAGAACGCTTTAAGGAAATTGACGAAACGGCTGAGTATAATCAGATGAAGGTCATCAAAGCCATGCAGGACAACCGGGTCAGCGACATCCACTTTGCTGCAACCACTGGCTATGGCTATAACGATCTGGGCCGGGACACCTTAGAAGCGGTTTATGCCAGTGTGTTCCATACGGAAAGCGCGCTGGTAAGGCCCAACCTGATCAGCGGAACCCATGCCCTGACCGTTGCACTTTCCGGAAATCTCCGTCCCGGTGATGAACTTCTCTCACCGGTGGGAAAGCCCTATGATACCCTGGAGGAAGTAATCGGCATCAGGGACAGTACAGGCTCCTTAAAAGAATATGGAGTGGTTTACCGGCAGGTGGACCTTCTGAAAGATGGAACGTTTGACTACGAATCCATAAAAAAGGCGGTAAACGAGAAAACAAAGCTGGTTACCATCCAGCGTTCCAAAGGATATGATACCCGTCCCACATTTTCGGTCTCCCAGATCGGAGAACTGATTTCTTTCATCAAAAAGCTGAAACCTGATGTCGTTTGTATGGTTGATAACTGCTACGGGGAATTTGTAGAACGGCTGGAGCCGTCTGACGTGGGAGCCGATATGGTAGTTGGTTCTCTCATAAAGAATCCAGGAGGAGGCATTGCTCCCATCGGCGGCTACATCGCCGGAAGGTCTGATCTCATCGACCGGGCTTCCTACCGGCTGACGGCACCTGGTCTTGGAAAGGAAGTCGGGGCTACGCTGGGACTTAACCAGCCTTTTTTCCAGGGATTGTTTTTGTCCCCAACCGTAGTGGCCGGAGCCTTAAAGGGAGCTGTTTTTGCCGCCAATGTCTATGAAAAGCTGGGATTTTCCGTGGTTCCTGACGGTTCCCAGTCCCGCCACGACATTATCCAGGCTGTTACCTTCGGGAAGCCGGAAGGAGTAATAGCATTTTGTCAGGGTATCCAGGCAGCAGCCCCTGTTGACAGCTTTGTCACCCCGGAACCATGGGATATGCCGGGGTATGATGCTCCCGTTATCATGGCTGCCGGTGCCTTTGTTCAAGGCTCATCCATTGAATTGAGCGCTGACGGCCCGATCAAACCGCCTTATGCGGTTTATTTCCAGGGAGGTCTTACCTGGTATCACGCAAAGCTGGGGATTTTAATGTCCGTACAAAAGCTTTTGGAGGCCGGTTTGATCCGTTTGTGAGTTTAAATTCCTACCTGCTGCTTGGGATTTTATACAGGATCAGCTCCTGCACAGACCTTGGAGGCAAAATGTTAAAAAACGGTATACACAACTGGAAAACTATGTTAGAATAATCTGATAGGTATGGACAATCCTGTCATAAAACCAAAAGAGGTAACATAGCAGATGAAATACAAAAACTGCTGGGTACTGCTTCTTCTTATGCTGGCCGGAGTGGTTCTCGGAGGCTTTGTCGGAGATCTGGCAGGGGGTATTTCCTGGCTGTCCTGGCTGAACGCTGGACAATCCTTTGGATTTGATACCCCTCTGGTAATCAATTTCGGCATTCTGGTAATTACCTTTGGCATCAATATAAAAATTACCATGGCTGGCATTATAGGAGTGGCGGCAGCCCTCATTACGTATCGGTTAATATGAACGCCTGCGTTCATGAGCAGGTAGCAAAGCGGATTGCCAATAGCCGCTTTCCCCTACATATGTCCTTTTTAACGTGCCTGGAGAGTAACGGTCAGGAGGCATATGAAACGAATAACGATGAAAGACATCCCTACGGATGAACGGCCCTATGAAAAGTGTTTAAAAGAAGGGCCGGAAGGCTTAAGCGATGCGGAGCTTTTATCTATTATCATCCGCACAGGTTCTAAGGAGTACAACTCCCTGGCGCTGGCACAGAAGATACTGGCCTTAAATTATCCCAAAGAGGGTATTTTAGGGCTTTTGCATCTTTCAATGCCGGAGCTTATGTCAGTCAAGGGAATCGGAGCCGTTAAGGGTGCCCAGCTTTTATGCGTGGGAGAGCTTTCAAGACGCATCTGGAAGAGGACAGCCCTTTCCCAGGGAACAAACTTTTGCAGGCCCCTTGATATTGTAAATTACTTTGTGGAAGACATGCGTCATAAGGAACAGGAGCTGGTTTATATTGCGCTCCTGAATACAAAAGGATCCCTTATAAGGGATATCATGATCTCTCAGGGAACGGTGAATGCATCCGCTGTTTCTCCCAGGGAGATTTTCATTGAGGCTATGAAGTATCATGCAGTAAGCCTGGTACTGGTCCATAACCATCCAAGCGGGGATCCGTCTCCCAGCAGGGAAGACCTAAGCTTCACCCGCAGGGTAAAGGAAGCAGGGGACCTGGTTGGCATCCGGCTGTTGGACCACATTATCATAGGAGATAATTCCTATATCAGTTTGAAGGAACGGGGAATCTTATAGATGGAATCAAAGCGCAGCAAATATGTTCTTATTGCTTTAACAGTATTTTGTGTCCTGTTGATCGGGCTTACCTCCATTCATGATGAATGGCTGACACCTCTTCGTACCGGAGTGGGGTATTTTCTGATCCCCGTACAATCAGGCGTCAATGCGGCAGGGTCGGCCATTTATGATGAAATTATGGATTATACAAAGCTTCATGATGCTTTGAATGAAAATAAGGAAATGAAGGAGATCATTACGCAGCTGACAGAGGAGAATACCAGGCTTCAGGCGGAGGAATTTGAATTAATACGGCTTCGCCAGCTTTACAGCCTGGATCAGGAATATGGCCAATATCCAAAGGTGGGAGCCAGAGTCATTGCCAATGACTCAAGCAACTGGTTTCAGGTATTCCGTATCGACAAGGGTTCAAAGGATGGCATTGCCCCGGACATGAATGTGGTGGCCGGAGGCGGCCTGGTTGGCATTGTCACCGATGTGGGTGCTAATTATGCAACCGTCCGTTCCATTATTGATGATTCCAGCCGTGTCAGCGGCATGGCCATGCAGTCCGGAAACAGCTGTATCGTTGCCGGTGACTTAACCCTGTTTAAGGAAGGAAGACTCCGGATCACCAATGTATTAAAGGAAAGCGATCTAAAGGATGGCGATAAGATCGTGACCTCCAACATCAGTTCCGTATTTCTTCCCGGCATACTGATCGGGTATGCATCTGAAATCACCAATGATACCAACAACGTTACTAAATCAGGTTATCTGATTCCTGCCGCAAAGTTTGACAGTCTGCAGGAGGTTCTAGTCATCACAGAACTGAAATCAGACATGATGAAGGAAGAAGACTCCTCCAAGGGGGAAACCTCTGTTCCAGAAACAGCTTCTTCTGAGGCAGACACAGCAGAAAGCGCTTCCCGGTAGGAGAGGTATCCTGGGGGGCATCCCTTTATGTCCAAAAACATGGACAAGATTAAGGAAACACCCTGGGGCATCCCTTTATGTCCAAAAAACATGGACAAGATTAAGGAAAGGAATAGCATGAGACGGATTCTTTTTAACGTGCTGATGATTATATTGGCATTTACCATTCAAAACTGTATATTTCCGTTGCTGCCATTTTTATCGGCATCTCCCAACCTGCTTTTGATCCTCACCTTTTCTTTTGGCTTTATGCATGGAAAAGAAGCTGGGATGTATTACGGGCTTTTGGCCGGACTGCTCATGGATTTATTTTACAGCGGACCTTTTGGCTTTTACACCCTGATTTTCATTTATGTGGGATATATCAATGGAATCTGCACGAAATACTATTATGAAGATTATATTACACTGCCCCTGATCCTAAGCGTACTCAATGAATTGGCTTACAACCTCTATATTTATGTTTTCCGGTTCCTGATCCGCCAGAAACTCAGGGTTGGTTATTATTTTATCAATCTGATGCTTCCGGAAATCATATTTACCGTTGTAACTACCCTGCTTCTTTACCGGGTATTCCTGATTTTGAACCGGCATTTGGAAGAGATAGGAAAAAGAGGTGATTCAGCAATTGTTTAGTGATTTATTAGACATCATAAAGGATTATTTTAAAAAAGCGGTATCTTCCCGGCTTTTTATACTTGGAACCATCTGCTTTTTCATGTACGCAGGTTTGATAAATAAACTATTCAGCATGCAGATTGTCAATGGTGAAGAGGCTCTTAATGAATATTTGCAGCTTACGGAGCAAACCATTACAACGGCCGGAACAAGAGGTAATGTCTATGACCGGAACGGCAAAGTCCTGGCTTATAACAAACTGGCCTATTCCGTAACCGTACAAGATACGGGAGTTTATAAAAACTCCTCCGCAAGAAACAGCATGTACTTAAGACTGGTGCAGATCTTAGAAAGGCACGGGGAAACCATACAAGGAAAATTTGAGGTCGCCATTGATTCCAACGGCGATATGGTTTATACATCTTCCTCTGAGTCCTCCAGAAAGCGTTTTCTCAGGGACTATTACGGCCTGAAAAAGGTGGAAGACCTAGATGATGCAAAGGGCTCCTTTCCCTCCAATTTAAGTGCCAGAGAGCTGTTTGACCGGGCTTGTAAGGACAACGGCCTGTCAGATATGAAGGATCCGGATGGAAATGCCATTAATCTGACAGACCAGGAGGCCCTGGACATCATCAACATAAAATATGCTCTTCGCCTCATGTCTTACCGCAAATATGAAGCGACTACAGTGGCCAGCCAGGTTTCTGATGAAACCGTAGCGGATATTCTGGAGCACATCGGGGAGATGCAGGGAGTGAATGTGGAGGAAACCACCATCCGGGCATACAATGACAGCATTCCCTTTGCACCTGTCATCGGCTATACCGGTAAGGTCCCTGAGGATCAGCTGGAGGGCCTGCAGAAAAAGAAAGATGATTATGATATTAATGACATCGTAGGACGTACAGGAATCGAATATACCATGGAGCATGAGCTTCAGGGCACAAAAGGGAAAAAGACTATTTACAAGGACAGTGTAGGAAGAATCCGTGAAACAAAGGATGAAACCGATGCATCCGCCGGGAACGACGTATATCTGACCCTGGATGCCGATCTTCAGAAAGGCATTTACCATCTGATCGAACAGTCCTTAGCCGGAGTTCTAATTAAGACCATAGTGAACGGGGATTACCGTGCGGGCACCACCACTGACGGTTCCAATATGAAGATCCCCGTTAAGGATGCCTATTATCAGCTGATCAACAACAATGTTCTTTCCCTGAAGGAAATGGAAGAGGAGGATGCCTCTGAAACTGAAAAAAACATATACCGTAAATATATGTCTTCCCAGCAGCAGATTTTCAACAATTTAAACAATGAGCTGATGAGCACTCATGCCACGGCTATGAAAGATCTTTCAGAAGACATGAAAGCCTATATGTTTTATATTTACACCTATCTTTCCGGTCCTACCGTGGGAATCATCAAGGAAGACGCCATTGATACCTCCAGCGGAGAATATCAGGCCTGGAAAACAGATGAAATCAGCTTAAGAGACTATTTATATTATGGAATTGCCAATGGCTGGGTGGACACCACCAAGCTGGAAACCGGTGCTAAATATTCCAGTGCGGACGACACATTTAAAGCCCTTATCGGGTATGTGCTGGACAATTTAAAGGAGGACCGGAATTTTACCAAAAAAATATACCGTTATCTGATCAATGACGAGGTTATCACGGGTCAGGAACTATGCCTTGCTTTATACGACCAGGGCGTACTGCAGGACAATGGACAGGATGCCGCAGAGCTGAGGGCTACAGGTGATGCCTACGCTTTCCTGATCAAAAAGCTGTCCACCCTGGAAATCACACCTGCCCAGTTGGCTTTAACTCCCTGTAATGCAGGTGTGGTGGTTACAAACGATAAAACCGGAGAGGTGCTCGCCCTTGTTTCTTACCCTGGATATGACAACAACCGGATTGGTGACGGCAGCTATTTCAGCCAGCTTCAGGCGGATTTGTCCCTTCCTTTGTACAACAATGCCACCCAGACAAGAAAGGCGCCTGGTTCTACGTTTAAGCCTATCACTGCGGTTGCCGCTCTGGAAGAACATGCTGTTACAACGGACGAAACCATTAACTGTACCGGTATTTACACGGATGTGGAACCGCCCATTAAATGCTGGATCTATTCCGGTCAGCATGGACCCTTAAACATTGTAGGGGGAATTGAAAATTCCTGTAACTTTTTCTTTGCCGATCTTGGTCACCGTTTATCAACAGATGCCAGCGGAGTATATTCTCCTGACTTAGGACTTGATGTCTTAAGGAAGTATGCTGCCATGTTCGGTCTGGATCATAAATCCGGAGTGGAGATTGCAGAGCTGGATCCCCAGATTTCCAAAGAAGCACCGGAGCGTTCTGCCATGGGACAGGGAAGCCACGCTTATACCAACGTCCAGCTTTCCAGATATGTTTCAGCCATTGCAAACCGGGGAACCGTGTTTGAACTAAGTTTATTGGACAAGACAACGGATTCTGAAGGCAATCTGATACAAGATTATACCCCTAAGATTTCTTCTCATATTGACGCGGCGGCTTCAACGTGGGATACTGTACAACAAGGAATGAGAGAAGTGATTACCAATGGTTCAAGTAAAAGGCTGTTTTCAGATCTTGAAGTGGAAATTGCCGGTAAGACCGGTACCGCCCAGGAGGCCCGCAACAAACCCAACCACGCATTCTTTATTTCTTATGCGCCATATGACAATCCGGAAATCTGTGTTACCGTGAATATTCCGTATGGCTATTCATCATCCAACGCCGCCAATATTGCGAAGAATGTCTATAAGTATTATTATGGCTACACGGACTTAGAATCCATTATAAATGCCGGCGCCCTGGATGCAGCGAAGGTCAACATTCGCGATTAACTAGGATAAGAGGTGATATGATGCATAATACCGTAGTAATTAAAAGCAACAGAGCAGGTATGACTGTCATCCTGGACCCAGACATCCCCTTTCCTCAGCTTCTTTCTGATATCGGGAAAAAATTCGGGGATCATGCGAAATTCTGGGGATCCGTACAAATGACTCTGACCCTGGAGGGACGGGAACTGACTTCCGAAGAAGAATTTGAAATCATCAACCAGATCACGGAAAATTCCAATGTGGAAATCATATGCCTGGTTGATACAGATGTAAACCGCATGGAGCGATGCGAAAAAGCACTGAACGAGAAACTTATGGAGTTGTCCTGCCAGACAGGACAGTTCTTTAAAGGCAATTTGCAAAGCGGAGAGACTTTGGAATCCGAAGCCAGCATTGTGATCATCGGTGATGTATGCAGGGGAGCAAAGGTTTTGGCCAAGGGCAATGTTATTGTCCTTGGAAAGCTTTCCGGTACCGTCTGCGCAGGTGTGGCAGGCAACAGGGGAGCGCTTATCACGGCTTTGGATATGGCTCCCATTCAACTGCGGATTGCAGACTGTACCTCAGGCCTTGACGGAAGAGGCAAGCGCCTGGGCCGGGGTCCTATGAAGGCTTTTATGGAAAATAACAAAGTCATAATCAAACCAATGAAAAAAAGTGTGGAAATATTCCAAAAATTAAGGTAGAATATAAAAAGGTGGTTTGATCGGCCTTTGGCTTATCGAACGGATAATTTACTTTATTCAGGAGGTATTTCGACTGACATTGTCGAGTAAATTATACCTAAAAATCAGGAGGATATGATATGAGCGAAATCATCGTAATCACTTCTGGAAAAGGCGGGGTAGGCAAAACGACAACCTCTGCTAATGTTGGTACCGGACTTGCAATTCTGGGTAAAAAAGTAGTCTTGATTGATACGGATATCGGACTTCGGAACCTGGATGTTGTTATGGGTCTGGAAAACCGCATTGTCTACAACTTAGTAGACGTGGTAGAAGGTAACTGCCGTATGAAGCAGGCCCTGATAAAAGACAAAAGATACCCCAACTTATTTTTGCTTCCCTCGGCCCAAACCAGGGACAAGACAGCAGTCACCCCAGGACAGATGGTGAAGCTGGTGGAGGATTTAAGAGAAGACTTTGATTATATCCTGCTGGATTGTCCGGCAGGCATTGAACAGGGCTTTCAAAACGCCATTGCAGGCGCTGACAGAGCCATTGTTGTTACCACTCCGGAGGTTTCCGCCATCCGGGATGCAGACCGGATCATCGGGCTTTTAGAGGCCGCTGACATGGGAACCATCGAACTCATCGTAAACCGGATCCGGGCGGATATGGTGAAAAGAGGAGACATGATGTCTCTTGATGACGTCATGGACATTCTTGCCGTTGATATTATCGGTGCCGTGCCGGATGACGAGGATATCGTCATTTCCTCAAACCAGGGAGAACCCCTTGTTGGTATGGGAACTCCGGCCGGACAGGCCTATATGGATATCTGCAGGCGGATTACCGGGGAAAACGTGCCTCTTCATAATCCGGCCGTTCGTGAAGGCCTGTTTTTTAAACTCTCCCATCTCTTAAAGAGAGCATAGGAGGGTGTGATATGAGCCTGTTTCCTGTATTCGGTAAGAAGAATTCAGGAGAAATTGCAAGAAATCGTCTGAAACTTTTGCTGGTTGCGGACAAGGCAGACTGTTCTCCTGAGATCATGCAGATGATAAAAGACGATATGGTCCGTGTCGTTTCAAGATACATGGATATAGATTCCGACAGAATAGAGATACAGATGAAAAAACTGAAACAGCCGGATTGCGAACGATTTATACCGGTGCTTTATGCTAACATACCCATTCGCGATGTGCCTGATAAGGGGATATACTGATTATGTTTTTTGACTACAATTTTAAATATTTTAATTACCGGTTAGTTTTGTACATGCTGTCACTGTCTGTTATTGGGATTCTTGTGGTGGCAAGCGCCTCCAACCAGGATTCCGGCACTGTGACAAAACAGATGATCGGCGTAATGGTGGGATTTGCCCTGGCTATCGGGCTTTCCATCATAGACTATCATAAACTTATTAAGCTATATGCTCTGGATTACGCAGCCTGCATAATTTTGCTGGGTGCCGTACTTGTCATGGGACATACAGCCGGAGGGGCCACCAGGTGGATCAACCTTCCAGGTATTGGACGGATACAGCCGTCCGAATTTGTGAAAATCGGATTAATCGTGTTCTTTTCCTGGTATTGGAACAAATACCAGGAAAGGATGAACACGCCGATTATGATCGGCTTGGCCGCCTTGCTTGCGGCCATTCCCATTGGTCTGATTTTAGCGGAACCAAATCTGTCTACCAGCCTTGTGGTTATCATTATTATCCTGTGCATGGTGTTTTCCGCAGGAATCAGTTATCGATGGATAGGCGGCGTCCTTGCTGTGGCAATACCGGCAGGAGCGCTTTTCATATTTTTGCTGACAAAAGGGATGATCCCTTTTATTCATGATTATCAGGCACGGCGTATCCTTGCATGGATTTATCCTCATGCAGAGCAATATGCAGAAAATCTGTACCAGCAAAAAAATTCAATTATGGCAATCAGTTCCGGACAGCTACAAGGAAAGGGACTTTTTAATACAACCATTGCATCGGTGAAAGATGGAAATTTCTTATCAGCCGGGGAAACCGACTTTATTTTTGCCATCATCGGCGAAGAGATGGGATTTCGAGGCAGCGTTATCGTCATTGTTCTTATAGGTTTGGTTGTATTTGAATGTCTTTATTTGGCATCCAAATCCAAGGATATGTCAGGAAAACTGATTTGTACCGGCATGGCAGCTCTGATCGGCTTCCAGGCCTTTGCCAATATCGCCGTGGCAACACAGATATTTCCCAATACAGGCCTTCCTCTCCCCTTTATCAGTTCGGGAGTCAGTTCGCTCATCAGTATCTTTATGGGTATGGGGCTGGTTCTGAATGTTGGTCTGCAGCGCAAAATCGGTAATTAATAAGGAGGTATATCGTCATGAATATAGGATTAGTTGCACATGATTCAAAGAAAAAACTTATGCAGAATTTCTGCATTGCTTACAGGGGAATTTTAAGTAAACACATGTTATATGCGACAGGAACTACCGGACGCTTGATTGAAGAAGTCACAAACTTAAATGTTCACAAGTATCTTGCCGGGCATCTGGGAGGAGAACAGCAGTTGGGATCCCAGATCGAACACAATGAGATCGATTTGGTTATCTTTTTAAGGGATCCCCTTACTCCCAAGTCTCACGAACCGGATATTGTAAATATTATGAGCACCTGTGATATGCACAACATTCCTCTTGCGACCAATCTTGCTACCGCAGAGCTACTGATTAAGTCTCTGGACCGCGGCGACTTGGAATGGCGCGAGATGTATAAATAACAGAGGTAGATTCCGTGAAGAAAAGAGTTTTTATCAAATCAGGCTGTATTGCATTATGTGCCGTATTTCTTACAGGCTGCGCCGGTTTCAAGGGCCTAGATAATCCTTATGTGTTTTCGGAAAGGACAGCCCTTTACCAGTCCAGTGCAGTATCAGGCAAGTCGGAACCCTTTGCTCATGATCTCTGTATCGTGTCAGAGGATACTTCCAGCAAGGATGGTGCAGTCACTGCTGAAGCTGCCGCTGTCTTTGACCTGACAGATAAAAAAGTCCTGTTTGCAAAGAATCCTTTTGAGCGGCTTTATCCTGCCAGCATCACTAAAACCATGACGGCTCTTATTGCCTTGAAATACGGAAACCTAACCGATGAGGTTACGGTAACCGGAGATGCCGTCATTACAGAAGCCGGTGCCAGTTTATGCGGAATAAAGCCAGGAGACAAGCTTACCATGGAACAGCTTCTATATGGTCTCATGCTTCCCTCCGGTAATGATGCCGGAGCTGCCATAGCAACCCATATAGCCGGAGGAATCGACCAGTTTTCCCAGATGATGAACGAGGAGGCTGGTAAGATCGGTGCAACAGGCACTCATTTCCTCAATCCCCACGGATTGAATGATGAAAATCACTACACCACGGCATATGACCTGTATCTGATTTTTAACGAGGCTTTGAAATATCCTGAATTTCGCAAGATCATAGCCACAACGGAGTACACCACCACCTATCAGGATGGAGCGGGAAGCCCGGTCAATGCAACCTGGAAAGGTACCAACTGGTACATGACAGGTGAACGCCAGATGCCGGAGGGTCTTACTGTTCTGGGCGGAAAAACAGGCACAACAAAGGCAGCCGGAAGCTGTCTGATCATGGGAAGCTCGGATTCCTCTCAGCGGGAGTATGTTACCGTAGTTTTAAAAGCACCTAACCATGCAGGCCTCTACGATAATATGACAAATATATTGAATAAAATTGTGGAATAGTCATTGCCTTTCTTATGGATTTGTACTATAATTATATTAATCCGAATAGACTTTTTATACAAATTATATAACGCAAGGAGGAGATTGCTATGGTGCAGATAATAGCAGGAAAAAAGGGTAAGGGAAAAACAAAACATCTGTTAGACAGAGCTAATTCCATTGTAAAAGAATCAACAGGTTCCATTGCCTACCTGGACAAAAGTTCCAAGCACATGTACGAATTAAGCAACAAGATCCGCCTCATTAACGTCAATGAGTATCCGATTACATCCAGCGAAGGATTTATAGGTTTTATCTGTGGTATCATATCTCAGGATCATGATTTGGAAATGATGTTTTTTGACAGCTTTTTAAAGCTGGCTTGCCTGGAAGGGGAAGACATATCTGAGACCATTGCAACTTTGGAAAAAATCGGTGAAAAGTATCACGTAACCTTTGTTCTCAGCGTATCCTTGGATGCGGAGAATATGCCTGAGAATGCTAAGGCCAATGTGGTTGTTTCATTATAATTATACATTAAGAAAAGGGGACTGAACGGTCAGTCCCCTTTGTTTTGCTTGAATTTTTTTGGTTTTCCTTTTATAATACTAGAAAGGAATGCCCGGAAAGCTTGGGCAGAAATAGAGATACATCCTTCGGTTATCATTATGCCTCTAAAATATGGGCATTTTGAAGGAAAGGAGGCGTCAGGATGGCAAAGCAAAAGGCACCACAGCCATTAAAGCGGGCAGCCCGCCCCAAGAAGAATAAAAAGATCATCCGTTACCGGCGGCCTCTGAATATTAATGTTGGCATGATCATCTTTGCGCTGATCTTTGTTTATATGGTGTTCAGTGTTACCGCTTATTTCCGCAGGGATAAGGTTCAGTTCTACGAGGTGCAGGAAGGCGGCATCGTCAATAACAAGAATTACACGGGAATTATCCTCCGGCAGGAAGAAGTAAAGAATGCAGACCGGTCCGGTTATGTTAATTACTATGTCAGAGAGGGAAAGCGTGCATCTAACGGCACCCGGGTCTATTCCATTGATGAGACGGGCAATCTCACATCATTTCTTGCTGAAAATTCAGAGGAAAAAGTTACTCTGACCCCGGAAAATCTTGCTGAACTGAAAAAACAACTGACTGCGTTCAGTCTCACCTATGACACGGACCAGTTCCGTTCTGTCTATGATACCAAATATGCTCTGGAAGCCGAGGTCATGGAATATATGAATTTTAATGCCCTGGATAACCTTGGGGACCAGATGGACAAGGCAGGCATTAATTTTGAACAGGTAAAAGCAGATAAGGCTGGTATTGTATCCTATGGAGTGGATTCCTATGAAGGGCTTCAGCCGGCTACCGTTTCAGAAACCGTATTTGACCGCAGCAAATATGTTAAGACCATTACAAAATCAGGAAAGCTGATAGAAAAGGGCGCTCCCGTTTATAAAGTCATCACTTCTGATTTATGGTCTGTAGTGTTTCCCATGACAGAAGAAGACAGCAAATCCTATGGTGACAAGACAAGCCTTACCGTAGAATTTTCCGGTCGGAATCTAAGAGCCGCAGGAAGCTTTTCCGTGTTTACCGGAACTGACGGAAAACCTTTTGGAAAATTGGATTTTGATAAATACATGGTTCAGTTTGCTTCTGACCGATATGTTGATTTTGAAATCGTTTCGGACCGGGTTGACGGATTAAAGATCCCTGTAACAGCGGTTACTAAAAAGGATTTTTTCCTGGTTCCCATGGACTATGTCACCCAGGGCGGAGACAGCCAGTCCACCGGTTTTAACAAGGAAATTTATTCCCAATCCGGAACCTCCGTTGTCTTTGTACCCACAGAGATCTACTATTCCGAAGGAGACAATTACTATATAGAAATGGGAGAGGAAGATGGCTTTAAGGCAGGAGATTATATTGTAAAGCCCAATTCCACGGAGCGGTATCAAATCGGGACAAGCGCTTCCCTTCAGGGTGTATATAACATAAACAAAGGATACGCTGTCTTTAAGCAGATTGATGTGCTGGCTTCCAATGATGAATATTACACAGTGAAAAAGAACATGACCTATGGACTGGCAGTTTACGATCATATCGTTTTAAATGCAGAATCTGTCAGCGAAGGGGAATTAATCTATAAATAAGAGGTGATTGGTTTGGTTAAGGAAAACCTGGAAGAAGTGAAGAGCCGGATGTCAGCTGCCTGTAAAAGAGCGGGAAGAAATCCGGAAGAAGTAACCCTGATTGCAGTAAGCAAGACAAAGCCCTCTGCCATGATATCAGAGGCATACTCTGCCGGCGTACGGGATTTTGGTGAAAATAAAGTACAGGAGCTGTGTGAAAAGCATTTAGCCCTGCCAGAAGATATCCGGTGGCATATGATCGGACATCTGCAGCGAAATAAAGTAAAGCAGGTTATTGACAAAGCGGTGCTGATCCACAGTGTGGATTCCGTCAGGCTGGCGGTGCAGATCGAAGAGGAAGCTGCCAGAAAAAGCCTGGTTGCGGATATTCTTTTGGAAGTGAATGTAGCAGAGGAGGATAGTAAATATGGGTTTAAGCTGGAGGGCACAGAAAGCGCTATCCGTGAAATCGCCAGTCTTCCCCATGTTCGGATAAAAGGTCTTATGACTATTGCACCTTTTGTAGAAAATTCTGAGGAAAATCGTCCAGTTTTTAAAAAATTAAGGCAATTTTATGTTGACATGCAAAGCAAAAACATTGATAATGTTAATATGAATATGCTCTCAATGGGTATGACCGGAGACTATGAAGTTGCTATAGAAGAAGGTGCTACCCTGGTAAGAGTCGGTACCGGAATTTTTGGTACAAGATATTATATGAACACTTAATAAATGCAAGCGATGCGGAGCAGATCCTGCTTTATATGATCGGGCATGAATTTAGTGAGAATATATGCCCGGACACCTGGGAAGGCTTATTCCGGCTTAGGGATCATGGCATAAGAATGGAGAGAATGAAGTATGAGCATTTTAGGCAAACTGATGGATAGCATGCGCTTAAATGATACAGATGATGACGATTACTATTTAGATGATGATTACGAGGATGAAGGCGATAAACCTGCGAAAAGGACTCTTTTTTCAAAGAAGAATGAAGAAGACTTCTATGAGGATGAAGAGGAATATGAGCAAAAACCCCGTTTTCTGTCCCGTTCTCCAAAGGTTGTACCTATGAAGCAGACCCGCAGCATGGAGGTATCTATGGTAAAACCTACCTCCATCGAAGATGCAAAGGAAATTTGCGATTATATGCTGGCCGGAAAGGCTGTTGTTCTTAATATGGAGGGAATTCATACGGAAGTCGCCCAGAGAATCATCGACTTTACCTCAGGAGCCACTTACTCTATGAATGGTAATTTGCAGAAGATATCAAATTACATATTCATAGCAACACCGGAATCCGTGGAGCTTTCCGGTGATTTCCAGGACCTGTTGAATAACGGAAGCCTTGATATGGGTGGAATGAATTTACGCCTGTAACAGATCTTTTATAAACTATTTTCATACGTTTCTTTGAATGGTACAAGCAGACGATTTTCCACATTTCACGCTTCCTCAAATCGTTGCAGCATTGCAATGTTAGGAGCGTTTAGGAAGATTGTTTGCTTTCTTCCATGATATAGGAATATCAATCATACGCAGGAGGAAAATATCATGGGAAATCGAATTCCGGTACACATGAACGGTACCTTAATTTATGAGATTGTCATGGAGGCTGGATTTGGCCGGCTAAAGGAAGAATTAAAAAAGCTGAACTTAGAAGAGCGCAAGATCTGTATTGTCACGGATTCCAATGTAGCTTCCCTTTACCTTGAGGAAGTTGAATCCATCGTCTCTTCCTGCTGCAGAAAAGCAGAACATTTTATCTTTCCGGCAGGCGAAGAAAATAAAAATCTGGATACAGTCAAAAACTTATATGAGGCTCTTATTTTAAAGCAGTTTGACCGTCAAGATTATCTGCTGGCTCTTGGCGGAGGCGTTGTGGGTGATCTGTGCGGCTATGGGGCCGCCACTTATCTTCGGGGAATATCCTTTATCCAGGTGCCTACCACTTTGCTGTCCCAGGTAGACTCCAGCATCGGGGGAAAAACAGGTGTTGATTTTGACTCCTACAAAAATATGGTAGGAGCCTTTCATATGCCCAAACTGGTTTATACCAATATCGCATCCTTAAAGACCCTGTCAGAAGAACAGTTCTCGTCAGGAATGGGAGAAATTATCAAGCATGGGTTGATCAAAGACGAGCCTTATTACCGATGGCTGATGGAACACGCAACTGAAATCCAGAACAGGGATTTCACTGTTTTAAGCCAGTTGGTGCTTGTAAGCAACCAAATCAAACGTGAAGTAGTAGAAAAGGATCCAACGGAACAAGGGGAAAGGGCTCTTTTAAATCTGGGACATACCTTGGGCCATGCCATTGAAAAGCTTTCAGACTTCCGGTTGATGCACGGTCACTGCGTAGGGCTTGGCTGTATCGCTGCCATGGCAATATCCATCAATAGAGGGATGATCCAGCCGGAAGAGCTTTCAAGGCTTTTATCGGTAATGGAAGCGTTTGGAATGCCTGTTACGGTGAGCGGACTTTCCCCGGAAAATATCGTCCTCACTACAAGGAGTGATAAAAAAATGGATTCCGGTACCGTCCGTTTTATTCTGCTGGAGCAGATCGGAAAAGCCTGTGTTAACAAGACCGTTACCGAAGCTGAAATGACAGAAGGGCTTCGCCATATCTTAGCTTAAGGAGTAATTCATGAATCAAAAAATAAAACTGATCATTGGTATGATCATCGGCTTCATTCTTTCCATTGGATTGGATCAATGGACAAAACTTCTTGCGGTAAAGCATCTTATGAACCGGGCACCCTTTGTAATCTGGGACGGAGTATTTGAACTTCTTTATTCAGAAAACCGGGGAGCAGCGTTTGGAATGCTTCAGGGAAAACAGGTGTTTTTTCTGCTGGTGGCCTTGGCAGTGCTTTCCGGAGCTGCTTTTGCCGTTAGCCGCATGCCTGCAGACAAAAAATATCTGCCCCTGCATCTGATTGCCATGTTTCTGTCGGCAGGTGCTGTGGGAAACATGATCGACCGATTTACCAGAGGTTATGTTGTGGACTTTCTATATTTTAAGCTGATCAATTTTCCGATTTTTAATATTGCCGATTGTTATGTTACGGTTTCCATGTCTCTTTTTATGCTTCTTTTTCTTATTTATTACAAGGAGGAGGACTTATCCTGTCTATCTTTTCCTAAAAAGGAGGGGAAGGATTGAAGCAAGAATATGTAGTGGCTCCGGAAGAGGCCGGAGTCAGGATCGACCGGTATTTATCCGACCGGTGCCAGGACATTTCCCGTTCTTATCTTCAGAAGCTTTTAAAGGAGCAGTCCGTACTGGTGGAAGAAAAACCGGTAAAAAGCAATTATAAAGTAAATGCAGGAGACAGGATCTCCGTGTTTTTTCCTGAAAGTAAGGAACCAGAAATCCAACCGGAGGATATCCCCCTTAATATCATCTATGAGGACAAGGATATCATTCTCATTAACAAGCCAAAAGGGATGGTGGTCCATCCTGCTGCAGGTCATTACAGCGGAACCCTGGTCAATGGGCTCATGTCCCATTGCCGCAGTGAGCTGTCTGGAATAAATGGAGTTATGCGCCCTGGAATCGTCCATCGGATTGATATGGATACAACCGGGGTTCTTATTGTGTGTAAAAATGATATGGCCCACAGTTCCATTTCTGAGCAGCTGAAGGAGCATTCCATTACCAGGAAATACGCCGCCATTGTACACGGGGTTCTAAAGGAGGATGAGGGTACCGTCAATGCCCCCATTGGACGCCATCCTGTAGACCGTAAAAAGATGAGCATCAACGAAAAAAATGGAAGAGAAGCAGTGACACATTACCGTGTCCTGGAGCGGTTTAAGCAGTTTACCTATATCGAATGCCAGCTTGAAACGGGACGGACGCATCAGATCCGCGTTCACATGGCAAGCATTGGACATCCCCTTTTAGGTGATTCCGTCTATGGCCCGTCAAAATGCCCGTTCCGCCTAACAGGACAGACCCTTCATGCCGGAATTCTGGGAATCATACATCCCAGGACAGGAGAATACATGGAATTCACAGCACCACTTCCAGATTATTTTGAAGATTTATTAAGAATATTACGGACAACTTAGAAAACGAACGAAAAGATTTTTTCTTAAAAAACTGTTAAATTAAATTTTAATTATAGATTTTTCAGAATTTTCGATGTATAATATAAATATAAGATAACTGGAAGGAGCTGTCTATATGAGTGGAAATTTAGTTATTGCGATTGGGAGACAATGCGGAAGTTCTGGAAAAATCATCGGACAGAAATTGGCAGAGGAACTGGGGATTAAGTGCTATGATAAGGAACTTCTGGCACTTGCAGCCAAAAAGAGCGGGTTATGTGAAGAATTATTCCAGACCCACGATGAAAAGCCAACCAACAGTTTTCTGTATTCCCTGGTAATGGATACCTATTCCATGGGATTTACTACCTCTGGTTACATGGATATGCCCATAAACCATAAGATTTTTTTAGCACAGTTTGATACCATCAAACAGCTTGCGGACGAAGAGTCCTGTGTCATCGTAGGAAGATGTGCTGATTATGCCTTGGCGGATTACCCAAACCTTGTGTCCGTATTTATTACAGCCGAAGAGGATGATAAGATCAAGTCCTTGAAAGAACTTTATCATGTAGATGATACCAAAGCAAAGGATATTATGGTCAAAACAGATAAAAAACGATCCAGCTATTATAATTATTATTCCAATAAGAAATGGGGAGATGTAAGAAGCTACGATCTTTGCATTAACCGGAGCTCCATAGGTGTGGATGGGACCGTAAAACTGATCCGCAATTTTGTAGATGCAAAGATGGAGTGGAATAAAGGGAACCAGTAATGGATAAAAAGAAGCGGACATTTCAGCCATATGAGGGAATGTCCGTTTTTTATTTGTAAATTTGTATTTCCTGTACAGAAAATTTTAGTGCAGTAAAATATATTGTTGACATTGCACAAACTCTGTGATATTGTTTGAATATACAAAATAATGTAAATTGATAAAAGAGAGTGATCCCATGAACAACAACTGTATGGAAGCCGGAAAACTATATCAGAAAATAGGTGTGGTAAAAAATCTTTTGGCACTGGATCTGATGTCCAGGAACCCTGGGGACCGGGTTCTGCCTATCTCAGAATACCAGGATAAATTTGGGGTGTCCAGGGGGACCATTCAAAACGCATTTGCCTGTTTAAAGGAGTGCAATGCCATAACTTTGGAAAATCATGGGCATCAGGGAACCTGCATCAAAGAGATCGATTATAAAAAGCTTCAGGAAAACTGCATGCGAAGAGAAATTCTTGGAATTATGCCCCTTCCTTATTCTGTGACCTATGAGGGCTTCGCTACGGCTATGTACCTTCAGTTCGCACCCCTTAACTTTAACATGGCTTACGCAAGAGGTGCCGTGGGGCGTATTGAGCTGGTGGAATCAGGGACCTATCATTTTGCAGTCTGCTCCCAGTATGCTGCGGAACAATCCATAAAAGAAGGAAAGCAGATTGAAGCAGCCATAAATTTTGGACCCGGCAGCTTCCTTTCCAGGCATGTGCTTCTCATGTCAGATTCCAGATATGACAGCATTCAGGATGGTATGAGGATCGCATATGACAGCAGCTCCATTGACCAAAGCTGCATTACAAGAAATATTATACACGGCAAAAAAGTCACCCTGGTCCCCATCCGGGCCCAACAGACGGTCAACGCCTTGATGGATGGCATCATCGATGCCGGTGTATGGAACTATGATGATATCCAGGAGCACAAGCACGAATCATTGAATGTGGTATTTTTAGATAATTTTGAATATAACAATCTATTTTCGACAGCGGTTATGGTTATCAGAAAAGAAGAGGAGTATTTAAAAAGCCTGCTGAAAAAGTATATCAGTGTACCAAAGGTTGTAGAAATCATCAATGAGGTAAGAGAGAAAAAAAGAGAGCCCTATTTTTAAAGGGAAATCTTTTGAAGTAAAGTACAAAATAATGTATATTCAATCAAGGAGGAAATCCAATGGATTTAAAAGAAATTCTAAACCAACGTCTGGATATTTTGGAGGAAAACCATGTCATTTGCAAAAGAGTGGCTGATTTTTCAAGAATTGCAGTGGAGCGGATTCTGGAGGAAAAGCCTGAAACGGTGGAGGATAAGGCTGCAATGTTCATCACCCATCTTGCGATGGCAGGACAGAGGGTTTTAGATGGTGTGGAGGAACACCCTTTGGATGACACTCTGCTTCTTGGTATTAAAAAGGAACCGGTTTACCAAAGAGCTGTTGAATTAAAAGATGAGCTGTTAAAGGAAACGGATATTCCGTTCCCGGAAACGGAGGGGGATTTCCTGATCGTTCATCTATGCAATCTGCTCTTATAAAAAGGTATCAGGACCAAATGGTCTTTATGAAGTTATGATACAAGGATAAAAAGGAGGATAGCAGCAATGAAGATTGTGGTTGGTGGTCAGATTGACAAGGAAGAAATTGCCAGGCTGGCAGCCCTGCAGATGCATGACAGGGCAGAGATTGAGATCAAGGGGGATTTAGACGCAGCTCTGGGGGTAAAAAACGGGAAGTATGATTATTATGTGGGGGCCTGCAATACCGGAGGCGGCGGTGCACTGGCTATGGCGATGGCCATGCTGGGTTCCGGGCTCTGTTCTACGATTTCCATGCCTGGAATGATTAAGAGCGCAGATTTTATCAGAGAAGAGGTTCAAAAGGGCAAAAAGGCCTTTGGGTTTACAGCGCAGCACAAAGAAGAGGTCCTTCCGGTTCTGCTGCAGGCAATTATGGAAAAAGAGGGGGTTTAACAGGTATGAAATATATAGTTATCGCATTGATCGGAGCATTGGCTTCCGTTTTGTCTAATCAGGGGATTGCAGTATTTAATGACGGTTTCCGTCCCATTGTGGGGCAGTATTTTAACGGAGAGATCAGCCGGAAAGAACTGGCAGCCATGAGTTTTGCCATCAGCTTTGGCCTGGTCATTGGTTTTGGTATCCCCACATCCATCGCAGCAAGCATTATTTTGATCCATTGTCTGCTGCTGACTACCGATATCATCGGATCCTTCTGTAATAACAGCAGGAACGGGATGATACTTTCCGCAGCCATCGGTGCCGCCTATGGTTTGGCCATTCTGGCGGGCCTGGAGTTTGTAGTGAAATTGTTCAGTTACATGCCATATAACTTTACCAGTGACTTAGGAAGTGTTTCCGGCTATGTTACGGTTGCTTTCGCTGTGTTCCCGGCAGTGGGCATTGCGTATCAGCATGGTTTTAAAAAGGGCATGACCACAGGAATTGTAACTCTTCTGGTATATTTTCTTGTGAAAAAGTTCGGTACTTTTGCCATCGGTGCCGGTAAGGTTTCATTAAATGCAGAAGGCATGGCTATGCTTGCAGGAATGATTATGATGATTCTTTATGCCGCTCAGCAGAAAGGAACGGAACATACCAACGAGGGACTTACCCAGGGCTTTGAAGGCAATATTTTACGTATTCGTAAAAATTGGCTGCTGCTTGCCATCATGGGCGGTCTGATCGCAGCCGGAACCAGCCTTTCCATGATCGCCGGCGATCCCGCTTCGCTGGCTCTTTTGGCCAGCCGGGAATACAGCAACGCAGGCCTGACCGCACTGGCCAGAGCCATTGGTTTTATTCCTTTGGTATTTACTACAGCCATCGTTACCGGTGTATATGGGGTAGCCGGCTGTACCTTTGTGTTCGTAGTCGGACTGTTTCTCCATGGAAATCCCATCATCGCTTTTGCTCTGGGATTCGCTGTCATGATTGCTGAGATTTTTCTTATTAACATTTTTGCAAAATACATGGATAAATTCCCGGGAGTAAAGGATATGGGAGAGTATGTAAGAACCTCCATGAACAAGGTTTTGGAAATTTGTTTGCTGGCAGGAGGTATTGTAGCTGCCGAAAAAATGGCAGCTGCTTCTTCCGGATATACCGGAATCGGAGCACTGTTTGTAATCGGAGCTTTCCTGTTGAATAAGAAAGCGAAAAAACCGATTGTAGACCTGGCTGTAGGGCCAGTGGCGTGTATTATTTTCGGGGTACTGCTGAATCTGCTTCTCATCATCGGCCTTATTGCAGTTCCGGTACCTAAATAATCCGGGCAAGTTATGGAAAAAATCGAAATTTATGCAAAAAAAACATTTTTAGCACTTAAAAATCCTTATGGCACCGTAAACAAAGTAGATCCCCGGATCATTGATCTGGTTGCCCCGACCCTTGAGGAACATGGGTTTGCCTGGTATACCGGAATCAAGGATACCCCGGTCATTCCTGTAAAACTAAAGGAGCGTTTAAGAGAAAGAGGATTTTTACCTCATACCGCTGATAAAATGGCGTTGGGCGGAAGAGCGGTGGATTTGCAGCTTATCAATCCAATAACGGGAAAATGGATGACCGGTTCCAGCAGCGGTACCGCTCTCAATGTATTTTATGGAATCAATGATGCCGGAATCGGTACAGACGGGGGCGGCAGCGTACTGGCACCTGCCGCTGCCCTCCATCTTTATGGGTTCCTCTCCCCCTTAATTGAGCAGGATCATACGAAGCAGTTTTCAAGACCTTCCACAGATGGAATTCTGTTTACTCCCAGCATAGGAGCCATCACCAGAGATTTAAAAACCCTGGAACAGGTTTTAAATCCATTGCTTGAAATAAAAATGAAAGAGGAATCCCCGGAATGGGATACCGGTTGGGAGTGGAGAGAGGTTCCCAGGGAAGGCCGGCCGGATATTTATGGAAACCGGGAACCCTTGATCGATTACCTAAATAAAATCTCAGGTCCTGGAACCATCCTGATTTCAAGGGAAGGACCTGTGGATGTAAATGCCATGGGGGATAGTATTTACGGACACTTTGATAAGGAAACCGAGCGGTGCCAGGCTCAATCAGGTAAAGGACTGATGAGGGTGGTTACCATGTGCGGGAAATCCGCATTGACCATTCCTGCAAAGGAACTTGGATGCTGTACCGTTTTTATCTGCGAAAGCAAAAAAGAGGACATCAAGGCAATGTTTCAAAAAGCCAGATCAATGACCTGCCGCAGATCCCGTTTGATTGAGCGGTACTTTATGAATTATGATATGTATTTCTAGAAAAGAAAAGCTTTTAATATACAGGCATACCAAATGATTCGTTCGGAGGCAAGATATGAAAAAAGGTTATACCATGATGCATGAACACATTACCATCGATTTATCGGGGGTCAAAAAGGACCCGGATTGCAGACTGGACTGCTTCGAGGAAACAAAAGAGGAGCTTTGTACTTTGTATCAGCTGGGGGTAAGGCGCATTCTGGATGTGACCAACATGGGGATGGGAAGGAATCCGGACTACGTAAGCCGAATGGAAAAAGCTACCGGAATCCAAATACTTCCGGCCACCGGTTTTTATAAAGAGCCGTTTCTTCCTGATTTTGTGTATTCCATGTCTGTCATGGAGCTGGCAAAACTGGTGGAGAAGGAGATGACGGAAGGAATCGAAGCTTCCGGCATCAAGGCAAAGGTTATCGGAGAGTTTGGAACCAGCAAGGGTTTCATGACAACTATGGAAAAAAAGGTGTTTGATTCCATGGCTCTTGCAGCGGTGCAAACCGGTGCCCTTGTCACCACTCATACCACTCTGGGAACCCTGGCTCTTGAGCAGGCAGAATATTTAATAAAAGCCGGGGTAAAGCCAGAAAAGATTATCATCGGTCATATGGACCTTTCCCAGGATCCTGATTACATTCTTTCGGTTCTGAAGGAAGGGGTTAACATTGGATTTGATACGGTGGGAAAAAATAATTACTGTCCTGACCGGTTCCGCGGAAAAACATTAAAACAAATCGCAAAAGAAGGATTTCTGGGTCAGGTGGTATTATCGATGGATATTACAAGAAAATCCCATTTGAAAAAATGGGGAGGGCCGGGTTATGCCTATCTTTTTGAGACCTTTCTTCCCATGCTTCGGGAATATGGACTATCGGAGGAACAAATTGATATGCTGCTGATTGATAACCCGGACCGGATACTGAACTAAGGAGGAATGGAAGATGGAGACTTATCCCTTATCCAGCATCTCCGTGGAGGAGGCTGCCAGGCTGCAATTTAAAGTGATTGATTGTATCACAAAAAAATTCAGCGGCCGTGAAATTTTAAACAGGGGAGATTTAGGAGTTGTTCCAGGGCTTAACAAGCCAACAACTACAAAAAAAGCAGAGCAGGTGATTGGAGATTTATTTGACGGAGAGTCCTGTATTCTGGTACGAGGGGCCGGCAGCGGTGCCATACGTTTGGGACTTCACAGCATGTTACGGCCTGGGGAAAAGATCCTGGTGCACAAGGCACCCGTTTACACCACCACTGCTTCATCTCTGGAAATGCTGAACATTCCTGCAATAGAGGCTGATTACAATGATCCGGGGGATATATGCCGGGTGATGAAAGAAAACAATGATATAAAGGGAGCGCTCATCCAATACACCAGACAAAAACCTGATGACCGCTACGACCTGGCCCAGGTGATAAGAGTTATTAAGGAGTGCAGCGAAATCCCCATATTGACCGATGACAACTATGCTGCCATGAAAGTAAGCAGGATCGGTATCCAGTGCGGCGCTGATCTTTCCTGCTTTTCCTCATTTAAGCTGTTAGGCCCGGAAGGCGTCGGTGTGATTGTGGGAAAGTCACGCTATATTGATAAGCTTGTGAAAGAAAGTTATTCCGGGGGAATGCAGGTTCAGGGCCATGAAGCCCTGGATGTACTCCATGGCCTGGTCTATGCGCCGGTGGCTCTGGCCATCCAGGCCCAGGTCAATGAAGAATGTGTCAAGCGGCTGAATGCGGGTGAGATCCCTCAAGTAAAGCAGGCATTTCTGGCCAATGCCCAATCAAAGGTACTTTTGGTGGAGTTTCATGAGAATATTGCAGAAAAGGTACTGATTGAAGCCGAAAAGCTGGGGGCGGCTCCAAATCCGGTTGGTGCAGAATCTAAATATGAGCTGGTTCCCATGTTTTACCGGATATCCGGTACCTTCCGGAGTGCGGATCCGGCACTGGAAAGCCGAATGATCCGTATCAATCCCATGCGTTCCGGGGCGGATACCATATTACGCATTATAAAAGACGCAATAGAAAGAGTGATATAAATGTTTTTAGAGCAGACCTTAAAACGAAACCCGGAACTGATCAAAGCCTCCTTTGACCTTCATCAAAGCGGTCAGATCCAACCAGATTCTTATGTGATCGACGTGGATACTTTCCTGGAAAATGCACTTTTTATGTTAAACGAAGCAAAGAAAAAAGAGATCCGGCTGTTTTTTATGCTGAAGCAGGCAGGAAGAAATCCGTATCTGGCAGGGAAGCTGGTGGACTTAGGCTATGAAGGAGCCGTTGTGGTGGATTATAAGGAAGCCAAAGTGATGATGGATCACCGGATTCCAATCGCAAACGCCGGACATCTGGTACAGATTCCAGCCGCCCAGATAGAGGCAATGGTGGCATACCGTCCCCGGATGATCACCGTATACTCGGAAGAGAAGATCAGCCAGATCCATGAAGCGGCAAAAAAACTTGGTTTATTGCAGGAGATTGTTCTTCGTGTTTATAGTGATCAGGATACGGTCTATTCCGGACAGACAGCGGGGTTCCATCTGGACGCAATCAAGGATCTGTCAGATCGGATCAAAACGCAGTATCCCTGTGTAAGGATTGTGGGTGTCACTTCTTTCCCCTGTTTCTTATATGATGAAGGTTCCCATGATCTGGTCCCGACCGGAAATATGGAGACTGTGAAACAGGCTGCGGAGATATTAAAGAAGCAGGGATTTCTTTTATCCATTATTAATACACCTTCAGCTTCCTGCACCTACACCTTGAACAAGATCAGGGAGCTGGGCGGAAACTGCGCTGAGCCTGGCCATGGTCTGACCGGAACCACTCCCCTGCACGCAGACCAAATGCTGGCAGAAGTCCCCTGTGTTACTTATGTAAGTGAAATATCCCACAATTTCAAGGGGCAGGCTTATTGTTTCGGCGGCGGCTACTACAGGCGTTCCCATGTAAAATCTGCCCTGGTTGGAACCAGCTTTGACAATTATACAAAAATGGGTGTTATTCCGCCTACCAGTGAAAGCATTGATTACCATTTCGGCCTGACAAAAGAAGGGGCGGTAGGAGATACTGTGGTCATGGCCTTTCGTTACCAGATGTTTGTTACCCGGTCGGATGTCGTATTGGTGGAAGGTTTGAAAAAGAAAAAGCCGCAGATTGTAGGGATATATGACAGCATGGGGAAAAAGATGGAATCATAGTGCTTGATTTTTTAGGAGGCAAAATTTGAAAAAAAGATTGATTGTCATCGTGTTGGATGGGTTCGGCATTGGAGCCATGGAAGATGCCCGCCTTGCAAGGCCGGGAGATGAAAATGCCAACACCCTTAGAAGTATTTTAAAAGACTACCCCGATTTAAAGCTTCCGGCGCTGGAAAAGCTGGGACTTATGAATGCCTACGGAGAGGAAAGTGACTTCATGAAATTCTCCCCGGAAGCAAATTTCGGCAGCTGCGGACTTATGCATTTTGGAGCGGATACATTTATGGGGCATCAGGAAATTATGGGAACTCTCCCCAAAAAACCGGAAGTACATCCCTTTCAGGAAAAAGCAGAAGCAGTAAAGAAACATCTGGAAGCAAACGGACACCAGGTACAATTTATCCAACGGCAGGGACTGCGTTATTTGCTGGTAGACCGCTTTGTGACCGTAGCCGATAATCTGGAAGCAGACTTAGGGATGTGCTATAACGTTACGGCTCCTTTGGATCTGATCTCCTTTGAAGAGGAATATGCCATCGCCAAAAAGGTAAGGGAAGTAGTAACGGTAGGCCGGGTGATCGTGTTTGGCGGAACGGGCAATACGATGGAAGACCTTTGGAATGCAGAGGAAGTAAAGCAGGACCGTTTCATCGGAATTGCGTCTGCAAAATCAAAATCCTACGAACAGGGCTATCAGTGCAGACATTTAGGATATGGAGTAGACCAGAAGGTCCAGGCCCCAACGATTCTGACAAAAGCAGGTTTTGACTGCACCCTGATTGGAAAGGTGGCAGACATTGTATCAAACGAAGGAGGACGGAGCATATCCTGTGTACCAACTCAGGAAGTGATGGATCTTACGCTCCAGGAAACAAAAGCCTTGAATCATGGCTTTTTATGTACCAATGTACAGGAAACTGACCTGGCCGGACATTCCCAGTCCACTTTCGCATACAAAAGGATTCTGGAAATTGCGGACCAGGGGGTCAGCAGGCTTTTACCGGAGCTCACATCCCAGGACATTCTGGTCATTATGGCTGATCACGGAAATGATCCCAATATCGGCCACAGCAAGCACACCAGAGAACGTGTCCCACTTCTGGTCTATAAAAAGGGAATTCAGGGAAAGTGCCTGGGTCAGAGAAATACCTTATCCGACATAGGAGCAACTGTCTGTGATTATTTTGGCACAGGTGCTCCGGAAAACGGAGAATCCTTTCTGCCATTTCTAAAAGATTGATATTCTTAAGTTTAAGCCATAAAAAACAGGAGGAAAACGGCCATGACCGCACCTCCTGTTTTTTATGTGAATTTACTCAACGGTAACAGATTTAGCCAGATTCCTTGGCTGATCCACATCCAGATCCTTTCCCACAGACGCATAATATGCAATAAGCTGCAGTACAACCGCTATGGGAAATACTGTAAACTTATCCCCGATTTCCGGAATACTGACCTGAGCATCAGCGATTCCAGGCTCTACCTTTGTTCGTTCCTTTGTCAGCAAAATAACAAATCCGCCTCTTGCCTTCACTTCCCGGATATTGGAAATGGTTTTAGAAAAAACCTTTTCCTGGGTGGCTATGGCAATAACGGGCACCTGATCCGTAATAAGAGCAATGGTCCCGTGTTTTAATTCCCCGGCGGCACAGGCTTCTGCATGGATGTAGGAAATCTCCTTTAATTTCAATGCCCCCTCCAGGGAAAATGCATAATCAAGTCCACGTCCGATGAAAAAGGCATCCGGCTTATTTATCAAATGGGTCACCAAAGCCTTTACTTCATCCCTTTTTTCAATCATAGCTTCCATGGCTGGAATGGCATCAAGGAGTTTTTTTATAAAATCCTCAGCTTCTTCATGGCTATAATTCCCCCGGACGAGGGCCATCCGGCAGCATACCATATAAAGGGCAGCCAACTGAACAGAATATGCCTTGGTGCTGGCAACTGCAATTTCCGGGCCGGCATGGGTATAAAAGACATAATCGCTTTCCCTGGCTATGGTGGAGCCCTTTACATTGACCACAGAAAGAGTGGAAGCGCCGAAGGCCTTTGCCAGCCGCAAAGCAGCCAGGGTATCTATGGTTTCTCCTGATTGGGATATAATGATCACCAGGGTCTTGTCATCAATAAGGGGTTCCTCATAGCGGAATTCGGAGGCAATGGAAACCATAACTGGAATCCGCAATAACGGTTCCATAAGAGCTCTGGCTACCATTCCTGCATGCATGGCAGTCCCGCATGCTACAATATGAACCTGTCTGCACTGCTTTAACACAGTGTCCGGTATGCCGTCATCTCCAAAGTCCGGAAGTCCTTTTACCAGGCGGGGCAATATGGTGTTTTTAAGAGCTTCCGGCTGTTCGTGAATCTCCTTCAGCATAAAGTGAGGAAATCCGTTTTTCATGGCAGCATCCATGTTCCAGTTTACTTCCATCAGCTCTGGAACCTCTTCCTGCCGTTTCAGGTTATAAAGATGGACCTTATAGGAGGTGAGCTTCACAATATGGTCCTCTGGAACCACAAAATACTGCCTGGTATAAGGAATGAGGGCCGTTAGATCTGATGCAACGAAAGATCCCGACCGGGTATAGGCTACTACCAGAGGGCTGACGTTTCGGATGGCATAAATCTCACCAGGAT
Source organism: [Clostridium] saccharolyticum WM1 (assembly GCF_000144625.1). Classification (NCBI taxonomy): domain Bacteria; kingdom Bacillati; phylum Bacillota; class Clostridia; order Lachnospirales; family Lachnospiraceae; genus Lacrimispora; species Lacrimispora saccharolytica. The sequence continues at coordinate 2,173,221 of NC_014376.1, read as the reverse complement.
GATCTTCAAACATCACACAAAAGCTATAAGAACCTTTCAAATAGGAGGTAAATTTTGAAATAGCCTCCACAGGATCTCCCTGGTAGATGCTTTCCAAAACCCAGGCAGCAACCTCGCTGTCGGTTTCGGACCGAAGTTTTCCTTCCAAATGAAAATCCAAAGTCAGTTGATGATAGTTTTCTATTATGCCGTTATGAACCAGGGTGACCCGTCCTGCCTGATGGGGATGAGTATTCTGGGTTGTCACTCCTCCATGGGTGGCCCATCTTGTATGCCCAAGACCGCAATGGGATACTGTAGTGATTTTTTTACATTCTTCCTTTAAATTTGATACTTTCCCAATATGTCTGACCAGACGAATATGGGAATTCTCCATAAAGAGGGCAATGCCTGCGCTGTCGTATCCCCGGTATTCCAACTGGGACAATCCGTCAATTAATATTTTTTTAGAGTCCAAAGGTCCTGTATATCCAATAATTCCACACATAATTTTGTAATCTCCTTACATTTTCATTTTATGACTGCGCTTGTATTTAAAAATAACAATCAAAAGTAAGCTGTCTGGCCTCTATTTTAAAAGCGGCAGCTTTTTCTAATCTCAAATTCTTTATTGTCTCCGGTTCCAACGCGTTTGTTTTGCAGTTACCCGCATATTTCACGTAGGATACACGCCCGGAGGGGCATGGAAGGGCATCCGCCGAATCTTCGATAACCCTTCACCTCGTTAACCTTTGATACCATTTTTCACTGGAAAAATGTTCACGATCGTATCATCAGGTGCATGGCGCTTAGCTTTGCTATGATTATTTATGCCTCCCTCATAAATCTAGTTTATTATAGCCTCTGATTGTTTGTGCGTCAATACTATGATTTACAATCATTTTACGAAAAGCTACTTTTTCATTTTACATCAGTTCTTTAAAATAAATCTAGAGAGGCAGAAAGGAACAGGGATCCTATGACAAGTCATGATTCCACAAGATATTGCAAAAGAAATTGCAGATAAGAAAGGAAAATAATAATATGATACGATTAGTTGCATCTGACATGGATGGAACTCTTTTAAACCGGTTTGGAAAGATTTCCATCCGAAACATTGCCGCCATTGAAGCTCTTAAGCGGAAAAACATCCATTTTGTAGTCTGCACAGGCAGAAGCTATGCAGACGCTTCCCAGCCATTAAAGGAAGCCGGAATCTCCTGTGACGTTATCTGTATGAACGGCGCTGCCGTTTATGACAGCAGCGGAAGACCGCTGCTAAAACAGCCTCTGTTTAAAAATAAGGTAAAACGCATACTCAGCCTCTGCAGACCGTTTTCCGTTCTTTATGATTTTATGACAGATAATGGAAGCTATACCACGTCAAGTGTGGAAGAATTCCGAAAAAGCTTTGAAGATAAGATTTTTCTGCCTATGATTTCCGAAGAGCATACTTATGAGACCATTGCGGCACGGTTTCATTTTGCCACGGAAGAAGCACTTCTAGGTTCCTCACGGGATATTTATAAAATGTCTGTTGTCCATGAAAACCCGGAAGTCTTAAAGCAGATCCGTTTTTCACTGGAACAAGAGGATGGAATCTCTGTGGCTTCCTCGGCTCCTACCAATTTAGAGCTGACCCATTTGAAGGCGCAAAAGGGGACTGCTCTCATGGAATATGCACTAGATGCCAGAATCCTTCCCAGAGAAATTCTTGCTATAGGAGACAGTGAGAATGACCTTTCCATGCTTAAGCTTCCTTTAGGATATACCATTGCCATGGGCAATGCTTCTGATTTGATAAAACGCAGGGCGCGGCTTATCACCAGAAGCAACGACGAAGACGGAGTTGCCGCTGCCATAGACGCCCTGATCCTTTCTGATGCAGCCGCAATCTGTTAAATCTTTCACCAATCTTAATAAACTATTAAATCTTTTTCTCTGTATTTTGACTGCGGTTTATGCTATAGTTCTTATCTAGAAAAAATGACAGGAACGATAACATGAAAGTGAAAAAAACGGTCAGAGTACAGCTATCAGCCGCCTTATTTATAGCTCTTATGAGTGCATGCCTTTGCACCTGCTCCCAATCTTATTCTTCCCCTTACGATAGACTTAAGATTTTACCGGAAGCAGAATTCCCACTTCCGGCCAAAACCATGATAGAAGATTCTACGGAAGCAGCAGTACCAGTGGCAGCAGAAGCACCTGCTTCTTATATTCCTTCCCTTACTGCATTCAACCTAGCCTTTCTATATGGAGAGGGTGACAGCCAGGAAAAAAGCCTGGGTGCAGAGGCAGCAGAGGTTCTCTCCCGCAAGGATTCGGAGTGGCTGGCATCCATATACCAACTGGCGAATGAGAGCCCTGAGCAGATAGCAAAAAAGCTTGGGATACCTTCAGATTCATTGAAAGGGATTTCCTTTCATAAAATTGATATCGCCTTTTATGATGAAAAGGGAAGAATGATTTCTCCTCAATCCAATATTCAGGATATTATGGCTATGGCTAATACATATTTTTATTATACCGCTCCAGGAGATTATGATGCTTTTATTCAATATGCGGTGAAGCTTTGGGAAAGCTCCCACAGCTTCCAGTATTCCATCAGTCAGGTCTATGATTGCGGCGGTTCTCTGGAAGAGAAACCAGAGGCCACACAGCCAGAACAGGCAGCCACACCTGCCCAGGCAGGAATGGAGTGTAATCCGGAATCCTCTGCCGGTCCGGAGACCGCTTCAGACAATGCAGATACGGCTGGTGATACCGAAAAGGGGAAAGAAACAGAGCCTTCAAAGGAAATTGGCCCTGGCATTGCGCTGAGAGAGGCAGCAGCGGCAATATCTGAACCTTTGGAAACAGAATCTCCTGCTGAAACGAAAGCCGCTTTGCCTTCTGTCTGTCCCGGACACGCAGACCTTCATGTGAAAGCAGTGATTGCCGGACTGGCAGACCCTATGAAGGGTTTATTTGCCCTTGATGCCGTTGGAAATGAGACAATATCTGAAGGCAGCTGGCAGGGCTGGACGGAAGAAAATAAAACCTTTGCTTCAGAACTGGCGAAGCAGGACTGGGCAGAGTGTTACGGCCTGACTCTTTCCCCTTCATTTATTACGAATCCTCTTTCCTACGAAGAAATCGACCGGTATATGAACCGCCTTCCGGAAGGTCTTTCCGAAGACCGGAAAAAACTGATCCATTATGCACTGTCCTCCGTGGGAAGAGTTCCCTACTACTGGGGCGGAAAGCCTGCATCTGCCGGCTATGAAAAGAATCATTTTGGATCTCTGGTAACACCGGATGAAAAAGGCCGTTCCATGAAAGGGCTGGATTGCTCCGGTTGGGTTAGCTGGGTATATTGGTCCGCCCTTAACAAACGGCTGTCCTGGGAGAGTACGGGAGGCCTGGTTTCCTGCGGCAGCCCTGCCCAGAGAAAGGACTTACAGCCTGGCGATATCATCTTAAAAACAGGAGATGATGCTCATGTGGTCATGTTTCTCTCCTGGGAAAGCAACGGAAGCATGACGGTGATACACGAATCCAGTGCTTTGGCCAACAATGTTACAATTTCCACAATGGAGGCAAACTGGCCATACTGCAGAAAGCTGATTGACTGATAAAATTAAGAGAAAAGCAAGAAATTACGGTGTGATTTCTGATAGAATAGATAAGATCTGCCAAAGAACAGATTGGAAAGGATTGATTATTCGGTCATGGATTATGAGGATGAATTAGACCGCATGCGGGCCCGCAAAAGGCGGGAAGGAAGCAAAAAAGCCGGGAGCACAGACAGAGCACATCCGGCGGAAAGAAAGCGTCCGGAGCAGGCGGTGAGAGGGGATAGGACCTATTATAGTACAGGTGACGGAAGAAACCCACGTGTTCGTTATAACGGGCCTCAAAACAACGCCAGACATAAGGCGGATAAAAAGCGAAAACGCAAACACAAGCAACGGGTAATATTCACAGAGCTTGTAATACTGGCTCTGGTGTTGTTTGCAGGATTTTTCTTATTGAAGCAGCGCACCCATGAGAAGGGTTTTTGGACCATTGCAGTTTTTGGCGTGGATTCCAGAGATGGAAGTCTGGAAAAGGGCGCTTTATCCGATGTGGAAATGATCTGTAACATTGATAAGGCTACAGGCGAAATAAAACTGGTATCGGTATACAGGGATACATATTTAAAGATCAACAGCAAAGGAACCTATCACAAGATCAATGAAGCTTATTTTAAAGGCGGACATAAACAGGCGGTTGAGGCATTAAATGAAAATCTGGATCTAAACATAGATGATTATGCTACATTTAACTGGAAGGCCGTTGCTGATGCCATTAATATTCTGGGCGGGGTGGATCTGGAAATTACCGATTCAGAATTTGCCTATATCAATGGTTTTATTACGGAAACTGTGAAATCCACCGGAGTCGGCTCTTATCAGTTAAAGAAAGCCGGGATGAACCATTTAGATGGGGTACAAGCTGTGGCCTATGCAAGACTCCGCCTCATGGATACGGATTTCAACCGGACAGAGCGGCAGCGCAAGGTGGTGAGCCTTGCTATGGAGAAAGCGAAAAAAGCTGATTTTGGTACGCTAAGCACCCTGGTTACGGCTGTATTTCCGCAGATTTCCACCAGTGTGGGTATGAATGATGTCCTGTCCATAGCAAAAGGCATCAGCAAATACCATATAGGAGAAACAACAGGTTTTCCGTTTTCACGCACCACCATGAAGATTGGAAAAATGGATTGTGTTATACCTACTACCTTGGAGAGCAATGTCATTCAGCTCCATCAGTTTTTATATAACAAAGAGAATCATTCCCCGTCTTCGGCTGTAAAAAAGATCAGTGATAAGATCTCTCAGGAAAGCGGCATCTCTGAGCCTGGGAAGAATGCTCCCTCAGGCGGAGGTTCCGGCGGTAAGAAGAAGGAAAATTCTTCCGCTCCAAAAGAGACCGCACCTGCACAAACAGAACCTTCTGCTCATACAACCGTAGAAGAATCAACCATGGAGAGCACGAAGGAGACAACTGCTGAAGCAGTAGAGGAGAGTACGGAACCGCCCACTAACGATGATGGAAGTCTGGTAGGTCCGGGTGCTAATATCAAGGAAACAAAAGAAACGCAAGAAGAAAAGACTAAAGAAACAAAACCGGAAAAGGAAGTTCAAGAAAATCAGGGAAACCAAACAGGTCCCGGTGCTGCTGATGAAGAAGTCGGTCCAGGCATTGAATAGTTTTTTATAGGTTTTTATGGTTTTTTATAGGTTTTATGGTTTTTTACCCGGACTTATCATTGCATTAAAGTTATAATAAGATAAACTGCAGGACCGCATGATGTACTGCAGTTTATCTTTTTTACATGCAGCAAATTCACACTGAGTCATTTAACATAAAAGAGGAAAATTTTAACATAAACAACTAACAAACATAGCCTTTTTCTGCTAATGTTCTATATCAATGGCAATTACACATTGACATAGATCAATATGACAGATATAATACTATTTTATAAAGGATAGGGGAGATTCTTATCATGGCTGGAACGATGGAAGGATGGAAGAAAAATTTTATAATCATATGGACCGGACAGGCTTTTTCCCATCTTTCAAGCTCTGTTCTTCAGTTTGCAATCATATGGTATTTAACTGACAAAACCGGTTCAGCTCTTGTTTTATCTGCTTCCATGCTGATGGGCTTTTTACCCCAGGGGATTCTTGGTCCGGTAATCGGAGTATTTATTGACCGTTATAGCAGAAAGAAAATAATGATCATATCGGATCTTTTGATTTCAGCCGCCAGTTTTGCCATGGTTATAGCAGGTTGGACAGGAGCTCTTTCAACAGAGCTAATTCTGCTGGTCTTGCTGATTCGGTCAATTGGTTCAGCATTTCATACACCTTGTTTGCAGGCAGTAACTCCTCAAATTGTACCAATGGATCAATTAACCAAATGTTCCGGATATTCTCAAGCCTTAGAGTCTGTTACACAAGTATTAAGTCCGGTGGCAGCGGCTGTACTTTATCAGTCATGGAGTTTAAGCGGGATCATCTTTTTAGATGTGATCGGGGCATTGATAGCAGTATTCACCCTGACAATTACAGCAATCCCAAAATTGTATCAAAGTGAAAATACCGGAAAATTACAGCTATTACGAGAAGCAAAGGAAGGGTTTCAAATACTTCGGACAAATAAGGGAATGCTTGGTCTGGTGCTGATCGGCTCTCTTTACACCTTTGCCCTGATGCCAACCAGTGCATTATTCCCCCTAATGAGCATGTCATATTTTAAGGGAACCAGCACAAATGCAAGTATTGTTGAGGTTGTGTTTTCCATTGGTCTGCTGATCGGATCCATCATATTAGGCAGATGGGGCGGAACAAAAAACAGAATCTACACAATCATCGGCTCATTTCTGCTAATGAGTCTCTGTTTGTTTGTTTCTGGGAGTTTGCCGCCCAATTATTTTAAAGCGTTTGTTGTATGTTCCTGCTTTATGGGAATTTCAGGTCCGTTTTATTGGGGAATGTATACCCCATTATTACAAAGCAGCTTTGAAGCAAAGTACTTAGGACGGATCATGTCACTATCCAGCAGTATACGATTAATCAGCGGTCCCATAGGACTGTCTGTATCCGGAGTCCTTGCAGAAAACTATGGCGTTGAAAAATGGTTTTTAATTTCAGGTGGAATTGTATTATTTGCAGCTATGTTATGTCTTGCCGTACCAAACGTGCGCAACTGTGATATTAATAAGGATACCAATCATTTGAGTATAGATACATAGTATATTTTATTTAAATCTTTTTATATCAAAAAAATAAATGGATGCTGCTTCGCTGACTGATGTTGGCAGCAGCATCCATTTTTACTTCCACATGGAGCTTTTTCTGTATCATGGCTGATGGTAAGGCAATCGTAAGGATGGCATTTCATTCAAAAGTTTGTAATATATTCCATCTTATGCTATGATAATATTGATAGATACAGATACCAGAAAATTACATGCACTCAATTTTGTTATTATAAAGTATTAAGTAGTGAGACCGGATTCGGCATCATCAAAATCTTTGCATTCGTATTCATGAACAGAAAATTAGGCTGCATGAAGATAATACTGATAATGCAGCCTATTATTTCTGTTCTTTGAAAGAAGCACGAGATTATATTTTATGTTGTTGTTTTAAGTCAGTGTTAATAAAACTTTGAAAAATTCCGCTTTGCTAACCACAGATAAAAGTGCGTAAATTTATATTGATTTGCAGCTTATAAGTAGCAGGCCTTTATCCTTTATACATGTAATACTTGGTTTGACATCTGAGATCCGCAAAACCTTAAAAAAGGTTATTTCGTATGTGAAGTAAATAATAGGAGGTAAGAAACATGATTTCTTGTAATTATGAAAGAATGGAAGATAAGATTAAAACATTCAGCAGGTTCGGAGATACGGGGAAGGGTGGAATAACAAGATTTTCCTTATCGGAAGAAGCCTTGGCAGCAAGAAAAGAATTCATAAAGCGCATGGAAGCAATGGGTGCTTCCATCGTAACAGACGATATGGCTAATATCTATGCAACCATTGCCGGAACAGAAGATTTACCAGCCATTGTCTCAGGTTCCCATATGGATTCTGTACGGCAGGGCGGTAATTATGATGGAATTCTTGGTATCTTAACCGCAATGGAAGTAGCGGAAACAATAGTGAGCGAGAAAATACCTCACAGACATCCGATCACGGTGATTGTATGGACCAATGAAGAAGGAGCCAGATTTGAACCGGCAATGATGTCTTCCGGTGTTATTTGCGGAAAGTTTCTTAAGGAAACCATGCTGGCATCACAGGCAAAAGACATTCCGGGGTATACGTTCGGCGAAGCCTTGGAAAAAAGCGGTTATAAAGGAAAAGAAGAAAACCGGCTGGATCCGTCTAAAACTAAGGCTTTGGTAGAACTTCATATTGAACAGGGGCCGGTACTGGAAGCAGAAGGTATAGATATTGGAGTCGTAGAAGGTGTCTGCGGTATGATCAATTACGAATTTACGTTTACCGGGCAGGCCGGTCACGCAGGAACAACTCCGATGAAATACCGGAAGGATGCTTTATATGCTGCAGTAAAAACCATTCAATATCTCCATGATGAGTTAGACCTGATAGACAATAAATTAGTTTATACCACAGGAAAGATTTCTGCCCATCCGAATATTCATACCATCATACCGGATGAAGTAAAATTCACATTGGATGCGAGGCATCAGGATCCGGAAGTCATCAAGCAGGTACTTGCAGTTATTAAAAAATTACCAAGTGTTGTGGAACAATGCAAGGTGAGCTATGAGGAAGCGTGGTCACGTAAGACCGTAAGCTTTACGAAAGAGCTGGTTGAATTTGTGGAAATAAGTGCGAAGGAATGCGGCTATACCAATCGCAGAATCTACAGCGGACCAGGTCATGATGCGCAGTTTGCTATAGATCTGGTCCCTACTACTATGATATTTGTACCTAGTGCAGGTGGTCATAGTCATTGTGAGATCGAGTATACTCCGGTAGAAAACTGTTTAAAAGGGGCAAATGTTCTTTTAAATACTATTTTGCATATTGATAAGCACGAAACAATAAAAAATGAAACGAGCAAGAAACGTTAAGCGGAAAAGTGGAGATTGGATCAAAACTATTGGTTTTTGCAGGCCCAAAGAGTAGAGCAGAAGATAGCAGACGAACAAGCAAGCCTGTTATTTAGCTGACTTCAGCAGCATATTTTGAAATTTAATAATATGCCATTAGATAGTTTAAAAAACATAAACTAACTGATAAGTTTCTGGTTAATTCCCTTTTAATTCTGAAAATACAAAAAATAGAGTGATACATCTTAGAATTGCAAAGGATAAACAAATATGGTAAAATATAGAAAAATTCCAGAAGAAAGAAGGAATATCAATTATGGATAAAGAAGTACTAAATTATGCTGTTGAAAAAACACATGAATTAATGAATGCACCATCATGCAGCAGTGAAGCAAAGGCTGCAGCACAGTCCTGGTTGGATGCCATTGGAACTGAAAAGGAAGCCATGGAAACAAAAAGATATATTGATGAGCTGGAAGCAGATATTATGCCCATAGACAGTTTAATCGGGTTTGCAGAATCTGATGCCGGAATTCATGTATTTGGGGCGGACACCGCAAAAAATATCGCAATACATGCAAAGGAAATCAAATCTAACGGAGCAAAATATTGTGATTGTCCGGCTTGTGCAGCTGTAGCAGCAATTCTTGATAAGAAAGATATCCTTGTTAAATAAGAAAGGAAGATTATAAAACCGGAATTCTTTACAGAGCATCAGTCAGGAATGATTGGTGCTTTTTTCTTTAATTGGATTGACACATAACGGAAGAAATGCTAGGATAGAGATACCGAGTGCCAACTATTCGCGAAAGTCTAGTTTAACGAATAGTTGGCTCAATCAAGAATTATAATTGTATTTTACACCTATGTTTATGACTTATGTTTTTCAGATTAATATCATCATATCACCCAACTTATGATCAGCACCTGCGTTCGATTCTTCCTGGGATAAGCAAAGAGATTTTCAACCACTTTGTTAAAAGATAACTTATACATAACAGGATATGGAAATATAGCATTTCAGAAAATATATATCTGCCAAATAAAATAGAAATGAGGCCAAACTATGAGTGCTCCGCTCTCCTATCATCAGCAAAAAGATATTGAAAACATAAAGCATCTGCGTCAGCTGGTAAAAGACCTTCCTCCCTTTTGCGGAGATTTTTTCAGGGGAATCGAACCCCGTACCTCGTCCCGGACCAGAATTGCTTATGCTTATGACTTAAGGGTATTTTTTGACTTTTTAATTAAGGAAAATCCTGTGATCAGCAAACTGCATATCCGGGATATTACGCTGGATCAACTGGATGCCCTTCGAGTCATTGACATAGAAGAATATATGGAATACTTAAAATATCGTTTTAATGATAAAAATCAGGAAGTAACCAACAAGGAGCGGGGAATCATGCGGAAAATCTCCTCTTTGAAAAGCTTCTATAATTATTATTACCGCAATGAGCGGCTTCAAACAAATCCAGCTTCTCTGGTGCAGCTTCCTAAGTTACATGAAAAGGATATAATCCGGCTGGATATTGATGAAGTGGCCCTTTTGCTTGATGAAGTAGAAAACGGGGAAGCCTTAACCGAAAAGCAAAAGGCCTATCATGGAAAAACCAAGGTCCGTGACCTTGCCTTATTGACCTTAATGCTGGGAACCGGAATCCGTGTGTCCGAATGTGTCGGATTGGACATTGATGATATTGACTTAAAAAACGGAGGGATCCGAATCCACAGAAAGGGAGGAAAAGAAGTTACGGTTTACTTTGGTTCTGAAGTGGAGAATGCGCTCCTTGATTACCTGGAGGAACGCTCTATCGTTATACCTGAGGACGGTCATGAAAAAGCGCTGTTTCTATCACTTCAAAGGAAACGTATTGCAGTCCGAAGCGTTGAAAATCTGGTAAAGAAGTATTCTAAGCTGGTAACTCCTTTAAAACAGATTACCCCTCATAAATTACGCAGTACCTATGGAACAAGCCTGTACAAAGAAACCGGGGACATCTATCTGGTTGCAGACGTTTTAGGACACTCTGACGTTAATACCACGAAAAAACACTATGCCGCTTTGGAGGATGAACGGCGCCGAAGCGCCAGAAATAAGGTAAAATTGCGGGAGACTTAATTATAAAAAGTAATATCATATTCATTGACAGCAATTCATTTAATTTAATTATGGGAATTATTATAACCTTCTGAAGCTTTATAATAATATTGTTCCTAACATTTTAATTAAATATTACATTAAGAACCATTATGAAAGAGAATGCATATACTCCTCTGCATGATCCCAGTTAACTACAAAAGAAGTTCCTTTTTGGCAAAATACAGAGCAAGAAGGATTATCAGTATCTTCATTGGGATTATATTGATATCGGGTAAGAACCTCATCTTCATTGTGACATCTGTCATAATGAGAAAATGTCATGGATATCCTTCCCCTGCCTCCTGTTATTATCATCAATTCTTCTCCGTAATTCATGAAAGCAGAAACAGGCCCCAGACCTTTTATTACTGTTCTCCCGTTTTCATCCGGAACTGGCGCTTCCAATCTGCCGGATAACTTTGTTATATCATTTAATACTCTACCTGCTAAAAAATCCGGAACTGATATGGTAAAACTGTAATATGGCTCAAGGATAAGGCTTCTGGCTTTCATGAGACCCTGGCGTATTGCCCGGTATACAGCTTCCCGGAAATCACCGCCCTCAGTGTGTTTTATGTGAGAAATTCCATCAACCAGAATGATTCTGACATCTGTTAGCTCAGATCCTGTTAAAACGCCTTTGTGAGTGGTTTCAAAGATATGGGTACGTATCAGGTTTTGATAATTGATCCCAAGCCTGTCCACATGACATTGACTTTCAAAGGTAATCCCCTTTCCTCTCTCACCGGGCTCGATCCTTAACACGGCTTCCGCATAATGGCGGAGCGGTTCAAAATGCCCATATCCGGTAACTGGTTCCAACACAGTCTCCTGATATATGATCTCAGGCTGCCCGAAGGTTATCCGTATTTCAAATCTTTCTAAAATAATCTGTTCTAAAACCTCAAGTTGGATTTTACCCATAATATTCACTTTTAACTGCCCCAAAGACTCTTCCCATATCACATTTAACGCAGGCTCTTCCTCTTCCAGGATATGGAACACCTGCAGAATTCTCCGGTGAGGAATCTCCGGCGGATATAAAACCTTTGCCTGTAGGGTAGGCTTAAGCGTAGGGACCACCTTATTACGGCATTCTCCAAGTCCCTGGCCTGCTCTGGTTGTCCGCAGTCCGCTGACGGCAATCACATCTCCAGCAGCAGCTTCCTGATGAGATGTAAAACGTTCTCCTTGGAAAAACCTAATCTGATGAACCTTCTCATCTGCTAACAGGGGATCCCTAACATGAAGTATACCGCTTAATATCTTTAAATACGTTATCCGTTCTCCATGCCCATCATAACGAATCTTAAATACTCTCCCGCTAAAAGGGTCTGAGACAGGATAAGAGGCTTCTGTTAAGTTATAAAAAGCATTTAAAAACGCCTCAATTCCCTCTCCTTTTAAAGCACTGCCTCCAAAGCATGGAAACAATTTCCTGTTCTTAATTTGAGATACTACTGCCGGCTTTAAGTCTTCAAAAGCAAGGGCTCCATCCAAATACTTATCCATGAATCCTTCATCCCATTCAGATACATTCTCAATGAAGTCATCTGTGAAGGTTCCTTCTTTTCCATTCTCAAGGCCGATTCCCTGAAAATCCAGAATATTGGGGGAAAAGTGTTTGTGAACCTCAGTTAAGACACGTTCATATGATGACGAAGCCACATCAAGTTTATTGATAAACAGAAAGACCGGAACATGATAACGTTCCAGAAGGCTCCAGATCGCCTCAGTATGGCTTTGAATGCCATCATTCCCATTCAGGATCAGAACAGCATAGTCCATCACCTCCAGAGAACGCTCCATCTCGGACGAAAAATCCGTGTGACCGGGTGTATCTATCAGGTAATACGTATCATCTCCATGATTGATACCGGCCACATCTGAAAATATGGTTATTCCTCTTGCCCTTTCTATGTTATCATGATCCATACATGCATTTTTTTCATCTACACGGCCCAGGGTTCTGATTACCCCCTCCCTGTATAATACCTGCTCCGAAAAAGTGGTTTTTCCAGCATCTACATGAGCCAGAATTCCAAACGTTATCTTCATCATTTATCGAATCCTTTGACTATAAGAACCTTTCAGAGGTTAAAAACGCCTCTTATATTGGTGGCGCTTCTATTATTCTAAAATAGTTTCCCAATAAAATCAATGATTAAAATAAAACAGCTGGAAGGATGACCCCGTTTATCTTCCTCCCCCGTCTGTATCTGCCGCAAAATACATAACCGTCAGATACTGTCCGCTGTGAATGGTATCCTCCTTTAATCCGTTCATGTTCTTTAGTTCCTTCACATATTGGGCCGTTGTCATTCCGCTGTTTTCCAAGTAAGTTGCGGCAATGCTCCATAAGCTGTCCCCCTTTTGTATCTCAATGCTGGTATAATATTTCTCAATCGCCGGTGCTTCCGTTTCCTCGGCTAAAGCATTCATGATGGAATGGCCGAAAAAATGGGACCCCAGAAAAACAACCAGTGACAGTGCAATTAATTGTTTTAACATATGCATACCTCCTAAAATACAGTCCGCACCAGAACGTTTGTTCTTTTTCTGTTCCCATCATATCACTGCAAACATATGTTTGTCAATTGATTTTGGAGTTTTTCGAACAAAGGTTTGCATTTTCATCGAACATATGTTACTATAGACTTAATGAATAAGGATTGAGGAGGCCGTACCATGGCGCAAGAGAGAATTACCCCGAAGCAGCAGGAAATTTTAGAATATATAAAGGAAACGATTTTAAAGAAGGGCTATCCGCCGGCAGTCAGGGAAATCTGTGAAGCCGTCTGTCTAAAATCAACATCTTCCGTCCACTCTCACCTGGAAACTCTTGAGGAAAAGGGATACATAAGAAGGGATCCCACCAAACCCAGGACCATTGAGATCATAGATGACTGCTTTCAACTGACACGCCGGGAAGTTGTGAATGTCCCTCTTTTGGGAACAGTGGCAGCCGGACAGCCTCTTTATGCAGAAGAAAACATTGAAAATTACTATCCCATTCCAGCCGATCTTCTGCCAAATGCTGAGACCTTTATGTTAAAAGTTAAGGGAAACAGCATGATCAACGCAGGTATTCTGGAAGGAGATCAGATTATTGTTGAACACTGTCCAACGGCTCATAATGGTGAAATTGTAGTAGCTTTGGTGGAAGATTCTGCAACCGTGAAACGTTTTTTTAAAGAAAAAGGACACTACCGCCTCCAGCCGGAAAATGATTCCATGGATCCGATCATCGTGGATAATGTAGAAATTCTGGGTAAGGTAATTGGTTTATTCCGCTTGGGAATACACTAAAATTATAGAAATTAATGAATGCTACCAAAAAAGGTTTACATAATTTAATTATGTAAACCTTTTTAGATTGAGATAAATTTAAAAGTCTTACGACCCAACCCTGGGTCTTCAACTGCACTTCATTTATTCAGAATTTATTGACGGGGAACTTTTTTTCATGCATTGAATCATTTTTTAGTAAAATAAAAACGGCTCACAGGTACTGTTAAGCCGTTTTACCTTACTCGATTCAGTTTTAACAGTAACTATGACAAGGCTTCTAAATCTTCAGCCTCAATTGTTTTACCATCTCTCCAGATTCTTTCTAAATCATAGAACAAACGATTATCACGGTCAAATACATGGACAATGATATCGCCGTAGTCCATCAGGATCCAGTTCGCAGACTGATAGCCTTCTACCTGTTTGCAGACAAATCCTTTTTTCCCAAGCTCTTCCTCTACGTTGTCAACCATGGCCTGTACCTGATTTGTATTGGTACCGCTGGCAATAATAAAATAGTCTGCCATCACAGATACTTTACGGATATCAATGATTCTGATATCTTCCCCTTTCTTATCCGATAAAGCCGCATAAGCGGTTTTTACCATCTCAACTGACTGAATCATCCTTGTTCTCCCTTCTTATCTTTGTGAACCTGCTTATAATAAGCATATGCCTGCTTTGATATGGAGTCCACAAAATTGCCCTTTCCTTCCAGATATTCCAAGGTTTCCCTAAGTATCTGGTAAATACACTCATCTAAGTCTACAAATGCCACCGACCGCACAAGTGCCAGATTCGCCGCTCTGTCACGCCTGGGTTCAATATAATCTGCTGCAAATACGATTTTTTCCAATGTTGACATCTCCGGCCTTCCGGTCGTATGCCAGCGGATGGCATTGGTGATTTCTCTGTCATTGATACCATATTTATGCTCTGCCAGCCATGCCCCATATTTCGCATGAAGCACCACCGGAGCCTTTAATTCATCGTCCGTTAGAGGAAGATCCTGTTTTCTGCATTTTCTGATGATCTCATCATCTCCATAAGGCTTGGCACAGTCATGAAGCAAACCGGCCAGCTCCGCTTTTTTCAAGTCGCATCCGTAGCGCATCGCCAATGCGGTGCAGATAAAAGATACACTGACCGTATGCTCAAATCTGGAAGGGGTTAATCTCCCCTTTAAATCATTTCTCAACTCTAAGATTAGATTTTTCATGGTTCCAACTCCTGATATAAACCGTGGGTTTTAATATACGCTGCGACCTCTTCCGGCACATAGGCCGCTATGGATTCACCCTTGGCAACCAAACGGCGCAGCTCCGCAGAAGAGATATCCATTTCCCCACAGTGGAGTATACGGATATCCGCCTCATATTTAGAGGACAGATAAGCAATCTGACGGTCCATGGAACGGTCCGCTTCCTCATATTCCCGCCGGGCGGTCAGTATAACTGCCTGGGCAAGCACCTGATCTGGCTCATACCAGTTCTCAATCTCATATAAAGAATCTGCTCCGATAATAAAGTAAAAGGAATGCTCCGGATATGCTTCGTGCAGTAATCTTAATGTCTGAGCCGTATACGTATATCCGATCCGATTTACCTCAAAATCCGAACATACAAAACCTTTATGAGCGTTCACAGCAAGTTTTGTCATGGCAAGGCGCGTAGCCGGTTCTGTTACATTACGGTTTTTTTTATGAGGGGGATGCCCGGAAGGCATATACCAGACTTCCAGTAAGCCATATTCCTTATATGCCTGTTCTCCAATCATTAAATGCCCATTGTGGACCGGGTCAAAGGTACCGCCCATAATGCCAATTTTACCCATAATCTACCACTCCCTGACCTAAAAATAAAGCAAGATTATTTAGGAAGCGCGATCTTCCTCTTATTTTCTTCTTTTGCCTGCTTATAAAGGACGATCTTTCTTCCGATTACCTGAACAACCTGGGAATGGGTCCTCTCAGACAACACCCCCGCAAGGCTGTTGATTTCATCCAGACAATTTTTGAGTACAGTAATCTTTATTAATTCTCTGGCTTCCAGCGCCTCCGCTACCGCATTGGTAATCTCTGGAGTCAGGCTGGATTTTCCAATCTGAAAGATCGGATCTATATTCATCGCCAATCCCTTTAAATAGGATCTCTGCTTACTTGTCATATTATTCTCCTCGTTACTATTTGTAGTAGTCAAATTCAAGACCATACATGCGGACCGTATCCCCTTCTTCAATTCCCGCCTGTTCCAGTTCTTCTAAAATACCGTTTTCCTTTAAGAATTTCTGGAAAAAGCTGAAGCCTTTTTCCGATTCCAGATTCGTATAGCCTAACATTTTTTCTATGCGGGGACCTTCTACCACGTAGACTCCATCCTCAGTCACTTCAACGGAATAAGGAAGCAGAGCATCGGCCAGGTTCTTTACATCAAATTCTTTTTCAAATATGATAGGACTTAAATTTACGGTCTGCAGCAGTTCATAAATGGCATATAACAGTTCTTTTACGCCCTTACCGCTCACTGCAGATATTGGATAAACTTTAACACCCTGAGGTTCAAACTCTGCCTTGAGCCTTTCCACCGGATCCTCTCCGTCAGGGTAAATCGCATCCGTTTTATTGGCTGCTATCACCTGAGGGCGCTTTAACAGTTCCGGATTATACGCTTCCAGCTCCTTATTGATTGCATGGATATCCGCAATCGGATCCCTTCCCTCTGTAGATGCCGCATCCACAACGTGAACCAGAACTCTTGTCCGTTCAATATGGCGGAGAAAATCATGTCCCAAACCAACCCCCTGGGATGCACCCTCAATAAGCCCTGGGATATCAGCCATAACAAAGCCTTTTCCTCCATCCACATCCACAACCCCCAAATGCGGGTTTAAAGTGGTAAAATGGTAATTGGCAATCTTTGGTCTTGCGTTGCTGACTCTGGAAAGAAGTGTGGACTTTCCTACATTTGGGAAGCCTACCAATCCTACATCAGCTATGACTTTTAACTCAAGCTGTACCCATAACTCCTGGGAAGCCTGTCCAGGCTGTGCATATTTAGGGGCCTGCATGGTAGGAGTGGCATAATGCATATTCCCCTGGCCTCCTTTACCGCCCTTTAAAATAACCTCCCGGCGGTTCTCACCGGACATATCAGCAATAACTTTCCCGGATTCAAAATCTTTAATGACGGTGCCTTCCGGAACCTTGATCACCAGATCCCCGCCGTCTTTTCCATGACAACGGCGTTTTCCGCCGGATTCTCCATCCTGAGCGGCATATTTGTGGATATGACGGAAATCACTTAACGTGTTAAGGCCTTCATCCACTTCAAAAATAATATCTCCGCCACGGCCGCCGTCACCACCGTCAGGACCGCCGCACGGAACATAAAGTTCTCTCCGGAAGCTGACATGTCCGTCACCGCCTTTTCCTGATCTAATAAATATTTTTGCTCTATCGGCAAACATTCATTCACCTGTTCCCTTTCTTTTTCCTGCCCATGCATCCGGGCAGAGTCTCCCTGTTTTATCGGGTATTAGAATATTCCCACAGGGTATTTTTTTGTTTAAAATTAGGGTTTAACCCTTTTCTTTAAGGGGTTAAGCCCCCTTGTTAAAGGGTTCAACCCTAAATTGAGCATGAGCAGCGAATTTTAAATACAGGCAGCCGGAACAGCCCTGTATCGTAAAAAACGGCTCCATACGTTTAAGGTATGAAGCCGGTCCAATTATTCGTTAATTGCTTTTGGATAAACAGAAACCTGCTTTTTGTCTCTGCCTTTTCTCTCAAATCTTACAACGCCATCCACTAAAGCGAATAATGTATCATCACCGCCGCGGCCTACGTTGATGCCTGGATGAATGTGAGTTCCACGCTGTCTGTAAAGAATATTGCCAGCTAACACAAACTGTCCGTCAGCTCTCTTGGCACCTAATCTCTTAGACTCGGAATCTCTGCCGTTCTTGGTAGAACCAACACCCTTTTTATGAGCGAAAAATTGAAGGTTCATTCTTAACATTACTTACACCTCCTTAAATCGGATTTTAATATATGGTTCTCCATATTCCTCTTCAATATCCTGTAATCCGAATACCAAAGAATTTATTAGGAGTTGTGATCCTGAACTTATTTCTGAAGTAAAACGGAAGCTAAAAGCACCTGTCTTTTCCTCCTGATCCACTTCAAAGGAATCTCCTGTAAACTGTTCTACGCTGTTAGCCATGTTAAACGTAAGCGCTGATACTGCAGCACAGACAATTTCCTGTCCTTCCTGATGATCATCCGCTGAACCGGCATGTCCTAACATCTGAATTCCTGTATAATGTTGTTCTGAATCAACAAATACGGTTACTCTTATCATAATTAAGCATTGATCTTTTCGATCTTAACCTGAGTATAAGACTGTCTGTGACCATTTTTCTTATGGTATCCGGATTTTCTCTTATACTTGTAAACAATAACCTTCTTAGCTCTGCCTTCCTTCACAACTGTACCTGTTACGGTCGCACCTGCTACGGTCGGGCAGCCAACTGCTAATTCACCATTGTTTACAACAAGCACCTGGTCAAATGTGACAGCTTTGCCAGCGTCCACACCAAGCTTTTCCACTTTAATGATATCGCCTTCCGCTACTTTGTACTGCTTACCACCTGTTGCAATAATCGCGTACATATGGCACCTCCTATTATCATTACTCGCCAACTGCGGTGTTCCTAAAACCACGGAATCTTTTAAACCTCATTGTGCGGCATACTGTATTAATATATCACCTATCAAAGATTCTGTCAATATTTTTTCAATGAAATAGCGCCGTTTTTTTGTGTTTGCAGAAAGATTTCTGCTTGTATTATCTACTGAAGCTTCGTATAATAGAAACAGAGTACGAAATAACGGGATACTTTTGAATACGGCTGGGCATAAATAATCACATACGCAACGGCTACAGAGCCGTAAGAAGCGAAGATATACATGACGCAGGCGTGAAATAGATGCTCTGTAACCAGCCGAAAGATCATAAATAATATATGGACAGTTACCTAAAATTTTAATAAACAGGTGAAAGGAGTTCTGAATATGAGAATGTTTTTTAACAGAGAATGGAGTTTGGCCGAAAAACGGTTATTAACCTTGTCGGTCTTTTTACTGGGATGCGTCCTGGGCTTTTTATTTGCTCCAATAAAAAAAGGTATCTACTGCGGCAACCATAACGGAAATACCTGGATTCCGGAAAAAGTAAAAAAAGAGGCTCAGTAATTTTTCCTTCTCCTATTACCTATATGCTCCAGAGTTTCTAAGCTCTGGAGCTTTTTCTTTTCTCAACTGTCTTTCCAGGTGGAGGGCGCAAAGATCAGCAGCATTGGGAATACTTCCAAACGCCCTGCCAGCATGTCAAACATCATAACATATTTGGAAAAAGGAGAAAAGTGGGAAAAGTTTTGGGAAGGACCGGCTCCTGCCAGTCCTGGTCCGATGTTGTTAAAGGTGGCGGCAACAGCAGTAAAATTCGTGGTGAAATCAAAATTATCCAAACTGACAAGCAGAACAGAAGCCGTAAAAATTGCGATATAGGCACCTAAAAACGTATTGATGGACCGGAGTACATGATGCTCAATGGGTTTACCTTCCAGCTTTAAAATCTTAACGCTTCTGGGATGGATTAAGGTCCCCAGCTCTTTTTTTAAAGCCTTTAACAGGATAACTATTCGTGATACTTTAAAGCCTCCTCCGGTACTCCCGGCACATGCCCCCACAAACATGAGAGCAACCAGAATTCCCTTTGAAAATTCCGGCCATAAATCAAAATCAACGGTGGAATATCCGGTTGTAGTAATGATTGAGGCCACCTGGAATGCCGCATGGTGGAAAGCAGAAAAAAGGCTACCAAATCCGCCGCGGATATTTATTGTTATAAGTAAAACAGACGCTGCAATGATTCCAAGATAAGCCCTGGCCTCTTCGCTATGCAAAGCTTCCTTTGGGTGCCGGGTCAAAAACAGGTGATATACATTAAAGTTTATTCCGAATAAAACCATGAAAACAGTAACAATCCCCTGTAAATAATAGCTTTCATAAAAAGCCATGCTGTTATTTTTGATCCCGAATCCGCCTGTGCCGGCGGTTCCGAAACTAATTGCAAGGGAGTCAAAAAAAGGCATACCTCCAAGCATCAGGAGAATAACTTCCAGAGCAGTCATGAACAAATAAATTTTATAAAGGATCTTAGCGGTGGCCCGCACCTTTGGTACCAGCTTTCCTACGGAAGGACCTGGGCTTTCCGCCTTCATAATGTACATATTATAGCCACCGGCAAGAGGAAGGATGGATAAGATAAACACCAGAACTCCCATACCGCCGATCCAGTGGGTAAAACTCCGCCACATGATCATACACTTGGAAAGTGATTCCACATCCGGCAAAACACTTGCTCCAGTCGTGGTAAAACCGGAAATGACCTCAAACATGGCATCTTCAAATTCAGGAATCTCCCCGCTGAGGTAAAAGGGCAATGCCCCAAAAAAGCTTAAGACGATCCAGCTCAGCGCAACGGATACAAAGCCTTCTTTTGCATAGAAAACCATGTTTTCCGGTTTTCTATGGGTAAAAATGAGCCCGATGGCTCCGCAGGCTGCCATGACCACCAGAAACCAATAACCGCTGGTTTCTTTGTAAATCAGTGCAGCAATACACGGCAGGAGCATAAAAATTGCTTCAATATTTAAAATCCAGCCCATCACATAGATAATAACTTTTTTATTCATAGCCTTTGCGTCTTTACCTACCTTAGTATATCTTTTAAGTCATTGAGCCCGGTCACTGTAGTGACAACGATTACCCGGTCTCCCTCTTCCATAGTATCCTTCCCCCGCGGGCTGATGAGACGCCCCCTTCGGATGATACAGGCCACCAGAAGATTATTCTTAAGCGCAAGCTTTTCCAATGGGATTCCTACGATGGATGGCTCTTTAGCCACACGGAATTCCAAGGCTTCCGCGCGGTCCGCCACAATCTTATACAGTGTTTCCACATTGCTCCCCATAGAATTTTGCATGGCTCGGACATATTGGAGAATGGTGTCAGCCGTAATGAGCTTAGGGTAGATCACACTGCCCAAATTCATGGAATCAATGACATTTTCAAAGGCGATCCGGTTCACCTTAGTGATCAGCTTAGCCTTGGACTGGCTAGCCGCATAAAGAGAAAGCATAATATTTTCCTCATCAAAGCCGGTGAGAGACGCAAAGGCATCGGTCTGTCCGATGCCCTCCTGAAGCAGCAGTTCCTGGTCAGAAGCATCTCCGTGAATGACCATGACTCTGGGCAGCAGCTCGCTCAGTTCATTGCAGCGTTCCACGTTCTGCTCCAGAATCTTTACGCTGATCTTTGTATTTTCCAGTAGTTTCGCCACGTAATATGTAATTTTACCTCCACCTACCAGCATGGCTGTTTTCACCGCATTGTTATCAATCCCTGCCTGCTTAAAGAACTTGTTGGCTTCCGAAGGAGATGCAATAAAAGAAATTTTATCTCCCGCCATCATAACAGATTCTCCGCTTGGAATTAAAACATCACTGCCGTGTTCAATGGCGCAGATCAGCACATTGCAGTGAAGCCTGGACAGCACTTCCCGTACCTTCATATTATGAAGTATGGATTGTTCCTGCACAAGGAACTTTAATATATCAATTCTGCCCTTGGCAAAGGTATCAATTTTGATTGCAGACGGAAAACGAAGCAGCCTGGCTATTTCCATGGCAGCAGCCATTTCTGGGTTAATGGCCATGGAAAGACCAAGCTCCTCCCTGATATATCTGATTTCAGAATCATATTCCGGATTGCGGATTCTGGCAATAGTATGGCAGTTTCCGGCTTTCTTAGCGATCAGACAGCAAAGCATGTTCAGCTCGTCAGAATTGGTTGTTGCAATCAAAAGATCGGTTTCCTGAATTCCCGCCTCCATCTGCACCTTATAAACTGCCCCATTTCCCACCACACCCATAACATCAATTCTCTCTGTCATAGAGTTAATTACATTGGCGTTTTTATCAATGAGCATGATATCATGGTGTTCATTGTTCAACTGTTCTGCCAGAGTTGCTCCTACCTTACCGCAACCCACTATAATGATTTTCATAATGAAACCTTCTCCTTCATCTGCAATGCCTGTTCATACAAAGGCTTCCGTATTTTTTTTCTGGTGACTTCCACCAGATTTAATTTTGTCATTTCAACAACGGTCGTCTTAACAGGATCTTTTGATACAATCTCCTCCAGACGTTCCATAAGAATACGTTTGTCCTCCTCCGCCTCCATATCAATAAAATCGATGATAATAATGCCAGATAAATTCCTCAGCCGAAGCTGATGACCGATTTCCTCTGCAGCCTCCAGGTTAACTTTTTTTATCGTTTCCCTGTGTTCTTTTTTTCCGGAATATTTTCCTGTATTTACGTCAATGACCACTAAAGCTTCCGTAGGCTCAATGACCAGGTATCCTCCTGATTTCAGCCAGACCCTTTTTCCCAAGGCTTCTTCCATGGTCTTTTCAATCCGGTAGAGTTTTCCAAGAGGAAGGAGCCTGTCTTCATACCATGTAAGAAGCCTTAGGTCTCCCGGCTGGTATTGCACCAGATAATCTTTGACAGCATCATAGATATCCGCCTCATCGGTGACCACCGCCTCCAGGGAGGCTTTCAGACTGTCCCTTAAGCCAGTCAGGTAAGAAGGTGCAGAACTGTAAAGCAGGCTGTAACAGGTTCTGTGCTTTCCGTTGTCCAAAACGTTCTTAAAGGATTTCTTTAATTGTACCAGTTCCGATTCCAGTTCCGCCTTCGGAACTTTATAAGCGTTGGTGCGGACGATGATCCCAAAGGATTCTTCCTTCCTTGATTCCAGATCCTGCTTTATCTCCTGCTTCCACGCCTGATCTGCGATTTTGGTAGAAAAGCCGATCTGTTTTTTTCCGGAGGTCAGCACAAAATAACGGCCGGTAATATTTAAGTTTCCTGTAAGGACCGGGGCCTTTGTCTTTACTGCATCCCGCTCCACCTGAACGATAATCTCATCACCCTGGCGCAGCTTTCCCTCATAGGGCCGCTGATCTGCAAAGTGGATCCATGCATCATTCAGACTTAAATATCCCATCTGTCCTTTCCCTATATCTACAAAAGCAGCGTTGATATTTTTTACAATATGATTTACTTTTCCAATATAAATATTGCCTAAAACAGGCCGGTTATTTTCCGGCTCAATATCCACCTGAACCGTCTCCCTTCCTGACTGAAGAAGGGTGATGACCGAGCCGTTCCATCTTGTTATGATTAACTTATTCACGGGATTCTCCTATAAGCCCCAATGGCACAAAGCTTTCATGTTCCGCATCTCCCATATTTCCGTACACCTCTTCCCGCTGGATCTGAAAGGCAAATTCCGGACACGTCTGCCCAAGCCACTGATAATATGCCGCCATCACCAGCTCAGGCTTTAAGTTGTCTGCACTTCCGGCTGATACCTTCATAAAAATCGAATCTCCGTGAACCGAAAGCTCATAAATAAAGTCCTTTAAGTCCACTTCTCTTTCCCCTTTTTTCGTTTTCTTTGTCATGAGGATATGATCCTGTTGTACAAATTCCGAGAGACGGTTTAAAAATGATTCCAAATCCTTTGGCTGCTTTCCTTCCCGGAAAGTCAGAGTGTAGTCTGCAGCAGCAACCAGGGACATGGCGTTTTTCGCATGTTCTTCAAGGATATGGCATTCCGTAACCTGGATTCCATCTGCCATAGTTTCATTCAACCGGCTCATTATGGTTTTGCAATCTTCCGTGGAGTTCACTTCAATGTCCATATATTCCCCATTACTGGTAAGTCCCACTCCTAATGGGGAGGCAAAAGACATGATCTGATGAGGGCTGAAACCCTCGCTGTATTTTATATCAATGTCAGCCCTTCTCATGGCCTTCTGGAAATAACGCATCACATCCAGGTGTCCCACGAATTTCACCGGGCCCTGCTTGGAAAATTTAATTCTAAGCTTCATAGCAGACACCTCCCTTGAAACCCATGGCCCCGCATCCGGAACACTTTTCCCGGCAGTTGGGGGTAACTTTCCCACTGACGGCGTTTTGCCACTCTCTCTTTAAAAATTCTTTTGAAACACCGGCATCAATAAAGTCCCAGGGGAACACTTCCTCCAAACTTCTATCTCTTACAGTATAGAAATCTGCATCCAGGCCGCAGGTTTCAAAAGCTTTCATCCAGATATCGTTTTTAAAATGTTCAGACCAGGAATCGTAAATGGCTCCGGTTTTATAGGCCTCCTCAATCAGGGATGAGATTTTCCTGTCTCCCCGGGCCAAAACGCCTTCCAGAACCGTTAAGTCCGCTTCATGGTAATTGTATTTTAAACTTTTCTGATTCAGCATCTTTTTGAACTTGTCCTTAACGATATAGGCTCTCTCTAAAAATTCCTCTTTTGTGCACATCTTCGCCCACTGGAACGGGGTAAAGGGCTTTGGAACAAAGAAGGAAGAGCTTGCCACTACCTGGACCTTCCCGTTTCTCTGGTCCTTTGGTATCTCATAATAGATTTCAGCCACCTTTTCCGACAGCTCTGCGATTCCTTCCATATCCTCAACGGTTTCCGTAGGCAGCCCCAGCATAAAATAAAGCTTTACCCGGTTCCAGCCGCCGCTAAAGGCCTCGCCTGCTCCTTTTAAAATGATCTCTTCTGTCAGCCCTTTGTTTATTACATCCCGAAGTCTCTGGGACCCTGCTTCAGGAGCAAAGGTCAGACTGCTTTTTCTTATGTCCTGGACCTTGCTCATGACATCAAGTGAAAAAGCATCAATACGAAGGGAGGGCAGAGAAATATTTACTCCCTTATCCTTAAATTCATCAATAAGGAAATTAACGATCCCCTCTAAATGGGTATAATCACTGGAGCTTAAAGAGCTTAAGGAAATCTCCTCATGTCCGGTGCTTTTTAGCAGCTTGCTGGCATAATCCTTTAAATATTCCAGGCTGTGTTCCCGTAAAGGACGGTAAACATTTCCGGCCTGGCAGAAACGGCAGCCCCTGATACAGCCTCTCATAACTTCCAGGACTACCCGGTCCTGAGTCACTTTGATAAAAGGGACTACCGGATTTTCAATGTAATAAGCCTCATCCATGGAGACAACCAACTGCTTCGTCACTTTCTCCTTTGCATGGGGATTGTTTGGCCTCATGCTTTCAATGGTACCGTCTTCCTTATAGGATACATCATAGAAAGCCGGGACATAGATCCCCTCTATCTCTGCCGCCATCTCCAAGAACTCCCGGCGGCTTCCTCCCCTCTTCTTATTTTCCTTGTAGCGGTCCATCAGTTCAAAATAAACGGTTTCCCCTTCTCCGATGTAAAACATATCAAAGAATTCTGCCAAAGGCTCAGGATTGTAGGCACAAGGCCCCCCGCCAATGATGATAGGGTCTTCCTCGGTCCGTTCCGCCCAGTGAAGGGGAATCTGCCCCAGATCAAGAATCTGCAGAATGTTTGTATAGCACATTTCATATTGAAGGGTGATTCCAATAAAATCAAACTCCCTAACAGGATCCTGGGACTCCAGAGCAAAAAGGGGGATATGCTGTTCCCTCATGATCTGGTCCAAATCCGTCCAGGGAGAAAAAATACGTTCGCAGTAAATATCTTCTCTGCGGTTAAACATATCGTATAAAATCTGCATTCCCAGGTGGGACATTCCGATCTCATAAACATCGGGAAAACACATGGCAAAGCGGATCTCTACCTTAGACATATCTTTTCTTGCCATATTTACCTCACCGCCGATATAGCGGGCGGGTTTTTCAATACTCAATAAAATCTCATCGCTTAATGCTAATTTTCTCATGGTCATTCCTTTTTATTGTATAGGATACGTATCTAGATTGCTTCCTATTTATTTTCTCCAGTCTCCATTACTTAATGATACTTTGCATAATTATAGGATACTTTCCGGGATTAATCAACTCTAAAATTGGCCGGCAGAGCCTGGCGCAGAAAAAAACAGAATACAGGTGCGATTGGTGATCCCCGGTCCATTCTTTCCACCGGCAAATTGTAAGATCATGAAAATGGCCCGGTCCGGGCCTTTAAGAAGGATATGGCAAAAACAATTCCCATATGGTATTATAATAGTTGCAGGTTAACTGGTAACCGTTAAAAGGAGGTTGTTGTAATGGCTGTTTTAAGTATTGTAAATCTAATATTATTGCTTTTATACCTGTCTGGCATTGGCGTAGGGATCTACATTTTATATCTGGTCATCAAAGCGCTGAAGATCTATATCAAGAAAAATTCTTAATGATCTTGTATCACAATTGGATTTCATAAAAAGAAAGTGCCATAAAGCGGATTCCGTTTAATAACAGCCGGAATTCCATCATGCCGGAATCGTCAATTCCTGGTCCAGAAGTTTATGAAGACAGTTGCAGCTCCGTTTTCTGGCCTTTCTTTTCTATGTCTGCAGTTTTCCAGGATACCAGCAGCAGCACACATCCCATCCAGATCGCTTTTTCTCCCAACCAGACAGACAACCCGCCCCCCATAAGAGCTCCCCCAAAAAAGGCTGACAGGATTCCTGTGTAATGGTATGCCCTTCTCCGGCACTCCCCATTTTTTCTCACAATGCCTTCATAATACATTTCAGCACAGGATCGCATATTTCCCGTGCAAAAAACCGGTGCATAGGCGGAATTTCCTCCGAAGTTACGGAAGGTACAAAATTGTACTGCGGCAGCAAATGAAACCGCTGTGTTGGCAAATAAGTGAGGAACTGTTCGTGGAATAAAGCCGACCAAAAACAGTACCCCAATTTCCATAAATAAAACACCTGATATCCAACTGGTATGTTCCTCTTTATAAATTTCATAATAAAAATGTCTTGCCAGAAAAACACCAACAAAGAACGCTGCAATGGGAACACAGGCCTGAATCATTCCTCTGTAATCCTTGGAAAGGAAGCGGATCGCTGCCAGTACGAAATTCCCGGTCTGGCCTGTGGCAAACACATTGCCTCTGTCAATATAAGAATAGGCATCCATAAGTCCGCCCGTCATTGCCAAAAGCATGTGAAATCCTATGTGGTCCGTTAGTTTTGTTTTTGCTCTGTTTCCCATATGCCAAGATCTCCTTACTGTTTCAGGCGCTTATCCTTCAGACATCTGTATTGAGTTTGTATCAATGATTTCTTTATTTTCATGCCTTAAACCTTTATCATTATAGTATAATCCTTCAGCAAGTACAAGTCTCCCCAAAAGCAATCTGCCTTGAACCCTCCGTTTCAGCGGAACGTCCAAGGCAGAATCATATGATCAATATGCTCCCCTGACAATTATGTATTATCCTTTTGCTTCATAATAAGCGGCTATGCCCTTAAAAATCAAGGATCCAACCACCGAGCCCCCGTCTAATATTCCGATGCTCCGCTCTGCCGAATATGCGGCACGCCCATGAACCGCCTGCATCTGTTTTGTGGCTTCCGAACCTTCTGCTGCTGCCTTTGCGGCTTCCTTCACTGCGGTTTCCGGTTCATGGGCATACTTTACCAGCGCAAGAACTCCAGGATACAGGGAATCAAGGATCGTTTTTTCTCCCACCTTTGATCCTGCCTTTTCCATAATATTCTTCACACCGGCAAGCATGGCCTCTGCGGCTTCTTCAAAGCTCACCTTCTCTTTTCCCTTTAAAGCTTTTGCCATACCCATGAAGCCAAAGGAGGTGATCGTTCCCAGAGAGGAGGGGGCGAAGGCATTGAATGTCTTGCCGCATCCCATCATCAGCCTTCCCAGATCCTTTTCTTGCGCAGTATTTAAAAATTCAGCCACTGCGCGGTAGCCGTCATCCATGGAGATTCCCAGGTCCCCGTCTCCGTTTACCTGGTCCAGCGCTACCAGATAATCCCGGTTTTCGGACATTTCTGCGCTGATTGCCTCAATGATCCCCTTTACCGAATTTCCATTCATAAATGTCTCCCCCTATTTGTTTGTATTCGTATAAAACGGAGATTCTGCCGGAGCTTTCAGCAATTCTAATAATTCCTGATCCAGCTTGAAGATCGTAACAGATAAGCCGGCCATTTCCATGGAAGTGGCATACTCCCCAATGTGAGGCATCCTTATTCTGACTCTTAAATGAGAGAGAATCTGATGGACTTTTCTATACACGATGAGCTGCTCCTCCAAGGGAGTTCCTCCAAGGCCGTTGACCATAACGGACACTTGGTCTCCTTCTTTCAAAGGCATATCCTTTAAGATTTCCCCCACCAGCGTTTCGGCAATCTCATCAGCAGTCATCATCTTCCTTACCTCAATGCCTGCTTCTCCATGGATTCCCATTCCTATCTCAATCTCGTCTTCTCCAATGGCAAAGGTGGGTTTTCCTGCCTTGGGAACTATACAGGGCGACAGGGCAGCACCCATGGAGCGGATGTTGTTCAGCGCTTTGGCTGTCACAGCCGCTACTTCCTCCAGGTTCATCATTTTATCTGCGGCAGCTCCTGCGATCTTAAAGGCATATACCATACCTGCAACGCCCCGGCGCTTGTCGGCATGTTCCGGATCAGAGCTGGCAACATCATCCTTTACAAGCACCATCTTTGTCTGAATATCCTCTAACTCCACTTCCTCACAGGCCATGGTAAAGTTAAACCGGTCGCCGTTATAATTTCCATATAAGCACAGCACACCTCTGCCCTTATCACAGGCGCGAATCATATCAGCCATTTTCGCAGCCGAGGGAGAGGCAAATACTTCCCCTACGGCGCAGCCATCTAAAAGTCCCTTTCCAACATACCCGAGAAACACCGGAAGATGGCCGCTTCCCCCGGCGGTTACGACTCCTACCTTTCCTTCCCTGGCAGGATAACCGGATACCAGAACCTGAAAGTCTTCATGTAACAGCTTTACCTTATCACCGTATGCGCAGATAATGCCTTCCATGGTATCCCGGACAAATGTATCTGCACTGTTAATTATCTTTTTCATACATTTCCTCTCCTTCTATTATTCAGGCAGTACCAGTGGAAATTGATTTTTCTCTTTCCTTAAGGAATGAGATCTCTTTGGGATATTCCCACCTTTGCAGCTCCTCCGGTCCAAAACCTTCCGGCTCATTTCCCCCGTTTGCCGTCAATGCAAGATAATATAATTCAGCAAGTTCCTCAATGTAGGCAGCCTTTAAAAACGCCTCATAAATATTCCGTTCATCAACTGCAACTGCTCCGTGCTTTTCCAATAAAAAACAGTCCGCTTCCAAACAGCTTTCAATGACACTTTCTGCCAGACCTGTGGTGCCCGGACGTCCATAAGGAGCCACCGGGACCCTGGCTTTTGTCAGGCCTAAATTAGCCACTTCATATACAATAGCCGGAAGGGGCTTGTTCAGCAGGGCAAATGCAGTGGCATATGGTGAGTGTGTATGGGCAACGGCAGACGCTTTCGGCCTTTGGCGGTAAATCATCAGATGCATCAGGGTTTCGCTGGTGGGTCTTAAACCTGATAAATTTTCTACCACATTGGCCTCTAAGTCCATGACCACCATATCTCTTGGGGTCAGTAAGTCCCGGTCTACACTGGTAGGGGTGATGACCACAAAACCAGACGCCAGATCCCGAGCGCTGAAATTCCCGGATTTATGTTTGCACAAACCATCTCTCTGAGCCCGCTTTGCGATTTCACACACTTCCTTTTTTAATGTTTCAAGCATTCTTTTCTCCTCTTTTCTTCTTTGTCTTCGCCGTTTGAATGAGAAAGACTAAAAACGGCCTGTTACAGCAAATTCAAAATGTCAGCTGCTGATTTGGCTTCCTTTAACGCAGCCAGCTTCTTTTCATCTTCTAATAGATTGATCAACTGGTTCAAAGCTGCCAAATGACTTTCGTAATCCGGAGTTGCCAGGACAAAAATCACCTTTACCTCCATATAATGATTTACCATTATGTTCTGGGGGAGCAATAGCATGGACAATCCCACATCATATACTCCAGCATCGATCCCTGCATGGGCGATCATGACATGCTCTGCGATGAGCATGATCTGCCGGTGTTGGAGGATGTTGGATATAATCGTTTCCACATACTGGTATTTGATTACATTTTTATATAACAGGGGCACTGCTGCAAATTCAATGGCTTCCTTCCAGCCCATGGACTCCTTAATGATCCGGATATTGGAGCTTGAGAGCAACTCCTTTAACTCCGGCTTTCTTTTTTCTGCCTTTCCACCTGTCCTCCCGTCAGGCTTTGCCATATACGAGTCAATTTCCATCCGCAGCTTTTGAAACACACTTTCGTTTGTGTGCTTTTTTATGATCTGAAGTATGGTTTCTACCTGGGGAAAGATTTCTCCGGAGTTTTTCAGGCTTTCAAACACATTTTTCCGAAGTTTTTTTCTTCCTTCTTTGTCCATCAGCGGTTCGATCACAAACTGTTTCTTTGTTGTCCTTAAAGGAGCCGTTGTAAATACCAGGTCAAAATCCTCCTGATTCTGGTCGAACTGGCGCGCTGACATATAGCTGAGAAAATCAATTTCCGGAAAGGTTCGTTTTAAAGAGGTCAGAAGAAAATGGGATACGGTGATGCCGTTTAGACATACCACCACCGCACGGGGGCGCCTGTCTGTTTTCTCCTCCTCATCCTCTCTGCTGGTCTGAGCAATAAAAATCAGTGTGATATAAGCCAGTTCACTTTCCGGAAAGGACATTCCGATCAGATTTTCCAGGGGAGCTACGGATTTTTTTACCATATCATGTACTTCCTGGTAGGCAGGAAGTACATATTCCGTGATATCCGGGCCTATATGAAAATTATATCTGATACGGTACAAGGCAGGCAGGCTGTGATTCATTAGCAGATGAAAGGTATCCTTCTTGTTGTCAAAGCAAATACAGGCGATCCTCTCAAAATTGCCGATGGTTTCCTCCACTGCCCGATAAACCTCTTCCTGCCCTGCCACAGCCTCTAAATGGGAGTTGATCCTCATGCTTTGAATATGGGCGGTAAAATACATGGTTTCATAAATATTGTTCACCCCCTCATCAGCCAGGCAGGATTTGATCACCATATACTCCTTTGTTCCTGCTACATGATGAAAGGTTTCCGGTATCCTGTCTAAAACCAGGCCGTCTCTGATCCGCCTGAGGACCAGGGTGAAAAAGCATCGGTTCACCTCGATCATCTCATCGGTAAATCGGGTTTTCAATTCCCCTTCAATGGTCTCTGTCATATTTCTCATGAGTTCTATCTGTTTGGAGGTGATCCTTCCGATTTGGTAAACCATTGCCTGATGCCCCCTGCCGGACAAAATATTGCGCAGTACAAGAAACAGCCGCTGCCTTAAATCATATTCCCGGCCTTCCAGTCTGTACCCTTTTTCCCTGCTGTAGATGAGGCGGAGGTTTGAATCAGGCATTTCATCTTTTAACCGTTTTATATCTGACAGTACCGTATTCTTACTGGCCTTTAGTCTGGTAATAAAATGCTGCAGCGACAGTTCCTGGTACTTTGTCAGAAGCATAAGCTGGATGATATCGCCCCGTTCTTCCTTTGTCAGCCAGACGTCCTGGTTTTCCAGCTCCAGCCGGGTAACATCCAGTTGTTCTATTACCTCATCCGGAATAAGTATCCTCCCGTTGTTTATTCGTTCCAGAATCGGCAGCCGCTGTTCTTCCAGATATTCATTAATTTTAGCAATCCCATACTCCAGTTGTTTTCTGGACAAATGTAATTTTGCCTCCAGATCCTTTCCGGTGACAGACGCACTATGATGAATAATTTCTTTCAAAATCAAGCAATTTCGTTGGCCGATTTTCATAATTTGCCTCCTGATGAATCAGGGGATATCCTTCATATCCAGCTGATTCACAACGTTTATATGGAAGGATATCGTTCTTCCTCAGGCGCGTTCCTTTGCCAGATCTTCCTTCTTCTCCTGAACCAGACTTCTTGAATAAAGTACAAAACACACAATCCACACAACCAGAATGACCAGAGGCAGGAAATCTCCCTGCAGTGCCTTTACCGCATGAGAGAATGCATAGGTGAAAATAGGGCCGTCAATGCTTGAGTTGGAGATCATCTGTCCGGAAGCCAGTTCCACAGCCTTGGTGGTATTTGCCAGTTCTGTCATAAAGGGAGCAAAAGCAGTTCCGACCCATAAGAATACAGGAGTAAAAATAGTGCACTGAATGAGCATCCGCAGGATGTTTCCCCTGCTCACAAGGTAGGCAGGCACTGCGATGGCAATGTTAATAATACCGGCAAAGGGCAGGATCTTATTGCCGGGAAGGACAAAGGACATAATAAGCGTTACCGGAACTGTCCAGATAACAGCCAGCCATATTTCATTTGCACCTCCAAGGAAAGGCCAATCCAGACCAACGTACATTTCCCGTTCCGCAAATTTACTTTGCATGAACTCCGATACCGCATTTGAGATGGGTTCCAGCGCCTGCATAAAATATTTGGAAATTACGGGGAACAGGGTCAAAGCAGTGGCACATTGTATACCAAGGGTCAATATACCGGCCAGATCATATCTAGCCAGCACTCCGAAAATGATACCCAGCAGAAAACCCAAAATGTGGTTTTCCGCAAAAATACCTAGCTTTTCCTTCAGATCCTGTGCATTAAAGGATTTATCAAAGACCGGAATCTTCCGCAGTATACAGTCCACAATATACATAGGCGCTGCAAGAAAAACCATTTTATGAGTACAGGTAACTCCTGGAATGCCGGATAGTTTTCCAATGCGGTGCTGGTGGAAATCAGCAGATTTCAATTCAAACACCACCTGGACCGCTGCAACTGCAAATGCTGCTATGACATTACCAGTTATGTAATACACTGCAACGGCCGTGAAGATTTTACCCCATACATTCCATAAATCAGCATTAAAGGTATCCGTCTTGTTCATGGCAAGCATAACAATATTAATTACGATCACCAGAGGGAACATTAAAAATGCATAAGGCCATGACCAGGAAATCGTAGACATGGTGGTCCAGCCCCCGTCGGTAATGGGAAGGTCAATA
This sequence comes from [Clostridium] saccharolyticum WM1, assembly GCF_000144625.1. NCBI lineage: Bacteria > Bacillati > Bacillota > Clostridia > Lachnospirales > Lachnospiraceae > Lacrimispora > Lacrimispora saccharolytica. The sequence goes on along the minus strand of NC_014376.1, from coordinate 2,140,128 downwards.
CCGGAAAACTTTAACATGGCAGTTGCTGCCGGTGTGATCACACCGGTCATGTAATTGATCAGCATACTCATACCGGAAAACGCCACGCCAAGGGTAATGCCTGATGAAACAGCATCCTTTACTTTCATCTTAACAATTAATCCGGCGATGATTATGATAACCGGTACAAACACAGCCGCTCCAAGCCCAAGAAAGAAATTAACCGTATTCGCTAACATCTGCATTCTCATTTACCTCCTTATTGTTATAGATACTTCTTTTTATAGTCTTCGATTGCCATCAGCAGTTTCTCAAACTCCCGGTCTTTCCCAATGCCCGTGAGAAACGCAATTCCATTGATCACAGGAATGGGATATTCCTTGGCATTTTTTACAATGGTGATATAAGCAGCACTGCCATCCATATAACGGTCAACAGACTTTAGATCCACTGCCTCCACCAGAGCATCCACCTTCTTTTCTTTTAGCATGCGGTTTACTTTGCTTGCCACTGTCTGTGAAGTGGCCACACCGCTTCCGCAGGCCACAATAACTCTGATTCCCATAGTCAATACCTCCTCCGATATTCATACGAATCTTTACGATTCCATACCCTTAATGCCGCAGACCAGTTCAAAGTATTCATCCGCTGACCCGGCATTTTTCAGATGCTCCATTAATTCCTCATCCTGAAAATTCTCCACCAATATCTGAAGCAGGTCTATATGCTCCTCAGATTTTAAAAATCCCAGCATAAAAATAAACCTGACCGGATGGATTTCATCATTGTTGGCCATTTCTCTCCATGGAACAGCTTCCTTCAATCGGATAGGAGCAATAAACGGCCGGATGATATGGCTGGTATCCGTATGAGGGATAGCAACCGGATAAGGCTTAATGGGAAGTGCCGTGGGATAGCTTTCCTCCCTCGCCTTTAGTGACTCCAGATAAGTGTCTTTTACAAACCCATTTTGAAACAGAATGTCTGCCATTCGTTCAAAGACTTCGGTCTGATCCGCCGCTTCCCAGTCCAGCTGAACCAGTTCCCGAAATAACATATCCTTTTTCAAATGTAACCTCCTTCTACGCTTCTCTTTTACCGGTAGTTTCAAAGCAATTAATTATGTGCAAATTATACCATTTGACCATGCCGTTATCCACAACCATTGTGTACAATTATCAAATATGCCATTGCGCAAAATTGGGCTCATGGAATCATAAATAAAAATACCCTGAAGGCGAAGCACAGATTTCTTTCTGCGGCTGACCTACAGGGTATTTGGCTGATCCCGTTTATTCTCTTTCTGTAAATTTCTCTATAATTTTAAGAAGAAGCTCCACCACCTTTTCCATGGACTGAACTGGGATGAACTCAAATTTTCCATGGTAATTATAGCCTCCTGTGCACAGGTTGGGACAGGGAAGTCCCTCGTATGACAAACGGGCTCCATCGGTTCCTCCCCGGATAGGGGTCACCTTAGGCTCTATTCCGATTTCCTCCATGGAAGCCTTTGCTACGTCGATCAGATACATATGAGGCTGGATCTTTTCTTTCATGTTATAGTAACTGTCCTTTAACAAAAGCTCCACGGTGCCTGCATGGTAGCGGCTGTTAAGATACTCTGTCACTCTTTCCATAAATGCCTTTTTCTCTTCAAATTTTTCTTTGCTGTGGTCCCGGATAATGTAATCCATACGGGCTTCCTCCACGGTTCCCCTCATGGAATCTAAGTGGTAAAATCCCTCATATCCTTCTGTATACATGGGATTCTCCGCTGCCGGGAGCATGTTGTGAAACTCCATGGCCATAAGCAGGGCGTTTTTCATCCTTCCCTTGGAAGATCCCGGATGAATGCTGGAGCCGTGTACAAGGACTCTCGCAGAAGCTGCATTGAAATTCTCATATTCCAGTTCTCCTAATCCGCCGCCGTCTACCGTATAGGCCACATCAGCGCCAAAGCACTTTACATCAAAGAAATCGGCGCCTCTTCCTACCTCTTCATCAGGCGTAAATCCAATGCGGATGGTTCCATGGGGAATCTCCGGATGAGCCAGGAGATGTTCTGCCATAGCCATGATCTCGGCAACTCCGGCCTTGTCATCAGCACCCAGCAGGGTGGTTCCATCCGTTGTAATAATATCCTGTCCCTTATACTTTAAAAGATCAGGAAAATCCTGAGGCTTCATGACCAGGCCGGTGTCCTTATTCATGAGAATATCACCGCCGTCATAATTTTCAACTATCTGAGGCTTCACCCCTTCCCCGGAATATGCGGGAGCAGTGTCCATGTGGGCAATAAAACCAAGGACAGGAACAGCCTTTTCAGTAGTGGCAGGTATGGTAGCATATACGTAGCAATGTTCATCCACCATAACATTTTCAGCTTTCATGGCCTGAAGCTGGGCTGCCAGTTCCCTGGCTAATAACCTTTGTTTTTCCGTGCTTGGTACAGCTTCCATATCCTCCCTGGACTGAGTGTCAAAGGATATATACTTTAAAAAATTGTTTAATACTGCTGACATCATTATACCGCCTCTTTTTCTGTAATTTTATTTTTCCATATTGATAATAGCTTTGATAGCCCCTGCACCGGACCATATAGACAGACCATAACCAATGGCAAGGTCAAGGAAAAATTCTCCCCACATATCCATATCAGACATAAGCTTTCCAAAGTTAGCAAAAACATAGACCAGGGTTTCAAAGCTGGCCTCATACTGGAAGTATGCTCTTGCCATGGACACTGCATAATCCAGAAGGTTGGCTCCTCCTATCATTCCGGCTGTTATGATGAGGCATAGGATGGCTCCCTTTTTGTCCAGTGAGCCTCCAAACTTCTCATAACCGCTTAACGCAAGCTTCAGCATAACAAATCCGGCAATCCCGGCGATAAATCCCACTTGGCCGATGAGCACCCATAAACCCACTCCTAAAAGCGACGCAAACAGCGCGCCGATCACGCCCGGAAAGGCATTGGACTGCTTCCGCTCAAGGGCTGCGGATACCTGAAGGACTGCTTCCTGCCCCTCATCTCCGGTATTTATGTGATATCCTCCTTCCAGAAGATATTCCGGCATTTCCTCTTTTTTACTTGCAATCTTCTTTTTCACCTGAAGAATCAGGCTTTGGAACGCTTCCTCCTTTATGCGGCCGCCTCGTTTTATAGAAGCAAGGGTATGGTGTTCTCCATCTGTGGTTTCCAATCCAAGCTTTTTTACTGTTACAGAGGAAGTATCATAAATCCGGTCTACCGCCTGGTATGGGATGATGTCAAATCCCTCTGCGTCAGTAACGATATAATTCTCAGACAAATAGAGGGCCTTTTTTCCATAAGCAAGAGTAAGAGCCCCTTGAAGCTGTTCGTCCAACTGAAGCAGTCTTTCTTCCGGCCATGCTTTCCGTGTGGCCCTGCTTCGCTTGAAGCTCCGGCTGTTAAGGTTCCATATCAGAACCAGAGTTCCCGCCGACGCTGCCGTAAATGCGGACAGAAAAACTAGAAAAATGGTTCTTTGGGCATTGGATGCCGGCTTTCTAGTGGTATCCAGATAGTATTCTCCGAAATAATCCGAAAAATTATCCTCTGTCACAAGTTCTTCTCCCCACATGTCATTGTAGCTTTCCATTGCATAGGTACGGATATCTTCCTCAATCGGTGCCGACATACCGTAAAACACCACCGGCTCCGGTGCTTCCTCGGATTCCTCGTACAAGTAGGATTGAATTTTTAAATTATCCTCCGGCAGATCTCCATGAACCTGTACGATAAAAGGCAGAAGGTTTTCGTCGTAGGCAAAATAATAATGATTGGTCTCCTTAAAATCCGATGCAAACTCCTGGGTCAGCATCTGTGCCTTTAAGCTGCTGTAAATATCCGCTCCGTCATATACATGAAACTCCACCGGTTTCACGTCAGGTTTCGTGTTTCCCAAAAGCTTCATGCCAATTCCAGCAAAAAAAAAGGAAAGGGCAATGATATACAGGAAAACCACCGGAAGCACCCAGCGGTAAAGCCCTGTCATCCGTTTCATCCTCCGGGACATCTGTTTTTTCATACTCGTGGCCTCCTTTGATCTCAATTTCCTAATTATACCATAGAGCGGCCAGGCTGTCCATGACGTATGTAATCCAGTATAAGACTGACGATTCGTTAGTCAGCTGAGACTTCTGTTTGACAGACCAGAGATTTGCCTTCACCTTCCTACAGATTCGTCCTGACGGACGACCCCCTTGGTCCTAACTATATTTACAAGACTCCCACTCGTTAGAGTGCGCCTGCCTGGCACATCGACAAAAACGCCGGGAAGGCGGTACTCTTCCCGGCGTTTCTATCATGGCTAACGGTTGGACAATTCCCTTGTAATATCCTCCCAGGACACACCCTTATAAGCCATCAGAACCATCATATGATAAAGGAAATCTGAAATTTCGTATTTTACTTCCTCAGGATTTGGATTTTTGGCAGCTATGACAATTTCCGTAGACTCCTCTCCCAATTTTTTCAATATCTTGTCAAGCCCTTTATCAAACAGATAATTGGTATAGGATCCTTCCTTGGGGTTGGACTTTCTGTCAAGAATTACTTGAAATACCTCTTCAAACACCTTTAAAGGATTACTTTCCTGATATTCCTTTTTAACCAGATTTTGATAAAAACAGCTTCTCGCCCCCGTGTGGCAGGCAGTTCCGATCTGGTTTACTTTGGCAAGCAGCGTATCCTTGTCACAGTCCAGGGACAAGGATTTCACATACTGGTAATGGCCGGAGGTTTCCCCTTTTCGCCACAGGCTTTTGCGGCTCCTGCTGTAATAGGTCATACAGCCGGTCTTTAAAGTCTCATAAAACGCCTCTTCGTTCATATAGGCCAGCATAAGCACTTCCCCTGTCCGGTAATCCTGGGTGATAACAGGGATGAGGCCAGCCTCATTGAGCTTAAACTGTTGAAAGCTCACCGGGCTTTCAAAGGTATCGACTTCGATTCCAAGGGCTTTTAAATCCTGCTTTAAATCCATGCAGTTCTCTTCTCCGTCAAAACTGCCCACCAGGCCTTCCACATTTTCCATCATCAGGGCAAAGGCAAAAAGCGCCGCATCCTCTCCGCAGCCTGTGACCAAAAAGGTCTCCTCACAGTCTGAAACGGCGTGAAGCTTTTCTTCCGTAATTTCAGCATCGCCCAGAATCATGACAGTCGCTCCCAGCTGGGCATATTCTTTGGTCCGCTCCAAATACGAACAGTCCGGAAGATAAGCATAAATCTTATCATCTCCGAACCGGTCTGCCGCCTCTTTCATCAAATCCACATTTTCGTCAAGGCTTACATCAAGAAACGCTGCTTTTGCCCCTGCGTAAAGATATTTCTTCACATCCTCAAGGCGTCTGACTCTTCCCCCTAAAATCGCAGGAATATCAGACAGCCTTGCAATCTCCTTCATAAGTCCTATGGTCCGTTCATGGTCTTCATCCGATTCGGACATATCATACAGAAAAAGCTCATCAGCCCCGCTGTCCCCGTAAAAGCAGGTCAGAGTCAAAAGATTTTCCTCATAACATGTCTGACCGTCCTCCAGCCTGACCGCCTTCCCTTCCCGGATTCCAAAACCCGCAATCAGTTTTTTATGTTCCAACATCATATCCTCCCCTGATGGTCCTGTTTTTCAAAAGCTTCAATGGCTTCCTTTAAATCAATTCGTTTTTCATACAGTGCTTTTCCAATGATAGCACCTTGGACGCCGGCCTGGTAAAGCAGCCTCAAATCCTTCATGGAAGACATTCCTCCGGAGGCAATTACGTCCATTCCTGTTTCTTCCGTCAGCCTTTTCGTATATTCCACATTAGGGCCGGTCAGCATCCCATCTCTGGATATGTCCGTATACACCACATGGCGGACTCCGTATTCCTTCATCCGGCCGCAAAGCTCTGCTGCGGAAATCCCGCTGATCTTTTCCCAGCCTTCCACAGCTACCATTCCTTCCTTAGCGTCAACCCCTGCTACGATCCGGTCCTGACCATACCTTTTTACCATATCCCGGATAAATTCCGGATTTTCTGCAGCCTTTGTTCCAATGATCACCCTGGCAACCCCCAAAGAAAGCATGGATTCAATGGCTTCTTCACTTCTTATGCCGCCCCCTATCTCAATGGGTATGGATACTGTATCCGTTATTTTTTTAATCACTTTATTATTTACAGAACGGCCGGCAAGCGCTCCGTCTAAATCCACCAGATGGAGATAGGTCGCTCCCTGAGACTGCCAGAGGGCAGCTACCTCCTCCGGCTTATTGGAGTAAACGGTGATCTCCTTAAATTCTCCTTGCTTCAGTCGGACGCACTGTCCTTCTTTTAAGTCTATTGCTGGATAAAGCTGCATATGATTCTCCTTTTATAATGTTCCCTTTGTTGACAGCACTCCTGTGATCCTGTGGTCAGGTGACGTTGCCTCATCAAGGGCTTTTGCAAAAGCTTTAAAAGTCCCCTCAATCACATGGTGGTTGTTCTCTCCCGCCAGTTTTCTGATATGCAGGTTCATTTCCGAAGCATAGGAAACAGCATAGAAAAATTCCCTCAGCATTTCTGTCTCAAAATCCCCTACCCGTTCCGTGGTAAGCAAAACATCATAACCAAGATACGGCCTGCCGGATAAATCCACGGCACAGAGGATCAAGGTCTCATCCATGGGAAGGATCATGCTTCCATAGCGCTTTATGGAGGCTTTGCTGCCAAGGGCCTGCTTGATGGCGGTACCCAGCACAATGCCTGTATCTTCAACAGTATGGTGGGTATCCACATGAAGATCCCCCTTTACCGACAGGCTTAAGTCAAAAAAGCCATGGCGGGCAAAGCTGTTTAACATATGATCAAAAAAACCGATTCCCGTTTGGATTTCCGCTCTTCCGCTGCCGTCTAAGTCCAGCTTCAGCCGGATATCCGTCTCACGGGTCTCACGGGAAATGTCTGCACTTCGTCCCATCTTTCTTCCTTCCTTTTTCATTGCTAGGTTGTTGGATCATTCTGCATTGCTCATTGCTTTTGCGGAAAGCGTACTCTCACGGAATTGGCATGGGCGGTCAGATGCTCTGCCTCGGCAAACGCTTCAATGTCTTCATGAATCGCTTCCAGGGCTTCCCTGGAGTAATAAATAATACTGGATTTTTTTATAAAATCATCCGTACTGAGGGCTGAGAAAAATTTAGCAGTGCCATTGGTGGGAAGCACGTGGTTTGGTCCTGCAAAATAGTCTCCCAAAGGCTCTGAGCTGTATTCTCCGATAAATATGGCGCCTGCATTATGGATCCTGGTCATATCCTCAAAGGGATTTCTGGTGATAATCTCCAAATGCTCGGGAGCGATCTCATTAACTGCTGCGATGGCATCCCTCATGGTATCCGCTACCAGAATATAACCATAATTATCTAAAGATTTTTCTATGATCGGCTTCCGTGACAGTTTTTCCGTTAACGTTTTTATTTCCTCTGATACCTGCTTGGCCAGCTCCATGCTGGTGGTCACTAAAATGGCAGAAGCCAGTTCATCATGCTCTGCCTGGGACAATAAATCCGCCGCCACAAAACGGGGATTGGCACTTTCATCTGCTAGAACCAGGATCTCACTTGGACCGGCAATGCTGTCAATGCTCACATGTCCGTAAACCGCCTTTTTTGCCAGAGCCACAAAAATATTCCCAGGCCCTACGATCTTATTGACCTTTGGGATGGATTCTGTACCAAAGGCAAGGGCAGCCACTGCCTGTGCTCCTCCTACCTTATATACCTCTGTAACGCCTGCCAGACGGGCTGCTGTTAAGGTGACCGGATCCACCGTTCCATCCTTCCCGGGAGGAGTCACCATGGCAATGCGGCTCACCCCTGCCACCTCTGCAGGAATGATGTTCATAAGGACCGAAGAAGGATAAGCTGCCTTTCCTCCCGGAACATAAACCCCCACACTTTCTAAAGGGGTTATCTTCTGCCCCAGGATTGTTCCGTCGGGCTTACTGTCAAACCAGCTGTACTGCCTCTGCTTTTCGTGATACTGACGGATGTTTTTCATGGATTTGCGAAGGATTTCCATGAGCTTCGGATCCACTTCCTTCATGGCTTCCTCAATTTCTTTTTCCGTCACCTTTAGATTTTCGGGGTTTATATCCGCTTTATCAAATTCCTTTGTATAGGCAAATACCGCTTTGTCCCCATCCCGTTTTACCGAATTCACTATTTCCTGCACGGTGTCGGCATAGGCATCATAATTATTGGGATCTCTTTTTAAGAGATCAGCTAAAATATTCTGTTTGGAAGCTTCATCCAGTCGAACTATTCTCATCGGTTTTCCTCCTGCAGCAGGGTACGCAGATCATGGATCAGCTTTGTGATCCTGTCGTTCTCCCGTTTCATACTTACCTGGTTCACCACCATGCGGGCGGATAAAGGACAAATCTCCTCCAATACCGTAAGCCCGTTTTCCCTAAGGGTGGTTCCTGTCTCCACGATGTCCACAATGACTTCAGACAGCCCTACAATGGGCGCCAGTTCAATGGAACCGTTAAGTTTTATGATCTCAACCGTCTGATGCTTTTTATTATAAAAATAATCTTTGGCTATGGCCGGATATTTTGTGGCTACGCGGATTCTTTCATGATGCATTAAAAGCTCTCCTGCTGACGGAGGGCCGCAGACACACATGGCACAGTTCCCTATCCCCAGGTCCATGACCTCATAAAGTTTTCTTCCTTCTTCCAGAATAGTATCCTTTCCAACCACCCCAAGGTCAGCAGCCCCATACTCCACATAGGTAGGCACATCACTGGCCTTTGCAAGGAAGAACCGTACACCCAGCTCCTCGTTGGTAAAGATCAGTTTCCGGGAATCCTTATCCCTCATCTCTTCACAGGTGATCCCGATTTTTTCAAACATTTCCATCGACTGTTTCGCCAGCCGCCCCTTTGCCAGGGCAAAAGTCAGATATCTCATACGTTCCCCCGATTATTTTAAATATTCCGACAACGGTATCTCTTCTGTCCGGTCCAGTACCAGGTTCATGACCCGTACGGTAAAGCCGCTGCGGTCCAGAAACAGCAGATTGTTAAAATTCCTGCGCCTTGCGTAAGCCTGATACTCCTCCAACGTACGGGCCGGATCTTTTAACTGAAGCTGGACTGCCATACCGGCACCTCGGAAATGGCCGGAAAGACGGATGGCATTTTCCCTGGCTTCTTTCTCATAAAGGATCATAGTATTCACTACAGAGACCTCTATCTCTATTTTTTGTCTGGATAGAGCCAGCAAAAGTTCATCCACCGATATTCCGAAGCCCACGGCAGGAGAATCCTTCCCAAACTGCTCCAGAAGCTTGTCATACCTGCCCCCATTGACCACATAGTCCCCGGTCCCATAAGTATAGGCCTTAAAAATAATACCGGTATAATACAGGTATTGGCTCAACATGCCAAGATCATAGGAAACGTAGTCAGAAAGTCCGTAATGCTCAAGAATCCGGTTTACTTCCTCCAGACGCTCAATGGCCCTTAAGGCTCTTGGGTTGGAGGTCAGTTCTTTGGCCGCCTGGATCTGCTCCAGAGAGCCAAACAGCTCCGGTAGCTTTAAAAACACCTGTTTTAATTCTTTGGATATGGGCTGGGCCATGACCAGTTCTTCTACACCAAAGTAATTTTTATTTTCTATAAGAGCCCTTAAGGCTTCCTCCGTTTCCTCATCCATCCCGGCCTCTTCCATAAGCCCTTTGAAAAAGTCCACCTCACCTAATTCCACCTGAAATTCCGTCAGCCCTGCCGCCTTTAACGCTTTGATCACCATTGCCAGGATCTCTGCATCTGCATCCGCAGAATCATCACCGATAAACTCCACTCCGGTCTGGCTGGATTCCTTCAGCCTGCCCTGATAGCTGGAGTTATTTATAAAGGTCCTCTCAATATAGCAAAGACGGATGGGCATATCCTCGTCCAGAAAATACTTGGCTGCGCATCTGGCTATGGCAGGTGTCTCATCCGGGCGCAGCACCAAAGTATGGTTATCCCTGTCAAAAAACTTAAACATCTCCTTTGCCTTAACACTTCCCCGGGATTCGTTGAAAATGTCAAAAAATTCAAAGGTTGGGGTTTCAATGTCCTGATACCCGCACAAATGGAAGACCTTTAGCATCTTCTCCTGTAAGGCAGCCTTTTTCGTACACTCCACTCCATAGATATCCCGGACTCCGTCCGGTGTATGTAACAGTTTATTTGCCATAACAACCTCCGTCTTCTGCTTCACATCTTCATGACAAGCGTCATAAAACCAGTGGAGAAAATTATTTTCACAACTTGTCAATTTATTTCGCTTTCTTGTAGTAAAGTGATAATTCGATAACGTGTAGTCAATTATAGGCGAAAAAGTGTTCCTTGTCAATCTCTTCTGTTCAAATCTTTCTGGATCATTTCCAGATAGTGAACAAAAATATCCCGAAAGCTCCGGATCCGCCAGGTTTTATCTACCTCTTCGTAGGTGAAGCTCTTCCGTCCGCCATCCTCCATCCGTTTCCAGAAACCTTTCAGGTGATCCAATGGAAGATAATAAATTTCATTCTTCTGGGTATATGATAAAATAATAAAGGCAATGCCTCCCTGGCTTTCAAATTCTTCCATAAAGGCAACCTGATGAGGATGGATGTTCTGAAGGGGAAAGGTGCAGGCTGAGCATTCCTTTGCGTCAAAGCATATCGGAATTCCCTGTACAGCCCCAATATAGTCCACCGTACTCTTCTGGTCAAAATAAGCCAAAGTAATATGACGGCTTTCCTTATCAATGGAAATAGGCGTGATCGGCGTGGGGATCTTCTGAATCAAAGCCAGCCCCTTTTCCCGGTAGCTTTCATTGCTGCGGTTGATCAGCTCTTCAAGAGCGGAGCCTCTTAACCCTCTTGTATTCCAGGTTCCCATCTTCCCCTCCTACCTCCAGTCCTTACATATCTTTGAAAAGGTCTTTGGCAGAGGCGCAATAAAGGTGCGCCCTGACAAATAAGCCAGTGGCTCCGGCAGCTCAGGAAAAATCACCTGATAGGAGTGGAGAAGCTGGGAATGAATGTGGTAAAGCTTTTTGGCTTCTTCATTGACCCTGCTGTTCCCATACTTATAATCTCCAACGATTGGGTATCCGATGGAGGATAAATGGGCGCGGATCTGATGGGTGCGCCCAGTGATCAGGGTGATTCTTAAAAGGGTATATTCTCCATGATACTGAACCGGCTCATATTCTGTCACAATGGGAACGCTGCCGGTTACCGGCTGCTTATGAACCGTTACCTGATTGGAGGCTTCTGATTTTGTCAAATAGCCTGTGATCACCTGCCGGTCTGAAATATGCCCCTTTACCACACACTGGTAATACTTGTGGATGCTCCGGTCTTTAAAGGCGGCAGACATAAGCTGAAGACCAGCTAAGGACTTTCCTCCCACCACCAGACCGCTGGTGTTCCTGTCCAGACGGTTGCAAACGGAGGGCCGGAAGCTCCTTAGCTGCTCGGTGGATAACCGGCCGTTTGAAACCAGGTAATTGATCATGTATTCCACCAGGGATTCATCGGATTCCCTGGCTTTCTGGGAAAGCATGCCGGCCGGCTTGTTTATCAAAAGTATGTGTTCATCCTCATATAGAATGTTTAAAGATACTTTCCGAACTTCAGGAAGCTTAATCTGGGAAAACTTTCCAATGGTTTCATCGGAAAGAAAAAGCTTGACCTCATCTCCCTGTACAAGCTTTTCCGAACCGTCACACTTTTTTCCGTTTAAGGTGATATTTTTCTTTCTCATCATCTTGTAGAGAAAACTTTTTTCTGCAAGATTCAAATATTTGGAAAGCAGTTTATCCAAACGCTGTCCTGCTTCATTTTGCGATACGATCAAAGACTGCATGATCTGTCCTTTCTATGACTATTTCCATGTATTTTGGCAGGACCCACCCCGCTGGATCGGGTGTATAGGGCCCCCTCAAATGCATATCTTTCCTGTTGTTTACATGGACAGGCTTTTTAACAGCGAGGCCCCCTGCTCGATACAGCCTTCATCCTTATGCTCTGTTTCCGGTTTCAATCCAAAAAGGCAGTTTAAAAACTCTTTTTCATCCAATAGAAACCTCACTTCCAGCTTAAGCTGTCGGCTGAGAAACATGTCCTTTAAAAAGCATTCTGCCTTTTCACGCTCCACCCTTTTGTCAGTGCAGTAAATATAGACACCTGTAGGGTGGACCGCAGCCACATCCACCGGCATAAGGCTCTCCCTGGAGGTGATGATCAGATCATAGAGCATTCTGCATGTTCCTTCATAAGAAGCAGCTTTATGATATAGTTCCTCTGACATGGTTTTAAATCTCCAGGCTACCAGAAGAGGCGAAGCCCAATTAGCCACCGGAAGCACGGAAAGAATCGCCGTGATTGTCAGAAGATTCTTCCATGAGGAGCTGTCTCCTATTCCCCGCAGCAAAAGCTGCACCAGGATCAGAGCCACCCCAGCAAGAACCTTTCCCAGTTCTGTTTTTCTATGATAGTTACGGTAGCCGTATTGTCCCTTCCTGTATCGTTTCACTTTCGTATCCTTCTCCCTTTGCCTTCTTTTTAATCAGTCTTCATAAGCCCCTTCATAAGACGGAAGATGAGGGTATGAGGAACTGTTTTACATAAAAGCCGGAAAGTTTTCATGGTAGTTCCATAGACGGAAACCGGGCGGCCCATCATGCTGTCACGTAAGGCAAGGTGCACCACCTTTTTGGGATTGGCCATAACGATCCTTTTATAAAGAGGAATCTGTCCCGTTGTCTCTGCAATATCGAAAAATTCGGTCTTTACAGGCCCCGGACAAACGGCTGTCACATATATTTCCTTCTTTTTCAGTTCTTCATTCAGTGCTCTGCTGTAGCTTAACACAAAAGATTTTGTGGCCGAATAAATTGCAAAACCAGGCTGAGGCAGAAAGGATGCGGCAGAAGAAAACTGTATGATCCGGCTGTTTTCAGACATATAAGGAAGAACCATATGGGTCACAGCACAAAGAGCCCTGCAATTTAAATCCACCATGCCCATCTCATCCCCTAAGTTTACCGTTCCCACACCGCCGATCTTTCCATAGCCTGCCGAATTGATCAGCCACTTTACCTCCGGCTTTTCTTTCATCAGGAGTTCTTCTAAGTCCGCCAGCTGACTTTTATCCGTCAGATCAATGGCAAAAGTCCGGACCTTTACCGGAACAAGAGGGGATAATTCCTCCAGCCGTTCCTTTCTCCTGGCAATGGCCCATATTTCTCCAATCCCATTAAAACGGTCGGCAATCTGCATAATAAATTCTCTTCCCATGCCGGAAGACGCACCAGTAACAATGGCAATCTTCATATTTGATACCTTCTTTTCTTTTTTTATAAACCTACCTATTTGTGGCAGAATCCCCAGCTATACCGGGAATAATAGTATACCCAAAGGATATTTCTTAAATCTTGATCTTATTTTTTTCCTGCTTTTTTATGGACGTTCCTTATGGTCTTTTTCTTGGGTTCCCGTCTGCCTTCTGCCCCCCTGATCCCTGTTTTCTTCCCGCTGCCGTAATTTTTCCCTGCTTTGCTGTCTGAAAAATCTCCTGAAGCGCCTGTTTTCGGACGGATCAGACATTTCTTATCATATCCGATCAAGTCGGTCCGGCCGGCAAGCCTTAGCGCCTCGGAAACCAGTTCATGGTTTTTCGGATTCCTGTACTGGATCAGAGCCCTTTGCATGGCCTTTTCATGAGGATTGACCGGCACATACACCTTTTCCATGGTTCGCGGATCATATCCGGTATAATACATGCAGGTAGATATGGTGGAAGGGGTCGGGTAAAAATCCTGGACCTGCTCCGGCATATATCCCAGATCCCGTAAATATTCCGCCAGTTCTACTGCCTCTGAAAGCCCGGAGCCTGGATGAGAGGACATTAAATAGGGGACAAGATACTGCTTCATGCCAAGGCGTCCGTTCATATCGTTGTATTCCTTTACAAACTGTCGGTACACCTGATTCCGGGGTTTGCCCATCTTTGAAAGCACCTTATCTGCCACATGCTCCGGGGCAACCTTCAGCTGCCCGCTGACATGGTATTGGCAAAGCTCCTTTAAAAACTTTTTACCAGGCTCCGCCAGCACATAGTCAAACCGTATCCCGGAGCGGATGAAAACCTTTTTTACCTTGGGTAAGTTTCTTAACTTTCTTAAAAGCTCAATATAATCCGTATGATCTGCTTTTAAATTCCTGCAAGGCTCCGGGAATAAGCACTGCCGGTTGGGGCAGGCTCCTTTCGTCAGCTGTTTTTCACAGGCCGGCGATCTGAAATCAGCTGTAGGCCCTCCTACGTCATGAATGTATCCCTTAAAGTCCGGCTCCTCTGTCAAAAGTCTGGCCTCTTCTACAAGGGAATCATGACTTCTGGCCTGTATGATCCTGCCTTGATGAAAAGTAAGGGCGCAGAAACTGCAGGCACCAAAGCAGCCCCGGTTGCTGATCAGGCTGAATTTTATCTCCCGTATGGCAGGAACCCCTCCAAGCTCCTCATAGGAGGGATGGTAATTTCTCATATACGGAAGGGCATATACCTCATCCATCTCCTCCATGGAAAGAGGCTTGGCAGGGGGATTCTGGACCACAAACAGGTTGTCCTTATATGGTTCGGCAAGGCGCTTTCCTGTAAACGGATCCGTATTATTATACTGAACAAAATAACTTTTAGCATATTCCAGCTTATCTGCCTTCATCTTGTCAAAGGAAGGGAGGATCAGGGCATCGTATACGGAATCCAGACTGTCCGTCTTATAAACCGTACCGTCTATAAAGGTGATATCCTTAATATCAATCCCGCTGTTTAAGGCATCTGCGATTTCCACAATGGATCTTTCCCCCATCCCATAAGAGATCAGATCCGCCTGGGAATCAATGAGAATGGAATGCTTCAGCCGGTCCGACCAGTAATCGTAATGGGCCAGACGCCTTAAGCTGGCTTCAATGCCGCCGATGATGACCGGTGACTTTTTATATATTGACCGGATCAGATTGCAGTAAACCGTAACCGCATAATCAGGCCGCTTTCCCATTACTCCACCCGGCGTATAGGCGTCCTGCTGCCTGCGTTTTTTCGATACAGAGTAATGATTTACCATGGAATCCATATTACCGCCGGAAACCAGGAATCCAAGGCGGGGCTCCCCTAAAACCTGAATACTGGACCGGTCTTTCCAGTCCGGCTGGGATATCATACCCACCTTATAACCATGGGCCTCCAAAAGGCGGCTGATGATGGCATGGCCAAAGGATGGATGGTCCACGTAGGCATCGCCGGTGACATAAATAAAGTCACATTGCTTCCATCCCCGGATCTTCATATCAGCCCGGCTCATGGGAAGATAATCGTGCATCATGATTTTTCGACCTTTCTTTTTAATATCTGGTGATAGTCGTAGATAAAGTAATCGGCCAGCTGCCGTTTTTCCTCTTCCATTTCCCTGGAAAATTCATCATCAATGGCACAAACTGTCATTCCAGCTCTCTTTCCGGCCATGATTCCGGCTGGCACATCCTCAAAAACCAAGCAATGAGCAGGTGCCACGGAAAGATCCCCGGCCACCTTTAAATAAATATCAGGCGCAGGCTTTCCTGCCGTCACCTCACAGGAAGTAGCCACTACCTGAAAATAGTGACCGATATTTAAGGAATCAATCACGGCATCCACCATCTGTCTGCCGTTACTGGTGGCAATTCCAGCCTTTAATCCCTTTTGGGCAATAAACTGGAGAAATTCACCGGCTCCCGGCTTTAGCCAGACCTCATTCCGGTACTTTTCAATGGACATTTCTGTCCACACAGCCTTGATCTCCTCCATGGATTCCTTCAGCCTGAAACGCTCTTTAAAATAAAAGGCTGTTTCCGTAAAGCTCATTCCTTCGATTTCTTTTTGCAGATCATCCGGACATGCAAGCCCTCTGCTGCCAAGAAATTCTATATCAATGGATTTCCACATCCACATGGAATCAACCAGGGTCCCATCCAGATCAAAAATCACTGCTTTCTTTTCCTCTAACATCTTCTGCTTTTGTCTTCCTTTCCTAATGATTACCCATGCATTCTTGGTATAAAGGGATACCCGGAGGGTGTTTCCTTATGATTGCCCATGCATACCGGGGCCTCCCCTCTTTACCGGGTGTAAAGGGATACCAAAGAGTCTCAATGACTTTTTAAATTCAGGATCTCTTCTTCTGAAAGCGGGCGGTATTCACCCGGCGCCAAGGCTTCATCAAGAGTAAGGCTTCCCATTGTCATTCTTTTTAAGTATATCACACGGCAGCCCAGAGTTTCAAACATCCGTTTTACCTGATGGAATTTTCCTTCCCGTATGGTCAGGAGGATTTCTAAAGACGATTCCTCCCTTCCCTGCTTCAGCACCTCCAGGTGAGCAGGCATGGTAGGCGTTCCGTCGGATAGCACAAGCCCTTCCTCCATCTGCTCTTTTGCATCAGGGGGAAGCTCACCCTGAATCCGGGCAAAATAAACCTTATCTACATGCTTTTTAGGAGACAAAAGCTGATGGGCCAGATCTCCGTCATTGGTTATAAGAAGAAGCCCTTCTGTGTCAATGTCCAGCCGGCCTACCGGGAAAAGATCATCCCTCTTCCGCGACTTAATAAGGCTGATCACCGTATCATAGCGGGAATCCTCAGTGGCGGATACCACCCCCTGAGGCTTGTTCAGCATATAATATTCATACCGTACATAGGACACCGGACGCCCATCCACAGAAACCTGATTTTGTTCCGGATGGATCTTTCGCTCCGTCTTTTTCTCCGGTTGTCCGTCTACGAAAATCCTGCCTTTTCTGGCCATTTCCTTGATCTGGCTGCGGGTACCTTCTCCCATTTCTGTTAAATATTTATCAAGTCTTAGCTCCTTCATTATTGCCACCGCCATCCCGGATAGTATTTATTTTTCAATGCAGCCCCGCTCCCCTTGGCAAAACCAAGAGGAAAGCCTTCCACACACACAAGACACCAGCCTTTTAAAGGTCCCTCCTCCCCTTTTAAGGAAATGGTTTCTCCTTTTAAATAACGGATCACCCTTTCATCCTGCTTTTCCCAGGAAATGGTCTGTTTGAACTCTTCCGGCCTTAAGGCCATGGCAAAGGCCTGTCCCGGTTCAAAACGTCCCTTTTTCATTTCTCCCAGCAAAAGACCGGTCCTTAGATAGCGCAGGCCGCCTGCATATTCCGGAAAATATTCCGGTAAGTAGTAAACCATATCCTTCTTGATCCGGATGCGGGATTGCTCCATAGGCATTGAAACCATGGACAGGAAATCCGAAAGTTCCTCAGGAAGAGGAGGCTGTTTCCTGGTTTCTTGCTCCCAGGCTTTATGGTCTGCCGGTGATCCCTTCTTTTTCAGCAATGCCATAAAATGGCCTTCTCCCCTGATCTTATGAGGAAAGAGGCGAAGACATCCGGAAAGGCTGATCCCGCCGCTGGCCCCTTCAAAAAGGGGAAGGCTGATCAGCTCCATATCCTTATGAAGTTCCAGAGTCCTTCTGATAATATCCTCATTTTCACATAGGGAAAATGTACAGGTGGAATATAAAAGAAATCCGCCGGCCACCAGCATATCCACCGCCTGATCCATAATCTCCCGTTGGATCCCGGCATAATATTCCGGCCCGTGTTCTTCATAGCTTTTCACCATATCCCCATCCTTGCGGAACATCCCTTCTCCCGAGCAAGGAGCATCAACCAGTATCTTATCAAAAAATTCACCGAAGGCTTCCTTTAATTTCTTTGGTTCCTCACTGGTGACACAAATATTTCCGATTCCCCACAATTCCAGGTTCTTAAGCAATGCCTTTGCCCTGGAGCTGCTGATGTCATTGGACACCAAAAGTCCTTTTCCTTTCAGCTTTGCCCCCAGTTCCGTGCTTTTCCCTCCGGGCGCTGCACATAGGTCTAGGACCTTATCCCCCGGTACTATGTTCAGCAGGCTTGCCGGCGTCATGGCACTGGGTTCCTGGAGATAATAAAGTCCGGCGTAATAATATGGATCTTTGGCCGGACGTTCGTCTCCCTCATAGTAAAAGCCGTTTGGGATCCAGGGTACCGGCTTCAGCTTAAGGGCAGTCATTTCTGTAAATTTTTCCGGGGTTATTTTGAGGGTATTGACACGAAGTCCATACAGCCGTTCTTCTTCAAAGGTTTTTAAGTATGCCTCATACTCCTCCTGCCCTAATAAATCGTTCATCTTATTTAAAAATTCTTCCGAAATCATTCGTTCTTTCACGTTGTCGCTCCCATCTTGCATCAAGGAAGTTTAAAGTAAATTATTCCTATGTAAGCAATCTTAATATAGCTTATCAAAATTTGCAAGGTAAGTTTCGATAAAAGATTGGCTTGATCGGCCAAATGAAAACATCTTTAAGTTTATATAATATTACTAATACGAATATTTCAAACGGTATTTCTCCAGATATTTTAAAACCCAGTAAGGATTCACACTCATCTCCTCATGATGGTCGGTCTGCAGATAAATCCCCACATGCAAATGGACCGGGAAATTACCAGTAGTCCCCTCAACCTGGCTGTAGCCGGTATCCCCCATAAACCCCAGCAGCTCTCCTGCCTTTACCGCGTCTCCTTCCTTCCACTGCCTGCTGTAACCGTATAGATGGGCATAGTACAGATATGCCCCTTTCGGAGTCCGGATTCCGATCCGCCAGCCGCCCTTTTCCAGCCAGCCCACCTTTTCCACTGCTCCGTCGCTCATGCTGACCACCGGATAATAACCTCTGGGCCGTTCTGTTCCCATGATGTCGCATCCTTCATGTCCCCGTTCCCCTCCATAAGTCCTGGTATCCATCCAGCCGTTCTGGTAGCTTATATCAGGGGAACCGGGCAAAGTAGTTAAGGGAACCGGGAAAAACTTCAAATCACTTAACAGGGTTTCATATGCCTGACGAAGCTTCCGGTATTCCGCAGGCTTTACCTTTAAAAGTCTGTCCGTATGAGTATCCGGGTCTTTGACTCCGGTTAAATCATACTGGTGCTCCACCATTAAGGAGGTTAAGGTATCATAATCAAGAGAGTCCCATTCCGCCACCATTTTTCCAAGCTGCAAGCTTCTGAAATCATCACTTTCCCATGTATAAGCATCAAGCTGATAGAACGTAGGATTATTGTACAGGTAATCAATCATGGTCACCTGAAAAACGGAGAGGATGAGGATGAAAAGAAGAATCACCATCATATCAGTCATGCCATTTCATATAATTATATAAAACAATCTATTCAGGTGTACATGAAAAAATCCTTTTTCCGTCTGCTTTCCGTGGCGGCTTTGGTCCTGCTGCTCCGTTTTCCCTCCACAGCCTTTGAAGGGGCAAGAAACGGACTGGTATTATGGGGCTCTGTAGTCGTACCCACTCTTCTGCCGTTTATGATCTGTTCCAATGTCATCGTGGCCTTAAATGCAATCCGCATCCTTATTTTTCCCGTCAGGGGAATTTTACATCGATTCTTTTGCCTCTCAGATGCAGGCAGCTACACCCTGGTTTCCGGACTTTTGTGCGGCTACCCTATGGGAGCCAGAACCTGCAGTGATTTTATGGACAATAACCTCATCTCAGAAAAAGAGGGAAAATACCTTTTAGCCATCTGCAACCACCCAAGCCCCATGTTCCTGTTAGGCTATACCGCCGCAAACCTTTCTCCATCTGTGCCGGTCTGGCTGATCCTTGCCTGTGTCTACCTGCCTATCATTCCTCTTTCCTTTGCGGCCCGGATCTATTATGGCATTCACGGGCCGGCTAAATCTCTGCCCATTGCCAGGGAATCCTGCAAATCCTTTGACGAAAGCCTGATGGATTCCTGTGAGGTCATGGTTAAAATAGGGGGATATATCATGCTCTTTTCCATCCTGGCTCTTTACATAACTACGATTCCAATAAATGTTCCCCAATATAAGGCAGTCATCCTTGGATTTGTGGAAATCACTACCGGGATCAAGGCCGTCTCCCAGGCCTTTTCAGGAATGTCAGGCGGCTTATGGATCGGTGTGGTGACAGCATTCGGAGGTTTATCAGGCATCTTTCAGACAAAGAGTGTTATAAAAAATGCCGGATTATCCATCCGGCACTATGTAACCTGGAAAGTGCTTCACAGCATCCTTACCATCATACTATTTATTCTGTTGTCCCGATTTCCTCTGTTCCTGTAACGGGCATGACGGCTCCTGTCAGCTCCTGGCGGTTGGAAGAGACGATGTCATAGCTTGACTGCATGGAGGTCATAAAGGCGTCAAAACGGCCCTGTGCCCCTTCCATGGAATGACTGATAATGGTCTGAAGGCTCTTTAACATATCATCCGTATACTGAACAGAGCTTTGTCTGATGCCGTTGGCATCGGCAACCGCCTGTTCCACAATCTGCTGGGCCTGCTGATTGGCCTGTTCTATAATATCATTGGCCTGGGCATATGCTTTCTGCATGATCTCATGTTCATTGACCAGCTCATTGGTCTGAGCATTGGCCTGGGCCAGAATAGAATCCGCCTGCTGACGGGCCTCATTCATAATTGCATCCCGGTTGCTGATGATCTTCTGGTACTGCTTGATTTCATCAGGAATTCTCAAACGGAGCTCCACCAGAAGCTCTTCCAGCTCATCCCTGTTGACCACGATCTTGCTGTTGGATAGAGGCTGGTACTTGCAGCTGTCAATATATTCTTCAATTTCACCAATTAACTGTTCAATTCTGCTCATCATAATAAGAACACTCCTTACTCTTATTTCATTCTATCTTCCATCTTTTTCATCACACGCTCAGCAACACATGGAGGCACAAACGTGTTTATCTCTCCGCCATAGGAGGCAATCTCCTTCACAATGCTGGAACTCAAGTAAGAATATTTTAAATTCGTCGTCAAAAACACAGTATCAATCTCCGGAGCCATAACCCGGTTTGTCTGTGCGATCTGCAATTCATATTCAAAATCCGTTACCGCCCGTAGCCCGCGAATGACCGCATCCGCCTGATTGGCTCGTACAAAATCAACCAAAAGCCCGCCAAACGCGATTACCTCCACATTGGGAAGGTCTTTGGTAAGGCTCTTTAACATATTAACACGTTCTTCTACAGAAAACAACGGAGTTTTTGAATAATTATTTAAAACTCCTATGATTAAATGATCTGACATCCTGGCGGATCGTTCAATAATATCCAGATGGCCAAAGGTTACCGGATCAAAACTACCCGGGTACACTGCTTTTCTCATACAATCTCTTCCTTTATCATTTATCGCCCGTATTTTTTAAGTATCATAACTTGCTCAAAAGAATCTCTTCCTATAATTATTACCTTGATACAAATACATGTTTATTCGTCTTATAATCCTTGATCCTTTTGATCCGGTACCCCATTTCCTCCAGATAGTCAAAAGAGGTTTCCAGGGCCGCCTCCACGATGATGGTGGTATCCTCATGGATCAGCGGTGAATCAGCCAGGTACTGCAAAACCCTCTTTTCCCAGCCTTCCTGATACGGAGGATCCATAAATACCAAATCAAACACATGCCCCTTTCCTTCCAGCCTGCCAAGCCCGGTCATAACGTCACAGTTCATGACAATAGCGTCATCTTCCAGTTTAGTAGTCTTCAGATTTTCACGGATGCATTCTGCTGCCTTTGGATTTTGTTCCACCAAAACTGCCAGTCCGGCACCCCGGCTCAATGCCTCAATTCCGATGGCTCCGCTTCCGGAAAATAAATCCAAAAAACAGCAGCCAGGCAAGTCCCCCTGAATCATATTAAAAAGTGTTTCTTTAATCCTGTCAGTGGTAGGCCGCGTTTCCTGTCCTTCTATCGTCTTCAAAACAAGCCTTCTGGCTTTTCCTGCAATCACTCTCATGATATAATTCCTCACTTTATTTTTCCAAACCATTATAGTATGAATTTACAAGATATACAACCAAAAGTTACGCAAAAAGCGGAGTCAATGCCCCACGGCAGCTTAAGTCCCAACCTGCCTCATAAAAAGACAGGAGCCGCAGCTCCATAACTGATAATCAGTTATAAAACTGCAGCTCCCCGTTTCCCTTCTATTGTTCATCTGATCTGAATATTATGAGATTTCCGAAGGGTGTTTTTTTGTTTTTTACAGATTATTTACCTGCCATCTGTCTTTCCTGGGCTTCGATCATCTTCTTAACCATATAACCGCCTACAGAACCATTCTGAGCGGAAGTTAAGTTACCGTTGTAACCATTGGTTAAAGGAACACCAATCTCGTTGGCTACTTCCATTTTAAAACGATCCATTGCTTCTTTTGCTTCTGGTACATTTGTAGTATTAGATCTTCCTGACATAATGATATGCCTCCTTTTCATCTATTCACCATGTTTTTAATTTAAATTATTCATGGTGTGTTTTGTGCTACACTCCTATTATGGCAAGAATAGAATGAAATACACTAGAAGGTTTTTCGTAAACTGTTATTTTCAGGAAAAAAATTTAACTTCATAAGCAATCTTATGGGAAAGCGCTTCCGTCCTCTTCTCCGGTCTCCAGGATCTTTTCAATATTGGTTTTCACCAACTGGAACGCAACCTCGTTCATGCCGCTGTTTATAATAACATCAGCCAAAGGTTTTGTAGGCTCTACATATAAATAGTGCATAGGCTTTACGGTTGTAAGATACTGCTCCACAACCCCTTCAATGTCCCGGCCTCTTTCCTTTACATCGCGGATTACACGGCGAAGGATCCTTTCGTCGGCATCAGCCTCAACAAAAATTTTTATATCAAACATTTGTCTTAAGCGCTCATCTGCAAAAACCAGGATGCCCTCCACCAGAATCACCTTTTTGGGCTCCACCTTTACTACTTTTTGAGAACGGTTGTGCATGGAATAATCATAAACAGGGCATTCAACCGCTTTTCCATTCCGCAGCATCTGAAGCTGCTTCAGCAAAAGCTCTGTTTCAAAAGCTTCCGGATGATCGTAATTCATCTTCTTACGTTCTTCAAAAGAAAGCTCATCCTGCTTTTTATAATAATTATCATGGTAAATAACTGCTATGTCATCGCAAAACGCAGCCTTTAACCGGTTGGTAAACGTAGACTTCCCTGATCCGGTCCCCCCGGCAATTCCAATTATCACACACTTCATCTTCCGTGCTCCTCCATTTGTTAACGGTATATACAGGAAATCTTCGTAGACAATCCAAGGATTCAATCTTAAAAATTGAACCCTTTGACCCGTTTACTCAAACATAGATACTTCCTCATATACAACCGTTTTCGGCTTTATTGCATTATAATAATTAGCTAGCGTAACATTTGTATAAGGATGTACATAAATGAAAGCCAGACCGCAGGTGACAAGACCAAGAAGCTGCCATAAAATAAAGGACAGTTCCAGAACAAAGTACTCCCATTTATGACCCACCATCATTTCCTTGCTTTCCCGGATGCATTGCATTACGCCTTTATCCGGATTCTCAACCATAATAAAAATGGCCTGTGAATAGCTATAAGCAGCTATGATTCCCGGAATAATAAAAAGCAAGGTCCACAACACGGTAAACAGCCCCATCATTAAAGTCAATCCTAAGGCTTTTAATAAATATTTTGCACTTCCAAACAAATCTCCATATGACATAGTCTGGTCCCTGTTTGCAACCTTTAAACAGTAAGATTGATACCCAAACTGGATAATTGTGCTGAGAATAAAGGAAATGATCATGAAAATAATGCTACTGGCAGCAAACGCTCCGGTCTGACCCAAATCATAAGCACCGGCGTTTTCGATCATACCCTGCCATATATCCAGAAAACCCTGTACAACAGACAATACAAGGGTGATAACACCCAAAATTATGGTAACCATATAAGGGCTCACAAGAGCCTCTCTCATGGCTTCCTTTGCATCCATTTTTAAAGCTTTTCTACTCATATAATTCCTCCTGTTTCCTTACTATAATAATTTTACGCTCATAAGTTTATCATTTTTTGTCGATAAGTGCAAATATTTTCTGCAAAAATAATCAATTTACAAAGTTTTGTTACAAATTAAGCTTATCATAGCTTTTCTCAAGATACTCTTTCAGCTTTCTTTTCAGCTCCTGATGTTCTTCTTTTTCCAGCTCCGGATCCTCTGTAAAAATCCGCTTTACTTCCTCTGATACAGTTTTTAACAGATTCGCATCTGTAAAAATATCCCCCAGTTTAAATTCCAGATCCCCGCTCTGTCTGATACCGAAAATATCACCCGGTCCCCGAAGCTTTAAATCCTCCGAGGCAATAAAAAAACCATCATTGGACTGGTTTAAAATATCCAGGCGTTCTTTTGTCCCCTCCTGATCCGAGGCTCCTACCATAATACAATAAGACTGGTATTTCCCACGCCCCACACGCCCTCTTAGCTGGTGAAGCTGGGCCAAGCCAAAGCGTTCCGCATTTTCAATCATCATGACCGTTGCATTGGGAACGTTGACACCGACTTCAATCACAGTGGTGGAAACCAGGACCTTGATTTCCCCGCAGGCGAAGCGCTCCATGATGCCGTTTTTCTCTTTTGGTTTCATTTTTCCGTGAAGATATTCCACGGTGATTCCCGGAAGGGCCTCTCTTAAGGTCTTTGTATAATCCAGTACATTTTCCGCATCAATCATTTCGCTGGCCTCGACCATAGGACAGATCACATAGGCCTGACGTCCATTCCCTATTTCTTTCCGTATAAACTCATAGGCCTTTTTCCTGTATCCGGTATCTACTACACAATTTTTAATTGGCAGACGGTTTGCAGGCAGCTCATCAATGACAGAAATGTCCAGATCCCCGTAAATGATAATGGCCAGGGTTCTAGGAATAGGAGTGGCACTCATTACAAGGACATGAGGTTCCTCTCCTTTTTTCCCTAACAGTTCCCTCTGGCCGACTCCAAACCGGTGCTGCTCATCGGTAATTACCAACGCCAGGTTGTCGTATATCACCTTATCCTGAATAAGAGCATGGGTGCCGATAATAATATCCGCTTCATGGGAAGCGATCTTTTCGTAGGCAATCCTTTTTTCCTTTGCCGTCATGGATCCCGTAACAAGGATGGGCTTTTTATCAATATGATGAGCAGCGAACAGCTCCGTCATAGATTCCAGATGCTGCTTTGCGAGTACCTCCGTAGGCGCCATAAGGGCTCCCTGGTATCCGTTATAAGCTGCCTGTAAAAGAGAGAGTATGGCAATAATTGTTTTACCGGAGCCTACATCACCCTGAATGAGACGG
Organism: [Clostridium] saccharolyticum WM1; assembly: GCF_000144625.1. Classification (NCBI taxonomy): domain Bacteria; kingdom Bacillati; phylum Bacillota; class Clostridia; order Lachnospirales; family Lachnospiraceae; genus Lacrimispora; species Lacrimispora saccharolytica. Next base: position 2,114,852 of record NC_014376.1, on the reverse strand, counting down.
TTCATGACCCTCCCGCCCGACAGATCGCCGTATATTTCGGTTAAAACCTTTTGCTGGGCCTTGGTAAGGGAATAGGGAAGACTTTTTCTTAAGGTCTCCACTTCCTGGGACAGATTCAGCACATAAGCACTTTTCTTATCTTCTCTCCGCTCCTTTAAACGCCGGACTGCCATGAGAAAAAGAAAAAACTCATCAAACACCAGCCTTTTTCTGGCAAATAGCAGTTCGCTCCTGTCCGTCGGAAAATGAATATGTTCCATAGCAAAATTATATTCTGCCAGTTCATGTTTTCTTCGTAAATCTGCAGGCATATAATCCCTTACCATACTACGGAGGCTTAAAGCCTGCCGTTGGGCCCTGACAATGGTTTTATTGCTCAGCCCCTTGGTTTGTCCGTAAACAGGCTGCATGGAATGGACCACCTGTTCATAGGCTTCTGCAGTAAAAACTTCGGGCTGTTCCATGGTTAGACGGCCGTTTTTCTTCACAACCCGGCCGCGGAAAACAGCTCGCATCCCCGCCTTTAACGTGGTATGAAGATAAGGCATATTGTACCATGTGAGCAATAGAGTACCCGTCATATCCTTTAAAGTCGTTGTAATGACCTGAATGTGGCTGTACCGTTTTACATCAGGAGTCTTATAAAGCATCCCGGCTACCGTCATCACCTGGTCCGGCTTCAGCTCACCAAGAGGAGAAGGCTCCTCATAAGTATCATAGGCTCTCGGGTAATATTCCAGAAGATCTTCAACGGTTATTACTCCCACCTTTTGAAACAATTTTCCTGTTTTTTCTCCAATTCCTTTTAAGGAATTAATTGATTCATGGTTCACAGGCGGGCTCCCTCCTTTCTTTCTGCATAGCAAAACCGGACAGACAGGACGTTGTCTGCCCGGTATATAAATGCCGCAGGCTTTTTTTATTCTACCGATATAAGATAATAATAAATTGGCTGGCCTCCTGCATGAAGCTCTATCTCACAGTGGGAAAACAACGTTTCCGCTTTTTCCTTCAGCGCATCTGCATCCTCTTCCTTAACATCCTTGCCGTAATAAACAGTCACCAGCTCCGATTCCTCTTCCACCATGGCCTTCATCGCTTCCAGCACCGTATGTTCAATATCCTTTCCAACTGCCAGGATACCATTGTCTCCCAAAGCCATGATGTCCCCTTCCCGAATCTCAATATCATCAATCATGGTATTGCGGACCGCATAGGTTACCTGTCCTGTTTTTACCCGGGCCATCTCTTCTGTCATAATCTTCTCATTGTCCTCCGGAGACAGATCCGGCGCAAAATTAATGATGGCAGTTATGCCCTGGGGTATGGTTTTTGAAGGGATCACAATGATCTTCTTGTCTTCCACCAGGCTTTTCGCCTGCTCGGCAGCCAATATAATATTTTTATTGTTAGGCAGAATGTAGATGGTGTCTGCATTCACCCGGTCAATGGCATTGAGCATATCCTCTGTACTGGGGTTCATGGTCTGTCCGCCCTGGATCAGATAGTCGGCACCGATCCCCTGGAATATTCCATCAAGGCCTTCTCCTGCGGATACGGAAATAAAACCATAAGGCTTTCTCTTTTCCGCCCTTTTTTCTTCTTCCGCCTTCTGCTGTGCCGCCAGCTTTTCCGATTCCTTAATCAGCTTTTCCTGATGCTCTTCCCTCATATTATCAATCTTCATACGGGATAAAGAGCCGAACGTAAGGGCCTTTTGGATTGCAAGCCCCGGATCATTGGTATGAACGTGAACCTTTACCATATCTTCATCCGACACAACCACAATGGAATCCCCGATGGATTCCAGGTATCCCTTAAATTCATGCTCTGTCTTATCATCATATCGATTTTCCAGATTGATGATAAATTCAGTACAATAACCGAATTTAATATCAATGTCATCCAGTTTGGCACCCTGAGCCCCAGTATGGGTATCCGGACGCTTTACGCCCTCTAAAGATAAATCCATTTCCTTGCCCATAAGGCAGTCAAGAGCTCCCTTCATGACCTGCATAAGCCCCTGGCCGCCGGAATCCACCACTCCGGCCTGTTTTAAAATAGGGAGCATTTCCGGAGTCTGGCTCAATACGTAATCACCGTGATCGATCACCTTCTGGCAGAATTCCAGGATGTCCTCGGTCTCCGTAACCAGCTCCGCTGCCTTTTCCGCCATGCCTCTGGCTACCGTAAGAATGGTTCCCTCTTTAGGCTTCATAACCGCTTTATATGCGGTTTCCGTTGCCCTTACAAAGGAATTGGCTAAAACAGTGGCAGTTACACGGTCTGCACCGGCTATTTCTTTTGTGAAGCCCCGGAACAACTGGGACAGGATTACGCCGGAGTTTCCTCTTGCACCTCTTAAAGAACCGGAGGAAATTGCTTTCGCCAAGGCTTCCATGGTAGGATTCTCGATGGCAGCCACTTCCTTTGCCGCTGCCATGATGGTCATGGTCATATTGGTTCCGGTATCACCATCCGGCACTGGAAACACATTCAGTTCATTAATCCATTCTTTCTTCGCTTCCAGTCCTTTTGCTCCTGCCAGAAATGCCTTTTGCAGCATCTCGGCGTCTATATACTTCATACCCACAGGTAGTTTCCTCCTTAATCAATCACTCTTACGCCTTCGACAAAGATGTTAATCTTATCTACCGTCATACCGGTGAATTCTTCTACTTTGTATTTTACATTTTCAATCAAGTTATCCGCTACCGCAGAAATGCTGATTCCATAAGCTACAATCACATGGAAATCAATGGTAATATGGTTGTCCTGGATGTTCACATTAATTCCGTGAGTCAGGCCTTCCCGCTTTAAAAGTTTAACAAGTCCGTCTTTCATGCTGACAGCCGCCATACCGACAATACCGAAGCATTCCACTGCAGTCGTTCCGGCATACATAGCGATAACATCAGGGCTTACCTGGATTTCGCCCAGTCTATTATTGATATAACCCTTCATAGTCTCTACCTCCGTTCTTTCTGTCTTAATTGATTATACATGATTTTTCCAAAAAAAGAAACAAATTTTTAATTTTCACTTGCAAAACCACTGATTTTCTGTTATCATACATTTGTTGTGGATTTTTAAACCATAAAAAATCCAAGTAGCTTTTAAGGAGGTGCAATCATGGCTAAATGTGCAATTTGTGAAAAAGCTGCTCACTTTGGCAACGCAGTGAGCCATTCCCATAGAAGATCCAACAAGATGTGGAAAGCAAATGTGAAGTCCGTTAAAGTGAAAGTTAATGGCGGCGCTAAGAAGATGTACGTATGTACTTCCTGCTTAAGATCCGGATTAGTTGAAAGAGCTTAATTGAAGGAAACTCCTGGCTGGTAACAGTCAGGAGTATTTTTTTAGTCGTTTTCATGGGGCCTTTGGAACATGGCCCCATTTATTTTAACAGCATCGCTTGATCAGCAGCAGAACAGGTTATATCCCAGTACCAGACATCCGATAATAAACAGGATCGTAACGATAGTCGCCGGGATAAAAAGCAGGATTGCCATGCCCGCTCCGAAGCAGAACAGCATAAGTCCGCATACTCTTCTCATATCATCCCTCAATCCATTCAGGCTATATGACATCCTATGCGGCTTATCCCCTTCTTATTCTTCCGCTTTTTTATTCTCTTCTGCAGCGGCCATCTCCTCCGCCACCTTTAAGGCTTCCGGTGAGACCTCTTTGGTTCCTCCGGCAAATTTATTAACAAAATCTGGGACCATGTCCAAAATTTTCGTCACAGCATCCTGCTGCTTAATATTTACCAGCTTTGTTACTCCGTTCTGAATGATGAGTACTGCACTGGGACTCATCTTTGCATGCATTCCCCCGGCCCCGTTCTGCTTTGAATCTCCTGAAAAGGACCCGGCAGCCATGCCGCAGGTCACATCCACCAAAGGCAGAATGATGGTATCATCCAGCTTTACCGCATCTCCTACCACAGTTTTTGTCGCCACAAAGGTGTCCATTCCCTTAAACAGCGAAGCTACCGTAGATGTAAAATTATTCTCTGCCACGTTAAGCATTCCTCCTTTATCATATCAATCCACGCAACGCATCCAAATACAGCGTTGAAGCCTCTTTATCGAAGCCATCCCTTTAACAAGTGCCTGAAATTCTTATCCAGCAGCATCCGAGATCCAATGAGAAGAACCGCCCCCGTGCGGATCCTGCCCCGAAACCTTCCTTCTGCAGTAAACACGGTTTGATCAAAAACCGGATACAGGTTTAAGTGTTTATGGCAAAGGGGATATACAACGCTTGCATAGGTAAGCGCCTGGCCGGTTAAGTATGGATCATCAAAGCCAAAGGTTATGTTTATCGTTCCTTTGCGGGGAAGGATATGTCGGAGCAGCTTTTTCCCCTGTCTGAATAGCAGCTTTACGGTCTTCTGGTTCTCCTTATTGGAAATCCAGGCATGGATCTCATCTTTTTTATCTTTGGCTGTTTTCAGTGTATCACAAATCCTTCGGAAAAAAAACTTAAGTTTTGTAAAAACCGTGAGAACCATCTTCTTAAGCCTGGCAAAAAAATCGGTCATACGGAAACTCTTTTTCCTCCTGGAGCCAGCCTTTGGTTCGTCCTTAGATGCTGCCCCTGATGCATCCTTTGTCCCTCCTATGGGTTCTTCCAGCCATGCATCCTTCGGTTCTTCCCAGGTTTTTTCCTTTGAAGCGGGCGGACTTACTGGTACGTTCTGATTCCTGTCATGGGCCTTATCTTTTATATCCCGGGCTTCATTTAAGGGTTCCGGCTCCATTACTTCCATGGCCTGAACCATGATTTCTTCCGCTTCCTTAAGCTCTGTGTCTATCTTCTTTTGCTTTCCAATACGGAAACCGAAGATCCTGACCATAGCCAATACATCTTCCTCATATTGCACTGTAACGGAAAGGATATGTAAAAGCCATGTAAATCTGGCCTTTCCCTTCACCTTCCCGTTATAGGATCCCTCCGCCTGATACCGGACCGGTACCAGGAGGACCAGCAGAACCACAGCAAGGAGAAATCCCAAAACAATGAGCAACAGCAGTCCTAAGATTTTAAGTATTAACAATATTACATGAAGCATGAACACCTCACACCTTACCGGCCTCTTTCCCAATAAAACCAGACAGATCGAAGCCTCCTGTTTTCCGGTACATATCATTGACGATAATCCCGGCCACCTCTAACGCCTCCCAGTAACTGGATGCAATGCCCAAAATGAGAAATTCTTCATCCTGGTAAGCGGACCCTGAAATCGTCATTGCCGGATAGATATCAAGTATATTATTCCCATTTACTGCAGGCGTAATCACATAAATCCCCGGACCGGACTTTGACTTACGGATCCCCTGAATGATCCGGTAACGTTTCTTTTTCGCTTTTTCACCTACGTACAAATGGTCATACCAGATTATTTTCATCATCCATCAGCTCTTCCAATAATTCCTTGCAAGTTTCTTTTTCTGCTTCATCCAGACAGCTTTGAAAGCTTCCTTCTATATATGCCTTTATTTCATCAATCGAATTGAAATAGACAGGAAGGTCTGATAAGACCTTAGCCATAATTGCCCTTGCCACAGGCCTGGAAGCGCCGGTTAACACCTTCTCAAGCTCTTCAAAATACTCTCCTGCCCTTTCCTCCAGAAAGGAACGGTCAACTATGGCTGTTTCTACTTTTTCGCCCGTCTTTTTTAATGCCACGAAGCTGCTTCCGGACAAAAGCCTGTCCACATTCACTGCCTTAATGTAATCCGGATCCTGATTCCATTGATTGCTCTCTTCCGGCAGTTCCGCCCTTAAATAACGCTCATAGCATGCTTCCTGTCTTCCCTCCAGTTGTGTGAGCCTGTCAAAAAAATCTTCATTTACGGGAGTAAAATCTTCTTTGCTGAACTTTTCCAGAATCTCCCCCGTTAAGGAAGAGTACAGTTCCTCCTCTTTCACATCGATAACTGCTTCCTGCCTGGCAAATATAAGAACGCAGAAATCATTGATGATATCCTGTAGCATGAGGTAAAGTCCTGACTCATCCATAAGTCCTTCACAGGCAAGGCTAAGCTTTGCAGCAGCTTCTTCATAGCCTTCCCCAGTCATGGTCTTATAATCTGCATGGCGGAACTGTTCCAAAAGCTCAAATAAGTCTTTATGCCCTTCCTCCATACCCATCGGCAGCTTCGCCATGGATTCCGTGCGCAGGGTATCCATCATATCCTGAAGGTTTTCCCTTGGTGAACCTATATAAACAGACAGCCCTTCCATAACAAGGCTGTAAAATTTCTGTTTGGTCAGACGAACCGGAAGCTGTCCGATGATCTGCCTGATCCTTCCGTTCATTACAGCCGTTTCTTTGGTATCCGTTATAAAATCTACGAGACGCTTTGCAAAGCTTTCATCATCAAGCCCGGTTTCCGGCAGTACCCTAAACGTTCGTTCCATTCTGTTTAAAACATATTCATAAATCTGAAAGCAATCGGTATAGGAAGTCAGGACCTCCACTTCATGAGTAATGTCCTTCCGAAGCTTCAGCAGTTCTTCTTCTGCATTTTTACCGGAGAAATGCTCCTTAAGCAATCCATTAAGCCGCTGGCAGCAGGAAAAGATACGCTCCGGGATCACCGGCTTCTCTCCTATGATTTCAAATAAAGTGTAATAATTCAGCACCAGTCTTACATAAGAGTACTGGTACGCTGCAGTCATCTGTTTTTTCAGCAAACGGGTCTCCACTTTTCTCTCCTTCCGGAAGGTTTCATGAATGGTAGTGCTTAAGAATGGAACGGCGCAGCAGGTCTAAAGCCTTTACCACAGACTGTTCCCTGATTTTTTCCCGATTTCCCTTAAAATGATATTCTTCAACCTGAACTTTATCCTTTGTATAGCAGGCCATATAAACAAGTCCTACTGGCTTTTCGCCTTCCGCATCCGGTCCTGCGATTCCCGTTACTGCAATACAGACATCCGCATCGGCTGCAAAAACACCTCCGATAGCCATTTCCCTGGCAGTCTGCTCACTGACCGCACCGTATTTTTTCAAGGTGCTCTTGCTTACATCAAGCAGCTTTCTCTTAGACTTGTTGGAGTAGGTGATAAAGCCTTCCCGGAACACCTGAGACGCACCCGGTACGTTTACCAGACGGCCGGCGATCAGTCCGCCGGTACAGGATTCCGCAGTAGTAACTGTCAGCTCATATTTTTTTAGGAGGCGGACAACTGCCATTTCAATGGTCTCTTCCTCCTTTGTTGTATATACGTCGTCCCCGAACCGGCTTTTGATCTCCTTTACCACCGGCTTTAACAGTCCTTTTGCCTCATCCTCATCTGACGCCTTTGCAGTGACCCTTAAGTGTACCTCAGCCGTCTTTGCATATGTGGCAATGGTTGGATTGGACTGGCCGTCAATAAGATCCAGAAGCTTATCCTCTACCTGGCTCTCCCCGTGTCCGCAGATTTTGACCATTTGAGAACGGATCACTTCAGGCTGGAGCTTCTTAAGATAAGGGAATACCCGGTCTTGAAACAGTGGCTTTAACTCATTGGGAGGTCCGGGAAGTAAAATTGCAGCCTTTCCATCCTTTTCCATAATAAGTCCGGGAGCGGTGCCGTTGTCATTATCAAGTACGGCTGCACCCTGAGGAACAAGAGCCTGCTTCCAGTTATTGTCAGGGATTTCTTTATCAATGCTGTTTTTAAAATATGCCTTGATCCGTTCCTTTGTATGATCATCCTCTACCAGAGGAATGCCCATGACCTGGGCGCAGACCTCTTTTGTCAGATCATCCTCCGTAGGCCCCAGGCCGCCGGTTAAAATAACAAGATCCGAACGCTTTAATGCAGTTTCAAATGTCTCAGAAAGGCGTTCCCTGTTGTCACCTACCGTCACCTGGTGATACATGGAAAGTCCCAAAAGAGCGCATTTTTCCGCCAGGTATTGGGTGTTGGTATTTACAATATTTCCAAGAAGAAGCTCCGTTCCAACCGAAATCAGTTCAACAACCATGATCACATACTCCCTTCCATAAGAACGCGATAATTTTTTGCTATATAATCAATCAGTGATACCACAGTAAGGACGGCGGCGATCCAGATAAACGCCGTTGTAACAATGGATAATGCCGGAAAGTCCAGGATAAGAAGAACCGACATGATCATCTGGGAAACCGTCTTAAATTTCCCCCAATAGCTGGCAGCAATCACCACCCCATTATCAGAGGCCACCAGACGGAAACCACTGATAATGAATTCCCTGCTTATGATCACGATTACGATCCAGGCTGAAAGCTGGCCCAGGGCTGTAAAGCAGATTAGGCCTGCACATACCAGCAGCTTATCCGCAAGAGGATCCATAAACTTGCCGAAATTGGTCACCAGGCCGTACTTTCTTGCAATCTTCCCATCCAGTAAGTCCGTAAAGCTGGCCACAATGAAAATGACAGCTGCAATATAACGGTATGTTGCATTGGTACCTCCGTCAAGCAGCAGAAACAAAACAAAAAACGGAATCATAATAACCCTTAAAATCGTTAGCTTATTCGGTAAATTCATCCTCCAACTCTCCTATCAAATCATATTCCATGGCCCCAGTGACGCGGACACTGGCAAAATCACCTGACATCAGCTCTTCGTCCGTCTGGACAAAGATCATCCCATCCACACCTGGTCCATCCATATAGGTGCGGCCTACATAAGCATTTTCATCCGCCACCTTGCCTTCGATCATGACTTCCAGTGTCTTCCCGATCATGGACCTGGAAAAATCGTATGAGATCTCCTGCTGCAGCTCCATGATGGCATCACGGCGTTCTTCCTTTACCTCCTGTAAAACCTGATCCGGGAACTCCGCTGCAGGTGTATCTTCTTCTGCGGAATATACAAATACTCCCAAACGCTGGAATTCCATCTCATCCACAAATTCCATCAGTTCTTCGTGATCCTCCTGGGTCTCCCCTGGAAATCCGGAGATAAGAGTAGTCCTGAGAGCTATATCCGGAATTTCTTTCCGGAGCTTTTCCACGATCTCCTGAAGCTGGGCCTTTGTGGTTCTGCGCCCCATGCGTTTTAAAATACGGTCACTGGCATGCTGGATCGGTAAGTCCAGATAATTACAGACCTTCTCTTCTTCCTTTATGGTCTGGATCAGCTCATCTGTGATCTCTTCCGGATAACAGTACTGGATTCGGATCCACCGGATACCTGATATTCGGCATAATTTTTTAAGAAGCTTCGGAAGAGCTTTCTCCCCATAAAGATCCAAACCGTAAAGGGTTGTCTCCTGGGCCACTAATATCAGCTCCTTTACCCCCATTTCAGCCAGCCTTTCCGCTTCCTTTACCAGGCGTTCCATGGGAACACTACGGTAGTTCCCCCTGAGGGAAGGTATGATACAGTAAGTACAATGCTTGTCACATCCTTCTGCTATCTTTAAAAATGCATAATGACCTCCTGTTGTAAGAATCCGTTCCGTTTCCACTTCAGGAAGCCCATCCAGATCATGAAAGCGCTGTACATGCTCTTTTCCGCCAAGTGCATCTGAAAGTACGTGGGAAATCTCGTCATAGGTGGAAGTCCCTAAGATTCCATCCACTTCCGGGATCTCGTCAATGATCTCCTGCTTATACCGCTGAGCCAGGCATCCGGTTACGATCAATGCTTTGCATTTGCCGTCTCCCTTTCTCTGAGCCATTTCCAGTATGGTGTTTATACTTTCCTCTTTCGCATCACCAATAAAGCAGCAGGTGTTGATCACAATCACATCAGCCTCATACTCATCGTCTGTAAAAGTATATCCGTCTTTATTCAGAAGGCCCAGCATCATCTCCGTATCCACGAGATTCTTATCGCAGCCCAGTGAAACACATAATAGCTTCATGTTTAAACTCCTGTCATTCTTAGTTGTTGCGGCTTTCGCCTGTGGATGTGCAGACATTTCCTCCGGCTTATAGTTCACGCAAATGGGAAAGGCCATCTCATCCAAAAGGGAGACGGCCTTCATCCTAATTATCGTCTTCTTCCGTAGCATCCGCTTCGCTTAAAATCTTCACTTTGCCCTCATACAGTTCCTCTACGGCAACAGAAAGCGGTTTCTTGCCGGCTCCCAAAATCTCCGGCTCTGAGCCGCCGATGATCTGCCTTGCTCTTTTGGCAGCGGCAATCACGATGGAATAACGGCTCTGTACGACAGGAGCTTCTCCTGGCTCTACCTCGCTGTTTACTACATTAATCAAATCTGAATAAGATGGATGTAACATCTTTCATTCCCCTTTCTCAATCGGCTCTATATATTCTTTAATTCTTCCCGGATATGGGCCAAAAATGCCATATTATTGGAAGCCCGGTTATGCTGGACCTGAATCATACGGTGCATTTCTTCCACACAAGTGTCTATATTCTCATTAATAAGGATATAATCATAGGCCTCCATGCCTTCCGCTTCCTCCGCTGCCCGGCGAAGCCTGGCATTGATCACATCCATGTTTTCCGTACCGCGGCCGATGAGACGGCGCTTTAACTCTTCCGCATTGGGAGGCATAACAAAAATCAAAATTGCAGAAGGGAAACGTTCCTTTACCTTAAGCGCTCCCTGAATTTCAATTTCCAAAATAACATCCTTCCCCATTCTCATCTGGTTCAAAACATATTCCTTGGGCGTGCCATAATAATGATTGACGTACTGGGCATATTCGATCAAATCTTCCTTTTCCATCATATCCTTAAAGTGTTCTTCTGTCACAAAGAAGTATTCCCTGCCTTCTTCTTCTCCCTCTCTGGGATTTCTGGTCGTGGCGGAAATGGACAATGCGTAATTATCATACCGTTTCAGAAGCTCCTTCATCAAGGTTCCCTTGCCGGCTCCTGAAAATCCGGATACAACTACCAATATGCCATGCTCATTCATGTCGTTCCTTACTCTCCTACTCAATATTCTGGATCTGTTCCCTTACCTTTTCAATTTCGGTCTTCAGTGCGATGGCCTTATCGGAAATTTCCAGGTCATTGGCTTTGGAAAGAATGGTGTTTGCCTCCCGGTTCATCTCCTGAGCAATAAAATCCAGCTTTCTTCCCACGCTTCCGCCTGTGTTAAGCTCTGTACAAGTATTTTCAATGTGGTTTTTAAGCCGTACGGTTTCTTCATCCACACAGATTTTATCAGCAAAAATTGTAACCTCTGTGGCTATCCTGCCTTCGTCAACAGAAGCACTTGCCAGCAGCTCCTTTACCTTGTCCTCCAGCTTTGTCCTGTATTCCAGAAGGATTCTGGGGGACCGTTCCTCTATAAATTCCACAATCCCAGTCATAAACTTAAGCTTTCCAAGAAGATCATTCTTTAAATTTTCTCCTTCAGTTTCTCTGGATTCCACAAAACGTTTTGCCGCTTCTTCCATGGTTTCTGAAAGAATCTTCCACATCTGCTCCTCATCCTCCGGCACCTCTTCCATAGTAAGGACCTCCGGACATCTGGCCAGGGCCGATACCTTGATGTCGTTTTGTATCCCGAACTGTGCCTCCATCTTTGCGAAATAATCCATATATTCGGCGGCCAGCGCATTGTTATACTTTAAACACAGCTTATTTTCTGTGTAATCCTCATAGCTGATGAATACATCTACTTTCCCGCGCTGGATATAATTCTTTAACAGATTCCTGATTCCCGCTTCAAAGTAATTAAACTTTTTCGGCATCTTTATGCTTAAATCCAAATATCTGTGATTTACAGCCTTCATCTCGACGGAAATCTTGTACTCATCCGTGACAGTTTCGCATCTGCCAAAACCTGTCATGCTCTTGATCATTCTATATGCCTCTCTTTCGCCATAGATATCATCCATTATAAGTCATAACAAAATACAAGTCAATTGCTTTTAAATTTTACAGAAGGCTAATTCTGTGTTATACTATCCTATTATATATCTATTTACCGGAGGAACAGGCAATGGCATTAGACGGAATTGTTATGGCAAATCTCACAGCAGAGATGAAAGACCGGCTGGAAGGCGGAAAAATCGCAAAAATCGCTCAGCCAGAGAAAGATGAACTGCTGTTTACTGTTAAAAACCAGAAAAATACATGGAGACTCTTAATCTCGGCAAGTGCCAGTCTCCCGCTTATTTATTTTACGGAAGCAAATAAGCAAAGCCCCATGACCGCCCCGAATTTCTGTATGCTTTTAAGAAAGCATATTGGAAACGGCCGCATCATCCGGGTAAGCCAGCCGGGACTGGAACGGATCTTATGCATGGAAGTAGAACATTTTGATGAATTAGGCGACAAACGAATCAAAAAACTAATTGTTGAAATCATGGGAAAACACAGCAACATCATCTTTTGTAATGAAGAAAATATGATTTTAGACAGCATCAAGCACATTTCCGCCCAGGTCAGCTCCATACGTGAGGTATTGCCGGGAAGAACCTATTTTATTCCGCAGACCATGGAAAAGAAAGACCCGCTGACCATTACTCAGGAGGAATTTCTTGATGTGATCGGCCATACGGCTGCACCTATACAAAAAGCGCTGTACATGAAACTGACCGGTATAAGTCCTATTATGGGCCATGAGCTCTGCCACCTTGCATCCATTGACGGGGATTTGTCTGCCAATGGGCTGTCAGAACTGGAGCTGGTTCATTTGTATCACATGTTTTCCTTCGTCATGGAGGATATAAAGCATGGTCATTTTGCTCCAAATATTATCTATAAAAAGGAAGAGCCTGTAGAATTCTCTTCTCTTCACTTAACCTGCTATCAGGGAGAAGATTATGTTTCCAAATGCTTTGATTCCATCAGTTCCCTTTTGGAAACCTATTATGCTTCCAAAAATACCATTACCAGAATCCGCCAAAAATCCGTGGATTTACGAAAAATCGTGCAGACCGCTTTGGAACGGAACTATAAAAAATACGATCTGCAGTCCAAACAGCTAAAAGATACGGACAAAAAGGACAAGTATAAGGTCTACGGTGAGCTTATCAATACCTATGGCTATGAATTGACAGGAGGGGAAAAGCAGCTTATCTGCCTTAATTACTACACCAATGAGGAAATCACCATTCCTCTTGACGATCAACTGTCTGCAAAGGAAAATGCTCAAAAGTATTTTGACAAGTACAACAAGCTGAAGCGTACATTCGAAGCCGTAACAGAGCAAATAGCGGAAACCAGACAGGAAATTGATCATCTGGAATCCGTCAGTGCCGCTTTGGATATCGCCTTAATGGAAGAGGATCTTGTACAGATTAAAGAAGAGCTGATGGAGTATGGTTATATTAAACACCGACGCTCCGGTGACAAAAAGCCTAAGATCACAAGCAAGCCTTTCCACTACCTATCTTCAGACGGCTTCCATATTTATGTTGGAAAAAATAATTATCAGAATGAAGAGCTGACCTTTAAAGTGGCAGGAAACAGTGACTGGTGGTTCCATGCAAAAGGAATCCCGGGATCCCATGTGATCGTAAAATCCGAAGGGAAAGAGCTTCCAGACCGGGTATTTGAAGAGGCAGGTGCTTTGGCCGCCTACTATTCCAAGGGCCGTGAAAATGATAAGGTGGAAGTAGATTATGTGCAGAAAAAGCAGATTAAAAAGGTAGCCGGAGCTGCGCCCGGCTTTGTTATCTACCATACGAATTATTCCATGGTCGCCGAGCCTGGAATTCTTTTGGAAGAGTGTAAATAAATTCAATATGATTTTTTCTATAACATCTTAAAAAAGAATGCATCAAGTTTATTCAAACGCAGAACTGCGGCTTTGATTGTTATCTCAAAGCCGCAGTTCTGCGTTTGCCGGTCAGCAAGACTTATCTAAACCGCCAGTTACTCTCCCTCAGTTTTTTTACATCCAAGTCCCGGTAACTTTCCACTGTTTCATGGGCACCGGAGGTGTCCTGTTTTATCTCTGTCCCCCTGTAGGCAATCACGTAACAGCCTGCATCAAGTCCTGCGCGGATTCCGTTAAAGGAATCTTCTACCACCACCGCCTCATTTGCGTGGATTCCCAGCCGCCTGACTGCCTCCAGGTACAGGTCTGGGAAGGGCTTGGAACGGCCGGCTGCCTCCTATATAGATTAAAATACTCCCTGATTCTTAATCGATCCAGCACATATTCTACATAGTCCTGGCCGGAGGAAGAAACTACTGCCAGAAGAATCCCCTCTTTTTTAAGACTTTCCAAAAAGCCTTCCAGCCCGTCCATGGGCGTTAATTTCTCCCTATAAAACCGCTCGTTAAACAGCGTCCTTTGAACGCGGATCAGTTCTTCCGTATCATAATTCTCCAGGCCGAAGTCCTGTTTCAGCCGTTCAGTGATAACGTGGATATCTGCCCCAATCAGATATGCCAGTTCCTCCACTGAAGCCAACTTGCCCAGCGTTCCCAGTATTTGGGAAACACAGGACAGGTAGATGCTCTCACTGTCCATCAGTACGCCGTCACAGTCAAATAAAACTGCCTTTAACATAGGTCCCTCTTTTACAGGCTGTTCCTAAAATCCTTCAGCCTTTCCATAAATCGCTTTACCCGGTCCTTATCCACAGGATTTTCAAATATTCCGTCCTTTTTCAGGCTGGTGGCAATAAATGCCGCATCACAAATTGAGAATATCTCTTCAACCGTCTCATACTTCACACCCGTGGAAGCTACCAGAACCATATCCGGCATGGACTTTCTCAACTGATGCAGCAAAGACATATCTGCAGACTGTCCGGCAGTTGCTCCCGGCACGGCAAATCCGTCCGGCATGTTCATAAACTTAGACGCCGCCGCAGAGGCCAAAGGATCACGCCCACCGATATCCGCGCTTGACTCAGGCACCACATAGTGGATCATCTTTACGTCATCTGCATGAAGATTGTGACGCAGACGCACATAATCTCCGATGGCAGTGTCATACAGCCCCAGGTTTCCGGAGTATACCCCTGAAAATGTTCCTCTGGTGAATTTTGCTCCGACGCTGGCGCACAACGCCACGCTGTCGCTGGGACTACTGATGACATTTGCACCGTAAGGGACTTTGATATATGGTTTCAGACGGCCAATGATATAGGCCATTGCAGCCATGATTTCTCTGGGAGGATTCTTCTGGTAGGGAAAACTGAATTCATTGGAGAAATGCAGTGCATCAATCCCTCCTTCCTGAAGAGACTGAACATCAGACAAAGCTGCTTCATATATTCTTTCCAGTCCACCCTCTGCATCATAAAGCGGATCACCGGGAAGCGCCAGCAGGTGAACCAGACCGAAAGCCGCTTTTTCTGTTCCAATGACATCTGAAAGCCAGGTTTTTCTCATAATAACTCACATTCCTTTCGCTTAGCCCAGGCACAAATCGTAATAAAAGTACATGAGCCTCATTTTATTTTACTGTCATATTTTTCCTTGGAAATATAATAAGTGTGTTCATAAGAATTTCGTTACAGCCATCTCAGACTATAAGTACATTAAAACTATATCAACGTTGCGGCCTGATCTCACAATTTTATAAAATTCCAAATAATGCCGCAATAATGGCAACTGCAAACAAAATAATCATGATCTTGAACACACTGACTCTTTTCTTCATTAACCCAAAGCACAACATAACAAAAATCACGCTTAACATTCCTGGAAGAATAGAATCCAGCAAATCCTGAATGACGACGGAGGTCTTACCAATGTTGATCGCAAGAGGCGTCACAATGGAAACATTATTCACCATCATGGCTCCTGCAATAATCAGTCCCAGGATAGAAAGGCTGTTAGTGATCTTCCTCATGATTGCTACATCAGTGATCTTGCCCAGCACATTTTGCCCAAGGCGGTAGCCGGAGAAGAACGTAAAATACCCCAGCCCTCCGATATAAGCACCCATAAGGATTGCATAAATAAACGGCGCCGCAATGTTTCCCTTTAAAGTCATATCCACAAAAATTGCCAGCAGAACGGTTTTGAATAGTCCCTGGGTAATGGTATCCCCAATGCCTGCCAGAGGTCCCATCAGACCAATTTTAACACTGTTGATCATCTCATCGCTGATGGTGCCTTCGTTGGCCCTCTCCTCTTCCATGGAGCACACTATCCCCGGTATAAACGCCCCCCAATTGTTCTCTGTGTTGAAAAATACCATGTGGCGCTTCAATGCGGACGCCCGCTCCTCCTTTGTCTTATAAAGACGGTTGATCACAGGCGTCATGGCATGGCAGAAGCCTAAGGACATTAAACGTTCATAGCTTAAGCAGGATTCTGAAGTGGTCTCCCAGATCAAAAAACAGCGGAGCAAATCCGACTTTCTCAGCTTCTTTTCATTGTTTTCATTTGCTGCAACAATGGTTTCATCCATCTTTAGTTTCCTCCTTCTGTCAGTTTGTCCAGATTCAGGGTCCAGTAAAGAACTGCGCAGGCCCCGCCTAACAGGGCGCAGGCGATGATATCCATATGAAGGTATGCCACACAAAGGAACCCTACCACGATAAATGGAGAAAACCTGGGATTGAATACAGTCTTAAGCATCATTGCGATTCCCAGAGCCGGAAGAATCATGCCGACAGTGGTCAGTGCTTTGGACACAAATGCCGGAATATGATTCATAAACGCCTCCAGATAAGAGGAGCCAAAGTATACGGCCAGAAAAGCCGGAATTCCCCACAGCAGCCCGCACAAAAGGTTGGGAAGCAGCCAGTTGTAGATCCATATCCTGTTGGTTTTTCCCTCTTCCACATATTTATCAGCCATATGTACAAATGCCACGCAAACCGTCATGAAAATATTGCTTGCAATCAGGCCCAGAGTCCCCAGAGCAACTGCCAGCGTGATTCCAATCTCCGGTGTCTGGTGCGAAGCAATGGTAACTGCAGTTGCGATAATGCCAGCATAGGATTTGTCATAAGATGAAATGCCTCCCACTGTCACCTGTCCCATGTACAGAAGCTGGATGGTAGCTCCGATCATTGCGCCGGAACGCCAGTCCCCCATCAGGATCCCAGTAATGGTTCCGCTTACAAGCGGCGCGCCTCTGACGATCCATACCAGATATTCCGATACCACCATGCCGTTAAACCATGCCCAGAAAGCTACTAAAATCGATTGAATTAACATGTTGTTTCCCCCTTTACCGTTCATCCTTCAAATAGTGTCTGCTTTTCATTGGGTGTTACCTGGAAATACACCTTTACTCCGGATTCCTTCATATCTTTTAAAGTTTTCCGTTCCTCCTCACTGGCAGAAATATTCTTAAACAGCTTTTTGCGTTCTGCATTTGCCCCCATTCCGCCTACATTCAGTTCTCTGAGTCTGATATCTGTGTCAAACAACAGCCTTGCGACCTTGGGATATTTCACCAGGATCAGCGTGTTTTTGTCCGCGGCGTCGAATTCCTCCGCCATCTCCCTTGCCTTGTCAGTACCAGTAATCACAAGCTCTGTATCCGGCGGAGATACCATTTTCATTACATTCGTGATAAATGCGTCCTTAGCCACATCATCATCTACAATCCATATTCGTTTGATGGACAGGTTTTTCGCCCATGCCGCAACAATCTGTCCATGGATCAGCCGGTCATCGATTCGAATCATCCTGACGCTCATTTTCTGCTCCTTTCCCTTCTCTCATATCCGTTCCTTCAAGTCCACGATTCCCTCAGTACCCGCTGTCACCGCGATCTTTTTTAGTTCTTTTACCGGCATATTTCCCACAAAATTAAATACCTGAATAGCCATAGCCAGATTCATGCCTGTTACTATCTCCACCCGGTCCTTGTCCTCCAATGAGGCGAACACACGAGAGGCTGTGATAAACGGCGTTCCTCCAAAAATGTCAGTCAGGATCAGGAGCCCATCTTCCGCATCCTCTATTTTACGGCGGATGTCCTGCTCATAACGGTTTAAATCTGTACCCAACGGAAGCGTTAAATACTCCACTCCTGACATCTCTCCCAGCACCATGTTGGATGTGGCCCATATTTCCCTGGCTAAATCCCCATGACTTAATAAAAGTACTTTACTCATATAACCTCCTTACATAATTTTTCTTGCTCTCATCATACTGTAATAGGGTTTGTTATGTAAAATTTCATCATAAATTAACACATTTCTCATTTGTGTTTATACATTTTACATAATTTTCATTTTTTATTAAAGAAGTAAATACCTTTTGTGTAATGTGTGTCAAAGTATGGCGATGATTTTTACACACTTTCACGTATTTCCTTGCGTTTCAATATGATCCGTGTTAGAATTTCACCAAGATATTACACGCATTTTTACAAAAAAATGCAAAGGAGAGCCACTGCAATGACACATAACACAACTATACTGAATTCCGTACGGGAACAGACCCTGCAAATTCTTGAAAGTGGAGATATTGACGGCCATGGCGTTGATGCCTATACCCTTGCCATTGACCTGAAAATGGACAGGGCAAACGTATCCAGAGCCTTAAATGATCTCTGGCGGGATGGCCTCCTGATAAAATTTCAGGGAAAACCCACCCTGTTTTTGGACAGAAAGCTGGTAACAGAATACCAGCCCGGCTTTTTTATCCCTCAGACCGTGGCAAAAGGTGAAGTTCTTTCCAATCTGATCAAGGCTTCGGACAACAGGAAACAATCAGACAGAGCTATCTTTCTGGAAGAGCTAATCGGAGCGGACACCAGTCTTAAGGATATCATTGCCCTTGCCAAGGCCTCTGTTTCCTATCCGCCTTATGGGCTACACACCCTGCTCTTCGGCTCCATCGGCGTGGGCAAAAGCAAATTCGCCCACTGTATGTATCTATACAAAAAAACGCTGGCCTCAACTGACAGTGCCATTCCCTTTATTCCCGTGACCTGCCATAGCTTTTCTGACAATCCCAAACTGTTTTCCCAGCAGCTTCTGGGACTGGCCAGAGATGTAGTCTCTAACAAATCGCGGCGCGGCTTCCTGGACGCAGCCAAAGGAGGGATTCTTTTCTTTGATGGAATCGAGCACCTGTCTCCTGCCTCTTTGGAACTTATTACCTCAGTAATTACTAAAAACTATTATAACCGTATCGGCGATACCTCCCTGCGTGACCTCCAGTGTATGATAATCGCCTCCACCACCTGCAAAAGCAGCAATGACCCCATTCGCATTTTGGCGGAAAGGTTTCCTTCTGCCATTTCCATCCCTGATCTGGAGGTACGGGGGATCCACGAAAAAATAGAGCTGATCATCCAGCTCTTTTCTGAGGAAGCACGCATCATCCATCTTCCTATAAAAATTTCCAAAGACGCAATTTCCTGTATGGCTAACATGAACTATACCAGAAATATCATTCAACTGATGAATGAAATCAAGACCGCCTGCTCCCGTGCCTATCTGGACAGCCTTTCTAACCACTGCCGGACTGTTTACATCCATCTTCACGATCTGTCCCAAGAGCTTCTTTCTTTCATAGATTGTTCCGCAAACAAGCAGGAGCTTGTCCGCCATATCCTGGAGGAAATACCTGACCAGTACATCGAGCTGGACCAAAACGGAGGTTCCAAATACTTAAATTCATTTAAATCCGCCCCCTCTACATCCGAGGCCAGCCACCAGCAGCTTCTGGAAAACCATCTGAGCATGGAGATCGAATCCATTGACAACATTTATCAGACCGTAGTGGAAAACATCGCCCGGCTGTCCAACTGCAGGGATACAGAGCTTCATGCCATTAAGCGGAATATCTATCCTATTGTATTCCAGATTGTTATCGCTCAGCTGCAAAAGAAAGGCAAGTTTGAGGAGAGCAAAAAGCATATCCATCTTTTATATGGGATTCTTTTGCATATCACCAATTTTTTAAAAAGGGAAGACAGCCATTTGCTGCCAGATCCCTGCGAGGCTCCCGCCGCATCCCTGGACAGTTTCCCGGAAGAATATCAGATGGCTCTGGATATTATGGAAAATCTGTCTCAGATTTACTCCTGTTATTTCTCCAACCGGGAAATTGATTACCTGGCCTCCTATTTTGCCATTTTTTCCAACTGGATAACAACCGTTAATCTGGGACTTTTAGTGATCTGCCATGGTGAAACGATTGCTTCGGACATGGTGAGTTATGCCCTGAAAACCATTTATGATGACTATATTATAGATTATATCAACTTCTCCTCCACCATGAGCTTAAAGGAGTGCCTGGATCTAGCAGTGGAAAAGGCAAAGCAGTTAAACCGTGGCTCCGGCATCCTGATTTTCACCGATATGGAGCCGTTGACCACCATCAACGAATATATTACCAGACAAACTGGCATTGACACCAACATCCTCTACCCCGTCACCCTGCCTTTGCTCCTGGAAACCATTCGTCAGATACTGTCCAACCGTTCGGATTTCTCCCTCCTGACGCCTGCCAGTCAGACCCACAGTAGCCGTGCAGCTAACTTAAGCTCCCAGGAAGCCTTTATTCAGAATTTAGTAGACAAGGTAATTTCCAAAACTACGGTATTTTTAGACACCACTAAGGCTGTTAATGTACTTGAAAAATGCCTGAAGGCCACATTGCTGGATCTCAAGATCCCTTATTCCAATGAAATTGCAGCCAAGTATCTATGCCATTGCTGTAATATGCTGGAGCGGGCCATTCGCGGAGAGACCTGGAGCTATACCCGGCTCAACGGCTTCACCAACGAACATCATGAGCTTATGTACACGGTAGAACACAAACTGGAATATGCAGAAAATATTTTCGGGATTAAGATTCCGGCCAGTGAAATCGCATATATAACGGAGATATTCATGGAGTAATCCGGCTGGGACTTTTTTTTCATAATGGAGGACGGATATAAGAATTGATTTGTGAGTGGATTGAAGAATAAAACCAGACGGGAATTCATAAAAGCACCTTGCATTCAAATTCGGCAATCATGCTAGTCAACATTTTGATTATTTTGTCAAGTGTTCTGTGCTAATGAATTTTATTAGATATTTGCTTAAGTTGACATTGACCGCATAGCGGGTAGTTCATGTTTCGTACGTTTTTCGTACTCAACCGGGTCACGAACCATCATAAAAAGCGCCGGAGGAAGTCCGACGCTAATAGTACGTACCTGTTTGATTCCCTGCATTTCATGGAAAGATAGGCGGAATGTTATTTGATTATTCTGGTTAACGGCACAGGCAATACTTGCAGACCAGAGACCCAATCTGCTCCCTCATTTTATCACCACCATTTAACCACATATCACCATCTTTTAACGAGAACAAAATATTCATACAATATTCGTGACATTTTTATATCTATGGGCAAAATGCACATTCTTTTCATACAATTTCCTTTACTTTCCATTAACAATAATGTAAAATGTATACATATATCTACTGGCGAGGAGATACATCATGACTTATTTTATTTATACTTTTACAGGAGCCATATGTCATTATTTTTTTTGTATATATTTACTTCCCGATAAGTTGACATTTATTAAACAACTTGTTGTATTTTCATACACTTTTATCATTTTTTTTCTTTTTGGCCGAATCTATGGACAGGCCAGTACATTTATCACCTTTGGGGGAAACATACTCTTGATATATTTTTTTACAGATAATCGTTACTTAAGTCTATCCTGTTATTTATTTGGCTATCTTTATGCAATTACATTTAACTATCTGTTTTTATTGTTGGTTGGTTTCATCTTTAAAATAGATATAGAGGCACTTATTACACGTAATTTGCTTCTTATAATTTTTTCTTGCATTTATTGCATGTTTTGCGGAACCTCTCTTAAATTAATTGCTTATTACATACATAAAAAGTTAAATATTGCTAAGTACTTAACTAATCGCGATTTATTAAAAACTATTTTTGTTTATCTTCTATTGCTAGTATTTTTTTGTATATTTAACTTTTCATATGGAGAACGCCTTGGCTATACTCATGATGTTATTGCATTAAATGGGATTATTTTCCTGATGCTATTTCTTATAACAGTGTTTCTTATGTATTCAGTCTATAAAATCTTAAGCGCAAAATAGGTTCTTTCCAATAGTTGTCATTTCAACAAAGTCTGGAAAGATGCATATTCTTACGAGGTGCGTTTTTCCGCAATTATACGTTTAGCATTTCTTTTAATCATCATTTTGCACTCAAAAAATCTGTTTAATTTGCCCTTTAGCAACTGCAATAAAAAGACTTCTTTTCGATAAGAATTTTCATATCTTTAATCTTACCAAAAAGAAGCCATTATTTCCAAAGGCACAAATTAGATTCCACTCCTCCATACAACGCATTTCGGTACGTAATTATTAATACTCCGAAACATTTTTTAAATTAGGGGGCTGAACAAATAATTACAGTGATTCTAATATTTAATATAATATTCAGCCTTATATGACATTGTTTTTAATTATTTAATCAGTTACTCACATTGATTAAATATAATATTTTCTACTACAACTTTTCTTTCCGGTATGGTGGCTGTCACATCAATAAAATATTCATCTGGAATAATCTTTCTTTTTCTGCGCTTTGACATGATATTCTTATGCACAAATACATCTGCTATATTATAATCCAGTATTAAAATTCTTTGATATAGTTTCTTTATCATCTGACTTTTCTCCTATCTTATCCCAAACATATTCCATGCAAATAGCTCCTATATTGACTAACTGCCCTTTGAAATTAGCTCAAAGGGCAGTAATCATTTATACCTTATTTTACTGAGTATCATAAAACTTCTGTACGAAGCCAAATTCCATGTTTAACTTGTTAATAGGAATCTTAATAAAACAGACAAAAGTTTCCCCCTTGTTACTGCAGTAATCATATCATACACATTCCAACTAATTGAACAAGAAAATCCTACAAAAAATTTTTATGTATAATATTCTTTGTCATAGCATCGCTTTTTCTATCTATAATGATTACATTATCATTATATAACTCATACCGGACTTTTTGTACTTGAGTTAATTAACAAAAATATTTTCCTAATCAATCTCTTATTTAGCATTCTCATTATGCATCTTTAACACTGCATCCGGAATTTTTCTTTCATAGATTGCGGCCGGAATACTCTTCCCTACGGAATTAAGGGATACCTTTACTAACATTTTCTGCAATTCTTCTACTGCCATCTTTTTCATCATTCGTTCTCTCTTTCTACATTTATTTTATTTTTAGGAAGTAATGTTAAGACTTCCAAAGAAACCGGGTATACAAGTAGCTCTCTAAAAGACGGATTTAAAAAGGCAATCGTCATAATTAAGGTCAAAATAGTAATTGAATATATTTTCTTCTTTAATTTATCATGCACACTAAAGTGCTCAATATTTATTGACCGCGGAGCACAGCAAAGAATGACTAAAACTGAAACAGCATAAATATACGGTAAGAAGGAAGCTCTTATACCAAAGAACATATCACCTAAAATAGATATTGCCCAAACTACTAGCATACTAAATCCACAACCAAAACCTGTTTTAGCATGAATACCGCCAGCCTGTAACCTTAAGCCGCAAAATGCAGCTAACACCACAAAGGTCTCTAAGCCTTTTCCTAAGAAAATTCCAATAAGCGAAATAACGATAAGTTTAATAACATTATCCAGCAACAATTCCATTCCATATTGAATTACTTTATTCTCTTCTTGACTTCTAGGGCTAATCTTGTTCAACCAGCCGCAAAAACCAACAGCAATTCTTGTAATACTCATTTTATCACCACCATTTGACCATATATTACCATATCCTTTGATCAGCAGTATATTTTTTCAATTTCCGTTGTATTTTTCTTCCTAAGCGTAAAATGAACCTACTTTTTATACAATTTCCTTTACTTTCTAATTACAACAATGTAAAATATATTCATACATCTACTGGCGAGGAGATATATCATGATTTATTTTATTTATACACTTACAGGAGCCTTATGTGTTTACTTTTTTTGTGTACATTTGCTTCCTAATAAGTTGACAATTCTTAAACGAGTTATTATATTTTTATATGCCTTTAGTACCATTTTTCTTTTTAATCGAATATTTGGACAGGCCAGTACATTTATTACTTTTTTAGGAATCATACTTTTAATCTACTTTTTTACTAATAATCAGTATTTAAGTCTATCCTGCTATTTATTTGGATATCTTTATACAATCACATTTAATTACCTGTTTATGTGGATAGCTGGTTTCATTTTTAAAATGGATATGGAAGCTTTACTAACTCACCATTTGTTACTCGTTACCTTTTCATGCGTTTACTGTATGTTCTGCGGAACTACAACCAAGCTTATTGGCTATTATTTTCATAAAAAATTAAATATAGCAAAATATTTAACCAACAATCATCTGCTGAAAGCTATTTTTATTGATCTTTTTCTGTTGGTGTTCTTTTATATTTTTAATTTTTCATATGGGGAACGCCTTGGTTATAATTATGGAGTCATCGCAATAAATGGAATTATTTTTCTATTATTGTTCTTAATCACGGTCTTTCTCATGTATTCCGTTTATAAAGTTACCATGGGAGAACAGGCTTATAAGCACCGCATGGCACAATTTGAAAATCTTCGTGTCTACACGAAGCGTCTAGAAAAGTCTTACGGCATTATGCGTAAATTCAAGCACGATTACATGAACATACTTATTACTATGTCAGGATTTCTGAAAGAAAATGATATGGATGGACTAAAGGAATATTATGGAGAAAGAATCCTCCCCATCAGCCGTGCTTTTACAGAATCAGATACCAAGTTAGGAAATCTCTCCAATATAAAGAATACCGCGTTAAAAAGCTTACTCTCCTCCAAATTCGTCTACATGATGGAGATAGGTATCAAAGCGGAAATAGAACTTACTGAACCAATAAATGCTTTAAACATGGATTGTCTGGATCTTTCCCGGATCTTAGGAATATTTTTAGATAATGCCATGGAAGCTGCCATGGAAACAGAAGAAAAAGAAGTACGTTTCTGTATGTTTTACAAAGGGAGGGATCTCTATCTTATTATACAAAATACCGCTCTGCCACCAACCTATGCCATATCAGAACTTCGAAGCCATGATATTTCTACAAAAGGAGAAAATAGAGGTATTGGTCTCTTTAATGTAGATGTAATTTTAAAAAGCTATGAAAATGCCATTTGGAATACCACATATGAAGAACCTTATTTCACACAGGAATTAATCCTAATACATAATGGTTCATAAGGAGTACAAAAATGATCCATATCTACTTATGTGAAGATGATACAAGACAACTAAACCGCTGGGAAGACATCATAAGTAAATATTTATTAATGAACCCAACAGAAACCAAGCTTTACTGTGCGACTTCAAAACCGGAAGAATTGCTTTCCATGCGGAGGCGTTCCGGTACTACCGGACTTTATTTTCTGGACATTGACTTACAGTCAAATAAAAATGGAATTGAACTAGCTCAGGAAATTCGCAAATATGATCCACGCGGTTATGTTGTTTTTGTAACAACACACAGTGAAATGGCCGTTCTGACCTTCCGCTATAAGGTGGAGGCAATGGATTTTATAACTAAAGATGATGCAGAGACCTTGCCGGAACAAATCTGCTCCTGTATTCGAAATGCGGAAAGAAATTACAAAGTACAGCTTGATGCTTCCAACCGGCTCTTATCCATTAAAGTTGATAAAGATTCCCTAGTCCTGGATCAAAATGACATTGTGGCAATCACAACTGGTGACGATTCTCATAAGCTTACAGTTCACACCAGAAATGGAGTCCGGCAAATTTCAGGCTCGCTGAAGGAATACCATACGACCCTGAATTCTAACTTTTGCCAATGCAACCGTTCCACCATTATAAATCTGAAGCACGTAACAAAATATTCCAGGGAAAGCGCTTTGCTTCTCATGAATAACAGGGAAACCTACTCTGTATCCATACGTATGATGGGAAAAGTACAGAAGGCTTTAAATAACATTCATCCATAATTACCAGGAGGCAGCCGAGTTATTCGGCTGCCTCCCATTATAATTTAATGCATTGATGAAACCCTGAATGTTTAAAAAATAATTGCTTTTACAAAGAACCAAAGAATTAACAGCCATATTGCCACAATGGGAATTGCATAATACCAGTACTTCACTTTTCCATTTTCCCACATTCCCTTTGCTTCCTTTTTAAATTGTTGAAAAAGCTTTTGGGGTATGAGCTTCACGGTCAGTGCTATGAGCACAGGCAACAGGATGACATCATCTAAATAACCCAGTACCGGAATGAAATCTGGAATCAAATCAACAGGAGATAGAGCATAGACGACCGTTATCCCGGCCAGTATTTTAGCTGCCAGTGGAGTATCCCTGCTTTTCAGACATAAAAATATAGCAGGTATATCTGTTATTAATTGGTTCGCTCTTTCTTTTAGACTCATGTCATCTACCTCGTTCAATCCCTGTTTTATTAATGCAGACTCATTATAGCAAATGCAGCCATAAAAATATAGCACTTAATATTCCTAAGATAATATTAAGTGCTATCAAATAAATTAACTTGGCATGAAGTCCGAGACTGGGATAAGTTATTTGGCATCCTCTTATTCCATTTTTTTCTACCGATTCCATAAAAACGGATCTTCCGTCTGAAGGAGGTAATTTTTAAGGGCTTCCCTGTATGCTAAAACCTCTGCTCTTTGGCAATCCGGCTCCAAGATTTCCGGATGAAGCTGATAAGGATCTGCTATATTATCATAAAGATATTCCATTTGCCCTTCTCCCGGAGCATAACCGTTGAAAATGACATAGGTAAATCGCTTGTCTTTGATGCCTCTCCATCCATAAGCCTTATGGCTGAGGCCTTTGTCAGAAAATGCCTTTACCATATCCGCACTTCCCGGATAGGAACAGATCAGCATATTCGTTGGCTCATTTTCATCCGTTCCGAACATCCCCCTGGAATGGCCATAGCCCTCGCAGGTTTTGGGAACAGGAATTTCTAGAAGCTCCAGAATGGTTGGCATATGGTCCGGGCTTGCAAATATACTGTTATTTTCTACTGCCTTAATTCTCCCTTTCTGGCGGATCATAAGTGGAATATGAACGGATTCCTCATACCAGATATTTTTACTCATCAGCCCGTGGGAACCAAGCATTTCTCCATGGTCCGCAGACAGGATGACAATGGTATTCTCCTCCATGTTATGATCTTTTAAATATTGGAGGACCCTTCCAAACTGCTCATCGATTCCGTAAACTGCAGCATAATATTGCCTTGTCTGAGTTTCTAGAAGCCCTCCTTTTTGCCGCATTTCTTCCGGCACGTTTTCCCGGTATTGAATTTCCAAATCCTTAAACTTCTCATAATACCGGTCAGGTACCAGCTCATATGGAAGATGGGGGGGATTATAGGATAGGAACAGGGCAAAAGGCTGATCCTCATCTTTCCTTGATTCCATATATTCAATGGCCTTATCTGTCTCAAATTCCGCAGACCATTTTCCGGGCTTTATCTGCCTTTCATCATCCTGCCAGTAATGGGGATCCAAGTGATCATCCCAGGCTCCATAGGACAGCCAGTAATCAAATCCATGCCTTCTTTCTCCAGGAGGAGTATAAGCATCCCAGTCTTTTGCCCCTGATTTCGGACTGGATGTGAAGTTAAGCTCTGATGCATCCAAATGCCATTTTCCAATATAACCCGTAAGATAGCCTTCGGTTTTCAGTATATCTCCGATACATACCT
The DNA here is from genome assembly GCF_000144625.1 of [Clostridium] saccharolyticum WM1. NCBI lineage: Bacteria > Bacillati > Bacillota > Clostridia > Lachnospirales > Lachnospiraceae > Lacrimispora > Lacrimispora saccharolytica. The sequence continues at coordinate 2,087,239 of NC_014376.1, read as the reverse complement.
CCTGGGGCCTTAGCATGACCTTCTCTTCCAATCCTATTTTGCAATTGGTCCACATTCCAGCGCGGAAAGGATATTTCCCTGTCATAAGGGAAGCTCTGTGAGGAGAACATAAGGGGTACGTACTGTAAGCATTGGTAAATCTCATGCTCTCCTGGGCAAAGGAGTCAATGTTTGGAGTCACCACCTGATCCATGTTCATAAATCCCATGGCGTGATAACGCCACTGGTCAGCAAAAACATACAGCAGATTCGTTTTCATTCTTTTTTCTCCTTATTTTTTCAGCAGATCCTACCAGTACAGCTCCCAGTCCCCGGAAAGCCTGGTAAGCGCTTCCATGTAAAAATAATCGCCCCAGGTATTGCACTCATCTACTCCCCGGTTGGTACAGGTATTTTCTTTGGAATCCCTGGCATAGGTACCGTGGAGCAGCAATCCATTGGATTTTTGATAATTCTTGTTGGCGCAATGATCCACCAGGGCCCGCAACATCCGGTCGGCTGCATCTAAGTATACCATAGCCTTATCTTTATCCAGATATTTTGCCATTTCCAGGATACCGCATACAGCAATGGCAGAAGCAGAAGAATCTCTCGGCTCTGTACTACCCGTATCAAAGTCAAAATCCCAGTAAGGAACAAGATCTTCCGGAAGGTGTTTGATAAAATAATCAGTTATGCTGCAAAACAGATCCATGTATTCTGTATTTTTTAAATACCGATAGCTTAAAGCGACGCCGTAAATGCCCCATGCCTGGCCTCTGGCCCACGCAGAACCATTGCGGTTCCCCTGATGGGTAACACCATAAGTCGGGTCCCCTGTTTCCACATCAAAGAAATGGGTATGGTAAGTGGAATGATCCGGCCGCAGAATGCATTTCATGGCGGTTTTTATGTGGTTCTCAGCCTTTTCTTCATAAGAAGGATCCCCCGTCACTTCCGTTGCCCAGTAAAGCAGAGGAAGGTTTAACAGGCAGTCAATAATCAGACGGTATTCCTTGGGTTCGCCAGGATTTCCCCACGCCTGGAGAAATCTGCCTTTTTCTCTGTAACGTTCTGCCAAATGATCCGCTGCCAGAAGAGCCGCTTTTTTCGCATGTTCATTGCCGGTCAGCTTATAGGCCGCTACGCAGGACAAGCTGTATAAAAATCCCATGTCATGGTGGTTTACATCAATTTTATTTTCAATTCTGTTAAGGAAACTTTCCACCTGTACTTCTGCGGCTTTCCGGAATGCTTCATCACCGGTATGCTCGTATGCCAGCCAGATCACTCCTGTCCAAAATCCTGTCGTCCATTCCACATTTTCTGTTTCCTCATAAAATCCGCCGAAACTGTTGGAAGACTGGAATTTATCTGTAAATTTCGTAAGGTTTTTTTTAACAATCGCTACCGCATCATCAAGAGCCTGTTGTACCATACTCTCTTCCATTCCAGGATAGGTTTTTATTTGTTCCAATGTCTGTGCCATAATGCATCCCCTTTCCTACTATTGTCCATATTTCAGAACATATCGGCTTACCCCCAGGGTATTTCCTCCTATGTCCATATTGGGGACATCAAGGTATTCCTGCAGGTATTCCTTTCTGTTTCCGGTTAACCCTTGATTCCACTGGCTGCAACGCCCTCAACAAAGAACTTCTGGCAGCTTAAAAACACAATAATGACCGGGATCAGGGAACAAACAGAAGCAGCCATGATCCATGCGTAATCCGCTCCGAACTGGGATATAAACATCCGGATACCCAACTGGATCGTTTTTAATTCCTTAGTCTTTAAGTAGATCAATGGTCCCATGAAATCATTCCATACATTGGTGAACGTAAAGATGGTCAATGTTGCCATTGCAGGCTTACCAAGAGGAAACACGATTTTTCCAAATATTCCGTACTCATTTAATCCATCGATCCTGGCTGCTTCACATAATTCATCCGGGATACTGATATAAAACTGACGGATCAAAAACACGCCGAATGCGGAAAAGGCCTGCATCAGGATCAGTCCTAAATGAGTGTCGTTAAGGCCAAGCTTGGAAACCAGAATAAACTGGGGAACCATGTATACCTGCCATGGAACGGCTATGGTGGTAACATACATAAGGAAGATGAAATCCCTGCCTTTAAAACGCGTCTTTGTGAAACCGTAAGCAGCAAAACAGCTGGTGCACAACTGAATAATGGTCGTGATGACCGTCAGCTTGGCGGTATTGAAAAAGAAGGTCACTAGTGGCAGCTTCTTCCAGATGATCTTGTAGTTCTCCCAATGCATCGTATCCGGCCACCATTTCATTGGTATGGAAAATACATCTTTATTAAGCTTTAAAGAAGAAATTACCATCCAGTAAAAGGGCACCAGCATGAAAAGGGATAAAGCAATCAATCCCAGATACAGAAGTATCTTTAAATCCTTTGTTTTTGTTCTCATCGCTTTCCCTCCTTACATCAAATCCTTAGACCACTTCTTTTCACCTGCAAACTGGATCAGGGTGATCACAAGTACTACGGAAAACAGAACAATAGCTCCCGCGCTTGCCGGTCCGAACTGCCATGTGGTAAATGCTTTTTCATAAATATAATTGACCAGAGTTTTGGTGGCATTGCCCGGACCTCCGCCTGTCATTACATATACAAGGTCAAATACCTTAAAGCACTGGATGGTCAGCATGATCAAAACGAAGAATGTGGTTGGTGTCAGCATGGGAATGGTAATGTACCGAAGCTTCTGAAACCCGTTGGCCCCGTCAATACCTGCAGCTTCATAAAGAGAACCAGAGATTCCCTGAAGGGCTGCCAGATACACGATCATATAGTATCCCATATATTTCCATATACTTACCACGGAAATGGCCACCATAGCCCATTTCACATCAACGACCCATCTGGGGGGCTTGGAAATTCCGATGAATTTTAAAAATTCATTGATTGGTCCAAAATCCGGCTGAAACAGCATATTCCACACTGCACCAACTGCTACAATAGAAGCAATGTATGGGAAATACAGCGCAGTACGGAAAATTGCGATTCCCTTCAGTTTATGATTCAAGAGAACTGCCAGTAAAAGTGCAAACACCAAGGTCGGGAATACCGTAAGCAGTGCATATTGAATGGTGTGAACAAACGATTGAACAAATATCCTGTCACTAAAAATCTGAGCAAAATTTTGTAATCCTACGAACTCCATGGGAGCCTGAGAGCCATCCCACTTCATAACACTTAAAATAAAAGAAAAGATCACGGGAATGAATACGAAAATTGCGTACCCGATTAAATTGGGCAGAATAAAGGAATAACCGATCAGGTTACTTCGGATTGCCTTCTTCTGATGTGACGTCAGTGTCTTTTTAACTTCCTTCATACAGGATTTACCTCCTTTTCACCTGCTTTTTGCCACAAAAAGAGCGCCTTGCTGTGTTTTTAGAAAAGGCGCTCTCCGGGCAATCAATTATATTTTACCAGCCTTTGATTTCCGCAACTCGTTTGTTCAGTTCTTCAATCCCCTGATCAACGGTATACTGCTTAATCATGATCATTTCATGAACTTCATCCAGTACTTTACGAATCTCTTCGATCTGTGGATCTAAAGGACGGTCAAATGAGTAATGGGTATAAGACAGTGCTTCAATATTTGACTCTCCTTCCGGGAAAAACTGTGCGGAAGCGATGGTCTTTAAGGATTCCTCTGTCTGGATACCGGTAAATACGCCCTGTTCAGCCAGGATATTTGCTGCCTCTTTGCTGGTTGCGAACTTCACGAAATCCCAGGATAAGTCAGGTTCATCAGTGTAAGCACTGATACCAAGGGGTGTAAGAGCTCCTACCGTATAACCGGTTTCTGTATCAGCCGGATGAGGAATCCTTGCAATGCCCCAGTTAAAGGATGTTTCATCTGATGCACGGGACTGGATCATGGTTGAAATAAACCAGGTTCCCATAGGCATCATAGCGCACTGCTGATTTTTAAATACGGAAGAGTAATGGATATTTGCTGTCTTTAAAGTAGAGTAATCCTGAATATATCCATTATCCTGTAAGGAAAGAGCTGATTCATACCATGGCTTTAAGAAGGAATAATCCTTATCAACAACTGTGTGCTTGCCATCCTGTACGGCCCAGTTTGTTACAAGCGCCTGCCAGGTATGATTATGTCCTCCATATACCTTTGAGCTGCCTTCTCCAGAGGTCATCTTAGCTGCCAGTTCATTATACTCATCCCAGGTCATGTCATTGGAAGGATAAGCAACGCCTGCGGCATCAAAAAGATCCTTATTATAATACAGAACATACCAGTCGGAACGATATGGAAGTCCATAGGTAACTCCATTGTACTGAAGCTGTTCAGCCGCACCGTTGTAAACAGATGTATCAAAGCTGTCCTTCTTCATGAAATCATCCAGAGGAAGAAGCTGCTTCTTATCTGCCATCTGAAGCATGGAGCCCATGTCCTTTACCCAGATGATATCCGGATCCGGCTGTGCAGCAGATAAGCTGATTCCCAAGGAATTGTTATACTCATCGGCCGATGTGTCAATAACCTTGATCTCTACATTTGGATTCTCTTTCATATAAGCGTCAACGACTGCCTGGAACTGAGGTGATGAATCATAGTCCCATGTGGTAACGGAAAGAACCTTCTTCTCACCTGAGCCTTCTTTTTTATCGTCTGCCTTTGTTGTATCTGCAGCAGTTGTTGCTCCAGATGTATCTGCAGCACTGCTTTCTGCAGTCTTGCTGCCGCATGCTGTAAGAGATGCGCAAGCCATACCAGCTGCTAAAACAATAGCTAAAACCCGTTTTAATCTCATTGATTTGAAACCTCCCTTTTTTTAGAACTACGCGCGTATGTGTTCTTTATGATATAAAGATACCAGATTTCAGTCTGTATCGGAATAAACGATTTGCATAATTCTATTATTTTTTTTACGCTTCCCAGGTTTTTAAATACACAAACATATAATTTATTCAGATTTTTATATTTTTTTAAGATTAATTTCTATTTCATTGAATTTCTGCACAAGAAAGGATATGATATTACTGAATTTATTCTCGTGAAGGCAGCAAACCAAGAGCAAGCTTGCATAACTTTGATGACTGTTCACGGGCTCAGAAAGGATCCATGTCATGCCCCGTACATTCCAGTATAAATTTCTTCTATATAACCTCCTGATGGTGATCAGCATCGCCTGTGCCGTAAGCTTTTATAATTATCACTCTTATTATAAGGATGCAATTAAGAACGAAACGGAAAATTCGGTCAACCGCGTCCAGATTTTGTCAGACCGGATGGAAGTGGCCTATGAGGAAATGGTCAACATCGTTGTAACCTGTTCCGAAAGAAAGTCTTTGTTTTACGCTCCCTCCTTAAGCCGGTCAGATAACTGGGAATCCGCCTATATCAAGCTGTACGCCTCCAATGTACTGAAGGATTTTTGCGCAATTTCCGGATACAGCAAGTATATTTACAAAATAACGCTTTTTAATAATGGAGAAGTCCTGCAGGCAGGGAATGCCTACGGCTCCACCCGGGATGTCAGAGATATTCAAAATGCGCCCTGGTTTCATACTCTGATTTCCAGAGAGAATACCCAGTATCTCCTTTCCCTGGAGGACAACCCTTTTTCTCCCACAAATTACACCCCAAAGCTGCTTCCTCTTTTAAGGCCTTTAAAATACGGCTCCGGCAGCAGTCCAGAAGATGCCTGGATTTTTCTGGCTATTTCTCCCCGCCTGTTTTCCGATACCTTAAAAAGCATGGGGGATGGGCAGGTCCTTTATGCAGCCACTTTAGATGGAAGTATTATTTCTTCTGTAAATGGGGATTCTTTTGATGTTTCTGATCTGTTGATCACTTTGAAAGACCTTAAAAATCCTCAGGGTAATTTCCGCACCTGGCTGAATGGAAAAGAATGCATCATTGCCTATCAGAGGCAAGCTGTCAGCGGACTGATCTTCTTTCAGATTCTTCCGATTTCAGATTTAAACCTGGATCACGGGGTGATCGGCGGTACCATTGCCCTCATATTCTTTTTCTGCTTTGCCATCGGCCTGACTCTCTCCTGGTTTATATCCCGCCAGTTAAGTGCTCCCATCGGCCGCTTGAAAAAACGTCTGGAATTCATATCCAGGGGAAATTTCGATCCTGACTGTTCCATAGAGACAGACGACGAGATCGGAAGCATAGGAAAACAGATCAATCAGATGTCCAACCGGATCTCCGACCTTCTGGAAACCAGAGTAAAAAGCGAAAAAGAAAAACGGGATCTGGAAATCAAAATGCTTCAGGCACAGATCAATCCGCATTTTCTATACAATACCCTGGATTCCATAAAATGGATCGCAACCATGCAGAAAAACAGCGGAATCGTCCAGGTAGTCACTGCCCTGTCCTCTCTGTTAAAAAATATGGCAAAGGGCTTTAATGAAAAAGTGACACTCCGCCAGGAATTGGATTTTTTGCAGAATTATGTTATTATAGAGAAGATCCGATATATTGAACTCTTTGATGTAACCACTGAGGTTGACCAGGAAATTCTTTATGATGCAAAAATTGTAAAGCTGACCCTTCAGCCCTTAGTGGAAAACGCCATCTTTAACGGGATCGAGCCAAGCGGAAGAAATGGACTTATAAAGATCCATGTTTATGCGGAAAAGGGAGTCCTTTATATTACTGTAAGAGACAACGGCATCGGCATTTCTCCGGAGAACATTGAAACTCTGCTGACAGATACCTCCCGCGTCACAAAAAGCAACATGAGCGGTATCGGGCTTCCCAACGTGGACCGAAGGTTAAAGCTGGTTTACGGCGAAGAATACGGATTAAAGCTGGAAAGCAAATTAGACCAATATACATTGATTACCATTGCCCTTCCTCTGGAATTTTAAACGGGCTGACAAAGGGGTATTAAGACAATATGTACCGAATTATTATTATAGACGATGAGCCGCTAATCCTGGCCGGTATCGCTTCCCTGATCATATGGGAAAACTATGAATGTACCATTATCGGAAAGGCAACCAACGGCCCTTCCGCTTATGACATGATCATGGATCTTCAACCGGATATTGTCATAACGGATATCCGTATGCCAGTGTTAAGCGGACTGGATCTGGTAGAAAAATGCAAGGAAAGCGGCTGCAATTTTGCATTTATCGTATTAACCAACCTGGAGGAATTCCATCTGGTTAAAAAAGCTCTTTCATTGGGTGCCTCCGACTATCTGGTAAAAATTGATTTGAATGAAGAAGCTCTTGTAACTGCTTTGGAGCGGGCAAAGGAAGCCTATGAACTGCAGGTCAATAAACAGCATCGAATTGCGGACAGGCATCTTAGAAGCAACCAGGAAGACTTAGCAAAGACCATCTTTCGCCGCCTGTTTCTTTCCCATGAGGAAGTTTCTGAAATTCCGGCAGAACTGGAGGAGCAGTATCCGGCTCCCTTTGTCATCCTGTTTTCCTTAAATCCCATTCATATAGATTTTGAAGCAGGCGGCGAAAGCTATGACCTGCATTCCGTCAGCAGACAGCTTATTGACATACTGGGCGGGATCGCAGCTAGGTTTTTCTTTCATTATACGATTCTGGAATACCGGCAGGATACCTTTCTCATCACAGCATCTTTAAAAGGGGAATCCTTTTCTCAAAGCATTATAAAGGATTTCTGCCAGAAGTTCAGCGTTGCATTAAAAACCTATTTCGAGTTATCCGCCGTTTATGGGGTCAGCAGGGGGAAAGAAAAGATTGCAGAGCTTCCCCAGGCTTTCTCCGAAGCCTTAACAGCACTGGAATTCTATTACTTTGATTCTTCCACACAGGTGGTATTTTATGAAGGACAGGCCTCTCATATCAGCCAAGCCAAAAAATTCAACATCAATGTATTTAAAAAGGAGCTGGCCGCTTTTATCAGTCAAAACGACAGCGAAAAGCTGGCTTCCATCTTTGAGGACATTATCACCCTGTTCCGGGAAAACAAGCCTCATAAGGAACAGGCCACCAGTGCCTGCATTAACATATACACCTATCTGTATTCATTTTTTGAAACCGGGGATGACAGCTATCAGGATATTTTTCCTTATACCATCAACATTGCCGGACAGCTGAATCATTTCAACAGCCTGGAAGACATTCTGGAATGGCTGCGAAGTTTCTGCCAAAAGCTTTGCAGGCTCTTAAATGACCGGAAATCCACCCGTTCGGATAAGCTGGTGGACTTTGCCAGATGCTATATCAATGAACACTATATGGAAAAACTGACCCTGGCTGATGTTGCGGAAGCTTTAAACATCAGCTCCGGCCATTTAAGCAATACGTTTAAGAAGCTGACAGGCACTACCCTTTCCGATTATATTGCACAGGTGAAAATACAGCATGCCATGGAGCTTATTGATACCCACCAGTACCTGATGTATGAAATCTCAGATAAGCTTGGCTTTGATAACCCCTATTATTTCAGCAAGGTATTTAAAAAGGTTACTGGCATATCACCAAGGGAGCACGAAAACCGGATCATCTATCCAACCACAGATGAAGGGAGATAAACCCATGCCTCCAGTTAATCTTTTAATAAAACCAGCCTCCGGCATGTGCAACTTAAGATGCCGATATTGCTTTTACCATGATATTACAGAAAAAAGAAAGCAAGGCTCTTATGGCTTCATGTCAGAGGAAACATTAAAAAACGTCCTGAAAAAGGCCCTAGACCATGGAGATACCGCCTGTACCATTGCCTTTCAGGGAGGCGAGCCCACACTGGCCGGCCTTCCCTTTTTTGAACAGGCCGTAAAACTAGCAAGGGAATATAATAAGAAAAATCTGGAAATACACTTCGCCATTCAGACTAACGGCTATGGCTTAGCCCCTGAATGGGCGGAATTTTTCGCAAGAGAGCATTTTCTGGTGGGAATCTCCGTGGATGGGACCATACATACCCATGATGCTTACCGGACAGGCGGAGACGGCAGCGGCACATTTTTAAATGTCATGAAAACAGTGGACAGCTTCAACCAGTTTGATGTGGAATATAACATCCTTACTGTGGTGAACCGGAAAACTGCTGCTTCCATTAGAAAAATATACCAGTATTATAAGAAAATGGGCTTTCATTATCTTCAGTTTATTCCCTGTCTGGATCCTTTGGAAACTCCATCAGGAACTATGGAATATTCTCTGACACCGGAATCATACGGGCAATTCCTGTGGGAACTGTTTGACTTGTGGTATGAAGATCTAAGCGCAGGGAGGGAGATTTACATCCGGCAGTTTTACAATTACCTCTCCCTTTTACTGACTGGTAAAGCGGAATCCTGTGACATGAACGGCTTTTGCAGCATCCAAAACGTTATCGAAGCCGATGGAGAGGTATACCCCTGTGACTTTTTCGTTCTGGATGAATATAAGCTAGGCAATTTAAACAATACCGGTTTTGATGAAATAAATAAAAGGAGAATGGAAACCGGCTTTCTTTCTCCCCAAAAAGCACCAAACGAACAATGTCAGGCCTGTTCCTACTTTCCTGTCTGCAGGGGCGGCTGCTACCGCCACCGGGTTATGTCCCGGGAAGAGGATAACCTCAATTATTTCTGTAAATCCTATCAGATTTTTTTTGACCACTGTCTTCCAAGGCTTAAACAGGCAGCATACTGGATGAAAAAAAAGGGGTAGATTCTACCCCTTTTTTTCATCCAATTCCATAAATCTAATCCCCATAAGTTCCTTTTGATTTTACCAGCTTTGGCCGGTAGCCCGCCGCCGTAAGCGCAGCCATAATGGCATTCTTATGCTCGGTTCCAAATGCCTCCAGTGTGATGCGAAGCTCCACCGCTGCATTCCGGTTGATGCTGATAAACTGGTTGTGTTCCAGGCGGATGACATTTCCCTGTTCTTTTGCAAGGAGAGCAGATACCTTTGCAAGCTCACCTGGCTTATCCGGGAGAAGAATGGATACGGTAAAGATACGGTCTCTCTGAATCAGACCATGCTGGACGATGGAGGCCATGGTGATCACATCCATATTTCCTCCGCTTAATATGGAAACCACCTTTTTATTTTCCACATTCATATGCTTTAAAGCTGCAACTGTCAAAAGTCCGGAATTTTCAACGATCATCTTATGATTTTCTACCATATCCAGAAATGCTACAATCAGCTCAGAATCTTCAATGGTAATGATTTCATCTACATTTTCCTGAATGTAAGGGAAAAGTTTGTCTCCCGGGCATTTTACTGCTGTGCCATCGGCAATGGTGTTTACACTTGGCAATTCCACCACCTTTCCCTGACGCAGGGATTCCTGCATGCAATTCGCACCGGCCGGCTCCACACCGATAACCTTGATCTTGGGATTCAGCATTTTTGCCAAAACAGAAACCCCGGTGCACAAGCCGCCGCCGCCGATTGGCACCAAAATATAATCAACCGTAGGAAGCTCCTTCACGATCTCCATGGCAATGGTTCCCTGCCCGGCAGCTACATCCAGATCATTAAAGGGATGGACAAAGGTCAGTCCCTTTTCTGCTGCAAGCTTGTTGGCACAATCACATGCCTCATCAAATACATCTCCCTCCAGGATTACGGTTGCACCATAGCCTTTGGTACGGTTAACCTTCATCAGGGGTGTGGTGGTAGGCATGACGATTGTAGCCGGAATTCCCGCCAGCTTTGCCGCATAGGCAACACCCTGGGCATGATTTCCTGCGGAGGCGGTGATAAGGCCCTTTGCCTTTTCCTCCTGGGAAAGGGTGCTGATCTTATAGTAAGCTCCCCTCACCTTGTAAGCGCCGGTATACTGCATATTTTCAGGCTTGAAATATACCTTATTGCCGGTCTGGTTGGAATAATACTCACTGTATACCAGCTTTGTTTCCAGGATAACCTTGCTAACGACTTCCGATGCTTCTTCAAACTTTTCCAATGTCAACATACTTTACGCCTCTTCTTTCTCTTCTACGTGGAACAATGCGCTTACAAATTCTTTTGCATTGAATTTCTGCAGGTCATCAATTTTCTCTCCTACCCCAATGTATTTGACAGGAATCCCCAGTTCTGACTGGATAGCTACCGCAATTCCCCCTTTCGCGGTACCGTCTAGCTTTGTCAGGATGATGCCGGTAATATCGGCGACCTCCATAAACTGCTTTGCCTGTACCAGAGCGTTCTGTCCCGTGGTTCCATCCAGCACTACCAGGGTTTCCCGATAGGCTTCCGGATATTCCTTATCAATGATCCGGTTGATTTTCTTAAGCTCTTCCATCAGATTTTTCTTATTATGAAGGCGTCCTGCTGTATCACAGATTAAAATGTCCGCATGTCTGGATTTTGCCGCAGCTACTGCATCAAAAACAACTGCCGCAGGGTCAGAGCCCTCCTGTTGGGCAATGATGTCCACTCCTGCCCTCTTTGCCCACTCACTAAGCTGTTCAATGGCTGCCGCCCGGAAAGTATCAGCCGCTGCAACAATGACCTTTTTTCCGTCATCCTTCATCTGACCGGCCAGCTTGCCCACTGATGTGGTCTTACCCACTCCATTTACGCCGATCACCAAAAGAACAGACCGTTGTTTTTCAAATTCATAGGCATTTTCCCCCAGATCCATCTGCTCCATGATGCTGTCCATGAGAAGCTGCTTGCATTCCAGCGGATCCTTAATATTCTGTTCCTTTACCTTCTTTCTCAATTCCTCCATAATGGACATGGTGGTCTGAATACCAAGATCCCCCATGATCAGGATTTCTTCAATTTCCTCATAAAACTCATCATCAATGGCTGAAAATCCGCTGAATATGGAATCAACGCCTGCTATAATATTATCCCTTGTCTTCTGCAATCCAGCAACAAGCTTCCCAAAGAATCCCTTTTTCTCACCCATAGTCGGCCTCCTTAACTTTCTAAATCTTCTTCAATCAGGTTTACAGAAACAAGGGTCGAAACGCCCTTTTCCTGCATGGTAATACCATACAAACGGTCAGCAGAAACCATTGTACCCCGCCGGTGTGTAATGACAATAAACTGAGTGTATTTTGTCAGCTTATGCAAATATTTTGCAAAACGGTCCACGTTGGAATCGTCAAGGGCTGCCTCGATCTCATCAAGCAGACAGAAAGGAGAGGGTTTCAAGTTCTGAATGGCAAACAGCAGCGCAATGGCAGTTAATGCTTTTTCCCCTCCGGAAAGCTGCATCATATTCTGAAGCTTCTTGCCCGGGGGCTGGGATATGATCTGGATTCCTGCTTCCAGGATATCCTCATCCTCCACCAGCTCCAAAGCCCCCCGTCCTCCTCCGAAAAGCTCTTTAAACACCTTATCAAACTCCAGCCGGATTTCACGGAACTTTTCTTCAAACTGTTTTCTCATTCCAATGTCCAGCTCATCAATGATCTTTAAAAGGGTGGCTTCGGCTGACACCAGGTCATCATGCTGAGTCTTCATAAAGCCATATCGCTCTGAAACTTCTTTGTAATCTTCTATGGCGTTGACATTAACATTGCCAAGTTTCCGGATCTCCTCTTTTAAGGACTGGATCATCCGCTTGATCTCAGGCAGAGACGTCCACTCTTCGTTTCTTAATTCCTCTGCAGTGGAATAGGTGAGTTCATATTCGTTCCACATGTAATTGACATGGCTCTCCATCCACTCTTCCAGCTTTTCCTTCTGGCTTTGAAGGCGGAACAATTCTTTATCCAGAAGACTGATCCGCCCGGTAAGCTCTTCTCTCTTTTGGAACAATGCTTTCTGCTCCCTGGAGCTGGCTTCCTTTTGGGAAGACTTTTCGCTTATAATCCCCTCCAGTTCTTCCGAACGTTTCATTTCCTCCTGGATCCTGCTCTTTAAGGCTTCAATTTCCTTTTGTTTTTCCTCAATGATGGAGTTGGAACCATTGGTTCCGTTTGAAAGACCGGTAAGTTCTTCTTCCAGACGATGGATTTCTTCTTTAATTCGCCGGATATTCTCCAGTTCAAAATCATCCTTTTGCTTTAAGCCTGAGGCCTTTAGCTGGATGGATGATAAGTTCCTTGAATACTGCTCCCTGTCCGTCCTTGCCTTTTCAAGCTGGCCGTTTAAACGTTCCAGCACTCCAACCGTATCCTGATTCTGATTTTCCAGCATATCTACGGCGGAAAGAAGCTCCTGCTGACTGGCGCTGACTTCCCGTATCTGTCCTTCAAGCTGGCTGTTTTCCCGTTCTAAGTCTCCGTAGGATTCCTTGATCTCCTCTTTTTTATCTTCGATCCTGCGTATGTTTATTTTAACCGTATTTTGCTTTAAATAAAGCTGTTGTTTTTCTGTCCGTAACTTTTCCAGTTCTTCCCTGCTTTCCGCAAGGAGACCTTCGTTTATCAACAGTTCCTTTTCCAGCCGTTCTACATCAGAAAGAGCCTTGGTACAGATCCCTTCCAATTCTTCCATCTCCCGCTTTCGTCCAAGAAGGTTGCTGGTATTTTTAAATGCACCGCCTGTCATGGAACCGCCTACGCTTAAAAGTTCGCCTTCCAGGGTTACAATCCTGAAAGAATACTGAAATTTCTTTGCAAGGGCGATGGCATGGTCAATGGTATCCACTACCACCACGCGGCCCAGCAAATAGTTTAAAAGGCCTTCATACTCCTCGTCCGCCTTCACAAGGGTATTGGCAAGTCCCAGAACCCCCGGCTCTGCCAGTGCCCTGTCCTGGCGGAAGGAATCCCGGTTGGCAATGCTGGTTAATGGAAGAAAGGTGGCTCTACCATACCGGTTTTTCTTTAAGTATTCGATCAACTGCTTTGCGGTAGTCTCAGAATCCGTAACAATGTTCTGGATGCTTCCTCCAAGAGCCGTCTCAATGGCAACCTCGTATTTTTTCGGTACGGAGATCAGATCTGCAACCACTCCGTGAATACCGTGGATCCGGTCTCTTACCTCCATCACCCGGCGGATGCTTCCACCGTAGCCCTCATACCGTTCGGCAATGTTTCTTAAGGATTCCAGCTTTGTATAGCTTGTGTGGTATTCCTGCTGCTTATCATTTAGATTTTTATTGAGCCGCTTGACCTCACCTTCCAGCTCCTCTGCCTTGCCCTCACTGAAGGCCTGTGCTTTCTGACCCTCGGCGATCCCTGCATCAATCTCATCAGCTTCTTTTTGAAGTGCTGCCAGCTGTTCATCCTGCTCCGACTCATCGCTTTTGAATTTCAATAGCTTCTGGCAGACCTCGGAACGGCGTACATTCACCTGCTCCAGCATGGTTTCATACCGCTGCTGTTTTGCGGACAGGGAAGCCTTTTCATTGAGGATTTCAATGATACTGCCTTTTCCTTCCTCAATCTGCTGCTCCAGGGAGCGGATCAGCTCATCCTCGGAACCAAGCATCTCTTCTGCCTCTTTAAGCTCCTTAACTGCGGAATTTACCTGACCGGCGATCTGGGAACGTTCTTCTTCATAGGAAGCCTCCTGAGCCATTTTCATCTGGATTTCCCCATGAATGGACCTCATACGTGCGGCAATGTGTTCTGCATTCATCTGTTCCGTATTGATCTGTTCCTTCAATACATTAATCCGGCCTTCCAGGCTGCCCATTTCCACGCTGGATTTGTTTTTCTCATTTCTGGCTCCACTGACCGCCTCATCAAGCTCTGCTAAATATGTATCCAGAACGTCATACTCTTTTCGGATCCCTTCCGATGCCTGCCTGGCATCTTCCAGATCATGAGAAACAATGGTTTCCTTTTCCAGGTTCTCCTTCATCTGGATCTGGATCCCCTGAGTTTCCAACAGGAACTGATTCACGTCGTATCTTTTTAACTCTTCCTTCAAACGGAGATACTCCTTTGCCGCCTCAGACTGACGTGCAAGTGGTCCCACCTGCTTTTCAAGTTCCGTTAGGATGTCATTGACACGGATGAGATTCTGCTTTTCTGCTTCAAGCTTTTTCTGGGCAATGAGCTTTCGCCGTTTAAATTTCACAATTCCGGCAGCCTCATCAAACAGTTCCCTCCGTTCCTCCGGTTTTCCGCTTAAAATCTTATCAATCTGTCCCTGTCCGATGATGGAATAGCCTTCTTTTCCGATACCCGTATCATAGAACAATTCGTAGATGTCCTTTAATCGGCAGGCGCTGCCGTTGATCATGTACTCACTTTCACCGGAACGGTAAACTCTCCTTGAAACCGTTACCTGGTCATAATCAATGGCCAGATGGTGATCGGAATTATCAAGCGTAATGGCAACATAAGCAAAGCCCTGAGGTTTTCTCAGCTCTGTACCGGAGAAAATCACATCCTGCATGTTTGAACTTCGAAGCTGCTTTACCTTCTGCTCTCCAAGCACCCAGCGTACGGCATCCGCAACATTACTCTTGCCGCTGCCGTTAGGGCCAACGATGCCGGTGATCCCGTTATGAAATTCAAAGACGATCTTATTGGCAAAAGATTTAAAACCCTGGATTTCAATACTTTTTAAATACATATCCCACGCTGACAGACCTAACAGGCCTGCCCTTTCTTTTCCTATTTATTGTCCATGTTTTATGGACATAAAGGTATACCCGGAGGGTGTTTCCTATTTATTGTCCATGTTTTATGGACATAAAGGTATACCCGGAGGGTGTTTCCTATTCTAAGGGTGTTTCCATGCTTTTAAGGCTGAGGATTCCATGATAGGCAGCTACCTGCTCCGCTGCCTTTTTCGTCCGTCCGGTCCCCTGCCCGATAACCTCCTGTCCGATCAGAACCTGAGCCTCGAACACTTTGTTGTGATCCGGCCCTTCTTCCCGCAAAAGCTCATAGCTTAACGGCTCGTCTGTTTTTCTCTGTACGATCTCCTGCAAGATAGTCTTGCTATCATAAAAGAGCTGCTTATGTTCCAGATCATTCATGATGAAACGAAGGATAAACTCTTTTGCATTAGCAAAACCACCGTCCAGATAAATGGCCCCAATCAGCGCTTCCATAGCATCCGATACAATCGACGCACGTCCCCTGCCTCCTGTGGCCTCTTCCCCCTTACCCAAAAGCAGATATTCCCCAAGTCTTATACTCTCCGCACAATAGGCAAGAGTCGGCTCACAGACGATGCTGGCGCGTATCTTTGTTAAATCCCCCTCCGGCTTTTCCGGATATTTATGATACAGGCAGTCACTGGAAACCACTTCCAGAACAGAGTCGCCTAAAAACTCCAGGCGCTCGTTGCATTCCAGCTTGTTTAACCGGTGCTCATTGGCATAGGAGCTGTGGGTCATAGCCTGTGTCATAAGATGCCTGTCCGAAAAACGGTAGCCGATCCGTTCCTCCAGTTCTTTTAAATTTCTGCTCATCATACACCTCTTTCTCATTATGAAAGAAGGTGCTGCGGACAGACTGAAAAGTCCCCGGCAGCACCCACATCTATTAATTTAAAGCATTCTTGATCTGTTCTACTGCGTCGCTGACACTTACGATGTTTTCTGCCACTTCTGTCGGAATCTCGATATCAAATTCCTCCTCAATGCCCATAATGATCTGGAACACATCAAGGGAGTCAGCGCCAAGGTCATCCACAAATGTGGAGTTCATGGTCACCTCATCCGGCTCAATATTTAATACCTCTGCAATTATGTTCTGTAACTTCTCAAATTCCATTTTTTTTCCTTCCTCTCTCCTATTCTTGATTTCCTTATTCTTGCCCATTCTTATTGGGCATAGTAGTATGCCCGAAGGGCGTTCCTTCATTTTTTCTAAGACTTTCTCTTATCTTATCATTAATTCCCTGTTCTTTGAAGGTTACGCATTGAAGTATGGAGTTCTTTACTTCTATTGCTTTGGAATTCCCATGAGTCTTTACTACCAGGCCATTCAGCCCCAGAAGCGGTGCTCCGCCGTACTGGGATGCATCAAATGATTTTAGGGTTTCCTTTAAAGCAGGCTTTACAAGCAGAGCTCCGATTTTGCTCCTGAAACTTCCCATCATACCGCTTTTCACCTTGCCTATTAAGGTCGCACCCACTCCTTCGTAAAGCTTCAGAATTACATTGCCCACAAATGCCTCACAAACAATGACATCTGCACCGCCATGCGGAATCTCTCTGGCTTCAATGCTTCCGGTAAAATGGATATCCTTACACTCCTTTAACAGTGGAAAGGTCTCCTTTACAAGCGCATTTCCCTTTTCCTCTTCTGCGCCTATGTTGACGATGGCCACCCTTGGATTCTTGATCCCCACTACATGCTCCATGTATAGGGATCCCATTCTGGCGAACTGTACCAGATGGGAAGGCCTTGCATCTACATTAGCTCCGCAGTCAATCAGCAGGGAAACGCCTTTTTCAGTAGGAATAAGCGGAGCCAGCGGTGGTCGCTCCACCCCTTTTATCCGTCCGACAATCACCTGTCCGCCAACCAGTATAGCGCCTGAACTGCCGGCCGATACAAATGCATCCGCCTCCTTTTGTTTTACCAGATTCATTCCCACAACGATGGAAGAATCTTTCTTCTTTCGTATGGCGTTAACCGGAGGTTCTTCCGTCTCGATTACCTCTGACGCATTCACAACCTGTATCTGCTCCTTTTGATACGTATGCTTTTTCAGCTCTTCTGATACTATATGTTCCTGCCCTACTAAGAGAACCTGAATTTCTTTATTCGCGTTTACCGCCTCTACGGCCCCGGCAACCATCTGGGCCGGTGCATAGTCGCCGCCCATGGCGTCCACAGCTACTCTTATCATCGTGATTCTCCTTTCGAATACTGCCTAAGATAATCTATTACATAATATACTAAATATTAATGTATAAATCAATATGAATTTAAGAATTTTAAAAGATCACACAGAACTGCTGATTTCCCTGTTTTTCTCCACCTTCTTCATAATATAAATATATGAAATTGCCGTAAATAATCCGGCACTGGTCCAGGCAGCCGGATCGCAGGCACAGGCCAGAGGAAAGCTTAAAAGCCGGATGGACAATGCCGCTGTTACCAGCCTGGCAGCAAGCTCCACTACGCCTCCCAGCATGGGAAGAAAACCATAGCCGCATCCCTGCATGGTGTTTCTGAATATAAAAATCATTCCAAGAGGAATATAAAAAATTGCGCACAAATAGATATAGGTTTTCGCCCATGGAAGCATTTCCCCAATGTCCACATTACCGGAGAAAAACAGCCTTAATGCATAAGGAAGGATCAGGCAGACAATAACGGAAGAGAGAACCGAGTAAACAACACCGGTCCCTAACACAAGCCTGACACCGTGGCGAATCCTTTTGATATCTCCCTTTCCGTAATTCTGACCGGAATATGTGGCCATTGTCTGCCCCATAGCCACCATACCCTGAAGTACCATGCCCTGAAACTTATTGGCCGCCGTATAGGCTGCTACTGCGGTAGAGCCAAACAGATTAACTGCCGACTGCATGATAATGGTTCCAGAAGCCGTAATCCCGAACTGAAGAGCCATAGGAATCCCCACAGAAAGCTGACGCTTTGTGTCAGTCTCATTCAGTCTCCAGTGATGACTCTTTGGAGTAAGGACCGGTACCTTTTTATAGATATAGGAAATGCAAAGAACTGCTGATATCCCCTGGGACAGGTTCGTTGCCCATGCAGCTCCCGCCACTCCCATTTTAAAATTAATAATAAACACAAGATCCAGTACAACATTCAGGCTGGCGGAAAACATAAGAAACATCAGGGGAATCCGGCTGTTTCCGACGGAGCGGAGATACGAAGAAAACAAATTATAAAACACATTTGCAGCGATTCCCATACAGATGATGGAAATATAAGTATAGGCGTCCTCGAAAATATTTTCAGGTGTGTTCATCGCTCTTAAAAGTGTTTCCATGAAGAAAAGGCTTAGAACTGTCATGAGCACAACAACGAAAAATGAAAGGAGGATCCCGTTGGCTACGGAGCGTTTTGCGCCGTTTTCATCCCCTGCTCCAAACCGCTGACTGGTAAGGACCGT
This sequence comes from [Clostridium] saccharolyticum WM1, assembly GCF_000144625.1. Taxonomy (NCBI): domain Bacteria; kingdom Bacillati; phylum Bacillota; class Clostridia; order Lachnospirales; family Lachnospiraceae; genus Lacrimispora; species Lacrimispora saccharolytica. Next base: position 2,068,340 of record NC_014376.1, on the reverse strand, counting down.
AAACCCGGTACTCATTCCCTGTGAAAATCCTATGACCAGAAACATAATCGTGCCAGTGGAACCAACGGCAGCAAGGGCATCCGGACCTACAAAGCGGCCTACGATTATGGTATCCACCATATTATAAAGCTGTTGAAAGATATTTCCCATGAGAAGCGGAAGTGTGAATTTTAAAATGATTGGAAGAGGATTCCCTCTTGTCATATCGGTTTCCATTATTTTCCATCCCCTGCTCATAAATTTTATCGCCTTTTAGGAGGCGCAAAGGATATTTTACCACGTTCCTTCCCTGTTGTCACCGTTCTTTTAAAAAAATCCCATCCTTATTCATAGACCGCAGCCATAACAGCTCCATAGTCTCCGATCCGCTCCCCAAGAAGGGCTGGTACAATCCTGCACGCAGCCGCCGATGAGGCAAGAGCCTCCCTGCGGATCTCCTCCCACATGGCTGTTTCCAGAAATTCGTGGCTTCTGGCATATATGCTTCCGGCCACTATCACCTCCGGATTCAGGATATCGATAAGTATGGACAGTCCTTTCCCAAAATATGCTCCCGACTCCCTTAGCAATTCTGCGGCATCCTCGTGACCTGCCCTGGCGGCCTCCACCACATCCTTTGCTTTTACGGATTCCTTATTTCCCGTCTGGAAGGAGGCTTTTTCCCCCTCTCTTTCCATCTGCTCCGCTTTTTTTATGGCCATCTGACGGATTCCCCCGCCGCTGCAAAATCCCTCCAGACTTCCTTTCTTTCCGTATCCCACCGGTCCATCCTCTGTCAGGCGGACATGGCCCACTTCTCCTGCCATGCCGCATGCCCCCGTATACAAACGGCCGTTCAGAATAAGTCCTGCTCCAAGTCCGGTGCCAAAGGTCAGAAATATCATATGAAGCGATCCCTTTCCGGCCCCATACTTCCATTCAGCAAGGGCGCAGGCATCGGCATCATTTAACATTCTGGCAGGCATCATAAGCTTTTCCGACAGGTAAGCTGTTACAGGAACAGAATCCCAGCCCGGCAGGTTTGGCGGTGAACTGATGACCGTTCTGTCCCGGCTTAATGGTCCTCCGCAGGAGATACCGATACAGCAGTCTGACCGGCAGACTCCATAAACCTTCAGCATTTCATCCGCATGGCTGCATAAGGCATCTAAAACCGCTTTCCAGTCTGGTGTTGTCTGTGTTTCCATACGGTCATACCATATAACATGCTCCCCCTCCAAACGGCAAAGCAGAACCGCACACTTGGTTCCTCCAATATCAAATCCTATGATATGCATGATAATACCTCCGCTCTTCTATATATTGTAAGGAAGTTCGATTGGCCGGCCGGCTGGTCGAACGGCTTTTTTCATGCAGGCGGTCAGATTGTCTTCATGAAAAATATATGCCAACAGAGCAGGAACCGGCGTACCGGCCCTGCTCTATCCCTGTTTTGTAATCCAATTACGGGTTTCTCCCCGTCATTACTTTACGGTTTCCTTTGTAAGAACGGAAACTCCTGTGTCCACGTTCTTGTCTCCTGTATCCTTGCCTTCCAGAGCATTAACCGCCGTCTTCACTCCCTCATATCCCATAACATCAGGATTCTGAGCCATGGTTGCCAGGAGATAGCCATCCTTGATCAGCTGAAGGATCATGTCGGATTTATCAAAGCCAACACCGATAACGGTCTCGCCAGCTTCCTGGATTGCGTTGCCGGTTCCAACGGTAGAGCCTTCATTGGCTCCAAAGATACCGACACAGCCCTGGGTGATATAGTTTGCCGCAATATCTTTAGATTTTGCAGCATCGCCTTCTCCGTACTGGGTTTCCAGAATTTCAAACTTAGATCCTTCAAATGCGGAACGGAAGCCTTCTTCTCTGGCTACTGTGGATGCAGTCGCAGCATTGACATTGACGATGCCGATCTTACCTGATTCAATTCCTTTGGCCTTTAAGGCTTTGATCATTTCTTCTCCTGCAGTTTTTCCTGCAGCCTTATTGTCTGTAGCAAGAGTCTGGATGGCTGGCAGAGAAGCAGCGGAATCAACGTATACCACCTTAACTCCTGCGTCCATGGCTTCCTGTAAGGATGCTGTAACTGCATCAGGACCGTTGGCTGCCAGTAAAATAGCCTCAGCGCCTCCTGCTACGGCATTATTAATGCATTCGATCTGCTTCGCATCATCTTTCACATCAGGAGCCAGCCACTTATAATCTACATTCCCAAGCTCCTTCACTGCTTTCTGGGCACCAGCATCTACGTTTACCCAGTGCTGGTCCATTTGATCCATGGTGATTAAATAAACCTTGTGAGCGCCTCCCCCGGAAGCTTCCTCTTTCTTTGTTTCCCCTGCTGTAGTAGTCGCTGCCTCTGTAGCAGCCGCAGTGGTTGCTCCTGTCGTAGCGGCCGCCTCCTTCTGCCCGCTGCTGCAGCCTGCACACATGGATACAATCATTCCCATTGAAAGAACAGCCGCCAATACCTTTCGCTTCATAAACCTTTTCCTCCTTAAATTTGGATGTTTTAATTTGCCTATATCAAAGCCTCAGGCTCCAATACCATGTTTACGGTTCTAACTTGCTTTTCTTCCCTAGCTTTCCGCTTCTTACAATTACATCAATCAATACGGAGATCACCACAATGGCTCCGATAACAATATTCCGAATGGCAACGGGAGCCCCTGCAAACTGAAGCCCGTTCTGCAGTACGCCCCAGATGGAAGCGCCGATCACCGTACCGATGAGGATTCCTTGTCCTCCCAGGGTTGACACACCTCCGATTACAGAAGCCGCCACAGCATACATTTCATAGGCATTGCCAGCATCCATGGTACCCATACCGCTTGTCGCACAGATTACCAGTCCTACGATGCAGGAGCAGAAGGCACTGACTAAGTAAGCCTTTGTTGTGGTTGCCACAATATTAACTCCGGACAGCTTGGAGGCCTCGATGTTGCTGCCGATTGCGTAAATGTGCCGTCCGGTCCTGGTCTTACTTAATAAGAAATTAAATACCAGCCATAAGACAATGGATATGATTACCGTGTTGTACACCCCGGCGATCTTTCCATAATAAAAGAAATTCCGAAATCCCTTTGCTGCGTCTCCGATAGCATCGGTGTTGTAGTTGTTATTGACGATCTGGGCAATGCCTCTGGCAATTGTCATGGTGCCTAAGGTTGCAATAAAGGGCGGAAGCTTACACTTTGCTACCAGAAGGCCGTTGACGATACCTACGATCAGACAGCACAGCAAGGTGAGAAGCACTGCTGCCCATGGATTCATGCCCTTTGTCATCATTGTCGCAGATATCATACAGCTCATGCCTACCACAGAACCGATAGACAAGTCAATGTTGCCGGTGATCAATACATAGGACTGGCCGATGCCGATTAACAGAATCGGCGCAATCTGGCGTAAAAGGTTCGCAACATTTTTCCCGGAAAAGAATGTAGGGTTTATGATGCCGAAAACAATGCACATGACGATAAGTCCTAAACCTACAGTGACTACCTGCCCCATCCCGCGAACGGCAAACAGCCTTTTATACCAACTCTGTCTTTTACTATTCATGTTACCTCTCCTTGCCCTTCTCTTAACTGATCTTACTTTCAAACTGAGTCGCATATTTCAGGATCAGGTCCTGGGTTGCCTCAGCCGTCATCATTTCTCCTGTAATCTTCCCGTCACACATGACAATGATCCGGTCACTGATGCCTAGAACTTCCGGCATTTCCGATGAAACAAACAAAACCCCAATCCCTTTTTGCTTTAATTCGTTCATCAGGTGATAGATCTCTACCTTTGCCGCCACGTCAATGCCTCTGGTGGGTTCATCGAATATTACCACCCGTGAATTTCGTGCCAGCCATTTTCCAACCACAACCTTTTGCTGGTTGCCGCCGGATAAGCTTCCGGCATTTACCTCTGCGTTCGGCAGCTTGATTTTTAAGGAATCCACTGCCTTATCTGTCATTTCCCTTTCTTTCTTCCTGTTAACAATTCCAAGCGTTCCGCACAGCATATCCAGGTTGGGAAGTGCAATGTTATCCCGTATGCTGAGCTTCGTGCAAAGACCATCCTTTTTTCTGTCCTCAGGGGCCAGCACAATGCCTGCCTTTATGGAATCTTCCACCTTATGAATGGCAACTTCCTTCCCATCCAGGAAAATCTGACCTGATTCCTTTGGATCTGCACCAAATATAGCTCTGGTAGTCTCTGTCCTTCCCGCGCCCATTAGCCCTGCTATGCCCACAATCTCTCCTTCGTGAAGCTCAAGACTGATATCACGGACCAGATGCCCGGCATTAAGATTACGGACCTCCAGGATCTTTTTCCCTTTTGGGCAGGAGACCCGTGGGAATTTCTGTTTGATTTCCCGCCCTACCATATGAGAGATAATCTCATCCATCCGGTTCTGATCGAAATCCATGGATGTGATGAATTTTCCGTCTCTCATAATGGTGACCCTGTCTACAATATGCTTCAGCTCTTCCAGACGGTGAGATATGTATACAATTCCGCAGCCTTCCTGTTTCAGCTTTCTGATGATGGTGAACAAATCGTTGATTTCCTTTGATGTCAAGGCCGAAGTAGGCTCATCCATAATCAGTACCCTGGCATTCATGGAAAGAGCCTTGGCAATTTCCACCATCTGCTGCTTGGATACCGCCAGGTTTCCTACCAGTTCCTCAGGATCCAGTTCAATATTCATGCGGCCAAGAATTTCAGCCGCCGCCTTGTTCATCTCTTTTTCAGAAAGGACCATTCCCTTTGTCCGTTCCCGTCCCAGGAAAATATTTTCCGCCACAGTCAAATGCTGGCACATGTTCAGTTCCTGATGGATGATCGCTATTCCCAGTTCCTTAGCCTTCTGTGTGGTCATTTCCCGTATTTCAGAGCCGAATACCTCTACGGTCCCCCCATCCCTTGGATAGACACCGCTTAATATTTTCACCAGCGTTGACTTTCCCGCACCGTTTTCACCTAACAATGCCATAACTTCTCCTGATTTCAGAGAAAAGGAAACATCATCAAGCGCCTTGACACCAGGGAATGTCTTTGTAATATTCTGCATCCGCACAATAGTTTCCTGCATAACTCTCACCCTCATACTTCTCTTAAATTCGTTACAGTCCGGCCATACCACTCATCTTCCGGCAGATAAAATATATTCTCTTGGAGCAGTGAAAACTGCCCCCAGGCCAAACTGCGTCTTATTCAGCATCTGTAACTTGTGTATTCAGTATATCACCGGCGGCTTAGGGATAGTAGGGGTGATTCTTCCGTTTAAGGGGGGCAATCTTTGGCAGTCAAAGGTCTTGGAAATGAAAAACAGGCAGCCTAACCGCCTGTTAATCCTTTTTGTTACCAGCCTACTTTATAAAATTCCTCTTTCCCATATTCCGCAGCCGCCTTTCCATCCTGAAGGATTATCATACGGTCCGATACATCCATGTTATCTGCAAGGTTGCTGGTGAGAATAAGCACCGAGATCCCGCTGTTTTTCAGTTCCTGGATCAGATCCAGTACATAACGCCTTAAATACATGTCTCCCTTTGCCAGAGGCTGGACACATACAACGACCTTCGGGTGAAGCAGATGGATCCGGTAATATGCCAGTCCGTATTTTTCCCGCAGGCTTAAATGATCGATCTTGGCCGCATCAATGCAGGGTCCCGCCTTTTTTCTATATTCCTGATTCACACTGCGAAGATGGCTGCGCTTTATATTGCCAAGCCGCACCTTCCGGTCCAGAAGAAAGGTCAGGTTTTCCATATAACTCATGTCCTGAAACAAGAAGGTTTCTGATGGATCATCCGGGATAACGGCTACCCCTTCCGAAAAAAAGTCCTTAGGCTCCTCTCCGGCAAAAATCCTATCTCCCAGAAAGATTCTTCCTCCGCTGATCCCCCTGCATCCGGAAAGAACTTCCACCAAAGGCTCCCAGGTCTGGTTATCCGTATCCAGTATCATCAGACATTCCCCTCTTTTCAGAGAAAAACTAACCAGCTCTTTCCCACTCAAATGCACTCCCTCCAGCTTTAGAACAGCCTCCTCCATCGGTTCCCGGATCCTGCTGCCGGATAAATCAAAGGATATGGTATAAGGCTGAAGGGCCGTTTCCACCATCTCCTCTTTTTCGAAAACCTTCCATATGGTCCCATGATGAAACAGAGCCGCCCGGTCCGCAATTTGAAACACCTCCTGATGGTGGTTTCCCATATATAGAAATGCGATCCCCCGCCCGGCCTGCTTGCGAATGATGTCCTGAAACTGCTTTAACTCCATTTGGCTTAGAAAATTGCTTACCCTGTCCAGGATAATAAACCGGCACCCTGTTAAAATCGCCTTTAACAGCTCCGTCACACACCGTTCAAAGGAATTTAAGGAAGAAACCCTGCGCTTGGGATCAATGGACAGTCCAAGGGCCCCCATTAAAAGCTCCACCTGATGATCCAGCACCCTGCGGTTGATGATGTACTTTTTAAATCCCTTCCGCATGACAAATAAGTTATCCGATATGGTCAGGCTATCTATGAGCCTTCCCCTCTCCTCGATGACATAGACCCGGTTGTCCGTGAAATCCGGATGAGAATAATGATTTACCCGGTTCCCTTCATAATAAACTCCGCCAAAGCTTATGGGAATATTATGGCAGATGAGACGGATCAGTTGGTTACAGCCCTTTGCATCGGATATAATGAAGCCCATAATCTCTCCCTGGAGAATATAAAAATCCAGATTATCCAGATAACGCTCCCCGTTTTCTTCCAGGGTAACATGATTCAGCCGGAGTATTTCCTTTCTCATCTCATCACCTCTTTGTCCGTCAGTCCTTTACCAGGGGAAGGGATATTTCCACATCAGTCCCCGCCTCTACCTGGCTGTAGACATAAATACCATATTCTTCTCCAAAAAGCAGCTTGATCCTGTTGTTGACATTCTGGATTGCAATGCCGCCTTTCCGGTCTATATCAGGGTTAACGTCATCTAAGGACAGGCTTTTCAGCTTTTCATTCAGCTTTGTCACCCTGTCCGCCTCCATGCCAAGCCCGTCATCAGACACCTTGATGATCAGCCTGGTATCCGTCACCGAGATCTTTATGATCAGATGCCCTTCTCCTATTTTCCGCTCTATGCCATGATAGATGGAGTTTTCAACCACCGGCTGAAGGGTCAGCTTGGGCAGGCGGTATTGCAGGATCTCCATTTCATCCAGTTCCTCGGAAAAAGCATACTGGATGCTTAACTGTAATTTTTTTCCGAAGCGGAATTGTTGGATGTAATAATAGTTCTCAATATTTGCAAGCTCATCCTCTAAGTTCACCAAATGGTCAACATTGGAAATGGTATAGCGGAAAAAGGTAGCAAGGGCCTCGGTCATCTCTGCTATGCTGTCAACTCCCAGGGTCAGTGCCTCACTCCGTATTCCCTCCAGGGTGTTGTATAGGAAGTGGGGATTGATCTGGTTTTGAAGAGCCAGATATTCCGCCTGTTTCTTTGATACATTAATCAGCTCCCTGGTTCCCAGCATCTCAAAAAACCTTTGATTTACCTGTTCTGATTCCGGGTCATAGGGATAACGTATTTTAAATATATCATTTAAAACGCTGCCGGAGGCAAACTGCCGCTCCACCCTTTTTGTCTCCTCCATAGGCTTATAGATCCCGTAATACCCGCAATAAATGAACAGCGCGATCAGAACTGAGGCGGCAAGTAAAAGCCACATTTGTTCCGGGCGCCCCATGGTTAAATAAAAGGCATATCCAAGTAAAAGCAGGAAACCAAGAAAAAGGCCTGACAAGAGAAGAATCACTCTGGCAGACAGAAACCGTAACTTTTCCTTCATGTTAGATCTCCTTCCTGTCAGGAATAAAGCTTCCGGTATTCATTAGGCTTTAATCCGGAATATTTTGTAAAGTTTTTTGTAAAATATTTAACATCGCTGTATCCAACTTCTCCGCATATGGAAGCAACGCTTAGATTCGTTTCCTTTAACAGGCTTTTGGCCTGCTCCATACGCACCTCAGATAAAAACTCCAGAAAGTTCTTTCCTGTCTCCTTTTTAAATAAGGAGCTGAAATAGGTGGGATTGAATCCGGCCACTTCGCTGACCGTCTCTAAGGTGATGGCCTCCTTGAAATGATCTCTGATGTATTTTTTTGCCATACGGATCGGACGGTTATTTTCCTGCATCTTTCCGGCTACGGCCTTATCATAGGAAACGGAGATCTCCTTAATAAGGTATCGCAGAACTTCTCTGGCAGAGGAACAAAATTCTACCCCCTGATTAAACCGTTCCATAAAATTCTGCTCAATGGGGATCTTATGATTTTTCATGAAAAACAGGTAAAGGTTGCATACCTCCCGGCACATCTGCAAAATTTCATGCCCTGTCATATCCGGCTGCTCCAATAGCCCTTCCTTCAGCTTCAAAAGACAGTCTCCTACCTGCTGCCGGTCCAGGCTTTCCAGGGCCGTATTCATATTCTGGTTAAACTGGGTGAACCACCGGCTTGATGCCAGATGGAAAGAGCTGCGCAGCTCTCCCTCCAAAAGCTTGCCGTTTCCTGCAACCAGCCGCTGTTCCACCAGATGTCTGGCTGATTTGAGGGAAGCCCTTAGCTGGGTCACTTCCCATACGGGCGTACCAAAGCCTATGGTCACCCGAAGCCCTTCCAGAATGGATTCCAGCACCGCAAGCTCATTTAATATATTTTTACATTGTCTGCGGATGAGCTTCCTGCTTTCCTCTCCATAGTTCAGGAATAAATAAATATGACTGTTTTCCACATATAATTCCCAGTCATATACCTGGCCTTTCAGCATCTGATCCGCAATCTGAGTTGTCTTCTCTGTCAGAAATTCCAGGTTTTTCTCATCTGGCATGGACATTCCGTCAAATTTCACACAGACAATCTGGAAGCACCCTGGCTTTAACTGATAATAATACTGCTTGTTGATCTCTTCCAGGACGAAACAATCCTGTTCGCTCCTGTCCCTGTAAAGAACACCGGAAAACCAGGTGGTCCGCAGCCGTTCCGCGTCACTTTTTCTTGCAAGCCTGACCCGTTCTTCAAAGGTCAGCTGTTCATTTTTTTCATAGTACCTCTCTCTTAATTTTTCAAGAGTTTCAGTCAGCTCCTGCTTTTTAATTGGTTTCAGCAAATAATCGCTGACGCCATACTTGATTGCCGTCTGTGCATATTCAAAATGACGGTATCCGCTGATGATTACGAATTCCACACCTACATTCAGTTCCCTGGTCTTCTTCACCAGGTCCAGGCCGTCGTACCCTGGCATCCGGATATCCGTTATCACCACATCCGGAGAAAGAGCTTCGATTTTTTCAAGTGCCTCGATCCCATTATTGGCCACACCGCATAGTTTCATATCAAGTGCCTGCCAGTCGATCAGCTTCTCGATCAGCTGGCAGATTTTTTCTTCATCGTCTGCTATTAATACTTTTAACATGTTTATCCCCCTGCTGTCCCCGTTTCTTCTGCCATTATAACATGTTCATCCGGGTGAAGGAAGTAGTGTTAAAAGAAAAGCAGGCATAATTTTCGGATGGGTTTCATTTCCTTAAGCTGCTTGATGCCATTTGTCATTCCCACCGAAAGAATCGGAGGGAAATGGTGATGCATACCGCTCCAATAACAAGCATTATTATAACCGGCAGGAAAACCTCCCCAAGAGGCAGCCCCAGGGAAGCAGCTTTTAGAAGTTTAATTCCCTGTGTCAGAGGCAGTATATCCGCTGCTTTCTGAAATGCAGCAGGCATCACCTCGTAAGGAAGAGTTGCACCTGAAAAAATCAGCATTGGAAAGTATAGCAGACTGGCAGCGGCACCGGCTATTTTCGTGTTGGGAGCAATTCCCCCCACCAAAAGCCCAATGCTGAACATGGACAGCATGACAAGAATGTATGCTCCCAGGAACTGAAGCCATGAGCCTTTAAACTGATATCCGAAAAATATCATCCCTGTTGTGTATACCAGGATAAGGGAAGCAATGGAATAAAGAGCATAAATAACCACTTGTACCACCAGGATAAGGGCGGGAGCAGCAGGTGTTACCTTAAACCGTTTCAATATCTTTCTGCTTCGGTAATCAGAAATAACCAGAGGAAGGCCCATGACACCGCCTGCACAAATGGCAATGGCAGATACGGCACCAAAGGACTGCTCCAGAAATGTATAATCAGCGCCGTCAAAAGCCGGCTTGTCACCAAAAACTCCTCCTAATATAATTACAGCCACAACAGGCATGCAGATGGCAAAAATAAACATATCCATCCCGCGAACAGACAGCTTTCCTTCAATTTTAAGTAATGTTTTAAATGTTTTCATATTCACCCTCCCTGTGGGTATACCAAAGATATGCGTCTTCCAATGTTTCATAAGGGCTTGCTGCAACCGCTTCCTGAATCGTACCGCAGAATATGCTCTCCCCGTTTTTCAGTATCATGATTTTGTCACAAAGGACTTCTACCTCATCCATAAAATGAGAGGTCAGAAAAATGGTAATCCCCTTCGCCTTTAGCTGTGAAAGGCTCTTCCATACGTCCCGCCGTGCCCTGGCATCAAGCCCTGTTGTCAGCTCATCGAAAAATACCACTTCCGGGTTGGGGATCAGGGCAAGCGCAATAAAAAGCCGCTGCTTCTGACCTCCGGATAGTTCACTGACCAGGCTATCCAATTTGTCCGAAAGTCCGAACTGATGAAGAAGCTCACCATAGTCCTGGGTGTCTTTGTAAAGGGAAGAAGTCAATTCGCAAAGCTCATCCACCCTGATTTTGTCCTGATAGTTGGCTTCCTGAAATTGAACTCCAACTCTTTCATAAAGTTTTTTCCGGTCTTTCCGGGGATCCATTCCCAAAATAGATATCAATCCCCGATCCTGTTTTTTGGTTCCCAGGATACACTCGATTGCAGTGCTTTTCCCTGCGCCATTGGCTCCCAGCAAACCAAAAACCTCTCCGCGGCAAATTGAGATATTTATATTCTCTACCGCTTTGACCTGGCCGTAAGACTTGCACAGCCCTTTTACTTCAATGGTTGTTTCCATGTAATTAATCCCTCCTGTTTTCTTTTTTCGTAAAAAGAATAACACCAGATTAAAGTCTGGTGTTAAAGTGTAGGGTTTGTATGAAATTGCTTTTGCATTTTCTCAAGATGAGCCAACATGGCTTTTGCATTTTCTTCAGCATATTGCAAAGAGGTAAGAAGCTTATCGCATACGGAAATAATATCGTCGTCTTCGCCCGGAGTATCGATCACTTGCCGGATATTTGCCTGTGGATCCTGGGACAAGATATTTAACATCCGCAATATTGCCGAAAGGGAATAATTGGCACAGCGCAGGGAACGTATGATTTTGAGCCGCCGGATGTCTTCATCCCTATAGACCCGGTAACCGTTTTGTTTTCGTTTAATCGTCATCAGGCCGTTCATCTCCCAATTTCTTAAAGCATCCATTGAAATCTTTAAATAATCGGCTGTTTCTTTTCTGGTTAATACCAAAGTATCACTTTTTTCTTCCTGGCCGTCCCCTGATAGCAGCTTTACGGTGATCTCAATGGCTTCTTCTGCATTTCTTTGCTCATTTCTTATCTGCTGCAGATATTGTTCCGTCAACTGGATGGCTTTGCTGAAATTTCCGGCTGCTGAGGTTTTAATAATATCGATTGCTTCCTTTCTCAGTCCATTTTGCAGAACTTCAACCTTTAGGGCAATTCTTGCAAACTTAATCTGTTCCATATGAAAATCCGTAAATACGCGATAGCCATTTGCTCTTCTCTCCGGCTTGGGTATAAGACCAAGCTCCTCATAAAGGCGTACCGTATTGGGATGGATTCCTATGCTGCGTGCTATTTCAGATGTCTTGTAAGTATTCAATCGTTTCTATCACCACCATTCTGTGTCCTATTATATCATGGTTTTATGGTCTGGTGTTATAATGGAGAGTTATTATCTTTCTATTTCAAATTCAACCGCATACTCCCTGGCCCGATCCAAGGATTCATCTGCATACCTTCCGCATATGTCCTGAATTTCCTTATTGATCTTTCCGGAGAGTCCATGGGTGGCCTTTGGACACTAAAAAGCTGCGGAAATAAAAAACAAGGCCCTGAAAATTCAGAAGCCCTGTTTTTCGATATTACCTGCCCTTCAATTTCTCCCCTTTTGTTCATTTTTTTCTTTTTTCATATTTATTATAATATTCCTCCAATTGCAATAAACAACGGGGCAAATACCAAAGCCACTACTGTCATAAGCTTTATGAGTATATTGATGGAAGGTCCGGAGGTGTCTTTAAATGGATCCCCCACGGTATCGCCTACTACCGAAGCTTTATGTGCCTCACTGCCCTTGCCCCCATGGTACCCTGTTTCAATATGCTTTTTTGCGTTATCCCAGGCACCTCCGGCATTGGACATAAAGATTGCCAGCAATACGCCAGTTACCAGGGAACCTGCCAGCATGCCGCCTAAGGACTGGGTTCCAAGGAGTATTCCTACTCCTAAGGGGGCTGCCACAGCCATAATGCCTGGTAAAAGCATCTCTTTCAAAGCCGCTTTTGTTGAGATGGCAACACAAGAAGCATAGTCCGGCTTTTCCGTTCCTTCCATGATTCCGGGCTTTTCCTTAAACTGTCTTCGAACCTCTTCTATCATTCTGTAAGCCGCCTTTGACACAGATTCCATGGTCATTGAAGAAAACAGAAATGGAAGCATGCCCCCGATAAACAATCCAATAATAACACGATAATCTAAAATATCAATGGTTTTCAGTTTCACCGCCTCAGCATAGGAAACAAAAAGTGCCAGTGAAGTCAGTGCTGCAGATCCGATAGCAAAGCCTTTCCCCATAGCTGCGGTTGTGTTTCCTACGGAATCCAGCTTATCGGTTATCTCACGGACGGTTTTATCAAGGCCGGACATTTCAGCAATACCTCCTGCATTATCAGCAATGGGACCATAGGCATCCACAGCCACCGTAATACCTGTTGTGGAAAGCATCCCAACGGCAGCCAAGGCGATCCCATATAAACCACAGGCCTGATAAGATAAAAAAATACCAATACAGATCAGAATCAACGGCATTGAAGTCGACCGCATACCAACCGCAATACCGCTTATAATCGTAGTCGCTGTTCCGGTTTCCGACTGCTCCCCTATTTTTTTTACAAACCGATAATCGGCAGAGGTATATATTTCCGTGATAACTCCGATCAATATACCGACAACGAGTCCTGCTATAACCGCTATGGCTCCATTGTAATTATCAAAGAAACGCTTACTTAAGGCCAGGGAAAACACTACCACCAAAAGGGAGGATACATAGCTTCCCATTTTCAATGCTTTGTGGGGACTTGACTTCTCATCTCCTTTTACGAAAAAGGTGGCTACTATAGAAGCTAATAAACCCAGGGCCGCCACTGAAAGGGGATAAAGCGCACCTGCAGCATTTTCATACATTAGCCCTAATGTCAATGCAGAAGCCAGTGAACCCACATAGGACTCAAATAAGTCAGCTCCCATTCCAGCCACATCCCCTACGTTATCCCCCACATTATCTGCTATCACAGCCGGGTTCCTGGGATCGTCTTCCGGAATTCCTGCTTCTACCTTTCCAACCAGATCTGCTCCCACATCAGCTGCTTTCGTATAGATTCCTCCGCCTACGCGGGCAAACAACGCAATGGAAGACGCTCCCAGACTAAACCCAAATAGAATATCTGAATTTTTTGTCAAGGCATAAATACCGCTTACTCCAAGAACACCCAGTCCGGCCACACACATCCCCATGACAGCTCCTCCGGAAAAAGCAATGGAAAGAGCTTTGTTCATACCGCCTTCTTTTGCAGCATTTGCAGTTCTGACATTTGCTTTTGTTGCTACATTCATACCAAAATAACCAGCAAGAGTCGAAAAAACAGCACCTGCTACAAAACATACAGCAGTCAGCCAATTCCCGATTCCAAAACCAACGAAAAGAAATAATACAACAACAAATATAACCAATATCTTATATTCTGCGGTCAGAAAAGCCGCGGCCCCTTCGCTGATTGCTTCAGCGATTTCCCTCATCTTTTTATTGCCGGCTTCTTGTTTAGACACTTTTGATGCCAGATAAAATGCAAAAATCAGGCTTAATATTCCTATTACCGGAATCAGATATAATAAATAATCCATACCATTCTCCTTACCTATATTGATTCATTAACACAATATTCCTCCTTTAAAACATAACATCTTACCTCCCCTTTCTATTTTCGCCTTACAAAAGCTCCTCCTTTCCTTATAAAAAAATAAATAATTATGGCTTCTCCCTTCTAAACGCCGATTCTGCTTCATGACAAAAATACTGTCATGAAATTAATTTGCAAACAAAACAGCGGTGGTTTCCGTCTCTATGCCTTAAAACATGTGCATATGATCCATGATATGTCCTTCTGCAATTTCTATACCTTTATCATTACATAACTTATATAAAATAACAAGAGGACATTTTCTATATGGATCTCATATGACGTTGGATACCAGGTAAGAGTCAGCAAGCTTTGCAGGCTTCTTTGATTCACAGCAAAAAAAGAGTCACAGCCTTCCTTAAGACCGTGACTCTTTCCTAATTATCCTTTTGTAAAACACCGGTTATTCTTTTGTAACTAATTCATTTACATTATCAGCTGTTACCAGTTCATTGTCCAGGATCACATACTTATCTACCTCTTTCCCCTGGAGATAGTTGTATGCTGCATTCAGAATTGCTTTCCCAAGGAAAAATGGCGGTTCTGCAATGGTTGCCTCTACCTTTCCAGCTTTAATTGCTTCAATGGTATCATCAATGGCATCGCAGCCGATCATGGTAATTTCATCCAGACGTCCGGCAGCTTCGATAGCTTCCAAAGCGCCAAGAAGCATTTCATCATTGGCCGCATATAATCCGTCGATATGATCATTGGCCTGAAGGATGTTTTCCATTACGCTCATGCCCTTGGAACGGTCAAAATCTGCAACCTGGCATGCTACGATCTTCATATCCGGATTCTGGCTTATTACTTCGTTAAAGCCTTTGGAACGGCTCTGAGCTACATTGGTTCCCATAATTCCCTGGATTTCCACAATATTTCCCTTGCCTCCCAGTGTGTCTGCCAGATACTGACCGGCCAGTTTTCCGGATTTGATAGCATCGTAGCCGATGTGGGAAACAACCTCCCCGCCGCTGGCTTCACGATCCATGGTAAGCACCGGGATGCCGGCTTCATTGCACGCTTCAATAGAAGATACGATTGCATCTGAATCACAGGTATCAATAATGATGCAGTCCGGTTTTTTTGTAATCAGGTTTTCTACATCCTTCATCTGAATGGCAGGATCATCCTGGGCATCTGTGATGTAAAGCTCGACTCCTAATTCGTCTGCGGCTTTCTGTACCCCATCTTTTACATCCACAAAGAACGGATTTGTCTGAGTATTCATGGCAAGACCTACCACATACTTCTTGTCCCCCGACTTTGCCTCTGCCTTTGACTGGGCTTCCGCTGTTGTGGTAGCTGCTTCCGTCTGGGTGGTCTCCTGCTTGGTCTCAGCGGCTTTCTCTCCGCTGCTGCAACCTGCCAGTGATGCAAGAACGAGTCCTGCAGCCGCTACCATCGCTGTCATTTGTTTTCTTTTCGTCATAATTTTTTACCTTCCCTTCTTTATACATGAATAGTTTTATTTATTCTGCTTTCGCAGATAAATCCTTGACCTTTTTGTCCACCAGAACTGCAATAAGCACAACTGCACCCTTAACAATATTGGTGGCATGGGGATTTACGTTCATAAGTGTAAGAATATTATCAATTATTCCCATGATCATGGCACCAACCACGGTAGGAAGCACAAATCCGGTTCCTCCGCTTAAGCTGGTTCCTCCAAGTATGACTGCTGCAATAGCGTCCATTTCGATTCCCTGTCCGCTGGTGGATTGGGCGGACCCCAGTCTGGCTGTTAAAACCACTGCCGCAATTCCACTTAAGAAACCGTTGATGATGTAAGCCATCCATTCCGTCTTTTTTACAGAAATCCCGGATAAACGGGCGGCTTCCCGGTTTCCGCCAAATGCATAAATGCTGCGTCCAAAGCTGGTTTGCGTCAATATATAATGAGCCAGCAGGAAAAGTGCTATCAGTATAATTACAGGTACCGGAATCCCCAGAACCGTACCCTTACCAATAAATTTATAGGAATCTATTTTCACCGGAATGGGGGAACCTTTGGTGTAGACCAAAACACAGCCCCGAAGCAGAGTCATCATTCCCAAGGTAGCAATAAACGGGGGAATGCCGCATTGAGAAATAAAAAAACCATTTACAATTCCGCAGGTAATTCCAATAGCAACTGCCGTAAATACCGCAAGTAAGGTATTTCCCGTGGATGCCAGCACACCGGAGGCTACCACTCCGGCAAACCCCAGAATGGAACCTACGGATAAATCAATTCCGCCGGTAAGGATCACAAAGGTCATGCCGCAGCCGATGATTCCGGCAACTGTCACCTGTTTAAATACGTTAAACAGATTGGAAACACTTAAAAAGCTTTTTGATAAAAAAGCGGCAAACATACAGATTACCAGTAAAATCAAAACCGATCGGTATATATTTATTTGGTTAATTAACCGTTTTTTAGTTTCCTGATTCATTTTCACTTACCCCTCCAGACGCATGCGCTAATATTTTTTCCTGATTCATTTCCTGTTTGGAGATTTCTAATACCGTCCGTCCCTCCCGCATGACGATGACACGGTCACTGACTCCGATCAGCTCCGGCAAATCCGTGGAAATAACCAGGATGCTCTTACCGGCCTCTGTCAGCTTGTTCATTATGGCATAGATCTCTGCCTTGGCCCCCACATCAACTCCCCGTGTAGGCTCATCTAAAATCAGAATATCAGAATCCGCTAACAGCACCTTTGCAAACACAATTTTCTGCTGGTTTCCGCCGCTTAGCTTTCCGGCAGGCTGCTGCGGGGAACTGATTTTTATATTCAGCGCTTTCACCTGTTCCTTGACACGTTCCATCTCCAGCCTGTTATCCATCCGGAAACCTTTGGTCAGCTTTTTTAAAGAGGACATGGATATATTTTCTTTGATGCTTCTTATTAAGACAAGTCCCTCCTGCTTCCTGTCATCGGATACAAACCCGACTCCGGCCTCCAATGCTTTTCTTGGGGATGAACAGTCCCTTTTTGTGCCATGTACATAAATTTCTCCGCTGTCCATTGGGATAGCGCCGTAAATCAACTTAGAAAGCTCTATGGTGCCGGCACCTAACAGTCCAGTAATTCCTAATATTTCCCCTTTATGGAGTTTTAAACTGACATCATGAACCCCGCGGCTGTTTAGATTTCTGGCTTCAAACACCACTTCTTTAAGTTTGTAATCTCTTACCGGGTATAGATTGGATACATTGCGTCCGACCATCATGGATACCACATCATCATAATCTGTCTCACCGACAAGTTTTGATGCAACGAATTTTCCATCACGAAAAACCGTAAGCCGGTCTGAAATCTGAAAAATCTCATCCATGCGGTGGGAAATGTAAATGATCGCAATTCCTTTTTTCTTTAACTCATCAATCGTCCGGAAGAGAATCTGGATTTCCTCCTCCGCCAGTGCAGCTGTTGGCTCATCCATAATAATGATTTTGGCCCCAATGGTCAGGCATTTTGCGATTTCCGTCATCTGAGCCTCTGCCACAGATAAATTCCGGACCTTTGTCTTTGCACTGAACTTTAAGCCCAGATGTTCCAGATTTTCCTGTGCTTCCCGGTACAGCCTGTTCCAATCCACTTTTCCAAACTGACTCACAGGAAGTCTTCCAAGATACATGTTTTCTGCCACCGACAATTCAGGAACCATATTAAATTCCTGATAGATCATGGCGATTCCATGCTTTTCCGCATCCTTGGCGCTATGGAATACCACCTCTTTTCCAGCCAGATACATGGCACCGGAAGTATAAGGCTGCGCTCCTGCGATTATTTTCATTAAGGTGGATTTCCCTGCCCCGTTTTCTCCGCACAGGGCATGGACCTCTCCTTCAAAAATCTCTAAATGCACCCCGTCAAGAGCCTTGACACCGGGAAACGTCTTAACGATTGATTCCAGTTTTAAAACTAACCTTCCTCCCATATGATTTCACCACTTCCCCTTTGCTTCCGGTCAATATGCGCAGCCTGAGACCAGCACCACATTGGTATATCCTGTAAATTCACCTGTCAGGATGATCGCCTTGGCCCCCTCAGTAATCTTTTTTAAATCCGTATGGGGCACATACTCCACCGGAATGCCCTCAGGCAACAGCCCCAGTGCCTTCTCATGTAGTCCTGGACTTACAGTAAGTGCCTCCTCTGCAAATATGGCCTTTTCCGTTACCATATACTTTTCTATTTCTTCCAGTACCTCCAAATAAGAAGGGCTTCCCGGCTTCCAGCCTAAGTCCACCCGTTCCACTCCCTTGGGAATCGGAAGTCCGGCATCTCCGATTACCAGCAGATCCATATGTCTGAGCTCTGCCATGACCCTTGCTAACTGAGGGTGCAAAATTCCTGTTTTTAACATGACCCTTCCTCCTTTTCCTGCTCATGAATAAATAAATCAATTTCTTCCCGGTCAGGCATGGCCGGTGTGGTTCCGATTCTCTGAACCGATATAGCGGCTAATGCATTGGCAAAGGCTACCGCCTCCCATAAGTCCTTGCCTTCTGCCAGAGCTGCCACCAGTCCGCCATTAAACGCATCACCGGCTCCGGTGGTATCAACTGCGTTGACCCGGTAAGCAGGCAGGATGCCCCTCTTCTCAGGAGTTGCTAAGTAAACCCCTTTACCCCCCATGGTAATCAGTACATTTTTTACCCCTTTTTCAAAAAAGAAGTCGGCGGCTTTACCAGCATTCTCTTCCCCATCTACCGGTATTCCCGTTAATATCTCCGCTTCCACCTCATTTGGCGTGATCAGATCCACCTTACTTAGTATGCTGTCACTGACCGGCTGAACAGGAGCCGTATTTAAAATGATCTTTACACCTTTCCCAAATGCAATATCAATAATTTTTTCCACGGAAGAAATATTGGTTTCCAGCTGGGTCAGCAGAAAATCCGACTGGTCCAGCAGATCTGCAATGGATTCCACTTCTTCGTCTGTAATTGTGTCACAAGCACCCAGAATAACCAGGATTTCATTCTGACTGGTGGTTTCATCCACCATGATCAGAGCACATCCTGTCTCTGTCTGCCCGGTGCGGAATATCCGTTCCGTATCCATCCCCAGCTTCTTCATGGTGCTTAATGCCACGTCTGCAAATGCATCCTCGCCAAGCTTGGTTACCATGGTTACATCAGCGCCCGCCTTATGGGCAGCCACCCCCTGGTTAAATCCTTTGCCTCCAGGACCCATTTTAAAAATACTTCCTTTCACGGTTTCTCCCGGAACCGGAAGATGGGGGCATCTTCCCATAAGATCCACTACAAAGCTTCCAAAGACTGTTACTTTTTTCCCCATAACCCTTCTCCTTTCCCTATAACAAGGCGATTCCATTGCCTGCCCCGATCCGGTCCGCTCCGGCTTCAATCATAGCCTGTGCCTCTTCCGGCGTGCGGATTCCCCCGCTTGCCTTTACCTTTGCCCGGTTTCCTACCGTCTGCTTCATAAGTGCCACATCCTCGGTCACTGCACCGCCTGTACTAAAACCTGTGGATGTTTTAACAAAATCAGCACCAGCTTCTACTGAAATCTCGCAGGCTATTTTGATTTCCTCCTTCGTTAAAAGGCAGTTCTCTAAAATAACTTTAACAACCTTACCCTGGGAGGCCTCTACAACCGCCTTTATATCGTTACGTACCAGATCATAATTCTTTTCCTTCATGGCTCCGATATTCATTACCATATCCACTTCATCGGCCCCAGCTTTTACTGCTTCAGAAGCTTCATAGGCTTTTGCAGAAGTCAGCATCGCACCCAGCGGAAAACCAACCACGCAGCAAACACCTGTCTCACTGCCCCTTAATTCCTGTGCGGCGAGAGGAACATAACATGTATTCACACATACGGAGGCAAATCCATATTTTTTTGCCTCTAAACAATATCTTTTGATCGTTTCTGATGTGGCATCCGCCTTAAGCATTGTGTGATCCACCATTTTTGCAATATTCATTTTCTTCTCCTCTTTTCTATCATTATCTATCTCCCCCGGGTATGTAACCGGTTACATACCCGGGGTAAAAATAAACTGCTAACCGCAGCCTATTTTATCAACTCTGACCCGCGAAGCACTACCTGATACGGAACAAAGATTTTTCTGCCGGAGCTTTTACTCTCCTTATGGGATAGCTTGTCAATGAGCATTGCCATTGCTTCATATCCCTGCTTCTTTGCATCACGTTCGATGGTAGAAAGCCTGTAATCTATTATTTTCAGAGACTCAATCTGGTCAAAGCCTACCATAGAGATATCTCTGCCCATTTTTAATTTATGCTCTGTGAGATACTTAAGAACTCCCAGACTGGTCTGGTTATTGGAGGCAAAAATTGCAGTCGGCGGATCCGCAAGCTCCAGCAATTCTTTTGTCCGTTCATATGCCTTTATGATCTTGAAATCACCGGATACAATATACTCTTCCTTAAGCTCCATCCTGTAATCCTTTAAAGCTGCTTTGTATCCATTTAACCGGTCCTTGCCAGGCATAGAGGTGCTGGGTCCGGTAATGATCGCAATTTTCCGGTGACCGGCATGGATCAGGGCTTCCACTCCTTTATAGGCAGCAGCAGCATTTTCTACAAAAACTCCATCCAGACTGGAATTTCTAATATTACGGTCTACCAGGACCACCGGAATTCCTTTATTTTCAAATTGAATCAGTTTATCCCGGGTCATCATATCAAGTTCAGAAACCGGGGTAATAATCAAACCGGAAAGTCTTTGGCCTTCTGCCATCTGAAGATACTGATGTTCTCTTTCCTGCATTTCACCTGTATCAAATAAAACAATGTTATACTGGTTATTGGCTGCTATCTCTCCCATTCCGCTTATTACGCTGGAAAAAAATTCGTTGGCTATATCCGGAACAATAACTCCGATACTGGAAGAGTCACGGATGCTTAAACTTCTTGCTATGGCATTCGGTACGAATTCTGCTTCTTCAATCGCTGCTAATACCTTCTGCTTTGTTTCGTCTTTTACGTACCCAGACTGGTTTATCACTCTGGACACAGTCGCAGAAGAAACACCCACCTTTTTGGCAATATCCCGTATGTTCATGTTAAATCTCCTTTATGTAACCGGTTACATATGCATATTAACATATGATTCAATGAAAGTAAAGCTTTTTTTATATTTTTTTTACAACGGGTTGAACGATACTTTTATAAAAGCAGAAAATAGTGCCAAATACATAGGCAGAATATTTCTCCTTTTCCTCCACAAAAAATCAAGGCTTTCCGAAAATCCGGAAAGCCTTGATTTTGCCAGCTTATTCAGCTTTTTTAATATTACTCAACAGAAATGATTTCTTTCTTGTTGTAAGAACCGCAAGCCTTGCATACTCTGTGAGGCATCATAAGTGCACCGCACTTGCTGCACTTCACTAAGTTTGGAGCGCTCATCTTCCAGTTTGCTCTACGTTTGTCTCTTCTTCCTTTCGAAGATTTGTTCTTTGGACAGATAGACATGGTTACACCTCCTTAAACTTTTTAAAAATATCCTGGATGACTGCCATTCTAGGGTCCGTAGACCTAATATCGCAGTCACAAGTCTCATGATTGAGATTTGTTCCACATCTATTACAAATCCCCTTGCAGTCTTCACTGCAGAGAACTTTCATAGGCAGGTTCAGTATGAGTTCATCACAAACCAACTGGTCTACATCCAGATTATAACCATTAACAAATGGCTGTTCTTCGAAATCTTCTACAATTCCCGTATCCGTCTCACTTAAATCAAGGGCACGGATGATATCAAAATCCAGATCAACGCGCACCGGCTCCAAGCAGCGGTCGCATGGAATGAGCAAAGCTAATTTCGCTTTTCCTTCCACTTCCAGCTTTTTGTCTCCCAGATTCATAATCCGCAGCAGAACAGGTTCTGCATCCACTACTTCATAATCACCATAAGGCCCGTGATAGATCTTCATATCAAGATCGGGTGTATAAGTTTTCTCTTTCCCTTCCAGGGTGAACAACTCAGTTAAATTAATAAGCATACTAGTCTCCTAATACGCACCTATGTTATTATACATATGGGTGCAACATTTGTCAACAAATATTTCCATATTTGAAGTAACAGTTCAGCCATGGGAATAATGGTATGGCTGAACTGTAACCCATACACAACATCATGTACCGTTTTCTCCCGGATTATACCAAAGCCATTGTCTCTCTTGCAATGGCCAGTTCTTCATTGGTAGGAATGACGCATACCTTTACCTTGGAATCCGGTGTGGAGATCATAACACGTTTTCCTCTTGCCTTATTAACTTCCGCATCAATGGAAATACCAAGATAGCCTAAGTATTCACAAACAGCGCCTCTGATAGGCTTGTCGTTTTCGCCAACACCTGCAGTAAATACAATGGCATCCACGCCGTTCATTGCTGCCGTATAAGCACCGATATATTTTGCTACGCGGTAAATAAATGCCTGGATGGCTACGTCAGCCAAATGGTTTCCTTCTCCCTGAGCCTTCTGTACATCCCGGAAATCACTGGAAATTCCGCCGGACATTCCAAGAATACCGGACTTCTTATTTAAAATATCCAATACCTCATTGACGCTCTTGCCTTCCTTATTGCAGATAAACTGAACAACAGCAGGATCGATATCACCGCTTCTGGTTCCCATAATAAGGCCTTCTAAAGGAGTAAGACCCATGCTTGTGTCCACACACTTGCCGCCCACAGAGGCAGAAATGCTGGCACCATTTCCTAAGTGGCATACGATGACCTTACCGTTTTCAGGATCCAGACCGCAGTAGCTTAAAGCTTCATTGGATACAAATTTATGGCTTGTCCCATGGAAGCCGTAACGGCGAATGCTATATTTTTCAAAATATTCATGAGGAATTGCATACATGGATGCTTTTTCAGGCATACCCATACCGAAAGAAGTATCGAATACCGCTACATTGGGAACGCCTGGTACTGCTTCTTCACATGCTTCGATTCCCACAAGGTTTGCCGGGTTGTGCAAAGGTCCCAAATCAAAGCAGTCACGGATAACCTTTTTCACATCTTCATTTACTACAATGGAATCGCTGTAAATCGTACCGGCATGGAGAACCCGGTGTCCTACTGCAGAAATCTCACTGGTATCCTTGATGACACCGTATTGGGGATCAACCAATGCATCCATAACCAGCTTAATCGCAACGGTGTGGTTCGGCATTTCTTTTTCTACTTCCAATTCCTCTTTTCCTTCTGCCTTATGAGACAGCTTGGAACCGTTAATGCCGATTCTCTCGCATAAACCTTTTGCCAGAACGCCTTCGTTTTCCATATCAATCAGCTGATACTTTAAGGAAGAGCTTCCGCAGTTAATAACTAAAATTTTCATATTCCTTTGATTCTCCTTTATTTATTTTATAATTTCGCCGTACTGTTCTCTGCCGCAGCCTGCTGCGTTGGATTCATCTGTATCAATGTGCATAGCCAAAGCATAATTTTTATTCACACGCACAACAACATCTCCGAAAATAAGGCTTCTTCCAGCCGTGCCAACTTTTACAGAAACGGTTTCTCCATCCGTAACGCCAAGCGTTTCTGCTTCTGCCGGTGTTGCATGGATATGACGCTTGGCAATGATTACGCCTTCCGTTATTTCAATTTCACCAGCAGGTCCTATGATTTTGCATGCACCGCTGCCGGCAACGTCACCGGATTCTCTTAAAGGCGCTGCAATCCCGATGGAACGGGCATCCGTCATAGATAGCTCTACCTGAGTCGCTTTTCTAACCGGTCCTAAAATGGAAATTCCTTTAAACTCACTTTTAGAACCTACAACAGTAACTCTCTCTTCGCAAGCATACTGACCCGGCTGGGATAAATATTTTTTCTTTGTTAACTCATAGCCCTTTCCAAATAAAATCTCAAGATGTTCCTGAGATAAATGTACATGACGAGCTGATGTTTCAACGATAAAGTTCATACCTATCTATTCTCCTGTTCTTGTAATCAATGTTTTTCATTGATTCTCACTCTATTCTATGTGTATTCGTTAAATTTTTCAAGTCTTGCGCCAAAATAATTTGCATTTTTTACGAAACAATAGCATAATAGAGTATAAAAAAAAGAAAAAGGAAGTTTTAATGGTAATGAACAAAAATTCTCTTGCCGTTGGCATTATCGCCGAATATAACCCCTTCCACAATGGACATGCCTACCATATCAGGAAGGCTAAGGAAATGACGCAGGCAGACTACTGCATCGTGGTCATGAGCGGAGATTTTGTCCAAAGAGGCGCTCCTGCCATCTATGATAAATACACCAGAACAGCCATGGCCCTGTCCTGCGGAGCCGACCTTGTAATAGAGATCCCCTCCGTCTTTGCCTCCAGCAGCGCAGAGGATTTTGCTGCCTGCGGGGTCGCCCTTCTCAACAATCTGGGGGTGGCCGGCAGCCTCTGCTTTGGAAGCGAATGCGGAGATGTGGAAAAACTTTCCGGTATTGCTTCTATTTTAGCCACAGAACCCACTGTTTATACGAAGGAACTGCGCAAGGAGCTGAAAAAGGGGGCCACCTTTCCGGAAGCCAGAAACCAGGCTCTGATCTCCTGCGGAATTCTAAAAAATGAGGAGTCTTCTGTTTTGGTATCACCAAACAACATCCTAGGAATTGAATATTGTAAGGCCCTTTACCGGCAAAAGAGTCCCATTGTTCCTGTCACCCTTTCCAGGAAAGGCTGCGGTTATCACGATACCAGCCTGGTTACAGAACATTTCAGTTCTGCCACCGGTATCAGAAAAGCCCTTTATGATAACCCGGATATCTTAAAGGATGCAGAATCTGCCCTGATACAGGTACCGGCTGCGGTCAGGCAGATGATGGCTCAGGGCTACCCTGTGTTTCCCGAAGATTTCAGTGCTCTGCTAAATACATCTCTTTTAAAACTGGACCATGAAGGAATACCCTTTCATAAGTATGCCGATGTTTCAGAGGAACTGGGTGCAAGGCTTTTCAAACAGCTTACGGATTTCCTTCCTTTTGAAGAAAGAATCAACCGGTTAAAGACAAGGCAGTATACTTATACCCGAATCAGCCGTGCTCTTCTCCATATCGCTTTGGGCATCACTTCCCATGAGACCGCTTTAGGGAGAAATGCCGGTTACGCTCCATATGCCAGGGTATTAGGCTTTAAAAAGACTTCTGCTAACCTTATGGGAGAAATAAAAAAGAGAGGGAACATCCCTCTCATTACAAAAACCGCAGATGCCAGGCTCATCCTATCCGGTACGGCCTGGTCCATGCTTCAGCGGGATTTTTACTGTTCCCACATCTACCAGACCATTGTTCAGAATAAATACCATATACAAATGAAAAATGAGTTCACCCATTCCGTCGTCATCTTATGACAGCGGCTGAACAAATTCCCGGATCCTGTCTTTATATAGAAGAAACCGTGATTTGGGTACTACGATCCCCTGTTTCCACATCTCAAGGAGCTGTTCAAAGGTGACAAATTTGGCATCCACCACTTCTTCTTTTTGAATGATTATATCCTTTATAATGACATTTTGCCTTGTGATATAAGTATCTACAAAACGCTCCTTCAGACGGATGGTATGGATCAGAAGGAGCTGCTCTTTTTCCGCCCGGACTCCGGCCTCTTCCGATAGCTCCCGAAGTGCCCCTTCCACACTTGTTTCACCCATAAGAACAGAACCCCCGGTACACTCCCACATAAGGCCATAGGGCTTATCCGGATGCCTCCTGGTCAGTAAAATTTCCTGATCCTCGTTCACCAGCCATACATCCGCAACGAGATGATATTCCCCCTGGTTCAGCGGAACTCCCCGGACATGGGTTTTTCCGGTGGCCACTCTGTTTTCATCGTAAACATCCCAAAGCTCCATAAGCCATTCCTCCCGAACTAAGAATCAGCTGGTGCAGTTAAAAGTTTCCGCCATTCCATCCCCAGTGATCCACTTCCTCATATTTCACATAAATTTTATCCTGGGCAATGGAAAGCACATCTTTGTAGATTTTGCAAATCTCAGCAGTCAGCCGGTCATAATCACGTGCTGATGCATGACCGAAAATTTTCACTTCCACAAAAGCCATCTTTGTATTATTTTTTCCTTTAAAGTAAAGAGAACAGTTATCTTCAAATCCAACCATGAGCCAGCTTTCCGATTTGCCGGGAATCAGGCTGACTGCCTGTCCGAGTCTGGTCTTCAAGGTTGTTTTTTCTTCTTCTGATAATGAGACATTTACTTTCGAATTAATAAAAGGCATTGACAACTCCTCCTTAAGTGATTTTATATATCATACCACATATCATCATAAATTACCATCTGCTTTCGGTTTTATATCCGCTTCCAGCAATAAGCCGGAAAGGGTCAGTCTGCCATGAAGAAATTGAAGGATTTCCTCTATCTCTTTTTGGTTGTCCTTTTTTCCGCCCTGTTTTACTGCCCGGATGAGAATGTTCTTTGGCGTATGCTCCATATCGATAAATTCCAGAATCTGGGTGCGGTATCCCTGGTTTTCCAGTATTTCCGCCCTAAGTGCATCGGTATAAAGGGCTGCCATCCGTTCCCGGATGAGTCCATATTGAAATACTGGTGCCATAAGCTCCTGGCGCATGGTTTTATTCAGCTCATGCTGGCAGCATGGAACAGACAAAATGACTGAGGCCCCCCAGCGGACTGCCTTTGCAAGGGCATAATCCGTAGCGGTATCACAGGCATGAAGAGTCACCACCATGTCTACATGATCCACTCCTTCATAGGAAGCAATATCTCCATGATAAAATTTTAACTTATCATATCCATACCGCTCTCCCAAACGGTTGCAGTCATTAATGACCGTCTGCTTTAGATCCAGTCCAATAATTTGAATGGAATATCCCTTCAGCTCATGAAGATAGTAATACATAGCAAAGGTCAGATAAGATTTTCCACATCCAAAATCAATGATTACATTCTCTCTGTTCTTATGAAGCCTGGGAAGAATGTCCTCAATAAATTCCAAAAAACGGTTGATTTGCCGAAACTTGTCATACCGGGAAGCAATGATTTTTCCTTCTTCCGTCATGACCCCCAAATCCACCAGAAAGGGAACCGGCACCCCTTCTTTTAATAGATAAGCCTTTTGCCGGTTATGCCGGGGAACCGGAGAAGGCACCTCAATCTTTTGCTGCCGTTTCACCTTGATGCTTAAGACCCCTTTTTTACTCACCAGGACTCTTACCTGACCTTTCCCGGATTCAAGCTCCATCTGACGCAGTCTTCCATCCAGAAGATCTTCTATATAGCTGATACATTCTTCAGCCGTATAATTTCTATGAAAAGCCTGGGTTCCTACCAGCTCCTCTGCCTGAAAGACCAGGTTTCCCTTTAGCAAAAGCGGGCGTACCTTTACTTTGGAAACGCCCTGCTTATCCGCCGGATTGCTGATCACGATCCGAAGCAGATTTTCATCAAGAAATTCCCTTCCGATCTGTATGAGTTTATCTCTTTCCATTTGTTCCATGAATCAGACAATTCCTTTCCATTTTCCTGCCTATGCATTTGGGGCAAAAGGGTATGCCCTTGAGTGTTTCTGCTTTCAGTTTTCTGCCTCCACCCAGCTTGCCCGCAGTAACTCCGGATAAGGTTCCAGATGTGCATAATCGTTAAAGCGTTCCACAAAAAAACGCCTTGTTTTTTCATCCCAGTGCACTTCCGTGATGCTGCAGTTTTCAAGGGAATTTCCAAGAATCCGGTAATACTTCGGGTCCATACGAAGCAATGCCGAGGTCACGGTGCGGATCACCCCTCCATGAGTCACAACCGCTGCATGTTTATATCCGCTTGCGGCAATTTCCTCAAAAACCGGCATTGCCCGCCGAATGACATCCCCGGCGCATTCGCCTCCAGGATAAGGCAGATCCTTTTCCATACGTTCCTGTTCTTTCTTAAAATCCAAGAATCTTGCTCCAATCTCCTCATCCGCCAGACCTTCCATTTCTCCAAAGGAAATCTCTTTAAGCTCCTGTCTTATGATGTGTTCTGCGTTCCAGTAACGGTTCGCCTCCCCGGCAGTCTCCACTGCCCGGATCAAATGGCTGGAATACACTGCCTCAATGCCTTTGGAAGCCAGCCGTTTTCCCACCAGGGCCGACTGGAGGAGGCCTTCTTTGGACAAAGCTACATCAATATTGCAGAGCTTACTGTTTTGCCGTCCATGGCGAATCAAATAAATATTCATCTGCCGAATCCTTTCTACGCCGGTGCTTAATTCTTAAAGCTATGGATAGGCGCCGGAATCCGTCCGCCTCTTGATATGAATTTCTCACAGGAGTATCTGCTCACCGGCATAACAGGAGCATATCCTAAAAGACCGCCGAATTCCACCGTATCTCCCACAGATTTTCCTATTACCGGAATTATACGGACTGCAGTGGTCTTCTGGTTTACCATACCGATGGCGGATTCGTCTGCAATGATGCCTGCTATGGTGGTAGCCGGCGTATCTCCTGGAATCGCGATCATATCAAGTCCCACAGAACAAACACAGGTCATTGCCTCCAGTTTTTCAATGTTCAGTGCTCCCATTGCCACTGCATCGATCATCCCCTGATCTTCGCTGACCGGAATAAAGGCACCGCTTAAACCGCCTACGTAAGAGGATGCCATGACGCCGCCCTTTTTCACCTGGTCATTTAACAGGGCAAGGGCGGCCGTAGTACCAGGCGCACCAACCCGCTCCAGGCCGATCTCTTCCAGGATTTCAGCCACGCTGTCACCCACGGCAGGAGTAGGTGCAAGGGATAAATCGATGATCCCAAATGGAACGTCCAGTCTTTTGGATGCCTCCTGGGCCACAAGCTGTCCCACACGGGTTATCTTAAAGGCTGTTTTCTTAATGGTCTCGCAAAGAACACCAAAATCCTTTCCTCTGGCCGCTTCAATGGCGGTCTTAACAACCCCAGGACCGCTGACTCCTACGTTAATAATTGTTTCTGCTTCCGTCACTCCATGGAATGCTCCTGCCATAAAGGGATTATCATCGGGTGCATTGCAGAATACCACCAGCTTGGCACATCCCAGAGAATCCCTGTCCCCGGTGGCTTTTGCCGTTTCCACTACGATTTCTCCCATAAGGGCAACGGAATCCATATTGATACCAGTCTTCGTGGAGCCTACATTGACGGAGCTGCACACCCGTTCCGTGCATGCAAGGGCTTTTGGTATGGAACAGATCAGGTTTTTATCCGCTGCGGTCATTCCTTTGCTTACCAGGGCGGAATAGCCGCCGATGAAATTCACGCCTACCTCTTTGGCCGCACGGTCAAGGGTTTGTGCGATGGTTACGAAATCCTCCGGACTTTTGCAGGCTGCTCCGCCTACTAAGGCAATGGGGGTCACGGAAATTCTTTTATTCACAATGGGGATTCCAAAATCCTTTTCGATCTCCTTTCCCACTGCCACAAGATTCTTTGCAACGGTTGTGATCTTGTTGTAAATCTTTTCATTTACAGCATTTAAATCACCATCGCTGCAGTCAAGAAGGCTGATACCCATGGTAATGGTACGTACATCAAGCAGTTCCTGTTCAATCATTTTATTGGTTTCATTTACTTCAAACATATTTAACATATCGGGAACCCATCCTTTTCTTAAGCCTTGACTTCATCATCAGATCCGGTGCATACTGGTGAAAATTTCCTCTCGCTGGCACTTTACCTTTACGCCGATTTCATCACCGATCCGTTCCAGTTCATCGGCCAGCTCCCCAAAAGGCTTAGGTGCGTCATTGATATCCACAATCATCATCATATTAAAGAATCCCTGGACAATGGTCTGGGAAATGTCCAATATGTTCACCTTGTTGCCAGCCAGGTAAGTACAGATCTTGGCTATGATCCCAACCGTGTCTTTTCCAACTACTGTAATAATCGTTTTGTTCATAATACTTCTCCTCTTCAATTAGATTATGATTCTGCGAAACATGACCGGCATTCCGCCTTCGCCGAATGGGCAAGCGATCCTTCTTATTTCGCTCATTATATAGTGATAATTTCCGACATCTGATCCCTTTTTGCAACTGATATGGAAAAATCCGATGCCTTAAATGGATTATCTCCCTCTGTGATTTCAAGCCTTACTGTTTCATAAGCAAGCTCCTCATAATTGTTCTCCTTGCTTAAGTGGCCCAGCAGAATCTTCTTAAGATTTTCATGAAGAATACAGCATAAAAGCCGCCCTGCATTCTCATTGGAAAGGTGTCCGTGATCCCCCAGGATCCTGCGTTTTAAATAATAAGGATAAGGCCCTGCCTGCAGCATATTTACATCATGGTTGGACTCCAAAAGCAATGCATCCAGACCCTGAAGATGTTCAATGATATACTGGTCGTAATGTCCCATATCCGTAGCTACTGCAACAGATTTGTGCCCATGCTGAATCCTGTAAGCCACCGGGTTTGATGCATCGTGGTCAATGGAAAAGGGCTTTACTTCCAGATCTCCCACACAAAAATCCACATCAGGACTGACAGCGTGAAAAAGTTCTCTGGGATATTCTCCAAGATATTTCTGCTTTGATATCTCATCCAGGGTTTCCCTTGTCCCGTAAATCGGAACTCCATACTTCCTGGCCAGAACACCCAGACCTTTTGTGTGGTCAGAGTGTTCATGGGTGATGACGATACCAGTCAGCTCACTTCCCTTTAACCCGATTTCATTTAATCCCTGTTGGATTCTTTTGTTGCTGATCCCGGCATCCACCAGAATATGGGTGGTATCGGAGCCTACATAAATGCAGTTTCCGCTGCTTCCGCTTGCAATACTTACCAATCTCATACTTTCCTCTTTCTTATCCACGCTTTTGGGATATAAAGGGATACCCAAAGGGTATTTCCTCTTTTCCGATGACGCTATTTGAGCATAAAAGGAGGCCCGCAGGAGGCTTCCCGGATATATCCTTCCATGGTGCATTTGCCAAAATCCCGGACTTCCTATGCCCTGTTTTTTAATATTTCAGCCAGTTGTCCCCTTACTTCCTCCATAGAACCATCATTTTCGATAACCCGTGTGCAACGGCTTAAAAATTCTGATTCAGAGGCCTGGCTGGCTATGATACGTTCTGAATGCTCTCTCGTATAGCCCCGGTTTTCTGCCAGACGGCGGATCCGGTTCTCCTTTGAGGTGCGGACATACCACATTTCCTCCCAGGCTTCATCCGTTTTTTCATTCATAATTGCAAATTCTACCACAATAAGCCCTGCTTGGGAAGCAGAAATTTTATGCCTTATGGTTTTCCATACCATCGGGTGGATGATGTCATCTACGGTTTCCCTTACTCTGTCATCCTGAAAAATACATGCAGCCAAAGCCTTGCGGTCAATGGTCCCGTCCGGATTCAGGAAGCCCTTCCCCAGGGCTTTTGTCAACGCAAGATAACCTTCCTTTCCCGGTTCCATCAACTGATGCGCCACCTCATCCGCTTTGATCACTTCCGCACCGTACTCTTTCTTTAAAATAGAAAGAACCATGCTTTTTCCAGCTCCAACCCCTCCGGTCAGTCCAATCACTCTCATTCTGCCTCACTCCTTTATTTGGCATCAAACCAGGAATCCCCTGCATTGGCCTCTACTTCAAGAGAAACTGCAAGATCTGCTGCATGCTTCATTTCTTCCGCCAGAAGTTCCTTTACCTGGTCTGCCTCTTCCCTGTATGCTTCAATGAGAAGTTCATCATGAACCTGAAGGACGATCCGGGATCTTAATCCCTGTTTTCTTAAGGCACCATCTACCCGTATCATGGCTATCTTAATAATATCCGCCGCAGTACCCTGAATGGGAGAATTCATGGCGACCCGCTCTCCAAAGGAACGCTGCATAAAGTTGGAAGATTTCAGTTCTGGAACAGGGCGGCGTCTTCCGAACATGCTGGCCGCATAGCCCAGTTCCTTCGCTTCGGCCACAAGGCCGTCTAAGAATGTCTTCACTCCCGGATAGGTCTCAAAGTATTTTTCAATATATTCCGAGGCCTCTTTTCTGGTAATGCTTAATCCCTCACTCAGTCCAAAGGAGCTGATTCCATATACAATACCGAAGTTTACAGCCTTTGCATTCCTCCTCTGAAGCGGCGTCACCTCATGAAGCGGGACATGGAATACCTGGGAGGCCGTGATGGCATGGATGTCCTCTGCCTGCTTATAAGCCCCGATCAGACGCTGGTCTCCTGACATATGAGCCAGGACCCTCAGCTCAATCTGGGAATAATCCGCATCTATGAACACACAGCCCTCCTGGGGCACAAAAACCTTTCTGATCTCTCTTCCCAGTTCCATACGCACCGGAATGTTCTGAAGGTTTGGTTCTGTGCTGCTGATCCTTCCGGTGGCAGTAATCGTCTGGTTAAAGGTCCCGTGAATCCGTTCATCAGGCCCGATATAGGCTGCCAGCCCATCCGCATAAGTGGAATTTAATTTGGTCAGCTGCCTGTAATCCAGAATCAGTCTGACCGCAGGCCAGTCAGAGGCAAGCTTTTCCAATACATCAGCAGCCGTAGAATAACCGGTTTTTGTCTTTTTCCCTCCCGGGATTTTCATATGGTCAAAGAGCACCTCTCCCAGCTGTTTGGGGGAATTAATGTTAAAGGTTTCTCCTGTTTCTTCATATATCTTCTGCTCCAGCTCCGCAATCCGTACTTTTAAACGGTCCCCGTATTCCTTCAGCAGCTTTCTTTCCACCCGGATTCCGGCATCTTCCATTCGATACAGACTGTAGGTCAAAGGCATTTCGATTTCATAAAACAGCTTATCCATGCCCGCCTTTTCCAGTGCCTCTTGAAGTAAATCCCGGCTTCTGAATGCCACATAAGACATATAGCAGATACAGGAAACGGCCTTTTCCTTATTTTCCTCCATGGCACGTTTCATCGAGCTTTTTCCTATTAGTTCGGTTCTGGAGGGTATAGAAAGGTCCAGGTAATCCGCTGCCAGATCATTATATTCATAGGAATCCTTTAAAGGATTCAAAAGATATCCGGCTATGCTGGCATCAAATACAGGACTTTCCTCCGTGATTTTTAAAAGGGGAAGCTGACTTTTTAACTGAAGAACTGCCGCCTTTCCTGCCCTTTTACATATCTCCGACCCTTTTTCTGCCAGATATTCCGGCTTAAGAGTCCCCTGGGGTATGAAACAGTAGGATTCCGTTTCACTGAGGCAAAGGGACATGGCTGACAGGGCCTTGTCTTCTATCACCAACTGGATCCCCAGACAACAGCCTTCTTTGCATTTTAGAAATATGGCCTCCGCTTCCAAAAGGTCCGTAACTACATGAAAGCCCGATTCCAGGGAAGCTTCCTCTTCTTCTCCGGGGAAAACAGCAGGGACAAAATCCATGTCCATAATCTTCTGGATCTCTGCCTGTTCCAGGGTTTTTGTATAATCCAGACGGATATCACAGTCCCTGCGAAGAGCGGAAAGCGCTTCCTTTTTCCTGACCTTTTCCTTATTCCTTGTAAGCGTCTCCCTGATCCTGTGAGACTCTATTTTTTCCATCTGCTGATAAATATTTTCAATAGTATGATATTTTTTTATCAAATCACAGGCCGTTTTTTCTCCGATTCCTTTTGCTTCGGTCAAGCCAAAAACTCCTAATAAGTCCCCTGGCTCAAGGCCATATTCTTCCCTGATGCCCTCTATGGAATAAGACTTAAATTCCAGACCATCTTCTCCAACAGCCGGTAATTTAAGGGTCACATGTTCTTCCACAGCCTGCAAAAGCTTCCGGTCTCCGGACAGGAGGATGATTTCCCCTTCCTCTTCCTGACACCTTTTTGCCAATGAGGCCAGTATATCAGAAGATGCATAACCCTTCTTATCAAGAACAGAGATCCCCATAGAATGGAAAGTCTCCTTTAACAGCTCTTCCTGCTTTAAAAGCTCTTCATAAAGTCCTGCACTTTTTAGAAATTCCTTCCGGCCGTTTTCCCTTTCCGAATCAAAGGCCGCAGCAAAATAGTCCGCTTCTTTTGCATCCAGCAGCTTCATGACCATGCTTTGAATCCCTTTCACTCCATTGGAAGGAAGTCCATAAAAAGCATTCTCTGCCATGCTGCTCCCATCAATTAATATAATTCTTTTTCTGTCCATATTTCCTCTTTCCTGCCCTTGTTTTAATGGCATAAAGGGATACCTGCCGGGTATTTCCCACTATTATAATAACCCCCACTGTATCCAGATCCGGCACTGCAGAAGGATTGTTATAACCAGCGCCATGATACTTACCGTTGACACTGCATATCTGGCAATTTTTATACACCGTACCAACTGCAGCCTTTGTCTGGACTGCTCTATGGCAGCCTCCAGCGTTCCTTTTATATTATAATTCCCAGTTTCGGAGTCTAACTGCCGGATTCCTACATCAACCGTAAAGTATATTTCCAGTTCCTCCCTGCATTCCGTACAGGATTCCATATGCGTCAGAAATTCCCCCAGCTCTTCGTCTGTCAATTCATCTTTGATGTAAGGCATGACCAGACGTTCCGCTTCTTTACATGTCATGGCCCAGATACCTCCTTAACCTTATCTTCTGTCTATCATACAATATATTTTGCTTATTTTCAATTTAATAATCTCAAAAAAACACTTGCCAAATGGAATATCCTATGATAAAATAATGAACGTTGTAAGCAAAGCCGGCATGTCGGAATGGCAGACGAGGCGGACTCAAAATCCGTTGATGGCGACATCGTGTGGGTTCAAGTCCCACTGCCGGCACTACACCCTTGGCAGAGGGCAAGGCCTTGGAAAGCTGATTTTTTCAGATTTCCAGGGCCTTTTCTCTGCCCACAGCACTCCCCCGCAGCGATTATTTCCAACAATTTCCAACAATTTTCTTAATTTAGAAAAAAACGCCGCACTACCGCAGCATTTGTGGTATACTGTAAAAAAATCTCGAAAAACAGGGAGGCACTCCTATGAAACGAAATTCCGTCATCACAGCCCTTTTCATTATCTGCGTCCTGATCTTAAGCGGCTGCGGACATAAAAACTATATGAAAATCGACGTATCCACAGCTGCAATCGACGGGGAATCCATGTCCTCTGCCACCGGGGCCCAAAACCCCGGCAATACCGAAAGTCCAGACGGCAAAGCATTGGCATTGGAAAACGAAACCAGCAGAGCTGATTCCGCCGCCCGCATCTCTACCGTTATTCACACCTATGAGGAAGGAAAAGTTTCCATTGAATATCCGTCTATTACCGGATTAGAGGATGGAGAGAAAGAGAAAAAGATCAATGCCCTGTTAAAGAGCAATGCTCTGGAAATACAGAAGGCATGCTCCGTGAATCCGAAATCAGATAGCCTATCCATTACAGCTAAAATAATTTCTGCAGACAGGAAACGGATCACAGCCACATACACCGGATTGTTGTCTGGGGAAGGAGCCGCTCATCCGGTCCATCTGTTTTTTACCAACACCGTCGACATATCCCAGGCAAAAGATATCAGTCTCACAGACTATGCGGACCCCAGGGGATTGGCAGAATACATTCGTTCTTCTGACTGCCAGTTTAATGATACTTCTCCTGAGCTTACAGAAGCCCTACTTCCTTACCTTGCTGAAACCAGCCAGGAAGCATATGTGAAAATGTTTCAAAATGCTGATTTTCCCCTGAAAGCTGAGGGACCAGACAACACTTCCGTATTTCCGGAATCCTTTAGCTATGAGGATCACGGCACCATCATCGTTTCCGTTCCAGTGCCGCACAGTTTGGGCGATTTTGCGCTTATAAAATATACTCCTGAGACAAAATAGGAAAAATAGTTGCCATTTACCCCTTTCTTTGATAAAATAGGACGGAAAATAAAAAGAAATGGGGTAGAAAAATGAGTAACAACGCAAAACTGACAACCCGGGATTATCTGCTCAGCATCCAGTATCTGTCCGCCATATTTGACGCCGCCAGGCTGGTCCCCTTATTGACAGGTCAATTCACCGCCGGCATTATTTTCTGCAGGCGCCGGTATCTTAATATTCCACTGCTGCACTAAATTTAAGGTTCCCTTCTTCTTGGTTTCTCCTTTGTTTTCTGGCTGTTATCACCATAAGATCCAGCCGGAAGAAACCGTGATCCCAGGAAACGTACTTTTAGCACAGAGTGGAATTATTTTTGCAGTCAGAATGACTGGAGGAGCCATTTAAACCTGGAATTGTCATGTTTACTCCGCTATTCGTCATACTCTGCCCTATTTATATGCCCAAGGCTTCTTTCAGTCAGTTCCTGCTCTGAAAGGAATTGCGTCAGGTTATTTTTTGAGAGACAGCCTGGCAACCTTCCGGCCGGTTTTACGGGCTGCCCTGCAATACTACTTCTTCTGAGAACACCGGCGTTTTGGCATCCGCCAGGAATTACAATCCTAAGCTTTTACGATTAATAACTGTATATGCCATGATCCAGAATCAACCTGGCAAAAAGCAAAGCAATGGAATGATTCTGATAATGGGGCTGGATTTCCATATCTTGACGGACTTAACGTTTTAGTAGACTCTATTACATGAAACTCTCAGGTTTTCTTTCTGCATTTATAATCGGTGTTCTCATGAACCTTATCTTGCAGAAAGTTCCTGATACAGGATCAGATCAAAGAAAGGATTAATATTATTATGGACTTTTCAATGGACAATGTAACCATTTTTACCCACCCACTCATTCAGCATAAGATCTCAATTTTAAGAGACAAGAGGACAGGAACCAACGAATTCCGTGCCCTTATCGAGGAAATCGCCATGCTTATGGGATTTGAAGCCTTAAGGGACCTTCCTTTACAGGATGTGGAGGTGGAAACTCCTATTGAGACCTGCATGACCCCAATGATTGCCGGTAAAAAAATGGCTGTCGTTCCTATTCTTCGTGCAGGACTGGGCATGGTTAATGGGATCCTGGCTTTGGTTCCCTCTGCAAAGGTTGGTCATATTGGACTGTACCGGGATGAAGTTACTCATGAGCCTCATGAATACTACTGCAAGCTTCCAAGTCCCATTGAGCAGAGAACCATTGTTGTGACCGATCCCATGCTGGCAACCGGAGGTTCCGCTGTGGCAGCGGTGGATTTCATCAAGCAGCATGGCGGAAGAAACATTAAGTTCATGGCAATTATTGCAGCTCCGGAAGGCTTAAAGAGGCTTCAGGAGTCACATCCGGATATTCAGATCTACATCGGACACCTTGACCGCCAGTTAAATGAAAATGCTTATATCTGTCCTGGTCTTGGAGATGCCGGGGATAGGATTTTCGGCACTAAATAACAAGCAGTGCCAATGAATGGTAAATAAAAACGCGCGTTGATCCGGCATGTTATGCGGAGTCAAAGCGCGTTTTTATTTGCCTGCTTCGGGAGAGGCAGCTTCCAATGATTCTTACCCGATTCCTTTGTATAAAATGCTAAGCCCAAACACCAGGGCCGCCAGAAAAACATAGACAAATTTTGCAGTAAAAAGGTAAGCCGGCCCTAAAGGCTTCTCCCGGCCCTTGTTTAATTCCTCCATGATCTTTCCATCCTTTAAAACCCAATAAATCATGATGGAGCACAATACAGCTCCAAAAGGAACTACGTATATGGTAATCAGATCCATAAAGAATCCCATATAAGGCTCGTATTCAATGAAAAGACCGGGAATAAATACTGCAGCACCCACCAAAAATATCGCCTTTTTCCGGGACAGGTGCAAATGAGTCTGGACAGCCTCCGAGCATACCTCAAGCATATTCACCAGAGAGGTCACCCCTGCAAACAGTACGGAAAGAAAAAACAGCACTGCCACCCATCTTCCCGCCGGTATCATAGAGAAGACCTTGGGAATTGTGATGAACATGAGAGGAGGACCACTTGCAGGGTCCATCTGGAAAGCAAAAACCGCCGGGATAATAGCAAAACCGGCCAAAAGTGCCGCAATCGTATCCAATAATGAGGTGGTTATGGCGGCTTTGGGAATATCCTCCTTCTTATCTAAGTAACTTCCGTAAATAACCATCCCTGAGCCAGTAATGGATAAGGAAAAAAATGCCTGTCCCATAGCCATTACCCAGGTTTCCGGTTTCAGTAAGTATTCCCATCTGGGAACCAGAAGATATTCATAGCCTGCCAAAGCACCCGGGAGGAAAAAGACCCGCACTGCGATGATGGCAAACAAGATGAAAAAGGAGGGCATCATGATCGCATTGACCTTTTCAATGCCCTTTAAAACACCGCCTGCCAGCACAGCCACAGTAATGGCCACCACAAGGAAATGCCAGGGTACACTGCCGAACTTTCCCGTTATGCTGGAAAAGTACTCCCTTGTATCCGTCCTCATCATGGCACCGGACAGAGAACCCAACAGATATTTAAGAACCCAGCCTACTATGATGGCGTAACCAATGGCAATGCCGAAAGAGCCGATCAGAGGAATTGCTCCGAAATATGCTCCTCCCTTTTTCCCCCTGGTCTTCATGGCATAATCGTAGGAACCTATGGGGCCTGTCCCAGTCAGCCTTCCAAAGGCAAACTCGCCGGAAAGCCCTACCATGCCGAATAAAAAAACAAATCCAAAATAAACAAGTAAAAAAGCGGCTCCTCCATACTGACCCAGACGGTAGGGAAACATCCAAATATTTCCCATACCTACCGCTGAGCCGACGGAGGCGAGAATAAACCCGATCCGTGAACCAAAGGTTCCGTTTTTCACCGCAGTGTGTTGATTATCCATTGTACTGTTCCTTATTCCTCACCCATTTTTTTCTCTACGATTTCTCCCTGGTTCTTATAGATAGAATTAGCGTCTACACATCCTCTGACACAGGAAAGGGGATAAATATTGGATTTCGGTCCGATTACGGTTCCCGGATTTAAGACTGCGCCGCATCCAACCTCAGCGAAATCACCTATGATTGCTCCGAACTTCTTAAGCCCTGTCTCAATATCCCCGTCTTCTGCATGAACTGTAACCAGAGACTTATCAGATTTTACATTAGAAGCCAAAGACGAAGCACCCATATGAGACTTATAGCCTAAGATGGAATCTCCCACGTAATTATAATGAGGAACCTGTACACCGTCAAAAAGTATGGAATTTTTAATTTCAGAGGAATTTCCTACGACAGCTCCCTCTCCAATGATGGCATTGCCTCTGATAAATGCACAATGGCGGATCTGTGCTCCCTTGCAGATAATTACATGTTCCCCCATACAGGCGGTTGGCGGAAGGTTAATGGACTTGTGGATCCACACTGCTTTTCCTACATGAACAAATTCATCTTTTGGAAGACGCTCTCCAAGGGAAACAATGAATTCACTGATTTTTGGAAGGATCTCCCATGGATAGGTGGTCTGTTCAAATAACAATTTAGCTATGGTATGATTGGTATCAAATAAGTCCTGGTTTGTCATATCTTCTTTTTTCATTTTTAAATCTCCTATTTTGGTTTTTTATAATTAGCTGCCGCAGCGTCAAATACACCGTGAAGGTCATAATGATTGTTAAGCCTCAAAACTCCCGCTGTTCGGCCGGCAACAAAATTTTCCAGTTTCTCCATATATTCTCCCGGGGTTATGGTCCCCTCAGCCACATAATTCAACCCTTTTTCCCAGCTTGCCGTCAATTCCGGATTAAGGAGCTGTCTGATGGAGGCATTGACCACATCAAAAATCATTTCGCCTAAAAGAGTGGGAACGATTACCTGGGTCTTACTGTTTAAGGACAGATACTTAATATGAAACAGCTTTTTTAAGATTTCAGCCCTGGTAGCACTGGTCCCGATCCCGCTTCCCTTTATCTGGGCGCGGAGCTCTTCATCTTCGATAAGCTGTCCGGCATTTTCCATGGCTAAGATCATGGAACCGGAGGTATACCGTTTGGGCGGTGAGGTTTCTCCTTCCTTAATGGCCAGTTTCTTAAGAGAAAGCTTCATTCCTTTTTTTAAACTTCCAAGCATAGCCACAAATAACGGATTATTCATTTGATTCTGGGAGGATTCCGGATTATTCTCTTCCTGCACAGTTTCTTCCGAAGGTGTTCCACCGTTCCCTTCCTCCTGCTTCTTCTTCCCCCAGGATACCTCTGCAACCTTTAAATAGCCAGCATCCAGCATAACGCGGAAATTCGCATAAAAATGCTCTTTGTTCGTCATTTGATGCTGTAGAGTGGGTTCTGAACCGGGATACACAGATTCTGCCGCAAGCTCCAGGGCATATTTCTGATAGACTGCCGGCGGATAAAAAATGCTGAGGAATCTTCTCGCTATTACTTCATATACCCTGATTCCCAAAGAAGATAAGCCTTTTATTGAAGCAAGACCCTGCCCGGTAGGTATGATTGCATAGTGATCCGTAATCTGTTTATCATTGACATATCTGGTTTTTTCAATGGTCCGGTAAGAGCCCTTTTCCATGACCTCTGCCGCTGCTTCAGACAAAGGCGTAAAACTCTTAAGCCCTCCAATATTCTTATAAATCTCCTTCGCAACCGCCGTGGACAGAACTCTGGCATCGGTTCTTGGATAGGTAACCAGCTTTTTTTCATAAAGCTCCTGAACCAGCTTTAAAGTTTCATCAGGGCTGATCTTAAACATCCTGGAACAGTCATTCTGAAGCTCCGCCAGATTGTAAAGCAGTGGTGGATTTTTTGTTTCCTTTTTCTTTTCTATGGAAACAACGGTTCCTTCCATGGGGTCCATAAGAGACAGTGCGTTTATCAGCTCTTCTGCGTATTGGCGTTCCTTAAAACCGTTTTCCTTATAAAGAAAAGGAGATTCATAATATCTGGAACCGGGAGCACTTCTCCATTCCCCGTCAAAATCCAAACCGGATAATCCGGGGTTGGACGGATCCTCCTTAGAAAAAGTTCCGATTACACGGTAAAACGGAGTTTTCACAAATTCCCTTATCTCCCGCTCTCTCCGCACCACCATCCCCATGACACAGGTCATGACGCGGCCCACAGATATTACCGTGTTCTTCCCGCTTTTTAAGTAATTGGAAATGTGCTGTCCATATCTTAGTGTAAGCAATCGGGAAAAATTAATTCCCATGAGATAATCTTCTTTTGCTCTTAAATAGGCAGATGCCGATAAATTATCGTAATCGGATTCGTCCTTCGCCTCCCGGATGCCTCTTAAAATCTCATCCTCTGTCTGAGAATCAATCCATACACGCTTCTGCTTCTTATCCTTGACTCCTGCCATCTGCGCCACCAGACGGTATATGTATTCTCCCTCCCGTCCGGAGTCCGTGCATACATAAATGGTATCCACATCAGGACGGTTCAGCAGACTGCTTACAATCTTAAATTGCTTTTCAACGCCAGGAATCACCTCATATTTAAACTCCCTTGGTAGAAAGGGAAGGGTGGAAAGACTCCACCGCTTATATTTGGGATCATAGCTTTCCGGATAGCTCATCGTTACCAGATGCCCCACGCACCAGGTTATGATCACCTGGTCCGATTCCATGTATCCATCCCTGCGTCTTCCATTCGCCTTTAAAGCATTGGCAAATTCCTGGGCCACACTTGGTTTTTCTGCAATGTATAACGATTTTGACATGTCTCTCCCTACTGCCTTTTGATAGTAACCCTTCTATTATAACATTAAATTTCATGAATAGCAATTATTTCTGACAACTATGATTTTGCAGAACTCTTTCTTTTATATTCAGACAGGATAACGGAAGCAAACATCAGCGTACATCCTGCCGCCAGCTTTAAGGTCACCGATTCCCCCAGAAAGATAACGGAAAACACCAGACCGAATACCGATTCAAAGGATAAAATAATGGAGGAGGTATTGGGGCTTAAATGCTTCTGCCCCACATTCTGTAAAAGAAAACAGAGCATGGTACTGAAAATCCCAAGATACAGAAGGCTTATCATCATAGAGGAACCGATAACCCTAAAATCAAAGAAGCCTTCCAGAAGAGGTGCCATTGCCCAGCTCAGCATTGCCGCCACCACCATCTGGATCACGGTCAAGGCTATGGGATCGTGGTCTTCTGTATAACGGTCAATGAAAACAATATGAAAGGCAAAGAAAAAGCCGCATATCAAGGTCATTACATCCCCGATATTCACAGAAAGATTTCCT
Organism: [Clostridium] saccharolyticum WM1; assembly: GCF_000144625.1. Lineage (NCBI taxonomy): Bacteria > Bacillati > Bacillota > Clostridia > Lachnospirales > Lachnospiraceae > Lacrimispora > Lacrimispora saccharolytica. The sequence continues at coordinate 2,026,036 of NC_014376.1, read as the reverse complement.
TCCAGGGATAAAAGCCCAAGTCCCAGCACTGCAATCACAGCCGCTGCCACATTGTTTCCGGAAGGTCTTTTCTTATTATAGAACCAATGGAGAAAGGGCACCAGGATCACATACAACGTAGTGATAAAAGCATTTTTGCTGGCAGTGGTGTATTGAAGACCATAGGTCTGAAAAAAATAGCTGACAAACAAAAATACACCTAAAAGCCCGCCGCACATTACATCAGTCTTACAGATTTTTCTCACCCGTTTCCAAAATACGGCTACCAGTGCTGCGGAGGCTATGGTAAAGCGCAGCGCCAGCAAATAAGCGGGAGTAATCACCTCCACAGAATTTTTCATCACAACAAAAGCACTGCCCCATATGATCGTTGTTATAACCAGCCCTACGGCGGACAATGCCTTGATTCCTTTACCAGCCTGTTTGTTCATTTGTACACCTGATGTCCTTTCACATAAGAGCAGGGGCGCAGTATCCTGCGTCCCTGGTTTATCTTTTGTCACTTTTATTAGATATTGGAAAACTTATAAATGGTGGTTGTTTTATATTCCTCTCCGGCCTTTAATACAGGAGACTGGAATTCCGGTTTGTTCACGGAATCAGGATAATACTGGGTCTCAAAGCAATAGCAGCAGCGATTTCCATAAATTGCACCGTCTTTTCCCTTTGTTCCATTGGTTAAGGAGTTAGCGGTATAAAACTGCATTCCCGGAAGGTCTGTATACACTTCCATACGGATGCCTGTCTGATCTGATTCCGCAGCAGCACTCAGGGAAACTTCTTTGTCCGGGTGATTTAAAACCCAGTTATGGTCATAGCCATTGCCGATAACCAGCGCCTCATAGTCTTCATTAATATCCTGTTCAATCGGCTTCATCACCGTAAAATCCATGGGAGTATCCTTAACAGGAATCAATTCCCCGGTTGGGATGGAACCATTATCCGTTCTTGTATAGGCATCTCCGTCGATCCAGACCCGCTGGTCCATGGCGTTAGTGCTGCCTTGTCCATGAAGATTAAAATAGCTGTGATTGGTGAAATTTGCTACGGTAACCGCATCACAGATCATATGGTAGGAAATTTCAAGACTGTCATCGGCGGTAAGAGTATAGGTTACGGTAATATTTGCATTTCCAGGAAAGCCCTGATCTCCATCCGGAGAAAAGAGTGAAAAGCTGACACTGGTTCCCAAATCAGTTTCCTCTGCCTCACTGTTCCAAAGACGGGTATGGTAAAGATCCGGACCGCTGTGAAGATTATTCGGTCCATTATTGGCTTCCAGTTTGTATTCTTTTCCATTAATGCGGAACCTTGCATCACCGATACGATTGGCGTTCCGTCCTACCGGAGCTCCAAAGTGAGGCGGGTTTATAAGATACTGGTCCGCACGGTCAAATCCCAGGACAACATCAACCATCGTTCCATTCCTGTCAGGCACATTCATGGTAACCCAAACTGCACCCAGATTGGTAAATGAAGCGGAAACTCCGTTTCTGTTTACCAGTGTATACAAATACACCTCTCTTCCATCGGGCATGTTTCCCCAAAGCTCTTTCTTGTATGCCATATTCCTACCTCCATATACCTTTTTACTGAAAGCTCTCTCCCTTTACGGAGAGAGCTTTATGATCCAATTATTCCTTGGCTTTAATATATCCCTTTGCGGTTAAAAGCTCTGCCGAAAGAACCGCACCGCCTGCAGCTCCGCGGACCGTGTTGTGGGACAGTCCCACAAATTTATAATCATAAACAGAGTCTTCTCTTAAACGTCCTACGGAAATACCCATTCCTTTTTCAAAGTCCACATCAAGGGTCACCTGAGGACGGTTATCTTCTTCCAGATACTGAATGAACTGCTTGGGCGCGCTTGGAAGCTCCAGTTCCTGAGGAAGGCCCTTAAAATTCACCATGCGGTCAATCAATTCTTCCTTGGTCGGCTTTTTACGGAATTTTACGAATACTGCAGCCGTATGTCCATTTAAAACCGGCACCCGGATGCACTGGCAGGTAATGACCGGTTCACTCGCTTTCACAATCTCTCCGTTTTCCACCTTACCCCAAAGGCGAAGAGGCTCCTGCTCACTCTTTTCTTCTTCTCCGCCGATATAAGGAATGATGTTTTCTACCATCTCCGGCCAGTCCTTAAAGGTCTTTCCGGCTCCGGATATGGCCTGATAGGTGGTAGCCACCACTTCATATGGCTCAAACTCCTTCCATGCCGTCAAAACAGGAGCATAACTTTGTATGGAACAGTTGGGCTTTACCACAATGAATCCCCGGTCCGTACCCAGACGTTTTTTCTGGTCTTCAATGACTTCAAAATGCTCCGGATTGATCTCCGGAACTACCATAGGTACATCAGGTGTCCAACGATGGGCGCTGTTATTTGATACTACCGGTGTTCCGGTTTTTGCATAAGCTTCCTCAATGGACTTTATTTCTTCCTTAGTCATATCAACAGCGCTGAAAACAAAATCAACGCTGGCTGCAACCGATTCCACTTCATTCACATTCATGACAGATAGTTTTTTCACGGCCTCTGGCATTGGGGTGGTCATTTTCCAACGGCCGCCCACTGCTTCCTCATAAGTCCTGCCGGCAGAACGGGGGCTTGCCGCAACAGTCACCACCTCATACCAGGGATGATTCTCCAGAAGGGATATAAATCTCTGTCCCACCATACCGGTTGCTCCTAAAACGCCAACTCGCAATTTCTTTTCCATCGCTTTCTCCTCATTTCTTTTCATTTTGTAATCCTAACATATGCTAAATTCCTAATTATCCTATAACAAAGTGAAAAAAAAATCAACATTTATTCGCTGGAAAAATACATTTGTGCGCCCCAGAAATACATTTTAACAAAATGTATGCTGCAGTAAAGCACTAAAGACGCACTTTACTGCCTTTTCCATCACGTTTTCCTATCTTCAGCCGGTTTAAGTGAACTTCTTTTTCCTTATAATAAATGACCGGATCCTCGCCTATGAGATGCACTGCCTCCAGCGCCTCCCCCTGAGTCAGCTTAATGCCCCTTACACCTCTGGCATTCTTCTTCATCTCCGGGATTTCCTCTGTGAGGAAACGTAAAAATACGCCGGACGACGTTTGCAGCACCACATCCGTCTGCCCGTTTACCAGCTGGACCCTAAGGAGCATATCATCATCCGGAAGCTTTGTGGCGGCAACGGTCCTGTTGTTGGTTTCAAATTCTTCTCCCGGCACTAGCTTCACAAGGGCCTGCTTTGTGGCGAATAGGAATTTACGCCCTTTCAGTCCCTCTGCATGGCATAGATATACAATTTCTTCCCGTGTTCCGTCAAACTTGCTTAAGTTATCAATAGGGGTTCCCTTATCCCGCAGCTTTCCGCCCGGAATGTCCTGGGCCTTTACCTGATGTAAATTTCCTGTATTGGTAAAGATACAGATCTTGTCCGTATTTAGACAGTTTACCACATATGGGTTCTCTGTTTCAATGGTTTCTTTATTTCTGTCATAGGTAGCCTTATCCAGGATCTTGCAGTAGCCGAAACGGTCCATGACAAAGGTCACTTCAGACACGGGAATCGCTGTTTCATCATAGACGGCTTCCTTTCCATCCTCAATTAAGGTCCTGCGCGGGGTAGCATACTCCTTTTTGATCTGGTCTAAGTCATCCTTGATCACCTTGTCCATGAATTTCCTGTTGGAGAGAATTTTTTCATATTCTGCGATTTTAGCCAACGTCTCCTTATATTCCTTTTCCAACTGAAGGATTTCCAGGCCGATCAGCTTGTAAAGACGCATTTCCAAAATGGCAGTGGCCTGCTTCTCCGTAAAGTGCAGGGTCTTTGCATCCTCTTCAAATCCCTTAACCTTAAAATTGATGTTTGAAATATCTCCGGTCATGAGACAGTTCTTTGCGTCCTTTAGGTTTTTGGATCCTCTTAAAACAGCAATAATCATATCAATGATATCGCAGGCTTTGATAAGGCCTTCCTTAATTTCCTTTTTCTCCAGCTCTTTTTCCAGAAGAGTCTGATATTTTCTGGTTGCATTTTTGTACTGGAAATCCAGATAATTTTTAAGGATCCCTTTTAAGTTCAAGGTTTCCGGCCTGCCATCCGCAATGGCCAGCATATTAACGCCGTAGGTGTCCTCCAGCTTCGTCTTCTTATAAAGAATATTGCGGATCTTTTCCACATCTGCATCCTTACGAAGTTCCAGTACGATCCGGATTCCTTCCTTGTTGGACTGATTTGAGATATCCACCACATCACTCAATTTCTTGCTTTCCACCAGATCGGCCACATCCACCAGAAATTTATTGATCCCGGATCCCACCATGGTGTAAGGAATCTCGGTGATCACCAGTTTGTCCTTATCCGCCTTCCTCTTTCCCAGCTCCACTTCGATCTTTCCACGGAGCTTGATCTTTCCTGCGCCCGTTTCATAGATAGAGGGCAGATCACTTTTATTTGCTATGATGCCCCCTGTCGGAAAATCAGGTCCGGGCAAGTATTCCATCAGCTTACAGATGGAGATATCCGGGTTGTCAATATAAGCCTGAACCGCGTCAATGACCTCACCCAGGTTATGGGAAGGGATGCTGGTACTCATTCCAACGGCAATGCCCTCCGCCCCATTGATCAGTAGATTGGGCACCCGGACTGGCAAAACCTCAGGCTCCTTTTCCGTTTCATCATAATTGGGGATAAAATCTACCGTTTTATCCAAGTCCCTTAAATAAACTTCCTCAGCAAATTTTTCCAGCCTGGCTTCGGTATAACGCATGGCCGCCGCCCCGTCTCCTTCAATGGACCCGAAGTTTCCATGGCCGTTTACCAGGGGCATTCCCTTTTTAAATATCTGAGACATGACCACCAGGGTCTCATAAATGGAGCTGTCGCCGTGGGGATGGTACTTACCCATGGTATCACCTACGATACGGGCCGATTTTCTGTGAGGCTTATCATGGTTTAAACGAAGCTCGCTCATATCATATAATACACGCCGCTGTACCGGCTTTAATCCGTCTCTTGCATCCGGGATTGCTCTGGCTGTAATGACGCTCATGGAATAGTTCATATAGCTCTTCTGCATTTCCTCCGAATACTCTGTTTTTATAATCTTTTCTGACATATTTCCTCTCTTCTGTCCCTGCTTTTCAGACATACAGGTATCCCTGAAGGGGGTTCCTCTCTTCTGTCCCTGCTTTCCGGACATATAGATATCCTGGAAGGGGTTCCTCTTTTCTGCCCCGCTTTCCGGTCATAACGGTATGCCTAACGGTCGGTTCTCTCCCTATGCGTCAATTTCAGCTTCATCCGCATGTTCATAGATAAACTGCCGCCGGGGAAGCACATCGCTGCCCATGAGCATTTCTGTTATCTCTGAAGCCATGCGGGCGTCCTCGATCTCCACCTGCTTTAATACCCGGCGTTCCGGGTCAAGGGTCGTTTCCCAAAGCTGTTCGGCATCCATTTCTCCAAGACCCTTATAACGTTGTAAGGTAAACTCTCCGGTATGGGTCCTGCGGTAGCGTTCCAGCTCTTTTTCATCATAGAGATATTGCTCCTCTCCACGCTTTGGAATGACCTTAAACAACGGCGGCATGGCAATGAACACGTGGCCGTTATAAATCAGCTCCGGCATAAACCGGTATAAAAAGGTGAGCAAAAGGGTATCAATATGGCTTCCGTCCACATCCGCATCCGTCATGAGGATGATTTTGTGGTACCGCAGCTTTGAAATGTCAAAATCATTGCCATAGCCTTCGGAAAATCCGCAGCCAAAGGTGTTGATCATGGTCTTAATCTCCGCATTAGCCAGAACCTTGTCCATGGAAGCCTTTTCCACATTTAATATCTTTCCGCGGATGGGAAGAATGGCCTGATACTGCCGGTTCCGGGCAGTCTTCGCAGAACCTCCCGCGGAATCTCCCTCTACAATAAAGATCTCGCATTTTTCCGCTTCCCGGCTTTCACAGTTTGCCAGCTTTCCATTGCTGTCAAAAGAGAATCTGGATTTGGAAAGCATGTTGGTCTTGGCTTTTTCCTCTGCCTTCCGTATCTTTGCAGACTTTTCCGCACATCCGATCACTGCTTTTAAAACCTCTAAATTTCGGTCAAAATACCGCTGCAGCTCGTCGCCGGTTACGGTGAATACTGCCTTCGTGGCATCTGCGCTGGCCAGCTTTGTCTTAGTCTGGCCTTCAAAAATAGGGTCCGGATGCTTCACTGCCACAACGGCTGTCAGACCATTTCTCGTATCTGCACCGGTAAAATTAGCATCCTTTTCTTTTAATATTCCCAATTCTCTTGCGTAGCTGTTGATCATCTGGGTAAAGCGGGTCTTAAAGCCTGCTAAGTGGGTTCCTCCCTCCTGGGTAAAAATATTATTGCAGAAACCCAGGATATTTTCTTCAAAGGTGTCCACAAACTGCAGGGCGACCTCTATTTCCACCTTGTCCATGGTTCCCTTGAAATAAACAGGATCATGGACTGCTTCCTTCCCGGCATTTAATTCTCTTACATATGCAATGATCCCATCCGGCTCATGATAAACAACGGTTTCCTCTTCTCCCTGCCGTTTGTTCCTATAGATGATTTTAAGAGAAGGATTTAAATAAGCAGTTTCATGAAGGCGGCTTTTCAGCCAGTCTGCTTTAAAACGCGTTTTTTCAAAGATCTCTCCATCCGGAAGGAAGTTGATCTCTGTACCCGTTTCTTTTGTTTTTCCTAACGTAGGAAGCAGGCCATCCACCAGTTCTACCGTTGGTATGCCCCGCTCATACTCGTCATAATGAATCAGACCATTTTTATATACTTTAATTTTCATGTGGGCAGACAGGGCATTCACTACAGAAGAACCCACTCCGTGAAGTCCGCCGCTGGTTTTGTAGGCATCATTATCAAATTTGCCGCCTGCATGAAGCGTAGACAAAACCACACGCTCTGCCGATACGCCTTTGCTGTGCATTTCAACCGGAATTCCCCGGCCTGCATCCTTGACAGTGCAGGACCCGTCTGCTTCCAGGGTAACCCATATCTGATCGCAGTAACCTGCCAGATGCTCATCCACAGCATTGTCCACGATCTCATAAATCAAATGGTTCAATCCCTTTGTCCCGACGCTGCCTATATACATACCCGGACGTTTCCGCACTGCTTCAAGACCTTCCAGTACGGTAATACTGTCCGCATTATACTGTGTTTTTGCCATGATACTCCTCCACATCTAGTATTGTCATGTACCATTATACAATGCCTTTTCCATTTTTGGCAAGTTGCTGGCAATTTTTTTCCTATTTTTTATTAAAAAGTATTGTAATTTCCCAGTACCCTATGCTATAATGTAAAACGTGTCAAATGACATTAAGCAGATATAGTTCATTGGTAGAACATCAGCTTCCCAAGCTGAGGAGGCGGGTTCGATTCCCGTTATCTGCTTTTAATCTTTTGTTTATAAGGAAAAAGAGGACTTCCAATATGATTTGGATCGTCCTCTTTTTTTTGAGCTGGCTGTGCCAGTGAAAGAAACGATCTAATAGTTACAGCATAAGATATATTGGCTGCTCCAGTGCCTATACCTGTTAATCAGGCAGACATTCAGAAAGGATATGGTAATATGAATCATTATATATGCAGTCATGACACGTGCATATTACCCAAAAATGTGGATGTTCCAATAGAACTTTACAAATCCCTTCAAGGGGAATATTTTATTGGCTATGCGGATAACTTATCTTTTGGCAACAATACCAGTGCATGGGCCAGGTTATACAATCCTTGCTGCTCCCGGGTCAACTTATATGTAAATGTATGGACCGTTACAGATATTTCGGAGGCACCTTATCGGGCCCAGTTTTGGTTTAACGCAACGCCTCCGGGCACACCGATGGATTCTCATTTCGTAACGCCTTCCAATACTGCTATTACCCCTTTACCAAAGCCTAAAATAAAGTTACAGTACGCCTCAAACGTAGAAGGGGAGCCTTACGGAGGAATAAAGGCGTTTGTTCGCAGAGCGCAACCGGAAACAACCTTAGTAGAAACTGAAAATGGGAAACTGATATTTCCACCCGGAGGTTCTTTATTGATCTTCTTATCCACTCCGGAAGCTCCCACCACATCTGCCTCTGGCAGAATTGCCTTTGGTTGGTGGGAAGAAAGCATTTATGATACCTGTATCGTATAAAAAGACCGGCGATCAAAGGAAGGGGGGGGCTTAGCCAGCCCCTTCCTTCCGCCTTTCATTTTCTACCGTTCAATACCTTATCTGAAACCCGTTTTCTTCTACCGTCGGAATCCTTGCTGACTGAAAGCTTTCAATCATGATATAGCGGTCCTGTCCCAGACGATTAAGCAGGCGGTCTATTTCTTCCTCTCTCCCCTGCAGCTCCATTTCCACCCGCCCGTCATACAAGTTTTTGACCCAGCCTGTAAGACCGATTCCTCTGGCCAGCTGCTGGGTCCGGAAGCGAAAACCAACTCCCTGGACCCGTCCGCTGACATAAATATGGGTTCGGATCTTTTCCCATTTTTCCATCATTGTTATCTAGACCCTAATATCTTCCGGTATCAGGGCTTCTCCTTTTTTCTTTAATAGCATTTCATCAAAGGCCTCAATCGGCATTGGCTTCGCAAACACATAACCCTGAATTACATCACAGCCCGCAGACGTTAAAAAATCCACGGTTTCCACATATTCAACCCCTTCTGCGATGGTTCTGATCTGAAGCTCCTTTGCCATGTTTATGATGTTGGATATAACGATCCTCTCTCTTTTTATATCCGTACTTTTCCTGAAAAACATAATATCCAGTTTTAATACGTCAATAGGAAGATTTTTTAATAAATTCAGGGATGAATATCCTGAACCGAAATCATCCAGAGAGCAGACAAATCCCTTTTTATGCAGCCGGCTTACAAGGCTGCTGAAAACCGCATCATCATTCAGCATGACAGTTTCCGTAAACTCCAGTTCCAAAAGTCCGTCAGGTATCTGATACTTTTCTTTCACTCTTCCGTAAAAATCCACAAAATCATCCCGCAGCATTCCAATTTTTGAAACATTGACAGCCAGGTTTACGGGCTCCCTGCCGGTCTTTAAATAGCTGTTTAGCCACTGGCAGGCCACCTCAAACATGTACCGGTCGAGCTTTACTATCTTCCCGTCACGTTCCATTAGAGGTATGAACAGTCCAGGCGGTATGGTGCCCTTACGGGGATTCTCCCATCTTACCAAGACCTCACCTCCTGCAATCCGGTTTCCTTTCTGAATGGATATTTTGGGCTGTATAAACGGCTTAAACTCCCGGTTCCTGATTGCCCTGTCGATTTCTGATTCCAGCTCAGACTCGTAAACCACCTTGTTGCGTATTTCTTTATTATAAAAACCAAACTGGTTGCCAGGCTGACTCTTTACATGCTTCTGTGCAATATTTGCCCGGTTTACGATCCGTTCAATGGACAGGTCCCGGTCATTTTCCTCCATGCAGTAAACACCCATACACAGTTCTATAGTAATCGTTTTATAGGAAGGCAGTTCTCTGCTTTGAAAAAACTCGACCAGATTATGAAACCAGCTGCGCATCTCCTCCCGGGTTTCATATTTGTGGAGACCTGCAAAATTATCGGCGGAAACCCTGCAGAATAAAGCCTCCTCTTCCCCATAATCCCGAAACAGATCCGCAATGGATGACAGGATCCTGTCCCCTTCCTCATATCCCAAAATATCATTGATGAATTTAAATTTCTTTATATCACAATACCACACTGCGTAAGATAAAATATTTTCTTCCCGGATCACCCGCTCCGCTTCCTTTTTAAAAGCCGGAAAATTCCTGCACCCGGTCAGACTGTCCCTGTTTGCCAGTTCCAGAAGGGCTTCCTGGTTTTCATTGATACTCTTGTACTGCCGGCAGAAAAAGTATAGAAACAGCCCTGAGGACAGCAAAATCAGCGCCCCTATTCCGGTCTCTATATGCCTGTCCCTTTTGCCGGATTGCGGAAAAACGCTTAATACATACCAGTTATTAATTTCCAAAGGAATCAATACAGCCATTTGCTGCCGGTTGCCCTGGGAATCCATGGGAAACGGCAGCTGACTTCCTTTGGAAATCACTTCCCGGACTTTTTCCTGATCCTTTGTACCGGCGTTCCCAGCGACCACCATTCCATTCTGGTCAAGGATTTCCGTTACTAAAACTCCTGACAGAACAGTCTCGTCAATCATATTGCGCAATATGTCATCGGGATTGGTAGCATAAAGCAGGCCCAACGGCTGATCTTCCCTGTTCCTTACAGGAACCGAATAATAATCATCATCAGGGTTTGATCCCATCCAATCAGCATTATCCGCGAAACCGATTTTCATAAACTTATTTTCTTCGTTAATATCAGTTATGATCCGATTTATCTCTTCCTTACCAACTGGATCCATGGCTCCAAGGCTTACTGCCAGTCCCTTAAGAGTATGTAAATCTCCCTCCATCCGATTCTTAAGCGTGACCTGGTTTTGTTTTGCAGCACGGAAAAAAATGCTGCGTCTTCCCGCCCGTTTTTCTGTATCAAATAGAACAAAAATATAAAGCAACATACAACAAATATCAAACAAAGGAACACAGGAACCAGCATTTTTTCCTTTTTTATTTTAATATCTTCCATCCTTTGCATAAAAAATAAACTCCTCAGAAATTAGATTTCTCTCTTGGATTCTCCATTAATTATAACTTTTTATGGAAGATTTGGCAATCATTACGTAATTTTAGTTTTTTTTCATGAAAGGGTTGATTTTTAACTGCATTGCTGTTATACTATCAAAGGTTCTGAATCTTTATTGAAAAACCGGATTGCTTCCGTAGCGCAGTTGGTAGCGCAACGCATTCGTAATGCGTGGGTCGGGGGTTCGAGTCCCCCCGGGAGCTTATGGAAAACCTCGTGTATACGGGGTTTTTTCTTGTTTTTAGAGATGTTTCCATTCTGCCTCATAGGAAAGAATAGACCCGGGATAATCCCAGGCCTATATTTCCAGTTTTATCTAAACTATCTATCATGTGAACTTAATATTTCTTTCGAATATTCTTCATAATAAGACCGCTTTTGGGCAAAGTGGGAATTCTTGAAAGACTGTAGCTTGCGTCTTGTTCTGGAATTTCAAAATCAATTTTGTTAACAAGAAAGTTTAAACTTGCTTTCATGATTTCAATAGTAATACCTTCACCTGGACAGCGGTGCCCCTTTCCAGGATCACCCCCTCCCTGAGGGATAAAACTAAATTTCCTGTCTTTTTGTTCCTTAAAACGCTCCGGTCGAAATTCATCAGGATTGCTCCATATGTTAGGATCATGATTCATCCCATAAACATCAAGTAATACAAGTTCTCCTTTTTTAAACTCATACTGATTCCAAACAAAGTCTTTGTGTACTCTTGCTCCTAAAAAAGGGGTAAACGGATAGTACCTGCGGACTTCCTGCACAAACATTTCAAAATAATTATTATCACCACGCATAAGTTCCTCATAGCACTCAGGATGTTCATATATTGCCAAGGCGGTAAAAGTAATATATGTTGAAATAGCGACAATTGGTCTTATTACGTTAATTAACTCTTTTGCGGCCATTGGCAGCTCCATCTGATTCCCATCGGGCTCCCTGTGAATAGCCATCAAATTAAGTACCGAATCATCTTTTACTATCAGCTTCCCTTGTCTTACATCCTCTATGATTCCTCTTATCCACTCCTCTGTCCTATTTCGCGCCGCCTTTCCTTTCCAGTATCTGGGTCCGATTCCGCCTATTCCATCAACCATTGAGCAAAAATCATCTGCCCTTTTTTCTACATCGGATTCCGGCAATGGAACTCCGGTCCAAAAACATGCGACTTTGCATATTATATTCTTGGCTTCATGAAAAAGTACAATTTCATTCATATTCATCCATTTATAAGCAGAAGCCTCCATTTCTTTATCAAAAAGCTCTGCAAGTTCCTTTTGATGAACCTCTGTCATTAACGACATAAAAAATAGTTTTCTCTGAATATGCGCTTTATCATCCATTCCCTGAATTGCATTAACTCCAAACAGGGTCTTTTGTACTCTTTTTGGCATAGCACCTTTTCGTTGAAATAACTCTTCATCATAAAAAATTTTGCAAGCCTCTTCTCCTGTTATGCAAATTGCTTTTTCACCCATTATATGGGTTTCAAATATATTACAATTATAAAGATCCATCCTATTTTTGATAAAGAGATATCCTTCTTCCAATAATTTAAGGGTATTATCTATACCTTTATCATGCATAATCCTCTCTTTTACTTCCATTCCTTTTCTTCTTTCTGTTTCCATTTATATTATTGAAAACTTTTTAAAGTTAATTATCTCTGTATTATAAATCTTTATGCACAAATCAATGGACCTTATATGCTGATTCTTTGATATGAGTGCAAATATGGCAAAAAATGTCTGATTTTGCATCACATGAAATGGATCCGTGCTAAAATCACGAAGAATTAGTTCTCGAATATAATAGACTATAATGATTAGACAACTTCTTTGTAATATGCAAAATCAGGATAAGGAGGATTTTTTTATGAATGCTGATGAATACAGCGATGGATACGAAGACAGAGAAACTGTGTATGAGTGCAGTCATAAATGCAGTAAGCATAAATGCGTTAGTAAATCTGGAAGGATCCTAAAGCCTTTAAAATTTAATAGAACACACTTAAAATGCGGTATGTCGTCAGGATCTTTCACACTTCCTGTGGATACTCCTGCCGGAGTTACATTTACATTAGCTACTGTAAATGCAGATACAAAGGGTATGAACCAACCATGCATTCAATTAGAATATGCAAGTAACATTTTTACTGCCGCCGAATCACTCACTCTTAATTTCCAGATTTTTAAACAATGCGGAAATCAATTGGCGCCTGTTCCTGTAGGGCCAGTTTGGACGTTCTTTGCTGAGGTTACGGAAGGTAGTACCCTTAGTAATCCCTTCGCATTCTCTGTATGTGACTGCGACATAATCTGTGATGACTGCTGCATCTATAGTGCAGCAGTCACGATAGAAGGCGTTTCTATTACTGCTTTAACTATTATTAGCAATTCTTCTCTTGCGGCCATTATTGTAGATGATTCATGTAAATACTAAGTCGGTTTAATTACCTTTGTTCCATGGGCTTAGAAGACAATTCCGAATTTAAAAAACAGGCGAGTCCATACACCGGTTTGGATACTCGCCTTTTATTTATTATGAAAGCCTTATATTCCTAAAGGCGAATGTTCCGGATATCTTAGAATGGCAAAAAGCACCGATAATTTGTGAAACTTATATCAGGGATGCCGTAATAATGGACATCTTATAGACCTCTTCTGCATTGCATCCTCTTGAAAGATCATTAATAGGAGCATTTAGTCCCTGTAAAATTGGACCGAAGGCCTCAAAGCCTCCTAAGCGCTGTGCAATTTTGTAACCAATGTTGCCCGCATCAATGTTGGGAAAAATAAAGGTATTGGCTTGTCCGGCTACCAGGGATTCGGGAGCTTTTGTCTTAGCCACTACCGGAGAAAACGCAGCGTCAAATTGAAGTTCCCCGTCTACCAGGAAGTCAAGATCCATAGCTTTCAATTTTGCGGCTGCATTGTGTACCTTATCAACTGATTCTCCTTTTCCGGACCCCAATGAGCTATAGGACAAAAGTGCAACTTTCGGCTCAATGGAAAAGGTCCTGGCTGTCCTGGCCGTTTCCAATACGATTTCTACCAACTCGTTTTCATCCGGATTAAGATTAATGGCACAATCTCCCATAGCATACATTTCATTGCCGCTCTCTGCTTCACGATAAAGGATAAAACAACTGGATACAATCTTGCTGCCAGGTTTTGTTTTTATCAGCTGCAAAGCCGGCCTTACTGTATCAGCGGTGGAATAGGTGGCACCCCCCAGAAGGCAATCTGCTTTTCCCATTTTGACCAGCATGGTGCCAAAATAATTGGATTTTAAAAGAGCTTCGCGGCAAGCCGCTTCATCCATTTTTCCTTTTCTCAGCTCTACCATTTTAGCTGTCATTTCTTCCATTTCCCCATAGTTTAAGGGATCTACTTTCTCAATTCCTTCCACCGGCCAGCCGCTTTCTTTGGAAGCCGCATCAATTTCATCAGGATTCCCCAGAAGAATGGGGGTAAGGACCCCGTCATGATAAAGGCGGCTTGCCGCTTCCAGGATTCTCGGATCAGTGCCTTCTGTAAATACGATTTTTCTATTCTGCCCTTTCAGTGCAGCAATCATTTGTCTGAACATGTTTTACCTCCGTTTTAGAAACATTTTTTATTATTTATTAGTATAATTCCTTAGGCATGAATAAATCAACCACATTTCGATATTTATAGAATATTTTCGCTTTGTACCCTTCCCCGTAAAAAAAGCAGCCCTCAGGCCGCCTTTCTATCTGTTCTTCATCTTCCCCTTTAAATACCCGGATTCTTTTCTTTTTTTGCCTTATACATTTTTTCATCTGCCCTGCGGATAAGCTCCTCAGCCGTTATGGGAGTGCGACTCATGGTTTCTATTCCATAAGAAATGGAGAGAGGGATGTTTACCATTGCCTTGCTCACCGGCATTTTCTCTATATCCGCTTGTATTCGCTCTGCGATTGCGCGTCCATGCTCTTCATTGGATCCCTTCAGGCAAAGAAGAAACTCATCTCCCCCGTACCTGGCCGCCCACAAGCCCTCAGGAGTAACATTTTTGAAAATAATTTCTCCTGCCGTCCGAATGGCCAAATCTCCGGTCTCATGTCCGTAAAAGTCATTTATGGATTTAAAATTATCAAGATCAATAAAACATACCGATAAAGGCATATTCTTTAAAGTAGCATCAATGATATCCACAGGAAGACGCTCTTCCACAAAACGCCGGTTATAAAGGGAGGTGAGAGGATCCCTTACAACCGCATCATTAAGTTCCTTCATAAAGCGGGAAACAATCTCTCCTTCATTATAATCACCAGACCCGATATACATCGTGTCCGTGGCATTTTTAAACAGTTCCAGTACTGCAGGACTGGCGGCATTTTCAATAGGAATTGACGTTACAAGAAAGACATCTTCCCCGCTTTTTTCCATTTTAACAAAGCTTTTGTTATCGTGATAAGCTCTTACAGAAACGCAGTTGTCGCAAATCCTGTTGTTTCCCCAATACTGATAGCATGTATCCAGTGCTTCCGCCAAAGAGGACTGCCGGTACTCCAGTACTTTTTTATGAAGCGGGTCCACCAGACGTACAACATCATACATCTTATTAAAAAAATCCAATTTATCCTTAATCTCATCAAGCGAAATATGATCCATATTTACCCCGTATTACTTAGAAACCCCGTATATCATTGATCAGTGGCAATATTGCTTCCCTATTAGTAAAATCAACGGCCTTTCCATAATTGGCAAGCATCTCTTTCTCTTCATCTGCCAAGGAATTTGGGGCCTTTTTCGCCAGCACCTTACAAACCATAGTCATCATCCCACGGTGCATCAGGCAGAGTTTGGAATAATCCATGGCTCCGCGAAAATAGAATCGTCTGACCTTTTTCCTCATATCAGAAGAAAGCAGCTTCTCCAGGCTCTTTTCAATTTGTTCCCTGCTGGAGGCATTGGAAGGGTCAGCCAAACCACAAGTAAAAAGCACCAGATTCCTGCCGGTTAGACTGGAAAAGTTCTTTGTCAATCTCTTGATCCCATTGACACTCCCGGCATATATGCCGCCGCCGAAGATGATCGTATTGTACGGTGTGAGATCTCCTGCTTTTATAGTTCTCCCATCAAGCAGATCACAGGATAATTCCTTAGCGATCCATTCCGCATATTTTCTGGTGGCACCATATTTTGATTGAAATACAACAACAATTTTGTTCAAAACAGGCTCCTCCTTCCTTCTATCTTTATGATAAACCTAAGTATTCCAAACTTGATTATACCATCCATCAAGCTTGGCAGCGTTCGAAATTGCTCTGCTTAATAAAAAAACCCTCAGGTTGCGCCTGAAGGTTTTTATTATGACCTATCCGAGAATCGAACTCGGGTTTCCGCCGTGAGAGGGCGGCGTCTTGACCGCTTGACCAATAGGCCATTACAAAATACATTTGGTACAGAATCGAGGCGACAAGATTCGAACTTGCGACCTCTGCGTCCCGAACGCAGCGCTCTACCAAACTGAGCCACGCCTCGATTACGTTAGGTAGTATAATACAAATCCCAGCGTATGTCAACCTTATTTTCAAAATTTTTATATTATTTTAAAATTCTAGAAAAATTACCATAAAATTCAGTAAGCAACCTGTCCGGAAAAGCCCCGGGCATCAGAGACCTTCATTATTTCCTCGTCAGCCCAGGTCAAACAGAGACAACTGGTTGGATTCCGGAAGGTCAAAAAGGAGTTCCAAATCTCCCATTAAATCGCAAACAGTTTTGCTGACCTTTGTCCTGTTTCTGAAATCCTCCCTGGACAGGAAGGCTCCATCCTTTCCAGCATCTACAATGGCATCCGCCGCCTTTTCTCCCAGTCCGTCAATGCTGCTTAAGGATGGCATCAGCTTGCCGTCAATGATCTGGAAATGCCTAGCCTTTGCACGGTAAATGTCAATGGGCATAAAATCATACCCTCTGGCGTACATTTCCTGAACGATCCTCATATCCCTCAGAGTATCCTGCTCCTTTTTTGAAAGAGTGTCCATCCGCTTTTTATAATCAGCCAGGTAGTGTTCCAGCTTATCCCGTCCCTGGCACATCAGCTCGTAGCTGAAGCCGTTGGCCCGGATGCTGAAAAAAGAGGCATAATAAGCCAGTGGATAAAACACCTTACAATAAGCGATTCTCCATGCCATCATTACATAGGCAGCCGCATGGGCTTTCGGAAACATGTACTTAATCTTTTTACAGGACCATATATACCAGTCCGGAACTCCGTGGGCAGTCATCTCCTCTTCCCACTCTGTCTTCAACCCTTTTCCTTTTCGTACGCTCTCCATAATGGAAAAGGAAAGTCCTTCTTCGATACCCATTGATATTAAATAAATCATAATATCATCTCGGGTACAGATTGCCGTCTGAATGGTAGCCTTCCCTTCCTGGATCAGGGTCTGGGCATTCCCCAGCCACACATCCGTACCATGGGCAAGACCTGCAATGCGCACCAGATCGGAGAAATACTTCGGCTGGGTGTCGATCAGCATCTGCATGGCAAAGTCTGTACCAAACTCCGGAACACCCAAAGCTCCAAGCTTACATCCGCCGATATCCTCTGGCGTAATTCCCAAAGCCGAAGTGTTCTGGAACAGAGACATTACTTCCTTGCTGTCCAGGGGAATATCCTTTACCGGATCAAAGCCGATTAAGTCCTGAAGCATACGGATCATGGTAGGATCGTCGTGTCCCAGAATATCAAGCTTTAATAAGTTGTGATCAATGGAATGGTAATCAAAATGAGTGGTTACTGTCATGGTGGTCATATCGTTGGCAGGCCGCTGAACCGGGGTAAAGGAGTAAATTTCCTCCCCATGGGGAAGCACAATGATTCCGCCAGGATGCTGCCCTGTTGTCCTCCTGACACCAACACAGCCCTGTACAATTCTGCTGATTTCACAATTTCGTTTTCTGACCCCATGTTCTTCATAATAATTTTTCACATAACCGAAAGCCGTTTTATCAGCCAGGGTACCAATGGTACCTGCCCGAAAGGTCTGACCCTTGCCGAAGATGACCTCCGTATAATCATGGGCCTTACTCTGGTATTCTCCGGAGAAATTCAAGTCAATATCCGGCTCCTTGTCCCCCTTAAAGCCCAGGAAGGTCTCAAAGGGAATATCAAATCCGTCCTTTGCCAGGGGGAGCCCGCACACCGGGCAAACTTTATCCGGCATATCGCAGCCTGCCATACCGGAAAACTGTTTTACCTCATCCGAATCAAAATCATAATAATGGCAGGAAGCACAATAGTAATGAGGGCTTAAGGAATTTACCTCCGTAATCCCTGACAGATAAGCCACAAAGGAAGATCCGACAGAACCTCTTGAGCCTACCAGATATCCATCCTCATTGGATTTCCAAACCAGCTTCTGGGCGATGATATACATGACCGCGAACCCATTGGATATAATGGAATGAAGTTCTCTTTCCAACCGCTCTATAACAATGGACGGAAGGTTTTCTCCATAGATTGCATAGGCCCTGTCATAACAGATCTTTCTTAAATCTTCATCAGAATTTTCAATCACTGGCGCGCACTTATCCGGGCGTACAGGAGAGATCTTTTCGCACATGTCGGCAATTTTCCTTGTATTCTTTATTACCACCTCTTCCGCCTTATTCGGTCCCAGGTATTGGAATTCCTTCAGCATTTCCTCTGTAGTCCTTAAATACAAAGGTGCCTGGTCATCAGAATCCTTAAAACCCTGGCCTGCCATAATGATCCTTCGGTAAACCTCATCCTCCGGATCCAGAAAATGAACATCACAGGTTGCGCAGACAGGCTTCCCAAACTGCTCCCCAAGGGTCACGATCCTTTGATTGATCTCAATTAAATCCTGCTCTGACTTTACAGAACTTTTCTCATCTCTGAGCATGAACCCATTGTTTCCCAAAGGCTGTATTTCCAGATAGTCATAAAAATTTACCAGCTTTGCCAACTCTGCATCGGAAACGCCCCGAAGAAGAGCCTGATATATCTCACCTGCCTCACAGGCAGAGCCTACGATCAGGCCTTCCCGGTTCTGGTTCAGCACGCTTTTGGGGATCCTTGGCCTTCTTGCATAAAAATCAATATGAGAATATGAAATCAGACGATAAAGGTTCACTCTTCCCACATCATTGGCAGCCAGTATGATGACATGATGGGTGGGAAGCTTTTTGATCATATCCGCAGACATGGTGCTTAGCCCGTTAAGCTCATCAAGAGTCTCCACCCCCCGTTCCCGGAGCATTTTCACAAATGCCACGAATATTTCAGCTGTACAGCCTGCATCATCCACTGCCCTGTGATGGTTTTCAAGGGATACGACCAGCGCCTTTGCAACTGTATCCAGTTTATACCGGTTAAGATTGGGAAGGAGAAGTCTTGCAAGAGCCACCGTATCGATGACGGTAGGCTCAAAAGCCAGGTTAAGCCTCGCTGCATTATAAGCGATAAAGCTTACGTCAAAGGCTGCATTATGGGCTACCAGCACAGAATTCCCGCAGAATTCCAGAAACCTGGGCAGGATCTCATTGATTTTAGGATAAGGAAGAACCATGTTATCATTGATTCCTGTAAGCTTCTCAATTTCAAAGGGAATTGGTACATCCGGGTTAACAAAGGTACTGAATTTATCTGCAATCGTACCATTTTCCACCTTTACCGCACCGATTTCAATGATCCGGTTCCTGGAAGAGCTAAAGCCCGTTGTCTCAATATCAAAAACCACATAGGAATCTGATAAGCTCTGATTTTTGGAATTATCTACAAGCTGCTTTAAATCATCCACCAGATACCCCTCTACGCCGTAAATCAGCTTAAAGTCATCTCCTTTATCCAGGGCATGATTGGCATCAGGGAATGCCTGGACACATCCATGGTCTGTGATGGCAATGGCAGGCATACCCCACCGTTTTGCCCGTTTCACAATGTCCTTGACCTCAGAAACGCCATCCATATCGCTCATTTTCGTATGGCAGTGAAGCTCCACCCGTTTTTCAAGGCTGTTGTCCATCCGCTTTCCGGTAAAATCCTCTGATTTCTTGATTCCCACCACGGAACCGAGAGTCAGCTCCCCATCAAATTTATCAATGGTTGTAACTCCCTTCAGGCGAATAAAACTGCCCTGCACCACTGCAGCCTTTAAATCCTCCAGCTGTTCTTCTCTGGCAAACATCTTCACTGTGATCGTATCCGTAAAATCCGTCACATCAAAGATCATGATGGTCTTCTGGCTTCTCAGTTCTCTGCTGTCTACGGTTAAAATCTTGCCTCGAATGACCACTTCGCCGATTTCTCCGTCAATTTTTTCTATTTCTATGATTTCCCCATCAAAATCACGGCCGTAAAGTACGTCAGGATTATCTGAGCGTCGTCCGTAAAAACTGCCGCCCTTTTTAAAATCCTTCCACTCCTTTTTCCCGGCATCGAAGTCTCCGGACTTAGGAGATTCCTTCTTTCCGCCCATACGCAGCGAAGGTACAGGAGACTGGCCGGTGGCTGCAGAGGCCATATCCCCTGAAGCCAGGAATTCTGCGGAAGAAGCCTCCATCATGGAAGCCCCGGCACTTCCTCCCGCATTTCCTGAGTTATACTCCTCCTGGTCTCCTCCCTTTCTGAACGCCAGAGAGGTCCTGCTTACGATCTCCTCCACCTCCCGCTGCATCTGAAGCTCTTTCTGCTTTGCCAGTTCATTTTCTTTGGGGACTATATAATCGTACTGGATCTCCACCGGCATACCGCAGCGTTCATGAAAAATCTTTTCCAGAATCCGTTTTAAGTCGCCGGCTTTTTCATGGGTAACAATCGTATCTTCTACTGTCAGCCGAAGAAGGTCCGGCTCCGGAAACTTAAATTCCGCTTTGCGGAACATGTTATATTCTATAATGCTGTAATTTTTAAGCTCCGTTAACAGGCTTTCCCGATAGGCCTTTAAAAGCTTCTGGGGGGTGTACTGGCCAGACAGGCAAAACCGCTCAATAATCTTAATGGTAAGCCGCTTGGAAGGAAAAAGCTGATCCTTGATCCCCTTTTCCAGGCCATAAATATTTTGTTTATGTATAAGTCTTGGACTCATCAGATAAATACGAATAGAGCTTCTATCCCTGCCTAAAGTGACCTTCTCCACTTCCACCAGATTTAAAAGCTCCCGTAATTCATCTGTGATATGTAAGCTTGGAAAAACCTCCAAAAATTTCTTTGCCATTCTATCACCTATTGCAGTTTCATAAGCTCTTCCTTTAGGGCATTTAAAAGCTCTTCTTCCGGCACCTTGCGGATGATCTCACCCTTTTTCATCAAAAGGCCTTCGCCGATTCCTCCAGCGATTCCCAAATCCGCTTCCCTTGCTTCTCCCGGCCCGTTTACTACACAGCCCATAACAGCCACCTTAATATCCAGATGGTCAAATTCTGAAACCATTTTCTCTACCTGATTTGCCAGTGAGATCAGATCAATCCGCGTCCTTCCGCAGGTGGGGCAGGATACCACCTCTACACCGCCTCTTCTTAAGCCCAAAGTCTTCAAAATCAGCTTGGCGGCCTTCACTTCCTCAACCGGATCTCCGGTCAGGGAGACACGGATGGTATCTCCAATTCCCTGGTATAGAATAACACCAAGACCTACAGAGGATTTCACCGTCCCGGAGACATACGTGCCCGCTTCGGTTATACCTACATGAAGAGGATAATCCGACTGCCCGGCAATCAGCTGGTGCGCTTTGATGCACATGAGTACATCAGAGGATTTAATGCTTATGACAAGGTTTTCATATCCCAGTTCTTCTATCATACGGACCTTCTGCAAAGCACTTTCCACAATTCCTTCTGCAGTCACTCCTCCGTATTTTTCAATCAGGTTCTTTTCCAGGGATCCGCTGTTTACACCCACCCGAATGGGAACATCATATTCCCTGGCCTTTTCCACCACTGCACGTACCCGGTCGGCAGACCCGATATTCCCAGGATTAATCCGTATCTTATCTGCTCCCCACTCTATTGCTGCAATGGCCAGCCGGTAATCAAAGTGAATGTCCGCTACCAGAGGTATGGATATCTGTTTTTTTATTTGTTTTAAGGCGGCCGCCGCCTCCATATCCGGTACCGCAACCCGAATGATATCACACCCGGCCTCAGTCAAAGCTTTGATCTGATCCACAGTTGCTTCCACATCCTGTGTTTTTGTATTGCACATGGACTGAATCAGCACCGGATTTCCTCCGCCGATCACCCGGTCACCAATACGGATTACTCTTGTTCGTTCTCTGCTCATACGTTCCTCCATTCTGCCCATGCCATTCCCACACTGCAAATTCTGTGCATACCTTAAACCGGAAGCAACCGGCTTCGCCAGCTCCATCCGGTTATTACGGCAGCGGCCAGGTGTCCATGCAGGCAGGTTGGTTTGGCTCGCTGCACGCGTAACTATGGCTTGCTTACGTAAACCTGCTGATATCGTTAAACACCACGAAAATCATAAGAGCCATTAGAGCTGCCATGCTGATCATATTTACCAGGCCTTCCTTTTCCGGGTCCATGCGTTTGCCTCTGATGGCTTCAATCATGAGAAACAGAAGCCTCCCTCCGTCAAGGGCCGGAATGGGAAGAAGATTCATTACTCCCAGGTTTGCACTTAGAAGAATGCACATGCTGATCACATTCATAAGGGCCGCAGCAACGCTGACCGAAAGTCCTGCCTTAACAGAATCATCGATCATGACCACAATGCCTACGGGGCCGCTTAAATCATTAACACTGGCTTTTCCTGTAAAGAGCATGCCAAGACTTTTTACTGTCAGCTTTACATCGTATTCCATTTCCATATATCCGTATTTTACCAGTTCCCCAATAGAAGCCGCCTTCTTATTCTCAGGTGCAATGGTAATACCGATTAAATACTTTCCGCTTTCCTCTGAATACTGAGGTGTTACGGTTGAAGACTGGATTATGGCATTGCCGGTAGATGGGTCGGTCCTGGAAAATTCAACCAGATTCATCTTTTCCTCAGGTCTTAAAAGCTTGAAAAGTATATAATCCCGATACATGGATACATTTTCCCCATTGATTTTAAGAAGCTTATCTCCGGGACGGATTCCCGCCTCATAGGCAGGGGAATTTTCCGTTACTTCCTTGATATAGGTAGTATCATATCCATTCATCCCCACCAGGATCAATGCCAGGAAAAAGGCTAAAATAAAGTTAAATATGGGACCCGCTGCAATGACTGACATCCTGGCTGGAATTGATTTATTCTGGAAAGCCCGCTCATCGGGATTTTCCTCATCCTCCCCCAGCATCATACAGGAACCGCCTAAAGGAAGTGCTTTAACAGAATAAATGGTTTCACCTCTTTTAAAACGGACCAGTCTTGGTCCCATACCGATTGAAAACTCAACCACTGCGATCCCGTTCATTTTTGCGAATAAAAAATGCCCTAATTCATGAATTAATACGATCAGTCCAAAGACCAGAATCGCTACGATAACACTGGACAATTTACCACCTGCTTTCTATATATTCATAAGCTGCAGCTTCTGCTTCAAGAATTTCCTCTACGGTAGGATTCTCCTTTACAGTATGCCCGTTCATAGCCCCCTCTATCATATCAGTTATGGATGGATATGAAATTTCTCGGTTTAAAAATTTGGCAACTGCCCGTTCATTGGCAGCATTAAAAACGGTTGGAAGCGTTCCGCCTTCCCTTCCTGCAAGATACGCCAGTCGCAATCCGGGAAAATTTACCATATCTGGTTTTTCAAAAGTGATTTGACCAATGGTCCAAAAATCCAAACGTTCACCGGGAAGAAATCTTCTCTCCGGATAATAGAGCGCATACTGAATTGGAAGTTTCATATCCGGCGTTCCTAATTGGGCCATAACTGCCCCGTCCTCAAATTCTACCATGGAATGGATCACACTCTTAGGCTGGACCACCACCTGGATCTGGTCCATATCCACGCCGAACAGCCACCTGGCCTCCATGACTTCAAGACCTTTGTTGACCATCGTTGAGGAATCTATGGTGATCTTCCTTCCCATAGACCAGTTGGGATGATTTAAAGCATCCTCCACCTGCACAGATTCCAGCTCTTTTCTTGTTTTTCTCCGGAAAGGACCGCCGGAAGCCGTTAAAAGGATCTTATGTATGGATTTTTTATCTTCTCCGTTTAAACATTGAAAAATGGCACTGTGTTCACTGTCCACTGGAAGGATGGTAACTCCCCGTTCCTTTGCCAGGGGCATAATGATATGTCCTGCGGTCACAAGGGTTTCCTTGTTGGCAAGAGCAATATCCTTCCCAGCCTGAATGGCCGCTATGGTAGGACGTATCCCGATCATTCCAACAATAGCAGTGACCACGGTTTCCGCAGAACTTTCTGTAGCAGCTTCAATCAGTCCATCCATTCCGGAAACAACACGGACTGGCAGATCCTTTACCGATACTGCCAGCTCCCTGGCCTTATCTTCCCTCCACACGCAAGCTACTTTTGGATGATATTTTCTGATCTGTTCCTCCAGCAGGCGGATATTGCTGCCTGCCGCCAAGGCGGTTACCTCTATGTCCTGTTGGTTTTCAGCTACTTCCAAAGTTTGTTTCCCAACGGATCCTGTAGAACCCAGGATTGCTATTTTCCTCATCTTATGCTGCTGACTCCTTTTCTTTTCCAATTTATTGAAATTCCATATAATAATAATTTTAACGCAAAAATGTCACCGCAAAATAAATAGCGGGAGCTGTAAAAAGCATGCTGTCAAACCGGTCTAATATTCCTCCGTGGCCCGGAATCAGTTTTCCATAATCCTTTACCTGATGATTGCGTTTGATTGCAGATGCAGCCAGGTCTCCGATCTGGGAAATCACCGCCCCAATGGCGCAGGCCAGTCCGCAGGCAGCCTGGGGGTTGCGTATTTCCGTCATAAAACCTCCAAAAACAGATGCGTAAAGGAATCCCAAAAGTGCCGCGCCTGCCACCCCGCCGACTGCCCCTTCTATGGACTTTTTAGGGCTGAGTACAGGAGCAAGCCTGTGTTTCCCCATAAGCATTCCCACACAGTAAGCACAGGTATCACACCCCCATGAGCTTAAAAATACCAGCCATACCAGGTACTTCCCATCTGCCATGGTGCGGACCTGATAAAGATAGGACAGCATGACAGCAACATAAAAAACTCCAAAAAATGCCACGGTCACCTCTTCCATCTGACACCTTGGAAAGGTAAATACATAAATACTCATAAGGATCATCAAAAATGCAATGGACATGAGCATCATAAATCTTTCTTCATGAAACCACAGCATCCCATAATAGGACAGGGCCGTTATATACCCCACATATCCCAATGGGCTATTCTGTATCTTCATCACACGATACAACTCAAACAAACCAATCATGGAAATGAAAATGGTTGTGGCAAAAAGCAAGATTCCCCCGCTTCCTACTGTAAAAAGAGCAATTAAAACGAGAATGACTCCGCTTATCAGTCTGGTTGTAAACATGGCGTTTCCTCCCTCCGAATTACTTCACTCCTCCAAATCTTCGTTCCCTACTATTGTACGCTGCAATTGCCTTTTTCATTTCTTCCATATTAAAATCAGGCCAATAGCAGTCCGTTACATAAAGTTCTGTATAAGCCAGCTGCCACAGCAGATAGTTGGAAAGCCGCAGTTCCCCGCTGGTACGTATGAGAAGGTCCGGATCGGGAATTCCCTCTGTATCCAGATAAGAAGCAAAAATCTCTTCCGTCATATCCTCAGGCAGCAGCTTTCCTTCTGCAGTATCCATCATAATTTTCCGGGCAGCCCGAACAATCTCATCACGGCCCCCATAATTGACTGCAATGACAAAGGTCAGGCCGGTATTGTTCTTTGTCTGCTCCACCAGCTTACTGATACCCTCTATAATATCCTGATCAAACCTGTTCCGGTCACCGATCATCTTCACACGAACGTTATTGGCCTTGGCAACTTTTAAAAGCCTGACCATATAATACCGAAAGAGCTGCATCAAGGCACCCACCTCATCTGAGGTGCGTTTCCAGTTTTCTGTTGAAAAACCATAAACAGTCAGAAATTTGATTCCCAGCCTGGCCGCGTCCTCCACCGTCTTTTCCACGGTCACGCAACCTTCCTTGTGGCCCATGCTCCTTGGAAGTCCTCGTTTTTTTGCCCATCTGCCATTGCCATCCAGTATAATGGCTACATGCTCCGGAATCACCATATTCTCGTTCATTTTATCCATAGAATGCCGCTCCTTTAAAAACATAAAACAGGACAGGCAAAATGCCTGCCCCCCTGTTCAAGATTTTTATACCGTAAGAAGATCCTTTGACTTTTCTTCAACCGATTTCTCTACCTTGTCGATCATCTTGTCTGTCAGTTTCTGGATCTGATCTTCTGCCTCTGCCTGCTCATCCTCAGAGATTTCCTCTGCCTTTAACTGCTTCTTAAAGGCATCATTGGCATCACGGCGGATGTTACGGATGGCAATCTTAGCAGCCTCTCCTTTTTTCTTAACATCCTTTACCAGATCTTTTCTGCGTTCCTCCGTAAGCTCCGGAAAAACAAGACGAATCACATTGCCGTCATTGGTCGGGTTAATTCCCAGTTCGGAAGTGAGAATTGCCTTTTCGATTGCTTTTAACAGACTCTTCTCCCATGGCTGGATCACGATCATACGGGCTTCCGGAATGGAAACATTACCCACCTGCTGAATGGGAGTTGGTGTTCCATAATAATCCACTCTTATTTTATCCAGTACATGTGGATTGGCACGTCCTGCGCGGATCGTCATAAACTCATTTTCCAGCGCTTTTAATGTCTTGTTCATCTTGTCTTCGTAAACCTGTAAACTCTCCTGCATATCGTCCTCCTGGTTATGCGGTCACTATGGTACCGTTTATTTTTCCCTGCATTGCATTGGCAATGCCATCTTTTTCATTTAAGCTGAATACCGCAAGGGGCATCTTATTCTCCATACACATGATGGAAGCTGTTAAATCAATGACACCGAGCTGTTTGTCGATGACCTCCTGAATGGAGACCGTATTATATCTTACAGCATTTGGATTGGTCTTTGGATCACTGTCATAGACTCCATCAATAGATTTTGCCAGCAGAATACAGTCTGCATTCATCTCAATGGCCCGGAGCGCAACACCTGTATCCGTTGAAAAATAAGGATGACCTGTTCCTCCGGCAAAAAATACCACTTCTCCCTGTGCAAAGTACCCATTAGCCCTGTCCTTGGAAAAAAGCTCTGTCATGGAACCGCATTCAAAGGGAGTCAGTATGTGAGTGTTCATCCCGGAATTACGGAAAATCTCAGAAACATAAATGCAATTCATTATGGTAGCAAGCATGCCGATCTGATCCGCCTTGGGACGGTCGATGGCATCGCTGGTTCTGCCTCTCCAGAAGTTACCACCGCCTATGACAATGCCCACCTGGATGCCTGCCTCTACGGATATTTTAACCTGCCGTGCAACCTCCTTAACAGTCGCTTCGTCAAAGCCTGTTTTATTGGGGCCTGCAAGCGCTTCGCCACTGAGTTTTAATAATACACGTCTTGGATTCATCGTCTTAATTCTCCTGTACTTTTGTATTGTCTTAGGAGATTATAACATACTTTCGGATGGTTGGAAAGAGGAAGTTTGCTGGCCGGAAGCAAAGACCGTTCAAAAGTAAAACACCCGGGGAATAATTCCCGGGTGCTCTCTTCCTATTCAGACGATCTTACTGAGCCATGGTAGCGTACTGGAAGAACCAGTATCCGTAAGGAGAATACCATGTGCCCTTTAACTTAGGATCCTGTAACCATGGCTGGCTGTAATAAGCTACCGGCGCAACTGCAGAATCCTCTAAAATCATGTTCTCTGCTTCATGAAGCAGTGCATAATGCTTAGCAACATCAGGAGTGGAGTTTGCTTCATCTATCTTCTTATCATATTCTGGATTGTTGTACTTACCATCGTTATTGCCGCTGGTAGATTTAAACAGATTCAGCATATTGGATGGATCGTCATAATCATATAACCACCCATTACGTGCGATCTGGAAATCACCTGCACGGCGGGTAGGTGTAAAGGTAGCCCATTCAACGATCTTGATATCCAGATTAACTCCCAGCGCTTCCTTCCAGCAGCTTTGTAAATACTCAGCTAAGGGTTTGTGGAAAAGCTGGTCATTGGTCATGTATTCAATGGTCGGGAATCCTTGGCCATCGGGATATCCTGCTTTTGCAAGAAGCTCTTTTGCCTTTGCAACATCAGCATCATGGTCGCTTACATTAAAGAAATCACCGCCGTTGTTCTTGCGGGTTGCTTCCTCAAAGGAGGAACCATTCTCAGCATCGGAGATGCCAGGGCCGACAAAGTTGGTTGCAGGAGCATAGATTCCCTGCATAACAGTATTGGCAACATAGTCGCGGTCAATGGCAAGGCTGAGTGCCTTACGTACATCCGGATTATTAAAGGGTTCCTTCTGGGTCTGGAAGCTTATATAATAAGTACCCATAGTGGATCCTATCTGGAAATCCTCTGTCTTTCTCAGAGTTGGAATTTCTTCTGTAGGAAGGGTCTTAATCATGGAAACTTCACCTGCCTGATATGCGCTGTATGCTGCATTGGCATCTTCCATCAGGACAAATTTTAAGGTATTTACTGTAACCTTATCCGCATCCCAGTAATTTTCATTTTTAGCAAAGGTAATATGAGAGCCTGGTACCCATTCAACCATCTTTAATGGACCATTGCTCACATAAGTTTCCGGCTTCAAAGTCCACTGGTCGCCGTTGGCTTCAATGCTGGCCTTCTGCACCGGAACCATGGAGGCATGGGTGATCAGCTTTGAAAAATATACACATGGAACAGATAACTCAACCACAAAGGTCTTATCATCAGGAGCCGTAAGAGCAAGGGCATCCAGATTTCCTGCCGCTGCTTCTTCATATCCCTTTACGTAGCCCAGCATATCTCCTGCATATGGAGCAGCCGTATTGGGGTCAGCAAGCCTCTTCCAGGAATACACAAAATCACTGGCTGTAAGGGGTGTGCCATCGCTCCACTTTAAACCGTCACGAAGGTGGAAGGTAAAGGTAAGTCCATCCTCGGATACATCATAGGATTCAGCCTGACCGCCTACGATTTTGTTCTCTGAATCAACAATCATCAGCGGTTCAAATGCATGAACAATGATGTTCGCACCATCTGCGGCGCTGTTCAGTGCCGGATCAATGGTCTCAGGATTTGGACCAACCTGAACTGCAAGATCAAGTCCTGTGGCTGCTCCTTCCGCGGGAGCTGTAGTTTCGCTGCCGGCCGCCGCAGTAGTGGTTGTGTCTGTGCCTGCTTTTGTACCTGCAGTATTATTCCCGCCGCAAGCGGTAAGAATCATACCGGAGGTCATAATAGCAGCCAGCACAAGTGACATTTTTTTCATAGATCGTCCTCCTAATAAAAATCGTTTTCTATCAACGCAATAGCACTTTAATCAGTTACTGCGCCAACTTATTTAATTAGCATATCATAAAAGCCAAAAAATAGCAATGAGAATTTAGCCTAGCACAACCTTTGCAACTGTTCTGTGTATTTTACCAAGTTACACGGTTACCCCCCAGTTGTAACATTCTTTTAATTCTGGCTCTTTTATGCGATTACAGTTCGCCGGTCCATAGGTTAGCCGACACCATCCTTCATGATTCTGTCTCTGGGCGAATCCCCTTTCTGTTCAGCTACACACTTCCCTCGGCCTGAATGTGCTAAGGACTTTCCCCCACAAGAGTCCGCCCATGGCAGGTAGACGTCAAAAACACCCAGGAATGCTTCCTGGGTGTTTCTTATTTAACAGATCTTTCTTATTCCATGGTAGCATACTGGAAGAACCAGTAGCCATAAGGAGAATACCATGTTCCCTTTAACTTAGGATCCTGTAACCAGAATTCATTCCGGTAAGTAATAGGAGCAATGGCTGCATCCTCAAGGATTATGTTTTCTGCCTCATGAAGCTTTGCATAATGCTCTTCAACGTCAGCCGTGGAATTGGCTTCATTAAGCAGCTTGTCAAGCTCCGGATTCTTGTACATTGCATTGTTATTCCCGCTTGTTGACATCATAAGGTTCAGCAGATTGGAAGGATCATCATAATCCAGACTCCATGCATCACGAGCAATCTGATAATCTCCTGCACGGCGGGTCGGTGTAAAGGTGGCCCACTCAACGATCTTAATATCCAGGTTAACGCCAAGGGTTTCCTTCCAGCAGCTCTGTAAGTACTCTGCCACTGCTTTGTTATGGCCTGCATCATTGGTCATGTATTCAATAATTGGGAAGCCCTGTCCGTCAGGATATCCTGCTTTAGCAAGAAGCTCTTTTGCTTTTGCAACATCTGCCTCATGATTTTCAATGTTAAAGAAGTCGCCGCCGTTGTTCTTGCGTGTTACATCCTCAAAATTGGTTCCGCCTTCTGCATCAGAAACGCCACGGGGAACAAAGTTTGTTGCCGGAGCACCAATGCCCTGCATAACCGTATTGGCTACATACTCACGGTCAATGGCAAGACTTAAGGCCCTGCGCACATCCGGATTGTTAAATGGCTCCTTCTGGTTCTGGAAATCTATATAGGAAATACCCATGCCTGGCTCCACATGGAACTCTTCTTTGCCCTTAAGCGCCGGAATTTCCTCTGTTGGAACATCCTTAATCATGGCTACTTCACCAGTCTGATATGCGCTGTAAGCCGCATTGGAATCTTCCATCAGGACAAATTTCAGAGTATTTAAAGTGATCTTATCTACATTCCAGTAATTTTCATTCTTTGCGAAAGTAATATGAGAGCCTGGGACCCACTCGATCATCTTTAAAGGTCCGTTGGAAATATAAGTTTCAGGCTTTAAGCTCCACTGCTCCCCATTTGCCTCAACAGATGCTTTCTGTACCGGTACCATGGATGCATGGGTGACAAGTTTTGAAAAATAAACACAGGGAACGGATAATTCTACCACAAAGGTTTTATCATCGGGGGCGGAAACACCAAGCGCATCCAGATTACCGGCGGCAGCCTCTTCATAGCCCTTTACATAGCCCAGCATATCTGCTGCATATGGTGCTGCCGTATTGGGATCCGCCAGCCTTTTCCAGGAATATACAAAGTCATTGGAAGTCAAAGGACTTCCGTCGCTCCATTTCAGACCATCACGAAGATGGAAGGTATAGGTCATCCCATCCTCAGATACATCATAAGATTCTGCCTGACCAGGTACAATTTTGTTTTCTGAATCCACAATCAGCAGAGACTCAAAGGCATGTACAATGACATTTGCACCATCAGCCGCACTGTTTAAAGCTGGATCAATGGTTTCCGGGTCCGGGCCGACCTGAACTGCAAGGTCAAGACCTCCGGTTGCTCCTTCTGCAGGAGCCGTTGTCTCCCCGTTTGCTGAGGTAGTACCGCCTGCAGACGGGCCAGCAGATTTATTACCGCCGCAAGCGGAAAGGATCATGCCGGTTGCCAGAACAGCAGCCAATACAAGTGACATTTTTTTCATAAATTCCCTCCTATATGATATATTTATCGGCACAGCAATACATGATCTGTATTCTGTGCCGATCTTCTTTCAGCATATCATAAAAACAGTAAATAAGCAATATAAATCAGTTCACCTTATCCAGATGATGGCATGCAGCATAATGTCCGGAAGAAACTTCTTTCCACTCCGGTTCCTGGGCAGCACAAAGCTCATCCGCATATGGGCATCTTGTACGGAAACGGCATCCAGAAGGCGGATTGACCGGACTTGGTACATCACCTTCCAGAACAATTCTCTTGGATTTACGGCTTGTTTCCGGGTCCGCGATGGGAATGGCGGAAATCAGGCTCTTGGTATATGGATGCACGCTGTGGAAGGTCAGTTCGTAACTGTCTGCAAGCTCCACCATCTTTCCTAAGTACATAACGCCGATCCGGTTGGAAATGTGCTTTACAATGGAAAGATCATGGGCAATAAATAAATAGGTCAATCCCATTTCTTCCTGAAGCTGTTCAAACATATTGACAACCTGCGCCTGAATGGAAACATCAAGTGCCGACACCGGCTCATCACAGACAATGAACTGAGGATTCACTGCCAGAGCCCGGGCAATTCCCACACGCTGGCGCTGCCCGCCGGAAAATTCATGAGGATAACGGTTTGCATGCTCTGAATTAAGTCCTACCGTAGACAAAACGGAAATGATCTGGTCCTGACGGTCCTTTTTACTGGAAGCCAGTTGGTGGATGTCGATGGCTTCCCCGATAATGTCTCCGACGGTCATACGGGGGTCCAGGCTGGCATAGGGATCCTGGAATACAATCTGCATCTTCTGGCGGTAAGGGAGCATATTGACTTTTGTAATATCTTCCCCATCAAAGAAAATCTTTCCGGCAGTAGGCTCATAAAGACGGAGCAAAGTACGGCCTGTTGTGGTCTTTCCGCAGCCGGATTCCCCAACCAGTCCCAGGGTTTCGCCTTTTTTGATTCCAAAGGAAACATTATCTACTGCCTTTACTACCTTTTTCTCAAATAATTTGCCTCCTGCTACAGGGAAATACTGTTGTAAATTCTGTACCTCTACAAGATTTTTATGGTCCATCATGCATCTCCCTTCTGCGCCTGTTTATGATCAAGCGGACTTTGGCAATCCGCTTCCGCTGCTTGCTCATGAACACCCGATGCTGTGCTGCGTTCAAACTCCTGTTTCTGAAGCAGCCAGCAGGCACTGTAATGAATATCAGACAAATCCGTATAGCTGGGCATTTCACGCAGACAAATCTTCATGCAGGCCCTGCATCTGGGCGCAAACGGACAGCCTGCAGGCGGATTCAGCATGTCAACAGGGCTTCCTTCAATAGGAACCAGCTTGTTGTGTTCCTTTTCCGTAAGCTTTGGAATGCTCCGGATGAGACCCTTGGTATATTCGTGGCTCGGATTGTAGAAAATATCATCCGTATTGCCGTACTCTACTACTTTTCCTGCATACATAACCGCAATGCGGTCGCACATATTGGCAACAACCCCCAGATCATGGGTGATCATGATGATTGCCATTCCAAGCTTTTCTTTTAATTCCATCATCAGCTCCAGAATCTGTGCCTGGATGGTAACGTCAAGAGCCGTAGTAGGCTCATCGGCAATCAAAAGCTTCGGCTCACATGCCAGAGCAATGGCGATCATGACACGCTGGCGCATCCCTCCGGACAGCTCATGAGGATACTGCTTCAACCGCTTATCCGGCTCATTGATACCTACCAGAGCGAGAAGCTCTCTTGCTCTTTCATTTGCCTGATGTTTGTTTTTATTTGTATGAAGCATGACCACTTCTGTGATCTGGTTTCCAATGGTATAAACCGGGTTTAAGCTGGTCATTGGGTCCTGGAAAATGATAGAGATTTCATTTCCCCGGATCTTTCTCATTTCCTTCTCCGTCATCTTCTCAATCTGATGTCCGTTAAACTGGAGAGATCCGCCGATCAGGCGTCCCGGATAAGCCGTAAGGCCCATAAGGCTGTAAGCTGTTACAGACTTACCGGAACCGGACTCTCCTACAATTCCCAAAACCTCTCCCTCGCGAAGATGAAGAGATACATCATTAAGCGCCTTGACTTCTCCAGCCGGAGTAAAGAAGGAAAGACGTTCATTTTCAATATTAACTAAATATTCACTCATGGTATCTCTCCTCCTTTAATCTTTCAGTTTTGGATCAAATGCGTCACGCAGGCCATCGCCCAGCAGGTTAAAGCTTAATATAATGACCGAAATGGCAAGCGCCGGTGCAAACAAACGGTGAGGATAGCTTTGCAGACCATTTAACGCAGCGCTTGCAAGACTTCCCAAAGATGGCATAGGCGCAGCAACGCCAAGGCCCAGGAAGCTTAAAAAGCTCTCCGTAAAAATAGAAGAAGGAATCTGCAGCGTAGTTGTAACAATCAAAGTACCGATACAGTTTGTAAGCAGGTGCTTCTTAATGATATGACCGCTGGAGGCGCCAAGAGCCCTTGCTGCGGTTACATATTCCTGCTCCTTTAAAATCAGGATCTGGCTTCGCACGATACGTGCCATACCCACCCAGTAAAGTAAGGCAAATACAACGAAAATACTGATTAAGTTAACGCCGATGATCTGGATCCACTGAAAACCGGGCCTTTGAGACAAGGCCTTTAAGGGCTGGTCAAACGCAACGGACAGCAATACGATGATCAAAATATCCGGCACCGTATAGATCATGTCTACAATACGCATCATGATCATATCCACCCATCCGCCGAAGAAACCGGCTATGGAACCGTAAAGGGAGCCAATAAGTAAAATAATACAGGAAGCGATCAGACCGACCATCAGGGAAACACGGCTTCCCATCATGACACGGACTGCATAATCACGGCCCAAGTTATCCGTTCCTAAAATATGGGGAAATACATTCTCTCCTGCGTCCATGGCAGTCTGCTCCTTCTGGGAATACTGCATGGGAGCGAGATTTTCACTTCCGCGGATCTGCTGTTCATAGCTGTACGGATAAAACTGAGGTACAACAAAGGATAAAACAAATACAACCAAGATCACTGCAAGGCTGACCATTGATATTTTGTTCTTCTTAAGGCGCCTGATTCCATCCTTCCAGAATCCAACGCTTTTCCGCATGACTGTCAGGCTTTCTTTTTCTGCATCGCTTGCCGGGAGAAAGTCTTCCACATTAAGCTGCATTGATAATTTATTCTTTGGCATCTTCTTTCTCCTTTCCCTTACTTCAGATTAA
The DNA here is from genome assembly GCF_000144625.1 of [Clostridium] saccharolyticum WM1. Classification (NCBI taxonomy): domain Bacteria; kingdom Bacillati; phylum Bacillota; class Clostridia; order Lachnospirales; family Lachnospiraceae; genus Lacrimispora; species Lacrimispora saccharolytica. Next base: position 1,991,547 of record NC_014376.1, on the reverse strand, counting down.
TCCGCGGATCAATGAATTTATAAGCAACGTCCACCAGCACATTCATGATAACCATTAAAGTAGCAAGGAAAATCGTAGTACCCATAATCAGCGGATAGTCACGTCCTGTAATGGAACCAATGAATTCAGATCCCAGACCCGGGATCGTAAATATCTTCTCCACAATAAAGCTTCCCGTTACGGTATAGGCCAAAAGGGGTCCTAAGTATGTAACAACCGGAAGAATGGCATTACGAAGCGCATGCTTAAAGATGCTGACCATCTGGGAAAGCCCCTTGGCCCGGGCGGTCCTCATATAATCCTGCCCCATAACATCCAGCATGGAAGATCGCATCAGACGTGCAATATAGGAGGATGGATAAAGCGACAAAGCCATTACAGGCATAATGTAGTTTTTCCACGATGCCAATCCGAAGGTAGGCAAGAGACCCAGCTTTAAGCTTAATACATACATCAATATTGTACAGACCACAAAGCTTGGTACCGCGATGCCGCATGTACTGAATACAATAATAACATTATCTACAGCGGTCCCTCGCTTGAACGCAGCTATACTGCCCAATGGAACACCAACTAAAACTGCCGTCAGAATGGCGATTCCACCGATCTTTGCAGACACCGGAAATTTTGTTTCGATGATCATATTCACCGTACGTCCACGCTGTTTAACACTCAATCCCAAATTGCCATGAAGCAAATCCTTCATATAGGTCACATACTGTTCACTTAACGGTTTGTCCAGGCCGTACTTTTCATTAAGGGCCGCCTGAGCCTGTGGGCTGATGGCCTTCTCAGACATGAAGGGGCCGCCTGGCACCATATTCATGACAAAGAAAGTAACCGTTGCAACAGCAAAAATGGTTACAATCGCCATAGCGATACGCTTTATAATATATTTAGCCACTTTCCTCAACTCCTTTGGTATAGTGATGTCCGCCTGATATGGAAACATCTGTCAATGGTAAACGGACATTGTTTGAATAGAAAAATCCCATGGATACCCATGGGATTCCCCCCAGAATCCTGTTACAAGATTACTGCATCTGCCTTGCTACTTCTTCAGCAAAGTTCTCTTCCTTCTTTTCAAGACCTTCACCAGTCTCAAAGCGTACAAACTTCTTCACTTCTACCTTACCGCCGGCTTCTTTGGAAACCTGCTCCAAATACTTGCCGACAGTTAAATCTCCGTCTTTTACATAAGCCTGGTCTACCAGACAGAATTCTTTTAATTCTTTATTTAAACGGCCGGCAATCATCTTCTCAAGAATGTTATCCGGTTTATCCGGATTCTCGTTCTTTGCCTGCACCTTTAAAATTTCCATTTCATGATCAATGAATTCCTGTGGAATTTCATCTCTCTTTACATACTTTGGTGTTAAGGCCGCGATCTGCATGGCAATATTCTTTAACGCTTCCTTTACCGTATCATTCACCACTTCTGCATCAGCTTCAATTAAAACGCCGATTCTTCCGCCGCCGTGGATGTAATCAACAACCACACCGCCGGTAACGATCTTCTCAAATCTTCTGATGTTCATGTTCTCACCGATCACTGCGATCTGGCTGGAAAGTGCCTGAGCAACGGTTAAAGAACTGTCCTTTGCCCAAGTCTCTGCAAGGAATGCTTCCATGTCATTTGCCTGGGAACCAAGCACCTGGGCAGCAACATCTGCAACATAGCCCTGGAACTGAGCATTCTTTGCAACAAAGTCCGTCTCACTGTTAACCTCTACGATAGCAGCAGACTTTCCGTCTTCGCTTACAACAGTGGTAACAATACCTTCTGCTGCAATTCTTCCTGCCTTCTTAGAAGCAGCTGCAAGTCCTTTTTCTCTTAAGAACTCCACTGCTTTGTCCATATCACCATCTGTTTCTGCAAGAGCTTTCTTGCAATCCATCATACCTGCGCCGGTCATCTCTCTTAATTCTTTTACCATTCCAGCTGTAACTGCTGCCATTTGTTTTCCCTCCATCATTGATTCATTCTTTATTCACAGGAACATTTTTCCAGTAAAAAAAGCTCCGACCCGCTTCTCAAAGCAGGTCGAAGCATTTAATCGCCTGAATAATTAAGCCTCTACAGTCTCTTCTGTTTCCTGAGCTGCTTCTGCTTCTTCAGCTACTGCCTCGCCCTGGTTTGCCTCGATTACTGCGTCTGCCATTTTAGATACAATTAACTTAACGGCTCTTATCGCATCATCATTGCCTGGAATCACAAAATCAAGTTCTTCAGGATCACAGTTTGTATCAGCGATACCAATTAACGGAATACCCAGAGTATGAGCTTCCTGAACGCAGATTCTTTCTTTCTTAGGATCTACAACAAAAATCGCATCCGGAATCTTCTTCATATCCTTGATTCCGCCTAAGTTCTTCTCTAACTTCTCCCACTCTTTCTTAAGAGCAATCACTTCTTTCTTAGGAAGAACATCAAATGTACCGTCCTGGGACATGGTCTCAATCTGCTTTAATCTTGCAACTCTGGACTGGATTGTCTTAAAGTTTGTAAGCATACCGCCAAGCCATCTCTCGTTAACGAAGTACATACCGCAGCGCTCTGCCTCAGATTTGATGGCATCCTGAGCCTGCTTCTTTGTTCCTACAAAAAGGATCTTACCGCCTTCTGCAGCAATGTCAGACACTGCCTTATAAGCCTCATCTACCTTTACAACAGATTTCTGCAGATCAATAATGTAGATACCGTTTCTTTCTGTGTAAATGTATGGAGCCATCTTAGGGTTCCATCTTCTAGTCTGATGACCGAAGTGTACACCAGCTTCCAAAAGCTGCTTCATTGAAATAACGCTCATGTTATTACCTCCAATTGGTTTTTACTTCCGCCTGCTTCTTATGCTTCCGGGGAGACCGGTATCCGGCACCCTCCTCTGGAATCCGCAGACGTGTTTTTTGTCAGCCTAGCCAGTATAGCATATCTTTCTACACGTTGCAAGTATTTTTTTATATTTTATGTGCAAAACAAACATATTCTGCCAGAATTTGTGATTTATTGAATCAACCGGATTTCATGGACTGGAGGGCTGAACCGCAGTCCTTTTGGTAAGAGTCTTTTCTCCTGGCTTTATAAAAAAAGAGCAGTTTTTTCCACCTGCTCTTTTTTCTCCGACACTGGATTTTATAGTTCTTTGATATCCCGGCGCTCCGTCATATTTTTAATGGTTCCGGCTTTAATGGCTTTCAATTCATCAAACACGACGTCGTTTAATACCTTGATATAAGTTCCCTTCATGCCAGAGGATCTGGATTCGATCACTCCTGCGCTTTCAAATTTCCGAAGAGCATTGACGATAACGGAACGGGTAATTCCTACCCGGTCGGCGATCTTACTGGCCACCAGAATTCCCTCGTTTCCATCCAGTTCCTCAAAGATATGGGTAATGGCTTCCAATTCAGAAAAAGATAAGGTACTGATCGCGGACTTGACAATCTGCACTTTTCTGGTTTCCTCTGCATTCTCTTCATTAACCGAACGCATCATCTCTAAGCCTACCACTGTTGTACCGTATTCACTGAGTATAATGTCGTCAATATCGTATTGGGAATCGGATTTATAAATAAACAGGGTTCCAAGCCTTTCCCCCGCAATATCAATTGGTGTGATGATTGCCTGGTATTTTCTGATATTGTCACCAGTGAAACCCAGCGTTTCCAGATTAACGTTTTCCTTGGTCGATAAAATGCTGAGCAAACGCTCGTTTAACATTGTATCTACATAGCCGCCAACCTGGTCCGCGATCAGCTCCTGAATCTCCTCGATGTCCGGTGTCAGGCCAATGCCTAGCACCTTTCCCTTCTTGCTGATCACAAGAATATTCGAATTCAGGATCTCGGTCAGCACTTCACAGATATCGTTAAATACAACCTTATGCGAATTATTGTTATGCAATAATTTGTTAATTTTTCTAGTTTTGTCCAACAACTGTACGCTCATAGCCGAAAACCTCCTTAAGAATTTATGTGAAAATCTAAAATACACCTCTAATGATTAAATATTAACATTATTATATTCAAATAACAATAGTTTTTTGAAGATTTTCGATTTTCTTAATTATTATTCTTTTTCCTATTTGTCAGTGCTATATCCGCATTGCTCGTTTGAGCAAAGCAACTTGCTTCCCTTCTCTACCATATATGCTCCGCACTTGGGGCAGGTCTTCGTAGAGGGTTTCTGCCAGGACATAAAATCACATTCCGGATTTGCTTCACATCCGTAATAGATTCTTCCCTTTTTGGTTTTCTTTATTACCACTTCTTTTCCGCATTTGGGACAGGGAACGCCGATCTTTTCCAGATAAGGCTTCGTATTCTTGCATTCCGGAAAACCGGGGCAAGCCAGGAATTTGCCGTGAGGGCCGTACTTTATTACCATATTCCGTCCGCATACCTCGCAGATCTCATCCGTCACCTCATCGGCAATGGTTACAGTTTCCAATTCCACAAGGGCTTTATCCACTGCTTCCTTTAAATCCGGATAGAAATTCTTCACAACCGTTTTCCATTGGACGGAACCATCTCCCACTTTATCAAGGAGGTATTCTAAATTGGCAGTAAAGGTGATGTCAACAATGCTTGGAAAGCTTTTCTTCATCATGCGGTTGACTACTTCTCCCAGCTCTGTCACATACAGGTTTTTATTCTCCTTGGCCACATACCGCCTGGCTATGATGGTAGTTATCGTAGGGGCATAGGTACTCGGACGTCCAATCCCCTGCTCTTCCATGGCTTTTACAAGAGATGCTTCCGTAAAATGGGCCGGCGGCTGGGTAAAATGCTGACCGCTCTCCAGTTTATCCAACTTAAGGAAGCTGCCCTTTTCCAGATTGCCCAGCAACACATTCGCTTCTTCTTTATCATCTTCCTGTACATATACGGACATAAAGCCGTCAAAGGACAGCCTGGAGGCGGAAAGAGTGAACAAATATTTACCGGCTCCCACTCTGACTGAGGTGGTCTCATATACGGCAGGCTGCATTCTGCTGGCTGTAAAACGCTTCCAGATCAACTGGTACAGCCGGAATAAATCCCGTTGAAGGGATTCCTTTACCATAACCGGTGTCAGGGAAATATCCGTTGGACGGATGGCCTCGTGCGCATCCTGGATCTTTGCATTGCTTTTTTTCTGCTGCTCTCCATTTGCCACATACTGGCCTCCGTACTGCTTGCCTATATATTCTCTTGCCGCAGCATCTGCTTCCTCTGCGATCCTGGTAGAATCAGTTCTTAAATAAGTGATGAGACCCACGGTACCCCGTCCTGCGACTTCCACACCTTCATATAACTGCTGGGCCAGACGCATAGTTTTCTGGGTCGAAAAATTAAGTACCTTGGAAGCTTCCTGCTGAAGGGTGCTGGTGGTAAACGGTATGGGGGCCTTTTTAATCCTTTCCCCATTCTTGATTTCCTCCACCTGGTAGGTCTGTTTTTCAAGTCCTGCCAGAATCTTTTCCAGCTCTTCCTTATTCCGGATGGGAATTTTGCCATCTTTGTCACCGTAAAATTTTGCGATCAAAGGCTTTTTGCTTCCTTCCTGCTTTAAAACTGCTTCCAGGTTCCAGTATTCCTCAGGAATAAACGCACCAATCTCTTCCTCCCGGTCACAAATCAGACGCAGTGCCACAGATTGAACACGGCCGGCACTTAAGCCTCTCTTAACCTTTGCCCAAAGGAGAGGACTTATCATATATCCCACCATTCGATCCAGGACCCTTCTGGCCTGCTGGGCATCTACAAGGTCCATATCAATGACTCTTGGGGTTTTTAAGGAAGCCTTAACCGCATTCTTTGTGATCTCGTTAAAGCTGATCCGGTACACCTGCTTATCCTTCAGCTCATCCAGCTTCAATGCCTTCATCAGATGCCAGGAGATGGCTTCCCCCTCCCGGTCAGGGTCCGTTGCAAGATAGATCTTATCTGCCTTCTTTACTTCTTTTCGAAGCTTAGCCAGAATGTCACCCTTTCCTCTGATTGTTATATATTTCGGATCAAAATCATTCTCTACATCAATTCCCATCTGGCTTTTCGGCAGATCCCTTACATGTCCGTTAGAGGCATCCACTTCATAATTCGCTCCCAGGAACTTTTTTATCGTCTTTACCTTTGCCGGTGATTCCACAATTACTAAACAGTTCGCCATACCAAACTCCTCGCCTATCGTTTCTTTCCATAATATTGATGGGACGTCTGCACAACGCAGCCTTTAAGCTCTAATTCCAAAAGGGTGCTCATACAATCGCTGACAGACAATCCGCTTAAAGCTATAATCTCTTCCAGATTCTTTGGATGCAAATCTAGGCAACTATACACCATTTTTTCTTTTTTGACAAGTCCGTTATTATCTTTTTCATGAACTCTTAATATATTACCACTCTGTAATTTGAAATATTCCAGCACAGAATCAGGACCTAACAAGATTCCGGCACCTTCAGAAATAAGACGGTTGCAGCCGGCACTCAAGGGATCTGTAACCCTTCCCGGAAGGGCAAAAACATCTTTTCCCTGCTCAAGTCCTAAGTTCACCGTGATCAGAGAACCGCTCTTTTCCCTGGCCTCAATTACCAGTATCACATCCGACAGCCCGCTGATGATCCGGTTCCTCATGGGAAAATTACATGGCCTCGGCGCTTCATTGGGCAAAAACTCTGTAATGATTCCCCCCTGGTCTACCATTCGCTGGTATAATCCAAAGTTTTCCTTTGGATAACAGAGATTGATTCCGCAGCCCAAAACCCCATAAGTGTCCCCGCCTGCTTTGAGGGCTCCCAGATGCCCTGCTCCGTCAATTCCCCAGGCCAGGCCGCTGATGATCTGAATCCCTGCACCGGAAAGCTCTGCTGCCAGGGAAGAGGCCATTTGTTTTCCGTAATTGGTACAGTTTCTGGCTCCGATGATAGCAGCCGCAGGCCTATCATCCTCAGGCACCTTTCCTTTCACAAAGATTCCCATAGGATATCCATAAATTTTGAGAAGACGTTTCGGGTATTCCCTGTCATAAGGTGTGATAAAATGGATCCCTCTGTTTTCCAAATCCGCCAGCTCCGATTTACAGCCGTCTATCTCTATTTTCATATTCTCAAAAAGGGAAGCCTCCGTCTGATTTAAGAGCCCGGAACGTTCCAGTTCTTTTCCTTCTATATTATATATTCTTTTATAGCCTCCAATGTAATCATACAGTTTTTTTATTTTCACTGCCCCAAGAGACGGAACATGGCAAAGCCAGAATAAATACTCCCGTTCTTCATGATTGTCCATAAATTCCTCCCCAATATTTTCCTTCCAGACTGCGCAGTCCCACCGCCTCTGCCAGATGGTCCTTTTTGATTATATCACAGCCCTCCAGATCCGCTATGGTCCTTGACACCTTCAATATCTTTTCGTAACCTCTCACACTGAGACCCAGATTTTCATAAACACTTTTTAAAAATTCCTGTTCCTTCTTTCCGAGACTGCAGAATTCCCGGATCTGAGCCTTTTTCATTGAGCTGTTAAAGTGCATTCCCTGTCCTTCAAACCTCTTTTTTTGGATCCTTCTTGCTCCCTCCACACGTGCCCGTATGGAGGCTGAAGACTCTCCGCCTTTATTCTCCTGGAGTTCTTCATAAGTAACTGCACCTGATTCTGCACAAATATCGATCCGGTCCAACAGAGGTTTTGATATTCTGCTTAAATATTTGCGTACCTGTTGTTCAGAGCATCTGCATCTTGTACGATCCGGAAAAAATCCACAGGCGCAGGGGTTCATGGCAGCTGCCATCATAAAATCTGCCGGGAATTCATAGGCTCCGAACATCCTGGAAACCGTTATTTTTCTCTCTTCAAGTGGCTGCCTTAAAATCTCTATGGTGTTTTTCTCAAATTCGGGTAATTCATCCAGAAACAGAACGCCTCCGGAAGCCAGGGAGATCTCACCTGGTTTTGGGATCCGCCCTCCCCCGGCCAAGGCCGTAGGGCTGATGGTATGGTGGGGACTGCGAAAGGGCCGTATTGTCATCAGGGGTCTTTCCTGAGAAAGCAGTCCGCAAACGCTGTAGATTTTTGATATTTCTACGGCTTCCTCCAATGACAGGGAAGGCATGATGGTGGGGATCCTTTTAGCCAGCATGGTCTTTCCGGTTCCCGCAGGACCAATATAAAGTATGTTGTGCATACCTGCCACAGCCACCTCAGTGGCCCGTCTTAACAGCAACTGGCCTCCAATTTCTGAAAAATCCGCACCATAAAACTCCTCCTGCCCCTTCAGCCATTCATTTCCATGACAATCCGCTCTTTGCTTCTCCGGAAAATTCAGCAGATCCGTCAGATCCTTCAGATGATCCACTCCAATGATTTCTATTCCTTCTATTACTAAGCCCTCCCTGACGTTTTCACGGGGAAGAAAACATTGTCGCTTTCCATCCTTTTTTGCAGCCAAAGTAATGGAGAGAGCGCCTCGTACAGGCTTAATTTGCCCATCCAAACCCAATTCCCCGGAAATCACACTATCGATCAAAGCACCCGGCGCTATCATGCCGGATGCAGTGAGAATGGCCACCGCAATGGGCAGATCAAAAGCAGTCCCCTCCTTGCGGATGTCGGCAGGGGATAAATTAATGGTAATCTTTCTTGCAGGCAGTCGGAAGCCGGAGTTTTTCAGAGCCGTTCTCACCCGGTCCTGGGCTTCCTTTACTTCGGATGAGAGATATCCAACCATGGAAAACCCCGGAAGCCCTTCACTGACATCCGCCTCTACCAGGATCGGAACCCCCTCCACTCCCTTAATCCCTACGCTATGAACTTTACTATACAAAACCGCCTCTCCTTTCATCCTTCTGTATCACTTAAAAAGTCTGGAAAATATGCAGAAACGCATCTGGAATGTTCCTGAACCGGAACCTGCTTTTATGATAGCCGAAATAAAGGAAAAAGGCAATGGTTTTTTTCCCTGGTGCCGCTCAATCTTCTGATATGCAAGAATTGCTGAAGGATTCAGCACTCCTTTAAACCATGGGAAAATTCAGGCATATAGGCCCGGTAACGAAGTGGCATGTGATTGCGCTGACAAGTCGGATTCGTCCTTTCTTTTATGGAAATACTTTTTCTGAAGCACTGAAAAAGTGTTTCATATTCGTCTTCATCCGACGCTTTACTTATTCGATCCTCCCATTCCGACGAAATCAGATCAGCCAAAAACCACGGCCGCAGAGCGGGATGCAAAACCGCCTTTTTCCTGTTTTCATCGTATAAAACCCAATTTTCTCCTGACAGACGATCTGCAAAATGAGGAGCCAGAAGAACAAGCACATCATTCTTTGGACCGATCCGGCTTACCAAAAGGCCCTCCTCCATTTCCACAAAACGTACAAAGCCTGTGAGCAGATGGGCCTCATGATCAATATGGCGGCATATTTGAAATATATCGTATACCTCCTGGACCTGAAGCATGTGGACAATGTCAGCTCCGAAATGAAAGCCGTAAACCAAGAAACGGTAGATTTTATCCGCACGGTCCTTGTCCTTGCTTAAGGCTGCTTTGTACACAGCAATATAGGCATCTTCCGATATCTTCTTCCTTACAGCCTCCACCACTTTATCCGCATTCCCGGCATTGACCGGAACCTCCTCATACTGGCAGAACAGCTCCATGGTGTCCTCATTCCCCATAAGACCCAGTTTTACATTCTTATGCCCCTTTCTGCCGGTCCAGGCTGCATATACGCCACTTAGAATGCCTTCTACATTGTTTTCACATAAATAGACTGTTTTCATAACCTGACTCCTCCAAAATCTGATAAAGCGGGTAAATTCATGTCATCAAACAGAGAAAGCTGGCGAAACGTTCCCGTTGTACCGATATCCCAAATCTTTCTCTGTTCCTCACCTATGAGATGGCCGGATATATAATCCTCCTCAATCTTAACCGGATACATCATCCTGCCGGAGCAAGTGATAAAATAAAGTGCCCGTTTTAATACCACACCGATTTTTTTCAAAGCATCAAAATCCAAAGGTCCATTTCTTCTCGCTGCAATGATCCGTTTTACTGATTTCACTCCCATTCCAGGGACCCTTAGAAGCGTATAATAGTCTGCCCGGTTTACTTCCACCGGAAACATCTCCAGATGGCGCAAAGCCCAGTCGCACTTGGGATCCAGAAGCACATTAAAATTAGGACGGTCCTCAGAAAGCAATTCCCCCGCTTGAAATCCATAAAAACGCATGAGCCAGTCAGCCTGGTACAGCCTGTGTTCCCTCAGAAGGGGAGGTCCCCCGGGAAGAGCAGGCAGACTGCTGTCCTTATTGACAGGGACAAAGGCAGAATAGAACACTCTTTTTAAATCATAATTCTGATATAGTGCCTCCGCTACCATCATCATCTGGAAATCATTTTCCCCGGTGGCTCCCACGATCATCTGAGTGCTTTGTCCTGCGGGTACAAAAGAAGGGGACTTTCCATATTCCATCAACTCATAACGGTTAGCCGCGATTCCTTTCTGTATCTGCTTCATGGGCGTAAGGATCTTGCTCCTGCTCTTTCCAGGAGCCAGCTTCTTAAGTCCGTCAGCCGTGGGAAGTTCTAAATTTATGCTCATACGGTCCGCAAGAAACCCCGTCTTTTCAATGAGAACCGGATCTGCGCCGGGAATGGCCTTAACATGGATATACCCGCGGAAATGGTACTCCTTCCGAAGCTTTTTCAGGGTCTGGTATATCAGATCCATGGTATAATCAGCATTGTAAAGAACTCCGGAGCTGAGAAACAGTCCTTCAATGTAATTGCGGCGGTAAAACTGGATCGTCAGCTGGCATACCTCTTCCGGAGTAAAGGCAGTCCTTACCACATCGTTGGAGCAACGGTTGATGCAGTACTTACAGTCATAAATACACTGGTTGGTAAACAATATTTTCAAAAGGGAGATACATCTTCCATCTGCGGAAAAGCTGTGGCAGATCCCAGGTGCCGTTGTATTTCCAAGGGTCCCCGCCTTTCCTTTGCGGTCCACTCCGCTGGAGGTACAAGCGACATCATATTTTGCGGCATCTGATAAGATTTCAAGCTTTTCCTGAATACTTATTTCTTCCTGAATCAGCATAATCACACCTCGAACACATGTTCTTTTTCTTTATTGTAGCATAGACAGATTATTTTTTCAAGCTTTTTCGAATGTATGTTCTCATCATAAAAAAGCAGCAGAAAAAGAGAGAACGCTTGATCCGCCTCTCTCCTCTGCTTTCAGATAAACTTTAAGCTTTTTTATGTATGATACATCTTAATGTTCTTCTGCCGGTTCCGGTATGGCATGCTGTCATTTAAAAACTGAGGTGACAGTCTCCCAGATATGTTTAAAAATAGATCCGATTCTATGGAAAATATTACCGTCGGGATGAAAATCTTCATCCACAGTTCCATCGTCTTTTCCCTTTTCAGCCTTAATTTCCTCTGTGCGCAGGATCATCTGAATGCTTCTGGGGGATGGATTCTTCGATGAGGTTATGGACACCGGGGAAGCCTCCGTGTCGATACTTAATATCGTCGTCTTATCCGTTGTATATTCATCCCATTTATCGTCAATCATTCCCTTGATCGTATCCTTTGCATTTCTCAATACATCCGTCTGGTTTAAACCGCTGCCGGCCTCATCCAAGGTACCGGCCAGGCCATTTAAGGTTTTCTCTGTACTTCCGTTTAAGGAATTCCCCACCGTCTTCATCTGGTTTTCCAGGGACCGGAAAAATACATTCATGGAATCAATGCCCCTGGAAGCACTGTCAGTCATTTTACCAACATCGTTCAGTGTTGTGATCATTTCATCATGGTGACGGTTTAAAATACCATTTAATTCATCGGCAGAGTTGATCAGATCATCAGCCGTATCACAGATATTTCCTGCCGCCGTAGCTATGCCCATGGCGCCGTCAAAAACTCCGTTTACCGGGCCTCTTAAGGAATACAGATCAGCCACCAGTACCTGGGTCATCCCAAGCATTTTTCCCAGATCTCCGGTCAGTCCCGCACCACTGTCAACCAGCTGGGGAAGAAGCGCTGCCAGAGGAGCTGCCGCTTCCACCATGACCTTGGACCCATTGCTGGGGGTTGCTGTCCGGCCGGTTTCCAGCGCCGTAGACAGATAACCGGTCAGTGCATTGATTTCCGGAAGAGAATACCCTTTTTCATTAAATAAATAAGAGGAGATTTCATCTTCGTCCATGAGTCCTTCATCCTGAATCTCCTGGATCAAATCCTGCAATTCTCCGGCCTCAATTCCCGCTGCTGAGCTGCTTAAGGAATTATTCAGAGCCGTCAGTTTAGGAAGGGTCTGCCCAAGGGAAGCAAGGGCCTTTGCAAGTTTCTGCTGCTCAGCGGTCAATGTATATAAGTGCTCTTCTACCTTTTTTACCTGCCCAAGAAATGCCTGGGATTTTAAATCCGTCTGAGAGTTCTTTGCCATTTTCCGCAGCTCATCTACTTCATCTCTTAAATGGCGGACACTGTCCTGCAAATCACCCAGATCCGGTGACAGATCATCAAGAATTTCTACCGTATGATTTGTCTGGGTCCTGATTTCGTTTAAGGCATTTCCAGCATTCTGGGTGTGGTTGTAAAAGGGCCGCAAGGTCTGAGACAGGCCGTCTAAAGCTGCAAGTGCCTCATCCGCATTCTCATACACCTTGCCCTTGGAATCAGCAAAAATCTGCCTTGTTTTATCCAGTCCCCTGATGCCATCTGCCGTATCCTCAATGCTTTTTTGCATGTTTCCCATGGTATCTAAAACCACATCAAGGCTGTCGCTGATGGCATCTGCGGAGTCCTCCATGGTCTCCTTGGCATCTCTTAGATCCGCAACTTTATCCAGCTGGCTCACAGTCAATGGCACCATGGCAAAAACGATACCAGGAAATTTAAAATCTTCCGAACCGATGCGTATGGAATAATGGCCTTCCTCACCCGGCAGTTCAAAGAAAACTACCATGTTTAAATTTCCCATGGCCTGCACCTGGGCTCCTTCCGCCTCCAGACTTAAGTTTTTATCCATATCCACCACGGAACTTGCCATCAGGGCTATGTTATTCTGGTAATAGTCGGAAAGCCCTTTGTTGGGGATGAGATCCACATTGATTTCAATCAGTCCCTTTTCTCCGGCAAGCTCTTCCGCCCTTTTTTCCACTCCATTTAACCGGTAGCTCACCTTTATATCCCATGGGAGCTGGGATTTCTCTGTTTTGGTCCGGCCTTCAAAATAAAACCGGCTTCCCGTCTCTTCCGGCGAAAAGGTAATCGAGCCGTCATCTCCCTGGACAGGTTCTGAGTGATCCGTTAAGTTCATTACTTTCTCATAAGTACCGTAATCCACCACCTTGCTGTTTCCATTCATCTGGTAATTCTTTACAATGCTGCTTTCTTTTATCTCCCCATAAGGATCCATCGTCACATAAAGTGTTTCATCATACTGTGGCACCTCCGGCGAAGCCAAAGCCGACAACACCGGTTGAAGGGAAAATATGGCAGCCAGGCCCATACTCAGGATTCTATTATACTTTTTCATGGTCATTCTCTCCTTTTATTTTCACTTTTCCGTATCGTAAACGCCGTTTTTCCTTCCTCCTCGCCGAACGAAGCTGCTGTTTCTGGATCTGTTTGTCAAAGGTGCTTAACAGAGCCGGAAGAAGGGAAAGAACCAGAACCATACTTAAGACCGCTCCTCTTCCTACCAGGCGTCCCACCTGGGAAATGGCCTGAATTGACGACGTAAAGTACAAAAGATAGCCTACGACCGTAAGAATTCCTCCTGACGTCAGAATGGATAAGGTACTTTTTGATATAGCAGCCATGGCGGAATCTGTGTTGCTCATGGTTTTTCGAAAGCCCAGATAATTATTGGTCATCAGGATAGAATAATCAATGGTGGCTCCCAGCTGCAGACAGCTTACAATGATATAACCGATGTACACCATGCTGTCTCCCATCACATATGGCAAGGTCATATTTAAATAAATGGCCACCTCAATGGGTATGATAACAAGGATCGGAACCAGGACAGACTGAAATGTAGCAAAGACCACCAGAGCCACCCCTGCCAGGGATAACAGGGAAACCTTATTGTAATCATCTGTCAGTATGTCGCGGATATCAATGGTTGTGGGAGTCATGCCTATGACATAAGCATCCTCCGGATAATATTCCCTGACCACCTGTTCCAGCTTCTGGCTGCAGTCAAAGGCGTACCGGCTCTCCTGTACCGTATTTAAAGATATCAAAAGTCTGGCGTAGCGCTCACTTCGAAGCTGTTCCCTTACTTTATCCGGAAGAAAGCTTTCCGGGATGCCCTTTGGCACTGTCCCGGCCATGGACATGGCATTATTCACGAAATCCAGGTCTTCCAAAGCCTCTGTCAGCTGCCGCTCCTTTACAAGATCGCCGTTGGGAACAATTCCGATGATCATGTTTGATTTTCCAAACTCCTCATTAATTGCCCTGGTATCCTCATAAACCCTGGTTCCCGGCCCTGCGCCAATGGCATCATCACCGTAATAAAAAACATTCATATTCTGACCGAAATAACAGGGTACCGCCAAAAATATGGCAATTACGAAAACAGGCTTACGGATCCGGTTCATCAGTTTTGCAAAACGGTCAAAAGATGGAAGAAAAGGCTTATGTGCTGTTTTTTCAATCTTATCGTTAAAGTGCAGAATCAAAGTTGGCATAAGGAACAGTACGGTAGCCAGACTGCAGATGATTCCCTTGGTCAGCACGAATCCAACGTCTCTGCCAATGGTAAAACGCATGAATGCGATCACTATAAACCCTACAATGGTGGTGGCCCCGCTTGCCAGGATAGAACTGCAGGACTCCTTAACCGCCAATTCCATGGCATCATGTATTTCAACGCCGGTATTTTTAATTGCCGTAAAAGTATGTAAAAGAAATATGGAATAATCCATGGATACTGCTAATTGTAAAATCGCTGCCGTGGAAAATGTAAAGAACGATATGGTACCAAACATCAGGTTGGATCCCATATTCAGGATGATGGCCACAATCATAACGGAAATAAATAAAAAAGGTTCCATCCAGGACGTCGTGGTAAGTGTCAGTATCAGCCATATGATCACCAGCGCCATTCCGATGGCCATGGTGATTTCCTTTGTGATCGACTCTTCACGCTCCTTACTGGAAACAGCGCTTCCGGCAAAATAACCTCGGTCCTTTCCTACAATGCGGTAGATCGCGTCAACCCCTTCCCGTGTCAGAGGGCTGTCATCTCCATTTTCAAATATCACATCCATCAATGCATACCCATCATGGTAATAATCCTCCATGGAAAAGGCATCCACAGACATCATATCGGTAATTCCCTGATTCACAAAAGAAGCTCCCATATAAACATCCGTGGTCAGATCCGGACCTATGACCAGATCCACTCCATCCAGATCCGATATCTGCTGTCTTATTTTTTTCGCCTCCTGAAGGCTTACATCTTTTACCATGATCCGGGCCATACCGGGATACCCGAACTCATCCTCCATCACATCCAGTGCCTGTTTTGTCTGGGCGAAATGGGGCAGGTATTTGCTCAAATCATAATTGACCTTTACAAAGGGAAAGCAAATTGCACAGATGATGGTGGCAAGAAAGAAAAAAGTTTCTATTTCCTTTCCCCAGTACACAATCACATGCACCATTTTATCAAATAAACTTTTGTTTTTTTTCATGGCTTCCTCCATTACCCATCCTTATTCTACTAATAGATATATTATTGACTTTTGAACATGTGTACATTATAATACTCTTGTAGATAACTTTCAATAATCAATCATTAGCGATAATTCTATTAATAATCATAAGTAAATTTTTCATGCAATACTCAACACTTTTTATCATAGTGTTCATGATCTTAAGTCCCTGAAAATGAAAAGCAAGTATAGAAACGCAATTGGAGGAATGATATGGAAATGCAGAAACAGGATCGCCGTATCCGAAAAACTCAGAAACTGTTAAAGGAAAGCCTTCTAGAGCTCATGGTAAAAAAAGACTTTAAGAATATTTCTGTAAAGGATATCACGGAACTGGCTGACTTAAACCGGGGTACCTTTTATCTCCACTATGCCGATACCTACAGCCTGCTGCAGGAGATGGAATCCGAAGTTCTCAGTGATTTCCAGGATATGGTCAGTAATTGCCGTTATGCCTTTAAAAAGGACTCGCTCCTGCCCGTTGTTATCCCCATTATTCAATACATCGAGGAGAACAAAAAGATATGTAAAATACTTTTTGAAAACAGCTCCTCCAATGACTTTGTAAACCGCTTCCACATGCTCGTCTTAAAAAACGGCACAGCGATCATTAAAGAACAATACCCTGATGCAAAGGAAGTAACCATGAACTATTTCCTTGAAT
This sequence comes from [Clostridium] saccharolyticum WM1, assembly GCF_000144625.1. NCBI lineage: Bacteria > Bacillati > Bacillota > Clostridia > Lachnospirales > Lachnospiraceae > Lacrimispora > Lacrimispora saccharolytica. The sequence goes on along the minus strand of NC_014376.1, from coordinate 1,975,157 downwards.
TCATCACCTATGGACTGACCGGCGTCTTAAAGCAATGGGTGGATACCGATATGCAGCAGCCCAAGGAGGAAGTCGCCGAATTTGTGGATAAGGTGGTCATGGGAACGGCAAAAAAACTTCTTGCTGTATAACAATTTTATCCGAAAACCTTATTTTTCAAAGGAAATGAACCGATATATGGATAGCGATGTTAAGCAGCCGTTTGATCTGTATTCCGCATCAGTAAATACACAAGGATGATCATTATGCCAAAATTCATAAAAGCCAAGAAAGAGAAGGTTCCCAAGACAAAAACAAAGAAAACAAAGGCCGCAAAAGTAAAAAAAGCAAAAGGGAAGCCGGCAAAAGCTGCAAAAACCAAAGGAAAAAGCCTGTTGCCTAAAAATAAGAGAGTTCTGGTTTTGCTGGCAGCAGCTCTTATGATCATTATAATAGGATCTGCCCAGGCCATTATCCTGCTCACTGCAAAGAAAAAGGATGTTTCTAAAGAGCAGGTGCAAAAAGCTCCCTCCTTTTACTTTTCCAAAGACGAAGATATCTCCTCTGTGACGGAAATCGTGGGAGAACGTGAATTTGAAAAGCAGCCGGCCTCTGAAGCCGGCCAGGAAACGGAAACAAAAGAAACCGGAAGCCAGGCACAGGAAGCCGGAGAATCTTCCGCTGGTTCCTCTCCCCAAACCCCAGGATCGGAGGACCGGTACAAGTACCTTCATGTAGATGATACCTCTGCTGATTTAAAAAGCTACATGGATTATCTTGAGGGAGAAAAAAATTTCATTGACGTAACGGATCGATCTCAAAAACCAGGACAGACAACCACGGAGGAAGCTTCAAAGGCCGATACAGAGATTTACCAGCTGGCAGGCCCCTCAAAGGATTCCTCTTCCTATCTATCCATCACCTTAGAATCCCAAGCCGGCAGTTATACCGTAACCACTGCCAAAGAAAACCAGCCCTGGAACACCTATTTTAAGGACCAGTGGAATCAACAGAAAAAGGTAATCGCGGATTTTGAAAAACAGCCGAAAGCGACCAATACCATTGAACAGGCAGAGGAAACTGTCCGTTCCCAAGGCCAGGAAAAGCTTGGCCTGCCGGATGCTGCCGAATCCTATGAATATATTGCGGCGCCAGGAATATCTAAAATAGACGGCAAAAATTATTATACGGTCAGGGCATACAAACGTCATTCCGACGATACCCTGATTTACGTTGCTTCGTATTTATTTGATTATGATACAAGCAGTGTGGCATTTCAGTATGATGAAGTGACAGAAAAAGCAACTCCTCTCGGCTGAATTCCCACCACAAAAAGACGGACAGTCCCCGGACTGGTTCCGTCTTTTTATATAGTTCCTGGACCTTCATGAACCAATATCAGGAACGCATGCAAAAAATCTCTGTGCACTTTGCTCATTTTCCTTTTTCTGTTATAGGAATCATATAATCCAGGGAAGACTGCGTTCCCATCCCATATCACAAAAAACGGTATAACCTAGAGCATACGGTTTTCTACAAACTTTTAAGGACGTTGAGCCGCCCAAGAAAGATAACATTTCATGAACCCCCATATCTACGCATAAGATAACTATATACTGCGTTTAAAAAAGCAGGATGGGGGCTTTATCATGAATAAAATATTTGACAACGAATATTATGATTTAATCATCAGCAACTCTTTAGTTCCCGATTTAAATGCCAGCAACAATATTACGGTCCTGAATGACAAGTTCTCACTGCTGCATATATGGAAAAACAGTATGGATGCCTGCGACCTGGGTCTATATCCTTACGACAATTTTCCCTCTCTTTTTACATTATCCTCAAAAATAAGTATTGATAAATCCGGCATCAGCAATATCCGCCAGCACCCCCATTTAAGTTTGATGGGTCTGGGGGTGCTGATCGGCTTTGTTGATACCGGTATTGATTACCAGCATCCAGCATTCAGAAATCGCGACGGTTCCACCCGTATTCTCTCCATTTGGGACCAGACAGATCAAAGCGGCAAGCCTCCTACAGCTTTTAGTTTCGGTTCTGAATATAGTAAAAACCACATTAATACCGCATTAAAATCAAGTGATCCTCTGTCCATTGTCCCCACATTTGATGCCAGCGGACATGGCACTGCAATTGCAAGCATAGCCTCCGGCAGTGCCAATGAAGAACAATCTTTTACCGGTGTTGTTCCTCAGTCAGAGCTGGTAGTCGTAAAATTAAAAGAGGCAAAGGAAAATTTAAAAAAACTGTTTTTTGCTCCGGATCAAGCCATGTGCTATCAGGAATCAGATATTATGCTGGGAATCCGTTACCTTCTCTCTGTTTCTGAAAGAACCGAACTGCCCATTGTCATATGCATTGCAATGGGAAGCAGCCAGGGAGGCCATGACGGACTGGGTGTCTTAAGCTCCTACTTAGACCATATTGTGCGGCTGCCTAAAACAGACGTAACAGTGGCGGCCGGAAATGAAGGAAATAACCGAAGACACTATTTCTATTATTCTGCAGCAGCGCCCTTTTGCAATGGATTTAATTTAAATATCGGAAAAAATGATAAAAAATTTTCAATGGAAATCTGGCCCTTTCTTCCCGGGAAAATAACCATCGAAATTTTCGCACCCAACCGGGAGATCGTCCAAAGCATATCTCCTGCGTCCACGGATTGTCAAAAATACAGACTTTCCCTGGGCCAAACTACCATTTGGATCAACAATATCCTTTTAGAAGGCTCCAGCGGAGACCAGCTCCTTTTATTACGGTTTGACAATCCAATTCCCGGAATCTGGTATTTTCAGGTTTCCAGTATTGATAACGAACCTTTCTCTTTCCATTCCTGGCTGCCATCAGGAAATTTGATCACGAACGAGACTTATTTTTTTGGTTCAAGCCCGGATAACACCATAACCTCCCCCGGAAATGCCAGAACCCCCCTGACCGTTTCTGCTTATAACCAGTTTGACGGCAGCATACTGAAAGAATCAGGAAGAGGCTTTTCCAGGTTCGGAGAGATTGTCCCCGATGTAGCTGCTCCCGGATACCACATCCCCTGCGCCATTCCCGGAAATCAGTATGGAAGCATAACCGGAACCGGTGCCGCTGCAGCCCACGCAGCAGGAGTAGCAGCGCTTATTATGGAATGGGGATTCTGCAAAGGCAATCATACCTCAGTCACAGGAGTTCAGATCAACCATATGATGATGCGGGGAGCATACAGAAACAGTGCCTATACTTATCCCAACAATATCTGGGGATATGGCCAGATGGATGTATACAAACTGTTTCAAAAAATTGCCGCTATTTAAAGAATGCAAGATTAAACGGCACAGCCTTTGGCTGCCAATTAAAATCATAAAAGTAATGCCGGGCTTTTTTTCAAAGCCCGGCATCCATATATGTATCTGTAAGATAGTGAAAACGTAGTCAATCCAAAACATGACACATGTTCATAGAACCATGTGAAACTGTTATTTTGCAATTTCAAACTGGCAATGCACTACTGCGGTAATTTCTTTCTCCAGAGATGAGGTATCATTGATCCCATAATCGTCTACTTCATTGGAATATAAGGGAGTGATCTGCATGACACCCATATCCGCATATTTTAAATCGCCCAGTTTATTTCCTGCATTTTCTACGATCATTTCGGCACGTTTTCTAGCATCCTTAGTCGCTTCCGCTAGCATGGCAACCTTTAAGTCCGCCAGTTTTGTGTAAAAATACTGGGGAGGATCGGATTCAAAAGCAACATCCTGATTCAGCAGTTCCGTCGCATTTCTTGAAATCTCCGTAATCTTATCAATTTCCCCTGAGCTTATGGTTACGGTCTGGCTTAAGGCATAATTATCAATTTCATTGGTATAATTGCCATACTCGTTCATGGCATAATTGACGGTGGTCGTAATGGCTGAGAATACAAAATCATCCTTTGCGATGCCATTGCCCGTCAGATAAGCGGAGACCTTATCCCTGCCTGCCTCTAATTTGGTATAAGCATCCTGCAGATTCGCTGACTGGGCATTAAAACTGCCGGTCCAGACAATTAAATCAGAGGAGATCTGCTGTTTGGCAGAACCGGTAACTACGACATTGGTCTTGGAAGCTTTGACTTTCACAATGCCGTTAGTCAGGATAAGTGCGGCTCCGATGACACCTGTGGCCAAAATAATGGCTACAGCAATGATGCTGACTGACCTTTTGTTCATTTCATTCATAATGAAACTCCTTTCAATGTAACCTTTCCCTCCGGTTTTCTGTCTTATTCTTTCCTTCGTTTTTCATAATATGATAACGTCAAAAGGTGCTGGGCGCATTTCCGGAAGCATGATGTATTATAACGATACTATATTATATCTGTCCTGTATAAGTCAAATTAATAATATTTAACATTTTATTATTATTGGTCACTGTAATCCAGGTATACTACCGGGCACTTTTCATCATAAGGGCGGTTATTGCATCCGGATACGCCAACAACAGGTGTATCCGGTGCGAAAAGAGGGAGAATCATAGAATTCTCCCTCCTGTCTCATCATAGATATCCGTCTTTTTACTGGTCAGCAACAGCCTTCATAATCAGCGCTGCCACAGCGGCTCCCGGATCCTTTAAGGACCGGGAAGCTTCCCCCCTGGTAGCCGCTCTTCCATGAACGGCTATGAGAGTTGTTGTTTGTTCAAAGCCTTCCCAGGCAGCTTCAGCAGCCTTGCCAAAAGCTTCCCTAAGGGAGACTCCTGCTTCCAATTCAGCCTTAAGAGTCTGCACTCCGGGATGAAATCCGTCCAAAAAGGTTTTATCTCCTAATTTCGCCTTACCCAGATCTGCAACACCGGCTTCATAAGCTTCAAACAGTCCGGCAACATCTGCACAGGACAAATCCGTCTTTCCTTTTAAGACTTTTCCGGCACGCATCAGCCCTGCCGCCATTAATGTCCCCATGGTGGAAGGAACCTTATTTCCCATGGTTTTTCCGGCTTTGTACAAAAGCTTGCCCAGATCTGGTTCCGCCCCATCGGAAACCGATTCATAGGCTGCTCCGAATCCATCCGCCATGGTCAGCCCCAGATCACTGTCTCCTACAACACTGTCCAGCTCAATTAAGTAGTTCCGGTTTTGCTCCATGATTTTACTTATTCTTTCAAGCATGGCTATCAGTTCCTGCTGGTTCATATCAGCCTCCATTCTGCCGCTGCTCCGGCGGCATATATAATCATGACATACAATATCCGCCACTTTCCATTTCCTGCAGCATTTTTTTAGATAGTTCCCTGTTTAAAGAACGGCGTATCAGCGGGAGCATCCAGGTAACCCTTCAGTTCCTCATCCATTTTTAAAAGAGAAATGGATAAGCCCGCCATCTCAATGGAAGTCACATATTCCCCTACATAATAGCGGTGAACCATGATCCCCTTTTCTTCCAGAATCTGATTGACCTTTCTGGCCACAATATACTGTTCATCAAGAGGAGTTGCCCCCAGTCCGTTTACAAGGACTGCAACCTCATCTCCAGCAGCAAATGGGATGTCCTCAAGGATCTTTTCCATCATTTCTGATGTGATCTCATCTGCAGTCTCAATGTTCCCCCGGCGGATTCCAGGCTCCCCATGGATTCCCATACCGATTTCCATTTCATCCTCTCCGATTTCAAACCCGGGATGACCCACTCTCGGCACAGTACATGGCGTCAGGGCAACACCCATGGTTCTGACACTGGCGGCTGCCTTCTCTGCTATCCGTTTTACTTCCTGCAGATCCTTCCCTGCCGCAGCTGCCGCGCCTGCGCATTTATATACAAAAAAGATGCCAGCCACTCCTCTTCTGGTATTCTTCTCTCCTGGCGCCGCCTTGGGAGATGCCACGTCTTCCCCCGCTACGACGCTTTCCACCTGGATTCCCTCTTCCATATCCGCCATCTCTGCAGCCATGTCAAAATTAAAGATATCCCCGTTATAATTGCCGTATATATAAAGAACGCCTGCTCCGGAATCAATACTCTTGGTCACATGCAGCATCTGCTCTGCGCTTGGAGACTGGAAGACATCTCCAACAGAGCAGCCATCCAACATTCCCTTTCCCACATAGCCTAAAAACAGAGGAAGATGTCCAGAACCTCCTCCGGTTGCGATTCCCACCTTTCCCTCCACCTTATTGGAGGTGACCAGACAGCGTAAATCGCCTGCGGTATAAGTGACGTGATCCGGATGGGCAAGATAGATCCCCTCCAGCATCTCATTTACATAGTTTTCCGGTACATTAATCAGTTTTTTCATTTATTTCCCTCTCCTTCCCGCAATTTATTGCCATTGAGCCATACAGAAACTTTTCATGCGTATCCTGTGTTACTAAAATTAGCTACATAGGCCAGCCTATTTTCCATAGGCGTTCCGATATACCTCTATTACCTGTTGGAGCGTAGGCCGGAAGGGATTATCTTCCATACAGGAATCACACAGCGCAACCTCTGCCAAAGCCTTAAAATCCTCAGGATTCACCTTAAGATCCTGCAAACTCTGTGTGATACCAACTTCCTTAGACAACCGCCTGATACATGCTACTGATTCCTTTACCGCCTGTTCCCCTGTCATGGCAGCCGCCCCTGGAAGCCGAAGTCCCTCTGCCACCTTTTTATACCGCACTGCGGTCTCCGGCCTGCTTCCGTTAAATTCCATAACAAAGGGCAGCAAAACCGCATTGCAGATGCCATGAGGCAGATTATTGCGGCCGCCCAGGGAATGTGCCATGGCATGGACCATGCCAAGCCCTGCATTGGAGAAAGCCATTCCTGCGCTGTATTCCCCATAAGCCATCATCTCCCTGGCCTTTTCTTTGCTGCCGTCTGCCACCGCTTCCGGCAGATAGGTCCGGATCACTCCCATAGCCCAGAGAGCATCTTTATCTGTAAATGGTGTAGCTCTCTTTGCCACAGCCGCTTCAACGGCGTGAGTCATGGCATCCATTCCTGTAGAAGCCGTAAGGCCCTTTGGCATGGTCATCATCAGGTCCACATCATTGACTGCAATGGTGACCATAGCGTTAGGGTCCACCATACACATCTTGGAATGCCTCGCCGGGTCAGTCACAATATAAAATGCCGTAACTTCGGAGCCGGTCCCTGCGGTAGTGTTCACTGCCACAATGGGAATCCCCGGTTTGCGGGAACGGTTCACTCCCTCATAATCCTCTACCTTGCCGCCGTTTGCCATGACAATGCTGACTGCCTTTGCCGTATCAATGGCCGAGCCTCCACCCACGGCCACCAGCAGGTCCACTTCCAGTGCCAATGCCGCATTCAGGCAGTCATTGACAATGGTTGTGGAAGGATTCGGTTCAACCAGATAATAAATGGCATATTCCACCCCGGCCTTTAAAAGGCAGGCTCCTACGTTATCTCCGGTACCATTTTCATACAGAAACGGGTCTGTAACAATAAGTCCCCGCTTAAATCCCCGTTTCTTAAGCTCATCCGGCAGCAGTCCCATGGAGCCGCGGCCAAAAAAGCTGGTTCCTACTGCATTGATCCTTTCAAGCGCCATAACTGGCCTCCTTAGAATTCTATATTTCTGAAATCTCCCGGATCGATCCGTTTCAGTGCACTCAGTTCTTCCCTGGTAGGAAGTGGCGTATAGGCGACATGGGAGCATTTTATAGGAAATCCGGTATTTTCCTTCACCTCTTCTAAGCTGGAAGTGGGATGGATGGTTTCCAGTACCATTTCCCCGTTTTCCATTTTAAAGATGCACAAGGGTGTAACGATCCGGTCCACGTTTCCCCTGGTCGTTACAAAATCCACCTGGTTGACAAAGGTGCGCTTATCATGCTTTGTCCTCCAGAGTATAGCCCTTTTTGCGGTTGGAATGAGTACGGCGCTGCCTGCCCCTCCCGGCATCCTTACCTTTGGTTTTTTATAATCTCCGATGACTGATGCATTGACATTGCCATGGAAATCAAACTGGATGCCGCTTAAAAATGCCACATCCAGATCCCCTCTCATGGCCAGGTCAAAAACCTCCATGAGCGGGAAATAAGCGGTAGCCCGTTCCATAAGCTCGGGACCTGCGCTGGTATACTTCTTAAGCCTTATTGGTTCCGGATCTGTTCCTCCAGGTATGTTCAGATGCACGGCTCCCGGCGCATGAAGTGCCTTTGCCAGCAGAAGGGCTATCATGGGCATATGGGAAGAAACCCCGTGAAACACCTTGCTGCCGTCAGGTATGAAGCGGGCCATGGCGCAGACCATAATATCGCAGACTCTGTATTTTTCTTCCATCATGCCATGCCCCCTTATCCTTTATAGTCGGATTTTTCAAATGCCTTTAAATAGGCATAAAGGCCATCCATATCTTTTAAGCCTTTAAATTCCTTTAAATTCTTTCCGTCAATGTCATACAAGCCCGGGCAAGAGCAGGGAGAAGCCCCCTTGGGAACCTTGACCACCGCTTCCACCAGAAACCGGGGTATGTCTGCCTTTTTCTGGCTGCCCTTAAATACGGATCCATGGACGATATTTTCCGTTGTCAGGATGACTCTTTTGGCTGCTCTGGAAAACAGGACATCTTCAAACAAAGGTCCTGTGATCCTTGCATTTCCATCCTCATCCGCCTCCTGGACATGGAGGACCGCAACGTCCGGCCTTATGGCCCTTACCACAGTAACCGGTTCCTTGGTAAAGGGATCCTCGACCCGAATAAAATAGTCATTTGCATCAATCAGATCGCTGATCACAAGCCCTTTTACAGGCATGAAACCTACCCCGTAGCTGGCGGCACGGAGGGCGGATATCACCGTATAGCAGGCATGTTCATTCCCTTTTACAGCCCCGCTTTCAACCGCCCGGCGGTAATGGCCTGCCAGGGAATATTCGCTTTCATAGCTGATAAAGCCGGCATCAACGCTGGTAACGCAGCCGCCAAAGCACAGCAGATCCACATCCATGGCTCCTGCGGTCTTTACCAGCTTTAGATTTCTTTTCTTCTGACGCACCAGTTCCCGTACCATTGCCATGGGCGCCCGATGAAGCACATTGCCCCCAAGGCCCAGAATATCCCCATCCTGGATCCGGGATGCCGCCTCCTGCAAAGATATGACTTTGCTCATGGTCTGACCTCACTTTCTATCCTTCACTCCGCCGTTTGCCTTTCATCAGCCTTTTGCCGCATTGCAGGCAATCTGGATCGCATCCCACACGCCGGAAAAAGGAGGCGCATAAATAAGATCCGTCATTCCCAGCTCCGCCGTTGTCATTCTGCAATGGATTGCAACTGCAAACACGTCGGCCCGCAAAACTGCTCCTTTTTGCCCGCAGGTCTGTGCACCCAGCAGCCTTTTTGTTCCTTTTTCATAAATCAGCTTAATGGTGATGGGGGTTGGATCCGGGTAATAAGCCGGATGATCGTTGGCCTGTACAATCAGGGTCTTGTAATCCTTTTGAAGGCGTTTGGCATCCCCTTCTCCCATGCCTGTGCGCCCTAGTTCCAGCCCGCAAACCTTAATCGCCGCCGACCCCAGGGCACCCAGGAACTGCTCATGGCCGCCTGCCAGGTTGGTTCCTGCAATTCTTCCGCATTTGTTAGCCACCGTTCCCAAAGCAAGGAAGCTGTCTTCTTCTAAAACCTCATGATGGACAAGGATACAGTCTCCTGCCGCATACACATCCGGCAATGAGGTTTTCATTTCCCTGTCCACGATCAGTGCTCCGTTTTTTGCCATGGAGATCCCCGTATCTTTCAAAAATTCCGTACAGGGGCGGACTCCTACCGCAACAATTACCAGATCTGCTTCATAGGTTCCTCTGTCCGTTTTTACACGCTTCACATAAAGACCGTCTCCATAAAAACCTTCTACCTTTTCCCCAAGATTGAGTTCTATTCCGCACCTTACCAGTTCTTCCTGGGCCAGGGCTGTAATTTCCTCATCAAAAGGCGTCAGGATTCTGGGAGCCGCTTCCAGGATACGGACCTTTTTTCCAAGGCTTAAAAACGCTTCCGCACATTCGACTCCAATGTATCCTCCTCCAACGATGACAACATTTTGGATCTCCGGCATTTTTGCATATTCCTTTAAAAAAATACCGTCTTCCATGGATTTCAGCACATGGACACCTAAAAGCTCCCGGCCGGGAAAGGGCGGAACTACAGACGATGCCCCAGTGGCTATCATCAGTTTGTCATACCTGTCTTTCCATTCCTGACCATTTTCAAGATTCCTTACAAGGACCTCTTTCCTATCTGCATCAACAGACAATACCTGATGACGGAGAAAGGTCTTTATTCCCATTTTGGTAAAGGTCTCCCGGGAGCGGGCGATCATTTTACGGTAATCATCGTTATAATCTCCCACATAGTAGGGAAGGCCGCACGCTCCATAAGAAAGAAAACCTCCCTTTTCATAGACCGTCACTTCCATATTCGGGTCCATCCTGCGGATCTTGGAAGCGGCACTCATTCCTGCCGCCACTCCTCCAATTATAATAATTTTCATGTTTTCTCCCTGATCATTTTACACAGTCAATCTCTTGTCCTGCTTCCCGCATGGCTTCCTCAGCCGTCTTTTTTCCGGAAAAGGCCTCGAAGATTTTCTCATATAGAACACCGTTTTTCTCCCCTGCCTTTGACAAATGAGGAAGAGGCCTTGCAAGCTCTATCATCTTTTGCTGTACCGGAAACCAGGGGCAGTCCCCGGCCCCTTCCATATAGCTGCCGCTCCGAATGGGAGCACCGCTTTTTCTTCCCACCTTTTGATCCACCAAAGGGGACCTTAAGTACTTAAGAAATGCTTCAGCCTCTTCCTTTTTTCCGGAGCTTTTACAGATCCCAAAAGACCAGGTTACATTCCAGGCAGTAGAAAAGGTGGAAAATCCCAGATCCGGCCGTTCCAGGCAGCCTTCCTTGAAAACCTCACCCATCTGGCCGCTCCAAGTAACCGCCATGGCCGCTCCCTTTTCCCGGATCGCTGCCGCAATTTCCCCGTTTCCGAAGAATTCCGTGCCATCCACTGCATAAGCTTTCAGTTCCATGTAGGATTTTAGTCCCTTTACAGCTTCTTCCTTTCCACAGGATGCTGTTCCGTGAGGATCATAAGCATCTCCTCCATACATACGCAGGAAGGGAAGCGCATCGGTAAAGATTTCTGACCGGTCAGCCTTCATGGCCACGGCCTGCTTTCCTAAAGCAGTTTTGCATGCCTTTGCTGCCTCTATGTATTCCCGGGGAGTGATAACGCTTTCAAGCTCCCTTCCCAATGCCTGACAAAGCTGGCTCCTGCGGTAAACAATCATATGGCCGTCACAGAAGGAGGGGGATAAATACGCCTTGCCCTTATACCTCATTTCCTCTGCAATGACCGGAAGAATATCTTCTTCCTCAAGCTCAAGCTCTGAAAGGAATCCCTGTTCAACAAAGTCACGAAGCCATAAATGGCCTGCAACCATAACAATGTCGTAATCCTCTTCCCCGGCAAATGCTCTCATCATCATGGGGTAGTAATCTGCCCAGGGCACGATATGGAAATCCACATTTCCTCCATATCCCTCTAAAATACCCAGCTCTTCATCCAGATAACCCTCCACAGCCGGGTCTGCCACTGCCAAAACCTTAAGAGTTTCCCGTTCCATAAACTTTCCCTCTCCTTTTTACCTTCCCGGCTGAGGCGGCGCGTCAACAATGCCTACAATGTAGGCATCCACAGGCGCCGAACGGTCCAGTGCATATTGGGTGGTATTATCCGTGGTTACCAGTACCAGTTCCCCGATTCCTGCACCTATGGTATCGGCGGCCACAAAAATATCCTTCTTATCCCCATAATAGGGTTCGACCAAAAGGAGCTTAAACCCAACCAGATTTCTGCATTTTCTCGTGGAAACCACAGTTCCCATAATTGTACCTAATATCATCGGGCCACTTCCTTTCTGATGGTTACCCACTGTCCTTGTTTTAGCTGGAATGCATTTGCGTCATCCGTGTCCAAATGAAAATCCAGCCTGCTCTCCTGGGTGACACGTATCAGTACCTGGTCCAGCACGCCGCCCTTTGGTCCATTGACCGCAACGCTTACCCGGTCCTGATCCGATACCCCAAACCAAAGGGAATCTTCCGGCGTCATATGAATATGGCGGTCTGCTATAATGACACCCTCTGTCAGCAGTACTTCTCCCTTTGGTCCCTTCAGCAGGATTCCCGGCGTTCCCTTTAAATCTCCTGACGACCTCACCTGGGGCTGTATTCCCAGCCCCCTGCAGTCACTGAAGGCCATTTCCACCTGACTTTGTTTTCTTTCCGGTCCAAGGATCCTTACCCTGGGAAGTGTTCCCAAACGGCCGCAGACAGCTACCTGCTCTTCACAGGCAAACTGCCCCGGCTGGCTTAAAGCCTTAATAGGAGTCAGCCGGTAACCGGTTCCAAAAAGCATTTCCACATGTTCCTTGGACAGGTGAACATGCCTTGCTGAGATTCCTACAGGAACCTGATAAGGCTGTGTGCTCAGCCTCGTCCAGTTTTCCACGACCAGTGAGGTTACCTTTTGAATCAGTTCTTCCCTGTTTTCCATTGAAAGCCTCCAACCTAGACAATTTCCTGTTCTTTCTATTTAATAAATGGAAGGATTTGCCCGATGGAATTATGGGGTCTTGGAATTACATGAACTGCTACCACCTCTCCCACTCTGGAGGCTGCTTCCTCTCCTGCTTCCACAGCCGCCTTTACAGCTCCTACATCTCCCTGAACCATAACGGAAACCAGTCCGGAGCCGATCTTCTCGGTTCCCACCATTTCAACATCCGCTGCCTTTAACATAGCGTCTGCCGCCTCGATGGATGCGGTAAGTCCTCTTGTTTCAATCATTCCCAAAGCCAACATTCCTTTTTTTACTACTGCCTCTGCCATTTAATTTTCCTCCTTAATCACGGGTTCATTTTCCTCTGCTTTTGCAGAATCCTTTTCGCTCTCATGTCTGTCTATCATGTTTAAAAGCTTCAATACCTCCGGGTGAGGGTTTTCGATGGATACGGAAACTTTTATGTTCTCGTCTCCCACCATGCTCCCGGCCTCTCTGGCTGCTTCCACAGCTGCCCGGACCGCCGAGGTCTCACCCGCTATTACGGTGTGGCACATCCTGCCTCCCAGCTTCTTATGGCAGCTTACGATTTCCACTTCCGCCGCCTTTAACGCCTGGTCCACTACCACAACGGTATTTGCGTAATAATTAATCTCTAAAACCCCTATGGCGTTTCGGTTCGTTTTCATGACGCCCACCTTTTTCTGATGCCTGTTATTATTTGCCCCTATCGATGCTTATCTTTTAACCTTTGATATTTGGTAAAATCTTTGCAATGTCCTGATGCGGCCTCGGAATCACATGGACCGCCACCAGCTCACCGACTCTGGAAGCCGCTTCACTGCCTGCTTCAGTAGCCGCTTTTACCGCACCTACTTCACCGGTCACAATAACAGTTACAAGACCGGATCCGATTTTTTCCGTTCCCACAAGCTCAACGTCCGCTGCCTTTAACATTGCATCGGCCGCTTCGATGGATGCAGTCAAACCTCTTGTTTCAATTAACCCAATTGATGTGGATGCCATTTTTGCTACCTCCTGAAATTATCAATATTTTTTTCCGCTAGGTCTACTTTTGTTATATGAGACAATGCCCTTGTTCCCTCATATGGTTTTTCGATCATCTCTACCAGGACCTCTTCCGGTCTGTTGATCTTAAGAGCCGCCCTTTTTGCCACTTCACAGGCTTCTTTCACATCGTCTATTCCGCCTTCAAACTTCACCTGGGCCGTAAGGGGAATAAATGCAGTCGCATCCTTGGGATTAATGGTGTCGATCCCGATGATTCTCACATTCGCCGCCTTACAGGCCTTATCCATGGCATAGAGAACAGCTCCGTATCCCGCACATTCCAAAAAGCCGATGGCCATATGTACCTTCCCCTCTCTAGATGATCCGCAAGCCTCCTTCTGCCAGCATACATCTGCGTCTTCTTGTAAAGCTTCTAGCACAGGTAAGTCCTTCTCCGGTAGGGCCTGCAATGGTCATGGTCGTATGGCCCTCTCCGCCGATCCCTACCCCTTTTAAGGTCGAACCATTCTTCGTAAATATAGTTGTTTCAATGACTTTTCCGAATCTGGTCATGTTTTCAACATTTCTGGAAAACATGGAAGCCGTATGCCGGTTGCCTGATTCTGCTGCTACTGCACTTTCCACACATTCTTCAAAGGTCCTTAAGCGGACAATGGGAAGTATGGGCATCAGCTGCTCTACCATGACAAATGGATGGTTTCTGTCTGTCTCGCAGATCAGAAGGCGGACATCCTTATGGCCGGAAACCCCTATGGCCTCTAAAAATAATCCCGCATCCTTTCCTACCCATTTTTTATTCACTTCGCAGCTGCCGTTCTTTTCAATCATGGCAAACTTAAGAATTTCATTCAGCTCCATGGGATTCAGTAAGTACGCACCTTCTTTTACCAGATTGTTTACCAGCTCGTCTGCGGCCTTCTCCATAACAAAGACTTCCTTCTCTGCCAGGCACAGGATATTATTATCAAAGGAAGCTCCCCGGTAAATCTCTCTTGCCGCAAGACTGACATCCGCTGAATCGTCCACAATAACCGGGGGGTTACCTGCACCGGCTCCGATGGTCTTCTTTCCGGAACGCAGCAATGCATTTACCATGGGCATGCCCCCAGTCCCCACCATGAGCCGGATCCTGGGATCAGACGTCATTTTGGTCACTGCCTCCATCGTTGGCTCTTTCTGCATGGTGATCAGATTTGCCGGACCTCCATTTTCCACAATGGCCTGATGAAGAAGCTTTAAACAGTGAGCACAGCACTTTTTTGCACCTGGATGAACATTAAACACAACGGCATTTCCTCCGGCTATCATGCTGATGGTATTATTGATGATAGTCTCTGTTGGATTGGTGGAGGGTGTAATAGCTCCGATCACCCCAAAAGGAGCATATTCCTCTATCATCAGTCCTTCGTCACCGGAAATGGCATCTGTAGTGAGACATTCCACACCTGGCGTTTTCTCTATCACTGCCATATGCTTTTGAATCTTATCCTCAAAACGCCCCATTCCGGTTTCTTCCCAAACCAATTTTGCCAGAGTTTTTGCATGACTTTTTGCTGTCATCCGGATAGCCTCAATGATTCTGCGCCTGTCCTCAACTCTGTAATGTTCCACCCATTCACGCTGGGCTGTGTGGGCTGCACCAATCGCATCCTCCACACGTTCAAATACCCCGTTATCACTTTGAGCGGGAATATAAGAAAGCTTTGGGCCCCTGCTTTCTATGCCGGCAAGCACTTCCCTTACAATCAGTTCTATCTCTTTTGCCCCAATTTCCATAATCTGCCTCCTAGTTTAGCTGCTCTGTCACTCTTCTCACTACTTCGGCTATGATTTCCTCCTTTGCCTTGCCTAACGCCTCCGCCTGCACAGGCTTCACTTCCTCCGCAGGCAGAACCTGCCTTGTTACACCGGTGCATCCACAGCCGGTTGGCGCCAGGTTCTCTCCCGGCCTTACGATAGAGGTTACTCCCTTTAATACAGGCGCTGCCGTCTCAGCCGGACGGGCATCTGCAGCGGAAACCACATCCCTCATATTTGTTTCCTCTATGGCACAGGGTGGAATGCCTCCAGCTGTAATGCCAAGCTTATGCCGGATATCAAGCAGCTTATTTACCTGATCACAGGAAAGAAGATTCTGGCGTCCGATGATATTACCCGTATACATCAATATCGTCGCATAATACTCAATGGATTCCAGTCTGTAAAATGCCTGGTAAATATCTTTTCCCCAGGTAAGCGCCCCGTGATTTGCAAGAAGTACACCATTATGGGTATTCACAAAAGGGGCAATGGAATCAGGAACTTCATCCGTGCCGGGCGTTGCGTATTTTGCAACCGGGATAGATCCAAGCCCCAGGACCGCTTCCGTAAGGACCGCCGCATCCAGGCTGATTCCGGCAATGGCAAAGCTGGTGGCAACCAGCGGGTGGGCATGGGTGACTGCCTGCACATCGGGATTTTCCTTATAGACTCTCAGATGCATTTTTACTTCCGATGAGGGCTTCCATCTTCCCATCAGCACTTTTCCGTTTAAATCCATTTTCACCAGCATATCCTGTGTCATAAATCCCTTAGATACCCCGGTCGGCGTCGTCCAGATGGTGTTCGGCCCTACCTTACAGCTAATGTTTCCATCATTCGAGGCTACAAAGCCTTTGTCGTACATGCGTCTGCCGATGTCCAAAATTGCCTTTTTGGCTTCAAAATCAGACATGTACTTTTTGCCTTGAACTGTCATCATATCTTTACCTCCAAAGTCCAAACAATTACGCATTCTCTCTGTCGGAACTCTCATCTTTTATACTGTATTTTTACCACTTTTATGTTTGTTTGTCAATGTTTTATGTTGTTTTATTTCCGTTTATACCGTTTTATTTTTATTTCATCCATTTCTTCTTTACATTTCGTCAAAAAAATTATACAATATACTCATATACCACCTGATTCTTATGGTTTTATATTGTATTTTATTTTTAAATAAACATTTTTTGTTATAAAGAAAGGAACATGCCTATGTTAGCAGTAACGAGGAAGGCCAAGATCAAAGATATTATTTTAGAAAAGAAAAGCGTAACAGTGACCGAACTTTCCAAAATTTTCTCCGTGACCGAAGAAACCATCCGGCGGGATTTAAAGCAATTGGAAGATGACGGGTTCCTGACCAGAACATACGGCGGTGCATTCATACAAGACGGGGTTGAGAATAACGTAGATTTAACAATCCGGGAAACCGCATATATGGAAAGCAAGCAGTCCATCGCAAAGAAGTGCCTGTCAATCATACACAACGGGGACTCAATTTTCCTGGATGCCTCTACCACGGCCCTTCAACTGGCTAAGACCTTACAGGGAATGCGTCTCACTGTGGTAACAAATTCCCTCCTGATCATCAATGAGCTGTATGACAAAGAGGATATCCGCCTGATTTCCATCGGAGGCTCCTATACCCCCCGGGACAAGGCTTTTGTAGGCAATACAGCCCTTAAGAATTTGGAATCCTTTTACCTGGACAAAACCTTTATGTCCTGCCGGAGCGTTTCCATGGAGCACGGGATCACCGATTCCAATGAAGCCATTGCCGCTATACGCCAGATACTGATGACCAGGAGCAATCACGTTTACTTAATTGCAGACCACTCCAAATTCGATAAGACCTCATTCATACGGATATCAGGCTTTGAAACCATCACGGGTCTGGTCACTGACAAACGAATGGACGAACAGTGGAGAGAATACCTTTCCAAAAATGATGTAGAGCTTTACGAAGCAACGGAAGCATAGCCTGATTTTGGCAAGAGGATGTCCCAGTTCCTTTGAGACATCCTCTTTTTTCTTATGCAAAGTTCAGCTTTTGCCATCATAATCCGGCGGATATACTGTATTTCCCTATGGCAGGTATGTATGCTGCCTCATGTTCCTTCATGGCCAGACTGCAGTTTACATTTCCTTAGCTTTCAGGGCCTCTTCCTTTTTTCTGAATATTTCTTTTAATGATTCTGTGTAAGGTGCTTTGGCGATCCCGTACTCCGTCACGATTCCTGCGATCAGATCATTGTCCGTCACATCAAACGCAGGATTAAATACCTTTACCCCTTCCGGTGCCATCCGCTTTTTATACCACATTTCAACCACTTCCTCAGCAGGACGCTCCTCAATGTGGATCTCCTTGCCCGTAGGGGTGCTCATATCAATGGTGGAGGTGGGGGCACAGATATACATGGGCACTCCATAGCGCTTAGCTGCCAGGGCCACCATGGAGGTCCCGATTTTGTTTGCCGTATCCCCATTGGCCGCTACCCGGTCACAGCCTACAAATACAGCATCCACCCAGCCGTTTCTCATGACGGTAGCCGACATATTGTCACAGATCACTGTGACATCAAGGCCTGATTCCTTTAATTCGAAAGAAGTCAGCCGCGCCCCTTGAAGAAGGGGTCTGGTCTCATCGGAAAAAATGCGGAAGCCATAGCCTTTTTCGTGACCTAAATACATGGGAGCGGTTGCCGTTCCGTACTTTACAGTTGCCAGCTGTCCGGCATTGCAGTGAGTCAGCAGACCGTCTCCCGGCTTTACAAGAGACAAGCCATATTCTCCTATCATCCTGCAGACCCAGATATCCTCTTCCCTGATCTCGATTGCTTCTTTATGGAGAAGTTCTACGATCTCAGAAACCGTTTTATCCTTGTTTTTTAAAACCACCTGCTCCATCCGTTTTAAAGCCCACGATAAATTAACTGCTGTAGGACGGGCGGAATCCAGATAGTCCTTTGCCTTTTGAAATTTTGTATAAAATTCATCAAAACCATCTGCCTGGATCTCCCTTGCAGCCAGATAGATACCGATGGCGGCTGCCACACCGATGGCAGGTGCCCCTCTTACCTGAAGAAGATAGATTGCATTCCAGATATCCTTCTGTTTTGTCAGGGAAAGAATTTCCGTATGATACGGAAGCTGTGTCTGGTCTATGATTACCAGGGCGTTGTTCTCCTCATCAAGTGCCACGGTATCATAGTCCATGATGGATTTTTTTGTTTCTTCGCTCATGTTTATCCCTTTCTTGTTTACCGGCTTTCAATCCTGTTGCCGGCCTCAAAACTTGCCTGTTGCCTCTTTTACAGCCTTTAAATAATCTGCTCCGCACCGGAAACTACGGCGGTTCATAATATAATTCTTCGCCAGAGTAATGACAATTTTTTCCGCTCTCGCCCGTTTTTCCGCATCGGGAATCGTGGTAATATCAATAACGTTGGCCATTCCCACGGTCCGGCGGATGGATTCAAGTCCTGCCACTCCCGCAGTATCGGAAAGAATGCCTTCCAGATACCATTCTTTAAATCCCGGGACCTTTGCCATGGTTTCCGTGACATGTTCATCAAAAACTTTATTATATTTTTCAATGAACAAGTCCACAATGTCGGAAATCGTATTTAAGCACCAGCCGCAAAATTCTTCTTTTTCCTTCTCATCTTCTATGGTTGCATCACCGTTGCACCATGCAAAAAACATGTTTGCAATGACATTGCCGATATCATAGCCCATAGGTCCGTAGAAAGCGAATTCCGGATCAAAAATATAAGTATGCTCCTTGTTGATAAACACAGAGCCTGTATGCAAATCCCCGTGGATCAGAGACTGTGCATTGTTCATAAACTCGAATTTCAGCTTGGCAGCTTCCAGATGAAGGGCCTGGTCCTCGTACAATTCCTTTTTTACAAATTCTGCATTGGGTGGAAATACATTGTTCCTGTGGTTGTAATCAATAAATGGCTCGCTGTACACCAGGTCCTCTGATATCTCACACAAATCCGGATTGATAAAGCTTTTAACCAGCTCTTTCTTCTCCTTATGCCCCATGACAACATCCGTTGTGCGCAGAAGGGAATTAACCATAAAAGTGGTTACATGATCTGCGAACCTGGGATAAATCTCATGTTTTAACAGTCCGGTACGCATCATGGTATGGCCGGTCATATCCTCCATAGCCATGGCACACATGGTTCCGTCATACAGATAAACCTTCGGAACAAGCCCAGGCGCATAAGAATCCTGAATTCCCAGGATCTTAGCTTCAATTCTTCCCCGGTCAGTGGAAACATGCATTTCTGCTGAAATACGAAGTGCTTCTCCAGCCTGCTTTACGATGATGGATTTCCCGCTTGCCGGATCCTTGACACGAAATACATAGTTTAAGTTTCCGTCTCCAATCTCCTTGCATTCCAGCCTGGCATCCTTATCAAAATAGGAGAGCTTCTCCTGAACATAATCCGGTACCTCTTCCGCTTTCATCAAAAAATAACTGTCGTATTTAGACATTTCCGTCACCTTCCCCTGTTCAATATAACATATGTATGGTTAGTTTGCATTTTTTGTCTTGCCGCTTGCATAAGTCATAGCAAGAGCAATGGCAAGGACTGCACCCTTGATGATATTCATTGCATAATATGGTACGGACATCATAATCAAACCGTTTTCCAGCATACCCACTAACACCGCTCCGGCAAAGGTACCGAACGCATTGGCTTTTCCGGCGCCCATTACAGAAAATCCGATATAGGCAGCACAAACGGAAGGCATTAAATAGGCATCGCCCGCTGAAATCTGAGCGGTTCCCACACGGGCCGCAAGACAGATTCCGCCAATGGATGCAAAGGTAGCTGACAGAAAATAGGCAAGAATTTTATACTTTGCAACCGGAATTCCGGAAAGCTGGGCCGCCTCAGGATTCCCGCCTACTGCATACATGTATCTGCCGTGTTTTGTATAATTTAAGAAAAAGTATGCGAACAGCACCACGCAGATCATAATGATGATCAGCCATGGTTCCTTCCCCAATGCCCGGAATGCCTCCGGAACAAGACCGGGAGCCTGAGTCCCATCGGCACGGGTCATACGTTCCGTGATGGCACCGCCCTTGGAATACGTCATGGAAACTCCCTGATACATAAACATTACGGAAAGTGCCGCAACCATATCCGGTATTTTGAATTTAACAATCAAAATGCTGTTGATGACTGCAACGCTTAAACAAATAAGCACCGTTAGAATGACGGATACACCGATATTGATGTTGTGCCACACAAAGCATGTCATAACAAAAACATTGGCAAACTGAGCCGTAGCTCCAATGGAAAGATCCATGCCGTTTACCGCCAGGGCAAACGTAAGACCGATTGCAATGATGGTGGTAATGGATACCGCACGAAGAATCGTGATCATATTAGACTGGGTCAGAAACATGCTCGATCCCGTATCCTTACTCCAGTTCCCAAATGTAAACAGGATGAACATGATGAGCATTGTTGCGATGGTACCCCATTTTGTCACAAAATCTCCAACGTTCCTTTTCTTTTTTACCTTCTCTGCCCCAGACATATCATTTACCTCCTGTCGAATAATAAAGCAGTTCTTTTTCGTTCGTATCCGCTGCGTTTAATTCTTTGATGACCTCTCCGTCGTACATTACATAGATGCGGTCGCAGATACTCAATATTTCCTGGAATTCGCAGGTGGCATAAATAACACCCTTTCCCTTGGCTGCCAGGCCTTCAATCAGTTCATACATATCCTGCTTGGCACCCACATCGATTCCCTTGGTAGGTTCATCGAAAATATAAACCTCGGAATCCTTGTTCAGCCATTTTCCAACGACCACCTTCTGCTGGTTGCCGCCGGACAGCAGGGCAACGACCTGGTTTTCTGATGGAGTCTTGATTCCAAGGCCCCGTATCATATTTTTTGCATCCTCTTTTTCCCGCTTTTTGTTCACCACAGAAAGCCAATTCGTATACTTCTCCATGGCTGCCACAGAAATATTGGACACCACCGGGTCCGTGATCAGAACGCCTTCTTTTCTCCGTTCCTCCGGTACCAGCGCCAGCCCATGTTTCACAGCCTGGGTCGGCCCTTTTGCCTTGATCACTTTTCCGTTGAGCTTCATGGTACCGCCTGCCTGCTGGTATGCAGAAAACAAAGTCTTACAAAGCTCTGTTTTTCCTGCGCCAACCAGCCCTGCCACTCCGATAATTTCTCCTTTGCAGACGGTCATATTGATATTTTTAACTTTCCCTTCCTTTTCGGTAAGGTTTTCTATCTCAAGCAATGGCCCGCCGATTTCGCATTTTTTCTTGATGTAATTATCCTCATAGCTGCGGCCTAACATATATTCGACAAGAGTATTCACTTCCAGTTCCTTAGTAAGCGGCAGATTGGTTACCAGTTTGCCGTCTCTCATAATGGTAATACTTTCACAAATCTCGTAAAGCTCACTTAACCGGTGAGAAATAAACACAACTCCCACATTCTCTTTTGCAAGTTCACGCACAACCCGGAACAATTCCAATGTCTCAGAATTGGAAAGAGGGGCTGTCGGCTCATCCAAAATCAGGAACCGGCACTTTTCCGCCACACATCTGGCAATGAGAACCATTTGCTTTTGTGCAAGAGTAAGTCCTGATACCTGTTGATTAATATCCACATCTACATTTAATTTCTTTAATACTGCTGCTGCTGCCTGCCTGATTTCTTTCCAGTGTACAACCTGTTTCCGCCCCATTTTATTAACCAGCGTGTTGAACATTACATTCTCAGCTACGGACAGATAGGGGATCAATGCGGTGTCGACCTCCTGAAATACGATTTCTATTCCAAGATTTTTTGCGTCTTTGGGGCACCGGATTTCCACCGGTTCCCCTCCAACGTAAATTTGTCCTGTATAGTGCGTATTAACACCGGCAAGTACTTTCATCAAGGTGGACTTACCTGCGCCATTCGCACCCACGAGCGCATGAATCGTACCACTTTCCAGACTAAAATCAACTCCATCCAAAGCCTTAACTCCAGGAAATTCGATGGATATATCTTTCATTTCAAGTTTTACTTCGGTCATGGCATCTCTTCCTTAATTATGTAATGAATACAGAGCATTTTCCTTAATTTACATATTTGTTCTTGATCTCATCGGTAAACAAAGCACCCTTTGGATCTTCAGCATCGCCCCAGCCATCAATGATGCTGCCTAAATCGTTCATAGTGGTTTGAGCGGTAAGCTGAGTTGTTTCAATATTGCATGCATTTAAGTTAAAGTAATCCGGTGTCTCTTCTCCCATAAACTTCAAAGCCAGAAGGCGGGTATCGACAATACCGATCAGTTTCGGATCAACGGCTGCGGTAGATTTCCAAACATCAGGATTCTTAACCATTAACTGAATGTCATCGTTGGATACGTCAATGGTGTACATAGGGATATCGGTACGTCCTGCATCGTTTAATGCCTGAAGTACGCCCTTAGCCAGCTCATCGTAGCAGCCCCAGATGGCATCTACGGAGCCTTCCGGATACTTTGGAAGAATAGCAGCTGTCTTGTTGGTCATATCACCGCGGGCATTGGCTGAATCAGATGGTGCAATTACTTCCAGAGTCTGGATCTTGCCATCTGCTTCCAGCTTGGTATAGATTTCATTACGTCTGTCCAGCGGAGGGATTCCAGGGCCCATGAAGGTCTTTAAAACTTTCATCGGGTATTTTCCGCCTTTTGCTTCAAATTCCTTCATCATGTAGCCAAGAGAAAGTTCTGCAAGAGCCTGGTCGTTCTGAGCGGTAGAAGTTACCCCTTCAAGAAGCTCGCCGCTTGCATCGCCGCCCTTAAATGGCATGGTATCAAAGGTAACAACTTCCATGCCTTTGTCTCTGGCGGGTTTTAACATATCATAGGAATAAGACAACTGTCCATGAGATACGATAATTCCCTGATAATCCTTTGCAATGACCTGAGCTACCGTCTCCTGAGCCTTTGCATCATCGCCATCCGTTACAAAGGTGTCTACGGTCCAGCCAAACTTCTTTCCTTCGGATACACAGCCGTCTAAAAACTGCTGGGTATGATCTCCTGCTGCCAGGTTCCGCACAACGGCAATCTTCTTTCCTTCCAAAGAGCCTGTGGCCTGGGCTTTTTCTACCTTCTCCGCTGCAGTTGTCTGATCCGTCTTGGCAGCTTCTGTTTTTGCTTCTGTAGCTGCTGTTGTTGCGGCTGTGCCGCTGCTGCCGCATGCAGTTGCTGACAATACCATTGCCGCTGCAAGCACCATTGCTAACTTCTTTTTCATAAAGTAAACCTCCTTAAAAAATATAAAATATAGTTTTCTATTCCGGACACACCCATCATGTCCTTCCTGTAGAAATTGTAGCATATTATATCTGGTTTTGCAATATTTTTATTTGATTTTATTTATTTATTTTGTTTTATAATGTATTTTATTGTGTTTTTTGTTGTTTTGTGTCTTGTTCATGTTTTGATTTTCACCATTATATCTATTCATCCATTTTCTTCCATATAAAACAATATCAAATTAATAAAAATTATTTGCAATCAAATCTAATCTCGCTTTATCCTAGTTTAAAATCATGTTCTGGTTGTTTTTTACCATTCTCCGGGGGGCCAGCATCTCTCTTATGGATATCCATGAAAAGAGAGAAACGGCATCCTGCCAACCGAATCCAGCTAAAAAGCTGTCCCGTCCGGCAGGGTACTGTTTCTCTCTTTTTCTTGATCCATTATAATTTAAGAAGTTTTTGAAAATAATACCCTTAAGTCATGGTTAAATAATCCGCTACCGCTCTCACAACCATAGCGGCAGCCGCCCGGACCTCAGGATCAGCCTGCTGCATCGCGGCTCCGCCATAGTCCTTTATCATCTGCAAATCATTTGCGCTGTCACCAATGACCCTTATTTCATCAAAGCCGCCCCACAGTCTTACAATCCAGTCCACAGCAGCAGACTTGTTTACACCTTTTGCCACAATGTCCCCGTTCCAGACATTTGCATAGGCAGATATTAACGGAAACATGGCGTTCAGCCGGGCGCATAGCTCCTTAATCCACAGCACATCCTTCCTGCGCCTGTGAATTTGTAGAATTTCCTTAAGGTCATGGATCTGATCAATGGTAACCTGCCCGCGGCAGGGCTTTTGAGTGGTGGTACCGGAGCCTGAGAGTACATTTACCTTGGTCTTTCGCATGGATACGCCGCTTCCTTCATCCCCAAGGCCGTGAAGGAACCAAAGCACCTCCTGGGCTGTGGAATCGTCTATGGTCCTGCAAAACAGCTCTTTCCCTGTTTTATCCAGAATCAAGGCACCGTTGTTAAGTATGAGATAATCAGGCTTCAGGGAATAATTCTCTAAAAAACCATGGAGAGACGCTTCATTCCGCCCTGTGGCAATGGCAAACAGGTTTCCGGCTGCCTGCCACTTGTTCATAGCTCCTATGTTTTCAGGGCTGATCCATCCGTCTATATACAGGGTCCTGTCAAAATCACTTACCGCAAATTTCATCCCTTTCCCTTATCTCCTTCCCCCTGCAGAACACACTGATCAGGTTCAAATTTGAATCCACAACCGTCAGGTCCCCATCCTTGCCCGGGGCTATGCTGCCTTTCCGATCATCCACATAAATATATCTGGCAGGATTTAAACTGGTCATCCTCATAATATCAAACCAATCCACCCTGGAATGCTTTGCCATATTCCGTATGGATCCTATGTAACTTAGCTCAATCTCTCTGACCGCCTGATAATCCTTGGGGTCCATCCACTCCTCCCTGCCGTCATAATGAACGATCCGGACCATATCTCTATCCTTTATGAATTTCATTCTCCTGACATAATGGTCAAATTCCGTTTGTGTCTGGGCAAGTCCGCTGCAGTCAGTGGTCATGATGATTCTTCCGCTGCCCTTGATCCGGTAAGCGATGTCAAAGACTTCATGAGACACGGTCATGCCTGTCTGTTTGGCAAATTCACACATCATATCATCAAAATACAGAGCAGCTCCTGCTGCTCCCGGCTCCCGGTGATGCAATCCCCTCATCCCGCTGAAGGTATGAGTAAATCCCCCTACACCAGCATCTTTTATTTCCTGGATCTGGGCGAAGGTGGCCCCGCTGTGGCCGATGGCAGTCTGTATCCTGTGCTCCTTGCAGAATTTCAGCACCTCTCTTGCTCCCTCCAGTTCCACTGCAATGGTCATATGACGGCAGAGCTCCTTGTTCCGGAAGCCGTTATATAGGTCCTCCATCACTTTAAGACTTGGCAGAATGCAGCATTCCTCCCGCTGCATTCCGCGGTACCGGGGATTGATAAAAGGTCCCTCCAGATGAACCCCCAGCATCTCTGCCCCCGGATAATCTGCTTCATAGGCTTCGTCTGCCGCCTTAATGCATCGTTGAATCTCTTCTATGGTATCTGCTCCTGAAGTTGCCAGATAAGAAGTGACTCCGGCATAAGGAAGGGTACGGCACATTTCCTTTAATGCTCCTGCATTCTTTTCAAACCAGAAAGAGCCTGTTGCCCAGCCATGAATATGGATGTCTATAAATCCCGGCAGAATAATAAAATCAGAAAAATCCTCATATTGCCCTGAAAATTCCTTATGCAGCGCCTTTATTTTTCCATGCTCCAGTTCTAAAAATCCGTCAAATTCCTCATGTTCGAGAATAATATGCTTTGAATAAAGTACCATACTCCACCTACCTTAATATCCAATAATCTTTATTTGCTGCCATCAGGTCATCAAGCACTGCTTTTGCCTTGGAAGGATCCACCACGGTGCGGTTTAAGGTCAGGGCCATCAGCGCCTTCGTATAATCCTCTTCCATAAATGCCTCCACGGTCAGAAGCTCATAGGCGTACTGCCCTTCCATCAGTCCTTTGTAAAAAGGCTTGATGGTTCCATAGGGATATCCCATTGCCCCTTCCTTTCCAATGGTTCCCGCCACCTCTATAATTGCCTCCGGCTCAAAGTTGTCAATGATTCCACGGTTTTTCACCATTACAATAAATTCGTTGTTCAGGTCATAGGCAATGGATTCCGCCACTTCCACCATTAGGTTTCCAAACACACTGTTGGTAAGCATATCAAGCCCATCCATATTATCCTTTCCCACGGCCCTAGCGCAAATGTCAAAGACGTCTTTTTCCCTGGAATCCCTGGATTCCTCAGCGCGGGTGTAATTCGGGTCGCTTTCCGCCACAATTTCCTCAGGAAACATGTAATATTGCATGTAGGTGGTAGGGATGTATTCATCCAGCAGTTTCATGTATTTGTTCACTCTTACATAGGTGTCAAGCCAGGACTTTGAGCGCTGCTCCGCATTAAAGGGTTTAAAATCATGATTCTTTAAATAAGAACGCAAAGCATTAAAATAATCTTTTCCATCCGTGTCCTTCAGCTCCGTAAACCATCCGAAATGATTCAGACCAAAATAGCGGGCCCGGAGCCTTTCCTGAGGCACTTCAAGAATTTTAGAATAACTCTTCATTAAGGAGAAGGGCTGGTCGCAGAGGTTTAAAATGTGCTTATCATCAGGGAACATCCGGTCAAGACCCAAAGCCACGATGGCCGCAGGATTGGTATAATTTAAAATCCAGGTGTCCTTGGAATAGGAACGGACCTTTTCCACCATCTGCTTCATAGCTCCCAGGGAACGCATCCCATAGGCAAATCCGCCGGGTCCGCAGGTTTCCTGTCCGACCAGGCCATAACGCAGAGGAATCTTTTCATCCAGAGAACGCATGCTGGTCTTTCCCACCCGCATCTGGCAGAAAATAAAATCTGTATTTCTGTAGGCTTCCTCTTCATCCGTGGTAAAAACCACCTGGCATTTTGGATAGCGGCATTTTAACACCAAACGGTTATAAGCTTCCATCAATCCCATACGATCCTTATCTATATCATAAAAAATAATTTTTGAAAGAGGAAATCGTTCCTTATAATTCACCAGCGTACCCACAAGTGCAGGAACCCGGGCACTTCCCGCTCCGGAAATCGTAATCACGTGTTGTTTTCTCATGTTACTCTCCTTGTACTCTTAATGATGAAAGGGAATGCCGCAAACTTCTGCCGCATCCCCTTATTTGAATAAATACTGCTCCTTTATTCGTCAGCCGCAGCTTTCCTGTCGCCGTCTATTTCTTCCGGCTTCCTTGATTTTCTTATTTTTACCGCCCTCTCCAATGCCTTCCGAGACATCTCCTCTGCGAGCAAGCTGCATAGCCCCGTATAATTTCCAGGGTCGATCATGGATTTTAATTCATCTGCCGTAAACATGGATGCCAGCGTTTCATCCTTTGTCAGCACATGATAATAATCCTCACCTTCCAGCTCCGCCTTCATGGCCTTTTCGTACATAAGCTCATGTGCCTTGTCCTTACCGATTTTTTCAGCCACATGCATCATTATCCATTCACTGTTGTCCAGTCCCTGGTTTATGTTGGCATTTTTAAGCATCTGCTCTTTATTGACTTTAAGGGTGCGGCTTAGTTCTTCGGCCCGGATGAGTACCTCTGCAGTCAGCTGAAGCCCTTCCTCCATGATTCCGTCAAACAGCATATAGGAACTGCTGTCCCCCTCAAACATCCGCACCGCAGAATAAAGCCCTACAGCAGGAAGGGAATATAGCTTCTGAGAATTGGCGATAATGCCCTTTGCCAGCTTGGGGTTAATCTTCTGAGGCATGGTGGAGCTGCCAATGGTTCCCGGAGCAAAGGATTCACTGATCTCTGAAAACTCTTCCATTCCGGTATAATAAACCTCTTCCGCCATTTTATGAAAGGTATTGCACAGCAGCGCCAGATCCATCAGATATTCCACCTTCATCTGACTCATGTTCCGGCTGGGCACCTCCATGGAGCCCATGCCAAGCTTTCCGGCAACCCGTTTCTGAACGCTGCGTCCCGGAGCACCTGTGGCATGAAAGCCTCCCGCAGCCCCTCCCATCATTGCCACAAAAACCCGCTTCTCGCTTTCCTCCAGACGTTCCAGAGACATAATCAGTTCGCTGATCCAGACGGAAACCTTATAACCATAAGTAATGGGGATGGCATGCCTTCCATGGGTCCGTCCTGACATGACCGTATCTTTATGGTCCATAGCAAGCCTTCCCAGGTTTTCCAAAATATCTGCAAGAAAGCTTTTAAAAACAGAATTCACCTGCATTGCAGTATAAAGCTGGGCGGTTTGCTGGATATTTTGTGTGGTAACCCCATAGTGAACGTATTTTCCGCCGTTTTCCCCGCAAGCCTTAACCAGCACCTTTATAAAAGGGACAAACCCATGGCCTACCCTGGCTTTAATCCGCTCCATTTCTTCAAGGTCCAGATCTTCAAGCCGAACCGCCCCAATGTCCCTCGCAGCTTCCATAGGGATAAAACCTTCCTCTGCCTGAGAAAGTGCCAGGGCAGCCTCCACCTTCAGCCACGCTTCATATTTGGCCGTTTCAGTTAACAGCTTTTTAATTCCCCTGTCATCCAGTTTACTCTTTGAATCATAGAAAGCTCTCATCCTTCACCTCTGATTTCTTCATGGCGTCGTCCACAGCATGGCGGACAAATTCCACATGAGGCCCAAAAACAACATGAATGTGATCTGCTGACGGGAAAAAAATACCTGCACAGCCAGAATCCTTTATTTTTATCTGATCTACCTTAGATGGATCTTTTAAGTCCACCCGCAAGCGGGAAATACAGTTTTCCACACTGAGGATATTGTCTTTCCCTCCCAGTCCCTTAATAACGACTTCGGCAATGGCCCGCCAGTTCTTTTCCTTTAACAGAAGGCTGGCGGATTCTTCAATTTCAAACCCTTCTCTTCCTGGTGTTTCCAGATTAAATTTTACAATAAACCATTTGAACACAAAGTAAAACACAATAAAGTTTCCAATGCCTAAAAGAATTAAGTGAAACCAATGGGTATTTTCATACAGAAGTCCAAAAATTCCAAAGTCAAAAATCGTTCCGCGGATATAACCGATGGAAATATGAAGCATCTGATAAGGAATGGCGCCAATACCGCTCATAACGCAGTAAAGAATAAACAGAGGCGGGGAAATAAACAGGAATGAAAATTCCAGCGGCTCTGTGATATTTCCTAAAAACGCAGTCAGACAGCAGGTAAGAATGACTCCCTTAGCAATCTTTCTGTTTTTCAGATAAGATGTTCGGTACATGGCTAGGCCAACAGCAGGCACCCGGAACAGGGTAGTCAGCATCTGCGCACCTCCCAAGTAACTGGTAAGGGTGGGCATAAGCTGGCCCCAGTATTCGCTGCCGGGTCCTAAATGGAACAAAACTTCATTGGTTGCATTAAGGATACCCACGTATTCGGTTCCATTGATCATATACGTTCCGCCGGCCTCGGTAAAACGGACCATGGAAGAAAGAACGTGATGCAATCCAAAAGGAATCAGCGCACGGTTTAAGGCATAATAAACCGCGTTTCCTATGTACGGCGTGGTAAAGATAAAAGAAATGCTGATGAGGAAATTGGTCAGCAGATTCCAGAACACCGGAATCATCAGCCCGATAGGAACCATTATTCCAAAGGTGATAATGGGAATGGATTTCTTTCCTCCAAAAAATGCAAATGCAAGAGGCAGCTCCAGACGGTAAAACCGGTCCGCCGCCTTGGCGGCCACCAAACCTGCGATCAGGCCCCCCAGTGCCTCAATCTTCAGTGTCTGGATGCCTAGAACCGTTCCCTGCCCTACCTGAGCCGCAACCTCCGGGTCAGCCAGGGTTCCCGTCTGCTTTAAATAAATGCTCATAACCACATTTAAGGTCAAATAGCCCACAACGGCCGAAAAGACAGCTATCCCCTTTTCATTCTTTGCCATGCCCTGGGCAACGCCCATGGCAAACAGCAGCGGGATATTATTAAAAATGATACTGGTAATGGTCTGCAGACTGGATAACATAAGCTTCAGACCCTGACTTCCCAAAAACGGGAATTTCTCTATCATGTAGGACTGCCCTAACGCACTGCAAATACCCATAACCATACCAATAGGTGCAAGGAGCGCGATTGGCAGAAGGAGTGAACGGCCAAAGGTTTGAATGCCGTCCTTCCAGCTTGACTTTTTATTGCTCATATTTTTTCCCTTCCTTTGTTATGACATAGTGGTTTTAGGCGCCTTGAAACTGTGTTCATTATGGCAGATAACATCAGTTGCTTCAAGGCAAAATATTAACATTTTATTATTGCATTTCGTTGCCCTCAATTTTATAATAGAACCATTATCAACACTACAGCAAAGGAGGTGGGATTATGGGATTAAGTTACAGTGATTTAAGCCTGCTTCGGTTTCTGCAGAAAAGGCAGCGCATTTCCTTATCAAAGGTGGCCCTGGAGTTTCAAAAGGATGAGATATCCATACGGCGGACCATTGAGCGGATCAACCTTTTCTCCCATCAGCCCTTGGTAGAAATACAAAAGGGCATCTGTTTAAGCCGTTTCAGCTACAAAGAATTTGTGGACTTTATCCAGCAGATCACCATGAGCGACTATACCAGTTCTTACATCGAGCGGATCAGAGTCATGATTGTGACCATTTTTTTCAATGGCTATGTCAATGCTTCTTCCCTGTATGAACATTGGGGTCTTTCCCTGACCACAAAAAAACAGGACACGGCCCATCTCCGCCAACTTTTGGCCGGACACGGCCTGTCCCTTCTGACCTTAAAGAAAAAAGGACTTACCATTGAAGGGGATGAGCTGCAGTTAAGGTTTCTGGTCATTGATATCCTTCATCCCCTGCTGGAGTTTACGGCTGAAAACCGGATTGAAGCCCGCTACGCCAACACCCCCTTAGAAAAACAAAGCTATGATCTGGCCGGTGCCTATTTACAGCCTGTATCCCGCCAGGCAGTGGAGCAGCTGAATTCCTTTTTAACAGAATACAATCTGTCAGTGAATTATCCATCCAAAAAGTTTCTCCTGCTGTTTATCTGCATCATGGAAATCAGGCCCGTTGACAAATCCATGGTTTTTAGCTACCGGCTGCCCCTGTCACCGCTTCATATCAACTTTGTTGGCGGAATCCGGGAGAACAAGCTGTACAATGTGGCTTTCAGCATGATGAACTTCTCCCGCAGCCTGGATTTTCCCTTTGACAAACGGCTTTGGCATACTACTGAACAGTTTACAGAGCAAGTGGTAAGCCATCTAAATAGTCCGTTTGCCATCCAGGAAGAATTCATCAATGAGCTGTACGGCTATTTTTACCGGGAGATCACCCTGAATCATTTTCATTGCACCTTTGTGGATAAGACTGTAGAAAATACGAAAGGGCAGTTTTCAGCCCTGTATGAAACCATCAAAAAATATGAGGTATACTTTAAAGCCTCCTATAATTTTTCATTTATGGACGAGCACCTTTCCACTCTGACCCTGCTGGTGCAAAAGCATATCCTGCGAAACCGTATTGTAACCCGACAGCATAAGAAGATTGTGGTAATGACCAGCATCAATTTTGAACGGGTCAGCTTTTTTTTGGAGCAGATCAAGGAATATGTGGAACTGCAGTGGATGGGCACCCTGAATATAAACGAGATCCATAAGCTGAAAGATCTGGATTATGATCACATTTTCTGCTTCTCATCCCGGATTTATAATCTTCTCCATGGTCAGAACCTTCCTGTCATCCGAATGAACTTTTTTGTGGATAGCAGCGATATGAAAATCCTTGCGTCACACGGCTTTTCCACACGGAAGCATCGTTTTCTGACCGCCAGCTTTGTATCCGAAATCGGCGGGAAAAGTGAGTCTGAATTAGAAGCATATTTAAAGGAAAATTACGGAGATTATTTTGTGTAAGATGAAATAATGATGAGCTGTAACCTTAAGAGGAATATAAAAAAGCGCCAGAACTTGTTTGCAATGATGGATTTTTGATCCATCATCGCAAACAAGCGGCGCTTTTTTCATTTTTATTTATATTGGTGATAATCTTCTGATTATCCGGAATCTCTAAAGCAATTCCTCTATTGGCTCACCGATCATATCCTTGTCTTTATGCAAGCCGAAATTGTCCAGCACCGTAGCTCCGATCACCGCAAAGGTATTCCGTTCTTTTAATTCTTTGCAATTTCCATAAGAAGGAGAATAAGCCAGTAACGGCACCCTTTCCTTGGTGTGGTCGCTGCCCTTAAAGGTTGGATCATTGCCATGGTCTGCCGTTATCAGCAGAAGATCATCATCCTTAATGAGAGGAAGCAGCTCTCCAAGCTTTTCATCAAACCGTTCCAGCTCGGCCCCATAACCAACCGGATCCCTGCGGTGTCCCCAAAGTGCGTCAAAATCTACCAGATTCACAAAGCACAGTCCGTTAAAATCCCTTTTTGCGATCTCTATGGTCTGTTCCATGCCATGAACGCTGCTTTGGGATTTGTTGCCCTCCGTGAGTCCTTCGCCGTCAAAAATATCAAAGATCTTACCAACGCTTATCACATCCAGGCCTTTATCCTTCAATAGGTTAAGGGCAGTGGTTCCAAAGGGCTTTAAGGCGTAATCATGACGGTTGGCAGTTCTTTTAAACTCACCCTTTTTCATGCCTACATAAGGCCTGGCAATGACTCTGCCCACCTTCCATTCATCTTTTAAGGTAAGCTCTCTTGCAATTTCGCAGCAGCGGTAAAGCTCCTGCAGGCCAAAGGTATCTTCATTGGCGCATATCTGAAGAACCGAGTCAGCTGACGTATATACGATCATGTCTCCAGTGGCTATCTGATGCTCTCCCAGTTCATCCATGATTTCCGTACCGCTGGCAGATTTATTTCCTACGATCTTATGTCCTGTGCGTTTTTCCAGTTCTTCTAACAGTTCCTTTGGGAAACCTGTATCCGTAAATGTCTTGAAGGGCTTTGTTATGTAAAGCCCCATCATTTCCCAATGACCTGTCATTGTATCTTTTCCCACACTGGCTTCATTCAGCCTGCCATAATACGCCATAGGCTCTGCGACTGGCTTTACATGATTTAAGGCGCAAAGATTTCCCAAACCAAGCTTTTCCAAATGAGGCAGCAGCAAATGGTCCACAGAAGCATCAATATGCCCCAGGGTATCACTGCCCTCGTCACCGTACTGGGCGGCATTATCCATGGCTCCTATTCCCAAAGAATCAATGACAACAACAAAAATACGTTTAAATCGCTTCATATTCCCTCCCTGCAGATTGATCACAGCACCTGTTATCTTTTTATTCGTCTGAAGCTGCTAAATGATTCACTTAATTTCTGTCAGACTTTCATATTTCGAATTTGGAAACCGATATCCATCAAAACAACACTGCATGGTATCAAGGATCTTTTGATGATATCTTTCCACTTTTATTATACAATTTTGTAAAATTTTTGCAATCTTTTTCTCTATTTTCTCTAAATTTACCCAACTATGCTTATGACATCCGGATCATACCCGGCTGCAGTCCTGATTCCTGCATATCCCCACAGTCACTTCGAGTTGACAAAAATCAAGGGAAGATTTAAGATGTTTGTAAATGTGAGTATACAAAATTCGAATCAGCTGCGTCAGAGGAAGCTCAAATCAGCTAAAAGGAGTATAATTTTGTGATTAATGTTCTTTTAAGCATCCTGTTAATTATATCTTCCACATTACTAGGGAATTTAGTCCTCTATGGAATCAGAAAGAAGAAAATTCCAGGAGTTTTCTTTTTCTCTCTTCTCATGACAGCCATGATCATTCATTCTGTCGGTTATGCCTTTGAACTGCTGAGCAATACCCTGGACCAAATGTATTTCTGGATCAGAATTGAATACCTTGGAGCTGCCTTTTATCCGTTCCTGATTATGCTGTTTGCCAGGGAATATGCGGATGAGAAGCAGTTTGCCAATAAATATATGCTGACCCTGATGCTGACAGTAGGCCTTATTACATTAATATTAGTCAACACCAATTCGTATCATTGGCTGTATTATTCTTCCGTAGGCATTGATTCTTCCCCCGGTTTTCCTATACTGGCATCAAAAAAAGGCATGTGGTACTATGTACAGGTATTTTGCCTGTGTTTTGCAATCTTTTACAGTATCATAATCTTTAGTATCAAAGTAAAAATCACGAGAGGGGATTATAGAAAAAAGGTTATATTTATGCTGGTGGGGGTATCCATCCCTATGGTAACATTAATCATTTACATGCTTGGGCTGGGACCGGTCTATATTGATTTATTACCGTTTTCCTATTTTTTTATGAGCACATTCATAATCATCGGACTTTTAAGATATGACATCTTGTTTCTTGCGCCGGTCACTCATGAAATGGTATTCAATTCCATCGAAGAGGCCGTTCTTGTTGTTGATAAGGATGAATTGCTGGTTAACTTCAACAATGCTTCCAAACGGTTCTTCCCCTCCCTCGCAAAGATCAAAGTTGGAAATTCCATTCATATGATCCAGGAATTAAAGGGCTATGACTTTTCTTCCAAGCAGCCTGTTTACCAGATTCATGACAAAGTGCTTCGCTTTAAGGTCATACATATAAAAAGTGGCAAGGTGTGTATTTACGTTGTCGATGATATTACGGAATCAGAGCGCGTCAAGAAGCAGCTTGAAATTCTCGCTACGGAGGATGCTTTGACTGGGCTTTCTAACAGACGTTATTTTATGGAAAAGGTAGAAACCAGAACGGAGCAAGGGATTTTCGTGATCATTGACCTGGATCATTTCAAGTCTGTGAATGATACCTTCGGCCATGTGGAAGGTGACAGGGTTTTAAAGGCTTTCGGCGAATCGCTTAAGGAAACATTTGCTCCCCAGACCGTGTGCAGATATGGCGGCGAGGAATTTGCTGTATTTATGAACGGCCTTACCATGGAGGAAGCGTTTCAGCAGGTGGAAGCCATGAGAGAAAAAACCGCTTACATGAATTTTGCCCGTAAGGTGACTTTTTCGGCTGGAATGGCAGAATGCAGGAACTGCAATGTCTCAGAGGCCCTTATCATTGCAGACAGAAAACTATATGAGGCAAAGAAAAATGGAAGAAATCAGACCAGGTACTAGATAGCCGAAAGAAGCAGTTATTGATTATCAATTAATTAAATTTCTTAAGCAGCAGAAAAAGCAGCTGGATTACGAAAAAATCCAGCTGCTTTTTCTGGCAAAGAGTCAGGGAAAACCATTGGTTCAGTCAGCGCCTTTTTTAATCTCGTTTTTCATTTTCCGTTCAAAACTGCCGGAGATGCCTATCTCTTCACGATATTTTGCAATCACCCTGCGGGAAAGACTATATCCTTTCTTTTTAAGCAGTTCTGCAAGCCTTAAATCACTATACGGCTTTTCTTTGTCCTCTTCATCCACCAGTTCACGAATGAATTGCTTGATGCCATCCGAATTGATCCGGTCACCGTTACTTGTGGGAACCGATGTTGAAAACAGGTCTTTCATCAGAACACAACCTGCGGGGAACTGAAGGTATTTATCTTTCACGGCACGGCTTATGGTGGAGGTACTAACCGACAGTTTTTCCGACATTTGAGTCATGGTACAGGGTTTTAGCTTGCCGGAATACCGAAAAAATGCTTCCTGCTCTTCCAGTATTGCATTAGTTATTTGAATAATAGTCTTTCGCCTCTGCTCAACTGCATGGATCAGAAATCTAGCCCTCTCTAATTTTTTCTTAAAATATTCAAAAATTTCCGGATCTTTTGCTTCTGCCATCATCTGCAGATAATAATCGTTCAGTTGGTAATTCCCGCACCAATTATCATTGATCTCTATATACCATTTGCCATCCGGTTCCATGGTAACGATAACATCCGGAATAATATATTGTTTTTCGCTCAGTCCAAACCCTTGCAGCGGTCTTGGATTTAAAGTACTGATTAGAGCAACATATCTTCTAGCCTGCTCCGATGAGATATCCAGTTCACGGGTGATGGAACTTAATTTTCCCTGAGAGATATCCGTTAAATGATGGGAAATAATATGTTTTAGATTTGCATCATCCAATCCCAGCCGTTCAATCTGAATTAACAGGCATTCTGCCAGATTTTTTGCAAAAATACCGTCTGGTTCCAACTTTTTCAAATCCAACAAACAGCTTTCGATTATCTCCTCCTTTACACCGGTTAATTGTGCAATCTCAGAAACCTCCAAATCTATATATCCGTTACTATCCAGGCTTTGAATTAAATAATCGATCACTTGCAAATGTTGGTCAGAGTAACGATCCAGCTCCAGCTGCTCATAAATGCAGCTATAGATATTTTCCGTATTTAAAGCCTCCATTGCAAGACTGCCTTCTCCACTGACTTCCTCATAAAAGCCGGCAGTATTTTCAGATGGTCTGCTGTAATTTGAACGATACCATGCCTGATCATCTTCTTGAGTATAAGATTCCGCGTCAGTATTGGTATGTTCCAGCAAAGGATTTTCCATATATTCATTTTCCATATACTGATACAAATCACTGTTGCATAACGCGAGCAGTTCCAAAGAAGATATCTGATTTTGAGACAGCAACTGCCGTTGTTCAACAGTTAATTTATGTTTCATGGCAATCGTCCTCCTTATTTCTCCCGCTTATTATCCTATTGCTATTGCAATATTATCGTTATTATACCATCCGAATATATGAAATGCAGCATTATATTCCCCATCGCCTAAGCCAAAAGAGCGAAGTTTCATGAACTCCGCTCTTTTTACCATGGAGCAGGTAACGGTTATAGGAACCTGGCCTTAACCCTTACTTGATTCAATCAAGAATTGTAACCCCATCAATTAATTCCTTTTCAAATTCCACTCTATGATGCTTTGTGTATAATCCAGGCATCCCCCCTGTATGAATCATGATGATCTTCTCACCTTTTTTAATCTTCCCTTCCTTCATCATATCAATGATTGCGGCGAAACATTTTCCTGTGTAACACGGATCAAGTAAAATGGCTTCTTTTTCAGCCATCAGACGCACCGCCTCCCTGACTTCCCTTGAAGGAAGGTTATATCCTCCCCGGACATAATCTTTTTCAATATTAAAATCTTTTAACCCAGCGTTTATTTTCATTCCATATGCTTCTTTTACTCTGTCAAACAGCTTAACAATGCTCTGCTCTTTGTTATGATCAAACGGCATAATCGCTACACCGGTTAATTGCAGTCCGGAATTTTCATTATTAAACCCGCAGTACAGACCCATGTAGGTCCCCAGACTGCCTACTGCAGTTATGACCCGTGCATCACCGATTCCCATGGCAGCCGCCTGGCTGGTAAGCTCAACCGCACATTCATAGTAACCAAGGATACCGTTATCATCGGAACCGCCAAGGGGTATATAATAAACGGTTTCTCCCTGTGCTTCATATTTTTTGATGGTATTATTAACCAACTCTTTATACTGTACCGTTGATGGACGTCCATCATCTTTTTTTATGATTACTTCAGCACCCATTAACCGGTCCAATAGTAAGTTTGCCGACAATTCACCAGGGTAATCCCCGATCGCAACAATCCCGCACCTCATATTGTATTTAGCAGCCACAGCAGCCGTTAACCGGCCATGATTTGTTTGTACTCCGCCCTCCGTAATGAGCATTGTGGCTCCTTTGTCCAGCGCATCCTTTAATATATACTCCAGCTTACGAAGCTTATTGCCTCCCATACCAAGACCAGTCATATCATCACGCTTAAGATATAATTGGATTCCCAACTCATCTGAAAGATTTTTAAGATATTCCAAAGGAGTGGGTAAATTCAATATTGAGACTTTCTCCTGACCTAAAACCATCACCATACCTCCTGATTTCAATAGACGATGAATCTGCCTTTTGGGCTATGACAGCCGTTCTAATACCTCATTGAGGTTTAAGGTTTTGGTTCCATCTTCAAGAATAAAGAAGGGAATTCCAATGCCGCCGTTACTTTTTACCGCCTCAAATGCCGGTTCTGTTTCACGAACTGCAAGGTACGCCTTTAAATCCTTTAAATCTGCCGATAAATTTTTGAAATCCACGCTGGCCTTCATGGCTATCAGTTTATTTAATGCATACAGTGTATCCGGGCATAAGTGACTTCCAATGATTGTAATCTTCATAATGATCCTACCTTTCTTTTAAACTGTAATATCTGTATTTTCAACCAATTTTTCGTTGTTACCCTTTAAGCGGTTATGAATCCACTGTTTCCCCTCAACCATTCTGGCTACCATCATGGAAGCAATTGCATCACCGGATGCATTGAGGCAGGTAGCCGCAGGATCAAACAGGAAACCTAACGTTGCAATTAACGGAAATGCCTCCGGCGGAAATCCGAAAAGACCCACGATGAGCATTTCACCTACCAGACCTCCTCCCGGCGCTCCGGACAATACAAATGCAGATAAAATCGCTACAACAATTGACATGGCATACGTTCCAACACCAGCAAACGGCTGATTAAACACTCCAAACAAAAATGCAATCTTAACAATCGAAGATAATACCGATCCATCCATATGCATGGTTGCTCCCATGGGAAGAACAATTTCTCTGATATCCTTTGGAACTCCCATTTTATCACAGGCATCCAGATTTACCGGCAGAGTAGCCATTGAGCTTTGAGTTGCAAAAGCCGTCAATGCAGGGGTGGGAACAAATTTCAGCATACGGCGAATCCCTTCTTTACCGCCTGCCATATAGGAATACAGGGGAAAGAATACAACCACATAAATCAGGCAGAGCGGATAATACAAGATCATGGAACGTCCGTAATCACCAATCAGGCTCGGTCCAAACTCCCCTACCAAGTTTGCAAAATATGCACCCAAACCAATGGGAGCAAATTTCATGATTAAATTGACCATTTTCATGATGATATTATTTAAGTTTGCAAGCATTTTTCCAACAGGGCTTTCGTCACCCCCGCAGGCACTTACACAAAATCCGAACATAACAGAAAAAATAATCAATGGAAGCATGTTCTTCCGGCTTAATAGATCCGGAAAATCAGAAACCGTGAGAGCGCCGACAATCATGTCACCAACGGCCGCAGATTCCCCCACTTCCGCTGCCCCCATTGCAATCGTCGTGTTTGCCGCAGGCGGAAAAAGGTTCACCGCAAACAGGACAAGGACAGCTGCAACTGCACCAGTACCGATAAAAACAATAATAAGATTTACTAAAATGCTTCCCAGTCGTTTCATATTTACCATGCTTCCCACGGCACTGGAAATAGAAACCAAGACCATCGGCACAACTATTGTAAACATCAGGTTAAGGAAGATATCGCCAAGCGGCTTAACAATTGCAGCTTTCTCTCCTGCTACCAGCCCAAAAACTGACCCGATCAAAATTCCCAATACCAACAGAATAGGAAACCGATAGCTTTTCCAAATTTCACTTCTATTCATAAGTACACTTCTCCTTTTCACCCCATAGTTTTGACTCTAAGTGACTTTCCATAGTTCTCTGACTCACAGACGATTTACAGCGGCCTCCAGCCGTTCCATGGCTTTAACAAGAATGCTTCTTGAACAGGCCGCATTCAGTCTCATAAAACCTGAAAGGCTGCGGCCAAAGGTATAGCCTTCATTTAAGCCCAGCTTTGCTTCTTCGATCATGAATTTTCTTAATTCTTCATTATTCATACCCAATTCCCGGCAATCCAGCCATACCAGATAAGTGGCATCCGGTACATTGGGTTTAATTTTAGGAATGTACTTTTCACAATAGTCTTTGATAAAATCAAAGTTATCAGACAAATAGGGGAGCAATTGCTCCAGCCACTCTTCCCCTTCAAGAAACGCCGCCTCCATCGCCACCGAGCTGAAGGCATTATTCCTGTGAATGTCTAAATTCATCCAGAACTTATCAAATGCTGCCTTCATATCCAGGTTGGGAAAAACGTTGGTTGATGCCTGCAATCCTGCAAGATTGAATGTTTTAGTACCTGATATGCAGCTAATGACATGATCTCTGGCCTTGTCTGATATCATAGCTGTGGGAATATGCTTTTTGCCATGGAATACCAGGTCTGAATGTATTTCGTCAGAAACCATCAGCACATCATTGGCATAACAAATTTCAAACATCTTCAGCAGCTGCTCTTTCGTCCATACAATCCCAAGTGGGTTATGAGGACTGCACAGAAGAAAGATCTTCACCTTTGGATCTTTTGCCTTTTCCTCGAAATCGGCAAAATCAATGGTCCATTTCCCCTCCTGTTCAACCAGTTGATTTTCTACCACCGTTCTCTCCCACGCTTCGGTAATATCATAAAATTCCGAATACACAGGAGTCTGGATCATAACCGAGTCTCCCT
This sequence comes from [Clostridium] saccharolyticum WM1, assembly GCF_000144625.1. Lineage (NCBI taxonomy): Bacteria > Bacillati > Bacillota > Clostridia > Lachnospirales > Lachnospiraceae > Lacrimispora > Lacrimispora saccharolytica. The sequence goes on along the minus strand of NC_014376.1, from coordinate 1,934,509 downwards.
TATTGGTAAACACCTTGACAATGGAAGATAATGCAGGTACCACTCCTAAGCTCCAGCTTACTTTTTCCTTGTCAATCTTCCAGCCGTGTCTGCGGTACTGCCAGCCAAGTATTGCATCAAAATAAGAATCAGGCCGATAGGTATATCCCCAGATTCCTTCCCTGGCCTTTTCCACGCATGCATCAATGATCGGCTGTGCCGTCTGGAAATCCATATCTGCAACCCATAGAGGAATCACATCCATGGTACCAAACTTTTTTTGCCTCTCATCATATTTTCCCGCGCGGTTTTTGCTTCGGTCAATAACGATGTCAAAATTGTATTTCATATGAAGCTCCTTTCGGTTTTATACTTTTATATAGAGCAATAAGCGTGCCAACTTTTTATCATCAAGAGGTTAAAAAAATAAAAACGTAGAAAAGAGCCTTTATTGCTGACTTTTCTACGTCTATTTTTTTACTAAGCCTGGGGGCGTTTCAGTGAGAAATGAAACTTTTCTTTTTTGATCATTTTCAGGTTGTTAATTGGTCGTTATTGGGTTGTTAATTGTTTTATATATGGTTACCCTCAGGCTGTCTTTATTCATTAACCGGTGATCCAATCAACTCCTTTTTTCGTAATACTGCTTCCGCCTCTGCCCTTTGTAACTGTTACGTAGCCGTTTTCTTCTAATCTGCCTAATATTTTGCGCACCTGAGGCTGGGTTAACCTGATTTCACGCATCTGAGCCTCCTTAAGAATTTTTTCCCGTCCAATGGATTGTCCCGAACGTTCCGCTTGATAAAGAAGTTCCAGAATTGCCCGTTCCTGTACCGTGGGTAAATGCGATTCATTTTTACACTGAGACAGCTTTTGAAGGACAGGTATATTCTGATCTGCATCTTTTCTTTTATCCACTGCTTCTCCGTTTTTATCGATGCAAAAAACCGGAGGCAGATCATCGATCGTTATCACGGTATGACCGGTAAAACATAAATATTCCACGACATTACGCAGCTCCCGTATATTCCCGGGCCATTTATATTTACGAAACAACTCTTTGATATCCTCACTTAAAAGGAATCCTCCCCCAAGTTCTTTCCGAAAACGATCCAAAATTAAGAATACGTCTTCTCCTCTCTTCCGAAGCGGCGGGATCAATACCGGCAAGGCATTCAGTCTGTAATAAAGGTCCTGCCGGAAAGTTCCTTCCGCCACCTTTTGTTCAAGCTCTTCATTGGTTGCAGCAACAATACGCACATCAACATGAATGATTTGATTTCCTCCGACCCGCATGATTTCCCGTTCCTGCAAAACACGAAGAAGCTTTACCTGTAAGGCAGGACTCATGCCTTCCACTTCATCTAAGAACAGCGTCCCCTGATGGGCAAATTCAAACAGGCCTGGCCGTCCACCCTTTTTAGCACCTGTAAAAGCACCTTCCTCGTAACCAAACAGCTCACTCTCCAATAAATTCTCCGGCATAGCAGCACAGTTGATCGCTACAAACGGTTGATCTCTGCGCTTTGAAGCATTATGAACGGAGTGTGCAAACAGCTCCTTACCGGTTCCGGTTTCACCAATTAACAAAACCGGAGATTCCGTAGAAGCCATTTTATTTAAAATAAATTTAGTCTTTACTATGGATTCGGATGTCCCAATCACATCATCAAAACAATATTTAGCCCTATGCCCCTGGCCTTTTTTCATTAACTGAACCCGCAGTTCGTTCTGACGGCGCTCCATCTCATTAAACTTCTGCAATATGGCAAACGCACCAACGCAAGCCTCCCGCCTTAACACAGGACGCACGTAAAGGCTGACCAGATTTCCCGCAACTCTTACAACCTGGGGACTGGTCTCCTTTTTCTCCTCCAAACATTTCCGGAATGGGATATAGGGAAACACTTCTTCTCCCACGTTTGAAATACTGAGATTTTCCGGAACCCGGGTGATATCAGCCGCATTTTTGTTGACCGCATATATTTCTCCGTGCTCATTCACCGCGATGACGCCCTGGTCCAGCACCTCCATGAGAATATCAAACTGACTTTCCAGTCTCCTGGAACGGTTAAACATCTGGTCAAAATAATAGGTATTGGTACATACAGACTCCTGATACTGTTTAAACTCCACCTCTTCAAGCAGATCGTCAAAACCAAGCCGGAACGCAGCTTCAATCATTGTATCGGAAGAACAGGTTCTCTGTCCCAGATTGATAATTGTGGGAATTCCCCTGGGCACATAACGCTCTTCATCCGGTGTAACAGCAATCTCTGCTGTATCAGTCAGCTTGCTTCCCGGCGCATAGAGGATAAACTTTAAGTGGGTAATTCCCAGTTGTTCCAGCTGCGTCACCGCTTCCCTTGCCATAACCTCAGTGATATTCACATAAAGAACTTTCGTCCCCTTTGGGATCTCTTCCAAACGGCGTACCGCTTCCTTTAAATAAGTAACCTGAATTTCCATCCGTTGTGCTTTCGGCGGAATATACCGGCTTGGATCTCCCATGGCATCAAACGCATCCGTTGAACCCATATACAAATCGCAAGGCTCCATATTTGCTGCCGTTCCATCCATCATGCTGTAGTTACGTACCACCGCCCGTTCCCCAAATACTGACCGGACCTGCTGGGCATATGCTTTTCCCGCAAAAGGGTCTAATGCAATTACCGCAATACTTTTTTTCATGCTTTCCCTTCCTGTGACGACAAAAAATCCAATATCATCTCACGATTCTTTCTCCTGTTGTCACAAGTATAACACAATCAAAAAAGCTGGTAAAGCCACTAAAAAATCGTCCGGCGGGAAGGGAGATATTTACCGTGCATCAGCTTTCTCTATGACAGCGTCACCGGTGGTTTTTATCTTTTAAAAGAATAATAATAAGTTCTCCCATTTTCTGTCAGCCGTCGGATATCCACTTGAAAAATATCACGGATACAGCTATGGACCCTGGGGGCGGAAGCTTCCTCAAAAGCAACCACTCTCCCATTTTCCATCACAGCTAGCCGGTCTGAGTAATTAACAGCCAGATTAAGATCATGCAAAACCAGAACAATGGTTTTGCCCAGCTTTCTGTTTAAATTGCTGATAAGCTCCATAATTTCATAGGACACATGAATATCAAGATATGTTGTGGGTTCATCGAGAATAATAACCGGCGTATCCTGAGCCAGCACCATGGCAAGAAAGACGCGCTGACGCTCTCCCCCGGAAAGCTGTCGTATGTTTTTGTTACGGAACGACTGGCAGCAAGTCATTTGCATGGCATATTCCGTCATCTGTTTATCCTGATAAGAGGAGAAACGGATGGGAGACTGATGGGGATATCTTCCTGCCATTACCGCATCTTCCACTGCCATATCCGGTATATGGCTGCTTTGAAGCAGCATGGATACGTTCCTGGCAAACTCTTTCCGCTTCATGGCTTTGATCTCTTTATTGCCCAGAAACACCTTCCCTTTATCTGGATGCAAAAGCCGGGAAGCCAGCTTTAGCACCGTGCTTTTTCCGCATCCGTTGGGTCCGACGATGGTGGTTATCTTTCCTTTTTCAAAAGTTAAGTCCATCTCACGAATCAGCGGCTGCCTGTTATAAGAATAAGTCACATCCTCAAGCCTGATCATAATTTCCATCATTCCTTCCGCCTGTTTTTAAGAATCAGATAAAGAAAAAACGGCCCTCCTATAAAGGACATCAAAATGCCTACCGGAAGCTCATAGGGCAGGAATACAGTTCTGGCCAGCAGATCGCACAAAATAACAAACATGCCTCCGGTCAGGGCACTGGCAGGAATCACGAACCGGTTGTCCTGTCCGATCACCAATTTCACTCCATGAGGAACCAGAAGGCCTACAAAACCGATCATACCGGCAAAGCTGACGGCTGCACCGGCAAGGATGGCGGCAATGGCCAGGTAGGCACACCGGCAGGCATTGACATTCATGCCCAGGGCTTTTGCATTGTCTGCGCCCAGATTTAGAATGTTCAGGCCCTTGGAACCAAGCTGTGCCATAAGAACACCTGCGGCAATAAAAGCCGAAGGATAGACAAGAACATTTGGAGTAACGAAGGAGAGACCTCCCACCAGAAAATTTCCTGCACCAACATAGGCATCCGGGTACAAAATCATAACCGTATTCATTCCTGCACTGAACATACTGTTGACCGCAAAGCCTGTTAAAACCAGCAGGACCCTTGACAGTCTGCCGGTCATGGCAATGGCCAGTACCAGCAAACAGGCAAGGAGAGCACCGGAAAATGCCGATAATGGCAGGGCAAGAGGATCTGGGGGCAAAAATGCCGATGCAAGCAGAACCAGTAACCCTGCTCCTGCATTTACGCCTATAATATTAGGACTTGCCAGAGGATTGTTTAACACGGACTGAATGATTGCGCCGGACACTGCAAGTGCACTTCCTGCAAGGAGGGCGGCTGTCACCCTTGGCAGCCGGACCGTAAGAAGGATCCGGTATAAAAAATCATCAGGTTTTCCTGCGGCCAAAGTTGCAAGGAGTACCGCCGGCCGGATGTTGCTGGCTCCAAGGCACAATCCCAGCAATACGGACACCGCCAGTCCTGCGGTTGATAAAAAGATGAGCAGCCGGGCTTTGTTATTTCTTTCCATAAAGAATCTCCGAAAGGTATTGATAGCTTTCTCCCCACTTTTCATTGGGTTTATATAGAAACTTTTCCTTTGGCAAAAGGATGTATCGGTTGTTTTTTACGGCAGTAAGGCCATTCCATGCCGGATTCTTTTCGATACTTTCTTTTAAATTTTTCATGGCAAGAGCATCATCATTTCCCATGGGGATCACAAAAATAAAGTCAGGGTCCTCCTTAACAATGCATTCCATGCTAAACTCCTTTAACAGACTTTGGTTTTCATCGGCTATATTTTTACAGCCTAAGTCATTTAGCATGTTACCTGTCATGGTTTTGGAATTCTGGGCCACCGCTCCGCCGGAGTAGGTAATGAGAAGCAAAACAGAAGGCGGCTCCTGAGCTTTTGTACCGGAAAGAATTTCTTCAATTTCTGATTTTACAGCCAATCCTTTTTTCTCATACATCTCCCTCTTCCCGGTTATTTCCGTACAGGTTTTCAGCATGGAAAGATAATCTTCAAAATAGGTCACTTTAAAATAAGCTGTCGTAATCCCCGCCTGTTTTAAAACTTCTTTCAAGGCCGTATGTTCCTTTGTTTCTGATGACAGTATGACAAGATCAGGAGCTATGGCCATGATTTTTTCTACATTGGGGCGGTTGTATTTTCCCACAGAAACGGTTTCCTCTGAAAGTCCCAGACCTCTTTCATCAAATGCGTCGTCCGTTACGCCGGCAAGGCTGCCTCCGGCTGCCTGCCAGACCTCCGCAAAGCTCCCCATCAAAGCCACCACACGCTCCGGATTCCGGACCGTCACCTCCTGCCCAAGCGCATCCGTAAAACAATAACCCTTCCCAGCACTGGCAGCCGGTTTCTCTGTCCTGACGCCGCATCCGGCAAGGATATTTAATATCAAAAGAAAGATTCCTGCATAGACCATCATTTTATTTTTCATATTCTCTTGGCACCTTCTTTGCATCTTTGTTTTCCGTAAGCGCAATAGCTGTCTTCCGCCATAAAATCGCCGTCATGATAATATCCTGCCCGCGCACGGCATCCTCCGCACTCTTTTCCATAAATGCAGTCACGGCATGTCCCTTTGTACTCCCGTGTGCGAAGAGTTTTAAACAGTGGGCTGTTTTTCCAGATCTCATCAAACGGTTCTTTGCGGATATCTCCTGCTTCCTCAACCATGTAGGCGCAGGGCCGGACCTTTCCCACGGGATTAACCACACAATAGGAAAGACCGGCTAAACAGCCTCTGGTAAATCGGGTTTCTACCTCCAACTCCCTTGCCACCCTTGTAAACTGAGGGGCACAGGTAGGCTTGATATCAATGGGAACCTCCTTCTGCTTCTTCATAATGATCTGCAAAAGCTTTTCATACTCCATGACTTTCAGCGAGGTCTCTTCCAGAAATCTTCCTCTGCCAACCGGAATCAGGAAAAACAAGTAATTGGCCACAGCTCCTGATTGCATACCGAAATCTATAATCGCTTCCACTTCCTCCTGGTTCCAGTCCATGATCGTGGTATGGATCTGAAAGGGCAAGCCGGCCTTTTTACAATTTCCAATCCCCTCTAAGGTCAGCCGGTATGCATTTTCATCTCCCCGGAACTTATTATGCTTTTGTTCATCCAGGCTGTCAAGACTGATTCCCATAACCGCAGCTTTGCACTTTTTCAGCCTGATGGCCGTCTCCTCCGTGATCAGCATACCATTGGTGCCAAAAACAGGCCGAAGTCCCGCACCTGCCGCATAAGATACCAAAGTAAAAATATCCGGACGCATCAGCGGTTCCCCTCCGCTGAATATCATAATCCGAAAACCCGCTCTGGCGATTTCATCAATCAGCCGTTTGGCTTCTTCCGTTGTTAATTCATCTGTCTTTTTATTACCGGCATCCTGGTAACAATGCTTGCATTTAAGATTACACTGATTTGTTGTCATCCATGAAACGATCATATGCTTTCTCCTTGTACTATTTTTAAAAACCATTTAATTCATCATAATTGCCGCATCCCTTTTTCATACCAAATTTTTATAAAATTTACCGGTATAATGGGAATAATTACTGCCTGCACGATTTAATCCAATTCCAGGACCAGTAATTTACTGCTAAGATCGTTCAGCGGTTCATAGATAGGTTCTTCATTGAGCTATTCATAGAAAACAGGCGTTATTTAACAGAATTTAATAAAAAATATCAATAACCATTCTACATGCGTTGTAATTACAACAACCAAATGGGAAATCATATGTTATGATAAACATATTGAAAAACCCAGACTGTTATCACAAATAGAAAGGAAGAAAAATGGATCATTATATAAAAGCTACCGACACCATTTATGATATAACTGAAAAATACCCCGAAACAATCGGATGGTTTGTTACAAATGGTTTTGAGCATTTAAACAATCCCATAATGCGTAATTCCCTTGGAAAGACCGTCACTCTGGAAATGGCTTTATCCATGCGCAAGCTCAATCAGGCGCTTTTCATAGAAAAACTGGAAGAAATCATTAAGCAGAACGCCCCGGATCTCACTTCCGGTCTTACACCTACCAGAAAAGAGGAAGGCGGTGACATCCGCATGGAAGGCGTACTGCCCTGTCCCATCCGTCTTCCTCTTCTGGAGAAATTCGAGGCCTGGATGGCTTCCCGGAAAGATTCCATGGACTATAAGGTAGACTACAACTTAAAATCTGCCAACCTTGGACTGGATGACGTGAAAGAACGGATCATTGCCGCAGACGGCAATGCTGATGCCTTGTCAGACCTTTATCTATCCGCCGGCTTTGATTTATTCTTTGATAAAAACCTGATGGGACGCTACCGGGATCTTGGTACCTTTGAAGATATTTCTGATATGACGCAAATAAATCCTGATTTTGACAATGACACCATTTCGTTAAAGGACCCAAGGAACCAGTATGCCATCATCGGCATTGTTCCGGCGGTGATCATGGTTAATACTGCTGCTTTAGGAGACCGTCCTTTTCCCGAGAGCTGGGCGGATCTAATGAAGCCTGAATTTGAAAACAGCGTCAGTATGCCTATGAAGGATTTGGACATGTTCAATGCATTTTTGCTGCATATCTACCGGTATTATGGAGAAGAGGGCATAAAAAAAATGGGGAAAGCTCTTCTGCGCAGCATGCATCCGGCCCAGATGGTTAAATCCCATATTTCAAAGGATGGAAATAAAGTTCCTGCCATTACAATTTCTCCCTACTTTTTTGCCAGCATGGCGGATGAAAAAAGTCCTCTCCGCCCCGTATGGCCAAAGGATGGTGCCATTATAAGCCCCATCTTCCTTTTGGCAAGAGCAAAGAACAGGGAGAAGGTCAAGCCATTTGTAGACTTCCTTTATTCTAAGGAAATAGGCGAAATCCTTTCCTCCAACGGAAAATTCCCTTCTACCAATCCACTGGTAGACAATCACTTGAAACCGGATCAGAACTTCATGTGGCTTGGCTGGGATTATATTCACAGCCATGATATCGGAGAGCTGATTAAGACTACAGAACGGCTGTTTTTTCAGGCAGCAGTAAAGGAGGCTTTATGAATCTGATTATTGTTTCAGGCCCTCCTTCCTCCGGGAAGACGTCTGTGATTTTAAAAACCATTGCTTCTTTTCAGAACAGAAATATAAAGGTGGGTGTTGTTAAATTTGATTGTCTTTATACCGATGACGATGCCGCCTATGAAAAAGCCGGTATACCGGTAAAAAAGGGGCTTTCCGGTGCCCTGTGCCCTGACCATTTTTTTGCTTCCAATATTGAAGAGGTGGTAAATTGGGGCAATGGGGAAAAGCTGGATCTTCTCATCACAGAATCTGCCGGTCTCTGCAACCGCTGTTCTCCTTATTTAAAGGAAATCAAGGGAGTCTGTGTCATTGATAACCTTTCCGGCATCAATACTCCAAAAAAAATCGGCCCCATGCTAAAATCCGCTGATTTTGTGGTGATTACAAAAGGGGATATCGTCTCCCAGGCAGAACGTGAGGTGTTCGCCTCCTGTGTAAGCTCCGTAAATCCTCGGGCCGTCACCATGCATGTAAACGGACTGACCGGGCAGGGAGCTTACGAGCTGGGAAGCCTTCTCTATGATGAAAACCAGAACATTGAATCTGTCCAGGGCATGCAGCTTCGCTTTCCCATGCCTTCCGCTCTCTGCTCCTACTGTCTTGGAGAAACAAGGATCGGAGAAGCATTTCAGATGGGAAATGTTAAAAAAATTAATTTGGGGGCAGATAAGACATGATGGAATTAAGCTTAGACCAGCTTCTTAAGGAGTATCCCTTTGTAATTGCGTATTTTGAACAGAATAAGCTGGACATTGCCGGTTACGGGGATAAGACCTTTCAGGAGTTTTTAGAACATTTTACGGAGGAGGAATTGGAGGACCAGGCCATTGACAAGGATAAACTTCTGTCAAATCTTCCTGTTTACTTAGAACAGATGCGTGCATTTCTGGGCCTTGAAAAAAACAACCGGGTCCTTTCCATGACAATCCTGGCAGGATATGACAAATCCGGTAACCCGGAAGGTTTCACAGAACTTACGGTGGAGACCTCCCAGATCATTTCTATCGTAGGGCCTACCGGATCCGGGAAAAGCCGCCTTTTGGCGGACATCGAATGGGCGGCGCAAAGAGATACACCTACCGGCCGCAGCATTTTGATCAATGGAGAGAAGCCGGATAATAAATGGCGTTTTTCCTCCAATAACCGTCTGGTGGCACAGTTATCCCAGAACATGAATTTTGTCATGGACCTTACGGTAGAGGAATTTTTAAGAATGCATGCCGTAAGCCGTCTGGTAGAAAACCCGCAGACTGTCATTGAGCAGATCATCCTGGCCGCCAATCACCTGGCAGGAGAAAAATTTGACTTGACCACACCTGTTACCAGCCTAAGCGGAGGACAATCCAGAGCCCTGATGATCGCAGATACCGCTATTTTAAGTGCTTCTCCCATTGTTCTCATCGATGAAATCGAAAATGCCGGTATCGACCGCAAAAAGGCACTTGAGCTGCTGATCTCTTCCGATAAGATCGTGTTAATGGCAACTCACGACCCTCTTCTGGCACTAATGGCAGACAAAAGAATCATTATTAAAAACGGCGGAATCAGCAAAGTTCTTCATACCAGCCTGGAAGAAAAGCTCTTGTTAGAGGAGCTTGAAAAAATGGATTCTATGATACAAACTGCACGTCAGGAACTGCGAAAGGGAAGCGCCTTGTCTTCAAAGACCCTGGTCATGGAACATAATCCTGAGAACAGATAAAAAAGAATCCTGTTTGGCAGCGGAGGTGCCAAAACATTCGCTGTCAGACAGGATAAGTGCTCTTTTTAAATCCAATCATTGATTTACGATGTTCCCAGGCCGGCCATTCAAATAAGACTTAAGATTATCCACTGCAATATTCATCAGTCTCTGTCTCGTTTCTTTTGGCGCCCAGGCGATATGGGGGGTAATAATACAGTTTTTTGCTTTCAGCAGCGGATTATCTGCTTTCATAGGCTCCACAGATACTACATCAACCGCAGCACCGCCGACTTTGCCGCTGTTTAATGCTTCCATTAAATCCGTTTCTGCAATAAGGGGGCCTCTGGAACTGTTAAGGATCATAACATTGTCTTTCATCTTAGCGATGGTCTCTTTATTGATGATCCCGAGGGTACTAGGAAGAAGGGGGCAATGAAGGGATATTACATCTGAATTTGCCAGAAGCTCATCAAAGTCTGCATAACGGCAGGTTTCTGATTCCATGCTTTCATTTCTGTTTCTTGAAAAGGCCAGAATGTTCATTCCCAATGCCTGGGCAATTTTAGCCGTAGCCTGCCCGATCCTTCCAAAACCAATTATTCCCATGGTCTTTCCCGCCAGCTCTGTCAAAGGGTAATTCCAAAAGCAAAAATCCTTACTTTTTGTCCAGTCCCCTTCCATGACACATTGGGAATGGGCTCCAATGTGATGGCACAATTCCAATAAAAGTGCAATGGTAAACTGAGCAACAGCCTCTGTCCCGTAAGCAGGAATGTTTGACACCGGAATCCCCTTTTCCTTTGCAGCCTCAATATCCACCACATTGTAGCCGGTAGCCAGCACACCGATATACTTTATAGAAGGACATGCCTCCAATGTGGACTTACTGACAGGAGTCTTGTTGGTATAGACGATCTCTGCATCTTTGATCCTCTCTGCGATCAGCTCCTCAGGCGTCCTGTCATATCCCGTAACCTCTCCCAGTTCTTCCATCCCACTCCAGGACAAGTCTCCCGGATTTACTGTATATCCGTCTAATACTACGATCTTCATATTACTTATTCTCCTGTCCTGCTGCTGTATCCTCTTTTGGATTCATTTTACCACAGCGTATTAGAAGGGGCAATATTAAGTGCATCTGTAAATTTTCCTTCATATTCCTTATTTTCTTACCTAAAGATAAGAAATGCCTTCTCCAGGAAGACGATTCCTTAAAGAAGGCTGAAATACTTATTTTGCATTAATAAATCCTAACTTCAAAAATCACGGCTTCCCGGCTTCCGTATGTGGATATGGCTTTGATCCGGACTGCATTGCCTTCCCTTCCGTTAAGGAAAATCCGCTGAAGCCTCTGCCCCTGGGACTGAACTGCCATGTGCTCTATGATCTTCCCTTCCAGGAGGATATCCACTTCATACTCCTTTAACAGCTCCGAAGGCGGCCCGGACTTTTGCCTGGACAGCACATCCTGGTTGATGGATTGGGTGATTTCCCTGCTTAAATTAGAGTCCAGCATCAGGCGTATTTCCCGGATCGGTATCCTTTCCGGTAAGGTAAGGACCAGAGAAGGACCGCCCTCTATGGGGGCACGCCAGCCGTTTGATTCTCCCTCCACCGTTCTTGCCACTCCATTTATCACCTTTTCCGGTTCCCAGCCTGTGATATGGTGGGTGGCCGTTACCGCTGCCTGCCTGGCATAATCGGCCGGATCCTGGTTAACAACAAAGGGGATATAGCAATCATCCTTTAAAAGCTCCTGCTGAAGCTCTCCCACATAATCCAGAAGCTCTCTCGGCTCCAGATTCCTTTTCCCTGCCATGGCTGCGGCAGTACCTGCCGCCTGGCCCACCACTGCGCAGGTTCCCATAACCCTTGTGGAAGAAAATGCCACATGGGAACAACTGATGGCCCTGCCTCCCAAGAATAAATTCCGGATGTTTTTTGAATACAGACACCGGTAAGGAATCGAGTATATGCCGTTTACCTGATTCCAGACCGTAGGAGCACCGCTCTCATTTAAAAAGCCTTCTACCGTATGGATATCCATGGGCCAGCCCCCATAGGCTACGGCATCATCAAACCGGGGACTCTTCAGACAATCCCTTTCCGTCAGAACATAATCGCCTATCAGCCGTCGGCTTTCCCTTTTTCCAGGCAGAAAGCCTACCCATTCCAGTTCCATACGCTCCGCACCGTGTTCTCCGCCGTTTTTAATATGATCCCATACACCAAATACTGCCTTTAACAGCTCATCCCGAAGCTCTTCTCCATGGGAAATCACATCCCGCTCTCCGCCTCCCAGTTCGATCCACCAGTACCCCGAGGTAATGTCACTGTGATCCCGCAGCCTAAGCTGCTCCTCCGTATAGGTATTGGCCCAGAACGGCTTGATAAAGGGCACCTCATGCCCCATATCCCTGGCCTTGAACATGAGGGAATTCCCCATGGTGCAGGAATCTTCCATATCCGGCGCCAGAGACTCTCCATACCGGGAGCTGCTCTCTCTTCCGATCCGGTACTCCGCTCCCGCCTTAGCTCCCAGCACGCCGTCTCCTGTGGCATCTAAAAACAGGGTGCCGAAAATGCAGAAGGTTTTTTCCGTTGTCATTTGAAGGGCACATACTGCCTCAATCCTGTCACCATCGCATAAGACCTCTGTCATATGGGTATTTAAAAACAGGGTTAAATTCTCCTGATAATGGACCTTTTCCCACAGAACGGAATCAAAAATCGGATACACCATCTCCGGGTTTCTCCGCTTGTTTTCCAAAAGGATTTCTTCTAAAATTCCGGTTTCCCGGGCGTTGGGAACCGACATGTGATGGTCTGCCCCGCAAATGTGCATCCGGATTTCGGAGCTGGCATTGCCGCCTAATACCGGCCGGTCATGGATCAGGGCCGTTTTTGTCCCTCGTCTGGCGGCGGCAATGGCGGCGCAGACACCAGACATGCCGCCGCCCACTACAACAAAGTCATAATGATATGTCTTCACGGATTCACCCCCAATTCCATGAGACGGTTCTGAACCTTTTTCACTTCAAGGGCTCTGGGCACCACTCCGGAAGCGGCACACATGGCTGCCGCTATGCCAACAGCCTGCCCCATATTGGCACAGATGGGCATGACGCGGTAATTGGAATGGGCCATGTGAGTACCTGAAATATTTCTTCCTGCCAGATACAGATTATCAATTTCCAGAGGCACAAAACAACCATAAGGGATGGTATACCCTTTTATCTGCGGGAAATGCTTTTGGCAGCCGGTTTCATCAAGGCCATTGCCTGTCAGGTTGTGTACGTCAAAATTGAAGCTGGCCTTTGCCACCACCCAATGATCAAATACCCTGGCCTCCAGAATATCCTGCTCTGTTATGGTCTCTTCTCCTTTAAAATGCCTGGTTTCCCGGATTCCCACCAGGGAAGCAGAGCTGATCATATAGCAGTTTTCAAAGCCTGGTATAAACCTCTTAAGAAAAGCAATGATTTTATCCATCTGTTCTCTGCAGACCAGGGTTGCCTTAGTCAGATCCTCCGCACTTGTACCGTCCACTCCGGTGCAGTTGGTCATGTTGCAGGTAACCACGCCCGGCAGCGTTGTCTTATATAAGAGCACATGCCCGGCAGGACCCGGCAGATGCTTCTTCCCCAGCTCCTGCAAATCTCCGTCAGGAAGGGCAAAGCTTTCTTCAAAACCGCCGGGAAATACACCTTTCTCTTCATCCACGCCTGCCACCTTAAACATAATCGTAGCCGGCTGCATAAGCCCGTCACCTTCTCTGCCCTTAAAATAAGGTGCTCCGGCCTTTGCCGCTATGTCTCCGTCTCCAGTGGCATCAACGACGATCTTCGCAAGTACAGCCTCTCTGCCTGATTTGCTTTCCAGGATCACTCCTTTGATCACGTTCTCTTCCATGATAACGTTGCTGGCAAAGGTATATAACCGGAGACTGACTCCTGCCTCCATAAGCATGTGTAGGAAAACCGTTTTTAAGCGCTCCGGATTGATGATCTGACGCCCTTCCCCGGTCAGCTCTGCCGATCGGTTAAGGATTTCCTCGTAGAATCCTCCTTCTGTTTTTCCCGTCCAGTGGCTCATAAGACCAACCGTAGCGATTCCTCCCACATCTCCTGTCTGTTCCACCAGCATGGTCACAGCGCCTTCTCTGGCAGCCCCAACCGCCGCTCCGATTCCTGCAGGTCCTGCCCCCAGCACCAGAACATCCACTTCACGTATTACCGGAATTTCTCTCTTAGTTTCTGTTACATATTTCATATTCTCAACCTTATCCTTTCACCGCTCCGGCCACCAGGCCCTTGACAAGAAACTTCTGCCCAAGCAAAAATACAAGAAACGCCGGAACGAGGGCAGAGGCTGCTGCTGCCATGACCAGATTGTATTCCGTCACACTTTCTTCTATAAAATTTGTAAGGGCAATAGGAATGGTATACAATCTCCAATCGCTTAAAAACACCAGTGGCTCCAGATAGCTGTTCCAGTTCCAGAGGAACACCACCATTGCAAGAGATGCCATATTAGGCTTGGCAATCGGCACCATGATTTTTAACCATATAAGAAACTCATGAGCACCATCCACCCTTGCTGATTCCCTTAGCTCATCAGGGATCTGCATAAAATACTGACGCATGAGAAATGTACCTGTAATGGTAATAAGCCCCGGCAGGATCAAAGTCAGATGAGTGCCGGTCAGTCCCATTTTATTGAACATGACAAACTTCGGGATCAGCGTCACCTGACTGGGAATCATCATGGTGGCCAGATAGATCAGGAACAGAATGTTCCGGCCTCTGAATTTTATTTTTGCAAAGGCATACCCCGCCAGTGTGCTGGTAAGCACCGATCCCGTCAGATTAATGGCAGCGATTTTTATGGAATTCCAGTATGCAAGGCCAAAATGGTAATCTCTTGCTGCGAGGCCTCCCACATTCCACACTTTTTTATAATTATCAGGATAAAAATATTTTGGTATCCATTCAATCGGCAGCTTCATGACATCCAGAGGAAGTTTCATAGATGCCGAGATCATCCATAAAAACGGGGTGACCATGGAGACAGCCAGAGCCCCTATCACTACGGTGAACAGGACCCTAAGGATAATCCGTTGATAATTTTTCATTCCGGGCGCCTCCTTTCTTCTTAATTGCCCATGCCCCTTGGGCATACAGGTATACCCGCAGGGTGTTTCTTCTTAATTGCCCATGCCCCTTGGGCATACAGGTATACCCGCAGGGTGTTTCTTCTTAATTGCCCATGCCCCTTAGGCATACAGGTATACCCGCAGGGTGTTTCCTTAATAGCTGACCCATTTTTTCTGCCCCGCCCATTGGAACATGGTTATGCCAAAGAGAATCAAAAACAAGATCCATGACATGGCAGAGGCATATCCCATTTTATAGAAGGTAAAGGCTGATGTGTAAATATAGTAAACCAGAACATTGGTAGACGTTCCGGGGCCCCCCCTGGTCATGATCTGTATGGGCGCAAACACCTGGAAGGAGGTGATGAACGTAGTAATGATCAGGAAAAAGGTGGTAGGAGACAGAAACGGGACCGTAAGCTTAAAAAACTTCTGGATCTCGCCTGCTCCGTCAATGTCTGCGGCCTCATAAACATCCTGGGGAAGCCCCTGGAGTGCGGACGTATAGATCATATTGGCATAACCCACTCCCGACCATACGGTCATGAGCATCAGGGCCGGCAGGGCCCATGTTGTATCTCCAAGCCACTGGGGAGGATTCTCCACTCCAAATAGTTTTACCATCTGGGTGAATGGTCCCCAGGGGGAATACATCATTACCCATACAATGGCAACCGCCACGATATTGGATATGTAGGGCATAAAAAGCGCCAGCCTCATGGGAAGTCTGGCAACACAGTATTTATCGATGATGACCGCCAGCACCAGTGCCAGGAACACGGTTACCGGCACCACTCCCACCGCAAAAATTATGGTGTTGAACAGGGAACTGGTAAACCATTCATCCTGCCACATGTCGGTAAAATTTTTAAGGCCGATAAAATCCCAGTTACCGATCCCTTTGGTATAGTCCCAGTCCGTAAAGCTGATGATCAGGGAAAAAATCATGGGAAATAAGGTAAAAAGGCAAACACCGATAATATTGGGCAGGATGAAAGCGTAGCCTGTCAAATCCGTTTTAAACTGTCTGCTAAGCCTGATTTTTTTCATGTTCAGCGGTTCCCTCCTTTCTTCTTTTTTTCCTCGCAAAATTTGAGCATACCGTTACACCCAAAGGGTGTTACATTTTATGTTCCGGGGCTGCCGTTTTTCTTGGGCAGCCCCGGATTAATTTCTCTGATTATTTTTGCAACAGCGCATCAGCTCTGGTTTTGGCCTTTTTCATGCCTTCCTCCACGGTCTGCTTTCCGATAAAGATTCCTTCCAGCTCTTCTACCGCAATTTTCCTTACTTCCGCTATATGGTTGGTAATGGAAGGTACTGCATAATTATCGGCAGGTGTAATCAGTATCTTCTGGGTGGTTTCCGAATCCAGATAATCCTCGGCTCCCATAACAAACGCCTCCGTTACTTCCAGGGCATTATAGGTATTGGAAGCCGGCACACGGCCTCCTTCCACTACAGGAAGCATTCCCTCGGTAGCGTACCATTTTGCAAATTCCCATGCAGCATCAATATTCTGGGATTTTGGATTGATGCAAAGATGGTCTCCATAGCCACCCTGGGTGTAATTTCTCTGTCCTTCTTCTACCACCGGGTAAGGAGCAAACGCTGTTTTAAAATCATGAGGATAGCTGGCCTGGTCCTTTACGCTTCTTACAATCCATGGGCCTACCGTCATGGCAGACTTTCCGGTCAGAAACATGCTTTCCTGAGAGAGTTTCTGGGTCACGGAATCTGTATGTGTCGGGGACGTTTTATCCACATTCATCATGTTGTTGATCAGTTCAACGGATTTTAATACCACAGGATCGTCAAAGCTTGTTTCCTTGTCGTTTTTATACATCGGGTCTCCGCCGTTGGTCTGGGCCGCCAGATAGGTAAAGAGATAAGTCAGGTCCTGCTGGGAATTCCAGAACATGCCATATACCTTATCCTGACCTTCTCCATGAGTAAGTTTTTTTGCAATTTCCCGGAATTCTTCAAAGGTCCATTCCGTGGGAATCTCAATACCCGCCGCTTCAAACATGTCTTGATTTAACACGATTCCGTACTGATCCAGTTTTGTTGGTATGGAAAAAGGGTTTCCGTTAATGTAATACGCCTCCGCAAGGGTTCCGAAATATTTTGTCAGTTGAAAATCATCCCGTGCAATCAGCTCAGAAAGATCCAGCGCCATGTTTCCTTCCGCCCGCTTTGTCAGGGTATCGGTGCTGTAGGTCATGTAAAGATCCACTCCATCTCCTGAAAGAAGATTCGTTTCCAGCTTTAAATTTCCCGTATCATCATTTACAAACCGTTCGTACTCTACCTGTATCCCCTTATCCTTATAGAGCTGGTTGAAATTGTCACAAACTGCCTGAGGGCCTGCTTCCGCCGGAACGCCGCCCCACATTCTTAAAACCACAGGCTCTCCGCTTCCAGTTTTTGGAGTTTCTGTCTTTGACTCCTCTGTTTTTGCTGTTTCCGCCGGCGTAGTTGCCTGATCTGACTTGCGGCCGCTCTGGCAGCCGGCCATCACTGACATTGCCATCAGAGATGCCATGGCAAGAGCCCCTAATTTTTTCCAATTTCTCATGATACCTTCCTCCAATGATTATAATTTCGTTCAGACATGCAGAAATATTTGGCGATACCATATGCGCTTTCAGATCTATGTTCTAATTGCCAAATGATGTATGACTTGCCTGAACGGTAACAACTGTCTATACTATAGCAAAAACAGCAGGCAAGAGATATCCTTCTGCCTGCTGTCTTTCTTCCAATTTTTTCGATTTTTGCCTCTCCCGGCTTCTATTTTTTCCAAATCTTTCATATCCTGCTTGTTTTCTTTCACATCCTGTTATTTTCCTCCACTTTCTTTAACCGTGACTGGCGGTATTCCAATGGGGATTGTCCCACACTCTTTTTAAACTGAGTACTGAAATAATTGGGATTGATAATCCCAACCTCATCAGCAATCTCATTTACCTTTAAATCGCTGCTTTCCAGTAAGTATCTGGCATGCTCCATCCTCACCCGGTATACATATTCCACAAAGCTGATCCCTTCCTCTTTTTTAAATACGTGAGAAAAATAACTGCCGCTCATGTTCACCATGGCTGCAATGTCTGCAACCTGAAGTTCTTCCTTCATATGGCTTCGGACAAAACTCTTTGCTTCAGCAACCTCTTTCCTTAAGATCCTGCCGCGGTTTGATTCATACTCCTTTTTATACTGTCCCACCAGCTCCAATATTGATTGTCTGATTATTTCCAGATACGTATAATCATTGATGGAGGCCTCCATGTTCATCCCGTTTTTATCCAGGAACATATCAATATCAGCTCTGCTGCGGGCAAAAGAGGCTGCCATGGCCCCATAGGCCTTTCTCAGCAGATACCGGATCTCCTCCGGCTCCCAACGTTTTTTATCTTTGAGAAATTCAAAAAAGTCTTCGAGAAACTTCCTGATTCCGAAAAAATCATATTCCGCTGCCAGGCGCTCTAAGACTGAGCTGTGAAATTCCGGCGGCAGACAGGCCCTTTCCCTGACGGCCCTCTCGTATGGATGAAGCTTGCCGGGTTCCGAAAAAAAACGCAATTTCAGGGTATCCCGGTTCTGGGCAATGGCCTCCTTGATCCCCTGAATCCCAGCACATTCCCTGCTCAGTGCTCCGCTTACCTCCAGGCCGTAATACTGCCTGGCACAACTGGCAAAAATTCCGAACTCCCTTTCCATTGCCGTAAAAAAAGTCTTATTATCCTGATGTTCCTCCTGATTTACTGCCACGGCAAAATCATATTCCCCATATTGGAAAACCTCCGCCCGGTGATGCCGGTTAAACAGCTCACTAAGAATATTCTCCATGGTAAATATGAGAAGCTCCAGATCCATAAAATCCCCTTTTTTTCTTACCACCTGAAAATCATCAATGGTAATGGAAAGAATAAAAAAGGGCTTGTCAAAGCTAACGGCAAGGGGCAGCTTTGTCAGCTCCTCCAGATATTTCTTCATAAAGGTTTCTGAGTTTAAGATTCTTTTAAACAACCCCCTTTTTATGACTTCCAGATTCCGCTCTGTCAGTGCATTGGCTTCCTTGGCTGTGTCTGCCCCTTTACCGGAGGAGGTGGCCTCATCCATAATTTTCAGCAATTCCTCCGGCTTCACCGTCAACTTAAACACATAATCAAACGCCCCCATTTTCATGGCACTTCTTACGTTTTCAAAATCATTATAGCTGCTTAAGACAATGAACTGAATGTGAGGATATTTTTCCCTGCACTCCGAGATCAGCTCAAAACCATCCACCGGACTCATCTTTAAATCCGTAAGAACGATATCCGGCTGATACTGCCTGATCTTTTGAAGCGCCTCTTCCCCATCCGATGCGTCACAGACAATCCGGTATCCATAGTTTTCCCATTTGATCAATGACTGGATTCCCAGACGCACCAAAACCTCATCATCCACAATCATTACCTTTTTCATCCCCTGATTTCTCCTCTCTTATGACCGGAAGCGTAAATAGCACCACCGTTCCCCTCGTTTTAAGGCTTTCTATGGTCAGTCCATATTCATTGCCGAAGGTAATCCGGATATACTCATCCACATTCTTGATCCCGATACCTGTCAGCTTGCTTTCTTTTACCCGGTCCTTTCGGTAAGCCTCAAACTGCCTGATCATATTGGGGGAAATGCCCACACCGTCATCCTCCACATAGATGTTTAAGCTGCCAGCCTCCGCAAATCCGTAAATCCGGATCAGAATCTCCTCTCTGTCCTTGTCATATCCATGGATAATGGCATTTTCCACGATGGGCTGAAGGATGAATTTAGCTGTTTTTAAGTTCATGATAGATTCTGAAAGATCAATCTCCAGCCTGCAGTGGTTTCCATAGCGGCAATTCTGGATATAAAGATAGTTCCTGATATTCTCCACTTCTTCTGCCACCGTCACCAGGCAGTTTTCCCTGCTCATGCTGTATTTTAATATGTGGGCAAGAGCGTCAATGCCGTCTACAATATTGTCAGCACCTCTTATGATCGCCATCCAACGGATGGTTGACAGGGTATTAAAGAGAAAATGCGGATTTAACTGTGCCCTCAGGGATTCATACCGGTATTTTTCCTTTACCTCATGCTCGTTTCTAAGCTGTTCAAACAACCCCCGGATATTCACAGACATTTGACGGAAGGAACGGTTTAACTGGCCGATTTCATCAGACCGTTCCATATCTATATCTTTTATATCCATGTCCAAGGTATAATTTTCCATCTGGCCGCTGAGCTTGACAATAGGCTTTACCAGCATCCTGATGGAAATGTACAGAATCAGGACCAGTGCACATATGACGATCAGAAGGACCAGATTCATCCTGCGGCCGATCATTTCCATCTGATTGGTCACTTCCTGATAATTGGTAAAATGGAAAACTTTCATTTGCTGATCATTAAACACCCATGGTTTTGGTATGGTGTAATAGCTTATGAGAAAATTCCCTCCCCCTGTCTGATACCGCAGGCTCCCGCTTTTTTTCTCTTTTGTTTCCCGGTATAAGTGCTTTAAATCCTCCTCATGAACAAGCCCCTGGGTATCATTTTGCAAAAGCACGGTTCCTTCTCCCACACAGATGTAAGCCATGTCACCGTCATATGCGTATTCCATTAACAGATCACTGAATTTTTTCTGATCTATGCTGATGATAAGAGTTCCTATTACGTTTCCCGTGGTATAATCCTTGAGAAGGGATTTTGCCAGGGAAATATAGGTCTGATCCTTCTTCTCTCCAATGATATAGGCAGGATTAAACATGGCCCACACAATATGCCCATTGTTATCCCTGCTCTTCTTCACCCAATCCTGATCCAGCAGAAACTGGTAATCCTGGTAATTCATACTCCAGTTGGAATAAATCCTGCCGCAGCCGTCAAACAGAAGGATCTTCATGTCCTGAACAAAATCGAACCCGCTGGCAATGCTGAGCTTATGGATCATCTGGTCAAAGTACTTCGTATTCTCATATTGGGAGGTGTCCGGATCTGCTATGCGCTTTTGCAGCTCCTCATCATATACAAAGACATTGGTCAAGGCGGCGATATTCTGCAAATTATCGCAGATATTCCGTTCTCCCCTTGAAATATTCTGAATGACTTTTTCACTGAGCTTTTCCTGGATAAAATGCTCCATACTGACTCGTACATAAATACAGACTCCGGCAAGGGGCATGACCACACACAGCAGGAGCAGCAGGAACATCCGGACCGATAATTTAGAAGGCTTTTTCATCCCTTTTCCTCTTTCTGGTTTTAAATGATAAGCAGCTTTCAATATCCTGCACCCATGTTTTTGAAACACGGCAATTTTAATTATAACAAATATTTGATATCCTGCAAAGATAGGCATTTTTTTAATATGCAAAACTCTTCTCAATTTTTCAATGGCATTTTTGCCCCAAAACCAATATTTTCCCGTTGATTTTATCACTATGATGCTGAAATTTTACAGGCATCCCGCTGATATTCCGGTAACCAGAAAAATTGATATAAGCAAAACTTATATCATATATAAAAAGCATTAAGTTTACCAATACCAATGATCATGATATAATAAAGTGTAATAAAAAATAACCCATCAATATTCGTCATGGGTTTAAAGGAGAATCAAGCATATGGAAAGACTCATAGGTACTGTTTCAAGAGGTGTACGCGCTCCAATTATCCGGCAGGGAGACGACATTGCAGAAATAGTTATTTCAAGTGTACTTGATGCAGCAAAATGTGAAAATTTTGAATTACGTGACCGGGATGTTATTGCCGCAACTGAAGCCATTGTGGCCCGTGCTCAGGGAAATTATGCTACTGTTGACCAAATCGCCGCTGATATCAATAATAAATTCGGTCATGAAACCATTGGCATTGTATTTCCAATATTAAGCCGTAACCGTTTTTCCATTTGTCTAAAGGGCATTGCAAGAGGTGCCAAAAAAATCACTTTAATGGTAAGCTATCCTTCGGATGAAGTAGGCAATCACCTGATCGATCTTGACGCTTTGGATGAGAAAGGCATTAACCCATGGACCGATATTTTGACAGAAGCAAAATACCGTGAGCTTTTTGGTTACCGTAAGCATACCTTTACGGGAGTTGATTACATTGAGTACTACAAGGAGCTGATTCAAAAAGAAGACTGCGAAGTGGAAGTTATTCTTGCCAATGACTGCCGTACCATTTTAAATTATACGAAGCATGTTCTTTGCTGCGATATTCATTCCCGTTTCAGAACAAAACGTTTGTTAAAGGCTGCCGGTGCAGAGTCTGTGTATGGTCTTGATGACATTTTAAGCGCTCCGGTTAATGGAAGCGGATATAACGAAAACTATGGCTTGCTTGGCAGCAATAAAGCTACGGAAGACACCGTTAAGCTGTTTCCCCGTAACTGTGAGCCTATCGTCAAAAAGATACAGGATGGAATCCTTGAAAGAACCGGAAAACATGTTGAAGTTATGGTTTACGGTGACGGCGCTTTCAAGGATCCCATGGGTAAAATTTGGGAATTGGCAGATCCGGTAGTTTCCCCGGCTTATACAGAAGGTCTGGAAGGCCAGCCCAACGAAGTCAAATTAAAATATCTTGCTGATAATGATTTTGCTGATTTAAGCGGAGCAGAACTAAAGGCTGCCATTTCCAATTATATTCAAAGCAAAGAGAGTAATTTAGTCGGCAGTATGGTATCTCAGGGAACCACCCCCCGCCGGTTAACGGACTTGATCGGCTCACTGTGTGATCTTACTTCAGGCAGCGGTGATAAAGGAACTCCCATCGTATTGGTACAAGGTTACTTTGATAATTACACCAAATAAATACATCTGTACGGTACGGCTATTGTATTTTTCAATTTTACTTTGGAGTTATAACCGAGACGGCTGAAACCCAGTCCTTCTATTTTGTGAATTGCCGTAGGATTTTATCGTCTTACGGCTTTTCCCTTTCCTTACCCCCTGCCTAAATAAAAAATAATGTTAGGGGGGATTTAATCTTGACCCTAACACGATTTCATTTGGCATGGTTTGGTTTGGTATGGTTTGGTATGGTTTAAAATATTATTGTCCAAATAATTCATCCAATTTATTAAGTGGAAATGGGGTCATTGCCAATGGCTTAACAGCAATGGACATAAGCAGGGCCGGATTATCATCTGCTGCTATCCGGTTTGAACTCAAGGTTCCGCACGTCCGGCATCTGTGAATAATTGCCCATTCACCTCCCTTGCGCACCCAGACACTGACCGGCTCCATAATTCCTTTGCACAGGGAAGCCCGGTCCCCCGGATCATTGTCTTCATGAACGCTGGATAAACACTTGGGACAATGGTTGCGATGCCGGCTTCCTGCCCCATCCGGCATTACAATCGTCCCGCATACTTTGCATTGGAAGCTCTCAGCGCAGGCGGATTGCCGGTAATCAATTTTAGGTTCAGTCTGTGAAAGGACTTTGGCATCAATCATGCTCTGATAGGCATCATATCGTTCTATTTTAGTTACTTTCTTCTTCATCTTAAATTCCTCCTGATAAGGGATACGCATTGGGAATACACCTGCTCTTTTCATAGTTATTATAATTTCTTTTTGTTCTGGACAGCAACCGAATTAACATTTATGAAACAAAGAAGCACCATGCAGTTTCATGGTGCTTCTTTGTTTACTGATTCTTCAATTTAATTTTTGCAATAATTTTTTGTATGCTTTTCGGAGATAAACAATAAGCCTCTGAAAGATGGTCAATGGTCATTCCTTCTGTATATTTTTCGTAAATCTCCTTGTTTCTGAAAAAAACCATCTCCTTGCTTCTGGTATTTTCTCCCCATGCCTTTCGATTGCATTCTTTTCTTGGTATGTAAATATATTCACCGTCAATATAATTTTGAATTAAGTCAATTATTTCTTTGGGCAGCACATCGGCCGCCTTGATATAGCTCATTATGCTCCTCCTAATCTGTGTTTTCAGGAATGAGCAAAGGCTATTTTACAGGATCAATTTTCAGATGCTATGCAATAGCCTTTGCTAAGCATAACGAACCGGGCTAAACTTCATAAAATGCTTCCTCCTCTCAAAAGGTTATTGGTCAATGGTACTAATGATTATTTCAAATATTAATATTTTGAACAACAAAAAAACAGACAACTCCATCACACAGAGTTATCTGCTTACTTATAACGCAATCATATGAAGAAACTCACTTTGCAAGTTTCTCACGTGATTGCGACATTCACCAGGTAACAAAAATCCATGGTTACCTGACTCATTGACTGCGAAAATAAAACCTATAAATTTTTCATTTCATTACAGGCTGGCTGAATTTATCTATCCGCAAAATAAGCACAACAAAAAACCCCATGTAGTATGAGACAAATTTTTATTGTTCATGATCTTACCGAATAGACGACATCAAGCCACCTCCCTTTGTACATTTAGTTAACTATAACAAACTTTTTATTCCTTTGCAAGATACTTTTTTTATTTGGTGTTTGTTCCAGCAAACTGAATGCACTTAACTGGGGAAATTTCTTAATCCTCATCATAGCTTTTGCAATGAGCCGTATATGGATTGTTTTTATACTCGTAATACTCAATTGGTACCGGTCCCCTGACTACGGTTCTGTGTATACGCAAATCTCCATTTTCACCGGCAGCAATTCTCCAGTCAACCATTTGAATTTTACCATTGACAATTTCTATCCCGTTAATACCGCGAGTACGTATACAACAGCCGGTATTAAAATATGGGAGTTCATCAAGCTTCGGAAATTTAGGTCTGTGAGTGTGTCCACAGATAAGCATCATTTTATGTTTTTCTATCCATCTGCTATAAACCTTCTCTACCTTATGTCTTTTATACAAATTACGGGCCGGACTGGTTGGATTGCCGAATCCCACAATATGCAAATACCTCCACAGATATCGAAGCAGCAACATGGAAAAAACCCATAACTGGTCATTCATAATATCCCCCTGATGACCATGCAGCACGAAAATCGTCTGCTTTGTTTTCTTATGTTTTAGAATGATAGCCTCCTTCGGCTTTAACCCTCTAAATAAATCCACTCTTATTTGATTATACTCATCATAATATTGAAAATAATTTTCTTTTATAAAGCGCTTTGATTTTAAAAAAATATTATGATTCCCATATAACATGATAAACCGGCCTGCATCATAAAATTTTTTTATTACAGTAAAAACATCGCTGTGAGCCAAACGAATTACACTAAAATTCTTGTATTCCCAAAGCTCATCTCCATCACCAACCTCAATATATTCATAGCCTTCTTTATAGTAATAGTTTAATGCATGCAAAAAAACATTCTGATTTCTTGTGAATTCATCTGAGATGCTGTCATCCCCCCTATGGATATCACTAAAAAATATATATTTTGAATCATCATCAAAATATACCGTATCAGCATGTTTAAAAGCATTTGTCAATCGTCTGTCAGTCTTCATATTGCCTCCATTACTATCAAATTCATAGAATCTATTATTGGAAATTTTACCGATAACTGCTGTCCGATTTCCCCATTCCTGCTGAACAGGACTTGGTTTTCCATGATCAGCAATACAAGATACTAAACTATGATCCGATGCTTTTCTCCATCATCCACCAACGGGACTCTGTTTCCATCAACAGGCTTACCATCAATAAGGATTGATTCCGTCGTCAGCACGCCTTTGCTTCTGCTCTCTACCCGGATCTCATATAGGGACTTCCCATATTTATATTCAATGGTAAAATCTCCGAAACCTGCCGGTGTGCCAGGATCAATGACCAGTTCATTCCCTTCTTTCCGGAAGCCCAGAAACCAGCTTAACAGCCCCTGATACATCCAGCCTGCGGAACCAGTATACCAGCTCCAGCCGCCTCTGCCGGTATATGGCGGACAAAGGGATATATCCGCAGTCATTACATAGGGTTCTTTCTCGTACTTAAGCACATCTTTCCTGTTTTGCGTCACGTGAATGGGATTAAGCAGGGTGAATAAGGTCTGGGCCATGGGATATTCACGAAGCATGGATGTGGCGATGGCCAGCCAAACTGCCGCATGGGTATACTGGCCTCCGTTTTCCCGCATACCGGGGATATAATTCTTTATATAACCAGGATTTTTGCTTGTCTTATTAAAAGGCGGCATCAAAAGCAGGGAAATGGCATCTTCCTCTCTTACCAGGTAATGCCATGCGGACTGCATTGCTGTTTTCGCACGTTCTTCCTTTGCCCCCTTTGAAATTACGCTCCAGGACTGGCTGATGGAATCGATTCTGCACTCATCATTTTCCTTGGATCCCAGCTTTGTACCGTCATCGTAAAAGGCCCGCAGATACCACTCCCCATCCCAGGCATTTTCTTCAATGCTCTGTAGCAGTTTTTCCCGTTTGTGCTCCAATTCCCGGCTATAGGTCCCGTCCTCCTGCTGTAAGCACAAAGGAATAAAATCACCTAATACGGTATACAAAAACCATGCCAGCCAGACACTCTCCCCCTTCCCCATAATACCTACCTCATTCATGCCGTCATTCCAGTCCCCTCCTCCCATGAGAGGAAGTCCATGTTCTCCGAAGCAGGTCCGGTCAATGGTCTTTTTACAATGTTCATAAACACTTTCGGAAAGCTGAGAAATTTCCGGAGTAAACATCACATCATGCTGATCCTCTTCAAGCAGCGGTCCCTTGATGTAAGGCACCTGCTCCTTTAAAATTGCGGCATCTCCCGTGCTTCGGACATAGGCAGCGGTGCAATAAGGCAGCCAAAGCAAATCATCGGTTATTCTCGTTCTAACCCCGATCCCCATAGGAGGATGCCACCAGTGCTGGACATCCCCTTCTTCAAACTGCCTGCTGCAGGCAATGAATATCTGACTGCGCAGAATGCCAGGATCAGCAAAAAGAAGGGAAAGAGTATCCTGAAGCTGGTCCCGGTATCCATAAGCACCTCCGCACTGATAAAAGCCTGCCCTTGCCTGAATGCGGCAGGCCACCGTCTGATAAAGCAGCCAGCCGTTTACCAGGATATCCAACGCCCTGTCCTTGGTCTTTACCTGAACCGTCCCTAATAATCCGTCCCAATAAGCTTTTACCCTGTTAAACTCTGTTTCTGCAGCCACCACTTCTCTATACTTATGCCTGATTCGATGTATTTCGTCAAGACTGCTGCCCTGCCCCAGCCCAAACAGCACCGTTTTACTTTCCTGAGGCTGAATTTCTATTGAAACCTGGATTGCCCCGCAGGGATCATAGCATACCCCTGTATTGCAGGAAAGCTTGACCTCTGCTCCCCGCGGCTCCCGGATGCTGCCCTTCTGCCCCAGAAACTCCTGTCTGTCACCGGTATATCCGGTGATGGCTTCACTGGAAAACAGGTAGGAATAAGTGTTTTGAAAATTCATGGTGTAGATGTTCCTAGCATAGAAGCTTTCGTGTTCATTGTCATAAGACGTCAGGATATAAGGGCTGGTTTGCTCCCCCTGGGTGCCCAGCACCCATTCCACATAATAGGTCAGGCTTAAATATTTCACTTTATCCGAACAGTTGGTCAGCGTAAGGCTCCATAGCTTCACCGGCTCATCCAAAGGAGTAAAGACAGTCAGCTCCTGATTTATCATCCCTTCCTCATGAAGGAACCTGCTGTAACCAAAGCCATGCCTTACCCGGTAAATCCCCCGGTCAGACCTTCCAAGAGACATGGGAGTCATTACCTCGCCGGTTATTTCATCCAGAATATAAACCGCCTCAGAAGCTTTGTCACTTACGGGGTCATTGGACCAGGGTGTAAGCTTATTTTCCCTGCTGTTGATGCTCCAGGTAAAGCCGCCGCCTGACTCCGATATCAGAAATCCAAAGCTCTTGTTTGAGATAACATTAATCCAGGGTGCCGGCGGCCGGTTATTGCCCTCCAACAGAATTTCATATTCTCTGCCCTCACAGGCAAATGCCCCGAAGCCGTTAAAAAATTCATAATCTTCTGTTTCTTTTTCCTGTGTAGTTGGTGCATGCGCTGTGTCCAATGCCACTTCCTCCTTAAAGCCTAATATTCCTCAAGTAATTCATATAAGTTTTCTTTTCCATTGGCAAAATAAATACCCTTACTCTCTGAAAATACGACCCTGGATACCGTATAAAGCAAATCAATCTCCGCCGGTTTCAACTCATAGGTGTGCAGTTTAAAAAAGCTTGGCTTCTGGCTTCTGGAATCATAGATCCGCAGAGAGCTTGTCATATCGTTGATTAATTCATCCACCTCCTGATGATATCCATGTTTAGAATCAATCAGTATGATCAGATCAACCATAACACGGTTAATTCTCATATATTCGTAAGCCTTCAATACATCTTTTACGATTCGTTCCTCTTCCATGGACCGTACCATTAAAAGCAGAATGGGATTATCGCCGGATACACCGAATTTCCATAAGAAGCTCTGATTCATAAAGTTGCGTCTTATATTTTCAGCCGGCCCCCGGTAAATACCGGCAGGATAGAAGATGGGGCTGATCAGATCCTGAAAAGCATTTA
This sequence comes from [Clostridium] saccharolyticum WM1, assembly GCF_000144625.1. NCBI lineage: Bacteria > Bacillati > Bacillota > Clostridia > Lachnospirales > Lachnospiraceae > Lacrimispora > Lacrimispora saccharolytica. Next base: position 1,905,948 of record NC_014376.1, on the reverse strand, counting down.
GCTGGGCTCTGTTGATCTCCAGATATTTTAACTCCAGGTTCGTCTGAAGCCTGAATTTTTCCAGAATATCATCAATCCGGTAACCTACATTCAATTCCCCTGCAATTTTTATAGCTTCCTCCTTGCTGCCGCACACTCCGGTAATGAATGAAACGCAGATGCTTTCACCGGCCCCTATAAAAAATTGTACCCGCAGGCTCATAATGGGATCATTGCAAAAGCCGGATTGGTTGAAAAAAGCAATGCTGTTGACCACGGCATCCGGGTTCTCCAGCGTATTATTTCTCCCGATAAACCGTTTCCTGTCATTTTCATATTCTATTTTTTTGCACAGCTTCGCTCCCGTTCTTGCCATATGCATCACATAAGGATTCTCCCCCTCCTTCCTTCTTCGCCTTTTTGCAAGAAAGATTTCATGCTCTTCCAGATACTCACTTTCCAGAAACAGCTTGTTAAACGCAGGATGGCTTATTTCTGCCAGATGGGTATCATCCACCACTTCCAGATAACTGGTCACTTCCAGCTGCTTTTCCTCATTCCCGTGATTGGTAAATGTGATCTTTCTTATTTCTAGGTTATGGTCCGCATCAGGGCTGACAATCATGTGTGACGAGATGTCTCCATCCCTTCGTTTAAATTCCGCCTGGTGGGGGCAGAAAATCACCTGATAATCCTCCGGCTCTGTTTTCGTCGGATGATAGGCAGCACTCCAGATTTTCCCTTGTTTCATTTCCTTAATATAGATATAATTACCTGTATTTGCATAAATATCCGAACGCCATCGGTAAAGCATCCGGTCCTCATATTTGCTGAAGCCGTCTCCGTCGGAGGTTATCATCAGGGAATACCTGCCATTTGACAGATAATTCACAACCGGAGGGTTTATTCCTCTCCTGTTTACATAACGGTTACTGTAAACGTCTTCTTTAAATAAAGGCTTTCCGATTTTTATGGTATATCCCTGCTTTGCAATGGAGATCAAATAGGACTGGCGTTTTTCTTCCAGCAGGACCTCTGCAGCCTTTATCATCATTTCCCCGTGAAACCTCTCCCGAAGAATGCCATCATTCAAATAGTTATTAATCGCTGCCAGATTCATCCCCTGATGATGGGCCATATAGGATTTGACAATGCAGTATGGCGTCAGATCCACAGAGTTGGGAACGTTAAAATCAACAGACTCATAAAAGCCATAAGTGCCGAAAGCACCTAATTCCTTCAGCCTCCTCAAATTTTTCATGCATTCTTCTTCTGCAATATCAAGCGCCAGCATCGTAGCATAAGGAGCAACCACCATGGAATTTTTCCGGACCGGCTGAAGTCTTATCTTCGGTACTCCGAAAGCCTTGTACTGGTAATTTGCATGTAAATCAAAACGGTAATACTGGGATTCCGATATTCCCCAGGGTATCTCTGCCTCTTTTGCATACTTCATATGCTGGAGCACCGCTGCCCTGGAGGTCTGGGCGTAGACCGAGCCTTCATATTCTTTAAATACCAGATTGGGCATCAGATATTCAAACATGGTTCCGCTCCAGGATACGAAGCATGGAATACCCTGAACAACGGTCAAAGGCCGTCCCAGCTTATACCAGTGCTTTAACGGCACTTCTCCCATGGCTATGGCAAGAAGACTGGTAAGAGCCGATTCCGATGCCATGAGGTCGTAACATCCGTCATCCAGCATGCGGGAGGATACATGATAACCAATATGAAACAGCATCCTTTTTTCATTAAATAAAAATCGGAAATCCGCATTTGCTAAAATACAGTCTATTTTATTGCTCAGCGCTTTGATCCGTTCTATCATGCTGTCCGCATACTGATTGCCTTCCGCAGCCAAACGGCCAAGAGAAGGATAGGATGAAAAACTCTCTTCCTTCAGTTTTAAGGCCGCAGCTTCGTTTGCAGTGCTGTCTATAAGGTTCTTCAAATGCCTGGTCCACAGGTAATCCGCCGGCGGCCAGGTATTTCTTCCTATTAAGTCTTCCCAGATATCCGCAAGGTCTTCTATCATTTCCCCTATTCTTAGATATCCGTTTCTTAGCCCGTTTCCTGCAGGGTTACCAGTTCTGAGTTTAATTTCTTCCTTGCTGTTCTTAACCGCAATTCTAAGTTCTGACAGAAAATTATCCGGATAGACCGGCTGATTGATCTGCTCTAAGAGACCGTTTTTTAAGGCAACCAGATGTCCCAGGAAATTACCGCTGTCTACGGTGGATATATAGGCCGGGTGAAGTACCTCCAAAGTTCCCGTATGATACCAGTTATAGAGTTGTCCCTCCCATTTGGGCAATTTCTGCACCGTTTCCATCAGATTTTCCACAGCTTCCAATGTGGAACTGAGGGTTTCAAACCCAAAATCCCTGGCTGATAAAATTGCCAGAAACTGAAGCCCGATATTGGTCGGTGATGTTTTATCGCTGACCTTTTCCACCATTGAAATCTGGTAATTATCCGGACAGAGCCAGTTATTTTCTTTTGTGGAAAGCTCCTTAAAAAACTGCCAGGTTCTTCTCGCAGTGTCCAGAAGCAGTTCACGGTCCAGCGCCTTATTCTTCCGATGATGCTTCTCATCCGGCTGGCTGATCCGGTATGCTATTTCAAAGGCAAAGCTCCAGACTGCAATGACCATTGCTGTCAAAAACATTCCAGCCGGGCTGAAATACCCTGTAAATAAAATTACCACAAGCACAAACGCCGGTAGAAGTGAACTCCACATGGTAAGAAAATATCCTCTTCTTGTATTGACAATGGAGGCGTCCACTGCTTCTGCCGTATTCCACCGAAGCAGATTTTTTTTGCTGATAAAAATCCGGTACAGAGTTCTGATGATTGCGTCTGATGCCACATAGCCACGGTAAGGAGTAATGGTAAACTCCAGGAATGCCCGGTAAAGCATGGCAGCAAGCTCCTTAGTAAAGCCTTTATAAACAAGAGCAAGTTTTGGTCTGATCAATTTCTGGATGATAACTGCAAGCAGAAGAATCACCAGAGAAAACATGTCTTGAAAGAAAACAAGGGGAAGCCAGAGATAAAATGCTTTTGGTATCCATGCCAGATTCAGCAGTACAACTAGAGTTTTACTCAGAGGAACCAGGCTTCTTCTTAAGTTGTCAAAGATTTTCCACCGTGACAATGCACATAAGCTATCTCCTTCCTGGTTCTTCTTCATAAACAACCAGGGCACCAGCTGCCAGTCTCCGCGAAGCCACCGGTGCTCCCTTTTGGTAAAGGATAAAACACTGTTGGGAAAGTTGTCCATGATCTTTACTGTGCTGGAGAAGGCAGTACGTGCATAGCAGCTCTCAAAAAGGTCATGGCTGAGAATCCTGTTTTCCGGTACCTTATTCTGAAGCACCTTACGAAAGGCCTCTATGTCATAGATGCCTTTCCCGGTATAGATTCCCTTGTTGAAAATATCCTGGTAAATATCTGATATAACCGTTCCATAATGGGCAAGGCCCGATTCCCCCCCGAATATCTTCGTAAACCTGCTGCCGTTTTTATCAACGATATGGTTTCTGACCGAGGGCTGAATGATGACATAGCCCTCTTTCACCATTTGTCCTGCAGGATCCAGAACCGGCCGATTTAAAGGATGATCAATCAGTCCCACCAGTTTTGCAGCATTGTCACGAAGGAGATTGGTATCTGCATCCAGTGTAATCACATAACGGAAGGTGGTAAGAAGATTCTCATCGCAATATACGGAGGAAAATGTGGTATTCTCTTTTCCTGCTCCTTTTAAAAGGTTATTAAACTCTTCCAGCTTTCCTCTCTTACGCTCCCAGCCCATATAGCAGTTCTCTGCCTCATTCCATTTCCGGCAGCGGAAAAACAGGGAAAAGCGCTGGGGCACCGCCGGATAGAGCGCATTGAATTCTTTCATACGTTCAAATAGGGCGCTTTCAATCTCCTGGTCCTTTGTCATGCATTGGTTCTGGGAATCCTCAAAATCAAGCAGTAAAGCAAAATAAAGGTTCTCCTGCCGGTTTGCCAGGTAATGCTTATGAAGGCGGTCCATATACCCCAGTCCCTGCTCCTTGGATGAGACAATTACCGGCATAACTACAAAGGTTCTTGCCTCTTCTGGTATTTCCTTCAGATAATTCAAGGATGGAATCTTCCGGACTTTGATTCTTCTGGTAAATATGAAATTCGTGATCTCTATGGAAATGCCCATTAATAACGGCATTGCTGCCAGAAGAAAAATGATATACCTTCCAGTCCTCTCCAGTCCTCCAAGAATTCGGGAACGATTGAGAAAGCAGGCGCTTAACCCCAAAGTGATCAGGCACAGAATAAGGAAATAAAGGATGCCGCATACGTTCCGCCTTTTCTTAATGCTTTGGGGGACCGGTTTTCCTAATGCCTTAGCTTTCAGAACCGGATAACCCTTTCCCAATAAATAGGATCCTACATGGTGGGAGCAAAGCAGGTCCTCTCTTCCCTGAACCGCCAGTTCCAGGCAGTCCTTTGCTATCTTTTCCTCCGTCAGCCGGTAACGGAGGGATAATTTAACAATAACTCCCCGGTACATACCCCTGGACTCCAAATCCATCTTTGTATATACGCCATCCGGATCCTGTGATAAAATCTGCTCCAGACAAGAATATTCCTCAAAGAATTTTTCCTCATCCACTTCATTAATATCCCTCAGGCTGACAATCAAGGTCCGGATATTTGTTTCAAGATATGATTCAATATTTCCTTCCTCCAGAAATATGCCGGAGGCCCTCACCTGTCTTTCCATGGAGGAAAAATGATATTCCAGGTAGCTTTGAATAAAGGCCTCATCAAAAGACATACTTTTCAGCAGATATATGACATGAGCATGAAAGGAATAGTTGAGCCTTAAGTTATCCTCCGTTTTACAAAGCAGAGCCGAGATATCAGCCGGTCCCTGCTTTTCTGCCAGCCGGTCCCTGACAAAGCTTTCTGCCTTTGATTTCACATCAATCATTCGAAGGATTTCTTCCGCAATTATTATGATTTCTTCTAGAAGGCAAAAGCCCAGCACTTCCGGCAAAACCCAGATTTCCTTATCCGTGAGGGAAACCTTCTGCTGATAAGCCTTCAGCATCAGATCAATGTTTTCCTCGCTTAAATGTCCGCCGGTAAGAGCCACCATCTTTTTTGCCACAACATAAATACGGGGAAAGTTGCGGTATTCCTTTCCTGTAAGGACCGGCAAAACAGCATAGCTGGTTCCGGAAGTGCGAACTCGTTTAATTTCCCGGTACAGCATCTGAAAATTGTCAAAGAGCCAGCGTGCTGCCGGAATCAGAGAAATGATATCGGTGGATACCGATGAGATGCGGTTTCTGATTCGATTCAGTTTTTTATAGGCAGCCTGATTATAATCATTAAGAACAAAACTATGCCCATCCAGCCTGACGTTACCATGCGCTTCTGCCAGATTAACCATCTGCTTCTCCCATTCACAGGGGCCCGGTTTATCTCCTTCTTCCAAAAAGCAGGACGGGAAGTGTACATCCTTATTAAAATGATAATGACGATAATACAGAATAAATAGCACGACACAGATAGAAACAGCCAGGATCAATAAAAGATACAATAAAAACGGGGAATTTATATAAAAATCAATTTTTTCCAACAAGCTCAGCAATGGAAGCTCCTCCTTATTTAAGAAATCCATCCAACATGACGGCATCCTTTTACAGATAGTTTGTCTGTTTTAATGTAAAAATCAGCACAATATTATATTGTAGCATTTTTTATGTTTTTTATTAATTTCTTAAGAGAATTATAAAATTTACACCAACTTTTATGCTGCGGGCGATCTGATAGTTACCTGGCTTTGAAAGACCTGGTTTTAACCGGCCTCTCAATGAGAAGTATTAAATGACGGATTCCCCAAAAAAAGTTGGTATTTTCTTCCTGGCAATGATGAGTTATAATTGCCTCAGTGAAACGGATAGGAGTTGGAGAACCCAAAAGCAAGTTTTGTTCCCTGCTGCATTTGGTATGCGGAAAATGTCAGGCTTTATAAAAATCACAATGCAGACAAAATATAACACGATAAGTCGGGAAAAAAACCTTTGAAGATCGTAAGATACAGGTACAGACAGGAGGTGTTGCACATGGAGTGGACGGAATGTATCAGTAAAGCAATCAGTTATATTGAGGACAATATCACCGAAGAACTGACTATGGAAGATATTGCAAAACAGGCAATGATATCACCGTTCTATTTTCAAAAGGGGTTTGCTTTGCTCTGCGGTTTTACGGTCGGAGATTATATAAAGAAACGCAGGCTTACGCTTGCCGGCAGCGAGCTTGTTTCCTCGGAAAGAAAAATCATTGATATTGCACTCAAATACGGCTATGAATCACCTGATAGCTTTACAAAAGCTTTTACCCGGTTTCATGGTGCAACTCCCTCCTCTGTACGAAAAGGCGAAACAATGATAAAATCTTTTGCTTCGTTGAAAATCAAACTCATATTAGAAGGAGGTTTTACTTTGGATTACAAAATTGTAAAAAAGGATGAGTTTACCATTATCGGTGTATCAAAGGTTTGCAAATATGAGGAAGCGGCTACGGAGATCCCGAAGTTTTGGGCGGATTACTATCAAACAGGAAAAAGTGATCTTGTTTGCAGTATGTACGGTGTGTCCATTGATGAAAACATGGGCAGTAATGAATTTGAATATCTGATCGCAGATAATTACAACCCCATTGAGGAAATTGCCGAGGGATTTATTACCAGGGTTATTCCGAAACACACCTGGGCTGTTTTTCCTTGCAAAGGGGCAGCTTCCCATTCTTTGCAGGATGTGCACAAGAAAATATTTTCAGAATGGTTGCCCGGCTGTAAGGACTATGAAATTGCAGCGGGTTACAATATTGAAATGTATAGTGACCCCGCCGGGTATACAAACGGTGTGCAGGACGAAAAATATTACTGCGAAATTTGGATTCCTGTCAAACAGAAATAAAAACTAATGACGGCCTACGATCGGAAAGGTGGTTCAATAACGTGTGCGGCAGATACTATATTGAAATTGAGGACGCTGAGCTGCGTTCTATTATCGCTGAAGTTGAGAGAAAAACAACAGTAAAAACAGGCGAGGTATACCCTACTAACCTTGCACCTGTGCTATCCCCGAATGGAACCATGACGGCAATGCGTTGGGGATTTCCCAGGTTTGACGGGAAAGGTGAGGTCATTAATGCCCGAAGCGAAACGGCAGCAGAAAAGAATATGTTTCGTCGGCCCATGTCGGAAGGACGCTGCCTGATACCGGCCAGCTGGTATTTTGAATGGGAAAAGCGCGGCTCCCAAAAGATCAAGTATGCACTGTCAACTCCGGATAACCGCCCGGTATGGATGGCTGGAATATCGAGAACAGACTTGCAAACGGGGGAATCTCTGTTCGTTATTCTGACACGCCCGGCTTGGTCTGGCATTTCATTTATTCATGACCGAATGCCGGTAATACTTCCAGAAAAAATTCATGACCAATGGCTTTATGGACATGATCCGATTGAAACAATGAGCCGGGGAATGAAAGAAGTTCGTTATAAGGCAGTATCAGAGACCAGAAAGTAAGGCCCAAGAAGGATTCTGCATCCTGTCCAAAAAGCACACCGAAGGATTCCTCTGTTTGGTATAACTTATCCGATATCTGCAATACTAATACCAAAAGCAAAAGCGAGGAATCCTATGAAAAATAAAGCACATGGCCTTACTGCAGGCCGCTTAACGATGATGGCTTTGGGAACCGTAATCGGCGGTTCCTTTTTTTTAGGCTCATCAGTTGCCATACAGGCTGCCGGCCCGGCAATTATTCTTACTTATCTGATTTGCGCTGTTATGGTTTATTTCATTCTGTTTGCGCTTTCGGAAATGACGGTATCTAACCCGGATTCCGCTTCTTTCCGAACATATGCATCTCAGTATATCAACAATGGCACAGGTTTTGTAGTGGGCTGGGTCTATTGGACCGGTATGGTCATTTCCATGTCAAGTGAGGCTACCGCAGTTTCCTTATTGTTTCGAACCTGGTTTCCCTCGGTATCGATTCCATTCCTTGGCACTTTCCTGATCGCCGGAGTAACACTGTTAAACCTATTGGGCGCAAAGCAGTTAAGCCATCTGGAAAGCATTCTGTCAGCAATTAAAATTATAGCTATTATTGGTTTTATTCTTTTAGGTTCTATGATTGTATTGGGTGTTTTACCTGGCTCCCGCCCCATAGGAAACAGTATATTGCGATCCGAGCCATTTCTCCCCGGCGGTTTCAAAAGCCTGGCAGGAAGCATGCTGATCGTTTTATTTACCTATGCAGGCTTTGAAATCATCGGATTGGCTGCCAGTGAAACAGAAAATAAACAAAAAAATATACCCCGCGCCATTCATCTGACGGTTTTCTGGCTGGTAACACTTTATATTCTGTGTATTTCAGTTCTTTTGCTGCTGGTCCCCAGCCAATCCTTAAGCGAAAACGTCAGCCCTATGGTTACGGCTTTAAACCGCTATCAAATGACCTGGGCCGGCACTGCTATGACGGTGATACTGATCAGCGCAATTTTGTCTACTATGGTAGCTGCCATGTTTGGAATCGGAAGAATGCTCCGTTCTCTAGTGGAGGACCGGCTTGGTCCTTCATTTTTAAAAGACAAAACCGATGTCCCCTACCGGGGAATCTTATTTTCCGGTTTCTCTATGATGCTGTTTCTGTATATCGGTTTGCTTTTTCCCGAAGTTTATCTGTTTTTAATCAGCTCCGGGGGATTTGCATTGCTTTTTACTTATATTGTGCTCATGTATACTCATATCCGTTTCCGGAAAAAGAACGGAAAGCCGGAAGGAAACTGCCGCCTGTGCGGTTTTCCGTACAGTTCTCTGTTTACCATGGCAGGATTGATCATTGCCATGTTCAGCATGCCGTTTTTAAAAGGACAGACCTTGGGATTCCTTGCAGGTATCGCTCTTGTTGCCTTTTTTTCGGTCTGCTATGGTATTGTAAAGGTAACAAGCAAACGAAAGATGCCCCAACCCAAGCAATATCCGGCAGGAACACCGGAGCATCGTCGTATTTTAACGGAATTTTCGGAAGAAATCTATGATCCAGACATGAAAAAAGATTAAGCATTCCTCAAAATATCATGTATTTTCTGGAACACTGAGCTTAAACGGTATATAGAATTTAGTTTGTAAATTACTACAGATGCCTGCTATCACAGGGAGAGGCATCTGTAGATGCTTATACGGCCATAGTAAGACTGTTCTGTGCTGCTCTTGTTATTATTTTTTTTGCTGTTCCTGAATCAGGCGGATATTGAACCGCTCTGTTTCATTCAGCATATTTTCTAAGAAATCTTCTGGAGCAATCGTTCCTTCATACCAGCTGCATTGATTAAAATATTTCTGTAATTCTTCATCAGTAAATAACCTGCCGTGTCTTGCATAAATCTCGTTCTTTGCAATCCTCAGCCGGCCGGCTGAAAGATTCCATAAATCCGGCTCCTGCAGCATACTATGGCTGCTGTTCGGAAATACAAATTCATATCCGTCATATTTAGCTGTGTCAGACTGAATCCGGAAAGTATCCCGGATCTGACTAATCTCCCTTAGCATATTATGGTATTCCTCGCTTATGGCACTGTCTTCCATATAAAATGTTACATCTGTAGGCCTTGACATCACGTATACATAAGAACCATCATATCCCCATACTTCATAATCCGGCAGATTAACATAGCTGCAATCAGTATACACCTGAAGATAGAATAAAACTCCATCCCCTATCAAATCATAAGATTTTTTCTGATGGAAACTGCACCCTCCTTCAAACTCTTTTCTGACTGTAAGGCCATTCCAGTCTTTTGGCAAATCCATTTTAATGCCTGGCGCCTGAGAAGCAGGTATCTCAAACGTCGGCTCCTGCTCCGCTTCAGACTCTTCTGTTTCCATTGATTCATCTTCTGCCTTCTCTGTTACACTTTCGTTTATTCGCGGTATGATTTTTTCGGCTTTCGTCTCATCATATATTTCCGTTTCATCTGCTCCCCAATGATGTGGTCCCAGGAACATAACGCTCCCAAGCAGCACTATGTAAAAGCCAAGTACGCCGGTCATAACCATCCGTAATACAAAACCAGTCTTATCTTTGAGAAAACCCGGAGATTCCACATAGGTACAGGTTCCATATTCCATTGCCTCCCTGACAGCAATATTTTCAGGGCTGTACGAAAGAAGATGACTGCAGATGTTTTTTGCTTTTTCAATTTCTCCTGTCTGTTCATAGACTTTCATCTCAATAGGCATAAGGGGGATGTGATGATAGGCATCTGGATAACGTTCACAATATACATTTATGTATGCCTCTACCTGTGCAAATTTCTGATCCATATAAGCCTTCTTGATTGTAGTTAGCAGGATCAGTGCCTCTCCCATTCTTTTTAATCCGGGATATTTTTTTACAAGCTGCTTCTGGTTCACAAATTCTGCTTCTAAATCTTGTTGTCTTTCCAGTCCCAGGAAGCATACCTGGCGTAGATTACTGTGAGCCAGCTGCATCTGTTTCTTTTCCTCAACGCCTTTCCATTCATGATCAGCCAGTTTTAACGCCTGAACATATCTTCCGGCCCTGGCAAGCCCAACGGCAGCATTATGTACTTGTTTTTTGCAGTAGGACTGATGCCAATATGAACCATATGCTGCCTCCATCAAAAAAGCTGCTGCTGCCGTAAGTGGCCGGTTCTCTCTTGTAAGTACCTCCATATGCTTTTTGGCCCAATAAGCTTCAAACGCACCTCCTAAGCTCACAATCGACAGAGTTAACATAAAAACAAGTCCTATGTGGTCTTTGGAATTCAGAAAGAACCACTGATATAAATATTCCTGGAAAATGTAAAGACCTGATCCACAGGCAAATAACAGTATCAGACATCGGTTCCAATATCGTCTCCTGTCTTGAATGAAGAACCATCGCTTCCCTGCTTCAAATGCTGCCTGATTCTCTGCGCCATCCATAAATTCCAGCAGTCTTTCTTTTGCATAGTTTCTCTTTGTTCCATTATTCTTAAAAAGCAGGAAAAGACCAAGTATCCCAAATATTCCAGCGGCATACAGGAAAAGGTATGCCCGGATATTTATCATCTCACCTTTATCATATTGAATCGAAGACAGCCCCACAGAACTAAGCATTTCCCATTGCCAATTTTCTGTATTATCTAGACCAAACAGCAAAAGATGGACTGGTGTACTGTCTGATACTTTATCTCTGATAGTTCCCTTTATTGTCAGCCTCGTCTGCTGCTCTTCCAGTCCTTCGGAATAACCGATCTCGACATGAACGCCTTTTTCCGCAGCAAAAACCTCAACATTCTTGCCGTTTGCCCCAACGTTGATTACAAAATTCTGCTCTGATGGCATCATTTCCATTTCTAAAAAATGCAGCCTCTTTCCTTCTCTGAGAGAAACCCACAGTATCAAGCAACCGAACAAGATACCCAGCCCTTTATACAAGTACCGCATTTTGCTTAACTTTATCCCGCATTTTTTATTCATTCGTTCACTCCTGCAAAATACAAATAGAATCAATTAATTATATCATAGAAATGATGTTCCTACTACGGTTTACCAATCTCTATCAATGAACGTGCCCGGAGCAGTGCAAGACCGCTGACGAATATCACCATGCCGGACGCAATCAACAGCCACTCAATTCGCACTACATCACCCAAGGGTCCGAACACAACCATTCCCAGGGGCATTGCCAATCCACTGAACATCATCAACACGCTGAATACGCGTCCCATTTTATCCGGCTCGACGTTGCTCTGGAGCAACGTCATACTCGGCGTGTTGAACAACGGCATTGTAACGCCGCAGATGAGCATTACGCCCAAATATACCCAAAAATCCGGCACTACCCCCAGCAGAAAACCTGTCAAGCCGAATAGAGCACAAGCCATAACAATCGTGTGCGCCTTATTTTTGAATCCGCCCCACACAGAAATCAATATGCCGCCAACAATCGCACCGATGGAAAATACAATTTCAATCGCGGTCAGCCGCCAAACATCATCGCCGAATGTGCGGGCTGTCTGAAGTGGAGTAAGCAAAGCGGTGGGCGACGCGAAAAAGCTGAAGAACGCACTGTAAATGATAATAAGTCTCAGCCACGCTTTGGAGTTGATATACTGCACCCCCTCGCGCAGTTCGTGAAAATATGCCTTTACCCCATGTTTTACTACCTCTGTGTGCAAAACGCCGGACACCTTAACAAATATGAAAACGATGCTGATGCCTATCGCCGCAGTCGCCACATCAATGAAGAAAATATACTCAATCGGTAAAAAAGACAACAATGCTCCTCCCGCCATCGGTGCGGCAAACATATTCAGTGACTGGATTGAGCTTTGTATGCCGTTGAATCGTTGCAAACTCTCCGTCGGTACGATTTGCGGTATCATTGCGGATACGGCGGGCTGCTGCACACCTTGCCCAAACGACCGTGCAACTACAACGATGAACATAAGCCAGATATTTTTATAGCCGGAGATGTACGCGGCCGCCAAGCCGAGCGTGATCAGCGCAATACACGCATCGGATATTACGATAAGATATTTGCGATTGTACCTATCTGCCCATACTCCTGCAAACGGCGATATCAGCGTCATTGGCAATAACGCGGCACAGGTGAACAGCGTCATAATTACACCCGATTTGGTTTCGAGCGTGATTTGCCAAGTTATGGCGTGTTGCACGAGCATCGAGCCGAACATTGACACGAACTGCCCAATGATATATAACGTTGCATTGCGTTTCCAGTTAGTCATTTCAGTACCTCATTTCTTCTGTCAGTCTTGTAATCCATTTATAAGCCGCCAAACCGCTCAACCGCCTGTGAAACAGTTTTACCTGACCTTAGTATGTTGCTTACATTTTTCTCTTATTTTCTTCCATCACTTTCCCCCGATTTTCTTAGTCTTATGCAATTCATCCCACAAAGAGCCGGTTTCTATTCATACCCTATATTTAACCAGGTATCTTCCAACATGTCCCTCAAAATACCATAATCCAAGGTAGGTAATTCATTACATTTGGAACATACCAGCGTTTCATGCTCCAGTAAAACCATTAACGATTTGAAATTTTATCCCTAACTCCAATCCAAAGAATTATTCCTACAATGGCTGTAATAACTTCTGAAATCGTCATTGCCCAAATCACCCCATTTACTGCAAACATTATATTTCCTAATATCAAAATAGGAATGAATATGATTCCTCGGAGTATTGACATTACGGTAGCTTGAATACCTGTACCAAATGCCTGGAAGATGCCTGTAAATATTCCTGATAATGCTGCAAAGACAGTGGAACAAAGCTGCGCTAACAGGATTCTTTGTCCTATTTGAATTACCTTAGGATCAATGCTGAAGATTCCAATGACCTGTGCTTTCAGTATAAAAAGAATCGCAGATAAGGTCAATATAATACCGAGCATATATGAAATTGTTTTTTTGATAATTTCCAATAATCTCTTATTATTTTGTGCAGAAAACGCATATGCGATTAATGGAACCGACCCCATAGCAAAGCTCATACTGATAAAATCAACAATCTGAATAATTCTTTGAGAAATGCCGAATCCAGCAACAACATTGTCTCCATAGATCATGGAATAATTGTTGAATAGCAAACTGGTAATAACCATAAACCCATCCAGCAAGAAGGCTGAAATCCCAACTTTGAAAATATTAGCATAGATCTCCCTGCATGGCTCAAAATGTTTCAAGGATACACTCTGAACTCTGCTCTTATTTTGAAGAACATAGATATACCACACAACAGAAACCAGATTACCAAGTACAGTAGCAAGTGCTGAACCCATTACATTCATATGGATTACTAAAATGAATAGTGGATCCAGTATGATGTTAACAATTACACCTGATATCATACCAACCATGGAAGCTGTAGCTGCCCCCTCTGCTCTTACTGTTTCTTCCAGGGAAATACTGGCAATAACAAGCGGTGACCCAATCGTAAATATTAAAATATAGTGCTTGGTGTATAAGAACGTTTCGCCATTGGCTCCCAAAAGTCCTAAAATTGATGATAATAGCGGATAGCAGACCGCCATAAATATGATACCCATAAGCATCGATGACCAAAAATTGACTGAACTGACTTGTTTTGCCCTGTCAACTTTCTGTTCTCCTAAAAGTCTTGATATAAATGTACCTGAACCCACTCCAAACAAATGACCAAATGCCATCAGCAAAGACGAAAATGGTAAAGCAAGTGTTACTGCTGCCATCATTGCTGTGTTATTTAATTTACCAATGAAATAAGCATCCGTGATGTTATATATAAGCGTGGAAATAAAACTTAACATCATTGGAACTACCATGTGCATAATCGCTTTTGAAACCGGTGCTTTTTCTAAATAATAAAGTTCTTTTTGATCTAAGTTTACCAAATTAAAAACTCCTTTCCTATTTGTTGCTACAAATTTTACCGTAAGTTTAGGCGCAAAAAAATAAAGGCGCAGACTATTATACTTCTGCGCAGCGCCTCTATCCTTAACTGCAATAACTAATTATTATTTAAATGCCCTGTTTATTTCTAACCACAATCTTATTCAAAGTCCCTATTCATACCATGACCCGTATGAAATCTTGCCGGACCCGGACCGTCAGGATTATAAAAACCTCCTGGAAAATTACGTCTTCCACTTGGTAAACGAGGATCAAAATCCGGTTCTGGCTGTTCATCAACAATCTGTGACTCTAATGTATGAATCATACGGTCTAAATAATTGCTCAGGTTTAGTTGCTCCTCGTCATTCAAACAATCGAATACATGATCAAAGCTAAACTCCTGATGAGATGATTCCGTTGCCTCATCTCCTTCTTTTGTCAGTTTAATATTCATAGACCGACGATCGGTTTCTGATGGAGTCCGGCTGATATATCCTTTCTTTTCAAGCTTAGCCAGAAGTTCACCAAGTGATTGAGGTCTCATTTCTAATAAATACGACAGTTCTTTTTGGCTGATTTCCGGTTTCATTTTAAGGATACTCAAAATTCTTCCCTGGCCTTTGCGAGGATCTCCCATAGGGCCAAAATTAGCATGGTTTTGCAGATGATACTTATGAAGTAACCACTCAATACGTGTTAATTGCATAATTAGGTCAAATTTCTTTTCTTGCATAAATATTCCTCCATTATCAACAGTAATTAAAAAGGTACCTTACATTCCGCAATTATACAGGTACCTTATCTATTTGTCAATCTTTTTTTTCAGGCACCTTACTATTTTTCAATTTCCTTTCCTTATATAATCTTATTAGGGTATTTTATGGGGAATTCCACCCCAAAACGTATTGAATGCCAATGAGACACTCACCAGTTGATTATACTCTATTTATTTGTCAGGCATAAGGTTGGAATGTTTATTTTATCCAAAATAATAACAGAGGAATCAAGGTTGTTAACCCGTTTCCTCTGCATAATCTTTCTATCGTCTAAAAAGTTTACCATTTGACAAAACGTTACCGGGACAGCAGTTCGTTACTATATAAAGAAATTTATTAAATTTTTGTCATTACCATGTTCATATTTTTAATAGTTTCTTCTAATGACTCCATAAGAACCTTTGCCTTTTCAAATTCATTTGCTCGAAGCAGTTGTTGAATTCTGGTTTCTGTCTCTTTTTTCTTTTGCTCCAGCAGCAGGTAATCTTTGTCGAAATGATTGGCATAAATCATCTGGCGGAATTTTCGGATGCTCATTCTGCGCACAGTATTATTTTCTACCAAAAGCACATAGTCCATGGAATTGGCCACCGTATAATAATCATGGGACACCATAAGAATTGCGCCTTTGTACTCGGAGATCGCCTGTTCTAATGCAATCTGCGCATAAACATCCAAATGCCCTGTTGGTTCATCCAGAAGAAGGAGGTTGGCCTTTTCTAATGAGAGCACTGCTAATTGAAATAAATCTTTTTCTCCACCAGATAATTCACTTACCTTTTGGCCAAGCGTATCTCCTTCAAAACCATATTTTTTCAAATAGTCCTTTATATTTTTTATTGTATCAAAACCTTTATCTTCAAAAATTTCAAGCAACGTTTTTGCATCGTCAAATAATGAGCCCGTAATCTGGGAAAACATGCGAACCTTTGCATCCTTACTAATCCGGATCGTGTCTTTTATATTTTCAAAGATTTCACTTAGCATTGTTGTTTTTCCAGTTCCATTATTTCCCACAATTGCGACATGATCTGCAGGTTTCATTACAAAATCCACATGTTCTAAAAGCTGCTCATCAAATGCAACGCTGTAATCCGTCAATTCCAGAATGTATTCATCTGCCACTGTATTTTCCAGTCCAAAATATATTTCAGGCTGCTTGATATCCACAAAAGGCGCCTTTGTTTTTCTTGCTTTCAGCCGATCCACCAAGGTCTGTCTTGCATGTACGGCTCTTCCAAGGGATGCGTTGTCCATTTCCGACGCTCTCGCTCTGGATTTTTCTAAGATTTTACTCTGACGGTCAATCTCTGCCTGGTCTTCAGCTGCCGCTTCTTCTAAATCAATCTTCGTAGCGAGAAGTTCATAATTATATTCTGAATAAGTCCCGTCAAATTCCTGAACATCCATATTTTCCATGTGAAGTATCTTGTTAAAGCAATGGTTTAACAAGTACCGGTTATGCGTGATCATAAGCAGCGTTCCCTTGTGAGCGTTGATCAGATTCCTTAACGCATTCAGATGTTTAAAATCCAAAAACACATCCGGTTCGTCCATAATAAGAAATCTTGGACTCAGCATCATCTCTCTGATTACCTGTATCAGTTTAAATTCTCCACCACTCAGACTGCTGATCTTCTGTTCTTCTAATTTTTGTAAATTAGCCAGTTTTAATTGCTTTTTTATATTGATTTCATAAGACTCCCCATCAATCGCATTCCACTCATCTAATTCTTTTTGATATCCCTCAAAGACCTTTTCCAGATCTTCAGCGGTCTCCATTTCTTTACAAAAATCTAAAATTTTCTGCTCATGCTTTACAAACTCATTGCTGATATACTGAAACACAGTCATATCTTCATTTGGATCTAATTGAGAAAATTGACTGACATATCCGATTCTGTCTGTGTTGTCAATTATTATTTTTCCATCGTATAGATACTCTCCGGAATGCATCAGCAAATCGAGTAATGTACTTTTTCCTGTACCGTTAGTACCAATCAATGCACAATGCACGTCATCTTCTATTGTAAATGAAACTTTTTTATATAAATCCTTTTGCGGATACGAGTAGGACAAGTTCTGAACCTTAATCATAATTATCTCCTTGGCATTTATTTTCAGCATAATTTGACACAAGCTTTACGATGCGGTGCAATCTACGTTAAATATTTTTAGTACTAAAAGTATATAATTTGTAAATTGTACATCAAAAAACAATATAAAACAAGGCACAGATTATTATTCCTGCCCCTTGTTTTATAATATAGGTTCAAAAAACAATTTGTAATTAACTTATAATATTATTTTCGACTCAATTCAACTACTGTTTCCACGTTCCTGTGAACAACCAGCCAACAATACCATTGAACGTCTGAACCGGGAAATTAAACGCAGAACCCGGGCTATTGGTGCTTTCCCTGATGGGCAAAGTGCTTTAATTATGCGAAACCTCCTCTGTTTTGGAGCAGAAATAAAGAGCCTCTTAAGCTCAAAAAATGTATTGAAAAAGACACCCATCATTGCGACAGGCGCCTATGTAATCCTTCTTTAACTATGATTAGATATACTATTTTTGCTTTACGATAAGGTCATAGCTTTCCGCAATCATCCGCTTTATCTCTTCATCCGGAATCGTCCCGTCCAGAATGACAGTGTTCCAATGGTCTTTATTTTGATGGTATCCCGGTAAAATGGACGGGTAAGCATTCCTCCAGAAATCCCGCCACTGCGGATCCACCTTCACATTTACCCTCATCGTTCCATCTTTCTCATAAGTCCATGCAAACGCCTTTTTGTTCTTCCTGAAACGGAGAAGCACCCAGTTGTCATCATGGAAAGGCGCATCCATGTATGCACCCGGTAAAGCCATGCCGTAATCTAAAACTTCCTTTCGCTCAGTCATGTACGCCACCTCCCGGATAACAGAATTTACTTAATTTATCTGCGGATACGGATGAGTTTTAACACATCGCTATATACTGCCCCGCGAGTCTTTAAATCAATCATCAGCCACCTTTGCCCGTTTCCTTCTTTTGTTTCAGCATAAATTTTCTGAATCTCGGCGGACATTTGCGGCAGCAGATTTTCCACCTGTTCCTTTTCTTTATTGCCAACAACCACCAGCACAGTAAAACCGTGTTTTTTTGGGTAAACCGTGCATAATGATTTCCCTGCTTTTTTGAATTTTATGTTCCAGCCCCGCAGCCAGACATCTTTGCTGTATTCTGTCTTGCAAAGAGCCTTGTATTCTTTCTCTAAATGCTGGCATAACTCAGCAAAC
Organism: [Clostridium] saccharolyticum WM1; assembly: GCF_000144625.1. NCBI lineage: Bacteria > Bacillati > Bacillota > Clostridia > Lachnospirales > Lachnospiraceae > Lacrimispora > Lacrimispora saccharolytica. The sequence goes on along the minus strand of NC_014376.1, from coordinate 1,887,421 downwards.
AATGGATTGTTTGCTGAACTTCTTCGGGGCTTCGAGTCTCTTTGCTCTGCTCGTTTCTTTGTTAGATTCCACCTCTGCCAATACAGTGGCTTTCTTCATTTCTGCCTCTCTTAATAATCGATTGACCTTAGTTTCTTTACCTGCCATTGCATCTATGAATGCCTCAACATAGAATCCCGTATTTTCAGACAGTTCTTTTACTGCTTTTTTTGCAACTGGAATCCCTTTTGTGGAAAGTAACTGTAGAATTTATCTGCTCCTCTGTGTAATCCATAATCTATAAGGAGATCATAAATATCATCTATCACTAACTTGACTAAAGGATGGATATCCATTGACCTTGATTGTTTTATCAATTCATCAATGTCAACTTCCATTAAGTCTACGGGACCGTCCAGTCCATTATTCCCATCAGTGAATTGCATAGCCTTTCAAGTTCCGTCCTTATTTACCTTTGTATTCATGTGGTTTTTCTTTCGAACCACCTTAAATATTCCATCTTCAAATTCTTTATCATCCATCAAATCACCCCATTCAACTCTAGTTTCACGCTGACTTTGTCAGCCTCCTTCTGCTACCAGTATAGCAGGAAACGGCTACTCAATCAACGCAAGTTTGCCGGAGTCTATGCCGACCAGGGAATCTCCGGCTACTGCGAGAGCCGTCCACAGTTCCAGAAAATACTGGGAAAGGCAAGGGCAGGGGAAATCGAATTAATCATAACAAAGTCAATATCAAGATTTGCGAGAAATACCGTCACCGTTCTGAAAGTTGCAAGAGAGCTGAAAGAACTGGGTGTCGGTATTTTTTTTGAAGAACAGAATATCAACACCCTTTCAGGGGACGGTGAGATGATGCTTGCTTATAATTTCCCCATATGGTTTCAAGATACATACTGTACTTTTTTCTTTTAATACATCAATTCCTACACTTATCATCTGTAACCACCAAAACGAATTTGCAATTGTTCCCTTCCACACTTATTACAATTCATTTTAGTTCGTTACACGAAAGCACCTTACGGGTTTCAACCTGCTTAACCGAATGATTATAATAAGGGGTGGTTGACGGTTTTTGTGACGGATGTGGTTAATCCAAAAAACAGCTCGCCAGACCAATTACTCTCTTATTATAAAAAATAAGTGTAAATGTTTAAGTACTAATGGTATGCTTTAACAATTACACATTTATGGTACTAAAAAGAGCCGGTTAAGGCTCAAGATATAAGAAAAGACACCCGCCGCTTTTGGACAGATGCCTATGTATAAGTAACTATTCTATTTGTGATTATGCTCACTGTAAAACTGGAAACTATATTTCTGTTTTCAGTAGTGAATACATCTTCATGTCGATCACTTCGCCGTTCTTTACAGCGTTACTTCTTAATGTACCTTCGTATTGAAAGCCTGCTTTTTCAAGCACACGGCAAGATGCGACATTGTATGCGAACGGTTCTGCATAGATACGGATAATATCGCTCTTGTCAAAAACATACCCGCAAATTTGTTTTACGGCTTCTGTCATAATTCCTTTGCCCCAATATTCTTCTGCGATGTAATATCCCAACTCGGCAACCTGCCTGTGTATGTTCCCCTGGCGAAAAATCCCGATACTGCCAATCACTTTACCATCTACTGTAATAGCAAAAGCAAAAGTTTCATTTTCATCTGTGGAAAGCATCGCAGAGATATAATCCGTTCCGTCCTGCTCGGTGTAAGGGTATGGCAATCCGTCCCGAAGATTATCTTGTACTTTTTTATTGGAAAGAGCCGCCGCTAAATCCATTGCATCCGACAACTCCCATTTTCTTATTTTGCAGATCATTCTCTTTTCTCCACATCCCCGATAAATTTTCTTCATTCTCATACACTTGTTATATCAATCTCAATGGGATTTCCCCATATGTCCTCACCTCTAATCAAAAGTATGCCGTTAATAAAAGCAAACTTCTGATATTCGTTAGTATATCTTGCGTAATAATCTCGTTCAAATTGCGCGTCTCCGATTATATCAATAAATGAATTATTAGTTTCTATTCTCGGAACCACCTTCAAAATACTGTTGTACTTGGTTTCTCCTCTGGAAGAAACTAAAATTCTCGCTTCATGCATATAGTCGTTTCCCGCTTTAGAATGCATATAATTGCTAATGGCAAGTTTCGAATCAGCAAACTGTTCAAAATCAACCCTTTTTTCCATAATACCCCTCCTCGTATTATAACTTGCTTCTCTATGTTCAACTTCCCGATAAATGAGAATTCATCTAAATACTTTTCTCACTAAATCTTTTATTTCAGCCGGACAACACATCTATAGTTATCCCGAATTTTCCTTTTTCAAAGAAATCGTACATATTCAGTGTTTCCTTCAAATCAGGTATTCTATAGCAAGTGCAATTAGTGATAAACAACGATTAAAAAGATAATCGTAATAACGGACATCTGTAATATCAATCTTATTAGTTTCATGATGGCGTATGCGATATTTATTTCCAATGTCCGTCAACATCTTAAATTCATCATTAAACAAATTAACAAAGTCATCATTTCCGTTTGCTATATCATTCACTATTTTTTCTGATGAATGTTTCTTATCCAATGTTGTATAGTAAGTTTTAAGACGTTCAAACGCATCCCATATCATTTCCACTGAATCTTGTCGTGCTGAAGGATTTGGTGTCTTATATAATGCAACAGCATCTTTCAACAACTCTCTTGTGCCTACCTCATGTACTGCTGCAAAACATATTTTTACTCTAAACTGTCATCATGATTTTACAGATAGTGACTATGTTGCATTTGATAAATCTTTTACAGCAATCAAAAAGTAATGAATACATATCTCTGTTAATTAAATATGTCTTTTCCCGTGGTGCTCTTATACCATGCCTTTCAGTATATAATTTCATAAGCCATCTCCTTAAATCCCGATTTTATACTGACCAATCCAGCCATTTCCCTTACTAGTATAGCAGGAAACAGCCAGCCAATCAACGTAAATCAAAAACTGTCCATATCCTCCTGCGTAGCCATCTGGGCATACTTACACTCAGGTGCTGTCCATGGATTCCAGTTCCCTGCAGTACCGCACAATAAAATAGAGGGAAGCCTCCTGGTTCACCTGTGCCGCCTCCCAGTATTCCCGGCCGGACAGGTTATTCACATAAGCGTGGCAGGAATAGTAGTCGACCCACACGTTCTTCTGGTTTCCGGTCTTATCCTTCGTGATGTTATTTTTCTGGATCAGGATACTCTCCCGCCACTGCCCGATCTTCATCAGAACACCTCGTCCCTCTGCCCGAACAGCAGGCACTTCAGCATCAATATCAAATCTTTGAAATCCTCCTGTTCCCGGTTCTCATACAAGTACGAAATGCCATACAACACAGCGGTCTTCACCGGATCCGGCACTTCCTCCATCTCATCAAACGTCCGGTGTAAAATGTCACTGCACAGACTTTCTGATGTGGCACACAAGCCCAGCAGGAAATCGTCCTCACCAATGCTGTCAATCCGTACATATTCCTTGATTTCTTCCAATGTGGCTACCATAGATGCCTCCTTTCCACATAAAAAAAGACCTGCTCACTAAAGCAAATCCTCAAAAATTGATTCAGGTACCGTTTGCTGCCTTCATGACCAGCACTTTCACCGCTTCCGGCAGAATCAGCTTACCGTCCACTTTCTGGCTTCCAAGGAAGCCAACCTGACCGGTGGCTGCAAATAACTCATTCAGACGTTTAAAGGAACGCCCCTGTCTGTCGGCAATCCAGTAATACTTGAAATCACCAAAAGCAATGACTTTTCCCCCTGTTGTAATGGCCGGCGCATAAGCAGACGTCACCACTGGACGGTTTAAAACCGTATCTGGCTGTCCTGCCTGCACGGAAGGCTGCCAGATGTAGGTGCCGTTATTATCCTTCAGCTTACGGAGTGCCTTTACCGTGGAATCGTTCATTACAAAGGTGGATTTCTTACGGTACGGGCTTTTCACTGAATAGAACAGATCCATCACATCATCAAAAGTAATGCTTACCGTGGCTGTGGTCACACCCTCAGAAGCTCCGCCGACGGAATTGAAAATTCCAGTAGGTTTCCCCTTACCATCACCCACAAGGAATGCTTCTTCCTCTTTCGCACCGATTCTTCTTGAAAACTCATTGGAGATATAGGCTTCCATGTTAAACACGCTGTCATTCAGCAGCTCGTCAGAGACTTTAATCATGGTTGCTACCTTATAAGCCGCAATGGATACCTGTCCGAAAGAATCATCAGACTCTGGAATCTGTCCTTCCTCATCTACCCAGGAAGCCTCTCCCTTCGTTGCCACCACCGGAATTTTCCGGTCACCGCTGGAAGTCTGGATTATGGTTGCCAAAGTACGGAACACATTTTCTTCCTCCAGTCCCTGCACCAGCGTCTGCTCAAACTCATCCGGCACTAAATATCCACCCTCGGAATCCGTGCCAATCTGTAGTGCATTATTTACATCGTAGTAGTTCTTCTTTCGCATGGCATTCCAAAACTCCCTGCGGTATTCCATGCCTGCCCTGCCCGTCTTTTCTTCACCAGATGGATTTCCGTTTGGTTTGTTGGTAATCGGTGTACTGGTTGGCTTTGACAGTTCCAGGTCAATGGCAGCCTGGCGTTCCAGGCGCTCAATTTCTTTGCCCAGGTTCATCACATCTGCCTCCATCTTTTCATACGCAGCAGTATCCTCCGTATTAAGGCAGCCGTCATCCCCACGCTTCTCATCCAGGAATTTCTTTGCCGATTCCCACGCCTTCGCTCTTTTTTCCCTTAATTCTAAAATCTGTTTCATAGATTCTTCCTCCTCAATGACTTAATAGATTCAAACGCTTTTCTAACTGCTCTGCCGGAATTCCCTTCTTTTCCGGTTTCTTCGGGATTAACTTATCTAATAGGGAATTGGCAACCGCCGCTCTGGAAAACATCAGTCCTTCCAGTTCCAGCCTATTTTCCTTCTCCCTGTTTCCACTTTTGTTCTCTAAAATCTCATCTGCAAATCCAAGTTCCACTGCCTTCCTGGCATTGAACCAGCTCTCTGCATCCATCAGATGGGAAACCTTTGTCCGGTTCAGCCCAGTCTTGATTTCATAGGCGTTCATAATGCTTTCCTTCACCTCGTCCAGCATGGCTCCGGCTTTCTTCATCTCCTCCGAATCCCCGATGGCAACCGTCATGGGGTTGTGGATCATCATCATGGCAACCGGGGACATCTGCACCGTAGTTCCTGCCATAGCAATGACAGAGGCAGCCGAAGCAGCCAGGGCATCCACCTTCACGGTCACATTTCCCTTATAGTCCATCAGCATGTTGTAAATTTGTGCCGCCGCAAACACATCTCCGCCCGAAGAATTAATCCAAACCGTAATATCACCGTTGCCGGATACCAGTTCTCTGCGGAACAGTTCCGGTGTCACTTCATCGCCATACCAGGTTTCGTCTGAAATTTCCCCGTCCAGGTACAGCGTCCTTCCTCCTTTGTCCTCATTCTTCACCCAGTTCCAAAACTTCCGTTTCACCCGTATTCCTCACTTTCTTACACACAAAAAGGAACCTCCCCCAGCAGCCTCATACCGCTAAGTTGGTTCCTCTTCTTTTTCTGTGTCATTTCTGGCAAACAGCCCGGCATCCTTTAACTTTGTCATATTCCCATTTATCAGATAGAGGTTTCCCCCTTCCTCCTCCGGTATCGGGTTTAAATCCTCCAGTTCCCGGATATCGTTGGCGGACATCCAGCCATTCTGTCTTGCTGTGGCATATCCGGTCATCCGGCTCTGGTAATCCCCACGGAGCAGTCCGTCCACATTTAATTTAATGAAGTATTCCTTCTTCTCCTCCGGAAGCAATAGTGCCTTCTGCAAGGACTGTTCCCAGCGGATGACCCATGGGTTCAGAGTATACTTCACGAATTCCAAAGACTGCTGCTCTATGTTGGAAAAGCTGGACTTTTCCAAGTCCCCTACCATGTGGGGCGGAATCCGGTATAACCGGGCAATCTCATTAATTTGAAACTTGCGTGTTTCCAGAAACTGTGCTTCCTCCGGTGGGATACCAATCTGCTGGTATTTCATCCCTTCCTCCAGCACCGCAATCTTATGTGCATTATTGGTACCTCGGTAGACCGCATTCCAGCTTTCGCGAACCTTGCCGGGGTCTTTTAACACTCCGGGATGCTCCAATACGCCGCCGGGATTTGCCCCGTTGGCAAAGAAACTTGCTCCGTACTCTTCACAGGCCTGTGTCATTCCCACAGCGTTCTTCGCCATAGCAATGGGCGAATACCCCACAAGACCATCAAAACCAAGCCCCGGGATATGCAGAGCATCCTGCCGCCAAAGATAAATCTGACCGTAAGTGCTAAAGTTCAGATTTTCTTCCGAATCCCTGGAATAAATAAAGATAATCTCCCCATTATCTGCCCGGTCCACCTTCATCTTGTTTGGCAGGAGCGGATACAATCCAAGCACCCTGCCTGCGCCATCCCGGATAATCTGTGCATAAGCATTCCCCCAAATCAGCAGATGGCTCATTAGTGTTTCACGAAATACAAAAGAAGTCATTTCCTCATTCGGCTCATCGTGTAGGATAGGATAAAGCGGATGGTCAGCCACCCGCTCCTTCCCCTTGTCCGTATATTGATAGATATGAAGTGGAAGTGAAGCCACCGCCTCTGCCAGAATCCGCACACAGGAATACACTGCCGTAGTCTGCATGGCTGTCCGCTCATTGACTGGCTTACCGCTGGTGCTTCTTCCAAATAAAAAGAATAAGGCAGAACCTGCATAAGAGTTCCTTGGCTTATCCCTTGCTCCACGGATTCCCATTAAACTTCTGATTCCCATCTGCTTTCCTCCTGAAAATAGACAAAAAGAAAGCCTTGAGACACCATACTCCCAAGGCTTCTTATAACCCGCTTACTAATAAAACAATTTCGTATATTCAGTTTGCGTATCTGCGATATGATAAACATAAACAGATGTTTCTATTGTCTTATAAATTACCACATGCTTTTTACATATCACCATTCGGTATTCTCTTTCATTGAGCCAGTTGTCAGGTGTTAGGGAGCCAGAATCCGGGAAATTCTCTAAACGTTCAATGGCATCTAAAATATGGTCACTGACTTTTAATGCCGTTTCTACATCAAACTGTACTGTATAATAGTCTTCAATTCCCTTCAAATCCTCCCAGGCAGATGGAAGAATTTCCACCTTATGCTTCATTTAAACGCTCTCTTAATGCTTTTCTGGCTTCTGAAACACTCATGGTTTTTGCTCCGCTAAGACGCTCCTGCTCTGCCTGCAGCACCCTCGACCGTAGTTCTAAAATCTGCTCCCGTTTTTCAAAGGCGTCAATGCTCATCAGCACCATATCACCTTCACCATTTTTAGTTATATAAATAGGTTCTTTTGTCTCTTTTGCCAGATTGGAAATCGTTGTATAGTCATTTCTCAATGCCGCTGATGCTTTAATAATCATATACTGCACTTCCTTTCATATCATTATTATGATATTATTATAACTCTTTTTTTCTATAAAGTAAATAGACTTCTAACTCTATTCTGTGCAGATGACTTCTTTAAAATACTAAAATCCCTCTATCATCGTATACACTTCCTACGTTGTTCCGGATATTCCAGATTGCACGGTCCAAAGCCATAATTGCCGCCACCGCACCATCAATCTTTTCCGTGGACTTCTCCTTATCCGGCTTAATATTCCCTGCCGGGTCCTGACGGATAAAGATGTTATCCATCATCCAACGCAAAACCGGATGTCCGCCATGTGCCAGCTTCTTCTCCAGTGTCAGCTTCATCAATTCCTTGCTGGGCGGTGACATATCCTTGAAACCCTGCCCGAATGGAACCACTGTGAATCCCAGTCCTTCCAGGTTCTGTACCATCTGCAATTAAACGTATAATTAAACCCTATACCCCTTTTTTGAGAATATGTAACATAGTCTTCAAGCTCTTTTAAGCCTACTTGAGGTAAAGATTCACACATTCTTCCTGATTGCGTTAATTTCCCTTCTACCCTCTGCCCATAAGTTTCAACTATTTGGGCAGAGGGATACATATCGTTAAACTCTTCATATATTTCCAATGTTGATTTTCTAAAATCAGCTGGAACGGTAAATAATTTCATAAAACCTCCTATGATATGCTGCGTAATATATTTTCTATATCATTTTTTCTCATTGTTTTTTCTAATAATAAAAGAACTTCTTTTTTGGCTTTTTCTTTTGTATAATTTATATCGTGCAGCTTCGTACATTGCTCCCATTTAAAGCTAGTTGTATAAGGGAATGATGACCAATTTATATTTATAGACTTGTAACTAGAAAAAGCTGTTATATACAATTTCTCCAATAGCTCCATTTGAGCTCTATTAAATTCATCTTTATTTAAGCAACTTACTATTTTGAGCATCTTATAGTAGGTATAGATTTTACCGCCACGGTTATTGTTGTTTCGCACCATACTGCGTCTGCAATCTCCGCAGAACAGCAGTCCGCTGAACAGATATACCGTTTGCTCCTGTGGTGCAATCCGGGTATCTTTCATGAGAAGGCGGTTTACCGTATCAAAGATTTCTCTTTCGATAATCGGCTCATGGTTATGTTCAATACACACCCATTCATTTTCAGGTTTTTGCATGAGTTTTTTGATCTTATGGTTTGGTGTACTTCGCTTACCCTGCACCAAGGTACCAACATAAAATTGGTTTTTCAGGATACGATCAATGGCAACAGCCGTCCATCTTGCCTTTGGGTTGATTTGAAAACCGCTCTTATACTTCATACCGCAGTAACGCTTATACTCCATGGGGGATAAGATACCTTGGTCATCCAAGCGTTCCGCAATACGCTGCTGGCTGAGTCCCTCCAGCTTCCATTTGAATATATCCCGTACCACATCGGCGGCATACTCGTCTATGACCAGCTTGTGCCTGTCATCAGGGTCTTTCAGATACCCGTATACGGCAAAAGAGCCGATAAAGTCTCCCTTTTTCCGTTTGACTTCAAGCTGGCTCCTGATTTTTACAGAAATGTCACGGCAGTAAGCATCATTCACCAAATTTTTGAAGGGAAGTACAATATCATCTGCTCCGCCTTTTCTCTGGATAGAATCATAGCCATCGTTAATGGCGATGAAACGGACTCCATACAGCGGAAACTCCTGATCTAGGAATCGCCCCGCTTCTACAAAATTTCTTGCAAAACGGGACAAATCCTTTACGATGACACAATCAATCAGACCACCCCGTATGTCCTTCAGCATTTGCTGAAAGGCAGGGCGGTCAAAATTGGCACCGCTGTATCCATCATCAACACGGACAGAATGCACTTCAATATCAGGCTTATCCTTAAGATACTGCCTGATTAACTCCTTTTGGTTCACAATGCTGTCGCTCTCTACCTTATCGCCATCTTCCTTGGAAAGACGCACCTAGATAGCTGCACGATAACATTTCGCTTTTATTAACTTTTCCATAGTGGAACCTCCTAATCGTTGAATTTCCAATCAGCAGGACTTTTCAACAACAGGCTTCCACCGTTACGTCTATTTGCGACTCATTGTAGCATAGTAACAATTTCGCGTCCAGACAAAAAGAAAAATCCGCTACAGTATGTCTGATCCATTTTCCGCTCCTAAAATGTTTTTAAGTAATTTTCAATGCGATCCTCAAGGGTCGCTGTTGTTTCGGAAAAACTAATTTTTACAATGGCCTCTTCGCATTTGTAGCAATACGGATTTCCAATCTGGCGGACATAATCCTCCAGCCGCTGTTCCCTTGGGAGCTTTTTATCTATATTCACATCATTGATATCAACCAGCGCATTCCGATCTGCTGTTCTTATATCCACATCCTTGCAGGATGGATTAAGTGTAATGATTTGTGGCTGCATGGCATGACCTCCTTTACCGCTTCTCTCACACTGTATGAAAAATCCTGATTGTCCTATGCAAAGTAACTTTCATCCTTATGGGACAGAATAAACCGCCCCACATCCTCAATCCGGTCAGTTACCGGCATGTCGGGCAGAGCGGCTAAAATATCATTTAGGTAGCGTCCACCGGCACGGCTGTCCAAGATGGAAAACACACAAGTATCGGTTTCCCGGCGTATCCCGCGGCCGAACTGACAGTGTTCCTGATGTCAATACATAAGGCATTGTCTTATCCCAAATATCCTCAAACAATAAAAAATCCAGTTGCTTTGGCAAGGTGCAGACCTGACAGGCGGTGGTACCGGTATGCTCCAAGCCAGCAGATTGACTGAGAGTAGTCCAGCAAAATCATCAGCTTGGAGAGCTTTTGCTCCATGCGGCTGACCAATCGCCCATAGGCTGCGGCTTTCCTATCATCTCTGGTAAAGAAAAGCACTGACACTCTGCGTAAAATCTCTGTCAGTGCTTTTAGGTTCTGTATGCTGTCAAAACGGAGTTCTACCGCTGAACAGGTTTTGTCATAGGTCACGCCTGCGGAGCTTTTCAGATTTTCAAACAATGCCGTATTCTGCCGCAGCATTTCTTCACAAAGTCTTAAAATCTCACCCTTATCCGGGTTCTGGCTGCCTATGGAGCGGTAGATGCTGGAGGTAAGCCGTTCCAGCTCCACACTTTCAAGGGTCATTCGTACATCTGCCTTGCTACATCAAGCAGTTTATGAGCCTCATCAAAAATCATCAGCCCGCAGGTTGGAAACAGTCGGTTTCTTCCGCCTTTTTGGCTCAGCACATCCGCTAAGACCAAGTTGTGGTTTGCAATTTGAAAATAAAACGCATTGGTCTGCGATTTAAGGATAAAATTGCGATAGCGGCAAATATCGGAGAGGTCGCAATTCAGATGGCAGCGTTCCACGCAGATACGTCCCTTGACATAATCGGTCAGAGGCAGGCTGTCCAAATCAATGGAGCAGGCGCCGGTATATAAGCAATCCAGCGTTTCAATCAGTTCTTTATCTTCCTCACGCCCATTATTCAAAATGGAGGAACGATAATTTCGCACCCGGTCATCACAAGCATAGTGCGATTTTCCCTTACGCACCACAAAAGATAAGGGCTTTTCAATAATACGATGTTCCATTAGAATATTAGAAATCTGAGGAATGTATTCTTCGGTCAATGCTTTTTGCAGGGCAATAGTGGAAGTGGAGATAATCGTCGGTTGACTGCTCCCGTGGAACAAACGGTAGATTGTTGCCGCTAATATGTAGGCATGGATCTTGCCCGTACCCACCTCTGCCTCGCATAGTGCTACTTTGGTTTCTTCCATGGCATCCAGCATTGACAAGGCAAGGGACAGTTGGTTTTCCCGAAAGGTCATACCATGCTTTGGCAGAATGTCGGTAAAAGTATAGGTCAGAAGCTCTCTTGCACGGTTATGCTTATCTGCGGGTATCGGTTCTTCCACCTCAGATATCTGTGCCAGCATTTTTTCAATGGCTTTCTGATAGCCAGAGGACGATAACGGCTTCTGGCTGGAAAACAGTCTTTTCGCTTTTAATGTAATCAGATCTACCATACGGTAGCTGTATGTTTTGCCGGTGTAAAGCTCCAGCAGGACGCAATTTGGGGTGATCAGCACCACCTTTTCTTCCGGTCGAAGCAAACCGGCTTCATAAATCTTATTTTGAATGTCTGCCATGCAGAGCTTTTTCTCATTCATAGCTTTTATGCCTCCTTTGAATCCTAAAGGAGCGACACAAGAATGCGGCGGAGCAGGAAAGGTTTTGAAAGTCTGTTGACTGAAATGCCTATTCCGCCGCATGGTTTCTATCGCTCCGATAGAGGTTTTATAAAAAAGATGGTGTGTTGAGCGTTCCGCGCGGTTACACGGAATCCATAAAAGCCGCCCCTCATTCTTTCTCAAACGAGGGTGATGCGTTCTCCCGGTCATCCTGCCGGGCTGTTCAATGCGGTGAAGCGTTCAAAACAGAAGTATCATAATCACCGGCAAGGATCATCGCAATCCGCTCCACCACGGAGCGTAACAACCGCAGACATTCTCGCTCGGAGGGCTTGCCCTCGTCTTCGCGTGTCCCGTTATGTCGCTTTTCCTGCCGGTAATGTACTCAACACACCCATATTCTGTTTTCAATGTTCAGGCGAAAGGAAGCTTGGAAAATTTCCTTTCACCCAATGTCAAAAAAACAGGGGGGGGTAATTTTTTTGAAGCCCAATATAAACTATCCCATACTGCTCGATAATCGACCTCATCTAAGGCGGCAATCTGGCGAATGGATAGCCCTTGAAAGAAATGCAACAGGAACCGCCGCCGCTGAACTTCTGTTAATCCACCGCTGTCAAGAAGCTGTCTGGCGGCTTCTATGGCCTTTTCAGTATCTTTTTTATGTATCAGCTCCGTATCGAGAGAAGCCGTAGCAAGCGCCTCCGTATCCTCTAAGCCATTGATACTGACATCCAAACGGCTTGTCCGATTTTCGTCTATCACCTGCTGATGATAGATTTCGTCCGACAGCGCTTTTAGTTCCATAAAGTCCTCTGCGGTTTTGCCGGGATTCTCCGAAAGGTAGTCCTCCAATGTAATTTCCACAATACGGTCGGCAAAGCGGTACACAATGCCCTCACTGAACTTATTCAGTGCATAATCACTATCTTTATAATTCTTCATATTCCTTTCCTCCGATCTGTTTTGCTAAAATGCGAAACAAATCGGAGGAAGGACCACGGCAATAGATAGCTGAAAAATGTCGTATCCACAGGAATTTTGTCAAATACAAAAAGACAGCACTCTGCCTGTAAAATGAACTGACCCCCATAAGTTAGACCGAAAAATCTAATTTATGGGAGGTCAGTTTTTTATGGCAAAACACAGTTTTGGTTTAAAGAAAAGAATGGTATTGGCTTATGAGTCTGGTGAAGGTGGTTATGCTTTTTTGTCCAAGAAATATAATGTTTCGCGGATAATGATACGAAAATGGGTTGCTGCATATAAAGAATTCGGTGACGAAGGACTGAGACGTTCTCGTCAAAATGAAACGTACTCTTTCGAATTTAAGCTTCATGTGGTAGAGTTATATCTATCAACAGAGGTTTCTTATCAGGAGCTCGCTCTTACAGTTGGAATGAATAATCCACCGTTAATTACCAAGTGGGTTAATGATTTCAGAATTGCTGGTCCTGATGCTTTGAGACCAAAGCGTAAAGGACGGCGAAGAAAAATGGATAAACCTAAAGAGATAGCCCGGGATGTGCCAGATTCATTAAAAGATAATAATGAGTATATCAAGCAACTCGAGGATGAATTACTAAAACTAAAAATAGAGAATGCGTATTTAAAAGAACTGAGGAGGCTGCGTTTAGAGGGAACACCTCAGAACAAAAAGCGAGAATCATCCACAGCCTCCGAGGATCATTCAAACTAAAAGACATTCTCGCAATCACAGGTTTTCCTAAAGCAACATATATGTATTGGCAGAAACGTTTTGATAGAAAAAACCAAAATCAAGAATTCGAGCAAAAGATCCTTGAAATACGAAAGAATAACAAAGATTTTGGCTATCGCCGCATTTATGGAGAGTTAAGAAAACAAGGACTAATTGTAAACAAGAAACGGGTTCAACGGATTATTCAAAAGCTTGGTCTTCAGGTGATATCGTTCACGCGGAAAAGCCGCAAATACAGTTCTTATAAAGGCAAAGTAGGAAAGGTTGCTCCGAATAGAATTCACAGACGATTTGAAACTTACATTCCACACCAGAAGATTACGACCGACACCTCTGAATTTAAGTATTATGAAATAGATGAAAAAGGAAGAATGAATATCAGGAAGCTTTACCTGGATCCATTTATGGATATGTGTAATAGAGAAATAATCAGTTATGGCATATCACAGAAACCATCTGCAGAAAGTATAATGGATGCCTTAAACAAAACAATAGAAAAAACAGAGGATTGTAAATATAGACGTACATTCCACTCAGATCAAGGCTGGGCTTATCAAATGAAAGCGTATGTTCGTACGCTTAAGGAAAACAAGATATTTCAAAGCATGTCCAGAAAAGGAAATTGTCACGATAATTCGGTTATGGAAAACTTTTTTGGACTTATAAAGCAAGAAATGTATTATGGTGTAGTTTACTATAGTTATGAAGAGCTTAAGTCAGCTATTGAGAAATACATAAAATACTACAATGAGAAACGAATTAAAGAAAAACTGGGATGGATGAGTCCTGTAGAATACAGACTCAGCCTCCTGGCTGCATAAAAAATAGCGAAGCAGTTTAAAACTACTTCGCTATAAAGTCTAACTTGTTGGGGTCACATCAAAAGCAAAATGCTGTCTTTTTGTATTTGTTTATATAAATTTGTCGTGTGCCGTCTTTATTTCCACCCCTGAAAAGGATGGAAGTTTGGAATGCTCATATGGGTACCCCTTTTGCTATTACGCATAGCGAAAGGGGATTGTACTTCAAATAATTCAGCTAAAACTGCTTATGACAAGAGCCTGCCCTTAGAATAGAGAGCAGGCTCTTTGCAGTTTTTTTGCAGCCAGACTATCATAGCACAATGTGCGCCTTAGACCCTCGGCTTTGCGTCCCCATCTTTAGATGGGTTTGCCCTTAATTCAATTTTGTTTATTATGGTTGCCGGTTACTTTGCTTTTCTTACGCCTTTTTCATCGACTTCATAGCCGTCGATTTTGGTGCTTCTGGCAAGAGAACCATCAGTGTAAAAGTAATAGCATTTACCGTCAATCTCAAGCCACTTACCGGATACCATCAGACCGTCCTTGGTAAAGTAATAGGTCTTATTGTTTCCGTTTGCACCAAGATCCCAAAAGCCGACTAACATGGTCTTACCGGAATAAAAACGCCAGTTATCGCCGTCCTTGACCCAGCCGGTTTTCAGCGTACCATCGGTGCTGAAGAAATACTTCACACCGTCGATGGTCTGTGTACCGGTTAGAGCTTTGCCATCCTTGTAGTACAGGTACTGTCCGGCATCGTTTTGCGCCCATCCCTGCGCTGTGGCAGGATTGATGGTAAGCTTGATATAACGGCCTAACATGGAGGAAACCTCGGCGCGGGTGGCATTTCCCTTTGGATTGAACTTATTGTCACTGCCTCCCATCATAATTCCTGCCTGCTGCATGGCTTTTACAGCGTCTTTGTACGCACTTCCAATACCGGAAGCATCAGCGTAGATGCTTGCTTCACGGGTGATTGGCAGCGTATAGCCGGTTGCCTTTGCATAGTTTGCAAAGATTACCGCAATTTCCTCACGGGTAATCGCCCTGTCCGGAGCAAACTGGCTGTTTCCGATGCCCTGAATGATGCCCTTGCTGTACGCCCACTCAATATACGGACGATATGCACTGTCTGCTTTTACATCTGTGAAGCTGTTCTTTGTATAGGCTTTTGTATCCACTCCTGCTAGTCTGCCAAGAGCTGTTACCAGCATTCCCCGCGTCATAGCGGAATTTGGTGTAAATGCTGTTTCCGAACTTCCGGACATCAGCCCTCTGCCCACCACATAGTCAATGGATTCCTTTGCCCAATGGGTACTGGTATCTGTAAACTTTGCTGTCGGTGCAGTGTAGCCAATGCCGTACTGCGAAAAGTGCGTGGTTGTGAAGATAACACAGCCGCTGTTTGCATCATAGGCAGAGCCTGCAATGCGGTTTGCGTTGCCCTTTGCATCGACATAAACTGCATATAGACCACCGACTGCCTCATTCTTGCCCAGCGTATATGGAATAGATACTGTTGCAATTCCACCGCCAAAGCTGGATACTGTTTTTCCGCTTCCATAGCCTACCGTAATGTCATAGACCGGTCTTGTGCCGATTATCTTTTTCGCCGCATCGGAAAGGTTTGTTTTTGGTGCAATGGCAATACTGATATTACCACTGCTCTGCTTCTGGATTTCAGCCAGCGCCTTTTTATCAAAGCTAACCTGTACAAGGGAGCAGCCTATTTCAAGGCTGCTGACTCCGGCGCTTACAAGGCTATCCAAAGAGCTGCGGGTAAGGGTTGCTGTCAAGGAAGCTGTGCCCTTTGGCATAGTAACGTTCAGTTCCACTGAAATTCCATTTGCAGTTTTGCCTTGGCTAGTTGCATCCGCCTGTGCTTTGGAAATCGCATCGGTTACTGCTTTATCCGGGATAGATGCACTTGCCGCACCGTTCGTCCCTGCTGTTGCCGTGACAGGAGCCGTTGCTGTTACCGGCTGATTTGGCATCTTTTCCGGTGTTGCGACAGGAGCAGGAGTTGTAGTCGTACCTCCTCCTGAGGATGTGCTGCCGCCAGAAGAACCACCGCCGCTGCTTGGTGCGGTATAGCTTCCTGTTTTGATTGCTGCTTTGAAGCTTACCACTGCATCCTCCAGTGTCTTTGCTGCCGCCTGTGCTTCTCCTGCTGTGTTTACCATGACTTTTGCCTCTGTTGCCGTTTGAATTGCAGCGGTCAGTGCGTTCATTTCTGCCGTGGTAACAAATCTTGTGCCACTGGATACTTGGTTTGCCGCTCTATCGTCCACTGAAACACCGCTCTTTGCGGTATTTGCCGCTGCGATTGCCGAATCAATGACGGACACATCAATACCTATCGTCAGCGTGCCTGTTTCGTAGGTGATATTGTAGTTGCCGTTACCGCCGCCGGTGATTGTGCCGTTTGAAGGAGTAATGGTAAAGCTGCCCTTGGTATTGGTATTAGGAGCATTGTCCGTAAAGCTAATGCCACTGATTGTTTCGCCGTTTACCAGTCCTGTAACCGTTGCAGTGTAGTCAGGCTTTGCTCCGCCAATCAATATATGCTTGTCATCGGCTTTAATAATAAGGTTAGCCTTGACGATTTCAAACGGCACATTAATACTGCCGATATAGTTAGGATCATCTGCCTTGACGGATACCGAAAGCTTATAGTTACCCACTGATTTAGGTGCTTCTAAAAGCGGTGTGCCGTCTGCCTTGCTCCATGTATAGTTATAACCGGAAACAGTGACTTTATGTTCACCATCCTTTGCAATAGGTGTACCTGTATATACCGCCGGTGTGCCGTTATAAGTCTTGCTTGCTGCGGCAATACCGCTGATACTTACAGGCACTTTATCGACGATTTCAAAGGTCAAAGTAACGGCAACATCTCGATAATTATCACTTTTAATGGTCACAGCCACTGTGGCTGTACCGCCCGCAGTACTCACACTCTTGGAGGTGAATTTAAGCATACTGCCGTCAACAGTTGGATTTACAGCAAACAAATCAGCATTACTTGGAGATGCCACCACGTAGGTCTTCACACCTGCATTCTGCGGCATGGTAAGAGTGGAGAGGTCAAAGGTATAGGCTCTTTCCTGTCCTTTTACCATGGCGATATTGTCCGGAGCCGACACCGTTGGTGACGCCGCCTTGGTTATGGCGAAATTCGCCGTAGCTGTTCCGCTGTAATTACCCTTTAGGCTTACAGTAACGCTGCCTGTTCCCACATTGGTATTTGCACCATAGCTCACGGTATAGTCAGTATCCTTGATGAGCGTTGTGCCGTCATTCTCTACGGTAACATTCGGAGTAAGCTGTGTTCCTGTAAACGTTCTGTTTCCTATGGCTTCAATGGTTGGTGTAACTGCTTTAGGTGCAATGGTAAAACTTCCGCTTGCATTACCGCTGTAATTACCCTTTAAGGTAACCTCTACACTTGCCGTTCCTACGTTAATGTTATTACTTGCGGTAAAGCTGTAATCTGTACCTTTTGTGAGAGTGGTTGTTCCGTCCTTTACCACTACATTCTCATCTGTCGGAACAATCGCACTGCCGGTATAGATATAGCTGCCGTTTACGGTAACAGTAGCTGATGGCATACTCTTCGGGGTAATCGTTCCGGTCAAGCCTTTCGGCAGAGCAATCTCGTACCAGTCCTTCGCATCTCCCGTAACAGTTGCTCCGCTTATGCTAACGGTTTTGCCTGTTCCTGCATCCGCACTGTTATAGATTCCCTCCGCCACTACGGTGATATCATCACTCGCATTTACCTTAGTGATGGAAAGAGGAATATTGACCCACTTATTTCCGTCATAAACCTTTGTGATACTGCCTGCTGTTGCCGTAACCTGTTTTTTCCTAACAGACGGAGTGGTTGTGCTTATCAGCTTACCGCTGTAATTTGCAGCCGTTATCTCCACATTGATGATTTTGCCTACCAAAGAGCCGGAGATAGTAAGCGTATTTTGACTGCCGTTTTGTATTTCTTCTCCGTTTGCCTTCCACTTATAGATAAGCACTGCATTTGCCTGCTGTCCTTCAACCTCTGCCGTAAGGGTTTCACCGTAAACCGTTGTTCCTGTGATGTCCACGCTTCCCTCTAAGCTTGCGGTAAAGGCGGTTTTATTCGATAAAACTTCGCCTGCCTGATAATTTGCCGTTTCTTTAATGCGAACCTGAAGCTCGCCTATTGCAAGAGCCTTATTTCCGACTGTAATAACTGTTTCTGTGCCGGTTGCGAAAATATTCGTCCAATTTTCCGAACCGATTTTGTATTCATAAGTCGTGCCGACTACGCTGTCAAAGATAAAAATATTTCTTTCATCATCTACAATTCCGCCTGTCGGCGCATCCGGTCCGTCCCCACGAGTAATCACGCCGTTTCTGATAATGTAATTACCCGAAATGAGATTGTAGTTTTTAGTTTTTTCATTTAATATAAGCGATGCAGTTCCACTGACAGTTTTTTCCGTGCCCACATTTGCATTGTCATAGGCAGGGGAACCTACTAAGTAATCCCTGCCAAGTTCAAGGGTTTCACCGTTTTGCAGTCCGCTAAAGATAAGGTCTGTCACTATGGCGTCAGCTCCGCCGTCATATTTCTTTGATGCCGCAGTGCCGCCTGCAATGCTGATTCCTTTCTCTTTGATACTGAATGTTTTCGGTTGACTGTAATATGCTTTTGTATTTTCAGTTTCTAAGATTCTTGCTTTTACATAATAATTAATGCCCGCATCCTTCGGCGCTTGTGCGGTATATGGACCTGACATAACTGTGCTATATAAAAACTCGACATCCGCATAGTCGGCGCCCGTAACCGTTACCTGCTCCGCTGTAGGATTTGTAACTGGTTTGCCGTTATATATATAATATGAAACCTCGTTGATGGTAACCGTAGGCGTCGCCTTGCCGATAGCAATATCCAGTGTAGCTGTCGCTTCGTTAAAGTTATTATCCGCCGCTTTTACAGCTGTTACCCGTACAGTTCCTGCACCGATAATGGCTGCCGTATCTCCGATTATAGAAAGCACCTTGTTGTCCGCAGGCACTGAAAAGCTTGCATCAACCGGAGCGCCTGCGGCGGTCGCCTGTAATTTGAAAACTGCGTCCCCATATTTTTTGCCTGTAACTTCTGTGATGGCAAAGTCCGTCAAATTCGCCTTGGCAATGGTCTTGCTCACTGCCGCAGATGTGGCGGTGAGATAATTTTTGCCGGGGTCGTTTTCGCTCGGCGTATAGACAGCGGTAAAGCTGTGATTTCCCGCATCAAATATCTTGCCGCTTGATAAGGTGTATTTCTCTGTGCCAAAATCATAGTTCGCCGTTTCAAGTGTGTCGCTTCCCTTTTTAAAGGTAACCGTTCCGTCAGGCATTTCGCCATTTACGCCAGTTACAGTCGCTTCCAAAAATACTTCCTTGCCGTATTCAAAAGGCTCGCTGTTCTTGGTAAATACATTAAGTTCCACTGTCGGAAGAGCTTTTTCCACGGTAAAGGTAAAGACCTTGCTCCTTAAAATCGCTCCGTCGCACTGGGCTGCTATATAAAATTTGTTCTCTCCTGCGGAAAATCCCTTAGGAAGTGTTTTAGAGGTTGAAAAATTCGCATCGCCCATAGGTGTGTCCACGGTTTCAGCTCCGCTTTTTACTTTCCACAGTCTGTACATTACAGTAGAGCCGATAGGTGCAGCTAACGTCCTATCCGCAAACATACTTACCTCAGGAGCAGCTGCGTAGCCATAGACCGCATTTGCAGGATTTTGAGGCTCTCTTTTGATTTCCAGAGGAAGCTTTTCCACTCTTGTCTTATAGGTTAGAAACTGATGAGCCAAGTCATTTACATGGCTTTGTGCTCCCTCGATTTGGTTGACCCACTTGCCGTTATCAGGGGTTATAGTATCTACGGTTCTATAGCCGTAGCCTGCCTTTAACAATGCAGCAACAGTGCCGTCTGCATTTCTGATAGAGCCGCCGAACTCCCCGCCGGAAAGCTGAGCATTTACTTTATTAAAGTAGCTGGAAGCTAAAAATTTACCGCCGCTTATATTTACGGTTGCATTTTCAAAATATGTCCCATACGAACTGATAGGTTTATCAAGTGAAAACTCTCCGCCCGATATATTTATCTGTACTATACTGTTCGGGATATCCAATTCATTACTGCTATATATAACATTTCCCATGCCTGTATTGTGGCATATATACTTGCCGCTTTCGATATTAAGCACTACAGGTACTGTATATGATGTTGCGTCTACCCAAATAAGACCATATTCAGAACATTGGAGTATCCCGCCATCTGCGCTGTCCTTTAGCGTAATGTTCGCACCGGACTTTAGAAAAAGTGCCTTTTTCGCCGCCGTCCATGTACGTCCGTTTAGGTCAATGGTAAACTCGCCTGAGGTAAGCTCGATGGCTTCCGCTGTATTTACATCTCCCATCAGTTTTACGGTAGAGCCTGCCTTTGTCTTTGCAGCTTCGACTGCGGTTTCTATGCTCGGATACGCTGTAACCTCTCCGCCCGCTTCATGAAGCTGTGCCGCACCGCTGCCGTCCACAACATAAAGAGATACCGTTTTGGTACGCACCTTGTAATCACCTAAAGTTATTTCACAAAAATATTTTGAAAATTGAAAAAGTAAATTCCACTACCATTTACCCAGGTAGAGTTTACCTCTGCACAGTTTATATTTACTCTTTCATACATACATGGTATCTTTATAACTCCTTCTGACAGCAGTAGAAGGAGATTTTATGAGTAAATATATTCCTGGTAACCAGAAGCATCTCACTCTGAAGGATCGTGTTTTTATTGAAAACTCTTTAAATCAAAATCATACTTTTAAAGATATTGCAAAATACCTGTGCAAAGATCCAACCACCATCTCTAAGGAAGTGAAGGCCAGGCGTTCCTCTGACTGGTATCATAAAGGCACCTTTTACAATACCAAGAACTTCTGCATTTACAGGTTTAGCTGTCGAAAAGTAAATGTCTGCAAAAAGATTCTTGTCTGCGGGATCAAATGTGCTTCCTGTCCGACCTGTAATCAAACCTGCCGGGATTTTGTGAAGGAACGCTGCTCCCGACTGGATAAAGCTCCCTACGTTTGCAATGGCTGCGACAAAAAGATCTCTCACTGCACCATTGCTCACAAATACACATACAATGCACGGTTTGCTGACCGCAAATATCATGAGTTACTCACCAATTCCAGAAACGGTATCTGCATGACAAAGCACGAACTGCATCAAAAAGATATGATTGTTACTCCTCTAATTGAGCAGGGGCAGTCTCCCTATCAGATCTCCATAAATCATCCGGAACTGGATATGTCTGTCCGCACAATCTATACCTACATTGACAAGGGTCTGTTTTCCGCCAGAAATGTAGATTTAAAGCGTAAACCTAAGTTCAAACCGCGAAAATGCCACAAGACACAGATTACGGATCGCTCTGTTTTTGTCAACAGAACCTATCTTGATTTTCAGTCTTTGGATCTTGAATACTTTGCAGAAATGGACACGGTTCATTCTTCCCGTGAATCTAAAAAGACTCTGCTGACGTTCTACTTTACAAAGGAAAAACTTTTTCTTGCATTCCTGATGAACCGATGTACCAAAGGCGCCGTACGACTTGTATTTGATCAGCTTGAGAAACGACTGGGAACCTATGAATTCGTTTCCTTATTCCAATACGTATTAACTGACCGTGGCTCCGAATTTGGCGATCCTATAGGCCTGGAGACTGGGATCAATGAAATTCAGCGCTGTAATCTTTACTACTGTGATCCAATGCGTAGCGGTCAGAAGGGGGGCGTTGAAAATGTTCATACCATGCTTCGCATGGTGCTTCCAAAAGGAACCAGCTTTGAATTTCTAACTCAATGGGACGTGAATCTGATTGTTAATCATATCAATTCCACACCACGGGAGAGTCTGGGTGGTGAAACGCCATATAATCTGGCTCTAGAATCATTTGGCGAAGACACCTTAAAAGGACTTCAGCTTAGGCGCATTGTCCCTGACGAGGTCAATCTGACACCTAAGCTGATTCGCTACAACCGTTAACTAACTTACTTAAATCTGCTGTCGGACTGGAAGTTAACTTTTCACATTTTTTGAATGTGGCCGGTGGAATTTAGTCTCGCACACGAAACTCCAGTGGCCTGTTTTCTCTGCCCTAAAACATGATTTTTGGTAAGAAGTTAGCTTAATTATATCAGAAATCTTAGAACAGTGCGCAAAAACCTCTACCATTTATGACAACTTTTAAAGGGCGGTGGAATTTAGTCCTGCACTGGAATTTACTTTTTCAAGTCAGCCACAAAAATATTTATATTGTCCTGCCGATTTTCCTGCTTCCACAGCAAGTACAGCCGTTTCTTCTCCATCCATGGCTTCGTCCGCTCCGCCTGTGCCTGTACCCACAGAGTACCATTTGAAAGTAGGATTTTCTGTAACTGTCTTGCTAAAGCCTACTGTAAATGTCGGAAGCTCGGTATAATCAAATTGCACCGTCTTATCCTGCGGCTGATTGGTAATTTTCAAAGGAGCAGGGACTACCTTGACGCTGCCGATTTTGTATGAGCTTGTATCGCTGATATAGGCATTGTCGCTTAAATTTCTGTAAATATATCCCTCTACCAGCAAATCTCCTATATTCCTGTCTCCAAGAACATTAATGCCTTCTCCGCCGCTCTTTGCGTTTTCATAAGTGCCGCCTTGTAGCTTTGCATTTGCATCACCTTGAATATATATAGTCGCCCAAATAGAAGAATTGCTGATTTTTCCTGTTCCTACACTGTCCTTAAATGTAATGCTTGCACCTTGCTGCAGCATTACATTACCACTACCTGTGAAGGTCAAAGTATGACCGTTTAAATCAAAATTGAATGTTCCGCCTGTAATCCGTAACTCACTATTCAGCGAGATATCCTTGTTCAGCTTCAGCGTACTTTCGGGAAGGCTGATTGCTCCCGATATAGCCTCGGTAATGGTATCATAGTAATGCACACCACCGCCCTGCTCGGATACCTCGACTGCGGCTGGCATTTTGCCTACACGCACATTTCCGACATGTTGCATATTAAGTAAGGCAATCGTCGCTCTGCTAATCCATTCGTCGGTATTGTCAAGGTTTTCAAAATCCACTCCCTCTGCCAGTGCCGATGAAACAAGTTCCGGCATGGTGTCAATCCCTGTATAGCTACCGGCATAAAGCGTAAGCGTGCAGCCGCTGCCTGCTGTGATGGAGTTTCTCGCATTTGCTGCTGTAATGCCTCCGTTTCCCACGCTGTCTTTTACGCTGAGCTTAGCTCCGCTTTTCATCTCTATCGCTGTTGTACCCCTGCCGGAAGCATCGGTATAGGTCATGGTTTTGCCGTTTAAGTCTAAAATGAAGCTTCCCGTGGTGATTTGTATAGGGCTTTCGGTTCCTGCATCTTTGAGAAGCTTGACGGTGCTATTCACCTTGCTTTGTGCCACAAGAATCGCTTCTTCAATTGTGTCATAATAGGTGACTGTATCTGCTGAATCGGTCACGCTGGCTTCTCCAGTCTCCGCCGTGGCGGTCAGCATTGCCACCGTATACAGAGAAAAATGCTCTGCTGTTGCTTCTACTGATTTTGTCTCTTCATTCACAGTGGTATCCAACTTCGTTGCTGTGCTTAAGGTATCATCCATATGAAAGACCTTCAGCTCCTGCGTGGATGTGGCAGCCTCCGTCACCATAGGTAGCTGTGCAAAGGAGACCTTTACCTCGCCCTTACTGGTATCGGGCTGAAGCTCGTTGCCCTCCGCATCCGTGATGGTGATGTCGAAAGAAACCAGTTTCGTTACGGTTTTAGCAGAATTCTCCGCTTTGACTTCTTCACTGATCGCACTTTGGATTTTCTCTTTGTCCTCTGTATTGTTTACTTTCTTGGCATGAAGAAAGGCTCCCTCCGGGAAGACACCCTTTTCGGCCTTGACCGTGATTTTGATTCCGTCTAGGGTCTGGTTCTGACTAAACGCCCACTGATTGTTTTGCTCAATTTGCACCTGAATCTGTGGCAGGCTCACGCCATCTGCAAGCACATAGCCCTGAGGTAAAACCGGCTCATAGAAAAATACCGCACCAGCATGAGCGGAATTAAAGATATCCGAGCCACTGCGCTGTGTGTTAATTTCCCATGTGATGCCCATCAGCGTCCGTTCTTCTGCGGTGATTTGTACGGCTTCCGCTGGTTCAGTATCCACATCCCCTGAAACTGCGCTGATGGCAAAGCCATCGGTGTTTGCGGCTAAAGGAACTTCGCCGCTGTCCATTACCACGGTAGCTTTACTGTCCGTAGCGGTGTTATTCTCTGGGCTGTTTGCGCCTGCCTGTGATTCTTCTGCAGAATTATCCCAAACAGTAGAAGCATCAGCAGGGGACTCGTCAGCTTTTACTTCTTCGGTGAGGTTTTCCTCGGTCTGCGGTGTTTCCGCAGCATTTTCTTTGGTTTTAACAGAAGAAACACCTATGGTAACATTAAGCGTTTCCGGCAGATAAATATCCGATTTTTTTGCACCCACTGCAAGCTGCTGTGTAGTAATTTCGCTGGACAACTTTGCGAAAGCGGTAATGGTTTCCCCTTCCTGTGCATGGGCAGTAACACCATAGCCTGTGACCGGGTTCACCATCAGCATAGCTAACGTCAGCGCTACGATTCGTTTTGCTTTTTGTCTGACTGAAAAGCGGTTTAGCCTTTCTGCCATTTGTTTTATTTTCATAATATCCTCCACTCTCTTTGCCTTTCTTTTTAAGGCTGTATTTTCCTTACTGATATTTTTCATCTTTGCACTACGACAAGCACCTGTTTTCGCGGTCACCTTGGAAATGTCAATCGGTAATTTTGTATCAAGTAGACTTGTGGTGAGTGAATCGGTGTCGTAAAAGGCAACGCCAATCCGTTTTGCTTCCGCCTCAAACTCTCTGCGGCTGCACAGCCAAAGGATAGGCAGTTCGCGGCTTTGTGTTCGCAGATAATCACAGGCGGCAAGTCCTTTTGCTCCGGGATAGCCCACGACAGCCAATGACACAGGTGGACCGTCCCGCAGAAAGTACGCCAGCTTTACATCACCTCGCCGTTCCGGTTCGTCACAAAAGCGTAAGAGACGGTATTCTCCCCACCGTTCCGGTGTACTGACAAGTTCTTTCTCTATTCCGCACAGCGCAATGTTTTTTGTCATTTCGCTGTTTCCTCCTTTCCTTTTTCAGAAATCTCCAAACATCCTGCTACAGCTTCGTGCAGCTCCGCATCAGATACCGTTCGTTGCAGGAAACAGGTTACACGGTACTGATAGCCGAACAGGCTGTAATCCTCATCGGAAATCCACAGAAGAGAAACGTCTGGTGCCTTTTCCCTGAGATGACGTACCGCTTCTAGTCCCGCCACACCATTTAACACAACAACCAGCAGTGAAAACGGCTTTAATTCCAGTATCCTTAGAAGTGCTTCTGCACTGTTACACTCCGTAATTTCAATCCTTTGTGGGAGAGCCGCCGTTACCAGACGGTTTTCCCAGACGTCCTCTTCCAAGAACGCCGCGCACAATGCCACATTCACACGGCGACCTCCTCCTTCCTTAAAATGCAAATAAAAAACTACCACACCTCTTCCACCGAAGAAGTATGATAGTTTTTATTAGGGTATCATTTTGTCAAGTGTTTTTCAATGGGTTATGATCAAGCGGTCGAAAATCTGCACAAGCGGTTATTTTTTTCCTGAAATATATGGTATAATGTTAACTGGATAATTATGTACAGAAGGAGGGATTTCAAATGAATGCGGCAATCGTAGATGATATGGCTACTGAGTGTGAAATACTCCGCAGCCTTTTGAAGCAATATGAAACCAATCAACATCAACCAATGCAAATTACAGAATTCCATAGTGGCAGGGAATTACTTGCCGATTACATACTGGGCAGCTATGACGTTGTCTTTATGGATATTTATCTGAACAACGAAAACGGCGTGGATTGCGCCTTGAAGCTGCGACAACTAGACGAGAATGTCAATCTTATTTTCCTAACCACCAGCTCGGAATTTGGTGTAAAAAGCTATGATGTACGGGCAGCGGATTACATCGTAAAACCAGCCACATTGGACAAACTCTCAAGGGCACTGCACTATTGTAAGATTGCAGAGCCGCAGAGCGTTCCCTCCATCACGGTTACCACAAGGAATCAGCTGCTGGAAATCACGCTGGACAGGATTCTCTATGCGGATTATCAGAACCGCTGTGCTTGTATCCATTTAAAGGACTGTCTCGTTCCGGTATCCGGCAGCTTCTCAGAGCTTACCGATAAGCTTTGCTCCTATCCGCAGTTTATGTCCTGCTTTAAGGGCATTGTTATCAACCTAAAGGAAGTGCGGGAGCTTGGCAGCGATTATCTCATCCTGAAAAATGGGGAGCAGCTGCCGGTCAGCCGCCGCCTGCAACGGCAGGTACAAGGGCAGCGCCTGAGTCTCTCCGCCGGTTCGCTGCGGGGGGAGGGAATATGAAGCAGATACTTGCACTGATTTTAACCGCTTTTCTGGTTTGTACAGCACTTGCACCGCCTGTACTGGCGGCAGAGGAACCGGTTGTACCTGCCGAAACCACAGATACTGTTACCGATTACGGCAGCGGTTCTGTTTCGGATGACAGCATAGACACCGCGACTCCTTCCGATGCAGATATGGTTACGGATGGTGATGAAACCGGCGGTACAGGCGACAGCACTGTTAGAGCGGGCGGAACTGAAGACAGCGCCGTTCCTGACACCTTTGACTATACCGGCAGCATCATTTCCTATACTACCCCGAATGCTTTCACAGGTACGTTCCATACGGATTGCGGCGATACCGACTTTACGCAGTTACAGAATGAACTGGATTCTATCAGCATTTCCGCCACAGCGGAAAAGGAGGGTTCTTCCTATCCGCTTACATTGTCTGTTACATGGGATTTCAGCACAGTGGATGCAGAAACACCCGGTACTTACATTGTGATTGGAAACATTTCTGTTCCAGCCGGAGCAACGCTTTCCGAAGGACTAGAAAATACGGTCTCCATTTCCGTACAGGTAACTGCTCCGCTACTTACCGTAACGCCTGCTGCAATCACTCTGACCAGCTTTGATGAACCAGATCGGACAGATGCCGTGGCATTCCCCGTAGGAACCACGCAGGAGGAGCTTTCCACTTGGTTTGCCGATTCCATCGCAGGCTTCATCGGCTATGACGCAGAGTGCAATCCCTATGACTTAATCTCAGGTGCATGGTCTTTGGATACCGTGGATACTGTTACGGCTGGTGTGTACTATGCTTTTACATCACCTGACCTTGGAACAGAATATACTCTGGCAGATGGTGTTTCTCTGCCCCGGCAGCTTTGCGCGGTTTCCATTCAGGTTCCCGGTGAACCGGATATTAACTGCTGTGTAGCGGGACGCGGCTTTCTGCGCTTTCCGTGGGTGCTTTCTGCCGCACAGGAGGAACAGCTGGTGGAGTTTGCTGTATGGCTGCGGCAGGATGGCGGAGAATGGACAAGCCTAAATGATGGCTTCCTGTCTGTCTCCGATGGTCTCCAGCTTTCTCAGCGAGTACTTACCTATGGAAGTACTTATGAGCTTAAGGTGACCTATCCCGGCGGTCAGACCGGTGTTCTGACCTTTCAATATGACGGGGAGCTTAGTATTCTTGATTATTCCGGTGGTGATCGGGATGGCGGCGATGTAAACGGCGGAGGTTCAGGAACCGGTACACAACCTGCTCCACCTCCAACCAATCCGCCCGATAATTCCAATGAGGATAACAATTCAGGTAATGATAATGATTCGCCTGATACGAGCGATTCCTCCTCAGATACAGATGAGCCCTCACAGGATTCAGGTTCCTCATCAGGAAAACAACAGAAACCGCAGGGAGGACAGAATTCCTCAACTGGTGAAAATGAGCCGTCTCCATCTGCTCCTGAGTCCTCCGGTGATTCCCAAAGTAACGACAGTCATAACAGCGATAGCAATTCACAGGCTCAGGTTCCCGTAACAGAGAAACCAACAGTCGTGGCACATGCCAATCCGACTGAATCAGCGGTACCAGTGTTTTCCGATGCTTTCTTTACACGGGAAACAGAGAGTACCTCTGCTGAGCAAAAAAACGATACAGTTCCCAAACCGAAGGACAGTACCCAAACAGTAGGCAACCCAGTACCGGACGATAACACTACACAGTCGGAGAAAAGCTTAGAATCTCAGGTATCTGCCACTGTTACAGAATCCTATTCTCCTACCCAGACGGTCATTTCCGGTCTGCGTCTAAAGGATCTCTGTAAAGAGGAAGAAAGCGTCGTATTTGGTTCCGGCGATGTAACCGTCAGTATTCCAAGCAAACTGCTTTTAGCACTGAACCTGTCGGATACGGATACTCTGACTGTTAGGCTGACCCAGCCGGAAAGCAATCAGATTGTGCTTGCAGTGGAGGTTTCAGGCAAACCGGTTACGCAGCTCTCGGGAACAGTATTGCGGCTTCGATACATGCCGCAGTCGGAACATACTGATATCACCATCCAAAACGACGCTGGCGAACAAATTACAGATGTTTCCTATGACGGGGAACTTCTGCGCTTTGCAGCAGATACGGCAGGCACTTATACCATTACAGAACTATCAAATACACAGGAGACTGGAAAAAGTACATCGCCGCTGCTTCCTGTATCCGGTGGCTTACTTTTAGCTGCGGGAGGAATTACACTTTTCAGGAGGAAACGCCATGGATAAAAAACCTTTTGTATTACGGCGGTCTTTGGCGCTGCTTCTGATGGTTGCCCTTTCCTCCGCTCTGTTTCTCGCCCTATACCATTTTGACAACAAGTACACAAAAGCTGCACCTCAGGCTATTAACGGCGCGCTGTATGTTTCAGAAGCGGACTGGACGGACATACCCATCCGCTATCTGCGGGACGGCTGGCGTTTCTATGCAGACCGCCTGCTGACACCGGAAACCTTAAAACAACAAGGTGACAATTATCAGTACCTGTCCATTGGAGAACAGTCTAATTTTGCCATGGGCGACTCTCGCCGCTCCCCTCATGGAAGTGCCAGCTACGCCTTAACGCTGTACCTGCCGGAGGAGGAACATACCTATGCCCTTGAACTGCCCGAAATCTATTCCGCTTACCGGTTTTACATTGATGATAAACTGAAGCTGCAAATGGGCAAACCGGACCCGGACGATTATCAGGACCAGACCCAATGCCGTGTCATTACCTTTGAAGCCTCCGGCAAGGTGACACTTCTGCTTGCGGTCAGTGACCACTCCTTTTTATACAGCGGCCTTGTTTATCCGCCTTCCTTTGGCGAACCTCTGAATACTTACACAATCCGGGGACTGCGGTTCGGGATTTGCCTGATTTTGGTCACGGTAACACTGATGCTTGCCATTTTTAGCTTTTATCTTGCCATCCGTACCCGTCGGGGGAACAATATCTGGCTCTTTTTCCTTTTGTGTCTTTCGACCGCAGTGTTTACTTCCTACTGCGTGGTGCATGGTATCCTGCCGCTTCCAATCCAGCCATGGTACACGGTAGAACTGGTCAGCGGATATCTGGTAACGCTGCTTGTGATCATTCTCCACAATCGCATCTGCGGCACAAAAAGAACTATGCAGGTAATCAGCGGTGCCGCCTCCGGAGTTGTCTGTGTGTTGGCGCTTCTTTACGGAGTATTTGCTGCGCAGCTTACACTTCCGGTAATGCTTGCTTTTTCCAATCTGGTTTTCGGTTTCAAGCTGCTTACCGCTGTTTATCTTCTGTTTACCGCTGCTATGGCGGTACGTCAAAATATAGAAAAGGCGACCATACTGCTCTATGCGGATATTATCTATGCCTGCGCCTTTGTCTGGGATCGCCTCCTGCCGAACTACGAGCCAATCCTTAGCGGCTGGTTTCAGGAATGGGGAAGCCTTAGCCTTGTCATCGCAACCGGCGTGGTGCTGGGGTATGATATTACCATGGGTTACCGCCACAGCCTTGTCTATGCCGAGGAACAGCGGCAGATGAAACGACAGCTTACTATGCAGGTGGAGCATCTGCGGCAGATGAACCAGAAGGTGGAGGAAAGTGCAAAGCTGCGCCATGACTTCCGCCATCACTTACGCACCCTGATGACACTGGCCGGAGAAGGACACTGTGAGGAACTTGAAAACTATATCCGTGGTATCACGGAAATCAACGAGGGTACCCGGCTTGGCCGTCTCACTGACAACATCGAGCTGGACGCACTGGTGCAGTATTACAGCAATCTTGCACAGTCAGCCGGTATCCAGTTCCGCGCAAGGCTTTCGCTTCCCGCAGTGCTGAATTTTCCGATTGTGGATCTGTGCGGTCTTCTTGGAAACCTGATGGAAAATGCAGTGGAGGCCTGCCAGCGCCAGCAAACTGGGGATAAGACCATTTTTATCGCCGGACGGGTACAGGACGGCCAGCTTGAATTTGTTGTGGACAACAGCTTTGACGGGGAACTCAAAACCAGAGGGGGGAAATATCTATCCTCTAAGCGAAGCGGCTTCGGCCTTGGCGTTTCCTCCGTCTTGGAAACCGTGGAGCGGTATAATGGCGTAATCAATCTGTACGCCGATGAAAAGGGATTCCACGCAGAGTTATCCCTGTCGACAGGGGTAGAAAAAAAGAATACCTTCACCGGTATAACCAAAGTCTATTATTGAATCCATGTAAAAGTACAGTGTGAACGGGGGTGTCTATATGGTAAATGCAAGGTTTTGGCTCATGCTGTGACGGTTGTTCCGTTGTTGTTTCCTGCGGCTCATGGTCGCACTTCTTCTGTTTAGAAGCTATAGCGGCAAATGTAATACGTTCTGCCTTATATTCGCCTGTTGGTATGCTCTGTGCAGCAGGCTCTATGGAGTCCCTGTGGTCAGGGTTGTTGTCGTTTTCAGGCGTGGGAGATTCTTCTCGGAATATCAGCGTATAGAGATTCGAGGTCTGCCCACGGTTATTTTCGCAGAAACGGCTGTCTTTTTTTAGAAAGCCTGTGTCCACAAGCTCTTTTAAGGCACGTTTCACGGTAGATAACGAGATATGTAGTTGCTCTGCCATGGTTGGAATGGCAGGAAAACAGGTTAAATCAGCATTGGAACGGTCAATCAGATAAATCAGCACGGAAAGCGCACGGCTTTTCAAACCGCTGGCATATGCCTGTTGTTTTAGTTCAGCTTGCTTTGTCATCATAAATTCTCTATATGCCGGAGCATTACGCTCCAGCGATATACTTTGTCATCATGGCTTCATATACATAACAAACGGAAGCTCCTACCGCGGCAAGCCAAGAGGAAAGACCGATAGCCATGGTGGTAGCTCCCATTCGCGGCTGCGAGGAAATAACGGCGATATGGATATTCTTACAGTCAAACCGATAGCGTTTGATTCCCTCCGCTTTTTTTGTCCGCTCCTTTGGATGATAGCGTGTCATACCCTGCTCACCCAGGCACTCGGTTATTTCACGTTGGATAGCGGCAATTTCCGTTTCGCAGACGATATTGCCCACACCACTGTTCAAAAGAGCCTGAAACAAAGAACTGTCCTGTTTTAAACTGCACTCATATCATTCCGCCCGCAGTGGCAGACCATCTGCCCATACAGGCGGCACTGCCATAAGCCTGCACAGTTCTTCCACGGATCCGCTTCCTTTCGGCGCTTCTGCTATAATCTCATCATGACAGTGCATGATAATTTCATACCCTGCTTTATCCACCCTCAGCATAGCCTCCGCCAATAAATCTCTGGCTGTCCCCTGCACGATGTTCTCAACCAGTTTCGGTCCATAGGTTTTTATCCGGCACCACTTCTTGTTCACGCCGATTCCCTCATAGGTCAGTCCTCTCCGGTCAAACTCATCTCCATTCTTGGCTTCACATAGGACAGCTTTCTGCCCGAAGGAAGAATCACAAAAAGAATCCCGCTGTAGTATTCAAACATAATCCTTCCTGCCTTTGTCCTCTTTTTCTCGGTGACTGCCTGGATTGCAGCCTTATCCACCTCCCACCAGAATTGTGTGATATGGGGATTGGCTCTTCTCCAGGTTGAAACCAGGGAAGAAAGTTCTTCTTCCTTATTTCCCATGTCCATCGCTCCCATGGAGATAAGCGCACCTGCGGCTCCTCCATAACCAAGTGCCAGCTCTGAAATTTTCCCTTTCTGCCGCAGTGAGGAACCTTTCGTAACCTCTTCTATCGGCACATGAAACATAGCGGACGCGGACGCCTCATAAATCTTGCCGTGCGTAGCAAACACCTCCAGTCTCCACTGCTCCCCGGACAGCCATGCCAGCACTCTGGCTTCAATGGCAGAAAAGTCCGCTACCAGATACCGATAATCCTCCTTTGGAATAAAAGCAGTGCGGATAAGTTCTGACAGCACATCTGGTATAGACTCATATAAGAGCTCCACTTCCTCAAACCGCCCATTCTTCACCAGCTTCCTTGCAAGTTCCAAATCAGGGAGATGGTTCTGAGGGAGATTCTGTACCTGTACCAACCGCCCTGCCCATCGGCCTGTGCGGTTTGCCCCGTAAAACTGCAATAACCCATGCACCCTTCCGTCTGAACATACGCTGCGTTCGATAGCTTCATACTTTTTCACTGAGGTCTTTGCCATCAGAAGCCGTAGTTTCAGCAATTCCTGTACTTCCCCTCCGGATTCCTGGATCAGTTCCCTGACCGCCTTTTTCGCTAGGCTTTCCACGGTTTAGCTCCTTTCCTGTCAATGAGTTAGTTGACATATGGTACAAAAAAATAAGCCGTTAT
Source organism: [Clostridium] saccharolyticum WM1 (assembly GCF_000144625.1). Taxonomy (NCBI): domain Bacteria; kingdom Bacillati; phylum Bacillota; class Clostridia; order Lachnospirales; family Lachnospiraceae; genus Lacrimispora; species Lacrimispora saccharolytica. The sequence continues at coordinate 1,854,343 of NC_014376.1, read as the reverse complement.
AAAATTTCAACTATGTACTTGACACGCTCTCTTTAAAATTAGCACTCTGTCATTCACAGAGTGCCTGGCATCTGCCGGAATATGTTAAGCCGCCTTTCATCATGAGTATTTGCGTTCTTGCCTTCATATTGGGAGAATCCCAACTGGGATAACCGAATGCTGGCAGAACTAGGTGAAACCTGAACTATCCTTGAAAGTTGCTCTGGCAAATCTGATTCATTAAAATAAGAGGTGGTAGTCAAGTCTGTTACTGCATTAATAAACGGTGTTCTGTAGGTTTGTCAATCATGTGTTACACTCACCCCAAAAGTAAACCATCTGGTCAAATGTATTTATCTTCAAATAAGGATTTCGCTAATTTATATTTACATTTCAGCGAAACCCCTATACGTTTTGGCAAAAGCATTAATTTAAACAATCTGGCATTACCCCATCCCCATGAAAAGAATTATAAATTTATCTTTGCCTATACAATAACACAGGTTCATTTTTTACTTGGTATTCCCTCAACACCGCATAAAATCAAGGTTTCTTTGAAAGCAGACAAACGGTCTCAACGTTCGCCGTAGATGGAAGTTAGATACTTCATGGCAAAATTATATTTTTTTATTACGGGTGAGGTAAAAACCTTACCCCATTTGATGCCATATCAGAAGGTATTCCCACTGCTTTTATATTTGCTCATTCTCAAACCTCCTTGATCAGATCAAGCACCTCCCTAATATCCTTTGCAATCAGGCTATGCATGGTGTCCTTGTACCGCAAATAATTTATTTCATACACAGCCTTTTTCACGGTTTCTCTTAAGTCCGGTTTATATCTTACAACATCTGATAATGCTGCAAGAGCCTGCCTTACTGCAGTTGGCTTTTCATCATTCAGAATATGCAGGGCAGCATCTATGTTTTCATCGAGAATATTATTCCTATCCCATTTGGCCTGCTTGCAAAAAAGCCGGAAACCACGAACCCGAACCACATATTTGTCACTTCTTATCATGTTTACAAATTTCTCTATATAAGCATATACAGACCCTGTTTCATCTGATATTCGCTCCAGTTCCTGTAAGGCTTTATATGCTATTGAAGTATCTTTATATTCAAGCATTGGAATAAGTGATGCAATATCGTATGTATTCTTTTTATATATCATCGGGATGTATCTTATACCATCTGTAACCTGTTCAGGAGCAGTATCCTCAAAGCCCAAATGATGATAGACTTCTTGGGCATATGGTGAAGAATTAACAGTTAGCTCGTCCGCTGTGCTTTGTTCAAGCACAGTCTGAAACAATCTCTTTCCTATTCCCTTTCGATGGTACTGTCCGTCAACAAAAAATAATGCTATGTGACTGCCGTTATTTCTCATTGCTATAACACCCACAATTTTATCATTTTTATAAGCACCATACATTGTAATGCTTTCCATATAGTCTTCGTTATATACTGCTGTCCTTTTAAATGTTTCAACACCTTCATCAGAATAATAAGGAGCCTCATATTTCATAAATACCCTTATAACAAGTTCCAATGCCTCTTCCTTTTTGTTTTCGTCAATTTTTTTAACGACCACTACGCATACCTCCGATTAAAATGTATTATCCTTTAGATACGGTGCAAGTGCTTCTTATAAATCTTCTTCTGGAAAAAGCAAAAGATAACTCTTCCCAATTTTCGCAAAACTCATTCCACACTTCTAAATCTAACTTGCTTCCATGAGCCATTGCTTATATTCCTCTTCCTTAATTCAGGATCGAAATGGGCAAGGTCGTACATTTTAAGTGCAACTACCCCAGATGTTCTTCCAATCAATTGGGCCAATTCTTTAATATCATTATTGGATGATGATATTTTTCCAAAAGGTGTTCTACAATACAAATCGAAAGCTAAGATTGTTTCCTCTCTTAACCATTTAGTTCCTGTCTTATCCAACTTAACCACCTTAATCGTTCCCATTATTTCTTTAATAAATACCTTTAATAAATCTGATAATTAAGCAAATACTCGTAATATAATTATATCACGATTCTTAAAACAATTCAGTAAGTTTTTCCATGTATCCTTTCCTTCTATTATCATTTTACTCAAAAATATAGGACTTTTACCATTTGTATCAATTTTCGCGGATTTGTTCACACAATCCGGCGAAACTCAATACTTTTTGGCAAAAGCCCTATTTTAACATTTTGGCATTACCCCATCTCCATCTGAGATTCGGTCACACTAAACAGATTTTTACAAAAACACAACTCCATTTTTCTCAATCAATCCCGCAAGTCCCCATAAAATCAAGCTTTCCTCTCCAGCACAAACGGTTTCAACGTTCCAGTTGCCGGGAGTTTTATACTTCATGGCGAAAACTTACCAGTGAGGATAACCTTTCTACCCCATCTATTAAGTATCTGTGCTACAATCCATTTCTGATAGATGTCTCTAATTATTTATATAGTCTATTGCTTAATTCTCCTCGTAATTATTTCATATATTCCGCTTTTAGTTTAATCTTTCCGCGCAAATTAACAACTACTCCAGCATTATCAAGTATTGCTGCTAATGCAAATATCGGATCAAATGTTGATTCGCCTTCCCTATGACCATAGATTTCTGTAGCCACAAAATACATCAAAGTATCTTGTCCACAATGCTTTCCACCGACCTTAGAATCATGTCCATTTCCTTTTCTTACTGTTCCACCACTTTTTCTTATAAAATCAGCAACTTTATCAAAAACGGAAAATTCCAGTTTCTGATTTGGCAATGCTGAGTCAGAATAAATATATTTATCATCCTGACTCATATGAAAATCGTGCTTATTACCAAGTAATGTAGTTACTGTAAAAACGCCACCATGTTCCTTCATCATTCTATATACTGCATCTGATGCTTTCATCGTATGTACCCCCTAAACACTTTTCTCAATTATATCAAATTAACAGGATACATACAATTATCAGCGACCTTAAAATAAATCAAAATCCGACTGTGCAGCCAATGTCCGATACCCTTTAAAATCATCATTCAGTGAAAGGTGTTTTTAATACTACATGTCAAAACTCCTTTGACCAAGCATTAAGTGGCAAGGGTATTTCTCCCCCGAAAATAATATCAATAAAATCCTTCTTTAATATACAGGATAAAATAGTCGCCATTATATCATATTACGCCTGATATATATTTTCCTTCGCAAAATATAATAATTTCTACTTTGATTCTATGACTATATTGGATATCAAATAAGAAATACCATATATTCCTTCATCAACTTTTTTACAAACCTCCCCTTTAACAGATGCCTGGAATTGAACTTCCTTTTTTGCATTGCTATATATAATACGCAGAACATTATTAGGTAACTTCGTATAAATACTATAAAGAAATTGTGTAGCATGTATATGGCGCATTTTCAACTCCTCTTCGTTTAGAGTACCATCATTCTTTAAATCTTGTATTATAACTTGAGATACATATTCATCTACTTTGTAATCTGTTATCAAAAAGCCTTGAGTCAATAGAGATGTTTTTAACTGTGAAATTTTCATAATAGGTCTATCTGTTGATTTATACTCTATGTATCTACTTGCCATTACACTGAATTTATCAATATTATCATACAAAAAAATTCTGCGGGCTAAATCTATACTATTACAAGCTCTAATAATTTGACTAGTATATTCTTTTAATTCATCAATAGTAACTTCAAATTTATCCTTTTCTTTTCCAAAACAACAAATTATCTTATTCTTTTCTATGCTATATGTATGATGGTATGCAATATTTCTCCAATCGGATAACTTGATAGATATAGGACTTGTTTTTAAAATCTGAAGTAATCTTCCTTGTTCAATAATGTTATTAATGGTACTACCAAAATTGACTTTCTTTATCTTGAGATAATCTATATCTTTACGCTGTATTATCCTCAACAATGTATAAATTTCTTGTGTTTCCATTTTTACTGCCAATTCCAATGTATCACCGATATGTTTCATATATGCAAAGGTAGATTCATATATATCATCGGATACCTTATTGGGTGTATTAGATTTCACATTCCACATCATATTGTCTTTTTGGCCAAATTCTTCACTCGAAAAGAAAATAATCTCATATAATAGCATTTCATCAGTCACAAATGCTGTTCGATAAATTTGCAGCACTTCTTCTAAACTATCCTTGAACACATTGTCATTCCCATAAAGTATTACATATCCAAAAATACTAAGTATTTGACTATCAAATAGATTTTTTCTTAGATTATCTTTATTTATAAAAAAAGGATCTAGTATCTCAAGTATAGCCGCCTTAATTTCATTTGATGTATACCCTTCTTCAGAAATACTTTTTAGTAAATCATCTACAATAAAACCCATATTTTAGCTCCTATATTTTTTATGCGACACTTTAAAGTTCTTATTATAGTAGTCAATCTACATTTTTTTAAATTGTCTTTTGCTAAAATGTACATTTTCCTTACCCCACCATAGTAAGTGGAAACATATTTTATTGTTTTCAGGCTCAAAAACACAGACTCATATCAACCTAAAAATATCGAAATCCTTTGATTTACCGGGCTTTCCGCTCAAGCATCATAATGGTCTCAACGTTTGCCGTCGAAGGAAACATATCCACACAACAAGCCTTCTCCACCTTATACCCTCTCTCCTGAAGAACCACCAGATCCCTTGCCAAGCTGGTAGGCTTACAGGAAACATACACCAGCCTGTCCACCCCAAAATCAATGATCTTTCCTAACGCCTTCGGATGAATCCCATCTCTTGGCGGATCCAGTATAATCAGATCCGGCTTATCCGGTAACTCATCAATGACCTTAAGAACATCCCCGTCAATAAATTCACAGTTCTCAAGCCCATTCAGCCTTGTATTCTCTTTTGCGGCATCCACTGCCTCTTTCACGATTTCCACGCCCACCACCTTTTTGGCTACCGGAGCGATCATCTGAGCGATGGTACCGGTTCCGCTGTACAAATCGAATACCACCTTATCTTTTGTCTCCCCCACATATCTTCTTACAGTCTCATACAAAACTTCCGCCCCAAGGGAATTGGTCTGGAAAAAGGAAAACGGGGAAATTTTAAATTTCATTCCTAACAGCTCCTCATAAAAGTAATCCTGTCCATATAGAATATCCGTCCGGTCGCTTTTCACCACATCAGCCAGACTGTCATTAAAAATATGAAGGATCCCTACAATCCTGCCATTTAAGGGCAGTTCCAGAAGCATTTCCGTAAAAGGCTTTAAGTCCACATCTTCCTGAGTCGTAGTAACCAAAGCCACCATAATCTCTCCGGTCTTTACTGCCCGGCGTACAAGCAGATGGCGCAGATAGCCCGTATGCTGCATCTTCTTATAAAAACCGGTTCCCAGGTTTTCAAAGTAATCCTTTACAGCCTTTAAAATATTACAGAAATCCGGATTAACGATTCTGCATTCTGTAGTGGTTACCACATCATAAAAACTCCCCCTCTTATGCATACCTAAAGCAAGGGGGCCCTCCTTATATTCATCACCAAAGGAAAACTCCATTTTATTCCGGTATTCTGCCTCTGCAGGACTTGGCAGTATGCCTTCAAACTCATAGTCCTCACAGACTCCATCAAGGAGAGCCTTTACCTGCTGCTCCTTGATCTTAAGCTGCTCCTTATATGGAATGGTCTGATAAACACAACCTCCGCAGCTTCCAAAATGAGGGCAGGGAGTTTCTGCTGATTCCAGACTTGAACGCTCCAAAACTTCAAGAATTCTTCCCTCACAGCGCCCTCCTCTCTTTTTATTTATCATGACCCGCACCTTCTGGCCGGGAAGCCCATGTTTTACTCCAATTTTTCCTTCCGGGAGCTCAATGAACCCTTTGTCCGGAAAATCAAATCTTTCTATGGTTCCTTCGTATATCTCACCCTTTTTCACTATGCGTACTCCTCTTCTATCCTTATTTCTGCAGCCTGAAAGCCAGGCTCATTCGAGCAAAAAAGCGTGTCTCACTTACTGAGGCACGCTCTCTCTTTTATAATGCCGATCCTACTCTTCAGAACCTTCCCCCGGTTTATCGTCTTCAAAGAAATCATCGTCGAAATCATCATCAAAATCGTCTTCGAAATCTTCCAGATAGTCCGGTGTGAAGAAACGGTATACGGTATAAGCAATTCCTGCTACCGCCGCCACTGCACCAATAATAGCCAGTATCCAGAGGATACAGTTCTTCTTATCGTCCTGTTCCTTTTTATGAAGCAATTCATTCATTCTGCTAGAGTTCATAAAATCTTCCAGCCTGCTCATGGCTTCTTTACTCATTGCATCAAATCTGTTCATGTCTCCACGTCCTTTCTGAGAGCCCTGATTTTTTCTGCCATCCTTTTAGGGCATAAAGGTCTGCCTGTAAGGCATTTTTTTATATCTTCCGGCTAAGTTTTAGTCTCTCTGCCTGTCGCAGTTATTATACCATTATATTAATTCTTTTACTATCATTTTTGCTTTTTTTTAATAAATTATGTATTTTATAAGTTAAATTCGTACCTGTTTCAGCTTTGCAAAGGAAGCGAACATTTTTTTGACGCCTGCCTGGTCAAACCGGACCGTGACTTCAAAATCCCTTCCTCCATCCTTGATCTCCAGCACTTCCCCTTCCCCGAACTTGATATGGCTGACCCGGTCGCCCTCTTTGTAATTTAAAGAAGCCGCCTTTTCTACGGTAAATGCTTTGCCAAATCCAGGTGAAGATGCAGGTAGTGAAGTTTTGGAAGCATATGCATTATTTCCGGGCCCAAAGCTGCTGACCGCTGATGCTCTTCCCGTTGCCCTTGCTTTTCCCCAGGGCAGGCCGCTGTCATCATAATTAAGGGTCCTGGAAGCAGACAACCTTGGTTCCAGCTTATTGGAATCCAAAAGTTCACCAGGGATCTCTTCTATGAAACGACTGATCTTGGAATATCTGGTCTCTCCATTTACCATACGCTGTCTTGCTGCCGTCATCATCAGGAAATTCCGGGCTCTGGTGATTCCCACATAACAAAGACGCCGCTCCTCCTCCACAGCCTCCTTGTCATCCGAAGAAATGGACATCATACTTGGAAACAGCCCGTCTTCCATACCGCTTAAGTATACTCTTGGAAACTCCAGACCCTTGGCACTGTGCAGGGTCATAAGAGTTACCCTGTTTTCTGAATCATCCATACGGTCAATATCGGCCACCAAAGCAACCTCTTCCAGAAATTCGTTTAAATTGGGGTGCTCATGCTCCCCCTCAAAACTGACCGCCTTATTGATCAGTTCTTCAATATTTTCCAGGCGGGTCTGATATTCGATTTCGCCTTCCGTCTCAAGCTCCTTCTGGTAGCCGGTTTCATCCAGGATGTCCTCAATCAGATCATGAATGGAATATGTCTCTTCATCAAGCCTATTCCTGAAATCTTCAATCAGTTCCGTAAATTTAAGGATTTTCTCAGCCGTTTTTCCAAGTCCTGGTACGGCCTTTGCCCGGCAAAATGCATCATAAACAGCAAACCCATGTTCAGAAGCAAAGGCCTGCACTCTGCCCAGGCTGGTCGCTCCGATTCCACGCTTGGGCACATTGATGATTCTTAAAGAGGATAGGTCATCCCTTCCATTGGCAATGGTCTTTAAATACGACAGAATATCCTTGATTTCCTTCCTCTGATAGAAATTCACCCCTCCAACCATGCGGTATGGGACGTTGTGTTGAAGGCACTTTTCTTCAATCAGACGGGACTGGGCATTGGTCCTATAAAGAACCGCACAGTCCTGATATTCAGAAGAGGAGTTTCGTATATCCCGGACAATGGCATCCGCTTCCTCGGAAGCGTTCTCAAACTGCTTAAACTGTACCAGGGGGCCCTCTTCATTGGCTGTCCACAGGGTTTTGTCTTTACGTCCCCGGTTATGGCGGATCACTTCATTGGCTGCATTTAAAATGCTCTGGCTGGACCGATAGTTCTGCTCCAGTTTAATCACCTTTGCCCCCGGATAAGCCTTTTCAAAATTCAAAATATTTTCAATGTTGGCCCCCCGGAATTTATAAATGGACTGGTCATCATCCCCTACCACACAAAGGTTCCTGTATTTTCCTGCCAGCAGGCTTATGAGTTTAAACTGAGCTGTATTGGTATCCTGATACTCATCCACCATGATGTATTTAAAGCGTTCCTGGTAATAATCTAGAATTTCAGGATTGTTCTGGAACAGCTGCACCGCCTTCATGATCAGATCATCAAAATCCAGGGCATTGTTCTTTCTTAGTTGGTTCTGATATTCCTTATAAATCTGAGCCACCTTTTTCTGCCTGAAATCACCGCCGGCATTCTGTTCAAATTCCTCAGCCGTCACCAGCTCGTTCTTTGCTGTGGAAATAAATCCCAGCATCGCCCGGTCCTTATAGATCTTGGGATCCATATCAAGACCCTTTAGCACATGACGCATCAGTGTTTTCTGGTCATCGGAATCATATATAGTAAAATTCGTCGTATAACCAAGGCTCTCAATATGCCGCCTGAGAATGCGGACACAGGATGAATGAAAGGTGGAAACCCAGATACTGTCTGCACCAAAGCCCACCAGGCGGTCTACACGTTCCCGCATCTCACCTGCCGCTTTATTAGTAAAAGTAATAGCCAGGATATTCCATGGATTGATGCTTTTTTCTTCGATTAAATAGGCAATGCGGTGTGTAAGAACTCTGGTCTTTCCTGACCCTGCTCCTGCCAGCACGAGAAGCGGTCCCTCCGTATGGAGTACCGCTTCCTTTTGCATTGGATTTAATGTATCATAAATACTCATAAACTATACCGTACTTTCCTTTCCGCCTTTATGCCCGTCTTCTCAGGGTATAAAGGTATGCCTTTTAGCTCCTCTTTTTTACCCGGTTTTACGGGGTTTTAAGGTATGCCTTTGGCCTTCTTCTTTTTGCCCGGTTAGCGGAACATAAATATGCCTTTGGCCTTCCTCTTTTTGCCCGGTTAGCGGAGCATAAAAGTATTCCTTTGGCCTTCCTCTTTTTGCCCGGTTAGCGGAGCATAAAATATACCTTTGGCCTTCCTCTTTTTGCCCGGTTAGCGGAGCATAAAAGTATTCCTTTGGCCTTCCTGTTTTTGCCCGGTTAGCGGAGCATAAAAGTATTCCTTTGGTCTTCCTCTTTTTTGTCCGGTTTTTCTGGATTTTAAGATATGCCTACGCCTCTCTCTTCGCTGCCCGTCTTATGGGATCAAAAGTATGCCTACACCTTCCTCTTTTTCCCGTCTTTAAAGGCAAGAAGGTATGCCTGATGTCCTTCCTCTTAAATACCCGTATCTCCTCATGGCATAAAGGCTTGCATCCATGGCATTTTCCTAGGCTTCGATCTCCAGATAATTTTTCAGCTTCTCCATATGTTCTTCCGCCAGTCGCCGTCCATCCTCGTAAAGAGCCTCCAGCTTCCGCTTATCCTTTTCGGTTCTATGTACTGTAACATGCTTATCTGGACGTATGACATAGATTCTTCCTTCTTCCTCCAGCCGGTCGATTTCCTCCTGCATCTGGTTATACCGGTCAGGTACCTCTCTTAAGGCCTTCATAAGCTCCGGTAAAGGAGCAAAATATCGTTCATACCCTCTTTTTGTCCATTTGTCCAGCTGAGGCTTCCGAAATCCGTGCTCTCTGGTAAGGACCACAACGATTTTATCATATCCCAAATCAATGGCTCTCTGATATGCAATTGGCATGGAACAGCCTCCATCCAGATATTTTTTCCCTTTTACAGGGATCATGCCGGATAAAATAGGGATACTGCTGGAAGCCTTTACTGCACTGACAAAATCATCGCAGGAACTTTTTTCAAAATATTCCGGCTTTCCCGTCTTACAACGGGTGGCAACTACCTCAAAGGTCTGCCGGGACTTCCAAAAGGTATCATAGTCAAAGGGAACCAGCGTATCGCATAATTCCCCAAACAGGAAATCAAAATTAAAAATTGAGCGGTTTTTTACCATATTCCGAAAGCTTAAAAACCGTTTATCATTGACATAATCCAAATCCACTTTAATGGTACGGCCGATCTGCTTGCTTACATAGCTCATGCCGCACATGGAACCGGCCGATACCCCATTTACATAGGACATTTCAATTCCCTGTTCCATGAACACATCCAAAACCCCGGCCGTGAACACCCCTCTTAAGGAACCCCCTTCTAAAACCAATGCTCCTTTTGTCATCTTTTATCACCTCGCCTCCTATTTTATTGCATTTCCACCGTCCGGTCAATCCTTTTTCCTAACTAGGAGAACTGGCTTTGGTATAATTTATAGTAGGCCCCCTTCTGATCCATCAACTCTTCGTGGCTTCCTGACTCCATGATATTTCCCTGATCAATGACAAAAATGCGGTCCGCCTTACGGATAGTGGAAAGGCGGTGGGCAATGACAAAGGAAGTTCTGCCCTTTAATAAGGCATCAATTCCCTTCTGTACCAAAAGCTCTGTATGGGTATCAATGCTGGAGGTAGCCTCGTCAAGGATCAGAATCCCAGGCCTTGACACCATCGTTCTTGCAAAAGCCAGAAGCTGCCTCTGTCCGATGGAAAGTCCTGCCCCTCTCTCGCTGATTACCGTGTCATATCCATTTTCCAGCTTCATGATAAATTCATGGGCATTGACTGCCTTCGCTGCCTCCATCACCTCATCATCAGAAGCCTCCAGACGACCGTATTTGATATTATCCCGTATGGTCCCGGAAAAGAGGAAGTTATCCTGGGTCATAATTCCCATCTGGCTTCTTAAGCTCTTTAAAGTCACTTCTTTGATTTCATGGCGGTCAATGAAAATACTACCGCTGGTGGTTTCATAAAAACGGCTGATCAGATTTACAATGGTGGTCTTTCCCGCACCAGTTGGTCCTACCAGCGCAATGGTTTCACCTGGCTTAACGGTAAAGTTTACGTCATCTAGAATCAGCCGGTCCGGCTCATCTCCATAAGCAAAGGATACGTGCTCAAAGACCACTTCCCCCTTTATCTCCGGTAAGATCACGGCTCCCTCCTGATCTGTTATTTCCGCTTCCGTATCAATGATATCAAATATACGTTCCGCAGCGGATATGTTGGTGGTCAGTTTATTGTAAAAGTTAGCCAGATTCCGGATCGGGCTCCAGAACATAGCGATATAGGTTGAAAACGCAAGAAACGTACCGATTCCGATATTTTCCACTCCAACAATCCGGATTCCTATAAAATACAGCAGGAAACCGCCCAGTCCCCAGGTTATTTCAACCAGAGGTCCGAAGCCATCCGCCACAATGACCGCATCCATAAAGGATTTATAATGCTGGTTAACAAGGTCATGAAATACCTCTTTTGTCTCCGGCTCCGCCGCAAAGCTCTGTATAATCCGGATGCCGGATAAGTCTTCATGGACATAAGCATTTAAATTTGATGTTTTTTTACGGTAGATCTGCCACCTTCTGTGTACTGTAGTTTCAATCAGAAACATGCCCACGGCCAATATGGGAAGGGTCAGCAGTGCCGCCATTGCCAGGCGGTAATTCTTTAACAGCATGATGACCGCCACACAGACGACCGTAAGTAAGTCCGGGATCAGCTGAGTCACACTGTCTGATAACACATCCTTTAAGGCATTTACATCTCCAATAATCCTTGCAAGCACCTTTCCCGTAGGACGGCTGTCAAAAAAGCCAAAACCAAGGGTCTGAATATGTTGATAAAGCTCTTCCCGGATATTCAAAAGCACACGGTTGGATACGTCCGCCATAAGGCGCATGCGTATCTTGGTACCTGCAAGGAATAAAAGGAACAGCACGGCTGCACCAGAACCCAGCCATAAAAGGCCTGCCATATCCTTATTAGCCACACAGGAATTGATGGCATATTCCATCATAAGGGGTGCTGACATGCTGATGGCTATGGTACCGGCCATGATAAAAAGAACGATGATGATCTCCTTTTTAAATTCCAGGAGATACCGATACAGGCGAAGCAGGGTATCCTTTTTAAAAACTTCCTTCTGATCTTCATCTATTCTGCTTGAATTGACTGCCATTTCATCTCCTCCTCTCCATACTGTACCTGATAGGTTTTATAATATTGTCCACGCATTTCCATAAGCTCCTCATGGGTTCCCCGTTCCACGATCCGTCCTTCCTCTAAGATCAGGATCTCATCGGCACGGCGCACAGCTGAAATGCGGTGGGCGATAATGATTTTCGAACTGTCCTTTAATTCCGCAAGATGGGCCTCGATCTCCTTCTCTGTCTCCATATCAAGAGCCGAGGTGGAGTCATCGAGAATTAAAAGAGGCGTTTCTTTTGCAATGGCTCTGGCGATGCTGATCCTCTGCTTCTGTCCCCCGGAGAGTCCGACTCCCCGTTCGCCGATTACCGTATCATACTGTTCTGAAAGCTTTTGAATAAAGCCGTCAGCTCCAGCCGAGATGGAGGCCTGCTGCACGCTTTCCCATTCCGTCGCATCCTTATTTCCAGTCTTAATATTTTCCGTAATGCTGTCCGAAAAAAGGAATACATCCTGCATGACCACCGATATCTGCCCCCTTAGAAATGCTAAAGGCAGATCCTTTACATTGATCCCGTCTAATAGGATTTTTCCCTTTGTTACGTCATAGAAACGCTCGATCAAATTGACAATAGAGCTTTTTCCCGAACCGGTGACTCCCATAATGCCAAGGGTCTTGCCCTTTGTTAAGGTAAAATCAATGTCGCTTAAAATACTCTTTCCATCCAGCTCAAAGTCCACATGCTGAAAGGCCAGTTCTCCCTGGACCGTCTCCGGCAGGACCGGGTTTTCCGGATTGCAGATGACCGGCCGCTCCTCCATGATCTTTTTGATCTTTTTGTTGGAGGCTACCGCTGCTGCAATATCATTGCTGAGCCAGCCCACCATTTCCATCGGCCAGATAATGTTATTGGCATACTCGGAAAATGCCCCCAGATCTCCAATGGTCATCTTATCATGAATAACCAAAATACCGCCTATAACAATAATTGCCATTAAAAGAACCTTTGATAAAAAGGATATGTTAGGCTGGTAGCGGACGATCAGTTTGGCCTGCTTCATATTTAAATCGTAATACCGCTTATTGTGTTTCTTAAATTTTTCGATCTCGTAACCTTCTCTTGCAAAGGCTTTTACGGTACGGACCCCTGCCAGATTCTCCTGTGCTACCGTATTTAATTCAGCGGTCTGCTCACTGATCTTATCGTAAACCTCTCCCAAACCATTTTCCATTTTAACCGCATACCAGGCGATCAGGGGGAGAATTACCAGCGGTATCAGTGTAAGGATGGGGCTTAGACGGTACATGCATACGATAACAATGACGGTGTGAATGGAACATTCTAACACCAGCATTCCCACAAATCCGAACGCATTCCAGATTCGTTCCGCATCATCCTTGATTCTGGCCATCAATTCTCCTGTATTGTGGCTGTCGAAATACCCCATGGACAGGGTCTGGATGTGGTCAAATAAATCCTTCCTTAAGCTGCATCCAATCCCGGATGCGGCATAGTCAAAAATAAATTCCTTTGTGTACTGAAGCACCGCTCTTCCAAGTCCAATTCCTACCAGCCCTAAAAGCAGCCTCATGAGAATCTGCATCTCTCCCCCCACAATGACATCGTCAATGATATGCTTTGTGATCTGGGGAGCCGCCGCATCCAAAAGAATGCTGACGATCATAGCTGCAATCGCCAAAACATACAGAAAACTGTACTTCTTTCCATACTTCCATAGATTTTTCATACTTTTCCTCCTTTATTTACTGCAAGCATGAATGGGTTATTCGCCCTTTTATGTAAAAAAAACCGAAAAAAACTGCATAGAGCGGTCTTTTTCGGTAAATAACAAAAAAAACCGCAGTCCATCCCGACTGCGGAAAAACTCATTGAAGCAGCTCCCGAATAGAGCTGACACTCATCCCGTGACACTTATGATCACAAGATTTTATCTTCACTGAGGCAGACTGGATGAATATAAAATAAATTCTCTATTCTATTCCTTCTAATTGCATCAAAGTTACGTTTCATAGTTTCTGCCTCCTTTTCTTGGAATTATTGGTATTTATTGTACAATTACTAGAATACAGCCAATTTTTTATTTTGTCAAGCAATATATCACATTTCTTTCTCTATTACATTTCTCCCAACCGGTCAAGCTCTTTTCCCATGCAAAAAAGCGGCTTTGGAACTGTATCCTGCAAAACCGCTTTCTGCCTGCTTGCCAATTATTTAACCGGATAAAAACCGGAAGGAGATTCAGTTAAATTGATCATGATATTCTTTGTCTGGGTGTAGTGTTCCAGAATGACCTTATGTGTCTCACGGCCGATTCCCGAAGTCTTGTATCCCCCGAAAGGAGCTCCCTCAGGAATGGAATTATAGGTATTAACCCACATACGTCCGGTCTCCACCGCTCTGGCAACCCGTATTGCCCGATTGATGTCTCTGGTCCATACTGCTCCACCCAGTCCGTACTGGCTGTCATTGGCCATAGCCACGGCCTCATCCTCTGTCTTAAACTTAATGATACATGCCACAGGTCCGAAGATCTCTTCTTGTGCCACCCTCATGTCATTTGTCACATTGCCAAGGAGCGTAGGCCTTAAAAATGCTCCGTTTTCCAGTCCGTCCTCCAGAATCTGCTCTCCGCCGCAAAGCACTGCCGCTCCTTCTGATTTTCCAATCTCTATGTAGCTTAAAATATCCTTCATATGCCCTTTGCTGATCTGACTTCCCATCTGGGTATGTTCATCCCACGGAAGACCGACCTTTACCTGGTTAAACCGTTTAACCGCTTCTTCCACAAACTTATCGTAAATGCTTTCCTGCACAAAGACCCTGGAACCCGCACAGCATACCTGGCCCTGGTTAAAGAGAATCCCCAGCTGTAAGCCATCCATGGCCATCTCCCAATCACAGTCCTCAAAGTAAATATTAGCCGATTTGCCGCCCAGCTCCAAAGTAGCCGGAATCAGCTTTTCCGCTGCTGCTAGGGCCACGTTCTTTCCGACTTCCGTTGAGCCGGTAAATGCAAGCTTCCGGAATCCTTCATGTTCCAACATATATTGCCCGGACTTGGAACCCGCTCCGGTAATCACATTAAACACCCCGGCCGGGATCACATCCTGGATTAGCCTTGCCAGTTCCAGAACGCTGAGAGAAGTGGTGCTGGAGGTCTTAAAGACGGAACAGCAGCCGCTTGCCAGTACCGGTGCCAGCTTCCAGGCTGCCATCAGGAATGGGAAATTCCAGGGAACGATCTGCCCAACCACGCCGATCGGTTCTTTCAGGATCAGACTTAAGATATTTTCTCCCAGTATACTGGCACTGCCCTCTTCCGCCATAATACAGCCTGCAAAATAGCGGAAATGCTGGGCACCAAGAGGTATATCCACCGTCAAGGTTTCCCTTATGGGTTTCCCGTTGTCCAGGGTTTCCACCATGGCAAGATGTTCCTTATTCGCATCTATGATATCCGCAATCTTATTCAGAATGGCAGCTCTCTGGTTTACCGGTACATTCTTCCAGGTTTCAAATGCCTTCCATGCTTCCCGGACCGCCTCATCCACGTCATCCTTTGTTGCCTCAGCGCACTCAGTCAGCACCCTCCCATCGGCCGGGCAGATTGTCGGAAATGTTTTTCCATCGGAAGCATCCTTCCATTGCCCGCCTATGAATAACTGATATTTCTTTAGAAGCTCTACATTCTGCAAAATTTTATCTCCTCTCTATTAACATTTTATGGTTCCGGATTCTTTAATTATGTATTCATTATACCTCAGGATTATATCTGTCAATTTAGTTACTTTTTTCACATTATTGTTATTTAATTATCTTTCTTTTTTACTTTTTAACAATTCATTCAGAAACCTATTCGTTCAAACTGGATTCCATTTATCAATGCGATTGAATGTTTTTATTTCTTTTTCCCGTATAGGATTTTTTAAGGTTTTTTCCAGCTATTTTTCACTTTTTATTGGGCCTTCTTTTTATCTTTAGCAGCTGCATCATATCACCGAATAGCGATTGATCCTTTATAAAAAACATCATCCATTTTCCATCATGATAGGTTGTTGATTCATCATATACCTTCTGAACTTCCGTAGAATAGTTCTGCCGTTCCCGTTCAAAAATTTCCCGTTCCCCTTTACCCATAATCACCATGAATCCAAAACAGTTCTCTCTGGCATATAACGCGCAGAGGGTTTTCCCGCCCCTGCGGTATTTAAACTCGTACCTCCAGGCTTTTCCGCCGCTGTTCCACATGCGCTCCATATCATACGTCTCATCAATTCTTTCACAAAGAATTTTCCATGACTCAAACAAAGCCTCTCCCATCAGGGAAGTCATTTCTTCTTGTGTTGGTTTTTTTTCCAGCATAGCATCCCCTTCTTTCAACAATCTTTATATTTTCTACTTTTCTCATGCATCATACCAGCCCAATTATGACAACAATATGTCACTGTTGATGAATCGGTATACCATGACACACCGTTCATGATTTTAAGATTGAACGGCGATACTCTCAGAAGCCCATTCTGCATTCTGCCGTATACTGCTGATTCAATTCTATTATAATATAATATCAGGAAAAAGGGACGAGATTTTCTGATTATGTTTATCAGCAGCTTTTATTTCCCTTCCGCGAAAAATAAAAAGCGGCAGACCGGAAGAATTTACTTAAACTCCTGCCGTCTGCCGTTTGCATTTATGATCTTCTATCTATCGTAAATTCAGTTACAAGCTCTTCTTCCCCACTTATGCAGTACTCCTGGTGAACCGGTGCTCCCCAGCTGTCATCACCGCCGACTCCTCTCATGGCACCTAAAATGTTCACTACCGTATATCTTGGTACCGGAAGCTCCTCCCTGTGGGTAGCCGCCTCCAGTTCCTCCGCCGTATAAGGGAGTACGGAAGCATCAAACACCTGGCCTGATGCGCAAAAGCTGATGGAATGTCCGTCCATGTCCGATACCTTGAGCCAGCGGACTCCGGTCCTGTTACCGCACTCCTGAGGTACCAGATAACGGGAAAGGTTGTTATCCGGCGTATCCTCATAGATCCCTAGCCTCGCTCCTTCATTCCTGTCGCAGTAATTTTCCTCAGGTCCTCTTCCATACCAAGTGAATTTCTTGGCTGTTTCCGGTGTGATAAGCCTCATTCCAAAGGCAGGAAGCTCTGGCAATCCCTTTTGCCCCCGGAATACGGCCTTTACATGAATCGTTCCCCTTCCATTCACTTCGTAGGTAACCTCTGCTGATGCCTTGGGAACCGTGGTAAGCTCATAGGTATAGGTCACCTTTATGCTTCCTTCCTTCTCTTCCACCTCACAATTCTCATTGCTGTAATAAGGGAACTTTCCTGCCCCATACCACACAGAGCTTGTCACGGAAAATTTATTTCCTTTATCATTATCCGTAGTCGCCCTCCAGTATACCGGCATCATCGGTCTTCCGATCCATTCGTTTCCGTCGTAAACCAGGGAAACGATACTGCCTTCCTGCCTGGAGAACAGAATCCGGAACCCCTCACCCATAACGCCGATGTTGACGTCGCCATGAATTACTTTCAAAGGCAGTCCGCAGCATTTTTCCTTATGTCCTTCTATTACTGAAACTGCCTCGCCAAAGGCTGTTTCATAGCCGGAATCAGCCCATAAGGCATCACTTTTAAGAAGAGCTGAAACCTGGAAAACATATTCTCCCGGCTCTGTGAAATCCGGTACCGGGACAGATTCATATCCTGTATCCAAAGGCTTTACCCATGCTTCAAAGCTCTTTTGATAAACCGGTTCCCCGTTCTTTAACACTGTATAGACAAACTCTAAGTCAGAGGTATCGGTAAACAGCCTTCTGTTTTCAATGGAAACACCTTTGGAATCAGGGATCAGCCGGATGTCCTGATACAAGTATTTCACCTCCTGGGCCTTTGGTGAAATGGTCCTGTCCCCGTAGACGATCCCGTTTCCACAGAAACTGTAATCCGTAGGCCTGTCTCCAAAGTCCCCACCATATGTCATGTGCTCTCTTCCGTATGTATCCTTCTTCATCAGAGACTGGTCGATATAATCCCAGATAAATCCACCCTGGTACATGGCGTACTTATCTTCCAGATCCGTATATTTCTTCATGCCTCCCAGAGAATTGCCCATGGCATGCATATACTCGCAGAGAATAAAAGGCTTCTTAGGGTCCTTCTCCAGATATTCCGCCACTTCCCAAGGCTTTGCATACATGCGGCTTTCCATATCACTGGTCCGGTCATACTCCCTGTTCCAGAATACACCCTCATAGTGGACCAGCCTGGAAGGATCACGCTCCTTATAAAACTCCGACATGGCCAGAATGTCCTCACCTGCATAGGACTCATTGCCGCAGGACCAGATCAGGATGCTGGGATGGTTTTTATCCCGTTCCAACATGGATCTTGCACGGTCTACCACGCAATTCTTCCACTCAGGAAGGTTTCCGGGCACATTCCAGGAAGGTTCGCAGGCTCCCATCTTCTGCCAGGAACCATGGCTTTCTAAATTTGCCTCATCAATGAGATAAATACCATATTCGTCACAAAGCTCATACCATAAGCTTTGATCTGGATAATGACAGGTTCTGACCGCATTGATATTGTGCCGCTTCATGAACCGGATGTCCCACATCATGTCCTCTTTTGTAATGGAACGGCCTCTTCTTACATTAAATTCGTGACGGTTGATTCCCCGGAATACCACCCTCTTTCCGTTTAAACACATCAAACGGTCTTTCAGTTCAAAGCGGCGGAAGCCCACCTTCTGCGTAACGATCTCTATTCCATTTCCCTGTTCATCGTATAGGGTGATGGTAAGTTCATAGCGGTAAGGGTCTTCTCCGCTCCACAGACGGACATTGGGAATACGGCAGGTTAATTCCACCGTTTTCCCTGACGGTACGGATTCCCAGGACGCTGCCGTCTCTCCAGCCCTGTCTTTTAATACGGCACTGATCCTTCCTCCGGTTTTCCCGGCTAGAGTCAGTTCTGCCCGGAACAGGCCATCCCGGTAATCATCCGAAACATCTCCGTGGACAAACAAATCCTCCACATGGCATTTTGGAACTGCATATAAATATACATCCCGGAAAATCCCTGAGAACCGGAAAAAGTCCTGATCCTCAATCCAGCTTGCACTGCTTCTTTTATATACCTCCACGGCCAGACGGTTGGTACCTGGAAGAACCGCTTCGGTTATTTCAAATTCAGAGGGAGTAAAGGAATCCTCGGAATACCCGATAAAGGTACCGTTCAGCCAGACGTAAAATGCCGTTTCCACTCCCTGAAAAGACAGGTACAGACGTTTTTCCTTCAATGGCTCTTCCAGTTGAAACTCTCTGACATAGCTTCCTACCGGATTGTTCTGTTTGTCCGTATAGGGGGGCCTGATGTCAGCCAGACCATCCCATGGGTACATGGTATTGATATACTGGCAGCCGCCGTATCCCTGAAGCTCCATATGACCCGGAACCTCAATGGTGCCAAAGCCGTCCAGGTTAAAATCTTTTTCGTAGAAAAATTCCTTTCTTGCTGCGGGATTTTCCGCGAAGGAAAATCTCCATGTGCCGTTTAAGGACTGGCGCAGCTCCATGTTTCCCTTTAACGCTTCCTCTTCTGTCTCGTAATAGGAGTGATCGGAATGGGCAGCCAGTCGGTTCACTGCGAAGACCCGTGGATCATCCAGCCATTCCAGTTTTGCGGTTTTCTGTTCCATTGTAAGAAACCTCCTTTTATAAATGCTCCAGATCCATTATAAGCGACTGTGAATCAAGAATCCATTGCATAGTTACGATTTATGTATCTATTATTCCTTTACCGCTCCCGCAGCGATTCCTGCAAGAATGTATTTCTGGAAAAAGATATAAATCAGGATGGTGGGCAGCATGATGATAATGATACCAGCCGCCAGCTTCTGCCAGGAACCCTGCTGGGCATTGGCGTAATTCATGAGAAAAGTGGTCAGGGTCCGAAGCCGGTTCTTAGGCATATACAGGTATGGAATGTACATGTCATTGATGATGGTAATGGCCTTGATGATCACCACCGTAGCTGTGGCAGGTGCTAACAGGGGGAAAACAATCTTAGTAAACAGGCCGAAATAGGAACAGCCGTCCAAAAGAGCGCTTTCATCAAGGGACACCGGAAGGGTCGAGATGAACTGCCGGTAGATGTAAAGCTGCATTAAGTCTGACGCCACATAGATTACCATTGGTGCACCCAGGGTATTGTAAAGCCCGATGCCGTTAATAATCTTAAATCTGGCAATTTCCGTAACAAAGCTGGGGATCAGCATGCCTAAGAAAAAAAGGCCCATAATCACCTTTTTAAGCTTAAACTCAAAACGCTCCAATATAAACGCAGTAATGGTGCCAAACAGCACATTAAACAAAATGCTGACTGCCAGTATGATGCCCGTATTCTTAAAGCCGATGAACAGATACTTATCTCCTAATACCTTTTTAAAGTTTGTAAATGTGATTCTATCCATCGGCGGCAGAAGCAGGGGGGATGTATTTACCATATCTGCCTTTGTCTTAAAAGCTGCAAACAAAGTCAGTGCAATGGGCGCAAGAACGACCAGAACCATGCCTATGCAGATGATCTGTTTGAAACTTTGTTCCATTGTACGTGTTTTCATCTTATTTTCTTCCCCCTTTCAGAATGATTCCGTGAATGATCTTGTTCTGAATCAGATAAATAACCACGATCATAATCATGATAGCTACCGCCATGGTGGAAGCAAGACCAAAGTTGCTGTATTTAAAGGCCGTATCAATGGTATAAAGCGTAAAGGTGGAGGAGGCATAGCCCGGTCCTCCGCTGGTCATAACATAAGGGATATCAAATACCTGAAGGGCGCCCCGGATGTTATCGAAAAGGACAAAATCCACCATGAGCATAATGGCAGGAATCTGGATGTACCGGAACATCTGCCATGCATTGGCCCCATCCACTCTGGCCGCTTCCTGCACATCCTGGGGAAGAGACTGTAGGGCCGCCATAAATAGGATCACATGGTACCCGGAAAACCTCCATAATGAAACAACGGTCAGGACAAAATTGACGATTTTAGGATCTGACAGCCAGTTCCTGATGAGATTTTCCAGATGGAATACAGTCAGGATCTCATCAAATGCTCCGTTAATAGGGGAAAAGAAATAGGAAAAGGCGTAGGAAATGGCAACTCCATTGATGATATATGGCATAAAAACCATGGTTTTATAAAATTTTGCCGCCCTGAGCCTGGAGGTCAAAAGAACAGCAAACATCAGTTCAATAGGTATGAAGATCAGATGTCCGAAAAAATATACCGCATTGTTTCTAAGGGACAGCCATAAGTCCCTGTTGCGGAACATAGCAGTGTAATTGTCAAAACCAATGGCATCGTAGGTCTTGGAATATCCATCCCAGTTTGTAAAGCTCATGCGGATCAGGTCAAAAGCCGGAAACACCACAAATCCAATAAGCAAAGCCATGGGAACGGCGAGGGAACATACAATAAACCTTTTTTTCTGTTTTTCCAGTGAATTCATAGAAACCTCCTGATATATGTCCTTGGAGGAAAAGGGGGCAGGATTCCATCACCCTGCCCCCCTTTCCATTCTGTTTATTTAATACCCAGCTTTGTTCTGGCCTGTGCCCATTTTGTATTGAGCCCATCCAGTTCCGCCTTAAGATCAAAGCCTTTGGTAAACATCTGAGCCCCAAGCTTCTTATAATCAAATGCGATTTCGTTCTGGATTGCCTGGAAATCGTCTCCGCCGCCGTCATACATAACCAGTTCCTTATCCGGCTGCTGCTCATCTGACTGGGCCAGAATAGGATCCTTCTCCTTTGGGAAGTTCTTCATGGAGGAGGCACTGGTCACATAGTTGATGTATCCTGGATACCAGTCTTCGCTGTAGAACCATTCTACGAAAGCCTTTGCCAACTCCGGATTTTTGCTGTGGGTGGTCACTCCCATAAAAGAATCCCCCTGTACAATGACGCGGAAAGGATCATCTTTGGAATCTCTTACCGGAAGATAGAAGGTACCCAGCTCAGAAGCATCGTCCGTACCGCTCTGAATATTCTGCAGACCCCAGTCACCCAGAGCAATGATGGCTGCCTTTTTCTGGGCAAACAGGGAGGTTACCTGGTCATTTCCCATGCCCAGAGGATCTTTGCCGAACACATTCTTGCTGAACAAACGGTATACCTTATGATACGCCTTGCTGATGTCCGTTCCATCTGCAAAAGGTGCGTCAGTCTTTGCCATGTCGTTCCAGTTCTGTCCATTGCCGCCCTGAAGTGCCGGCATGAATTCCATGTAGGGATAATCCGGCCATTCGTCTTTAGCTCCCAGCGCAATTGCCATGAAATCCGGGTCTTTTTTCCCATAATAATCCTGAAGGGTCTGTGCTGCCTTTTCAAAGTCCTCCCAGGTTGTGGGAACCTCAACGCCAGCTTCCTTAAACATATCTTTCCAGTAATAAACATATTCATAACCCGCTGTCATGGGAATTCCCAGAACCTTCCCATCCATTGCATATCCGGCAGCAAGCTCATTGTTTTTTGACGCTTCCAGATCGGATAAATCCACCAGATAGTCCTTAAACCTGGATAAAGTAAATGGTTTATTAAACATGACATCCGGAAGCTGGTTTGCCGATGTCCTCATCTTCATGGAATTCCAGTATTCTGAATCATCCTTGATCTTTTCTACTTCAATTTCCGCATTGGGATATTTCTCCTGGAATTTCCCAACCATATCATTTTCATCAATATAATCCATCAGGTTATTATCCCAGATAGCAAATACCAGACTTCCTTCCAGGTCTTCCGCTGCCTTTGTTTTTCCGGCTTCAGCAGAAGTTTCTTCCTGGCCTTTCGCCGTAGTTTCTTCCTTTTGGGTTTCTGCTGTTCCCTTTGACGGGGAGCAACCGGCCATAGTTCCCATTGCCATTGCTGCACAAAGTCCCAAAGCCAACACTCGTTTTCTCATTGTTGTAATACCTCCCTTGTTTTGATGATAGTAATTATGAAAACCAAAAGACGTTTTCATAATCAGATGGACGGCAGGAAAATGCACTGCCATTTTTCAGAAATACGAAAAGCGATTTCTGATCACTATATTATCATTTCAAAACAGCCTTCTCCATGAGAAATGGTTTGAAAACTTGATGTTTTGTCAGGTCTTTATTTCCGGTACCCTCCCGGACTCACTCCGCACAGCTTTTTAAACACTCTGGTAAAATGCTCTACGCTGTTATAGCCTACGCTTTGGCTGATTTCATATATTTTTAAATCTGTTGTCTCCATCAGCTCCCCTGCCTTCCGTATGCGGACCTCAGTCAAATAATTGCTGAAGGTCATTCCCTCCTCTTTTGTAAATCTGGTACTGAAATATTTTTCATTCAGTCCTACAAAACCCGCCACACTTCCCAGTGTCAGCTCCGGATTGGCATAATTGTCCATAATGAATCTCTTTGCCCGGATCATCATATCCGCCTGCCTTCGGTCCGTCTGGTGGGCATTATAATCCATGATCCATCGGAAAAAATTATTCAGCCATAGCTCCAGGCTTCTCATTCCATCCAAACGGCCGATTTTCACATAATAATTGATCTCCTCCACAAAAAGGGCGGTAATATCATCATGATTATCGGAAAGCTGCCAGGCCATATTGCAGATGATACAAAGGCAAACATCTTTCGCCGCCTTTAGCTCCATTTTATAAAGGTCTGAAAAGAGCCGTTTCTTTTCCGACCAAACAGACAGCTCATCTCCTACCATCAGTCCCTTTAAAAGCCGCGCATACTCCAGTCCGGTCTGCCGGACCTCTTCAAAGGAAACCACATCCTTTTCCCAAGGATCGCAAATCTTTGCTTTTCCTTTTAAGTACTTGAGCCTTAACCGCTCCCCTGCCTCTTCAAACCGGGTCAAAAAATCTTTGGATCCATTTCCCGGACTGCTGATTCCCACGGACACAGAAAGGTTCATAAAATGCTTCCACACATTGCATAGCTGTCTGCAGGCAGAAACCGAATTATCCATATACTGTCCCGGATCTGTTATCCGGTACAGCATGACATAACGGGAGGGCCCCACTGCCCCAAAAATGCACCGGGACGCCACCCTGGGGATCTGGCCGGCCAGTTCTATCATGGGTTTTATCAGTTCTTCTTCAAAATCCTCTCCAAACCGTGCAGACACCTTATGAAAATCCTCTATTTCAAATTGTATCACCAGATATTCCTGCTGAAAAAAGGATTCGTCAAGGGACCGTTTTCCCAATGCCATGTCCCCAAGAAGGGAGGAATCCGGGATTGCTGTCACCGGCTTCTTCTCTTCTCCAGTTTCGCCCTGTTGATCTTGAAAGACCTCCTCATCCATACGTTTCAGCATGGATACAAGGGTTTCCTCTGTTAATCCGGCTTTTAAAAGGTAATCACTGGCTCCCAGCCGGAACGCATCACGAACCAGCTTGAAATCGTCATAGCCGCTTAAAACCAGCACGGCTGGCATGTCTTTGAAACGGTTCAATTCCTCCAAAAGGCCAATTCCATCCATGACCGGCATCTTCATATCGGTGATCACAAGATCCACCGGGTGATCCTTTATAAAATCCAATGCCTGACGGCCATGAATGGCATCGGCGGCAATATGATACCCCTTCTCTTCCCAGTTGATCAGAGAACGCAGGGTAATCCGGACAATGGTATCGTCATCCACGATCAGGACATTTCTCATTGGTTTTCTGGCTCCTTTCTTCTTATGGGAATACGGATGGAAGTTTTGGTGAACCGTCCCTCGACGCTTTCCATCTCAAAATAACAGCTTTGTCCATAATTTAGGGCCAGCCTGGTCTTCACATTGGTAATCCCTATGCTCACATGATCCTTTTGCCCTTCCCATTTCCCCTCTCCCTTCATAATTCTGCGTATCTCTTCTTCTGACATCCCTTTTCCGTTATCCCGGATCTCAATAGAGAGTAACCCATCCTCCTCATGGGCCGTCAGCCACAGCTTACCCATTTCATCCATCAGGCCGCTGAAACCATGGACTATGGAATTTTCCACCACCGGCTGCAGAATAAGACGGGGAACCAAACAGGAACGGCAGCCTTCTTCTATGTCATAGTTTATCTCAAATCCGTCAGAATAACGGATTTTCATCAGATAAATATAACCGTCCAGGATCTCCAGTTCTTCTTTGAAGGTATAAAATCCCCCATTGCTGCGAAAGGAACAGGACAATATTTTAATGAGCGCCTCTGCCATACGGGCAATGGACTCGTATTTTGACATTTGGGCAATAAACCGGATAGAATTTAAGGAGTTCACCAGAAAATGAGGATTGATCTGAGACTGCAGCGCCCTGATTTCCGCTTCGTGTTTTTTCTGCTGCTGTTCCTCATTTTCCTGCATCAAATGTTTCAGCCGTCTTGTCATTCGGTTAAAGGAATGGATCATCAGGCGCAGCTCCGGCTGACCTTTTGGCT
Source organism: [Clostridium] saccharolyticum WM1 (assembly GCF_000144625.1). NCBI lineage: Bacteria > Bacillati > Bacillota > Clostridia > Lachnospirales > Lachnospiraceae > Lacrimispora > Lacrimispora saccharolytica. The sequence goes on along the minus strand of NC_014376.1, from coordinate 1,828,808 downwards.
CCACATGAACCAAAAGATCTCCCTCTTCCACCCGTTTCATGCCTTCCACCGTAAAATGGATGGGGTCAATGATGCTTTTTAAGAAATAGCTGGAGAAACGGTAAAACAGAGCAAACAGGATGAGGGTAACCGCCACAATGACAGCTGCCGTCCGGTTAAATTTTCTTGTCAGGGTTTCATATGCAACCACACTGATAATCCTAAGGCCTGTCACCGGCTCTTCGGTCACCACTCCCATATAGGGTATGCCATTTGTCCGGTACTGAAACTCCCGCTGATTCAGGGAAATGTACCCGGGCAAAAGGTCCATGGTGCCTTCCGCATCAAAAATAACGTTTCCTGACTGATCCGTGATCATGGTGGACCCCAAAACCTGCTCCTTATTATAATCCTTGATCATCCGTCCGGTCTGGGAAGAGGTAAACAGCGCTGCCATCTCTATGACCCCGTCCCTGTCCACATTCATTCCAGGGGATAAACCTGCGGCAATGGTCAGAGTATAAGCATTTTTTCTGGAATTGGTCACACTCCGGTCATAAAAACCCACCTTTACCACGTTAGGCTCTGCCAGGGCCTCCTGATACCAGTCAGAGGCTTTTAATTCCCCTATGTCAAGAGTAATATCATCCTTCATATAGGTATGATCCCCGTCTTTCATATAAAACACGGCAGACAGGATGTCCTGCACCGGAACCATGGCATAATGAAAGGATTCGGTCAGGATTTTGGTATAACGGTATTTTTCAGCCACATCTTTTGTACTGGTTTTTGCTGCATTTTTAATGATTTCATTGTCGTTGACATATACGAAATGGGATAAACGGAGGGATACATCCTTCACTTCACCTCCCAGAGCCGATGCAATGTTATCCTGGGCACGCCGGATGTTGGAAACTGCGGAATCCACCATCATGGTACGGATAATAAGGATGGACAGTAAGATTATAAAAAGAATGGGGATGACAATAAGGGCGAAAAAGCTGTTATAATAAGAAGCCTTTAAATTCTGCTTTTTATTCATCCACATCTTTTTTCGCCCTCCTCTCTGTCATTGGTCCATGAACCTATTATACAGCGAAAAAACATATAAATCAACGGATCATCTTAACGGACAAAACTCTCCACCTTTGTCATGCTGCTGCCATGGCACATACCAAAACAATGCTCAATGTCCTTTTTTTCATTGTATTCCCTCCTGATTTGATTGTGTTTATGTAACCTCCATACGTCCCATTGGATTTACCATAGTTAAATTGTAGCGCCGGACCGGGCATTTAAAAATGGAAAATATCTTTCATAATATTCACTTTTTATTCACATCTCATTGACACCTTGTTAAAACATGCACTTTACATAATAAACAGTAAAATTTCTCTTTTGCATACAAATTGATACGATTGTATTCAGAAAGGGTCTGTTTTTCATTGACATTATACAGCAAATAAGCTACCTTTTAGATAGAAAAACCATTTCCATAAGAGAAATCTTTTCCTCCTGCAGCTTAAATGAAGTTGATAAAAAAGTTACGGGGCTTTCTCCCCGTGAATTCATACAGCAAAATACCGTCAACCCTGACGGAAATAAATAAGGAGTATACATCATGATCACAGAATATGCAAATAACAGAAAGAAACCATTGTCCTGCTTTCCCCCCTTTCCCCAGGCCTCAGACCGTAATGCCTGGAATTCTTTACCGGAGGATTTTAGAAGCCGCCTTATAAAAAGCGGGGAAGACTTTTTAAATTTCAGCTATCCTTCCTTAACTGCCGTTGATTATATGGAATTTACAAGAAACGGGAACAGAAGCCGTTTTCAGGAAAAGCTGTTTTTAAGAAGGACCGTTCTTAATGCTCTGGTTCTGGCTGAATGTGCAGAATACAAGGGGCGTTTTCTTGATGACATCATCAACGGGCTTTATTTAATCTGCGAGGAGAATGCCTGGCAGCTTCCTGCCCACAATTCCTATATCCGGGATACAGTCCCTTTCATCCTTCCCGATGTCACCCGCCCTGTGATTGATTTATTTGCAGCAGAGACCGCCTCCGTGCTGGCCATTGCAGAATATCTTTTAAGGCAGGAGCTTCATTCTGTCACGCCCTTCCTTTCAAAAATGATTGATAAAAATCTCAATGAACGGATATTCACTCCTTATCTAAAGGAGCACTTCTGGTGGATGGGCGACGGAACCAGTCATATGAATAACTGGACGGTCTGGTGTACCCAGAATATACTTCTCTCCGCCTTTACAAGAGAGCTCCCTCACCCCCAAAGGGAGGACATTCTGATAAAAGCGTGTAAAAGCATTGATTATTTTCTGGCGGAATATGGAGAAGACGGATGCTGCGATGAAGGTGCCCAGTATTACCGTCACGCAGGGCTTTGCCTGTTTAACTGTCTGGAGGTTCTAAACGGGATTTCAGACAATGCCTTTCTGCCTGTATATGAAATAAGGAAAATCAAAAATATTGCTTCTTATATCCTGACCGCCCACATTGATGACGGATATTATGTGAATTTCGCCGACTGCTCACCCATTGCGGGCCGGTGCGGAGCCAGGGAGTTCCTCTTTGGAAAGAGAACAAATAATGAAGCGCTTATGTCCTTTGCAGCATGGGATTACCAAAACAGTGAAGATCCTTTGACATTAGACGAACACAACCTGTTTTACCGTTTGCAGACAGTCTTTACCCACAGGGAAATGGTGGATTTTGCCAAATCTCCCATTGTACATAAGGATTTCTGGTATGAGAGTGTGGGGCTTTTCATGGCAAGGGATGAACAGCTTTATCTGGCTGTAAAGGCCGGAGATAATGACGACAGTCATAATCACAACGATACGGGTAGCTTTACCATTTATAAGGACGGAAAACCCATGTTTATAGACGTAGGCGTGGAAACTTATACAAAGAAAACCTTTTCCAAAGACCGCTATGACATCTGGACTATGCAGTCCCGCTATCATAACCTTCCTACCTTTTATGACGGGGAAAACCAGATCCTGCAAAGGGAGGGGGCAGAATACCGGGCGGAAAACGTAGACCATCAATTAGGAACCTCTGAATGCGGTATCTCCATGGATATAGCGGCCGCCTACCCGGATGAAAGGATCCGATCCTATACCAGAAATGCGGTACTAAAAAAGGGAAATGGAATCACCATTTCCGATCATTACGAAGGAACCCTTCCAAGCCCGGTATTGTCCCTGATGTTCTATGAAGAGCCATTTGTAAGCGGAACCACTGTTCAGGTAGGCAGTTTAGGAAGCTTCCATATTGAAGGTGCATCTAATATACAGAAAGAGGTGATCCCCATCACTGATGAGCGTCTGAAACTCTCATGGAAGCATGATGTATACCGGCTGCTGGTTACTATGGAGGATAAGAATCTTACTTTAAGGATCCGGTAATAGCAGGAAGCAGGCCAAAGCTTACCGTGCTTGGGATATTTGTCTCTATAGTTGTAGCATATTTTCTTATTGATAATATAATGTAGTATACCATGATGGTATAACGAAATATTCCTAATTTATTAAGCAAAATGGAGGTCACATCATGAATGATCTTGATATGAGAATATGTGAATGCGATTGTGATGAATGTGAGGACTGTACGTGTAACTGCACTTGCGAACGGCCCAGAAAGCACTTAAAGCCTAATAGGACAATATTAAAATGCGGCAGCCAGGGCGGAGTAACCTTACCGGTAGGAACGGTTGCGGGCGCTGCCTTTACTTTGGCTACTGTAAACGTTGATTCAAAAAATTTAAAAAATCCATGTATCAAATTTGAATTTGCAAGTAATATCGTAACAACCGCTGCTGTTATCACCCTGAATTTCCAGGTATTCAAACAGTGCAAAGGCATGCTGACTCCTATTCCCGTAGGGCCAATCTGGACTTTCTCACGGCTTGTGGCTATTACTGATGGAAACACCTTCTCCTTCTTCGTTTGCGACTGTGATATGTGCAACGATGACTGCTGCACTTACAGCGTAGTTGCTACGGTTGCCGGCGTTGCTACAGTTGGCGTTACTGCTATTAACAATGCATCCCTTGCTGCAATCATTGTAGATAACGACTGCTTCTAATTCCGGATTCCAATGGTAGGTACAAGGGCTGTATGTCCAATAGCTGCATAAACTAACTTTCTATCATAGATAGAGTGTTTAGCCGAACCAGGCTGAATGCTCTATCTATGAGCATTCATATAAGGAGCTGGGGCCAATATGTATAACCGCTTATTTTGTATGTCATGCCTTCCATATTATTCCTATCGCAGTGCAGCCAGCAGGAATCCACAGTCTGTCCAGTTTGGCCAGCCTATCCAGCCTACCCAGCCTACCCAACCTACCCAGCTTACACATTCCCAAAGCCTTGACAACAGTCCGTATGTACAAGAACAACAGAAGAGTTCCTGTGATCTCCCTCCCGCTAATGAGGTTTTAATAAAGAGTTCTGCTATGGGAGGAATCATTTTACCTGAATTTACAGACAAAAATGCTACCTATAACGTAGCATCTCTTAATTTGGATACCTACAGCTACAGGGATTTTTTCATTCATTTTAATTTTACCTGTAATATCGTTACTACCGGTTCCCGTATGCATCTTAGGTTTCAGCTGTTTAAACAAGGAAAAGATACGACAGTGCAGACTCCTGTCAGTTCAAGTCAGGTCTACAGCAGATATGAGGTCAGCGGGGAATCAAATACCTTTTCTTTCATAGCCTATGATCGTGACTCCATGGGATGCAGATGCTGCAATTACAGCGTATTTGTACAAATTATGGGCTTTGAAACCATGGGTACCATTACGATTACAAATCCAGTTCTCATTGCATCTATTATAGAAAATAACAGTGAAATTGTTTAGAGGAGAATTTCATGGCAAATCAATCGAATATAAAATTTTTAGATTCTACCATAACTATTGAAGAAAATACGTTTAGATGGGAAAATCATATGATAAAAACCGCAGATATTTCTCAAATATGGATGGGAAGCTGTCCCCATAAATCATTTCCAGTCCAATTCGTACTGCTTTTATTACTCATAGCATTGTCTGGTAACAGCCCTGCAAATATCATTGGCATTCTGGTGGCTGTAGTTCTGTATCCTGCTGCATGGCTGTACTGGGATCGGAAGCAAACCAGATTTAAGGGGATCAATGTAGAAATCAACTCAGGTAAAACCTATTCTTTTATTTGCAATAACGAAGAATTTACCCGTGAGGCCTACGACCTGATCAGCGGCCTTATTTCAAAAAACAACTATGCTTCCAAATTTCAAATCAGCTTTCTTGGAGATGGAAAGCTGATTGACAACTCCGAACCAGAAAAGGAATCTTTTTCCGGCAGCCAAATAATGAATATCATGGCAAGCGGAATCAATGAACCAATTATCAGAGAACTGCAAAAACTATATGCTCATTATACTGAAAATAATGAAATAAATAATGAAATTTTGATTTTGATCGAAAAAACGATTCATTCATTAAATGCAAATGATAAGATAGAGGTAACAAAATCCTTAAGTAATTTTATTACTATGGGACTAATTAAGGATTGCAATGAATTAGGGCTAAATGCTTTGATTAATGAAATAAAAGCGAATATTTATTGACCGGTAACTATTATGAAAGTTCTTTTGACCTTATACCGGCAGAGTAAACCGGCTTGTCCGCTTATTAAGACAGCTCCTTTTTGATAGGACTTATGCGATAAAATTCTTATCAAAAAGGAGCAATTTTTAACCATTTGTATCTGCTATTGAAATATATTAAATCCTCTGCAGCCATTTTTGTACAAGTCCTCTCTTCCCATCGAAAATAGTTTTTCTATCCTTTATCAGTGTTCATTTACAGATCTCTCCCCAATTATCCCGGGATAGTTTCCCTCCGGTACACAGTAATCCTGGTGGTACTATTAAGTCAATTTAATTTCTAACAAACTTGTCATTCAATACATATCATAAGGTATAAAGGAGTACGAAAACCCTTTATATTCTGATTTCAATCTTGTACAAATTGCTTATAAGCAGAAAATCATAATATCAACCTTAACAGGAGGGAATTATAATGAATAATTATAGAAATTGGGACGAAGATCACTGCTGTGATAGATGCTGTTGTTGCGGCCCAACGGGACCGCAAGGCCCCAGAGGCTGCCCTGGCCCAAGAGGCTGTCCAGGACCAACCGGGCCGACGGGACCGACCGGGCCAAGAGGTCCTCAGGGCCCAACCGGGCCAATGGGTCCTAGGGGCTTCCAGGGACCGACCGGACCGACCGGACCGACCGGGCCAAGAGGCTTCCAGGGTCCAACCGGACCGACGGGTGCACAGGGACCACAAGGACCGCAAGGTCCTGCCGGACCTCAGGGACCAATAGGACCGCAAGGACCGCAGGGAGTACAGGGACCGACGGGACCGACCGGACCTCAGGGTCCAACCGGACCGACGGGTGCTACCGGCGCTCAGGGGCCGACCGGACCAACGGGTGCTACCGGTGCTACCGGTGCTACCGGTGCTCAGGGGCCAACCGGACCAACCGGACCAACGGGTGCTACCGGTGCTACCGGCGCTCAGGGACCGACTGGGCCAACGGGTGCTACCGGTGCTCAGGGGCCAACCGGACCAACCGGACCAACCGGTGCTACCGGTGCTACCGGCGCTCAGGGACCGACTGGGCCGACCGGGCCGACCGGGCCAACGGGTGCTACCGGTGCTACCGGTGCTCAGGGACCGACCGGACCGACCGGTGCTACTGGCGCTACCGGCGCTCAGGGACCAACCGGACCAACCGGACCGACCGGTGCTACTGGCGCTCAGGGACCAACCGGACCGACCGGTGCTACTGGCGCTACCGGCGCTCAGGGACCAACCGGACCAACCGGACCGACCGGTGCTACCGGTGCTACCGGCGCTCAGGGACCAACCGGACCGACCGGACCTTCCGGTGCTACCGGCGCTCAGGGACCAACCGGACCGACCGGTGCTACTGGCGCTACTGGCGCTACCGGCGCTCAGGGGCCAACCGGACCAACCGGACCGACCGGTGCTACTGGCGCTACCGGTGCTCAGGGACCAACCGGACCGACTGGTGCTACTGGCGCTACCGGTGCTCAGGGACCGACGGGACCGACCGGACCAACCGGACCGACCGGTGCTACTGGCGCTACTGGCGCTACCGGCGCTCAGGGACCAACCGGACCAACCGGGCCGACCGGCGCTACTGGCGCTACCGGTGCTCAGGGGCCGACCGGACCGACCGGACCAACCGGACCAACGGGTGCTACCGGCGCTCAGGGACCAACCGGACCGACCGGTGCTACTGGCGCTACTGGCGCTACCGGTGCTCAGGGACCAACCGGACCGACCGGACCGACCGGTGCTACTGGTGCTACCGGCGCTCAGGGACCAACCGGACCGACCGGACCAACCGGACCGACCGGTGCTACCGGTGCTCAGGGACCAACCGGACCGACCGGGCCAACTGGACCCGCTGGTGCTACCGGTGCTCAGGGACCGACGGGACCGACCGGGCCAACTGGACCAACTGGACCTTCTGGTGCTACTGGCGCTACTGGTGCACAAGGACCAACTGGGCCAACGGGACCTCAGGGACCATTTACCCAATTACGGGGATTTGACCTACAGCTCACTGGAGGTACCACAGTAGCAAATGGAAGTCCTGTTGTATTCAATACCATTTTAAATAATCAGAGTCTTAATATCTCTTATAACACATCAACAGGCGTAGCAACACTGAATGCAGAACAAAATTACTATGTATCCTGGTGGGTAAGTACTGACGGTGCAGGTCCAGCAACTTATGTGGATTTTAATTTACAAATTAATGGAAGCAGTGGTATTTCGTCAAGCTCGCCAATCGTAACAGGCCAGTTAAGCGGAATCGCCCTGATTACTGTGGGCGCAATCCCATCCACCATTGCACTTGTTAACACAACTGGTCAGACCGTTTCATACGGTGCGACCCCAGTACAGGCACACATGGTTATTTTTGAAGTTTCCCAATAATCACTGGCACAAAGTCATTTTAAAGATCTATGATCTGATAAAATACGCCGGAAGCATATGCTTCCGGCGCATTTTTACATAGACAGCCGTCTATTCCCTATTGCTCTACATAAGCGGCGCAAACAATCTTAATGCCCGCCCTGCCAACATTTCATACCAGGGATAATTCCTGCAGTCTTCCATGGTGATCCTCCGGGACTGGGCCAAAGTATTATGAAAATCCCTCTGGATGTCCCGTATAACCTCATTTCGATATAAATATACCGCACATTCAAAATGCAGGTACAGGCTTCTGAAATCCATGTTAATGGTTCCAACAACCGCCTTGGTGTCATCACTTGCGTAAACCTTTGCATGAACAAAACCAGGTATGTATTCATAAATCTGAACCCCAGCTCTTATCAGCTCTCCATAATGGGATTTTGCAAGAAGAAATGCGTATTTCTTATCCGGTATCCGGGGCATGATGATAATGACCTCAACCCCCCGCTTGGCAGCAAAAGTAAGTGCCTGAACCATTTCATAGTCCAGGATCAGATACGGCGTCATAATATGGACATAATGCCTGGCAGAATTAATTATATCCAGATAAACCTGTTCCCCTACTGTCTCCTGATCCAGGGGGCTGTCTCCATAAGGGATCACAAATCCATCCATATTCAGCTCCAGAGGATAAAAATATTCCGGATCTTTTAAATATTTTCCATAGTCCTCAGGTTCCTTTTCAGAAATATTCCACATTTGAAGAAACATCATGGTAAAGCTGGTAACAGCATCCCCTTTCAGCATGATTCCGGTATCCTTCCAATGACCGAAACGAACCCGCCTGTTAATATATTCATCTGCCAGATTTATCCCACCGGTAAAAGCCGTAAGGCCGTCGACCACCAGAATCTTTCTGTGATCCCGGTTATTCTGGTACGTAGTAAATGCAGGCTTGATGGGGGAAAACATCTTTGCCTTGATTCCCTTTGCCTGCAATTCCTTTGGATAGCTGAATGGAAGGAGGACCAGAGAACACATGCCGTCATACATGAACCTTACTTCCACCCCTTCCTTAACCTTTCTTTCCAGAATGTCCAATATAGTATCCCACATTTCCCCACGTTCCACAATAAAGAATTCCATAAAGATAAACCGTTTTGCACCCTCCAGCTCTTTCTTCATTTCTTCAAACATGGCTTCTCCCAGTGGAAAGTACTGGGCATTGGTGTTTTTATATACCGGATAATGGCCTGAGTTTTTAATATAGCGTGCCAGATTTGCATTCCGTCTGCTGATCCTTGACAGCTCCTCCATGACCTTGGTATTTTGTGTCAGGTAGCTTTCCGTTTGCTCCATGTTGACTCGAAGCCTTTTGTTCATCAGCTTTCCCACGATTTGCAGCTCTACAAACAGGTAAAAAAGCGTTCCAAACACAGGAACTGCTGCAATAGGGACCATCCAGGTCAGTTTAAAGCTTGGGTTTTCTTCTTTATTCAGAATATAAATGATAACAAATGCACTAAGCAGCGCAAAGCCGCCATAAAAATACGCAAGGTAACGGCTTAAAAAACGGTATGACGCAAAAAGAATCGCCACTTGTACCATAAGAGAAACGGCCGCAAACGTGGTCCGTCCAAAAATAATTCTTAGCATCCTCCTGATCTGTTTCATTCTGTGCACCTCCCATGCTGCCTGTTCCATTGACGATATCTATTTCATTATACCGCCTGTCTCTTTTTCTTGCAACATTTGCAGGCTCTGAATCTCACCCAACGATGCAAAAAATAACGGGAAAACTGCTGGTACTGCAGTCTTCCCGCCGCCTTTTCGCCTATCTTACCGTTCCAATGCCTGCCTGATATCCTCCACAATATCCTCCGGGCTTTCGATTCCAACACTCAGCCGGATCATGGAAGGATCAACTCCAGCTTCAACAAGCTGTTCATCGGTTAACTGCCTGTGGGTATGGCTGGCCGGATGCAAGACAGAAGTACGCGCATCCGCAACATGAGTCACAATAGCAGCCAGCTTCAGCCCATCCATAAATTTAACCGCAGCTTCCCTGCCCCCCTTTAAACCAAAGGAAATTACGCCGCAGGTACCATCCGGCATATATTTCTTTGCCAGGTCATGGTACTTATCCCCTTTTAATCCCGGATACTTAATCCAGGCTACATCTTCTCTGGTGCTTAAATACCGGGCCACCTTCAGGGCATTTTCACAGTGGCGCGGAACCCGAAGATGAAGCGTCTCCAGTCCAAGATTTAATAAAAAGGAATTCATTGGGGAAGGAATGGATCCCAAATCCCTCATTAACTGTGCGGTAGCTTTTGTTATATATGCTTTTTTACCAAATTTTTCCGTGTAAACAATGCCATGGTAGGATTCGTCAGGTGTGGTAAGTCCCGGATACCTATCCCCATGAGCCTTCCAGTCAAAGTTACCGCTGTCTACGATACAGCCGCCCACACTGGTAGCATGTCCATCCATATATTTTGTTGTGGAGTGGGTTACAATATCTGCTCCCCATTCAAATGGACGGCAGTTAATGGGCGTCGCAAATGTATTATCGACGATCAGCGGCACCCGGTGCCTGTGTGCAACTTCGGCGAATTTCTCAATATCAAGAACTACAAGAGATGGATTGCCGATCGTTTCTCCAAATACTGCTTTTGTATTGGGCTTAAATGCCTTCTCAAGCTCTTCTTCTGACGCATCCGGGTCTACCAGCGTAGATTCAATCCCCATCTTCTTCAAGGTTACGGTAAAAAGATTGGTAGAGCCTCCGTAAATCGTTGCAGAACTGATCACATGATCCCCTTTTTCGCAGATATTGAGCAGTGCATAAAAATTAGCGGCCTGTCCGGAAGAAGTCAATATGGCCGCAACTCCGCCTTCCAGTTCACAAATCTTAGAAGCTACCGCATCATTGGTGGGGTTAGCCAGCCTTGTATAAAAATACCCTTCGTCCTCTAAATCAAACAGCCTTCCCATCTGATCGCTGTCGTCATATTTAAATGTTGTGCTCTGAAAAATCGGAAGCACCCTGGCTTGGCCGCTTTTCGGCTGCCAGCCGCCCTGAATGCAAACCGTGTCTCTGGAACGCCCGTTCTGACTCATCTTTTTTCCTCCTGTAAACCTTTGTCAAATGCTTCTCCTAGTTTAGCATAAATAGTTCTGGAAATAAAGTCCTAATTGCCTTCTTGAATTCCCGTTTTTTATACAGTATAATGACGGTATCATATCAATCTTAAAAGGAGACATCTATGGTAAAATCAAAGGTTTACTTTACGAATTTTCATGCTACTTTTCAGGAAAACCTTCCCCAGAAGCTTAAAAGGCTTATAAAAACAGCTGGAATGTTGGATCAGATAGACTTTCAGAACAAATATACAGCCATTAAAATTCACTTTGGAGAGCTGGGAAATCTATCCTTTCTTCGCCCCAATTACGCAAAAGCAGTGGTAGACCTAGTGAAATCCCAGGGCGGAAAACCATTTTTAACGGATTGCAACACCTTATATGTAGGGAGCCGAAAAAATGCTCTGGATCACCTGGATACCGCTTATGAAAATGGATTCTCTCCCTTTTCCACCGGCTGCCATGTTTTGATCGCCGATGGCTTAAAAGGTACGGACGAAAGCCTTGTTCCTATTGACGGCGAATACATAAAGGAAGCGAAAATCGGACGTGCTGTTATGGATGCAGATATCTTCATTTCTCTTACCCACTTCAAAGGCCATGAAAGCACCGGGTTTGGAGGTGCTTTAAAAAACATTGGAATGGGCTGCGGCTCCAGAGCCGGTAAAATGGAGATGCATAACTCCGGAAAGCCCCATGTGACAGAGGAAACCTGTATCGGCTGCCATGCCTGTGAAAAAAACTGCGCACACAGTGCCATCTCTTTCCAGAATAAAAAGGCCGGCATCGACCATAACCTTTGTGTCGGATGCGGCCGCTGCATCGGAGTCTGTCCCGTGGATGCCGTTGAAACAGATTTTGATGAGTCCAACGACATTCTAAATTGCAAGATCGCGGAATATACCAAGGCAGTTCTGGGAGACCGCCCCCATTTCCACATCAGCCTGGTCATGGATGTATCACCTTACTGCGACTGTCATTCGGAGAACGATATCCCGATCATTCCTGATGTGGGTATGTTTGCCTCCTTTGACCCTGTAGCCCTGGATATGGCCTGTGCTGATGCCGTAAACCGCCAGCCTGTCATGGCAGGGAGCGTTCTGGAAAAGCATGGCAGCCATCATCACGATCATTTCAAAGATACCCATCCCAACACCAACTGGAAATCCTCCGTTGAACATGCAGTGAAAATCGGTTTGGGGAATGGTGAATACGAATTAATCACACTTTAATACAGAAATTTCCATAACCTGTTTATTCTGAAAACAGCAAGCAAAGGGAGGGCACATCCGGTTCTCTGTGTCCTCCTTTTTATCTTCCTTTAATTCAAAGACTTGATCTTCTTCGTTTTAGGACGGGTTTCGCTCTCTCCTAAAGGTACCTTATCCCTTCCGATCTGCCAGACCGAAAGCTCCGAATCTTTCATCTTTTTTTCCTGGACATTTTTAGCAATAATAAGCTCTGGCCAGACAAAGGTAGTTTCCACAGCCTTCCCGTCAAAGCAGATTCTGGAATAAGGAGTAAAATTTTCTCCGTAAACAAGAACATTGGAATCATTGTATACCACCTGGTCAATCACGATGTCATCAATTCCCATTTTAAGGTTCGTAGACTGGTATGGACTCTCTCCGCCATACACCTCCCGGTCTCCATAGAGAATGTCATATTCCAGAGTTTTCATATCTCTTAAATAGCTTTCCTCCTCTGCTTTGGTGCTGCTGAAATAATTCTGATGGAACCTCATCATTGTTCCCTCATGTATGTTAAGCATATCCAGAACATGAGCCGCAAGCTGATATGCCTCTACATCCTTTTTTTCCACCGGGAGGTTCATGTTGTTCCAGATCACATATTCGGTCTGAAACAGGGAACGGTTTTTCATCTGATGCTGTGTCCATACAAATCCAGGCAAATGGTCCCCGTACATCACCAGAACAATTGGCTCCTTCCTGGTCCGTAAGGTATTGACAAGAGAACGGATAAACTGGTCCATTTCCCCGATCTGCTGGCAGTAATACTCAAAGCTTGGATATTTCCCGTGTCCCTGAACGGATATTGTGTAAATAAAGTCAGGGCCTTTCGTGGAATCCAGTGTTCGAATGATCTCACCGGTGAGAATCTTGTCCTTGCACCAGCCCGTAGGATTTCTCTCGATATTATTCATATATTCAATAGGGGTGAACGTATCAAAGCCAAGTTGGGAAAACACCCGGTTCCGGTCGTAAAAAGTAGCCTCATTGTTATGGATGGCATGGGCCTTGTAGCCAAGATTTTTCAAATCAAAGGCAACACTTTCGCAGGGAGTTTTCTTTAGCACAGTTTTATATGGATATTCACCCGGGCCGAAAAAGTCCAGATTCATACCTGTGATGGATTCAAATTCCGTATTTGCCGTACCTGCTCCAACAGAAGGTACGCTTAGATACCCGCCAGGATAATTCTTCTGCAGCTGATGAAAAAAAGGAATGGGATCGTAATTCACCGGGTTCTCTTTCCACAGAGATGGGTCAAAAAAGGACTCCAGTTGGATCATGATTACATTAGGCTTTGTGCCTTCAGACAGGGCATAAGTATTCTCAGGAACCAGTTCTTCATCCCGGATCTCTTCCATTGTCTCTGTTCCGTATCCTTCAGGCTTGGAGATTCCGGTGTTAAACAGGGAATTGGAAAAACAATATGGAAATCCGTAGCTTTTAAAGGCCTCTCCAATGTTTCCGAAGTGAACGGCAACCAATTCTGTTTTCATGGCCGCACTTGTTAATCCAAGCACAACAAAGCAGCTTATGGCTATAAGCACAGCTCCAAAGCCATACCTCACCTTTTCGCCGGAAACAGGCGCTTTACGCCATACTGCGGCTATAAATACCACAGCAAACAAAATACCGCAGCCCATGAAAATAATCTGCAGCCAGGTAAAGTAAACCGTGGCCAGACTGACCGCATATTTCACCAGGCGGAAATCCGCTGCAGTAAAAGGTGTTGTCCGGAATATAAGCAGGATTCCATTTACCACCCCCATAAAAAGCCATAGCAAAGATAGGGCAATGCATGTAAAAGCCTTGCGCTTTGTCACAAAAACAACCGTAAAAGGCAGAGTTATGATCAGGGTGTTGAGCAAAAAAACAGGAAAGCTTCCCCATATATAGGAACCAAGGCTTATCAGAGATTTTCTGCTGGCAAGTTCAATAAAGACATTGATCATGGCAGAAAGAGCAAAAAGCCTTCCCAGCCATTTGACATATTGTTTCATCCTATACCTCTTTATCTTATATCTCTTATCATTTTCTTATCATTTATAGCTTTACAGAATCGGATTTAGTCTATCACATTTTACTGAAAATTTACATACTTTTTTAAAAAAAGCGAAAATTGCCAAAAGAAAGACCGGCTTTTCAAAGCCGGTCTTTTAAGTAATTATTCCTGTTCTTCTGTTGGTTCAAATGCATCTTCACTTACCGTATTGATTCCAGCCGCAGGATTCAATTCCTCTGACGGCACTACTTGTTCCACTTCCTCTACATTTTCATCTTCTGTTTCAGCTTTCTGGGCTGCTTCCTTAACAGAGGCTCCGCACTTTCCACAGTAAAAGGTATTCTTCGGTACCTTGGCTCCACACTCTGCACAAATACGGGTTCCCTCGCTTTGGCTAAGTTCAATCTCCAGAGCGGCAATTCTTTCCCGGCTGGCCCTGACAGCTTCATAAGCCTTTGCGTAAGCTTCTTCCGGCTCTTTGTTCGCTTCATAGAATTGTTTTCCGATGACCGCATAAGCTTCTTCCAGCTTTGTTTTTTCTACGCTGATCTGCGTCTTTAGCTGTATCGTCTCAGTCAGCGCTTTTGCCTTGGTTGCAACCTCTTTGCCGGTATCACTAAGTGTCTTTCCCAGCTCTTCAAAAAATGCCATCCGTGATTCCTCCTTTGACTTATGCTTCTATCATTTTAACGTCATTGGAAGAAAAAGTCAATGAAAGACTGTTTACACATCTTTTTTTATCTTCTCGATATCCTTTTTTAAGGATTCCGGCAATCGTTCCAGTGATATGGCACAGGTAGCCTCACTTCTGTTTCCGCCGGATTCCATAACAGCTGAAAAGCTGATCCATTCTCCTGTCCTGCTGCTAAAAGGATTCATACTGGAATATTCCTCCATGATTGCATGGCTCATGATCTCACTGATTTGTTCCTGATCGGTGATCGTCATGTATTGTGATCCTTTATCCTCATAACGATAATTATAAGAATTAAATTGATAGGTATTTATGTTGATCTCTTTTACATTCTCAAAGCCATTCCAGCTTTGTACATCCACCTGACACTCTTTTAGCAGTTCCATAGTATTCTTAAAGGAAGGGTAGATGGGATAATACCCTCTAGAGGTGACATCACTGTATTTCCAGGAACTTTGGATTTCATCCCGTTTTGTTTCCGCCTCTGCCTGCATCTTTGTTAAGAACTGTATGGTGGCAACGGGATTTTCCTTTTGCATGGTCTCCACCTTTAAGCTTCTTAAATCCTCCTGATATGCTAAGAGCAGTTTTTCAGTCATGGCTTTATCCGTTCCGTTTCTGTCACGGCTGACGATATTCGTCTGCTCTCCCCTGCTTACCCTAACCCAGGCCGTATTCTCAGGCGTCTGGACAAGGATGGGATAAATGGCTTTCTTAAATTCCTGGTTTTCGAAAATCTCTATGATTTCCGGCCGGATTTCTTTACCGGGCAATCGGTACGACCGGTAAATGTCCTTTCCGTTCTTCCGTGTATATTTTATAGAGAAATTAAAACTTATGCTTCCATCCTCCCATTCAGAGGAGTAATCATTTCCATGATAGAGTTCCTTGTTTTTGGCCACCGCTTCCCGCACCAGAGCCAGAACCGGTGCCGTATCCTTCAGCTCCATGTGGCTGAATGCATAATCATCAGAATCCTGGTGTTCCCAGTAATAATCCCCCAGGGAATCCTGACGGGGACTTCCATAGGAAACCCAGTAGGTCGCATCCTGCATGGATATTGCAACGGATTCAATGGAGTTTTCTGCCGGAATATAGCTGTCATACCCGAACAGATCATAGCGGAAACCGCAGAAAATCACTGCAGCCAGCAAAGCACAGGCCACCATCTGTTTCCAGTGGGAAAACAACTTTCTGAATTCAAAGTGGTAAATGATCTCAATGACACCATGGGATAAAAGCATCCCACAAAGCAGTCCGAATACCGCCCAACCTATGCTGGAATGCATGGACCAGAAAAAAAGGCTTCCGCTGAGAGAGGCTAAAACCACAATAGGGATCCGGATCACCGGCATGCTCACCTGAAAAGCCATTGCTTTTCCTGCTGCTTCCGAGCCTCTCTTTTTATACAGCCAGAAAGAAAGAATGGTCACAACTGCTGTGACAGCCAGGACCGCAAAAATCCTGGCAGCCTGTGTTCCTGCCGGGGTTCCCGGCTGAAGCTGTTCTACATTCACCAGGAACAGGGCAAAAGCAGAACATTTATCCATGAAAGAGTTAAATATATTCCCGCCGCCCCGATAGCTGGTATAAAAAAAGCTGCTATAGCAAAATTCCAGGATTCCTATCAAGCATACAAAATAAAATTGCAATACCATGGTCCCAAGAATGCCGATCAGCACATTCCCGGTAAGGATCATGGATATCACCGTCACCGAGTACATCATGGCATAATGGATCATAAATAAAAGGAATCCAGTAAAGGCTGATCCCCATACCTGCGCAGGAGAAATGCCGTACACTGCAACTACTCCAAGGGTGATGACCAGGTTTATCCCGTATACAGCTGCAGGGATCAATATCCCATTAAAATAATTGACCCAGAACAAATGCTTCCTGTTAACAGGAATACCATGGTAAAAATCCACCTTCTGCCTGGAATGGAGATAGGAAAAACTGGTCACCCCCATGATCAGGGACAGGAGGATGATCAGCACCGCAACCCATCCGTTCTGGAATCCCAGCCACTGTTTCAGGTTGGATACAATGTATAAATAATCCACTTGATTCTTTATCCTCTCACTGAGGGTCAGTGCTGTCCTCACCGGAAAGGTAAAGAAAAATACTAAAAATGACAGTGCCATAGACCAAAGGCGTCTTTTGCCATCTTCTCTAAACAGATTATAGAATAAGCTTTTTGATGTCATATCCTGCCACCTCCGTCTCACTAATAAATATTTCTTCCAGAGATAGTGGTATGATCTCATAAAATACCGGCTGGTAGGATTCCATCAGACCTTCCACTTCTTCTCTGGTACCGCGTACCGTAATGGTATAGAGTTTTCCTCTTGTTTCTGTCTTAATACGCTGTAAGGCCGTCAGATCCTCGAAGGTTTCTCCATCCTTTAGGACACACTGCACCTTATGAATGTTAAGCTTCATGTCATCCAAATCCCTGGAAAGCAGTATTCCTCCCCTGTGGAGAAGACCTACATGGTCACATATATCCTCTAACTCCCTTAAATTATGGGAAGCAATAATTGGAGTTAAATTTCTCTCCGACATATCATTGGCAAAGATGCTTTTCACCGCCTGGCGCATGACCGGATCAAGTCCATCAAAGGTTTCATCACAGAACAGATAGTCCGTATTGGCACATATCCCGCATAAAACGGAAAGCTGTTTTTTCATCCCCTTTGAAAAAGTATGGATCTTTCTTCTGACCTCCAGCCCAAAGCTTCCCAATAAATTGCGGTACCGGTCCCTGTCAAACCTGGGATAGATCCTGCTGTAAAACTCCATCATATCAAGGGGTGATGCGTTATTAAAAAAGTACTGGTCATCGGAAATGTAAAAAAACCGGCCCTTCACCTTTTCATTTTCAAAGATCGGTTCCCCATCAATGGTTACCGTTCCTTCATCCGGCCTTAAAATACCGCTGAGCATTCTTAAAAAGGTACTTTTCCCAGCTCCATTGGTCCCGATAAGCCCAAATACGCTTCCATCCCGTATTTTCGCACTTACGTGGTCCACTGCCACAATATCATCAAATTTTTTTGTCAGATTCTCTGCTGTTATCATCCGCTCTCTCCTCCCCTGTTATATATACCTGTCTTATCCATTCCTCGGCAACCCAAGTATGAGCCTTATCCTCGGTCAATCCTGTCCGTTTTGCCTCCTGGATCCAGCTTGCAAGATCTCTTTTCAGTTCACTGTTTTTCAGAGCCCTTATAGAACTGGTATCAGCCACAAAGCTTCCTCTTCCTTTCACAGAATAGATGAACCCTCTTCGCTCCAGCTCCGCATATGCCCTCTGTATGGTATTGGGATTAATGGATAAATCAGTTGCCAAAGCGCGGACAGACGGAAGCTGCGCATCCTGTTCCAATACGCCGCATATCATAAGATCCTTTAGCTTTTCTACAACCTGTTCGTATATGGGCCTGCGGTCTTTGTAATCAAGCAGTATCATATTTCACCTCCTACTCCGTATTAACACTCCTAATACAGTTAGTATATCAAAAAACCTCTGACCTGTCAATCAGAGGTTCCTGTTTTTTAATATCTTCTGTCTTCCACGATCAAGGTACGAATGGCATTTTCCATAGCGCTCCAGTTAAATACATACAAGGTATAGGAAGCGTTGCCCCTTATATAGATATTAGAGGTCAAAAGGAGATTCTCCCCTAAGCGATTGGCATTGGATACGGAAACCATATAAAGTCCTGTTAAAGCATACCGGAAACTGGTGACTTCCAGATAATCCACGCTGGGAAACGTGATGGCCCCGCCATTTAGCACTACATGGATCTGTCGGTTTGTTATGGACAGATTGCTAACACGAAAGCATCCGGTATTAATGCCTCCATTGCAGAATACATCCTGGATTTCCATAATATCCAGTCCATAATCCGTATTGATGATGGCAACGGTGACCGCACGGTCAGCGTTCACCGTAATCTGTTTTTCAACATAAACATACCCGCTCTGACCGCCTACGGTTATCGTCTGCTGTGATGCAGAGACCCGGCCGTACTGGCTCATTTCTCCATTACTCAGTCCATTGACAGCCAGCTGATTGCTAATATATATGAGAAATGGATTATAACCGGCTGCCGCATTTAGGAACCGGACAAGCCCATTTTGCTCAGAGTTGCATAGATAGCATGGGATAATGGGTTTTGGAAACACAGTAATAACAGAACTGCTGGTCCCGGGCGGGGCTGATTCATAAAGCGGAAAATCCGGAAGAGGCGTTTCCTTTTCCAGATTGGGCGGAGGAGGGTTCTCATTGTTTTCTTCTGATGATTCCTCTCCTGTTTCCTCCGTGCTGTCACAATATTCTTCCTCTCCCGGAAACTCGTCTTCTTCCGGGGGGATCAACGGATTTGTTTCCATATCTGTATCTTTCTGCATATAAGATAAAATTCCCATAGAACCCCTCTTTTATGATAGTTATATAATAAGTTTATTCCCTCATGAATCCCCAGTGCCTGTCTTTCTTTAAATACTCCAATCCTTTTTAGGAAAAGTCTGCGAAAAAGTGGGGTATTATTGACAATATCTTCTTTTATTTTCAGCGTAACATAAATAAGTACTATTACATCATCATAAATCATAAATTTATATAAATTTTTTAAAAATTAAAAACAAACTTCGATAAATTTACTATATGTTTTATTAATTTTTTATGATATTATAAATATACATAATACAAAAGAAAGAAAGGTAAGAAAAATAATGAATGAATATCTGGCTATGTGGAAAAACTATTTTAATTTTCACGGACGTACAACCGTAAGAGGCTATTGGATGGCAGTGCTATTCAATGCTATTATCGCTATCTTATTGGGAGCGCTGAGTAATGTTTCGAATCTATTCGGAACTTTATCTATGGTATATGGGATTGCAGGTCTGATTCCCGGGATTGCTCTTGGAGTACGCCGTCTCCACGACATTAACAAATCTGGGTTCTGGACATTTATTGCATTAGTTCCCCTTGTAGGCCCCATTCTTCTTATTGTTTGGTATTGCTTTAAGACTGTGGATGAAGGCAATCGTTTTGGTACGGAACTGGTCTAATTACATCAGTTTAAACTCATTATATGAAAAAACGCTCCCTGCAGACTCTTCTTCTGTCAGGAGCGTTTTTTGTTTTCTTAATTTTTTGTGATTTCCCTGATCCGGTTCTTGAATATACAGAAAACAGGCCCGGATGGTTCATCCGGGCCTGTACCCTGTTGATCAATTATTCATTGCCGTATAAAGTAACAAGCTTCTTCAGGTATTCATACCTGTCTTTTGCATCTGCCTCATTCTTTGCAAATAATTCAGCAGCTCTCTCAGGATTCTTCATAGCTAAGGAAGCATAACGAACCTCGCCCTTTAAGAATTCCTGATATCCTTCTAATGCAGGAGCCTTGCTGTCTAAGGTGAACTTCTTCTCAGCAGCAGGATTGTAGCGGAAGTTGTTCCAGTAACCGCACTCAACAGCCAGCTTCTCTTCAGTCTGAGCCTTGGACATACCCTTCTTGATACCATGGCTGATACATGGAGCATAAGCGATGATCAGAGATGGTCCCGGATAAGCCTCTGCCTCGGAGATCGCTTTCACAGTCTGCGCATAATCAGCGCCCATGGCGATCTGTGCCACATATACATAGCCATAGCTCATAGCAATGCTTGCTAAATCTTTCTTTCTTGTTTCCTTACCGCCTGCAGCAAACTGTGCAACAGCACCTGTCTTGGTAGCCTTGGAAGACTGTCCGCCGGTATTGGAGTAAATCTCTGTATCGAATACCATAACGTTGATGTCTTTGCCGCTTGCAAGTACGTGGTCAACACCGCCGAAGCCGATATCATAGGCCCAGCCGTCGCCACCGAATACCCACTGGGATTTCTTAGCCAGGAAATCCTTGTCCTTAACGATGGCCTTGCAGGTATCGCATTCAATGCCCTCTAATGCCGCAACTAACTTATCGGTTGCAGAACCGTTGGTTGCACCTACTTCAAAGGTATCTAAGTATTCCTTGCAGGCTGCCTTTACTTCCTCAGAAGCCTTATCAGAATTCATAACCTCTTCTACCTTGGCCTTTAAACCACCTCTGATAGCGGTCTGAGCCAGCATCATACCATAACCATACTCAGCATTGTCCTCAAATAATGAGTTTGCCCATGCAGGACCCTGTCCCTTTGCATTAACGGTGTAAGGTGTGGATGGAGAAGAGTTGCCCCAGATAGAGGTACATCCGGTTGCATTTGCAATATACATTCTGTCACCGAATAACTGGGTGATGAGTTTTGCATAAGGTGTCTCGCCGCAGCCTGCACATGCACCTGAGAACTCAAGAAGCGGTTTCTTGAACTGGCTGCCCTTAACAGTATTTTCTTTAAATTTATCAATGACTTCCTGCTTAATAGGAAGGGTCTGGCCAAAGTCAAATACTTTCTGCTTCTCTGCGCAGTTTTCTTCCATGTTGACCATAACAAGAGCCTTTTCGCCCTTCTTTCCTGGACATACGTTTGCACAGGAACCGCAGCCTGTACAGTCAAATGCGGATACAGTCACAGCGAACTGATATCCTGGCATGCCTGTCATTGGAAGAGTCTTCATCTCCTCAGGCTTACCTGCTGCTTCTTCTTCTGTCAGGGCAACGGAACGGATTACTGCATGGGGACATACATAGGAGCAGAAGTTACACTGGATACAGTTTTCCGGAACCCAGCCTGGAATGGTAACTGCAATACCGCGCTTCTCATAAGCGGAAGAGCCGGATGGTGTGGAACCATCAGCATAATCGCTGAATGCGGATACAGGCAGGGAATTTCCTTCCTGTGCGTTTACCTTGGACTGAACGTTATTAACGAAATCAACAACATCCTTTCTGCCTTCCGTAATAATCTTATAATCAAGGCCTTCGTCCTCGCAGTTTTTCCAGCTTTCCGGAACTTCTACCTTAACTACGCCTTTGGCACCGGCATCAATGGCTGCCCAGTTCTTCATAACGATTTCTTCGCCCTTGCGTCCGTAGGTTGCCTTTGCAGCTGCCTTCATCAGTTCGTTTGCCTTTTCAGAAGGAATAATTCCGGTCAGTTCAAAGAATGCAGACTGAAGGATGGTATTGATACGTGTCTGGCCCATGCCGGTCTCAATACCGATCTTTACACCGTCGATGGTGTAGAATTTAATGTTGTGGTCAGCAATGTATTTCTTTACCTGTCCTGGTAAGTGCTTTTCAAGACCAGCAGCATCCCATGGGCAGTTTAATAAGAAGATACCGCCGTCAACCAGTTCCTGAACCATGTTGTACTTACGGATATAGGCCGGATTATGGCATGCCACAAAGTTAGCCTGACGGATCAGATAGGTTGATTTAATCGGCTTGTGTCCGAAACGTAAGTGAGACATGGTTACACCGCCGGACTTCTTGGAATCATAATCAAAGTAAGCCTGAGCGTACATATCCGTATTGTCACCGATGATCTTGATGGAGTTCTTATTAGCGCCTACGGTACCATCCGCACCAAGACCCCAGAACTTACAGTTCGTGGTTCCTTCCGGAGTTGTAATGATTGGTGTGCCTGTCTCAAGAGAGAGGTGTGTCACATCATCCACAATACCAATGGTAAACGGAGTTTTCTCTTTGTTGTTATAAACAGCAACGATCTGAGTTGGTGTAGTGTCCTTGGAACCTAAACCGTAGCGTCCGGTTAAGATCTTAACCTGATCGAACTTTGTTCCCTTAAGGGCAGCAACAACATCAAGATATAAAGGCTCGCCTAAGGAACCCGGCTCTTTTGTTCTGTCTAATACAGAAATAGTCTTTACGGTATCCGGGATAGCTTCGATGAAAGCGGCTGCAGAGAACGGACGGTATAAACGGACTTTTATCACGCCTACCTTATTTCCTGAAGCAAGCAGATAGTCAAGAGTTTCCTCAATGGTATCGTTTACAGAACCCATAGAAATGATGACATGCTCTGCATCAGGAGCTCCGTAGTAGTTAAATAATTTATAATCAGTTCCGATCTTTGCATTGACCTTGTCCATGTATTTCTGAACAATAGCAGGCAGAGCTTCATAATATGGGTTGCAGGCTTCTCTTGCCTGGAAGAAGATATCAGGGTTCTGAGCGGAACCTCTTAATTCCGGATGGTTTGGATTTAATGCACGGTGACGGAATTCGTCAATTGCCTCCATACTTACCATCTCTTTTAAATCTTCATAATCCCAGGTTTCGATCTTCTGGATCTCATGAGATGTACGGAAGCCGTCAAAGAAGTTAATAAATGGTACTTTACCCTCAAGTGCTGCCATATGAGCAACCGGAGTTAAGTCCATCACCTCCTGAACGCTGGATTCGCATAACATAGCACAGCCAGTCTGACGGCATGCGTATACGTCAGAGTGGTCACCAAAGATAGATAAAGCATGGCTGGCAACTGCACGTGCGGATACGTTAATTACACCTGGCAGCTGCTCGCCTGCGATTTTATAAAGGTTAGGGATCATAAGCAAAAGACCCTGAGAAGCTGTATAGGTGGTGGTCAGCGCACCTGCTGCTAAGGAACCATGTACTGCACCTGCCGCACCTGCCTCAGACTGCATCTCTGTAATCTGTACTGTCTGACCGAAGATATTGGTTCTTCCGTCTGTCGCCCATTCATCTGTCGCTTCAGCCATAGGTGAAGATGGGGTAATTGGATAGATAGCTGCTACATCAGTAAATGCGTATGACGCATGTGCTGCTGCATGGTTACCATCCATGGTTTTCATTTTTCTTGCCATTATTGATTTCCTCCTGCAAATGTGAATAAAGTTATAAATTGGTTCCCGTAAAGGGAAAGTGACCTGACATTATTATAACAATTATTCAACAAAAAGCAAATATTAAAACAGGAAATTTAAGTATTATTTTCGAAACAATCCGATAAAAAGGGACTGGAACGAATAATCTGTCCAGTCCTGTCTGATTATGTTCTGTTTTTAGTTAAATGGGTTGGGAGGAATCACATTCTGTCCACCGTCACCGTCCGCCGCTTCTGTAGCTGAAGTCGGTCCCTGAGTCTGGGAAGGCTGAGTTTCTGTGGTACCTGGTCCCTGAGTACCTCCGGAATTTCCGGCTGTTTCGTTGTTGTGGGGAGCAGTGGTTTCTGCGGTTCCCTGGGAACCTGCAGGAGTACTTTCAGCTGCAGAGCTTGCCGGATCCGTAGCCGGAATGACAACTCCCGACTGGTTCCGCTTGATCGTAGCAGGTTTTCCGCGATAGGTGCTGTTATGCAAAAGCTCATCGCTTACAACAACGCCGTTCTTTTTGGTTACCAGATTGGTCACCCAGCGGCTTCCTTTGGTTTCTGCCTTTACGATCTTTTCCTCTCCAAGCTGAAGGGTCTGATCCTCCTCATAAACCGGTGCGGGAGCATCAAGCTCCGCCGTTTTCTTCGATGTCATGGATAAGGTTACGCCCTCCTCCAGAATCGGAATGCCTACAATAGAGATCTTTAACTTCCGGTTTGCAAAGCTGGTCCTGATGGCCACAGCAGTGGAAGAATTATTGACAAACTTCATGTCAGGTCCTCCATAGCTGACCATGGCATCCTCACCTGGTGTCACATAGGAAGGCTCGTAGCTGTGAGCATGGCGTTCCGTCGTGGAAAGTCCCGCAAATACCACCGCATTATATAAGGTGGACGATACCTGACACACACCGCCGCCGGGCTCTTCGATCAATTCTCCGTTTAAATATGCACCAGCCGGACGGTATCCCTTTGCAGGAGAACGCTCCCCTGTGGCTTTATTGAAGGAAAACTCTTCCCCCGGCTGAATGATCAGGCCGTTTAAGGCACCGGAAGCCAGCTCAATATTTTTATTCCTGTCACTGTTGGCCGTGGTTGTAGTGGTATAAGTACCGATGACCTTATACATCTCCTTTGCCTGGGCCTCGGTGATCTTAGGAGCCACTTCCTTGCCTGAGGCCTGGATAACTGCCTGATAATCCTTGGCCTTTATCTGGGACATGATATCCGCAGCCAGTTTTTCCTGATCGATCACTACACCGTTTTTCTCTCCGGAATAGACAAATGTTCCTGTGTTCTTATCAAATCCTGATACGGAACCGTTCTTAGGCGCTACATCCCATTTTCCTGCAACGGCTTTCACCTCAGCCTGTACAGCCTCTTCCAATCCCTCGGAATCAAGAGTATAGCTTTCCTTTGGTTCTCCGGAATAGATCTCGTCAAGCAAGGCATCCACCTTTTTGTCCATCAGATTCTTAAGCTTATATTCCTCCTGGTTATAGGTGACCTTCATTCCCCAGGGATACTGCTTTTCAATCGCTTCCCGTGCTTCCTCCCTGGACATACCGGTAATGGTGATCCCTTCCACCTTTACTTCTTTCCGCAATTCCGGATCTGAAACGGTGGTGGTATTTACCTCCGTCTCCTTTGCCCTGCTGCCTCCCATAAGCTTAACGGCAGCCATGATGCAGATAAAGGAGGCTACGGCCAGAATAATTGCCAGAAGTATCTTTGTAATATTATACTGTGGCCCTTTTCTTCTTTTCTTTCCCCGTCTTTGCTGATAGGGGCTGCCCGTTCTGTAAGCCTGTCCGGTTCTGCGGCTTGCTTCCGATGCACTTTTACTGCTGACCTTCCGGGAAGAATAGGCTCTCCCCCCGCCTCTTTGTCTGTTATCTATCTGATTCATTTACTTCACCTTTTTACATGATTTTGTAGCTTTACATTGAGTAGTATACCATACTTTGTGGGAAATGCTATTACGAATTTATGAATTTTCTTAATTATTTTTCGAGCTTATTCTACATTTTACAGAAAGAAAAAAACATGTTACTATAGTGTTACCAATCTATTTCATTTTGGAGGTTATTATGAAATTTGTCGATTTGCATGTTCATTCCAATGCTTCCGATGGCACCCTTACCCCCTCCCAAGTGGTGGCCCTGGCAGCGGAGAACAATCTTGGGGCCATAGCCCTCACCGATCACGATACCATTGACGGCCTTTCGGAAGCCCAGGCTGCCGCATCCGGTCTTCCTATTGAAATCATACCGGGAATTGAGCTCTCCTGTGTGTACCAGGGAGAAGAAATTCATATCCTGGGGCTTTATGTGGATCCAACAGATAAGGCGTTCGTCTCCGAAACGAATACGCTTAAGGAAATTCGGAAAAAAAGGAACGAGGAAATGATACGCCGCTTCCAAAATGCCGGCATTTCCATCACATTCGATGAAGTAATGGCAGGAAATCCTGACACGGTTATTACACGGGCTCATTTTGCCAGGGTTCTCCTGGAAAAGGGCTATGTAAAAAGCATGGATCAGGCATTTAAAAAATACCTGGACTACAACGGCCCTTACTGCCCCCGCAAAGAAAAGATCTCCCCCGGGCATGCCATAAAAATCCTTACAGACTGCAAAGCATCTCCTGTTCTGGCCCATCCATACCAGTATCATCTGGGGGATAATAAAACTGAGGAGCTGGTCCGCTATTTAAAGGAGCTGGGACTTCATGGCCTGGAAGTCTATCACTCTTCCAACAACCAATATGAAAGCGGCAAACTGAAAAAGCTGGCCGGAAAGTATGATCTCTTTCCCACTGGCGGTTCTGATTTTCACGGAAGCAACAAGCCTGACATCAGCCTGGGTTTTGGCCGGGGAGGACTTAGGATAACCGATCTGCTGCTTGACGATATAAAAAGGATTCGGCGGGAAAAGGGCCTTTGACCCATTTAAGATCCCTGCATGGTTTCAGCCGATTTTCCCTTCGTCCATATATCGCGCAAGCTCTATGGCATAGTAGGTAATGAGAATATCCGCCCCTGCACGGTATATGCTCACTGCAGATTCGCATACCACCTTTTCTTCGTCCACAAACCCCGCCTTGGATGCTGCCTTTATCATGGAGTATTCTCCGCTTACGCTGTATGCGGCTACAGGAAGGTCATGGCGGTCCGCCACCTCTCTTATGATATCCAAATAGGAAAGGGCAGGCTTTATCATCACCAGATCAGCGCCTTCCGCCACATCCAGTTCCACTTCCTTTAAAGCCTCTTTCCTGTTATGATAATCCATCTGGTAGCTCTTCCGGTCTCCAAAAGCCGGTGCAGACCCGGCCGCCTCCCGGAAAGGCCCGTAAAATGCGGAGGCATACTTGGCGGAGTAAGCCATGATAGGCACATTTACAAACCCTGCGCCGTCCAGAGCCGCTCTCATGGAACCAATCCGTCCGTCCATCATGTCAGAAGGGGCTACCATATGAGCACCGGCTGCTGCATGAGAAAGTGCAATCATATTTAAATATTCCAAAGTCCTGTCATTATCCACATACTCTCCATCCAGGATCCCGCAATGACCGTGGGAGGTATATTCACACATGCACACATCTGTGACAATATAGAACCCCGGATATTGTTCTCTGATCAGGCGGATGGCCCGCTGGACAATTCCATCCTGGTCGTATGCCTGGCTGCCGTAAATATCTTTATGGGCAGGAATACCAAACAGCAGGATTTTTCCCACACCGGCATGTAAAAGCCGGTCCAGGATCACCGGGAGCTGGTCCACGCTGTAACGGTATTGTCCCTCCATGGAAGTAATTTCTTCCATTATATCTTTTCCTTCCACAACAAACAGGGGATAAATCAGGGACTCTTTTGAGACTCTTGTTTCCCGCACCATTCTTCTTAAGGTATCTGATGTTCTTAATCTTCTCGGTCTGTATATCAATTCCATATCCAATTCCTCCATTCTGTTCACACAAACGCAGCCAGCAAGGTAACGTAATGTTTTCATTCCTCCAGCCGTGAATGCTGCAGGGGTCAAATACCCTGCTGCAAGGTATTTGGCCCCTGTCCTATTATACACCCTCTTAACGAAGATTCAAGTAATTCTTGCACCAATGGAAAAGATTGCTTATAATAGGATTCATAAAAAATGAATCGAAACGAGGTACTGCTTTATGGAAGAATTCTATCAGGCAATTGAGGAAGCCATCTGTACAGCCGGCTATGAAGGCCCTGTGGATGGGGAAGAAATCTACAATGAAATCTGTGACGAAATTGAGGACAAGGAACCGGGGGCATACGTATTTATGTCAAAGAAAACGGATGATACTTTTTTTGAATACAAAATCCAGATTTTCCAGGACCAGTTTAATCTAAGCTCTATTGACATACACACCCCCCATCAGGTTTATCATGCAGATTTTGATTAAATGCGTTCTTTGGAAAGCCACAGGTCGGTAAGGGAATGTACCACATTTCCCTTGTGACCTGTGGTTGTTTTTGCCATGGCAAGAGAATTAAGGACCGCCTCCTCCGTGGCCTCTGCTGCAGCCATAAAGGCCGTTTCCAGGGCACTTTCTTTTAATATCCGGACAGAAAGGAGTTCTTTTTCCGCCTGTTCCGGAATCCGGTTCGCCGTAGTAAAGCCAATCATGATATCCCCGCTTCCGTGACCCATATAGGATCCGGTTCTGGAAAGCCCTACCCCTGCCCGTTTTAAAATCCTCTTTAGCTGGCGGTCTGAAACCGGAAGGTCTGTAGCTATAATCGTCATGACAGAACCTCTGTCCAAAGCCGTTGGCTCAGTCAAACGGGCAATTTCCTTTCCAACCGCCAAACCTCCCACCATGAGATTTTCCGTGCTCCCGAAATTTGACTGTACCATAGCCCCCAGAGTATAGGTCTCCTCTCCGATTTGAAACCGCCTGGATGAGGAACCGATCCCACCCTTTAAACCATAGCATACGGTACCGCAGCCAGCCCCTGCTGCCCCTTCTTCAAAATCAGAGGTTGCGTCTTCCAGAGCCGCTCTTACTTCTTCCAGGCCGACTACCCTGTCACAGATTTTATTTAGAACCGAATCATTGCATTCACCCACCACAGGATTTATGGAAGTGATCTCCGCCCCTTCCTTTCTGCACCGCTCCAGCATAAGATCCACCAGGGCATCGTGGACCTTTCCTATATTTAACGTGTTGGTAAGGGCAATGGGTGTTTCCAGGGTTCCAAGCTCTTCCACCTGTATGAGACCCTGGCTTTTTCCAAATCCGTTATGAACATAGGCCGCTGCCACCAGCTTTCGCAGGAAGGGATTATCCTGACAGGGCATAATAACAGTGACTCCTGTTTTATGGTCCCTGGTATTCTTGGTAGCATGTCCCACCAGAACTCCCTCCACATCAGTAATTTTATTAAGGGGTCCCGGAGCCAGATTCCCAATGATGATGCCATATTCCCGAATCCTTTTCACGATCCTTTCCTCCTTTTTCCTTTTTATGTTCTTATTATACATATAAACCAGAAAAAAAATTATATTTTCTGGTTTTTTCCATATTGTACCAGTGAAAAAACACTGTTATAATAAAAGAGTAGGAATTGACAATTATTTCTCGGATACTCCAAAGGAGGAATTCATATGAAAATTCAGAATATCACAGATGTAGAGAAATTCTTTAAGGTAATTGAGCAGTGCAAGGGGACGGTTGAGCTGGTTTCCATGGAAGGCGACCGGATCAACTTAAAATCCAAATTGAGCCAGTACCTTTCCATGGCCACGATTTTTTCCAACGGCAGCATCATCAGCGAACTGGAGCTGGTTGCCCATGACCCGGAAGACGTGGAAAGGCTCATCAAATATATGTATCAGGGCGAGTCAAGACCACCCGTAAAACGGGTGGCTTGTGAAAAGGGTATAACCCTTTGATACTAGGCCAGCGTCTCAAGGCGCTGGCTTTCACTTCGTTCAAGCCACTATGCTTTTGACTCGTCGCCGCCCCTGAAGGGGCCTTTGTAATACCGACTAACCCTTAAAAGGGTCCTCGTATTCTTTTACACTTAGTTTATCTTGCATAATATCCGCTTTTTCCTGCTCCTGTATATATTTTCGGATGGTGTCCTCATTTAGTCCTACTGTGCTTACATAGTATCCTTCCGACCAAAAATGTCGGTTTCCGAATTTATACTTTAGGTTTGCGTGGCGATCAAACATCATAAGGGCGGATTTGCCTTTTAGATAACCCATAAAACTGGATATGCTAATTTTAGGCGGAATACTTACCAGCATATGTACATGATCCGGCATAATATGGCCTTCTAAGATTTGGACCCCCTTATAATTACATAGTTGCTTCAAGACTTCTCTCAAATCTTCCTTGTATTGATTATAAATTACTTTTCGTCTATACTTAGGTGTGAAGACGATATGATATTTGCACATCCATTTCGTGTGTGCCAGTTCATTGGCTTTCTTCGCCATTGAAATCACCTTTCCTTTCTCTAATAGTGGCTTGGACACCTCTATTATAATCGGAAAGGTGATTTTTTGTATAACTTACTGACTCGCACCCGCATAGCGGGTGGTTTATTATTTCACATGGATTCATTTCTCTTAAAGAGAAACTCACCCATGTTCAACAGGCTAAAGCCCATAATAAAAAAGAGGGATTCCGTATCCCTCTTTTTTTATATGCTCTTATTTTGAGCCCATCGAATCTGCTACTATGCCTTTCTGTTTTTCAGCCTCTTATTTCTCTCCAGCCTTCCGTTTACGGTCTCCCTGAGAATGGCGTACAGCACAGAACTAAGAGGGATAAATATCAGCATACCCACAATTCCCATGGCACTGCCTCCGATGGTGACTGCCACCAGAACCCAAATAGAAGGAAGCCCCACGGAACCTCCCACCACATGAGGATAAATAAAGTTTCCTTCCAGCTGCTGAAGGACAAAGAATATGATCAAAAAAACAACCGCATCAAGAGGTTTTACCATCAGCATCAAAAATGCTCCGATGGCACATCCGATAAATGCTCCAAACATAGGTATAAGGGCTGTAAAGGCAATCAGTACGCCGATGAGAAGCCCATAAGGAAGCCGGAAAACCGACAGAGTAAAAAAGAACATGCTCCCAAGGATGACCGCTTCCAGACACTGTCCCGTCAGGAAATTGGAAAAGGTTTCAGAAGCCAGGGTTAAGATCTCAAGGGTTCGTGCCATTACCCCTTCCGGAAGGAATGCTTTCATCAGCTTTTGAAACTGGCGCGAGAGCGTCTCCTTCTGAAGAAGGATATAAACTGCAAAGACCAAAGCAATGACAAAGGTGGTCACTCCATTTATAATGGACATGGCAGCTGAAACCGTGGATGAAAGCACCGATCCCGCTCCGGTTGATAAAAATCCAACCACGCTTTCCAGAAAGGCCTTCCAGTCGATCTGGATTCCACTGATAGAATCTGCGATCTCAGGATTCTGGGCGAACAGTCTCTCCGCTTCCTCCTTAACCCCTGCAAGAAAAGCCGGAATGCTGTTTTGCAGACTTATAAGCGTTTCAAATAACTGCGGCATCACAACAAAAATCACAAGCAGAAGGACTCCTATTACAAACACCAGGGTAAGGCATAGGCTTAATGGCCTGCGGATCCTGCTTCCTTCCTTTACCGGCAGCATTTTTTCGATCCTGCGCATAGGTACATTCAGGATAAAGGCCATGACGCCTCCTGCAAGAAAAGGGGATATAAATCCGATCACTTTCATGACCATGGCAATCAGGCTCCTGTAATTCCAGCCTGCCACTACTACAATTACAGCAAATAGGATCAATCCCCTTATTTTTTTTATGGTACTGTCATTGAATTCCATCATTCTCTCCTTTTATGCTTCTTCCTCAAACGCTTTTCTGATATCTTCCGGAACGGCCTGGAAGGTTCCCTGGGCCATCAGGGCGTTTCCGCCTCCGCGGCCGTTTAATCTTCTATTTAATGCGTTACTCAATGCTCTCATGTCCTGTGAGCCGCTTCCAAGGGCATACGGATAGCTGCCTTCCCCTCCGGAACATGCCAGAACCACCCTTCCCTTCTTTCCTTCATACAGCATGGTGCAATACTGCCTTAACTCCACCGGCGATAAGTCACGGTCAAAAACCAGAAGAGGCCCATCCCACTCCGGATAGTCTCTGGTCTTACGTTCAAGAAGCTCCTTGGAAAGCCGGCTGATCCTTCCATCCTTTTTAAATCCTTCTTCTTTTAACCGGTCCACTGCCTCCAGAACCTGATCCGGCTTTGCAGATAAGAGAATAGAAATGCCGGATACCGCCTTCTGCTTATTACCGTAATCCTGAAGGGCCAGCCGTCCGCATACCATGGATACCCTGACACCGCCTTTATAATGGATCATCCCCGTCACCTTCAGAATGCCGATCTCCCCGGAAGACATGACGTGGGTTCCGCAGCATGCGCACACATCCCCTCCCGGAAACTCAATCAGGCGGACCTGTCCGGTCAGTTCCTTTTTGCTCCGGTAATCCATGCGGGACAGTTCCTCCTTTGACGGATAAAATTCCACAACCGGAATATTCCGCCAGATGATATCATTGACTTCTGCTTCTGCCGCCTCTATCTGTTCCAGGGTCAGGGGGCCGTTAAAGTCCACAGTCACCTCATCCTTTCCCATGTGAAACCCTACGTTATCAAGGCCATAATGCTTATGTACGATTCCGGACAGCAAATGTTCTCCGGAATGATTCTGCATAAGGCAGAATCTTCTCTCCCAATCTATCGTCCCAATCACCCTGCTGCCGGGTTTCAGCGGCTTATCTGTGAAATGAATAATACCTTCCGCCATTTCCCTGACGTCCAGGACTGCAGCTTCTCCTAAAGTTCCCCTATCAGCCGGCTGACCCCCGCCTACAGGATAAAAGGCTGTCCGGTCTAAAAGCACCTGAAAAAAACCGTCCTTTCCCTGGCGGCAATCCAGTACTTCCGATTCAAATGTTTTTACATATGGCTTGTTATAATATAATTGATCCATTGATTGCTCCTCATTTCTCTGTTGTTCTAATTATACACAACAATAGGATAAGTTCAATCACATCAAATCTAAAATTTCGAGAAAAATGTGGAAACAGTGGCAAGCTGGCCTTCATACACTTACAGTGTAAACAAATTATTTGGAGGAACCAATATGAGTGATCTGGCAGCAACTAACTGTGGATGCGGATGCGATTGCAACAACGGAGGGTGCAATAGTGGATGTGGCTTCAATCTGATTTGGCTGATCCTTATCCTGTGCTTCTGTGGTGGCGGCAGCGGCGGTTGCGGCGGCAGTTGCGGCGGCGGTTGCGGAGGCGGTTGCGGAAATGATGGATGCAGTTGGATTTGGATCATCATTCTTCTGTGCTGCTGCGGCGGCTTTGGTGGCGGAAATAACTTCTGCTGCTAAGCGAAACATAAAACAGGGCCCGATCTTTTACAGATCGGGCCCTGTTTTCATTTATAACGGCTCTGGCCGTTTTCTTTTCCAGGCCTTGGAAAAGGGTCCTGGTTGCTTCCTCCTTTTAAAGAGTTCCTGTTCTGTTTTATCTTCATACACTCTTCATCAATTTCATACACTGCATTACCATCTATGATTAATCGGCTTTTCATATCTAAATCACTCTCCTGTAATACTAATATATGCAGACGCATATATTGTCAACAAGAAAAGTAAGGAATCTCATGCCATGAACAATGAACAAAATGTCCGCGCAAATGATCTGGACTCCCTTATCGGCGACAATCATCTTCAGATGATGAAGGCTGCCCTGCCTTATATGAATGTATCCCAACAACGCTTTATCTCCTACTTCGTCAAAATAAACGAGCTGCAGCGCACCGTTAATCTGTTTGAAGACGGAGAAGTGGCCGCCATGGGAATCTGCTCCGCAGGAGAAAGGAACAGGTCCGACACCCCCATTGAAATGCTGAACACCATAAAGCCCTATGCCGATCCGGCAGAACAGGACTTCATTGATCTTATTATCAACTTCTTCCAGGGCTTTAAGCTGGCCGGATCATTCTCTGATCCTGTTCCCAGCTCCACCATTCCGGTCCAGGCTCAATCCGAAGGGCAGGGCAGGCAGACAAATCAGAATAATCAGAATAATCAGAATAATCAGGCAAATAACCACCGGCAAAATAATCCCTTTGGACGGATGTCTTTTGACCAGCTGAAAAATTTCATGCCTCCGGAGCAGCAGTCCCGGTTTGAAACCATGCAGTTAATGATGTCCGCCATGCAGCAGATGAATTAATCCTTGTTTCTCCCCTGATTCCCTTTACATATCTCCATAGAAAGGAAGAATAACGTCCATGAACGCTAACTGGAAACAAGACCCCAGACTAAAAAATATGAATCCGCAAAAGCTCTCCATGCTTACTGAATTTGCAAAACGGGTGGAAACCACCCCAAAGGACCAGCTTTTCCCAACCCTATTAAGCTTAAATGCGGAAGCCAGCCGGAAAGGTATTCAATTTAACGATCAGGAAACAGATCTTCTCATCTCCATCATGAGCACCAACATGGACCAAAACGAGAAAAAACGAATCGAAACCCTGCGGATGCTATCAAAAAATTTTATGAAGCGTAATACAAAATAAAAACAAGGACATTATGGGCGGACCCCTTAGGATCTGCTGTAATGTCCTTATTTTATCCTGCAATTACTTGCACACAATATTTACAATTCTTCCAGGAACATAGATTTCCTTAACAATGGTTCCGGTTATCTTATCCGGGATCAAAGCCTTTCCTGCCTCAATAGCCTCTTCCTTAGATACGTTTACAGGAAGCTTTACCACTGCCCTTGTCTTTCCGTTTACCTGGACCGCAACTTCAATTTCGTCTTCCTTCATGGCTTCTTCATCACATACCGGCCACTGTGCGTGGAATACAGAAGTCATGCCGCCAAGCCTTTGCCACAGTTCTTCACCAATATGAGGTGCAAAAGGAGCAACCAGAACCACAAAGGCCTTTAAGGTCTCTTTGTCAATGCCACCGGTCTTCTGAGCCATTTCAATAAATTTATTGTTATATTCCATAAATCCGGAAATTACCGTATTTAAGTTAAACTGGCTGAAACGCTGCTCAATATCAAAAATCAGCTTGCTGCGCAGACGAAGCATTTCCCTGGTGGGCTCCACATCCTTATTACTGCTTTCCGTCACCAGTTTCCAGAAACGGTTCAGGAAACGGCCGACGCCTTCAATTCCCCTGTCATCCCACTCTGCATCAAGCTCCGGCGGTCCTACAAAAAGCTCATACATACGGAGAGCGTCACAGCCATAGTCACGAACCAGGTCATCAGGAGATACAACATTTCCCTTGGACTTGCTCATTTTGATACCATTTTTTCCGTTGATCATCCCCTGGTTAAACAGCTTGGTAAATGGTTCGTCAAAGTCAACCACACCGATGTCGTTTAAAAATTTGGTATAGAAACGGGAATACAGAAGATGAAGCACGGCATGCTCCACGCCGCCGATGTACATATCCACCGGAAGATATTTTTTCGCTTTTTCTTTGGATACCAGTTCCTGGTCATTGTGACTGTCTACATAGCGCAGGAAGTACCAGGAGGAACCAGCCCATTGGGGCATGGTGTTCGTCTCTCTTTTTGCCGGAGCGCCGCACACCGGGCAGGTGGTGTTCACCCATTCGTCAATGTCCGCCAGAGGTGATTCTCCCGTGCCGGTAGGCTGGTAGCTTTCCACTTCAGGAAGGGTAAGGGGAAGCTGGTCTTCCGGTACCGGCACATTGCCGCAGTGGGGGCAATGGATAATGGGAATAGGCTCTCCCCAGTAACGCTGCCTGGAAAATACCCAGTCACGAAGCTTAAAGTTTACGGTCTTCTTTCCAAGACCACGTTCCTCAATCATTGCCGGAGCATCTTTTTTAAGGACAGAGGACTCCATTCCATTCCACTCACCGGAATTGATCATGGTTCCGCTTGCCTCGGTATATGCCTCGGTCATATTTTCAATTTCCCTGCCGTCCTTTGCAATAACCTGAATAATGGGAATGTTGAACTTCTTCGCAAACTCAAAGTCCCTGTCATCATGAGCCGGCACGCACATGATGGCACCGGTACCGTAGTCGGCAAGGACGTAATCGGAAAGCCAGATGGGTACCTTGGCACCGCTTAAAGGGTTAACCGCATAGCTACCGGTAAATACGCCGGTCTTTTCCTTATCCTGAAGACGGTCCACATTTGACTTCATGGAAGCATCGTAGATATACTTCTCAACTGCCTCTTTATTTTCCGGAGTGGCAAGGCCTGAGGCAAGAGCGTGCTCCGGCGCAAGCACCATAAAGGTGGCTCCGTATAAGGTATCCGGTCTGGTGGTATAAACCGTGACGGCCTCCTCTCTTCCGTCTACCTTAAAGTCAACCTCGGCTCCATAAGATTTTCCAATCCATTCCGTCTGCATCTTTTTGACCTTTTCCGGCCAGTCAAGCTTATCCAAGTCATCCAGCAGACGGTCTGCATAAGCGGTGATTTTTAACATCCACTGTCTTAAATTCTTCTTTGTAACTCCGGTTCCGCACCGTTCGCAGCAGCCGTTGACCACTTCTTCATTTGCAAGTCCCGTTTTACAGGATGGACACCAGTTGATGGGGAATTCCTTTTCATAGGCCAGGCCCTTTTTAAACATCTGGACAAAAATCCATTGGGTCCATTTATAAAATTCCGGATCCGTGGTGTTGACCTCCATATCCCAGTCATAAACGGCTGCGATCTCATTGATCTGGCGTTTGATATTACTTACGTTCTCAGCCGTGGATTTTGCCGGATGGACTCCCATTTTGATGGCGTAGTTCTCTGCCGGCAGGCCAAAAGCATCCCAGCCCATGGGGTGGATCACATAATGTCCCTTTAAAATCTGATACCGGCTCCAAACATCGGATATTACATAGCCTCTCCAATGGCCCACATGAAGGCCGCTTCCTGAGGGATATGGGAACATATCCAGACAGTAATATTTCTTTTTCTTTCCATCATCAACATTGATGGGGCTCTTTGCCCAGTTTTCCCGCCATTTTTTCTCAATGGCGCTGTGGTTGTATGATGCTGCCATAACAAATTTTCCTCCTTTTACAACAGGGTTTTTCCCTGTATCAAATGCCCGCAGTTTGAGAGATACCCGTAAGAGAACATAAAAAAATGCGCCTCTAACCGTTTATACGGCCATAGAGACGCAGAATCTACCGCGTGGTACCACTCTATTTCATACAAGTTTCGTATGCTCTCACTGGATATAGAAAAACATATCCCCCCGCTGTAACGGTCGGGACACCGGCAATGCCTACTCAGAAACAGAGCTTCCTTCAGCACGCTACTCAAAGGCCAGTTCAGCTGACATCCCCAACCGGCTTTCACCACTCGCCGGCTCTCTGCATGTTTCAGACAGCTTACTACTCCTAATCACAGTATTTTTGCTAACTACAAATGTAACATAATTGACGAATCGTGTCAACCGTAATTAAAGAAATCCCTGGCATTAAACCAAAGAAACCACAAAGGTCACGGCTGAAAGAAGAAAAAACAAGGTCATCCCAAGGTTGAAAAAAAGAACTTTCCATGCTCCTTTGCCCCAGTTTTCCATAAACCCCTGGTAAAACAACAGCTTTTTATGATTGATAAAAAACAAAATGGTTCCGGCAATCACCGCTCCAAGCATTAAAATTGAATAGCCTGTGGTAAGCAGCGGATGGTCTTCAATATGGAGGGCTGCGATGGAGCCGAGAAAATTTATGATCATGTGAAAAATTATGGTATAGCGGAGCTTTCCCGTCTGAATATAAATATAGGCCAACACCAGACCAATCAAAAAGGCATAAAAGAACTGGTAGAAATTTCCATGGCTTAATCCAAAGACAACGCTGGATGCCAGGATCGCCGCTTTATCCCCATAAAGTCGGATCCTGTCGATCAGGACCTTACGAAACAGAATTTCTTCACAGACAGGGGCCATTACCACCATGGTAACAAAAATCGACCAGGTACTTAATCCCTTCATTACTTCCTCTACCGGATTAACCATAGGCTTTCCCAACAGAGTACAGACAAGGCTCATTAAGCCCTGCCCCATAAGATTTCCAAAAAACAGGGCGCTCATACAGACCAGGAATCCGGAAACCAGCATTCCTGCTCCTGCTTTTCTTGCTTTTGGTCTGAATAAAACCGGCATATCCTTTACAATCAGACAGGCAATTACGCCTCCTGCAAGGTAATTCGCCAGGGAAACAAATACCATGTACCAGTTCCCAAAGGTTATTTCCATTCCAATCCGGGACAGTAAAAGAGCAATGACTCCTACCTCAAGCTGTATTACAATCGTTACAAGAAGGAATGCTCCATATCCAAATCCCACTCTTGAAAACGCCTTCCTTGCATTTCTTCTGTCTTCCACTATTCTCATACCTCCTGCCAGTTGGTATCAGTTTATCACAGATCAGAAAAAAGCGCAATTTGTCTCTTAGCCAAGATCCTCCGGTCCAAACCCCAGAGGAAGCAGTTCTTTTAAAGAAAACATTTTATATTCTTCCTTTCCCGCCGCCAATATGATCCGGAATGTCTCCGGATCACAAAATTCCATCATCACCTGGCGGCAGACACCGCAGGGGGGGGTAATTCCCATGGGAATCCCCTCTTTTCCCCCAACGATGCAAATAGCTTTGAATTCTCTCACTCCCTGGCTGACCGCCTTAAAAAATGCCGTACGTTCTGCGCAATTACTGGGAGTATAGGCTGCATTTTCAATATTGCACCCCTGATAGAAAGTACCGTCGGCTGCCAAAAGCGCCGCCCCGACTTTAAACCCGGAATATGGTGTATAAGCCCTGGCCATAGCCTCATACGCCTGACGGATCATTTCTTTAACAGGAAGCTCAGCCCCGGCTTCCTCTTCACCCGTTTTTACATGTTCCTCAGATTTTTCTTTCATATCCTGATTCCTTTCTGCTGCCTTCTCCTGTAAACCCTGTCCAGCATTCTCTGAGATCTACAATTCCAGGGCAATTTCCATCATTTTTCCAAATCCCAGCTGCCGCTCCAAGGCACTTAGCTTTTCTTCCCCATAAATCAAATCAGAAATCGTAAGCAAACAAAGAGCTTTTTTTCCCGCCGCCGCTGCATTCATGTAAAGGGCTGCTGTTTCCATTTCCACAGCAAGAACCCCCATGCTGCGCCATTTGTCATTGACCCCGGAATCGTGATGATAGAAAATATCACTGGAAAGGACATTGCCCACAACCACTTTTGTTCCCTGCTTTTCCGCTGCTTTTACCGCTTTCACCAGAAGCTCATAATCAGCAGTGGGAGCAAATGTACCAGGAAGGCCATACTGATAAGCGTAATTGGAATCCGTACAGGCTCCCATAGCAATAACCACATCCATAAGCTTCACATGGTCCTGCAACGCACCGGCGGAACCAATGCGGATAATCTGGTCCACATCATAAAAGTGATACAGCTCATAGGAATAGATGCCCATGGACGGCATCCCCATTCCTCCTCCCATGACAGAAAGTTCTTTTCCCTTATAAGTCCCTGTAAATCCAAGCATGTTACGGACCGAGGTTACTTTAACCGGATTTTCCAGATACGTCTCCGCAATATACTTTGCCCGTAACGGATCTCCAGGCATTAATACTGTTTTTGCTATTTCTCCTTTATTTGCCCCATTGTGGGCGGTTGGTGTCATCTCCATTTGATGGCCTCCTTTTTTATTTTTTATCCATACGGATCATCAGGCGTATCGCCTCTATAGCCGTGCGGATGGCTCCATCCGTATCATGGATAACGGGATTATCAAGGCCGAGTCTGGCCCGTTCCTGATTGGCTATCACCAGGAATACGGAACCTGCCCGCACCTTTAGGGCACTGGCAACAACAAAGAGTGCCGCCGACTCCATCTCCGAAGCCTTGCAGCCAAGTTCCACCCAGGCCTTCCATTTATTTAAGAGTTCATAGGATACTGGTTTTGTCTCCGGTGAATGCTGCCCATAAAATGAATCCTTACACTGGACAACCCCCACATGATGGGGTTTTTCCAGCGATTTTGCCGCCGATACCAAAGCACTTGTCACCTGAAAATCCGCGACCGCCGGAAACTCGATTGGAGCGTACTCCCGGCTGGTTCCCTCCATGCGGATGGCACCGTTTGCAATTACCAGTTCTCCGCTTTTTACCTCTGTATCCATTCCGCCGCAGGTACCGACACGGACAAAGGTGTCCGCACCGGACATCACCAGTTCTTCCATGGCAATTGCAGCCGACGGTCCCCCGATTCCCGTGGAAGTCACACTGACCAGTTCACCGTCTAAGGTACCGGTATAGGTTACGAACTCCCTGCTGTCTGCTATCAGCCTGGGATTGTCAAAATATCTTGCAATCAGAGCACACCGTTTGGGATCTCCGGGCAGGATAACATACTTCCCCACATCTCCGTTTCCCACCTGGAGGTGATACTGTTTTCCTTCTGTTTCAGAATAATTTGTCATTTCCAATCCACCTTCCCCTAAATTTCATTCTCATCAATTTTTTCTGCTACGACTGACTTGATCCGCTGGTATTGTTCCTCGTCAATGAGAATCGTCCTTCCCTCCCGGGAGATATACCCCTCCTCCTCCATATGTCCGATGCACCGGTTCACGGTCTTTACGCAAAGCCCTGTGCTGTTGGACAAATCTTTTCTTGTCAGCTGTATGCGGCAGATTCCCCGGCGGGAAGATTTGCGGTAAATCTGCAGGAAGAGCAGAAACAGCCTGTCACTGCCCTGTAAAAATAAAAACAACCGTTCCTTCCTTACCTGCTCCAGTAGATAGATCCCCATCGCCTTCACCTGTTCTAAAACCGCATGAATATCAGACAGCATCCAGCGGCTGAACTGGTCCTTGGACACACATAGAAACCGGCATTCCGTCTCGGTCATCAAAGTGGTCCGGTACTTATCAAATCCCATGAGAAATTCCATGGCCCCGAACACCTCCACCGGATAAAACCTTGTATAATCGTAGGTAATCTCCTGAACCCGGTAATCTGTTGCCTTTACGATGCCCTCCACCAGAATGTAAATGGTATCCACGGTTTCATTTTCATGAATAAAGGTGGTGCCTTTTTTTAATTTTACGATTTTAAACGCCTCCAGGAGCCATTTCGGTGCATTGGCCAGATAATTATTTAAATAATCCCGGGACTCACTGCGAAGCTCATTGATTAAAGACATCGCATCGTTCACGTTCTTCCTCCTTCCGATTCCTTCTTTTTCATCTTCCTATTATTTTTTATTTTACGTAATTGATACACCGGGAATCCTTTCTTATCTGGCATCCTTTTCGTATGGCTGCCCGCTGGCTTTTGGCGCAGAGGATTTTCCCACAAACAGAATCAGGATAACAATGGTAATGAGATATGGCAGCATGGCCAGAACAGATGAAGGAACCGCAAATCTTCCTCCTCCCAGGGTAACGGTCAGGGCCTGGGCTGCTCCAAATAACAGACAGGCACCATACGCCCCGTGGGGTGTCCACTTTCCAAAAATCACTGCCGCCAATGCGATAAATCCCTGTCCGCTGATGGCTGTGGGGGTAAACTGAGGGATAATGGCAAGGGTCATGGACGCTCCTCCAAGACCGGCCAAAACTCCGGATACCAAAACGCATACATACCTGATTTTATATACATGAAGCCCCATGGTATCTGCTGCTGCCGGATGCTCTCCCACGGCCCGGATATGAAGGCCCCATTTTGTTTTATAAAGTAAAAACCACAGGAAAACCGCTAATATAAGAGCAATGACAACGGTAACATCCACATTTAAATTCTGAACCGGCCCTGTGATTAAATTTCCAAACAGCTTCGGAATCTTATTGGGTACAGGCAATGACATGGTTGCGCCGTCAAAAAGAAGCCGGCAGGCAAACAGAGCAACACCGGGTCCGATTAAATTAATGGCAATGCCGGAAATCGTCTGGTCCGCCTTACATGTAATGCATGCAACGGCATGAAGAAGGGCAATGATACCTCCTGCCAGACCGGCCGCAAAAAATCCTGCCCAGGCACTTCCTGAATAATAGCCAACTGTGGCTCCTGTAACCGCTCCAATGGTCATCATTCCTTCAATTCCAATATTGGTAACGCCGGACCGCTCCGACACTACTCCTCCCAGCGCAGCAAATACCAAAGGCGTGGAATACATAAGTGTAATACCTGCAAACAGCATCAGACTGTTAAGCATGTTTTTTTCCTCCCTTCGAAAAACGGTCCACCAGCGGCGGGATTATGCGGGTAAGCGCAACAAAAAATACAATAACACCAATGACGATATTGATAATTTCTGAAGGAGCTCCCACTTCATACTGCAGGGACTGACCTCCATAAATCAGACCGCCGAACAGCAGTCCTGCAAAAATACATCCCACGGGAGAGCTGGCTGCGATCAGACAGACCGACAATCCGTTAAAGCCTGTATTTTCAAAGGCTGCCAAAGTCGCGATCCCGTGAGGAGAATTTCCTGTAATATAAAGAGCTGCCGCCAATCCGCAGATAGCTCCGGAAATGAGCATGGAGTGAAGGATGTTTTTATTGACATAAATTCCCGAAAATTCTGCCGCACTCTTGTTAAAGCCCACTGCTCTCAGTTCAAATCCTTTTGCCGTTTTATAGAGAAGAAACCAGATAAAAACGGCCAGAATGACTGCAATAAAAATCCCCACGTTTACATCAGTTTTCAGAACCGTTTGGCGCAAAAATTCATTTTGTGCAAGTGCTGTCTTTCCCGCCTCCGTTATCTTGTAGTTTCCCAAAATCATGGTATAGCCGGAACGGTTGATCGGGTAAGTTCCGATGGTATCCGGCTTATGAAACCGTTTTAACGTGCATATATAATTGGAGAAATAAAGAGCGATCCAGTTTAACATTATGCTGGTAAGAACTTCGTGAATGCCGAATTTCGCCTTTAAGAAACCGGCGATTCCTCCATAGACTGCTCCTGCAGCCACGCCAGCGAAAAGGACCAGGGGAATCTGGATCACCGGCGGAAAATCGAAAAGAATGCCAACCACAGTAGAAGCCACACAGCCCATAATAAACTGGCCTTCGGCTCCGATGTTGAATAGTCCGGTCTTAAACGCAAATGCAACTCCGATCCCCGTAAGAATCAAAGGCGTGCTTTTAATCATTACATTGGAAATGTGTTTCGGACTGGAAAAGACTCCGTCAAATAAGACGGTCAGTGAATGGACCGGCGGATATCCTGCCGCTGCGAGTATGATTCCCGCCACAATGAAACCAAAGAAAACAGCGATCAAAGTCATTGTCAATGGCTTTTTTATAAGCTTAACCGTTTTATCCATGATTCTTTCCTCCTGCCATTAACAGACCGATTGTATTTTCATCTACGGTTCCCTGATGAAACGTGTCCTGAATCTTCCCGTCGTAAATCACCGCAATGGTATCGGAAACATTCATTACCTCATCCAGTTCAAAAGAAATCAAAAGCACCGCTTTTCCTTTATCTCTTTCGTTGATCAAAGTCTTATGAACCGTTTCGATCGCTCCCACATCAAGTCCTCTCGTTGGCTGCACGGCAATCAGTATCTCCGGATTCATGGATACTTCCCGCCCGATGATGACCTTTTGCTGGTTTCCTCCTGAAAGCTCCCCCACCCTTCTGGAGCCGCAGTCCTCCGGACGTACGTCATATTCCTCAATGATGGCTTTCGTAAACTCTTCCATGCTCTTTCTGTTTAAGATTCCTTTTCTGGAAAACGGCTCTTTGCGGCACCGTTCCAGTATGGCGTTCTCATTCACAGTAAAGTCCAGTACAAGGCCTCTCTTCTGCCTGTCCTCAGGAATGATGCTGACCCCGCTGTCTATCACCGTTCTTGGATCTGTATTGGTAATATTTTTTCCGCAGACAATAATGCTGCCCTTTTCCGCCGGCACCAGACTGTTGATGGCTTCCACCAGTTCCTTTTGTCCATTGCCGTCAATTCCGGCGATCCCCACGATTTCACCCTTGCGGACCGTTAAATCCAGACCCTTAACTGCGTCCAGCTTCTTCTCATTTTTCACAACAAGGCCTTTGATTTCCAATACCGTTTCTCCCGGCTTTGCCGGTGTCTTATCTACCACCAGCTTCACTTCATGGCCTACCATGAGGGTCGCCAGTTCCTGGCCTGAAACCTTTTCTACGGAAACCGTATCAATGTATTCGCCCCGGCGGATGACCGTACAGGTATCAGAGGATGCTTTGATTTCCTTTAACTTATGAGTAATGATGATGATGGCTTTCCCATCCTTTACAAGATTGCGCATGATGGATAAGAGATCTTCTATTTCCTGTGGAGTCAATACTGCGGTTGGCTCATCAAGGATCAATAATTCCGCTCCCCGGTACAATGCTTTTAATATCTCCACCCTCTGCTGCATTCCCACAGAAATATCAGAGATCCTGGCATCGGGGTCCACCTCCAGACCATATTTTTCCACAATTTCCAGAATCTTTTTTCTGGCTTTTTTCATATCTATAACACCTGCGCG
This sequence comes from [Clostridium] saccharolyticum WM1, assembly GCF_000144625.1. Lineage (NCBI taxonomy): Bacteria > Bacillati > Bacillota > Clostridia > Lachnospirales > Lachnospiraceae > Lacrimispora > Lacrimispora saccharolytica. Next base: position 1,784,328 of record NC_014376.1, on the reverse strand, counting down.
GGAGGTAGTCTCATTACCCAAAATAATATTCTGCGTGACTGTGAAATCCTCCACCAGCATAAAATGCTGATGAACCATACCAATGCCGTTTGCTATGGCCGTATTAGGGTTTTTTATCTCCACTTTTTTTCCATTGATAAAAATTTCTCCTTCATCGGCCTGATACAATCCATACAGTACATTCATCAGTGTCGATTTTCCCGCACCGTTTTCACCCAAAAGAGAATGAATGCTGCCCTTCTTAACATCCAGACTCATATCCTTCAAAGCGTAAAATGCCCCGAACCGTTTTGTGATTCCGTGCATCTGGACCGCATAATCGCTGTTTCCCGTGGACATCTCAATACGTTCTCCTTTCGTTTTTACACCGCAGGTCTTTATGGCCCTGCGGTGCAATTTTTCTCTCCTATTTCGCGATAAATGCCTGGTATTCCTCATTGGTGGTAGGCGGTGTCAGTTCCCCGTTTCTTATTTTGTCCTCTACCTTTAACGTATCTTCATAAACCCCTTCCGGCATGTTGCCGTGTTCCACAGGGATTCCTACACATTCTTCCTTTAAGCCGAAGGTAAGCGTCTGACCGCCGATTTTCTGCCCGTTTATTGCCTGCTCAGACACTTCCTGTACCGCTTTACCTACTAACTTAAGAGCTGATGTCAGTACGTTTTCCGGAGCCAGATATGCCTGGTCCCGGTCAACACCGATCACCCACTGATCCGCTTCCTTTGCAGCCTCAATGACGCCGGTTCCTGTTCCGCCTGCGGCATGATAGATAACATCGCAGCCATCAGAATACATCCTTGTGGCAATGGCCTTTCCTTTTGCCGCATCGCTGAAGCTCTCCGCATACTGCACGGAAACATCAATCTCTTTTCCAAGCTCTTTGGCCGCATATTTCACGCCGGCCTCAAAGCCATACTGGAACTGGTCAATCAGACCTGAGGAAATACCGCCTACAAATCCCACTTTTCCGGTCTGTGTCGTCCGTCCGGCCACATAGCCTACAAGAAAAGAGGGTTCCTGGGCCCGGAACATAACGCCGGTAACGTTGGAAGGTGTTTCCTCATAAGCATTGTCGATAATTGCATACTGGATATCCGGATTGCCTCCGGCTGCCTCCAGCACTGCATCCGCACAGGCGTATCCGACTCCCCATAATAAATCGGCACCGCTGTCTCCCAGTCTTTCCAGATTTGTTACAAAGTCTGAGGCCTGTTTTGACTCGATGTAATTTACCTCAGCACCGGTCCTTTTCTTTAACTCAGTTAAACCTTCCCATGCAGACTGGTTAAAGGACTGGTCATTGATTCCGCCTGTATCCGTAATCATTGCCACAGAAAAGCTGCTCTTTCCTCCGGAAGTCTCCTCCTGGGTATTTGCAACTTCTGTTTTTCCGCTACCACACGCCGTAAGTGACAATGCCATTACAGCTGCTAAACCAAACACAATCCCTTTTTTTGCTTTCATAAATATAATTCCTCCACTTTTTATTTATACAATTTGTATATTTTTAAATCCGCACGTAACAGCCAGCTCCTTCAGCCTCTCCATTTGTTCCGGCGGCGGACTTTTTCTTGTTTCCAGTCTTCCTCTTACTCCAAAATTTCGGAATGCAATAAGCTTCAGCCTGAATTTTTCCAGATAAGGTCTGACCTCATCTGCCACTCCGGCAATGACCTCCTCCATATCCACTTCTCTTCTTTCTGACGGACCGGTGCCGGGAGCAGTTTCCTCATCCAGACAGACAAGCCTCACCTCATACAATTTTCCCATCTGTGCCAGATATTTCAGATTTTTCTTAACATCACTGTTATCACCTCCGGTCAGCCGATGAAACACTTGGAAATCCCACGCTTTTACATCCAGCATCACGTTGTCCGTCACAGCCATGAGTCCGGGAAATACGGAAAAATCCACGCAGCCGTTGCTGTCCAGAAAACAGGAAAGCCCGGCTTTTCCTGCAAGCGTAAATAATTCTGTGAGGAACTCAGGATACAGGCTGCATTCTCCGCCGGATACCGTGATTCCCTGGATAAACGGCATGTTTTTTTCTATCTGTGCCCAGACCTCCGACGCCTCCAGCCACCGGACCTTTGGCGACGAATGATGGGGACAGATCCGGATGCAATGATCGCACTGGATACAGACTGCCTCATTCCATAGTACAGATTTACCAGAAAGAGACAATGCGGACGAAGGACACTGACCGATGCAAAGGCCGCAGCCGCTGCACAGCCTCTGCGTTTCCGGGTTATGGCAGTAAGCGCAGGCGATATTGCAGCCCTGAACAAACACTGCTGTCCGGCAGCCTGGTCCATCCACAACACTTAAGGGAATCATTTTGTTAACCGGGGCTCTCACGTCAGCGCCCTGACTTTCCGGTTTTCCAGATGAGCATTGCGGTAATTATCTCCACCCAGATGTACCGTATTCTGAAGGACTGCTTCCCCCTCATAATATTTTTCCATCTCACTCCGTTTCACCAGATAACCTGTAATCCGGACCAGATCACTGTCGGAAGCGTAAAAGCTTATGTATTTGTCCCCCAGAGAAAATGCTCCTTTTACGATATCCAGCATGGCAGCCGGATTATTTCTTGCCGTGGGATCAAAGGAAAAGATATCCGCGCAGCCCGTGGGAAAAAACTTGTGGAACCTGGCGCTGTGGCGAAGGTGGTCATACATGCAATCCGGTTCCATTCCTACAGGAATCCGTACTCCTGAGGTTATTCCGTGGTCCGAATCAATTCCCACCTGGGCATGAAGTGCGAAATGAAAGTCAAAAACCTCCGAATAAAGTGCCTTGGCCGTTTTTGCATAATCTGCAATAACCTCCATGATCTGCTCTGCCAAATCATCGGCTTCTTCCCTGCGGCCATAGGTCTTTTCCCCATCTTCCATCAGCATATTTGTGCATTCCGCCAACCCTACGACTCCGAACATGGCAAGGAATTTATCTCTGGAAATAAAGCCCTCCCTGGCAAGAAACGATGTTTCAAAGAAGTTGGATTCTTCCACCAGAAAACGAATTCTTTCATTCATATAATTTCCCATGGAATCAAGGCAGTCAGGTAAAAGCTTTGATAAAAACTGTTCCTTATTCTCAGCTTCCGATGCCAGCTTTGGAAGTACAATCCTTACCAGCGTGTAGGAACCGCCGCCCACTGGAAGGATATTATAGCAGCTGGATATGCCGTAATCTCCATAGGTATCCTTGTGCATCCTGTGGTTACAGACAGCCGGATTGGCACAGTACAAAGAGGTGTAAAGGGCAAGCTCTGCATAGGAGTCCGGTGTAATATCCCTGTCATACTTCAGCGTTAAATTGGGAACCGCATTCTGAAGCTCCTTTTCAAGCTTTAAAATCAATGTTCCTGCCCTTGTCTCCTCCGGACCCAGATTGGCATGGCAGAAGCCGTCGGTTATGGTCCGGTCCAGATAAACAAGAAACAGCTTAAGCTTCTTTTCCGCCTCCTCATCTGTCACCCCATCAAGAAACGGCTCAATGAGCTTATCAATGTTGCCCAGATAAACAGGATAGCTGGTAATGGATGGGACATGACGGTACAGAATCGTCAAAAACTGCAGCACTTCATCAAGATCTTTTGGCGCTTCCAGCTGTAAAAATTCACAGCCGGTTTTTACCGCTTTTTCATAATCCGGCATGACGTATCTCGGACGATAAGGGGCGTGTCCCTCATCCAAATCACAGATCGCTCCTATATCCATGTAGCGGCGTGTCTTCTCCGGTATGGAAAGAACCTCTAAACTATTTTCCGCTGCATGCGCCAGAGCTACCACCTTCTGCTCATAAGTCAGCCCTTTTGATGTTACAATGTTTAATATTTTATTCATGCATTCTACCTCTTTCATTTCAAGCCCTGCCCATGGTAAAAGGACTTATATCTCTTATGCTCTTGAAATATCCACATTGTAGCAATAATTTTTCATTATCAAAAGGACTCATGTCCTTATTGGCGTAATTATTATTCGATTTGTGCAATAGTTACATTTCTACCGGTGCCTTTTTGGTAATATTTTATAACTCCTTCCATAATCATTGCAGATCTCAGACAAAAATTTACGGAGGCCTGTTTACAATCCCTTTGGTTTTTGCATGGCACTGATTGTTCTTTCCTTTTTTATTGAAATTCATCCATGATTTTAGCGGCAACGGCAGGATGCCATCAAAAAAAGACCCGGGAGAGACATTATCAATATGCCTGCACCCGAATCTTTCCAGTTATTTCTGCATCGGTTTTTATACTTCTATCCGGTCAATCTTGGAAGCCCGCTCTTCGACTTCTCTCTTCTGCACATCTCCCGGAGCCAGCTCATAACGGCTGAATTCATATTCAAAGGTTCCGATTCCTCCTGTCATGGAACGCAGGTCCGTATTATAGCCGTACAGTTCGGACATGGGAACATCTGCCTCAATAACCTGCTTTCCACTGTGGTTGGAGTTCATACCAAGAACACGGCCTCTTCTGCGGTTTAAATCTCCCATAACATCTCCGGTAAATTTATCCGGAACTGTAACCTTAAGAGAAGCAATTGGTTCTAAGAGGACCGGATTTGCATCCATGAATCCCTTTTTAAAGGCCATGGTTGCAGCCATCTTAAAGGCAAGCTCTGAGGAATCCACAGGATGGTAGGAGCCGTCGGTCAGCGTGGCCTTTAATCCCACAACAGGATAAGCGGCAAGAGGTCCTTTTAAGACGCACTCGGCAATTCCCTTTTCAACTGCCGGGAAATAGTTTCTCGGTACTGCCCCGCCAAATACGCATTCATCAAATACGTAAGGAGTCTCTAAGTCTCCGGAAGGCTCAAAGGTCATCTTCACATCGCCGTATTGTCCGTGTCCTCCGGACTGCTTCTTATATTTGCCCTGGACTTCCACTTTCTTGCGGATGGTCTCACGGAAAGCAAATTTAGGCTTGCTCAGTTCCACATCAACCTTGTAACGGTTTAAAAGCTTGCTTACTACCACTTCCAGCTGCTGGTCTCCGATGGCATAAAGGAGGGATTGGCGGTTTTCCGTGTCATTCACTACCTTTAAGGTCCAATCTTCTTCCGTCAGCTTTGCAAGAGCACTGGAAACCTTATCATCGTCGCCCTTTGTCTTGGTCTTATACCGCATATAAGTATATGGAGTGGATATTTCAGGCTTATGGTAGACGATAGGGGCGGAACGAAGGGCAATGGTATCGCCGGTCTGGGTCACGTTCAGTTTGGACACCGCCCCGATATCTCCTGCTTTTAATTCCGAAACCTCAATCGCTTCCTTTCCTCTTAACACATAAAGCTTTCCGATCTTTTCCTCTGTGTCCTTATTCACATTATAGATGGCAGAATCAGGCTTTAGGGTACCGGTACAAATCTTAAGCAGGGAGTATTTTCCGATAAACGGGTCCACAATGGTCTTAAACACACGGGCAGACAGGGACACATGATCGTTATACTTGGCTGTAAAGCGCTCACCTGTGGAAACATCCACGCCGATGCACTCAAAGTAATCGGGGGATGGAAAATACTTATCTATGGCCTGAAGCACCATCTTGGCGCCCTGAGCGTTGATTCCGGATCCCAGCATGACCGGAACGATATTTCCTTTTATCACATGTTCCCGAAGAGCAGAAGAAATCTCATCAATGGTAAATTCATCACCAGAGAAGTAACGCTCCATATATTCCTCACTGGTTTCTGCCACAGCCTCCATAAGAGCTTCACGGGCAATTCCCAGATTCTTCTGGCTATATTCAGGAATCTCACATTCTTCATAATCACTGTTGACAGTAAAACGGCGGCCTGCCATCTTAACAACATTAACAAAACCTACGAACTTTTCGTTCTCACGAATGGGGAGGTGGAACGGTGCTATCTTTCTTCCGAATTCTTTATCAAGCTTTAATAATAATTCACGGAAACTTGCATGATCGTCATCCATATTTGTCACAAAGAAAAGTCTGGGAAGCTTGTACTTTTCGCAAAGTTCCCATGCCTTTAATGTTCCAACTTCAATACCTGCCTTACAATTCACAACAATAACTGCTGCGTCCGCAACGCTGATGGCCTCTTCCACTTCGCCAACAAAATCAAAATATCCGGGAGTATCAATCAGGTTAATCTTGATCGGTCCATCCTCTCCTTTATACTCTAAAGGAATCAGGGTCGTAGAGATGGAGAACTGTCTCTTGATCTCTTCTTTGTCATAATCGCTGATGGTATTGCCATCGGTAATTTTTCCCATTCTGCTGATGGCTCCGGTAATCAACGCCATAGCTTCTGCCAGGGTGGTTTTACCGGCGCCCCCGTGCCCAAGTAAGGCGACGTTACGGATCTGTTTGGTTCCATACACGTTCATAAACATTCCTCCTGTTCGGTATTTAAGTCTATAAGGATATTTTACTAAAAATGTCGTATAATTGCAAGCAAAAGGTGCAATTTGCACAAATATTTTTTCGTCATTTTTCTAATTATAAAAAAGAAAGAGGGTCAGCCCCTCTTTTCTCTTTTATTCCGTTTTATAGGTTTCTTCTATCCGTTTTCCCAGGATTCTGAATCCGAATACCTGGCCTGCAGAATCATGCTTTATTGCAGGGATCTGGCCGCTTTCAAAGCCGTATCAAGAGCACTCAACGCCGGTATCCCCACCTCAGTGCCCGGCATCCCTTCCCGGACTTTTTCTTCAACCATCTTCCGGATGATTTGATTTTTAACCAGGACACTGCCCCAGAGCCAGAGGTTCCGCCTGTCTTCCGGACTCTTTCCTGCCATCTTGGCTGCGGTATCCCGAATAAGGCCCCACAAAGCCTCTCCGCATTCCCGGTGAATGCGAACGGCTTCATGATCACCAAGGGCTGCCGCCTGATATGCAAACAAGGATAATCTGGCGATCTCAGACTTTTCCATAAGATTGGCATTGATAAAATCATCTATTTTTTCCAGCGTATCAAGCCCTGTCTCCTTAATAATAAGTGGTGTGAGAACAGGACATTTGATTCGTCCGGACAGCTCATCTCCTACGGCTTTTAAGACTTTTAACCCCATATCAAACCCGCTTCCTTCATCACTTATGATGTGGTTCCAGCCGCCGGTCCGGTATATGGTCCCGTCCTTATCTCTCCCAAAGCATACCGAGCCGGTCCCTGATATAACGACCAGAGCCGGTTCCTCCGTCATGTGAAGAAATACCTCACAGTCATTTAGCACCAGAAGCTTTTTATTTGGAAACCCCATTTCTTCAAAGATGGACCTGCAATCATGCTCATCAGACGGAGAATCAATTCCGCTGGCGGCCACACAGATCCCCGCACAGCAGCCGGGAGCCAGGTTCATATCACGAAGAGCCGGGAGCACCAGATCCCGGTATCGAAGCCGGCTTTTCTCCGCTCCATCTGTATTGAGGCTGCAGCCAGGTGCCGTAAATTCTCCAAGTACCGCCCCATGGGGATCGCAGATTTTAAGCCGTCCGTTGGTTCCTCCAATATCCAATCCTGCAAAATATTCTTTCATGTACCCTCCTCCTTATGGTTTTATATCCATGGCAGGAAACCTGCCGTTGTAAACATCTCCTTCCTTTCCAGAAGATATTTCTTTAATGAGATTTGCAGCGAGGTGCTGCATGGACATTTTTCCAGCTTTTCCATGGAACAGTCAAACCCCATGACCCGTTCCAGGATCTGAGGGTGTTCCGCCTTTATGGGCATTTTGTTAAAACGTTCCATAAATTTAATGATCCGGCTATTCCCCGGCAGGATAAACGCCAGATGAGGATCCAGAAGCCAGCTGTCGCAAACAAGAAGGCCTCCTCCGTAATATTCTTTTGCCGCCTCTAAAGCAGAATCAATCTTATCAGGCGAAAGATCCGCCCCTTCCGGGATGTGGACTGCTACCGCTTTTTCCCCCGGAGCCAGCTGCAGCCTCCAGTCAGCCAGAAGCAGGGTCTCCTCCTGATCCATGTTAAGTACTCCCTGCTTAAGATCCGCAAAAAAACCGGTCACTCTTTCATCCGGAAAGCTTACACAAGTTTCTGATTCCCTGTTAAGGCTTCTTCCATTGGTCCCGGAAAAATATCCATCCTGATCCACCTTAAGGCCAGGACATGCCAATGCCCTGTATTCACCGGTCTGTCTGTTATTAAAAATCAGGAAGGGAAATTCATAAGTTATCTCCTCAAACTGCAGGCTGCCGAACCGGAGAACTTTTCCGCAAACGGACCGGAACACCCACTCAATCTGATCAAGGCCTATCTTGCCCTTATGGTATTCTCGGTAGACCTTAATCCAGATTTCAATATCCTTCATGGATTCCAGAAAAACCCATTCCGGAAGTCCCTGATTCCGGAAATCCTCAAACACCTCCGGCAGCATCCAGTCAATATAAACCACCGGAAGCATATAGGCATCCAGATTCAGCATTTCTGCATGCTGTATCCCCAGTCTCATCGCTTCTGAGGCATTTTTCGGGTCCTTCCTTTTCAGCAGAAGCTCCCTGCACCATGTGTAGTTGCTCAGAAAAAAGGGATGACTGCGGAAAACGGCGGATGCCAAAGCAACCGCCTTTTGTGTATCTTCACTAAATATACTGTGTCTTATCATGATTTTCCATAAACCTCACTTTGAACCCGCCAGCTGTCAGCGTGCGGTCCTCCTGATTAAATTCCGGCCGAAGGCTTTCCGCATACATTGCAAACTCATCCAAAGACGGAAAGTCATGCTTACTGCCGCATATGCAGACGTATGCGATATCATCTCCATAGGTCCTGTATTCACAATCAAACAACTGGTCATCAACTGGTTCCATGACACCGCTGCACCATAGAGCCGCATATCCGTTTTTCTGTCTTCCTAACAGCCAATGATCCCTGATTCTGGATTCCTGGAATTTAGGAGCCGGGAAATAAGCGTGAGTAAAATGAATGGGATGCTCCTGGGGAATGTGGTAAACCGCTCCCAGAAGATTCCCTGCCTGAGCCAGAGCAGGCATCACTCCGTTTCCATACCAGAAGCCTGGTCTCATAGAACTGGAATCACAAGTTCCTCCCGGGTGGTTGGTGAATAAGTCCGTCTCTTTATCCAAAGCGGCATACCACATGTGCTGCTGATATCCATATACTCCCGGTTCAAAGCAGGTGGTTCCATGAAACCTTTCATTAAGGGACTTGGTGTATTCACAGGATGAGGGATCTGCATCCGGATCCAGAGTTAGATTCTTCCAGCGGCTAAATCCCGGATCCAGTCTTGGTGACTGAACGGAGGTCATACAGTATTCCGGGGTTTTTTTCAGATGAATCAGGGCATTTCCCGTTGAATAGCTACTCTCTGCCGGTTCTTCCATGAGCTTTATCAAACCATCCGGCAGCCGGTATCTGCTGCTGGCGTAAAAGCCCAGCCAGCCTTCGCCAAAGGAATAAGGAACTTCCGGATTAATGAGATTCATCAATGCCTGAGCACCCTGTTCAAAGGGATGGACCACTTCCCGGTACACTCGTCCCATGGGAGCGATAATAACTCCATCGTAGGTATGCCGGCAAAGCATTTCCAGAAGGCAGTCCGTGATTTTTACAGCACGGGCTGATATCTCCTGCTCCGAATAATCAATGACGTTTAAAAGAGCGGCAAAGGTGACGCACATATAAACGGTGCTTAAAAATTCTTCGAAGCCGTGTTCTTCCACATCCGTCAGCCAGCGTTCCACCTTAGCCCTGCCTGCCTTAAAAAGCTCCCTGCCGGTCATATCTGCACGGGGAAAGTATTCATCCGGATACATTTCCCCTGCATTCATGGCGCAGGTATAGAACATCAGGGAGTGATTCTCGCTCCAAAAGCACATGGCGTCGGAGCCTTTCTGGTCCATCCAGTACCTCCAGTTAAGCAGCACCTCCTTCGCCCGTTTTGCCATGGCGTCATCCACAGGATAGTTTTTTAAATACCGGATGAAGCCGCACACCAGAAAATCAGAACAATCGTAACGACTTTCAATCTGGTCAAGTGTCTCATAAAGCAGATCCATATCCTTTCCGTATTCCAAGCCAAGCGCTTTCCTGGCAAGGATGTTGGAAATGGAAAAGCCGAATTTGTCTCCTCTGGATAAGCTTTCCGCTGTTCCTATCCTGCGGTAAATGGCATCCCTGTTTTCTAAAAAGTCCTTATCTTCTGAATACACTGGCTTCTGGGCCAGGATATTTTCCACCTTTCTGGTGAGAACTGCGTGTTCCCTTCTGACCCTTACTAAAATTACCCCTGGCTTTTCTTCATTCAGGATCACTTTATCCCTGCCGCTGATCTCCTGCCACTCCTTCCGGCTCTCCACCTGGGCAAAATCAGGACTCTGGCTGTCATAAGCAAGCCAGGTCCCACGGGGGGCATTCCCCTCATAAGTCATGACAGAATTCCGTATACAGAGGGAACCAAGCCATTTCTCCACACATACCAATTCATCAGTCTTTTCCTCATCCGGCAAAACAACGGCAATCTCTGCCCCATGATCCTTAATCTGAATTCCGAACAGGGTTCTGGTATCCCGTACGCCCAGGGTCTGCAGACGGATGTAAATCTGATTGATCCCTTTCTTTAAGGGAAGCTTCATGGTCTTTTTCCGTATGGGTTTGTAAACAGGCGGGTCCATATGGCACACCGGCTCCCCGTTACACCAGACATCCACTGCGGCATAGGACCAAACAACTGCATTTACCGTTAAGTCCTTCTCCACCAGGATTCCGGTAACAGCATCAAGCTCCACCTTTTGAAGGGTGGAATAAAAGGTGCTCTCATCTACAAACCAGTTGCCATAGTGATAATAATACCTCCATGGCATACCAAGCCGGCTGGTTTCTCCCAAAGCCACAGGCCCTTCCGGAAGAGTTCCGCTTTTGTCCGCCACTATGGACCTTAAGTATGTTTCATAACGCAGCTGATTGTCATCTGATTCATGATTGATAAAACCAGTCTCTCTTGGGCCGGATACCAGGTAATTGGTAAGAAAGCCCATTCTGTTCAAATGTAATTTTTCCATCTTCTTATCCCTTCACTGCACCGGCAGTCAATCCGCTCATGAAGTAGCGGCTGGTGCACATGTAAATAACTATGATCGGTATGATTGAAATCGTTGAACCTGCAAACATCAGGTTCCATGCAGCCGTTCCATCCCCGCTGTTTTTTAACATGACAACCCCCACAGTCAGAGGGCGGAGCCTGTCGTTGGACATGGTGAATACCAGCGGCATAATGTATTCATTCCAGCCCGTGCGGAAGGAAAGAAGTCCGATGGTTGCGATAACCGGTTTTAAAAGAGGCAGTATTATTTTATAATAAATCTGGAAAAAAGTACAGCCATCCAGTTTCGCCGCTTCATCAAGTTCCCTGGAAATGGTATTCATAAATCCCCGCACCAGGAAAATATAGGTCGCCTGTCCCATACCCGTGGAAATCAGGATAATGCTTAGAAGGGAAGTGTTCATTTTCACTTTTACGGCAAGCTCAAACAGTGGTCTTAAGCTCACACTTCCTACGTTGACAAACATGAAAGCTACAAAAATGCTGTATAAGAATTCTTTTCCTTTAAATTTTTTTCTTGCAAACACATAGCCTGCCATGGTAGTTGTCAGAATGGTCAATATCATGACTCCAAGGCTTATGATAAGGCTGTTCACAGTATAGACTGCGAAATTGGCTTTTTCCCAGGCCTGTTTGTAGTTGTCAAAGATAAATGTTTTGGGCAGAATGCTGGTTCCTCCCAAAAGCAGTTCATTATTTGCCTTAAACGATCCCAGAACAATGTAAATGACCGGGTAAAGGGTGATGAACGAAACAACCAGAAGAAGCAGGAACAGAAGGCCTCGCATTGCTTTTGTCTTTTTTGAATATACGGTATGTGTCTTTTCCATATCTGCCTCCTTAAACCACATCATCCAGTTTTCTTGCAAAGTTCATGTAAATAGCTGTAATCACGCCGATGATAAGAGCCGCCACAATGCTGAGCACGGTTGCATAGCCAATCTGAGGTGTTGTCTGAGAACCGAAAATCAGCTTGTATATATAGGTAAACATTACCTCTGACCTGCTGTTTGGACCTCCATTGGTAAGTACCAGAATCGATTCGTAATCCTTCAATGCCGTAGTGATGGCCAGCATTAAAATCACCTTTAAAACAGGGCTAAGCATGGGCAGAGTGATATAAAAGAAGGACTGGACCCCATTTGCCCCATCCATTTTGCAGCTTTCGTAAACTTCTTCCGAAATGCTGGACAGGCCGGACATGAACAGAATCATATAGTTACCGAAACCTCCCCATACCGCCACGATGATTATGGAGATCATAACAATGGACGCACTTCCCAGCCAGTCAATGGGTGCATGGATCATTCCAAGCTTCTGGAGATAAGCATTTAATACACCGTTGTAAACCGCAAAGATAAAGCCGAATATCAGGCTGTAAACCGCAGAACTAATAACCGTAGGCATGAAGTAAATGCCACGGAAGATTCCGCTCCCCTTGATCTTTTGGTTCAGCAAAACAGCCAGAAGCAGGGATAAAGGGATAATGATCACCAGCTTCATAACGGCATATTCAAAGGTATGGAGGACGCTGCGCCAGAATACAGCATCCTGAAACATTCTGGTAAAGTTTTTAAAACCAATATAGTAAGCCGTAAACCCGTTGTAATCATAGAAAATATATCGGAAAAGCCAGCAGAAAGGGTAGATGGATATCACCACCAGCAAGAATACTGCCGGAAGCAGCATCAAAACGGAAGCAAAATCTCCTCTGCTGCCTGCCCGCTTCAATCGTTCCGCAAAGCTTAATTTTTCTTTCATGAGCCGTATCACCTTTCTTTAAAACAGGGGCTGCTTTTAGTTTTTCTAAAAACAGCCCCTCCGCAATCTGCACTTATTTGTCTAAGTACTCAATGGTTCCTGCATTTGGATGCATCGGGTCAAAGTCTTTGATCACAAGTCTCTTAATTTTGCCCATGCTTACATCATTGTCAAGCGCTTCATTGTATCTCTTGTTTAAATCTGCAATGGCATCGTCAGCACTGACATTGCCCAAGATCCCATTCCAGAGAGTTGCCACATAATCATCACCCTGGATCGCAACGGCCGGTACTGCCGGATATACGCTTTCGTAATCCTGTAATTTGAAATCCGCCAGTCTGCCGGTCTTAGAAGAATCAATGACTCCGCTCATATAGCCGGAGATGGGAAGACAATAGCCGCCCTCCAAGTAGCCCTTTAAGAAATCTTCGCTGGAGAAGAATTTAATGACTTCCCATGCGGCGTCTTTGTTCTTGGATGAAGAAAGCATCATATACCCCTTCTGAGGCTGAATGGTCAAAGCACCCTTTACTTCTCCGTCAAGAGTGGGAACGGTGGCTACTCCCCAGTCAAATTTTGTTACCGGAAACTGATCGGTAAACACACCTGCTTCCTGAGACGCATTTCCCCAAAGCGCAAATGCCCCCTCTGCAAACTGTGCTCTCATGGCGTCTACGCCCTGAGATACGGATCCCGGAAGAACACTGTTATCCTTGAAGAATTGGTTGCTTTTTTCAATCACCGGTTTATAACCGTCAAAATTGAATTTGCCATTCTTATAATCATAACGGTAAATTCCACTTGTCTCACAGGTTCCTTCAATCCATCTGATGAAGGGAACGCTTGAGGTAAAGGCGATTCCGTAATTTTTCCCGCCTCCGTTATCTGTTACCTTCTTGGCAAGGTCAATGACACCGTCCAGGGTTTCCGGAAACTCAGTAACGCCTGCCGCTTCCACCAAGGCCTTGTTGTACTCCATTCTTACACCGCTTCTCATGCCGGTGGGAATCCAGTAAACTTTGCCGTCAATCATGTCAATTCCTTCATACTGAAGCTTGCTGGCCTCGGTCACCTTCTCATAATCCGGATCTGTAATTCTTTCATTTAACGGCTCCAGGATTTTTGCATCTGCAAAAGTCTTTAGGTCAAAACCGCTCTGACCTGCACTGATGCCTGCAATATCAGGTGCCGTTCCGGAAGAATATGCCATGGAAAGCATATTTGAGTAATCATCCGTTACCACTGTTATCTCAATCTTAATGCCCTTATCATTGGTCTCATTAAACTCGCTGATCTTCTGATCCACGTACTCGGAGTCATGACGGTCATTGGTCCAGACCTTAATTACGGTTTCACCTGCAGAACCGGCTTTTGTGCCCTCCTTTGATTCTGAAGTCCCTCCTGCCTGATTCTGGGGTGCCGTTGTATCAGCCGTACCTCCACCGCTGGAACAGCCGGTCAGTGATGCAGCAGCCAGAACTCCTGCTATCATGAAACTCAAAGCTCTTTTTTTCATAACCTACTCCTTTCTAAACGTTTCATAATGTATTTGCCTTGATGATACTATTTTAACCATTTCAGTTTTCATATGACATGACATTTTTCATGTTTCATGTAACACTTTTAAACATTGTGCCCATGCTGACCGCAGAGCATAAAAAAGAAGGAGGCATCCCGTATGCCATTATACGGCACTTGGGACACCTCATTTATGGTTCCTGTTTTTCGGGAATGCGGATCACTACACTGTTTCTGTAATACGGAATGGTCTGAAAATCCATCTCCGCCTCCCCGTAATAGATCTTTAATCTTGTATAAATATTATGAAGCCCAATATGCTGGCCGCCTGCCGGTTCCGCCCGGTAAATTGCCTCACGGGCCTTATCAATATCAATGCCGCTGCCATTGTCAACGACTTCAATGAAAATCCTGCCTTCCTTCCGGTAAAATCTCACCTCAATGGAAGGAATGCATACCGCCTCCCCCCACTGATCTTCCCGAAAGCCATGTTTAATGGAATTTTCCACCAGCGGCTGCAAAATCAGTTTTAAAATCCGGTATTCCTTAAGCCCCTCTTCCACAAAGGGCTGGAAGGAAATGGACTGATTGGTCCTGTGGTTCATGATATTGATGTAAGCTTCCACATGGGCGATCTCATTCCTGATCATGATCAGCTCATCTCCATAATTCAAACCAATCCTCATAAAGGTCCCAAGATTATTGATCATGGAAGATGCCACAAGAGTGTGGTTGTTCAGCACTTCAAGATTGATGCCCTCCAGTGTATTATAAAGCAGATGAGGATTGATCTGTTCTGCCAGAAGCTGTATCTCCAGCTGGTACTTCTCATGCTCATCCTCCTTAATCTGGCTGATTTGGGACTGAATGGTTCTGTACATGGAATTGACCGCTGCATTCAGCTGGCCGATCTCATCATCGTATTTTGTCTCATAAGGCTCGTCATAATGATTTTCCTGGATCTGCCGGATACTCACCATAAGCCGTTCCAGGGGCGAAGTAATAAACTTTGACAAAAGAGCCGAAAATGCCACCGAGAATATGAGGCCGGCTCCGCCCATCAGAACAATGAATTGATTCATGGCTGAGATCTTTCTGTTTAAGGATTCCTTTGAAAGAACGCTGATCAGCTGAAGTTCTGAAAACGGAAGCATTTGGGAATAGACCACATTGTCTGTCAGGTCTGCAATCTGACGGATCAGGGTATCCCTGTTGTTTGCCTGTACTCCCTGAATAAAATTCTGGTTTTCCAGCACCATTTTCATAGACTGGGGATTTTTAAGGCTGATATTATTTCCCATGGAATCCACCACAAAATAAGAGCGTTCAAAGTAATTGGCATTGGACAGGGACAGCCTGCTTTGAAACTTCTGCAGATTTAACAGAACCACCAGCCTGGTGGCTACTTCCTCTCCCTTTGTGGTGATCACCACATTGTCACCGGGAGTCAGGGTTGACAGGGGGATGACAATGGGAATTACATCCTGCTGCTGTAAAAAGGGGCTTTGGCAGTTGGGAAGCCAGGTAATCTCATCTATGGCTCCATAAGCTGTCAGAAAATCGGAAAGGTTTTTCTCCGGTCTTACCCCGTAAGCGTAAACCGTATTGCAGGTTCCATCCTTATTGACCATAAACACCGACTCAATCATGCTGTTGCTGCTTACAAGATTGATGAGCTGGACCTGGACCCCTTCCTGGTTTATATAATTGCTCTCATCCCGGCCGCTTATAACCACCCGTTGTATTGCAGGGGTGGAAGCAAAGCTGATTACATTGGTAAGCAGGGTATCATACATGTTATTTAAAGATTCCGAGATCACGTTCATGGTGTCCTGCATCTGCATTTCTACCTCTTCATAATAAAGCTTGTTAAAATAACTTCTGGCAAAAATGCATATAAAAATAGTAAGCATAATGTCGATGCTGAACATGCAAAGCCGGATTTTAGACGCAATTTTCCTGTCCCCTATGAATTTAAAAACCGTTTCTTTCAACCGTTTTATCATATCTGCCTTTCCGATTACGGTATCCTACCGCTGTTTCTGTTGTAATCCGATGGAGCGACACCTGTATTCTGTTTGAACACCCGATAAAAGGACCGGTAATCGTCGTAGCCGATGGCAGCAGCCACTTCCGCTACAGGCAAATCCGGCATCCGCTCCATCAGGCCCTTGGCATGCTCCATTTTGATCCGGATCACATAATCCCTGAAATTGATTCCCGTCTTTAATTTAAAGTAGCTGGTAAAATAAACATCACTTAAGTTTACGTGCCTTGCCACGTCTTTGGCAAGGATCTTATCTCCCATATGGGATTTGATATAATACTCCGCAGCCTGAATGATCTGGTTCCTGGATCCGTTCTCTCCGGCTCCCTGCTTATTGGCACACTCTACCAGAAAGTCCTCCATATATGCTTTCAGTTCTTCCATGGTCCGTATGATATTAATGGGAAGGATGACTTCCGCCTGGGAAAATTCCTTACCGCTTCCCAGCTCCTTCTGAATGTCCGTGATCAGATAGATACACATTCCACGGATATAATTAGGCGGAGGCATAGGCACATAAAAAAGCTGGGAAAAGTATTCCCGGCAGGATTCCCGTACCTTCTCCGTCTGGTTCATGGTAATCAAATATATCAGATGATTATAATCCATTTGATTGGCTGCTGCAGGGGGCGGCGTGGTACACAGGATGCTTTCGTCAAAGATCCTCTGCTCAGTCTCATAAAAACGGTAGGACAGGCACATAAGTGCAGTCTTATAGGAATTGGAGCAGTCTGTTAGAGAAGCTCCTTCCTTACCGATTCCTACCGCTAAGTCCATGGTAGAATCCCGTTTCACTCTTTTTAAACATCTGGCTGCCAGAAAGCGGTAATTCACCGGCAGATCTCCCTGCTGCAGGGTATGAATGATCGCTAAAAGCTCGCCGGACCCCGAGACCAGAAATTCATATCTGGTCTCCTGCAGCTCCTCACTCACGATATCCAGAAGATAGTTTATCTGCTGAAACTCATCCTCCTGCTCTCTTTCCTCGTTCTTCTGAATGGAAAAAACCATAACCCGGAAGGGACTGTCATTTAACTTAAGCTCCAGCCTTCTGATTTCATCCCGTATCTCCTCATAGGAGTAAAATTCGTTCTTCAGAAGCCTCTTTAAAAACTTTTCCTTCGGCTCCGACTTAACATTTAAATAAGCGGAATAAGAATGGATATGGTTGGTTTGCAGGATCACTTCCTTTTGCTGCCTGATCTCCGTCACCAGCTCATCAATCTTAATCGGTTTTAAAAAATAATTTTTAGCACCAAGCTGGATCGCCTTTTGCGCGTATTTAAAATCTCCGTATCCGCTTAAAATAATGAAATTGGTTTGCAGCTTTTCATTTTTTACCCGTTCCATAAGCTGCAGTCCATCCATTCCAGGCATCCGGATATCGGTAATTACAATGTCCGGATTGCAGGACTTTATAATATCATAAGCCTCCCTGCCGTCCTCTGCGGTACCTACAATGGTAATGCCAAACTGCTCCCAGGGGACAACCGTAGACAGCCCGTTGCGGATGGCTGCCTCATCGTCCGCAATCAATAACGTTATATTTTTATTAGCATCCATGCCTGTTTCTTCCTCCCAAGGACCGCCAAAACCTTCTCTTCCGCTTCCTGAAACCACTGGTCCTCAGGATTCACCTAAAGGACATACCGTATTCTTCCCTAATAGAAAGAACATATTGATTTTCCTGAACCTGGGGATCACTCCCCGGACTCACGAAAAATACGATTGCTTATATGCTAAATATTCTATCACAACGATTTGAAATATTCCACTGTTTAGCTTTGCAACGTATTTGAAAATCCTTTTTGCAGTAATTTACGTTAAAGCGTCAAAGTTTAACGTGTAAAAGCGTTGACAAGTCTCCTTCCATGGATTACAATGGGGATTAAATATTTGCAAAAGAAAGGGAAAGAAACATATGATCATCATTATGAAGCCAAACGCTTCCGAGGAAGCGGTCGGTAAAATAAAAGACTTAATCGAATCAAACGGACTTCAGGCCCATTTATCAAAAGGGACGGAAGTGACCATAGTAGGCGTTGTCGGCGACAAGACAAAGCTTCAGGGCGCAAACATAGAAATGCTGGAAGGCGTTGATAAAATCGTTGCTGTTACCGAAACCTACAAGCTGGTGAATAAAAAATTTCATCCGGAAGATTCTGTCATTACTATCGGAAATGCAAAAATCGGCCCAGGACATCTTACCATGATGGCCGGACCCTGTGCCATTGAAAATCACCATATGGTCCTGGAAACTGCTTTTGCCGTAAAAAAAGCAGGCGCCCAGTTCCTTCGCGGCGGAGCCTATAAGCCAAGAACTTCACCGTACGCATTCCAGGGTCTGGAAGAAGAAGGGCTTAAATACATGAAGGAAGCAAGAGAAGCTACCGGACTTAATATTGTCTGCGAAGTCACTAGCCTGCGTGCCCTTGAAACATCCATAAAATACGTGGACATGATCCAGATCGGCGCAAGGAATATGCAGAATTTTGAGCTTTTAAAAGAAGCTGGAAAAGCAGGCATTCCCGTCCTGCTAAAGAGAGGTCTTTCCGCCACCATTGATGAATGGCTGAATGCGGCGGAATACATTGCTTCTGAAGGAAACCCCAATATTGTGCTTTGTGAACGCGGCATCCGTACATACGAGACTGCTACCAGAAATACCCTGGATATCAGCGCCGTACCGGTTATCCGTTCAAAGAGCCACCTTCCCATTATCATTGATCCTAGCCACGCCACCGGAGTAAGGGCATATATTGAGCCTATCTCCAAGGCTGCCATAGCAGTCGGCGCCGACGGTCTGATCGTGGAAGTCCATCCATGCCCATCCTGTGCCCTGTCCGATGGTCCGCAGTCACTTACCTTTGAGCAATACCAAAAGCTGGCAGAAGAATTACAGCCTTATGCCAGGCTGGCAGGGAGGAACCTTTCATGAGTGATGCCTCCATTGCCTTTATCGGGCTTGGTCTCATCGGCGGCTCCATTGCCAGAGGGATCAAGCGCGAAAAACCCAATACTAAAATCATGGCCTATATGCGTACCCATTCCAGGCTTTTGCAGGCAAAAGAAGAAGGAATCGTAGATGTCATCCTGGATGGAATCGGGGAAGCGCTTCGGGAATGTGATCTGATTTTTCTCTGTACCCCTGTGGAGTACAATGCAAGGTATCTGTCAGAAATCCAGCCCTTCCTAAAACCAGGAGCCATCATCACCGATGTAGGCAGCACCAAGGCGGATATTCACGAAGAAGTCCGACGCCTTCGTCTGGAAGGCCAGTTTGTTGGAGGACACCCTATGGCTGGCTCGGAAAAAACCGGGTACGAGAATTCCACTGACCATCTCCTTGAAAATGCCTATTATATTATCACTCCCACCGCTGCTTCCACAGAGGAACAGGTAAACCGTCTGGTACGGATTGCAAACATGATCGGCTCCATTCCCCTTGTTCTTGATTATCACGAACATGATTTTATCACCGCCACAATCAGCCATCTGCCCCATATCATAGCGTCCAGTCTGGTTAACCTTGTGAAGGCTTCTGACAATGAAGAAGGAATTATGAAACGGCTTGCTGCAGGAGGTTTTAAAGATATAACAAGAATTGCCTCCTCCTCACCGGAAATGTGGGAGCAGATCTGTATGACAAACAGCGGGAATTTATCTGTGATTCTGGAACGGTATATTTCCTCCTTAAGCCAGATCCTCCATGAACTGAAGGGCAATGACAATCAATATATTTACCGGCTCTTTGAAACCTCCAGGGATTACCGCAATTCCTTTTCAGAAAAGGTCCCGGGATCCATTGCCCCGGATTATTCCTTTACGGTTGACATGGCGGACGAAGTAGGTGCCATCTCCACCTTATCCGTTATCCTGGCCGCAAAAGGCATCAGCATCAAAAACATCGGCATCAACCATAACCGGGAACATGGAGAGGGAACCTTGAGGATTGCTTTCTATGACAAGGAGACTATGGACAGCGCATGGAAGCAGCTGGAACGGTACCACTACGACTTAATTTCAAATTAAAAGAGAGGGTCCTTATGAAATTTGCAAAAACCTCCCCTTTAAAGGGTGAAATAACCATACCCGGTGACAAATCCATCTCTCACCGCAGCGTAATGTTTGGCTCCATTGCAAAGGGAACCACAGAAATCAGCCACTTTCTCCAAGGGGCCGATTGTCTATCCACCATCGACTGTTTCCGAAAAATGGGAATTCAGATTGAAAATAACCAGAATACCGTCATTGTCCATGGAAAAGGACTCCGGGGATTAAAAAGACCGGAAACCATTTTAGACTGCGGAAACAGCGGAACCACCACCCGCCTGATCTCCGGCCTTCTGGCTGCCCAGGATTTTAATGTAACCGTAACCGGGGACGAGTCTATCCAAAAACGTCCCATGAAACGTATTATGGAACCATTGTCCTTCATGGGAGCTGATATAAAGAGCATATTGGATAATGGCTGCGCTCCTCTTTCCATCACCGGCAAAAGACTCCGGGGCATCCATTATACCAGCCCGGTAGCCTCTGCCCAGATAAAATCCTCCATCCTTTTAGCCGGCCTGTACGCAGAAGGGGAAACAAGGGTAACAGAACCCTATGTATCCAGAAACCATTCTGAAATCATGCTGAAACACTTTGGAGCCAATGTAAAAACAGAAGGAACCACCGCCTGCATTGCTCCTGCTGCAGAATTATACGGCAATCAAATCATTGTTCCCGGAGATATCTCTTCAGCAGCTTACTTTATAGCGGCAGGCCTGATAGTCCCAGGCTCAGAAATACTGATAAAGCAAGTAGGCATCAACCCCACACGGGATGGGATCATCCGCGTATGCCAGGAAATGGGGGCTGATATTACTCTTTTGGATGGGAATATGGATTCCGGAGAACCAACCGCAGATATTCTGGTGAAATCCGGTTCTCTCCACGGCGTTCCCATCGGCGGAGCCATCATTCCTACCCTCATCGACGAACTTCCCATAATCGCCGCCATGGCGTGCTTTGCAGAAGGAGAAACCATTATTAGGGATGCGGCGGAATTAAAGGTAAAGGAATCCAACCGCATTGATGTCATGGTAAAGAATTTGTCCGCCATGGGAGCCGATGTTCGAGAAACTGACGATGGCATGATCATCAGAGGCGGAAGACCTCTCCACGGCGCTGTCATAGACAGCAAACTGGATCACCGGATCGCCATGACCTTTGCCGTGACCGGGCTTTGCGCAGAGGGAGAAACAGAGATCTTGGGCGCAGAATGCGTAAATATCTCTTATCCAGGGTTTTATCAGGATCTGGAAATGCTGATGAAATAAACAGTTCCTTCCTGTAAATCAAGTCTTGGGATAATGGTAAAAAAATAACGTTCCACCTTTCGTCAAGAAAGCATAATGCCGGGAGAACATAAGTTCATTCCGGCATTTTTGATGATGGCAGTATAAGGAAAAGGCTTTTACAGCACTTGGATCTGGCACATCTTCATGGCTTCTAACGCATTCTCATGGCTCCTTAAAGTCACACCTGCACAACAGGAGGAATCCACCAGCACCGGAGTTTCCGGAAGAAAGGCTTTGACTAACAGGGCATTGGAAATGACACAGATATCTGTACATAATCCCACCAATTCAATGGATTTATACTCTCTTTCTTTCACATACGCTCCAAGAGCTGCACTTCCAAAGGTGTTTTTCTCAAAGTACTTTCCCGGAAACTCCTTTAGAGACTCCTCAAGCTCCCAGCCGGCAGTTCCCTTAATGCAATGTACCACCGGAAGCATTTTCCCCTCCTGAGAATCCAGATAATCCTCTTTGTGGGTATCCAGGGTGAAAATCACCTCATCTCCTGCTTCCTGATACTCCTCTATTTTTCTTTTTACCTTGGAAACAATGGACACCGCCTCCGGGGTTCCCAGGGAGCCATTTATAAAATCCTTTTGCATGTCAACTACAATCAATAATCTTCTCATGGACAAACCTCCGTTTATAAGCATTACAAATATTTTATCATAATTTACACTTTTTCGCACACTATTTTTATGGTACAATTCCTCCACATTGACTTATTCTGAGACTTTTTCAAATAACAGTTGACAAATCCCAACAGACGTATTAAGATACTGTTTAAATGAAATAAAAATAAACCGTTGAAAAAGAAGAGTAAGCGTTCCATGCAATATTTCAGAGAGCCGCCGTTGGTGGGAGTGCGGTATAAAGCTGATCGCTGAATGGACTTTTGAGGGCGGCCCCGAACCATTGTTTCAGTAGGGGCTGACGGAGACCACAACCGTTATGTAACGTGGCATATATGTTGGTATATGAAAAGTGGGCTTTTATAAAGTCAATTTGAGTGGCACCGCGGATTGTTTGATTCGTCTCAAGTACGTTTTTTAGCGTACTTGGGACTTTTTTTATTTCATCAGATAATCGGTCACTTACTCGTTCCGTCAGCGAAAAACCATTTTAAGGAGGAAATATTATGAAAAAATCAATCAAGACTCTGTTCCTTGCAGCCCTGGCGGCTGCCGCACTTACCGGCTGTTCTTCCAAGGCAGCCCCTGAGAAACCAGCGGATCACACTTCCGGCTCCCAGGCCTCTTCCAGTGGGGAAGCAGAAAGTTCTGCCAATCAGTCAAAAAGTGATGCTTCCAAAGACGGTGTCTCCTATACCATCGGCATCGGACAGTTTGCAGAACATGGTTCCCTTGACAACTGCCGGGAAGGCTTTTTACTGGGCCTTGCAGAAGAAGGAATCGAGGAAGGAAAAAACTTAACGGTTATGTATGAAAATGCCCAGGCTGACGGAGGTACCGCAAGCCAGATCGTAAACAACTTTCTTTCCAAAAAAGTAAACTTAATCTGCGCCATTGCAACCCCAATGGCTCAGTCCGCCTACAGCGGAGCAAAAAAAGCCGATGTTCCCGTTATCTTTACCGCAGTAACGGATCCTGTGGCCGCAGCCCTTGCAAAGGAAGACGGGACTCCTGCAGGAGAAATTACCGGTACCAGCGATAAACTTCCGGTGGAAAAACAGTTGGAAATGATCCGTAAGATCCTTCCTGATGCCAAGACCATCGGCATCCTTTACAGCACCAGTGAAGTGAACTCGGAAACAGCAATCAAGGAATACAAGGCCGCTGCAGCCTCCTACGGCTTTGAAATCGTGGAAGGTCCAGTTACTGCAACTGCCGACATTCCACTGGCAACTGACAGCATTTTAGAGAAGGTTGACTGCTTAAACAATTTAACGGACAATACCGTAGTAAGCTCTCTTCCGCTGATTCTTGATAAAGCAGGAAAGAAAAACATTCCGGTATTCGGCAGCGAGGTTGAGCAGGTTAAAATCGGCTGTCTGGCTTCCATGGGTCTTGATTATGTGGATTTAGGCAAGCAGACCGGCAAAATGGCCGCAAAGGTATTAAAGGGTGAAGCAAAAGCAAGCGGGATAAACTTTGAAGTCATCAAAGAAGCGGCATTTTACGGTAACTCAAAGGTTGCTGATTCTCTGGGAATTACGCTGCCGTCAGAGCTTACCGGCTCCGCTGCTGAAATTTTTACAGATATCACCCGATAAATTAAAGGAAGCTGGATTGGCCTGCAGGCTCATCAAACGGCTGATTTTCCAAGCTCCGCTGAATTATGCTTAGCTTTCATTAGAAAATTAAGCCAAAGAAATATACTTGGAGGAAGTTAAACCATGTCAATTATACTTGGCGTTTTGGAAGAAGGCCTGGTCTATGCCATTATGGCGCTGGGCGTTTATATCACCTATAAGATTCTGGACTTTCCGGATCTTTCCGTGGATGGAACCTTCCCTTTGGGAGGTGCAATCACCGTTACCCTGATTCTGGCCGGTATTAATCCGTTGGCAACGCTTTTTATTGCTTTTGCCGTCGGTGCCCTGGCCGGATGCATCACCGGCTTCATCCATGTTAAATTAAAGGTACGTGATCTTCTGTCAGGTATCATTGTCATGACTGCCCTCTATTCTGTGAATCTAAGGGTAGCCGGAAAATCCAATGTCCCATTTTTTAATAATGATTCCATCTTTGAAAACAGTTTTATAAACCGCCTGTTTCCCGGGAAGCTTGCAGATATCAGCGTTGTGATTATATTAGCGGTCATCGTGGTAATCGTTAAGCTTTTGCTTGATCATTATCTAAAGACCCGCTCCGGCTATTTGTTAAGAGCGGTAGGTGACAATGAAACTCTTGTTACCTCTCTTGCAAAGGACAAAGGCATGGTTAAGATCATCGGCCTTGCCATCGCAAACGGCCTGGCTGCTCTGGCCGGTTCCGTATACTGCCAGCAAAAAGGGTTTTTTGAAATCAGTATGGGAACCGGTACGATTGTGATCGGCCTTGCCAATGTCATCATCGGCACAAAGCTGTTTAAACGGATAGGATTCGTAAAATCCACGACCGCGGTGATTATCGGCTCTATCATCTACAAAGCCTGCGTGTCACTAGCCATTTATCTTGGTATGGAGGCATCAGATCTTAAGATGATAACGTCAGTGCTGTTCCTGGCCATACTGGTGCTCAGCAACGGCAGGGAAAAGAAGGTGAAACATTATGCTTGAACTTCAAAACATCAATAAATATTATAATCAGGGAACGGTCAATGAGATGTGTCTGTTCCAGAACTTTAATCTCACCATAAAAGACCGGCAGTTCGTATCTGTGGTAGGGAGCAACGGCTCCGGCAAGACTTCCCTGTTAAACATCATCTGCGGAAGCATTCCTTTAGACAGCGGTTCCATCCGGATCAGCGGTGCAGATATCACCGGTATGCCGGAGTATAAGCGTCAGCGCCGCATTGGAAGAGTCTACCAGAACCCGGCCATGGGGACATGTCCCAATATGACCATTCTTGAAAATATGGCTCTGGCTGATACCAAGGGAAAGCCCTTTAATCTGCTTCCCGGAACCAACAAGCAGCGGATCTCCTATTACAGGGAGCAGCTGCGTTTCCTGGGTCTTGGATTAGAGGATAAACTCCATGTGAAGGTTGGTGTTCTTTCCGGCGGCCAAAGGCAGGCCATGGCACTCCTCATGTCAACCATGACTCCCATTGAGTTCCTGATTTTGGATGAGCACACCGCAGCACTTGATCCAAAAACGGCTGAGATCATTATGGAGCTGACCGATAGGATTGTAAAAGAAAAGAAGTTGACCACCATCATGGTCACTCATAATCTGCGCTATGCAGTAGAATATGGTAACCGCCTGCTGATGATGCATCAGGGAAATGCCATTATTGATCAGGCAGGGGAAGAAAAGTCCAGTATTGATGTGGAACATATTTTAGAGAAATTCAATGAAATCAGCATTGAATGCGGAAACTAAAGGATTGATCCAGTTAAGACCACCCTGCATATTCTTTAAGAAACTTAAGCCCTGTTCAATCTAAAATTGAACAGGGCTTTTCTTTAAGGTGGTTTTTCGCTGTTTACATTGACTTGACAATATTATTTAGCCGCACTGGTCTGATATACTTGAAATACTGTTCGGGATTAAAATATAAGTAAATTAATCTACCTGGGGAAGTATCAAAGCAGTAACCGGTGCCTGCAAAATCAAAAGTTGCCATAGCCTTTTCTATCGTTTCCTCCACACTGCGATTTTCCTGCTCGTAATCAAACGGCCCGTGTTCAAAAACAATATACTCGGCCTCGGGAACATCAATCATAAGCATTTGCGTCGGTACTTCGCCTTGATAATCAAAAGGAAGACGTACACCATAACACTCCGTACGGGGGATCCCCCAATCACAAAGTCTGCCGTCCGGGTCATTCATGTACGCCATAACCTGACCGCCGCCGCCGTTAGTTTCGCTCCCACCATCGTCATCCAATTTTCCCTTGATACTATCGAGTAAGCCGCAGATTGTATCGCAGTCCTGTCCCGGTATAAGACTTTGCTTTTGCCAGAAATCCCAATACCCATTACTCTCATAGTTTTTAATGTGTAAAAATTTGTGTGCGGGAATGGTTACAAAATAAATTTTAACATCATCTGTAGATTTCATCATTCCAATCTCTCCCAGTCCTAAAAAGTAGCGGTCGAAAGGGTTTATTTTTGTACGAAGTACGACAGGATTAGGCTTTTTTCGATATTCCCTTGGAGTTACGCCATATGCTCCCTTGAAAGCTCTGGTAAAAGCTTCATGGGATGAAAAGCCATAATCAAAGGCAATATCCAAAATGCTTTTTTCACTGTCACGAACCTCTTTTAGTGCAAAGGCTAATTTTCTAAGCCGCAGATAATCCCTAAATTGCATACCCGAAATTTCTTTGAATTTTCTCGTTGTATAAAATTCGGAATAACCCAGCCTGCGAGAAAGAACACGTAGTGTCAAGGCTTCATCATTATAACTTTTTATACATTTGTCAATTTCATCAACGATTATTTGAATTTGTCTCTGCCACTCGTACATACATTCGTTCACCTCTTTTCAATCACCCTGCATTTATTATAAAGCAATAGAGAGATTACTGCTTGATTTTACTTGCTGTTATTTCATTTTTCTTTTTTCGTTTTGCGCCCCTTGATCACCTTTTTCGGCTCGGGTGACACTTTCCTGCTTATATTAAAAACAAGGCAGAATCTTTAAAATCCTGCCTTTTTCCCTTATTTTATGACTTATCTGCTCATCTCGCTCTGAGGGCCTTTGTCATTATGGTCTTTTATAACCGCATTGACCTCACTTAAATCAGAGGTGGGAAGATCTCCCGGTATGGTATTCTTTAAGGCAGCCGCCGCATTGCCGTACCGAACGGCCTTCATGCAGTCGCCACCGCTGCTTAAAAGGCCGTAAAGGGCTCCTGCAATATAAGCATCTCCGCTTCCGATCCGGTCCACAACATCTATGTTGCGGTACGGTTCTTCCTCGTAATATTCCTTTCTGGATGCATCGTAGATTACGGAGCCAAAGGTATGGCTTTTGGGGCTGTGTACAATCCTTTGTGTCGAGGCAACAACAGAAACAGGGTATTCTTCCGTAAAGCTTTTCATCATTTCCTTTACAGTCCCTTCCTTCTTAAATGTCAGCCTGGCGGTTTCTTCGGAACAGAAGAATATATCCACATAGGGCAGAATCTGTTCAATACACGCTCTGGCTTCCTCTCCCGTCCAGAGATTTCCCCTGAAATTCACATCAAAGGATATAATAGTCCCTGACTCCTTAAACTTTTTAATCATATCGACAGCTGTTTTCCTGGTATTCTCACACAAAGCCAGAGTAATGCCTGTGGTGTGGAAACAGGTGGTCGCCCGATACATTTCCTCGGGAAAGGAAGTAGTGCTGATCTGAACAAAGGAACTGTTCTTTCTGTCATAAATAACCTTTGGCTTTCTTGGATAAGCCCCATATTCATAATAATAAAGCCCCAGCCTGGCACTTAAGCTGTTGTCGTAAACAAAATAGTCATCACTGATCCCGTAAGAACGGACTTTATTCTTCACAAAATTTCCTATGTCATTCAACGGAAGCTGGGTAACCACACCGGTATGAAGGCCTAAAAGCGCAGCGCCGACGGCAACGTTTAATTCCGCTCCGCCTACCTGCTTTTGAAAGGTATCTCCCCGGACAAGCCGCTCCACTCCTGCCGGGGATAAGCGTAACAGCAGTTCCCCCAGGCTCAGTAAATCAAAAGGTCTGTCACTCATCTTGAACTTTCCTCCATTATTTTCAAATAGGGAGTCATTTCTCATGACTCCCCATCTCTTTGGCGCATAGCCGTTCGATGAGCCGCCAGGCAAATCGAACTTCTTTTTATTAATTATCTCTGAACACGTCCTGAGCCGTCGCCCCCTGCCAAGGTTTCCACATCTTCTCTGGTTACCAGATTGAAGTCTCCCGGGATGGTGTGCTTTAATGCGGAAGCTGCAACCGCATATTCCAAGGCACCCTTAAAATCCTTACCGTCAACCAGTCCGCAGATCACGCCTGCTGCAAAGGAATCACCGCCGCCTACACGGTCTACAATGGGAGTGACACGGTATTTTTTAGAATGATAGAATTCACGTGTTGCACCATCCATGATGCATGCAGACCAGCCATTGTCAGAAGCTGAGAAGCTCTCACGTAAGGAGCTGACCACATATTTGAAGTTAAACTTATCAATCATCTGATTGAAGATATCTACATAACCCTGTAATTCCAGCTCGCCGGAAGTTACATCGGTATTGCCTGGCTTAAAGCCAAGAACCTTTTCTGCATCCTCTTCGTTTCCGATACATACGTCCACGTACTGCATCAGGTTCGTCATAACCTTCTGAGCCTTTTCAGAAGACCATAATTTCTTACGGAAGTTTAAGTCCACTGAAACGGTTACACCGTGAGCCTTGGCTGCCTTTAAAGCCGCCTCAGTCAGCTCTGCCGCCTCATCGCTTACAGCAGGTGTGATTCCTGTGAAATGAAACCATTCTGCATCTTTAAAGATCTCATCAAAGTCAAAATTTGCTGCAGTTGCGGTTGCAATGGAGGAATGCGCTCTGTCATATACAACAGCAGATGCTCTCATGGCGGAGCCTGTCTCTAAAAAGTAAATACCAAGTCTTTCTCCGCATCTTGCAATGTGCTTTGTTCCTACGTTGTATTTTCTTAAAGCTGCTACTGCACACTCGCCGATTGGGTTCTTGGGAACTGCTGTCACAAACTGTACGTCATGTCCATAGTTAGCCAGAGAAACAGCTACGTTAGCTTCGCCGCCTCCATAGTTTACATCAAACTCATCTGCCTGGATCAATTTTTCATTATTTGGGGTAGATAATCTTAACATGATCTCGCCCATGGTCACAAGTTTTGCCATTTTCTATTTTCTCCCTAAGATTCTATTATTGTTTTATTATGAGCTTTTCTTATTTACGTGCAGCGGCCACTGCCTCAACGAATTCCTTTGCCTTTGCTGTAACTGCGGCAAAATCACCGGTCTTGGCGCCCTTTGTCAGGCTGCTTCCGGTACCAACGGCATAAGCTCCTGCCTTGATCCACTTATCCACGTTATCAACGTCAACACCGCCGGATGGCATGAAGTCACCCTGGGGAAGGGGGCCTTTAAAGGAGCTGATCGCTTCCGGTCCCATGATGTTGCCTGGGAAGATCTTGATCACGTCACAGCCGCACTCCAATGCTGTAATTGCTTCGGTTGGCGTCATAACACCTGGAAGCATAGGCACTCTGTAACGGTTGCACAGCTTAATCGTCTCAACGTTTAAGCCGGGGCTTACAACGTAGTTTGCCCCTGCAAGGATAGCAGCTCTTGCTGTCTCCGGGTCAAGAACCGTACCTGCTCCAATAACCACATCTGCATTTTTTCTATATTTTTCAGACATTTTTGCGATGAATTCAATTGGATTTCCTTCATCCATAGTCATAGTGATTTCAATGAAATTGATGCCGCCAGCAATGATGGCATCAACTACCTTTTCGCCCTGCTCAAAGTCTTTTGCGCGAACAACAGCAACCAGACAGTCTTTTTTCATCTTTGATAAAACCTGTTCTTTTTTCATTATCCTTCTTCTCTCCTTTTTTATTTTCGTATATACGAATTAATTTCATATTTACGATTCCTATACCTGAAATATTAATCGTTTCCAGCGGTTTTGTCAACAGGTATTCCTTATATTTTTCCAAGAAATCCTAACAAACGGGAAACCTCCATCCCCTTCCTTGAAACCAGCTGTCCCAAAGCCTCATAATCATCGGAAGGTTTATATAGGCTGGAGATGCTGATGGCCCCCAGCACGTTTCCATCACGGTCAAAAACCGGTGCGCCCACGCACTGCATATGCTCCTCCATTTCCCTGGCGTCAAAAGCATATCCTCTCTCCCGGACCTTTTTCAGTTCTTCAAGCAGCTGTCCCCTGTTTTTGATGGTCCGTTCCGTAAATTGTATGAATTTCAGCCGGTTAATCATCTGTTCCCTTGCCTCCTCGCTGCTGTAGGCAAGAATCACCTTTCCAAGCGAGGTGCAGTACATGGGATTTTTCGAACCAACGGTGGCTGTGGTAATAATAGGATTCTCCGGTTCGAACTTACATATGTAAACCACATGATGATCCGAGGGAATTCCAAAAAACACTGTTTTTCCAACTTCCTTTGAAAAAGCCTTAAGCACCGGCTCAATAATTCCTATAAAATCCAGATTGTTGGTATAATTAACGCCGATGCGGTAGGCCATCAGGCCTATGGTAAATTTTTGCTTCTGCCCCCTTGTCACATTTACCATGCCCATTTCGGCAAGGGTTGTTACGATATCGTAGGCACTGGTCTTAGGTAAGCCCAGCTTTTCGCAGAGATCATCCAAAGTAGCCCCTTCGGACGTTCTGGAGATCAGCTTTAAGATCTCCACGGTTCTTTGTGTGGTTCTATTTAGTTTCATGGTTTTGCCTCCATTTCTATGTCCTAGTATACTCCTGGAAACGGAGAAAAAGCAAGATGATTTTCGCATATACGAAACTTTTGTAAGTGTTTACAAAATACATGGGGTTTTTTCATATTCTTTGATTTCCGTAAATCAGGGATTGTAATATTTATCATAATTATGTATAATAAATTGGGTATGTAAATACTTACAATTACGGAGGTGATGCTTTTGAATATCTATGATGTTTCCAAACATGCTCACGTATCGATTGCCACCGTCTCCCGTGTCATCAACGGAAATCCCAATGTCAGCGAGAAGACCAGAAAGCGAGTCCTTGCCGTTATGGAAGAGCTTGGCTATACCCCCAATGTATTTGCCAGAAGCCTGGGATTAAATTCCATGAAGACCATAGGGATCATGTGCGCGGATTCTTCCGACCCCTGGCTGGCGGAAGCCATCTACTATCTGGAAAAGGAGCTAAGGGGCAACGGTTATGATTCCATACTCTGCTGTACCGGCTATCTTCCGGAAACAAAAAAGAAATATTTAGAGCTTTTACGTTCTAAGCGGGTGGACGCCATCATACTGACCGGATCCCATTATATAGAAGCAAAGCCAAAGGACAATGCCTACCTTTTAGAGGCTGCGAAGGATCTTCCCATTATGCTGGTTAACGGAAGCCTTAATGGAGAACAGATCTACAGTACGGTTTGTGACGACCATGCCGCAGTTTATGATGCGGCTTTACAGCTTTACCGCTCCGGCCGTACTTCAGTGCTTTACCTCTATTCCGGAAGCTCCTTCAGCAATTTGCGTAAGATTTCCGGCTACCGGGCTGCCGTAAAAGATGCGGGGTATGCGATCCGGGAAGAGCTTATGGTGCTCTGCCACAAAGACCTGGATGCTGCCTTGGAACGGCTGGACACGCTCTCCCGCTCCGGCGTCCATTTTGATGCGGTGCTGGCTTCAGAAGATATTCTAGCCGTTGCTGCCGTAAAATATGCAGACAAGGCGGGACTTAAGATCCCCCAGGATTTAAGCATCATCGGATACAACAACTCCATCCTGTCCAGGTGCACAACTCCGGAAATCACTTCCGTGGACAATAAGGTGGAAGCCCTTTGCACCACCACGGTAAACACTCTGATGAAGGTACTGGAGATGGGCAACGTACCAACGAAAACCACCATCACTCCGGAGTTAATGAAACGAGGTACTACTGATTTTTAATTCACATATTCAAGGAGGACTCTCTAACATGAAACAGTTTATGGACAAAGACTTTTTACTGTCTACCGACTCAGCCAAAGCTCTTTTTCACACCTATGGAGAAAATATGCCCATCGTAGATTATCACTGCCATATCAATCCGCAGGAAATCTACGAAGACCGGAAGTTCGATACCATCACCCAGGTATGGTTAGGGGGCGATCATTACAAATGGCGTCAGATGCGCTCCTGCGGCGTTGATGAAACGTATATTACCGGGAATGCTTCCGATCGTGAAAAATTCCAGAAATGGGCGGAGACCCTGCCAAAGCTCATCGGCAATCCTCTGTATCACTGGAGCCACTTGGAGCTTCAGAGATATTTCGGCTATACCGGTCATTTAAACGGAAGCACCGCAGAGGAGGTATGGAATTTATGCAATAAAAAGCTTGGTGAGGATTCCATGAGCGTGCGCAATCTCATCAGACAGTCTAATGTCAAGCTGATCTGCACCACCGATGACCCTGCCGATTCCCTGGAATGGCATCAGAAAATAGCCGCTGACCCCACCTTTGAAATAAAAGTCCTTCCCGCCTGGAGACCTGACAAGGCCATGAACATTGAAAAACCGGATTTTGCTTCCTACATGGCAAAACTATCTGCTGTAAGCGGCGTGGGAATCAAGGATTTTGCCTCCTTAAAAACAGCGTTAAAAAACCGTATGGAATTCTTCGCAAGCCAGGGCTGCAGCGTATCCGACCATGCGCTTGAATATGTCATGTATGCACCTGCCGGGGAAGAGGAACTTGATGCAATCTTTGCAAAGGGCCTTGCGGGAAAAGCCATCACAAAGGAAGAGGAGTTAAAATACAAGACCGCCTTCATGCTGTTTGTTGCAAAGGAATACAACCGCAAGGGCTGGGTGATGCAGCTTCATTATGGCTGCAAGCGTGACAACAACGCCCTGATGTTTGAAAAGCTTGGTCCTGATACTGGTTTTGACTGCATCAACAACTATGCTCCTTCCGCGCAAATGGCTGATTTCTTAAATGCATTAAGCGCAAACGACGAGATACCAAAAACCATCATTTACTCCTTAAATCCCAATGACAATGCTTCCATTGGCACCATTCTGGGCTGCTTCCAGAGCAAGTTCCCCGGTAAGATCCAACAAGGCTCTGCATGGTGGTTCAACGATCATAAGGCAGGCATGACGGAACAGATGATTTCTCTGGCAAACCTAGGAGCCCTTGGTAATTTCATCGGAATGCTCACGGATTCCAGAAGCTTCTTATCATATACAAGACATGAGTACTTCCGCAGGATCCTTTGTGAGCTTATCGGAGGATGGGTGGATAACGGAGAGTATCCGGATGACCAGGAGGCACTGAAAGAAATCATTGAGGGTATTTCCTATAACAATACGGTCAAGTATTTTAATTTTGACATCTGATATTTAAAGCTGGGGCTTTGGTCAGGACGTTCAAAAAAGGAGTCCGGTCTTTTTCGAAAAGACCGGACTCCTTTTTTTACTGTATGACCTTTACAGGACATTTAGCGGCGCATTTCCCGCAGTTGGTACATTTTTCATAATCAATGACCGCAACATTATGATCCATGTGAATGGCATCGAACTCACACTGTTTCGTACACAGCATACAAGCGATACAGCCAACATCACATTTTGCCTTCACATCCTTGCCTCTGTCATGTGAATTGCACTGAACCAGATGCTTTGACTTATAGGGAACCAGGTCAATCAGCTTGTTTGGACAGGCAGAGACACATTTGCCGCAGGCTACGCATTTCTCCTTATCCACCACTGCCACTCCGTCCACCACATGAATGGCATCAAATTCACAGGCCTTCACGCAGGAACCATACCCCATACAGCCATAGACACAGGCCTTTTCCCCGGAACCGGGAACCGCAGATATCATCCGGCAGTCATCAATTCCGTAATAATTGTACTTTACCTTTGTCTTATCACAGGTTCCTTTGCATTTTACAAAAGCAACCTTTTTTTCCGCGGTACCGGCCGAAACGCCCATGATTTGGCTGATCCTCTCCGCTACTGCCGCGCCGCCAACGGGACAGGCAGCAACATCTGCCTGGCCTAAGGCAATGGCCTTTGCCAGGGCATCACAGCCTGCATATCCGCAGCCGCCGCAGTTATTTCCCGGAAGCTCATTACGGACAAGAATCTCTTTCTCATCTACTTCTACTTTAAACTTTTCGCTGGCAATCCCAAGGAACACACCGATTAATATACCGATGACACCTACAATGGCTGCCGCTAACAGAATACCTGTTACCATGCTTTCGTCTCCTCCTTATTTAATTAATCCGGAAAATCCGAAAAATGCGATTGCCATCAGGCCGGAGGTAATCAGGACAATGGGGGAACCCTTAAAGGAATGGGGAACGTCATTGTATTCGATCCTTTCACGGATACCTGCCAGCATGACAATGGCAATGGTAAAGCCTACGGAAATACCCACTCCGTTGACAACACTTTCCAGAATGTTATATCCCTTCTGTACATTGGTCAGGGCCACGCCTAACACTGCACAGTTGGTGGTTATTAAAGGAAGATACACTCCCAGGGCTTCATAGAGTGCCGGCATGGATTTCTTTAAAAACATTTCTACAAACTGCACCAGAGCCGCGATAACCAGGATAAACACAATGGTCTGTAAAAACTCCAGATGCAGATTTACCAGGACTCCCTTGTATATGACGCTGGTCACAAATGCCGCAATGGTAATTACGAAAATTACAGCTGCGCCCATGCCGGCAGAGGTCTTCACATTTTTGGAAACTCCAAGGAATGGACAAAGTCCCAGAAACTGACTGAGCACTACGTTGTTGACCAATGCGGAACCAATGGCAATCAATAACAATTCTTTCATCTATCCATCCTCCTATTCATCTTTTCCGGAAACTGCATTTTTTGCTTCTGCTTCCTTCTTTGCTGCCTGCGCTTTCCTTGCTGCCGAAGCCTCCTCTTCCATCTGTTTTTTCCTGGCCTGAAGAACCTCGTGGTTGGACATGCAGGAGGAACCGGTGCAGGAAGCACAGTTGCCGCCGCAGGCTAATTCAGATTTCGGGGCAGAACCGTTGGTTGCCGAAGGCGCTTTAAACTTATTCTGAAGTGCTGTCAAAATAGACAATACAAAGAATGCACCAGGGGCAAGAACAAAAATAGCAACATGGAAATCTTCCGGAATAATGGTTTGCCCGAACACGGCACCGGAGCCTAACAGCTCACGCACAAGGCCGATACAGGTAAGAGCAATGGTAAAGCCAAGTCCCATGCCGATTCCATCAAAGGTGGATTCTATTACTCCGTTCTTGGAAGCATAGGATTCTGCCCGGCCTAAAATGATACAGTTTACCACGATCAGGGGAATATAGATGCCCAGCGCAGAATACAGGCTCGGTACATAGGCTTGTAACAGAAGCTGCACGATCGTAACCAGGGTCGCTACGATAACGATATATGCCGGGATCCTCACCCGGTCCGGAATGATCTTACGAAGGGCAGAAATAAGCATATTGGAAAACAACAGCACCACGGTCGTGGAAAGCCCCATGCCTACACCGTTCACCGCTGATGTGGTAACAGCCAGTGTCGGACACATACCAAGCATCAGGATAAAGGTCGGGTTTTCTTTTACAATACCGTTAAACAGACGTTCCATACATTTCTTGTTCATCTTCCCACCTCCTACCGTTCTATGCTGTGATGCACGTAATACAATGCGGCATTGACTGCATTGGTTACCGCGCTTGATGTAATAGTTGCACCGCTGATGGCATTGATCTCCCCGTCACCGGCATTGCCGGATTTGGTTACAGTCAGGGATTCCTTGGTCTTTCCTGCATACTGGCCTTTAAATGCCGGTTCCTTGGCCTTTAAGCCCAGACCCGGAGTATCACTGATTAACAGAAATTCAATGCCGTTAATGGTTCCGTCTTCCTTAATACCCACGGAAACCTTTACAGTCCCGCCGTAGCTGTCATCCGAACGGGAAGTAATCACGTATCCCAGGACAGTCCCGCTTCCATCCACTGCCTGAAGGGCATTGTCCACGCTTACTTTTCCGAAATTCTGGGAAAGCAGCTCTGTGTTACAGGTTTCCACGGCTGCCTTCATTCCATCATCCATTGTAAAATCAGCTGCTTCCGGAAATACCTTTTTATACGCAGCCTGATTCGCAGCCTCCGTAGCCTTTGCAATGGGCTCTTTCGTAATCTGATAAGCGCCGCCCAGCAAAAAGCCGGAAATCAAAGTGATCAGGAACAAAATTACCGCATCTTTCATATATCCGCCATTTTTCATCTTACTTGCCCTCCTTTCCAAATGCTACAGGAAGAGAGATTTTCTCAATCAGGGGAACCAGGATGTTGCTGATGATGATGGCATAGGAAACGCCTTCCGCAGAACCGCCGAAAAGACGGAACAATCCGGTAAGTACCCCCAGGAGAATGCCGAAAAGAAGCTGTCCTTTTGGAGTGATGGGACTGGTCACATAATCGGTTGCCATAAAGAATGCACCGAATATAAGACCGCCGCCGCATAAGTGAGTCAGAACATACGTCACATCATGACGGCCGAAAATAAATACAAATATTGCAAAGGTAATGAGATAAGCTGCCGGGATCCTTATGGAAATTATCCTTCTGAACAAAAGGTAGGCTGCACCCAGCAGCAGTGCGATCACTGACACCTCGCCAATGGTACCCGAAATCTTTCCAATAAACATAGCTGTTAAGTCAACGGCTTCTCCTGCCTTTAAAGCCGCAAGAGGAGTGGCGCCTGCAACCGCATCATTGTATGTAAACGTGGTCATCTTGCCTGCAAAAGAGATAAGCAGGAAGCATCTTGCAGCCAGAGCCGGGTTCATGAAGTTCTGACCAAGGCCGCCATAAAGCTGCTTCACTACAATAATGGCAAATACACCGCCCAGAAACGGTATCCATAAAGGGATGGCCGGGGGCATGTTAAGACCCAGAATCAACCCGGTTACCAGGGCACTTCCGTCTTGTATGGTAACGGGTTTTCCCATAAGGGATTCAAATACGTATTCGCTGAGTACACAGGACAATACGCTTACAAACAAGATTAAGGCCGCTTTTATTCCAAACTGATATACACCATACGCAGATGCAGGAATCATGGCAATGGCAACATCCAGCATAATATTCTGTGTTGTAACCTGATCCCTGGCATGAGGCGATGATGATACATTTAACAATTTACTCATGCTTCCTCCTCCTACGCTTTCTTTCTGCTTGCCGCAACTTCTTTGCGCATCTCTTTAAATGCCTGGGTAAGAGGCCTTCTGGCAGGGCAGATATAGGCACAGCATCCGCATTCGCAGCATTCCATGCCGTTTAATTTGATAAACCGCTCCATGTCAGACCGCTCCGCCGCTTCCATAATCATCTGGGGGACGATATTACCCGGACATACCTTTACGCATCTTCCGCAGCGGATACAGGCACTGGGCGCATGTTCCGCCACCTCGTCCTTTGTCAGGCAGGTAAGGGCGGATGAGGTTTTTGTAACGGGAACATTATAGTCAAACAAGGCCTGTCCCATCATGGGCCCTCCGGAAATTACCTTTGCAGGCTCTGCCTGAAAGCCGCCGGATGCTTCTAAAAGCTCTGTATAGCTGGTTCCGATCCTCACATTATAGTTCTGTGGATTTGCTATGGCATCCCCTGTTACTGTAATGATCCGGCGGATCAGGGGAATGCTCTTTGCAACAGCATTATAAATAGAAATCACCGTATCTACATTGTCTACCATACAGCCTGCATCTGCCGGAAGCATGGTGGAATTGATCTTCCGCCCTGTTACGGCATAAATCAGAGTACGTTCTCCGCCCTGAGGATATTTGGTCTGTAAAGGACAGACGGTGATCCTGGGCTCATCCTTTACAAGCTCTGTCATCTGCTTGATGGCTTCGGGCTTGTTGCTCTCAATGGCAATCACTCCCTTCGCGTTATCAAATAATTGAAGGATTATCGTAAGCCCTTTGATGATGCTTTCCGGCTCTTCCAACATCATCCGGTAATCGGAAGTCAGGTACGGCTCGCACTCCGCACCATTGACGATGACCGTATCAATTTTTGATTCGTCTTTTGGTGTCAGCTTCACATGGCTTGGAAATCCCGCACCCCCAAGTCCTACGACCCCAGCTTCTTTAACAAGGTTCCTGATCTCTTCCTTCGACAGAGATTTTGGATCACGCTCTTTGCCAAAACCTTCTACCGTCTGATACTTCCCGTCGTTTTCAATAATAACGGACTGGACCATAGAACCGTTGGCCACCAGCCTTGGCTCAATGGTTTTTACTGTTCCTGAAACGGAACTGATCACGCAGGCGGAAATAAAGCCCCCCGGCTCTCCGATCTTCTGTCCAACCAGCACCTGATCACCCGCTGCCACCAAAGGCTTCGCCGGTGCGCCGATATGCTGGGACAGCGGGAACACCATCTCGCCTTTTGGCTGCAGCACTTGTACAGGTTTGTTTTCCGACAATTCTTTTCCTTCATAAGGATGAATGCCGCCTTTAAATGTAGCCAGACCCATTAAACTAACCTTCTTTCTATACAATTCTTTGTCATTCCCGGCAAAAATTCACCATTTGCCTCCTGAAACAGTATAGCATAATTCCCAAGCCGAAACAATGCAAAATAAACATTGTATACTGTGTTTCATATACAATTCTTACTATTTATCAGGAAAGAAACCTTGCTTCAAGACGTTTTTATGTGTTAAGCAATTAACAAACCTTATAAAAGGAGGTCTTATCTTGTTTTCTCATAAATACAATTAATTCCAATCCATTTTTCTAAAATCCCCATAACCTGACTTTTTCTGACAGTGTTTTCAAATTTATACACCGCCCTTTGTGAAATTTTTGTTAAAATATCACTATTTTTAACGACTTTTTTCACGCCACAATCGATTTATTTTATCACTTATCTCTTTTACTTATTAGAATTTTTAATAAACAAAAGGGAGCATAGGAGAAAGAGGAATCACGAAGGATTGTATAACTGCCTTTTTCTCAAATGCTCCCCTAAGGGAATAAAGAGGCCCTGGCCTTTGTTTAATCCAGTTCCACTGCCCCGGTATAAAGCTGATAATATCTGCCTTTCTGTTTCAGAAGATCCTCATGATCCCCGCGTTCTATGATCTCCCCGTTTTCCAATACCATAATGGCATTGGCATTGCGTACCGTAGACAGCCGGTGGGCGATGACAAAGGTAGTCCGGTCCGCCATCAGACGGTCCATTCCCCGTTCAATATGCTTCTCTGTTCTGGTATCCACGGAGCTGGTGGCTTCATCCAGGATCAGGATCGGTGCTTTTGAAATGGCTGCCCTGGCAATGTTTAAAAGCTGCCTTTGCCCCTGGCTTAAGTTAGCCCCGTCACCTTCCAGCACCGTTTCAAAGCCGGCCGGGAGTCTCATGATGAAGGAATAAGCGGAAGCTGTTTTTGCCGCCTGGATTACCTCTTCATCCGATGCGTCAAGCCTTCCGTAACGGATGTTCTCCATAACGGTACCAGTGAACAGATGAGTGTCCTGCAGGACCATGGCAATGTTATGCCTAAGGTTTTCACGCCTGATATGACGGATATCCACTCCGTCAATGGTAATCGCTCCGCCCTGGATATCATAAAAACGGTTTATCAGATTTGTGATGGTGGTTTTTCCTGCTCCTGTGGAGCCTACAAAAGCGATCTTCTGACCAGGCTTCGCGTAAAGGCTTAAATCCTTTAAAATTACCTTGTCAGGATCATATCCAAAGGTCACATTCCTTAGCTCTACAAAACCGTTCATAGGCTCAAGCTCTGCCGCATCTTCTTCATCCGCTGGTTCCGGTTCTTCATCCATAATGGCAAATACCCGTTCCGCTCCTGCAAGAGCAGAAAAGACATTGCTCACCTGCATGGATATCTCGTTGATCGGACGGCTGAACTGCCTGGAAAAGGATAAAAATACGGTCAGTCCGCCTACATCAAACCCCCGGAGCACACAAAGCAGACCTCCGATGCATGCAGTCAGGATGTAGTTTAGCTGGCTTAAGTTTCCCATGACCGGCATCATCACGCCTCCGAAAAACTGTGCATGGATCATATTGTTCCTTAAATCCTCATTGAGTATTTCAAATTCTTCTTCTGCCGTGTCTTCATGACAGAATACCTTTACCACCTTTTGACCGCTGATGATTTCTTCTATATATCCGTTTACAGCTCCAAGGGAGCTTTGCTGGGCCGAGAAAAACTTCTGGCTTCTTGATGCCACAAAGCCGCCCACCTTCATCATCACCGGTATCATGATGATAGTCACCAGAGTCAGCCATATATTCGTATAGATCATGAGTGCCAAGGTCCCTATGATGCTTAAAGCTCCGGTAAAAAGCTGGATTAAGGTATTGCTCAGCATCTGTCCTATGGTATCCACATCATTGCTGAACCGGCTCATAAGGTCTCCGGTGTTATTGGAATCATAAAAACGCACAGGCAGGGTCTGGATCCTGCCAAATAAGTCATCCCTGATTTTTTGCAGGGCATTTTGTGCCACCGTCAGCATGATTCTGGATTGGACATAATTGGCAATTACCCCAATGAGATAAACGATTCCCATTGCCGTAAGACCTTTTGCAAGGCCTGTAATGCTTCCCCTTCCGCCCCCTAAAGGTGCGATGTACTGATTGATAATGGGACGCAGCATGTAAGAGCCGGCCAGCATGGCAAGGGTGCCCACAATCACACAGAAAAATGCCGCTCCCATAAAAACCTTATATTCATTTAAATAGGACATGAGACGGGAAATGGTTGCCTTGGCATTCTTCGGAAGACCGCCTTTCATCGGTCTGTTTGCCCCATGGCCTCCCATTGGCCCCCGGTTCCTGGCAGGTTGGGAAGAGCGGCCGTATCGCTTTTTTAAGCTTTCAATTTGTTTCTGCTTATCCATCATGCACCTGCCTCCTCTTCCCGTTCTCTCTGTGAATAATAGATTTCCTGATAAGCCTCGCAAGACACCAGCAGCTCTTCATGAGTTCCTATGCCTGCGATCTGCCCGTCATCAAGCACAATGATCTTATCCGCATTTTCCACGGAGCCGATCCGCTGGGCTATGATGAACTTGGTGGTATCCTTTAAAGTGGTCTGGAAGCATTGGCGGATACGGGCTTCCGTTGCCGTGTCCACAGCAGAGGTGCTGTCATCCAAGATCAGTATTTTCGGTTTCTTTAGAAGGGCCCTGGCAATGCAAAGTCTCTGCTTCTGTCCGCCGGATACATTGGCCCCCCCCTGTCCCAGATCCGTATCATACCCATCCGTAAAGCTGGAAACAAAGCCGTCCGCCTGGGCGCTTTCCGCCATGAGAATCACCTCTTCCATGGTTGCATCCTGGCTGCCCCACCGGAGATTCTCTTCAATGGTTCCCGAAAATAGGACATTCTTCTGCAAAACCATCCCCACTCCCTTTCTAAGATTCCTGATGGAGTAATCCTTTACGTCAATGCCGTCTACCAGAACTTGTCCTTCATCCGCATCGTATAAACGGGGAATCAGCTGAACAAGTGATGTCTTTCCGCTTCCCGTGGAACCGATAATTCCAATGGTCTCTCCAGGCTCCGCAACAAAATCAATGTGTTTTAAAATCATATCATCCGTTCCCTTTGTATACTGGAAGGAAACGTTTTTAAATTCCACCTTTCCCCTTATAACCTGGGCGGATTTTGCCGTCCCATGTTCATCCGTTAAATCAATTTCGGTATCCAGTACCTCTCTGACACGTCTTAAAGAAGCCATGGCCCGGGATGCCTGTAAAAACACCATGGACAGCAGCATCAGGGACATGAGAATCTGGACGATATAGGTGGTAAATGCGGTTAAATCACCTACCGGCATCTTTCCTGCAATGATTAAATTTCCTCCATACCATACTACAGCAAGGGTTGTGACATTCATGGCAAGCATCATCACCGGCATGCTGGCTACGACGATTTTCATGGCATCCAAACTGCCTTCTTTCAGATCCTTGTTTGTGACTTGAAATTTCTGTTCCTCGTAATCCTCCCTGACAAAGGATTTAATCACCCGCACATTGGTCAAAGCCTCCTGCACTCCGGAGTTTAGGCGGTCGATTTTCTTCTGCATAGCCTCAAATCGGGGAAACGCCATCTTTAAAATAATGAAGATAGACAGTATGAGTACGGGGATCACTGCCAGCAGTACTACCATCAGCTGGCGGTTCATAAGATAAGCCATAATAAGGCCTCCGATGAGCATCCCCGGCGCACGGAACATCATGCGCAGGCTCAACATAACCACATTCTGAATCTGCTGGATATCGTTTGTCAGTCTGGTGACAAGGGATCCTGTGCTGAAGTCGTCAATGTTGTTAAATGAAAATTGCTGGACTTTATGAAAAACATCCTTTCGCAGATCCGTGCTGAAACAAATGGAAGCCTTGGAAGAAAAATAGGAACCTCCGATTCCGCCTGCAGCCATGAATACGGCGATGGCAAGCATTCTCCCGCCCATGCTTAAAATGTATCCCATGTCTCTTCCGGCGACTCCGTTGTTAATGATCATAGAGGTCAGCTTTGGGAGCATAATTTCCCCCAATACTTCTGTCAGCATCAGAAGCGGGGCTAGGATAAAGGCTCCCAGGTATGGTCTGATATATTTCCAATATCGGTTCAAGTTATCAATCCTCTCTTTCTGTCATGTCCGTTTCTAAAGGGATTTGGGATAAATTGTCATAAATGCGGTCCAGATACTGCCCCATAGCAGCCAATTCTTCCTTGGAAAAATCTTGAAACATCCGTTCTTCCACATGATGGAAAAAATCCCTGCTGTGCTCCACCATATGCCTTCCCTTTTCCGTCAGACACAGTTTATTCATTCGGTTGTCTTCCTGGTCTACGGCCCGGGTGATGAATCCCCCTTTTTCCAGCTTCTTGACCGATACCGCAATGGTGGCAGTGGACACATAAAGGCGTTCTGCGATCTCCTTTTGGGAAGCATTGGAATGATCGGAAAGCATCATGAGAATCTGGTGCTGACTGCGGTATACCCCGGTTTGCCTTAAGCGTTCATCCAGGATAC
The DNA here is from genome assembly GCF_000144625.1 of [Clostridium] saccharolyticum WM1. Lineage (NCBI taxonomy): Bacteria > Bacillati > Bacillota > Clostridia > Lachnospirales > Lachnospiraceae > Lacrimispora > Lacrimispora saccharolytica. Next base: position 1,741,220 of record NC_014376.1, on the reverse strand, counting down.
AGCGGTGCAGTTTCATAATCCTCATATATCTTATCATTACGCCATGGGTCGGTGAGAGGTTTCCCTTTAGTCCTTTATCCCGGAACGGGCACATTGGTTTCATCTGCAAATAATCCCCTTTCTGTTAGCTTGCTAATAATTAGCTAATTAACTACATAGCAGTATAGCACCATATGTCCTGTCTGACAACCCGGTAATTTTTGAAAATTTTGTGAATTTTTAATATCATAACCTATTTTTAAGCTTCCATTCTCAACTCTTAAAAGCCTTCCGCTATGCTGCCCCTATGGATTACTGGGTTTTCATATCGGTTCCTTAAACAAGCCGGATATCATTCCCAGGGTTTTACCTTTTCTATATCTTTTGGCTGCTTGATGGAATTGGAAATCTGAAGCATCTGATTCCACAACTCCTGGTATTCCTTGCTGCTTAAATCCTTGATCGGCCTTTGCATTTCGTATAATTCATGCATTTTCCCGTTTTTTATAGAAAAACTCTCCGGCGTATGGTACTGCAACTCAAAAATCTGGCCGTCAGGGGAGCGCAGGGTGGTATTGATTCCCTTGTAAGGACTCTGCCTGTCAAGCCAGTAATTCTTGATTTCAACTGTATCATATCCTGATTTCCAATAAAGCTCCATGGCCTTTAAGGTTTTCTTGGTAAGCTCTTCTGCGGAAGCTGTATAAGTATATCTTAATATATCCTTCACCTCATAATCCTGGCAGCCGGGGCCGTATTTTCTTTGAATTTTTTGTAAATACGAATCCCTGGATTTCATGCGGTTCTCCATGCCTGCCATTTCCATTCCAGCCTTCTTTGCCATTGCCCTGACCTGCCTTGTAATCTTTGGTTCGCACACCGCAGCCTTGTTGTAACAGGACATCCTCTTTACCTGGAGCCTGAAAACTCCATGATCATATTGCTTTCCATTGAGAAAGCGATTCCGCCACATTTTCTCCCCGCGCATTATCCCGCATTTCCTTTGATATTTTTATCATATCCTTCAGCATATGCCCCGGCTTTTAAAAATGTGTCTGTATTATTTATTTCATAACCGGACTAAGGGAATCCCGTACCGTTCAATTTATGTAAAAAGGAGGTCTGAATTTTATACAGACCTCCACTTTCCTATCTCTAGCAATTATTATTATCATCGAGCCAACGGCAGCGGGGATCATTACACCCATCTCTGAAGCCGGCCCAATATGCTTTTCTTCTTTCTTCTTCACAATTATCATTATTATTGTTGCAATTATTATTACAGATGCAATTACAATTACAATTACAATTGCATCTGCAGTTATTTCTGCAGCATCCGAAAAAGCAACTCATAATTCACACCTCTCTTTTCATTAATGTACTATATTATATGGGACATCTAGACAAGATGTGAAAAAGGGGAAAACAGGATATGGATCATTATCATTAAGGAAACCGATCTCATGCTGGACATCGGATACCTTCGATCCCAGACCCTAAAGCTGGACCGTCCATTGGTGATAAGCACTGGCTTGGGATCCAGGACTATTACCAAATATAATATGGGGATACGGGCAGGTCGGTGCTATGGGAACCTTTCATCCGCTGGGTTATGGATGAAACGGCCATAGACAAATCAATATTTTCCTAATGAAACTTAAAGTACAATAATAAAATGGCGCCGAGTACAATCCGGTACCAACCAAATACGGCAAAGTCATGCTTTTTAATAAAGCTCATTAAAAATTTTATTACTAAAATCGATACTGCAAATGCAACTACTGTTCCAATCCCTAATATAAGCAGCTCTTCCCTTGTAAAAGCAAGTCCGAATTTCAGTATTTTAATTGCACTTAATCCGAACATAACGGGCACCGCTAGAAAAAAAGTAAATTCGGCAGCCGCCACACGGGATACTCCAATAAGAAGCGCACCAATTATGGTAGCCCCTGAACGCGAAGTTCCCGGAATAATGGAAAGTACTTGAAATAAACCAATCATAAGGGCCGTTTGATAGGTAATGTCTGATAGGTCATTGGTAATGGGGGTTCGCTTTTTGTTCCAAAGCTCAACCACAAGAAAAGCTATGCCATAAAAAATTAAAGCTGCTGCAATCATCGCCGGAGTATGAAAATATTCTTCTATATAATCATCAAACAGGATTGTAACCACTGCTCCCGGTATGCAGGCAATCACTACTTTAAACCATATAGAAAAGGTTTCCTTTTTTATCATTGCTTTGTTTCTGTTGTTGAATTGAAAGGGAAACATCTTATCCCAAAATAAAAGTACAACCGCCAGAATCGCTCCTAGCTGAATAACAACAAAAAACATTTCCTTAAAAGCTGCACTGGCGTTTAATTGTAAAAACTCATCCACTATCAACATGTGTCCTGTGCTGCTTATGGGCAGCCATTCAGTAATGCCCTCCACAATGCCAAGAAACACAGCTTTCAGTATTTCCATAAAATCAAATCCCATTAATTTAAATCCTCCTTTAAAAATAGTATTTTCCATTAACCCTTTGATTTCAGGGTGCACATCCATTATCTTCTAGGATAAGAAAAGATACAAGAAACCGATTGTCACAGCGAAGAAAAGCTCTGACACCTTTCGTGTCAGAGCCTTATTTTCCGGTGCTCCGGGCTTTTACCACTTAGAATGCCCTTTCAGCAAAAGGATAACCTTTATCATCAGTAGTATAAATAAAAAAGCAGTTAAGTAAGGCTGACGGGTCATTATAAAAATCAATATTGCCAGTGTTTGCAGTATGATGGAGCAGGTTTTGGCGGCCCTTAATCCTTTTTCATTTACTATAAGCTGTATGGCCAGCTCTACGAGTCCCATCACTCCCATTAGAATTAATATTACAAAGTATGACGCGCGGATTATCGGAATCGTATCAGAATAAGCAAGCAATGTCACCGAACGGATATAATCACCCTCTTGCTGACCATAAAACGGCAGGAATATAAATGCAAAGGCCATCACATCTAAAATTCCATACATTAAACTATAAAGTTTACTAATATTCGAACGGTTTTCGGATTGGGCAAGAGTAATAAGCTCATTACCGGACAATAATTCATCAATAGATACTGCGAAAACCTTGGATATGCATTTGAGAGATTCAATGTTGGGGTAGCCTTTGCCGCTCTCCCATTTAGAGACAGCCGTTCTTGATACATATAGCTGCTCTGCAAGCTGTTCCTGAGTTAAATTATTCTGTTTTCTGAGTTGCTGCAGTTTCTCATTAAATTCCACGGGATACCTCCTGCTGCCTATTTACTTCTGAATGTCCAGCAACAGGTAATACGATTTCTTCCGGTATCAGCCATCCCCGGCGAAACCGAACAGACATGTATTTCATATAGTTGCATCCTTTCATTGTATAAGACTATTGTATTCGCTTAACCGAATGATATCAACCAAATAAATTATAACAATTCTTAATATTTACGAATAATTAACAAGGAATTGTCTTCTATCAAACAGGATCACAATTTTCAACAGATTGAAAAGATTTCCATAGCTTAAAGCAATTTCATAAACAGATTTCAGAACCAAAGCTAAAAAAAGCGGAATATCGGGCAGGCCAATTCCAAATGCTCCCAAAACTCCCCCTTCTATAACGGAAATGGAAGAATTTATCAACCGGGACTGCTTGGAATGCTGGTCTAAACGCTTCAAATATCTTTTTTCGGCTCTTTTTTCTATGGCAAATCATATTCCAACAATATCCTATCTTTATCATAAGTTTTCTCAATATAATTTATGTTCTTCTTTTTTTATTTGTTTCACATGCTTGTCCATTTGCCGTCTCATATATGTCTGCCTCTCTTTCCATGAATCCTTATACTTCGTGACTTTGAAATAGCATGATAATCCCATTGCACATCGAACGGATACATTTTCAGGAAAAACCAGTTCGAAAAGTTTACAGATATCCTTTCTGCCTTCCTTTATACATATTATGATTACTTATATCATATGATTAGATGTGCCTACATAGCACTTCAAGGAAAAGGCACCCTACATGATAGAGCAAAGGTCTAACTCCTGTCGGCCTTTGCTCTTTTTTATACGCCGCCAATTCCGGATCCTTCTTTGCTTTTTGTCCGCCTCTGTTTATTCACCAGCAATGTACGCGTTTAAATATTGATTTCTCTGATATAGACTTTAACTTCGCATATTTGAATCATTTCTTCAGCCATACCAGACTGGCTTAGGCAATTATGGAACGTTTCCACCACTTTTTCATCTGCCATGGCAACAGCATTTTGAATATCTGCCATACAAGATTCATTGATACTTCCACAATAGTGAACCGCTTCTCCTATCATGCCGCTTGCGACGTATGCAACTTCATTGGCACACTGCATAACAATGGATTCATTTTTCTGATCAAAATCTGGAATAGTGAAATTAATAATCACTTCATATAGTTTGGTCCCTTTTGACCCGCAGGGGACTTCCACCTCCTGGCAATGATCGAAATAACAGACTCTTCTTGTACATTTCGAGGGATACGGCTCATTGATTTTAAACCCCCATATCTTGACTTCAAAGCTTGGCATGATAACCTCCAAAATAAATCCTACGATTTAGTATATGATACATATGCTAAAAAGTAGATCAAAGAAGACACCCATCGACAGGCATTTTCAAAAAGGAGGAAATAACTTCCGAGACACTCTGGGACTAAACAACACGATCTGCAGCACAAAAAATAAAAAAGCCCAGCAAATGCCAGACTTTTTGAGTGGAGCAGACGGGAGTTGAACCCGTGTCCAAAAACCAATCCCCTGTTCTTCTACTATCATAGTCAGTTTATTGACATTCCCTCCACTGCCCGGGAACTAACACCCTGACAGCTTCAGTAGCTTCATATTACGTCCGCATGCTCAAAGCTTTGCACACGTCGTTTCTCACATCGTCGATGCCGGGATCTTAAAGTGTGAGTGCCTTAAGGCCGACAAGCTGCATTAAGCAGCTAATGCTAATTCGTTATTGTTAGCGTTTATATTTAGGTTTGCCATTTGACGCATCGCATACGGATAGCTTCACCAGCTTCATAGCCCCTGTCGAAACCAGTACTGCCCCTGACTGGTACTCTAAAGAGCATTCTCATACTAACATGAATAAAACCAATTGTCAAGACCTCTGATTGATCTGCCCTTCCTGCCCTGCAGCATGATGCCTTCGGACCATTCCCGCCGGGAATGATCCGGCACCCAATTCTTTCCATTAAATTTTTATCCCAAATCTGAAGCACCTGACTCCGTTTACTTCGCCTGCAGTGCAGCCATTGTAAAGTAATTATAAGGCTGGTTAAAATGAGGCAGGAAGAAAATATCGGTCAGCTTTAACCGGTCGATGGTGACCTGTTCCTGGATCGCAAGAGAGAACATGTGTATTGCCATGGAAATATCGTATTCCGAACACAACTGGGCCCCCAGGATGATCCGGGTTTTCTTATCGTAAACGATCCTGATTTTTACTTTGTAATTGTCATGGTCTATAAAGGCCGGTTTCTGAGTATCCTCGTAATCCACTGCCTCCGCATCATAACCCAGCTTTTTTGCTTTTCCATAAGTAATTCCTGTAGAAACCATTTTCAGGTTCCAGATACATATCCCATTGGATCCCTGAACACCGATGGATTCCAGGGGAGTCCCGCAGACATTGTGGGCAGCCACGATTCCGGAACGAACGGCATTGGTAGCCAGTGCAATATAGTTTGTTTTCTGGATGGAGTTGTCAAAAACAGTTGCACAATCTCCGATTGCATATACATCCGGCCGGCTGGTCTGCTGCCGTTTATCTACTAAAAATGCACCGTTGGGGAATAGCTCCAGATCTTCCTTTCCCAACTGATTGTTAGGCTTAAAGCCGATCCCCAGTATTACCATATCAGCATTGTATTCCTTTTTGTCGGTGACCACTTTTTCTACTTTGCCGTTTCCAGTCAGCTTTTTCACGGTTTCCCCATAAACCAGCTCAATGCCATGACTTTCCAGATTTTCAGACATAATATCTGAAAATTCCTGGTCATAATAGCCGGACAGGCAGGTGTGCATATTATCAATCAGGGTAACATTTTTTCCCACTCGGCGAAATGCCTCTGCCAACTCAACGCCGATATACCCTGCCCCTACCACAACCACATTTTTCAAAGAATCATGGTGCAGCTTATCAATGACATCCTTCGCATTCTGAAAAAGCTTTACGTATTGCACGTTGTCCAGCTCTTTCCCCTCAATATCAGGAGAAATGGGCAGGGAACCTGTTGCAAGAATCAGCTTATCGTATTCCTGCTGGTATCTCCGGCCATACTTATCCTCAGCATAAACAAGCTTTTTATCGTAATCAATGCGGTCCACCTTGGTTTCCATGTAGACTTTCGCACCCTTTTCTTCAAAAATATCTTTGCTGCAATAAAACAGGCCTTCGGATGAATGAATCTGGTCTCCGATCCAAAGAGCCATGCCGCAGCCCAGAAAACTGATGTTATCATTGGAATCAAATATAACAACCTTCTTGTCTTTATAATGATCTAAAATTGTGTTGATTGCTGCCGTTCCGGCATGGTTTGCTCCGATTACCACAATGCGTTCCATAAATAACCTCCTTAAGAGTTGTTTTTCTAATTATAACATATCGTTAAAATAAAAACAATTATTATTATTAAAATTCCTCTGTTATTTTTTCCACAAAATTTTCCTGCTACAGATCATCCAACAGTGCACTGCTTTTTGCATAGGCCGTACTTTTCGCTTCAAAAAAGTCTGTTTTGATCAGATTGGCATTGCTGAACTGGTTAACCCATGACATACTTTCCGGCTCCTTGTCATGCCCCTCATAAATGCGGCCCCAGCCAAGGCTTGCACACCGTAAATTTCCCAGATACATGATGTAGTCCGTAATCATTTCCTTCGTAAGCCCGGGTACCTCATCTCCGATGGCATAGCATCCCCAGGCAATCTCCTGTTCACAGCCTTCCTTAATCATGGTGCGGTAAACCTCTATCCGCTCCCTGGAAAACAGCTTTGGCTCCTCCTTTTCCAGTTCCAGAATGATATTGCGGAACAGCCACAAATGTGTGTTCTCATCCCGGTTGATATAACGGATCTCCTGGGAAGAGCCGGTCATTTTATGATTCCGTCCCAGATTATAAAAGAACATAAATCCGCTGTAAAAATATACGCCTTCCAGGATAAAATTTGCCACAACCGTCTTCATAAAGGCATATGGGCTTTTGTCCTTTTGAAATTCATTATACAGGTCGCCGATAAAGGTATTCCGGGCAAGAAGACGGGGGTCGCTCTTCCATTGATAGAGCACATCATTCCGCGTCTGTGGCTCACAGATGGTATCCAGCATATAACTGTAGCTCTGACTGTGAACCGCCTCCTGAAACGTCTGAATAGAAAGACAGAGATTGATCTCATTGGCAGTCACATATTCCCCGAGAGCCGGAAGATTGGCTGTCTGGATGCTGTCTAAAAAAACCAGAAAGGATAATATTTTATCATAGGCTCTCCGTTCCTGGGGGCTTAACAGGGGATAATCCTTTCTATCCCTGCTTAAATTAATTTCTTCAGGTATCCAGAAATTATTCATGGCCTGGCGGTACCAGTCACTGACCCAGGTGTATTTCATGTTATTAAAATCATTGAGGTTTGTAGTGTTGCCGTTGATCATCCGCCGTTTTCTTACCTCGGTCTCCCCATCCGGATGAAACAGGGGTCTTTTTTTTAATTGTTCCATATCAATCGTTTCACTTTCTACAGTTTGATAGCTGCCGTCCCTTAACTGGAGCAGGCTTCGCATTCTTCCACTTCCAGACTCCTGGACCGGATGTAATAAATGGTTTTCACGCCGCATTCCCAGGCCAGGATATAGAGTCCCAGCACCTGGCGAAGAGTATAGTCATTGGTGATGTAAAGGTTCATGCTCTGGGCCTGGTCCACATGGCGCTGGCGTACGCCGGCCGCCCGTACCGACCACTTCTGGTCAATGTAATGGGCATTTTTATACTTCCAAAATGTTTCCGGCGATAAATCCGGTGCCACCCGGGGCACCAGACCGCTCTTTTTTTCCTCCAGATAATACCGGTTCAGGACAGGATCCAGCCCTGCCGTGGTTCCGGCGATCATGCTGGTACTGCTGGTTGGCGCTATGGCAAGAAGCCAGCCGTTTCTCATGCCGTAAGCTGCCACCTTTTCCCGTAGGCTCTTCCATTTTTCAGAGCAATATCCCCGTTTGTCAAAATACGCTCCCGTCTGCCATTGGCTGCCTTCAAATAAGTCATATCTCCCTTTTTCCCTGGCAAAATCACAACTGGCCTGGATAGCAGCATAGTTAATTGCCTCAAACACCCGGTCAGAGAATTCCAGATGCTCCTGAGATTCCCAGGAGATTCCATTCTTTGCCAGCATGTGGTGGTATCCGCTCACTCCAAGCCCCACCGGCCGGTAGCGAAGATTGGTGACCTTTGCGTAGGGAATAGGGAAAAAGTTTAAATCAATCACATTGTCCAAAGCCCTGACAGCGGATCTGGTCAATTCCGCCAGCTCTTGTGTATCCGTCAAATCAATCTTTCCAAGGGAAAGACTTGCCAGATTACAGACCACAAAATCTCCCGGTTTTGTTACAGTAACAACCACAGTCTCTCCATCCACCCAACGGATCTGCTGCTCTAATTGTTCCACAGTACTCATATTCTGAGCAATTTCCGTACAGAGATTGCTGCAGTAAATCATGCCGCAGTGGCTGTTGGGATTGGCCTCATTAACAATATCCCGGTTAAAGGTAAAGGGCGTTCCTGTCTCCACAGCACTTTTTAACACCAGGCGTATGATGTCCTTTATGGGGATGATACGCTTGTGGATGCGGCTGTCACTGACGCAGTCCAGATAACGCTCTTCCCACTGGATTCCATAAAAGTCTTCAAGTGCCCAGCCCTTTACCGTCAGGATCTCATGAGGGCACATTAAATACCAGTCCCCTTCTATGTTCTCCTTTGCCTGCTTCCAGAACAAGTTGGGATAACAAACCCCGGGGAAAACATCATGAGCCTTCATGCGGTCATCTCCGTTATTGGTCTTAAGGGTGAGAAATTCCGGAAGATCCTTATGCCACACATCAAGGTAAACAGCCACCGCTCCCTGACGCATCCCAAGCTGGTCCACGGCCACTGCAGTATCGTTCGCCAGCTTGATCCAACGGACCACACCTCCCGCAGCTCCTTTAAAACCGCGAATGGCGCTTCCTGCGGCACGGACCTTTCCAAAATAAAGACCCATTCCTCCTCCGAATTTGCTGACTTTTGCAAAGCTGTCAATGCTCCGGTAAATGCCATCCAGGCTGTCCGGCACCGTATCAATAAAGCAGGAGGAAAGCTGGTGGTAAGGCTTTCTGGCATTTGAAAGAGTGGGTGTTGCCATGGTTACCTTTAAGGTACTGAGCATATGGTAAAACCGTTTTACCCAAGCCTCCCGGTCAACCGTTTCATTCATAGCAAGATGCATGGCTATTCCAAGGAACATCTCCTGAGGAGTTTCCAGAGGCGCATTCTGATGGCTGCGGATCACATACCTGTTAAGCAGAAGTTCCAGCCCGGAATAATTAAACAAATGGTTTCTGGTCTGATCCATATACCCTTCGAACCGTTGGATTTCTTCTTTGTTATAATTCTCCAGAATGTAATCTCCATAAAGTCCCTCTTCTGTCAGAAAACATATTTTATCAAAAAAGCTTCCAATCTTCCGCCTGCCAAGTTCTTCCTTTAACCGGATATTAAAACGCACCATAAGAAGCCTTGCTCCTATATACTCCCAGTCCGGCGCTTCCTGGGTGGTCAGCTCCACTGCCGCCTGGATCAGCGCCCCCAGCCGTTCCTCCAGGTTCATGTTCTTCTTGCAGAATCCTGTGAATTTTATGGAGAGGTGTTTTAAATCATAGGATGCTGATCCCCACTCCTGCCGGATCCCATCCAAAACTTCTTCCAGCTCCCCCAACTCTTTAAAGGATTCCAGAATTTCCTGTTTTCCGTTTCTATTATCCATTTCATATTCCTGCCATTCCAGATTTATATTGATATCAATAACTGTTATTGTATCTCACATGTAAAAATATACCACAAGATATAGTTAATTTCAACCATACACCCACAAAATATTCCCTGTTCATCCATTTTTTCTTTTTCACCATAAATGGAAAAACGCCTGAAACCTTAGTAAATAAGATTTCAAGCGTATTATACCGAATATCAATAAATTCTATCTGGCGCCGCGTACAAACGGCTTTCCAAGGCCTTCCGGTCCATGACTCTTTCCAACCGAACCCAACAGGGCAGCCAAGGTGATCAGATAGGGCAGCATGGACAATGCCTGAGAGGGGAGAGGAACTCCGATTGCCTGAAGGCGGATCTGCAAAGCATTGGCAGATCCGAACAATAAAGCAGCTCCCAGCATACCAAAAGGAACATAACGCCCCAGGATGACAGCCGCCAAGGCAATGTAGCCTCTTCCAGAGGTCATATTTTCTGAAAAATTCCCCACCTGTACTAGAACCAGATAAGCACCTCCGATTCCCCCAAGCACCCCGTTTAAGATCATGGAAATATACTGGTACCGGTAAACAGGAATCCCTGCCGAATCTGCGGAACGTGGGTTCTCGCCAATGGCAGCAAAGGAAAGACCGGTGTTTGTCTTTTTATAAAAAAATGATACGCCCACGACCATGAAATACAAGAGATAGGTCAGGATGTCCTGATAAAAGAACGCGTTACCAATCAGGGGAATGTCAGCGAGCACCGGGATCCTCAGCCTCATAATCGGCTGGATTTGCTGGTAGGATTGTCCGCCTGACATGAGTTTATATAAAAAGCTGGTCACTCCAAGGACAAATATATTGATGGCAATTCCGCTGACCGACTGGTCCTTGGACAGCCTGATGGACAAAATCCCATGGATCATGCTGACAGCCGCTCCCCCCGCTGCGGCGCAAAAAAGCCCCACTGGTATACTTCCTGAGAAAAATGTGCCTGCAAAAGAGAAAAAAGCACCGGAAAGCATAACGCCTTCCATACCAATATTCAGTATTCCGCTTTTTTCCGAAATCGTCTCCCCAAGCCCTGCATAGGCAAGAGGCACTGCCATACGTACGGCTGCCGATAAAAAGGCAGTCAGAAAGCCGACGGTTAAAATCTGGTCCAGCATCTATTTTCCCTCCCTTGCTCTCATTTTTCCGGCCAGAAGCTCCCTGCCCAGAATCAGCAGCACAATAAAACCGATGAGAAAATCCACAATGGAGGACGGAACCCCCATCTGCCTTTGCATGGAATTTGCCCCTACCTCCAGCGCAGCAAATAAAACAGAGACCACAAGCACTCCGGCCGGATGATTGGAGGCCAGAAGAGTGATAAGAATTGCTGTATAGCCGCAGCCTCCCGACATGCCTTCAAGCAGTTTTTTCTGAACTCCCAGTACCTCCACAGCTCCTGCAGTTCCCGCAAGGCCGCCGCTCAGCACCGCCGACAGAATGATGTTTTTCACCACTGAAATACCATTGCATGCCGCAGCCCGTTTGTTAAAACCGACGACTCTGAATTCATAGCCTGCTGCTGTTTTTTCCATGAGAAACCAAACAAAGAGCACGGCACCAAGGGCTATAAAAATGCCCGTATGGACTCTGGTGGGGGCTAGAAAACGCAAAAGTACTGCAGATGCATCGATCTTTTCCGATTGGGGGATACTTCCGGCCGGATCCATGAGAAAGGTCCGGACTGCGATTCCTAGAAGATTTATGGAAATATAATTAAGCATAATGGTACATATGATCTCTGAAATTCCAAGCTTAGCCTTTAGGATTGCCGCCGCAAGGGCCCATAATCCGCCCAGCAGGAAACCGCAGGCAATGGCAAGGATGATCCGGAAAACACCAGGGACTGCGGTGGCATTGATTGCCACCCAGGCGGAAGCAAGCGCCCCTATGTAGAATTGTCCTTCCCCGCCAATATTAAAAAATCCGGTCCTAAAAGCCACGGAGCAGCCAAGCCCGGTTAAGATCAGAGGAGTTGCTTTCACAAACACTTCCCCGAAGCCGCTTGTACTGCCGAAAATTCCGTTAAAGAACATCTTGCTTGCCGTGAGAGGATCAGCACCTGACAAAAGCACAAGAATGGCCGCCGCCCCAATGGAAATCAAAGCGAGCTTCACCACTTCAGCCGCCTTTAACTGTTTCATCTGGTTCATGGCTTTCCTCCTTTTTTGTCACTCCGCCCATGTAAAGCCCGATTTTAAATACATCGGCTTCTTCTCTGTCAAGAACACCCATGATCCGGCCTTCAAACAGAACTGCGATCCTGTCACTTAATGAAAGGATCTCATCCAGATCCGCAGAAATGAGCAATACACTCTTTCCCTGGTTTTTCTGTTTCATCAGAGTCTGATGGACAAATTCCGTTGCTCCGATATCCAATCCTCTCGTAGGCTGGCTGGCAACAATCAATCTTGCCTCCGGGGATATTTCACGGGATAAAATCACCTTCTGCTGGTTTCCGCCGCTCATCAGCTTAACCGGCGTCCTGATCCCGCTTTTTCCAGAAGTGCGGATCCCATACTCTGCCACCGCCTCCAAAGCCAGGCTTTCCGCCTGCTTGTGGTTCAGGATCCTGTTTTTTGAAAAAGGCTGCCGGTTATAGCTACGCAGGATCATGTTTTCCGTTACCGTCATATCTGCAACCAGACTGTCCTGGTGCCGGTCATCGGATATATAGGAAATGCCCTTGTTAAAACGCTCTTTAACCGTTCTGCTGTCAATGGCTTCCCCTTCAAAGAAAATGGTTCCTTCCGTATGCTTACGGATTCCCGTGATCACCTCGGAAAGCTCCTTTTGCCCGTTACCTTCCACTCCGGCAATTCCAAGTATCTCACCTTTATAAACCGTAAGACAGATGCTGTCCAGGGACTTTTTGTTTCCATGTCTTTTCAATAAGGAAACACCCTCAAGTCTTAAGGCTGTTTCCTCTATCGGTTTCTTCCGCTCCGCCATGCCAGGGGATAGAGGCCTGCCTATCATATGGGCGGACAATTCCTCCGGGGTTGTATTTTGCGTGATGAAATCCTTAACCGCCTTGCCATCCCTTAAAATAGTGACCTTGTCACTGATTGCCATGATTTCACTTAAGCGGTGAGTGATGATGATAATCCCATGTCCCTCTTCCTTTAACCGCTTTAATACCTGAAAGAAATTTTCCGTTTCCTGCGGGGTCAGAACTCCTGTGGGTTCATCTAAAATCAGCAAATCTGCCTTCCGGTATAATGCCTTTAAGATCTCCACTCTTTGCTGTTCCCCCACGGATAAGCTGCTCACCTGTTCATAAGGATTTACAAACAGGCCGTATTTTTCAGCCAGCAGGCAGATCTCCTCTGCTGCCGCCTTTCTGTCAAGGACCTCTTTCTTACGTCCAGATCCCAGAATAATGTTGTCAAGCACTGTCATCCGGTTCACAAGAGAAAAATGCTGGTGGACCATGCCGATCCCCCGGCTGATGGCATCGGCCGGAGATTGGAACCGGGCTGTTTTACCTTTGTAAAGGATCTCTCCCCCATCCGGCTGATAAATACCGAACAAGATATTCATAAGCGTCGTCTTTCCTGCCCCGTTTTCCCCAAGCAGGGCATGGATTTCCCCCTGTTCCACGGACAGGCTTACATCCTGATTGGCGTAGACGCCGGAAAATGCTTTTGTGATGTGTTTCATCTCCAATAATGCCATAGCAAAGCTCCCTATCTGACCTTTGTATCACATGGAACCGTAAATTCTCCTGATGTAATGGCTGATACCTTTTTTTCAATCTCTGCCTTCACCTCATCCGGGATCTTAACTTCTAACTCATGGTAGGACGCGATGCTGACCGCTCCTTCCTTCATTCCCAGTTCATAGATTCCTCCTGCAAAGGTTCCTTCTTCCACAGTCTTGAATGCGGCCTCAATCACCTTTGGGATATGGTATACGGAAGAGGAAAGCACTGTTTCCGGAGCCAGCCCGTTCTGGTCATAGGAATCACCGGTAGCATAGATTTTTCCTTCCTTTGCCGCATTGATGGCACCAGTGCCGGATTCATTGGCACAATGGCCGATGACATCGGCTCCATTGTCGATCATCGCCTGGGCAGCTTCTTTTCCAAGAGCCGTATCCGTAAAGGAGCCGGTCCATGCAGTCTGAACTTCGATGTCAGGCTTTACCGATTTTGCGCCGTCTTCAAAGCCATTCATGATTTTTACAAGGGAGGCTCCCTGAATAGGACCTACAAAGCCGATCTTATTGCTTTTTGACATTCCTGCAGCAAGCATTCCCATGACGTAACCGCCTTCTTCGCATTTGGTCACATAGGAAGCTACATTGCCGGCGGAAACCTCTCCTTCTGTTACAATAAATTTTGTATCCGGATACTGCCCGGCTACTTCAACCGCAGGGTCGCCGAACTCATACCCATGACCGATCACCACATCAAAACCATTGGCGGCATAATCGGCAAATGCGGCTTCTATATCATCAGGAGTCAGATTTTCCGTATAGGCGGTTTCACAGCCATAGTCGGATTCCAAAAGCTTTAATCCATCATAGGCGGCCTGGCACCAGCCCATGTCGTTCGCAGCACCGGAAAGACAAAGTGCTACCTTTAAGGTTTTTGAAGTCTCAGCCTTTGTTCCTGCCTCAGCCTTGGTTCCTGTCTCTTCCCGGACCTCTTTTGTCTCTGCGGTTTTGCCGCAGCCTGCCAAAGATGCTGCCGCCATGGAGGCAGCAAGAACCAGGGCTGCCAGCTTTCTCATGTTTTTCATAATGTTTCTCCTCTCTTGTCGTCAACTGTGTCATCATTGCTTTATGGTTTCAATATCCGGATCTGGGTATGAGTGATATAACCGGAACTCTGGTTTTCCACAAACTGATCCAGAATATTAAAATTTATGGTAAGATCTTCAAAATCCAAATCCGGCCTCGCATTGCGGAGGCGTTCAATGGTTGCAGGAACTGTTTCATAAGAACCTAAATGGTAACCGCACAAAAAATCACCGGAAGGGATTCTGCGTATCTGGTCCTTTCTCACATGATCCGGCAACGGCTCTTCTGAGGGATATAAATAGGCTCCGAAATATTTCTCTTCCCCCTGATAGAAGGCAATGGTGGGATAAAAATAGAAGGAATTCTGCCGGTAAAGAGATTCTTCCTCTCCAATGACAAGGTAGGCCCTGTCCTCAAAATGGCGGATGGTGATTTCATCCGTATGAATTTGGTTCATCTCTTCCTCAATAAACCGAAGCTTTCTCTGAATGGCCTCATCAATGGATATCAGCTCCTTCCATTGCCTGTGAAGCTCCTCGGAACGCTGCTTCAATGACTCCAGGGCAGAACCGGCATGCTGAGTACTCCTCTGCTTTGTTATTTCCTCCAGGGAATACCCAAGCTTTCGCATATAGCATATGGTTGCCAACTCATAGATCTGGTCAAATTCATATTTTCTCCTGCCGTTTTTCATCTCCCGCATTCTTGGTTTAAAAATGTCTATGCTGTCGTAATAATACAGGGTCTGTATATTCAGCCCAAAAAGGGAACTCATCTCTCCAATGGATAAAAAGTCCTTCAAACCGCTTTCCTCTTCTTTCCGTGGTCAGGAGGCTTACAGAAAACGGCGGAATGCCTCACTCGGTTTCCGGATCACCCTGGTGCAGACCGCCTCTCCCTCTGAAGCCAGCCTTTTTTCGTCCACTCCCGTGATCACGCCATCCTGATAAACCACTTTTCCATTAATCATAGTGAGCCATACGTTTCCTGTCAAGCCAACTCTTGCAAGGAGGTTCTTGGGGTCATGAACCGCCCCTGCAAGCTCTAAGGCCTCCCCGTCGATCATAAAAAGATCAGCCGCCTTTTCTGGTTCCAGAGAACCTAAATCCTGCCTTCCCAGGGTTTTTGCCCCGTTAACGGTAGCGATTTTCAACATATCATAAGCTGACACACAGCCGCCTCTTTCCTTCGTATGATAAGCCTGCATCATGTAAGATACGCGAAGGGCATCCAGTAAATTGGAGCTGTCATTGGTTGCGGACCCGTCACAGCCTAAGCTTATGAGAACGCCGGCCTCCTGCATTGCCTTAATATCAAGAATGGGAAACCCACCCAGAACAGCCGGCGTGGGACAATGGGACACTCCGGTTTTTGTTTCGGCCAGTAAGCGGTATTCTTCCGGAAGCACTTCCCAGTTATGGGCATACCAGACATCTTCTCCTATAAAGCCGATGTCCCGGCACCATTCCAGGGTACGCTTTCCGTACCGGGACCTGATCCCCTCCGTCTCCCCTTCCCCTAAATGAGTATGCATCCGCACGCCCATGCTTCTGGCTGCCGCCACAGTTTCAATAAACGTTTCCGGCCGGCAGTTAATGGGCTGGCAAGGCGCCATGACGATCTGGCGCATGGAATAGGGCTTTGGATCGTGATAAGAACGGATGAGCCTTTCACAGTCCTTTAAAAATTCACCGGTGGTCTCCAGCATAAGATCCGGAATCGAACTTCCCTCGCTCCGGGGAAGCGTGTTGCTGCCCCTTCCTGCATGATAGCGGATCCCCATAAGATCCGCCGCCTCCATCTGCCGGTCCACCGGATCCTTGCCGGTTTTATTGGTATAGCAGTACTGGTGGTCAAAGGCGCAGGTGCAGCCATGTTTGATGAGATCGGCAAACGCCGTAAGAGTCGAATAGTATATGACATCATTATCAATGATCTGGAAAATCCGGTAGATTTTATCGATCCAGTCCATAACCGTAAGATTGGGATAATCAATGGTGATCAGATTCCTTACAAAGGTTTGAAAGAAGTGATGATGGGTGTTAATCAACCCGGGATATACAAATTTTCCTGTTCCGTCAATGACCTGTGCACCCTCACTAACAATCCCAGGGCCTATGGCTGTAACCTTAGGTCCTTCTATCAGGATATCAGTCTCCTTGTACACATGGTCATTTTCATCGCAGGTCACAATTGCTTTGGCATTTTTTATCAGTAATTTTGAAGCCATGGTATTCCTCCGTTTCCATCGGGGCATCCTGCCGCCGTTTAAAATTGAGGTCATTATATATCCTATAGCAGCTATAGCTTCAAGCTGGAAATACCAACTGATTCATTAAAAAAATTTATGATTATTTTATAATTTTCTTATAAACATGCTTTTGGTTCTTATTCACCGGCAAAAGATCCTCCGGACTTTTTTAAATCCAGTTCTACAAACAGTCGGTCTGCTGCTGTCCTGTACTCCAGCAGATTCTGGGACTTGCGGATTCTTTTTCCATGCTTTTCGCCCCCCTCAAACATCCGGATCATATACGCCCACAGCTCTTTCATCTTAAATAGAACATTGCGGTCCCCGGACATGATTTCTTCATATCCTCTCAGGACCTCATCATGGAAGGCCTTTAACCGTCCTTTCTCCAGGTTTTCCCCTCCCTTTATTTTCCTTACAAGACCTGGATTTGCCACCAGTCCTCTCCCAAGCATGACTCGGTCTATTGAGGGAAAGTCCGCGGTGAATCTCTCAAAGTCTTCCGCGGAAAACAGGTTTCCATTATAACATAAAGGAAAATTACTTATGGAAACCGCATCTTTCACAGACTTCCAGTCAGGTTCATTTCTGTAAAAATCCTTCTGGATCCGGGGATGGACAATCAGCTCCTCTATGGGATATTTGTTATAGATTTCCATAAGCCTTCCAAATTCCTCTGAGCTGTCCTTACCGATTCTGGTTTTTACGGAAACCTTCATGTCCAGTGCAGAAAAAATCTGATCAAAGAAAGCCTCCAGCAGGTCCGGCTCCCCCAGAAAGCCTGCTCCACGGCCTTTGGAAACCACCGTAGGAGAAGGGCAGCCCAGATTTAGATTCACTTCCTCATATCCATACCGCTTCAGCTCTTTTGCCGCCCAAATAAAATCATCTCCCTTATTGGTGAGAATCTGAGGAATCACATGCAAATCCTTGTTATGCTCCGGCAGAAAATCATTTATTTCCCTGGAGGTGAACTTCCGGTTCTGGGTGGGTACGATAAAAGGAGTAAAATACACATCCATCTGATCAAAAAACATATGGTGGGCATTCCGGTAGATATAGCCGGTAATTCCCTCCATGGGGGCAAAATAATACTTCATATCCTGGTCTCCGTTATCTAAATATTTTATATCGGTTCATTTTACCATATGAAACAAAAAATTCATAGAAGGTCATTTACAGAATCTGACAAGAAGTGATATAATGTAATACATAATGCCATTATTCTGGAGGAACGATCATGACTCATTTAAAAAACTTACTGCCTGCAGCCGCAAAGACTCTTTTACTAGCCGTCCTTATTTCCACCACTTCCTCTTCCGTCACATGGGCAGAAGAAGAAACCGGGCCGGCCTTTGCACCTCCGGTAACCAAAATAACAGCCCCTGAAATCGGACCGGGTATGCGGAACAACTCCAATTTTGTTGTAGTCCTGGATCCTGGTCACGGGAAAACCGGCGGACATTATTCCGGCTGCCACTTTGAATACAACGGAATTACTTATTATGAAGATGAGATCACCATGAAGATCGCCTCCTATACAAAACAGTATCTGGAACAGAATTCCAACTATACCGTTTATTTAACAAAGGACAGCGCAGAAACAACCGTCCCCCTGGACCAGCGGGCCGCCTTTGCCGCCTCTGTCCATGCAGACCTTTTTGTAAGTCAGCATGTGGACTCAGCTTTGGGGAACGGTACGGTAAAAAATGCTTATGGTGTAAGCTCCATGGCTCCCAGGACCGGCCGCTATAACAACGAACTGGCCGTTCAGTCCCAGGACGCCGCCAATACCATATTAAAGCAGTTAACCACTCTGGGGCTTCATAACCGGGGCCTGATCCTCAGGGATTCCGAGAACGGAACCTTATTTCCAGACGGCAGTCAGGCCGATTATTATGCCATTCCACGCTATTCCCAGATGTACGGGATCCGTGGCTTTATCATTGAACACGGCTTTTTGAACCATACCAGCGACTTGACCCTGTTTTTATCTACGGAAGTACAGTATAAGGCACTGGGAGAGGCCGACGCAAGAGGCATCATGGAATATCTGCAAAAAGCTGGAAAATCCACTTTCGCACAGACAGCTCAAGCAGCTCAGGCTTCCCAGACTGGTCAAGCTTCTGAGAATACCAATAACCAGAATGCAGGAACCGTTGCCCCTCCTCCTGTCTCTGAAAGCAAGGGGCCGGGGGTAAGCTGAAAACTGCCGGTCAACTCCTTATGATATGGTGTATATTCATTACCAGACGAAAAAGGCACTTACGTTGTCCTTGGCATCCCTGCCCCTCACATATGAAGGGCAGGGATTTTTTCTTTGGTTAAATCGTATTTTTTTTAACGAATACTGAAACAAAAAACCTTCAAGCCCGGCAGATCATCTGCCGACAGCTTGAAGGTTTTATTTGCCGGTCAAAGCCGCAATCTTACTCTTCAACAAACATGTCCTTACCAACTCCGCAAACCGGACAAACCCAATCTTCTGGTAAATCTTCAAAAGCAGTCCCTGGCTCAATACCAGAATCCGGATCACCGATTTCAGGATCGTACACATATCCGCAAGGCTCACAAACATACTTTCCCATCCTATCACCTCCTTTAACTTCACTGTGCTTTCTTTATAGCATATTATACCATTTTTATCAATAGATTTGTTTTACAAGTCCCATATTTATATATCATCAATTAAGGCAAATCTCCGGAAACTCTGTGATTTATAAAAAATCTTCTCTCATAGGCGTAAAAATATCTACTAAAATCCCCTTTTCAAGGCAAACACAGCCATGGACAATGCCATCCTGCTTTAAAAGAGTGTCCCCAGCCTCTACAACTTTAGTCTCTTCTCCAATGGTAAACTCAAACTTTCCGCTGGCAACATAGGTGATCTGGGTATGAGGATGGCTGTGAAGTTTTCCCACTGCCCCCTTTTCAAACTGGTTTTCCACACACATCATACCATCACTGTATGCCAGAATCTTTCTGATAACGCCTTCGGCTGCCTGTTCTCCTTCTATCTCACGATTGAATACCCATTTCTGATCTTTTTCCGGTTTTCTCATTTTATTTTCTCCTTGCTTCTTTTCTGCAATATTCTAGTTCCAGCTTTTCCAAACCTCCGGCCGGTATCCAACCGCAGCCAGTTTTCCGTTTCTGACAATAGGGGTTTTTAATACCTGCTGGTTTTCCAGGATCTTTTCATCCTTATCCTCATCAGCAATGTAACGGATAAGGGACAGGGCTTCCTGGTCCCTGCAGTTTTCATCAAGCATAGCGCCAAGTCCTCCCACAGCCTGTCTGACACCCTGGTATTCGCCTTTGCTCATTCCCTTTTCCTTCATATCAATAAACTGGTACTTGATTCCCCGTTCCTTGAAATAGCGCTCTGCCTTTCTGGTATCAAAACATTTTTTTGTTCCAAAAATCTGTATGTTCATGGGATTTGTCAACCTTTCTGGTACCATCCTTTTGATAGGCCCATTTTAACACAGGGAACCGCTGATTTCAATCCATAATCAGCGGTTCCCTAATTTCAAAATCCTATTTTACATACCGGTGCAGCGTCTTTCTGACCGCTCCGGGACCTTCCAGCATTTCACAAAGCATGACTTCTATCGTTCCGGACAGACCTGCTTTAACCAGATCGGTTCCAAAAAGAAGGGGATTGGACAGGATCTCTTCAAGCCCTTCCTCTCTGCCAGGCCTTTCTCCCAGCCTGATTCCCTTTAACTGTTCTTTTAATTCTGAGAGCATGGGATCACTGCTGATATCCATGGCATTTCCTTTATCATCCACGCCCAGGAGGTAACGGAGCCAGCCGGCAATCGAGAGAGGAATCGCCGTTAAGGTCTGCACATCCAGCTTATCATCTGCCAGATAAGCCTTTATGGTTTCTCCAAACCGGATAGGGATCTTCTGGCTGGTATCGGTTGCAATTCTCTGGGGAGCATCGGGGATAAACGGATTGGGGAGACGGTATTTAATGACCTCTCTGATAAACTCCTCAGGACTCAAGATCCCAGGATCCGTAACCACCGGCAGGCCTTCCCTGTAGCCAATCCGTTCCACAAGAGCTGTTAAATCCTCATCCCTCATCTCTGCGGCAATGCTATTGTATCCCAGCAGGCAGCCAAATACAGCCAGAGCCGTATGCAGGGGATTTAAACAGGTGGTGACCTTCATCCGCTCGGTTTTGTTTACCGTATCCCGGTCCGTCATGTATACTCCAGCCTTTTCAAGATCAGGGCGTCCGTTTGGAAAACGGTCTTCCACTACCAGATATTGAGGAATCTCTGCATTAACAAAGGGGGCAATGTAAGTGTTTTTGCTGGTGACAATCGGTGCCATGTCTTCGATCCCATCCTCCTCCAGCAGCTTCTGCACCACCTCTGCAGGCCGTGGAGTGATCTTATCGATCATGGACCATGGGAAGGAAACCTTATCCTCATCCTGTACCCAGGAAAGGAAGCTCTTAGAAGCATATCCTTTTTCTGTCCATGCTTCGGCAATAGCAACAATGCTGTCCTTTAACTTCTCTCCGTTATGGCTGCAATTGTCCATACTGACCAATGCCAGGGGAAAGCCTCCTGCCAGATACCGCTTAAGAAGCAGGGATGCCACCACGCTCATGGCATGTCCGGCTTTTTCCGGCCCCTCTTCCATGTCCTTTTCCACCACCGGAAATAGCTCACCCCGGAAATTGGCAAGGGCATAACCTTTTTCGGTAATGGTAAAGCTGACCATCTGAAGAGACGGATTTTCAAAGGCCTGTACCAGATATCCGAAATCTGTTTTATTTCCAACATCAGCCTTTATGCCCCTGGCAACGCTGGCCACTACTTCCCGTTCCATGGTTCCATCAGGTTTTAAGCTGACCAACATGGTCATATTGTCAAAGGGGATATAGATCTTCTCAATTATATCATAATCAAAGGTATCTGCCGCTATGATGCCGCTTTCTTCAAGGCCTAGCTCCAGCAGCCGCTGCTGGAGTACTGCAATGAAACCACGGAAAATATTCCCTGCACCAAAATGGATCCATCTTGGAGACTTGTCCGTAGTCTTTGTCATTTTATCCCAGTCAAATTCCGGCAGCTTTACAAAAGCCTTTTCCCAGGCCTCCCGGTTGGTTAAACAGGACCGATTCAGTTTCATAAAACCATGCCTCCTACTTTTTATTTTTATGGGTTTTATCGATGGCCTCCCAAAGACCTAAGAGATAATTTGCCCCAATGGCCCGGTCATACAGGCCATATCCGGGACGTGCCTGCTCTCCCCAGATCATACGGCCATGATCCGGACGGATATAGCCTTCAAATCCGGATTCATATAAAGCCTCCACTATGGAAAACATATCCAGATCTCCGCAGGAAGAAAGGTGGGCCGCCTCATCAAAATCCTTTTCGGAAATATGACGGACATTCCTGATGTGTGCAAAATGAATCCGCTTCCTGTTTCCAAACTCTCTCATCATGGCCGGAAGGTCATTGCTTAAATCACTTCCCAGACTTCCGGTGCATAAGGTCAGTCCATTATAGGCACTGGTGTTTAAGTCAAGAAAAGTGCGGATATTTTCTGCATTGGTAATCACCTTTGGGAGCCCGTAAAGAGGCCAAGGCGGATCATCGGGATGAATGGCCATCTTTATGTCATACTTTTCCGCATAAGGGACTACCGCATCAAGGAAATACTTCATATTGTCCCAATACTGCTCCCTTGTCATGGACTGGTAAAACTCAATATCCCGGGCCATGGCAGAAAGCCGCTCCGGTTCCCAGCCCGGAAGGGAATATCCTCTGGCTTTTCCTTCCATTGCCTTTGCCATCTTTTCCGGATTCATCTGAAGCACCTCATCATGACGGTAGGCCATGACATAACTTCCGTCTTCTGACGGGGAAGCAAGATCGCTCCTTGCCCAATCCATAACAGGCATAAAATTGTAGCAGAGGCACTTGACCCCTACCATGCTTAAATGCTCCAGGGTCTTTATATAAGCATCAATATACTTATCCCTGGAAGAAAGGCCCTTCTTTATATCCTCATGGATATTGACGCTTTCGATCACTTCCATTTCAAGGCCTGCCTCATGGATCTCCTCTTTTAAGGCTTTTAAGGTCTCCATGGGCCAGACCTGTCCCACCGGTACCTTGGGCAGACAGGTTGCCACGCCGGAAACTCCCGGTGTCTGGCGGATCTGGCCAAGGGTCACGCTGTCATCCCCAAAGGGAAACCAACGCATAATCATCTTCATGGTATAATACCTCCGTTCCTAGCTCCAAATTCTTTTATAAATGCAATAATTATGGCTTTCAAATCCTGCTTTTAGTATATATCTAGTATACTAGTAGTTCAATCAGCACATTCGATAAATATTCTATTTTTTTTTGTTAGTTTTACACAAACAACCAGATGTTAATCTTGGTCCTTCTTCAGATACGCACATAAAAAAACGGTAATAAACGATGAATGCCTATTCATCGATTATTACCGTTTTTTTTTAATTCTTAGGAAATTATATTCTGCGGGTCGGCCAGACTAAGAAACTTACCGGAAATACCCGGGATATTCCCTGCGCAAGGCTTCCTCATCAATCTTATATCTGGATAAATGTTTTTCCATCACATCCTTTGCCGTTTTTCCGTCTTTTGCTGCAATGGCTTCCACCATGGACTGATGGTCGGAAATTGTTTTTAAATCCTTTACTGCTATCAGGGACATGCTGCGTATCCGGTCGAAGTGAATGGTAATGCTGTCCATAAGCTGATAAACCTGGTCTTTGCCGGTTATATGAAACAGCAGCCGGTGAAATTCATCATCCAGCTTAAGAAGCTGCTCAGGGGAACGGTTTTCCAGGTAAAACTCCTGAAGCTTCACATTCTCCCTCAGTTTCATGACAGCATCTTCCCCGGCCATCTTACAGGCAAGCTCCACCACGGCACATTCCAGGACATTGCGCATAAAACGGGCCTCTTCCACCAGATTATAATCGATCAAAGCCACTGCGCTTCCCTTTTGGGGATAAATCTCTACAATTTTCACCTTTGAAAGTTCAATCAAAGCCTCTCTCACCGGGGTTCGGGATAAATGCATTTCTGAAGATAATTCATTTTCGCTCAGCATGCTTCCGGGAATCAGATCAAGATGTATGATATTATCCTTTAACATCCTGAGTGCATATTCCCTTCCAGTCTCTTTGGAATACCGTTCTGTCAGCCGCATACCATGACCTCTTTTCTCAAATTCTGTTATACATAGAATAAGCGAAATCTGTCTCAATGTCAAGCACTAGTATACAAGTACGCTGTGGCCGGAGAATCACAGTATCCGGGCTGATTAAAACGTTTCCCAGAAAAAATTCTAATATCTCATAGGTATGATTTCCAGGTATTCCTTAACCGTGGCACCTGCCAGGAACATATCAATGATCTGCTTTCCTAATGGATCCAGATCATCCGTATAATACTTCATCAGCTCCTGCTGAAAGAAATCTGTTAATATTTTCGCTCCGGCATCATACCCCTGGGTTCCTACCTCCTGCTGGGTTTCCGGTCTTAAAAATGCTCTTCTGATATACTGGCCGTCAATTTTTAAGGAATCAAGACCAAAGCCCAGAAGCGGACAGCGGGCCTCTACCAGATGCTCTGGTTTAAACTTGGCGCTGCCTCTTCGCGCAATGTACTCTCTGGCAACCCACTGGGGCATAAAACTCACTTCATAAGCGCCGATGTGCTGATTAGGAATCAGTACATACCGGGTATTGGTTGAATGTAAAATCTGTTCAAGAAGTAAGTTGGCCTGAGTCACCATTTTACCGGTGGCAAAGGGCCAATAGGAGCCGACTCCTTCACTGGTCATTTCCAGAGAATCTATAATGCTTGGATTGTTGAATCCTCTGGGGGCAACCAGACGCCATAACCAGGCCAGGGCCGGCGGCAGAATGTGGAGTATGCCAAGAATGCCGTAGGTAGGGTTTTCCTTGGTACAGGCAGGAGTCCGCACTCCAAAGCTTCTCACATCCACTTCCACCGGCATGTCAATGGCCTTGGGCACCAGCCTTCTTGGTAAAATAACGCGGGGATTGGGGCAAGGTTTTCCGTTTTGGTCCAGGGTATGCTCCCAAACCAGGCAGGTGGCACCGGGCACTGCCTGCATGTTTAAGAAAATAAGGGGTTCTTCCGGCTGGATCAGTATTTTTTCATATTGGGGGGAAGTGCCATAGCATTTGATATTATCCAACCGCAGAAACCATGCGGATTCCGCATCCTTGACAACCAGCTTTTTGCTGTCATTCTGCATTTTGGGATGGCATAATGCCATATCATCCGTTACCGGTATCAGATCACATGTTTCATTCAGTACCAGATAATTCTTTTCACCTGTGACTGTATTTCTGCCCAATATGGCCCTGCCATCCATTTCCTTGTGAATATCCTCAATCATTTCACTTTTTCCGCCTCCGGAGGCGCCTTCATGCATGATGACGATTTCATTGTCATACGGGGTGATTACTTTAACTGTTGAAGCATGGGCTGTTACCCAGCCTTCCTCTTCTCCGATATTAAGAAGAACTCCGTAAATACCTTTTTTGGCACTTGGGCCGGGATATAAATTGTAGGAATAAACTTCATGAATTTCATTCAGGCGGTTATGAACCACAATCTGCTTTCCATCGAAATGAGTATGTCTGAATGGGGGAGCCAGGAAAACTATTGCTTTTGGCTTAAAATCAGATGAAATCTCATCAATATTTAAAAATCCCTGTAAATCCCCCAATCCGGCAGCAAAAAAACCTGCGTTTGACGGTGCGATCAGGATGGAATCATATCCATATTCAAGTCCGCCAGACTTAAATGGGAAAAAAATCAGTTCCTGTTTTTTCAGCCAGTCAAAGGTCTGTTCTCTCAGGGACTCAAAATCAGACTGACAAACATCTTCGTATCTTGGTTTATCTGTTGGCTTCTTATCTGCTATCAGCAGACAGTCAGGATCACGTCTTCTCATATAGTCATCTGTATAATTGACTACAACACCGTTTTTACACTTGATCGCAGTAGCTTCCAAAACCGTGCCTTTGCCTTCTACTTCATATTCAATGTGAAATTCCGTATTTTCTGCATTTCCCATCGCCAGCGCCAGCAATTCTTCCCTGGTCTTTGGAATAACCACACCTTTTGACTGAACCAGTATATCCTCTACATACCCGGGTAAATTCATATCACGTAAAGATTCCAGCATATTTTCCTCCGTTCCTGCGCACGCCCTAATGCACATCTATCATTTGCACCGGCCATGGGACCGGCACAAACCATATAATTAATAATGACCTTTTAACCTTTGATTCCCAATTTTATTAAGTATTACATAGTTTCTATTTTAATATTCCCGGCATGTGATAATCTATGATTTTTTAAAAAACTCTTCACAGCCTCCTGGCGGATACCTTCTGTTATAACCGGAAAATCCATGGATTTCCCGCTACTGCTGCATTTTAACCCATTTACCGCCTCCCTTCTGATATATAGAAAGCCGATATCCAATTCATGGATATCGGCTTACTTACAACTTAGAACGATTCTAATTTGTGACGTCTTCCGGTGTTATTTAACTGTATAAAGCTCCTCTAAATTCCTGTCTACGGTAATGACAATGACCTTTTCACCTGTTTTTGTACTGATATCAGAATGAGTACTGATAACCGCCGCGTCTATGACGTCTGCCAGTAATTTTTCAAGATAATCTCTGCCGCCCTCAAATAAGGAAGTGCGTACTTTCTTCAGTAATTCTACTCCCTGTGAACTTTCTGCCAGCTTTTTCTCAGAAGGACTTAGGAATCCAATTAACCTGATTATGATCATATCACTTAAGATATAGGTACGGATGGTCTTTGGACCCCTTCCCATATATTCGACCTCAAATTTGCTGAGGATTTCACTGATTTTGGCCTCTAACTGACCTTTTGTCATACCTGCATCACCTGACTGATACAATATCATGAAAAACGGGTCATGTCAATGCTTTTTTCTTAAACGCAAATCCTCTTCTTTTTCTCATTTCATTAAATTGGATCTTAAATCTCTCCATAATTCCCCATCATATGATATGACATTCTAATCCTGAGAGAGATGGTTGACCCTGCCGACCGTTATAACCAGTGATTTTACCATACCCTTTCTCAGTTTTTCGGCAGGCGTGCCGGACAGCCCTGCAGCCTTAACTACCTTCGTCTGTCCATCATAATATTCCAGCTCCATCCGTTCAATGCCGTAGGACCCTGGAATCATATCCTGTTTATGAAAAAACCGGTAGATCACTTTTGTTTTTCCTAAAAATCTTGCTTCCACGGTTTTCTCTTTTGGGATTAGATACTCTGGAATTGCCGGCTCAAAAAAGCAGCACAGCCTTTCCCCATCCATGCGAAAGGGCTTTTCCCCAAACATCATGATCTGCCACATCTGCAGGAATTCGGCGGTTGAGCCGCTGAGTCTTGCTACAAAACCTCTTCCATGCAGCTTTTCATCGGCATTTGCACTGCTTACGATAAAGGAAGAGTTCTCCAGCAGGCTTCTTCCATATGCATTTTCATTGAAAAACGGAATACAGGCATTGCGGAAATCCCGGAAGAACTCTTCATATAATTTTGATTTGAGCAATTCCAGCAGATACTTATATTCCATATGAAGCCAGATGGATTCGTTTTCCAGCCAGCCGGGTGAAAATGCCTTAGCTCTTCCGATCTCAAAGGAAGCATTTTCCAGGGATTCATTTACCTTATACATGTTCAATTTCGCATCGTATAACCCGGTCTGCTTTACTTTTTGATACAAACTCAGTTTTTCTTCCTTGGATGCCGGCAGTTTCATATACCGGACAACCCCCTCTAAAAACAAAGGCAGGGGAACGACCCGCAGATTTTCCGGAATGATATGATCTCCTTCCATCTCATAACTGTCAAACAAATGCGTATAATAGGTGGGGATCTTTCCATCCTCCCCGCAGACGGACTTGATTCCCTCGTCCACATAGGAGATCCATTTCCCAAGAATCACCTTAACCATCGCTCCGGACATGGAAACCTCATTCCCCTGCACCCCCTGGGCCGTAAGCGCTCTGTACCGCTCCTTGCATCCATTGCACTCATTCCATACCCAAAGCTTGGTTTTGCCCCCTTTTTCATAGCAGGTAAAGATTTTGTCCAGATCCATGATAAAATCATAGAGTTCGGCCGGTACCGTAACCCTTTCATCAAACCGGTCCAGAACGCTTTCCATATAGTTCAGCAGCCGGTACAGTTCAAAGGTCTCCGCCATGGAGGAGCCTAACAGGCCGGGCAGGCCGTTTAATGCATCATACCAACCCGGCTTGCCTGCTTCCATTTCTATTCCTAAGCCGGACATATCCAGAGAAGCGGTTTTATTGGCGGCCAGCACCATAAGCTTTGTCATTAAGTTTGAAACATAGACCGTTCCCTTTCCATAATCAATGGAAACGGCTTCCTTTAAATCTCCCGTTTTCCGGCCTTCGTAAAGGGCCTGATACTGCCTGATTCCCCGGTCCGTCTTCACATAACGCTCACGCCTCGGCTTTACGGCTGCCCTTGATTCATAATAGGTGTAGCTTTTATCAGTAAACAGCAGATATTCTTCCATTTCTGGATAAACGGAAAGATAGGATTCGATCAGATCGAGATGATATGTCCAGTGATCGGTCCAGTAACCTTCCCCGAAATCAGCATGGAATTTTTCCGTGCTGTTTTCCACCACAGTATTTAAAAAATCCTCCCTGCTGCAATTCAGGGGAATAGAGTGCTGTTCCAGAAAGGCAAACAGGTTTCCAGGTGAAAATTCCTTTTGAAAAAATGCTTCCATAAGGCTTTTGCTGCCTTCTTCCACATGAACCAGTATCTTATCCGTCCGGACAGTTTCATAAGAAACCTGCTTAACCACCAGGGGATTATATCCATCCAACTGAAGCAGATTGTAAAACAGCTTGATGTTATGGTCCTTCACATAGGGCGTGAACAAAACATCACTTCTCCGGTTCTGGTTTACATCCCTGAAATTACCGTTTCCCTGGGAGTAATATTCCGGAATCATGGAAAAATCATTGTAATCTCTCTCCATGTCCCCATGCTTTCTGGAATATACGTAAAAAACAGAGTCCTTTCCAGTTTTTATGGGAAATCCGCCCCGCAGTACATTATCCACATACGTCTGCTTACAGTAGGCATCAAAAACCGGATCAGAGGTTTTCGTTTCAATGAAGGTTCCAAGCTCCCGTGTTTTTTCTGCCGCCCGGTTGTATTTATCCTGAAAATAGGTACTGTCCAGAGTTTTCGACCCATAATCTGCCAGGATCTTTTTATTTGACGCCTGGCCTGTCACACTGTTCCACTCCAGAATCTCCCCGGCAGATAGGATCCTGATCAGGCAGGAAAAGCCGCAAGGCAAAAGATTTTGAGTGATCTGTTTTTTTTCCAAAAGCTCACCAAGACTGTGCCGGTTCAATCCCACGGGATGCTCAAGCGCCGTATCATATTCAAACACCAGCTCTGGATCTGCAATGATTGGAAGCAGTTGGCCGGACTCTGAATAAGAAAGCATATAATTTCCCTTTTCGATCTTCGAAACCACTGATGAATCCCCGGTACTGTACCGCACCCGGTAATAGGGCGTCCTTTTCTCCACATCCTCCACCTGCATCCACGCTTTCATGGTCTGGGCCATATCCTTCATTTCTTTTAACCCGATTCCATAAGGAATGATTCCGGGCATTCCATCCAGGACCTGCAGACGATGCTGATGACGGGAGATATTTTGTACGGTTACCCTTCTCACCAGACCTGCAACCGATTCATCGGGAAGGGTATAATAGAGTACATTGGTTTTCAACCCTTTTTCTTCGTTAATCTCTTCCAGCTCCAGTTCATTCATGCCTACATACATTCGTGTTTTCACGGAATCCTGGCGGAAAGGTTCGTACACTTCATTCCCCAGCCTGATAAAGGTACGAAATCCCAAGTTGCGTACCATCTGGTAAGCCTGATGAGCCGGGTAAAATTCCATAATGGAATGATTTTTGTTTTCTACGCCAAAGCTTGTAATCGCCTGCCCCCGATTGGTATAAAAGCACCAGAGTGGGATACCGTAAATCCCGCTGATCCCAGGTAAGAAACTGGAAAATGCCGGTTTCCTGTGATAATTATCGATCCTATATCTTTCTTTTGAATCAAACATCATCCTGCTATCCTTTCACTGCCCCTGCAACCAGACTGTCCTGGATCTGATTGCTCAGCATAAAGTAAATGACAATGGTGGGCAGGGTGGCTATTACCATGCCCGCTCCGATCAGCCCCCAATCCGTGGAATATTGGCCTGCAAAGGACATAATTCCTACAGGCAGAGTCCGGTACCTGTCGCTGTCCACAAAAGTATTGGCCAGCATCAGCTCGTTCCATGTTCCCAGAAAAGTAAATATAGAAGCAGTGGCAAGTGCCGGTTTAATGATGGGAAGTATGATGGTTCCGAAGCACCGGAAAATCCCGCAGCCGTCAATGCAGGCAGCCTCTTCAATTTCCATTGGAATGCTTTTGTAAAACCCAATTAATATCATAATGCTCATGGGAATCGCCCCTGCAATATAAGGAATGAGGAGCCCCAAATACCCTCCCTTTAATCCGGCCTTATCAAGGACCTGAAACAAGGGAAGCAGGGCGGCCTGGGCCGGGATCATAATTCCCAATGCAAAGGCCCCGAACACCAGGGATTTAAGCCTCCATCTCATTCTGGCTATGGCATAAGCAGCCATGGCGGACAAAAGACCTGCAACAACGACGGTTACCATGGAATAGAATACGGAGTTTAAAAAGTACCGGATAAGGCTGGTCTGGGTAAAGGCATTTCCATAGTTTTCCCATCTCCATACCTGAGGTAGCCCGATGACGTTTTCTCCAAATATTTCTCCGTTGCTTTTTAAGGAAAAAGTAATAAGCCAATATAATGGAAAAATCTGAGTCAGCGCAATCAGGCACAGCAGTAAAAATTTTATCTTTTTTTTCATCTTCATATGACTGCCTCCAATTATATTGCTGATGCGTTTTCTTCTGCCTTTTTAAACAGTCTGCTGACAATAAAGGTAAAAAGCAGACACTCCACAACAATAAAAAATGCCTGCGCACTTCCATATCCATACAAACCCCTGCGGAGGTTTGGGCCGCCTCCTGTCATGACATAAATAAGGTCAAAGGCCCTTAGGGAACCAGTGATGGAGAATATGACGCAGGTCTTGATCACCGGAGCCAGAAGAGGCAGGGTGATCCTGGTATTTACCTGCCACTTACTGGCGCCGTCAATTTGAGCCGCCTCATAATAGTCCTGGGAAATGGACTTGATTCCTGCATAAAAAATCAATAAATGGTAGCCGATGTATTGCCACACTGCGGGAACCAGGGTGGAGAAAAATGCGGTTTTAGGATTTGAAAGCCAGGAGAAAGTGAAATCGGCTGGACCCAACGCCCGGATCACGTGGTTTAAAAGACCGTATTCGCTGTGAAACATCTTCATCCAAAGCTGGCCGATTACCATACTGGAGATCACCACCGGCAAAAAGTAAACAGTCCTGAAAAACTTTTCTCCTTTTACCCCTCTTGCCAAAACCATGGCCAGAAAAAGGGAGATAGGCAGCTGGATGAACAGGGACGCGCCTACTAAAAGGAGGGAATTTAAGATGGCTTTAACAAAATAACGGTCCTCGGCGAACATCCTTATATAATTTCCAAATCCGATAAATTTCATGGTCCCGATGCCGTCGTATAGAAAAAGGCTGTAGGTACCTGAAATAAAGAGCGGTATCATCGTAAAGCTGATAAACAGAATGAGCGCAGGCAGCACAAAGCAGGCCACATACCTCTTTTTCCCCAACATTTTATTCATAATCAATCTTCCTTTCCTTATTCCTGCCCATGGGTTCCGGGCATAAAGGGATACTCGAAGAGTGTTTCCTTATTCCTGCCCATGGCTTCCGGGCATAAAGGGATCCTCCATAGAATTTGGACAAAAAAGGGGGATCGCCTTCTTCCGTAAGCGATACCCCTTTGCTCTTACTTACTTATTGATAGCCGTTTCATGCTCTTTTATAAACTCACTGATGTCTGCATTGGGAGCGAACAGTGTCTGTACCTGTTCATTGTGAATGGTAGCAGGCTCTGCATCCAGTGAAGTATCCCAGGCAAGAACGGAAGTCTTTCCCTGGGAAAGAAGATCCTTGATCTGTATAAAGAGAGGATTTAAGCCTTTTTCATCCACCTCAGTTTTCCAGCCGCTGAAGCCTGTGCCTGTTTCGTAAGCCGCCTCTCCCATCTTTTCATTTATGTAAATAGCGAATTTAGCTGCTTCATCCGGGTTCTTTGTATTTTTATTTACCCAGAAAGATTCCACGAATCCGCCGCAGTAATCGGTTTCATTACCTTTGCCGGTGATCATGGGGATTTTCATAGCCACAACATCTTCCGGCTTGATGGTAACGGTTTTATCGGAGTAGATGCTGTTTGCAAACCAGCTACCCATAA
This sequence comes from [Clostridium] saccharolyticum WM1, assembly GCF_000144625.1. Lineage (NCBI taxonomy): Bacteria > Bacillati > Bacillota > Clostridia > Lachnospirales > Lachnospiraceae > Lacrimispora > Lacrimispora saccharolytica. The sequence continues at coordinate 1,708,575 of NC_014376.1, read as the reverse complement.
GCCTCATGGCAGCCTTTCCTGTTCCAAATGCTGCATTGGCATCGTCATTGCTCTGCTCCAGAGGATTGGCTCCAAACGCCCCCATCTTGTATAATTCCTGGACTTTATTGGCTGCCTCTTCATAGCCCTCTCCTTCAAAGGGGGCTTTTCCCGACAGCATCTTGTTGATTCCCTCTGCTCCCACGGTCCGCAATGCCAGGGCCTGATAGATAAATGCCGCATTCCAGCCATCCTTTGCTCCTGAGGCCAAAGGTGTTACCCCGTCAAGGGTTGACAGCTTTTCAACTGCAGAAACCAGTTTGTCATAAGTATCGGGAAGCTCAGCACCTGCCTGATCGAACAAGGCCTTATTGCAATATAAGGTCATGTACCAGGAAAAAGAGGGCAGAGAATAGGTCTTGTCATTATATTCAAAGGCTGCCGTAGATCCTTCCAGCAGTTTCCCTTTGACTTCATCGGTAATATAAGGATCCAGAGGAAGCAGTTTATCTGCATTGATCATCTTTCTGGCAGTTCCCGCTCCCCAATAATAGAAAACATCGATTCCTTTTGCATCTCCTGCAAACTCTGCGGAAATCTTGGTCTTATAGGCCTCTGTATCCAGGGTCTGGGTGTTGATTTCCACATTGGGATTCTCTGCCATATAAGCAGAAACCACCTCGTCATATTTTTTCTTCAATTCATTGGTGTCATTGGACCACTGATGCCATACATTCAGTACCACCTTTCCAGATCCTGAACCGCTTTCCGGAGAGGTACTGCCTTTGCTTGCACAACCGGTCATGCCTGCTGCCAGGGCTGCCGCCATTACCACGGCGGAAATCCTTTTTAACATTCTTTTCTTCATTTCAAACTCCTCCTGGGTTTTCTTTGTTTCATGCTGATCTTAGTATACTGAAACTCCCATTTTTACTCAATCTAATATTTTGACCCAAAAGGTTAGAAATTTTACTACCTTTGTTTAAATTCCTTAACAGTTGTCAAAGATCAGCGACAAATTCCCTTTCAGGGCACTGACCGTCTGCGTGCCCGCATTGAAAATCTCATTTTTCGTATAGGAGCTGTTAATGACAGATATGACCGAAAAGGTGATCACAAAGGATAATAATAAGATTGTTAAATATGTAATCAGGATCTTCGTCTTGATCCTCATATTGCTCCACGAAAGTCTTAAACCAGTCATAGCCGCCTCCCTTTAAAACCATGTTAATACTTTTATTCTAGCGGTTCCTCCGGGAAATGTCAAAGAGAGAAGGAGACCTGTTTTTGGATCACTTCTTTCTGTCCGCTGCTTAAAAGTTCTGTAGGAGAATTCTTATCAGAAGTATCCTGATTCTCTATAATCAGGACGCAGCCTTCCTCATCCAGGGCATGGGTATGCCACACACCCTTCTTCACATTATAGAGCTGGTTTTTTATCATTCTTACGCACATTACTTCACCCGGCCGTTCTCCGTCTCCGCCTGAGATCAGCACACAGTTCCCTTCCAGCAATACAAATACCTCGTCGGTTTCCATATGCCTCTGCATGGAGTCCAGCCGCTCCACGTTCACGTCCTCACAATGCCTCAGCACAGCCACTCTCCAGGTCTGAAAATCAACAAGAGGAGTGTATCCCTCTTCTTGGATTTTAACGATTTCAATCAATTCTTTTTCCATTCTTCCCTCCTAATTTAATTCAACCATTATGGTATGCAGCTCCTGATCCGGCAATTTTAAAAGCTCTTCTCTTTTAATGATCCACTCTTCCCCAGGACAATGACAGGGAATTCCATTTACCGTGACACTGGTTATCCTATAGGCATCAGGGTCTAAATTCCGTGGATTTTTATAAAGAACCTTCAGGCTTTTACCTGCAAATTCCATGGACACCCAGGCCTGACAGTGTTCATCAAACTGTTCTTTTATCAACTGGGGCTTAAAAATCAAGTTTCCGTAATGACCTCTGACTCCAAACATCTGAGTGACAACCGTAACAAGATACCAGCTGGCGGCACCTGTGAGATAGTGGTACATTCCTCTCCCTCCGGCATCCACGTATTCAGGGATTCCAGGATATATCCTGCTCTTTTCAGAATTACTGCAATGTTCAAACAAGGACAGGAGGGCATGATACCCTTCCCCTGATGCGTTTCGCCTGTATAAGGCATTTCCAAACATGGTGGCCATATGGGAGAATACCGCTCCGTTTTCCTTATGCCCGTAGGCAAAACCAAACATCCTGCCTAAATCCATTTTTACTTCGTGGAAATCCGTATTTAACCGGTATCCTCCGATATCCTTTCGGTACAGGAGAGCATCGGCTGCCTTTACAATGTCCTTCACCTGGGGATCCTCTGCAACTCCAGACATGAGGGAAAAGACCTGGCTGGTGAGCATCATACGCACCCCTGCTTTTGTTTCACCCTCTACTCGGTTTCCGGAATTGTCATAATATCCGTTATACCAGCCGTACCCTTCCTTGGAATCAATCCATTCCGTTTGCCTGATATGATGATAAATCCATGAGGCTTTTGACAGTAGATCTGCCTGTAAATCCACGGCCTTTACGACCGCCCTTTTACCCGAAACATGGTGAGAACAGGTTCTGCAATAGTCTTTCAGTATTTCCTGCTTCCTTCTGATGTCATCGTAAACAGCCGGATCTTCGGCCAGTAAGAGCCTTACTTCCTCAGCCATCTCAAATTCAGCTACTCCCTGTGCCTTCAGCTCTTCTAAAAAAACGGCAAGACCTTTTAAATTATATCCATACATACAGGTAAACGCCACGCTCTCCCCACGCTGGGCAGCCATATCCAGCGCATCATTCCAGTCTGCGCCTCTGATCCTGATGTGGTTATACTCTCCTACATCATAAAAGGATGTGAGATTCTGGACCAGCAGATGCTCCAGGACCGTACCGGAATAAATCCTGCCTCTGCCATCTCTTAACCGTTCCCCGTCTTCCGTTTTCCATTGAATATCTTTGTCCTCTCCTCTGCATACCTGCATATCCTTAAAATAGCTGTTTTTTTCCAGTAAAATCTTAAGATCTCCAGTCTGATGGATATATAATTCCGTGGTGAGAAAAGGCCATACCCCATGATCCATCCAGACTCTTGTAATGTTATTTCTATCGGCAACAAACTCTCCCTGCCTGTTTCCGATGATGGTTGCGTTGGTTCCATCCATACGTACCCCGCCGAAATTGTCGATTAACATCTGGCGGACACCGGCAGGATTCATCATCAGAAGAGCCAGGCAGTCCTGCCACAAATCTCGCCACCCGCGCCCGCCTTTCCCATAGTCATGATGAGGTAAAAAGGAGCAGCCGTAAATTCTCCGCAGCATGGGCTGAAAGCTTACCCACCGCATCCAGAGATCAAACGCAGGATTGCCCGTCTTCAATCTGACATTCACCTTGTGATTCCAATATTCAGCAGTCTGCTCCCAGCACCTGTCAAAGGCCCGTTCACTTAGGAACTGGCTGCAGTTTTGTATCAGCTCATCTTCTGTATTTCCATAGCCCATAGCCACAACATAAGTGATTTTTTCTTTTGGCCCTACCCTGCATTCCTGAAAGCAGAGTCCTCCCAGCGCTTCATAACCGCCAGTCTTAAAATTCTCTTTCTCTGGCTTTAATTGGCGTTCCTGTAAAGCTTTAGGGTTTTCAAGGCTGCCGCCCTCTCCGATGAAATCCTCCAAAACCGGAAAATATCCCACCGGCCCCTGGGACTCACTGCCGCCAAACACACCGTAGGCTCTGAAATTTGGCTTATGGCCTCGTTCATCAAAGGTCATGGTGGGTGTCACAATCACTCCGGAAGACTTTGTCTTAATTCTATGAAGAAGGGAAGTTACATGTCTGTGGTCTCTGATATTATCCGCGGATCGGGCATAGAGGGGAATGGCTGTGATAATCTGAAAGCTTTTATATTGGGAAGAGGTGTTCTCAATCTGGATTTTCATCAGCTCCACGCTCTCTCCGGTGGCCGGTACAAGGCTGCTGATTTCCCCTTTTATTCCTATTTGATCGGAAGTTCTTGTAATTTTATGATGCATGAAGCCTGCTTCCACAGCCATTGGTTCCTTATTTTCTGAAAATTTCTGTGCTTGCTGCCAGGAAGAACGGCCGGTCAGTGACCATAATGTGGATCCGTCAATCCTGCACCATACGTTCCTGGAGGATTTGTCGTTATGTAAATTTTCGCAGCTGACCGGAGGCATTAAAAAGGAATTCTGGTCCATCTTACTATCTCCTCCCAGATCAGGGGATACGCAGCTCATTACCCCAGACTCATTTGCCAGAGGAAAGTATAAATAACTGGTCAGATCCGGATTTTCCATATAGAAATTGCCCCGATTTCCTTTAAATTCATATTTCATCCCTATTTTCCATCCTTTCATACCGGTAATTTTCTTAAAGTATATCCCAAGTGGATGAATTACTGAATTTAAATATTTTGCTGAAAAGGTCATTATTTTTACTTCCTCAGCACAGCGCCTCCCTTCCGTTTTCACTTTCCGTTCTACAAAAACAGGACAAAAACAGGCTGTCACCTGTTTTTGTCCTGCTTTTAATGGAATTTTATGCTTTCTCAATCCCCTTGCCAATATCCCGTCTCATATACTTGTTCTTAAAAGAAACCCATGTTACCGCCTCATAGGCATTATTCCGGGCCTCCTTTAAATCCGTTCCAACGGCTGTCACTCCCAGCACTCTTCCGCCATCGGTCACCACAACTCCATTGTCCTCCAATTTACTTCCGGCATGAAAGGCAAAATATCCAGTCCGGTGCTTAAAGGCTTCCAGTCCTGCAATAGGAAATCCCTTTTCATACTTCTCCGGATACCCCTCCGACGCAAGGACCACGCAGACCGCCGCATTTTCTTCAAACTGTAAGTCGATCTGGTCCAAAGTCCCATCTATGCAGGCCTCTAAAACTTCCACAATATCATTTTTCATCCGTGGAAGCACCACCTGTGTCTCAGGATCTCCGAATCTGGCATTGTATTCCAATACCCTGGGGCCTTTCTCTGTGAGCATCAGTCCAAAGAAAATAATTCCCTTAAACTCCCGGCCCTCCGCTTTCATGGCATCCACGGTCGCCTGATAGATATAGGCTTTACAAAACTTATCTACTTCTTCCGTATAAAACGGACTTGGAGAAAAGGTTCCCATACCCCCTGTATTAAGGCCCTGATCCCCATCCTTTGCCCGCTTATGGTCCTGCGCAGATGTCATAATTTTAACAGTCTTACCATCTACAAAGGAAAGTACCGATACTTCCCGGCCCGTCATGAATTCTTCTGCCACGATCCGGTTCCCTGCAGAACCAAAGCGCTTATCAAGCATCAGAGCCTTCACCCCGTTTTCAGCCTCTTCCCTTGTGTTGCAAATGAAAACACCCTTTCCCAAAGCCAGTCCGTCAGCTTTTAAAACAATGGGTATACTGGCTGTTTTTAAATAGGCTAAGGCAGCCTCCGGAGAATCAAAGACTTCATATCCTGCTGTGGGAATTCCGTACTTTTTCATCAGATCCTTGGAAAATGACTTGGAGCCTTCCAGCAAAGCTGCAGATTTCCTGGGACCGAACACCCGAAGCCCGGCCGCCTCAAAGGCATCCACCGCTCCAGCTACCAGGGGATCATCCGGGCCTATGACAGTTAAATCAATCTTCTTTTCTTTGGCAAAGTCTACCTGTCTGTCAAAATCCATGACGCCAATGTCCACACATTCCGCAATTTCCCTGATCCCTGCATTTCCAGGAGCGCAATATAATTTATCTACTTTGGGGCTTTGGGATATTTTCCACGCGATGGCGTGTTCACGCCCGCCGCCTCCTATGATCAAGACCTTCATTCCGGTTCCTCCTGTCCGTTTGCAATAAGCTGTATGGCCTGAGGAAGAATCAGCCATTCCGCCTCTTCCATGACACGCCGCTGCAGAACCTCCGGCGTATCCCCTTCCCGGACCTCAACTGCCTTCTGCAAAAGAATCGGTCCAGTATCCATCCCTTCATCCACATAGTGTACCGTGGCTCCCGTAACCTTCACTCCTCTTGCCAGGGCAGCTTCGTGAACCTTAAGTCCATAATATCCCTTTCCGCAGAAAGAAGGAATGAGAGATGGATGAACATTGATGATCTTGTTCCTGTACTTTTGTATCATGGCCACCGGAACCGTGACCAGGTATCCGGCAAGAACGATCAGGTCAAGGCAGTACTGGTCTAACTTTAAAAGAAGGGATTCATAAAACGCTTCCCTCCCCGTAAAATCTCCGGGAGAAATGGAGAAAGCCGGGATTCCATGATTTCTGGCCCTTTCCAGGGCATAAGCATTCCGGTTATTGCTAATAACCACCTTTACCTCCGCATTGGTGATCCTTCCGCAGTCTATGGCATCTAAAACTGCCTGAAGATTGGTTCCCCCGCCGGAAACCAGCACGCCGATTCTCAGCATAAAGTCACACCCTTTTCTCCCCGTTCCGTACGGCCGATTACGTATGGGACCTCTCCCGCCATGCGGATCGCTTCCATGGCTGCATGAGCATCCGTCGGACTCACTGCAAGAACCATTCCTATTCCCATATTATAGGTATTGTACATGGTTTCTTCCTCTATGTTGCCTTTATCCGCCAACAGCCGAAAGATGGCAGGCAGCTGGTAGCTGCTTTTTTCAACTACCGCCCGGATGCCCTCCGGAAGCATACGCGGGATGTTCTCATAGAAACCGCCTCCTGTAATGTGGCTGCAGGCTTTGATCACCACTCCGCTCTCCTTTACACGCTTTAACGCATTTACGTAAATCCTGGTGGGAGTGATCAATGCCTCTCCAAGAGTTTTTCCTAATTCCTCATAATAGGTGTCCAGGCTTTCCTTTGTCATGTCAAATACCTTGCGCACCAGAGAAAATCCATTGCTGTGAATGCCGGAAGAAGCTATCCCAATCAACACATCTCCCTCTTTCACGCCAGCCCCTGTGATAAGATCCTTTTCATCCACCACACCTACCGCGAAGCCTGCCAGATCGTACTCATCTTCCGGATAAAACCCCGGCATCTCCGCTGTCTCACCGCCGATCAAAGCGGCATTGGCCTGTTTGCAGCCGTTTGCAACTCCGCTTACAATCCGGGCGATCTTTTCCGGATAATTCTTTCCGCAGGCAATATAATCCAGGAAGAATAAGGGTTCACCGCCTGCACAGGCGATATCATTGACACACATGGCCACACAGTCGATTCCAACGGTATCATGCCTGTCCATTAAAAATGCAAGCTTCAGCTTTGTGCCCACCCCGTCGGTTCCTGATACAAGAGTGGGTTTTTCCATGTTCTTAAAGGCGGACATGGAAAATGCACCTGAAAATCCTCCGATCCCGCCAAGGACTTCCGGTCTCATGGTTTCCTGCACATGCTTCTTCATCAATTCCACCGACTTATACCCGGCTTCAATGTCCACTCCGGCATTCTTATAATCCATTTTTTCTCCTCGCCTCCGACTTTCTCACTTCTTCATCTGGGATAAATATTCCTCATAACCGATCTGATCCAGTTTTTCCGCCTTTTGTACAACCTCATTTTTTAAATTTTCAGAGAATTCCTTTAGTTTTCCCAGAAGCACCTCTTCACCCACCGCCAGAATCTTAACTGCCAGAATCCCCGCATTCGTTCCTCCGTTAATGGCAACAGTGGCAACCGGAACTCCGGAAGGCATCTGAACAATGGAATAAAGAGAATCCACTCCGCCAAGATCCGAAGTCTTCATGGGAATTCCGATTACCGGCATGGAAAACAAGGCGGCGCACATTCCGGGAAGATGGGCTGCCTTGCCTGCTCCTGCAATAATAACCTTCACACCTCTGGCTTCCGCCGTTTTGGCATAATCGAAAAATATATCCGGTTCCCTGTGGGCAGAGATCACAGTCATTTCAAACTCCACCCCGAATTTTTTCAAAACATCTGCCGCCTGAGCCATAACAGGCATATCAGAATCACTTCCCATAACAATGGATACCTTTGCCATAGTAAATTCTCCTTTTTAATTTGTGTGTTGTGATCACTCATTATTTGCAGTAATGGAATATATTAATTTAATTAATAACTGCGATCAATTAGTTAACTTGTGCTTATCAATATAATACTAGTTTTTTTCTTTTGCGTCAATGGTTTTCTTTAAAAAAATATGTCAAAAAAGCGGAATACAAAAAGGGCGGGAAAACCGGAAAGATATGTTCACTCTCCCCGGCTTCCCGCCTGACTATGTAAAGTTAATACTTTCCGCCTCCAAATGAGGTCGGCTCATCAAAATAAACAGGGTCAATGGTAATAACCGGGTCCTCCTGATCTTCTGAGAAAGCCGGCATTTCCGGCCGAATATTTCCGGAATTTGCATCTGCTTTGGATTGGAGAGCCGTTTCTACCTTCTCTCCATCATAAAGCTTAAATCCCTGAACAAGTCCTTTCATGATCTGGGCCTGGCCAGACAGCTCCTCACTCGCTGCGGCGCTTTGTTCCGCTGTGGCGGAATTGGTCTGAACCACACAGGATATCTGGTCAATTCCCTGAGCAACCTGGTCAACAGCCACTGCCTGCCTGTCAGTAGCCAATGCAATCTCCTCGATAATGGAGTTTATGCGCCGGCTGCCCTCCACAACCGCCTGCATCGCATGTGTCGTCTCCGCAGTAATCCTGGTTCCATTTTCTACCGCCTGCATGCTTTCCTCAATGAGCAGCGTGGTGTTTTTTGCCGCTTCTCCTGACTTGCTTGCAAGATTACGCACTTCATCCGCCACAACAGCAAAGCCTTTTCCGGCTTCCCCGGCACGGGCCGCCTCAACGGCCGCATTCAGCGCCAGAATATTGGTCTGGAATGCAATATCTTCAATCGTCTTTATGATCTTTCCGATTTCATTGGATTTATCGCTGATCTTTGTCATGGCCTGGTTCATTTCAGACATTTTCTTGTTACTCTTTGCCACATTCTCTGCCGCTTCTTCCGATTGGAAACGTGCTTCTTTTGCATTTTGGGCATTGGTATTTATCTGGTTTGAGATATCGCTTATGGTAGCTGCCAGCTCCTGGACCGAAGAAGCCTGTTCCGCAGCTCCCTGGGATAATGCCTGGGCGCCCGATGATACCTGCTCCGAACCATTGGCCACTAAATCAGCCGACTGGTTGATGCGGGAAAGCGCTTCGCTTAAGTTATTCCTGATTCCGCGCATGGCCAGGAGAATCGGTTCATAATCCAGAACATACTGTTCCCGGTACTTGGAGCCAACCTGGAAATCACCCATTGCCAGCGCTCCCAGCAGGTTGCTGATGTCATCAATCATGTTTCCAATATTGGAAATCGTAGTCCGCATGCTTTCGGCCAACGATCCCAGTTCATCCTTTGACTGGTAATTTAAGAGGACGTGAAGACTTCCCTTTGACATTTCCTCGGCAGCCTTTTCAATCTCTTTTACCGGTGCCACAATACTCCTGGTGGTATATAAGGAAAAGCCCAATGTAGCCAATATGGCAAGGATCTGCAATGCTACCACCGTGGTCAGGGTGAACCCTACCAGCTTCTGAGCGTTCTCATAATTATCAACTGCATATTTATTGGCGGAATCACTGATCGTGGCTAAATCTTCCTGAATCTTGGTGAAATAAGGGTCTAATGATTCAAAGTATATATCCGCCGCCTGTCTGGTCTTATTTTCCCTCGCCAGGCCAAACACCTTCTCCTTGTAAGTCTGGGCTTCATTTAAAGTACCTTCAATACTGTTCACCAGGGACTGATCTCCCCGGTAGTTTTCCTTTAGAAACTGCATTCTTTTCTGAAAATCCTCCAGATCTGCTTCTGCAGCATCCACATAGCCTCCGGTGGTCTTTAAATCAAGGCTCATCGTCGCATACCCTACATTCTTAGCTGCAGACTGAATGTCACGCCTCATCTCAAGAACCTGTACGGTAACCTGGTGGCCATTGTTAAAGAAATCTACAAACTTACCATTGCTTTGTCTTAAGCTTACCACTGAAATGGTGGAAACGATTAAAAACAGCATCAGAACAGCTCCAAAAGCAAGTCCAATTCTTTTACCAATCTTTAAATTCTTCACCTTTGTCCTCCATTCACTTTATCTATCATATTTTTCTATACGAATGAATCTATGGGAAATGCTTGCATCTCCGTATCATTCATAAACTTAAGGTTGAAAGAATTTATTCTTTCAACCTTAACCTTCGTATGTTTTATCGGCAAGTACTTTTATTATATAAGCATTTTCATATAATTTGTTAAATAATTGCAATTTTTTTTGATTTTTAAACTTTTTTGGCAATTAATCCTCTGACAAAGGAATATTTAATTCTTCCGTCCCCTTTAATACAAATCTTCCGTCATCAATGATTAAAATCCGCTTTCCCGTTGCTGTTATCGCTTCTATCTTATCCAGCTCTGCATAGGGAATGGTAATATCCGTATGGCAGCTGAAATAAGCCTTTGACGGGTCCTCTTTCCTCAGCATGGATACTTCATTATCCCTGGCGATCACCTCTTTTCCGTTAGGGTTATACACAGGGCTTTCCTCCGCCCAGCTATAGCAGGTATCCCCCACAGCAAAATGAGGTCCCATTTTTTCCACAATCAGAATGGGCAGCTTATCAATGATTCCGAATTTTCTGGCCATTGCATAAGCCGTGGTATTGGTGCCTATGGCAAATTCCCCCATGGGAAGGGTATCATGGTTCTTTAAAATCACCTGTTTTACCAGGGCCTTCCCTTCCGCCTGATCTTCAAAATTGCTGCAGGAATAGTCCTTTATCATGCCGTTTTCAAAGGTCATGACAAGATCCTTAAACTGGAAGTCCGTAATATACACCGAGCTGACAGCCAGAGTCCCTTCCGTTCCCGCAAGCCTTGGGGATGTAAATACCTCGCCAAGAGGAATATTTACATCTGCCACACAGTTTTCAAACTTTGTTTCCTTATCCCTGTCTGACAGCGGATGAAGAGCCACCTTCAGGCGGGTCCTGTTGCTTCCCTTTCCAGTCACCTCCACATACTCCGCCTCATCCAGAACATCAATAACCGATTGCTGGATTGCCTTATATTTTTCATAATCCAAAGTGTTAATAGCAATGGTTTCTTCAAAAATCTTTTCAAAATCCTCTCCGATTTCCGGTACCGGGAACGCAATGAGCGTAAAGCTGGTCTCATCTCCAGGCATATACTGATTGAGGATCCTTGAGGTTTCGTTGGACATTTCCGCAGATAGCTTTTCCTGTCTGGCATCCAATCGGTTGGCTTCCGGCTTATTTACCGGCGCAAAGCCTTCTTTTCCAAAGGTTTCAAGCACCGCAGGACCGGCAAAGGCTTCCGCCAGTTCCTTGTAGGTTTCATAAGCCACTTTTAAAACCGCTGCCTTCCGGTCCTTAAACGCCTTGTTTAAATAAAGAGCGTCATCATATCGGTGGTCATAATCATACTGCCTGTTTGGAGATGTGCTGTAATAACCGGCTTTCCGTCCCGCATTGGTATTGACGGTCCAGACAGCCGCACGGCAAAGAATCACTTTCAGGCCAAGCTTCTCAAAATTCTCTATAGCATACTTCACCATCCGCTCAAAGCCCAGCTCATAGCGGATTTGCACCGCTCCTTTTTTCTTTAAATCCCTCCCCATTACTTCAAAGCCTTTGCGGTACCCTTCCGTATAGGTATCTGCCATAAGGCGTACGGTTTCCTCAGGCAGCGAGTTTAAAAACTCTGCGGTTTTTAGCTCAGAATCGGAAATATATTCCCCAAAATAATACAAATACCGAAGATCCTTCAGATCATTGTCCCGAATGATATCCGATGCAAAGGTAAGACTTGGATCAAGTCCTTCCCTGACACGGAAGGTAACCGTATGATCTGTATAATCGCTGACAAACCAGTAAATCACTTCCTTGATTGCGGAAACCTCAGGGATTCCCTCTTCAAACATGTTGTAAATTTCAATCAGCGTTTCATTTAATATGGTAAGATCCGTAAGTCTCCACTCGTGGACAAAAACAATGTCTCCCCGTATCTCCTTATACAGATAGGAAAGAAGCTGGCCGTAACCCTCTCCCAGTTTAGATACGGCATAGGCTGGGTTTGCATAGCTTTCCTCATAATGGCCTGGTAAAATATCCTGATAAAGCTTCTGGTTCCATTCTTTTAAAACCTCTGCCGGAGCCGCCTTCTGATCTCCAGTCTCAAGGAACCGGAGATACTCCTCCATCATGCTGATAAAAGATGCTGTCCTGGCAAAATAATCACGGTACGGTTCCTGTACGGTCTGTTCCGATGCCATCTGCCTGACCCGTTCCATGGAAAGTTCAAAGCGCTCCATAATATTCTCATTTTCCTGTTGAAACATCACTCGATAATCCATAATTCTTACCCCTTTATTCCTATAATGATGAGAACTGTCCAAAGTATGATCAGACTAAAGCTGATCCCCATCCCAATCTTGGACAGTATGTATTTTTTATCCTTTTCAAAAAACGAAAGGACACCATAAACCAGTGAAAAAACGGAAATCATCAGGCTGCAGAAGCAGACAGCTGCCACATTAAGCTGCGCCTGGCCTTCTGCCATGACAGCGCTGACGATTCCGATGATCCCCAGGGCCAATGCCCCAACCGAAAGGCCCAGAGAGAGAAAGCTTCGCTTAGCAAAGGGCTTTCTAATGTAGGACACTCGTTTCTGCTTTTGCACGCTTTTTCCTCCTAACTCTTACTCTTATGTGCTGAATGATCTTATACAGGATGTATCCAAGAATCCCTCCTAATGTATTCAGTATCATGTCATCTACATCAAAGCTGCCAACCTTGAAAACAAGCTGGATGGTTTCAATGCATAAGCTGAACAGAAAGCTTAACAGCACCGTATTAAACCAGCGGCGGCTTCTGCGGCTGATGACAGGAAGAAAGAAACCGCAGGGCATAAAGCCAACAATATTGCCAACGATATTCAGCAGAAAAGACTCCCATCCAACCACATGGCGGTAAACGATAAAACGCCGTATTTCCTTAAATGGGGTCAGATTGTATGCATATTCCGCCTGAGCGTGGCTGCCCCTGCCAAAATAATCGGAAAAAAATAAAAAGTATGCCAAAAAGATCAGGTAAAATATGAAAATTACCCAACCCAATTTCTGCCGTTTCGTCGTGTTTTTAATCATAAAAGCTCCATCTATATGCGGAAAAAAGAGAGAGGCCGCTTAAAGCCACACTCTTTTAGCAGCATCCTCTCCTATCATAACAGTTAAAATGTAATTTCAGATTTTCTCTTCAGCAGAAGTGCCCCGTTTATAATTGATACAGTTCCGGCAGCAAGACCGATCACTGTCACCACAATCCCGACAGCTATGTTTAAAGCACCTATATTTCTCATCGTCTTATAAACTCTTTCCATACAAAACTCTCCTTTCCTTATTCCTGCCCATATTATTTGGGCATAAAGGGATACCCGCAGGGTGTTTCCTTATTCCTGCCCATGTTATTTGGGCATAAAGGGATACCCGCAATGGGTTATTTCACACCATACACCTGGTAATAAGCGTCAATGGCCCCTTTGATGGCATCATCAATAATGACCGTTCCTTCATACTCCCTGTTATACAGATGTTCAATGACCTCTGCCATGGATACAATCGCAGCCGCTTTAAATCCATACTTTTCCTGTATCTCATCCAAAGCTCCTTTGTCTCCCTTCCCCTTTTCCATACGGTTTAAGGAAACCATCAGGCCTAAGATCTCCACATTTCCCTGCGCCTTAATGATAGGGAAGGTCTCTTCAATGGATTTTCCAGAGGTCGTCACATCCTCAATGATTACTACCCGGTCCCCATCCGTTATGGGGCTTCCAAGAAGGATGCCTGCATCACCGCCGTGATCCTTCTCCTCTTTTCTGTTAGAGCAGTATTTGATCTCCTTTCCATACAGTTCATGAAAAGCAATGGAAGTGGCAACACTTAATGGGATCCCCTTATAAGCAGGTCCAAACAGAACATCAAAATCATCCCCAAAGTTATCGTGGATGGCCTTTGCATAATATTCTCCCAGCTTTTTAAGCTGGGCTCCCGTCACATAGGAGCCAGCATTCATAAAAAACGGAGACTTTCTTCCGCTTTTCAATGTGAAGTCGCCAAATTTAAGGACATTGCTTTCCACCATAAATTCTATAAATTCCTGCTTATACTGTTCCATCTTTTTTTCCTCTCTATTCAAAACCATGGGATTACCGTACGGCTCCTATGATTTCCCTGATGTCTTCCATCTGATATTTCTTCATATAATCCTCAATGCCTCTGACTATCTCTTCCGCCGCATAAGGATTCCGGAAATTGGCCGTCCCTACGGAAACTGCCGTGGCCCCTGCAAGAAGGAATTCCACTGCATCCTCGGCATTCATAATTCCTCCCATGCCGATAATAGGAAGCTTTACCGCATTGGCCGCCTGATATACCATGCGCACTGCAATGGGCTTAATGGCCGGACCGGATAACCCTCCTGTTTTATTGGCCACTGCAAAGGTACGGCGGTTAATGTCGATCTTCATACCGGTCAGGGTGTTAATAAGGGACAGTACATCTGCACCTCCCGCTTCAGCCGCCTTTGCCATTTCCCCTATATCCGTTACGTTAGGACTCAGCTTCATGATCACCGGCTGCTTTGCGTATTTTTTAACTTCCCTGGTTATGGCTTCCACTGCTTTGGGATCCTGTCCGAAGGCAATACCGCCCTCTTTCACATTGGGGCAGGAAATATTGATTTCCAGCATATCCACCGGCTCATCTGCCAGTCTCTCCACAACTTCAATATACTCCTCAGCGGTTTTTCCGCAGACATTGACAATGATCTTTGTATCGTACTGTTTTAAAAATGGAAGATCCCTCTTAATAAAGACTTCCATTCCAGGATTCTGAAGGCCGATGGCATTGATCATGCCACCATAGGTTTCCGCGATTCTTGGGGTAGGATTCCCAGGCCATGGCACATTGGCCACACCCTTAGTCACCACAGCCCCCAGATGATTCAGATCAATCATCTCGCTGTATTCCTCACCGGAACCAAAGGTGCCGGAAGCAGTCATAACCGGATTCTTAAGCTCCACTCCGGCCAGATTCACTTTCGTATTCATTTAAAATTCTACCTCCTCAGCCTTAAATACCGGACCATCCTTACAGATACGCTTGTTATGGACCATGGAATGTTCGTCCACTGACTTGCTTTTGCATACACAGGCAAGACAGGCCCCAATGCCGCAGGCCATCTTTTCTTCCAGGGAAAGATAACATTCCATACTATGTTCAGACGCATAGGCCTTAAGAGCTTTCAGCATGGGGGTCGGACCGCAGGCAAAGATCACATCGCCTTTCAGACCATGTTCCCGTATGGCATCCAGGACATTTCCCTTTATTCCCGCACTTCCATCCTCCGTGGCGACATAGGTTTTTCCGTAGGGTGTAAATTCTTCATTTAAAAACAATGCATCCCGGTATCCCAGAACCACCTGTTTCTCGCAGTGCAAATGCTTTGCCAGTTCCAGCATGGGGGGAATTCCGATTCCGCCGCCGATCAAAAACGCCTTTTTTCCTTCCTTGCAAGCTTCAAGAGGAAAGCCATTGCCCAAAGGCCCCAATACTTCAATCGTATCCCCTGCCTTGTAGTGGGAGAATTCTTCCGTTCCCCCGCCTACGACCCGGTACACCAGCCTTAACAGCCCCTTTTCCTTACGGGTTTCACAAATACTGATGGGGCGGGGCAAAAGCTTTGCCCCATCCCTTGTATATAAGTCAACAAACTGTCCGGGTTCTGCCTGGGCCGTTATATTCTCTGTCCTGATCCACATGCTGTATACGTCGTCTCCAAGCCATGTCTGGCTGTCGACCACTGCGGTTTCCTTTACTTTTGCCATCGTCTTCCTCCTATAATACCCTGTTAATATCGGAAACCATGTCAATGACCGCCTGTCTGGAAGCCTCGCCGAAATGCTCCCCGCCAAACCGGGCGTAGCTTTCAGATTTATAAGCGGCAATGATTCCTCTGGAGGAGTTTACAATAGCTCCCAGGCCATCTTCATTAAAGCAGGGTTTTAAGTCCTCTGCCGTTCCTCCCTGGGCACCGTATCCCGGTACCAGGAAATAGGTGCTGGGCATGAGCTTACGGAGGATTCTGCTCATCTCCGGGTAAGTAGCACCCACAACAGCCCCTACGTTGCTGTAAGCGCCATCCATACAGTCCTCTCCCCATTCAACCACCTTTTCCGCAACCAGCTCATACAAAGGCCTTCCATCGATGAGCCTGTCCTGAAATTCTCCGCTGGAAGGATTTGAGGTTTTCACAAGAACGAAAAGACCCTTGTCCTCTTCTTTACACACATCCACAAAGGGCTTTACGCCATCGGTCCCCAAATATGGATTGACCGTAAGGAAATCTGTACCGAAAGCAGAAAAGCTTTTGTTTCCAACCTTCACATGGCCGATGTGGGCCGCAGCATAAGCAGCTGATGTGGAACCAATATCTCCTCTCTTAGCATCTCCAATGACGAAAAGCCCCTTTTCCTGGCAATAGTTCACAGTCTTTGTATACGCTTTCAGGCCTTCGATGCCAAACTGTTCGTACATGGCGATCTGAGGCTTAACGGATGGAATCAGATCATATACATGATCTACAATTTCTTTGTTGAACTGCCAAATCGCTTCCGCAGCGCCTTCTAAGGTTTCACCGAATTCTTCCAGTGCCCTCTTTGTAACATGCTCCGGTATATAGTTTAACATCGGGTCCAAACCTACGCAGATCGGTGCCTTTGTTTTTTGAATTTTGTCTATTAACTGCCTGATCATAGCTTCCTCCTTAGATCTCTTCGCCCTTATTTTTCTCTATTCTTTCCAATTCTATCATAAGAAGGAACTGGCTTCAAGCCTTTTGCCAAACTGATCGTAAAAATCCTGCTCCCCGTCATAGGGGGTAAGATAGAACTGTTTTAAAACATACATGCTGACTTTATTTGCATAAGCCTGATCCCGGTTTTCCTCAAGCTTTCCTTCCAGCCGTTTCAGGAAGAAATGCCAGTCAGACACATACTTCTCATACCTTTTTACTTCTGGAGTATCCAGCCATTTGTACACCTTGACCTTTGTCCTGTTTTCCTTTCTGCACTCATTTACCTGGAGAAAATATTGAAATCCATGATCTCCGTAGATCCGCCCTAAGGGAAACAGGCGGCACACCCCCGGACGGAAACTGTGGATGCCGCACCGTCCCTCATGATCCAGGAACCCGCACCTTTCCTCTTTTCCTCCCATGATTAAATTGGGAAGTACAATTCCATCCACCACATTTAGCTCCAGTTTATGAGCAAGGAGTGCTTCCATGGTACACTTAAGATTTTCTGTCAGCCGGAAGCAGTCAAGGGGATCCAGGATGACGGACTGTCCCATCCCCTGGCAACAGGCCCAACAGCCCTCACAGTCCCCGCAGTCCGCCTTTACCATATCATTTAAACCATATAATTTTCCATCTGAGATCTCTTTCCAATCGATTTCCCGTTTCATGAATGATTTTTCCTCAACTTTCTTTTCAGCAAACATGGTTATTCTACCATCTCTTGTTCCCACATTCAATGAGATTTATTTCTTTTTTTATGAATAAAAATAAGCTTTCCTGTTTCCATTGATTAACCCTGCTTTCGCCCAAGGAAGAAGCAAGTAAATTCGCAGGGCTCTTTCTATAGAAAAATTAGCACTCACCTCTTGACAGTGCTAACAATGTGTGTTATATTACATGTATAACAAATACAAAAGCACCGGAAAACCGGTGTCACATAAATAACCCAAAAAGGAGGAACCATTTATGTTATTAACCAGAAGAAACAACTTATTTGATGAATTTTTCAATGATCCATTTTTTACGGATGCATATCACAACAGACAGTCTCTGATGAAGACAGACATTGAGGATGACGGAACCAGTTATGTGATTGAAATTGAACTTCCGGGATTTAAGAAAGAAGATGTGCGCGCCGAATTAAAAGAAGGTTATTTAACCATTTATGCGGACACCGTTTCCGAAAATGAAGAGAAAGACCAGAAAAACTATATCCGCAGGGAACGCTACAGCGGCTCTGTGAAGAGAAGCTTTTATGTAGGGACCAGCTTAAGGCAGGAAGATATTAAAGCCGCCTTTGAAAATGGCATTCTAAAGCTGGTGGTTCCAAAGGAAGCCCCGAAGCAGATCGAAGAAAACCACTATATCACCATTGAATAAAACTCCTAACTGAGAATCATCCTAATATGGACAAAAAGGGAAGGCCCCTGAAGAAGGACCTTCCCTTTTTGTCTGTACCAGTCTAAGAAGTAATCAGTATTTATACTCTTTAAAAAACGCCGTAGTCACATACGCACCGCTTTTATAGGACTTTTTCTCCATGGCTTTCTCAGCCTCCAGCTTCACATTCATCCACATTTCTTCTGCAGCAATGGTCAGATGAGAAAGCATGATCCCCGTGCCGATCTCCCGCATGGATACAAGAGTCGGTGACGGCAGGAATTCCCTGCAGGAAAATATATAAATTCTGTCATGATAAACGATAAAACGCCAGGGCTGGGTATTCATGGCCGACGGAGCGAGGCGGACAGCCCTTAAAATATTCTTCATGGATTCTCCGGCTTCTTCCTTAAACACGCACAATTCTTTCAAAGGAAGCCGCTTGGCAGTTGCAGGATCACGGTAGAGCAGGGTCTTGGGATAGCCGAAGGCTACTACGATCACCTGTTTCATCCCTGCCGATGCAGGTTCTAATACCTTGGTGCTTCCCAGATAACAGGTCCCCAGCCCCTTTCCTGTCATATACAAAAGTACATGCTCCATGATATATCCTGCATTTACCAGATACCCCTCTTTTTCCTCGGAATAAAAGGTCAGGTAATAGGGAGCTTCCACCTTCCACAGCCCCTTAACAGGCAGGTGGTCATCCAGATTCTCGCTTATCTCCATTTTGAACAGAATTTCCCCATGCAGCCTTGGTATATTTTCCCCAAAATAAAGGATGTCCTTTAACAACTGCTCCGGAACCTGTTCCTTCTTAAATTTTCTGATGGATCTTCTTTTAAATATCATCTGATACAGATTCATACCTGCTCCCCTCTCCTCTATCCAACAATCAGACCTAAATAAGCCGGCTCATTTCCTCCAAAAGTCCGGCAAATACGAACAGCGCATCCTTTACCGGCTCTGCCGTCCCCATGTCAACGCCGCACAGCTTCAAAAGGTCTATGGGAGTCATGGAATTTCCGCCGCTTAAAAATTCATAATAGCCTTTGACCGCACTCTCATCTCCTTTGAGAATCCTGCTGCTGATGGCAATGGCAGCCGAAAACCCTGTGGCGTACTGGTATACATAAAACGGAGTGTAAAAATGCGGAATCCTGGACCATTCATAACCAATTTCCGGATCAACCACCATATCAGGTCCAAAATACTCCTCATTCAGCCGCTGATAGATCCTGCAAAGGACTTCCCCGGTAAGCACTTCGCCTTCCCCTGCGCGGCGGTGGGTCTCCGCTTCAAATTCTGCAAACATAGCCTGCCGGTATAGTGTGCCCCTGAAACTGTCCATAAAATGATTCACAAGATAAGCACGTTCCTTCTTATCTGCTGTAACCTCCAATAAATGACGGATAAGCAGCGCCTCATTGCATGTGGAAGCCACCTCCGCCACAAAGATCTTATATCCGGCATCGATATAGGTCTGGTTTTTATCGGAAAACCAACTGTGGAGGGCATGACCCATCTCATGAGCCAGGGTAAAGACACTGTCCAGTGTTCCATTAAAGTTTAACAGCACATAGGGATGGATTCCGTAAACTCCCCAGGAATAAGCACCGCTCCGCTTTCCCTCATTCTCATATACATCAATCCACCGGTTGTCAAATCCTTCTCTCAAAAGAGATAAATATTCCGCACCCAAAGGTTTAAGGCCTTCCAGCACCATGGCCTTGGCTTCCTCAAAGGTAATTTTTCGTTCTTCCCTTGAAACCATTGGCACGTATAGGTCATACATATGAAGCTCTTCTACTCCAAGAGCTTTTTTTCTGATGGATATATATTGATGGAGATTAGGAAGTCCCTCATGAACTGCCTTTATGAGATTGTCATAAACTTCCTCCGGAATCTCATTCTCTCCAAGGGAATGGGCTCTTGCGGAAGGGTAATTCCTTGCCTTGGCGTAAAAGGCAGCCTGCTTTACATTGGAAGAAAATGTGGATGCCAGGGTATTGATAAACTGTCCGTAAACACTGTACAGGGCTTCAAATGCGGACTTTCTCACGCTCCTGTCCTGCTTTTCCATAAAAGCTATATAATTACCATGGGTAATCCTTACGGGCTGATTCTTCTCATCCTTTATTTCAGGAAATTTCACATCTGCATTGTTAAACATATGAAAGATCTCCGAAGGTCCGGAGGTGGCTTCCATGGACTTTGCCAGCAGCGCTTCCATGGGAGCTGACAGCGTGTGGTCCTTCTTTTTTAAAATAATTTCAAAGGTCCTGTCATATCGCTTAAGCTCAGCCGTGTTTTCCCGGAACTCAGTAAGGTTTTCCTGGGGTATGGCCAGGATTTCAGGTACTAAAAAGGAGGACAGCCCCGCAGCCTTATAGGATAAAGACCTTGCCCTGGAGGATAATTCCTGATACCTTGCATTTCCCGTATCCTCATCGGATTTCTGCCTTCCATAGACGAACAATGTTTCTATGTTCAGGGACATCTCCTCATCAAACCTTAAGCAGGAAAAAAGCATCTCGCCGGAATCGGCCAGATGTCCCTCGTAACGCTTATAACCTGAAAGCGAGCTTTCTGTTTCACGGAACAGATCCTCCCAAGCACTCTCTGACGGCAGAATGTCCGCCAGGTTCCAGGTATCGCAAACCGGTATTTCATCTCTCTTTTTCAAATAGATCCCTCCAACTGTTCACTTGTGTTTATTCTATCACCCATATTTCAAAGAGACAATCAGCAATATGGAAAATATTTTATTGATTTTTGATATTTTTTTATTGTATTATATTATCGGAAGCAAAAACGCTTCCGGTAATCGGATGGGCGGGGCTACAAGGCAGCCCATTTATCTTCACTTGCGTTACAAGTTCAGATATCCGATACTATACGAAAATACCAGGAGTCCAGCCATGAATATCATACGTACCAAAACCCCCAGCGAAACGCAGAAAAACAACCTGCTTCACCTGCAGGAAGCCTGCAGAAAGCATGACCATATTTCTCTTACTTTTCCCTTAGAAGAGGATTGTACTTTTTACTTATTATATGACGAAGACAATCTCTTATCCGCCTTATGCGCTTTTTTTAATGAAAACGGGGAGTATGAAACCTGCGCCTACACTCTTCCGTCAAACAGGCAGAACGGATATTTTACCATGCTACTGGATGAGCTTTTAAAGGAAACGGCCGACAATGATCTGGTCTTTCCTGTGGATGAAACCTGTGAGGATACGGTTCATACTCTGAATGCATTAGGAGCCGATTTCTGGTATCAGGAACACTTAATGGAGCTTTCAGCCTCTGGCTTTATAGAAACCGGCCTGGCAAAAAGCAACCCGCTTTGGGATTCCCCTGCCCTATCCATGGCCTATAATCCCAATGAAGAACACTCTCCATGGACGTTTCTCATGGATGGCAGCCCCATAGGCTCCTGTTATCTGGATTTTCGGGGTGAAACTGCCTATTTTTACGGTTTTGTAATTGCCGAGAACTTACGGAACCAGGGACTGGGAAGCGCCTGTCTTTTTCTGCTCCTGAAAACCTGCTTTTCGCTGTCCGGCCATAAAAGACTGAAGAAGCTGTTTTTACAGGTATCCGGCGAAAACGTGCCTGCCATTGCCTTATACAAAAAGGCAGGCTTTCAGATTACAGAGAGCCTGTCCTATTATTTGTATTAGTCTTTATTTTATATCCCGGACCATACAGTATTGTTTTAAATGAAGATGCTTTTCCACAATGGTGAAAACCTTAAAGCCAAAGTGCTCATAAAACGGTACATTATTCTCATTGTGTGTTTCCAGTGAGATCAGGAGCTGATTCCTGTCTGCATAGTGTATGGCCTCCCTTAACAGTAGGGAGGATAATCCATGATGCTGCATGGCCGGCCGCACTGCCAGGTAAATAATGTGCATCCTTTTTTCCTGTTCAAGTTCATCCGTCCACCTGGAGTTTAAATAATCCCTTCCCTGAAAAAAGTTCCAAAATGTTCTTAAGGTAGGATCCTCCTTAATCAGATAGCCGTCTGTCTTTAAAAGGGCGGCCGCTTCCGCCAGATAATAATGAAAGGAATTATAGGGTTGGGATTCGTCATCCACCACTAGGATCCCGTTAATCTCCGGGCTGTCGGCATATATTTCACAAGTCTCTAAAAATTCCTCCATATCGCATTCAAACAGCTCCGGAAGCAGGCGGCTCCTTGTCTTTCCGTCAGGAATCAGCTTACAGTAAAGGGGATCCCCTTCAAAGCATTCCGTTAACAGTTCCTTTAATCTTTCCACATCTTCTTTTTGTACCCGGTACAATCGACCGCTATCCATAATCTCAAACCTCTTCCATTCCTTAAACTCCGTACATTTTTCATAGCGTACGTCCATTTCTTTTCTCTTTGGTTCAACTAGCTGCTTGTAATTCCCCATTCCTTATTATATAATATTATATATAAAAATTGTACAGCACTTTACTACAGAAAGGGCGGAAAAAAGAGTATGATTGATATTAAAAAGTTCCTTGATCTAAACGCCTTGCAGAAAATTCAGGATCAATTTTCCGAGTCCACCGGCCTGGCCGCCATCGCAGTGGATGCAGAGGGCAATTACATAACAAAACCCAGCAATTTTTCGGATTTCTGCATGAAATACAACAGAGGGAGTGAGGAAGGTCTCCGGCGGTGCCGGAAATGTGATGAGGAAGGAAAAGGAACTTATTTCTGCCATGCAGGGCTCATGGACTTTTCCACCGACATCATCATAAACGGTGAAAAGGTAGGTGCCATTCTGGGAGGACAGGTGCTTCCCAATGAACCTGAGGAAGAGAAGTTCCGTAGCACTGCAAGAGAGATCGGCGTCAGCGAAGATGCTTATGTGGAGGCCTTAAAAAAGGTTCCGGTAAGGTCCGAGCAAATGATCCGGGCTTCCGCCCAGATGCTGGGAAACATCGTAAACCAGCTGGTCAATCTGGAATATATTAAGACAATTACCCAGAAAAGAAACGATGTTCTTGATTTACAGATAAGCAATATCCAAAGAGCCTTAAGCGAAGTTACAGAAAAAACCCGGGATCTGCAAAAGGTCGCTTCTATGGAAAGCATCCTATCCATCAATGCCTCCATCGAAGCTGCAAGAGCTGGAGAAGCCGGTGTCGGCTTTGCTGTAGTTGCCAGAGAGTTTGGAGAAATTTCAAAGAACTCCGGAGCTGTCTACCAAAGGATCCAGGAGCTTGTTAAGGAAATAGAAAATTCTGTCAGGAACCTGACCGAGATCGATTAGGTATAAAAAAGAGAGGAAAGCCGCTTAAAGCACTTTCCTCTCTTTTATCATTGTTTATTCATCCCAGTTATGGTACGTAGCCTGTACGTCATCCTCTGCATCAAGAAGTTCCAGGAGTCGGTTCATCTTCTTTAGGGAATCTTCATCTGTCAGCTCCACCCATGTCTGGGGGATCATAGTAACGCCTGCCTCCACCATGGGAACGCCTGCCGCTTCTAATGCTTCACGGACACTGCTGAATTCCTCCGGTCCGGTAATCACTTCGAAACTGTCCTCTTCCTCCGCAAAATCTTCTGCTCCCGCATCTAAGGAAACCATCATCAGCTCATCAGGATCCATTTCGCATTCTTCCTTATCAATGATGATCTGTCCTTTTTTATCAAACATAAAGGACACACAGCCGGGAGTACCTACATTGCCGCCGCCCTTGGTAAATGCGTTTCTTACATTTGCTGCAGTCCGGTTCTTGTTGTCTGTCAGCGTGTCTACGATGATGGCAACCCCGTTGGGGCCGTATCCTTCGTATGTAATGGTTTCATAATTAACGGAACCTGCATCACCGGCTGCTTTTTTAATGCCGCGTTCTATGGTATCGTTTGGCATATTATTGGCCTTCGCCTTTGCGATAATATCACGGAGTCTACTATTGTTTGCCGGGTCTGGTCCGCCTTCTTTCACCGCTACCGCCAATTCTCTTCCGATGACAGTGAAAATCTTGCCTTTTGCAGCATCATTTCTCTCTTTTTTGTGTTTAATATTTGCGAACTTTGAATGTCCTGACATCGTTCCCAACACTCCTTTTCTTTCTCTTCTTCGTCCTTATAATATCTGAAAAATAAACATCTTTTCTATTTTAGCACTATTTTTTTCATCTTGCAAGAAAAAGTAATGCACAGCCGCCGATTCTCCCCATTATTTACCGGGAAGCTCTGGCAACTGTGCCTGTTTTATCATTTTTCCGGAAAGGATTCCCCACGGGCCTCCATGTTTCTAGATTCCGGATCTTCCTCACTATTTTCTTCCGGCTCTTCTTTCCAGACCCGGATGGTATGAATGATCTTATTCTCCACCCGAAGGATTTTAAAACGGTATCCCAAAACAGATACCTCCGACTCCTCTCCTTCCTGGGGGATCCGGTCCAGCCTGGATATCAACAGGCCGTTGATGGTATCATAGGAATCATAATCTTCCTCGTCAAATTCAATGTTCAAGGCCCTTTCCAATTCTTCCAGAGGCGTCATGCCGCTGACACAAAAGGAACCATCCTCTGAGGGTATAATGTACTCTTCATCCACATCATATTCGTCCATTATATTGCCTACGATCTCTTCCAGAATATCTTCCATGGTCACGATTCCTGCCGTCTGCCCGTATTCATCTACCACGATCACCATATGGATTTTTCTGGACTGCATCTCCTTAAACAGGGTATCAATATTTCTGGTTTCCGGAATAAAATGAGCTTCTCTGAGAAGTCCTTCGATTTCCCAAAGCTGACGGGACGCATTCCGTTTATTTTCCACGGCAATCAAAGCATCCTTCATATGAAGGATCCCCACAATGTCATCTACATCCTTTTTATAAACCGGGTAACGGGAATTAAATCCTTCCTTTAATATGAAATTCACCGCTTCCCGGAGAGTGATCTCTCCGTCCAAAGCCACCAGATTTTTCCGGTGGGTCATAATATCCCCGGCTTCTTTATCATTCAGCTCAAAGATGTTTGTAATCATCTCCGCTTCCCTGGCCTCTAAAACGCCCTGTTCATGGCCTTCATTCACCATGGACATGATATCCTCTTCCGTAACGTTCTCATTATCCGATGCCATATCAATGCCCAGAAGCTTTAAGACGAAAAAGGCCACCACATTGGCCATCCAGGTAAAGGGGATAATAGGGATCATGATGAGGGATACGGCCGGCAGCATACGATACCCCCATCTTTCAGGATTCTTTGCCGCACAGCGTTTTGGAATAATAATGCCAAAGCTGATCAAAAGTACGATCAGTGCAACAGAAACCAACAGCAGGCTGATTAACGAGATCCACTGGCTGGGATAAACCCTTCCTCTGGTCAGGATCACTTCCAGCCTTGCTCCCAGTTCTTCCAAAACAAAAGCCCCTGTTACCATGCCGATTAAATTGGTGGTGATCTGGATAGTATTTACAAACCTGGTGGGCCTGTTCACTATATGTAACAGCTTCCGGGCTTTTTCACTACCCTCTTCCATCTGATGCTCCAGCTCGCCTGTATTCACGTTTTGGATCGCCGCTCCAAACCCATAGAATATTGCATCCAGCACGATAAAAGCAATAAAAATAATCACGCGTATAAGCGGATTGCCATCGTCCATTCTAAAAATCTACTCCTTTTGTTCATTATCATTCGTATTTTTCTTGCAACTATTAAAAAATATATCATTTTCTCTGTAATCCGTCAAGGAAGTTCGTTTCGCTTAAGGCTCACCGGCCAGCGGATCTGCCAACATCAGACTGCACTCAGCCTTTCTGAAGCAAATCACGCTATGGTGAACTATGTATCCAGTTCCAGGCTCACCCTTAACGCACAATCCACTTCCTGTTGAAGTTCGTCATCAATATGACAGATCTTTTCCTTCAGTCTTTGCTTATCAATGGTGCGAAGCTGCTCCAGAAGGATGACCGAGTCCTTGATCATATCGCATTTTTTTGTATCCAGCTCCACATGGGTGGGAAGCTTTGCCTTGTTCATTCTTGAGGTAATTGCCGCACAGATTACCGTAGGGCTGTGCTTGTTACCTATGTCGTTCTGTATAATAAGAACCGGACGGATACCGCCCTGCTCAGAGCCCACGACCGGCCTTAAATCAGCATAATAAATGTCTCCGCGTCTGATTATCACACTCTCACACTCCGTCAATTATTTAAGAAGTCCGATTCGCCTGACAGCTCACCGAACGGCAAATCTGCCTGTTTCATACTTCACAACTCTTTCTTCAAGCAAATTATGCCTAAGTCTAGTATTGACCTTCTTTGACTCGTGTATTCACTTAAGTTTTTCCGCCGCATACCTTATCATATGTTTTGGACACAGAGTATGTTATCAGACCCGGCAAAACCCTTTATAACAATCATTGAAATAATCTTTCGTGCCAATGACACGGCCGTCTTCCAGGTAAATCCGGGGGACCCGTTTGCCAATATCACAGACGATCTCATAATGAAAGCCGCCGCCGGCCATGGCAAGATCTTCTACTGTAATCTCTTCCTTTCCCTGTCTGCCGATTAAAACCACCTCATCCTCTTCCTCTGCCTCATGGATACCTGTCACATCTACCATGAACTGATCCATGCAGACACGGCCTAAGATCCTGGCTCTCTGCCCTCTGATAAGCACCTCCCCTTTACCGGAAAGATTCCTTGGATAACCGTCCCCATATCCTACGGGAACGGTAGCTACCGTCATTTCCCGGTCAGCCGTAAAGGTTCCTCCATAGCTTACTGAGGTACCTGGGCCAATTTTTTTCACATAAGAAATAAAGCTTTTTAATTCCATGGCAGGCCGAAGCTTTACCGTATCCCTGTCAACCTCTCCCGATGGATAAATGCCGTAAATGGATATCCCGGCCCGTACCGCATGAAGATTTGCTCTCTGCAGATCCAGGATTCCTGCGCTGTTGGAACAGTGGAGCATTGGAATAGTGATCCCGCGGTCAGCAAGCATTGCCACGAATTTCTGATACTGTTCCAACTGATGATCCGTGGCTTTCTTGTCTCTTTCATCGGCCTTTGCAAAATGAGTGAACAGCCCCTCCACTTCAATTCCCGGAAGGCCGCATATGGTTGCAGCTTCCTTTGCTGCTTCTTCTGTGACCGGATATCCGATCCGGCTCATACCAGTATCCAGTACCAGATGGATCACTGCCTTTTTTCCTTCCCTTACCGCCAGGCTGGAAAGGCGTTCCGCCCGTTTCAGCTGAAATACGGCGGAGCTGATCCCGTGTTCCACCAAAAGGCCATATCCCTCATAAGGCACCACGCCCAGGACCAGGATAGGCTTTCTGATCCCATGCTTTCTTAAAATCACCCCTTCTTCCACCGTGGCCACTGCATATCCCCATACATAGGGATCAATGGCCCAGGCGACCGGAACTGCTCCATGGCCGTATCCGTCAGACTTCACAACGCCAATCATCCTGGTTCCATCCTTTAGATTTGCCTTCATGGCCTCCATGTTGTGCCTAATGGCATCTAAATCCACTGTTTCATAAACCCTGCTGTATAATTTCATCTCTCTGTTTCCTCTTTCCGGCCCATGCTTTCTGGGCAAAAAAGGCATACCCGGAGGGTATTACCTGTTTTGTCCCTGCCATATTAAATGTATCTCTTCTGCCAACTCCCTGGCCAGAAGACTGTGATCTCCCTGTCTCTCTCTTACCATGTCTCCTGCACGGCCATGAAGCCATACACCGAAAGCTGCCGCATCGGACTCTTCCAGACCTAGCGCCAGCAGTCCGGCTATGATCCCGGTCAGCACGTCTCCTGACCCGGCCTTTGCCATGGCGCTGTTGCCGCTTCCATTGATATAGGTCCTCTGGTCCTTTAAAGCCCCGACGGTTACTGCATCCTTTAACACACAGGTGATGCCGAACCGGTCCGCATATTCCCTGGCAACGGCCACCAGATGTTTCCTGATGGTATCCACAGAGCTTCCTGTAAGTCTTGCCATCTCTCCCAGATGAGGTGTTATAATGATGTTTTCCGTAAAATAGCTGGTAAGCTCCGGGTTTGTGGCAATGATCCCCAGTCCGTCGGCATCCACAATAATGGGAACATAGGCATTTGCAAGAACTTCCTCCACCAGGTTCCTTGCATAGTCTTCCTGGCCAAGGCCCGGTCCCAGAACAATGGCGGTAGCCCACTCGCACTGCTTTACCAGGAGGCTTTTAAATTCCTCAGTCCCCGCTTCTGCCTCTCCGGCATCATAGGTTGTGATTATGGCTTCCGGAAGGCCTGTCTGAAGAATGGTACGGTTTTCTTCCACAGTAAATATTTTTACCAAGCCAGCCCCTGTCCGGTAAGCAGCCAGGGCACTGAAATACGCAGCCCCGCTCATGTTTTTAGACCCGGCGACCACAAGAACTTTTCCAAAGCTACCCTTATTGGAATAGGCCGGACGTTTTGGAAGACGATCTTCATCTCCTGGCTCCAGAGTGAAATATTCAGTTTTAAGACGTTCTAAGCTTATTCCCGGAAAACCGATGTCAGCCACATGCACCTTTCCGCTGTATTCTCTTCCGGGGTACAGCATGGTCCCAAGCTTTTCATAGCCAAAGGTCACCGTTACGTCTGCACTTAAAGCTATGCCCATGATTTGTCCAGTATCGGAATGGATTCCGGAAGGAAGATCCACCGCCACCGTAAACTTTGGCCGGCAGAGAAGGACTGTCTCCATGATTTCCCGGTATCTTCCAAGGATCTCCCGGTCCAGCCCAACACCGAAAAGCGCGTCGATAAGAATTTCACAGGTGCCGGGAATAAAATCAGAAAATTCCATCAGATTGACGCCCGTTTGCTCCGCTATGGAAACCTGGGTAATATATTCCCTGCTCCCCTTTTCCTTTCCAGCCGCCAGTAAGGCAGACACTGTATATCCTTTTATATGCAGTATCCTGGCAACTGCAAGTCCGTCCGCTCCATTATTACCGTTTCCGCATAGGATCCATATCCGGTCCGTCTTTTTCCCATGTTTTACAACCTCTTCCGTAACCGCCAGGGCCGCCCGTTCCATAAGCACCAGAGAGGGAATCCCTATTTTCTCTATGGTGTAGCGGTCCACCTCCTTCATCTGTCCTCCCGTAACCAGAGCTCTCATAATTTCTCCCGCCTTTCCTCAGGATTTCCCACTCATTTAGGGCACATAAGTATCCCCAAAGGGCGCTTCCTGATAAAACCGTTTCATAGAAAAACTACCGGCAGCGAAGAGCGTTCCCTTCGCCTGCCGGCAGGCATATCACCTTTTTTAAAATTGATTGTTCTTTTCTTCCCCGTTCTTATCCTGCATGCTGCAGACCCGGTAAGACAGCCTCATCAGACTTTCCGATAGGTGGACATTTTCCACGACCACATCGTCAGGTACACTTAAATCCGTATGAGCAAAATTCCAGATCGCCTTGATCCCTGCCTTTACAAGGCGATCCGCAATCTCCGGAGCCTTTGTCTTCGGAATGGTCAGAGCCGCAATCTTAACTTCATTGTCCTTTACAAACTGTTCCAAATCATCTACACTGCGGATCTCAATTCCGCGTACCACAAGGCCGATCAGCCGCGGATTGATATCAAACATCCCTTTAATGAGGAACCCACGTTTTTCAAAGTTCGCGTAATTGGCAATAGCCTGTCCCAAATTTCCAGCGCCTATGATAACGATATTATGCTGCCTGTCTATTCCCAGTATCTTCCCGATTTCTGCATATAAGTATTTTACATTATAACCGTAACCTTGTTGGCCAAATCCACCGAAATTATTCAAATCCTGACGGATTTGGGAAGCGGTCACTTTCATGCGGATGCTTAACTCATTGGAGGAAATACGTTCCACTCCATCTTCCATTAACTCGCCCAGATACCGGTAATATCTTGGAAGCCTGGTAATCACTGCTTTGGAAATCTCTTTCTCTGACACTTCTTCACCTTCTTTAACTTAGAATCTAACTAACATTATTATAACTGCATGACAAAATAATGTCAAACGGGTTTTATGATTGTATCCTTGAAAAAAAAGGGCACCTATATTATACTAGTCCTGTTGCCTTACATTCATTCAGGAGGAAAATAAAACATGATTCTGTCATGCAGTAATATAAGCAAAGCATTTGGAAGCAACCAGGTGATCAAACACGCTTCCTTCCATATAGAAGACCACGAAAAAGCGGCCATCGTGGGAATCAACGGCGCCGGAAAATCCACCCTTTTAAAGATCATCATCGGAGAGCTTCCGGCAGATGATGGAGATGTGGTAGTTTCCAAAGGAAAATCCATTGGTTACCTGGCCCAGCACCAGGATTTGTCCGGGAACCGGACCGTTTACCAGGAGGTTCTGGAAATAAAGCGTCCAGTAATGGAAATGGAAGCAAGGATACGCCAGCTTGAACTAGCTATGAAGCACGCATCAGGAGAAGAACTGGATGCCATGCTCACCACCTACAGCCGGCTGAACCACGAATTTGAGCAGTTAAACGGCTACGCCTATCAAAGTGAAGTAACAGGGGTGTTAAAAGGCCTGGGGTTTACAGAAGAAGAATTTCAAAAGCCTGTTTCAGCATTATCCGGAGGCCAAAAGACACGGGTATCCTTAGGCCGTCTTCTTCTTACCAAGCCGGATATCATCCTTCTTGACGAGCCTACCAACCACCTGGATATGGAATCCATTGCCTGGCTGGAAGGATATCTGATTAACTATGACGGCAGCGTCATTATCGTGGCTCATGACCGCTATTTTCTTGACCGGGTGGTCACAAAGATCATTGAACTGGACAACGGTCTTATGAATGTATATCAGGGTAATTACACCGATTACAGCGGCAAGCGGGCCATGATCCGTGATGCCCAGATGAAAGCATATTTAAACCAGCAGCAGGAAATCAGGCATCAGGAAGAAGTCATTGCCAAATTAAAGTCATTTAACCGGGAGAAATCCATCCGGCGGGCGGAAAGCCGGGAAAAGATGCTGGATAAAATTGAAAAACTGGATAAACCAACAGAAATAAACGATGAAATGCGGATCCGGCTGGAGCCAAATATCATAAGCGGAAACGATGTCCTCACTGTCCGGAGTCTGAAAAAGGCCTTCGATCAAAACCTGCTTTTTAAAGACATCAATTTTGATATCAAGCGGGGCGAACGGGTTGCAATCATCGGCGGCAACGGAACAGGAAAAACCACGATACTAAAAATATTAAACGGTATTGTGGAACCGGATACAGGGGAAATTTCCTTAGGCTCCAAGGTACATATCGGCTACTATGACCAGGAGCATCAGGTGCTTCATATGGAAAAGACACTGTTTGATGAGCTGCAGGATACCTATCCTTCCATGAACAACACCCAGATCAGGAATATCCTGGCAGCCTTTTTGTTTACCGGAGATGATGTGTTCAAACGGATAAAGGATTTAAGCGGCGGAGAACGGGGCCGCGTATCTCTGGCAAAGCTGATGCTTTCGGAAGCCAATTTCCTTATACTGGACGAGCCTACCAACCATTTGGATATTACATCAAAAGAAATTCTGGAAGATGCACTGGTCAATTATTCAGGGACCATCCTCTACGTGTCCCATGACCGTTACTTCATTAACAAAACAGCAACCAGGATCCTGGATCTGACCAATCAGACCCTGGTCAATTATATCGGAAACTACGACTATTATCTGGAAAAGAAAGAGGTCATGACGAATTTATACGCTGCCCCGCTTTCTGCAAAGAATGATTCCCAGGAAGATACTTCCGATACCAAGCTGGACTGGAAGGCACAGAAGGAAGAGCAGGCCCGCCTTCGGAAACGCCAGAATGATTTAAAGAAAACAGAGGATGAGATCCACCATTTAGAAATCAGGGATGGGGAAATAGATGAAGCCCTGGGAAAAGAAGAAATTTTTACCGATGTCTCAAAGCTGATGGAACTAAACAAGGAGAAAGAAGCTATCCGGCAGCGTTTGGATGAGCTGTATGAGCTTTGGGAAGAGCTTGCGGAATAAAGGAACAAAAATGGAAAGCAGTGAATGCGCTGCTTTCCATTTTCTTACTCCCTTTTATCGTGATACAGAATCCTTTTTAAAATCTCCGTCACCTGAGGTGCCGATTCTTCCATCTCTGCCCTGTCAGAGGAATTTCCAACGTAGGCTGCTACCAGCTTTCCAAAATAAAACTTCATATCATCAGAAAAATAATCAGGGATGTAAACAAATTCCTCCACAGAATCCCTGCCCATAAGGAGATCTGTGGCATCCTGGCTGGAACTGCTGTAGAGGCCGGAGACATAACCGATATATTCTCCAAAAGCTGCTGTCAAATCTTCCGGCTGGCATATTTTTATTTTTTTATAATTGATATCCAGCTTATGGCATACGTAATAAATGCCGCTTTCTGTCATTGGAGCAGAGAGATACTGTTTTCCCGGATAATAGATAATCTCCCAGCCCTGATCCGTAAATTTCTTGATCCAATCCCTGGGAATGTTCTTAGAGGCCTCCGTAAAAGCATCCTTTGCCTCAGAAGATACGGATGATGAAGTTTTCTTACCATCAAGAGTGATATCGAATTCTTTGTTTCGCTGGCCATTTTCGTCCATATAGAAAAGACCGACAAACTGATTGGCTGCCAACTGTCCATTGTCAAAGAAATAGTACCGTTTTCCTGAGATATTCTTATAACCGGAGGCCGCCATCTCCCCTTTTATGGAAAACCAGTACCAGTTTTTCCTGTCATCCTGATACCAGCCCTTCTGAGCCGTACCGTCTTCTTTATAATAATGCCACTTCTCTTCCTCATCGTTGTAACACCATCCAAGCATTTGCTCCCCAGACTCAGAAAAGCAGTAGTTCATCCCGCCGATCCTGGTCCAGTCCGAAGCCATAAATCCGTTATATTGAAAGTAATACCAATATCCATCAATCTCTTCCCAGCAGTTTTTCTTAAATTCTCCCGCGGCATTGACATATTTCCAGCCATCAGGTTCTTCAAGCCACTGCCAGTCCGACACTGCCGCCTGCTGGGTTCCGCTTACTTCCGGCTGCTGGGCTCCGCTTACTTCCGGCTGCTGGGCTCCGCTTACTTCCGGCTGCTGGGCTCCGCTTACTTTCGGCTGCTTCTCCTCCGCAGCCATGGAAGTCATCATGCTTCCAATACTGAGAAGGATACATGCCGCCGCTATCCATTGTTTCCTCAAGAGTTCTGCACTCCTTCCGGTCTTCCGTTTTTTATAACTAAAATCTTACTATATTTCATAAGAAAAGTACAGGTTTCAAATTGAAAGATTTTATAAACAATAGAAAGCTCTTCTTTTAATTTCTCCTATGATAAGCTATAATAGGAGAAATTAAACTTGTTCAGAAAGCGAGGTGATTCCTGTGAAATGGAAACGTCTCCTGGCTTTGGCCGGACTTTTCATCATTCTTGCCATGTACGTCATTGCCCTTATATCCGCCTTTTCTCACAGCCCGGAATCAAAAAACTGGCTCATGGCCGCCATTATTTCATCAGCGGTTATCCCGGTCCTTCTTTATGCCGCTCAGTTGGTTGCCCGGGTGCTTAAAACAAGCAAATCAGATTCAGATCGTATTTGATATATTGAATTCAATATATCTCTTACATTTTTGTGCCCAACCGGCTCACATTAAAAACGGAGAACGGAAAAAAGCTGACGCTTTTTCCCGTTCTCCATTTTTATAATGCTCCGTCAGATTATCTGCGGTAAATAATCTCGTCTCTTCCCGGTCCATTGGAAACCATGGTAATTGGCGTTTCCAGCTCTTTCTCAATAAATTCAATATAATTTCTGCAGTTTTCCGGAAGGTCCCCGTAGTTCTTAATTCCCCTGATCTCACATTTCCAGCCAGGAAGGGTGGTATATACCGGTTTCGCCCGGTTAAGCTCTACGGTTGTGGGGAAATCCTTAGTCACCTTTCCGTCGATTTCATAGCCCACACAGATACGAAGCTCATCCAGATAACCCAGCACGTCAAGAACAGTAAGTGCGACTTCCGTAGAACCCTGGATCCGGCATCCGTACCTGGATGCAACCGCGTCAAACCACCCCATACGTCTTGGTCTTCCTGTGGTTGCACCGTATTCGCCGCCGTCGCCGCCCCGGCGTCTCAGCTCGTCAGCTTCCTCTCCGAATATCTCGCTGACAAAAGCTCCTGCTCCTACTGCGCTGGAATAGGCTTTAACCACGGTGGTGATATTCTTAATCTCATAGGGCGGAATGCCTGCGCCGATGGCGCCATAAGCCGCAAGAGTAGAGGAAGAGGTTACCATGGGATAAATTCCATGGTCTGGATCCTTTAACGATCCAAGCTGGCCTTCCAAAAGAATGTTCTTGCCGGCTTTTATGGCTTCATGAAGATATTTGGATACATCACATACATAAGGCTTCACCATTTCCCGGTATTCCAGCAGGGTTTTAAATAACTCTTCTGGATCAATGGCCGGTTTGTGATAAAGGTGCTCCATTAAAACATTCTTTGTTTCACAAACCCGTTCCACCTTTTCCTTTAAGGATTCTTCATTAAAAAGCTCGCTGACCTGGAATCCGATCTTCGCATATTTATCGGAATAAAATGGTGCAATCCCTGATTTTGTGGAGCCAAAGGACTTTTTGCCAAGGCGCTCCTCTTCATACTGGTCAAACAAAATGTGATACGGCATCAGGATCTGAGCCCGGTCGGAAACCAGGATTTCAGGTTTGGGAACGCCCTTGCTTACCAGATCCTGGATTTCTTTTACCAGAAACGGGATATTTAATGCCACGCCATTGCCGATGACGCTGGTGGTATGATGATAGAATACGCCAGACGGCAGAAGGTGAAGGGCGAATTTGCCATAATTGTTGATGATGGTGTGTCCTGCATTGCTGCCTCCCTGGTAACGGATGATAATATCCGATTCCTTTGCCAGCATATCCGTAATCTTGCCTTTGCCTTCGTCGCCCCAGTTAGCTCCTACGATTGCTCTTACCATTTGATTGTTCCTCCTTCGAGTGAAAAAATGCCTTTTACTTACCTATGATAACTCAGGAAAACTCATAAGTAAAATCAATATTATTTATATTTTACATAATTTCAGCTTATATCACTAGTCATTAACTGCAAAAGGCGCTTCCCGGCAGGAGAAACGGTTGTCTTACTGTCTGTGACTATGGTAAAATGACGCTTCGGCATTTCATCACGGAACTTTAACTCCACTAGATTCTCCTTTTCCAGCTCCATCTGTGCAAATCCCGACATAACACATCCGATTCCCAGATTCCGCATGGCAAACTGAACGATCATGTCACTGGTGGAAAGTTCAAACTCCGGCTCTACCGTTATGCCCCGGCCAGACAGATATTCATCCATAAATGTCCTGGTACTGGTATTTTTTTCAAGGAAAATACAGGGCAGTTCTTTTAAAATTTCATAATCCAGTTCCTGATCTTTTAAATAGCGGAAATTATCTCCAGCCACAAACACATTCTTAATTTCTTTTACATCAATGCGCATGACCTCACTTTTTGCTTCAAAGGGAGTGCTGACCACCCCAAAATCAATCTTTCCCTCATACAAATACCGGAGAGTCTCAGGCGTAGGCCCGTTGGAAACGCTTACCTTGATGCCTGGATACAGCTCATGGAATTTCTCCAGATAAGGCAGTAGATAAAACTGAAGGGTCATATCACTGGCCCCGATCCGCACCTCTCCTGTCTCTAAATCCTTCAGCCTTTTTAACATACTTTCCCCGTGCCAGATACTTTCTAAACCGGATTTCACATATCCGTAAAAAAATTCCCCCTCCCGTGTCAGACGGACGCCTTTGGAAGTCCGCAGAAAAAGCTGGCTGTCCAGAGCTTTCTCCAACTGCCTTACCGCCTGGCTCACCGCCGGCTGGGAGATGCACAGCTTTTCCGCTGCCAATGTTATGCTTTCAAGCTGGGCCACATAATAAAACACCTTATAGTATTCCAAATTACTGCTCATGAATTCCTCCTGCTATGGAAAATCAAGAAAAACACAGGCAGACTTCTTAATATTTCTGACGTCTGCCTGTAAACCCTTTATACGTGAATTTCTGCTTTCATTCCAAGTATGTCCCTGTTTTCCTTCAGAAGGGGCTTTACAATCTCTTCCAGATAAGCGGTTACCTGCGCCGGGGCACAGCCGACATATCTTTTGGGATCCATGCTCTTTTTTAAATCCTCCAGGGAAAGATTAAAGGAAGAATCTGCAGCAATCAGCTCCAGCAAGTTGTTATCAAGGCCGTTGACCTTCACATTCCGTCCTGCTTCCATGGAAAGCTCCCTGATCCGTTCATGAAGCTCCTGCCTGTCTCCTCCGGCCTTTACTGCATCCATCATGATATTTTCCGTAGCCATGAAGGGAAGCTCAGCCATCATGTGCTTCTCAATGACTTTTGGATATACCACAAGCCCATCCACCACATTTAAATAAAGGTCTAAAATTCCATCCACAGCCAGAAAGCCTTCCGGAATGCTTAAACGTTTATTGGCAGAATCGTCAAGAGTTCTCTCAAACCACTGGGTGGAGGAAACCAGCATGGGGTTCATCACATCTGCCATGACATAATTGGAAAGAGAGGCCATTCGCTCACTTCTCATGGGATTGCGCTTATAAGCCATGGCAGAAGAACCGATCTGACTCTTTTCAAATGGCTCTTCCACTTCTTTTAAATGCTGAAGGAGGCGGATATCATTGGAAAATTTATGGGCACTTTGTGCAATACCTGCCAGAACATTCACCACACGGCTGTCCACCTTCCTGGAGTAGGTCTGGCCGGAAACCGGATAGCAGCCGGAAAATCCCAGCTTTTCCGCAATCATGTCATCCGCCCTTCTCACCTTGTCCATGTTTCCGTCAAACAATTCCAGAAAGCTGGCCTGAGTCCCTGTAGTCCCCTTGGAACCAAGAAGGCGGATGGAGCCGAGAATATAATCCAGGTCCTCCAGATCCATGGTCAGATCGTGAAGCCAGAGAGCAGCTCTTTTCCCAACTGTCGTTGGCTGAGCCGGCTGGAAGTGGGTAAAGGCCAGGGTAGGCAGATCCTTATATTTCTCAGCAAACCGTGCCAGCTCATCAATGACATTTAAAAGCTTTCTGCGGACCAGCTTCAAGGCTTCTGTCATTATAATAATATCCGTATTATCGCCCACATAGCAGGATGTGGCTCCCAGATGGATGATCCCCTTGGCCTTTGGACACTGGATGCCATATGCATATACATGAGACATAACATCATGACGTACTTCTTTTTCCCTCTGTGTCGCCACATCGTAATTGATATCATCCTGATGGGCCTTTAATTCATCTATCTGCTCTGAACTGATGGGAAGTCCAAGCTCCTTTTCCACTTCCGCCAGGGCAACCCACAGCCTTCTCCATGTCTTGAATTTTCTGTCCGGGGAAAAGATGGACTGCATCTCCTTGCCTGCATAGCGCTCAGACAGCGGGCTTTGGTATCTATCTGTCATGGTTGTTAAATTCCTCCTTGGGTTAATTATAATTTATGATAACATATTTTTTATTTCATGGGAAGAGGAACCGGGGACCTCCTGGCTGGATAACCCAGCCGGACCGGCGGTCCCCGGTTCTAATCATTCATGTTCCTACTCACTGTGTTCTCCCCTGATATCCTCCTTGGGAGGCTCTATGGGATAATTACCGCTAAAACAGGCATTGCAGATCGGAAGTCCTTCCGCCATTTCATTCAGCCGTTCAAGCTTTAAATAAGACAGGGAATCCGCTCCCAGAACCTTCCGGATCTCCTCAATGGTCCTGTTATGTGCGATCAGCTGTTCTTCGTTTGGTATGTCAGTTCCAAAATAGCAGGGATGAAGAAACGGAGGGGAACTGATCCTTACATGAACCTCCTTTGCTCCTGCCTCCCGAAGCATATTAACGATGAGGGCGCTGGTGGTTCCCCTTACTATGGAGTCATCGATCATGATAACACGCCTCCCCATTACGGCTTCCCTCAGCACATTCAGCTTAATCCTTACGGAGGATTCCCGGTTGCTCTGTTTTGGCTTGATAAATGTCCTGCCTACATAAGAATTCTTTACAAATGCAGTCCCATAAGGAATCCCGGACTGAAGGGAATAACCCAGGGCTGCGGCATTCCCCGACTCAGGAACCCCCACGACCAAGTCCGCTTCCACCGGGGAATCCAAGGCAAGGGCACGGCCTGCCCACACCCTGGAATGATAGACACTGACACCGTCAAATACACTGTCCGGTCTTGCAAAATAAATATATTCAAAAATACATCTGGCTTCCTTTGACTTATCTTCAGGGCAGAGGCTTGTATCAGAAACGATTCCTTCCTTTGTTATGGTCACGATTTCCCCAGGACGGACATCCCTGACAAACTCTGCGCCTATGGTATCAAGAGCGCAGCTTTCCGATACCAGGATATAGGCATTATCACGCTTTCCAATGCACAGCGGCTTAAATCCATAAGGATCTCTGACCCCGATCATTTTACGGGGACTCATAATGACAAGGGAATAAGCCCCCTGGATCTTTTTCATGGCATTTGCAACTGCAGCCTCAACCGTGGCAGCCTTCACCCTCTCCCGGGCAATGTGATAGGCAATCACCTCTGAATCAATGGTTGTCTGGAAAATGGCACCGTTATATTCAAGCTCACGTCTTAACTCCGGCGCATTGACCAGATTACCGTTATGGGCCATAGCCAGAGTTCCTTTTAAATAATTGAGCACAAGAGGCTGGGCATTTTCCCGTGTGCTGCTGCCTGCAGTAGAATAACGAACATGGCCTACGCCGATATTGCCCCGGAGGTTTTCTAAAATTTCCGGGGTAAAGACCTCGTTGCATAATCCCATCCCCTTATGGGCGTTTACCTTTCCCTTGGGACCTTCCGTTTCGCTGACAGCAATTCCGCAGCTTTCCTGGCCTCTGTGCTGCAATGCAAACAGTCCATAATAAATGGTGGAAGAAACGTCGCAACCATCAAAATCATACATTCCGAATACGCCGCATTCCTCATGCAACTCTTCCTCTAAATTGAAATCCCATTCGTTATTCATCTGATATCTTTCCTCTTTCCAGCCCATGCTATTTAAGTATAAAGGTACACCCGTTGGTTGTTCCTCTCTATGCTGCTTACCGGATGCCCAGGCGGCGGAATACTTCCTCATATGCGTCTTCCACACCGCCCAAATCCCTGCGGAAACGGTCCTTATCCAGCTTTTCGTGGGTATCCTTATCCCACAGCCTGCATGTATCCGGGGAGATCTCATCAGCCAGAATAACCTGATTATGGTAACGGCCGAATTCTATCTTAAAATCGATTAAATCAATATTTAAACGATCGAAATATTCTTTAAGCACTTCATTTACTTTAAAGGCATATTCCGTGATTTTATCGATCTCATCCTGAGTCGCCAGCTCCAGGGCCAGGGCATAATAGCTGTTAATGAACGGATCACCCAAATCGTCGTTTTTATAACTGAATTCAAGTGTGGGGCAGGCGAATTTTATGCCTTCTTCCATACCCATCTTTTTAGCAAAGCTTCCTGCGGAATAGTTTCTGATGATTACCTCAAGAGGAATGATCTCCACTTTCTTCACCACAGTCTCACGGTCATTTAACTCTTCCACCAGGTGGGTGGGAACGCCTTTGGCTTCCAGCTTCTTGAAGATAAAGTTTGTCATCCGGTTGTTGACCGCGCCTTTACCCACAATCGTGCCTTTTTTAAGACCATTAAATGCGGTTGCATCATCTTTGTATGAAACGATCAATACATCGGGGTCTTCTGTCGTATAAACCTTTTTCGCTTTTCCCTCATACAGCAGTTCTTTTTTCTCCACGGTATCCACCTGTCCTTTTCTGAATTAATTTATAAGTTTTTCAAATAAAACTATGGTGTTTCAGTAGAAATTATAATACAGTAAAAATGGGATTGCAACTGGTTTTATTATTATAAATACTTATGACCATCATGGGATTTTATTTCTCAATCAGGTCCCTGAAGAATCACCCGCTCCACCTTCTGCCAGAGTTTCAACGTGCCGTCCTTCCAGTCAACGGATAGTCCCCGCTCCCTGGTTTCTCCGGTTTTTCTGGCCCAGAAAGCTTCCGCCGTCACTTCCTTCTCTTCCTTTGTTTCATAACCGAAAAACAGAAATCCGTTTTCATTATCTCCAATCATACCTCCATACAGCAAAGTAAGTGCCGTACCTTCCAAAGCAAGAAGAAGCAGCAGGCTTTTTCTTAAGCGCAGGATCCGGCTCTCTTCGTGGGGAATAAACCGCTTAAGGTTTCTCCAGGTTTTTTTTCTTTTCTTATTATACCGCTGATATTTAAAATAATCAAATTTCCCTTTCATATTTGTTCTGCCTCCCTGCCAAGCAGGCCCTTACTAAATTAAAATGTTCTGGATATCCGGCCGGAATATAGGTTTTTGATAAAAATAAAAATAGAAATGATTGAAAATACAGCAAGACTTGATAATTTTATTATAACTTATAATTAAAAAAGCTTCAAGCATGGAATTCCTGCCTGAAGCTTTTTCATATTTTTTTTATTATGGAGCCTTTGTGACTTCAGTGGTTGGCTGGCCATTGCTTTCCCCTGTTATTTTGTCTACTCCTTTTTCTACATCGTTAACAGCACCATTAACCACTCCGGTGCTTTCATTCGCACCAGTTGTAGAAGCTCCGGCACCTGTTGTATCAGCAGCGCTGGTAGTATCAGTCTTTGTTGTTGCTGCTGTAGTCTGGGTAGTAGCTGCTGTTGTACCTGCTGAAGTTCCATCGTTATTCTTGGTGGTACCGCAGGCTGACAGACACATGACTGTCATAATGACAATCAGTGCGATTGCAAATGGTTTTATTCTCTTCATAATACATTCTCCTTTCATTTTCTACGATTAGTATGTGTAAAGGCCGAATGAATTATGGTGGGAAATTTTGGAATTTTTAAGAATCTATTACATCTTTCATGGTATAGAATCCCGGGGCTTTTCCTGCCAGGAACTTTGCTGCGGAGACAGCGCCTTTTGCAAAAATCGCTTTGGAATAGGCAGTATGATGGAAGGTGACGATCTCATCCGTTCCTGCAAAAATCACATCATGTTCTCCGACGATGGTTCCTCCCCGGACGGACTGGATCCCGATCTCTTTTTTGTCTCTGGCCTTTCTGACCTGACTTCTGTCGTATACATAATGAAACTCCTGATCCATAGCTTCATTGATGGAATCTGCCAGGGCAAGGGCAGTTCCGCTGGGGGCATCCAGTTTCTTATTGTGATGCTTTTCCAATATTTCAATGTCAAATCCTGCTGCCGCAAGAATCTGGGCTGCGTCTTTTACCAGCTTCATAAGCAGGTTGACTCCAAGAGACATGTTGGCTGACTTAAGTACTGCTACATGATTTGCAGCCTCTTCCAGCTTTTTCATCTGCTCCTCAGAAAGCCCTGTGGTACATACTACCACCGGTATTTCTTTCCTGACGCTGTAATCAAGAAGACCATCCACCGCTTTGGAGGAAGTAAAATCAACGATCACATCTGCTTCTATGTTACAAGACTCAAGAGACGGAAATACCGGATATGGATTCTGACCGGTATCATGGGGATCGATTCCCGCAACAATGACTATATTCTTTTCCTCTGCTGCAATCCCGGTCACCACTTGTCCCATGGCCCCGTTACAGCCGTGCATTATCATCCTAATCATGTTTCCTCTTTCCTGCCCAGGCTTTTTGGGCATAAAGGGATACCCCCAGGGTGTTTCCTCTTTCCTGCCCAGGTTTTTTTGGCATAAAGGGATACCCGAAGGGTGTTTCCTCATTTTGTATCATTTACCGGTCACAGAATTCCATACGCAATCATGGCTTGTTTTAATCGTTCCTGATTCTTAGGTTCCATCTCAGTAAGAGGCAGACGCATAGGGCCAGCACCTTTCCCCATTAAATTTAAGGCTGCCTTTACCGGAATGGGATTTACTTCGCAGAATAAGGCATTGATAAGAGGTATTGCAGCCAGCTGCAGTGCGGCGCTCCGCTTCACATCTCCAGCAAAATAAGCCTCACAGATTTCGTGAGTCTGAGCCGGTGCAATGTTGGAGAGAACAGAAATAACCCCTTTCCCTCCCAAAGAAAGCATGGGGACGATCTGGTCATCATTGCCGGAATACAGATCCACCCGGCCGTCCGTAAGATTCATTAAATCCGCTATCGCAGAAAAATTGCCGCTTGCCTCTTTTACTCCCACAATGTTGGGGACATTTAGGCACAAATCCGCTATGGTCTCGGCAGTAATATTAACTCCGGTCCTCGCTGGAATATTATATAGAAGAATAGGAATCTTTACTTCACCGGCAACTGCCTTAAAATGAGCCTTCAGCCCGTTCTGAGTTGCTTTATTATAGTAAGGAGAAACGAGGAGAAGCCCGTCCGCGCCGTTCCTTTGAGCTTCCTTAGACAGGTAAACAGCCGTATCCGTGCAATTGGAGCCGGTTCCTGCAATGACAGGAATTCTTTTTCTCGTCACATCACACACGAATTTAATCGCCTCTAAGTGCTCCTCATGAGTCATGGTGGACGCTTCGCCTGTTGTACCGCATACAATGATAGAATCTGTTCCTAATGCGATCTGCTCTTCTGTCAGCTCTTCCAGTTTTTCATAGTTAACTTCCCCGTTTTCCTTAAATGGTGTAACAAGGGCTACACCTGCCCCTTCAAAAATTGCCATAATATCATCCTCCTGATTCTTTTTCGTCATACATAGTAAACTTTCATCCGGCCCGATGTCTTCTCTGTTCCGCAAAGCATTTTATTCATAGAGCAAAATTTTCCAGGAATAAAAAACAGAGCTGACAACAGGGTCAGCTCTTAAAGTTCAGAATCTGGTAATCTCATCTTTCTTTAAGTAGCTCCCCATCCAATTGGATGACAGTCATATGGCTCTTAACCATATGCCCAGAACAAGTACGCTCAGGCCATACCGTTCTTCGGCGTTTCTTCCTTCCCCCTGCCCTCATCTGTACCTGATACATCGGACAGAGTACTAATAAGCAACGCAACCTCTACTCTATTATGTATGTTACCATACTATCATTATTATTTTGTGTTGTCAACTTTAACATGTTTGATTTCCAGAATACTGTCTACATAAGGTTCTATTTCCTTTTGAAATACCTTACCGGTTAATAGGACCTCCATATCATCAACTTTGGACTGAAGCAGCTTTGTCA
Organism: [Clostridium] saccharolyticum WM1; assembly: GCF_000144625.1. Classification (NCBI taxonomy): domain Bacteria; kingdom Bacillati; phylum Bacillota; class Clostridia; order Lachnospirales; family Lachnospiraceae; genus Lacrimispora; species Lacrimispora saccharolytica. Next base: position 1,665,068 of record NC_014376.1, on the reverse strand, counting down.
GCTCCTCCGGCTCTATGATTTTCTGGTCCAGAAGCCCAAGAATCTCATCCAGGATCAGCATATCGCACTCCCCGGTTGAAACGACCTTTTTTGCAAAATTCAGGCCGTTACGGATATTTCTCCGTTCTTCCTCCTGCTGTTCTTTAGAAAGGCTTTCAAAAAAGCAATCGGACTTTTCAAACCGGAATATTTTCATCTCAGGCTCCAGGCATTTTATAACATCAAATGAAGTCCGGCCAGAGCATCCCTTTAAAAACTGTATCATAATAACAGTTCTATTTTGGGCCAGGGCTGCGATTCCCATACCTACTGCAGCCGCTGTCTTACCTTTTCCTTCCCCGTATATAACCTGTATCGCACCTCTACTCATCTTTCAGCACCTCATAACAGCCAAAAAGCAATTATTTACATATTATGTTAGAACCTGCTTATCGTATCATAATTTTAATTATTTTGCAAGTTTTCTTACCATTTCCTTAATATTACACATGCCTTTTGCGCATCAAGGGAGCCTGCAGGCGTTCTTTTCTATTGCACATGCTTTTACCGGGCATAAAGGGATGCCTGGAAGGCATTCCCTGATTTATATATAGCAGCTTTATTCCGCACACTCCAGCTTGCTGACCGAAACTTCGTAAGCCACTCTCTTTTCACACTCTGTTTCACTTAATTTTTTGGTGTATTCCCTGCTCTGGACCCTTCCCCATACTTTAACTCTGGTTCCTACCGAAAATCCTGAAGCATATCTGGCATTTCTCCCCCATGCGATGCAGGGTATGTAATCTGATTTTCCATATGGGCGGTTAACCGCCAGGAGCAGGTCCGCAATTTCCCTTCCCAAAGGCGTTTTCCTGTAAATGGGAGCTTTGCATATATATCCATCGAGAAAAATCTGATTGGTCTTCGTATAATCTGTAAACTCTTCTATAAAATGGATCTCCCTTACAAAAACAGAAAGCACCAGTCTGTTTTTCGTTCCTTCATGACGGTTATAGGAACGGAACTGGCCAATGGATTCCACCGTTAAACCGGTGTAGTCCCCTTCCACGTCGATCAGACGTTCTGAAATCATGAGCGGTATCACATCTGCCTGTTCGCTGAGACGGTTTACCGCAACATCCACCATATAGAATCCTTCTCCAAATACTTCATGGCTGAAGGTGAAGCCGGAGATGATTTCTCCGATAACGCTCACTTTGTTGTTTTCAATCATTTTTTCTGACATTGTATTTCCCCTCTTCTTTCACTTATTTGCTAATATGCTTCACAGCTAATATTAAATTTATGTGATAGAATCCCCTAAAATGATAGAAAACAATCCAAAAATATCGACACAACAAGGCAGAATGTCCAAGAAAAAGAAGGAGAACGCCGCCGCATTGCCGAATTTTCGGTTAATGAGGGCAGCATTCTCCTTAATATTACATTTTACGCCAATGATTTTTTGTTGAGAGAAGACCTTTTTCTTAAGGTTGGGTCTAAAATTTTCTTTCTGATCCGAAGATTGGAAGGGGTGATCTCCAGAAGTTCATCGGTATCAATAAAGTCAAGGCACTGTTCCAGGCTCATTTCCCTAGGCGGTGTCAGCTTAAGAGACTCATCCGCACTGGAAGAACGGGTGTTGGTCAGTTTTTTCGTCTTACATACATTAATCTCAATGTCTTCCGCCTTTGGATTTTGTCCCACAACCATACCGGAATAAACCTTTACGCCTGGTCCGATAAACAGACTTCCCCTCTCCTGGGCGCCAAACAGGCCGTAGGTAATGGATTCCCCTGATTCATAGGCAATGAGGGATCCCGTCTTCCGGTAGGACAACTCTCCCTTAAAAGGTGCGTAGCCGTCAAATGCCGTATTCATGATTCCGTTTCCTTTTGTATCCGTCATGAACTCTCCCCGGTAACCGATAAGTCCTCTGGAAGGAATGGCAAACTCCAGTCTTGTATAGCCTCCGTTGGCAGGACTCATACCCTGAAGCTCTCCCTTACGGCTTGTCAGCTTCTGGATAACGGCACCTGTAAATTCCTCCGGAACGTCCACATAGGCGATCTCCATAGGCTCCAGCTTATGGTTCCTCTCATCATAGCGGTACAAAACCTCTGCCTTGCTGACAGCAAATTCAAAGCCTTCTCTTCTCATGTTCTCAATCAGAACAGACAAATGAAGCTCTCCCCGGCCGGAAACCTTAAAGCAGTCTGGAGAATCGGTCTCCTCCACACGAAGGCTGACATCCGTATTCAGCTCTTTAAATAAGCGCTCCCTGATATGGCGGGAGGTGATGTACTTTCCTTCCTGTCCGGCAAGAGGGCTGTCATTTACCATGAAATTCATGGCAATGGTTGGTTCTGAAATCTTCTGGAACGGAATCGCCTCCGGCTTATCCGAAGAGCAGAGGGTATCCCCGATATGGATATCCGTAATACCGGATATCGCCACAATGGCTCCTATGGTGGCCTCCTGGACCTCTACCTTGTTAAGGCCTTCGTATTCATAAAGTTTTCCAACCTTTACCTTGCGGAATTTATCCGGGTCATGGTGGTTTACGATTACGCATTCCTGATTCACCCTGATCCTTCCGTTATCCACTTTGCCTACGCCGATACGGCCAACGTATTCATTGTAGTCAATGGTGCTGATGAGAAGCTGGGTGGAGGCATCCGGATCTCCTTCGGGAGCCGGAATATGATCGATAACAGTCTGAAACAGCGGACCCATGTCAGCTTCCGGATCCTCAAGCTCCTTTTTGGCAAATCCGGCTTTCGCAGAAGCATAGATAAAGGGACAGTCCAACTGCTCTTCATTGGCATCAAGGTCCATGAGAAGCTCTAAGACTTCTTCTTCTACCTCCTGGGGCCTTGCCTCCGGGCGGTCGATTTTATTAATGCAGGTCACCACAGACAGTCCCAGCTCCAGTGCTTTCCGAAGGACGAACTTTGTCTGGGGCATAACGCCCTCATAGGCATCCACCACCAGGATCACTCCGTTTACCATTTTTAAAACACGCTCTACCTCACCGCCAAAATCCGCATGGCCTGGGGTATCAATAATGTTGATCTTGGTCCCGCTGTAATGAACAGCCGTATTCTTGGATAAAATGGTGATTCCCCGCTCTCTCTCAATATCATTGGAATCCATGACCCGCTCCATGACTTCCTGATTTTCACGGAAAATGCCGCTTTGCTTAAGCAGTGCGTCCACCAGGGTTGTTTTGCCATGATCGACGTGGGCAATAATTGCCACATTTCTTACGTCTTCTCTTTTCATCTTCATAAACTGTACTCTTCTTTCTACTCTTTAAACAAAGAATGTACCCCGGCCATTCATAGGGTATACCGGCCAAAGTACATTTTTATAATACAGGCAATCCTGTTCCCATATCATAAAAAACTAAGGACCAGATCCGCCCTTAGTTTCATTTACATTATCACAATTATCCAGTATATCATCCTATATATCATATTGCAAGATTTTTTCCTCCTTTTTCGACAGTTTATTTCAAGCTTCTCTCCCTTATCACGGAAACAGTATCACGTCCTTATTAAAAATCCCGTAATAAACCTCCCCTGTTACAAGGAGAACGGCTCTTCCGCTGGTGGCCTCTGTAAGATCTGCCCGGAGATGGTCCAGGGCCTCGTCAGGTACCAGGGCCGTAAGCTCCACCCGGTCTGTATATTCAATACCAAGAGTCGCAATCTCCCTCTGCCCCAGCAGATACTGGATCTTGCCAATACCATTATAGTCCGTTAAGACAGAAAGCTTCACTGCCGGTTCCACAGTCATAGGGGTACAGGCCTTAAGGCCTTCCTGAACTGCCTTGGAGTAAGCTCTTACCAGGCCTCCCGTGCCAAGAAGAGTTCCTCCAAAATACCGGGTCACCACTGCGCAAAGGTTTACTAGTTTCTCGCCTTCCAGAACATCCATCATGGGTTTTCCCGCTGTCTGACCAGGTTCCCCGTCATCGCTTAAGCGCTTTTCTTCCCCGCCCCTGCCTATGATCCAGGCGTAGCAGTTATGCCTTGCATCCCAATACCTTTTTCTTGTTTCCTCTATAAAAGCCAGGGCTTCTTCTTCTCTTTCCACAGGCTTTAAATTGGCAATGAACCGGGACTTTTTCTCCGTAATTTCTCCAGTACCGCCCTGATACAAAATCCTGTAAGCCTTCCTCATAAATATCCTCATTTCTTCCTGTTGACCGATTCCTTCCATTATATCCAAAAGTCCAATCCCATGCAAGCTTCCATGTATATTTTGTCTGATTATCTCCAAAAATGGTAAGTGTTGAATTGTACGACAATTTTTGGTATAATGATTCGGTAAAGGAGGTTTCCTATGAATTACGGCAAACAATCGACAGAGAAAAAAATCAGATCTGCCAATTCGAAAGCAAGGAAATACACCACCAAGGTCTTTCTTGCTTTTTTTAAAAGCTTATTTGTGCTGTGCTTATTTGGCGGCATTGTCGCTGCAAGCATCGGTTTTGGCATGGCAAAAGGTATCATAGACAATGCTCCTGAAGTAGATATCGCAACCATTGTTCCCAATGAATATGCAACAACCGTCTATGACAGCGCCGGCAATGTTACTGAAACTCTGGTGACCGCAGGCTCTAACCGGGAGGAGGCCAGCTACGATGAGCTGCCAAAGAATCTCATCAATGCTTTTGTATCTTATGAAGATGCCCGGTTCTGGGACCACAACGGAATCGACCTGCGTTCCATTATGCGAGCCGTCAAGGGCGTTCTCACAGGCGATTCCAGCGCAGGCGGAGGAAGCACCATTACCCAGCAGCTGATTAAAAACAGCGTCTTCGGCGGCGGTATGGAAAAAAGCTTTGGGGAACGGCTGGAACGAAAGCTGCAGGAATGGTTTTTAGCCGTCAAGCTGGACGGGGCTATGTCCAAAGAACAGATCATTACCAATTACTTAAATACCATTAACCTGGGCAACAATTCCCTGGGAGTCAAGGTGGCGGCCAGGAGATACTTCAATAAGGAAGTATCGGATCTGACCTTATCGGAATGCGCAGTCCTTGCAGGGATCACCCAGAACCCGTCAAAGTTTAACCCTATCACAGGACAAAAGGCCAATTCGGACAAGCAAAAGGTAATTCTCCAATACATGCTTGACCAGGGATACATTACAAAGGAAGAGGAGGATAAGGCTCTGGCCGACGATGTCTATTCCAGAATCCAGAATGTAGACACCGCCACCAAGGAAACCTCCTCCCCATACAGCTATTTCACGGATGAACTGGTGGAGCAGGTCAAAAAGGCAATGAAGGACCAGCTTGGTTATACAGACACCCAAGCCCATAACCTGCTTTACAGCGGCGGTCTGTCCATTTATACGACTCAGGACCCAAAGCTCCAGACGATTGTAGATGAGGAAATCAACAATCCTGAAAACTATTCCGCTGCCAGATATTCCATTGAATACAGACTCTCTGTTACCCATAAGGATGGAACCACCACCCATTACTCCCAGGAAAATATAAAGCATTACCACCGGGAAAATGGGGATACGGGATATGACGGCTTATATAATTCTGAAGAAGCCGTTCAGGCTGATATTGAAGGATACAAGGCTTATCTTTTACAGGACGGGGATACCATTCTGGGAGAAAGCCTTCATAAGACACTACAGCCTCAGGCTTCCTTCGTTCTCATGGACCAGAAAACTGGTGAAGTAAAAGCCATAAGCGGCGGACGGGGACAGAAAACTGCCAGTCTGACCTTAAACCGGGCCAGCAACACATACCGTCAGCCAGGATCCACATTTAAGGTCTTGACTGCCTTTGCCCCTGCCATGGATACCTGTGGAGCCACCCTGGGTACTGTTTATTACGATTCCGTTTACACAGTGGGTAATAAAACATTTTCCAACTGGTACAGCTCCGGCTATCAGGGCTACTCAAGCATTCGGGAAGGAATCATCTATTCCATGAACATCGTGGCCGTACGCTGCCTGATGGAAACCGTTACCCCTCAGCTTGGGGTGGAATATGCCAAGAATTTCGGCATCACATCCTTGACCGATACGGATTATAACCCGGCCCTGGCCCTTGGAGGAATCACTACCGGTGTTTCCAACTTAGAGCTGACCGGAGCCTTTGCCACCATAGCCAATGGAGGAGTATACAAAAAACCCATATTCTTTACCAGGATCCTGGATCATGACGGCAAGGTGTTAATCGATAATACACCGGAAACCCACCGGGTATTAAAGGATTCCACCGCATTCCTTCTGACTGATGCCATGGCAGACTCCATGGAAAGCAGCAGAAAGTTCTCAAGCTCCGGACCAAGCTCCACCAGTGCCGCTGCCCGTATACCCGGCATGTCGGCAGCAGGAAAAAGCGGTACCACCACAGCAAACAATGATATCTGGTTCGTAGGCTATACCCCCTATTATACGGCAGGTATATGGGCCGGCTGCGATGACAACCAGAAGCTGACCAAGCAAAATGGAGGCACATCTTTCCATAAGGGTATCTGGCGGAAGATCATGACCAGAGTCCATGAAGGTATGTCTGATCCTGGATTTACAGTGCCGGACAGCATTGAAACCGCACAGATCTGCCGCAAATCCGGCAAGCTGGCAGTCTCAGGAGTCTGTACCAATGACCCCAGAGGCAATGCGGTATATACTGAATTTTTTGCAAAGGGTACCGTTCCTACTGATGTATGCAACAATCATGTACGTGCCACGGTCTGCTCTGTATCCCACCGGCTGCCTACTCCTTATTGTCCGGAACGGACCACTGCTATTTTCATGGCTATCCCTGCGGGAGAGGAAGGGGCAACGGATGATTCCAAATACGCTATGCCAGGATACTGTACCATCCATTCCGCCAATTCCATCATTCTTCCTCCGGGAGATGGCCAGAACTCATCCGGCGGAAGCCCCCAGCAATACGAACCTGGATATCCCTCTCAGAATCCGGGATATACGCCTCAGAATCCGGGATACACCAATCCAGGAGGTGCAACACAGATTCCACCTTGGGGAGGCTATTAAAAACATAAATATGCCGCAACAGCCAGTTTGGCTGTTGCGGCATATTTTATAAGCAATCTTCTTTTCCCACAGCAATATCAACTCTTCATTTTGGGCTTGAACAAAATAGATCCCAGATATCCGAAAATCAGTGCTCCGGAAATCCCGACTGCACTGGCAGTAAATCCTCCTTTAAAAATCCCCAGGAACCCATCCTCTCCCATGCTCTTCCAAACACCTTTCCATAAGGTGTTTCCGAAGCCCAGAAGCGGAACCGTGGCTCCGGCTCCGGCCCATTCTGCAAAGGGCTGATAGATCCCAAGTGCTCCCAGAATGCTTCCTGTGACCACTAGAAGTACCATGATGCGGCCCGGCATCAGCTTTGTATTGTCCATCAGAATCTGCACCAGAGCGCAGATCACTCCTCCTACTATAAACGCTTTCAAGTAATCCATGGCTTTCTCCTTTCTTCTTTATTGCCCATAATCTCCGGACATGAAGGTTGTCTTTCAACAGACACATCCCCAGAGTGCCTGTTTATGATAAGTTTCCCATATTCTCGATCACGACCGCATGCGCAATTCCCGGGATCGTCTCACCTTCGTTAAAGCTTACTGTGGAAAGAAGGGCGCCTGTGGGAACAAACAAGACCCGTTTCCATGTACCGTTTTGAATTTTCGGAAGTATATAGGAGCACAATGTGGAAGCCGCACAGCCGCAGCCGCTTCCTCCCGCATGGGTGTCCTGCTCTTCGCTGTTATACATCTCTATTCCACAATCCATATGAACCGTTTCCAGGTCATGCCCCTTATTTTTCATAAAATCAAGGAGGATGGTCCGTCCTACCTGTCCTAAATCTCCTGTAATGATTTTATCATAATAGGATTCATCCACCTGAAAATCATCAAAGTTCTGCTGAATGGTGTGAAAAGCAGCAGGAGCCATGGCAGCTCCCATATTCATAGAGTCCTTGATGCCCATATCCACCATACGTCCGGTTGTGATCCCGGTAACGGCTGCAATTCCTTCCTTCCTATGCTTGGCAAGCACCACTGCACCGCAGCCGGTGACAGTCCATGAGGCGGAATACGGCCTTTGGTTCCCATAACTCAATGGAAAACGAAATTGTTTTTCAGCCGTTGCAAAATGACTGGAAGCCATAGCCATGACCTTGTCCGCATAGCCTCCTGCAACAGTCATTGCCCCCAGGTTAAGAGCCTCTCCCATGGTAGAGCAGGCTCCAAATAAGCCGAACAGAGGGATTTCCAAATCCACCGTTCCAAAAGAAGTGGCAATAAGCTGGCCCAAAAGATCCCCTGCAAACAAATAACGGATGTCCTTTTTCCGGATATCCCCTTTTTCAATGGCCAGATCAGCCGTCTGCTTTTGGAGGGCGCTTTCCGCCTTTTCCCATGTGTCCGCCCCAAACATGTCATCCTGCTCCACAACATCAAATAATTTTCCCAGGGGACCCTGGCCTTCTTTTTTTCCGACTATGGATGCCATGCTTTCAATAATCGGAGGTTCTTCAAATTTAATACTTGCTTTTCCTATCTGCATTTTCTCTCTCCATTTCTTGACCGGTTTCACTCCTACAGCATGCTAAAAGCCTTTAACACATAGGCGATGATCCCAAGGACCCAGGAGCTTAATATTCCATATAGTATGACAGGACCGGCAATCGTAAATATCTTACAGCCGATTCCGAATACCTGACCCTCCGCCTTAAATTCCACCGCCGGAGCCACTACGGAATTGGCAAATCCCGTGATTGGCACCAGGGCTCCCGCTCCCCCAAACTTTGTAATCTTGGGATAAATGTTAAATCCGGTGAGGATGACACTGGCCGCGATCAGAACCAGAGTGGTCCAGGCTGATGCCGCCTCCTTTTCCAGACCCGCATTCATAAATAAGGTTGTAACAAACTGGCCAAAAATACATATGGTTCCACCTACCAGAAAAGCCTTTATAATTCCCGGAAATTTTTTATGGACCGGTGTCACCTCTTTTACATAAGCTTCATATGCTTTTTTGTTTATTTCCATGATTTTCCTCCATTCTGTAAATCCTTTACATCCTGTTACTTTCCGAGATTTCCTGTAAAATAAAGCAGGGATCCCATCATTTTTCCAAGACCGAGAGAAAGGATCAGATACTGCAGTCCAACGGCCAGATGAATCCTTCGGCTCATCACAGGAAGGGCCTTCAACGTTTCCGCAAGGGACATAACAAGGATACCCACGAAGATTCCAGCAGACAGACCGTATATACCAAGAACCGGATTTCCCCCAAATCCTATGGGAAATTCATAGATATCCCAGATATTCCCAAGAACTCCCCCAAGAATGATAAAGGACTCATAAAGCAAAATATGCTTTTTCGTATGTGTGATTCCAATCAGCCTGGGAAATATGCCGATTATTGCTAAAAAAGCAAAAACGCCGGCTGCTATAATGCCGCCAGCGCTGAGCCCAATAAAAACAAGAAATACTTCTTTAAGAAACATCAATATCCGACTCCTTTCTTCCATCGTTCTGAATCAGGGTCTTACTGATATTGTCTTCGTAAAGCCGCATTTCCACCTCCAGCGGCGTCGGATCAGTATTAATCTTGTATTTTGCGAAATGATTGAAAAATCCCACGATTCCAATGGCCAGTCCAACGGAATAGCTGACCTCCAAAATCGTGAATCCGCTGGACTCCTGCTTCATGATGATCCGGTAAATTTCCTTGAAAACATCCGAAACACTGGCGTCATTATTAAAGGTCATAATGGCAAAGGATGCGCCGCAGAAACAAATGATACAGACAAAAATGGTTTTGGCCCACTGCCAGGCCCAGCTGGGGGGCTTCGGCTTATGGTAGTCTATGATAAAGTTTACCTCTCCCACATTATTGATCTGGAGAGTCGAATCCATTTCCATCAGTTTCTTAATGACATCCAGAGTGCTTTCGATATACCGCTTATTGCGGTCCAGATGGATGGTTTTTATCCGAAGAGCTTTGCACTTATTCATAATAGCCGAATCGTCACAATAAACGTCTGCCACATCCTTTAACTGGATCTCTTTGTGCCGGACCTCTGTAATCTGGCTGATATTCAAATATACGGTCTTGCTCATGAAACCATCATCTCCAATCCCGGAATGGCTTCTACAAGCGTCCCTTCTTTTTCCGCCCCATCCGGCATAACAGCAATCATGTACCAGATAGCAGCAGCCACTGCAATCAGGCATAACACAAGAAGCGCCATGACAAGCTTATGTTTTATGGATTCCATACGTGCTCACATCCTTTTCTCTGGTTTTTCAAAGCTAGTATGAGCCGTATAAAATTATTTTATTCTACAATTTTTCCCTCATCTGTTTTAAAATCTTTTTTTCCAGCCTGGAAACCTGAACCTGGGATATCCCAAGCTTTGCCGCAATCTGGCTTTGAGTCTCATTATAATAATAACGCCTGATAATGATTTCCCTGTCCTTGTCGGAAAGCGCCGTTAATAGCTCCCGTAACACCATGCGGTTTAAAAGTTCTTCCTGCGCGGAACTTTCTTCTTCAATTTTATCAATAAGTAAAATGCTGTTTTCGTCATTTTTGTTTACAGAACGGTATAAGGATTCCACTTCTGCTCCAGCCTCAATGGAAGCTGCCACTTCTTCCTTGCTGGCCCCGATTTCTCCTGCAATTTCTTCTACCGTTGGCTCTCTTCCCAGGCGATATATTAATTCCTCCCTGACATTTTTTACTTTTAGCCCCATCTCCTTAATGGAACGGCTGACCTTAATCATCCCGTCATCTCTTAAGAAACGTTTGATCTCTCCTGTGATCATGGGAACAGCATAAGTAGAAAACTTCACCTCATAGGACAAGTCGAATTTATCGATAGCCTTCATCAGTCCTATGCTGCCTATCTGAAATAAATCTTCAGCCTCATATCCACGCCCTGTAAATCTGCGTACAATGCTCCAAACCAGCCCGAAATTGTCGGTCACAAGCTGATCCCTTGCCGCTTTATCTCCTTCGTGAGCCATTTGTATCAATCTCATGGTCTCATCCATAAGGCTCACCCGCTAATCTTCTTTTTCATGGTCACGGCTGTCCCTTCGCCGGTCGCCGACTTTACTTCTACCTGATCCATAAAAGCTTCCATAAAGGAAAATCCCATGCCTGACCGTTCTCCATCCGGATCTGTGGTATACATAGGTTCCATGGCCAGTTTGATATCTGGGATTCCGATACCTGTATCCTTTACGGTCACAGATATTTCCAACCCGTCAATCTCTACTTCCAGGTAAATGATTCCTCCCTTCCCCTGATATCCATGGATGACCGCATTTGTGACTGCCTCCGACACGGCTGTTTTTACATCATCCACTTCTTCCAGAGTGGGGTTTAACCTTGCCATAAAAACAGCCACTGCCACTCTGGCAAATTCTTCATTCTTTGACAGGGCCTCCAATTCCATTTTCAGAATTTCTGGTTTATTCTGTTCTGACATACGTTCCTCCTCAACCTGTGACTGCTGCTTCCTTAGAGTCATATAATTTCATTAATTTTAAAATGCCCCCTATTTTTAGAATGCGGAGAGCCTGGGGACCTGCTCCGTAGAGGCTTACGGTCCCCCCGCTTAAAGCCATCTGCTTATATCTGTTCAGCAAAATACCCACTCCCGAAGAATCCATGAACCTGGTTTTTGAAAAATCGAAAACAATGCGCCTGATATAGTTCTCAGAAAGGATTAAATCGGTTTCGTATTTAAGCCCTGAACAGTTATGATGATCCAACTCCTCCGGCAGATGGATAATCAAGGTCTGTCCATCTGCTTCATATGTAAAGTATGGTTGATTCATATGCAATACTCCTCCATTCTTCATTGTCTGCCCGTAATACCAGAAAAGAACTCCATTGTTCCCCGGAAGAGTTCCTGAGAACAAAAGAAGACACCACAAAAAAATTCTCTTCTGTAGTGTCTTTCCATGCATTCTGCTGCCTAAAAACCACGTTCTGATTTTGCCTTAGCAGATAGCTCTTCATCTTTGCTGTTATTTATGATGTCGGAGAACAGCCCGTTGGCCTGTTCCTTCTGATCCATTCCTTTATAAATGACTGCAGTCTTATATTTTGCCTGCCAACTGTCCGGTTTTAAATCAATGCATTTTGAATAATAAACAAGGGCATTCTGAGGATCTCCCGCCTCTGCTGCCTTGTCCCCAAGACCTTCCAGAATCGGACACCCCTTCTCAGCCATGTCTTTTCTTATCTCACCGATTACTGCCTGGACATCGGCGGAAGTAATAAGATCCGGGTTCAGCCCTGCATAAATCCGTACCGCAGCCGGGAAATCATCCTTCTTATAAGCCTGGAGGATTCCGATCACGGCCTGATATTGGGCAAGAACGCTGTCTGAATCACTGGTAAGGGAGGCCAGAGATGCCTCTGCAGTCTTTTTCTCCGCTTCCAAAGCTTCCAGCTGCCCTGCCAGGCTGTCGGCCTTTTGGCTGGCCTGGCTTAAGGCTTCGCTGTATTTTAACATTTCCTTGTTATGGCTTTCATTAATGGATTTTGTATTGGCCGGCATTACCAGAAAAAAGATCACAGCAGCCCCCAGCAAAAGTCCGGCAAGTATATTCCACACCGCCTGGTCTTTTGTATTTTCCCGATAGCTTGGAGGGATGATCACATCGTCATCTTCCATCTGCCTGTGGGAAAGCACATTTTTCAGCTTTCGTTTTTCCGGTTCCTTTTCATATTTGGTTTTGGGGCTTCCCCCCCCATCCTTGACTAAAGACTTGTAATATAGAGCCTTGGGATGATTGCGGTCAATCTGCAATACCTTATAAACTGCTTTTCCTGCTTTCTGATAATCTTCCCTTGCAATGCATAAGAGCGCCAGCAAAAGCTGGGCCTTCACATAGTTCGGCTTGCTTTCCGTAACCTTGTTTAGCTGCAGAATGGCAAGATCTTCACTTCCGTTCTGGGCATAGATCAGTGCCTGGTTGAACCTTCTCACTGCACGCCGCTCCGTCTCCATAGCGCCTGACTTTCTCTGTATCTGGCCAAGATATTGATCTGCGCGGTTTTCCTCAGGCTGTAAGTTCATGCTGATTACCCATTGCACAAGGGCTTCTCCCACCTCTCCGACCTCATAATAAATCAGGCCCAAAAGGTTTCTTGCATCTGTCATATATTTATTGAAATGAAGGCTTTTTTTCAGGCATTCAGAAGCGCCTGACAAGTCCCTGAGTTTTGCCCGTTCCAGCCCCATGTTATAATAGCTGTTTGCAATCACCCTGGTTTTTCTTTCATAATCCATAGTTTAACCGCCTATTCCTTGTTGATTTCTTTTATAAGATCCATCATCAGATCATTCATATCCGTCAGATCACTTCTTACAATGGCATCTTCTATGGCATCAACCTCCAGGCTTGGCCTGTAACTGTCAATCTCAGCTTCAAAATCGATCATATGCTTTCCTCTTTCCTGCCCATCTTTTCCGGGCATCCAGGTATTCATGGAATGGAGTTCCTCCTTAAAACCGCTTTTATCTCCCCCATAAGGTAAAGGGAACCCACACAAAACAACAGATGCCCTTCATCCTTTATATGAAGCATGTATAAAACTGCCTCTTCCACTGACGGAAATCCCTTCACACCGCAGCCGCAGGCATTTTGAAACTCCTTAAGCAGGATCTCCGTTTCAAGTCCTCTTTCCGAGTGTATATGAGCCACCGCCACCAAATCAAGAGGCAGCGCCCCTGCAATTTCCTTAATCATTTTATTATGATCCTTATCGGATACTGACGAAAACAACAAAGTTGCCCGTTTCTTCCCGGCTTCACACAAACCGGCTGCCGCTTGGGTAAAGGCCCTGATGCCGCCCGGATTATGGGCTCCGTCCAGATATACCCCAGGAAGCACCTCTTCCATTCTGCCCGGCCAGTACATATGAGCAATTCCTTCCTTCAGCTGCCCAGGGGAAATCTCAAGGCCCATAACCTCCTTAAGCCTTGCTGCCTCAAGAGCTTTATATGAAAGAAAGGCGTTCATAACCTGATATTCTGCAACGGAGGGAACGTTCACTTCGATAAAATCCCCCCCGGCTTTATAAAATCTGGCCTGGCACCCCTTATCTCTCCAGCCGGTTATTTCATACCCCTGCCTGTCCACCTCATAAAAGGGAGAGCCAATCTCCTTCGCCCTGCTGCGGATGACCTGAGACGATGTCCTTTCGTTTCCGTCAAAAACTACCGGGACCCCTCTCTTTATAATTCCAGCCTTCTCCCATGCGATCTTTTCAATGGTATTTCCCAGATATTCCATATGATCCAGGCTGATGGAGGTGATCACAGATACCAGGGGGGACCGAATGACATTGGTGGTGTCCAGCCTCCCTCCAAGGCCTGTTTCCAGGATTACAATATCCATTTCCGTTTTTCGGAACATGTCCATCGCCATATAAAATAAAAACTCAAAATAAGACGGGTGGCAATACCCTTTCTCCATCATACTCCGGGAAAGCATTCTGACGGCTCTGTAGCTTTCTTCGAAAACTTCCTCCGCCACCATCTCACCATTGATACAGAAACGCTCTCTGATTTCCATGAGATGCGGAGAAGTAAAAGTACCTACCCTGCAGCCTGCCGTTCTTAACACAGACTGTAAAAATGCACATACCGACCCTTTTCCATTGGTACCTGCCACATGAAAAATTTGCATCCCTTCATCCGGTTCTCCCATTTCCCAAAGAAACTTCCGGATATCTTCAAGAGAATTTTTCTTTCTGGTCCACATGGGAATCCGGCTTAAATATTCTTCTGCCGTTTCTTCAATCTTCATCGTTAGAATACCATCTTCCATATTTGCATATTAATGAATCAAAGGGATATCCTTGCATATCCAGATGATGCCCGTTGAAGTGGGGCACACTGTTTCCAAACGCAAGGTTGAATGCTGCTTTTCTTTCAACCTCATTTTCAGACCTGATTTTCCTTCTGAACATAAACCTGATAAAACCATGTTCCGGAAAAACAGCCGTCCGATGAGCCAAAAACAAATCGGACTTTCTAATTAATTATAATATAAGTCCGTCAATATGCAACCCATTTCTTTCGCAAAAAGCCCTTTATTTCTACAACTGCACTTGAAATATGCCTTATGTTTACTTAAAATGCAAAAAGAGAGCAAAGCTCTCTGAAATGCTTTTAAGCATCTTAAAGAGCCGTACTCCCTGCTTTCGTTCCCTTAAATCAAATTCTCAGAAAATGATCCGGCAGCCATATCTGCTATTCTGGGCCTGTATATTACTTGCCGCAGTAAGCGATAGCTTCGATTTCAACCAAAGCGTTCTTTGGAAGGGCTGCTACTTCATATGCAGCTCTTGCCGGGCATTCCCCTTCAAAAAATGAAGCATAAACCTCGTTCATGGCGCCAAATTCGCTGATATTCTTTAATAGAACGGTTGTCTTAACCACGTTAGCCATCGTTAAGCCTTCGCTATCCAGAATGGATTTGATATTTGTCAGGGACTGTCTTGTCTGGGATACGATATCATCTCCTGCAAACTCACCTGTAGCAGGGTCAATAGGAAGCTGTCCAGATATAAATACGTAATCACCTCCGCGAACGCCCTGAGAATAAGGGCCGATTGCTGCCGGTGCTTTTTCTGTTGCTAATACTTTTTTCATAATTTTTTATCTCCTTTCGTTCATCTCTCTGATAATTCTAGATTAGCACACATTCGTCAAAAGTCAAGAATCTTTTTTTGGTATTCTCAAAAAAATTTAGTGCATTATATATTTTTACCCCTTGTCATCTGGTATTGAATACTATATAATATGATATGACAAAGGGGATCATCCCTCATGTACGGCAACAGCCGTGCGGAAGGCCTGTACCCTGCGGGCATACTTTTATGCCCAGGAGGCATGGGCAGGAAAGAGGAAAACATATGAAGACCAACGAAGAAAGAATGCAGGACATCCGAAAGTATCTGGAATCCTTAGACCACATCAGGCCGGAGTCCATTCCCAACATCGATTTGTACATGGACCAGGTCACTACCTTTATGGATGAGCATTTAAAAGATACCAAACGCTATCCGGAAGACAAGGTCCTGACTAAGACCATGATCAATAATTATGCAAAGAATAATCTCCTTCCGGCTCCCAATAAAAAGAAATATTCCAGAGAGCACATTTTGCTCCTCATATTTATATATTATTTCAAAAATCTGCTTTCCTTCCATGATATTGAGCAGCTCTTCCGCCCAATTACGGAAAAGCATTTTAATTCTTCGGAAGGGATTCCTTTGGAGGACATCTACAGGGAAATCTTCTCCCAGGTGGAAGGGGATATAGACCGCATCAAGGAGGATATTACCCAAAAATACCTTCACGCCGGTAAAACCTTTGAAGATAAGGGGCTCCAGGGTGATGATCTGGAATATCTCCGGCTTTTTTCCTGGATCTGTGAGCTTTCCTTTGATGTATACTTAAAGAAGCAGATCATTGAACAGATCATTGATGATTTAAGGGAGACCGATCCTGTGAACATAAAAAAGAAAAAATAATACAATAGACCAGGGGAACGTAAATGAGCTTGCTCATCGGCGTAAACAGAGAATGAGATTAAGGACCCCAGGTTTATGGTATGATACAAACAGGGGCAAGTGCTAACTCCAGGCTTGTCCCTGTTTGTATCAGCCTTCTCTTTTTTCCTCTTCCAAACGCTTAAACACCATATCATACCCATCGTTACCATAATTCAAAGAACGGTTCACCCGGCTGATTGTCGCGGTAGATGCCCCCGTCTTTTCCGCAATTTCCAAATAGGTGCGGCCCTCCCGCAGCATTTTAGCCACCTCATACCTTTGGGATAAGCTTAACAGTTCATTGACCGTACACACATCCTCAAAAAAGGTATAACACTCTTCCGGTGTTTTCAAAGTTAAAATGGCTTCAAACAGATGATCGACCGCATCTGTCTTAATCTTTTTATTCATAATATCAATCAATCCCCTTTTTCTTGTTTTTGCTCTCAGATGCATTTTAACATACTAAAGTTGTAAAGTCCACCCTCCGCAAACATTAGGAAAGCATAAATTTTTCAACAACATGAGCCACTCCGTCATGATTATTGGAGCAGGTCACATAATCAGCTGCCGTCTTTACCGGAAGTACGGCATTCTCCATGGCAACGCCAAGACCTGCATACTGGATCATGGATAAATCATTGTAGCCGTCTCCGCAGGCAATCATATCATCCCGCTTCATGCCCAGCCGTAAAAGCAGGCGTTCCAGACTTGCCGCTTTGTCGATCCCTTTTGGCAGTATTTCCAGAAAATATGGTTCTGAACGGTAAACGCTGTAATCCCGCCCCAAAGCCGCTTTAACCTTTGGCTCTACCATGGCAAGGAAATCTCCTTCTTCAAGCATCAGGAACTTTACAACGGGAAACTGCACATAAGCCTCCATATCCTCCACTTCTTTTACTTCCAGCTTATTGATGGCGGCCTCCTTTTCCACGTATTCATCCCGGGCATTGGGCGTCACAATCAGATCATTCTCATAAGTCAGGATGTTCACCCCATGATCCTCAGCCATGCGTATAATTCTGGCATTGGACGATACCGGCAGTTCCTTTGCAAAAACCGTTTCCCCGGTTTTGCAGTCGATAATACGCCCTCCGTTAAAGGATAAAATATATCCGCCGGATTCATGAAGCTCCAATTCCCGGGCAAGGGGCATCACCCCGTATGTAGGCCGTCCGGAAGCCAGTACGATAATTCCACCCTGTCGTTTTAATTCAAAAAGTGCCTCCTTGGTCCTGGGCGTGATCTCCTTATTCCGGTTCGTCAGCGTCCCATCCAAATCCAGCACGATCATCCGATAGTCCATTATATTTCTCCTGTTTGTAAATTTTACTATAGCAGTATATCACAGTTTCTCTTCTTATTCTATCCTAAAATACAGAAATAAATAAATGACCGGAACAGCAGCCTGACCGGCTTCATACAATGCCACTAGGAGACACTAAGAAAGGATGCACGATATGAAAAAGACAATCGCCTTACTTCTGGCGGCATTTATGCTGGCTGTCTCCCTGACAAGCTGCAGAACCTCGGGCAGAAAACAGATAAGGCCGCTTTTTTATCATGTATCTTCCTCGACAACTGAAATATAAAATTTTTTTACAAGACAAAGTACCTTCCCATATTCTCTTAATAAAATGTAGTAGTAAGATTTCCCTAAGGAGGATTTTATGAGAAAAGCCTATCACTTTTTTCTGGCGGCCATACTCACCGGAACTACTTTGCTCAGCCTGACTGCCTGCGGCTCAAAGGCAAAAGCATCTGAATTGACTCCTGTCACACTAAATGAAGTTGCCCACTCCATTTTCTACGCTCCCCAATATTCAGCCATTGAACTGGGATATTTTGAAGATGAAGGCATTAACCTGACTTTAGTCAACGGAGCCGGTGCCGATAAGGTCATGACTGCCCTGATATCAGGCGATGCCGATATCGGATTCATGGGTTCTGAAGCCAGCATCTATACTTACGCAAACGGTTCGAAAGACTATGCCGTCAACTTTGCACAGCTAACTCAGAGAGCCGGAAACTTTCTTGTAGGAAGGGAACCTCAGCCTGACTTTCAGTGGACGGATTTAAAAGGCAAGAAGGTACTGGGCGGAAGAGCCGGAGGAATGCCGGAAATGGTCTTTGAGTACATCCTGAAGAAAAATGGAATGGATCCTGCTACAGACCTGGCCATTGACCAGAGCATAAGCTTTGGCCTCACTGCAGCAGCCTTTACCAGCAATGACGCAGACTATACCGTGGAATTCGAGCCATTTGCCACTGGTCTTGAAAAAGAAGGCAACGGCCATGTAGTGGCCTCCCTGGGCGTTGATTCCGGTTATATTCCTTACACCGCCTATAGCGCAAAGAAAAGCTATCTGGATAAGAATCCGGAAACCATTCAGAAATTCACCAATGCCATTCAAAAAGGATTGGAATACGTGAATTCCCATTCTTCCGAAGAGATTGCAAAAGTGATACAGCCTCAATTTAAAGAAACCGATGTAGCCACCATAGCAGCCATAGTTGACCGCTATAAGGCTCAGGATACCTGGAAAAAGGATACCGTGTTTGAAAAAGAGAGCTTTGAGCTTCTGGAAAATATTCTGGAGGAATCCGGACAATTAAAGGAACGGGTTCCCTATGAAACACTTGTGACCACAGTCTACTCGGAAAAGGCAGCCAAATAAATCCTATCTTTTTTAATCCTTCCATCAGTGCTATAATAAGAGTTGCAGGGCCGTCCTTTGTGCGGTCCTGTAATTCTTACAATGATTGGAGTGAACTCTATGAACATCGTTTTATTAGAATCCCTGGGCATCCCGGACGTTCTTCTGAATGAATACGCAAAGCCGCTGACTGATGCCGGCCACCACTTTGCTGCCTACCCAAAGAATATTGATCCTGAAGTCCAGATTGAACGGGCCAGACAAGCAGATGTGATTATGATCGCCAATATGCCTTTGTCCGGTCAGGTAATATCTGCCTGCGAGCATTTAAAATTCATAGATGTTGCATTTACAGGAGTCGACCATGTGGACCTGGAAGCCGCCAGGGCAAAGGGTATCAAGGTCAGCAATGCTGCCGGATATTCCACAGAAGCCGTAGCAGAGCTTACCATCTGTCTGATCCTCTCTCTTCTCCGCAACGTCCCTCAGGTGGAAGCCCGCTGCCGGAAAGGAAAGACCAAGGATGGCCTGGTGGGCTTTGAGCTTATGGGAAAAACCGCAGGAATCATAGGAGCCGGTGCAATCGGAATAAGAACTGCAGAGCTCTTATCTGCCTTTGGTTGTAAGGTTCTGGGTTACAAGCGCCATTTAAATGGCAATGAGCCTTCCTTTATGGAATTTGTATCCTTAGATGAGCTGTTATCCCGCTCTGATATCGTAAGCCTCCATTGTCCTTTAAACGAGGAATCACGCCATTTAATTAACCGGGAAACTATCGCAAAAATGAAAAAAGGCGCTTACTTAGTCAATGCTGCCAGAGGACCTGTGGTGGATTCCAGTGCTTTGGCGGAAGCCTTAAATAACGGCTACCTTTCCGGCGCTGGAATCGACGTATTTGAGACAGAGCCTCCTCTTGACCCGGACCATCCGCTTCTTAAAAGCAAAAACACCATCGTTACCCCTCATGTAGCCTTTGCATCGGAACAATCCATGGAAGCCAGGGCTAAAATCGTATTTGACAATATCGCGAATTGGCTGGATGGCTGCCAGGCAAATATCATTCTTTAAGATCAGAATAGAAATGATGTAATTTCATGTTTTATTTGCACAAATAATACTTGTAATTCCCAATCATCGTGCTATAATTTAGTTATGGGGATATAGCTCAGCTGGGAGAGCGATGCGTTCGCAACGCATAGGCCACGAGTTCGAGTCTCGCTATCTCCATGAATGGAAGTATAGCTCAGCTGGGACGAGCGTTCGCCTCACACGCGAAAGGCCATGGGTTCGAGCCCCATTACTTCCAGTATCTTAGGACTCTAGTAAATGCAAGATTTTCTTGTAAATACCAGGGTCCTTTCTTTCACCCAATCTTAATAATTAATTGTCCGCATTATGATAATTGCTCAGGAGAATTTGCAGTTCCCCTTATCCTAAGTCAATTTCAATGTAGTTTTATTTGTCCCCTTCTCTCTTATTTTTAATATAGACATATCTTTGAACACTTTTCATATAATTTACAAAATTATATTTTTTAGAGGAAAAATGTTAAACTATAATTACACATCTCCTAACAACCTGGATAACAACCGCTTCAGGTCTCGGCCTTTAGCACCAACGGATTACGGCCCAAATCCGTTTACTATCGATATTAACAAGGCTGCCATGAATAATGACACGTTTCGCACTGCCTTATGGACAGGTAATCATTTACAACTCACCTTAATGAGCATCCAGGCAGGTGACGAAATAGGATTAGAGATTCATCCGGATGACGATCAATTTTTGTACATTGAATCCGGTCAAGGGGTGGTTCAAATGGGGAACCAAAGGGATTGTTTATATTTTCAACAGCCCATTTTTACAAACAGTGCTATTTTTATTCCCGCAGGAATCTGGCACAATGTGATTAATACCGGCGAGCTTCCTTTAAAATTATTCTCTATTTATGCACCTCCCCATCACCCTTGGGGTACTATTCACCAAACAAAAGCTGTTGCAGAAGCAGATACTAATCATTATTAATTATTGCCCGCCCCTGGTAAATACAAGAAATCCTTGTATTTACCAGGGGCCTTGAAAATTGTACCACCCAGTGAAATATCTTTTCGATAAACATGTAATAATTTGCAGTTTTGTGTCGATTTTTCAGACATTATCAATCAATCCACAATTATTTCCACAATATTGTGGATAAGTGTCGTTTGAGGTATGAAAAATATACGATATATTTTGCTTGACTTCTTTGCAATGCCATGTTACACTAAACCGGTATTTTAAATAAAGTTTTGATTTCGCATGTATTTGTAAGTCATGATTCTATTGATGATTTACACTTATATGCGATTTTTTATTTTATTAAAATAATTATAATTTTATAAGGAGGTATCTTTCATGAAAAAAGGTACAGTAAAATGGTTTAATGCACAAAAGGGATTCGGTTTTATCTGCGATGAAGAAGGCAACGATATATTCGTTCATTTCTCCGGTCTTGCTATGGAAGGCTTCAAGTCTTTAGAAGATGGCCAGTCAGTTATTTTTGAAACTACGAACGGCGCTCGCGGCTTACAGGCTGTAAATGTACACATCGCCTAATCCCATATCGTATTGGCACCACATCTAATTTATCCATTTTCTTCAAAATACCCAATTGATAAAGTGAATAGTACCAACAATCTGTAGATTAAAAAGTCAGAGCAATGTTTAATTATTACAGCTAAGTCAGCAAGGTTTATGATATATTCCTTGCTGGCTCAACCTAAATGCTCCATGCCGTTCATTACAATGGTAATTCCATTTCAATCATCTGGCAAACCAAAGAGTTACATCATTATTTTTCTTACCCTCCATATGACTCCTGTGTATGGCAGATAAACATTTTGCATCTCTAAATCAGCGATTGCCATATCTGATATATACATGGAATCGTCAGGTCCGAAAATAACATCAGTGGGACGGCTCAGCCCCCTTTCTTCCGGAAATCCTGATTTATTTATGGCAAATGTTGCAATATCTCCATTGACAACATTCACTCTCAATATCCTATGTCCAACACCGGAACGAATATAATCGTTGGATTCTTCGTATTGGACACCCCCAAAACACGCAATATAAATATCACCAATCAGTCCAAAATCTGATGACCTGTTAAAATCAAATCCCATTATATTGGAGCCTGACGGAAAAACTGCAATGGGTGTCGGAGGCACTGACGGTATGGTATGAAGCAATAATTCTGGCTTTCTGCCTCTAATAGGAACAAACCTGGGCATTGTAACAGGAGCTCCTCCTGAATAATCCGGCCAGCCATACCATGCCCCTTTATTAAACAAATGCAATTCGTCCAAGGCATTGGCAATCGGTCTGCTCCCTCTGGTATCCATGCCCTGATTTGATATAATCAGCCGATTTAAGTCATCAAATTTCATACAAAACGGATTGCGAAGCCCCCATGCAACCTGTTCGATTCCAGAGCCATCCAAATTTGCCCTTATTACACTGCCTGAAGCTAAAAGTCTGCCTTCTTTCACTTGGTATTGTTGGATATTGGGAACCCCAAAAGGGGAAAACGCTCCCGTAACAGCCGAATCCATGGCTGGTATCAACACATTTTTAGTTTCAAAATTAGCGTAGTTAAGGAATATATAGGAACCGGGATAATCGTGTAAATAGGGATGCTCCAAAACCCAGTCATTATCAAGACCTACTACACCGGAATTCGTTGTTGTTCCCTGTCCAAAGTAAATTTTCTCATCATTGCCAAACTCTACCCGATTATTGGAATAGTCCCCGTTGCTTGGCAAGCCGCTGATGATATCCTGCCTTCCTCCATTAGGATGAATAATCGTTACCTTACCTTTATGGGATACATAAATGCGTCCATTTTTATAATTAATTCCAGTAAGGGGAACATTAAAGCCATCCGCAATCACCTGGAGGCTTCCATTGCTGATACGTAAAACCCGGGGATTCATTGTTGCAATTCCGGAATCAGCAATTAGCATATCTCCATTTTCTGTGAAAACCATACCAATTGGTGCGTTTAATCCTTGAGCAAAGACTTCTATCTGATAACCTACAGGGACGCTAATTCGATTGGGATCAAGCTCTCTTTGCTTATTTGGAGCCTGCTGCATGTATGACTTCTGCAGATACTTGTTTACAGCGAAATTCACATTTTGTCTCCGCTATCTATATTATTTACAATATATGATAATTTTTTTTGTATAATGACCAATCTGAATAGGATAATCATTTTCAAGCATTCTATCCGGTCCCTGATGTAAAAATCTTTCATAAGTATTGAATAAAACAAACCTTTATGCTGCTCATAATAGCACTCCTGCTGCATAATATAAAACAAATGCTCCTTTCAAACCAGACCTGGAGGCTGAAATTTGGAAAAAGTTCTGGACAATAACTTTTATGACCTTATTATTAATAATGTCTCCATCCCCATGTACTCTACCGGGGATAACATTACTACGCTGAATTTCAGGCACTCTCTTCTTCACATCCCTACGACAAACTCAGATCCCTGCAACCTGGGTGTGTATCCTTATCACAGCTTCCCCACTCTTTATGTGCCAACGTCTAGTGTCAGCATCGAAAAATCAGGAATCGGCACCGTACAGAGAAATCCCTTTTTGGGCATGTTTGGGAGGGGAATCATCGTTGGAGTCATCGATACCGGAATCGATTACCAGCATCAGACCTTCCTTTATAATGATAACACCACCAGGATCCTTTCTATCTGGGATCAGTCCATACAGGGAAGTTCCCCTCCCCAAGGATTTACCTTTGGAACTGAGTATAAAAGAGAGCTTATTAATCTTGCCTTGAGATCAGATAACCCCTTATCCATTGTACCTTCCGTAGACACCAACGGCCATGGCACATCCATTGCAAGTGTAATAGCCGGAAGGCCTAATGCAGATGAAACCTTTTCCGGTATTGTACCGGAATCCGAACTGGTCGTTGTAAAGCTAAAGGATGCTAAGCAGAATCTAAAGGAAATCTTTTTTGTGCCGGATGACATCCTTTGCTTTCAGGAATCCGACATTATACTTGGAATACGCTACTTAATTGCATATGCACAAAGTATAAGCCGTCCGTTGGTTATATGCATTGCCATGGGAAGCAGCCAGGAAGGGCATGAAGGAAGCGGCGCTCTTAGTAATTATCTAAACTATTTGGGCAGGCTTCCAGGAATTGGTCTTTCCGTTTCCGCCGGAAACGAGGGAAACAACCGCAGACATTACTATAACAATACCGCACAGGCACCCTTTTATAATGACTTTGAATTAAGAGTCGGGGAACAAGATAAATTGTTTTCCATGGAGATATGGCCCTATGCTTTCGGAAGGCTTGCCGTAGATGTTTCTTCGCCAAACCGGGAATCCACTCAAATGATTTATCCCAGCATCGGTTCCTGCAGAATGTTCAACTTTATTTTCACTCCAAGTGTCATCTGGGTTAATAACTTTATTTTTGAAGAGGAGACAGGTGATCAGCTGATCCTGATTCGCTTTAAAGATCCCCTGCCAGGGGTCTGGAGCATTCGGGTACAAAGCACAGAAAACGAACCCATATCCTTCCATTGCTGGCTGCCTTCCGGTGATCTTATTTCCAATGAAACCTTTTTTCTCAGTCCAAATCCGGATACCACCATAACTTCTCCTGGTAACGGACTCCATCAACTAACGGTTTCGGCTTATAACCAAATTAATGACAGCATACTAATTGAATCAAGCAGAGGTTATACCAGAAACGGCCTGGTGAAACCAGATATAGCCGCTCCCGGCTATCAGCTTCCCTGTGCCATCTCCGGTCCGGGGAACCAGTATGGTTCAATCACCGGAACAGGAGCCGCAGCCGCTCACACAGCCGGCGCCGTTGCCATGATCCTGGAATGGGCCATTCCCAGAGGGAATTATACTTCTATGACCGGATATGATGTAAACCGCCTTCTGATCCGAGGTGCCAAGCGTGAAACCGGTACTGTTTATCCAAATAACATATGGGGATATGGACAGTTGGATGTAAACAATCTGTTTCGCCGGCTTACCAATGTTTAAAGAGACTTCGCAGTGCCGTCATTCCGTCATTGCAATCGCCTTTTTAAGCTGCCGTACTCTTCCGGCTATGGAGCAATTATACACGCATAAGGGTGTCCCTTTCTATCATTTGAAAACAATAGTTCAGGACACCCTAAAATGAAATTTGGATTTTATGCATCCATTAATTCAATAAAGATATGTGATATTTAAACTTCCGGTAAAACTTCCATATAATAACCGCAGGCATGCTCAAAAACAGATACAGGGTGGACAACCCACCTATGACCGCATAAATGACAATCAATATAACAACAAAGGCATTCATAGATTCCCCTCCTTCCCCCTCCATATTCTAATGAATAATGTCCGAGAAAGGAAGTGGAAACGGGAAATTTTAACAGTATTTTAATCCCTGTCACCGCATTGAACTGTGGAAAAAGCAGCATAGGATCCTTCTTTGTTTTTCTCTGAAAAATTTTATTTTTTCCACAATACTCTTGTCACAAATCAAAAAACTTTGTATAGTAAAAATGAGGTGATGAATCATGCGCGTAATTACAAGAGTAAGGATCGGTAAAGATAGAATTTTCATTGGGAAAGGCGTTAAAGAAATGCTGGATGCCATTGAACTTTATAAATCTATTAAAAAAGCAACAGAGCAAACAGGAATTTCCTATCCAAAGGCCATCCGGATGATCCGGACCCTGGAAGAAGAATTGGGATTTCCTGTTGTTATATCGGAAAAGGGCGGAAATGAACGGGGAGGAACCCGTTTAACGGAAAAAGGAAAAGAGGTTCTTGAAACCTTTCGCAGAATTGAAAAATCAGTGGAAGAATATGCAAATAAGCTGGTTGAGGAGGAATTTCGTTTTTAAGAAACAAGGATATCATTTTATTTTTATAATGGACAGTGTATCGTTTCCAGATAGGAATATTTTTCTCACCCACTGTACATACTCATCTGGTGAGGTGATAATATGAATCTTTTGAATCTCTGTGAAATTATTTTTCGCTGTACTTTATTTGCGCTGGCAGTTTATCATATGTTCAAAAGGGATTTCAAGTTGCTGAAATCCCTTTTCCTAGTATTTGCATTATCCTTTTTACCAGAATTATCACATGCTCTATTTCAAATAAAAATTGATGCCTTCAGCATCTTCGTGTATTGGATCATCCTATTTATGGCTTTGTACCTTGGCACTTCTCTCTATTTTTATGATAAATATAAATGGTGGGACCGGGCTCTGCATTTCCTGTCAGGAGTCGGATTTGTAGGCTTTGGTATTGCTTTTGCCGGTATAAGCTCCGGTATCATGAAATTGGTGATTCTGTTCTTTGGCTTTACCTTTTCTATCACACTTCATGTAATTTGGGAAGTACTTGAATATATAAGCGATTGTATCTCTCACGGAAACGCTCAGAGATGGCAAAAGGTCAACGCTTCTGTTAACCATGTATCTGAAAAAGCAATTCAGCCGGCCGGGCTTGTGGATACGATGAATGATATCATCTGCTGCATCATCGGTGCCGGGGTCACAACCCTTGTATGGTGGTTCATCCTATAGCTCAATCCACCCTCTCCTATCCCGCCTCTGTCCTATGTATAATTTTCCAAAAAGGATTAATAATATCCCATATCACTGAAGAAACAGCAAGAATCAGAAGAGGTTTTAATATGGAAAAATATAAAAGCGGCACAGAATTGCCGGTTGGCCTAGGTTTAGCGCTTGAAGAATATCAGGCTATGGATTACTTTTTCTCTCTGGCACCACAAGCACAGCAGCAGATCATAGATCACACTCATTCGATCCAGTCAAAAGCGGAAATGCTCGCTTACGTTCAATCCATAATCCCAGCAAAGTAAAAAGCAACAGCCACTTTTATGATAGTGGCTGTTGTTATATAAGCAGCTTTTTTCAGGAATATTCCTAACGGAGTTCATCCCTCCAATAGGCCACTCTTCTCTCATTAATTTCCTTTATTCTCTCAGGATCCACCTTAGCGTTTCTTCTGATATCCATTAATCCATTGACCTCCTGCTGAACATCTGTAACCTGTGTATAGCAATAACCGCATACATAGGGAATCTCCTTAATGGCCGTTGTAATGCTGTCAAACCGTTTTAAAAAATCCTCTTTTGTAATAACCTTATTCCCATACCCCCAGCCCTCCTTGTCACGGTCAAATGCGATGCCTCCAAATTCACTGATTATCACCGGCTGGCCCTTGTAGGAAAAGCCGTTGGCAAAAGCCGATTTAGAAGTGGAGTGGTAAATCTCTGCCGTCATAATCTCATCCTTGTATTGGGTGTAACGTTTTTTTAGTACCTCCCCCTTCTCTTCATAGTCGTGAAGGGTGATTATGTCGGAAACCGTATGCTCCCAGCCGTCATTTACAATCACCGGGCGGTATTGGTCCATGCTTTTGGTCAGATGATAAATTCCCTCCGTAAAATGCTGCTGCGTTCTGTTTGTCTCAACCTGAGGCACTCCCCAGGATTCATTGATAGGAGTCCAGGTTATAATGGAAGGATGATTATAATTCTGCTTTACAATATCCATCCATTCCCTTGTAAACAGCTCCACTGCCCGGTCGGAATATACGTAAGCGGCCGGGGCCTCGCTCCAGACCAGCATCCCCTTTACGTCACACCAGTAAAGGAACCTTTCATCCTCTGTTTTTTGATGCTTTCTTAAACCGTTATAACCCAGGGCATGGATCTTTTCAATATCCTGGATCAGCGCTTCCTCATCCGGGGGCGTCAGATGGGTGTCTTCCCAATACCCCTGGTCAAGGATCAGCCTCTGGTACAACGGTGCCCCGTTGAGAAGAACGTTGGTACCTTCGATCCGAATCTCCCGCATCCCAAAATATGACCCTGCCTCGTCACACACTTCTCCGTCATACCGGGTGAGGAAACGAATGTCATACAGACGTGGTTCCGCAGGAGACCATGTGCGTATCCCCCAAGGATCGTCTGCCTCAGCTGCTTCCAGATCAATGGAAACCTTTGTAGGATTTTTCCCTATGGCAGTCAGAATCCTTGTAACAAACCTGCCCTCATAGCTTACGGCTGCCTCCACCTCCAGTCTTCTTCCGTCAAGAACTTCGGGACAATCCACAGTATATTCCAGTTCCAGTCTGCCCTCTGGTAAATTGGGGGTCATTTTCACGGAGCGTAAGCTGATGTCCGGTACATACTCCATCCAAACGGTCTTCCAGATCCCTGTTGTCTGAACATACCAGCAACCGAAGTTTTCCGGAACCCACCGCTGCTTTCCTCTGGGCTGCTGAGGGTCCAGATGGTCCTCCGCTTTTACAACCACAAGGTTTTCCCCATCTGTTACAAGATTTGAGATATCAAAGGAAAAGCGGGAATATCCTCCTTCGTGCGCTCCGGCAAACTGGCCATTGATCCATACTTTTGTAAGGAAATCACTTCCCTCAAAATGCAGAAGCAGTTTATTTCCGGTTAATTTCTCTTTTTCTGCCTGAAACCTGCGGCCATACCACACAAAATGATGGACCCCTTCGTCATGAATGTTGCTTTTCTTTGTTTCATAAGTAAAGGGTACGCATATCTCCTGTTCCCCCAGGAACCCCTTATACCAGCCTTCGGTTTCTCCTTTATTGTCGTCGTCAAAACCGAAGTCCCAGATACCATTTAAGCTGGTCCAGTCCTTACGGACAAATTGCGGTCTTGGATAGTCCTTTTGATAGCATCGCATGTAATTGTATCTCCTTTCCTCTTTCCCGCCTTTTGTAAGGCAGGAAGGTACACCTTTCAGGTGTTTCTTTAATACGCATGTCAGCCCTTAACGCCGGACATGGTAATTCCCTGCACGATCTGCTTTTCAAAAATCAGATAAATAATCATGGCAGGTATGGAAGCAATCATATTGGCCGTCATTGGCTTCACATAATCTACGGTGTAAGTTCCGGCGAAAATGGGAATTCCAACAGGCAATGTAAATTTACTGCTGTCCATGGCACAAAGCAGAGGCCACAGATAATTATTCCAGCTTCCGATAAATGCGAAAATGCTGATCGTGGAAAGCACCGCCTTTGATAAGGGCATGATGATCCTGGCGAAAATCGTGAGCTCTCCGGCGCCGTCAATTCTTGCGGCTTCTATGAGGGAATCCGGAATTCCCTTAAAAAAAGTAACCATGATGATCAGATTCATGGATACTGCCACAGAAGGCAGAAGCAGACCTGCGTAAGAATCAATTAAGTGCATGCTGTTAGCCGTGATAAACAGCGGAACAATGGTCGCTTCTCCGGGAACCATGAGTCCCAGCAAAAAGTAAAAATAAAGTTTATTTCTTCCCATAAATTTAATTTTTGACAGGGCATAGGCGGCCATAGAGGAAAAAAGGATAGTCAAAACCGTAACCAGCACCGCAACAATTACGGAATTAAGCAGCCACTTGGCAACATCAGAGCCGATAATCAGGTCCAGATAATTCCCTAAGGTATAGGGAGGAGAGAACCAGCTGACCACGCTTTTAATCTGCTTCCCTTCATACTGCAGGGATACAAAAAAGGCCCAGATCACAGGTGCCAGAAACATGACAGCCAGCCCGGCGGACAGAAGAGTCAAAACAATACTTCCTGCCTTTATTTTCTTATGCTTCATCTTTCATTTCCCCCCTTTTCTGAACCGCCTTCTGGATGAGGGTGCAAACCACCAGAATGGCAAACAGCACATAGGACATGGCAGCGGCATAGCCCATATTGTTTTTCGTAAATCCCGTTTCATAAATGTACTGGATCAAGGGCTTTGTGCTTCCTGCCGGTCCTCCCGCCGTGATTAACTGAATCTGGCCGAACACCTTAAAGCTTGCAATGATCTGCAGCATAACGATTAAGTAAGTGGTGGGCTTTAACAGAGGCAGGACAATGGACAATAACTGCTGCCATTTTGCTGCTCCGTCGATTTCCGCAGCCTCGTAAATCTCCGGAGAAATTTCCTGCAGAGCAGATAAATATAAAAGCATGGAAAACCCTACCGTCCACCATACGGTCATTATGGTAACGACTGCCCATGCATGATTGGTGTCAATCAGCCATTGTATTTCCGATCCAGGACCTAAAAGACCCGTCAGATGAAGTATTCCGTTTACAAAGCCCATATAGGGCGCAAACATATATTTTGCAATAAAAGACGCAACGGAAACGGAAATAATGCTGGGAAGATAATATGCAATCCTTAACCCCCGCCTGATCTTTACCGGCCTGTTGGCAAACAGGGCCAGTATCAAAGCCATGATCACCAGAAAGGGTACAGAAAGACCGACAAAGATGACCGTATGCTTCAATGCGTCAACAAACTTCTGATCCGATAAAAATTTAATGTAATTATCCAGTCCTATGAATTTTACCTTACCCATTAGGGACCACTTATGCAGGCTCACATACAGCCCCTGGACCACCGGCCAAATGGTAAAGACCGTATATAAGGCCAAAAAAGGAAAGCACAATCCAAGGCCCGTAACCATATCTCTTATTTTTCTGCTTCTGCTCAAATCCCTGTCCTCCCCAACCATACAATTCCTTTTATAAAAGGGGG
This sequence comes from [Clostridium] saccharolyticum WM1, assembly GCF_000144625.1. Classification (NCBI taxonomy): domain Bacteria; kingdom Bacillati; phylum Bacillota; class Clostridia; order Lachnospirales; family Lachnospiraceae; genus Lacrimispora; species Lacrimispora saccharolytica. The sequence goes on along the minus strand of NC_014376.1, from coordinate 1,634,196 downwards.
GAAATATCCCCCCTCTGTTATGCAGTTATTACGGAAGGTTTGATTCAAGCTCATCATAAAGCGCATCTATACCGGAAGCAGCATCTCCTTTTCCCGTCCAGATGGTATCAAGGCTGTCGATCATGCCCTTCTTCATTCCGTTAAAGGTAGATACCTTAGCCGGAAGAACTGCTTTCTCAACCTCTGACATGTAGCTGCTTCTGTATGGAAGAGCCTTATATTCATCACTTGCAAGAACCTCTTTGCAAGCCGGAATCTGGCCGGAGCTTGCCCAGGTCACTCCGCCTTTCATGGAGGCAGCTGCCATGAATTCAACGGCAGCCTTGCTGTCAGCCTCATTCCTTGCTTTCTTTGCAGGAAGAATAAAGGTGTGGGAATCTGCCCAGCAGTTATCTGTATCAAAAAGCTTGGGAAATGCCACCGGTACAAAGTTTAAGTTATCCGTCTGCTCAAAAGCGCCTACCGCCCAGGTTCCGCCGATGCAGATACCTGCTTTTCCGCTCTGGAAGAATTTCTGGTGGTCATCAATCCCTTCCTTAACATAGCCTTTGTCATAAAGCCCCTTTACAAACTCTGCCGCCTTAACAGCCTTTTCCTTATCAAGAGTGACAGACTTGCCGTCATCGCTGACAATAGGGGCTCCTCCCATTTGGAAATAAGCAGCCCACCATAAGCGGTAAGGATCGTCTCCGTTGCTGGTGATGGCGATCGTAGAGCCATCTTCCGGAATCACAGCCTTGATTTTATCGCAGATGGCATAAAAATCATCTGCATTTTTAATGTCAACCCCTCCGGCCCCATTTAATGCCACGCCGGCCTGCTCCAATATGCCTTTGTTAAAATACATAATCTCTGCATGAGTGTCCAATGGAACCGCATAGACCTCACCGCCAAAGGTCACTGCATCAATGGAAGCCTGGGAATAATGCTGGCTTAAATCGATCCCCAGCTCATCAAGATAGGAAGTGATGGGCTGCACCACACCGTCTTCCACCAACTGCGGCAAAGAGGAGGCATGGGATATGCCGATATCCGGTCCTTTTCCGGCAGCAACGGCTGTCTGAAGCTTTGTATAATAATCCGCCCATACCAACATGATGGACTGTACCTGCTTGGTTGGATTGGTACCGTTATATTCCTCGATCATCTTTGACATAAAGCCGCCGTCACCGCCGCTGAATAAGGACCACATGACCAGCTTGTTGGCATCCACAGCCACCTGCTCCGGATTGTTGACCGTTCCGTCGTCATTGACATTCTTTGTCTCTTCCGCAGCTGCTGAAGTTTCTCCTGAAGCAGTCTCCTTGCTCTCTTGTGCCGCCTGAGTCCCCCCGCTCGTCTGCGTTGATGCGCTGCGTCCGCATCCTGATAATGCTGCCATAACCACTGCCGCTGCACCTAAGGCAGCCATCCATTTTTTACCCCTTCTCATAATTACCTCCTTATTTTGCTCATTTTGCTTCACATACCATAAAACAGCCTGTTGCCTTTTCGCACAAAAAGTCGAATTAACAACAGCATTACTGATTTAATACATCAACCATACACCTTTTTATTGTGTAAGTCAATATATTAACCCCTAATTTTTGATTTATTTTGTTTATATTTTACATTAGCAACAGTATTACTGTTTTATTATGAATTACCTTTATTCAAAAAAATAGAATTCCTGTTATAATCTAAGTCCTCCCCATTCCGGGAGAAAGGCAACAAAAAACAACTGCCGGGAAAATAACCACAATTTCCAAACAGTTGTTTCATGGTTCTCCATTTATCATCAAAATTCGATCTCCATAAGAATATCCTGGGGGTAATCACCGAAGGTCTTTCCAAAGAGATTAAAGCCGCCTTCGTACTTTGCATTTTTTTTATTTCCCATGGTCATGGTGACAAAAGCGTTTTCCGAAAGCCAAATATCACTGATTCTGACTTTTGAGACCCGCTCTCCATTCATATAGCTTCCGTCTCCCCTAATCTCCCACTTTACCAGAATACCATATTGAGTAGAACCGTTGGGCCACAGGGCAGGTGTAAGCCTCCCTCTTCTTGACCCAAAATCTCCGGGGCAGCACCATGTGGCACACTCTATGCCGTTTACCCACAAGGTGATATCAGACTTCCAGTCCTCTGCATACCCAGGCGCCTCGGAGCATATTTCCATAGAAAAGGACAAACGCACCGGTTGTTTACCCGCAGGCAGCTGATTGGGGAACTTATATTCCACATACCCTTTAGACGTCCATAAAAGACCTGCCTCCATCCGTTCCGGAAGATAAAAGCTGTATACCTTATCCTCCATACCAACGACTCCATTGGGCGTGTATAAACCGCAGGTGGGAAAAATACTGCAGCCCACAAATGCGCCCACAGGCATCTCAATGCTTAACACCTGATTGATCTGGCTGCTTCTGGGCAGAAAACAGAGATTGGCATAATCCTGTTTCCGGCTGCATACCTTCATGGTCCCATGACTCCCTGGCTGTTCCTCCATACGGATTAAATCCGCTGCTTCCAGAAGCTTCAAATGAAAGGCAGCACTGGACTGGGGAAGACCAAGAGCATCTGCAATCTGGCTTATGGAATAATTATCCTGATATAACAGTTTTATGATCTCCAGCCGGACAGGCGATGAGACCGCTTTGCCAAATTCACAGATTTCTTTAATATTTTCCAGGGTAAATTCCTTAATTTTTGCCATGGCACTGCTCTCCTTCCTCCCTTTTAAGCACCCTGGGCACTGTCAGGCTTTGCAGGTACTGTCTTCCGGGACCGGGATCCATGACGTTCTGGACCCTGATATTTGATACTTATCATACCTTATCTTCAGGGTTTATGTCAATCCCGGAGGCCTCCCTTTGAAAGGCTTTGAACTTGTCCTGAATTCCGTCAGTCCCCCAGCGGAAAGCCTATACTTCTTCCAAATAAATGCATGTGTTTTGCGTCTTTCTGCAAATAGATATATCTACCAAAAAAAATTCTAAAAAAGAAAATTCTTGCTGAATAATAAACAATTTTATGTTAGAATAAAAAAAGTTTCATCGCAAAAAAAATTATTGTAATATGTTAAAACCTGGTATTATGGCAATGATTACTTTGAAGATGAAAGAATAACGAAAAAAGGAATCCTATGAGATAGGACTGGTTAAATTATGGAACCGAAGTTAGAAAAAAAATATGGTCTTTTTACAGCGATCGCAATGGTTGTAGGTATCGTCATCGGCAGCGGCGTGTTTTTTAAAGCGGAAAAGATCCTTACTGCAACCGGAGGCAATTTAAAGCAGGGCATCCTGGCATGGGTGATCGGCGGTATCATTATGATTTCCTGTGCGTATACGTTTTCTGTCATGGCTACCAAATATCAGTATATTAACGGAGTGGTGGATTATGCGGAAGCAGCTATGGGGAAAACCTATGCCTACTATGTGGGCTGGTTTATGGCAGCGATTTATTATCCTACAATAACCTCGGTACTGGCGTGGGTTTCCGCCCGGTATACCTGTGTAATTTTCGGCTTTTCCATTACCGGCGGAGAATGTATGACCATTGCCTGTCTTTACCTGGTTTCAAGCTTTACTATGAATGCATTATCACCTGTTTTGGCCGGAAAATTCCAGGTAAGCACTACGGTCATCAAACTGATTCCCCTCTTTTTAATGGCAGTGGTTGGAACCTTTGCAGGAGTCCGAAGCGGTATGACCATGTACAATTTCACTCATTACGTGTCCCAAAGCTCCTCTAACGGATTATTTACGGCTATTGTTGCAGCCAGCTTTGCTTATGAAGGCTGGATCATAGCTACCTGTATCAACGCAGAATTAAGAAACGCAAAGAAAAATCTTCCACTGGCTTTGATCGCAGGCACCTTTATTACCATGTCAATATATATCCTGTATTACATTGGGCTGGCCGGTACTATTAAAAATGAACTGATGATGGCCGGAGGAGAATCCGGTGCCAAGCTGGCATTCCAGACGGTTTTCTCTTCAGCAGGCGGTTCCCTGTTGTTTGTATTTGTTATTATTTCATGCCTGGGGACCTTAAATGGGCTGATGCTTGGCTGTACCCGGGGAATCTATTCCATTGCCGCCAGAGGCCTTGGCCCTAAACCATGGGTTTTCAGCCAGATCGATCCGGCAACCAATATGCCAGTAAATTCCGCAATCATGGGATTATTTCTATGCGGCATCTGGCTGTTTTATTTTTATGGTGCAAACTTATCCTCCAACTGGTTTGGGTTCTTCCGCTTTGATTCTTCCGAATTGCCTATTATCACAATTTATGCCCTGTACATCCCTATTTTTATTATGTTCATGGTTAAAGGCAAAGAGCTTAATTTCTTTAACCGGGTATTAATGCCCTGCCTCTCCCTTGCAGGCTGTGTATTTATGATCGCTGCCGCCTGGTTTGCCCACGGAATTGCTGCAGTTGCTTATCTGATTGTGTTTTTTGTTATCATGGCCTTAGGCGCTTTGCTTTTTCGAACAAATTTATTTCACAGGAGACTTTTATGAATTGGGAAAAGCAACGGATCTGCTGATTATTTTCTCTCCCGTATATGCTTTCCGCTTAGCCTCTATTGCGGAACGCTGGACGAAAAAATGTTTGTCATGCCGTCTAATTTTGCCGCTCAGGCTGATTACCAATTAAATCTCCAGTTAATTAATGCTATACCCCAAAAGGTGGCTCAGGCCATCACAGAAATTTTAACAGGCAATGTGCACCTTACAAGTCCCCGGTTTCCTGATGGTATTTTTGCTTTTATCGGCAGTTTAGAACACTTTGGTGCAAAAATTTCCGGTTTATCCATACGTCCATCCCAGGCATGTACCAAATGCGGAATGTGCGCGAGGGAATGTCCGGCAAAAAAACATCAGGACGCAATAGGGATTCCTAAATTCGGAGGCAACTGTATGTGGTGTCTGAAATGCATTTACGATTGTCCAAGCAAAGTGCTTTCTCCTGGTATTATGAAGTTTTCTGTTTTAAAAGACGGCTATAACTTAAAAGAAATGAGTGAAAAGGCCAAAACTCAGTGCTAAGAGGATTATATTCCCACCAAAGATATGCTCTGGCAAGGGGTTATGGATTACCTAAAAGAATAGCAGACAAAACAAATCATTACATATACCGTGATCTTACAAAAGATATCGAAAGCCGCTGCCCGGTTGCACCCGATTGCACAGGGCAGCGGTTTATGTTTACAAAAGAGGGCAGAAAAAGTGAAATTTTTTCCCTTTTAGGACAAAACGGCGCAGGTCTATTTTCTGCTTAGCACAAAGCACTTCCATTGAAACACATCTGTCACTTACGGAAAACATGATATTTCAAGGTTCAATAAACCATTGTATCTAATCATACATTCTCTAATTCCGTTAAATATTCCATGAACATACTTGCATAAGCAAAGTACTGAAATCAGTATTGAAAAAATAAATAAATATGTTATAATAGTTCAATGTTGAACTATTATTCTGCATGAGGTGCATCTATATGAAAAGGAACGGAATAGATGGTAAAAAAAGCTTTTTATTACGATTTAACTGGAAGTTAAAAAAGGTGTATGAAAAAATGTTTTATCATTTAACAGAGGAATTACACCTGACGCAAAATGAAATTGACGTACTCTTATTTTTGTATAATAATAACTCACTTAATACAGCAAGCGATATAGCCAGATATCGTGCCATGTCAAAGTCTATGATATCTAAATCCGTGGATTCTCTATATCGAAAGGGTTATCTGTCTTATGAGGCAGATAAAACAGACAGACGATGTATTTATCTAATAATACAACCGGCCGCTACTCCTATCATGAAAAAATTATATGCTGTTCAACAGGAGTTTTTTGCTGTTCTTTCCTGCAATATTACTGAGGAAGAAAATGAGGTAATGGAAACAGTATTAAATAAAATGTATCAAAACATCGTTGATCAATATGAAACATATGAGGATAACAGAAGAGATGGAAAATAAACAACAAAGTGAATTAGGAACTAAAAGCATAAGTAAATTACTCTTTGACATGGCTTTTCCTGCAATTACAGCACAGATTATCAACCTTTTGTACAATATGGTGGATAGAATGTATATTGGACATATTTCTGACACAGGAGCTGCTGCATTAACTGCAATAGGTGTTACAATGCCGCTGATTATGGTAATATCAGCATTTGCTGCTTTAGTCAGTATGGGAGGTGCACCACTCTCTTCGATTAAGATGGGAAAAGGGGAAAAACAGGCTGCTGAAAAAATACTTGGAAATTGTACCACTGCACTCGTGTTTCTTTCAGTAACATTAACAGCTGCAGTCCTTATATTCGGAGAGAAATTGTTAATGGCATTTGGGGCCAGTGAAAATACAATAAAGTATGCTTTGGATTATTTAAACATCTATGCGTGCGGAACATTGTTTGTACAACTAGCTTTAGGATTAAATGCATTTATTACTGCACAAGGGTTTGCCAAGACAAGCATGCTTACGGTACTGGTTGGAGCAGTTTTAAACATTATATTAGATCCAATCTTTATTTTTAAGTTTCATATGGGTGTAAAAGGTGCTGCGCTGGCAACCATAATATCACAGGGTGTTTCTGCATTGTGGGTTATAAAATTTCTTACAGGAGATAAGACTCTGCTAAAAATCAGGAGAAAAGATTTAAAGATTGATTTTAAGGTGCTGATGCCTTGTGTTGCTCTTGGATTATCACCATTTATTATGCAATCAACTGAAAGTATTTTAGCCGTATCATTTAATACATCACTGCTTAAATATGGCGGAGATTTAGCAGTCGGCGCCATGACAATCCTTTCTAGTGTTATGCAATTTTCCATGCTTCCATTAGCCGGACTTACCCAGGGAGCCACACCCATTATCAGCTTTAACTATGGAGCAGCGAATGGTACCAGGGTCAAAGAAGCATTTTTGTTACTGCTTAAGGTATCTCTCATTTATTCCATAGGATTGTGGGCAGTTGCAATGTTAACTCCACAAGTTTTTGCCAGATTTTTTACCAAAGATGTCGGTTTGATTCAAATTTCTATAAAATCAATGAGAATTTACATGGCTGCTTCTTTTCTATTTGGAATCCAAATCAGTTGCCAGCAGACCTTTATCGCATTGGGAAATGCAAAAACATCTGTATTTCTTGCTGTTTTGCGTAAAATAATCCTTTTAATTCCACTTATATTTATATTGCCATTGTTTTTTGAAAATAAGGTGGCTGCGGTATTTTTCGCAGAGCCTATAGCAGATATGATTGCTGTCACAATAACAAGTATCCTGTTTGCCACTCAGTTTAAAAGCGTGTTAAGGAAATTGGAGCTTAAATAATGATAAGCATATGACAAAATAGAGACCTAACGAGTTAGGTCTCTATCTTTCTATTTGTTTCCTGTTTTGTAATCGTCTCTGGCCCAGTTTGGGGCATTGACCGGACCGGCCTTGTCATTTCCATTCTTGGCTGCGCCCTGAATTTCCGGGACCCGGGCCTGCTCATTTTTTGGACGATGCATTTTCTCATGATTCTCTGTACCATGGTTGTTTGAATCATAGGGACTTGGTCTTCTCATACCTGCTTTTGCCATAATGATACCTCCTATCTGCCATTAGTTTTTGTATTTCCTGAGAAACTATGCAGAAGATTTCGGTTTCATAAATATAGCGGCAAAAAATGTAAAATAGGGACTGTCTGATATTACAATGAATTATTTTCGGGGCAGTGCATGAATGGCTCCGCCAATGCAGTCCTCCAACGCTTCCCCTATGGATTCATTATAGGTAGGATGGGCACGCATGGCCTTTAAAAGCTGCTTTGCAGTAAGCTTATTGGATATGGCGGTCCCCATTTCCCCAATCATGTCCGTCGCTCTGGCACACATCATCTGTGCTCCCAGCAGTACATTGGTTTCCTTATCTGCTACAACCTTAACAAAACCTCTTTCTTCTTTTGTTATCAATGATTTACTGTTGGCATGGGTTAAGAATCTTCCGGTTACGGTCTCAATTCCCTTTTCTTTTGCATCCTCTTCCGTCATACCTACACATGCAATTTCAGGGTCTGTATATACACAGGACGGAACGACTGACAGATCAATAGACGGCTCTTTCCCATTCATCCATTCTACCGCGCAGATCCCCTGGGCGCTTGCAGCATGGGCCAGCTGGATACCTCCGATGACATCTCCGATGGCAAACACGCCCGGCATACTTGTTTCAAAGTTTTTACTTACCTTTATTCTGCCCCGGTCCATTTCCAGTAATGTCCCATCCTCCAGCAGACCTTCCGTCATGGGGATACGTCCGGCTGCCGAAAGCAGACACGGTGTCTTTAAGACCTCTGTTTTCTCTTTCTCCTTCCCCTTCTCCGTAAAAGTACAGATAAAATCAAGGCCCTCTGTTTCAATTTTCCGGACAAACGCTCTGGTATGGATGGTGACGCCTCTCTTTTTCAAAAGCATCTTAACATTCTGTGATATTTCTTTATCCAGGCCGGGCAGAAGTTTATCTTCTGCTTCCAGTATGGTGACCCTGGAACCAAAGGAAGAGAATACGGTGGCAAATTCCACACCAATGACCCCGCCGCCTATAATAACCAGACTTTCCGGCACATGATCAAGTAGAAACATATCATCGCTGGTCATGACTCCCGGAAGGCGGATTCCCTCTATAGGAGGAAAAGAGGGCTTGGAACCTGTGGCCAGTAAGATATTCTTTGCCTGAAGGATCCGTTCTTCCTCCTCTGTCTTAACCCTGACTCTTCCATCCTTTATCAGCGTCCCGGTTCCATGGATCTGTTCTATTTTATTTCCCTTAAGGAGCTGTTCCACACCAAGTCTGAGGCTTTCAGAGGTTTCATTTTTATAGGACAATACTTTGCCGTAATCATAACTCACCTCTTTGGAAACAATTCCGAACCGTTCTCCGGACAGAACCTCCTGATATAATTTGGCAGCATGCAGCAAAGCCTTTGCAGGAACACACCCCCGGTTTAAACAGGTACCTCCCACTTCCCGGTTTTCTATCAACCCGGTCTTCATCCCCAGCTTTGCAGCTTTTATTGCCGCCACATATCCTCCGGGGCCTGCACCAATAACAAGCAGATCATATATGACATCCATTCAATCCCTCCCTGGCTTCTATAATTCAGCAGCGGCAAAAAACTCTTTTAAATCATTTATTATGATTGACTGGGTCTGGGTCTCTGCCGGCACCTGATCCAGTCTGTGACAGATATCCTTATATTCGTATCTGCTTCCCTTTATATATCCGGGGATCCTGTCTACCAGATCCGGCTCCATAGAATCGGAAAACAACTGCAGATCCTTTACGATCCCATTGTTCACCTGAAACTGCCAGATTCCGTTCCCCCAGGCAAACCGTTTTGACAGCTCGTACTGAAAGTCCATGCTGCGTCCGTACAGCCAATCCCAGGAGGAAAATTTCTTTCTTCCATCTGACAAGGCTTTGGGATCCAAATCCTCCTGGCTGCAGTAAACCGCCTTACGTTCATAGGTTTCCTCAAATGCCTCCAGCAGCTTATTCTTCAGGGTTTGAATGGTCAGGCCAGGCTCATACTCGGAAAGATTGGTTACCCTTGATTTGACGGAGTCCACTCCTTTTAGTGCCAGCTTCTCCTTTGAAACCTGCAGATATTGGGAAAGCTTCTGCATATCAGCATGGACCAGGAGAGTTCCATGATGATAGCACTTCTCCCCTCGGGTGTAAAAGGCATTTCCGGAAAATTTCCTTCCTGATACGGTAATATCATTTCTTCCGGATTTCTCTGCATGGATTCCTACTTTTCTGACCCCACTTAATATAACCTCCAGCTGCTTATCCTGATCATAATGGTTCTTTCGGACAAGAAACGTAAAGTTTAAATTGCCAAGGTCATGGAATACGGCACCGCCTCCTGATAATCTTCTCACCAGATGTCCGCCATCCTCTTCCAGTTCCCGGATCCTGCATTCCTTCCATGGATTCTGGTTCCTGCCGATTACAACAGTATTTTCATTCTGCCATAGGTATAAGATACAAGTGTCCTCCTCTGTTGTTTCCATTAAATATTCCTCTATGGCCAGGTTTAAATAGGGGTCAAAACCGCTTCCGTCGAAATATTTAATATTCTGTATCATCGTTATGGTTTTCCTTATCTGCAAAGTCATACTTTAACATTAAATTTCTGGCTGCTTTCACTTCATCAAGCCTGGTGACCGGTGTATGGACAGGCGCCAGATGAAGGATTTCCGGATGGGATCCGGCTGTTTCATAAAGGTCCAGAAGTACAGAAATCACGTGATCCAGGGTTTCCTTTGATTCCGTTTCCGTCGGCTCCGCCATTAACGCCTCTGATACGATCAGAGGGAAATACATGGTCGGGGGATGGATGTCATGGTCTAAAAGTCCTTTTGCTATGTCCATAGCTGATACACCGGTTTCTTTTTTAAGTCTGGCCAGACTCATAACAAACTCATGCATACAGGGTCCCGGATATGCCATGTCATATCCATCCTTTAATTTTGCCATCATATAATTGGCGTTTAATACCGCATGCTTGGAAGCTTCCGGAATTCCTTCCTTTCCAAGCATGAATAAATAGGTCATGGCCCTGACAACGATCAGAAAGTTTCCGTAGAAATTTTTCACCTGTCCGATGCTCTGCGCAGGACTTTTAAAGGTATATCCGTTTTCCTCTTCCACCAGGTTGTTGGGCAAAAATCCAGCCAGCAGATTCTTGCACCCCACCGGCCCGCTGCCGGGACCGCCGCCTCCATGAGGAGTAGAAAAGGTTTTATGAAGATTTAAGTGTACCACATCAAAGCCCATATCCCCTGGTCTAACCATTCCCATGACTGCGTTTAGATTTGCTCCGTCATAATAAGCCAGCCCTCCTGCTTCATGAACGATTTTTGTTATTTCCAGAATATTTCTGTCAAAAAGGCCTAAGGTGTTGGGATTGGTCAGCATCAGCCCAGCCGTATCTTCCCCCACTGCCTTTTTCAGTTCCTCCAGATCCACCCCGCCGTCTCTTGAAGAAGGAATACTGATCACGGAATAGCCCACCATGGACGCACTGGCAGGATTGGTCCCATGTGCAGAATCAGGTACTATGATCTTTGTTCTTTTACCGTCTCCCCGGCTCTCATGATATGCTTTTATCAGCAATAACCCCACAAATTCACCGTGAGCTCCTGCAGCCGGCTGAAAGGTCATGCGGTCCATTCCCGTGATCTCACACAGATAATTTTCTGCTGTTTTCAAAACCTCCATGCAGCCCTGAACCGTATGCTCCGGCTGAAGAGGATGGATGTTTGCAAATCCTGGAAGCGAAGCCATATCTTCATTGATTTTTGGATTATATTTCATGGTGCAGGAACCCAGAGGATAAAATCCGTCATTGACTCCATATGCCATTTTTGCGGCTTCCGTATAATGCCTGCTTATATCATTTTCAGATACCTGGGGAAGGTGCATGTTCTTTTTTCTACGGCAGTCTTCCTCCGGCAGTCTCACCGGCACATCGCATTCCGGCAGAATGGTCATTCTTCTTCCTTTCTGCCCCTTTTCAAATATCAGCATCCCCTTACACCTCCTTCAGAATGCCAACGACACGGTCCATGTCATTCTTTGCATTCAATTCCGTACAGCACCATAAAATCTGCCCGGCTCTTTCACCAGTTAAGGGATAGCCGCCCAGGATTCCCTGTTCCTCCAGCAGCTCCATTACCTGTTCCGCAGGAATTTTTGAAATGGTCACAAATTCATGAAAAAACTCTCCCCGGTTTACAACCGGATATCCGATTGCTTGTAATTGGTCTGCCAGATAGTGAGCCTTTGACATACACTGTATGGCTGTTTGTTTCAGTCCTTCTGCTCCCATAGCTGATAAATAGACTCCTGCTGCCAAAGCACAAAGCGCCTGGTTTGAGCAGATGTTGCTTAATGCTTTTTCTCTTCTTATATGCTGTTCCCGCGCCTGGAGAGTCAGGACATATCCTGTCTTTCCGTTGGAATCAACGGTTTCTCCCACAATTCTTCCGGGCAGCTTTCTGGTCAGTTCTTTCGTGCAGGCCATGAAACCAATATATGGACCGCCGAATGCCAGAGGCAGTCCCAGAGGCTGCCCCTCTCCTACTGCAACATCTGCACCATATTCTCCCGGCGTCTTTATGATTCCCAGGGAAATTGGATTTACGCCCATGATATAGCGTGCACCGGCTTCCTTTGCTATGGTTCCGATTTCCCCGGCCGGTTCCAGACTGCCGTAATAATTGGGATTCTGAATATAGATACATGCTGCCTGATCATCCAGATGTTCCTTTAGAAAATCCAGATCCGTGATACCGTCCTTTTCAGGAATCACCCTAAGTTCCATCCCATTTCCAAAACAATAAGTCTTTATGGTCTCCATGACATGGGGATGAACTGCCGCAGAAACAAAGGCCTTGTTTTTCTTTCTGTCCCTGCACATCGCTACCGCTTCTGCTGCCGCTGACCCTCCGTCATACACGGAGGCATTGGCCGTATCCATTCCCGTAATCTCGCAGATCATTGTCTGGTATTCAAATATGGATCGTAAGATCCCCTGGCTGATTTCCGCCTGGTACGGGGTATAAGCCGTGTATAACGTTTCCTTAGACAACACACTTTTCACTATGGAAGGGATATAGTGCCTGTACGCACCCGCTCCCCTGAATATTACCGGAAACTCCGTGTTCTTTGCCGCAATGCCTTCCATTTTTTTGCTTACTTCCATTTCAGACATCCCCCGGGGGAGATTCAATCCATCCTGTAACATCACTTCCTTTGGAAGCTGCCCGAAAAGGTCTTCGATGCTGTTGATTCCGATCGCAGACAGCATTTCTTTTCTGTCCTGGTCGGTTGCCGGTATAAATGAACCCATATGCAGACCTCCTTTATTCCATTTCTTTTTTTACAAATTCTCCGTACTCCTCAGGACTTAAGAATTCTTCCTTATCCGTAATATCGGTGATCTTTGCAAACCAAGCCTCATACGGGGCCTCATTGATCTTTTCCGGTGCATCCAGAAGTTCCTCATTGATTTCTGATACAACTCCGGTTACCGGACAATACACATCGGAAACAGCTTTTACGGATTCCACATCAGCAAATACTTCACCGGCTGTCGTCTCATCTCCTTCTTCCGGCAGATTAACGAAAACAAGCCCTCCCAATGACTGCTGTGCGTAATCCGTAAGGCCCACCAAAGCTGTGGTTTCATCTTCAAACCTTACCCATTCATGTGATTTTGTGTAAACCAGATTTTCCAATACCTTCATGCTTTATTCTCCTTTTTCTTTTATTGCCCATGTTTTCCGGGCAGGGCCGCCCGGCTTGTCAGGGCGTCCTGGTAAACCCACAGGGTGATTCCCCATGGGATTATTTTGATTTTTTATAGAATGGAAGAGGTACCACTTCCGCCTCAACGTCCCTTCCCCGGACGATTACCGTTACTTTTGTACCTTCTATTGCATATTCCTTATCCAGAATGGCCATGGCAGCCGGATACCCCAGATAGGGGCAGTGGGTTCCGGATGTAGTAAAGCCTGCCTTTTTTCCGTTTACAAGCACCTCTTCCTGTTCCCGTATGATCCCGCGTCCTGTTACCTTTAATCCTACCCGCTTTCTTAAGAGGGAATCCTTATCCGGCAAATGGCTTTTGCCGATAAAATCCTCCTTCTTCATTTTCACGGCAAATCCCAGTCCGGTTTCCACCGGATTGATTTCATCGTTCATTTCATGTCCATACAGAGGCATGCCCGCCTCCAGCCTTAAGGTATCTCTGGCCCCCAGCCCGCAGGGGATCAGTCCGTATTCCTTCCCTGCCTCCATAAGCGTTTCCCACATGGTCTCAGCATATGTATTGTCTAAATAAAGCTCAAAACCGTCCTCCCCTGTATAACCGGTTCTGGATACGATACACGGGATTTGGGCAACCCTTCCATTGAAATTACCATAATAATATTTTTCAGGAATGTCCCCGGTCAGCTTCCTCAGTATTTCCTGGGATTTGGGACCCTGCAGGGCAATCTGGGTGATATCATCGGAAATATCTTCAAACACCACTTCTCCAAATTTATGATCCAGCATCCACCGGTAATCCTTTTCTTTATTGGAAGCATTTACGACGATAAAATACTCCTCAGCCTTTTTCTTATATACAATCAGGTCATCCACTGTCCCGCCCATTTCATTGCACATAGGGCTGTATCTTGCCTGGCCGTCTGCCATACCGGTAAAATCATTGGTCAGCATCCGCTGCAGATTCTCAAGTGCATCAGTTCCCTTACAGATTATTTCTCCCATATGGGAAACATCAAACAGCCCTGCTCCAGTTCTAACTGCCATATGCTCCTTTATGATTCCCTCTTCATACTGAATGGGAAGAAGATATCCGGCAAAAGGGACCATTTTGCCATGATACTTCCGATGCATTTCATAAAGCGGTGTTTTTCGTTCCATGTATTAATCCTCCTTGAATTTATATGATAATAGGAAGTCACCTGTTTATCCGCACAAAAAAAGGCAGAAAGAAATATCTCTATTGGATATTCCTGCCTGCCTCTGTCCTTTTACCTGAAAGATTGACTTCTTCGGTACATAAATGTTCTCCAGAGTTACGTCCGAATCTGATCCTTTTGCCTGAGAGTTTCTGCGTTCCCCTTCGGCGGCACAGATTTGTGCTCTCTCTCAAATTCATCATCCGTTATTTATTATTGATATTATCAGAGTACTTTTGCACTGTCAATGATTTTTTACACAAAAGACCAATTCAGGAAGCTTTCATTCTAAGTAAGCCCTGATTCCATTTATTCTGTTTTATTAATGGTGATTGCTTTTGGTCTGGTCATGGCTTCTATGTATACTTTACTCCCTGGGTCCCCATGCCGGAGGCTTTTACTCCCAAAACGGAAAATGGTCCGGTCCATCTGCTCTCCTTTCAATGCGTTCTTACGTTCTGCCTTCTTATAATATATTTAAAGATAAGGATTAAATGTCATTGCCGCTGCAATATAATCTTCCGGCACCGTTTTAGAGTCTATTGAAAAGTATGGAGCTATACACGCCGGAAAATACTAGAAAAAACGCCCCGGGCCAGGCCTGGCTCCAGGACGTAGGAATCATATGCAGATCCATTGCATCTTGCTTACCTGCAAATGTCAAGAATGCGGTCACGAGTCATTTCACCATAATACTTTTCCATGATCCGGCTCTCTTTGATCCACACCATACAGGGGGTATTCTCAACATCAAGGCGTTTCGCAATTCCATCTGATTTATAAATATCAATGCAGGATACCCTTAGGTCACCATGCTCCTGTTCATACTCTTTAAAAACCGGCAGCAGCTCTCTTGCCTGGGGATCGATTGCATTATAAAGATACACGAGGGAGGGTCTTCCTTCATTCATTATCTGCTTTTCAAAAATTTCACTTTCCGATACATATTTTTCTGCACCGTAGCCGGCAACAGCTCCATCTCCCACTGCCGTTGCGACCTGTTTTAAGTATTTGTCCCGTACATCTCCTACGGCAAATACTCCAGGTATATTTGTTTCCATCCGTTCATTGGTTATGAGATAGCCTCCCCTGTTCATGTCCAGAATATCACGGAATAATTCTGTATTTGGCAGATAACCGATAAACAGGAAACAACTGTCCACGGAGACAGGAATTTTTTCCTCTGTCTTTAAATTCTTTAACACAACCGTGTGCAGCCTTTCGTCCCCCTCAAAGCGGTCAACAACCGTATTCCAGAGAAATTCCATTTTAGGATTGGAAAGAGCCTGTGCCTTTGCAATCTCATTACAGTCCATTTTGCCATTCTCATGCATAACAGATACGATAACCTTATCTGCAAATTTGGTTAAAAATATCCCCTCTTCAATGGCTGCATCACCGCTTCCGATCACCATAACCGTTTTCCCTGTATTTGCCGCAGCATCACAGGTGGCGCAGAACGAGATCCCTTTATCATAAAGATATAAGTCCTCATTTTTCGCACCGGTCAGACGGGGTTTTCCGCCGCTTCCGATAATCACGGCCTTTGCCTGGTAAATGGTACGGAACGTTTCTACCTGCTTCATATCCCCTGCCAGGGATACGGATTTTACATCCGTTAATTTAAACTCTACGCCAAATTTTTTGGCCTGTTTATGAAATAAATCCATAAGTCCAAGACCTGTAGCCCCATCCGGAAAGCCGGGATAGTTCTCTATTTCATTGGTATAAGTGGCAAGCCCTCCTACCAGGGTTTTTTCTATGATTAAGGTTTTTAGCTTGGCTCTGCCGCAATAGATTCCTGCAGTTAAGCCGGCTGCTCCGCCTCCTATAATCACCACATCATATGATTCTGTTTTTTTAGTCATTTTAACCTGTTCCTTTCTGAATACTTTTATTCAGTTTTCACAGCCGTTTTTCTTTTTTCCAAAACCGGGCATTTATATGACAGGGGCAATCAGATATGATCGCCCCATGATTACAAATCACATAAAATATTTGGCTAATAATTTGCTTCCCAGAAAAGCACCTACCAGCAGAAATGCCCCAAATACCCAACCGGATAAGGAAAAAGCAGAAATTGCGGTAAATAACGCTCCTATATTACAGCCATTGGCAAGTCTTGCCCCATAACCCATTAACAAGCCGCCAAGAACAGCCGCAACGACCTGCCGCAACGACTTGATCTTCTTGACCTTAAACTGTGATGCAAATAACGTTGCCGCAAAGGCTCCCAATACAATGCCTAGATTGCGGATGGAACCCCCGTCTGCCAGAAAGCTGGTATTGAGTTCCTTCTGCATTTTTTCAGAAGCATAGTATACCCAGCCGCTTGCATCACCGCCAAGAGCTTTGTAATTCCAGGTGCCCCAGTTGGCAAATGCGCTTGTGACACCCCAGCCGCTTCCCAGGGCTGCAAAGTGGGCGATTTGAAAGACGGCCAGTAAAACGGCTCCTGCCACATAGGTCAAGGGTTCTTTTAACAGCTTCTTGTAAATCGGATGATCACCAAGCTTAATAAAAAATTGTTTCAAAATCATTCACCTGCTTTCACAGAAGTTATCTACTTCGTCTTTTCAATGACAATTTCCCATTCTCCATCATCCACTTCTTCGATTTCTACGTTATGTCCCTGCTTTCTTGCCCACTCAGGAACATTTTTCATTGCACAGCTATGATCAATGGATACGATCAATACGTCTCCAACCGATAACTCACTGATCTTCTTTTCCGTTTTCATAAGCGGGACCGGACACGCCTCTCCCAGACAATCTAATGTAAATTCAGCCATGTGATATATCTCCTTTAAAAATAAATTTTATTCTGCACTTCCCATTTTCTTTTCCTGCCATTTGACGGCGGCTATGTATAACAGAACAATAATCAATCCCTGTACAACGATTGCGCCAAACCAGCCAAACACGTCCGGCAAAAAGATCTTCGGAGCATTTTCATTGAATTTACTCCAGAAGTTCATGTCGTGTGCGCCCCAGAAAGAACCTGCTATGAAGAACACCAAAGACAGCATCTGCATGGCAAAGCCCTCTCCAACGCGCATCAGGGTTCCTGATGCACAGCCACCGGCAATGACCATTCCGATACCAAACATAACCGCACCGACAGCCAAGGGCAAACCGATGGGCGCCACGCCGGTCATGCTGAAATTGGATTCCGCATTTGCCATGACACTGGCATACTTGATTGCCCAGAAACCTACACTGGCTACTGCTACCGCTACCAATACGGCCCTTGTTACGGATGTGCTTCCGGTGATACAAGGGTCGCGGAATGCCGCCGTAAAGCAGAACCTGGAACGCTGCAGGATGTACCCGAATGCAATACCGAATCCCCAATAAACAGGCAGCTTATTGCTCCCTCCTGCCAAATAAAAACCAAAAGCAATGATCAGGATCGTAACCAAAATTGCATATGGAATCTGGCTTTTCTTGGGTTTTCTTGGCTTACGCACTCTTTCCCCACTTACGCTTGTGTTAACCTCTGACACGTAAATCCCCCTTTCTTTAAAATAGTATTTGTTAATATTATAACAAAATCACAATTTAAATTATACCACACTTATTAAAAATCAGTTAATCAAGAATCTGATATGTCATAAGATTTACTTATATCCCATTATTTTATCGCACTAGCCACACCCATTGATATCTGCTATAATAAAAATACAAAAAAAGAACTGTTAAGATTTTAACAGCTCTATTAACTGGTTTTGGAGTTAAATTCAGAAAGGCGGGTTAACATGAACATTCATAACCTGAAAATGTTTATTAAAATAGTGGAGTCCGGCAGTATCTCAAAAACAGCGGAAGAAATGAACATCAGTCAGTCTGCATTAAGCCAGCAGCTGCGTGTTATGGAACAGGAATTCAGTGCACGTCTTTTCGAACGGAACTATCAAGGTGTGATTCCGACTAACATTGGGATGATTGTCTATAACCGGGCTTTAGAAATATTATCGTCGTATGATAGAATGCTGGCCGATATTACCAATGCACAAAATCAAAATAAGACCCTGCACATTCTTGCCTCTCCCTGTGTATATTCCTATGCCCTGCCTTGTACTGTTTACCATGTAAAAAACAAATACCCCGAATATACGCTGAACATGGAAATGATGTCCAGCAGAATCATAGAAGAAAAAATATCAAAAGGCTTCGCTGATATGGGAATTATCATCGGCAGGCCCAAGGATAAAAACCTATCTGCAAGAAAGGTGTTTTCCGACCGTGTTTTTCTGGTTGCAGGAGAAAAAATGAAGGTTCCTTCCCAGTTGAACTGCCAGGATCTTTCTCATTATCCTCTGCTGATGCTGGTGAAAACCCAAAAAACAAGACAGGTACTGGATAAAATGCTGAGCAAAAACGGAATCCGCATCAATCAGCTGCATATCCCATATACTCTTGATTCCACAGAATCCATTAAACTGTCCGCCATTAATGGATTCGGGCTTGCGTTTCTTCCCTATATGGCAATTAAGAAGGAGATCTACAATAAGCAGCTTCGCATTATAGAATGCCACTGTCTGGAATTTGATAATGATTATTATTCCATTAAAAATGCAGCCAGCGTTCCTCTGAATTATGAATCGTCAAAACTTATCAAATATATTGAAACAATACTAAAAGAGACTATTTGTTAGCAGAAATGGTGATTTCCCATACACCATTCATAACTTCATCCGTATCATACGTTAAATGATGAACCTTGCAAAACGCTTCAATATTAGAAATCGTACAGCTATGATCCGTAACCAGCATACATTCTTCCCCGTTTTTTAAGGAATCAATGACTGTTTTTAATCTCAAAACAGGCACCGGGCACATATCACCCAGGCAATCGATTTTAACCATAACTACTCCTTCTGCACATTCCAATGCGTTGTAAGCTGCTGTTCCTAATAAAGAACTAGAACTTATAACCGGATACAGATTCATTTTATCTAAAAAGAGAATGACTATCAATAGTAAATTTAATTTTCCTCACCGAATCCTGTTTGAAAAGCTATTCCATAGGCGCCTGATAAAAACCGCCGTAGAAATTCTCTGTCTTAATCATATTCACAATCACATGGGAATCTGTTTCCCGCATGAGATGGACAATGTCATTGACTTCATAGGAAGAAACCACCGTATGAAGAAGATACATGCTTTTATGGCTGTAACCTCCCACTGCATTCACATAAGAAATGCCGTGCCGGTACTGTTTAACATATTCCTCAATGATCTCCTCTGCCCTGGAAGTGGTTATCTGAAGTGTCACCCGCTCATACCTGTGGTGGAAGGTAGATATGGCTTTCGTTGAAACGAACTGAAACAAAATAGAATATCCGGCATACATCCAGCCAAACAAGTATCCGAAAATGCAAAGGATTACACAATTTCCGGCAAACACATATTCCCAGATGGACCGGCCCGTTTTTTGGGAAACATACAATGCTATGAAATCCGTTCCTCCGGTAGAGGCATTTCCCCGGAGAGCAATGACTATGGAAAGTCCATACAGAAACCCGCCGAACACAACATTCAGCAGCACGTCGTTAAACAGGGCCTCAAAGCGGAATATCTTTAGAAATAAGCTGGCCAGGAAGACCTGCATCATGGAGTAAAAGGTAAAACGCATACTGATGCTTCTGCTGCACAGAATGGCCACTGGAATATTTAAAGCCAGCATCCCAAAGGATGTGGAGATATTGCGGCCGTACAGGGAGGCGATCCGGTCAATCAGGATAGCCACTCCGGTAAATCCGCTGGAGAGTAAGCTGGCAGGCCGGATGAAAACCTGGATGACATAGGTCTGAAGAAAAGCCGATGCAATCACTGCCCCAATGGTTATCAGTCTTCGGACCATCACATTTTTCTTGTATTTTGAAAGCATTGCCCTATCTCCCCTGTTCACCCATACGCTCTTGAAGTACCACATTCCAATCGGTGGCAGAGTCTGCAATCCGGTCCTTGCCGGAAGCATCATAGCAGCTGCTGCTGCAAATTACCAACATCCTTGTGTCCTCCATCTCTTATAATTGTCCCAGGCGGTACAGAGCCAGTGCATAGACCTTTGCATTGGTCATCAGATCATCCACACTCATCCATTCATTGGGATTGTGGCTGATGCCTTTCTGACCCGGAAAGCTTGGACCAAAGGGGACAATGCCCGGCATGGCCTTGGCATAAGTCCCCCCGGTGGTGGTTACAGGGGTGCCGTCAAGTCCAGTGACCCGTTCATAACTCTCCTGCATGGCTTTTACCATGGGTGTGTCCTTTGGAAATACTACCGGATCATAATTATGAACCAGCTGAGCAATAAGCCCCTCTGCCTCTGCCTTATTGCAGATCCGTTTCATGATTTCTTCTATGGTGACTCCTCCCGGATAACTTAAGGTGACATCAAAGGCTGCCTGTCTCTTGCCGCTGAAACGGTCTGAAGCCACGCCCAGCTTATATCCCCGCATCTCCATCACTCCATATTCCTGGTGACTAAAGTCAATCCCCAGCCGGTCTCCTGTATTCCTGGCTCCTATAAAATATTTATTTACAAACTCAAAAAATCCTTCCAGCTGCTTAAGACTTCCTGTGATCCGCACCAGTGCCCTGCCCCGCTCACTGTACACCACCGGATACTTACAGTCCGGTGTAAAACCATAAAGAGGCGGTTTCTCCTTGGAAAGATAATATTTCAGGTCCTCAAACCCGGTTTCTTCGTCGCATCCGAAGATGATACGCACCGGATTCTTAAGGGAAATTCCTGCCTCCTTAATAGCGGCCAGACCATAGAGGCAGGCCATAATCGGCCCTTTATTATCCAGCACTCCCCTGCTGTATATCACTCCGTTCTCCGTATAACCGCTGAAGGGCGGATGCTTCCAGCCTTCTCCTGCCGGAACCACATCCACATGACCAATGGCGCAGACATAGTTTTCTCCTCTGCCATACTGGGCATAGCCCATATAATGATCCAGGTTCACCGTGTCAAACCCCAGCTGTCTGCTGATGTCCAGGGCGCATTCCAAGGCACGCTTCACTTCCCTGCCAAAGGGAGCGCCATCATAAGCCTCCCTTTCCACACTGTCAATGCGCACCAGCTCCAGGACACTGGGGATGAACCGGTCCTTCAGCCGGTCCACCCAGTCCAGAATTATTTTATCTGATTCATTTTCCATCTGTCCGTATTCCATACCTTACTCCACCATAGGCGCCATACGCGTCTTCATATAATTTTCCATCCATTCATCAGAAGCTTTCTCATAAGTACATCGGCCGTCCCGCTCCCGGGTTACTAAGTATACCGTGGGTTCCAGTTCCTCAGTGACCACTGCAAAGGAAAATCCCTCTATATTTGTGGCAACGCCCCACTCTCCCTTCGGATTCATGGCAATAAGAGATATGTCGCCTGCTTCGCCCCGGCGTTCCCGAAGTTCCCTGTCCAGGCGGTACACCGCTGTTTCACAGGCATCCTGAGGATGCATCCCCTCTCCCATAAGACGGACAATCTCATAAGAAATACAGCCTTTCATCAGATCCTCTCCCAGGCCGGTGGCGCTGGCGGCTCCTTTTCTGCTGTCGGCATAGAATCCGGAACCGGATATTGGAGAGTCTCCTACCCTTCCCTTTTTTTTCATAAACAGACCGCTGGTCGAGGTGGCTGCCGTCATTTTACCCATTCTATCCAGGCAGGCCATACCCACGGTGTCATGGCCGGAATAGGGCTTAAGCTCCTTTCCAGCCGCCTGGGCCGTCATCTCCTTCACCCGCTTCTTATAATGGGCCCTGGCCCGGTCAGTCAGCATATTCTTACGCTCAAAGCCTTCCTTGTGGGCAAACTTCTCGGCCCCCTCAGCCACCAGCATGCTGTTAACTTTCTCCCGGCTTAAACGTCTGGCAATGGACACCGGATTGGCAAAATCCCTGATGGCTGCCACGGCTCCTATATCCAGTGTATCGCCGTCCATATAGGCGGCGTCCAATTCCACTTCCATTTCCTCATTGGGAAGTCCGCCGTAGCCCACGGATTTATAATAAGGGAAGTCCTCCACCTGACGGATGGCTGCCTCGATGGCATCCCCTGCGTTGCCGCTATTGGTTAGCATCTCAGCACCCTTTGTAATTCCTTCTACGGCCATGCGCCAGGTTGCTATCATACCCCACATGCAAAGACCTCCTTTTATCTAAAACAGAATTCATGAATCATCTCTGAAGTGTCCGCACCGTCAGCCAGGGCCCTGGCCAGAGTACACATGTTTCTTAAGGCGTCATTAAGGCCCAGGCCGCCCTTTTTCGGTGTTTCTACAATCGCTACTTTATCCTTATAAGCCGCAATGGTATCTGTATTTTCCACAGACATGGCTGCAAATGCCCTTGCCTCGGTGGTGGCGTTGATATCGCAGGCCACTTTGGCGCACATCTGTGCGTAGTCCGCATAGTTAAAGGCCGGCCCGCACATTACCACATCCGGCTGCAGCTTATTCACCATGGCACAAAGCTTGCGGCTGACCTCTTCCGGATCGGCAAGGTATGTGCCGCTGCCGCAGCACAGACAGGCCATTACGTAACCATCCACCTGCTTTAAGAAAGGCTCCATCATAATGGCCGGTCCGATGGGCTCCTTTTTCCCTGTAAGGGGAACCATAGTGTCGTCCTTGGTCCCAAGTCCTGACTGAATCTGGTCATATATCATAATAAGCTTCATACCATTCACCTCATTTTAAAGATCATCAAAGGAAAGGTCGTTAAGATCAATATCGTCATCATCGTTTTTCTCAGCGCCCTTTGTTTCGTCTTCCAGATATTGTTTATCCATCATCTTGATGAACGGCATATAGATGAACACGCCCATTACAAGAAGAAGCAGCTGAAGCACGGCTCCCTGCCAGCCGGTTGCCAGGAACCCGGAAAGGATCACAGGCATGGTCCATGGAATCGCTACACCGGAACACAAAGGAACCAGGCCGATGCTCATGCAGAAGTAGGATATCACTATGTTGATGGTGGGCACCAGCATGAAAGGAATGAGTATCATCGGGTTCAGCAAGATCGGCAGTCCGAATACGATGGGCTCATTGATGCCGAACAAGCCTGGGATAAATGCCAGTTTTCCCAGCTCCTTGATACGCTTGGAACGGCAGAAAAAAAGCATTGCGATCAGCAGAGACAGCGTGGAGCCGCAGCCGCCGAAGGTGGCGAACAGATCCTGGAACTGCTGGGATATAATATTGGGCAGCGGCTGGCCTGCCTGGAAGGCAGCTAAGTTCTCGGCGGACAAGGTCTGAAGGATGGGATTGAATACCGCACCCACCACGGAACCGCCGTTTACTCCGAAGAACCAGAAGAGATGGAGGAAGATATAAGCGATTACCATAGCCGGAAGGGTATTGCCCAGCTTAAGAAGAGGCGTCTGCAGGATGGTGAATACAAAGTTGAATGCGTTATCATAGGGAGTCATGGCAAAAACAATGTTGATGATGAAGAACACCAGCACAGAAATTCCGGCAGGAATCAGGGCAGAGAAGGACTTTGCCACTGTAGGCGGAACTCCGTCAGGCATCTTGATGATCCACCCCTTTTTATTGACCCATGCATAGATGTGTACAGACAGGAATGCCACAATAATTCCTACGAAAATCCCCTTGGACCCCACCCAGCCCAGCGGAATGCCGGACACAGCAGTATCATTTACCAGGATCTTATAAGGCATGATTAAAAACCAGCATACCAGTGATACGGCAGCGCCGAACAGTTTATCTACCTTCATCTGCTCGGAAAAGGAATAGCCGATTCCAACGACTGCCAGCATTGCCATAATGGAGAACGTGGCGTCGGTCGGCTTGGCGAAGTAGGCAGCCCAGTTCTCCCCAAAGAACCTTGCCCAGAAATTAGTCCACCCCGGAATCGGGAAATTGGCAATGAGCAGGAAAAAGGACCCCACGATTAACAGCGGCATGGACAGTAAAAAACCATCACGAATTGCAATGAGATATTTGTTCTTTCCGATTCTCTCCGCCAAAGGCATGAGTATTGACTCTAATTTACTTAACATATTGTTATTCCCCCATTTTTATTTTTACTATTATGAAAGTTCTGATTAATAAACCTTATTTAGCAGCTTTTAAAAGTTTGATTGCTGATTTCAGGACCTTTTCACCATTCATCATGCCGTAATCGGTCTGGTCAATGACCTGTATGGGGATACCTTTGCTTCCATACTTTTCCACAATCTCCCCGTAACGGTATTTGACCTGGGGCCCTAGAAGAATCACATCCGGATGCTTTTCATCGATGATCTGACCGATCTTGCCATCCGGGAAAGCTTCCACTTCAATGGGTAGGTTATGCTCGTTGGCAACGCTCTGCATCTTGCTTGCCAGCATACTGGTTGACATTCCTGCACTGCAGAATAAATACACTCGTTTCATTGTAAAACCTCCTTGCTATTTCATTTTTTATTTTGATTATTTACTCCCCATCTTCTTTTCCAGCTCTGTGATCCTTCCATAGCTGGCAATCAATTCTTCTGCGATGATTTTAAATCCTTCTGCACTCATAAGCTGGTCTTCCGCATGGATCAGAATCAGGGAACCGCCTACCGATTCCCCCTGGGCCTCTTTCTGGATCAGTTCAAAGTGGGCCTCATGTCCTGCCAGAAACATCTCCTGACCGGCCTTCATACATTCTCCGGCACCTCCAAAATCTCCATGCTTTGCTTTCTGGATCGCCTCAATGTAGCTGGACCTTGCGCCGCCTACATTGGAAATGATTTTAAAGCAAATCGTTTCTAACCCCTCTAACATATTGCTGCCTCCTGAATGTGTTAATAAATGCAAAATGCAGCAAAACCGTTTTGTTTGCTGCATCTTAACTTAAGCTGCCTTAATTAATTATAATGATAAGGCTTTTATTCGATTTTTCCCTTAAAAGCATTTCCTAGCTCTTAGGAAATTCACACCGTAATCCGGTCGATAAATTCCTCATATCCGCAGGGGGCCGCCAATTTTGCCAGCTCCTCCGGTTGATTCACGATGTTGGATATCCAGTCAAAAAAGATTTTAATCATCCGGGCATCCCCTATATTAATAGCAAACAGCATTACCAGCCGCACCTCAAAGACCCCCCATTTGACAGGATTCTTAAGCTGGGCCACCGCAATGGTGGAATTCCCGGCAAAGGCTCCGAACGCATGAGGAATCGCAAATGTATTCACAAAGGATGTTGGTGACATCTGCTCCCTTTTTAATACCACATCTGTAAATTCCGGATCCACAACGCCCTCCTGTACCAGACTTAAGCACAGCATGCGGATGATTTCCTCCGGGCTGGTGCAGCTCACCCCTGTATGGTAGTGCTCCCGTCGGATTAAACTGCTGATGTGGGAGGAAAATTCCAGCCGGAATCCTTTCTTATCCAACCGGTTGATGGCCTGGAGAATCCTTGATTCTGTCTCCGAATCCACGAATAAGTTAATGGAGACGGTCTCTACGTTTAACCCATGTTCCAGGGGAAATGTACTGAGCAGAAGATCCGGGTCCAGGGAAGATACTACCTCCTCTTCAAAATAACCAAAGACCTTTACCACTTCCATCCTCTCACGAAACATATCAGAAATCTTCTTCACGCACATATCAGAAAAAGACTGGTTATGAGGCAGGATCATGACGGCATGATATTTTCTTTCTGTTTTCATACGCTCACTGGCAGCTCCCAGGTGAAGGGCGATATAACAGCTCTCTGCATCGGATATGGGTGTCTGAAGCCTTTCTTCCAGAAAAACTACCACGTAGATGCCCATCTCGAAGACCAGAGGGTATTTGCGCTTGATCTCTTCCACAAACACGTCCTCCATCCGAACGTGGTTTGTGACACGCTCTACCAGTCCGTGGATGTGCATCTTAAGACCGGCGACTAGGTCTCCATCCTCACGGAAATCCAGCCCGAACAGCGTGTATATCTGCTCCAGGGCCTCTCCCACCAGCTTTCTGGTACTCAGCCACCTGCCTCCAAAATTCACATAATCGTCGGTATAATTGGAAGCTTTTCTGCCCATGACCACCAGGGCAAACATCCCCACTTCTCCCTCATGGATCTTTATATGCAGGCGTCTGGAGATCCGGTCAAAGAAGTCCTTGGAAATCTGGTACTCGATGGTATCCTCCACCCCCTGCATCTCCGCTTCCATACTGATGTAGTTGGCGCAGTTCATCCTCTCTATACTGGTGCCGGCGTGCAGAATAAGCATGGGAAACATGGATTCATGAATGGAATAATCGTATTCCTTCAATACATCCACGAAAATGTCCTTTACCTCAATTAAATTGAAGCTTTTGTATAAATTGGCCAGCATATTTAAATTGAGAAAATTTTCCTGCACCTCAGCCATCAGTAAATCCCTGTAAAACCGCCGTTTTCCGGCCTCATCCCCCTTTAGGGATATGCATTCCTTATTGCGGACCAGCCTTAAACCTGGATAGGGTTCCAGCATCTTGCGTATACGCTTTAAGTCATTGTCAATGGAGGCTCCGCTGACATAGATCTGACTCTGGAGAAGGGTAAGGTTCAGTTCCTTCACCTCGAATAACAGCTTCTGAATCATATAGGCGCAGCGGGCACCTGGAGTCTGGGGAATCCCCGTCCCCCTGGTTTCTTTTGGCTGCAAAGGCGATAGACCGGCCTTTTCACAGATGCGGTAGCCCCTCCTCACATTAGACTCTATGAGAGGAGGAATCATATGTCTGTTAATGGTTTCTACATCGGAACGTATGGTGCGGTCCGATACCTGCAGAAGAACGGCCAGGCGCCGGCTGGTGATCCAGTCTCCCCGCTCTGTTAATATGGCAAGCAGCTGCTCCTGTCTTTGATTCTGCATGTCTTAATACTCCTTTTCTTCCTATGTTCTTCCTCAAAAACCCTGTTTAGAGGATGCAGAACGCAAACATCTTCCATGGTTCTGCGTAATCCATCAGAACGTGTTCATGCTCAGGAAGATGACCGATCACATTCTTGCGGCCGTCATTTGGCATGTCTTTGGTGACGATTTGCAGTTCCCCCTTATATTTGGGATAGCCATCATTTAATATAACCACATCGCCAGGTTTTAAGTCTCTGGTATTAGCAGCAGGAATAGACCGGTCCGCATAAGTGACTCTGGGACCGGAGGAACGGATCATATAGTCGTTTAAATCCCCTCTTACTACATGATGGAGTTCATAATCCAGAATCTGGCGTTCGGTCTCAGTCAGTTCTTTCTCCATCTGGATATGAAAGGTCAGGATGCTGGAATTGAGAGCGGCGCAGGCTCTAAGCTCCTCATCCGTGGCATAGGCGTTGGCGATCAGCACATCATCTACCATTCCGGTAGCATACAGATGACGAACCTGAAAATCAATTGGCAGTCCACGATGCATCTCCAGAGTACACAGTCCCTCGTTTACGGGCCATGGGCCGTATGCTCCGGGTGCGTTGCTGGATACAAAGGCAGCTACCTTAAGCCCAAGTGATTTCATCTTTTTATTACAGGTATTAAAATGCTGAAGGCTTAATCCTGTATACTTCTGCGGATAAAAATTGTGGCAGGTAATCAGCTTATCACGATCTGGATGGTAGTTTATGATATTCTCCACATATGCCAGTCTGGTGCTGGCATTAAGCTCCACTTGAAGCCCCTGGGGATTGTAGGTCATAAGGCTTTCCTTCATGCCGTCAAAGCCTTCGTCAAGACGGATGCCATCCACATGCATTTCCTGAAATATGGATAGGTCTTCGTAGGAGATTCCCAGCCGGGAGAATACGGCAGGGCTCACATCCGGTATGATCTCCATACCCCAGGCGTGGGCTTCATCTGCCAGTCTGCGAAAACGGCCGGTCACCTCTTCCCTGCTTTCCTTCACACTTAAGAGGCAGGTAAAGATTCTCTTATACCCCAATCTCCCCGCCTTTCTAATATATTCCATGTCTTTTTCTTCGGTAGAATGTTCCGGATAAACGGAAATGCCCAATCTTGCCATATGATTTACCCCTCTCTTATTTTTAACCGGCCGGTACTTACGTACCGGATGGTCTTTGACATTAACTATAGTCTGTCAATAAAGAATTCGGAGGTAAATCTGTTTCCTAATTGTTAGGAAATAGTACTGCTATAAATTGGCCGGAAGAAACCCCTTAAGGAAATCACATGCTTTGTTTTCATCCGGCCCCTCTGCAATAAACTCCAGACATTCCCCAATGCGTACTCCAAGACCCAGGAGTGAGAGCACATCTTTGCAGTCCGCTGTGCCTTTGCTGCTCTTAAGGGTTATATGGCTTTCATATTCTGATGCTGCCCTGCTCAGCCTCAAAGCATTCATGGCGTGAAGGCCCTGCCTATCCGTTACTATGTATTCATAACTAATCATTTCATCACCCTTTTTATGTTTTGAAACACTCCTGATTCGAATCAGGCAGAAGTTCCATTCATACCCTATGGGTCTGACCCTAAAATAAATTCCGCCAATCAAAACATTGGCGGAATCGCATCTCTTTCTTCCGTTACAATCTATATTTTATAATCGCATTATATCATCTTTATACTTAAAAGTATAGGATTTATAGATCCGTGGCTTCATCGCCTGCTTCGCGGCATTTATGTTATGTAATAAAAAGAGTGTGCGAACAGCCCCTACTCTTTTCATATATTGGACAGTTTTATTATTTATGCTGCCAATCAGCCGGATAAGTCACATAGATAAATCTTGCCTTTCCTTCCACTGAAAACTGAATCCTTGATCCACTTGGAATCAAAATCAATTCTCCTGCATTGGCAGTGATACGACGGCCATCTATAATAATAGTTAAAGTACCTTCTATGATATAATCAATTTCATCATACCCTAACGTCCAATCGAAGGTAGTATCTTCCATTACCATCAGCCCGCAGCCTAGTCTGGGGCTTTCAGCAAGTGACACCAAATCCTTCGTATACACTTTATGATTCGGGTCGCCTGTGTCCAATCGGTCTTCTTCACTTACAGAAAACAGCGGCAGCGAAATGGACATTATGCCACTAGAATCAACATGCCTCTTTGATGAATCATTTATCTGATTGCTGTATTCTTCCATTATGATACTACGAACCAGCTTTTCAATTTCTGATCTGTCAATATTCAATCTCTTCACCTCCATCCGTACTTAAATTGCTATCGTATTCGCTTTATTCAATCCTAAATACACGTTTCGATAAAAATATGGCAACAAAAATGGCAGAAATACCGCCGATCAGCTTGCCAATAATCATAGGAGTAATCAACTCTGGGGCAACACCGGCTGTAAATCCTAAATGGTCACCAAAGGTAAACGATGCTGAAACTGCAAAAGCGATATTAATCACCTTTCCACGTTTATCCATATCCTTTACGGTTTGGAACATGGCAATATTGTTGGCAAGAGATGCAATGAGACCTGCTGCTGCAATATCATTCATACCTAACAAATGACCTAGTTTCATCAATGGTTTCTTGAATAACTTTGTGATCAGGAACACCAACCCATAAGCACCAGCTAACGTAATGGCAATACCGCCAACTGTCTGGAATCCAACCTCCAGTGTATCTTGATTTTCAAATACTTTGAACCCTAATAGTAAGTCTAACCCTCCAATGGCCAATCCAATGGCTCCAACAGCCACTATAATTTTCCCAAATACATTAAACCCTTTAATCATTCCTTCCGGGATTTTAAATAGTCCAATGGAAATTAAAACCGCTACAACTATGATAGGTATTAAATTCATAAAGACTTTAACGATTGGCATACCCATCAATATTCCAGAAACCAATGCTCCGATTGGAATCGTAACAATCCCACATAATACTCCTTGTGCCAGATACTTTGTATCTTCGTTGCTGATAAGCCCCAGTCCAACCGGGATGGTAAATACAAGTGTTGCTCCCATCATGGCACCTAAAATACCACCTGAGAAAAGTACAATGAATGGATCAGTCGTCATTTGTTGTGCCAGGAAAAAACCACCCATATCATTTGCTAATAGAGTTCCTGCAAACATTGCCGGATCTGCTCCTAACAATTTGTATAAAGGAACTATGATAGGACTTAGCCAGTCCGATAACTTCGGTGCTAAAACAATGATACCCGCCATTGAAAGTGCTAAGGAGCCCATTGCCAGTATTCCTTCTTCAAATTGTTTTCCTAAACCAGTTTTATTGCCCAGGGAACGGTCGATTGAACCTATGACCATTATAATTACCATAAGCCAAATTATGATTTCATTTATACTCATTCATTTCACTCCATTCAGTTTTTATCATTCCTTTGGATAGTCCACGGTGTCTATAATACCGACAATAACCATATCAACAGGAATACTTTTACCATCAAACGATAGGCGGCCGGAGCTGCCAGTCGTAATCAATACAGATTCTCCAATGCCTGCACCTACATGATCAACGGCAACAACCAGAGCAGGATCAGCCTCATGTTCGTTTCGTTGTTTTTCAATGAGCAGGAACTTTAAACCATTTAACTTTTCATCCTTACGAGTAGCCCATAAACTGCCAACAACTTTTCCAATGAACATCGCATGCTCCTTTCTATATGATCTCAACACCTGAATCACGCAAATAATCCCTGGCCAATGCTGTAACAATGAGGTTCTTATCTGCTTCAAAGATGTCACCTGCATGTAGGTTCATTTTTCGCACTTTTGCTATGGTAAGAAGCTCCTTCCTATCACTTTTATGAGTTTTATCTTCTGCTTCCTGATGGATTGCCTCATTGATCTTTTCAAAATGCTTTAACGGAAGTATAGAAGCACCATATCTTACCAATTGGTTTTTATAATTCTCAAGGACCTGCACCAATGCCCGCGGGGCCGTTTGCTGACTTGCATGAAGTTCCATTCCTTCTTCTAAAAATAAAACATTTTTCTTATTTAATAAATGCCGGAAAACAACACCTTCTTCTTCTGTTTGAGGAAGTCCCAGGGCAATACGATTCATACTTAAAATAGGAAGTTCCGTAACAATTACTAGATCCATATCAGATTGATCTTTTACTGACACTATTTTATAGCCTCTATTTTCATAGTATGTCCGAATACTTGCATATTCTTTCCCCAAAAATAAAACGGTCTTTCTATATTCTTCTTTCTGCAAACGTTGTATGATAATATCTGTGATTTTTTGCACTGCTGCTTCAATATGATCCATTCATATCACCTCTTAACAATACACCCACGTACTCCTTTATTATGGCCGCAAGCATTTGCTTCATCGTAATCAATGTGCATATATGTTTCAAACTTGGGGCTTATTCTCACCAGAACATCCTCAAAGATAAGGGGTCTTTTACTAAACACCCGAACAGCTACACTTTCTTGATCCTTCACACCTAACCTTTCAGCATCGGTATCTTTTACATGAATATGGCGTTTTGCAACTATGACACCCCGATCTAAAACAATGGACTTAGCGCCATTCCGCACAATAATCCCTGGAGTGTTTTCAATATTTCCACTTAATTGAACCGGCGCATTTACACCCAGAGAACGTGCATCGGTGAATGAAACCTCCACCTGGCAGTTTTTTCGCTCTGGTCCAAGAATGATAACATCGTGAATCGTGCCTTTCGGTCCTTCAATACTCACTCGTTCCTCTGATGCGAATTCACCTGGCTGAGACAAATACTTTGTTGGGTGTAATTGATAACCCACACCAAAGAGGATATCGATTGCCTCCCGATTCAGATGGATGTGGCGCCCACTTGCTTCAATTTCAAACGATTGATCCATTACTTCTTGTATTCGGGAGACAACGGTATCTACAATTGCATCAATACTATAATCCTTCATATTATTACCCCTGATTTTCTTTCATCTGCACCATCAAAACCCAACAATATTCCTTCAACGCAGTTGCTATGGAAATGCATTTTAAATAATCCTCAAATTTCAGGCCGTCCTTCATTTTTTTTGCAATAAAATGTTCTAATTCTTGTAAATATGCATGTAACTCAAATAAAGCTATGACACATTCTTCATCTTTATAGGTTGGAATAAAGGAACCTTCTGGATAGTAACTGTCAATGTATGGCTTTTTGTCTTCCAGCAGCTTTTCCAATTCCTGTACCAGATCTGCCCTGTAGGAAGCGAATGGATCCATTGGGACTGTCTTGACTATCATAAGGATCGTATTTAAAGCCTCTGTGAGCTCCGTATTTCCTATACAGTGGCTTTTCTTTTGCAAAGTCACGATATGGCTTATTGCAATATTAATTTTCATTTCAAATTCATAAGTTAAGCGGTGAGTCATTGGGAAGGCAGCGTCTTGAGTCTTAGTCTCAGATGCTTCTGGTATTTTCCTATATTCAATCGTAATATCCTTTAAATATTCTTTTGCAGATGGTGTAATCACAGTCCCAGGATCTAAGACTAAATATTTTGTTTCTTTTAAGTTCGTCGTACGTAGCAGTCTTTTTATATTACTTTCCGTTAAAATGGCCATTAGTACTCACTTCCCATCGTTAAAGGAAAGGCTGGGCATACGCTTTTATGATGCCTCAGCCTCACTTTAAAACTTGCATCTTTAAGCGTTCATCATGAGTTCGAAGCCTGTGAATCGTATTTTGGCAGGATTACATCTACTTCCATATGGGGACGTGGAATTACATGAACAGATATTAATTCACCAACAGCTTCTGCCGCTGCCGCTCCGGCATCGGTTGCTGCTTTCACGGCTCCTACATCCCCACGAACCATAACAGTTACCAGTCCGCCACCTACTTGTTCTTTTCCAATCAACGTTACGTTTGCTGCTTTCACCATTGCATCTGCTGCCTCAACTGCAGCTACCAACCCTTTTGTTTCAATCATTCCTAATGCGTTTGTATTCGCCATTGTATCTACCTCCTAGATTGTATTTAATTTTGTTGTCAATGATTGTGTTCCTGGCTTATTTTAGTTTTTGCAGAACACGTTCAACGAGTAAATCGATTAATTGATCCTTATTCAGTCCCAAGTCTTTAACAGCATTCCCGCTGACATCTTCAAATTTATCTTCTCCACGTATTTCCTCTAATGTCCTGACGCCATATACGACCCGGCGAATATTAATTAAATTCTGTGGGCCTACATTGTCAGAAGTAGAACTTCCCCCTATCGCTCCACAACCAAGTGTCAAGGCAGGTTTAAGGTTCGTCGTTGCCCCGATTCCGCCTAAGGTAGCCGAACAGTTTATAAGGAGACGGGAAACCGGTACTTTTAAGGCAAAATCTTCAATAATTTGATTGTTTGCTGTATGAATGACCATGGTGTGTCCTGCGCCTTCAAAGTTTAAAATCCTGATGCTTAAGTCGCGGGCTTCTTCCCAGGTATTTACCGTATAGAAGGCTAAAATTGGTGTTAATTTTTCTCTTGAAAAAGGGGCCAGATCACCAACACGTGTTTCTTCGGCAATAAGAACTTTTGCATCTTCTGGTACAGAAATACCAGCTAGCTCAGCAATATCCTGCGCCGTCCTTCCAACGATCTTAGGATTCATGGTACCGTTTGGCCGCAAAATATACTTTTCAAGTTTTAGTGCATCATTTTTTGATAAGAAATAACCGCCCCGTTTCTTGAATTCCGAAATCACTTTTTCTCTACTGATTTCTTCAACAATAATCGACTGTTCCGATGCACAAACCGTACCATTATCAAAGGTCTTAGATTCAAGAATTAGAGCAACTGCTTTTGGAATATCTGCACTGTGTTCGATAAATGCAGGTCCATTCCCCGGCCCTACTCCAATAGCCGGTGTCCCGGAGGAATATGCTGCACGAACCATGGCAGAGCCGCCAGTGGCAAGAATTAAATTTGTATTTTCATTTTTCATTAATTCATTTGTTGCCTGTGTTGTTACGGTTGTAATGACACTAATCGCACCATCCGGTAAACCAACGCTTTTACCTGCTTCGTTTATGATGCGGACTGTTTCCTTGATACAATTTAATGCACTTGGATGAGGGGAAAATACAATCGAATTTCCTGCCTTAATGCATATGAGCGCCTTGTAGATCACCGTTGAAGTCGGATTGGTTGAAGGAATAAGGCCTGCAACGACTCCAACAGGGACTGCTACTTCCATATATTTTGCTTCTATATTGTTTGTGATGATACCGACTGTCTTCATATCTTTTATCGAGTTTAATAAATCTCTTGATGCAAAGGCATTTTTAAGGACTTTGTCCTGCCATCTTCCAAACCCGGTTTCTTCTTGTGCCATTTTAGCCAGCTTCAAACGATTGTCAAAAGCTGCTTTTGCCATAGCCTTACAAATGGTGTCGATTTCTTCTTGAGATAACTTGGCTATTTCTATTTGCGCTTCTTTTGCTTTTTTCAGTAAATCTCTGGTTTCCTGAACGGAAACAAGATCTTTATCAATTAATCCCATTATGCTTAACTCCTTTATCCAGCAATGTTTTAATAAGCACTGCTTTGTTAGCAGATTTAATTTCTGACTTCTTTATGGCAGAAAGATTTAATTGATATGCCAGGGAACGTAAATCGGTGACTCTCATTTTTTCCAGCTGTTCTTTATCAAGGGATGAATCCACATCTTTCTCTGTTTCTTCTACATTCGGTTGATTTAATTCATTTGAATCCGAAGGATTATCTTCCTTCTTATCAAATGATTTCATCAACATCTGCTCAACCTGGTCAGCCAAGCGTGGGATAACATGACTGCTGATTAGACAATTCTTATTTGCCACAGCAACTTCACCTGCCTTAATTGCTGCTTTTACTGCCGCAATATCTCCAATCATATGAATGGTTGTCAATCCTCCACGGATTGTTTCACTACCAAGCAGAATTACATCTGCCTCCTTTGCAGCTGCATCTGCTGCCAGGATTGCTCCTAATTTTCCACGTACTTCAATTAAACCCAAAGCTTTAGCCATATGAACGCCGCCTAATAATTAGTTGGGTTGTCAGCAACAGCTTCTACCGTTTTCGCAAAAGATTCACATGCTGATCTGCAAGCAGATTGAGATCCTGTCAGTAACGCTCCTGCAAAGTTTGTTTCAGATGGCGGCCCGTAAAATACACGCATTTTTACATCAGCAGCTTTCAAAGCCGAATCGATGGCTACCATTGCTTCAAGCGGTGGTGCGATTAAATAAGCAATGGCTTCTCCTTCTTTCACATTTGCTCCTTTGGAAAGATAGGAACCAGTTCTCGATACACAATGGGCAAAATAAATGATTGAGTTATCCTCATTTGCACTATAGAAGCTGGCTTCATTATTGATTACCTCAATCGCACGATCCAGACCGCTTCGTACCTCTGCCGGACTTGGACCAGCTAAAATACCGATAACTTCCCCTGCTAATTTTGTAGAAGCATTGGCTGCTCCTGCATACATACTTCTTGCATATACAACTGCTACATCCGATGCCTTGGTTGCTTCATCCAATGCCACATAGGTTACATCATCAGAATCAGAAGTAATAATCCCTAGACTTTTTTGATTTGGTGCTAATTTTAATTCCTTTGCCAATCCATCATCCACATTGGGGATGATTTTTACGCTTAGAACATTTGCACCCAATCGTTCGTTTTTCATTAGGAAACCTCCTTTTTAAATCAAACGGTTTTTATTTTTCTTTTAAATCTAATCCAGACACTTTTTTGTCTAACATTCTCTTGATAATTTCAGCAATATATGCTCCTGCTTCTACTGCCGGGGTTCCTTGTCTGTGAATATTGGAAACGACTGTCCTTCTGGCTTCCGGCATACCAATGGTTGGTTTATAAGCGATATACGCACTCATCGATTCTGCTGTAACAAGGCCCGGTCTTTCTCCGATAAAAAGACAGACGACTTCAGCTCCTGTTGCTTCACCAATTGGATCCATTGCCGGGACGCGGCAATGTTTTATAAAAACAACCTGTCCAAAGTCAAGTCCAAACATCTTTAGACCTTGTTGCAAAGAAGGTAAAACATCTCTGATATTTGCCTCGATTGCTGCTGAACTTAAACCATCACCCACGATAACCTGAACTTTCTGATTTGGTTTCACCGCATTTTTAATTGTATTAATTGCTTCATTGGAAAACCTACGGCCTAAGTCCGGACGAGTCACATATTCGTCTTTGTCCTTGCATTCTGTAGCAACTTCTACAAATCCCATTTCTTTTATTAAATCTTCATTTACATAGGAGAATACTGCATCCTGGGCAGCCGCATGGTCAGCACGGAATCGAAGACTAGGCTCTGTTAAATATCTGGCGCCGGTCCTCCACAATCCCAAACGGGCCGGCGTATAGGATTTCATTTTTAAATAACCTTCTTTATCTGCTGCATCGGGAACTAAAAATTGCTTGCGGATGTCTACCTCTGTAATATCTGGTATCAATCCCTCTTCCACTTCGCAGGACTTGGCGGTTTGCCTGGTGCTTACGGATGCTTCCGCTGATGGACCATTTTTTACTGGCGGTACTTCATTTACCATTTCATTTAAAATGGATTTAATCATTTCTTTTAAGTTTAATTCGTCCATTAGTTATCCCTCCTCTGCTTTAAAAATACAGATGCATCACCAGCTTTAGAAGTTAAATGTCCATTTTCGCTGAATCCCATTTTTTCTAACCATTGGTCAAATTCTTTTATTGTCCGTTTGTTTAATAATTCTCTAATGGAAGCACCCTCTTGGTATCCCGTGGTTTGATAATTCAACATAATATCATCACCATATGGAATCGACATAATAAAGTTTACACCGGCTGTCGCAAGTAAAACGGTTAAGTTTTCAGCATCATTTTGATCTGCCTTCATATGGTTCGTGTAACAAACATCGCACCCCATAGAAATACCTGTTAATTTCCCCATAAAATGATCCTCCAGACCTGCACGGATTACTTGCTTGGAGTCATACAAATACTCTGGTCCAATAAATCCAACCACGGTATTAACAATGAATGGATCAAAATATTTTGCAAATCCATAACATCTGGCTTCCATCGTCAGCTGATCTACCCCGTTATGAGCATCGGAGGAAAGCTCAGAACCTTGTCCTGTCTCAAAGTACATCACATTTGGACCAACTGCCGTACCAAGCTTCAAAGCCATGTCTTTTGCTTCTGAAAGCATCTTAGCCGTAACTCCAAACGCTGTATTACCTTTTTCAGATCCTGCAATGGATTGGAATACCAATCCGGTTGGTGCTCCTTGTTCCATTGCTTCCATCTGAGTCGAAACGTGAGCTAAAACGGCATGTTGTGTCGGTATTTCCCACTCATTAATAAAATCATTGAATTTGTGAAGTATACGCTTTACACTTTCTGTTGTGTCATCTACCGGGTTTAAGCCTATGACTGCATCACCAGATCCCATAGACAGACCTTCCATAACGGAAGCCATGATACCATCCACATTGTCAGTCGTATGGTTTGGCTGCAGACGGGTTGAAAAAGTTCCCGGGATACCAATTGTCGTATTTGCAGTCTTCGTTACGATGATCTTCTGAGCACCTACTATTAAATCCAGGTTGGACATAATTTTAGCAACTGCTGCAACCATTTCAGAAGTTAAACCATTTGAGATACGATGAATGTCATAGTTTGTCGTTTTGCAATCTAAAATCCATTCTCTTAATTCGGCCACTGTCCAATTTTTAATCGTTTCATAGGTTCTAAGATTCACATGATCAATTATAATGCGGGTTACCTCATCCTTTTCATATGGCACAGCAGGGTGATTAAATAAATCTGAAAGCGTTAAGTGTGATAAGACAACTTTCGCTGCAACTCTTTCTTCCGCGCTGTCTGCTGCAACTCCAGCTAATTTATCCCCCGATTTTTCTTCATTTGCCTTCCCCATCACTTCCATTACCGATGAAAATTGATAGGTTTTGCCAAAAAGTTTTGTTTTTAAAATCATTGTACAACTCCTTTTATCATTAATTAAATACTAATGTCTTTACGATTACCGGTAAAACAGAACCATCTGCAATGGGCATTCCGATATCGATATAATCTCCATTCCTTACATGAACACTATCAATACATACAAAAGGATAATCTTTTGGAAGATGTGCAGAAAGGCTATGTCCTAATGCCTTTGCCATGTCTTCTTTTACTATAATAACAAGCGGCAATTTCTCCTTAATCAACAGATCCAAACCTTTTATCATTTCTTTTGCCAGGCCCTGAATAAACTGGAAGGAAGGACTATGTGCACCTTCGATCCCTAATCCAATCGTTTGTACTTCTCCATCTACCATAAACCACTTTACTTTTTCTTCAATAATTTTCCCTAAATTCCCACTTTGACTGGTACTTTCATCCTCTTTCGACAACTGTAAGATGGGGATATTCTTAAGTGGAAGTATCTCCTCTTTATAGGTAATTGTACTCCCGGAAACATCAGTGGTGTGTGATCCTGCTCCTACCACTGTTGCACGAATGGTCTCGACCGTTGGAATCCGCTTAAGGGCAGTCATAAGGAGGGAACCACTTATTTTCTTACCTAACAAAAGTCCAATATCACCATATTCAAACGGATTTTGTAAATTATCTCTCGTAATACCATCTGCCACGCCGCCTGAAAATGAAATACATTTCAACGGAAGCTTTGTGTTCAACGGCTTGTTGGTTATCAACAAGTCAAAATAAGGATTTTTATTTCCTAATCCAATGCTATTTTCCAGTACTTGTACAAATATATCCAAGAGTTTCTCTAATTCCTTAAGATTTATCTTTTCATTTAGGTGAATATCGAAAGCTTCTCTTTTAATAATTTCCTTCACTTTCGGTGAAATATAACGAATGATTTCATTTGTATCTACCTTGATCAAGCGGCCTCCAATATCAAAGCAAGCCGTATCCTCAACATCTCCATTGTTAAATACTACCAGATTTGTTGTCCCGCCTCCAATATCAAAGTTTACCGCCGTTGTGTATTGACTTTCAGAATAAGAATAAGTCCCCGCTCCTTTCCCAGCGATGATACTCTCCAGATCAGGACCAGCCGTTGCCACAACAAAATCTCCGGCAAAACCGCTTAAAGCTTTGGCAACTGCCTGGGCATTCTCCTTTCGAACGGTTTCCCCAGTGATAATGACTGCCCCTGTTTGAATATCTGCTTTTGTAATCCCTGCTTTTTTGTATTGCTGCTCTACAAATGCTTTTATACCATCAGTATCTATCAGATTGTTTTCTAATATAGGAGTAAAGATAATATCACTTTTAAATATCACCTTTTTGTCCTTAATGGAAACTCTTGGAATTGTAAAAACTGATGCTATATTTTCAATTGAAAGTTCTGATAAAATTAATTGTGTTGTTGATGTTCCTATGTCAATACCAACGCTTAATAAAGTTTCAGTCATCTTATCTACTCCCTTTGTATCTGTTTCCAAATATTGACTTCCATTGCCATGGTAAAGATGATTTTGTATTTATTAAGTGCTAGATAAAGGTACAACCGTAAAATCCAAAAGACTTTCCATGATTTCTAAAATGTTTTCTAAGGCAATTTTAACCGAGGAAACATCCCCGATGATAACCACTGCACCTGAAAATCTGTCAACAAAACCAATTTCAACTTCAGCGGCTTTTGTTGCTATATCGACAACGATAATCGATGCTTCACTGGGTGTTACCGTTAAAATACCGACTGCTTCATTTCCAGATTGTGCGATTCCCAACTTTTGATATAGTTCTGAATCAGGTTTTGCAATAACATGTGCAACGGTGATTTGTTTACCAGGAACATATTCCTGTATAATTCTCTCATTTACATCCAAGTAATCACCTCATTGAATCATAATTTATTTAAATGATTTTCCTAAAACACGAATGATATCCTCTTTTGTTGGAACAATCGGGTTTGTTGCTGTACAACGATCTGCAAGAGCAGCTTCCGCGATTACATTTTTATCTGATTCGAATTGTTCCTTATTCACTCCCCATTCAGAAAGACTCTTTGGAATAGAAAGTGACTTTTCAAGTGCAAGGATTGCATTAACCAAACTTCGTACACCCATTTGTGCGTTTCCTGCATTTAATCCTAAGAATTTCGCTATTTCAGCATAACGTTTGGCTGCAGGAGAAGTATTTTTACGGTAGTCTCCTTCCATAATTCCTGCATTATAACGAATAACATTTGGTAACAGGATGCCATTGATTCTTCCATGGGGAATATGCCAACGTGCTCCTGCTGCATGTGCTATCCCATGGTTTAACCCTAACGAGGCGGTGTTAAAGGCCATTCCAGCCATGGTTGATGCCATATGCATTTTTTCACGTGCCACTTTATCCTTTCCATCTTTATAAGCCCGCTCTAAATAAGTGAAAACACAGCGTATGGCTTTTTCGCTTAAGGCATCAGAGATATCATTGGCACTGGTGGAAACATAAGCTTCTATGGCATGAGTAAGAACATCAATACCCGTATCAGCCGTTTGCTTTGGAGGCAAACCAGCAACAAGGCCAGAATCTAAAATCGCTTCATCTGGCAATATTTGATCTGTAATCAAAGGATACTTTGTTCCCTTTTCCTTGTCCGTGATAATGGAAAAATTCGTGACCTCTGAACCCGTTCCACTCGTTGTAGGAATCGTGACAAATCGTATCCCATGAAACCGATCCGTCAATTTGCCAAAATAGAGCATAGCTTTTGCTGCATCAATCGCAGAGCCGCCGCCGATTGCTAATAAAATAGTAGCAGAAAAATCCTTGCTGGATTCCAGCCCGGCAACAATGTTATCAATTGGGGGATCCGGAATAACTTCAGAAAACACCATGGTTTCATTGCCGCTATCAATATAACTTTTAATATGGGAAAGTAACTCTGATGAAGCAATAAAAGAATCTGTTACTATTAAAATCTTTTCATTTCTGAAATCTGATAATCGTTTCAGGCTTTCGTCACCAACGTACAATGTTGTTCCAAATTGAATCTCTTGCAAAGCATACTCCTCCTTTCTAATAAATAGTTTTATAAATCTTCTTTTTTCAAATCTATATGGAATACCTTCCCGCTTCTTTCATAAAGCACATCTTTAATGCCTTCGTTTGCATTGGCAACACGTGCTACGGAAAAAAAGTAATCGGATAAGCGGTTTATAAATATCAAAACTTCATCATTCATATCATTCGTCCATTGGAACGTTACGATCTCTCTTTCTGCTCTCCTGGCAACGGTTCTGCAAATATGCAGAATACTTGCTGCCTGTGAACCACCTGGCAAAATAAAAGACTCCACTTCCGGCGGAATATTTACATGGGCATCAATACATGTTTCAATCCACTCTGTTAAAGCAGGTGTAACCCGGTACGTTCCTTTTCCTTTTGGTGTTGCTAAATCATTGCCGCAATCAAATAAACACTGTTGGATCTGCGTTAATTCCTTTTTCAAAGAATCATTGTTTTTTATAAGTGTAATCGCATAACCTACGAAACTATTTAATTCGTCAATCGTACCATAGGCTTTAATACGTTCACTATCTTTTGCTAATTGGATGCCGCCGATTATCCTGGTATATCCTTTGTCACCTGTTCTAGTATAAATTTGCAAATTTATGATTCCTCCTTAGAAAGATAGGCAATCAATTCTGCCACTCCTTTATCTTCTACCGCAGAGAGTCGGAAAATTTTCTCAACACCTGCTAATTTCAATCGTTTCTCCGCATTGATAATTTCTTCTTCGTTTGATGCCAAATCTATCTTTGTAATAATTCCTATACAAGGTTTTGTAAAATTTTGAGCAAAATAGGGGGAAAATGTCTGGCTTTGCTCTGTCACGTTACAAACGAATCCAATAATATCGGAACTGGCAGCCATCATTTGTAACGCGCTATAGAATCTTCTATGCAATACAAACTCACCCGGTGTGTCAATCATCTGAGAATAGAATTCAACGGATTGTGTTTTTTTATATTTAATGATCTCACCTTGAATCCTTTGGCAAAGGGTGGTTTTCCCACTTCCAACGGATCCAATTAACATGATTTTCATCATTTTCTATACCTGCCTGTTATGTTCTTGTTATCTTGGGGACAGAAAACTGCATAAATTCACTTAAATAAAGAACAACCTGTTCGACGGCAGATTGTACAGCTGCTACATCCCCCAGAATAAATACAGACCCACTGAACCGATCAACAAATCCTATTTTAACAGGTGCAGTCTTTTTAGCTATATCTACAGCGATGATTGCAACCTCCGGCGGGGTTATGGTTAAAATACCGATTGCATGATACTTTTCTTCATTCAAGCCTAATTTCTCAAAGATCCGTTCATCTGGATTTGCTATAATATGTGCTAATGTCACTTGTTTGCCTGGTACCGATTCAAATATTTTTCTTTCTAATACATTCATATAGCTCCTCATTTTACAACACACATTATATTCTTTGCTTTACAATGGCATAGTATGTACTTGATAAACAAAATCTAATCTCTTAGAATTTGTTTATTTTTACATTACAAGTAGAAAGCGCCTTCTGATTTCCTATGAAATCAAAAGGCGCTGAATGAAATTATTCTATTTTCGGACTGTTTCACCAATTATAGTTCTCTGGCAAGCTCGTATGAATTCCAGATGGAATACATGATATTATGGACCTTCTGGGAATCCCCAATATTGTGGACAGGTATATCCAAGTCCTTCAGTTCATCATACAGTGCATGATTTTCGCGATAGCCGATGGCTGAAATAACTGTATCTGCCGGAAATGAACGTTCTCCTTCCGGAGTTTTAGCAGTCACCTTGCCTCCCTCTATACTCTTCACCGTACTGCTTGTATGGATATCCACCTTATGGAATGCCAGCAAATCCACAAGCATATCATGATTCATATGCGGAAGCGCACCGTGACCGCCCAGAATGTCTTTCAGCATTTCGATGACTGTAACCTTGGAACCATTCTGTGCTAGCCATAGAGCTGTTTCACATCCAACCAGGCCACCGCCGATCACAACGACATTTTTTCCAGCCTCTGCTTTTCCAAGAAGGATATCATCTGCAGTAGCCGCAAAAGCCTCCGATCCAAACTTGCTTTGAATCGGCTTCGAACCAGTTGCCGTAATGATTTCATCCGGCTTGAAATCGGAGATATTTTCTGCAGTAATCTCACAGTTCATCCTGACTTCCACATTCAGAAGCTCAAGCTGTCTCTGATACCACTTGACCAGGGCTCTGTCATAGCGTTTGAAATGAGGAACACTTCCCGGAATCAAATTTCCTCCAAGGCTGCCGCTCTTTTCACACAGGGTAACGCAGTGTCCCCTTTCAGCCAGCACTCTTGCTGCTTCCATTCCTGCTATTCCGCCTCCAATCACAAGTACATGCTTCTTCTTATTGGCCGGTACGAGTCCGTAAATTTTTTCTCTGCCGCAGGCCGGATTCACGGCACAGCTTACAGGGGCGTTTGAAATTCTGCCCAGGCAGCCTTCATGGCATCCGAGGCACGGTCTGATTTCATCAAGCCTTCCAGTTCTCACCTTTTCCGGATAATACGGATCGGTCAAAAGCTGTCTTCCAAGTCCGATGATGTCGCAGGAATCGCCGAGGGCTTCGATTGCCATCTCCGGATTTTCCATTCTTCCGGCCAGAATAACGGGGACATCTACGTTCTGCTTTACAAGTCTGCCGAATTCCCGGTACATTCCATCTTCAAAATACATCGGCGGATGATTCCAATACCAGGAATCGTAGGTTCCTGCATCCACGTTTAATGCGTCATAGCCTGCTGCCTCCAGAATTTTAGCAGCTTCGATCCCTTCTTCGATATCCTTTCCAGCTTCTTCATAATCTTCGCCCGGCAGCCCGCCGCGGCGGATTCCCTTCATACAGCTTTTCAGGCTGTAGCGAAGGCTGACCGGGAAGTCAGGCCCGCAGGCAGCTTTGATCCCTTTTACAATGTCCGTTGCTACCCTCAGCCGG
The DNA here is from genome assembly GCF_000144625.1 of [Clostridium] saccharolyticum WM1. NCBI lineage: Bacteria > Bacillati > Bacillota > Clostridia > Lachnospirales > Lachnospiraceae > Lacrimispora > Lacrimispora saccharolytica. The sequence goes on along the minus strand of NC_014376.1, from coordinate 1,589,759 downwards.
TTTTCCAACGAGCCCCCATATTCGTCCGTTCTGCGGTTGAAAAGGGCGATGGCAAACTGGTCCAGGAGATATCCTTCATGAACCGCATGAATCTCTACGCCGTCAAAGCCAGCTTTTTTCGCAACCACTGCGGACATGACAAATTTCTGAATCATGTTCTTGATTTCTTCTATGGTCATTTCCCGGTGCCTGATGCGGGGATCAAACCTGTTTTCATTCTCCGACGGAGCGATAAACTTGGTAGCAAATCCGGGCAGTGCGCTTCTCCCAAGACCTCCGGTGAGCTGAAGAAAAATCTTTGTGCCGTATGCATGGATTCTTTCATTCATCTGATATGCTTCATGAATAAAAGCCAGAGGATTCTGAGTCGGACATGGGAGGCCCGGTCTGACCAGACCTTCAATATCCAGATCCACACTGCAGATACCGGTAATAATCAATCCGATTCCCCCCTTAGCCCGTTCCACATAATATTCCTGCAGCCTTTGGTTCATAGCTCCCAGTGCATCAGCATATCCGACAGGCCCCATTGGCGCCATGGACAATTTGTTTTTTATTTGTAATTTCCCGATGTATGCAGGCTCAAAAAGCTCTTTGAATTTTGTACTCATGTGTTTCCTCCATTTCTTTCCATTAAAATAATGTTACAGTGCCATCTTCCGCAACTTCCACCGTCTGCCCCTCCTGAACCGACTCCAGGAAGCGCTCCCCCAGCCCATCAACCGTAACGATCTTTGTGTTTTCCCAAATATCCGCCAGCAGAACACCTGAGATCGCCAGGGACTCGGCTGTTGCTAAAAACAGCATAGCTTTCGGCTGAATCCCCATCGCTGCAACGGTCTGAATCAGCATCCCTGCCGTAGTGGAACCGATCACCTGAGGAATGCAAAGGATGGCTCCGGTAAGATCCTTCTGAAACAGGTCCGGATTGTTCTGGTCCGTACACAGGGTCTGTTTCCCGTTTGATACCAGCGCCCCCATATAGGAAGAAAGCACATTGAATCCCTTTTTTGACACCATAGCGTTTCCCTTAACCTGTCCTGGTATGACTGCTCTTCCCTGAAATTTATCCATTGCTAAAAACCTCCCTTTACCACAAGATTTACAAGCTCCAGGTCGTCTACGTACCGTGCTGAGGAATAAGTTCTCAGTTTATTGGAATTTGTAATAATCGGTTTTTTTGCACAAAGCGGATTTGACATATACATCAACGGACAGATGTGAGACACCTTCACTCCTGTTTTCAGAAGCCGGTCATAATACTCTGTCCCTTTAAATCGTTCGATAACATCCGGTGCACTGGTTATGATGGTATCCACTAAGATTTTGTCCTGTCCCCTCTCCTTCAGGGCCTGTTCAAAGATTTCGGTCCATTCTGTCAGCTGGTTGAAGGATGCATGGGGACATCCGATAAATGCCCTGTCTGGTTTCGCATTTCTATCTGCCCAAAGGACCGGATAGGAGTTTACCACTCTCTGAAGCTCCGCATCATCGATAACATAAACGGACGCATTCTCCCTGATCAGTTCTTCTCCGTATCTCTTCGCCTCCGGTGTCAGGTTTTCCGCATGGTAAAGCCCTACCGCACCGTTTGATGCCGTTGCGGCTCCCATATCCTTTAAGTAGTCCTTTACCGCCGGAGTTAGTTCCGTCCCGAGAAACTGATCCAAGCCTTTTATGTATGGTACCTTTTCCACTACCTTCATTCCGATGGCGCTTCCCAGAATCTGGGGACGAGGAATGTTCGTTGTTTTCAGTTCTATGATCCAGTCAGCATACCTTCCTTCCTCGGTCAGGAAACCGAATTTCGGCGTCTTTCCGATAATCCCGCTGAAGAACTCCATAACACCAGAGGTCCTGTTTGTCCGGGCTCCCAATACAGAGTTGGCATAAACCACCGCCGAGGATTCCGCCCAGGCCAGATTGTCTCCGAACTTTGGAGTGTTGCCCACCTCATCAAAATAACAGGCGCAGGTATAGGCATTTTCATCCTTCATTCCCAGCTTTACCAGCATGCTCTCGTATTCCTTCTGGGTGCCGTATAACAGTTGATACATCTCCTTCTCCTGCTGGCTGGCCGGTACATTCTCGTAATCAAGAGGCTGCGGATCCGCCGTAAAAGGCAGCTTGGTCCTGATTCCGGCATCAATCATCTCTTTCATAATTCTTGACAGAGGCTTTAAGGCCGGCATTCCAAAGGAACACACAAGATGCACAGGTCCATCCAAAGGTACCAGGCATTCCGCGTCATACATTTCTCCGTACCTTACAAGGGTTTCCATTGTTTTCTGCAGTATATCTCCGTATTTGCCATTGAGTATATCCTGCTCTTCGTTTGTTAACTTCATAATCTTCTCCTTTCATTTATTTTTCCAACGAACATTTTTAACCGAACGTTGTTATGTCAATATTATCATTTTGTTATTCTTTTGTCAATTAGGTCCAATGAGTTTCCCTTGCAAATTTTTTTAAAAAAGATTATGATTAGAGAAACTGTATTTAATTGGAGCAAACTCATTTATGGCTAGAAAGAAAAGAGACGAGCAGGCCGCCCAGACAAAAAATAACATCATACGGGTCGCTTTAAATTTAATTCAAAAAAAAGGGTACCACAACATGAGCATCCGGCAGCTATGCCAGGAAGCCGGGATCTCCACGGGAGCGTTTTACCATCATTTTAGTTCCAAGGAAGAGATGATCAACAAGGGCTTTGCCCTGTACGACGATGCTTTGGATCTACTGCTGCAGCATTATGAATTCCGCAATCCCGTAGAAGACATAAAATTTATATTACTGCACCAGACAAAATTTGTTATGGAAGAGTCAGCCAACTTAACAAAAGAGCTGTATATCGCTCAGTTGTCAACGGATGTGAAATATTCCGTTAAGCCCGTAAGAAAATACTATCAGACAGTAGAAGAACTGGCGGGAAAAGCGTTAGAAAAAAAGATGATTCATACCGATATGACGGTGCAAGAGCTTACAGCGTTTCTGATCCGAATCAACCGGGGGGTGATTATTGACTGGTGTCTCAACGATTATTCCTACGATCTGATGAAACAGGCAGAAAAGGATCTGATATTCGTTCTGGACAAGCTGACGGCTCCTTGATCCATTTAACACGTCCATCCAAAAATTCCGGACTCTTTTTATTCGCTTCAGCGGGAAAAACCCCTTTGTGTGTATGTCTCATTGACAAAATTCACTTTCACATCTATACTTCTGGTGTAGGAGGTGTTGGAATGGAAAAACTTATCTATGCCAGAAGCATTGAAAACAATCGATATTCCATCTCTGTATTTGTTAAATAAATTTCTATCAAAGGATAACTTTATATTATAAAATATAGAGTGGTAGAAATTATTTTATCCCAATACAGAAAGGTCGATCATAAAATGCAGAATCATGTAGTTCGTAGATTAAATTCATCAAAAGTAAGTAAAGCAGTAGGTAATTATACTCACATAACAAAAATAGAACCTAATGCAACTTTTTACACATTTTCCGGTCAAGTTGGAGCAGATTTGGACGGTAATTTTCCTGAAGAATTCAATCAGCAAGTAGACAATACATTTATAAATATATCAAATCTATTAAAGAGCATCGATTTAATTCCGGATAATGTTATTAAGGTTAATATATGGTCAACGGAACAAATTGACTGGGATTATTTTGATCAAGTATATGAGGATTTTTTTGGTAAGCCTTACCCTTCCATGACTGTTGCCTATGTAAATGCCTTAGGGTTAGAAGAGATAAAACTAGAAATTGAACTATGGGCAGCTAAATAATTGATTCAGCCTTCACAACAAAAGCGGAAGAAAACCTATTCGGTTTCACTTCCGCTTTACTTAACTCCTCTGGCAACTTCCAGCACCTGCCGGAATATTTCCGTCTCATCCGACGGATATTTTAGCAGTCATTCCGCTTACGCTCCAAAAACTGCACGATAATCCGCCTGGAATTTTTCAATCCCCTGCTCGGTCAGCGGATGCTTCGTCATCTGCTCCAATACACCGTAGGGAACCGTGGCAATATCCGCCCCTGCAAGCGCACAGTCAATCACATGAATCGGGTTCCGCACACTGGCAGCAATGATCTCCGTCTCAATTCCTGAGATCCGGAAAATATCTGCAATTGTCCTGATTAGGTCCATACCTGGCTGGGAAATATCATCGAGACGCCCCAGAAATGGTGATACATAAGTCGCACCTGCACGTGCTGCAAGCAGCGCCTGGTTTGCGCTGAAAACCAAAGTCACATTGGTTTTGATTCCCTCGGCAGTCAAAACCTTCACCGCTTTTAAGCCTTCGACTGTCATCGGAATTTTAACCACCATGTTCGGATGGATTGCCGCAATCTCACGCCCCTCTTTCATCATTCCCAAGGCATCTGTGGTCGTAGCTTTCACTTCCCCGCTGATTGGTCCATCTACAATCGAAGTAATCTCCCGGATTACTTCCACAAAATCCCTGCCTTCCTTGGCAATCAGTGACGGGTTCGTTGTTACCCCGCAGATAATTCCCATATCATTTGCCTTTTTGATATCCTCTACCTTCGCTGTGTCGACAAAAAATTTCATTTTCTTTCCCCTTTCATTCATCTTAATCTTATTTTCATTTTATGTATTAATTCATTTAATTAATATATCTTATTAAACAATACCATTTTTTGCAAAAATGTCAATAGGATATTTGCTTTTTGATATTTTTTCTTTTGAACCGGCAAACAAAAAACAGCACCAAAGTCATCCTGCCCGTAAATATTCCATGACTTTCATGCTGCTTTCGCATATTCCAATATTCAGTTCTTTATAAACTGTCCAGGGCAGTCAAAGACCCTGTCAATCGCCACAATAGCCGCACCTGTCAGAATGGGGTCTCCCTGGTACTCACTGATGGAAAGCGTAAGCTCCTCCCATACATCCGGCAAAATCCCTTTTTGCACCGTTTCCCGCACGGTCTGCTCCATTAATTCCGGATTCGGACGTGCCATATCATCACCGATAATAATCCGGTCCGGGTTAATTACATTGATAATGTTTATGATTCCAACGCCAAGGCTCTCACAGGCTCTGCGGTAATGCTCGGTACCGATAGTATCCCCGCTTTTGATCCGCTGTTCCAAATCCTCGAATTTACAGCCATCCATACCGGCACGCTCTCCATACACTGTCTTTACAAGTTCCAGCGAGGAAGCGTAACGCTCCAGACAGCCTCTGTTTCCGCAGGCACAAGGTTTCCCGTTTCTGTCAATCGTCATATGTCCAATCTCTCCCGATGTTCCCAGCGCCCCTTCGTAGATTTTGCCATTCATCACGATTCCTGCTCCAATCCCCTGACCGGCAGCAATGTAAACCAGGATGTCATCATGATAGGCCTCCTTCAATTCCCACATATGAGCATAAGCTCCGGCATTTGCGTTGTGTTCCAGGAACACCGGGATATCCAGTTCCCGGTTAAAAAATGCTTTCAACTCAATATCTTTCCATATATCCGCACCCGTAATCAATGCGATACGGCTTTTTTTTGCGATAAACGGTCCCGGCACTGCAAGCCCTGCAGCCAGTACAGAGTCCTTTCCATACTGCTGAATCATCAGGCGCATCCGCCCTACAATCTGATTTAAGATTTCTTCCGCACCAGGCTGCTTTTCCAGCTCAAAATCCACCCGCTCTTTCACAATCTGTTTACCTGTCAAATCAAATAGTCCCACACTGTAATGCTTTCTCGCAAGCCGCACGCCCATCACCCGATAGCCGTCAGGATTGATGGACAATCCAATCGACCGGCGGCCTTTGCTGCCATTTAAGAAACCAATCTCCTTTACGATTCCCCAGTTTAAGAAATCTTTCATGATGTTGGTCACAGTCGCCTGTTTGAGTCCCGTAAGTGCCGCCAGATGCGCTCTGGAGCATACGCCTTCTCTTCTTAAACTTTTCAAAAGGAGAGACCGATTCATCTCCTGTGTCACATCCTGGTTAATTCCCCGGTTCTGATTCATTCCGTTATCCTCGCCGCTCTATAATATGCATCAGATATAGCTTCCGTCAGCATTTCCTATTATATCATGTTTATTTAACATAGGTCAAATACGTCGTTCCTTCTTTATGCAAATCTTTTATTCATCTTCTATTATATCCCTTTTTTCCTATCAAGCAAAATAACCCGGCAAAAAGCCGGGCTATGCTTGTAACTCCCCAAGGTTCATAATCACTTAAAATTTTCCCTAATTTCCAATTATGTAATCTGCCTTTGATTGATCCTGCAAATAGCCTTGATTCTGAATCGCCGCAACGACAGCACCTGCTCGTTTCCCCACAGTAAATCCGTAATGCATACCGTTACCATCCTTTCGTGGAGAAGAGGATGCCAGCCCTCCCATTTTTAATATTCAAACTGACGGTAGTAACGCCTGAATTCCAGACTGTGTCCCGTGTTCAGTTCATAATGGACCGCAAGTCTTTCCGTAAGGATGGCAGTTATGATCATGGGCGTTACAATCAGCCGGAACTCGTCATCAATATCTGTCAAATGAAATTCCTTGGTATCAAAGACTTCAAGCTTATCTGTAAATTTCCTGGCAAACCGCTCTACCCGTTCATCAAGCGGGCGGTATTCATCTTCTCCCATGACCAGGAAAACCGGCACATCCTTTTCCACCAATTCCAGAGGACCGTGAAAGAAGTCGGCGGAAGTTACGGCTTTCGTGCGTACCCACTGCATCTCTTCCAGAATGCACATTGTAAATAGGTAGGTTTCCCCCCATAACAGACCAGAGCCCACAAACATGGTATAGGGTTCCTTTGCATATTTTTTTGCAATTTCTGCAGCTCTCGGTTCAAATTCCTCACGAATTCTAATTAAATTGGTATATAAGTGCTGCATTTGATCCGCCCACCTTTTATAGGAATCAAAATATCCCATATTGTGATACAGGCGCAATGCCAGCATAAAGTACATCAAGTAGGAATGTTCACAGTCGCCACACGGGTTATAGATTGCTTTCGTTAATAATTTAGCCAAAGGTGTTGTTTCATCTCTTGTAAATCCATATACACGGATCCCTTCGGCCATACATAGCTTTACTGCTTCCAGGATTTCTTTCGTGTTTCCTGATGCCGAGGAAGTGATGACCAGCGAGTCCTTAGATAAGTAATTCATGTTCTTTTTTACCAGGAACTCGGCGGCATTTTCCAGATAGATGGGGAAATCACTTAAATGTCTGCAGTATTCTACGATGGCATACCATTCCGCCCAGGTTCCTCCAATACCAAGTATAACAATATTCCTGAACTTTTTTTCCGTCAGGCTGTCTGCCAGGTTTTCAATATCTTCCCGTTTTGAATATGTTTTTTTCCCGTCTTCCAAATACTTTTCCAGCTTAAAATTTCGTAACATAATTTCTTACCTCTCTTTTTTCATATTTTATACACCTAAGAACCCGAAATAAGCCCCTATTATTCCAAATACCAGCAATGACAGCATGATAACAAGCGGATTCATCTTCTTTTTAAGCAGCTTATATGTAATTCCAAATAACATGAAAGTGGCCGCTCCAGGAAAAATCCCATCCAGCAAAGATTGCAAGGTAGATATGGATTCTCCGATACCGATTTCAGAGATGAAATTGATATGAACCATCTCCATGGTCATGGCTCCAACCACCATCATTCCCATAATGGAGGCATACTGCACTATTTTATTCATTAACCCGGATTCCTCAATTTTAGAGATAATATCCGAACCAAAACGATATCCAAGAAATGTGCACATATAACGAATCAAGTAATGGGGGATATTAAAAGCCAGGAAAAACAGTATTGGCCCAAGAATATTCCCCTGCAACGCCAGGGTGGTCCCAATTCCTGTGGCCAGGATCCGAAGAGTCCCCCAATAAAAGGCATCTCCCAATCCGGAAAAGGGGCCCATCAGCGCCAGTTTCACATTTGCGATTGATGTAGTGTCAAATTCTTTGCTTTCCGCATTTGCTTCTTCCATCGCTGCTGCGATACCCAAGGGGAGCGTAACAATATATGGAGTGATATTATAAAGCTCCATATGGCGCTTCATGGCATCCGACAGATCTTTTTTATCGGGATACAGTTTTTGCAGAACGGGCAGTAGCGCGAAGGTAAAACCCACATTTCCCAAGCGCTCATAGTTCCATGAATGCTCGTAAGGAATGCTCCTCCAGAAAATTTTTATCAGATCTTTTTTATCCAGCCTTTTCGTAAATTCAGGATATAAATTAAAATTCATCGAATCCATCTCCTTTTATGGGATTGCTGCATGCGGCTGCCGAAGTTTTTACCTCCTGGGTATTCTGATGCAGCAGCATGACGGATACTAAAATGATTGCAAAAATTGCCGCTCCTGTGGTTGTAATACCTCCGTACGCCACAAGGAAAAATCCAAGGAAAAAAAACGGGGCAACCTTTTTATTCATGATCATCTGCGCCAGCATAGCAAAGCCCAGTGCCGGAAGCAATCCTGCGGCAATTTCCATTCCCGTCTGTATGAAAGAAGGTATATTACCCAATAAATGCGTCACCGCATCGGAACCAAAATAGAATGCAATGGGTACGAAAATAATCCCACACCAGTTCTGCATATACCCGGCAATCAACATATTCCTTTTAAAGGCCTTTAAATTACCGGTTTCAACATTTTTATCACACTGGTGAATGAGCATCAGCATGACAGGCTGTCCGAATCCGGTGTTCATGGCCAGCATTATAGTAGCCACAGGTATTCCCAGGGTTAATGCAGCGGAAGCTCCTGCCCCCGACTGAATAGCCAGAGAAACTCCCAGCACTGTTCCTGAAATAAGATCCGGAGGATTGTAGGCACCCACTGAAACCGCCCCCACCAATGCAAGCTCAAGCATGGCTCCCATAATAATTCCACTCTGTAAATCCCCCATAATAAGCCCTACCAAGGGACCCAGAACTATGGGCCTCTGTATAAAGCTTGTCCCGGTTAACCATTCCGAATAACCGAGTAATGTAATTAATGCGATCCCCACTGTTTTTAGAAACATATTACCGCCTCCTAGTCTAGAATTGTCTGGCAATTAATTTTCTTTTCTGTTGGCACCATCTGAATGTACAGATCATAACCGTCCTTTCGCATTTCTTTTAACCGTTCTTCCTCCTCTCTATCTAAAAAAACACTTTTACTCACCTGCCTTTTGCCTTCCGCAAAAGGTATGTTGCCTAGATTAATGGATTTCATTTTAACTGCTTTTGCAATCTCGGCTGCCAGTTCAATGGTTTCGCAAATAATAAATAACTGATACTTATCTGCCACACCGCTTTGTAAGGCACTGACTGCGTCTTCTGAATTTTTTACGACTACCTTTACCCCTTCCGGCTTTGCCAGTTTCAACGTCTGCATGCGCAGAGGATCATCCCTGATCGTGTTACTGACCAGAAGCAGACAATCCGCTCCCAGCATGGAAGTCCAGGAAAAAGCTACCTGTCCATGCAATAACCGGTAATCCACACGAATCATTTTTATCATTTCGTATCCCTCCTAAAATTGATCAAATTCCAACTCCTGCCCGCCATTGTCCACGAAAGCATTGCAATAGATAATTGCATCTCTGGCCCCCTGTATACTCTTTTGGATCAGCTCAGCGGTGGAACCGTTTTCTCCATCCGCCAGTAACTGAATGACCAGAGCTAAATTCACCCCTGCAATGATATGTACATTATCAGAAGGCAAAATACCCATGGATTCATTATTGACGCTGCCGCCAAATAAGTCCGTTAAAATAATCACTTCCCCCTCTTTTATCAGTTTTTCAACAAGGTCCTTCAGCTTTTGTTGAAAGTCCATACACACCGGCGTATAAGCTGCCAGAGCATGAAGCCCTTCCTGTTTTCCCAATACAAACTCAGCGGTATGTACAATTCCGTTTGCCATTTCCCCATGGGTCGCAACGATCAAATGCCTCATTTTTCAACCTCTCTTTCTTTATGACCGGTCTCTTTCCTCTAGGTCCTGCAGTATTTTGACATAGTTCTCTGTCTTGCATGAGACCAACTTCTCAAATTCCCGAAAATACGGGTGGGAATGACATGTGTCTAAGGCTTGCATTAATTCCGCCGAAAGATATTGAAAAACCACTGTGCTTAACAGCGGAGTCAGCCCTTCTTCCTTGACAAGAGGAAGCTTTATGCACCGTTCATCAGGGACATCTTCCCTGCTGGTGATGAAGTACGCCTTACCGGTTACCTTTCCGGCCGCCTGAAATATATGATAGATCCGGTCATCGGGCACTGGATCATCGATGAAATACACCGTGTAATTTGGTGCCAGCTGCATATCCGGCCCGTGTAGGAATTCTTCCGTTTCATAGACGGCAACAGGTATTTTTAATGTCTCCTGGAATTTTAAGGCCCCTTCTAAGGCCGCCCCCTTATTAGGACCATTTCCGCAGATAAGGGTGGGGCCTGTATCCGATAAGTTCAGTCTGTATTTATCAAAAAATGCGGAAACTGCTTCCACCGCCCGGCAGTGCTTTGCTATTGCATGATAAAAATTATCCAGGCTTTCCCTTTTTTCTTCCATGGTCAGTTTACCCTTTCTGTATCCCGCTTCCAGGGCAAACAGCATCAGGAATTCCATCAATGTCACAACTCCCATGGTTACGAAATCCACAGTTTCGATTCCCACACCATAATCAATGATCAGATCCCCATAATTTTTAATATTGCTTTCCATATTTCCGGTTAAGACAATCCGGTACTTTCCCTTTTCTCCCATGTACTTTAACGCTTCGATGCAATTCGTGGAACATCCGCTTTGGGAAATGACGATCTCAAACATATTCTTCAGCGGCAAGTCATCAAAATGTACATATCCATGGGGAGTGATCACATGTACCACCTCACCTAATTTATTCTGCATATAATATCTGGCAGCTGCAGCACTATTGTAGGAAGAACCAGATGCAACTATTTTTATACCACATTTTCCACTGTTAATATACTCCCTGCACAGTTGTTCCACGATGTCCTCGCGTTGTTCAAAATTATCCGTCAATCTGTATGATGACAGTTTAATATAGTCAATCATTGATTTTTTCATTGAGCCCCTCTTTTCCGGAATCCTCACATCAATCCCATTTTCTTTTTGACTTCCTCGCTGCTTATAACTGGTTTCTTTTGTAATCCTATTTTCAATTTTAATATACCACTTTTAAAAGAATTGTACAAGTGTTTTTTTACAGGAAAACTATTTTCTTTTATTGCTGCCGCATATATCCGGTTCACCGGCATCGGCTTCCAAAGCCTGATACCTTCACCGGACAGCCAATGTCGTGTCAAAAAAAGACTATCGTTATAAAAATAACGATAGTCTTTTCCATTCTCTTATTCATTTATTAAAACCGGATCAATGGAACCTTAATTCTCATCTGCATTGACCACCATATACTGAAAATCAATATTTTCGGGATTCATATAGCTTTCCGTAAATTCTACAATATTATAGCTGATGTCTGCGCCAATGTATTCCATTAGAAAAATAGCGCTTCCCTCCTTCACACCAAGTAAATTCGCTTCCTTTTCCGCTGCCTCCACGACGATTAAATTTTGAACAAAATGCCGCGGCGTATGGCTTCGGGCTTCCATGTAATCATAAAGAGAAACGTTTTTAAAATCAATCTCATCCATATCCTGAAAAAATTTCTTTGGTACATAAGTATATTCAACAGCAATCGCTTTATCACCCGTCTGCCTGACCCGGTGAAGTCCATAGACAGGTTCATCAAAGGCCAGACCCAATTTCGCACATATAAACCGTCCGGCCTCAACATCTCCTTTTCCAAGCACATGGTTGGTAACGGTCATTCCCACGTCCTTTAACATGGCTGTGATTCCTGCATTTATCATTTCATTCACAAATCCCATATTGACTTTTACTCTTTCGCTCTTTGCCACATAGGTTCCGCTTCCCTGAATCCGGTATAAGTACCCTTTTTCCACTAGTGCATGAATGGTCCTTTTTACTGTCATCCGATTAACACCGTACAATTCCGCCATTTTTCTTTCACTGGGTATCAATTCTCCCGGTAAATACTCTTTATCCTCTATTTTCTTAATGATCATATCCTGTAATTGAATATACAATGGCATCCTGTAATCAATCAATAAATCCACCTATCTTTCCATTTATAATGGGATTAATCTGCTTAAATGAAGTCCAGTCTTTATTCTTTATGGAATAAAGATATTGTATTAACTCCCCGTTTTTATCATATGTCATGCTTTTTTTCTTAACTAAGGGCGCCAGTCTGGAAACATTTAAAATATCCGCTTCTCTTTCATTTGCATTTACAATGGACACTCTCTGAAGATCTTTAAAAGGTACGGTACCATACTGCTTTTTTAAAATTTCAAATAAAGAACAATGTTCCAAATCATAATCCATTAATTCCGGCGCCAAGTCCATGGGAATATATGCTTCATCCAGCGAAACAGGGATCCTTTCCAAATCATCAAGGATATACCGTACCCTTGCTATTTTAAACATTTTTCTTCCAATGGGCAATTTAATTATTTTCGATAATTTCTTGTCTGTCTCCACGATTTCCAGGGACAGCAACTTGTTTTCTATATCCTTACCTATATTTTTGGCTTTTTCAGACAGAGACATGATTTCCCTTAAGTCAATGTCTATCCTTTTGGGTCTCACATAATATCCGCTTCTTTGCCTTACTTCTATAATGCTTTCCCGTTCCAGCCTCTGCAGGGCCAGGCGGACCGTCATTCTCTGAACATTATATTTTTCAGCCAGCTTTCGTTCGGATGGCAGCTTCATTCCTTCTTTGGCCTGACTGGCAAAAAGGTCATATTTAATTTCCTTAGCGATAAATTCATCTTTATTCATCAGTTTCATATCCGGACTCCACCTATGCAATTCTTCGATCTATAAATAATAAACTACCTGAGTAATATTCTTGCAGGCACTCTCTTGTTTGTATTATGTTCCATGCTTATCATACCATGAAATGATGGAAGATTAAATATATATTTCCTGATATAAAAGAGAACTCCTTCCCAGTATTCGTAAAAAGCATCTGAAATCCCAAACGACAGGCAGGAAAGCCTAAGCGGTTCCGGTTTTCTCACGATAATTCTTTGATTTCATGCTGATACGAAGAAAGTGCGGTTCCATATCCTGGAAACGCACTTTCTCCGTATTCTTCATTTTTATCCAATGATGCAAAGAGTTAACATCCATTTTTTCAACCATAGGATCTAATCCAGATTTTCCTTCAGCCATTCCACCGATTTTACAATGGATCCATGAGGATCATCCCAGTAAATGGAATCGTTGATTTCCAGATCCACAATTCCTTTATAGTCATAGGCTTCCAGCGTCTGCAGATATTCCTTCAAGGGAAGTTGCCCATCTCCCAGAATATAATGGCACGTATCGGCAAAATGGATGAGTTTAATCTTATCAGTACCCAAAACCTCAAAATAATCCTTCAGCTCTTCCCCTGCCACGGCCATGGCTACTACATCCACACATACGAAGAGTGCCGGGGAACCGACCTCGTCCAGGACACGCTTGACATCCCCCAGATTCAGCACCAGATTGCTTTCATATGGCTGAAGCTGTTCCAGTACCAGCTCAATTCCCTTTTTCTCGGCAATTCCCGCTATCTTTTTGTAAGTATCCACCAACCTGGCAAAAGACTCCTCCCTGGGCAGATCTAAAAGTCCGCAGCCGGAATTCAGAAAAACCTTGTTGGTGCCCATTGCCAGAGCATCATCCATGGCCATACGGAAATAATCCACTGTGCGCTTTCTAACTGCCTCCTGGGGATCTGAAAAGCTGTAGGGATAAGATAAGGTCTCCGGGGTGTAAACCGCCACATCCAATCCCCTCTCATCCATCATTTTCCGGATGGCATCCAGTTTGGCTCCTGCATCTTCCGCAAAGGGATAGTCCAGTCTGCAATAGTGAGGTATTCCACCCCACAGATCCACGTGCTTCAGACCGCATTTTTTCATGGAATCCAGATAATATTCCAGGGAATAATGGACGTATTGAACGCTCATTACCCCGATTTGATCCATGGTAATCTTCGACATTTCCGCCTGCCTCCCCTTATCAATAGTCAAACTGGCGGTAATAACGGCGGATCACCATGGGATGGCAGAACTCCTCCTCCATATGGGCATCCACACGGTTGTTCACCGCATGCATCACCAGGTGGGAAACAGAACCTCTGAACTCCCGGCTGATTCCCTTTAATTCATAATCCTTCGTATCAATGACCGTGTAGTTCTTGCAGACTTTCGGCAGGAATCCTTTCACCCGCTCTGCCAGGGGACGCTGCTCGTCCTCTCCCATGAAAAGAGTGACAGGAGTCTCGGCATCTATAACCTCCAGCATGCCATGAAAAAATTCGGCGCTGGTGATGGATTTGGTACGGATCCACAGCTGCTCCTCCCAGTAGCACATCGCATAGGAGTAAGTGGCTCCCCACTGGTTACCGCCGCCCACAAAATAGTGGGGCATATCCGGGCGGGCCTTAAAATACTCGTATTTATCCTTTGCAAACCCGGCCGCCCACTGATCCGCTTCCTTCTCAACCTCCACCAGGGCCCTGGCCAGATGAGCCTCCATCTGTGCATTGTACTGATGGTACTCCGGGAACTCCCCGTTGTTGAACATCAGACGGTTGGCTACCATATAAAACTTCAGCTGCTCATTCATAGGGTAAGAAATGCACCAATCGCATAACTTCACCAAGGGCGCATCCGGCTTGTCGATGAAACCAAACACTTTGGCGCCGGTTTCCCGTGCCTTTTCAATGGCCTTTACCATCTCCTCGGTACTTCCCGTCACCGATGAGAAAATCACGATGGAATCCTTGGTAAAACGCTTGTTTCCGGTGGTAATGAACTCCGCACCGTTTTCCACATATACCGGAATGGAGCTTCTGCCCCTCATATAGACCTCCGTCTGCATGCCGGAAGCCCAGGTTCCGCCGATACCAATGAAAAAAATTCCGTCAAACCCTCTCTGCTGGATTTCATCCACAATTATTTCTATCTCCGGCCGCAGCGCCAGAGCACCGTTTACACTTTCAATCTGCTTCTGTTCCTCAAACTTTAACATAACTGCTCCTTCCTTCTACTTATGGAAATGCACCTTAAAGTTGCACTTGTCTCCACGGGTATAAGATTTCGAATATTCTATCACACGGCCATCCTCGTCACAGGTAATGCAGGTGAACAGGAATACCGTCTGGTCTTTATTAATGTTAATCAGCCTGGCATCGGACTGGGTCAGCCGAACCAGATCCAGGGTCTGCCATGCCTTTACTGGGTTAATCCCATAGAATTTATAGATTTCAAACATGCTGAATACAGTTAAGTCGATCCCTTCCATCTCAGGTACCAGATTATAGGGAATATAAATTTCCTGAATGGCAATGGGTTCTTCATCTGCATAGTCCAGACGCCTGATATCATACAGCATATCATCTTCATCGATTCCAAAGATTGCCGCAAATTTCTCTCCAGCCTTCCGCTGCCCTTTCAGCAGGATCTTACGCTTATTTTCCACATGCTTATCATCCATGGTCTGGGTAAATCCGCCCAGCACCTCTAAGTCTCTCTCGATCTGGGCCACAACGTACACGCCCTTCCCCTGGACTCGCTTTAACAGCCCCTCATTCACCAGCGCGTCAATGGCGCTGCGAACGGTCAGGCGGTTGATTCCGTAGGTGCCTGCCAGAACATTTTCCGAGGGAATGGCCGTTCCGGGAGCGTACTCCCCGTCCTCAATTTTAGAGCGCACCACTTCCCGAAGCTGCAGATAAATCGGCGAATTGTAAGCCACCTCTGCTGTTTTGGACAACTCTTCTCCTCCTTATTACGAGAACATAGGGGCTGTTCTTTTCCCGCTTATGAGCGGTACTACCAGGCGCCGTTATACTCCAATGTCACGCTGGAATTAGCAGCACCCATTCTCATGCACTCTTTCACTTCTCTGCCTTCCAGGATACCCTTTAAGAATCCTGCGATAAAGCTGTCTCCGGCTCCCATGGTATCCACCACGTTGCAGGGTACAATTCCAAATGTGGTAAACCCGGTTCCGTCATAGGCAATACTGCCCTTTTCGCCCATTGTTGCGATCACCAGTCCAGGGCCTTTTTCCTTAAGCTCCATCATGGTCTTCCGGAGTTCCCCGGTATCTCCGTCGTCTGTGGCAAAAAACAGGTAATCCACAGAAGGTACCGCAGCGACAGCCGCCGGATCCTCCGGTCTTGTGGCTGCATCGAAGGCAATCCTGATTCCCCGCTCCTTTAGCTGCGCCAGATCGTCGTGGATATTTCCCCATAGTCCTGTCACAATCATATCATGCTCACATATAAAATCCTTTTCCTCTTCGGTCAGTTTGAATTCGGCCAGTACGCCCTCCTCGTAATCTCCGAAAATGCGTTCTCCGTCCACCAGTTCCACATGTGTAATGGCGGTGTTTCCCTCCATGAACCGGATATGGGATACATCCACGCCTTTTTCTGAGATCTTCTCCTTCATTCGTACGCCGTATGGATCCGTGCCCACCACGCCGGTGTAGGAAGCCTGTCCTCCCAGCCGCACAAAATACACCGCCACGTTTACCGGATTGCCGCCCGGGTAAGCGTTCCCGGTATTGTCATAGACATCCATACAGTTATCGCCAACTGCAGCCAGTTTCATATTTTATTCCTCCATTTGCCGAAAGGAATTCACCTTCTCGTAAGCTCGCTTGCAAAGCAAACGTATTCTGAGCGGATGATCTCCTTAAAATATTCAAACACCGTGTCCTGCTGATCCATCGTCACACCTGACTGATAAATCACAGGAGCGCCTTCTTCTATCTCCAGATAACCCGCTTCTTCCTCATCGCAGTAGGCAATGCTCAGCTTCTCCATACCCCCGGAAACCTCCACATCATACTGTTCCTTCAGTACAGCGTAGAGAGAAACCTTATTTAAATCCATCTGTTCCAGCCCTGCAAAACGCTGGGCATCCAGATAGATGGTGGAAATCAGCACCGGTATTCCATCCAGATAGCGCAGGCGCACAAGCCTTATCAGCTTGTGCCCCAGCGGCAGTTTCATTTTGCGCCCGATATTCTTGGGAGTCTCACAGAAATCCATGAGGAGCACCCTAGTATCAACCCTTCGCCCCGCAGTCTGCGCAATCTGGTAAAAACCGTAGACATCCTGAAGGTTGCGGACCAGCTTTTCCCTGGCCACATAGGTTCCTGAACCATTCTTATTATAAATTTTGCCTTCCAGAATCAGCTGTTTAATCGCACTTCTGAGGGTGGAACGGTTAAAATTCCACATCTCGCTCATACTCCGCTCAGAAGGAAGCTTCTCATCCGGTTTTAAATGATGTTTTATAATGTAATTTTCAATTTTTTCCATTGCCTCGTCACGAGGCTTCTGGCGATCTAAACTCATGGCAGACATTCCTTTTATTTTCATACTTATCCTACAACTATTGCTTCACTATCTTCAATCTTAGAACATCTGCCATAAAGTGTCAATCTCTCTGATTTTAGAAAACCGCTATTTTCCGGC
Organism: [Clostridium] saccharolyticum WM1; assembly: GCF_000144625.1. Taxonomy (NCBI): domain Bacteria; kingdom Bacillati; phylum Bacillota; class Clostridia; order Lachnospirales; family Lachnospiraceae; genus Lacrimispora; species Lacrimispora saccharolytica. The sequence continues at coordinate 1,572,152 of NC_014376.1, read as the reverse complement.
CTCTGCTTTCTTATTCCGGCTCTCCCAGAAGTAGTATACGGGAAGTCCTGTAACCACGGCGATCACCGCACAGGCGATACCGGCCATAGGCGCCCAAATAAAGGTTGACCAGATCAGGGTTCCGGTGATCAGCATAGCCACACCCACCATCAGAGGCCTGGCAGGCATCCTGTATGCCGGATTGTAATGTGCTTTGTTTCTAAGCACAATGATCGTACCAAAGGTAAGAAAATTCTTTAACAGAGCAACCAGGGTAAAGTAGCCAAGCAGGTCAGAAAGCGAGGTGGCGAAAATCAGAACAATCGCAACTGCACACTGCACCAGTATGGAGAAATAAGGAGTCTCATACTTTGGATGAACCTTGCCAAAAGCCTTGAAGAACAAACCATCCTTTGCCATGGCGTACTCAATACGCGGCTGGAACATGATACAGCTGGACAGAGAACCGATGACCACGATCACTGCCATCACCGCTACGATGGTTCCCGCATATCCTCCGATAACCGGGATCTTAGATGCCAGCAGTGCGATAGGAGCCTCGGAGGCAGACAGTTCATCAACAGACAGCAGACCGGAAGCGGTCAAGGTCAGTCCAACATAAAGGGTAAGTACGATAAATGCAGTAAGAATCAATCCTCTGGGTAAGTTCTTCTTGGGTTCTCTGATCTCTCCGGACATATAGCATGCCGCAGCCATGCCGTCAAAGGACCAAGTGGTCGCAGAGATACCGGCCAGAAGAGCGGTAAAACCGGTTGCGGTCACGCCTGCCAGCGGCGCGGAGGAAAGGAATAAGTCACCTTTAATGAAGAAGATACCGATGCCGATGATCAGTACAAAGGGAATAACCTTCAAAGCGGTGATAATGGTCTGGAATTTCCCGCCGCCTTCCACAGAGCGCAGATGCAGCACCATGAAAATCAGTACAAAACCAACTGCCACCAGGCGAAGGATCAAACCATGCACCGGAATGAAGAACGCCAGGTAGTTTGCAATTGCCAGGGCCATGATGGAGATCGACGGCGGGTCGGTGGCCCAGAAGCTGATCCATCCGCAAAGAAATGCCAGAGGACGGGACCCCGCTTCCTTAAAGTAAACATACTGGCCGCCATCCTCAGGGAAGGCGCTGGCCAGTTCCGCATAGCAGAAGTTGGCAGGGATCTGCAGCATTCCGCCAATCAGGAAAGACAGCACCAAAAACAGACTGCTTCCTGCGGCTCCCGCCACCTCACCCAGTGATGAGAAGATTCCGGATCCTACTGTTGTGCCGACTCCCAGTGCGATTACTGTGCCTAGACCAAGCTTCCGCTTTAATTCGTTGGCACTTTGTTCCGGTGTTTTAACGTTTGACATACTCTTTCTCCTTTTATTTGTATTTTTATTAGATAGGTTCCCCATAACCGTATGGATCTTCACGTCCCAGGGACGTGCAGCCGATGCTTGAAACCGCTACTCCCCCATCACCTGGATGAGTATGGTTCTCTGGGCCGGTCCGTCAAATTCGCAAAAGTAAACCTCCTGAGCCCCGCCCTTTTGAATGCAGCCTCCGCTTACCATCAGATGACAGTGGTTTCCTGTGAGCAGTGATTTTAAGTGACCAGTGGGATTGCCGGCCGTAGAACCATAGTCACGGAGCATTCTGGCGTGGGCGTATGGCCAGTCCTCAGGGGCCATTCTGGACAGAAACTCCGCGATATCACTTTCCAGGCATTCCAGAGACTCATTCACTGTAATTCCGGTGGTTGTGTGCCTGCTGATGACATTGACGATCCCGTCACGAATCCCGCTTTCCTTCACAGCTTTTTCGATTTCACCGGTAATCCGGATCATCTGGTTGTATTCCGTCGTCAGGAGTGTCATTGAACTTGTACTTACCACTGATATCCCTCCTCTTAGCATTCCCCGGAAACATGGCCGGAGAAAGTATCTTCTAATCCCCCCAGGAACTCGATGGCATTGCCGCCTTTAATAAGTTCCAGGGTACTGTCTCTGAAGCCCAGCTGCGAAATGGCATCCGCCATGCGGATCTGCTCGAAACGCGGATTGTTGCTTCCGAACATTACCTGATGCCGCAGACTGCGGTCGATCCATGTGGCAGGGATGTCATGGTTAAATACCCTTTTGTAAAATTCCAGAGCATTGTCAAAATACAAAATCCCCGTATCCGCATAAACATTGGGATATTTTAACATCAGCATGGCTGTCTCCTGCACCCAGGGCCAGCCGAAGTGGGCCAGGCAGATCTTCATGCCCGGTCTGGCGGCTGCCAGTTCCTCGAACTCAATGGGCCTGGAATATTTTGTCAGAGTATTGGGTTCCCAGGACATTCCGCTGTGAAAGATGATTGGCTTGTGATACTTCTCGCACATGTCGTAAATCGGATTCAGCCGCTCATCCGACGGATAAAAATGCTGCCTGGCTGGATGAAGCTTCAATCCCTTAAGTTTCAGATCACCAAATGCATGCTCCAGCTTATCTAGAGCCCCGTCGGCAAGGGGATCCACCCCTGCGAATCCTATCAGACGGTCCGGAGCCAGATCCACCAGCCTTTTAATCTCCTCATTTGTCACCAGCGGCCTGCCGTACTCTGTGGAGTAGTCCTCCGGCAGCAGGCACAGGCGGTCCAGTCCAGCACAGCGCATCTGATTCAATATGTGCTGCAGTGGTGCCGTACCGTTTAAGTGGATGTCCAGAGCATCATGCCTTAGCTCCTCCACCTTTGTGTCTTCATTAATAGGCTCATAAAACGCCGGATGAACATGAATGTCAATAAACATGATCAGTCTCCCTTCCCCTACTTCTGTCAGAAGCCAGCCTCTCTCATATAGGCGCGGGCATTGTCAATGGCTCGTCTGGCATACAGCCTTGGTTCGTTGATATATCCTGTCACCAGTTCCAATGTGGCTGTCTTCTCATATCCGGCATCCTTCAGCTCCTTAAAAAGCTCCGGAAGCGGTATGGAGCCTTCGCCAGGGACAATGTGGCTGTCTGTCCCCTGATTCCCGTCAATAATGTGCATGTGATACATTTTTTCACCCAGCTTATCCATGTAAGCCATGATGCTTTCATGCTGGACAAAAGGCGGCACCACATCGCACATACCCACAATGAAAGGAGAATCAATGCGTTTAAACAGCTCTATCAGGTCATTGGCACTCTTGAACGCATTGCTTTCATAGGGTGTCAGTGTCTCCACCACCAGCTTTACGCCAACCTTCTCAGCGTGGCCGGTCAGCTCTTTTAAGGTATCTACCATGCGGGACCAGATCTCCTCATAGGTTGCCAGGTATCCGGCATGGGCCGGGGACACCAGCATATAGTCAGAGCCCATCTCCTTTGCCATATCCAGACACAGCTTTAAATAATCCACCGCATCTCTTCTCTGCAGCTCGCTTCCTATCATAAAATTATATGGATAGGCATTGTGCTCAGGTGTGAATCCCAGCACCGGCATCTGATATTTGTGGATCAGACGCTTCACCTCCTCAATCTCTCCCGCCTTTAAATCCGGTGCAAAGGCGTGGGGCCTGCCGCCCCAAAGCTCAATGAAATCATAGCCGAAACGCTTTGCGTCCTGAAAGCAGTGCTCCAGCGGATTTCGCTGGTAGCCAGAAGTAAACATTCCAAGTTTCATTATTTTATACCCCCTTTGATATGAGCACACAACGGCCGTATGCTGACCCCTTATGTGCGGTACATGCCAGCTTACTCAGCCAGACGCTTCATAAGCTTAGTAAGTTAATTTCTATCGTGTTCTTGAATGACTGCCGCAATTGCTTCTCCCAATGCCCGGTGCCCTTTAATGCTCAGATGGATTCCATCCTCCCCCACATCCCTGGTGACGGACCCGCCATCCAGGTACAGGCAGCCATATGTATGGGCCAGCTCCCGGTAAATCAGTGCCAGCTCCCCGCTCTTCCTCCAGGATTCCCGGCAAAACATGGGATCAGCCTCAGGATGAATGGGAACCGGGGCCACCAGTATGATTTCAGCAGGAATCCCTCTGGTATCCAGAATGTGCCTGGCTCTGATCAGAAGCTCTTCCATACCGAATCCGATTTCTCTGGCATTGACGTGGAAATGGCTTTTCGTATCATTTGTTCCCAGCATGATCACCAGATAATCCAGCGGCAGGTGGGACAGAAGAAACGGAAGCAGGTGTTCAATTCCGCAGCGTTCCGGTTCCATCCGGTCAGAAAACACAGTAGTCCGTCCGTTTAATCCTTCCTCTATCACCCGGTAATCCTCTCCCAGCAGTTCAGCCATAACTCCCGGATACCGGACATTCTCCTCATATCTTGCTCCGATCCCGGGCACGTAGCCCCAGGTATTGGAATCTCCATAACAGAGAACCCGTTTTCTCATCCTCATTCCTCCCAGGGATTAAAGGTACTGACCACTCTGGCTGCTATCTTCGCGCCTGTGTCCAGACACGTTTCAATGTCAGATCCATTGAGAATTTCATAGAGGAATCCGGCGATAAAACTGTCGCCTGCTCCTACAGTATTCACCACACGGGCAGGATAAATGCCACCCTTGTAAAACCGGCTGCCGTCATAGGCCAGGCTCCCCTTGTCGCCAAAGGTGGCAACTGCAACCTTCATGCCTCTGTCCACCTTATCCTTTAAGTAGGATTCAATAAACGAATCCCGCTTCTTGTGATAGGAATAAAATCCATAGTCCACATACGGCAGGGTTTTCTCAACCAGTTCGTGATCCAGCCTGTCCGCATAATCAAAACTGATCTTCGTCCCGGAAAGCTGACGGATCTTCGGAAGGGCCTCCTCCGCTTTTCCCCACAATGCGGTATGCACCAGGTCATGGGCTGCGGCAAAGCGGATATCCTCATCGTCAAACACAATATGCTCCAGTACCCCTTCCACATAATCACCGTGTACCCGGTCCAGCCCGTCCATATCCATGTAAGTAATGGCAGTCGGTCCGTCTCCCACTTTAAAGCGGCTTAAATCCAGCCCCTCTCCGGACAGTGTCTCCACCATCCATTTTCCATTTTCATCAGAACCAGTGGTACTGATTATGGATACGGGAATTCCCAGTTTCTGAATATTGACTCCTGTGTCCACCACATTGCCGGTGGGATATTTCTTTCCAATCCGTTCATACACGTCAATGCAGTTGTCTCCCATAGCAGCAACCTTCATTTTTCCCCTCCTCCAAATTTAAGTATATATGTTTAAAGTTTTTTATACCACTTGAAGTATATCAGATCAGTTTCTTAGTGTCAATTTATTATTTTTCACATAATCGTTTTAATTTTATAGTGCATATTTTACAAATATCATTCCAAACAAAGCCAATTATTCCCAATAAACCATTGATTTATCAGATGTGAACATGCTATTTACAAACCAAAGTCCATCACCGATGGCAGCGGCTGTATTAAGCCCGGCGGGCGGCGGCTTCTCTGCCTCCGGCCCGGTCCGTTTAAACAGACGTTGCTCACAGGCTTTTCCTGTATGCTTTAACCACTTCCATAAATTCCTTTACGCGGGCTGCGTCCACGCGTGAAAAGAAATTCCCATTTTCTTTAAATGTAGTCCCCACCACCGCAGCATCTGCAGTAGCCAGCTTCTGCTCTATGGTATCTCTGCGGCACCCGGTATTGCACAGTACCACCACCTCCGGAGCTGCCGCCTTCACCTGTGCGATCAGCTCATCGTCCACATCCTGCCCGGCGGCTGAGGCAGAGATACATAACCCGTCCGGATTTGCCTTGAAAATTGTGGACTTGGCAATGTCCTTCAGCGGTCTGGTATCCAGATTCCGGTCAGATTCGGGGTTGATGAAATAGAGCATCTTAAGCTTATCAAGGGGCAGGGCAGCCTTGCGCCTCAGAAGCTTTGAAAAATCATTATTGTACAGCCCTCCGTCCCCCACATAAACCCCGCAGAAGGTTCCCCGCACAAAATCGGCGCCCACTGCAGCGGCCAGCTCTAAGGTAGCCAGACCGTCTGAGATGCAGTCCACTCCAAAAGGCACCCTGATCTCGCTCATCAGTTCTCCCATAACCCGTGCCATGCTGGCAGGGGTAACGAAGCTCATATTCCGCTCATAGGGAAGGCTGAATTCATTGGAGAACAGAATCCCGTCCACACCGCCTTCCTGGAGTGCCTTAAGATCCGCTCTGGCGTGTTCCACAGTTTTCTTCATATCATTTTCCGGAGAATACATGGGATCTCCCGGAAGGGCATCCAGATGCAGCATAGCAATAATTGGTTTTTTCGTATGAAACATTTCTTCTGTCCAAAGCATAGGTGTTTTTCCTCCCAACAAAGTATATATGTTTGTGCTATTTTAATACCACTTTTACCATATCAAACGAAAAGTCCAATGTCAACATCAATCATTATTTTTCACCCACTTATTTTTTAAATTGTGCAATATGTACATTTTTTTATATATTTTTTCACTTTTCTTACAAATATCATTGAGAAACTCTTTTTTTGATTGAATCCAAATTCCTGCTGTGCTATGATGGCCCCAGATCTGGTATGAAATTATAGACAACTTATTAAAACCACTATTTTTATTAAAGGAGGCTGTATTATGCAGAAAGCTGATATTCTATTACGTTCCAACGCTGTCTTCTCAGGCCTTGCTTCCGCTCCGGAAGCTGGCTTCGTCGCTATATCAGGCAACCGGATCCTGGCCGCGGGTCCCTCGGATGGTGCCGGATACGCCGGGCCGGACACCCGGGTACTGGATTTGGGAGACCGGCTCATCTGTCCTGGTTTTACAGACGTGCACTGCTTCTTCAGCGGATATCTGCTGACGATCGCCGGAACCGATTTAAGCACATGCCAAAACGCGGAACAGGCGGTGGCCGAAGCCAGGGCTTACCAGAAAACCCTGGCTCCAGGTGCAACAGTACTTGCAAGGGGGGTGCGCCCCGGCTTTACGGAACTAAGCGGTGACCGGCTGGACCGGGAATTCGGAGATGTTCCTGCCATCCTCTTTATGGAGGGAGGAGAGAGCTGCTATATGAACAGCGCCGCCCGCAGGGAGTACCGTTTCACTCCGGACACCTGCTGGTCAGAAAGCTACTGGCGCCTTTTGAAGTATATTCTGGGGCAAAAGGAATTTTCCGTACCTGAATTCAGGAAATATCTGTCCATGATGAATTCAAGGGGAATTACTTCCGTCAAGGAAATGGGCTTTGACGACTTCTACGGTTTTACAGAAGAACTTAAGAAATTAGAGCAGGAGAACGCCCTGACCGCCAGAGTGCATTTCATGAGTCAGCCTGTAGGCTTTCCTATGAATCTGGAATACGGGAAAGAGATGAGAGATACCTTCCCCGGCAGTTTCGTACATTTCTCAGGCTATAACCAGATGACCGACGGATCCATCAGCCAGCTGGAAGGGGAAATGAAGTCTCCCTACCTCTGTGCGGACACCTGCTGCGTCAAGGAGATTGACTGGGAAGGCTTAAGAAGGGACACCATGGCAGCCGACAGGGAGAATTTCCGCTTTTCTCTCCATGCGCAGGGGGATGGAGCCATCTGCAGGACTATGGATATCTTTGACCAGTGCCAAAAGGGAGCGGACGGCAAGGTTAAAAACCGCCATGCTATCACAGACCTGGAGTGCTCGGATCCTGCTGATCTGGAACGCATGGGAGCGCTTGGCATAGTGGCGGAAATCTATCCCCAGATCATGTCCATCGCGGACCGGACAGGTAAGCTGGCAATGATTCAGGAGAAGATCGGCCTGGAACGCGGTAAAAACTACTGGAACCGCCGGAAAATGGCTGACAGCGGCGTGACCATTTCCTGCGGAACAGACCTGCCGCTGCTCTATGACGATATTCCAGAGTCCATCTACCACACGGTAGGCGCCCTGTTTCCCGAGGGAGGCGTGCCCTTTAACAAGGAAAACACCCTGACCATAACTGAACTATTAAAGGCATGGACCTATGGCGGCCAGTACAACCTGGGCTGCGAATCACAGCTGGGAACCTTGAAAGCCGGCAATCTGGCAGACATTGCTGTGCTGGACGGGAATGTGTTTGAAACTCCCATGGACCAGATGCGCAGCATCAAAGTGTGCCTGACACTGGTGGATGGCAAAATTGTCTATTGTACTATCTGAGGAAATTTATGAATTAAAAGGAGAACGGAATTTTGGAACCATATTATGCCGGGTGGCTATCATTGGTGCCGCCCATATTGGCAATTACTCTGGCACTTATCTCTAAAGAAGTTGTATTTTCCCTGCTGACAGGCATACTTTCCGGTACGTTTATCTACTCCATCGGTATAGGGCTGAATCCGGCAGCCGGCACAGTAGGCACAGCCCTTGACTTAATGGCGGACAGCGCCGACTTATATATTATCTTCTTTGTAAGCCTGCTGGGGGCGCTTGTATATGTTATCTCTATGGCAGGCGGATCCAAGGCTTACGGCAAATGGGCCTCATCCAAGATTAAATCCAGAAAGCTGGCCCTGGCTGCCACCGCTCTTTTGGGAATCATCATTTTCATTGACGATTATTTTAATTGTCTGACTGTGGGAACGGTCATGAAGCCACTTACCGACAAATACAAGGTATCCAGGGCAAAACTGGCCTATATCATCGACTGCACGGCAGCACCGGTGTGTATTATTTCCCCTATTTCATCCTGGGCTGCAGCTGTGGGAAGCAATCTGGAAGCCACCGGATTCTATGCCAACGGCTTCAAAGTATTTTTATCCACTATCCCCATGAACCTTTATGCCATTTTATCCATCATTATGATTTTCATGATCATTGTCAGCGGTAAGGACTACGGTCCCATGACATCTGCGGAATCCATGGCTGAAAAAGGCTTCCTGGGAGCTGTCAGGCAGGACAACGAAATGCTGGACAGCTCCACGGACCGCGGAACCGTGGGGGATATGCTGCTGCCTATCGTCATGCTGATCGTCTTTTCCGTACTTGCCATGCTGTATACAGGCGGTTTCTTCACGACCGGTCCGTCCTATATGAGCTTTGGAACCGCCTTCGGCAGCTGCGAAACCTCAAAGTCTCTGGCATGGGGAGGATTGGGTGCTCTGTTCATTGCCATGATTATGTTTGTGCCCAGAAACCTGATGACCTTCCGGCAGTTTATGAATGGTGTCACAGAGGGCATCAAAACCATGATTCCCGCTTGCTGCATCCTGTTCCTGGCCTGGACCATAGGAGCGGTCTGCCGTGATATTCTGCAGACGCCGGAATTTGTCAGCAGCCTCCTGGCCCAGGCCAATATTCCCAAATTCCTGCTGCCGGCCATGGTATTTGTGATAGCTGCATTTTTAAGCTTTTCCACAGGAACCGCTTGGGGAACCTTCAGCATTTTGATCCCTATCATCGCACCTGTGGCCAACATCCTGGCGCCGGAGCTTTTAACAGTCTCACTTTCCGCCACATTAGCAGGAAGTGTGTTCGGTGATAACTGCTCCCCCATCTCCGACACAACAATTCTTTCCAGCGCCGGTACCGAGTGCAATCACATTGACCATGTAACCACCCAGCTGCCCTACGCCCTGACTGTGGCTGCCTGCTGCTTTGCAGGCTATATTACAGCCGGTCTCAGCGGTTCCAACATGATTTTCACGCTGGCCGTGTCCGTGGCTTGCCTGGCCGCAGCATTTTTCACGCTTTACAGAATCGATTCCAAACGCAAGCTGGCCCGCAGACCTGCGGACATAGTTGAATAACATTTTATATACGGAGGTTAACATGAACGCCAAAAAATATTTTATGGGTATTGACACGGGAACCAACTCCAGCAAAGGCGTACTGATGGATCAGGACTGCAACATCATCGCCACCTGTACTACGGAACACGCCATGACCAATCCCAGGCCCGGCCATTATGAGCACGATGCAGATGAGGATTGGTGGGGGGATTTTTGTACCATCAGCCGTCAGCTGATCGCAGACAGCCAGGTGGACCCTGGGGATATTCTGGCTGTGGGAGCCAGCGCACTGGGTGCGGACTGCCTTCCAGTGGACCAACAGTGCCGCCCGCTGCGAAAAGCAATCCTCTATGGCATTGACTCCAGGGCCACCAGGGAGATGGCAGAACTGACAGAGCTTTATGGGGAAGAACAGATCAAGAAATGGTACGGACGTCCTCTCTGTTCATCCGATGTGATGCCCAAAATTCTCTGGATCAAAAATAATGAGCCTCTGGTCTATGAAAAAACACACAAATTCATTACAGCTTCCACCTTCATTACTGCCAGGCTGACAGGAAATTATGTGGTGGACCGGTTCTTGGGACTGGCCAGTTTCAATCCCCTGTACGACCGGGACGGAACACCAAACCCCGGATTGTGCGCTCCCATCTGCCGTCCAGACCAGCTGGCAGAGATCAAAGAAGCGAACGAGATCGCAGGCAGCGTGACTTCATGGGCATCAGCAGAAACCGGCTTAAAGGAGGGCACTCCTGTCATAACGGGAACCGATGATTCCGGGGCAGAGGCCATCAGCATCGGCGTGGTGGCACCCGGCAAGATGATGATTCAGTTCGGTTCCTCCATTTACATGATTCTGGGAACAAAGGAGCTGGTGGACGATGACCGCCTGTGGCGTGAAGAATTTATCGTACCGGGCCTTTGTGACATTTCCGCAGGAACCAACGCCGCCGGATCCCTGACCAAATGGTACCGTGACACCTTATTTCCCGATGCCCTGGCAATGGAGCGGGATGGCGGTCCGGATGCCTATCAGACTATGATGGAGGGTGTGGATCAAATTGCTCCGGGAAGCGACGGGCTGATCACTCTTCCCTATTTTGCCGGTGAACGGACCCCCATCAACGATCCTATGGCCAGAGGCTGCCTGCTGGGACTGACCCTGGCCCACACCAGAGCCCACATGTACCGCAGCGCCCTGGAATCCGTGGCATTCTCCGTTAACCAGCAGATAAGCCTTATGGAAGGCCACGACAACGTCATTATAGATCAGATATTTGCCGTGGGCGGCGGAGTTCAGAATCCATTGTGGATGCAGATTGTGGCGGATGTAACCGGTAAGGTGATCAATACACCGCTTGTGACCATCGGCGCCTGCTTTGGGGATGCCATGATGGCAGCCACTGCCGTAAAGTATCCCGGATTTGAGGATTTTTCCGCCTTAACCAAGTTTATCAAGCCCGGTAAAACCTTCCGGCCCGACTCCAGAAACCACGAGACTTACAAGGTATACCAGGATATCTATAACAGGCTTTATCCAGCTGCAGCAGAACTCATGCATGCGCTGGCTCTGCAGTAACAGCGTCGGAAAAAGCATGTCAGAAAAAATCGTGCCCGGCGGGCCGCTGTAATCAGCGGCCCGCCGGGCACAAATATTGGCTATGCGTTTTAACAGGAGTATGATCCTATACTCCTTTCCTCCTGAATCTCAAAAGTCGTGCAATCAGCAGTCAGTCCAGTAGATTTAGCATTTCAACCGGGTCATAAGGAGGGGAAGCTTAAGATCTGCCAGAACTTCATTGATATGAAACAGAACCGGAATATTTCCATCTGCCTTTCTTTCACCGGAAAGAAACCAGTAAACAACTGCATCATTGGGTAGAGATGCGGATAATACATATCCCGCTTTTTTTAGAAGGAGCTGAATTTCATCAATTCCAAGTCCCAGTGATATGGCGATTGCCAGTAAGGTTTCCTTAGATGGCTTCTTCTTACTCTTTATATATTGGAACATTCTCTCACTGACATTGGCTGCTTCGCAGATGGATTTATATCTCCCTCTTTTACCGGCAAGAAGCTGATGAAAATATCCGCAGAAATCATGATCGTAGAAAAGGGAAAGTCCCGCCTTATTGGCCAGAAGCTCAGCCTCCTCTGCATTTAAGTTAAATACTCTTGCACAGGAATAAATCACCCGCTTCTTGGATTCTCTTGTCTGGGTGCTGTATGGATGATTCTTCCACCAAGAGACCGCCTGTTTTTTAACACCCAGAATCAGATATACATCCTCAAGAAGCCTTATGCCATTTGTCTCCTGATAGACTCTTGCAAGATTATTTAGGGCTGTATAAAAGCTTTCCTCCAGAATTACTCCATGATCATCCAACCACTGCTTTGTTTTTCCCTGATCCATCTCATTTCCCCTTTTATCAACACGAGATCTGTCTGTTATTCTGCATCAAAAAAAGCCGGCTGGCTTTCGCTCACCAGCTGGCTACATTATATCTGTATCTCATTCATCAAAGGCGTTTTTTCCCCAAGATGCAAAAATTTGGCATATATTGTGAATCAGTGCGATATACGGTAATTAATTGAAATATAGTTTCAGTTCCTTTACCTTATTTCTACTGACTAATATGACATCGGGTATCTCTTTAAAGTACATATCATAAGTATAATTAATCCTCGGCCGAAACCGTTCTGCTTTGGCAAGATTGGCCAGATAACATTTATGAGTCCTGAAGAATGAACCTTTCTTCAGCTTTTCCTCATAAAAATTCAGTGTTTTATTTCCCCGGAATACGCCGTTTCTGGTATGGATCATACAAGCCCCCTGTACTGCCTCTATGTAAAATATATCAGAAGCCGGAATAAGAACAATATCATCGTCATTAAAACCGCAGATCATATCCAGATTATATGCATAGTGTCCGCTGATTTCCTGGTACACGTCCTGTCCGGTTTCCTTACTTACCAATTTATTGAGGCACTTGAAAAGCCGTTCTTCCGTGTAAGGCTTTAAAAGGTAATCTACAGCATTCAGATCAAAAGCCTGTACTGCATAATCATTATGGGCAGTTACAAAACAGATTCTGATATCTGGATAAAGACTGCTGATCTGCTCCGCAATATAGATCCCGTTGATTCCGGGCATATCAATGTCCAGAAACAACAGATCGCAGGGATGTTTCAGCAAATATGCAAACCCAGCCATTGAATCATTAAAAGCAGCCGCCAAAGAAAACTCCTCTTTTTTCTTCAGCAATTCTGTTAAATATTCTATAGAATTTTTTTCATCATCAATTATAACAACCTGCATGTTACCCCCTCTTTGGTATCTGAAAGCTGATTTTCGTTCCCTTTAACCACAGGCTTTGAATTTCCAGCCTGCTGCCAAAACATATTTTAAGCCGGTAATTAATATTATTTAACCCGACACCGCTTTTTCCTGCGTCAATCCTGCTAATGGATTCCAAAACCTCCGGTCTGATTCCTCTTCCGTCATCTTCTACACTGATTACCAGTCTATCTCCGGCCTGTCTGATCGTTACCATGATATTCAGCTCCCCGGAGTCGTATCCGTGTTTAATGGAATTCTCCACAAGGGGCTGCAGGGTAAGCGGGAGAATATCATTGGAGAGAAGCTCGTCGGGTGCATCGATAACAAGCTTTAGGGCATCATTCATTCTCACATTCTCCAGTTGCACGTATGCATTTACCAGATCCAGTTCTTCCCTTAACTGATAAAGAGTGTAGGTTCTGTAATCAAACCGGTATTTTACTCTTAAAAAATCAGACAGACACATGAGCAGTTTTTTTGCCATTTTCCCATTGGTATCCATAAGGCTATAGATGTTATGAAGAATATTAAACAGAAAATGAGGGGAAATCTGTGCCTGTAAAGAGGCAATCTCCATCTCATGGGCAAGTTCAGACTGGCGGTAGGTATCTTCCACATTGACTGCCAGAACATATCCCTGGCAAAGGAGGAAAAAAAGAACGCCAAAATAGTAGAAATTAATATCGCCTAAATACTTTATATCAATATTGTACTGAATGTCCACTATCTGCAGGATGCAGGACGCAATCAATGTACAATAGCCCAGAAAGATGGGGCCTGCATTTGGCTTTTTCAACCGGAAAGCCTTGGCAATCAGCAAAAAATAATTGAGCGCATTGATAAAAAGAACCGGTATAAAAACTACATTCTCATACAGAACAGGCATGACCGGCAGACAAAGAAGAATGGCGGTATAGAAAAAATCCATAACTATTAAAAAGCGAACCGGATGAGTTCTTCCCAGCTCCGGGTACATACTCCACAGGAAAAACTGTATCGCTGTAATCTGTACCATAAAGGAAACGTACTCTATTTTCAGCACTGCATTGATGGTAAGAAAGGATAAAACACTGACCAGGCTCTCACCGTCTATAATGGAAGAGGCAACCAGAACGGAAACGCAGAAAATCCAGAGATATACGGACTGAGCTTTTTTATTTAAGCACCAGTTAAAAACATACAAATAGCACGCCATTCCGGTGAGGATTCCAATAAACCCGATATTTTTTACCAGATTAAGAAGGTGGAACCGAAACAAGGGCGCCTGCCTTCCAAAATAAAGCGGAAGTACGATCCCCCCATTGTTGCAGTGAAAATTGGAAACCTTAAGCTTGATTACAATATCTTTATGATCTGCATGAAAGTAAATAAACTGAGGTGTCCAGCTTGGAATTTCCGTCATCTTATCCGTACCGGTTCTTCCATTTTCCAGAATCTTCGTATCATTTATGTAAAGCTCATATGCACTGGAAATATAGTTCAGCTTCATACAGTAATCTCCCGGAGACGGAACTCGTAAGCGAAGCTCATAAACCCCGATGTCATGCTGATCCATCTTCTTTCCGTTTATTACTTTTCCCCGCCAGGTTCCGGGAACTTCCAGACTGCCATAGGGCAGAGGGCCATTATCCTCAAAGGTACCTTCATAAAACCGCCATATGCCATTTAACCGGATGACCTTTCCTTCCATATTCTCTTCGGACAGGTCCAAAAATCCGTCTGAGATCGGATAGGAATCATATTGATTTCTGAAACTGATCAGCCCTGATATGATACACACTGACAGAATTAAAAAAAGCAAGGCATTTCTCTTCTTTTTGTGTTTTTCTTTCATTCTGTTCTTACATTTTCCCTCTGATTTCTTACCCTATATGCATCAAATTCCATTTATTTTTGTCTATTTTACTCTTTATGGGAAAATATGGCAAGGCAAAAATATAATTTCTATTGTAAAAATAATAGAAATGCACGATTGATTAACAAACTAACCTGCCTTCCATGTTCTGCTTGCTTTAAGCAAATCTAAAAGGAATTCCGCTGAAGTACCAATGTACCCCATATCGGAATTCCTTTTTGTCTGCCTTGGCTATGAAACCCGCGCCCCATCCGGACCTACCCGATACCCATCGGGAGTTATTGTGTCCTTAAGCATGGATCCTTTCGTTTCATCTGCTGTCTCACTGAAATAATACCATTTTCCTTCAATCACGTTCCAGCCGGTAAACATATAGCCTTTTTTGCCGTCGCTGACCGGATTTAGATAATACATATTGCCTTTGTATTCATACCAGCCAGTTACCATATAGCCTTTTTCATCAAAGAAGTACCAGTCCTTAGATCCCTTCCAGTCGGTGTACACCCATCGGTTCGCCGGACTGCTTCCATCTTTTCCGGAAAACCTCCAGCCATTTTCATCCGAATGCCAGCTTCCGGAGTAATAATGGTCATCGTCCCCGCCTTGCCGTTTCCTGACGGGTTTTGTGATTTCCCTGTCATCATCGTCATTCCTGTCATCTCTCGGCAGTTCTTTTATCATAACAGGGAACTCATCTGTAAACTCTTTTTCATTCCCATCACGGCCGGTTCCGTAATAAATTACCTTAACATTGCATGTTCCTGTTCTGGCAAGGTCATATTCCAGATCATACTGTCCCTCTGACAATACTGTTTTTCTGACTGCATTGGAGGGACTGGCTTTCTGGTATTCGGTTACCTCAAGCCCCTGGGTATCTAAGTCTTCTCCCAGCATATAGCTGACTTTGTCAGGCCTTTTTGTCACCCGGATCCGAAGGGTGTAATACTCCTGTTCTTCCTGTTCTTCCAGAACTGTTACTTCAATCCTTATTTCCAGAGGGATTCCAAAAGGATTTATAACGTGATCTGGCAGAATTACTGTTCCTTCTACGGTAAAGGTTTGTTCATCCCTGATATTTGGATCATAGGAACTGGAATCCAAATCCCAGATCACATCTGCATAAACGTTTCCGGCATTGGTCCCCAGCATGACTCTGGCTGGAATCCCCAGTGCAGTGACTGTTTTGGCTGTTCCGTTTGCAATCATTTTTACAGGAGACATCGGGGAGATTTTTTCCAGAGTTTTATCCGTCAGTGACTCCGCATCAACGGTTACTTCAACTGTTATATCCAGGGATATTCCGTTGGGGTTAATCACTCCGGACGGAATACTCACGGTTCCTTTTATCTCGAAGGTCTGCTCTGTTTTCTGACCCGGATCATAGGAGCTTCCTGCCACGTCCCAGGTTACATGGGCCGATACGATTCCATGATCAGTCTGAAGACTGACATTTGCAGGCAGTCCCAGTGCCGGGGCTGTTTTCACTGAGCCGTTTAAGATTCCTGTTACAGGGGACAGAGGAGAGATCCTCTCCAGAACCTTGTTCACCAGTTCTTCTGCTTTTACGGTTACATTGATAGTTACGTTCAGAGATATCCCGTCAGGATTATATACCTCCTCAGGGAGATTCACGGTTCCTTCCACTTCAAAGGTCTGCTCTGCCTTCTCATCCGGGTCATAGGAGCTGGCTCCTACGTTCCAGCTTACATCGGCCGTTTTCAACCCCATGTCAGTATTAATATTTACGTTTGCAGGCAGCCCCAGTGAAGAAGCTGTTTTTGCTGAACCGTTTGTAATTCCTGTTACAGGACCCGGTGCTGCAATCGATCTGACAGGAACTTTTGTTGCTGTAACGTATAGCGTATAAGTTTCGGTTGAATCTGCAAATCCGTCATTTGCTTTAAATATCAAGGTATGGGTACCTACTGTAGATACCAGATAGTGAAAGAGTTTATTTACCTCCACTTCAGGCTGGTCGTCTATTTTAACCTTGTAAGTCAGCGGATCACCGTCTGCATCCTCGAAAAAGGACTCTAAGCTTATGGATAATTGTAAATTGACCGGGGCTATGATTGTATCCATATCGATTACACCGTTTTTTCGGACTGGTGCTCGGTTGGGTTCTTTCGCATTCAGGGTTACCGTATAAATATCTGCAGAGTCAGAATGCCCGTCATTTGCCTTGAATACCAGTGTATACGTTCCGGCAGCGGTTGGGGTAAAGGAATAATCCTTTCCAACGGTCTCTTCCGTTCCGCCGTTTACTTTCACTTTATAGGTCAGAGGATCTTTGTTCTCATCTTCAAATATCTGGCTTAAATCAACAGAATATATGGTATTGGATGTCACATTCCCAGATACGGATTCCCCTACTCCGCTTTTTCTTGCCGGGAGGGTGTTAACTGCCATAAGTGTTACCGTAAAAGTATCTGTAGAATCTATATTTCCATCATTAGCCCGGAATACCAGTGTGTCTGTTCCAACAGCAGTTGGAGTATAGGAATAGCTCTCATCAGCAATTACTTCCGCACCTCCGTTTATAGCTACCTTATAGGTTAAAGTATCATGATCGGCATCTTCAAAAATGGTATTCAGGATAATTGGGTATGCCTTTTTAACTGCCACACTGTCTGTCACCGTTTCATTGACACCGGATTTTCTTACAGGAGGCGTATTGGCTGCTTTGACATTCAGTGTTACGGTGTAGGTATCTACCGAATCTACCGTCCCGTCATTGGCTTTATATACCATTTTATACGTTCCAACAACATCTGGAGTAAAAGCAGTGTTCTTACCTATAGAACATTCTGGTTCATCATTTACTCTTACCTTATAAGTTAAGGGATCGTCATCTGCGTCCTGAAAAATTGTACTTAAATCAATGGAATATTCAGTATTGACGGTCATGTTTATTGATGTGGAAGCTTCCACCCCGCTTTTTCTGACTGGAGCTGTATTGACTGCCGTAAGCGTCACCGTATAGGTATCTATGGAGTCCACAGATCCGTCATTGGCGGTAAAAACAATGGTATATGTGCCTGCGGTAGCAGGCGTAAAAGTATAATTCCTTGTTGTTGTCTGTTCATTGCCGTTGTTTACCTTTATCTTGTAGGACAGGGGATCTATGTCTGGGTCTTCAAATATGGTACTTAAGTCCAGGGAATATGAGGTTTTTACTGGTAAGCTGGCTGATACAGATTCTCCCACCCCGCTTTTTCTGACTGGAGCATAGTTCACACTTTGTACATGAACCGTTGTATGGACCGGTTCTGATGCATTGGTGCTGTCTGATGCAGATATCATTACTGTTCTCGGGTTTGTGTTGGGTTTTAATGTGTTGGTGTTTTTGTAGGTGATTGCTTTTATTAATGCTGCGGCACTGGTATCATTGGCATTTGAATTCAATAAAATGGTTAGAGCTGTTCCTGAAGTTCCTCCTGAATACGCGCCGATTGACGTTCCGCTATAGAAAACAGTGCCTCCAGACAGTGTAATTCCCCCTGTTTGAGCAAGTTCCAGCACATCTTCAGCTGCTACACCGTTATTTGTTATGGATGCAGTAATGGAACCGCCGGCATAGGTTCTGCCGAAATCAGTATCCACCTTTGCAGTAACGTTGCTGTCTTTATCAAGTGGTACCGCAAAACTGCCTTCTGTAAATGTTACGGTATCTCCATCAAGATGACTGATAATCGGAGGGGCGGCAACCTGGGTAAATAAAACACTAAGTCCGTCAAAATCAATATAATTGTTTTCATCAATCGGATCCGCTGATGCCTCTAAAACTATCCGAATCATTTTCACCCGTGACGTCATGTGGAAATTTTTAATTGAAACAGTATCCCATTCTCCTGATTTGAATATAGCTGAAGCCGATGAACTGCTATTAACCGGCTCACCAGTCCCTGTGGTATTATCATACGCTTCAATATTCAACTTTCCTATATCATTAGGTGATTGCAGTGATATATCACAAAAGGCTGACAGGCTATAATAGCCTGGGACATCAAGCGGATAATCTTTATATATTTTACCCTTGCTGTTATCTTTAGTTTTATAATATGGGTTATATTCAATTACATCTGTTACTCCATCAACAGAATCTGTTGGCGAACTACATAACACAAATTCAGCATTATTGTTTTGATACCAATCAGATGATGGCACCACTCCATAAAAATCAAAATCACTTCCACGATCAATCTCACCAACCCAACCCGAAACTGACTTTGCGTCCTGGTCCTCTAAACTTAATTTTTGCCCGGTCTCTGCATATACGCTTACAGGAATTGCAGACATTAGCACCGCCGCAATGAGTATGCCGCTAAAAAAACGTTTCTTTCTTTTTTGAAACATAACATCACTCTCTCCATATTGTTTCTTAAGTCCGTTTTTGATACTCTATCATACCGCATACAGCAGTCTGAGAACCCGAAATTAATTTTGACTTTAAAAAAAAGCTGCAATGACCAGGTCAATGGAGCCCTGCGTATACCTATATAATTAAAAACTCAGCACTTCCCCTATTGAAGTAAACATGATGCCGTCCTTAACCGTCTGGTATCCAAGAAATATTCATTTCATTCAAGATGCGGGAGCACCACAGTTTCGAATATCGGTCCATCTATGCTGATTATTTCATCAATGGGGATCACTTTCCCATCAGTCATAACAACAACCCGTTCATATCCGTCTATCTTTTTCGCCGAGCTGACAGCAGTAACATAGGCACCGCCATTCTTCTTCGCATCCGGCAGAAAGTAGGTGATTGCGATCTCGGGATGCTCATTAAGCCTGTCTGCTATGATTTGCAGCTTATAGCTCAAAGCGTCCTTCATGGATTCGTCCAATTCTATCCTTTCTTCCGTCAGTCTTTCTGTTTCTTTAATGGCGGCATCATAGCCGGTCAGTGCAGCAAAAGGGGAAAACTGGGCTGCCCGGTCAATGGATGCCATATGAGGGTGTGCCGTAGAAACATGGTGCGGCAGATAAATAATATCGTCATATGCCTTTGTCATGCCTTGTGCCCTCCTATCTGCTTATTCCGATCTACCGTGGTAGCTCCTTCCTCCAGATTCATACCCTTAAGAATGGCGTTCTTGCCGTATTTCTTTTTTATCTCCAGCATTGCTTTCTGAATACTTTTTTCTCGTGCAAGCTCCGCTTCTTCCGCCTCTTTTTCCGCCTGCACAGCCGCATAGTCAGTAAAGAGATCGAGCTGTTCAAAGCTATCCTCCTTTTGAACGGCTGCCTCATCAACAACATGATTCGCTGTGATATTGACTCTCCTGATCAGAAGATTTTTATCAACAATGCGTTCAAACAGCTCTGTGACAGCATTCAGAATTAATTTTGCAGAAGAAGTCTGTCTGTCAAGATTTGCCGTACCATGGGCAGATTTCGGAACGGCCCGTCCGTAGTGGTCAGTGGTAATTGCCCCATGATATAATTTCTTTATCTTCGGGTTTGTCAGATTTTCAATATCATATCCGACCGTTAAAACAAGCTGGTTGGTCACAAGCTTTTTATCCACCAAATCAAGTACCAGCAGATCCGTCATTTCCCATACGATCAGCTTTGCTTTATCAAAGGTATAGGCACTTTGCAGTACCTGCCCCGATCCAATGCTGTTTGAGCTCGGCTTATACGCTTTAATATGGGCAATCGTGCATGGCTCCCACCCCCACGCATGGTCTATCAACAGCTCCGCATGGATACCAAACAGCTTGTACAGCAGATCTTCGTTGTAATAATCGGTGGGCTTACCGAGAGAGCATCTTGCAATATCTCCCATCGTGAAGAGACCTTGTTCTTCCAGCTTCCTGGCATATCCTTTGCCAACGCGCCAAAAGTCTGTTAGAGGCCGGTGTGACCAAAGCAAGTGACGATAGCTCATTTCGTCCAATTCAGCAATCTGTACGCCGTTTTGATCCGACGGAATACGTTTCGCCTGAATATCCAAAGCGATCTTGCAAAGATACAGGTTTGTGCCAATCCCCGCGGTTGCAGTAACGCCTGTCATTGCCAGAACATCCAGTATTATTCTCGTGGCAAGCTCACGGGCGGAAAGATTATAGGTATTCAGATAATCGGTGGCATCCATGAATACCTCGTCAATGGAGTAGACATGAATATCTTCGGGCGCAATGTACTTCAAATAGATATTGTAAATCCGTGTGCTGTACTCGATATAATACGCCATTCTCGGCGGTGCAATGATATAGTCCAGCGAGATACCCGGTGCGGATTTCAATTCAGTATCGCTGAAAGAGGCACCGGAAAAGGTCCGTCCTGGTGCTTTGCGTAATCGCGCTGCATTTACTTCCCTAACCTTCTGTACAACCTCAAACAGCCTGGCTCTGCCGGGAATGCCGTATGCTTTAAGGGAGGGCGAGACGGCGAGACAAATGGTTTTTTCGGTACGGCTTGCATCAGCGACTACTAGATTGGTGGTAAGCGGATCGAGCCCCCGTTCCACACACTCGACCGAAGCATAGAAGGATTTTAAATCAATAGCGATATAGGTCCTGTTCTTCATTCTTATTCTCCGTTTGCCTCCTTAAAAATATCTGCCCGGCAACTTCCGTTGTTATTAATTATAGCAAATATTTCAATAAAATATAGCATGGAATATTTCATTTATTGATTCAATGCTATATCTAAAAGGTGGCTTTGTCACTGTATACAAGATTTGTACACATAAACTTTCACTGGCCGACTGGAACCCAGTGGAAAAGCAATCCAATTTTATTGTCTTCCAAAAAACTGTTTTCATACTTTCCTTCCTTTCATGCAAAGCACTCAACAAATCATTGATTATGAAATGTAAATATTTATTTTAGAAAACTATAAGAATTGAATATCGTCTTCATTAAGGATATGGATTTAAGATATAGTCCTCTGATATTTTACCCATAGTTTCCGTTGATTTTAAACGGTTTGCCTGGACTGGCTTTGTTACCGGACGGCAGACGATTTTCCATCTTATCAGAAAGGAAAACTCATTTATGAAAATATTAATTACAACAGACTGGTATGAGCCAACCATCAACGGAGTGGTGACTTCCGTGTTAAATTTACGAAAAGAGCTTATGCAGCGCGGACACGATGTCCGTGTGCTTACCTTGTCACAGACCGTTCATTCCTTTGAAGCGGATGGTGTGACATACATTGGCTCCGCAGGGGCAGGAGTTATCTATCCCGGTGCCCGTATAAAGACAGCTTTATTCAGCAGCTTCGTGCAAGATCTTATTAATTGGCAGCCAAATATTATCCACTCTCACTGTGAATTCTCCACCTTCCTTATTGCCCGGCGGATTTCTAAAAGCTTGAATATACCGATTATCCACTCATACCACACCATTTATGAGGACTACACCCATTATTGCCTGCCAAATAAAAAATGGGGACATCTCATGGTTGCCTCGTTGTCGCGCTGGGTCATCCGGCAAACGGCAGGCGTGATTGCTCCCACGGAAAAAGTGCAGTCTTTATTAAACGGATATGGTATTAACCAAAACATCTATGTGGCTCCGACGGGAATTGATATAGCACAATTCTCAAAATCCCCCTCTCCCCAAAGATGCCTGGATATCAAAAAACAACTCGGCATTCCTTGTGAAAACCGGATTTTGCTCTATGTCGGACGCCTTGCAAAAGAAAAGAACCTTGAGGAACTTCTTCAATATTACGCCAAATGCAATATCCCGCAGGTGACCTTTTTAATCGTCGGCGACGGCCCTTATCGTGATAACTTGGAACACTTATCATTGGAACTTGGTATTCGGAATTCTGTTCAGTTTACGGGTATGATTCCCCCGGAGCAGGTCAACGATTACTATCATCTTGGGGATCTGTTTCTCAGCGCTTCTTCCAGCGAGAGCCAAGGGCTTACGTACATTGAAGCCTTGGCTTCCGGTCTGCCGGCGCTTTGCCGGAAAGACAAATGTCTGGACGGTGTCATATTAAATGGATCCAATGGCTGGCAATATGAGAATGAAAATGAATTTTTCGATAAACTGAATTTTTTCTTTGCTGACACCAAAGTACAAAAAAACATGAAAATAAATGCTGCCGGATTGGCTCATCAGATGTTTTCCTCCGTAACATTTGCCGAAAAAGTCGAGCATATCTACTTTGATGTGATACGGGATTATTCCGAAAGTTGGAAAATCACCCGTCAGAAGGCATTGTCATGAAAATGAGATCCGTCAAAAAATCCATGGGCATTATTTCTGCCATCAGCCTTTTGATCTGCATCGTTTTTTCAGTATACGCCATTCATAATAACCTCTTTACTTCCATTGAGGCTCTCCAGGAATACCTTGCCGGCTTTGGCGCCTTAAGCGCATTGGTTTTTATTGCCTTCCAAGCCGTTCAGGTCGTCATTCCCATTCTTCCTGGCGGACTTGGCTGTCTTGCAGGTGTCTTGTTTTTTGGACCTTGGTTTGGCTTTCTGTACAATTACCTCGGCATATGCATTGGTTCTCTTGCGGCGTTCGCCATTGCCCGAACTCTGGGAAAGCCTGTTATACATGCCCTTTTTAATGAGAAGTTAATTACGAAATATGAGTCATGGACAAACAAAGAAAGCCAATTTGCAAAATGGTTTGCCATTGCAATCTTTTTTCCGGTAGCTCCCGATGACTTTTTGTGTTACTTGGCCGGGACCACGACGTTGAGCTGGAACAAATTCACGGCTATTATTCTGCTTGGCAAACCGTTCTCAATTACCCTTTATAGTTTGGGGCTCAATGTAATTTTACAGACTATCGCATCGAGCGTGCTTTAAGAAAGGAGTTCTTAATGCTTATCACCTTATATTCCGGTTGCTTTTCGCTGGTACAAAAAAGCGGTATCGGCCGGGCAATCTTACACCAAAGGGCCATGCTGGAGCGCATCGGCTTTCAGACAACAACTAAACTCACAAAATCCGCTTCGGTTGTGCATATCAATACCGTATTTCCCGATTCTTTCGCTGCGGCATGGCTGGCCCGTAAGCGGCACATGAAAATTATTTATTACGGGCATTCCACCATGGAAGATTTTAGAAATTCATTTAAAGGCTCTAATATTTTCGCCCCCTTGTTTAAACGGTGGATCATCCACTGTTATGAAATGGGGGATGTTATTATAACTCCCACGGCCTACTCAAAAATGCTGCTTAAAAGTTATGGAATCAAAACCCCGATATATAGCCTGTCCAATGGAATTGACACGGACTATTTTGCGTCCAGTCCGGTAAGGCGTACCGCTTTTCGGGCAAAATACCATCTCTTTCCTTCCGATAAAGCGGTTATCTCCGTTGGCCATTATATTGAGCGCAAGGGCCTTCTAGATTTTATAGAGCTTGCCCGAAGCATGCCAAAGGTACGCTTCTTTTGGTTTGGATATACAAACCTGAATCTTGTGCCAGAGCACATCCAATCCGCGATGAAAAACGCTCCTGAAAATTTGAGTTTCCCCGGATATATCGGGCGGGCTGAACTCCGGGATGCCTATTGCGGCTGTGACCTGTTCACCTTTTTCTCCTATGAAGAGACCGAAGGAATTGTTGTGCTGGAAGCTCTCGCCTGCGGCATACCTGTTCTTGTCCGGGATATTCCTGTCTATAAAGGATGGTTGGATGATGGAAAAAACATCTACAAAGCGAAAGATTTCAAGCAATTTGCCGAGAAAGCAGCCGGAATATTAGATGGCACTTTGCCTGACCTTACAGCTTGCGGTCTTCGCATTGCACAGGAACGCAATCTGACTGCGGTGGGTGAAAAGCTTATAAAAATATATCAAAAGGAAAAGATTCTGTAATAGAAAATGGCTGTTGCAAATTTAGATTTCACAACAGCCCTTCCATACATTAAATTTACTCTGCCAAAGCCTTAATCTCCTGATACTTCTTATGATCCGTATACAGTTCCCCGGTATACGGATTTCTCTTTGTCTTATGCATTCTGTGAATCATATAGACAAATACTCCGATATTTGCAAGGAGAGCCAGCAAACTTATAACAAATAAAAAAGTAGTATCCGGTGAAACCCCTGTCACCGGCTGGATTCCTGTTCTGGTCAATACCGTATACCCGTCTGGAGAAAGCATACCTTCCCGTATCGCTGCTACTGCAATCGCCTTACTGGACCGGGAATGCACCAGAAAACGGCTGGCATCCTGAAATACCGGAAACGTCTGGGCAAACATACACCACAGTGCCAGCGTCTGGGCACGATGCTGCAGCCATGCCCCCTTGCCCACTGTAAATGCACATATGGTAGGGGCCAGTAAAAGTGCTAATCCGCAATACCATGCATGAGTCGGAAGGCAGTTATAGGTATAAGCAAAATTCCATAAATCATAAGCGATAATCCAGAACCACATCATATCAGGCCAAAGCATATCCTGGCTTTTATCCTTACTGGTCTTCTTTCGGATACAGATTCCAAACCAGCCTGTAATAGTCACAATATTCAAAAGACCAGCAATCCCGTTCATGACATTCCATGAACCGCCGATATAGTACTGAACCTGATTGTTCCTATACTCCATAACCGGTGCCACATACCGGCTTACTTCAAAATCACGGAAACACGCTTCCAGGATATTGACCGCCAGAATTAACGGCGGGAAACACAACGCTATTTTATTATGCTGCAGCTTTTTCATATGACGGATACACCAAAAACCGATACACCCTGCCGTAGAAGAATAAACCTTTGCCAGATGAAACCAGTCCATATAAGAAGTATCCTTTAATGCCGTCACCCATAAAACGGTTAAAACAACCGGAAGTACAACAAAGCAGCCAAACCCCACCCATTTAAAACGGCGGCTCAATTCATTTGCGGCAAACAACGACAGAAACACCCCAAGCCATACCAGTAACACCAATATTGTCGGAACACTTTCTGAAAACACAAACATACCCATTCCTCCTTGTTTCACACGCTTCCATTCTTTCATATTAAATTCATGAGAACATTCTGACATTTTCCTTTGACTTTTAACTGGCGATTCCTTCTTCCAAAGCCTCCGACGCTTCATTGGCGGAATCCTTTAGTAGCACACGATTTCCTTAATAATCATGTCATCGCCCTCCAGGATTTCCATATCCATACTGCCGCAGTCAGGGCAATTTAAATCACTGTAGACGGCATTAAATACCCTGCCGCAGCCTTTGCATTTCACAATACCGGGAATGACAATAAGTTCCAGCTCTGTTTTTTCCATAAAAGTCTTATAGGAGGCAGCAGGCCAGCTTTGCTCTAAGTATCTGGGCACGATACCGGAAAGCTCGCCGACTTCGATGACAAGCTTATGGACCTCTGTTATATTCTGCTCTTTTACGATACGTTCAATGGTGTGGACCATAGAGTTTAATACACCAAGCTCATGCATGGTTGCCTCTCCTTTTCATCTGCCAACGCTTTCTTTGAGGGTGGTTGCAGCAATCTTTCCGGTTCGAACAATGGCGTTGGCGGCAATCTTGACAGGAAGTTTTTCATAGGTATTGGGAACCGTGTTATAGGTGCGCTCTAAATGAATGGCATCAAATTTGCATTTGGTCGTGCACATGCCGCAGCCAATACACATATAACGGTCGATTTCTACCGCACCGCAGCCAAGGCAGCGTTCCGTCTCTTTCTTTAACTGTTCCTCGGTGAAGGTCAACCGTTCATCATAGAAGCTGCCTTTTTTCTCAGGAGAATGACCTGGTCTCTGGCGGGGAGTTGTATCAAAATCCTGTAATCCGATGGCAACATTATTTTTATCAAACGCATGGTATTCCCGGCGGTCACGGCCAAAGACAAGAGACTGTCCCGGCTGTACATAACGGTGAATCGAGATTGCGCCTTCTTTTCCGGCTGCAATGGCATGGATCGCAAATTGAGGTCCGGTAAAACAGTCACCGCCGACAAAAACGTCCGGTTCCGAAGTCTGTAAGGTCAGACTGTCCGCTTTGGCAGTACCGCCGCGTCCAAGCTCCACCTTACTGTCTGAGAGAAGTCCGCCCCACTCAATGGACTGGCCAATGGAAAGCAGTACGGTATCCGCTTCCACGGTGATCGTATCATTTTCATCGTACTTCGGAGCGAAGCGATGGTCTTCATCGAATACACTGATGCATCGCTTAAATTCCACCCCGGTTACCTTTCCGTCTTCTGTCAGGATGCGCTTAGGGCCCCAGCCATTATGAAAGGAAACGTTATCTTCCTCAGCCTCTGCAATCTCCTCCGGTAATGCCGGCATTTCACCGGGACTTTCCAGACAGTAAAGATTGACAGCAGAAGCCCCCTGTCTGACCCCTGTACGGGCTACATCAATGGCTACATTTCCGCCGCCGATCACAACGACATTACCGGAAAGCTCCGCCTTTCTTCCAAGGTTTACATTGCGAAGGAAATCAACGCCGGAGATAACACCTTCAGCGTCCTCGCCTTCAATGCCAAGACTTCTGCCCCCCTGTGCGCCGATTGCCAGATAGAAGGCTTCGTACCCCTCTTTCCGAAGTTCTTGAAGAGTAATATCTTTTCCGACTTCAATTCCGGTCTGAAAGGCAACACCCATTTCACGCAGAACG
This sequence comes from [Clostridium] saccharolyticum WM1, assembly GCF_000144625.1. Classification (NCBI taxonomy): domain Bacteria; kingdom Bacillati; phylum Bacillota; class Clostridia; order Lachnospirales; family Lachnospiraceae; genus Lacrimispora; species Lacrimispora saccharolytica. The sequence continues at coordinate 1,544,705 of NC_014376.1, read as the reverse complement.
TCTATTTCCGCATTAAGAACCTCCTTTTCTAAGCGGAAGGAGGGAATCCCAAGGGTAAGCATACCGCCAAGTTTTCCTTCCTTTTCAAATACGGTTACCTGATAACCATCAATAGCAAGGTAATAGGCACAGGAAAGACCGGAAGGACCGGAGCCGACCACTGCGATTTTATTTCCAAGGTGATAACGCATAGGCGGGATATAGCGGATCGAACCATCCAGCTCTTTATCCGCAATAAACTTTTTGATTTCATCGATGGAAACCGGTTCATCAATATCTCCGCGGGTGCACTCGCTTTCACAGCCATGAGGGCAGATCCGTCCGCAGACAGCAGGGAAAGGATTTTCTTTCTTTATCAGCTCCAATGCTTCGTGGTAACGGCCGGAAGCAGCAAGCTTTATGTAGCCCTGCACGGAAATATGAGCCGGACAGGCAGTCTTGCAGGGAGAGGTACCCTCTTCTGCAACATCTTTACGGTTCTCCCGGTAATCCACATTCCAGTTGCTTTCTCTCCAGATATGGTCACGTGCGGTAGGTTCTGGCTTTATGGCAACCGGTGTTTTGGAGCAGAGCTTTTGGCCAAGCGTTAAAGCATTTACCGGACAATTTTCCACACACTGTCCGCAGGCAACACAGTTTTCCTTTTTTACATTGGCAGTGAAGTTGGAACGTATGGAATCCGGTGTATTAAAAAGGGTTGCAAGACGCAGGGAGAAGCAGGAGCATCCACAGCAGTTGCAGATGGCCGCTGATTCACCAAGTCCGTCGGTATGGGGCATTTCATGCATCAGGCCGTTATTCTCTGCAAATTTAATAATTTCTTTCGCTTCTTCCCGTGAAATCTGGCGTCCTCTGCCTGTTTTTATGTAATATTCGGCACCCTCCCCCATCTGGATACAAATATCTTTTTCCAGATGACCGCAGCCCTCATCCAGTACACGGCGTGACTGGCGGCAGGAACAGTCAGATACCGAAAATGTATCATATTTATCCAGATAGTAAGAAAGACGTTCCCAGGGTTTTGTACCGGGGATATCCTTAATGGCCTCTTCTACCGGAATAACACGCATCATTGCCATGCCTTGCGGAAATTTTGCTGCCATAGGCGCAAGACGCAGTCTGGTATATTCTTCAAAGGCTTTGCCGATTTCCGGATGTTCGTTAAGCTGTTCCCGGTTATTCACCATCATTTCTAACATACCGGGGGCAAAGATATTCACAAAAAACCGTTCTTTATGATCTTCCTTATCCTTCCATACTTTGGCGACACCTGTGTAGGCCAGCTGCTCTAAGAGGGCCTTTGTCTCTTTTTCACTCTTTCCGGAGCGTTTGGCGACATACTCGAAGGTACGGGGCTTACGCAGCCCGATAATCATAGCAATATCAGCCATGTCATCTGTTACAACACCGTTTAGAGCGTAGTATTCGGGAGAATTTTCATTAATTTTGTTCATGGCTCCGGCAATACCGCCTACCATCTTTGCCAGTCTTACAATTTTAGGTCTTAATTCACTCATAATTTCCTTTCCCGCACTTGTTTTGCGCATTTGAAGTAATGAATACCTTTATATGATAATGATACCTATGTTATTCACACCAGGATTTTACTGCATTGCTTAACCAGTCGGTCCATTCCTTAATCCCTTCCTCTTTTAAAGCACTGATGGGAATGATTATTGCGTTGGGATTACGAAGACGAATATTAGCTTTGCATTTTTCCATATCAAAATTAAAGTACGGCATTACATCCATCTTATTGATCAGTATCACATCGCAAATAGAAAACATCAGCGGATATTTAAGAGGTTTGTCGTCTCCTTCCGGTATTGAGAGGATCATGGCATTTTTTACTGCTCCGGTGTCAAATTCAGCAGGACAGACCAGGTTGCCCACATTTTCTAATATTACAAGATCAAGCCCGTCTGTACCAAGACCCTCTAGCCCCTGGCGGGTCATTTCCGCATCCAGATGGCACATACCGCCGGTATGTAGCTGGATCGCCTTTGCACCAGTTTGCTGAATGGTGCGGGCATCTACGTCAGAATCAATATCCGCTTCCATAACGCCGATGTTAAGGTCCTTCTTCAGGGCATGAATCGTACGGGTCAGGGTGGTGGTCTTCCCGGCACCGGGACTGGACATCAGATTAAGAAGGAAGACCTTTTTCTCCTTTAATTCTTCACGAAGCTTACCGGCTTGCATGTTGTTGTCAGCAAAGACACTTGTTTTTATCTCAAGAACTTTAAAATCTTCCATGTGTCGCGCTCCTCTCTTTCCATTCTATTTACTGTCTTCGGTTGTCTTAACCATCATTTTTGGCATTTTCCTTTTCTTCAGAGGTCTTTCATCCATCAAGATGCAGGAATACTTCTCCTAAGAGTCCTGGTTCAGCCAGGTGCATGGCTTAGTTTATTTTTTAACAATATAATTATAAAATATTTGATACAAATTAGCAATAATGCAAAAAATAATTGGCATTATTACATATTTATTTGTTGATTTTTAGTTAGAATGTATGATAAAATAGTATTGATTTCTGGTATGACCAGAGCCAGAACGAGGGGGAAATATGGAATTTCAGAAACTTAGTGCTTTGAGTTTAAAAGAAATGTTTATATGTCAGATTCGTGACATGATTTTATCAGGGCATATCCCGGTTGGAAGCAAATTACCTCCTGAAAGGGAGATTGCAAGGCAGATGCAGGTAAGCCGTGCAGTGGTTAACAGTGGGTTTGCAGAACTTGAAAAACAGGGTTTTTTGGAAGTGCACCCAAGGCAGGGGGTATTTGTAGCGGATTTCGGCAAGAACGGAAATATCAATACCTTAAATGCCATTATGGAATATCACGGAGATACACTTGGGCAAGCAGAAATTTACTCCATACTTGAAGTACGCCGGGCATTGGAGCATCTGGCAACGGATTCGATTATAAAGAATGCATCCAATGAGGATATTCTAGGATTGGAAGGATTATTAGAGGAAGTTGCGGATGCCGCTTCGATAGAAGATACGGTCTCAGCCACCTTTTCTTTTCATCACAGACTTTCCGTTATCAGCGGAAACAGTATTATCCCTTTAATTTATATATCTTTTAAGCCGGTTGTAACACAGCTTTGGAAGCGTTTTTGTCTGCGTTACGGGAAAGAGGCACTGTATGACAGCGTACTTTGTCTCTATAAATGCATCAAAGAGCGTGATGCGGAAGCGGCAAGAAGGTGTACCGATAAACAGCTGGATGAAGCCCTGGAAGGAGGGCATCAGATATATTAAGTGAAGATAAATGAGATATTGTCTATTACTTTCTCCTAAAAATAATCCGAGGATAAACCTCGGATTTTTTATACTTCGTATTGATTTTTCTGTTCTTTCTGTCAGTACAATTTTAGAATTTATCTCCTACTTCGAAACATGTTATTGTTATTCAATTACCTCAAATGACTCTTTTTCAAACTTGATGTATGATAAAACAATACGTATAATTGTAATATGGAGGTGAACAGATGTTAAAAATCGGTGATTTTTCAAAACTTACCCATGTTTCTGTGCGGATGCTCCGTTACTACGATAATCAAGGCTTACTAAAGCCCTCAGTGACAGACCCTGTAACGGGATACCGTATGTATTCGGCGGTACAAGTTCCCGAATTGCAGAAAATCGTTTTACTTCGTGATCTTAATTTCGGAGTAGCTGAAACAAAGGAATTACTGCAGAATTGGAATGACCAGTTCTTAATTCAATGCCTGCAAGATAAAATTCAAGAACTAGAAGAACACATTACGGTGGAGAAAAAACGCATCGGTCAGATTCGTTCCTCAATCTCACACATTGAAGCAGATAAATTTGATCAATATTATAATGTAACGATTAAATCCATACCTTCCTATCCCGTGATATCCCTCCGCAGAAAAATGGATAACCACTTTGAGGAAGGAAAGCTCTGGGCTGAGCTTATGGAGTTTGTAGGACAGGAGCATATAGACTATGACCGGAGCAGCCAGAACAATGTGGCAGTCTATCATGATGAGGAACACTTGGATTCCAGCGTGGATATTGAGGTCTGTCTGTTCGTGAAGCGTTTGGGTAATAACAAAGATGCTTTTACTTACCGTACCCTAGACCCGGTTGACAAAATGGCCTGCATGATGGTTTACGGCCCCTATGAGAACATTGCAGCTGCTTACCGTTCCTTTGCGGACTGGCTTGATAAAAACCAGCCCTATGCAATGGACACTACCTCCCGTCAGGTTACTATCATTGATCATCTGGATACGGACAACCCGGAAGAATATTTAACAGAAATTCAAATTCCTTTGATTGAACTATAACTATATTTTTATAAAGCAGCTCCTCTGGACTGTATTACCGGAATTTTTTTCCGGTCAAAAACCCCAGAAGGATCAGGCCAACACCTGGAATGACAAAAGGCAGCAGAATACTGACATTGGCCATAGGGCCAAATACTACCATGCCAATAGGAGCAGCCAGCGTAGAAAACAAGTCTGCATATGAAAACGTCCGCCCCATATAGCGATCCTCCGTATTCTCCTGTATGAGAGTAATCAGCGGCGTGTAGTATAACGGACTTCCTGCACCCATAATCATCATTAACACTGCAAATACCACAATGCCGTGAGCTGGCAGCAATAAAATCATGGTTGCTCCAAAAATAACAGCCGAAATGCCAATAAGCTTAACGTGAGGAATCGGAAGTTCTTTGTACGACATAAACACACTGACTGCCAAAGCCCCGATGGAAAATGCCGTTTCGGTTACACTTAATATCCAGACCTCCTTCCCTATATTTTGGGATGCCAGCAACGGCGTAAGCTGAGAGGCCGGAACAACCAGAAAGGAGAATATGGTATATAGCAAGATGCTGTTTCGCAGTGCTATGGAATTCATAATGTAATGAAATCCATCTACCAGCCCCTCATTTTTATTTTCAGCACTTTGCCGCATCTCACGTACTGGAATTGCTACAGTCGCAAGAAGTAAAACACCCGTGATTGCGGTTCCTATATCAATTAGAAAAACAAATGGAATCGACATCAGGCTCATAACAAGGCCGCCAAGTCCGGGAGATACCAACTGGATGGTACTCCAGATACCGGTATAGATACTGTTTGCTTTCATTAATTGCTCTCCGGGTACGATCTGCGGCAGAATACTTTTGGAAGCGGGAAGCTGGATTCCTGTACCAAAGGATCGCAGTGCATTGAAAAAAAGAACCCAGCGGATACTGTCCTTACCGGTGATAAACAAAATCACAAGAACAAAAGTAGATAGCGCTATCATTGAATCACTTATCATCACAATACGTTTGGGTGAATAGCGGTCAGCCAAAACGCCGCCGTACAGCAGGATGAGTGCCTGAGGCAAAAAGGTGGTAACCGTAACTCCGGCAACCATGATGCCGGAGCCTGTTCCCAATGTAACATACCAGATAATTGCCAAAGATACGATGGATGAGCCCAGCAAAGAGATTCCCTGACTGACCATATATGCCGTCAGTTTATACTGCCATGTGTCTTTTTTTGATGGTTTCATCGGTACTCTCCTTACAAATATCTGCCTGTAATGCTGGCAGTATTTTTTTTGATTTCATCCGGGGGCCCTGATGCAACGATTTTTCCTCCTCCGGTTCCTCCCTCCGGGCCTATATCTATCATCCAGTCCGAAGCACGGATAATGTCCGTATTATGTTCGATGATGTATAAGGTATGCCCCGCATCTGTGAGCTTTCTGAATATCAGCAAAAGCTTCTCAATATCCTGAAAGTGCAGTCCGGTAGTGGGTTCATCCAAAATGTAAACCATGTGTTTTTTCTGCTTTCCTCCAAGCTCTTTCGCTAATTTCAGTCTCTGCGCTTCCCCTCCGCTCAGAGTCGCAATGCTCTGACCCAGCTTCAGATAAGAGAGCCCTACTTCCTCCATCAACTGCAGTTTTGTCCGGACTTCCGGTACATCAGCAAAAAAAGAAACTGCTTGGGCAATATCCATTTGCAGAACCTCTGCAATGTTTTTTCCTTTGTAAAGTACCTCCAGTACGGATTCCTGATAACGGCTGCCTTTGCACTCCGTACAGGTCACATAATGATCCGCCATATATTGAAATACAATCTTAATCTGACCCTGTCCCTCACATGCAGGGCACTGCCCATCTTTGGAATGAAAGCTGAAATGGCTCTCTGACATTCCACATTCCAGAGCCTTGGGCTGCTTTGCATACCGCGCACGGATCATATCAAATATACCGATGTAGGTGGCAGGCGTTGATCGGGAGGATTTTCCGATCGGGCTTTGATCCATCTGGACAAAGGCATTGATTGTTTCATATCCCTCAAATGTTTGGTAGCTTTTCTTGTAATTTCTTTGGTTCTTAATCGCTTCTTCCAATGCTGGAATCAGTGTTCCAAAAACCAATGAGCTTTTCCCGGAACCGCTTACACCAGTAATACAGCACATCACATGAAGCGGAAAATAGGCATCAATATGTTTCAGATTGTTTCCTGTACAGCCCTTTAATATCAACCATTCATGGGGAACCCGATTGTTTGATAAGTTCCATTCATACTCACCTTTCAGATAACGGCCGGTAGCGGAAAGAGAATTCTCTTTTACTTCCTCTACTGTTCCGGCTGATACAACTTCCCCGCCGTGAACGCCTGCTCCGGGGCCGATATCGATGATATAATCCGCTTCCAGCATAGTGTCACGGTCATGCTCCACAACAATCACTGTATTCCCTTTATCCCTTAAATGTTTCATGGTATCAATCATCCGATGATGATCTCTCGGATGTAACCCGATAGACGGTTCATCCAGAATATAGGTCAGCCCGATTAAATCACTGCCGAGGTGACTGGACAGGCGGACACGCTGAAGCTCACCCCCGGAAAGCGTGGGAGCTGTACGGTTTAAAGTTACATAAGGCAGACCAACCTGCAGCAAATTATCGATCCGGATCTGGACCTCCTGCAATACTTCTCCCGCCTTGTTTCTTTGATTATCTGAGAGTAAACCTTGTAAGCTGTATATCCACTCCCTAAGCCGTACAATGGGCATTTTGGCTAGTTCAGGCAGCCGATAGCCCATCATCGTGGTATACCGGGCTTCCGGGCATAACAGCTCTCCGTGACAGACCGGGCATGGGATCTCATACATATACTGTTTCCACGGATTATCCTCCGATTTCGATTCCCTGAACAATCTTTGTATATGGGCAACCGCTCCGGCCGCCGGACGGTTGATTTCCGTATCCCTGCCGCCGGAATTGTATTGAAACCTATAAACCTTATCCCCAGTACCATAAAGCAGCGCATTCTTAAAATCTTCCGGCAACTCTTTCCAAGGAGTATCTAAGTCAATGTTCCTATCCGCTGCTATGGCATATAATTCTCCAACCATCCAGTTTCCGGTGGGCTTTTTACCACGCAGCTTTCCAAAATAAGAAGTTGCTCCCTCCAGTACAGAAAGATTTTCATTGACTACAATCGAAGCAGGATTGACCTTATATTGGAAACCAAGACCGCTGCAGACGTGACATGCTCCCGTATGGGTATTGGCATTAAAGACGGACACGGTAAGGGCTTGAAACAAATTCCCGCATACCGGACACCGGTTTTTGTTTTTACTGTCTTTCTTCACAGGTACACCGCAGTAAGGGCAATAAGGCTTTCCGATAGACACAAAAAGCATTCGCAGCTGATCCATAATCCCCGTCAAAGTTCCTACGGTGGAGCGAGGGTTCTGACTTCCTTTTTTCTGTTCGATGGCAATGGTGGGAGTAAGCCCCTGTATCCCATCAAAATCCGGCTTTTCAATGAATTCCTGCATCTTGGCCGCATTGGACATATGATCAAGATACCGGCGCTTTCCCTCTGCATAAATCGTATCGAACGCTAAGGAGGATTTGCCGCTTCCGCTCACACCGGTGATGACTGTCAGCTTATTTTTCGGAATGGATACATCGATATTTTTTAAATTGTTCTGCCGGCAGCCCGTTAGCATCAATACGTCATTTGGCTGCTTTGCCGGTAAAACAGCATTGCCGGTTTTGGGGACAGACTGTATAAAAAACTTCGGTTCCAGCGTATCCGGATCCGTGATCTCGGTCTGCTCTTGAACACCCAGCATTCTGAGTTTTGATTGGATGGACTCCATATACGCTGCCGGTAACTGGCTTAGAACATTTAAAAGCTCTTTTTCTGACACATCAGGGTTCACGGTAATTTCCGCCATCTCATCCAGCAGGTTTTTTTCACTTTTGTTTAAATCGCTGTATTTTTTTGTGCTAAGCTCTGTCCACAAATCCCATGGAAGAAGCTCCAATCCCAGCAGGCTGTTAAAATCGTGAAGCAGGTTTCCTTTGACGGAATGCCAGCCTTTCCAATTTTTGTTGTAACCAAAATCCTCCGGATGCTGTTCCCCCGACCTGCACAGCATCCACGCCTGACCGCCGAGAAGATAACCTGCATCGGCTGGCATATCTTCTGTATTAAATGCAATTCGGTAATGTGTTTTCTGAATTTCATCCAACTGTGCGTCCATTCGTATCCACCGTTTTTCCTCCATGCTGTAATATTCAATCAGCCAGTGATCTTCATACATCAGCTCGCTCTTGAAGTAATTTGCAAAGCCAACCCGAAGACGGGCAGGTATCCCCTGGTGACGTAAAAAGGATACCAGAAGCAATGCGTAATCCCGGCACATTCCAATCAATCGTAAGTTCGGCAGCCTTATGGTATTTAACGGGCTTTCGTCAATTTGAAATAACCGATCCAGCATTTGCGGCACATTTCGCAGCAGTTCTTCTTCTAATTGGCGTTTACTGAAGGAAACGCCGTACAGTTTGCCCTGATCGCCGTGTATCACCAGACCTTGCACGGTACGCAATAGTTCTGTTGGGGATGACGGCAAGGGTTCATACCGGCTCTTATATTGGTGTGGATTTGTCATAATGCTCTGTTTTATAAAAGATGATAATTTCATTTTATCTCCCTCCTCAAAATTGACCCTAACCCCTGACACCGTGTCAGAGTCAAGAGGGAATTGGAATTTTTCTTTAGGGCGCGGCGGCCTTCCCTACTTGGTTTGTGGCAAAAAGAAAAGAGCGACTACTGCTGTAATCACTCATAATCATTGTTTTATGCGTTTGACAAATGGGACTTAACCGCTTCCTTGGGCTTCCCATGAAAGGGTTTTATAATATGGGATACAACAAAAATACAGGAATAGAATAAAAGCAACGGCCGCCAGAATAATGACAGAAGCAGGAATAAGAATTTTTTTTGATGATATCTTCATCGCATTACCTCTTTATTAAAGTTTTTTCCAACAGGTTGATTCAAGGTCAGCTCTTTCCTCTATATATTTTTCATACATCACGGTATCGGTAAGCGGTTTTCTTTCAGTAATATGACGTTCAGGACTCAAAAACTCTTTTTCCGGATAACCCAGAATCAATAATGCAGTAGGTTCTATGTATTCAGGGACATTCAATTCTTTTCTGATGATTTCAGGGTCAAATAACCCCACCATCACACTTCCTATATTTAGCTCTCTGGCTGCCAGCATCATATGGTCACAAACGATGCCGATATCCAAATCACCTGAACATTTTTGGTCATAAGGTCGTACTAAAGCAGACCTTTTATCCCTGCAAACAATCAGCACACACTCTGAGCCAAAGGTCTTATATGCTTTCTGCACCTTTTTAATATTGTCCGGATGCCTGACCACAATAATCCTTTGCGGCTGCTTATTGCACGCCGTAGGCGCAACGCGCCCCGCAGATAAAATCTGTTCAAGGTCATTATCCGATATTTTCTGTTTTGTAAATCCTCTTGTTGTGCAGCGTTCTTTTGCTAATTCTAAAAAATTCATTATGCTTCCTCCTTGCTAAAAGTGAATAAAGCTTCGCATTCCAATCATACTCCTTCATAATAATCACGTCAATAAAATGCGAAGATAACTTCATATATCGTTGCTAAATTATAAGCAAAGAAGTATAATAATACAATGAGAAGATAGTTTTGCGGAAGGATTATAATACCAATGGCAAATATACGAACCCCCAAACAGAAACGGTCCATAGATAAAAAGAAAAACATTGCAATAACCGGATTTGAGCTATTCTGCGAAAAAGGTTACCACAAAACCAACACCATAGAAATTGCGGAGCGTGCCGGTGTTTCCATAGGGGCGTTATATAGCTATTTCAAGGATAAACGTGATATCTATATTGCTGCATATGAGCAGTATCTTGATTCAAACTCTCAGCTTTTATTTGAAGCGCTGAAGCAATTACCGGAACCATTTCGCCTTTCTGTTTTCATAGATCAATGGATTCAATGCTATATCCAATTCTTTTGTACATCGGGTTCGGTATTGGCTCCATTAAGAATGATGATGCTGGAAGATGAAGAAATCAATCATCATTTCTGTGATTTTGAGCATGAATACATTTCAAAAATTGTAGAAATACTGAATCAAAATGGTTTCGTGTCTCATGACTTGCTTGAAAAAGTTTATGTCTGCAGCATCTTGGTTGACTCCTTGAATCAAGAGAATTCTGTATTTCCCCATAAACGCATAAGTTTTGATGCTCTAAAACGACAAATCATCGAAACCGTTTTTCACATATTGTCTTCATGACCTTTGCCCGTTCAATCATCCAATTATAAGTTCTGCAAAGGCAAGCGGTTCAACAACCATAAGTTTTTTATGCTTTTATCTAAACTGTTATTATAAAAATAAGAATTAAGTGCCTTTGCAAGAAAACTTTCAATAGGCTTTTTTATATCTTTCACTTCCTCCGGCCAATTTTGTATATCTCTACCTGCATCTATCATTGCTTTTAACAAATCAATGTCACCATAGGTAAAATCGTTGACCATATCCCACCAGAGCTTTGCTAGATACTGTCCTTCTTTCCCCTCTGGATCAACACCTTTTTCATAAAGTTCTTTTAGTTTATCAAACGCTTTTTTTGCATTCAAACCATAAGACATGCCAAACAATCGAATTGCAAAGCTTTTCAGTTGTTCATTGTTAAAATATCTAACTAAAAATCCATAGGAATTCCCCCGTTTCATCGACTCAATAATCGCAATAATACAATTCATATTAATTTCCTGGCTATTTTTTGTCTCCGCAATAGCCGCATCAAGCATATCCACCATATTATTTAAGTGTTCCATCTTACCAATCAGAACTTTTCGCTGTTGTCCGAATACTTCCTCTAAGTCAGCCTTATCATTATATTTCAGTATCTTTTTATCAATTTCATCTAAAGAAAAGCCCAATGATTTAAGAAATAAAATCTGTTCAAGACGTAAAACATCATCACTCGTATATTTTCTTCTTCCACCCTCTGTAATAACTGGCTTCAGTAAATTCTTCTCATCATAATACTGAAGTGTACGTATTGTTACTCCAGCCATTTGTGCTAACTCTCCAATTGTTAACAAATCTTTTTTATTCTCCATATCATTCACTTTCGCGTGCTTTGACCTGTTTTTAATATAACAGAATCTACCGTTCTTCCTCACCTGTTTTTTTAATTAGAATCTCGCATACGGGTATTTCCTTATGACAATATGGACATTCCCCAATCTGCCTGTTATAGTCTTTGCTTTCTTCATTTAGTCTGCCGTCTTTTTTCTTCTCAACTGCCTCCATGCCCGAATAGGTTTCGACACTATTTTCATTTTCTTTTTTAAATACAATGGAGTTCAAAGGAATGCACTTATGACAATAAGGGCAAAACCCCGTCCTCTGGTTACAGGGCCATGAAATTACAAAGTCTCCTTGCTTTGTCTTTATAACAAATTTTTGTGTGTCGTTTATGTCGCTATTATTATCTTTCATATAGATTCACCTTCCTTTTCCTGTTACTATCATATTAATACATTACGCTACGTAACATGCAAGAAGTTTTGTACAAAAATATTAATTTACTGTTTTTTTTCTTGATATAATGTCTCATATTTGTACTACATCTGCTTTTTTACCCTATCAGAATACATGTCTCCGTAATTTTGGTGCAAAAACTATGCGGTACTTTTATTCCTATTTCGTATGGCTAAACTATTTTCCATTATGGATCTCCTGTGCTTTTATTTGTGGTTTTTATATTTAATTCTATTGCGGTTGCATAAGCTCCGGGCATCTATTGGGTTCACTTTTCATATATGGCAAATTCTCCTTGTTTAAATAATTTTTATTTAGTAAAATATCATTAAAATTAAATACTTTTATATAGCATAATAAGGATTGTAGAGTGCTTATATTTTGTGTACATTTCACTTGAATCACAAATGGTAAAGGGGAGGTGGCCGTGCTTTGCTTACAAAAGATTCAATTCAGAACTATAGGAATTATAGCCGCGTACTAATACGAGGTGATGATTTTATATATATTCAACCACATTCAGAGCTTAGAAATTTTATATCCAATTACACGATCACTTTTCCGAGTAAAGGTATGATGTCAGATAATTACGCTGTTGTGCCCCACGGGAGCGCTACACTTGTGCAATCATGTACTGATTGCTACATCCACAGCAACTTGTTTGGTCCCATCACGAAGCCTTCCTATGTTGGCAAGTCAGCCAATCATTTTAGCCTCTTGTTTATTGTAGAGTTTCAACCGGCGGGTTATTATGCTTTTAGCGGAATGCCGCAAAAAGAAATGACAGATTGTGTAATAGACTTTGAAGATGTTAATCCCTCAATGAACCGCCTGATGGCAAATGAACTGGAAACGTCGTTTAGTATCCATAACCTAATTACTAAAATGGACAGGCTCTTTCTGGCGCACTTGAAAGGTGCATTTTATCGCCAGGAATTTTCACAAGCAAGTAATTTGATTATAAATAGCGGAGGGACTCTTTCCGTGAAAGAGCTTTCACACAATGTTTTTTATAGCGAACGTCATTTGGTACGACTTTTTGACGAATATATGGGCGTGGGTATAAAATCGTTCTCTCGCCTTGTACGTGTAAACAAGTCTATACGCCTTTTACAGCGGCACAACTATGGCTTAACACAGGTTTTTATGGAAACTGGTTTTTATGATATGCCTCACTTCATCAATGATTTTAAGGCCATTTGCGGTATCACTCCGCAGGAGTATCGGGATAATATGTCCGATTTTTACAGCGAGATAGCCAAATTCTAACATATAATCAAGAAAAACTAATAAGGAGTGATAATATGCAATATCAAGGTACTTTGATTGCCGTATCTGATATGGAGAAGGCAAAGCATTTTTATGAAACTGTGATGGAACAAAAGATTATGATGGATTTGGGGGTACATGTGTCTTTTGAAAGCGGGCTTTCCCTGCAATCCAATTACGCCGAACTTGTTGGTGCAGATTTGCCCAGCAAGGGGAAGCCGAACAACTTTCAGCTTTACTTTGAAGTGGAAGATTTGGAATATTGGCAAGATAAAATCAGCAGCACGGAAGGAATTGAATTTATTCACAAGGCGAAAGAATATCCTTGGGGACAGAGTGTTATAAGATTTTATGACTATGATAAATTTATAGTAGAAGTGGCCGAAAGCATGACAAGTGTAGCAAAACGTTTTTTAGCACAAGGACTAAGCATTGAGGAAACTGCGGAGAGAACCATGTTCCCTGTAGCATTTGTTAAAAGCCTTATGTAAAGATTCACTAGTTGGAAGCCATTTCTTTATCGCCGAGGCAGATGGATGGCGTACCGAGGCATGGGCTTTTGTCAGAGGCTATTACAAAGTCCGTGTAAACGCGAAAAACTGATATAAAATTTTAGTAGTAATTTATGGGCAAGGCTATTTTTCATAGGTTCTTGCCCATGTTTGTATTATAAATACTGGGAAATTATTTGACCCCAGTCCTGCCGGTGACCGGTCCATTTTTTGTGATATCCATAACTGTCAGATATAGCTTTTTCACAGGCTGTTCTCTATTGGAAATATCGTCTTGCTTTTAGTGACCTTCCGGAGCTGACGATAATGCCCTCTATGGCATTTGTGGTGTAAATAATTCTACGGACATGAGAGCATTGACATCTGTTCCATTCTTAACTGGGTTTTCTTTCTGAAAGCAAAGTTTCGATTTCTTTTAAGGTTTATGATTAAACCTTAATTACTCTTAATGCTTTTCCTGCTTCTGCTATTTCGTCCAAAGATGTTCCAAACATTTTATGATAACCAAAAGCAATTAGGTCCATCGCTAGAAACTCTTCATCTTCTCCGGTTACCATAGCATATATTCTTGGCAGTCTTTCACGGAAAACTCGGTTTGCCTCCTTATTGCTAAGGAGATCAAGTACTATCGAGGATTCACTGAATGGATGATGATAATCTATGACCGGCATATAACAATAATGATATTCTCCTGAAGTTAACTCATCTATCCTTTTGTCCTTATGGTTAGGCAGAATGACCTTGGCTGTTGCTCCATAAGGTATCATGACATCCATTTGGAAGACTCCGTCTTCTTGAATGAACCATTCAATTTGATACGTACCTAATGGAGATTCAAAGGCTAACTTCATGTGCTTTAGCCTATAATTCAGCTTTGGAGCGATGAGGGCGCACTTACATCCGGCCTTCGTAAACTTTAGACCAGCTATATATTTATAGATTGCTTCACATACGGAACCATATGCATAATGATTGAAAGAATTCATGTTTATTCCATTCACCCTTCCATCCGGCAGCATGGAATTCCACCTCTCCCATATCGTCGTTGCGCCAAGATTCACAGCATAGAGCCAGCCCGGAAATTCTTCATTAAAAAGTATCCGGTAGGCTTCCTCATCCATACCATTTTCAAACAGCACCGGCAGCATCAGAGGGGTTCCGGTAAAACCACTCTTAATTCTGTAGAGATCTTTCTTCAATCTGGCCTTCAAGCCTTCAATTACCTTGTTTTTATCAATAAAAACCTGATAATAAAGTGAGAGAACATATGCTGTCTGTGTATCAACAGCCAGTTTGCCAACCGGTGTAAAGTATTCTCTGAGAATTGCCTTTCTTACTTGATTTGAAAGTGATGAGTAGTATCTCTCATCTTCCTTTTTACGTAATACTTTGGCTGCCTTAGCCGTTAAATCCAGACTGTTTTTATAGTAGATACTTTTAATAAAATTTTCATCGGTTCCTCCTAACAAAGCCTGGGGACATACTCCATCCTGTGCCAGCCAGTCCCCGTAGGTAAATCCTGATGTTATAATATGATGGTTTCCGTCTTTTTTATCTACCGTAATTACCGTATCCGTATATTCCTTCATCATACTATAATTTTCATCAAGCAGCCTTTTATCTCCATAGGCCTGATATAAATTCCACGGAATTATGGTTCCCGCATCTGCCCATACTGCCCCGCCACTGCCAGCCGCTTTTTTTAAGGAGGGAGAATACATTGGGATATCACCTTCGTAATGAACCTTTTGATCATAGCGCAAGTCATTCAGATATTTCTTATAAAAGCTGTAACAGTCCATATGATAGCAGGCAGTATTCACAAAAACCTGGGCATCTGCCGTCCAGCCAAGTCGCTCATCCCGTTGGGGACAGTCCGTTGGTATATCAATAAAATTTCCCCTCTGTCCCCATAAGGAATTTTGCATCAACCGGTTTAATTTTACATGATCCGTACTTACCTGCAAGGTTTGTTGAAGGTCAGAATACAAAACCACTCCGGTAAAATCCTTTGGGTCAATCTTGCTTATACCAGAAACCTTTACATAACGAAAACCATAGAATGTAAAGAATGGCTCCACTTCTTTTATACACCCATCTGATGTATAGTTATATTCCGCCTTTGCCGACCTGTAATTGCCATTATAAAAGCATTCCTGCTGCAGTACTTCCCCATATTGAAGATGTATTTGCCCGCCTCTTTCTTCACGGCAGATGAATTTACAAAAACCCACCATATTCTGCCCAAAATCAAGAATCTGCTCTCCTTTGGGAGAGACAAAAATTGACGGATGTATTTTCAGGAACCAACCTGTATGTTACCTCCTGTTTTATACAAGATGTCCGAACCGATGGATTTTTGCTATCGTCCCTGGTTTCCCCATTATAGATCGAAGCATCCAAAATAACTGAATCTGACGCTTTCCAAGTCTCATCTGTTTGAATAACACATCTGCTTCCGTTTCACGTACATGATCCGGCATAATATGGCCTTCTAAGATTTGGACCCCCTTATAATTACATAGTTGCTTCAAGACTTCTCTCAAATCTTCCTTGTATTGATTATAAATTACTTTTCGTCTATACTTAGGTGTGAAGACGATATGATATTTGCACATCCATTTCGTGTGTGCCAGTTCATTGGCTTTCTTCGCCATTGAAATCACCTTTCCTTTCTCTAATAGTGGCTTGGACACCTCTATTATAATCGGAAAGGTGATTTTTTGTATAACTTACTGACTCGCACCCGCATAGCGGGTGGTTTATTATTTCACATGGATTCATTTCTCTTAAAGAGAAACTCACCCATGTTCAACAGGCTAAAGCCCATAAGCAAAAAAATCAGCACGTGTACGTACTCGGCTGTCTTTATCTCCACCTCAAAAAACAGATGTTGGAATGAAGCATACAGATAACCTCTTATCTAAGTAATATGCAAAAACTGGTATCTTCCTTGTTTGAAAGACGTTACAAAACACAAAAACCTGCCTTCAAATGAGGACAAACGCCTAATAAATTATTCTGACAACTGGGCAAACATAGTACAAGAAACGCCTTAGACCTTCGGCTTTGCGTCCCTTTTTTAACAGGTTTTCCTTTGACTTATTTTTAATAGTAACTATTTATTTATAATGGCTACTTCTGTTCTAAATGGATCAGGTAATAATAATACGCATTGAACTCTGTAAAACTTGTTTAAAATTACATGCATTTGTTTCATTCTTAAATAAATGCATTTATAGCAAAAGGATACTTTTGTTAATTTCTGTAACTGCGCAAATTATAACAAGTACAATAGATAACAACAATTAGTAATATCATTTAATGTGCAAAATACACATAATTTACAATACTGGGGAATATTATAGAGGAAACAAAACTGCCTTGATATATCTGTTATATTAACAATATATTTTAATTGTTTTTTTCTGCAATTTTCTTTGAGTAAGCATTTCTCTTTCACGTCACATCACTAAACCTGAAACAGGCTTAAAAAAAGCAGACCACTCTCCTGGTGGAGTGAACTGCTTTTAAGTACTGTGAACCTAACTTTTAAAATATAGCATCTATAAGACAAAAATTGCTTCCATGTTCATATAGCTGTACTTGGTTGTATTAAAATTAACCATTCGTTAACTATCTAATAAATAGTTTAAAATTAATAGATACAATCGTTAAGAGGGCGATAATAACCTTGAGGAAATCCGCAGACAGGACAAATCTCAGGAGCACAAAGACCTGACATAATGTTTCCACATTGTATACAGGTCCACAAAATTTCGTTTGGTTTACAGTAAACCTGATTTAATATAATGTTATTATACATCTGTTGAAATACTAATTCATGATTAAAATTTATGTTTGCAATTCCAGCCATTAATGAGACAATTTCATTGTAACCTTCTTGCCGAGCTACCTGAATAGCATTTTGATACTCAATACTAGCCAAATTGTTTTCAGCTTTCGCTGATTCAATCAAAGTTTCTGCCGTTCCAGGTAAATTTCCCTGACTTAAGTTTCTCAACCATATGCGAGCATGTTCACGATCTTGCCTTGCGAAAGAATCGTAAATGTTTGCATATTCAATAAAACCATCACTTCTTGCAATCAGGCTATATAATTCATATCGTGCACTAAACATTAACTCTTTTTCATATAACATAACTAAATTCTTATATGTATCACTTTCTATAAAGCTCATCATATCACCTTTCTCGACTAATCTTCCAAATTACGCCCGTATTTGATAATAAACAATGGGAGTTATTTAAGTTATTTATGCCGGAATCTATTACATATAAATCACCTTCTGTATCGAAGGCCAAATCAGAGGGTCTTCCGAATCCGCCTGTAGTTGAATATAAAGAATTGCCAGACTTATTCATGGCAAACGTTGTTGTTTCTCCTGATATGGTATTAATTTTTGAGATTTTCCGTCCATAGTATTGTTGCTTAATCGTGGTACCACCATATTCGGTAATAAAAATATCTCCTATATTTCCAAACTCACGATATTCGTTTACTAAAAAACCTTTTAAATTTGTTCCGTTTGGAAACGTTGTAATTGGTCTGGGAGGGATGTTAGGAGGATTTGAGATTAAAAGCTCTATTTTTTGATTATATATCGTATCAAATTTTGGTGAAGTAACTGGCATTCCTGCTGAAAAGTCAGGCCAGCCATACCATACCCCAGGCTCGACATGATAGAAATCATCAGAAGCATTAGCAATTGGCCGGCTGCCTCGTTCATCATAGCCATTATTGCAAGCAAAAAGTCTATCATAATAACCAAAATTTAATGAAGATATATTACGGAATCCCCATGCATATAATTGAATATCCGTGCCATCAGGATTACAGCTAAGAATGCTTCCTGACGCTAATAAAGTTCCTTTTTTTTGTTCGTATGGAAAATTCATTTCACCGAAGGAACTAAAAGCTCCTGTTAAAACAGGTTCTTTTGAATGATTAATATAATTATATGATTCAAAGTTTTGACCAAATACAATGATATTATCGCCTGGTTTATCATGAAAATATGGATGGTTTATTACCCATTTATTATCCAGGCCAACTACCCCTGAGTTTGTAGCAGTTCCAATTCCAAAAAAAAGACGATTATCGGATCGAAAAGTAACATTACTATTAGGAAAATCTCCTTGACATGGCAAACCTTGAACAATGTTTTTTTGGGTTCCATTTTCATCTACAATTGTTATAGAGCCTCTATGTGAGACAAATATTTTTCCAAATCTGTATGTAATGCCGGTTATAGGAGTATTAAAGCCTTCTGCTATAGACTCGAATTTACCATTTTCATATAATAATAATTTGGGTTCACCTGTCAATTCGCCAGTATCAGTTATATACATTTTATTATTATCAGTAATCAGAATACTTCCAGGACTGTTTAGCTCCGATGCGAATACACTTATGGAAAAATCTGGCTCAACATAAATGTCAAAAGGATTGAGATATCTTTTCATAACTTATAAGAACTTTCATTTTTATAAATATATATATTATAAGAATGATTAAAATACCATTTAACATATTTTTTTTTAATTTTACATATGAATGAAATAAATGTAAATCTGGTGAAAATCTAATGGCTCCCTTAAAAATAAGTGAAATGACAAATAATGACTTTTTTGACTTACTTGTTGAATATAGTGGTAATATGTCATTTTTTAATAAATACTCCGTGTACTCAAGAACAATTATCAATAATATTTATGCAGTTGTACATATTCCTTCGAATCTCATAACAATTGATTTTATAGCTGATTTTGGATATTCAGCTTTACCAAACTGTTTTGGTATTATCAGTGAAGCAAGTCTGGAAGCTACAGGTATTTCCAGGATTAGAAGTGTTCCAAATTTTAATCTGAGGGGACAAGGCGTACTAATAGGAATTGTAGATACAGGAATCGATTATATAAATCCAATTTTTAAAAATGCGGATGGAACATCAAGAATTAATCAACTTTGGGATCAGACTATAAATCAGGAACAAACTTTTGATACGATTCCGTATGGGACCGTTTATGCAAAAGAAGACATCAATCGTGCTCTGGCATCAGATATTCCTCTAGATATAGTACCTAGTAAAGATGAAAATGGTCATGGCACAATGATTGCTGGAATTGCTGCTGGTAATGTTGTACCTGAAAGTAACTTTTATGGAATTGCAACAGATTCAGAATTAGTGATTGTAAAGTTACGGCAAGCAAAACAAAATTTAAGAAATTTTTATAATATTCCAGAGGAGGCTGTTTGTTATTCAGAAACTGATATTCTATTTGGTATTGAGTTTTTAGTTGAAACAGCATTTGAATTGGAAAGGCCTATGGTAATTCTTCTAGCTTTAGGCACATCCCAGGGGGGGCATGACGGTAGAGGGATCTTAAGTAACACTTTATCCCTGATTGGTTCTAGTCCTGGGATTGCAGTAGTTATTGCAGCAGGGAATGAAGGGAATGAACGCAGACATTTTTTTGGAATCATAGAAGATCATAAGGAATTTTCTACAGTGGAACTTATGGTTGGAGAAAATGAAACAGGATTCGTATTAGAATTGTGGGGGAAATCCCCCAATATATATTCTGTTGCTATAACTTCTCCATCTGGTGAGTTTATTCCTAATATGACTACATCAATCAGTAACAGTACACGGGTTTCATTCATTTTCGAGAGAACTACTATTGATATTATCAATAATCTGATAGAAAGACAGACGGGTGATCAGGTGATCTTTTTTCGTATGAATGAACCTGCACCGGGAATCTGGAGATTTCATATATATAAACGTGGAGATTTGGAAACTGGATTTCATATATGGCTACCAATGAATGAATTTATATCAGAAAATACATTTTTTGTTAATCCGGATATAAATACAACAGTATTATCTCCTGGAAATGCAAATATTCCTTTAACTGTTACCGCTTATAATTATGTTAATAACAGTATATTTCTTTATGCAAGTCGAGGATATACCAGAACACTCGTTGTTAAGCCGGAAATTGCAGCGCCAGGTGTCAATGTAATTGGACCAACATTAAAACAAACATTTACAGAGTTTTCAGGAACAAGTGTAGCTGCTGCACATACAGCAGGAGTAGCTGCGATGTTGTTAGAATGGGCTAATAAATCGGATATTGTTTTTAATACAATTGATTTGAAAAAATTTTTACTAAGAGGTGCAAAAAGAGATGAAACAATAAAATATCCAAATCCTGAATGGGGATATGGAATTTTAGATATATATAATGCAATAAATAGTTTACGATTAAGAATCAATTATTAAAAGGAGATTTGTGAATGAACCATATAATGAATGAAAATTATAAAATTTATCTAATAACCATGGATAAAAGAGATCAATTTTGGATGGTTATGGATAAAGGTGCCAGAGAAATGGCATCTATGTTAGGTGTTACTTATGAATGGGATGCCCCTCTAGAAAGAGATGTAAATAAACAGATTCAAATATTTAATAATGCCGTTGCAGCAGGAGCAGATGCAATCATGTTAGCGGCGAGTGATCCTTTAAAGATTTCGGGAGCAGTTGAAGAAGCGAAAGCAAAGGGTGTAAAAATTATTTATGTTGATGCACCAGCGTTTGAAGAAGCTATCATAACCTTAGCTACAGATAATTATACAGCTGGTAAGATAGCTGGAGAAAATATGTATTACGAATTAGAGGCAATTGGTGTCACAAATGGCTCAATAGGAATCATTGGGGTAACACCTGAAAACAGAACGACTGTAAATCGTGAAATAGGGTTTCGAGATTATTTTGAATCGTTTGACAGATACCAAATTTTAGAAACAATATATACGAATGGTGACCCAGAGTTAGCAAAACAAGCAACAGAAAAATATATAGAAGACAATTCCAATCTTGTTGGTATTTTTTCAACGAATGAAGGATCTACGCTAGGGATGGGATACGCTTTTAGAGATTATGATACAAATATTATCGGCATTGGATTTGATATTACTGAAACGATTCAGGAAATGATAAGAGATAATACTATACAAGCAACATTAGTACAAAATCCATATACAATGGGTTATTTGGGTATGGCTGAGTCAGTTGCTGCATTAAGGGGATTTGATACAGGTCCGAAATTTATTAATACTGGAGTGACTGTTGTTAATATATATACACCAAGTCGAATATTATCTTAATTATTAAATTAAAATAGGGGAAGAAAATGACACCAGTAGAGAGAACTCGTATTATTAATGATGATTATTTAGATTTTATAATTGATTACCGAAACAATAGAGCTATTCTTGATACTTTTGAAGATGCTGTTGTTAATATAATTAATGAATACTATGCGGTTGTACATGTCCCTTTCAACACTGAATTAAAAAACTTATTAAATAACTATAGTTACTCCTTTATTCCAAAGATATATGGATTAACTAGCAGAATCAGCGTAGAATCTTCCGGTGTAACGGATTTAACAAATCTTCCTGGTTTTGATTTAACAGGAAATGGTGTATTAATTGGAATCATCGATACAGGTATAGATTATTTAAATCCTATATTTATTAAAGAAAATGGGCAGACTAAAATTTTATCCATATGGGACCAGACGATTCAAAGTGAATCAACATATCCAATTATTACAAATTACGGAACGGAATATACCTCTGAAATGATCAATGCTGCGCTCATATCCAACGAACCCTTAAATATCGTTCCCAGTATTGACACGAATGGTCATGGTACAATGATGGCTGGGGTAGCTGTTGGAAATGAAAATCAGGAAATTAATTTTAGAGGCGTTGCTCCAGATGCTGAATTAGTCGTTGTCAGATTAAAACAAGCAAAAAGATATATAAGAGAGCTTTTTTTAATTCAAGAGGATGTTATTGCTTTTCAAGAAAATGATATCATGTGGGGAGTTTATTATTGTATACAAATGGCAAGACGATTAGACAGACCAATCGTAATTTGCTTAGGACTTGGAACATCTCAAACGTCTCATGCCGGACAGTCTAATTTAGGTAATTACCTATCCATCGTTGCGGATTATACGAACGTATGTGTTGTTGTAGCAGTCGGGAATGAAGGCAATTCTGGACGGCATTTTTTCTCCAGAATCAGTACTCAGACAGGTAGTACTTCTGTAGAATTAAATGTTGGTGAAAATGATAAGAATTTCTGTATGGAGCTTTGGGGTGATTTTCCCGGATTATTTTCAGTGGATATTCAATCTCCAGGCGGGGAATATATTTCTCGAATTGTTTCGGGAATTCGATTAAGCCGGGAAATTAATTTTCTGTTTGATATTACTATCATTAATTTACAATTTCAGATATCAGAAACACTGACTGGAGATCAATTAATCTTCTTCCGCTTTCAAAATGCAACATCAGGAATATGGAAATTCAATGTATACTCCCAAGGAGATTTAGAAGCAGGTTTTAATATATGGCTGCCTATGGGAGAATTTATATCAAATAATACATTTTTTATTCAGCCTGTTATTTATACTACCGTCTTATCACCAAGTACAGCATATGTTCCCTTATCAATTACAGCATATAATCCTTATAACCGGAATCTTTACCCAAATTCCAGCAGAGGATATACAAGTGATGATGTTGTAAAACCAGAACTAGCTGCTCCCGGTGTGAACTATATTGCACCTTCCTTAAATAACTTATTCATAAATTATACAGGTACTGGAGTAGCTGCTGCACATGCAGCCGGGGTGGCAGCCTTATTTATGGAATGGGCTGTATTTAAACAAAATATTGAAGGAGTCGATACAATAGTAATTAAAAGTTATTTAATACGTGGAGCTATAAGACGTCAGAATCTAGTGTATCCAAATCGGGACTGGGGGTATGGAGTGATAAATATATAT
Source organism: [Clostridium] saccharolyticum WM1 (assembly GCF_000144625.1). Lineage (NCBI taxonomy): Bacteria > Bacillati > Bacillota > Clostridia > Lachnospirales > Lachnospiraceae > Lacrimispora > Lacrimispora saccharolytica. Next base: position 1,521,118 of record NC_014376.1, on the reverse strand, counting down.
AATGTATTCGAAGAACTCCGTACCTAGTAAGTGAGTTGCTTCTCTTTGACAAAAAATTTATTTTCACCAAAAAGAAGCATTTTTTAATTGTCTTTATGATAAAGGTTGAAGACCGAAATAAGCTAATATACCCAAATAAATTGAATACGCAATTTGCCACTGGTTATCACGTAATATCATTGCGTCATATGTGTTAGTTACATACCCCATTTCAACTAAGACAGCAGGCATATTTGTTCTTCTTAATACATATAAGGATGGATTTATAAAGATTCCATTGTTAGTTAAAGGGGTAATGTTTGTAATAGATTCCATAATCTGTTCAGCCAGCCAATAAGCTTGTGTATAATACTCCTGTACATAAATTTCTGCTCCGTTAATCGCTGGATTTACATTCGCATTCGCATGTATGCTAATAAAATAATCTGCAGGCCATTCATTTGCCAAACGTACCCGTTCTGCAAGGCTGGTAGTATTCGTTGTCCCCAATACCGTTGTAGGCAACGGCCTTGATAAACGAACGTCAAATCTCGGATCATTTTCTAATAGATTTGCTAGATAAACACCGACCTGATAGGTGATGTTTTCTTCAATTAAACCCATTCCTCTGGCTCCTGTATTATGATAGCCCGTTGGATTATGACCTTGATCTATAAATATTTTTATTGCCATAAATCAATCTCTTTTTATTCTTTTTATTCTATTTTATTATTATATTTATATAATGTTACAAAAAAGATTAGAAAAATTATGATTATACATGTAGTTACGCCGGGCGAGACTCTTCAATCCATTGCAAATCAATATGGAATATCCCCAAGTTTAATTATAAGTGAAAATGAGTTACCAAACCCTGAGAATCTGGTAGTTGGACAGAGTCTTGCTATCAGGATACCAGAACTAATACATATAGTTAAAGAAGGAGAGACTCTAAATAGTATTGCGGCAAATTATGGTGTTACAGTTACACAATTATGGCAGAACAACCCAACAACAGCGATTCTTCGGTACCTTATACCAGGAGAAGTAATCATTATACGTTTTCAAGGTGAGAAAAAGATTGATGACGTAATTATGAATGGATATGCGTATACTTTTATCGACAGAACAGTGCTCAGAAAAACATTACCATTTTTAACTAACTTATTAATCTTTAATTATGGCTTTACACCAGAGGGTATTTTAATACCAACTGAAGATGAGGAGTTAATTCAGATAGCAAATGAATATGGAGTATCGCCGATTATGGTGTTAGCTCCAATGAATGAAGCTGGAGTATTCAACAGCCAACTGGCGTCAGAAATGTTTGAAAACGAAGCTGGTGAAAACGAATTAATTGAAAATCTAGTTGCTGCTTTAAGAGCAAAAGGGTATCGAGGTGTGGATATCGATTTTGAATTTATTCTGCCTGAGGATAAAGAAGCATTTTTAAGTTTTATCAAAAAGGTTCATACACGATTATCTCAGGAAGGATTTCTTACTACTGTTGCTTTGGCTCCAAAAACCTCCGGAACAATGACAGGTTTATTATATGAGGCTCATAATTACGCTACGCTAGGTGCAGTTGCTGATGAAGTGTTATTAATGACCTATGAATGGGGATATACTTTCGGTCCTCCCATGGCTACTGCTCCAATTAATAATGTAAGGAGAGTTTTGAAATATGGGATTTCAGTAATTGATCCAGATAAGATATTATTGGGTATACCAAACTATGCTTATGACTGGCCGCTTCCTTTTGTCAGAGGTACAACAGAAGCAGAATCCATCAGTAATCAGCAGGCAATCGAGCGTGCTGCTTTATTTAATGTTTCAATATTGTTTGATGAACTTGCTCAATCCCCATACTATTATTATACTGATTATAATGATATAGAACACGTTGTCTGGTTTGATGATGTTAGAAGTATGAATCAAAAATTACGGTTAATTCCACAATATGGATTAATTGGGGGAGGGGTATGGCAGATTATGAAATTTTTCCCAGGCTTGTGGAATGTTGTTGGTTCAATATTTCGGGTTAAAAAGACAGAGTAAAACCACCGGCTTAGCCGGTGGTTTACCCTCCCCCTATTAGGAATACTACCAAAGTAAATTTAAGTGACAATAATATTATTAAAGGTATTTTGCAGACATAAAGCTCCATAACCAAGTGTTCGGTTAGGATAAATATTTTCAATTCGTAAAGGACGGCAACCATCAATCAAATATGCCTTTAATTTCTCCCCGTATAAATATGGATCATTATTCCTTACAATTCCCCACTCCATAAGTAAAGCTGCACTTCCGGCTACAAAGGGGGTTGCCATAGAGGTTCCGGTACGCGCTGTATAACCTCCTCCAGGAGAACATGACATAATATTAACACCCGGAGCAACCAAATCTGGTTTTATATCAAGATTCCGGGTATATCCTCTGCCTGAAAATGGGGCATAGCTGTCTGTGTATCCATCATAGGCACCAACCGTAATTGCCCGGTAAGCTGTTGAGGGTATGGTTAAAGTAGTAAATACAGAGGGAGCAAGAAATCTTGTATCAGCGCCAAGTGTGCCACCTGTAGGTAACCACATGTCATAATCTCCCGTTACTATTTTTTGAGGTGTTAATTCTAACTTCCAAAAACCTGAATTAACATATAAATTTAAAGGAACAAATTCAACATAGATTTCCTGTTGCGCATTAAATGGAGTTGGGTCACCATAATAAAGTAGAATTTTTGTCTGATTCATAATAAATTGCTGAGTACCAAGTCTCCTGGGAATCGGACCTACTCTTAATCCGCTTGGTGAAATAAATGTAATATCAAACTTGTCATAATAGTTTTTCCAAATTTGTAAGCTGAAGGTTGGGTTAGCTTCACTAACTGATATCTCTATGATAGAGGTTTCCCCATTTTTTAATATTCCCTGTGTATGATTTCCTGATACGCCTTCATTACCTGTTCCAATTACTACATTGATTTTGCCTTGATTTGAAACATCATTAATATAAGTTTCTAATAAAGTACGACCAGTATGAGAACCATAATTATTTCCGAAACTAAGATTTATTGCCAGAGGCTTATTAAGCGAAATAGCAGTACGAATGGCAAAATCAATTCCAGTCATCAGTTGGGTTGTTCTAGGAAAAGAGTCTCCAATGGAAGTCCCCAGTTTTACTACAATCAATTCACTTAACGGTGCTACCCCACGATACAGGCCATTACTTGCTCTGCCGTTACCTGCTGCAATTCCTGCCACATGAGTACCATGACCTGACAAATCAACGCTTGGAACAAGTGACATTCTTACCGGCATAGGAAGTGCTAAAGCTTCGTTGATCATTTCTCTTGTATATATAGTACCTTGATCATAATTTAATGGTGGATTTCCTGGTCTGGTTTGGTCCCAAAGTGCTACAATTCTTGTTGTGCCATCTAAGTTACGGAAATCAATATGTGAATAATCAATTCCTGAATCAATGATGGCAACAAGTGTACCATTACCTAACAAATTAAAACTATTTTCAAGCTGAACCGGGTTAATACAAGAAACTGCTCTACCCTGATTTACTTCAAAATATACTCGTTTTGGTTTTTCAATAAATTCAATCTGTTCAATTTCTGATAACTGATCAATTTTTTCTTCAGGTGCTGTAATAATTGCGTAACCATTTAACAATTCCACGACAGAAATCCCATAATCATCTTCAATGAAACTAATATCTCCACTATATTTTACAATTAATTCCCATGTGTTTGTAATTGCTGAGTACCCTACATCTAAATTATAGGTTTTTATCCGTTCTTGTTCGGGAATGTCTAAAGCTAAATTTAATTCATTTTCGATTTTTCCACTATTCATAGATGATTCTACTTTTTTTACAGTATATTCATGATTTTCAATAAATAATCATTTGATTAATAGTCTATCATGGAGACATGTTTAAATAAATTCTGCTATTCTTGATTTAATTTTAATGATTTCATTGTTTCTGAAACGGGTATTAACAATTCTTCCTGACTAAAGAATGTACCATTGATTGATATACCACCTTTGAAGTTTTTACTTACTTTTTATACTTGAGTACTTTCTTTATTTTATGTCAAATTGTAAAGTAATTCAAACAAATTGTGGTAATTTATTATACGTTATCTACATCTCAAACATAATAAATCGCCATTTTACATAACCTTAATATAGCTACCCTGTCATCTACAATCAGGGCAAAAAAGGCACATTTTCAAAACGAAAATGCACCTTTTTTGCCCTTGATTTATCAAGTGTCCCGTCCCTATAAGTTATAATTTAAGCCACAAGCAATCATGCCTGCGGCTTACCGTTTAATGGAGATAGTGGGATTCGAACCCATGAACAATCATTAATGCAAAAGCCTGTAAGTACCGGAATTCCTTTTAAATACGAGGTTTTCCGGTACTTTAATCTTGTAAATAAGGGCAACTAAATGCCCTAAAAACAACAAATTTACACCACGATGCAACACGAAATACAACACAGAATAGCTATCTCATGGCGATGTGCGCTGCTATCTCTTTACGCTTTTCATCAGCCTTATGTATTATTTCTTCTGCTAGACCCGGTATAAGTTCTTTTTCCATCATATAATCGCATACCATTTTATACTCTTCTTCTGGAAGTATTATAATATCATTGAAAATTCCCCATACAATTTCATCATCAGTCTTTATCACGTCCCCATTATGCCTCCTTTGTAAGTCACTACTAAACCTCCTAATCTGCATTATTCTATTTTATCCACGGTAGTTAATTCCTCCCCTAATTATACGAACGCACGTTCGATTTGTCAAGGTTGTCTACATTCTCTTTTTTTTCATCTCTTCCCCCTCCTTTACGTTATTATATTATTTAAAACGCAAATAGGAAAGAAATGAAACGCCTTGAACGGTAAACCGTTCACTTTTTCAAATAAGGAGTATCAACCAAATCATTTATCATTATATGTAAGCCTTTTGCCAGCAGCTCCATTGTATCCATTCGCGGCATAGCCCCTTTTTTTATCCCATGCACTGTTGACTGTGGAATGCCTGTCATAATGCTTACCTGACGTTCGGTTAATTTCTTTTTACGCATATAATCGTCAAGCAGTATTTTCATGATGTAATAATACTATCACGCGGTAATCTATTAACACAGTGGTAGAGATTTCCAGAAATTTCCTATTTACACTACTACCAGACCAACCACTATATCAAACAATTCTTTGAACGAATCAGCATAATACATAGGCTGTACCTCGCGCTGGCACTGTGGGCTTACAGCATTCTCACCATATTTTAAGCCTTTATCGGTAAGGGCCTTGTATTTCTTCTCTTTTCCGGGTGCAGAGGTCGATTTACGGCTTCTCTCTTCAAGATAGCCATATTCGAGAAGCAAAAGATTAAAGTTCTTTGCTGACATGCCTAAACCGTACCGTTTCAGTAGATCAGTTGCAGATTTCATCTCCCGGTTACCATTAAACTCATATTGGGGAAGGAATTCTGCCGGAAGGTCGTAGCTTTTGTATAATTGTCCGATCATCAATAACTTACTGGCCTCATTTACGCGGAGCATGTCGGCTACTACCCCAATACATTCCACCTGTTCCTTGAAAGAAACTTGCTTACTGTACTGTACACCCTTTTCAATAAATTCCTTCATCTTTCCAAAAGCTTCTATGTACCGAGCCGTGAAAATTACACCTTTTTTGCCCTGCAGCTTATTGGCTATCATATCGCAACCTTTCTTTGTGCAGAGAAAACATGGTAATGCTCTCCCTGTTCTATCTATGTATGAACTTTCAATGAAATATTCACTGACGGAGAATTCTCCGTCAGTAAGATATCCTATGTATTGACGTATGTTTTTAATCAAGTCGTAATGTTCTTTATCTACTGCTACTGCTACTTCTCTACTATCCGTCAAAAGCTGTCCATTCTGTTCGAATACTGTTAAATCATACATATTAAAATATCTCCTCTCATTTTTCTTGATTCACCGAAAGGATCATGTTATACTAAATACATATCCTTTCGGGATTTTGTTATCAGGGTAAACACATCGCTCGCCAAAGTTACTGTGTTTGCTCTTTTTTTGTTTCTACACTTCTTTTGACCAGATCAGTAATGTATTGTTTCACTGACTTGTCCTGGCGTAGAGCTTCCATTTTCATTCTCTTATGAAGTTCATTTTCAATTTCAATATTGATTATTCCCACTATCCCTCCTCCTTTCTGTAAAAAAATCTGTTTACAACCACATCTCTTGTATTGTAAAGATTGCTTTAGTATGTTACAATGTCATTATATACTTGTTTCAGTCATATGTCTATATACTTCTACGTATGTCATTTTAAGGAGGTCCACATGGTAATTAACGATGCATTTACTTTTACAAATCAAGTCCGAGAATATTACTTGGAAACAAAAACAACTCAATACGGTGAACCGTGCCCTCCATTTAGTATTATCAAAAGCACAGGTCCAGCGAGAAGTATCGTTTATGATTTTGAAAATCATAATGCTCTCATAGAAATCCTTAGTATTAATAGTTCTGATGAACAAGCTATATTTAATTTTATTTCAAAATTTGGTTGGCTATTTACCGAGGAAGATGAGGTGGATCATGTTTATGAAAGCTTTGAAAGTGCAATTGATATAAATAATGCGGCAGCTATTATTGTATCATTGCAAAGTTTAGTAAATTTAATTTCCGCATTTCAAACAAATAATTTTATTGACATGATTACAAACGTTGTAGTCCTTATGTTATCAGAAGTATGGGTGGATGATTATGACTTGCTATACTCAAGTTTTAACCAATATTTTTATGATCAGTATAGGAATTTGGGATATTACGGATTAGGTAGATTAGATTCTGTAGAACTTAATTTAAGCAAAAAAATCGAATACATTGTTAATTTACCCGATGATGAAAGAAGAGTATCGTGGGATAGAGATCCGAAATTTGAACAGTGCCTTTCTTTACTCAATATAATTAATAAAGTTTTTGATATTGATATACTTGCAGAGCATGGGAGAGATGCATTTCGTAGTAATGTTAGTAATTGCATTAACTCTTTCCCCATTGAGGCCTATAATCTTCTAAATTCTATATGCATCTATACATTAGAAAACGAATTGAATAGTATTCTGAATAATATAAACCCCTGTATTAAAATTACTTTTAGTAGAAAGGTCTCTGGGGATTGGAATATTCCTGATTTGCTTTCCGCATTATACTTAGATATATATTTAAGTTACTCTTCGGACAAAATTTTCAAAAAATGTTCTAATCCTACATGCAATCAATTTTTTGAAGTTGAGCCTGGAAATACCCGTAAAAAGTACTGCACTTCACGTTGCGCTCAACTCATGGCTAAACGTAAGCAACGTGAACGTGACAAAAAGAAAATTAATCCGAATTAAGTAATTAAGAAAAAAGTTTCATGAATTAAAACAAATTGCGGGGCCAGAATGCAAGGTACCCGCTTTTTTTATACCAAATTACAAATTATTTCCTTTGACTTTCAGAACGTGTGTTCGTATAATCATCATGAGAGGTGATTATTATGTTGGGAAATTGTGGACTTGCGGAAGACATTAACAGATGTTCGCATTACATCAGAGATAAAAGGGGCTGTGGAGCCGATCATAAAAAATGTGGATTCTTTGAGCCAACCGGGAAAGTAAAGGAAACAACCAGCCCAAAGGCACCTAAGTGGTTTGAACAGTATTATAAGTAGGTGAGATTATTATGGGTGTATTTGGGATCGGGACAAACGTATGTAAAATTAATAGCGGAATAATTAGAGGCAAGATATATCCTATAGCTTGCATGGCTTGGTATGCTCCCGGTTTACCTCCCCGGCCGCTGCTTTTTAAATTTGAGGGTGAGGACGGCATATTGCAAACCATAACCGATCTAAAAATCAAATGTACAGATAATAAATTCTATAATGGAGAACCGGTAAACGAATATAAATGTGAAGCTTTGATCGGCAGCATTCTATATGTGTTCAGGTTGTTTTTCTATATTATGGACAATAAATGGGTTATGGTTATGTAATATCTTTAATTGCATAAAAAGCACTATATATCAGCACACTACACCAAGGTGGTGATATATATAATGGATATATTCGATATCAAGAAGATAAGCCCTATGCTGATTTCAGAAATGATGGACCCGTTTGATTCTCCAGATTATATCTATGAAATAAAATGGGACGGAATTAGATGTGTTTCGTATTTGGGTACGGATACCGACATAAGGAACAAAAGAAACAAGCTCATGGCTCCACTCTTCCCGGAGCTTAAAAACCTACATGCACAGGTAAAAACAAAGTGTATTCTGGACCATGAACTTCTTGTACTTAAAAATGGTGTGCCAGATTTTTATGAGGTGCAAAAAAGAGCTTTAATGGCAAATTCCTTTAAAATAAAGCTGGCTGCAGACAGATATCCGGCCAGCATTATAGCTTATGATATTCTATATTATAAAGACAAGGATATTACCATGCTACCACTTATGGAGCGCAAGAAATATCTGCAAGACGTTGTGATTGAGAATAACATGATATCCGTATCCCGGTATGTTGAAAATGAGGGGATTATGTTATTTGATCTTGTAAAAGAAAAAGGTCTTGAAGGAGTGGTTGCTAAAAGGAAGAATAGTTTATACTGGCAAGGAAAACGGTCTAAGGACTGGATTAAGTTTAAAGTAATGGCTACAGATGATTGTATTATCTGCGGATACATTGTAAAAGAGAAAAGTATGCCAAGCCTTATCCTGGGGCAATATGATGATGATGTACTTGTATATAAAGGGCATGTTTCGCTTGGTGTGAGCTTAAGGATACTTAATCAGTACAAATACCAAATAATCGATTATTCGCCGTTTGGGTATGTGCCGGCAGGAAACGAAAATGCTGTTTGGTTGGCACCTGATCTGGTTTGCATAGTGGAATCTATGCCTACGGATAAGGACAGCTTCCGACAGCCCGTTTTCAAAGGTATACGAAATGATAAATCAGCAATAGAATGTAAGGTATAACGATTAGTTTTTAATTTATTTTTTATAGCTTGTCTCAAGATTAATATTGCCATATTTTGGATATGTGTTACACTTACAATATATTGAGAATAGTCTATTTTAGAAAGGAGAACAAAATGAAGAAACTAAGATTATTTGTTGCGATCATGGTTGCTACTGCTACGATGAGCATAACTGCTTTTGCCGGTCAATGGAAACAGGATAATGTAGGTTGGTGGTACCAGAATGATGACGGAAGCTATGCAGTTAATTTAATAAAACAAATCGAAGGACCATGGTATTATTTTGATAGTACGGGATATATGAAAACAGGCAGCTATCATCTGACAGATGGTTGGTATAGTTTTAGAGAAGATGGAAGCTGTTCAAATCCTATTAGCGAAACAAATGGTACTCCTGTAGGCGCACCAGGTGAGGGTTGGGTAAAATATAGTGGTAACATTTCTAATACTATGCAGGAGATTTCTGACGGAAGGGTAGTCTATTACAATAATATGTATTGGGCCTCTTCAGACTATGTAAATAATTTAAAAGACCTTGCAGAAAGAGATATAGTAACAAGGGAAACAACTAATGCGCTAACTCCGGGTGCTATAATAGATTTTAATAATTAATAATAGGCGGGCCCGGAATACCGGATACCCGCCTTTATAATTCTTCATGCCAGCCTTAAATATTATTATCCTGATTAATCAACCAAATCTCTTGAGCGCCGTTATCTTTGGTATGCCAGCAAGCTCCCTCAAGTGGCCCGTCTTTCGTATTATCAAGGAAATACCAATCACCTGAACCATCATCAGAATCACAGACTTTTCCGTCCCAGCGGTGCCAGCCGGTGACCATATACCCATCTCTGTTAAACAAGTAGTAATGTTGATTAATAATACACCACTTATTAGCTGGGTAGCTGCCATCTGCTCTGCGATACCAGTATCCATGCTGATCTTTTACCCACCCCGGCCTATCATCTTCATCGTAGTTGATATAACAGAACCCTTTTACGGTAGCGTCATTCCACGGCCTTGTCTTGATCTTAACCTGTCCCCCATTACGATCGGATAGATTCGATGATGTATTACCCTCAAGGCAATCCCACCATTTCTGCCCGTTTTTGGAATATACCTGAATCACTCTGCCAGCGTGGGAAAAGTTAAATATAACTACTGCTCCAAGTTTTGGAGTCATGCCTACTTTACCAGCCTTTTTAAAGGCATTGTAGGTGGAAAAGCAGTTATACCCTACATAGGTGCTAGGAGTCATATTCCAGTGCTGCAAGGCAACATCTTTTCCATACTCATATCCTTCTAATGCAAATTGCATTGTACAGCACCAGGGTTGCCCCTGACACCCCATCAGCCCCCAAGCATTAACGTCTCGTGAGTACTTTGTGTAGTTGTTGCTGCCCTTGTTAGCTGTCTTAGAATCCAACTGAGCATTGGTTGCCTTTTCAATATACCCTTCTTCTTCTACCCCTCTGCTAATTAATCCTTTTAAAGATCCCATGTATACCTCCAATTAAAAAAGGCCCAGGATTATCCCAGGCCAAAAAAGTTACGACAATCGCAACAGAATCATGTGTTATCTGGCAGCTCGTCCGTGTACTGAGAAAGAAACTTCTTTATAACCTCCCACAGATGCTTAACGGGCAGACCACACAGAGTCATGTTTTTAAGAATGCTTACCAGCTCATAAGCTATGTACAGGAGCCCGAAGAACTCGGCCACACCAATACCGGAAACCGGCAGATATGCCCGGACTGCTTCTGGAATGAAGCCGATCAGGTTCAGATGAACGATCTTATCAAGAATAAGGAGAAACGCCAGAGAGGCCACCATTGATATTTTCCTGATCGCTCCATCAATTCCAAAGCAACTGTTAAATTTGTGCTCCTTAATCGCTCTGATGCAGCCGAAACAGGTATCCATCACTACAGCCAAAATTACCAGTTTAATAATAGGGCTTCCCCATGCCAGGGCAAGTAATTCCATAATTTTATCCACTTCCATTTTCCTCACGCTTTCTTAATTTTCATATTCTTTCCCGGTGATAACCAGGTATTCTTTATCTGTGATCCAGCGTCCTACTGCATTCCATACCATTTCCTCTGACCATAAGTTTGCATTATAAAATTCTTTTACTTTTTCATAATTTTTACTCATGAAATTACCTCCTAAATTTCAATACCGGACATCATGGACAGATACGCTACCTGGGCATTTAAACTGACAATCTGTTTACTTTGTCTATTTAATTCGTCCTGAGTTGTTGGGAGCCTGTATTCAACAACCAGTACGGAGCCCAAAACTTCTTCATTGCTATATGTGGGATTTCCTTCTTTATCTACACCTGTCTGCTTCTGCTCAATCCCAACCGGGAAATCCGATTGTGGTCTGATTAATCCAGTATAGATAAGATTATCTTTCTTCCATTCCTCTACGCCGTCCCTATCATATTTTACAATGGTTCCCCCGGAAGCCAGTACTGCATGGATACTGTCGATAGTATTTGACCCGGTTATAATAGCAACGGTAGCTGCATCTCCTGCTCGGTCTAAGCTACAACTACCTGCAGCAATGTCAAGAGTTGTCTCACCTATTTTAATCTTTTCATATTTCATAAATTTCCTCCTTTAAGAATTGGTTAAATAAGTGCAACTAAATCCCATATAGTCTCCGGGGTTTCTAGCTACATTTAAATTAAATGTCATTGTACCAGTATTCCCTAATTGACAGTAACTCACCAAACTTTTCGAATGTACATCAACAGAAACTAAATCCATAACTGCCTTTGGAAACCCAGATATCTGATACGTTGATCCTGATGACAATGCGACGGTAGGGGTAACTTTTATATTAACTATTATTATTCCAGTGCCACCAGTAATTCCATGACGCACAATTCCACCAGTGATTGTACCCCAAGTACAAGATAAACCAGAATTGATCATGCCTGATATCTGTGTTCCGTTTTCGTTAAAAAATACACCCCCCGCGGCACTAACTTCATTACGTGCAAGACCTATTGGTTGAGCACCACTCTTACTTATTATGGAACTTCTATTGGACGACAAACCATAGTCATTATTAACTGATCCAGCCTGATCCCAAATGTCTGAAAACACCTTTGAGGTTACTACTTGTAATGCAACATTACGGTTCGCTATTCTACAACCAGTAACTACACCATTAGACTCGCCGAAGTATATTCCTGCCCTTGACCTAGCAGATACGGTCGATTGACAATATTGTATTGCCGCATAATTACATCCTGACACTACAAATGGTGTATCATCCGCACGTGTACATGTAAATCCATTCACTTGTACATACCCTCTGCAAAATTTTATCTGTATTGATTTTACAAGACATGTTGCAGCAAGTGTATTTTCTGAATCACTAATTAAGTGAACGTACCCACCATAGAATGAACTCACTAAAACATGTTCATCATATGTGCCGGCAGCAACTCGGATTTTTGCACCGTATCCGTTCAGATTCTTTGGCACCATATTAATCGCATATTGTATAGTACGATATGGTTTTTCCTGAGTACCGTCACCAGTTATATCCGAACCGGTAGTAGCCACATTGTAGGTCGCATCAGCTTCAAGAGGTTTTATGTTTTTGAGAAACGTTAGTACTTTCCCCAGAAAACGTTTAATTGTCTCCCCCGCAGATGGAATTGGAAACTTTGTTTCGTTGGGTTCCAGGGTATTAACAACGGTTTCTGAGATATCTCCACCGATAGAAGTTACCTTTTGGCTTACCGCTGTATCAATAGTGTCGGAATTCCCATTCAGATCAGAAATGTTTATGTATTCGCTTTTTTCAGGCTTCTTAAGCCCTAAATTAGGTGTAGTCTGCATTTATATATTCACCGTCCTTATTTGTTCCCATGTGTAAGTTTCTGCCTGTTCCCATGTTAAAGCATTTACGTTTCCCCATGTGTTGTAAACATATTCATACGTTACCGCAAGATGGGCTGGCTTAATTTCTTCAATAGTAAGCTTAAGATCAGTAAGATTTCCAGGTATACCAAGTGTACCAACAAACTTAATCGTAAACCGGCTGTTTGGGTTGTCCTCAATAACTTCTACTTCTCCGTTTGAATAGCTTCTTGCTGTATTAATGATCATCTGTTTTGTGGTTGTGCCAGCACCGGCAATCTTTGCTTTAATTCTTTCCCTTCGGAACATATTAGATTTAGACACATCAACTTCCAGGCCATAAATGCTTTCATATCGTGATAGCATGGCACTTGCTGTACTGACAAAACATTCCGATATGGTTTGGCTAAGTCCCGTATCAAGGCTTTCAGTCTCAGAAGATAAAATTGACTGCAATCTGATCATTGTTTCATTCGCATCGTAAAATCCGGGCAATAACGCCATTAAATCCATATCGTCATACCTCCGTTAATGAAACAACTCCCTTTACGGGAATTTCCTTACTGCCGATTGTAACGTTCCCAGTACCAGAGTTTACCATAAGCCCATTATAATCCTCTACCCCCACAGTATCTAATAAGAGGCCGCCTATTTTGGCATAACTGATACTGTAAGAAGAAAATACGGTATCTGCTAAAAAACTCTCTATTGCCGTATTAAAGGTCGTTTCTACCTCTCCTATGGTTTTACTACCATCAAGAATAACGGAGGCGGTAATATTGATTTGCTTTGCTGTGGGGCTCGTTACAGTAACAGTTGCACCAATGGGTCGCACAGTTTCTATATATTCTGCCACTGTCTCAGGAAGAGTCTCTGATATTGCTTTGTTGTCATCAACAATAATTACGGTTACAGTGCCGGGGCCTGAATCAAGAGGAAATACTTTTGCATCGCCCACCCCGGACACCTCAAGCGCCCATTGTTTGTATTGATAGGCATTCCCGGAAGTCGCAGGCATACGAACTTTGTTGTACAGCCTTGCTCTCAATGCATCATCTGTTTCTATGTCTGTACCTGCTGTCAATACGTCCCCTAACGTTGCTGTAACGCCTGAAACACTTGAAATTGGGCTCATAGAACCGGTATACTGATTTCCTATAGTTCCTGCAGTATTACATTTTGCCTTATATTGATTCGTTGCAATTAGCTCCGTTATGGTATATGCAAGCTCATTAATACCCCATACAGTGCCAATAGATATAGCTGCGCTGGTAGTAACCTGTCTGATGGCTGCCGAGGCCCCTTTCCGCGTTAAACCAAAATCGGATACAGCAGTGTCTAAATACTCACCCACTGCAGTATCCGCAAATACCAATTCTACAAAATTATCAAGCTGAAATTGCTGCTGTGCCAGAAAGTAAGCGCATGGAGCCAAAGCATCATAAATGATACTTCCCTCCCTTTTGTCAACATTGCTTGGTACTTTATCCAACATGCCTTGTAATATTTCTTCATAGGTCTGGCTCATATCTGCACCTCCGTTTCTATCTCAAACATGCCATATTTGCTTGTTACATTAAATGTGCAGGTACAGGTATCACCTTCAAAAATGAAAGCAAATTGATCTACATCAGTAATACGGCTATCGTGGAGTAATGCCTCCTGTATCATTCGCTTTGTTTCGGCCCTTACGTAGGCCCTGTCCTCACCTATCAGCTCTTTCCATGCAATACCATAATCAAAGCTATATATCGGGTGTTCATATTGTTCCGTTAACAGGGCCTTGTATATGGACTGCTTTAACGCTTCCAGATCGTCCACAAAGCCCTCTATCTTTTCATTTGATAGTTTATATGTCTTGCTCTCATAAGTTCGCTCCTGTAGCTTTAAATCCGTTGTTAACTCTGCCATATTACTCTCCCGTTGTGGTCTGGTAAGGCTTTCCAATTATTTCTAGTACGAAGTATTCACGTCCACCGTCATTACGCAGGAGCATCACCTTATCACCATTAATAAGGCAGTTTGCCATATTGCCTTTTATCATGCTCATAGGTACCGGAAGTTGCTCATTAATTACTACCGCCGAACCGTTATAAGTGCCCACCATAGTTGCGGTTATTTTACGATTATTAATGTAATTATCAATGATAATTTTTATCTGGTTGAATAATTCTTTTGCACCATTACTATCAGCCATATATAACACCTCCATCAATTTGCTTCTGCAAGCATAACTTCAACTGACATTTTATGTATTGGGATAAATTCATGAGTTACCTTTCTAATAATCAATCTCCGGTTAAGTTCAATATCTGTAATACTGCCATATATGCTGTTACCTGCCCTCACACGCAAATCGCCCAAGCACTCTAGTTTTAAGGTTTCTTTCTCTTTGTTGTAAAATTTCAAAAGGTTATTCGCCCTTTCTTGCGCTTTAGCAGCATTATCAATACCTGAAGCAGATGTTTCAAAATACTGTAACAGCCCATACTTATTTACTGATTCTTGATCTACAGCCGCACCTACATCAAATTTTCCAGTGCTTTCATTTTTCCAGCCTACTTTTATACGATTATAAAAATCTTCATCGATGGACTTTTCCCAGCTATAGCCAGTGCATAAACTGTCGTCACCAAGTACAAGGGGAAGTTGCAAATTACGCATGTTCCATAAACATACAGATCCATATTCATCACGTAAACAATACTCGTCACGTGCTGGTGATCCTATCAAAGTATCGGATATGGCTTGGTAAACCTCATCAAGCCATGTTTTATCTGTATCTGCAATCGTAGCAAGGATATATCCAGGATCCTCCAATGTTCCAGTTTTTAGCGATAGAAAAGTACACATGTTTTGTACAAGATTTTTTAATGTGCCATTTTCTAGTACTATAATTTCCTTTGCTTTGGCATAGCGTAACTGATCATACGCTTTAACTTTAATTATTCCAGTTTCATCACCAGAAACTTTAAACACTGACCCATAAAATATCCCTTCTACTTGATCATTATCAGTTAAACGTACAAAATCCCCGTTTTGTGCAGTAAAACCATCACCGATATAAGAAAATTCAAGGCTACTTGCTCCATCGTTAAGTGCATCGGACCAAGATATCTCAGTACACGATGCGGAAATATCGTAAATTGCATCTTGAGACTTTATTAACAACTCCATTCCAGACCTCCGTTAAGCCGGTATTACAAGAACTTGACCAATAGAAATAACGTTTGGATTTTTTATGCCGGGATTTGCAGCTGCTATCTTTGTAAAAAGCGCACCATTCCCATAAAATGTTTTAGCAATACCCCATAATGTATCTCCCTTTTTTACTGTATACGTTTTATTCTCCGTAATTGCAGGGTTTGTTTGTGCTGTTGGAGTTTCTTCCTGTTTTATTGTAACGGTCGCAGTTGGAACAGCTATATATCGTTTTCCTGGAGCTTTATATTCCATCAAGGTGAGAGTAATATACTTGTCACCTTCTTCCCCCGCCTTTTCTACAGATTCCACACTTTTAATTAATACTTTGCAACTGATATCATCTGAAATTTCATTTGAAGCTATAAATCGAATCGGTGTCTTTTTTTTCTGTGCTTTCCTAAACATTTTTTCGTAAAAATCTGCATCGTGAAACCTTCCACTTGTTTCAACGTAATGATATTCCTGTCCAGGAAACTCAGCTTCAAAGTTGAATGTTTCAAGCGAGCAATAGGAGGGCACAGAAACCTGCCCTACGCCTATTACTTGATACGTCTCAATGTTTAATTCCCGGCTGCGCTTGATTTCCTCCGGATTTACAGGAAGCTTGTATTTTTTACCGCCGTATTTAAAATAGATTGAATAAGACATCAATACACCCCTTCCGCTGCTGTCGCAATCTGATCTTTGAGAATATTGCCTATATGAGCTGCTACTCCGTCAGTATCGGCTTCTTTCGTGATTGGTCCACTAAATTCAACCTTAATGTTGGGGGCAAGCGTATTACTGGCTATACGTGCTACAAAGTCACGCTCTGCAAGCTTTCTCAACCAATTAATATCTTCTTCATTCTCTACCTTTACAGCTCCGCCCTTTCCAGTACCCTTAATAGTTGCTGGATTCCCGGAAGTAGCAAACTGGCTAAAGTCAGGCTTATATCCAGGTAGATCAGGAGAAAAACTTTCAAGAAGTCCAGATATTCCGCTTTCAATTCCTGAACCGATCTTGTACCCCTTTGCAGCCGACTTTGTTATGTCCATAAGTTCCGGCTGCTTGATATACTCTTTCCAGCCAGTTTCATCTTTGATTTTGCTGGTTTTCTTCTCGATGCCGGCCTTTAGATTATCCAGACCAGATGTAATATCAACCGTCACCCCAGGAATCTTATTGATAATATTTTCAATGGCCTTTGCCATGTTAAGTATGTAAGAAATACAGGTATTGGCCATATCCAGAAATAGCACCTTCACCGCACCCACGGGGTTATTAAACACATTCCCTATAAAGTTTGCTACCAGAGCAAAGCCCACCTGGAACGGATACAAAAAAGTGTTATAGATGATGGCATACAATACGCCAAACGCTGCTCCGATCAATCCGGTTGCGCTTATGCTTGTTCCTGCGAAGTGATTGACTGCGGCTACACCAGCGTAGAATACGGCTATTAATAGTACTATGCCGACAACAATCCATGTAATAGGGCAAGCCAGCAACGCCGCATTAAATCCATGCTGTGCAACTGTTGCCGCAAATGTTTCATTTTTTTGTAGCATTAAAGAAGCTGCATGAATTCCATTGGTCAATGCACCAAAGGCAATAAGGCCATTAGTAATACCAAGAACTATGTTATAGGCTATAAATGCCGCTGCTACACCGCCTATAATCGGTCCAATAAATTGCCAGTTATCACTAATGAAGTTATACACTGCAGCGGCACTGTCCAGTAAATCATTTGCGGCATCGGCAGCCATATAAATTGCAGCAGTAATTCCATTTATCATCTGTTGTCCCGATTCAGAATTAAGCATTGTATTCATTTTTTCAAATACTTCACCAAATGCTTGATTTCCGGTGTTTTTTATCTTAGTCCATACGTCAGCGAAAGTCATGGGCATAGTGGAGAATTTATCATTGATATCATCAGCAGCCGCAAACATTGCTCCTTTGATAATATCTGCTGTGATAGCTCCTTTTGAAGATAATTCTTTCAATTCGCCCTTACTCTTTCCCATATAGCTTGCTATGGCATTCGCAACCATTGGGGCATTCTCCATAACAGACCGGAATTCATCGCCTTGCAGCTTACCTGCCGCCATCGCTTGGGGAAGCTGGAGAAAGGCCGAATCCTGTTCTGATTTCCCGGCACCGGATACTTTCAACGACTTTTGAAGTAATTCCGTAAATCCAATAGCTTCATCATTGCTGCCAAAACTATCACCGGCCAGAAGGTTCATTTTTGCCACAGTCGAAGCCATCTCCGTATAGGATCCCCTGGCCCGGTCAGCCGCTGCGTAAATCTTATTCTGGAGTTCAAGTTGTGTCTGCGATCCATCATTGATCATTTTCAAACGTGCATCCGTGTTGGTGTAAGTATCAGTCAGATCCATTGCCTTTTTTGCAGATGCAAGAGTTATCACAGTCCCGATCAGCTTTGTCAGCCCACTACTGGCGGTGGAAGCAGAAGCCCCTGTGTTTATCAGACTGTCATTGAATTTATCTGTGTTTTTACTGGCTTTTAATACACTGTCTGCCGCTTTGTCTGTACCGCTAACAATTTTATTAACTGTCGAGCTGTATCCATCAAATAATTTGAACATTGCTTTTAATGTAGCCATGGTCTGCCTCCTTACTTCTTAATCCTTGCTATTTCTCTTTTTTCTTCTTCAACTCGTAGCTGTATGCTGGCATACACGAATGCTTTTTCACGATTGCTCATAGCTTGCAATGCTCCAGGCAGAATGTGTAACTTTTGCAGGGCAAAATGAGCCAGATTCATTTCTCCATCGCCCTGCTTTATCAGTTTTTTGCTTCTTCTATATCATCATTGATATCTTCTTCCAAGCCGGATAAACTTCTTACCTCTTCTGCTAATGCAGCAAACTCACCAATTAACAGCATCTTCTTTAATAGCTTTGTACCCCCAAGCACCCCATATGCTTTCTGTAAATCAGCATCGTTAAGGTTAGGAAACACTACGGCTGTTGCTGCAAGCTCATGGCTGTATCCAATCTGATCGAATGTCTCCTGTACGTCCTTACCCTTTTTTGTAGTTTTGCGGAACCTTCTTAGGATCTCTTCGTTTTCTTCCTGAGTGACTGGTCTAATGATGAACGGAACCGGCTTACCATCTTCTACAAATCTATCTGAAATAATAACTTCTTTGTTTTCAACCTTTACAGGGTTTAAGAATGCTTTTAAGCTACTCATGTTTAATATTTCCTTTCTGCAAAAAAGAGAGTGAAATCAATCACTCTCTTACCTCATGTTCTCAGGCAATACATACCTTTCAAGATCGTCCAGATCATCAAAGGTGAAATCTGTATCTGTGGTATTCAAATCCTCGCTGCCGTCCTCTAGGTAAGCCACTGGCACCTTGGAAAGGATACAATTCCTCATAACGACAGTACGCTTTCCAATCGTAGATGACGGGTCATCATTAGCCACCTGAATGCTTATCTGCGGTACTCCGCCGTCTTTAATATACTGCTGATAGACCGCCAAGGCTGCAGGGCTTACATTGTAAATTGTCATACTTCCTTTACCCTCTGCTCCGACAACCTTGTGCTGCTTCATACGGTGTCCTAACAACTTTTTCGCAATGACGGTAAATTCGATATTAGCCTCAATTTTTGACAGCTCAAAGAAATACCGGTTTTGTCCGTCTGTCGTAATAAAAGCGCTTCCCTCACTTCCTGTCACGAGGTCCGTTATTTTTGTATATGCTCCCATGTCTTACCTCCTTATGACAAATTAACAGAGATGTAGATTTTTTCCACACTATCTACTGGCTGAATGTTTGCTGTGACAAGTACTGCGTCAATGGCGGTTCCTGCTTCGATCGTAATATCACCTGTTTCAAAATTCTGGATTGCTCCCAAGTTTTGCAGTGTAGTAAAGTAATCCACAAGAGCCGATTTTAAAAGCAGCCTGCCATCCGCATTGTTATTTACTTTGCCAACATAGGACGCTTCAAAAATAGACGTTATATCATTTCGGATTCCATCAATGGTACGAATAACACGGTTTTTCTTGAACATATCGCCCTTAGTGGCCGTTGTGGTAGTAAGTGAGTTGATATCATAGACAACCGTTACATTCTGAGCAGAGTCCACCTTGAAAATAAACTTCCCGGCGGTTACGGCTGCCTCCATTTCAGACCGGGTCATTCTTGGTGAAACATCAATCACGCCTGCAACGGTCTTTCCTGTGTTAGATGTTGTAATACCGGCCCCTGCCGTTGCTCCGCCTACCCATGCGGTTGCTTCTGCCGCCGTGAGGCTTTCTGTGGCAGATGGCTTTAAACCCTGGGGCACATTGATAATGGCCTCGCTGTCCGCCACGTGGTTGGCAAGAACTGCTGTACACCATACCCCTTCATCGTCCCTCATTGCTTTAATCCATGTAACGATTGCCGTCTTTTCTGCGGTTTTTTCATTATCATATGGATACACCATGGTGTCAAACTTTTCTGTCCCGAGTGTAACCAATGCCGCCGTTATATCGTCAATGTCATGTGTAGCAGGAAGCTTATATAACTTGACCGTCTTGGCGTTCTGCAATGCCAAATTAACCAGTTTCTTATCCGCAGCAGTGGCATTGTTTGGATAAGCCTGTTCTGTGGCTGTAATGGTGTAAATGGAGCCGTCAGTTCCCACGCTTAACTCCTGCAAGATTACCACCGTACCACGATCACCGGGCGTAATCGATAACGGCTCATTAGTAGCCACATTGATATACGCACCGGGTAAAATCTTATTCTGTGATGTCCATGTTCCCGCCATGTCAATCCTCCTTCATATTTGTATTGGTATCCAGCTCCTGCATAGGGGTTTCATCGGCAATAAAGGCTTCTGTGTAGTCTACTGTGAACTGGAAGTGTAAAACATCATCGGTCAACTTAAAGGACCGGTCCTTCACATAAAAAGAACCCTCCAGGACCTGAAAATGTCTGGAAAGTTCCTCCTGCATCTGTATGCATTTCGTTTTATATTCTGTTGGGTTCCCATCAGGGAAGTATTGCAAATCAAATTGGGATGATATCCGTTGCTTGCCGTTTACGGACCTCATAGGGGAGAATTCAATCAATTCTGCAAAAAAGGCCGGCGTTTTAAAGTTCTGCGGTATGTTATCCCTGTAGATCTTGGCGGCAGGATTAACAATCTTGCATTCAACCGATATGCCCTTATAAACATCATTTATCATACTTCTTGTCAATCCTTTCGATTTCTGCCTTGAACAGGGAGACCATACGCTTGTTGACGTAGCTGACGGTTTTTTCCAGTTCATGAGTTCCCTTTACAAAACCCTTTGTTGGCCCGCCTATCTTTGTAACAATCCGGTGTCCATCATTCCAGAAAGAAGCATAGTCCGCAGTGTTTGTTAATTCTGCCTGGGTTCCATCAGTTGCTTTGACTGTTGGGGTTTTACGCCACGATTCACGTAAAAAACCTCCGGTTCGCTGATTACTTACCTTAAAGCTTACAACAGTACCAGCTTCTTTCCCGTTCTTTACTGTGAATGTAACTGGATTCGGGTGTAAGCCTACGGGGGTATTTTTCTTAATTCTGGCTAATCCATCGTTTACCGCACGAGTCATAATTTTTCTGTCAATGTCTTTAATTTCTCCCAACTCTGCCATAAGCTCCTTACGAAACTTGTCAATCATAGCCTTGTTATTACGGTAATTACTGCTGCTCATGCTTTTCCGTCCTTCTCGATCTTGCACTGCCATTGAAAGCGGTACGGGTGGCACTCACCAAGCTTAACGGTAACTGGATCACCTTTTCGCAAAGCGATGACCACCTTATCTCCTAGCTTCATGTCATGTTCAATACCACAAAAAAGCTGTGCTGTGCTTACAATAACCGGGACCCCGTTATCTGCTGTGGTCTGTGAGGAAATGCTATAGCGGCACTTAGCACCTTCTATCACCTTGGATTCCTTGTTTGTCTCAAATCCGTCATCGTCCTCACCAGATATATACCGGTATACGTCCATCTTTGCATCATACATTCGCTCATATGGATTATACATAGCCTCTCAGCCTCCTATACAGCCGCAGGGCTGCCTTGTCACTGTCAGACAGCCAATATATGCCATCTTTGCCATTCGTGCCGCTCGTGGCGTATGTAATGGTTCCATCGCCCTCTTTAATGCTTGCGATATCCTGCACAAAACCGTTACCGCTTACAGCCTCATAATCCATGATACCCTTTACTTTCTTTCGGATAATTTTTTCCATGGGTTCCGGGATCATCTCAGTATTAATATTGCAATATTCGCAGACGAGTAGGATGACATCGGAGATGGTCAGGTCCTGCGTTTCGTCCTCGATTTTAAGATTACCTTTAACTGCTGCGATCATCTCCGATTTTGTCATACTGCCTCCTTATCCAATCTTATGCTTAAAGGCTACAATTCTGATCTGTTTAGGCTCATACACACGCTCATAGTTGATAGCATTCATCAGCTCGGCTTTCGTTGGTGTTTCCACATGCTCACGGGCCAGGTTGGTCCACTTGATTCCGCGTGGGTGCATAATGAAAGTCTTACGGCTGATGAGATAATCAACACCAGAACCTTTCTTTTTATCTCGGTCAACTTCTGTTGGTACAAACCCTACCGGGGATCCGTTACCAAATGCGATAGCACCCTGACCAAACAAATAGGTAGTATATACATCATTTGCTACCGGGCAGCCATCATCTACGATAACACGGCGACCCTGATAAGCTTCGAATTCTACATCAGTTGAATCTCTCTCCGTTGTAATAAGGTTGAGCTTCTTCAAGTATGTTTTAGTAGCACTATGCATGGCTACAGCAGTAAGCTGACCCTGTGCATCTCCAAGAAGCTGTAAAGCGTCGATGAATGCACTCGCACTGACTTTCTGTGCTGCGGCAGTACTTAAGGCGGAAATATCAAGAATATGATCTGCCAAAGGAGTTATCGTCGCACTTTCCGTATTTGTATAGCTGCCGAATACTCCAGTAAGCTCCTGGATTAATATTTTCTGGTATTCTCTTGCCCAATATCCAGCTTCGAGATTACCAATAGCCGCCATCGGATCACTGCCAGCAAGCGCGGCAGCCAGATCCGTTGATGCCCACAGATTTGCGCGGCGAATGGTGGTAGATACATCCTTATTGGATGTAATTTTCTTTGCTGTCAGATCTGCATCTTCAATAATGTCTTCGGAATCACCAGTTAAATCCTCGAAGAAAGGCATATTATGAATTGGGGCTGCTTCGCTAGCTAAACGATCAAATTCTGCGTTGTTAGTGATGATTCCGCTTTGGAAGAGTGCGGATAACTCCATAGTACGATTGACTACATATGGTGTATAAAGCTCTGGAATAATTACGTCTGATAATTTTGTTGTTGGCATTTAATTCACCTGTTCCCTTCTTTTATTCGTTCATTGGTTAATTGTTACCCCGGCAGCGGCAGCTAGTGCCATAGCCTGTGTTGGATTATCACGCAACAGCTTCCCTTGTTCCGTGAGGTTGAAACTTTCTTTTGCAAATGGGTTATTTGCCGCAGGATTTCCTCCGCCTGCCGGTCTGTATCCGCCGCCGTTCTCTGCCTTGAAGAGATGGGGATAAGCTTCTTTTAACGGCTTCAATACATCATCAATGCCAACAGGCTTTCCGTCATTGTCAAAGGTGAACTTATCAAGGCCACCTTGTTTATAGATGATGTAATCGGTATCCACGGTGCCTGATTCTTTAAGGGCATCTTTAAGAGCATATTCTTTCAACGTGTTTGCGGACTTGATCTCAAGATCTGCAACCTTGTCTTTATATTCTTTTACCTGCTTCTGCAACTCCTCATTGTCAGTATTATTTTTCTTCAATGTATCAATGGTTGCATTGGCTTCTTTCATCTTGCCGTTAACCTCGTCAAAGCGTTCCTTTGGTACATAGGCTTTAATGGATTCATTCCACGCATCTACAGCAATCTGGGCCTGCTCATCAGTCAAACCTTTTGCAATTAAATCCTCTTTCTTCATGTTTCTGTTACTCCTTTCGATTCATCTTCACTTGTTATCCCGGTCGTGTCCGGTGATGTCTCCCTCTTTTTCGCCGGGGATACCAAAAAAGGCGATAAAAATAACACCCAGGGGATTCCTGCGTGCTTATCACATTATTTGATTTTGTCAGTAGGAGGCTTTACCCCGCCGCCTTGAGGGAGAAAAGAAGGATCACCGGCCTTTTTATTCAGCCTCTGTTGCGACGGTCGCAACGATAAAATGGGTATTAAAATACCACCGGCCATTTTCTGACTGGTGGTATTTAATCGAAATACTGTATTAATTCTTTTATTACTTCTGGGCTTTTCGCGTAGATACTGGTTCCATAATCTATATCGTAAAATAAAGTAAAAGGTACATCTGAGAAGGTGCATTCATAGAAGTCCTCAGAAGGTCCCGTCTGCTTTTTTCCCATGTCAATATCTGGGTTCTCCTTTAACCTTTCGTATACCTTGGAGAAGAGCTCTTCCTCATCGATTCTCTCATAATTGGTAAATTCCAAAATCTCCGGTTTCCCGGTTATCTGATAAGTTTTCATCTCTCTTCCTCCTCTCTTTCTACTCCTGCAATACGGTCATACTTTTTGTTTGTAGTGGCGCTGCTACGAATGATATCCTGATAAGCTTCTTCATCTGTCAGTCCATACTTTTTCTTCTTGTGTTCCATGATCTGCTCAAACGAGGGGTTCTTGTGGTTTCTATCCAATTCCTCACGGGCTTTCTTATCCTTCATTAGCTCTCTGGCCTGGGTGCGGTATTCGTTTCTAAGGTTAAAAGCTCGAATCGCCTGTTCTCTTGACGACTTTGTTCCATCAACCAAATTCGGAATTTTTTCGTCCTGAGACTTATACCATAAACGTACCTCTTTATTTCCAAGCCTTTCTTTTAGCTTGCCCATCTGGGAGAAGTCCATTTGATTAATACGGCTTTGTTTTTCTGCCTTTACCTCTTTCCACTTCTCAACTTTAGTATACTTCATATCCTGGAATTCTGCAAATGATTCAGCGATATCTTTTCCAAAAATTGCTTTATAATCTTTGTACTGTTCCATGTCACCATTTTTATGCAAGATCTTTAATTCAGCTAACGCTTTTTGTGGATCGTTCTCTATGTATTTGGTATGCCACTCATCATAGGACATTCCAGCCGGAACCTTGTAAGATTCACCGGTTTCCGGGTCCCTAGCAATTCTCTTCATGCCGGCCGTTGGTGTATCCTCATAGTATGGCGCGTCTGTGCAGCGACACAAAGCATGCATAGGGGCCATATTAACGCCCGTAACCGCATCTTCGGTATCAAACACCTTTTTGTCCAAAGGCCTGCATATCTCGCATGTACGGCTGTCCAGAGCGGCTATGTATTCATACTTGTCTACTCCGTCCTCTTTGTACACATCATGGGTGGCCTGGGACATTACGAAACTAGCCTCGGTATGTAATAAGCGATAAGCTTCCCACTGACTCCTCCCGAACTTCTTCGCAAAACCTTTGCTTAATGTGCTAGGGTGCTTGCCCTGTATCATCATTGTAGTCATGGATTCCATAAGCTGCTGTTGCAGGTATGCCTTTTTTTTCCATAGCCGGGTGGAGAATTTAGCACCGTCAAATGGATAGTTGATGTAAGTATCAATCAACGATGGGGATATCTGTGCAAATTCCTTGTGGAATCCGGTGTACTGATCGATGTTGTACCATGTCTGATAGTAGGAGCCTTTATAAACCTGTTCTAATGTCAGAGATCCGTTATATTCATAGTCAACTGCGTAAAGCTTTTGTAGGACAGCATCAATCTGCTTTTCCAAGGCCTCATACCGGGTCACTCTTGCCTTGATGGACATATTCTCAACATCAAGGTTATACTTTCCCATATTTTCCTTTACCTTATCAATAAAGTCTTTAAGCTCCCCGATTTCAGCCTTTGACAGCAGCTTCCGTGCCTTTGCATACGTTACGCCGTTTTCGTCCGCATAGCGCATGTAAAACAAGTCTATGACCTGCTGGATCTCTTTCTTTGCCTGGATAAATGCTTTTTCCAAATCCTTATAATATTGGTTGATTGTCTTTTCCCCAGCCTTGTAGCGGATTATCTGCCTATCTTCCCAATAAGACATTATGTATCATCTCCTTCAATGCCTGGGGCTCCATTCTCAGTGAGCATTTCGGTGACGGTCTTATTACGTTCCTCGTGCTCGCCTTCCTCTTCTTTTATGGTGTTCATTTCTGCTTCCGGATCCTCTACCCACGGGTGATGACCAACGATAGTCGTCTGAGAGATAACTCCCATACTCTGCATTGCAATCTGAGAAAGTTCCAGGTCATTTTTAACGCTTGTTCTGGTCCATGTCTGGATAATAGAATCGTCCTTAATTGCAATGTTTGACACTCTGCAGACACAACGTATAAACCGTCCAAAACTTAGTTTAAATTCGGTCTCCATAAGCCCTGCTTTGAGTTCTAAGAGAGAATATAGGAAACCCAGCGCAACCCCCGAACTATTACCAAAATTCTGTGGATCTGGATCTATACCTTGCCCTTGTTCAAAGATACATTTGCGAGTTATTGCAAGCAGCTTATCCCTAGCCTCTACCGGTAATTCAATCGTAAGGGTGGAAACTCCTGATTTATCGTCAGAGCCTCCACTCTCAACCTGGATTGTCTTATAGTCTTTCAAATCCCTCAAAAACTGCCCAAGATCTGTGCCGCCGTAATTTGTAAGCACGAATATAACTTCTTGGATATCCTCCAGATCATTAACAAAACCGCTGAATACCTTACAGTAGGTATCAATCAGTGGCTTTGTATTTACCAGATCGTTTGTATCTATATTGTTGTTGTAAAACGGGAAGAATGGCACCTCTCCCATACCGTGATTGTATGTTTCTGACATATCACAAAGCTGTGGGTCTATAACAAACATCTGGTATGGTGTTAGTAGGCTAATGTCATCGCCTGTCTTTAACCTGTATGCATTACACTCTGTATCATTCCAATATTCATAGACAGTGTACACAACGCCAGTGTTTTCATCAGTATCCTGATAAACTCTAAATGCACCCAGCAGTTCCTTTTCTAAACTCGAACCCCATACCGGCATGATTTGTTCAGATGGTACTACCGCATATTTCAATATACCTTTGTTGTCCTTCCAAAGATGTAACCACCCTACTGTACAGTTAGAAGCATCAATACACAGGTCTTTACATACTTTAGGATATTTGTCACCAAGGAATCCGGTCAGTTTTTTGTTTGCGGCCTTATTTCCCAAATCAAATAATGGTGGTGCCGTGAACATATAGGCGGCTTTTTGATTAACAAGGAGACCGTGGAAATTAAAAGGTATTCGGTTGTCAGCATTCCTTAATGGATTTTCCTCCTGGTCACGTTCGTTTTTCGGTTTGTCAAACAAGATATCAGTCTTATTCCTATAGTAGTTGCGCGCTTTTTTAGCTTGCATGATAAACTCAGATTGTCCCGGCTGATATTTCTTGATTAGCCTTTTTATAACATCTATATCCATGTGTTTCACCTCACTTTAATACTTTCAGTCCGCCGCCCTTAAGGTCTGACACCTCATAATCATCAAGCCCGTACCATATAGCTGATAAGGTATGAGGGTCTATGTTGAATTCGTCCTCTATGATTTCGCCATCCTTATCAACAGCAAATGTAAGATCCTGCAACTCATCAATAATGTGCTGACATTTATCTGAGCATACAATGTGTATAAAACGTTTCACCTTTTTAGTGTACACTTCGCGTGATCCCTGAAACTTTTTGCATGGTTTAATACGGAATCCCTGCTGTTTATAGTACCTTATTGCTTTAGGCTCCGCACAATCTGCTTTTATCAGTACACCTATCCATTTTGCGAGATCAGCTGCTATCTCAGGGTCCGTCTTATCCCTGGAATAATACTCATCATACAGGTACAAGATTTTGTTATCATGATCTATCATCATACGCACTACAGCATTATAAGAAGTTACAAAACCGAAGTCCATACCGTTCTTTTCAACAGGGTTCCGGATCAGTTTAATAAGTGTTTTAACCTCATCATCTGGTTTAACAACGAACTGAGGAAATACCAACCTCCCATTGACACCAAATCTCCCCTTTCTAGCAATACGATATAGGTCAGGATCATGCTGTTGTAATTCGTCCAACTGTTCCACATATTCCTGCGGCACAAAATAATTATCATCTACAGTGCTGTGGTGGTAATACGTGTTGCCTATCACAACAATTCTTCTGGTATATAATTCCTCATCGTTCAGGATCTTGTACCCTGTTGATTTATCTTGAAAGAAATGCTTATACACCCAGTTGCTCTTGCTGACTGGATTTGTGGAAAGTATAATATGGTTGCTCAATTCTGGGTGACGCAAACGCCCAAGAATCTCTTTAAAACCAGCATACTTCACTTCAGAACATTCCTCGATCCAGACGATTGAAACACCGTTTAGGGATTTCAGCTTGGCCGGCTTATCCATACCTTTGAAGATAATCTTACTACCATTGCTAAAACGTACTTGCATTGGGGAAGTCGTAAAGGTGATGTAATCGCTCACTCCCATGGCTTCCGACACTTCCATCAGAAGGTCAAAGCAGGAATCCCGAATTGTATCAAATACCTCTCGAACCACCAGAACCTTACGCTTTTCCTCCAGAAGCTTTTTTATCAACTTTACGGCCACATGGTAACTCTTTGAGCTGCCATATCCGCCAACGGTCAAATATATCTTGTAATTCCAATCGTCTACAAAATCAAAAAAATGATCATTCAGAGTGAAATCTACATTTTTTACATCACTCATGACGATCACTCGCTTTTCTAAAGGTTATCCGGATCGGCTTATCCGTCTTGTCCTCTACCTTGGATTTTAAGGTTGCAATCCGGGCTTTCTGTTCTTCCGTAGCCAGCTCCCAATCTTTATGCAACAACTCATCATATTGCTTGATCAGAGACCGTAGTTCTGACTGAGCCCGGGCCTGGGCCTGCATGAAATTTGCCTGCTTATCCCAGGCTTGCTGAACCTCCCACTTTTCACCGCTTACCTTGCCGATCTGCTCGGATACCCTTTCAATGGTCTTATCCTCTCGATTCCGGACATACATGATCTGCTGAGCTCGGATAATGGCAGCGTAGGCAATCTGTATCTGATCCCACAGGATATCCAGGGGATTTACGGTCATGCTGTTTACAATCTCCAGGGTCTCCGCAGGAAGATACTTAGAAAACAGGCCATGTTTCTCTGCATTCTTATTTCCGGCCGGTGCTCCATGGCCCGTAGCATTTTGGTTTCCAGGTTGCCCTCCCTTTTGTGTGCACACCTTTTCATTTTTTGTGTGCACACCTTTTTGACTATCCTTTACCCACTTGTACCTGGTCTTCCATGATTTCACGGTGTTAATGGTGACACCATACTTTTCAGCAATTTCCCTGTACTTCAATCCTGCCTGATAGTCAATCAGGGCAAGTTCGTTATTTGGTGCTCTGGCCCCACTCATCATCACCACCTCTCAATCGTTTTTATTGTAAAGAAAAAGCACCCGCTACGACTAACGGATGCCTTCTTCGTTACTTATTTTGTTCATCAATAAATGATCTCATCATCTTGCTGATCTGCCCTGCCTGACTGACTCCTGCCTTGTCACAGGCTTCCGCAAACTGCTCTGTCAACTCCTGCTTTAACTTGTATGACTTACTTATAAGCCCTGCCTTTGCATTCCATTTGTCTTGTGGCCTAATTTTCTTTTCTTCCATAGCTATCCCTCCACATGCAATATAAACCTTTTGCCAGTTTTGCACATGCCAGCGCAATGAAGAAAATACCTAGAAATCTTAAACTTTCAGCCATATTGATTTTATACAGATGAGTGTGTTATAATAAGTTATAGAGAAGGGCTTTCGCCCCTCTCCGCTACTTGAGTAGCTTTGATATGAATAGAAGGATTATTCCTACTATTAAGTCCGTTAGCACTCCGACCAGCCAAGTCTTGAGTTTGCTATCGGGCTTTTTCTTTCGGCTTCTACCTCTCATCTGTATCTCACCTCCTTATGTATATATTATATCATACGGTGTACCGTATGTCAACAACTATCCACAAGAAGTTTTTATTTTGTTGCCTTTTCTCATTCGTTTGTTTTGGGTAAAGAAAAAGAGACGGGGTTGAGCGTCCCGTGAAAAAAAGAGGCACCACACGGGCGCCTCTTTTCAAATCTTATAAGAGTCTACGAAAAAACTATTATACTTACAAAACTTTGATAAAACACTAATAAAATCTCTACTTTTTATAATCTAATTAAACGTCTGTATCAAATATACTACATATTGCAGTAATTTGCAAGCCTAAATTTTAAGCCAATCAGCATCTGGCTTAACAATACGTCTTGAATTTACATATGCCCATCCAATCGTCAAAACCGTCTTTCCAATATAATTGTGATTTGTTTTATCCACCACCAGCGCTAAGTCAGCAACATTGTTGTTTCCTTTTAAAAACAAAGGTAATAATAATTGAATTTTAGATTCACCGGTACCCTTATCAGTAAAATATTGAGGAATGGCCAATTTGTAATTTCTTTTTAACTTTTCTTTTATTGTTGCTGTCGCATTCATAAGTAATGCTTTTATCAAATGTTTATCGTTATAGCCTATATCTACAAATCTTTCGTAATTATCATCTATTATATGATCATAGTCCAATATTAATTCCAATTTACGATCAAAAATGAAATCAGAGGGATTGGTAAAATAATCCGCTACATCAGGGAGCTTTGAAAAGCATTTCATCCTGCTTTCCACACCTTGACAAAAACCTATAAAATACCACTTCTGATCAGGCTTAGCGACCTTACTTGTACAAGTTGCAAAAAAAGCAAAAACATCGTTTCCATTCAGAGTTTGCAAACCTGTGTTGAAACACATATTATTGCCATCAGAGGAAATCTCTATCTTTCCTTCTTCTTTTACTTGATCGTATGTATATAAAATATAATTTTTTAAAATGAAATTCTCTTTATAACTTCCCTCCGTTTCAGAATACCCCCACTCTTCTGGTTGCACAGTGTTTGCTAAGTAATTAATCTTTTTCTGATAAGACTCCGGATTTCCCATATATGCATCTTTATATAGATATCCCTCTGGCGAATATTCCTTCTCCACGACTTTTTATTCCCCCTATATCATTTTTTTCATTATACACCAAAAATCACCAAAAGAAAACACCCATCGACCAAATTTCGACAGGTGTTTCAAAAAGGAGGGAGACACCGGGTGAGCGCCTCCTCCTAATATTGTTCTTCTATTTAAAAATGGTATATACAACTAACGATAAAAAAACTAAACACATAGCGACATCGATTAATGTTATAATTAATGCGCCTATAAATATACAGAATAATACATCAGAAACAAGATTATTTATAATAACTGGAATAAATACTGAAATAGCTATTAACAAGGTAAAACAGGTTAGAATATATGTGTATAAAACAGTTTTAAAGTGACCGGTTCTTTTTATCTCTTCAGTCAGCTTACTTCCCGTAAATGCAACCAATATTGAAACTACCGTAATTATAAATCCCAATAGCGTCCCCCATATATCAATAACTACTTTAACTGATTCTATGAAATTATGAGGATTGTAAATTTCTGCATTTTGCGGTGCATTCTTAATTACTATATATGGAATAAGCAATCCAATTACAAGAGGAAAAAGAGTAATAAAAATTCGGCGAGCAAAATGTCTTTGTACAATCTTCATCTTAATCCCCTCCTTGCTTTCTTCTTCATTACATACCAAAGACCGAATTATAATAATTAACTATTGTTGCATACATTTCATTTGAATCAATGACTTTACTATCTGTTACTGCAAAAACTTTTTTACAAATTAGCTTATCACTTAAAAGATCTATGCAATCTTTGTAAGCACCTTGACTAACTTTGAAATTTTTAATATCCTCTCTATTTTCATTAACGATATTTTTGATTTCCTCAATAGAAACTGGTAATTTAAAGCCTTCTTTCTTTTGAGTAATTCTTCTCTTAATTACCACTTCATAAGTGTCAAAATCGTCAATATTATTAAAGAATGCTCCAAATATTCCCATTTGATCTCTCAATAATACTTTCATTTCATCTGTATTTCTAACCCCTAATTCAAACAAACTATATCCTCTATTTTCAGTCAATCGCTCAAAAACATCATTCCTCATTTTACCGCTACACGTTATCATAGTAATTTCAGGAAAAACTTTTGGAATGTAAGTTACTACAGAACTGGGGCGTGCACCATTGAAATTAAATTCTGCACCCATAATCATTTTATCTGGAAATAATACACAATGAGTAATTTCCGCTACTTTAAAATTTCCTTTGACTTCAGACACCATGTTGCTAAGCTTACCATTTTTTTCAATATACGGTAAAGCATTAGACCTACAGAGCACAATTCTAAATTTTATATTTCCCTTATTTGGAATATCGTCTACGATAATATAAATATTATCCCCTACTAAAGTATGAAATGCAATCTCTTTTAAAATTTGTAGTCTTTCAGTATCGTTTTTACATGCTTCTATTTTTTCATTTACTTTCTTTATATGCTGAAATGCTTTTTTTATTACAATTTCTTGCTCAGCTTCAGTTACACCATTTTTTAAGTTTTCTTCCGTAAAGGCTGTAAAATCATAGTAATAGATTTTTCTATCTATACCTTCATCTTTTTGCATACTCAATTCTCCCCGTTCGACATTTTTCTTTATTATATCACAAGTCTACTGGGAATATATTCCAAAAAACAAGAGCGTGTTTTGTATAATCAGTATAGAACAAATGTTCGAATATGTAAAATTAGAAAATATTATAAAAGGCCCCTAGCTATAAGCTAAGAGCCTTAGGCGCCCGGAAAATGTCTTGGGAGAGTATGAACCGGGTTAATCAGTCACCGGGCTGTTACACCCGGCAACCGTAGGGGGATTACCTAAATGAAGGTATGCAAGGCTTTTTCGTCTGGCTCCTGCATAGTATCATGCTAACATATTTTATTCCAACACGAACCAACAATTCTAAATTTCTCCAAAAAATCTTTTATTCCTCTGCCAGCAGCTATCCTCCGTAAACTTTACCCTCCGCTTTGGAAACATGCGATTCATGGACTGCGCCACCTTCCACCAGGGAAGTCCGTCTATGTAATACAGCCTGAACATAGTCCTTACTTCGCTTTTGGGGATAGATTCAATATATTCCTCTGCCTGCGTCATAAGTTCCAGCAACTCCGTCTCCTTGATATCCAGTACTTTCTGTAGTCTTTCAATAGCTGCCTTTTTCCGGTAATGTTCCGGTGTCGGATACCCTGTGATTCTGATGCTGCCATAAGTTCCATCAGATCTGGTTCCTTTCACAGAATCCGAAACGATACCCAGGTTTCTGATCTGCTTTTCAAGCTGCTCCTTTCGTCTGCGAATGTCCTTGATTTCCTCTCTCATCTCACAATACTGGACCAGTATTTCTTTGTCCAAATCCTGTCACCTCCTTGCTGTCAATATCTTCTCTACTACCTCGTCCCATTCCTTGGCCCATCTCATAGCCGCCGCAGTCTTTTCATTTGCCAGCCCTATCTCCTGGAAGGTATACTGGTCTTTATAGATCAGTCCGTCTCTTGCGTAATTGCAAATAACGCCCGAGGCTGTCCCTAACTTCTTTGCAAGTTCCCTGGCTGTCCCTGAATCTATCGGTATGCCATGGCTACAAACGGAATATATCTTCTTTGGTTTCATGATCCACCTCCACCGATACAATTCTCACCCGTTCCCGGGGAATGTCTATGTATTCACCGTTGTCTAGCAGGATCCCGATCAGGCCATCGTTGCTACCGATCACAGTCCCGAACTTCCTACTGGGATAAACCTGAACAGTGAATTTCTGTTTTTCTTCAAACTTCATGCTGCACCTTCTTCTTTGCAGGAGGCTTCCTGCGCTTCGGGTCCGGACACAGGCTTGTGAATAAATAGGCCGGCTCTCTTGCGCTGATTGTATCGGCTTTAGGTCCATTAAGTATGTAATACTGCTTCGCAGCCCTTGCGTGTTCCGTTGAAAGAATGGCCGCATGTTCATCTTTACTACTCAATTTATCACCTTCCTTGTGGAAATATTAGTTTACCGGCCTAACTCTATATCAGCTATTGCCTGGAATATCGGGTAGAACTGTGCCGGCACTACTGCATTTCCGAGACATTTAATTCTGTCCAGCCCTTCGGAAATCCCATCATCATTTCGTAATACTCCGCTGATTGGTTTGCGGTGTATCCCTGGTACATAAGGTAATGGATCGTTTTTTTTGCGTGCCCTTTCATTTCGTGTTTGTATAATGATGTTTGCATGTCCGTCTTTTTCACCTTTGTCCACGCTATTGCATCTGAAGCTTGTGGCGTGGGCAATAATTCCAATCCGCTTTCTGGAGTGAACTGCTCCGACATCGGAAGCTCTGTAACAACACCATCCAACATCATACCCCAGGCTGGCAAAATCTCTGAGTATTCCTCGAAAGAACCGTCCAGATTCGCTTGATAAGAGTCCCCATACATTTTCAGCCACAACCCACTGGGGCTTAATTTCATTAATGACGCGCCTGTACTCCGGCCATAAGTCACGTTCATCACCAGACGCTTTACGCAGCCCATTAACCGAATGTGGCTGGCACGGGAAGCCACCCGAAATGACCGTGAGTTCTCCCGGCTTGATTCCGGTTCTTCGAATAAAGTCATCTGCGTGTAGTTCATGTATATCTCTCCACCTTTCTACATCGGGCCAGTGCTTTTCTAATACCTTTGTCGGGTATTCAGCCCATTCACACTGTCCTACACTTTTAAACCCAGCCCACTCAGCTGCCAGATCAAGTCCCCCTATGCCAGAGAAAAGCGATAAGTGAGTGAGCTGTTTATTCTCTGTGCAATCGGTCATTTCCATCTGACCGTCACATTTATAATTGTCAAATACTTCAAATCCCATTTTTGAAAGGAGCCAGGTACCTTTTCGTCCGGACGGCTCCGGCCTCCTTTCTTAATGAATCAAATATCAGTTTTATTGGATAACGTTCAGTTCATCATCTACCTTAAATAGTCTTTTACCACAGTCAGCACATAAAGCGTATTTTCCGGTATTCTTATAATATAAGTAATCATGAAGTGATGAACTTTCAATTTCTCCATTCTCTAAATCCACAAGGTATTCACCGTATCCGTGAATATGTTGCCTTATTTTTATTGTTCCTCCACCACAATGAGGGCATTGATTTATAGGAAATGAATATTTATTATTTTGCACACTGGATACCTCCTTCTGAAAATCTAAATTTACCGGGCCAGCTTACAAAACTTAGGTATTACCTTGTAGGCCGTTTCCCATGCCAGGACAGATATATCTTTAAAACTTTCTGCTCTGGCCACCTGTTCCCATACTGCCCTTTCAATATCGTTCATTGATTCAAAGGCTTTATCAATATTACTCTGTTTTACGGCTGTAAGCTGCCGTTTCTGCCATCTTCTAAGTTGCTGATCTAATTCAATCTGTTCCTGCACTGTATAAGCCATTCCTACCTCACAATTCTAAATATTAGTCATTCGCAACTTCCTAATTTCTTCGGCATTTAGTTCCCTTTTCAAATCTCTAACAATTTCTCTAAGATGTTCTGCATTCCTGGCGTTTAAGCATCTTTCAGAGTAAGTCTTTAACAATCCAGCTACGTCAAGATTATTCATAGTTCATTACCTTTCTCCGGGATCGTTTCAAAATAAAATTGAACTGGCTTTTCGATTTCCTGGATAATGCCGTATTTTTTAGAGATGCGGTAAATAAATTCCTTCTCCAAGCGTTCCGGAATAGTCTTTACGTGTTCTCTAAACTCTTCTAATGGCAAGGTGCTTTTGTAAAAATTACACGCCCTGCACGCTGGCATATAATTGCTTATATCATCAGCTCCACCGTACCAGTATAAAGACTCTACATGATCTACTTGCATTTCACTAATCTCCATGTCACTGCCACAATAGGCGCAATGCCCATTATACTTTTCATAGACCTTTATTCGAATCTTTTTAGGAATTGCTTTTCTCTTTACTTCGGTATTCCCCATGATTCTCCTTTCTCCTGGTGCTCCGGAAAATCCTAATTTACTGGTTCAAAATACTGTTTCAAATCGGATTCTGTAATCTCAATCCAACCAAGTTCATCCGATCCTTTAAGGCAGTCAAGGTGTACTTCGCCGCCAATCAAGTTACTTTCATCGTCCTGTAACCACGTTGATCCGATTGGTACACAATCATACTCTCCAGTAGGGAAACATTCTTCACCGTACTTTTCAAGCCACATTTCCTTGATGCATTTATATTCCATAATACTTACTGCCTCTCTTTCTCCCTCCGGCCCCGGTCCTGCCAGTCAGGCCGGAAGGTTATGTAATGCCGGACACGCCGGACGCATTACCCATCAATCAACAAGAATCTCCTTCACTTTTCGCAACTGCTCCAAAGTATATTTCCTGCATTTGATCCATGTTATATTGCTTAGCCATTTTGAAAGCTTACTTTGTTCAATGTAATTATTTGCATCTGTTCTTGAAGGGCATAGGTAAGTTATTTCGCCATAATCAGTATTTTGAACCAGTCCGTAACAAAACCTTTCCTCATGCTCATATCTGTTTCCATTATCAATGGTCACATATTTGCGCCCCACTGCTTTTACCTTTGCTTCTCTGATCTCTGGTTCACAGTTCCTACCCTCATACATATTGATAATAAAAACTTTTTGACCTACATCAAAATCTTTTACTGTCATTTTGTTTCCTCCGTCAAACTTTGGTTTTATGGCCTGCAGGCCCTGTCAGCCATTCAAGAGCACCCATCATACAAGTTTCCCCGTCTCCAACCTCATTTCCATCTTCATCGAATTTACATTGTCCAGTGTGGTTATATTTACACATGGGGCAAATGGCGGACCACTCTCCACTGACAATCAATTCAGCCAGTTCCCTATCAGTCATTGATCTGATTTTCTCAGCGTTTGTCATTCCAGCTTTCTTTTCTTCATGTTCCAAATAAAAGAGCTTTGCTAGTGCATAAGAAATGCGGCTTCTCTTTCCTGGATTGCGATTGTATACCGTCTGATTCCCACAAACCCTGAAATGATCTGGTCCATACGCCTCTGTTAATCTTTCCATGTCTCTCCTTCCTCCGGTAAACCCGCGTTTCCTTGTTGATCTATAATTTTCATTCTCTTCTCCACATTCTCTGCCCTAACTCCGCTATCATTTCCGCCACCAGCTGCTCCATGAATGGATACTTCTTCATCAGGACCACGGCCCAGGTGTTCATGCGCTCCCATTCGTCTGATCCTCGAGGAAGAATCTTTCCCCGGTAATTGAGCCAAAACTTGTTATACACCTCTTCAAAGGCTTTCTGTACTTCTTGATCCGTCATAAGCTTTCCACCTTTACATAAATCCCAGGCAGATCAGCCCAGTACTTTTCAATCACTTCGGATGCTACCTGCGCATCATCTTTCCAGAAATGCAGCTCTGTCATAACGTCCTTAAGAAGCTTTACCAGATTGTCTGTGTCAGGCTTGCTGGTCTTATACTCCCCGTTCTTATGTTTGCCAGTAACAGGGAAGCACCACCACGTTGTCAACCTCACCGGACCCACAAACCTTTTTTCCGGGACGTGCTGCCCCAAGTGCGCCGATAGCTTCGCCCTGGCTGCTTTTAGCTCATCCGGTTCATAAAAGACCGGCTTCCCATTTACCACATGCACCTGCTTTTCCTGGTGAGTCACGGTAGGGACCTTTTTCATGACTATAAAAAAATCTATTACCATTCACTTCACCTCTCTAAAATTTTAATGTACGAAATCTTCTTGTGAAAAGTTTTATTTGTCAAAGGACAGGGGAAGGAAGGAGGGTGGGCAGCGCTTAAGCCCACCTTTCTTTCCCCCTTTGACCGTCAGGGAAAATAGCCTTATATATATACGTAGTATATATAGCATTTCCCTTCCCTGGAAAATCTCGGTGTTTTCCCGACTTTTTCCCTGCGAGGGAAATGCTCGGCATTCTTCGAGTTTTTCACTTTTAGGGGGAAAGGGGAAATGTTCGACTTTTTCACAATTAGGGGAACTGTTTCCCTTCGACTTTTTCCCTTACTTTCTACCCACATAACCTTCATCAATCCAGAAACCACCATGCTCTTTAATACGATTCCGGACTGTTTTTTCTGTCGTTCCCATGCCCTCTGCAAGATCTTTGATTGTTACTTTCCCGTCTTCATTAAAGCTTTTTAAGGACTCATATTGTGTTTCCAGACTCTCCTTACGCTCCTTTTTGGACTCTTCTGGGGACTTCTTTTTACTGAAATTTTTCTTCCAGGAAGGAGCATCTGCTTCTGGCTGAATATCTCCTAAGACTCCGGACTGATCCAGAGTGTGAACCGGATAATTAAACCATAGATTCACCGGATCAAACTTTGAAAACTCTCTGAGCGTCCCTTCAATACGCCATGCGGTCATACCCTTTACCCTGGACTTGGCCGCTTCTATATTGCGTTCCAGGGCTGCCATTTGCCATTTATCCAACTTCTCCTTGCAGTACTCCATCATCTGGTAGCTACTACATAAATCATCCTGGGAAAGGTCGTCCTCCCACTTAAAATGTGCATCAAGGTACTGCCTGCAGGTGTCACAGACTGCCCGGTTCTCCTGTTGCTTCATCAGTTCTTCGGTCGTTTCTAGTTCAATAAGATCAATAAGCGCATCAGGATCCCTGGCAAATACGCCGGATCCGCTGGCCCGGTCCATGGACTTCTTCCCGCCCTGGCTTCCCTTGCTGTGATGATGGCAGTAGATCACTGCCACGCCAAGCTCCGTACACACCTTATCAAACTGATTACAGAAATTAGACATCTGATCCGCGCTGTTTTCATCACCGGTAATTACTTTGTAGATCGGGTCAATGACAATGGCTATGTAATTCTTTTTCGCCGCCCTGCGTATAAGCATTGGGGCCAGCTTGTCCATAGGACGGGACTTTCCTCTTAAGTTCCAGATATCTATGTTTTTTAGGTTCTTAGGCTGCCACCCAAGTGCCTGATATACATCTTTAAAACGGTGAAGGCAGCTGGCCCGGTCAAGCTCTAAGTTCACGTACATCACTCTTCCCTGCGTACAGGCCCAATTAAGCCACTGTTTTCCCTCAGCTATAGCAATGCACATTTCTATCTGTAAAAACGATTTCCCGGCCTTGGAGGGGCCTGCAATCAGCATCTTGTGTCCTTGTCGTAACAGGCCGTCTATTAGGGTCGGTGCCAACTCCGGAAGGTTCTCCCATACATCGTCTAAGCTTTCCGGATCCGGAAGATCATCGTTGATGGACTCAATCCATTCTTTCCACTCCGTCCAGCTTTCTTTTCCTATATTGGTATCAACAATAAACTGCTTCTTATCGCCACGCATAATACCGGGCAGCCTTGATAGCCTGGAAGGATTCCGGTTTTGCTGATCAATAGCAAGTCCATTTTTCTTGCAGATATCGTAAAGATAATCCACTCGCTTCCGGTACTCGCTGTAATCTGCGGCGTCAACCCTTACAATAGCATGGAGACTCTTACCGCCGCTGTGCACCAGACAGGCAACCGGTAATTCCAATTCCCGGATAATGGCGTGCTGTTTCTCTATCTCCATGGAATCTGATTCTACCAGTGCATACTTAAAATCAGAGACATTCTCATTTTTCACGCCTTTTCCATCCAGAGGATTAAAGCGGATCCACGCTCCGCCCTCCGGATTGTAATCGCCAAGTACGCTGCCAATATCACCCTTACATTGGGACAGAAGTTCAATAAGCTGCCCCGCCGTCCGACCGTAAGATCCTTTATCTGCAGGAAGGTATTTCTCATCCTTTTTCCAGCTCTTTACTACATAGCCGACATTCTCTCCAGCCTCAAACAGGGTTTCTAAATACTTTATAAGTTCCCCGGCTGGATCCCACTGCCTGGGCTCTGTAACTTCTCTTTCCTCTACCCAGTTTTTATCAACTATAATACCTTCTGCTGAAATGGTGTCGTTCCAATCAAGGGCTGTCCCAGGATCATAGGGAGGCGTCCACCCCTGATCCCTGGCATATTGGACAATGGTTCCACCTGTCACCGGAGTACCGGCCCCGTGGAAGCCCCGCCATTTCTTTTCACATTCCCCTGCGTGATAGCGCCGGTCATTCATGCTCCAACGGTCCCACACATCAACGGAATACCCTTCATGCTGCAAAGCCATACCTACATTGATCCAGTCCTGATAGGAAAGCTCTGAGGGGTCTATATGATTAAGGACCTCCATGAGGTCGTATGTACTATCCATGTTTCAAGTCTCCTTATTCCGGTATATATTCCTGCGGATTCACGCCAGAGGGCGCTCCCCTCCAACCTGCCGCTGCGATACGGTCAATCATGTTTTTGGCAGAATCAAAGTTCCACGTTCCAACATGCTGGAATCCGTACTTTTCCAGGCAGCGGATTTGCTTTGGTGTGCTCAAATTTTCTTCCTGACGCTTGTGTAAACGATCCAGGATGAGGCTGGCCTTTCCAGCATTGTCTATCTGATCAGGGAGGATCCCACGCTTTTCAAGCTCTCTTTTCTGGCTGTCTGATGGAGGTGCCATTTCCCAACCAAAGGCTGGAACATATCCAGACAAATCCTCCGCCTGGATACTCATTTCAAATTGCAACGGATCCACCAGCTTCTTTTTACGATTTCTCATTTCCTTAAGCTGTTTTGCAAGGGCTTCCTCTCTTTGGGCGACAACATCCTCTGCAGCCTGCTTTTCTGCTTCTTCAATATCTATTGGGCATCCGGCCTTTTCGATGTTCTCAGTCATTTTCTTTGCAACTTCCTCATCCTGACAGATCAGACTTGCAGGGTGGCATAGTTCATGACGTTCTGTGTGCCAAAGAAAATCCAACAGTAGTAAGTGGTCCTTCCCCGGGAATAACCGGGTGCCACGCCCTACCATCTGGCTGTAAAGGCTACGGACCTTAGTCGGCCGCAAGACTACAATACAATCCACACTTGGACAGTCCCAGCCTTCCGTAAGAAGCATAGAGTTACAGAGTACGTTATAATCTCCCCGCTCATAGGCTGCCAGGACCTCCGCCCGGTCTTTGCTGTCCCCGTTTACCTCGGCGGCCTTAAAACCCTTTTCATTCAAAATGTCCCGGAATTTTTGGCTTGTCTTTACTAAAGGGAGGAATACAACGGTCTTCCGGTCCTTACAATGCTTTTCCATTTCGTCTGCAATCTGATACAGGTATGGATCCAGGGCCGTTGCCAGATCTCCGGATTTGAAATCCCCGGACTGGATACCAACTCCTGAAAGATCAAGCTGCAGGGGAATGGTGAGGGCTTTGATTGGGGATAAGAACCCGGCTTTAATTGCTTTAGGGAGCGTGTATTCATAGGCCAGACTGTCAAAGCATTCACCCAGGTTTCTCATATCGCCACGGTCCGGTGTGGCCGTAACCCCTAGAATGTTGGCCCCTTTGAAATAATCTAAAATCTTTTGGTAACTGTCAGATAAACAATGATGTGCTTCGTCGATAATGATGGTGTCGAAATAATCCACCGGGAATTGTTTTAGTCTCTTATCTCTCATTAGGCTCTGAACGGATCCGACTACAACCCGGAACCAACTCCCTAAGCAGGTTTCCTCTGCCTTCTCGGTAGCACACCCAAGGCCGGTGGCCTTTCCGATCTTATCGGCGGCCTGATCCAGAAGCTCCCCACGGTGAGCCAGAATCAACACCCGGTTCCCCCTGCGGACACAATCTTCTGTTACCTTGGCAAATACGATTGTCTTACCGCATCCGGTGGGGAGGACCAGAAGCGTTCGTTTGACGCCCTTGTCCCATTCTTCAAAAATAGCAGCCTTTGCCTCTGACTGATATGGTCTAAGTTCCATAGTTAAAATGTCCCTGCTTTAAATTTTTTAGGTTCATATGGAAGATACCTTTTTACATGGTTAAACTTTTTGCTTGGATCATCTCTGCCTGGAGTTACCTCGATTGTTGCTTTTCCCTTAGCTCCGGGAACTGCTGGCCAGTTCATTCTTACCTTGCCATCAACTTCCTTTTCACCAATGCAAAGGAAGAACTGTGCAATCTTCCATTGCATTTTATCGTAAAGAAGCAGACTTTCTGTTATAAGAGCAGTCCCCTCTGGAGTTTCAAATCTCAACTTCAACATTGCTTTGTTGCATTCAGGAGATCTATCTCCACCTGGATGTCTTGCGCGTTCAAAAGATTCTACTGTGAAATCATAATCTCCAGGAGGAAGGAGGACAAAGTCCCCACCCCCTTCTCCTTTTTCCACTACGTCGTCCCAACCTAATTCTTTTGCTTCATAATCTGCCATCTATTTTTCCTCCTTAATTAAACACTAAGCTGTCTTTTTCTTTCATTTCTTTAATCATGGGATATACTTGATCCCAGGCTCCTACTAACACACCAGAGATAAAGTCAGGCGGATAATCAGCAACCGCCATATCTGCGGGGAAGTATCCTCTGGCAGCCACTACATTCTGAATATCCCACTCGTCAACCTGATTATTAATCATCAAATCATGAAGGGCTTTCGGGATCCGCTCGTCAACCTTCACTTCCGGTGGATTTATAGAATCTGACTCTGTTTCCATCGGTGGAACTGCCTTCTCTTCCTTTGGAGACTCCTGAGCGCTCCTATTGTCTGTACTCCCAGTCTTTTCCTGTCTCGATTGTGAAGTGGAGGGGGGTGTGTTTTTCTTCTCCGAAATGGGATTTCCCGCATCGGAACTTTCTATAATATGGCGAATAGCTCCATACTCAAAAGGCATTTCATCAGGAAGCCCGTACCGGTTCTTTGCGTCCCA
The DNA here is from genome assembly GCF_000144625.1 of [Clostridium] saccharolyticum WM1. Lineage (NCBI taxonomy): Bacteria > Bacillati > Bacillota > Clostridia > Lachnospirales > Lachnospiraceae > Lacrimispora > Lacrimispora saccharolytica. The sequence continues at coordinate 1,478,009 of NC_014376.1, read as the reverse complement.
GCAGGAATGGTGGGTCGTATACATGACACGTTTGCCGCCCTGGGCCTTGTTCTTGCCCTTCTGGGCGCCCTGGCCGTCTACATTGACCACCATAGTCTTATAGTTACAGAACAGGACCATATCCGCCCATTCCTTTACCATGGGAGCCACGCCTTTGCTCAGTTTCATTTCCCAACGATCATAAGCTCCTAATTCGTCCGGCTGCTCGAACTTCCGCATTTTTGCATGGGCCGTAAGAACCACATTAATTTCGACTTTTATCACATCAGTAAGAAGGTTTAAAAGCTTCCCAAAATCCTCCTGAATGTATATGTATCCTTTTCCATAGCCAAACTCTTCAATGCTGTTCTTATGGTTCTTATCACAAACACTGGTAGTACAAAGCATTTCCGCCCAATCTGCCGTATCAATAATCAAAGTCTTACATAGTCCAGGGGTCTTGATTACTTCTGAAACCTCTTCCATAATCATGGTCCAGCTGCTGGGCTCCGGAAGTCTCGCCACATCCATATCCTTTGTACTGCCCTCAGTATCAATAAACACCGGATCCGGGAACTGTGCGGCGAATGTTGATTTACCGATCCCCTCGGGGCCATACACAACAATTTTTTTCGCCCCCGGTAATTTCCCTCTAATAATCTGCATTAAAATACTCCTTTCTTCCATTCTGTTTTCTTATCTTCCATGAGTGGGTGCTCCTGGCCCGCCACGTATCCGTCCTCAATAATGATGGAACATTCTTCCCCGGTACTTACCCGGGTTGCAATAGCCTGGAGGCCCTCTGATTCCAACCACTCTCCAAATTCCTTAAGTACTTCAAGGTCCATCTGCTCAAGCTTGTCCAGGAGAACGAAACCACACTCTGGATTTAGCTTCCTTACAATGGCGGTGGATACTTTCAGCCGATCAGATCCTGACATGTTGTCCCACTGCTGACCTTTATAAACCAGTTCTCCCTCTTTGATAGAAAGTTCCGATAGCGGAAGTTCTGCAGAATTAAGAAGCTTATTTTTAGCGTCACGGGCTTCATCAAGCTGTTTCGAAAGCTGGTCATACTGCCTTCGGTATTCTCTGGCATCGTCTTCCGCCTTCTCTTTGTCAAGGTTTGCCCGCACCTTCCGGTTAATCTCCTCAATATCAGAAATGCTTTGTTCCAGTTCTGCAGTGGACTGATCCTCCAGATCCTTCGCATCCATTCTGGCAATGGCAAGATCGGCCCGGACAGTTTCCTGTTTCTTAAGTAACTCCTGGATCTGCTCCATAAGCCTCTGGTCTTCCTGCTCCAGCTGATGAAGACGTTCCCGTTTTCTCCGGTTCTCCCCGTTCTGTGCCAGGATATCCTGCTGTTTCTTGATGAGCTCTGACGCAGATACAAGTTCCGCTGGTGCATCATTATAATAAGGCTGCTCTTTTGCGTACTTCTCTTTCTGGTCCGCAATACGACCAATAGCAAGCCGCTCATTGTAATGCTCCTGCTCTTCCTTTTCCAGTGTCACCAGCTTGTCCCCTACCCCGATAATCTTAAGAAGAATCTGAGCCTTTTCCTTTGAGGTTGATTCCATGAACCTTGGAAGGTTAAGGGCGAACTGCTCTACAAAGTCATTCAGGAGCTGCTGGCCTCCCTTCTCTCCGTTCGGATCCGTGACCTTAAGTGCGCTGTTCTTTCCCTTCCGTTCCACCACAAGACCGTTACTCATAGTAATTCGGAGGTTCGGAGGGATCACGGACTGGTCCCGCTGGGCTTGTGAAGGCCGAAACTTGTCCCCACCCAGCACCCAGGCAATGGAATCCAGGACTGAAGTCTTTCCCTGATTGTTCCTACCTCCGATGATCGTCAGGCCGTTGGCCGATGGCTCGATCTTTACGGCCTTAATTCTTTTTACGTTTTCAATCTCTAACTGATTGATTTTCATAGACATTGTTGCAATCCTCCTATAAATCCCTTATAATAAGGGTGAAAAGTTATTATCAGTTATTTGGATTCCCTGGGAGTTGCAGCTCCTGGGGTTTCTGCTTTTTCATAGCCGATAATATGGCCATCATTAATCAGCAACGGCTTAAATGATTTACTTTCAACCGCATCCGCCAGCATTTCGAGCGGCATGTCCTCTAACTCTTCCAATATCCATTTTGCAAGTTCCATTAATCATCACCTCCTCTCACAACACTTCCAGCGCACCCACTGCCATAAACATCAAGGCCATTGCACCGAGGAAGATCACTGCCGGCATAACCCGTTTTGTAAACTCCATCAGCTTAGATGGACGGGTGTCGGTGTAATCGCCTAAGTTGTCATAGTACTTCATACGTACTCCTTTCCCCTTACGATTTGCAGAATTTCCTGATCGCTTAATCCAAGTGTGGATACCAATCCCCATAGATCGCCAAGCCGTAAAGTTTCTGGATACTGCCAGCGGTATTTCAACGTTCGCTCAGGCGTACTCAAGCGGCGTGCAACTTCTGGGTTTCTGATTTGTTTGAGCTCCATTCGTTTTTTAATTGTCACACGTGCAATTAATTTCTTCTGCTCAAAATCTGATAATTTCAGCTTTGGCATATTTTTCTCCTTTCAATGCATTCACTTCACTGTGCGTCGTGATTCTTCAAATACCGATATGTCACTTTCACTAATCCTGTAATCTCTGCCTATTTTTAAGGCTGGCAGCTTCTTTTTTCGGATCCAATCCCAAATAGTAATAACTTGTACACCGTATCGCTCTGCTACCTCTGCGCAAGAATACATTTTAGACATAAAATACCTCCTTTCATTAAATAATACTTGCGTATAGCTCGGTTTAGTGATATACTTGTTTTGCTGAACGAGTTACATCATTTTTACGAACTAATTTTTGTGGAATTACTATTTTTAGCTTATTTTTACGAGCTATAGCCATACTATAGCACGTCAAACAGAGCTAGTCAATAGTTTATTTCGTTTTGCCTAAAATAATTTTCTTGTGAGGTCATTATGTACGAAATATTTGAAATGCTCTGCGACAAAAACGGTATTACACCTTATAAATTTTGTAAGGATACAGGAACGCGTACCTCTACAATTAGTACATGGAAAAAGAAAAAATCTTTAGCAAGTTCAAAGTTAGCACAAAAAATATGCGATTACTTTGGAGTTACAATGGATTATTTAATGACCGGAGTAGAACCTGAAGAAATTAAGAAACCAGAATTGATACCTGTTCAAGAACTTGATGTTGCGAAGAAGATCGCTGGAATCATTGGAGATATTAATGATAAGGGAACAAGCCCCCTTTACTTCAATGGGAAAAAGCTTGACAAAAAGTCGATGGCAATACTTGCCCAAGCTCTTGAGAGTGCAATGAAACAAGTTGAGATCATGAGAGAAAAAGACGAAAAATAAGAAATAAAACAAATAAAAAACCGCCCCAGTGCTAACTGGAACGGATTTTAAATATCATACCGGACAAAGGCCCGATACAACGTATTCACAGACTTATTGTATCACTAATGCGCCGATCTGTCAAAGGTATGGCGTATTTTTTGTACCTTAAAATAAGTCAACTGAAAGGAAATTTTAAAATGCCAACTGCAAAAAAGTTACCATCTGGATCATGGCGTGTACAAGTTTATAGCCATACAGAAACCAAAATACAACCTGACGGAACTTCCAAGAACAAAAGGATTTATAAATCGTTTACCAATGACGACCCAACAACAAAGGGAAAGCGTCAAGCTGAAAAAGACGCATCTGCCTGGGCCGCAAATAAAGAATTATCGTCAAAAAGTTATAATAAGTCAATAGGAACTATGTTAGATGACTATTGTACTGCAAAAAGCAATGTACTATCTCCCACAACTATAAATGGGTATAGGTCTATAAAGCGTTTTATGATGAGCAGCATAGTTGACCAAAAGGCCGACCTCATTAACAATGATAAGATTCAACAGTGGATAAATGAAATATCTATAGAGCGATCTCCTAAAACTGTTAGAAACGCATACGGTTTGTTAGTGGCAGCTTTTGACTTGTATTATCCAGAAAAACGGATAAAAGTAAAATTGCCGCAGAAAATAAAAAGTAACACTTATACCCCATCTGATAATGATATAAAAATTCTTATGGATTACTTTAAGCGCGATAAAGAAATGCTGAAAGCAGTGTGCCTTGCAGCTTTTGGAACCCTTCGTCGTTCAGAAATTTGCGCCCTTACATCAGAAGATGTTACAGGAAATACTATTTCAGTAAACAAAGCAATGGTTAGGGTTTCCAGAGGTGAATGGACTATTAAAACAACTAAGACAGTTTCCAGTACCAGGGAAATAATAATGCCACAATTTGTCATAAATATGCTACCACATACAGGAAAACTTGTTGATGTTGGAGCTCCTGACAATATATCAAACCGATTTGCAAGAGCTATAAAAAAACTTAAGTTGGAAAACATCCGTTTTCATGATTTAAGACATTATGCTGCATCTATTATGCACGCACTTAACGTTCCGGATCAGTATATTATGCAACGTGGTGGTTGGTCATCAGATAAAACTCTAAAACAAGTATATCGTGGTACTATTAATGATTTTGAACAAAAATATTTAGATGTAACATTAAACCATTTCGAAACAATGCAACACGAATTACAACACAAAAATAAAAAAGCCTAGTATTTACTAGACTTTTGTCGTGGAGATAGTGGGATTCGAACCCATGACCTCTTGAATGCCATTCAAGCGCTCTCCCAGCTGAGCTATACCCCCATGTCCGCTATTATAGCAAAGCATTAAAAAAATTGCAACAACATCTTGCAATTATTTTTTAAAATGTTATAATACCTTCAGAACATTTGCATATGGTTGTCTTCAGGGCAGGGTGAAATTCCCGACCGGCGGTAAAGTCCGCGAGCGCATACTGCGCAGAATTGGTGTGATTCCAATACCGACAGTAAAGTCTGGATGAAAGAAGATGTGTTAAATAGTGATAATACACCTGTCTATTTTTAACACCTGAAAGACATACTTTCAGGTGTTACTTATTTTCAGGAGGACTGAATCATGAATATGACAAAGAAAACAAGCAAACTTACTTTGATGGCCATGCTTTGCGCGCTGGCTTTTGTAGCCGTTGTGGCCATCCGGATCCCATTGATCCCTATGCTTCCATTCTTAGAGTATGAGCCAAAGGATATTATCATTCTCACCGGAGGCTTCTTATTCGGCCCGATGTCTGCAGCACTGATCTCTGTCATCGTATCCTTTGTTGAAATGTTTACCATCAGCAGCACCGGTATCATCGGATTGATCATGAACATTCTCTCAACGGTAGCCTTTGTCTGTCCGGCCGCTTATCTCTATAAGAAGCGTCATTCCATGTGGGGAGCTTTCTTTGGTATGGTAGCAGGCACCCTTCTCATGACCCTGGTCATGGTTTTGTGGAATTACCTGATCACTCCCATTTACATGGGGTATCCCAGAGAGGCCGTGGCCAAGCTCCTTCTCCCGGCATTTATCCCCTTTAACCTTTTAAAGGGAGGTATTAACACAGCCCTGACTCTTCTCATCTATAAGCCTCTGGTAACGACCTTGAGAAGATCCAATCTTATCATTCCCGCTTCAACGGCTTCTATAGACGCCTCTAAAAAGCGGAATTATAATTTTGGCATGACCCTCACAGCTGCCGTCATCTTAATAACCTGTGTTTTGGCGGTCCTGGCTATGAAGGGAGCTATATAAACAACAAGACAGTAAAAGGCGGAAGGATACCCCGGCAGGGGAAATCCTTCCGCCTTTTATCGTTGTTTCTTTGCAGTTATTATGTTCTGTTGCCTCTGTCAATCATTGCCTCACAAATAATCTGACAAAATACAGCTCCTTTTAACCAAATGGATTTTCTGTCTTATATAGCATGCCCTTTGGCTGGTTAAATCCAATTTCTTCCACTCCAAGATACTTAAACACCTCAAATAAGGCCTTTCCGTAATGTCCGAAAGCTACCGCACCATGGTGTGGGAAATTCTTTTCAATGAGCACATGACGGTAAAATCTTCCCATTTCCGGAATGGCAAACACACCGATGGAGCCAAAGGAACGGGTGGCTACCGGAAGCACCTCTCCCTGGGCTACGTATGCCCGAAGGAAATTATCTGCAGTACTCTGGAGGCGGAAAAACGTAATATCACCCGGTGCGATATCTCCCTCAAGGGTTCCCTGAGTCACTTCCTCCGGAAGAGCTCTTGCCATGATCATCTGATACTTCATGGAACAGGAGGAAAGCTTTCTTGAGCATGTGTTCCCGCAGTGGAAGCCCATAAAGGTATCCTGATGGGTATATTCATACTTGCCCTTAATATCTCCATCATACATATCCGCAGGAACCGTATTGTTAATGTCAAGCAGGGTCACGGCATCCATACTGATACAGGTACCTATGAATTCACTGAGTGCTCCGTAAATGTCCACTTCACAGGAAACCGGGATTCCCATTCCTGTAAGGCGGCTGTTCACATAGCAGGGAACAAAGCCGAACTGGGTCTGGAAAGCCGGCCAGCACTTTCCTGCTATGGCAACATATTTCCGGTATCCCTTGTGTGCCTCCACCCAATCCAGCAGGGTGAGTTCATATTGGGCAAGCTTTGGAAGGATTTCCGGTTTCTGGTTCCCCTCTCCCAGCTCCTTTTCCATATCCGTTACTACATCCGGGATCCTTGGATCGCCTGCATGCTTATTATAGGCTTCAAATAAATCCAGCTCAGAGTTTTCCTCAATCTCCACGCCCAAATTATAAAGCTGTTTGATGGGGGCATTGCAAGCCAGGAAGTTTAAGGGGCGTGGGCCAAAGCTAATGATCTTTAACTGGGAAAGTCCTGCCAGAGTTCTGGCAATCGGAAGGAATTCCTCGATCATATCAGCGCATTCCTCTGCCGTTCCTACGGGATATTCCGGTATGTACGCCTTGATATTTCTAAGCTTTAAATTATAGCTTGCATTTAACATTCCGCAGTAGGCATCTCCACGGCCCTGAGTTAAGCTGTCCCCGCTTTCCTCTGCTGCTGCGATGAACATGACCGGTCCGTCAAAATGCTTTGCAAGAAGAGTTTCTGAGATCTCCGGACCAAAGTTTCCAAGATAGACTACCAGGGCATTGCAGCCTGCTTTCTTTACATCCTCCAATGCCTGGACCATATGGATCTCACTTTCCACGATACAGACAGGACTTTCATAAATATTTCCGCCGTCATATTTTGCCCTGTATGCCTCTACCAGCGCTTTTCTTCTGTTTACTGATAAGGATTCCGGAAAACAATCTCTGCTTACCGCTACGATTCCTACCTTTAATTCCGGGATATTATTCATTGTATATCTCCTCCTGTTATTTTTCACCACTCTTTTTTATGATAGGCCTGCTGATTTATTGATAAATTCTTATCATACAGACAAGTTTTCTCCGGATATGCCAATGTAGGCATGCTCCGGAAGTCCGCCCTCTTTATGTCCAATGAGCCATTTATTTTTGGCAAACAACAGCCGGTCCTCTTTATTCACGGCTTCCCCGGCAGGCTCTAAATCCGTATTGGTGTCCTTTGGTAAAATCACCACACAGCGAAAGCCCTTTTCCGACACATGGCAGGGGGCATAATGAAGGGTCGTGGCATAAACCTCGATCATAGTTCCAGCCGGAACCAGAAATGCCTCCATGTTTCCTGAATCGTATGTATAATCAGGAGCAATATCCTGCTGCCGTCCCAAGATCAGGATCAAATCCGTCACGGCCACATTGATTTCTGAATTTCTATGGTATTCCACTGCGTTCATGTTCTTATTATGCCCGTTGCAATAACCCACCTGTATGGGAAGCTGGCCGTAAAGCTTCTTTTCGATTTTCTTAGAAACCGCCAGTTCCTCCAATTCCTTTACGGAAGCAACATATACCACCTCATCAGGAAGGGGTGTTTCCTTCATTTTTTCCAGAAGTTCTCCTGCATCATACCCTGTAACTACTTTCCCGTACTTACGAAAAGCAGGATCTGTCACTGGTTTAATTGTCAATCCCATAGCTTTCCCTCTCTTTTCTTATTCTCCAAATACTGCCAGATAATCCTTTTTGAACTTTTCAATCAGCTCTCACTGCCAGAAGCGCCTGGGCAGCGGAAAATACCAGGGTAACGATGGTTGGTATTCCTGCTGCATGCAGGGCCTCCACTGCTTTTAGGCCTTCTGCCGTCATGGGGATCTTCACTACCTTATATTCTTCCTCCTTTTTATCTTTTGCCATGATTTATAAAGCTGCAAGCTTCTTATAGCTGTCCTTTAAATCCTCATAAAGCTGCTTGTATAGCAGATGGTATTTTTTATAAAGGCCGGCCTGTCTTTCCTCAGGCCCCGTAGTCTTATCCTGAAAGATCAGGGCATCACAGGCTGATTCCACGCTTTCAAAAATCCCGCACCCCACTCCGGCCAGAATGGCAGCTCCAAGAGCCGGTCCTTCTGTCTGGGCAACGGTTTTTACCTGACAGTCATACATGTCCGCAAGCATCTGGCGCCATACCTGGCTTTTTCCGCCTCCGCCGCATGCCATCATCTCTCCCACCTGGATCCCCATATCCTTAAGAATGTCATTGCAATCACTGAGTGAATAGGAAACACCTTCCATCACCGCCCGCAGCATGTGCTTTCTTGTATGGATAGCGGAAAGTCCAAAAAACACGCCCCGGCAGTCCGGGTCAAGGTGAGGGGTCCTCTCTCCCATCAAATAAGGAAGATAAATAAGCTTATCGCTTCCTGCCTCTACCTGGCTTACATCCCGGTTGATGAGATCATAAACATCGATCTTCTGTACGCTTGCTTCTTCCACATAATCCTGGCAGAAATTGTCCTTAAACCATTTTAAGGAAAGTCCTGCCCCCTGGGTCACTCCCATAACATGCCACGCTCCAGGTACCGCACAGCAGCAGGTATGGACTCTTCCTTTGGGATCAATGGTAACCTGGCTGCTGTGGGCGAATACCACTCCCGATGTACCTATGGTGGTAAAGGCAGTTCCATCCTTCACGACTCCGGTCCCCACAGCGGCGGCCGCATTGTCTCCAGCCCCTCCTGCCACCTTTGTATCCGCAGAAAGTCCGGTCCTGGCTGCGATCTCCGGAAGAAGAGTTCCCGTCACCTCACAGGATTCATACACCTTTCCCAAAAGCTCCTGGTCAATATCCAGTTTATTTAAGACTTCTTTGGACCAGCACCTTCCTGGTACATCCAAAAGCTGCATTCCGCTGGCGTCAGAAACATCCGTTGCGTATACTCCCGTCAAAACGTAACGGATATAATCCTTTGGAAGGAGGATGTGCCTGCACCTTCCGTAATTCTCCGGTTCATGCTTCCTCACCCATAAAATCTTTGCCGCGGTCCAGCCGGTAAGGGGCGGATTGGCAGTGATCTCAATCCAGCGCTCCTTTGGAATAAGCTTTCCCATGTCTTCCACCTCGGCTGAGGTTCTCTGGTCACACCATATGATAGAGGGACGTATCACCTCATTCTTTTCATCAAGCATTACAAGCCCGTGCATCTGGCCTGAAATCCCGATTCCTTTTACAGCCTCTTTTTTTACCCCGGACTCTGCCACAACCTGGGTAAGGGTTTCAAGAACCGCCTCTCTCCAGTCTTCCGGATTCTGCTCCGCCCAGCCGTTTTGGGGCTGGTAAAGGGAATATTCCCTGGATGCAGAAGCAATCACACGGCCCTTTTCATCAAACAGTACGGTCTTTGTTGCCGATGTCCCCACGTCAATTCCAATCAGATAATTCATTCTGATACCTCCTCCAAAGATCTCTTATTCTGATTATAATATACATGCCTGAAAAAAGCGTGCGTTTATTTGTCCAACTAATAGCACTTTCTTGCCTTATATCTCCACCAGCAAGGACTTGTGCGAAACAGGCCATAATAGATTTTGGTTATGCCTGCTCTTAAGAAAATCCTGTCATGGTCTGTTTCATAGGGCAAATGCGCGTAAGCGGGCAAAACTGCAGGCTTTGTTCGCTGCACTGGGGAAGAAAGGCATAATAGACCCAAGGTTTAACCATCCTGTCTGCAGTACATTCGAATTCATGGACATTTAGAAGGGGACAGGGTATAATGAAGAAAAAAAGAGGCTGTTCCCCGACAGCCCCGTTGTTTGAGGAGGTTTTCATGGATTTAAGAGAAAAAATGAAAAGCGGAAAGCTTTACAGCTGTGACGACGAAGACCTGATGGCAGAGCAGACCGGATGTCTGGAGATCCTTTATGACTATAACCAGACCCGCCCGTCGGAAGGCCAGAAGCGGCAGGATATCCTAAAAAAGCTCTTTGCAGAAATCGGAAAAAACTGCTACATAGAACCCCCGCTCCACGCCAACTGGGGAAAGCACGTTCACATGGGAAACGACGTTTATGCCAACTTTCACTTAACCCTTGTGGATGACGCCGATATCTTCATCGGGAACCATGTTATGTTCGGGCCTAACGTTGTAGTGGATACGGCGGCCCATCCCATCCGCCCTGATATTCGTAAGAAGCAGATCCAGTTTAATGTGCCTGTTACCATTGAGGACAACGTATGGGTCGGGGCCGGATCCATCATCCTTCCAGGAGTCCGAATCGGAGAAAACAGCGTAATCGGGGCCGGAAGCGTGGTAACAAGGGATATCCCAGCCAACGTGGTGGCCTATGGAAGTCCCTGCAGAGTGATCAGAGCAATAAGCGAACGGGACTGGAGATACTATTTTAAGGATTGGGAAATTGATTTAGAATAACAGACTCATGGCTGGGTCTTTCTGCTTTCAAAATAAACGAACCTGTCAATCGCATCTAAAATGTCTTTAAAATCTTCCCGGGGAGCCAGATCAATGTACTTTTTTAACAGCTCCCCTTCCTGCTTTTTATACGGGCCGTAAAATATATCGTACAGGTTATGGCCCCTCATATGGATCCTGAATTCCTCCATATGGGCCTTTAATTCCTCCATTGATTCCAAATCCTTGCCCAACACCTCCACCAACTGCTTTCCGCTCTTCAGGCGGCAAAGATATTCCTGCCATTTATCAAACAGGGTCTGATAAAACGCTTCTTCATGTTCCACCACCCCAAGCGCTGCCATAACTGTGGGATTCAGGAAATAATTTTCAAAGGAATAGTATTTTAAAATAAGCACATTTCTTCTGGTGACCTTTGGAAGCTTATCAATGTCCTCCCCGCTTCGCTCGTCATAGTACCGGCAGAGCTGGCCTGCCAGTTCTTCCGGGTTTTTCCCATCCCCATCCCGTATCATTAGGAACTGGTCTCTTAAATACACCTGATTCATGTACTTTAAATTGGCATAGGTCTTAATATTGGTACAGCTGTTGGTGGTGATGATGGATATCCGGGATAAATTGCCTTCTTTATCATAGATTTCCGAATAATACTTTTCCAGCAGCAGGGGCAGGCGGCTCTTATCCTGCTTTCCCTCCACAATGAACACGAAGCTGACCCCTAAAAGATCATTGGCGCCATAGCCTAAATCATCTAAAATGGCATCAATATCCGTTCTGTCCCTGACAACGGAATAACCGCCCCGGTCCAGCACCACCTGGCGGATCTGGCGGCTGGTGAAGTTAAACAGCATACCAGGGGAATGGGTGGTAAAAATCACCTGATTCTTCTTGGATAACCGGTATAGGATCTCACTGGATATTTTCTGAAGCTGGGGATGGAGGAATATCTCAGGGTCCTCTACGATGACGATGCTGGGGATCCGCTTTTCATCCTCTGTATATGTTTCCAAAAGGGACAGCATGTAAAGGCTTTTCATGCCGTTGCTTAAATTGTTTATGGGACTTAGCTTCCCCCGTTCTGCATGATAGGTCTCTGCCGTGACTTTGAACATCTCACTGGGATTGCTGTTTAAGGAAAATCTGATCTCCTCGTAGCCGCCGTTTTTTCTGTAGTTTTCATTGACCTTTTGGGAAAAATCATTTAGGTTCAGCTGATACATCTTATATTCCAGGAGCTTTGCTGTCTCATAGATCTGCAGCTCCTCCGGCCTCTTCCGGTTGATCAGTCCGATGCATTTAAAGCACTGGTTGCACACCCTTGCGCCGTCAAACATACATACCTGCGTCCTTAGCTTCACCAACTGGTCATCTTCCTGGAAAAGCAGCAGATCGTTCTGAAACTGGTCTAAATCCCGTTCCGAATGAATGTAGTAAAGCCTGGGGAAAATATCCCTGATGTACCGGTTATTCTTCCGGTATCCATCTTTATACCGGACGACTCCGTTCCAATTTATCTGATAGGTAAAGGTCAGGCTCCCGTTGCGGTAAGAAGGCAGCTTCGTTTCAAAATCATGGAGCCATGCTTCAAACCGCTTATACTGGCTCACCACCCCGCACCTGTGAAAGGAGGCCAGGTCCTCCGGCGTAATGGCCAGAGTCAAGGCTATCTCAATATTCTGCTTCTTTTCATTAAAATCCTCTTCCGTGACCTCATAGGCCCCTGCTGCTGCCCGGATGGCATCAAGGATCCCTGTCTTTCCTGTATTGTTTTTCCCTACCAGGATCAGGGCGTTTTCCACGCCCTGGATTTCCATATCCCGTATGGATTTAAAATTCTTAATATGTACCGATGTTATCTGCATAGGCCTCTCCTTTATAAAATCCAGTATAAAAGCCGGACAGGAAAATTTCAAGCTCTGCCTAAAAAAATCACACTGTCCCTTCTCTTGCATCATAGTATAGATTATATTATTTCACAGGAGTGGTTCCTATGTTTGATCCTTATCTGGTGCTTACACCTCTGCACTATATTTATCTCATCGGCGTCATTGTGATCCTGGCCGTTATGATTCTCCGAAAGGATACGCCCCTGGTCTGTATCTTTTTTCTCTTCCTCCTTGGCCTTGTGGGCCTCAAATCCCTGACAGGAGGCATCATGACCGTATTCAACTCCATCCTGTATGCTTCCCGGCAGTTTATGGAGATCATTGCAACCATCGCCCTTGTTACCGCCCTTTCCAAATGCCTAAAAGACTTGGGAAGTGATTATCTGATGATGATCCCCATGTCAAAGGTTATGAAATCCCCCTCTCTTACCTGGTGGATCCTGGGGGGCACCATGCTGGTATTTTCCCTCTTTCTCTGGCCCTCTCCATCCGTGGCTTTGGTTGGAGCGATCATGCTTCCTTTTGCGGTCAGAGCCGGTCTGGATCCTCTGGCTGCCGCCATGGCCATGAACTTATTCGGCCACGGGTTCGCTTTAAGCTACGACTTTGTCATTCAAGGAGCTCCGGCCATATCCGCAGGAGCGGCATCCATCTCAGCTTCCGACGTTCTGACCAAGGGCCGGCCTTTGTTTCTTGTAATGGGAATTGTTACCGTTGTTTCTGCATATCTGTTAAACAGGAACGGAATCTCTGCCTGCTGTCAGGAAGTTCATATCCAGAATACAGAGGAACGCCATGTTACGGGAAACACTGCCGTCATAATGGCCATACTGACCCCTGCGTTTTTCCTGGCCGACATCTTTCTTATGCTTGCTTTTGACCTAAAGGGCGGCGATGCCACCAGCATGGTTTCCGGCACTGCTGTTCTTATCATGTGCATTGGGGCTTTTTTAGGCTTTGGAAGGCATTCCCTGGAAAAGGTGACCTTCTATGTTACCGAAGGCTTTCTCTTTGCCATACGGATCTTTGCTCCCGTTATCATCATCGGGGCATTTTTCTTTTTAGGAGGAGAGGGAATTTCCACCATCATGGGGGAACAGTTTCAAAGAGGAATTATGAATGACTGGGCCATCTGGCTGGCTCATAACATACCTCTTAACAAATATATGGCCGCATTTTTCCAGCTTGTGATCGGAGGCTTAACGGGCTTGGATGGCTCGGGCTTTTCCGGCCTTCCTCTCACCGGCGCACTGGCGAACACCTTTGGTACTGCGGTAGGGGCCTCGGTTCCTGTTCTTGCAACCCTTGGGCAGATTGCCGCCATATTCGTCGGCGGAGGCACCATCGTTCCCTGGGGACTTATACCGGTTGCAGCTATCTGCAGCGTAAATCCCCTGGAACTTGCCAGAAAAAATCTTCCTCCGGTCATGATCGGTTTTCTTGCCACTTTTATCACCGCCTGTTTTCTGTTATAGATCATCCAGCATTAAGGAGGGATTTCCATGTGCGGAATTGCTGGTTTTTACAATCCGGATCGCAATTACCTAAAAGATAAGTCCTATTACGAGAACATCCTGGAAGGGATGTCCCAGACTCAGAGACACCGGGGGCCTGACGATTCAGGGATCTGGCTCTTTCAGCAGGGAGGCCTGTCTCACGCCCGTTTATCCATTATAGACTTGACCACCGGCCGCCAGCCCATAAAAAAAACAGAGGCAGGTAAAACCTTTGGAATTGTGTACAACGGAGAAATTTATAATACAAAAGAGCTCCGCCGGGATTTGGAGGAGCGGGGCCATTTCTTTTCCACCACCTCTGACACAGAAGTGATTTTAACGGGATATATGGAATACGGGCCTGATTTTGCGAAGCAGTTAAACGGCATTTTTGCTTATGCCATTATGGATCCTTTCCGGGAACGCTTATGTCTCTGCCGGGACCGTTCCGGCGTAAAGCCTCTCTATTACACCTTAAGGGATGGAGAAATCATCTTTGCATCGGAGCTGAAAGGAATTTTTGCTTATCCGGGCATCCGGCCTGTGCTGGATAGGAAAGGGTTAAACGAAGTGTTCTCTCTGGGCCCTGCCCACACCTATGGGGACGGGGTATTTCAGGATATGAGGGAAATACTTCCCGGCCACATGCTGCTCTGTTCCAGGGATGGCTTCCGCCTGAAATGCTATTGGAAGCTGGAAAGCAGGCCCCACGAGGACAGCTATGAGGAGACTATTGAAAAAACTTCTTTTCTGGTCCAGGATTCCATCCGGCGCCAGATGGTTTCCGACGTCCCTATCTGCACCTTTTTGTCAGGGGGAGTGGATTCCAGCCTGGTTTCCGCAGTTTGTGCCGCAGAGCTTAAGAAACAGGGCAAAAGGCTTACCACCTTTTCCTTTGATTTCGTCAACAATGACAAATATTTTAAAGCCAGCACCTTTCAGCCCTCCCAGGACCGCCCCTTTGTAGATCAGATGGTGCAATTCCTGGACTCCGACCATCATTACCTGGAGTGCGACAATGGGACCCAGGCCGACCGGCTTTATGACTCCGTTCTAGCCCATGATCTGCCGCCCATGGGGGACATAGACTCATCCCTCCTCCACTTCTGTTCTATGGTCAAAGGCTATAATAAGGTAGCTTTGACCGGAGAGTGCGCAGATGAAATATTCGGAGGATACCCCTGGTTTCATAAGGAAGAATGCTTTAAAGCCCGGACCTTCCCATGGACTATGGACTTGGGGACCCGGAAGGCGGTCTTAAAAGATGATTTCCTGGACTATTTAAAAATGGATGAATATGTAATGGAAACTTATGAAAGGTCTGTGGCGGAAACCCCTGTCTTTCTTCAGGATAATCCAACAGAAGCAAGAAGAAGGGAGATCTCCTATCTGAACCTCCGCTGGTTTATGCAGACCCTGCTAAACCGTATGGACCGTGCCAGCATGTATTCCGGTCTTGAGGCAAGAGTCCCCTTTGCCGACCACCGGATAATAGAATATGTGTGGAATGTTCCCTGGGATATGAAAACAAGGGATGGGGTGGTTAAAAATCTCCTCCGGCAGGCCGGAAAGGGACTTCTGCCTGATGAGATCCTCTTCCGCAGGAAATCTCCTTATCCCAAAACCTATGATACCAATTATGAGGCGCTTTTAATCCAACGGGTTCGGGAAATGATGACCGGCGGTTCTGCCCCTGTCATGGAGTTTCTGGATAAGAAGAAGCTGGAAGAACTTTTAACCAGTCCTTCGGATTACGGAAAGCCCTGGTACGGCCAGCTCATGGCAGGTCCCCAGATGCTTGCTTATATCCTTCAGATCAACTTCTGGCTGAAAAAATATCATATCTCCGTCGTATAACATGGTAAGAGGTGCATAAGTTCCACTAAAGACTTATGCACCTCTTAATGGTATCTTTATTCAATTTCTTCCAGGATTCTTCCCATATCCGAGGTATCACCGATGAGTATGGCACCCACCAGCTTGCCGGCTTCATGATAATATACCTTATATATTTTCTTCTCCTCATCAATTTCCCTGCTGATCTCATAGGTTTTTCCAGAATCTTTTCCTGGATCTCCTACAGCAAAGAGAGATGTATCCATGCCATGAAAGGTAAGAGCGGCTGTCACGGTTTTATAGGAAATCCTCTCACCTGCGGCATTGGCTCCCGCTGCCTTTCCCATCTCTACGGCCTGAGGCCAGATTGCATAATTGATCCCTTCATATTCCGCACAGTCTCCACATGCGTAAATGCCTGGTACTGTGGTTTCCATGTGCTCATTTACAATCACAGCCTGCCCGGATTTGGCCCCGGCATCTTCTGCCAGGGATACATTGGCCCGGACACCGGCGGATATGACGACCAAATCTGCCGGCAGGACCGTGCCATCTTCCAGACGGACCCCCGTCACCTTGTCTTCTCCTTCTATCTCACCGGTAACTGCCTTAAATTTTACATCGATTCCCTTTTCCAGAATAATGGCTTTTAAAAATTCTCCGGCTTCCTCATCAAGCTGCCGCTTCATAAGCTGGCTGCCCTGCTCCAAAACTGTCACAGAAAGACCTGCATTTTTAAGTTCCCATGCTGCTTCCAGTCCCAGCACGCCGCCTCCGATGACAACGGCCCGGGCTGATGTGGAAAGAAGGGAATTGATTTTCTCAATATCGGAAAGGCGGCGTATGGCCACTACCTCCTGTTTTTCATTTCCCGGTATGGGAGGAATGAAACATTCTGATCCCAGAGCATAGATGCATTTGTCGTATTTCAACCGGATCCCGTCGTCAAAAGTGACCTCCTTTTCTCTGGTATCAATCTTTTCTGCCCGTTTTCCCGTCAGATTCAGGATTCGCTTCTCCTCATACCATGCAGGGTCATGAAGAAGCAGTTCTTCTTTTCTCTCCTTACCCATTACCGATTTGGTCAGCATAGGTCTTGAATAAGGCAGACAGTCCTCTTTCGTCACCATGACAATGGAACAGGTGGAATTTCTTTCCCGGATCGCTTCCGCAGCACTGACTCCTGCCGCGCCGTTGCCCAGAATAAGGTACAGCTCTTCCGTATCTTTATGGAAATCCCTTTCCTCCTCTTCATAAGGAACAAAATTTTCCGTTCCTACTCCGCAAACAGGGCAAACTTCATTTTCCGCCTCAAATACGGCACCGCAAACCAGGCATTTGACCATTTTCTTCTTGCCTTTTCCCATGTAAATAATACCCCCTTCTCATGTCTCTTATGTAAGTACAAGCTTGATCTCTGATACTATCATAACATAGTTCTTTACGATTTCAAGCTCCTTTCCGTTAATAATTCGTAAGCATAGAAAGAAAACCGTAAAGCCGAAAGTCCGTATTTTTATGGTAAAATATCCACGAAAGCAATCAGCGGTGCGAAACAGGACAGAGCAGAATTTTCGTCGTGCCCGCACGTAAGAAAATTCTGCCCTGCCCTCACTGCTCTTTTGACTGAAAAGAGGAATCATAATGAAAAAATACAGCATTGGAGAAGTATCCAACCGGTTAGGTTTAAGCCGGGATACCCTTCGATTTTATGAAAAAAAAGGGATCATTCAACCGGAAAAGCAAAAAAACGGCTACCGAACCTATACATATGAAGACATTAAAAAGCTTTCAAGCATCATGTTTTACCGCAGACTGAACTTCAGCATCGAGGATATCGGCCGGATCTTGTATAAAAGCTCCTTTCCCTCCTACTGTTCCATGATTCAGGAAAAAATAGCCGAGGAAAAGCTGCAGGTAGAAAAGCACCGGCAGTCCCTCATCCATCTGACCCATTTGCAAAAGCACTATAAAAATGTGGAAAAATTCTTAAACCGTTATGACCTGCGGCCCATGCCGCCTTATTACCAGATGCCGGATAACCATTTCATCAACCAGACAGGCATCGCCGATTTATGCTATATCTGTCAGGAATACCGGATTCAGGACCATGGTGCGGACCGGGGAAAAGAATTTTTTATGATTGCAGAAGATACCGCCTCCATTATGAAATTGAAGCAGGCATTAAACAGCTATCCATTGCTGAAGCAGGACCGCTGCGTTTATACCGTAGTCGCCTCGGACAGCCTTGTCTTAGAGTCACAGGCTGTCTTAAACGCTGCAGACTGGGCAAGGAAACATGGATTTCATTCTATGGGCCTGGCCTACAGCAGCCATTTATTAAGCTGTGCTTTTAAGGATATTGCAAAGGAAAACCAGGACATAAAAGCAGATACACCCATTCATTACATGGAAGTGTATCTGCCGCTGCAGGAATAAGAGAGGCTTTGCATGAAGCATTCCGCTGTGACAGCTCACAAAAGCCGGGAAGCTCTGTCCCTGTTACTGGAAATATTTTACACCAGATTCAAATATCTTCATATCCTGCTCTCCGTAAATATTTATTGCCACTGTTTCTCCCCTGCGTTCGGAATGAGCCATCTTCCCAAGAATCCGCCCGTCCGGGCTTGTAATGCCCTCCACTGCCAGGTATGACCCGTTAGGGTTCCAGCATTCGTCCATGGTAGGGCAGCCCTTGTCATCCACATATTGGGTCGCTACCTGTCCATTTTCAAACAGCTTTCTGATCCATTCCTCATTTGCCACAAACCGCCCTTCCCCGTGTGAGGCAGGATTGCAGTAAATCCCGCCTAATTCTGCCCCAGAGAGCCACGGAGACTTATTTGTGACCACTTTCGTATACACCATCTTGGAAATATGGCGGCCAATGGTATTCATCGCCAGTGTAGGAGAATCCGCCCTTTGCGGTCCGATCACTCCTTCCGGTACAAGGCCCAGCTTAATCAAGGCCTGGAAACCGTTGCAGATTCCCAGCATAAGGCCATCCCTTTCCTGTAACAGCTTTCCAATCTCTTCCTTGATCCCCTGGCTTCTGAATAGATTGGCAAAAAACTTGGCAGAGCCGTCAGGTTCATCGCCTGCGGAGAATCCTCCGGGAAACATAACGATCTGAGCCTTTGATATTTCCCTCCGGTATTGTTCCACAGATTCCCGGATGTCCTGTGCCGTTAAGTTCCGGAAGACTTTCGTCACTACATTGGCTCCCGCCCGCTCAAAAGCCTTTGCGCTGTCATACTCACAGTTGGTACCAGGGAACACGGGAATGAATACATTAGGCCTTGCCACCTTGTTCCTGCAAACGTAAATATCTTTTGTATCATAAAGCATTTCCGGCACAGCCAGCCTTTCTGCTCCTGATTCTGTAGGAAACACGTCTTCCAAAGGCTTTGACCATGCTTTCAGCGCTTCATCAATCTCTATGGAGATGCTGCCATATTCAAATACGCCTGTATCAGTCACTTCACCGATGACGGCACAGGAAACCGTCAACTCCCCAAGCCTTTCTTCCGGAACCTCACACAGGATATTTCCCCAGCCGGCCTGGAAGAAATCTCCCGGGTCCACGTTGGTTCCGATCTTTACACCCATCCGGTTTCCAAAGGCCATTTTACTTACTGCCTCACAGATTCCATGGCCCTCAACGGCATAAGCGGACAAAATGCGCCCTGCGCAGATATCTTCAAACAGCGCTTCATACCCCTTCATGACTTCACGGTATACCGGAAGATCATAGGCGTCTTTATCAATCCGGAATATCACGATCCTGCTGCCCGCCTTCTTAAATTCCGGTGAGATGATGTGCCTGCCATCCCCAACATTCACAGCAAAGGAGACTAGGGTCGGCGGTACATCCATGTCCTGAAAGGTTCCTGACATGCTGTCCTTTCCTCCGATGGAAGGAAGTCCAAATCCAATCTGGGCGCTGTAAGCCCCAAGAAGGGCGGAAAACGGCTGGCTCCAGCGGGCCGGATCATCTGTCATCCTGCGGAAATATTCCTGGAAGGTGAAACGGATTTTTCTGTAATCACCGCCTGCCGCGGCGATTCTGGCAACTGAGGACAATACCGCATAAACCGCGCCATGGTAAGGGCTCCAGCTTGACAAATAGGGATCAAAACCACAGCTCATCATGGTAACAGTATCCGTTTTTCCATGAAGCACCGGAAGCTTTGCAACCATGGCCTGTGTCTCCGTCATCTGGTACTTGCCTCCATAAGGCATGAACACACTTCCTGCCCCTATGGAACTGTCAAACATTTCCACAAGCCCCTTCTGAGAGCATACGTTTAAATCGGAAAGCAGTTTTAACCAGGTTTCCCTGACATCAGGGATCTCCTTCCTTACAAAAGCGCCCCCTTCTCTTTGAGGAACCTCTACAATTACCGAAGCTTCCTGATGGGCTCCGTTGGTATCCAGAAACGGACGGCTGATGTCTACTATGGTCTTTCCTCTCCAGCTCATCACAAGCCTTGGTTCTTCTGTTACCACAGCCACTTCCACAGCTTCTAAATTTTCCTCAGCCGCATAGGACAGGAAACGGTCGGCATCTTTGGGATCCACCACTACAGCCATGCGTTCCTGAGACTCGGAAATGGCGATTTCTGTTCCGTCAAGTCCTGCGTACTTCTTCGGCACCTTATCCAGATCAATCCGCAGACCGTCTGCCAGCTCCCCTATGGCAACCGACACGCCGCCGGCACCAAAATCATTGCATTTCTTAATGATCCTGCTCACTTCTTCCCTGCGGAATAATCGCTGTATTTTCCGTTCTGTGGGCGCATTTCCCTTTTGTACCTCTGCACCGCACGTTTCAATGGAAGCTTCTGTATGAACCTTGGATGAGCCTGTGGCCCCGCCGCATCCATCACGTCCTGTACGTCCTCCAAGGAGAATGATCCTGTCTCCCGGATCTGAAGTCTTCCGGATGACGTTCTTTCTTGGGGCAGCACCCAGCACGGCTCCAATTTCCATTCTCTTTGCAACATAATCCGGATGGTAGATCTCCTTTACATAGCCGGTAGCCAGGCCGATCTGGTTTCCATAGGAGCTGTAGCCGCCTGCAGCACCGGTCACGATCTTTCTCTGAGGCAGTTTTCCCTTTAATGTCTCGTTCAAAGGCCTTGTAGGGTCTGCCGCCCCGGTCACCCGCATGGCCTGGTAAACGTAGGTACGGCCGGAAAGAGGATCCCGGATGGCTCCTCCAAGGCAGGTGGCCGCACCGCCGAAAGGCTCTATTTCCGTAGGATGATTGTGAGTTTCATTTTTAAAATTTACCAGCCATTCTTCTTCTTCACCGTCGATGAGAACCGGGACTACAATGCTGCAGGCATTGATCTCGTCGGACTCCTCTAAATCTTCCACCTTTCCCTCCATGCGAAGCTTCTTCATTGCCAGAAGAGCCAGATCCATAAGGCATACATACCTGCCGTTTTTTCCCTTTAAGACTGCTTCCCTGTCCTCAAGGTACTGCCTGTAGGTATCCTCCATGGGCTTTTGGTAGTATCCTGGCCGAAAAGTCACATCCGTTAATTCCGTCTGGAACGTGGTATGACGGCAATGATCCGACCAATAAGTATCCAAAACCCTTATTTCCGTCATGGACGGATCTCTCTGCTCCTCATTTTTATAATAATTCTGGATATGGTAAAAATCCTGAAAAGTCATAGCAAGATTTAATGATTCATATAATTCCTTTAATGCCTCTTCCGCAAGCTCCTTAAAACCGTCAAAAACCTTCACGTCTGCCGGGGGTTCAAACACCGCTGTAAGGGTTTCCGGCTTTTGTTCTTCCGCTTCTCTGGAATCTACCGGATTAATGCAGAAGGATTTAATCTCTGCTGCCTGAGCTTCTGTAAGAGTACCGGATATCACATAAGTAGTCGCGGATCTGATCACAGGCTCCTCATCTTCCTTTAACAGCTTTACACACTGCTCTGCGGAATCGGCCCGCTGGTCAAACTGCCCAGGAAGATATTCAACGGTAAAAACCACATCTTCTTCCTTTTTCGGGAAAACTTCTTCATACACTTCATCTACCGGTGGCTCTGAGAAAACAGAGGTAAGAGCCAGCCCATATACATCATCGGACAGGGCTTCCATATCGTAGCGGATCAGCACCCTCACACCGGTCACCGTATGGATACCTAAATAGCCTGTGATTTCCTCCTTTAATTCATTTGCTTTTACGGCATAGGCTGTTTTTTTCTCAACATACACTCTTCTTACACTCATGATTTCCTCCTTGCAATAACTCCCCATGGATCATCAGGGCAGGATCTTTCCTGTCACTTTTATGCATTCATCATACCACAGAATCTATAAATTAGAAAAATTAATATATCTTATACTATTAATTAGTATAATTAATTTCTTGTTTTCATTATCATAAAGAGTCTTCCGCAAGCCTCATTTCGCATCCGGCTCCAATCCTTTTCGACATATTTCGACAAAATTCATCATTTCTTTATAAAATACTTGAAAAATCGAAGCATTTACAATATAGTAATAGAAGATTTTTCTACAAAGGAGCACTGGATTTTATGGATCTTAATCAACAACTAAGGGACTTATCCCGAAAATATTCATTTGAAAACGCCTGCTTAAAAACAGAGGAACAAGGCCCCCATCTGGAGGTATGCCTGCAGCTTAGGGAAGAACACATTGAAAGCTTCCTTGAGAAAGCCGGACAGCTCAACTCGATTGTGGAATCCTGCGCCAATATGGTCAGTATCTTTGATGATTCCGCTTCAAAGGAGGTCCTTATGCAGACTACCCTGCGCTGTGCAGGAAGAGACCGGTTGTATATCCGAACCAGCCCTTCCATGGTAAAAATCCTCATAGAGACACTGTTTGATTAAGTACCGGTTCAAGAGAAGCAAGGCAGCTTAAAAAGCTTCCTTGCTTCTCCTGTTATCCACTTCTTATGAAAAATTCTCTTTATTCTTCTAACATATGGGATGTATCATTCATTTCCAGCAGCATGTAATCCTCGGTCAGGGGACTATAATTAACCGTCGTAATGCTGGCATTTTCCACAATCATGCTTTCAACCTCCGGATCATTGTGCATCATATAGGAAACCAGATAAGCAATGGTCGCCCCGTGGGAAACCATGGCTATATCCTCCCTGCCGCCGGTGATCCTTATGATCTCCTTTAAAGCCTCTGCACAGCGCTTTATGACCTGCTCCTGGGTCTCTCCGCCTGGAGGAGCCACTTCATCAGGGTTTAAAGCCCACATCCGGTACTCATTTGGATACGCTTCCATGATCTCTTCCCATGTCATGCCTTCCCATTTGCCAAATTCCACTTCAATAAGCTGAGGCATGGGACAGATCTCCACCTTCTGCCTGCTGCCGATCCTTTGGGCCGTTTCCATGGCCCGGGCCAAAGTACTGGAAAAAATCCTGGTTACCAGGCGGGAATCCATGCCCTTTGCCAGTTGCTCCGCCTGTCTTCGTCCCGCTTCATTAAGGGGAATGTCATGACTCCCCTGGATTCTGCCCTGGATGTTCCAGTCGGTCTGTCCATGGCGTATCAAATATATTTTCATCTCAATTCTCCCAGTCTCTTATTCTTCGTAATCGTAATCTTCAGCCGCTTCATCCTCAGTGATTTCAATGCCTTCCACTTCTGCCAGGGCTTCTAAGTCCATGGTTTCGGCATTCATGCTCATGGCGTCCATTGCCATTTTCATGATTCCTTTTATTTCTTCCACAGACATCTTCATCTTATCCGCCAGTTCTTCCACCGTTGCCTCCCGGCCCAGTTCGCCTGCAAGAGCCTGGGATACTTTTTGGAGTACATTCACCCGGGCTGCCAGCTCTTCTCCTGTCTGGCAGGCGGACTGCTGCTCCTCCACAGCCGCAGTAAGAGCTTCCCTGATCTTCCGGCCGGTGAAGCTGTCAAACGCCAGCCTTCCATTTTCCATGGCTGAGAACTCCTCAACAGCCATCATAAGGGCCATATTGGCTTCCTGGACCAGGTCTGTGATAAGCACACCTCTGCCGTCATATTCCCTGGCATATTCCAGGGCTGTCCGTAAGTTTCCTTCCACAAGTCTTTTCTTGGCTTCCTTCCTGCCCTCCGCAGCTTCCTTTAAAAGCCTTTCCTGCTCGTCCCTGGTACAGGGAGGGATATTTCCCATCTCTTCCAGATACATCTGGTAAAAATCATCATGCATACGCTTATTATACTCCTTCTTTTTCATAGTTTGTTTTATGCCGTACGATACCGCACCCCAGGAATTTTGTCAAACGCCTTTACAAATCAATCAGATTCGTGATAGAATATCCATATGTTTATAAGGAGGACTAATAATGGATATAAATTATGAACTTTATAAAGTCTTTTACCACGTTGCCACCACCTTAAGCTTTTCGGAAGCCTCCAAACAGCTGTTCATCTCCCAGTCGGCAGTGAGCCAGTCCATTAAGGTACTGGAGAAAAAATTGAACCAGACACTTTTTGTCCGAAGCACGAAAAAGGTCCAGCTTACTCCGGAAGGGGACATCCTCCTAAAGCACATAGAACCAGCCATCAACCTGATTCAAAAGGGAGAAAACCAGCTTTTGGAAGCCAATACCTTAAACGGCGGCCAGCTGCGCATCGGTGCCAGTGACACCATCTGCCGCTACTATCTGGTTCCATATTTGAATAGATTTCATAAGACCTACCCCAATGTACACATTAAAGTCACCAATCAGACTTCCATTGAATGCGCTCATCTTCTGGAAACCGGGCAGGTGGATTTTATTATCACCAATTATCCAAATTCCGGACTTTTAAGCTCCCAGAGCACCCGGGTCATTAATGAATTTTCTGATGTGTTCGTAGCCAACCAGGAGTATTTTCCTTTAAAAGGGCAGACCGTAAGCCTCCAGACCCTTCAGACCTATCCCATCCTGATGCTGGAGCGAAAGAGCACCACCAGTGAATTCCTTCATCACATGTTCCAGAAGGAACAGCTGGACCTGGTTCCTGAAATTGAATTAAGCAGCAATGACCTCTTAATCGACCTGGCCCGCATCGGACTGGGGATCGCATTTGTTCCTGATTTTTGCATCCCTGAAAATGATAAGGACCTGTTCCAGGTAAGGCTTTCAGAAAAGCTGCCTACCCGCCAGATGGTCGTGGCTTACAATGAAAACATTCCTGTTTCCCAGGCCTCCAAGCAATTTATGGACATGCTTGGCCCCCTATAACAGATATTCCCTGCCATCCTCCTGTGGATGGCAGTTTTTTTCCGGGCATTTGACTCTTATCTGGACCAAAAGTTCCGGGCAACTTCTTCCACATTTTTTAACTGTACCTCGTAATATCCATCCCATTCCCTTGGAAACAAGGCCTGGTAGTCCGGTTTTAAGAAACGTTCATCCAGCAGTGCGATCACTCCCTCATCCCGGACCGTACGGATCACCCTTCCTGCTGCCTGCATGACCTTGTTCATTCCAGGATACTGGTAGGCGTAATCAAAGCCATTCAGCTCCCTGGCATCAAAATACCCCTTTAATATTTCCTGCTCCGTACATACCATGGGAAGCCCGGTGCCTACGATAATGGCTCCGATCAATCGTCCTTCCTTTAAATCAATGCCTTCCGAAAAAACACCTCCCATAACGCAGAGAGCCACAAAGGAATCCTCCCGTTCTTCTGAAAACTCCTTAAGAAACTCCTCCCGTTCCTGCTCCCTCATGTGAGACGCCTGGGACATATACGTAAACTCCTGTTTAAGCCCCGGCCGCTCTTTAAGAATCGCTTCTATCTCCTTCAAGTACTGATAAGAGGGCAGAAATACCATGTAGTTTCCTTTATGGGCTGACACAATCTTTTCCATATAGTCCACTACCTTCTGGTATTCCCGCCGGTTTCTTCTGGTATAGCGGCTGCTGACATCAGAAGCTATCATGAGTAGCCGCTTCTCCTGGTCAAAGGGAGAATGGGCATATACCGCATATTCTTCCTGATCTCCGCTTAGCAGTTCCTTGTAATACCGGACCGGAAGGAGGGTGGCGGAAAAAAATACGGTACTGTTTCCCTTATCCAGACACTCTTTTAGGTTTTTTGCCGGATTTATGCAAAACAGTCTGAGCATAAATCGTCCATCAGGTAAAAGTTCCGTATAGATCCGGTAATTATCATCCAAACGGTCGTAGATATTCAAAAAGTCACGGAGGTTAAAATAGAAGTCCAGAACCAGATCCCGGTCCTCAAAATCTTCACTGGCTTCCAAAAGCTTCTCCAATTCCCCGAAAAGAGTCATGATGCCTGTCATGAAAAAACGGATATCTTCCATTACCTGAAAACTCACACATTCCCGTTTCATTTCCAAAAGCTCTTTGTTGCACCGATCCAGCATCCGGATAAGCTTCTGGTTCATTGGCTTTATCACCTTTTTAATAAGAAGGAAGTCTTCTTTATAAACAGCCGCACTGTACATTTCCCTAGCTCTTGGCACAAGATTATGGGCCTCGTCTGTTAAAAACAGGTAATCTCCGGAAATACCCTCGGAAAAATACCGTTTCAGGCGGATATTGGGATCAAATACATAATTATAATCACAAATGACAGAGTCCACCCAGTTGCTGATATCCAGGCAGAATTCAAAGGGGCATACCCTATGCTCCTCCGCGTACCCAAGAACCACTTCCCTGGTGATCCCGCTCTCTTTGTGAATGATCTCAAAGACCGCATCTCCCACCCGGTCAAAATGTCCCTTTGCATAGGGGCATGCATCTGGATTACACTCCGGAGTCTCAAGAAAGCACAGTTTTTCCTTTGCCGTTATGGTTACCGAATTGAGATACAGCCCGTGCTCCCTTAAAATATCAAAGGCTTCCTCCGCCACCGCTCTGGTTATGGTTTTTGCGGTCAGATAAAACAATTTGTCTCCAAGCCCTTCTCCAATGGCCTTTACGGCAGGATAAACAGTGGAAAGGGTCTTACCGATCCCGGTGGGGGCCTGGATAAATAGATTCCTTTTTCTGGCGATACTCCGGTAAACGGCTACCACAAGCTCCTTCTGTCCCTTCCGGTAGGGATAGGGGAAAGAAAGCTCCCTTATGGACTCATCTCTTCTCATTCCATGGTTGTATAAATATCTTGCCCATTTCATGTACTCATGAATCAGGCCCTGAAACCAGATTTCCAGTTCTTCAAAGGTTTTCTCCACTTGAAAACGCCGGATCTCCTCTGTCTCAATGTTGCAGTAGGTCATCTGAACGACGGCCCCATTCCTTTGATGGTCATAACAGTAAAAATATCCATAGCACATGGCCTGGGCCAAATGTACGGGATAAGGCTCCGTCAAATAGGACAGATCCATATAAATGCCCTTGATTTCATCAATGGTCACCCCTTCCGGCTTCTCTATGATGCCATCAGCCCGCCCCTCCACCAGTACTTGAAACTGATCCACTTCCACCTCATGCTTTAGTGCCACTTCAGCCCTGTAATCCGCTCCCATACGGCGCTGGATCTTCCTGTGTATCCGGCTTCCTTCCTGCATGGCGGTCTTCTCAGCTCCTCCAGTCCTGCGGTTATCCAGGTCACCAGAGCGCAGAACAAGCTCGACCAGATTTCTGACGGATATTTTCAGGATTTTTTTCTCTGCCTCCTCCACTCCGGTGTCCCCTCCCTTCTTTTCCTCTCTGACCTCTCCCATATGAGCAAATCACAAAACCGTATATCCATTACGGAGGATTTTTCGCTCACCAAACGAATTTCCTGGGAATGAAAAAAAGGAACTGCAGGCCGTCCGCCATACAATTCCCTTTCTACGTTGCATCTGTTTATGCTGCTGAACAATTACCTGGAGCTTTCGCCGCCAGAAATGCTTCAAACTCTGCATCTTCCCCGTTAAGCTCAACGGTCAAAACCTGCGTCAAATCCAGACTCAATACTCCTAATATAGACTTTGCGTCAATGGTTACTCTATTGTAATACACGTCTATGTCAAAATCACATTTTGCAGCAGCAGCAACGAACTTTTTCGCCTCGGCAACAGTCGGCAACATAATCTTAAACTGTTTCATAATCAAAACTCCTTTTTATAATGAAGAAAAAGTATAGATTATATATATCATGTTTGACATGATTTGTCAAATTATGTTTCATATAAGATTATATCGCCCATTTTTGTGCATAACCTGTAATTATTTTTGAGGGAACCCTTTATAGATAAGCATATTTTTGTTGAGACAAGTTTTATTTTGGGAATTATTATCATTTCTACTTTTCATTCTCATTTAATTTCACAATTTTGTCTTGTTATTTTCATATAAAACGCCAAATTAAGCCACTGGAACAGGACTTTTTTCCAGAGACTGCCGTTTTTCTTTTATTTTACCACAAACAGGCTTCCAATAACAGCAGAATAAATTTTTTATTTTTTACCAAAAACAGTTGCAATTTAAAAGCTTCTATGCTATACTCTCTAAGTGCTCAGGCGAGAACATGACGCCGTTCCGTAGGGGAATAGTTCAATGGTAGAGCAACGGTCTCCAAAACCGTAAATGGGGGTTCGAGCCCCTCTTCCCCTGTTTCTAATATGCCTTAGAATCCTTATTTGTAGATAGGATTTTTGGGCTTTTTCTTTTTTAAAAGCCCTGCATGGAGAATGATCTTCTTGACGGAAGATGCTTTATTCTTCTATCTTTTCTGGTTCAGCATTAATAATTGGTAATCGGTCCAACTGCTTGAATAAGAAGGTCTCTCCTTCTATCATCATTATAAACGTCTTCTTTTTTCCATCATATAGTATTTTGGTATTATGAAATTTTGAGCTATTGATAAAATGCTCATGATCCGTTCCTTTTGAATAAGTGCCTTTCTCTATTACATCAAAATCATAGTAATAAAATGTATAGTTATTGGCCAAGTCAAATACCATAGATGCAAAGGGAAGTTTTTCACATGTGTAAGTTCCTTGCAGAACTGGAAATTCCCTCATAGATTTCCTGTGATCAAGAACAAGACAAATTGCACAGATCAATAAAAAGATAAGAAGTCCAACCAATATTTTTTTAAATGATTTATTTTTACTCCCCCTCACCTCTTTAAGTTTCCTATTTATGTTCATTTTATGTTCAGCAGTAAAACATTTACTTTATTTATCATCTGACTGATGCATCGCTGCCAAATTCTATCATTCATGAAGCTCCCTTTGCGCTTTGACAGATTCCAATTCTATCTGATCCAAATCACTCCAGTAGAGACCGTACCGGATCGACTTTTGACCCTCAGACCCAACCACAATAAAACCATATACATTCGAGTTCATTTCTGCAATGGGATAGAGATTGGAAATCCACAGCCCATTCAGATCCAGTTTATCACAAATCTTTTGCCGGATGGACATGGCTTCTTCTGAATAACTCCAGACCAAAACAGAATCTGCATAATCCTGATATCTTCCCGCCAGTTCCAGTTTGCCTTCGGCGAAGAGATACCGAAAAGTGACCGGTATCTCATGATCCGGGGCATGGCATTTCGGCGAGATGAAAGCAGTATCCCTGTCTGCACGGATGTAAGTATATGGGTCTCCCTGAGTTGCGTTCGCTTCCAGTGGTTTTAAGTCAAGGCTTTGTTTCAATTCCCAGTTACCGTTACTTTTTTCATATTGAAACAAGCCTGCATAACTATGAAAGACAAATCTTTCACTGTCAGCATAATTCAGTTCAATTCCATCTGCTCCCAGGAGTGCTAAATCAGAAGTCAAGAGATCCTCATTTACCGGTTGTGCAATTAAGTTTACAGCCGTAAACCTCAGCCATTCATCGGCCACCATTGCAACCAGTTCTCCATGTTCTTCTTCCAGACAATATGGATTTCCTTCACTGCCAAAATTGGACTGCCCATGTTCTGACGGTACCTCTTCCGGATTTACGGAGGATAATATATATCCATCTGCGCAGTCAGAATCCCCCATTGGTTCCCCCTGTTTCCTTAGAAGTCGATAGAGCTGACCATTGATATACAGCATGGGCAGTCCTTTTTCTGATGAGTATTCTTTGTTTGATTTTTTTGGTGATGTAATCTCTGGTGTTGCATCTGACTCAGTGATCGCTGGCAGAGTAGCAGTTGTGGCTTCGGATACGGTGTTTACCGTTTCTGGCTTAGGAAGTTTTTGGACACATGCGGTTAATCCGGCGATTGTAATAACTGTACCCCAAATGATGATATATTTCCTCAAATGTACACCTCCTATGATTTATTTTCTGACTTTTATATTATAACAAGGTTTCGTTTCTTTTTTTTTACATTTTCCTTACATTTATTTGATACAACTTAAATGTAAAGAGAACTCATAATTTCAGGATCAAATGATTGTTTCATTCATTTAAATAAGGAATGCAGTGATATATCCTTCGTATAGTTCTAACTCCAAAACCATAAATGGGGTTCGTGCCATTCGATAAGAATCCCTCTCAGACAATGACTTTGTCCCAGAGGGATTTTTCAGATATTTTCATTTTTTATTGGTATATTATTAAGTTGGAACATATAATTATACTGGCAGGTACAATCTGCTGGCAATCGTGTATAGGGTGGTAGGCCTCGATTCTACATAGAGTGGAGGTGTTGCTCATGAAGAATTATGACTTTAAGGACTTAATGTCTTTTGGTATGTTCCTTCTGGCATTGCTGACATTCGTCTTTATGACATGTCGCTAAAAGCAAAAAGCCTTCCCTGTACTTTGGCCGGTTGGGAAGGTTTTTGCTTTTCTAATTAGCCAACCACCCTGTGGCGGTTGCCTTTCTTTATTATATTATAGCTACTATTTAAAATATTACAAGTACAGGCATTTATTTTAAAATCTTTGTAGAAATCCAATCAAATGGACTGCTCTCGTGTTGCCATTAAGACAACTGCCGAAGCATCCGGATATAATGGTTTGATTCACGCAGTACATGATCCGCCAGAAGAGGCAAAATAATGCTCCGTATTTTGCATTCATTAATCCCTTTTGTGCCCGCTTCCTTGAAATCCCGGTACTTCATAGTCTCTTTCAGGGTTGTGTCCGTTACGCTGCGAATCGTCACATCTGTAGCCGTTCTGGCTGCTTGCATTAAATCATTGTATTCTCCCGCGAAATCATTGGCCGTATTGATGAGATCATTTTCGGTTGGATCAAGCAACCCCCGGATAAACAAGGCATGCTCCAACATAATCCGGTCCCAAAAAAGCTCGGTTTCTTTTAGGCTTTCCTCTGGATTCTTCCTGCTTTCCAGCGCAGCTAAATGGCTATGATACATTTTGGCTTCACGCAGGATATGGTCGATGAGAAGCGGATAGTTTGCCGTGAACATGCGGCAGGACAATACATCATTCAATATACCTGTTTTAAAGTCAATGAGTCCCTCCAGCATAGGCATGGCAAAAGCGTTAAGCTGACTTACCTGCTGTACCAATTCAGGGGTTATTAAGGGGTTGGCCTCGCCGTAAAGTCCCTCTTCCAGCTTCGTAATCTCCTGATTGATGGCTATACCGGTAAAGTATTGTGTTTTTTGCTCGCTGCCCAGGGTGTAATCCGTTACGATTTCGCCAGAGGATGCCACAAGAGGGGTGATAATGCCATTCCCCAGCACTACCGCATGGTATAAAATAGTCTCGAAATGCTGCTTGTATTGATCTGCAACCTGGGAAAACTCAGGATTGGCTGTGGTAAAGCCTGCCTCCAAAAATAAGGAATGCTCTTTCATAATACGCCCAAAAAACATATTTAGCTCAAGTGAGAGAATTACATACTGCTGTTCCGTGATCATAGGAAATCTCCTTTATTGTTCTACCGCTATCATATGCCGGAGCCGTTGTCTTATTGACCAGAAAGGAGGAAAATCCGATCATTTTATTAAGTTGGATCACGGGTAACGCAAATGCAGAAGAAGTCTCCCAGTTTCAAAGGTTCAAATCAAAGGCAGAACTTGCACTGTCCCCATCGACCCGTCTACCGTTATCATTTGTCCGCTCTGAATGGTCCGTGTGGCAGTGTGTGTGGCCATGACGGCGGGGATGCCGTATTCTCGGGCAACAATGCTTGAGTGGCTGAGAGGGCCGCCTATGTCCGTTACAATCGCACTTGCAAAGGCAAACAACGGTGTCCATGCGGGAGTTGTGGTAACGGCAACCAACACACTTCCCGGACGGAACCGTTCAAAATCTGCCGGGCTGTTCAGTACACAGGCGGGAGCCGTCACAACGCCGGTACTAGTTCCAATGCCCTTCAGCACGATTTTCCCATCTTTCCGCTTCTGCGGTGTGTATGATATGGTCTTTCCGTTTTTCTCCGGCAGTTTGGCGGGCGGCAAATAACCCCGGTACTTTTTGAGTTCCGCTTTTCGGGCAGGTATCGACCCACTCATATCAGATAAAGGCATATTTTTATCCAATTGTGCTATGAGTGCTTCCAATTCCGATTTTGTAAGCCAATAAATATCATCCAGATGTGAAATTGCTCCGCCGCGTATGAAGCGTTCTGAAATTTCCTGAAACATACGGCGAATCAGCGGATGCCCCATTCCCATCAAATAAATAGCGTTCTCACGCATGGGGGTGGTTTCCTGCGCCCAATGGAGCAGCTTTAAAAACAGTTTTTTATGCGAGCCGCCTATATGTTGTAAAATCTTTTCTTCCGCCTGTTTCCTGCGCTTTTCAAATGTGGCTTGGCGTAAAAAAGGACTTTCCCCTTTTCCTTCCACAAATGTTTTTATGGATTCAATAGTTGGTGTAAGCGTTTCCTGCGGTGTGGAATAGGCAAAATCAAATTCATAAGCGGTACGGCCAAACTCTTTGAAATACTGATTGATTCGGTTTTTCCATTCGGTCCATGCTTCCTGGGAAACTCCGGCAGGCGTAACTGAGGACTTAAAATCTTCCGCTATCTTTGTTGCCGGATTGTTTTGTAGATAAAGGTTGAGGGTGTTATTTTGCTTTGACCATTCCGAGAGGTCCCATAAGTTCTTTTCCGATTGCAGAGCAATGGTATCAAACCCAAGCAGGAAAACGGAAGTATCTGCCATACCGGCACGGCGGGCCGCTCCCTGAAATGATTTTGTAAATAATATTTCGCTGACAGAGGCAGCGGGCAATGTCAGCTGAATCCTTGTGAAATAAATACATGCGGCATAAAATACCGTTTGAATCCCCTCCATTATTTGATGAGCGTTCCGTGTATGCAGGGGCTTTTCTTCCCATTGTTTCATCACATCTTCAAATTCTTTTCGCGCCGCTTCCCAGCGTGGGACGCTGTTCGTGAGCGCCCGGCGCAAAGAGCGGGGCGAAAGGGACTTAACGGCAATCAGAAGTGGCTTTGATTTTGCGGAAAGATAGACATATCCATTAATAATCGTGTATGCCCCATTTTCCGGCAGTAGCTTTTTTGCGCTTTTATCAAACATATCTCCCCATAAAAGCTCCGATGCACGGTTAACGATTTCAAGACCAAGCGTGGCGAACAAGGGCGTAACAGGATTTGGCAAGTGTTCCGCCAGACTGCCCTTTGTGTATATCACATCCTTTTCCGGAAGCGCCCATTCCGGCGGCAGGACCGTAATGGGGCGAGCCTGAACAATATACAATTTATCTTTTTCCAGCACCCACTCTATATCCATCGGTATTTGATAATACTTCTCAATGATCCTTCCAAGCTGTGTCAGACGCATGACTTGATCGCGGGCAAGAGCATGTTTCTTTCTCAACCGTTCAGGAACCGGGATTTCTACCGTTCCGTCTGAGGTGCGAACCGTCATGATCTCTTTATTTGCCGCTTCATACGATACAATTCGTTTTGCGTTCTTATCCACTACGATTGTATCGGGGGTGACTAAGCTGGAAACCACAGCTTCACCAAGCCCCCATGCGGCGTTAATAATCATTTCGCTGCGTCTGCCATTGATTGGGTTTCCCGTAAACATAACGCCTGACACATCGGAAATCACAAGCTTTTGTACGACTACGGCAATCGCAGCAACCTCCTGCTTTTTATCATTCTTCATGCGGTAAGCAATCGCGCGGGCTGTCCACAAGGAAGCCCAGCACCGCTTTACAGCAGCAAGGACTTCATTCTCACCTTGTATGTTAAGATAAGTTTCCTGCTGCCCCGCAAAAGAAGCGTCGGGCAAATCCTCGGCGGTCGCGGAGGAACGGACAGCCACCGCAATGTTCCCTAATTCCGCATAAGCGGTTTTAATTGCCGCCGACACTTCCTGCGGCATTTTTCCATCATGAAATAGCATCCCAATCTGCGTAGATACCTCTTCAAGCTGGCTGGTATTGTTGGAGTCAATACCAGCCAGAAGCTTATTCATGTGAGGCTGAATATGGTTCTTCTCAACAAAAATCTGGTACGAGGCAGTCGTGATATGAAAACCGTCCGGCACAGGGATGCCCGCCGTCAAGAGTTTTGATAAAGACATGCCTTTCCCGCCGACCATTTCAAGGGTTGCCTGTTTATGCGCCAGGGGTAGGATATAATAAATCATAATCATTCACCTCCATCATTCATAATTCCGTGTAGAAATATATTCATTGTTTCATCCAGCATTTTTTCCGGACTGGCTGACGGTCGGGATGTGTAGACGATTGCTAAAACGGAGTTCATTAACAAACGTGTCAAAAGATCGGCATCGGTTTTGCGAAAGATTCCTGTGGCCATTCCTTTTTCAATCACGGATTTTATAATATCCTGATATGCGTAACGCACAGCTTTCAGCCGCTTTCGATATTCTTCTTCTAAGTAGTCAGATTCTGTATGGAACCACATCAGCACAGTTCTATACTGCTTCGGTATTCTAAGATGGTTATCCATGATTTTTCTAAGGCATTGTTCCGGCGAGGACTCATCAGCAATAATCCTATGAACTTTATGAATGGTTTCTTCTATTTTTTTTTCGACTGCGTAAACAACAATCTCGTCTTTTGTTTTGAAAAAATCATACAGACTGGACTTTCCCATGTTTGTTAAAACTGCGATTTCCCGCATTGAAGTTTTTTGGAATCCATTTTCAGCTATGAGGCGCAAAGCAACACCGGCTATTTCTTCCCGGCGCGCTGCTTGCTGTTCGGGTGTAAGCATAATTCCTTTTGGCATGTGACCATACCTCCTTATAGCGACCAATGGTCGGTTCTTGTATCCTCATTATATAACGACCACCGGTCGCTTGTAAAGGTTAATTTTTTTTATTATATCTCGCCATGGCTCATTTTTTTCTATGCGCTTTTCCTCCTTATCTCGTTTTGGCATGAAAATAGGGCCTGATTTTACAATCAGACCCTTGAGGTTAATCAAGCATTTATCCTTTGATCTATGGCATTCGTAGCAGCATTCGATTGCTTGTACAAAAAAACCTTATTCTATGCGGATTTCCAAGTTTATCCTTATGATCACCTGCTTCATCCCACAACCTTCCCAATCGCCTCTCTCACATTACCCACGCCAATCAGCCGCATTCCTTCCACCTTTCCCATCTTTTCCAGGGAAATCTCCGGCATCACGCAGGTATGAAAGCCCAGCTTCTTCGCTTCATTCACTCTCTGCTGCGCCATGGACACGGCCCGCACCTCTCCTGCCAGTCCTACTTCCCCAAAAATAATGGTTTTCGGGTCAACGGCCTTGTCCTTCATGCTGGATACGATTGCCATCAGAATGGCCAGATCCAGGGCCGGTTCATTCATACGCAGTCCGCCTGTAATATTTACATAAGCATCAAAATGAGACAAGTCATAATGGCAGCGTTTTTCTAAAACAGCCATGAGCAAATTCACCCGGTTATAGTCTGTACCGGCAGCAGTACGTCTGGGCATACCAAAGGCAGTGGGAGTAACAAGAGCCTGTACCTCCAAAAGCATAGGCCTTGTCCCCTCCATGGAACAGGCAACTACCGCACCGGAGGCATCCTCCGGTCTTCCGCTGAGCATGTACTCCGATGGATTCTTCACCTCCGACAGCCCGCTTTCAACCATTTCAAAAACCCCGATCTCATTGGTGGAACCAAAACGGTTTTTTACTCCCCGTATGATCCTGTAAGAAGCGCTTCTGTCACCCTCAAAATATAAAACCGTATCAACCATATGCTCCAGGACTCTGGGTCCGGCTACCACACCTTCTTTTGTTACATGTCCCACAATAAAGATGGCGATCCCTGCTCCTTTTGCAATCTGAAGCAGAATATTGGTGGATTCCCTTACCTGGCTCACACTTCCTGGAGCAGAAGAAATTTCTTCCCGGAACATGGTCTGAATGGAGTCAATGATCACCACATCGGGCTTTTCCTCCACAATGGCACCTTCAATCAGCTCCAGGCTGGTCTCACAAAGAAATAATAAATCCCCCTTTACTTCTCCGATCCGGTTAGCCCGCAGTTTAATCTGCTTTAAAGATTCCTCTCCGGATATGTAAAGTACCTTTCTGCGGCCGGCCGCCAGATTGCGGCAAACCTGCAGCAGCAGCGTGGATTTACCGATACCGGGATCACCGCCGACCAGTACAAGGGAACCTTTGACGACGCCGCCTCCCAGAACCCGGTCCAGCTCGTCATAACCGGTTTTCATCCGGTCCTGCTCGTCTAAATGGATATCGGACAGCCGGGAGGGCTTGGCATTCATGAGAATTCCTGCGGACCTCTCCCCATTTCCTCCGATCCCCCGCTTGGGCCCGGACTCCCTTTTTCCGGAAGGCTCTTCCACAAACGTATTCCATTCCTTGCAGGCAGGGCACTGCCCCAGCCACTTTGCTGATTCATATCCGCATTCCTTACAGAAGAATGCAGTCGTTTTTCCTTTTGCCATGAGAGTTCCTCCTAACTGAAAACAAACACGCTTTGGGAGATTCATTTGGATGCCGAAGCACTCCCCGTATGAATCCCCAGGCATGTGTGTCCGGTTCGTTGCCTGCGAAAAAAACAGGGTCCGGCTCTTCATAAAAGAGCCGGACCCAGCTTCTTATCCTGTTATCTGCGTTTGATCCTGACTGCTACAGGTGTACCTTCATTCAGTTCCACGCTGACGTAGAGCTTTCCGCTCATGTTGGTCCTCATGCCGCCTACGGCAGCATGATCCACGTATACCTCATATTCGGTATCCTCTGCCAGTTGAATCGTCAGTTGGGCATCCTTGTCACCTTCTACGGAAAATTCCACTCCATCATCTGATACGGTGAAATTCATGGCAGTCGTTCCCGGCACGGATTCATATACAAACATACCGTTGCGTTCCAGCTTGGTTATCTCATAAAAGGTTTTTACTTTATATAAATCACCATCGTGCTCAAAATCCTGCAGCTTTGACTTTGTCTTTAATTTGTGATTCCCAAAACTGATGGTCCCGTCTTGCTCTGTGCGGATTAATTCTTCAATTACCGGCATTGGTTTGCCCTCCTAGTATTTTGTTTACTTATCCCTATTGGCGATGAACAGATGACTCGCTTGTAGCTATTATACACGAATTGATTTAAAATGGCTAGCTATTTTACCAGCTCCCTGACAGAAAATTTTAATCCCTCCGCACCTGCGGTCACAGCAACTTCATCTCCTGTTTTTACCGTTCCATTTAAGATCTCTTCCGCCAGTTTATCCTCCAGGCAGTTCTGAATGGTACGCCTTAAGGGCCTTGCGCCGTATTTCTCATCGTAGCCCTTGTTAATCAGGTATTCCTTGGCATCCTCTCCAATTTCCAGGGTGATGCTCATCTGTTCCCGGGTCCGTTTCATGATATCCTTCATCATAATCGTCACAATATCCTTCATGTGGGTCTTATTCAACGGATGGAATACGATGATCTCATCAATTCTGTTAATGAATTCCGGCTTGAACAGGCGTTTTACTTCCTCCATTACCCGGTCCTTCATAATCTTATAATCAGCCTTTTCATCCGCAACTGCGCCAAAACCCAGACGCTTGGGAGATATGATGTTTTCCGCTCCGGCATTGGAGGTCATGATAATGACGGTGTTTTTAAAATCAATTTTCCGTCCCTGGGCATCGGTGATATGACCGTCATCCAGCACCTGAAGCAGGATATTGAACACATCGGGATGGGCTTTTTCAATCTCATCAAACAAAATTACGGAATATGGATTCCTGCGGACCTTCTCGCTGAGCTGCCCGCCTTCGTCATATCCTATATATCCGGGGGGGGACCCTATCATCTTGGAAACGCTGTGCTTTTCCATATATTCCGACATATCTACACGGATCAAAGCATGTTCCGTTCCAAACATTGCCTCGGAAAGCGCCTTTGAAAGCTCAGTTTTCCCCACACCGGTAGGGCCTAAGAACAGGAAGGAACCAATGGGGCGCTTGGGGTCCTTAAGGCCCACTCTTCCCCGCCGTATGGCCTTTGACACAGCGGTGACCGCTTCTTCCTGTCCAATCACCCGCTCATGAAGGATGGTCTCAAGATTGCGGAGACGTTCGCTCTCCCCTTCTTCCAGCTTTCTTACGGGGATCTTGGTCCAGCTTGATACTACATCAGCGATCTCTCCCTCATCTACAATGAGGTTCTTTGAAGTTTTTTCCTTCTGCCACCGCTCCCGGATCTTTTCCACCTTTTCCCGTTTCTTTTCCTGCTTTTTCTTAATAGCTCCCGCTTTTTCATAGGCTTCCGCCTTAATGGCAGCTTCCTTTTGATCCTCCAGCAATTCGATCTCAGCTTCCAGCTCCTTAATCTCAGCCGGCTCTACATATGTGGTCAGACGCACCTTGGATGAAGCCTCGTCAATGACATCAATGGCCTTATCCGGAAGAAAACGGTCATTGATATACCGGGAAGACAGCTTCACCGCCGCTTGTAATGCATCATCCGTAATGGTAACCCTATGATGATCCTCATACCGTCCCTTAAGGCCTCTTAATATTCCGATGGCTGCCTCTTCGGAAGGTTCCTCTACGGTAACCGGCTGGAAACGCCTTTCCAGAGCAGAATCCTTTTCAATGTATTTCCGGTACTCTTCAATGGTGGTTGCACCGATCAGCTGCAGTTCTCCCCTTGCAAGGGAGGGCTTTAAAATGTTGGAGGCGTCAATGGCTCCTTCCGCTCCTCCCGCTCCGATAATCGTATGAATCTCGTCAATGAAAAGAAGCACTTCCCCATCATCGATCACTTCGGCGATCACCTTTTTAATTCTTTCCTCAAATTCTCCCCTGTATTTGGAACCGGCAACCATACCGGATAAATCCAGGGTCAGAAGTCTTTTTCCGGCAATGGTTTCAGGCACATCTCCTCCAGCTATCATCTGTGCCAGGCCCTCCACAACTGCTGTCTTTCCCACTCCAGGCTCTCCGATCAGGCATGGATTATTCTTGGTTCTCCGGCTGAGGATCTGGATCAGGCGTTTGATTTCAGACTCCCTTCCAATAACAGGGTCAAGCTTCCCCTGTGCCGCAAGCTCCGTCAGATCCCTGCTGTAGCTGTCAAGGGTTGGAGTGCTTCCTTTTGCCTTTGGCGATTTCATCAGCTCCTCTTTATTTGCAGGAGCGTCTTCGCCCATGGCTGACAGCACGTCGATATAAAGCTTCTGGATGCTGATCCCTATGGTATTTAAAAGCCTGGAGGCAACACAGTCGTTGTCCCGGATAATGGATATAAGCAAATGCTCTGTCCCGATTAAGTTTGCCTTAAACCGTACGGCTTCCCGGTAACTGTTTTCCAAAACCCTTCTTGCACCGGGAGTGTATCCTCCATCCTCTTTTAAACGAAGCGCCTGGTCCGGGGCAATTAATTGGCTAATAAGGTTTAAAACTTTATCTTCCTTTACTCCATTCTCTTCCAGAACCCTGGCGGCAACTCCGCCGCCCTCTTCTAAAAGCCCGATTAACAGGTGTTCTGTTCCCACGTATCCGTGGCCGAGACGCTCCGCCGCCTGTACGGCCAGATTAATGGCCGTCCTGGCCTTTGTCGTAAATCTGTCTATCATAAATGCAATCCTCCTGTCATTTTCATTTACGCGGGCAATGAACCGGGAAAACATGCAGGCATGCTCTTTCGGCCACTGTCGCGGTCGCTATAAGAAACTCGAAAGGCAATTTCTCATAGTTCCGGCAATTCCCTCCGGATAAATTCCGCCCTGGCTCCATCCAGCTCCTCCTTGCTTAAGGGACGGTCGGAAATCTTCTGCAGATTCGCCGGCTGGATACCAAGCATCAGACGGTAGACGGAAAAGTCCTCCTCTGTATGAATCAGGCCGTCTGCCAGCCCCGCCATGATCTGTGACAAGAAAATCATGGCATCCCTGGAAGTCAGCCTTCTGGCATATTTTAATACCCCGTAGGATTTATAGACTTCATCCTCTCTCTCTTCCCGGTGCCTCTGCATAGAAAGCTTCCTCACCTGAAGCTCCTGATTGGTCAGCTGTATGGCCGCTTTTGAAACCGTATCTATGATTTCCCGCTCTGTCTGTCCCAGTGTTTTCTGGTTTGATATCTCATAAAGGGAACCGAAATTCTCATCCCTTTCCCCATGAACGCCACGGACAGATGCTCCGAAGCGGCCCATATCGCTGATAAGGCCCTGGAATTTCCTTCCCTGGGAAAGCATGGGGAGGTGCACCACCACCGAAGCCCTTAAGCCGGTCCCCACATTAGTGGGGAAGGAGGTAAGATACCCATAACGGTCATCAAAGGCATAGGCAAACCGTTCGTTGATGTAATCATCGATCTTGTTGGCTCTTTCCCAAAGCTCTTCCAGATGAAGCCCCATCTGGAGAAGCTGGATCCTGATGTGGTCATCGCAGTTAAACACGATGCCGGTGTCTTCATTTTCGGAGACCAGGAGGCCAGCAGGTTTTTTATTGGAAACGGCTGCTGAATTCAAAATACGCCGCTCCCTAAGGGCCGCCCGGTCCAGCTCTTCCAGCTCTCCAAGCATGGAAAATTCATAAATCCTGCCTTCATCCTTACCCAAATCCTTTAAGCCAAATTCCAGCTTGCGGACCATTTCCCCGCTTTCCTTATCATCCAGGGCTGCGGGAAACCGGTAATCCTGCCAGTTTCTGACCAGGCGGATCCGGCTGCTTATTACTCCAGGCCGACCAGTATCCTTCTGTTCAAACCATCTAAGCATTTGTCTCATATCCTTTCTTCAGCTCTCTGATCTTGTCTCGGCATACGGCTGCCGTTTCATAATCCTCGAAACGTAAGGCTTCTTTCAGCCGGGCATCCCACTGAAAGATTTCCTCACGTCCGCCTATGTTATTGGGATTTGATGATATTCCGCCGGGGCCATCCTTCTCCTGACTGGAGTTTTCCCCGGTTCCCAGACTTAAAGGCATATAATCCGGCTTCTGATATACCGGCGTTTTTCCTGTATGAACCAGATTTCCATGAAGCTGCTTTAAACTGTCCTCCATGAGAGGGCCAAAAATACCGTAGCAGTCGGCGCAGCCAAATCTGCTGTCCCTGACAAACTCCTCATAGCTGGTCCCGCAGGCAGGACATGTGATCTGATGGAGTTTATCCGGTCCCTGATCCTTATCCTCAATCCCCAAAAGACCGGAAAGCAGCTTACCTAAAGGAAACTCCCCATCAAAAATAGCTGCATACACACCAAAATCCATCTCTTTTGCACACTGGGCGCAAAAATGATGCTCCTTCTTTATTCCATTTACAACTTCTGTATATTGTATATTAGCTTCGCGAATCTT
The DNA here is from genome assembly GCF_000144625.1 of [Clostridium] saccharolyticum WM1. NCBI lineage: Bacteria > Bacillati > Bacillota > Clostridia > Lachnospirales > Lachnospiraceae > Lacrimispora > Lacrimispora saccharolytica. Next base: position 1,436,379 of record NC_014376.1, on the reverse strand, counting down.
ACATTTTTCACATAACATAATGAACCTCCAATCCAGTGAATCACTCTTCCATCTGACTCTTTAAAAATGACTGGAAAATTTCGTCAACCAACTGGTGAACCTCTTCACACGTCACATTTTTACAGACTCCTCTGGCCAGCACAACGCCTAAATCTCTACGCATTTCGTCAAGGACCTGGATTTTATCCACGTCCAGAGATACAACGGCCCCTTTGCGGCGGTCCAGCTTGACAAACCCTTCCTGTTTCAGCACAGAATACGCCTTATTTACCGTATGCATATTAATACCTATGTTGTCGGCCATCTGGCGTACGGAAGGCAGGGGGTCTCCTTCTCTTATATTTGACCTGGCGATTCCTATGATGATCTGGTTCCGAAGCTGAATATAAATCGCTTCATCACTATTAAAATCAATTTGCAAGAACATATTTTCACCATCTTTCGTTATATCTGTTATACACATGATAGCACAAACCGCCGCTTTTTTCAACATAAAATATGGTTTGGTATAATTCCCCTTTTTAATGTTATCTGGGTGCTGTCCTGGTGGACATTATATGGTTAAATTCTGAAAAATATCAATTTATTTTTTCAGTACCCAGACAGCTATTCTGGTATCCCGTATTCCGTTTCAATTAAACCGTAACATCACTTTTGTCATGAAAGCCTCTCTTTCAACTAACAAAAACTTATAACGAAAGCACCTTCATTCAGGTGCTTTCGTTACTTTCTTTTCCGTTATTTGTGAGATAATTATTTAAAATTCCGTTCAAATAATCCAACCATATAGAATCCGGTTATTTACATTTTCTTAATCATCCAGATCCAAGAACTCAAAGTCGTCCTCATCTTCCCCAGATTCCTCCACTTCCTGAAAGCGTCCCCGCTCCTTTCCCAACGGTCTTTGGCCGCTCTTTCCGTTGGTCCTAACAGGATGTCTTTCTTGAGATAGCGCCAGATTCCGTTCCAGGTCTTCCAGACTGGACTCCAGGATAAAATCATCCTCTTCCGGGTTTTCCTGTTCTCCTTCAGCCATATCAACAGGCATGTCCATGGATTCTTCCTGGTATTCCGGGCTGATTGGGGAGGCAGGGCCATCGGCTCTGAAACCTTCTGACTTGGAATTCTCTCTGTCAAACTCTTCCCTGGTGTATCTTTTGATCTTGCTTGCAGGGATTTCTTCCTCAGTTTCCGCCCACATCCTGCCATCAGCTGCTTTCTCTGTCTTCCCTTTTCCCATACTGTCCCTGCCGGACCTGCCGGGATCGGATCTGCCTCCTTTTCTCACAAGAATGATGACAGCTACCAGCAAGCCAAGAGCCATGACACTTACTGCAATGAGAATATAGAACTGGATGCGGTAATCCTTGGTTAGCTGGTTGTATGTGTTGACCATTTTCACATATTCCTCATTGGATACTCCGGAAGCATAGTATCTTTGAATGGTCTTTTCCGTAAGATCGTAGCGGTAGAAATGCTTTTCTCCATTCCAGTTCATTGCATAGAAAAGACAATACTGAGGCTCAGCTTCTGAGTTTTCCACCCAGCCGGTCACACGTACGCCATCTATATCGGCCTGGCGTTCACGGAAGCCATCCGGTAATGCAGCATCTCCATCAAGAGGGAGAATCACAATGGCCTTTGCAATAGTTTCCACCTGTACGAACTGGGACCAGGAATCTGAGCCTTCGTTATAAATATAGAACCCGCCGTTTCCTCCTGAGTCCTTTAAATAAAGCAGTAGAAGGTCTTTTTCCAGTCCTTTTCCGGACATGACTTCTGTTCCCTTATAGGAATAAGTCCCGGCTTCAAAGCCCTCCGGAAGCGATGCTTCATCAAAGGAGGTCGCAATGCTGTATTCGGTTCCGTTCATGGTCACCGTTGCAGCTCCGAATTCGGCTTCAGACGGTTCCGTGCTGCCTCCCGTGGCAGGGACTGTTTCTCCCCCCTCTGCTTTCTTTACCTGAATGGTATAATTCTTTATTGTCTGCCCATCTTCAGCAGTTACCTTTACAACCACCTGGTTTGTTCCGGCCTTTAAGCCCTTCTCGCCCTGAAGGCTTACGTGGGCTCCCGCATTGGCTGCCACTGCATTTACCACCAGATCTGTTGTATTTGCGTCAACCTCAGCCCCATAGCTGTCAACCGTAGGGGAAAAACCTGGAGTCAGGGTTCCCGGAGAAATCTTTAACGATTTCAGCGTTGCATCCTTGGAATATGTGGCTGGCGATGTAACCTTTACCGACGAGCTTCCCTGCTTGCTTAAAGAAAGAGCCTGGGAATCCACATCATAAATTTCCTGGGAAGTTACGCTGATCTGAGTATTACCAGCCTGGAGAGCCTTAAATTTCAGGGTAAAGCTAAAGGCTTTCTGATTGGCTGAATCCATGGTTCCCAAGACCTTAATCGCTCCTGCACCGCCATTTGCATTGGTTCCGCTGACGAACTCCAAAACATTGGGATCGTAAGCCAGCATGATTTCCGCTGTGCCAAGCGGGCTGTCACTGGTCACTTTCATGCTTACCGTCACTTCGTTCCCCACCATAACCGATGGATCGGAAAATGCGATCTTGGCATCCGCAGCCCAGGATACCAGCCGGCCGGCCGGGCCGGCTATGGCAATCACACAGGCCAGCATCAAACCGGCCGTCAGTTTTTTTAGTTTCCTATTCATATTATCTCCTATTTTAGTTGGACAACTAAGAAAAGACACACTTAGCGGGTTTTCCTTAGTTGCCGCGGGATTCGCCCAATGAAAATGCAGGCACAGTCATTGGACTCCTTGCTCGCGCAAATTAAAGTCCTAGGATTTTTTTCTGCAAAAGCAGAAGATCCTGTGAATTCACTTTGCCGTCTCCATTAAAGTCGGCTGAAAGCATGCCTTTCTCCGGAATGGTTTCCAGACCCAGAAGATAACGCTGAAGCTTCAGGGTATCCAGACTGTTTATTTTTCCATCCCCATTGATATCACCTTTTGCATAGGCAGATGACTGGCCTGCGGCAGCAGAAGCCTGTGTCTGCTGCGGACTCCCTAACGCTGCTTCCGTCACCTTGATGTCTGTGCCCGGTCCCTGGGAAATAACTCCCGTAGAGGTCTGTACGGAAATGTTCGCGGAGCCATTAGGCGCTATGGTTACATTGCTTCCTCCCGGTGTGCCTGCATTGTCAGTGCCGGAAGGCTTGGATACTCCCGGTCCGCTGCTGCTGCCTGGCCCGGAAGAGGGGTTGCCTCCCGAACTGCTGCTGCCCTGTCCGGAAGAGGCGTTGCCCCCAGGACTGGCTCCTACTCCTGAGGAATAAGTCGGGCCGTTGCTCTGACGCACGACATGGAGGACATATTCCCTTACGCTGCCGTTTTGGGCGGTAACCGCCACCTTTATATCATTATTGCCGTTTGAAAGTGTGATCGTCCCGGTTCCGTTGACGGAGGCCAGAGAACTGAGGGGTGTTGCATACAGGTTGATGCTTGACACACCGGGATCCACAATCAGGTTGTATTCCAGCGTATCACGGCTAAAGGTAGGAGTCATTGCAAAGCCCTCCACGCTTAAGCCTGACAGTTTATTATTGGGGTTGCCGTCACCTGTTGGCTGGCTGCATGGATTATCAGGCATGTTGTTATAAACAGGGATTTTAAATTCAAGCTCTGTCTGTTTCATGTCACTGTTATAGGCTTTTGAATAAACAGCCCCCTCTGATGCAGCTCCCTGCACATTGGTCATATACTGGTGTTTATATAAATTAGACCCCTGTACGTTAAATTTCTTCAGATAAAAAGTATCCTGCCCAACTTTTACATAGTTATTACCATAATAGAAAGCTCCGCCTAAAATTGATTTTTCAGGTGAATTCCAGGGCCGTTCATAATTGCCGGATTGAGATGCCCACCATAAGCCTCTTTGCACCGCAGTCATGGAACCGGACTGATACGCTTCTATATTAAAAAAATTATAATATCCTTCGTAACCAGGCTCTTTACCTGAAATACTTTTGCCTGCTCCTGAAGATCCCTGCTCCTGAATGATCATAGCCGCAAGGACGTAAGGATTTACTCCTGACTGGGCTGCCGCATTCATGATCATGTTCACATAGGCGCTGCTGCCTGTAACGGTTCCTGACGAATTGGAAGAGGACGGTCCCGAAAGGCTGGCTCCAGGTCCGTATTCCATAAGGACCGGAAGGTTTTTCGGCGTTATGGACGCCTGGGGTCCCTCCAGGCTGGCCTTTCCTGAGCCGGAATCCTGGGCTGCCCCTGTGGATGGGCTGACGGATGCCCCCGGCCCTATGGCTGCCCCTGGCCCTATGACGGTGCCGCCTCCGGATGAGTCTGTATTTCCCGGTGTACTGCCGTTGCCGCCGCTTCCTCCGGAAGATTCGCCGGATAGAAAGGTTCCCTTTACCATGGTCTTTAATCCATCTGCCGTATGTTTGCTGCTGTCATATGTATGGGTCATAAACTGGAACACATTGGTTTCATCAAGAAAGTTTCTGGGATCCATATAATATTTCACAATATCTGCAGAAGCAGTGACCCAGGAGCTTCCGTCATATCCGATCCATGTGCTGGTGTCCCAGTTGTAAGCGCCGTCTATGGTAGACTTCCAGGAAGACAGACTGTTGGTGTGAACCAGAGTCTTTCCAGCCAGGCTTTCTTCCTTAACGGCTGTGTTCCAGTCAAGATTTGTATGCTGGGCGCGGAACACCCACTTGGGGTACTGGGCATGAAGGGCACGCAGCCTCACCTTATAGCTTTCAGGAAAGCCTTCTGCCGTTAGCCGGGACTCAAAATCCGCATCATTCGTATAGGATGCCGGAAACCGGAGAAAGCTTTTGGAAACATATCCGGTAACCTTCTGGCCTCCTGAACCGGACACACGGATCTGATACCAAAGCGCTCCATCCGAAGCATTTTTTTCATCAATCACAGTTACAGATGCCCCATTCGTCAGCTTTGTAACAACAGAATAGGTCGTGCCAGGCCCGCTTCTTACATTCAGCGAGGTAGCATTTACGGTTGCTGCCTTTTCCGTATAGGCATAGGTATTTATGTATGGCGAAATAACTCCCGTATAAGAGTCCATCACCAGGACACTGGCCAGGATAATGGCCATCTTACGAGCTTTTCTATACTTTTTCATGTGTTTCTCCCAATATGTCCTCTTGTATTTTTAAATTTCCAGTTATATGTAAATAATACATTTATTTATTATAATGACAAATGATACCATGTGTCAACCGAATCAGCTAAAGTTCAGACAAATGGAAATATTTGTAAGAAAATCTTTAAAGTTGGAACAAGGCAGATCATAAACCGGCATCATAAGAGAATAAAAACCCAGCAAACAAATCAACCATGGAAAAGGAGCATTTTTGCAGTAGTTGCAAAGGAACACCTCAAACGTCAGAAGGTTTCATAAAAGCTTCCATAGAAAAAAGCTTATTCAGGCATCCATAACGGACACCTGAATAAGCTTAATAAAATCAAACATATTATATAATTATACCGGATAAACCTTATTTTCCTTATCAGCCATAGAAGAATCCACGCCGGTCTGCTGGGCGGCCCGATACTCAAAGAACTCTTTTGCAACGCCTGGGAACAGGGCATAGGATAAAACATCCTCATCCTGCTGCTTCCACTGGGCACATTCCTTCTCAAACTGAGGGAGCTGGGGAGCGATTAAATCTGCCGGACGGCAGGTAATAGGCGTCTCATCACCGATGATCTTTTTCTGTACCTCTGCATCAAAGGGCTTAACCGTCTGTCCAAACTCACCTAAAAATATCTTCTTAGTCTCTTTTGTTACAATCTTATATCGTTCCCCGCTTATGACATTCAATACCGCCTGAGTGCCAACGATCTGGGAAGACGGAGTAACAAGAGGCGGCTCTCCGAATTCTTTTCTTACTCTTGGAATCTCCTGAAGAACATCCATGTAACGGTCTTCCTGACCTGCTTCCTTAAGCTGGCTGACTAGGTTGGACAGCATGCCCCCGGGTACCTGATACTGAAGGGTCTTGATATCCACGCCTAATACCTTGGGATTTAAGCGTCCGCTCTTTAAAGCTTCCTCCCGGATCGGCTGGAAATATGCGCAGATTTCTGCCAGAAGATTCTGGTCAAAGCCTGTATCATATGGGGTTCCCCGGAAGGTCTCCACCATGACCTCCGTTGCCGGCTGGCTGGTTCCCAGAGCAAGGGGTGACATTGCAGTATCAATAATATCACAGCCTGCTTCCACTCCCTTTAAATAGGTCATGGATGCAACACCGGAGGTGTAATGAGTGTGCATGTCAATAGGAAGGGTTGTAGACTCTTTTAAAGCGCGCACCAGCTCGTCAGCCTTATAAGGCGTTAAAAGCCCTGCCATGTCCTTGATTCCGATAGAATCCGCTCCCATATCCTCGATCCTTTTGGCAATGTCCTTCCAGTAGTCCAGGGTATAGGCCTCTCCCAGAGTGTAGCACAAAGCCACCTGTGCATGGCCCTTTTCCCTGTTGCAGGCAGTCACTGCGGTCTGTAAGTTGCGGAGATCGTTAAAGCAGTCAAAGATGCGGATAATATCAACGCCGTTAGCCAGGGATTTCTGCACAAAATACTCTACCACATCATCTGCATAATGGTTATAGCCCAGAATATTCTGTCCTCTGAACAGCATCTGCAGCTTTGTATTTTTAAAGCCATCTCTCAGCTTTCTAAGCCTTATCCAAGGATCTTCCTTCAGAAAGCGAAGGCATGCGTCAAAAGTTGCACCGCCCCAGCATTCCACCGCATGATAACCAACCCGATCCATCTTCTCCACAACGGGAAGCATCTGTTCGGTAGTCATTCTTGTAGCAAGCAAAGACTGGTGAGCGTCACGAAGGACTGTCTCCACAATCTTAACCGGCTTTTTTTCTATTTCTGCCATTGTCTTACCTCCTGGTTATTGTTCATTTATCTGATTGACAGAAAGGCATAAAGCCCTTCCAAGTGCCGCTATAGTTCAGCCATGCCATTGATCATTTGGCCATAGAACATATTCCCGAAAGACCTGTGGGTATGACGCCAAATCATCTTACTCCAAATATTGCCATAAACGTACCGGCAGCTACCGCCGTACCGATAACGCCTGCCACATTTGGTCCCATGGCATGCATCAGCAGGAAATTGCTGGGGTCTGCCTCAGCGCCCACTTTCTGGGATACACGGGCAGACATAGGGACAGCAGATACTCCTGCGGAACCAATGAGAGGATTCACCTTGCCACCGGTTACCTTGCACATCAGTTTGCCAAAAAGAACGCCGGCTGCCGTTCCTATGGAAAATGCCACCAGTCCAAGAACCACGATCTTAATGGTGTTTAAATTCAGGAATGCTTCCGCGCTTGTGGTGGCACCTACGGAAGTTCCCAGCAGGATTACTACGATATACATCATGGCATTGCCTGCAGTCTCCGTTAACTGCTTCACTACACCGGACTCCTTAAATAAGTTGCCCAACATCAGCATGCCCACCAGGGGGGCCGTTGTAGGAAGAATCATACATACTACCGTTGTTACAATAATAGGGAATAAAATTCTCTCAAGCCTTGATACGGGACGAAGCTGTTCCATCTTGATCTTTCTTTCTTTCTCCGTTGTCAGAAGCTTCATGATCGGCGGCTGGATAATTGGCACCAGCGCCATATAAGAATAAGCCGCAACCGCAATGGGTCCCATGAGAGCAGTCATTCCCAGCTTCCCTGCAAGGAATATGGAAGTCGGCCCGTCAGCTCCTCCGATGATGGAGATGGCCGCAGCAGCCTTATCGTTAAAGCCCATAAATATCGCTAGAAAATAAGCGGAATAAATTCCGAACTGGGCAGCAGCACCCAGAAGAAAGCTCTTTGGGTTGGCGATCAGAGGGCCGAAATCCGTCATGGCTCCCACGCCCATGAAAATCAGGGGAGGCAGGATGCCCCATTCATCCAGTTTAAAGAAATACTGCAGCAGTCCGCCTCCGGAACCATCTGCTCCAGTCTCCTTCATAATATCCGGATAGATATTGACTAACAGCATACCAAAGGAAATCGGCACCAGAAGCAGTGGCTCAAACCCTTTCCTGATAGCCAGGTATAAAAACACAAAGGCTACCAGGATCATGATCATATTTCCTGCGGTCAGGTTAAAGAACGCGGTCTGCTGAAGAAGATTGTTAAATGTATTACCAATATAATCCATGTTAATCCCTCCATATGGAATCCGCTCTATTGAGTGTTCAGCGGATCCTTCCGTACTAGTTTAATGTAGCCAAGGTTGCTCCTGCTTCTACTGAATCGCCCACCGCTACATTAACGCCGGCAACTGTTCCATCGGAAGGTGCCACGATTTCATTTTCCATTTTCATAGCCTCAAGCACAACAAGCACATCGCCTTTCTTTACGGCCTGGCCTGCGCTGGTCTTTACGCCAAGGATCTTGCCCGGCATGGGAGCTGCCACCTTGACAGAGCCTTCCGTACCTGCACTGGCTGCTTTCATGGGAGCCGCTGCCGGAGCTGCCGCCGGGGCCGGAGCTGCCGCTGGTACAGGAGCCGATGGTTTCTTACCCGCTGCGGGTGCACTTAATGATGAGCCTTCTTCCACGGTTACTTCATATACATTTCCGTTTACTGTAATTGTATAATTCTTCATGATGATCATCCTCCTGATTGATTAAGCTTTTTTCCATTTACTGACCGGTGCTCGTTTGATGGAACGGACCACCAGACCCTGGGGAGAACCTCCTGTAGATGCTGCGATTGCTGCGGTGATCACTGCCACCAGCTCTAAGTCATCCACAAGTTCTTCTGCCTCTTCTGCAACAGGGACAGGAGCTGCAGGAATTGGCTGTAAAGCAGGCTCCTGCGCCTTGCCCTTCATCTTCGATTCAAATTTACCGATATACTGAAAGCCCCCGATCAGCAGGCTGATAAAAATCAGTACAAGGAATACGGTACCCATGCCCATCAGGGTATTGAACACAGCCTTTTCCATCCGTTCGCCCAACGTATATTCCGGTACAAACGCCACACCGGTGATCTTTGTAAGCTTTAAATCCGTTGTAATAGAAAACTCCAGATTTCTCTTTTCAAATGCCGCATCAACCGTGGCGCTGTATCCATGATCAATGGCCTCTACCTTTACTGTATCGCCAATGGATACCAAAGCCCCAAGATCATCTTTTACATTTTCCCAGGAATCCACTCCCTCTGCCAAAGCAGCATACTGATCCTGGGATAGCATGTTCTTCTTAAATTCAGCCACCTGGCTGTCTTCAAGACCGGCATACAGTTCCAGGAAAGAACCGGGAAGCTTCTCCATCTGCGTCTGGACACCGGCATCGATTTCCTGTGATCCGGTATCGGCTTTGCTGCATGCAGATAATGAAAAGAGGCAGACTGCCATAATTAGTCCCAATGCTACTCGTTTCATATTCAGTTTCATATACCTGTCACCTCATTCTATATCGTGCCATGTTTTTTCGCGGGACGATCCTCTCTCTTTGTGAACAGCATCTCAAATGCCGCAATGACACGGGCTCTTGTTTCACCGGCATCAATGATATCGTCAACATATCCTCTCTTTGCCGCAGAAAGGGCACTGGACTGAAGGCTTCGGTAGCTTTCTGCCTTATCGTTAATAAGGGCCTTTCCATCCTCTGCTTTCGATATCTCATCGGCATACATGATCTTGACCGCTTCGGACGGTTCCATCATGCCAATGGTCGCAGACGGCCAGGCATAAACCACATCGGCTCCAATGGACTTGCTGTTCATAGTCAGATATGCCGTTCCAAGGGCCTGACCGAGAATAACCGTTACTTTGGGCACAGTGGCGTTGGCAAAGGCATAGGTAAGCCCTGCGGCAGCCCTTGCAATCCTTTTCTCGGAACATGGAGTCGCCTCATATCCTTTTACATTTACTAAGGTAAGTACAGGAATGCTGAACGCATCACAGAAATTAATGAATCTTGCAGCTTTTTCACAGCCCTGCCCGCTTAATAAGGCATCGTATTCTGCTGTTTTAAGGCCGCTTTCATTATAAGACTCCGTTCTGTTTGCAACACAGCCCACTGTCATGCCGTTTAAACGGATAAAGCCGGTTACCATGGAAGCCGCATATTCCTTCCTGGTCTCCATAAAGAACTGATTATCGGAAATCTGTGCCAATGCGACCGCCGTATCTCCCACATAATTTTCCAGATCGGAGCAAACACGGTTTAAATCATCACTGCACTCATCATAAGACATGTCATCCTCACTATTGGAAGGAAGTATGGAAATAAGAGTCCTGATTTTATTTAAAATGTCATCCTCATCTCCCGTGAAATCCACCAGGCCGGTTTCCCTGCTTTGATAGTCCGCGGAAGCAGTATTGCATTTTCCTGTATAATTTCCCTCAATGGCATTGGGGGAATTCACAAATAGTTTGCCGCCCCTGGTTTCCATTAAGGTGAAGTCTGCCATTGCTGCGGAAACAGCCATGCCGCCGCCACAGGTTCCAAATATTGCTGTTATCTGAGGAATTACTCCGGATGCCAGGGTCTGGCTCATATAGATTTCACCAAATCCGTTAAGAGAGTCGGTTGCTTCCTGAAGCCTCAGACCTGCACAATCAACCAGGCCGATGACTGGTGCACCAGTCTTCATCGCCATGGCATAGAGTTTCGTGATCTTCCTTGCATGCATTTCTCCTACAGAGCCGCCAAGAACTGATGCATCCTGGCTATACACATAAACAAGGCATCCTTCAACGGTACCATAGCCTGTAACAACGCCGTCAGCAGGAGTTTCCTTTGCCGTCATGTTGAAGTCTGTGCTCCTTGCGGTAACATAGCCGCCAACTTCAACAAAACTGTTCTCATCAAGCAAAGCATGAATCCGATCACTTGCCGATGTTTCTGTTGAATTACTCATTTTGCAATCCTCCATTTTGTAATTTTTTTATATTTCTTTGTTAAGTTATTAACAAAGAAATATAGAATAACACCAATTTATGCCAATTATAATTGTATAACTAATTTAGGCAAATTTCAAGTACTTTCCACATAAAAAAGGGCAGGAAATTATGAATTTCTTACAATCCATCATTTCCTGCCCTTTTTTTATGTTAGCATTTTATCACAATCATTGTTTCTGGGTGGTTCGCCTTGGTTTTTTTTTATCAACAGGCTTTTTTCTGCCTATTCCCTGATTTCTGTTATCCCATAGCTGCCGTCTGATCGTTCCTGAAAGGTGATCCTGGAATCTCCTTCTCCCATGACCACGCCTTGGTCTGTCTTTTTCAATGAAACAGTATCCACATTGGCCACTGCGATCATCAAATCATCTCCAAATACCATATCCGGGTTCTGCTTCAGTAAGTCCTCCCGGCTTTTTAGAGTGATGGTTTCCTCATCCCCTGTTAGAAGAACACAGGGATAAAACAGCAGATCGCCAAATGCCTGCAGATCCCGGTCTCCAACCGCTTCCTGGATCTTTTCAGCAAAGGCTTCCACCTTTTTTCCAGGCCCGGTACTTTCCACTTCCTCCGTGGCCTCTGTTCCCGGCCCTGACTGGTCCATATCCTCTTTTACTGCAGCCTCATCATCAGCCTCTTCTTCTATCCTGGCTTTCTCCATCCTGACGGCCGCAGTCTCTGATTGTGCCGCTTCCGGAAGTGAGCCGCCCAAATCTCCGGCTTCCTTCCTGGCGCATCCGGCTGCCAGTGCTACAACAAATACAGCAGCAAAACAAAACAAACCGATTTTCTTTCTCAGCATTTTCCTGGTTCCTCCCTGCGTCCATTTTCTAGTTCGGCCACAGTATAGCACCAGTCAGGAATATAAGTCAATAGAGTTTCAAAAACCGTAAACCTTAGTCATTTTTCTGTAAGATTCTCGCCGGTCCTTTGTATACTATTTGTATTCTTTATGAAGGGTAAATCCTCTCCCCCGCACCTCATTGACCTGGTTAATGATCATGAATGCATTCGGATCTATTCCCATAACCAGCTCATTGAGCCTGGAAACCTGTCTCCCTGATATTACCGTAAGGACGGTAAAGGAAGCCGTTCTTAAATATCCCCCCTCGCTGGCAAGCAGCGTGGTTCCCCTGTCCATTCTGGTCTGGATGGCCTGGTTGATCTCCTCATATTTTTCGCTTATGATTTTCACCTGCATCTGGTTACGTCCGATCAAAAGCACCTTATCAAGAACCATGGAATAGGTAAGCACCAGCAGGATGCCGTAAAGGATCTGCTCTTTATTGGAAAATATCATCTGTGACAGCAGGATCAGGCAGTCAAAGACCGACATGGTCATGGATACGGAAAGATTCCATTTTTTGTTCAGGATCAGAGGGGGAATATCCATTCCTCCGGTGGAAGCGCCGGCCCTTATCACCATGCCGATTCCCACGCCGATGAAAAGCCCGGAAAAAACGGTGGCAAGCATACGATCCCCGGTCATAGCCGCCTGGCCGAAGAGATTTTCAAATACTCCCAGTATAAACGGATAGTAAAAGGTACTTATCATGGTGGTAAAAGCAAACTGCTTTCCCAAAACCATGGCTCCTGCCGCAAACATTAAAAGATTAAAGCCCCCAACAAAGACGGATACAGGGATGCCGAGCTGGTGATAGGCCACCAGGGCAAGTCCGGTGGTTCCGCCTGTAATCAGCCCCCCCGGCAGAATGAACAGGGATACGGCAAGGGCATAAATGGTATTGCCTGCAAGAACTGTGGCAATTTTTCTCATATTCATACTTTTGTGACTTCCTTTCCTTGGATAACAAACACCTTTACTATATCACAAGAAGGAATCCAAAACCAGTGCATGAAACATCAATTTGAAAAGATGTTTTCCACGGAACGCAATCCCCCATCTCATTGAAACCGTTCATGCCCGGATTTCCTGACAATGAAAAACAGGAATCACGGAAAGACAAGGATTTCCCACCCTTTCCTATAATTCCTGCCTGTTTTTCTTAAAAACCGGAGAGAATTCCCTTAACTCCGGGCATGGAAATGTATTTAGAAACAATGTTTTTTATACACCAGGCCCTTGTCAGACGGTCCGCCCCCTGGTTTAAACATACCGTATAGCTTTTTATGACCTCTCCGTTTAAACGGTAAATGACATTTCCCACTGCCTGACCCTTACGCACCGGAGCAATTAATTCCTTTGGGATTTCTGTCTGTACTGTGACCTCCTCCTCATCTGCCAGAAGAAGGGTTAAGTCTTTCTCTTCCTCTCCTCCTATGATGCAGGATACGGTGACCGGTTCATCCAAACGGCCGGAAGCCGGGATTCCCTCCTTTACCGGTATATCCGGAAGGCTTAAGTCTTTGTATACGTTCCTGTAATGAAAACGCTCCATTCCGTATTGAAACAGCTTTCTTGCATCTGACCATTTATAGGCTTTATGAGGCGGCCAGCCGCATCCTAAAAGCGCAATGGTATAGATTCTACCATTATCCTGGGCAGCTCCAACATAGGAATATCCGGCTCCTCCCGTAAATCCTGTTTTTCCTGAAAAGGCTCCGTTCATCATGGCAAGAAGGGTATTGTGATTGTTGCAGGAATAGGAACGCTTTCCTTCCAGATCGGTAAAAGAATAGCTTTTCGTTCCCGTAATCTCAAGGAATTCCTTTTTTTTCGGAGACTGTCCGATGCAGTAATTCATAATCCTGGCCAGGTCAGCTGCCGTAGTGGAGTGCTCCTTCACCTGTCCATCTTTTTCTTCCCTGGCATCAAGGCCATTGGGTGTAATAAAGTATGTATCCGTGCAGCCTAAATCCCTTGCTTTCTGGTTCATCAGTCCGGCAAACCCCTCCTGACTCCCACCTATGTGCTCCGCGATCATCATTGCAGCATCATTGTGGGATTCCAGCATCAGGCTGTAAAGAAGGTCCTTCAGCAGAAACGTCTCTCCCTTATAAACCCCTAAATGTACCTTGGGCTGGGAAGATGCATTCTGGCTGGCAGTCACTGTGTCAGAAAGATTCCCATACTCCAGGGCAAGGATGCAAGTCATGATCTTCGTGGTACTGGCCATGGGACGGGCGATATCCTCGTTCTTCCCATATAAGATGCGGCCGGTAGAGGCATCCATCAAAACTGCTGACTGGGCATAAAGATTTAATTCATCCTTTGTCTGAACCGACCCACTCTTTTCTCCTTTCTCCTCTGTCACTGTTGTCTTCTCATTGACGGCCTCTTTTCCTGCCAGCCTGATCCCAGCAGTTCCTGTCACTAAAAGAAGGACAAATACCGCTGTCAGTAACATTCCTATGGCATGCCTCATGAAAGAGCCTCCCCCATGAATTTATTTTATCCTATTCCGCATTTTTTTTAATTATTCCCTTTACTTTCCGAACGTATTTTCGGTATAATAAATGAAAAGGAGATTTTACATCAAAGGAGGAGGAACTATGGCAACGGAACCCTTAATTTTTCATATAGACGTTAATTCCGCATATTTAAGCTGGGAATCCGTCCGACGTCTGGAGGAAGATTCAAGTGCCCTGGATCTGCGCACCATTCCGTCGGCAGTGGGCGGCGACGCCTCTCTCAGGCATGGGATCGTATTGGCAAAATCTACCCCTGCCAAAGCATTTGGTATCTCCACCGGGGAATCCATCAGCCAGGCCCTGAGAAAATGCCCGTCACTGACTGTTGTTCCTGCCCGGTTTGATGTGTATCTTAAGAAATCCGAACAGCTTATGGAAATTTTGTCCGATTACACGCCTGACATGGAAAAATTCAGTATTGACGAAGCCTTTCTGGACATGTCCTCCACCATCCACCTCTTCGGCCCCCCTTTAGTGGCGGCAAACCGGATACGGGAAAGAATATGGCGGGAACTTGGCTTTACAGTGAATATCGGCGTGGCTCCAAATAAACTCCTGGCAAAGATGGCATCGGACTTTAAAAAACCCAATCTCTGCCATACCTTATTTACCCATGAAATTTCCTCTAAAATGTGGCCCCTGCCCATAGGGGATCTGTTTTTTGTGGGCCATTCTGCCCGGAAAAAGCTGGAAGGCATCGGCATACACACCATCGGAGAGCTGGCCTCCTGCAGTATAAGCCATTTAAAACCTCTTTTGGGAGAAAAATACGCGCTTTTAATCCATGATTATGCCTGGGGCATTGATTCCTCCCCGGTGGCAGAGCGGGAGTCTTTCAATAAGGGTTACGGAAACAGCACCACCCTTTCCCATGATATCGACGATTTTGATGTGGCCTGCCAGGTCCTGTTATCCTTAAGTGAGACCGTAGGTGCCCGTCTCCGGACGGACCATGTCATGTCCGACTGCATCTGTGTGGAGATCAAGGACTGGAATTTTCAGACCAGGTCTCATCAGATAACTTTAAACAATCCGACAGACTCCACCGCAGTCATTTATGAGAATGCCTGCAAATTGCTTAAGGAGCTTTGGGACCGTACTCCCCTGCGCTTAATCGGTGTACGGACCACCAAGATTTCTGAAGAAGGCTATTTCCAGCTTAATCTTTTTGAATCAGAGCATACCCGAAAGATGAAGGAAATGGAAAAGGCTGTGGATCGCATCCGCAGCAAATTCGGGACCGACAGCGTGAAAAGAGCCAGCTTTTTAAAAAAGGATGCCATTGTGGATCATACGGCGGGGAGAGGAAAATCAGGCATAAAATAAGGGGGCACCGGAAAACTCTATGAGTTTTCCGGCACCCCCCTTCTGCTAAAGCTGTCCTCCGATGGCTTTAAACCCCTCGCCATAAACTTCGTTGGAATCCGTGATAATAATAAAAGCCTCTTTGTCAATCTCATGGATGGCACGCCGGATGGGCACCACCTGGCTGTTGTTGCAGGCACACATGACCACCTTCTTCTCATCTAAGGAATAAGAGCCCTGGCCCTTAAGGAAGGTACAGCCTCTCCCGGTATTTTCTTCAATCCTCTGAGCCACCTCTGACTCGCGGGAAGTAACAACAAAGACCAGCTTTCCGGCTCCCAGTCCATACATAATCTTATCAATTACCATGGTGGTCACTATGGAGGAGACTAAACCCAGAATAACTGCATCCAGGTTGCGGAATACAAATCCACCGGCAATGATTACAATGGCATCTACCACAAGTGATATTTGACCGATGGTCCGGTGAGGAAGCAGCTTACGGATAGCCATGACCAGGAAGTCGGTTCCTCCTGTGGAGCAGTTTCTTAAATATACGATGGTCAGTCCCAGACCGGAGAAAATCCCGGTGCAGGCGGAAGCATACAGTGGATTTCCCTGGTAAACCGGCAGATAAGGCACCACATAATCCAGCACAAGAGCAAAGATGATCATACTTTTCATGGAACGGAGTAAAAAACGCCTGCCCAAAAGCCTGTAGCTCACCAGTACGATAGGAATGTTTAAGACCATGCTGGTGATTCCCATGGGTAAGCCGAACAGATATCGCAGAATCAGTGCAATGCCGGAGACTCCCACTGGTGCAAACTCTGCGTTTACTGCAAAATTATAGATTCCAATATTAAATAAAAATGCTCCCGCCAGATCGCACAGGAGATCCACCCCCAGCTCCTTCGGCGAATATTCCTGTCTGATTGTCATCATAAGTGTGCTGCCTCCATTTCTTCCGCCCTGCTTTCCTCTTAAAGAAAATAATCGTCAATTTCAAATTCCCTTTTACCGATCCGCAGACGTTTGATGAGGACATTTACATCTCCCTCTTCTTCGGAGCAGATCCCTGACACCTGAATTGGTATCTTTCCATAGGATTCCGTTAAAACCAGTTCTTTATCCATCAAACCCTTATCTGCAAGGGCTTCCGCAAAATCCAGCAGAACCTCCTCCACATCCTCCAAGATATGGTTTTTCTCAAATTCCATTTCCAGCGCTTCATAAGTATCCTGATCAAACATGATTAACTCCCTCTTTTATTTTCTACCAGCTAATTATAACCCATAGATTCTCCTTGTCAATCACTCCCCTCCATGGTAGAATCGGTTTATGAAACTGACTATGAATTATACCATAACCCAAACCCATGAAGCAATGACCGTAAAACAGTATCTCTTAGACCTAGGATACTCCCAGAGCCTTATCCGGCAGCTGCGCAGCAGATCCAACGGAATTGTGGTGGGAGGAGAACCTGTATCCTCCACCCGGATTCTGAAACCGGGGGACCATTTATCCGTCTTTATTTGTGAAGATGAAAGCTCTGAAAACATCGTCCCAACTCCAATGCCCCTTCAAATTGAGTACGAGGATGAGCATATCCTGGTAGTCAATAAGGAGGCAGGCGTTCCCATCCATCCGTCTCAGGGCAATTTTGACCATACCCTGGCCAACGGCATGGCATATTATTTTATGAAGAGGGGGGAGTCCTTTGTCTACCGGGCCATCAACCGTCTGGACCGGGACACCACCGGACTTCTGGTGCTGGCAAAAAATCCTCTAAGCGCCTGCATCCTATCGGATATGGTGCAAAAAAGAGAGATCCGCCGCCGATATCTTGCTATTACCTGCGGAAAGCCTCCCCTGGAAGGAACCATTGACGCTCCCATTGCCCGGGTGGATGGTTCCACCATTGAACGGTGTGTGGACTTCATCCGGGGAGAAAAGGCCCGTACCCATTATAAACGGCTTTATTATGATCCTGTAACCGGACAATCCCTTGTTGGTCTTTGCCTGGAAACCGGCCGGACACATCAGATCCGGGTCCATTTAAAATCCATTGGGTACCCCTTGCCGGGAGATTTTCTTTATCATCCGGATTACCGTTACATCAGTCGTCAGGCACTCCACTCCTTCCGGCTGGATTTCCTTCACCCAATCAAAAAGGAGCCTCTGTCCTTTGAGGCGCCTCTGCCGAAGGACATGCAGTACATTGGAGTCACATCCACCGAAGGCCTTTGGGATAATGATTTTTAAGGATTCCCCCGGCCAGCTTGGAAAACCCGATAGAGTATCCTCCGGTGTTTACCAGTATCCAGCCTTTCTTATTGTCCCGGGAAAAAGCAGCATCCTGGGGCAGGGTCTCTCCCTTTAAATATCTGACAATCTCCTCTCCGTCCGGCGGCAGGTCGATCCAGCATTTTACCTCTTCTTTTTTAAGGGAAAGGGCAAACCCATGGGAAGGCTCAAACCGGTTCTTTTTCACGGTTCCAATGTGCAGTCCCGGACGGATGATTTTCATGCCCTTAAAATCAATCATTTCCGGGGGGAGCAGATAAAGCTGATCCCCAAAAAGAATAAATTCCTTCCGTGACATCAGGGGAGCAGGGTCTACCAGAAAATCCTTCAGAAACCCAGCCAATTCCGTTAACACAGTCTTGTCCCTGGTATACTCCGGCATCGTTTTCTTTTTTTCAGACATGTGCTCCCCAGATTTTTTTAATACAGCAAGAAAATGTCCTTCTCCTTCTGACCGGTCAGGCCAGATGCGGAAGGTCTTTTTTAAGTCTCCCAGACCGGTTCTGCTCCATTCCGGCCGTCCGGGGGACAGCCCGGGCCGTTTTCCTTCGTCCTTAATGGAAAAATCAGGATGAGAAAATAGAAAGGCTTCTATGACCTGTTCATTTTCTTCAGGGGAAAAGGTGCAGGTGGAATAAACCATGGTTCCTCCAGGCTTTAACATTACAGCAGCATTGGAAAGAATCTCCTCCTGACGGGCGGCACAAACCGTAACGTGACCTGGCGTCCATTCCTGCCTGGCCGTCTCATCCTTTCGGAACATGCCCTCCCCGGAGCAGGGCGCATCCACCACAATACGGTCAAAAAAACTAGGGAAGCGCCGGGACAGGCTTTGGGAATCCTCATTAGACACCACACAATTTCCGATCCCCAGACGTTCTACGTTCTGGGAAAGGATCCTGGCTCTGGCGGGATGGATCTCATTGCTTAAAAGAAATCCGTTTCCCTTAAGCCGACCTGCAATATGGGTGGTTTTCCCTCCCGGCGCAGCACATAAATCAAGGATCCGCTCTCCGGGCCTGGGATCGAGGAGCTCCACAACAGCCATGGCGCTCGGCTCCTGGATATAATAAAGTCCTGCTTCATGGTATGGATGCTTTCCCGGCCTTTCATCAGCCGGATAATAATACCCTTCTTCTGCCCATGGGATCTTCTTAAGCTGAAAGGGACATATCTCCATAAAATTTTCCCGGGAAATCTTTAAAGGATTTATCCTCAGCCCCTGAACCCGCTCCTTATGATAGCTTTCCATAAAGGAATCATATTCCTCCTCTAAAAGCCCTTTCATTTTTTCCCTGAACCCATCCGGTAATTGAATCATTATTTTTCCTCTGAATTTTAAATTTTATATAAAAATAACGCAGTTTCCTTATTAATTTCCGAATTAAATGCCAAAATAGGAAGAGACAAATCTCCGGAGGTGCTTTATGTCCTTATTAACCATAACCGCTTATTTCATTATTCCCATATATACCATTTTGTTTGCCTGGGGAACTGACTGGTTCAATGTGAATTTTTCCGTTTTAGGGAATCTGGCTGACAGGAAAAATTTATTCCTCCTATGGGGCGTCATTGTGGGAACGTATTTTTATTACGTTCTAAAACAGATCATAGGCGGCCTGCCCAGAAATAAAAAGGAAACCCTGGTCAGCACCTCTGCCCTATTGCTTCTGGCTCTGGCTGTCGTCACGCCTTATCTGCCGGATTCCCAGCCGATTCATGCGGTCCTTCATGTGGTATTATCCTTTTTGGCATCCATTTCTCTTCTGGTCTGCCTGTATATGATCATCTGGAAGCTTTACTGCATGAACCAGGAGGTTTACCGGCCTTACCTGCATTGCCTGCTGATGATAACAGCCGTATCCGCCTTTCTCTTTTTCCTGACCGGAATCGTGAGCACGGTACTGGAAATATTCTTCACCCTCTCCTGTACCATCATGCTTCAAAAGCTTTACCGCCGGAACCGTGTTCCAAAAATCCTTTGGAGATAAAAAGCCCGTGGTCAAAAGGAAAGTACCCGGAAGAAAGAAGATTTCTTACGGGCACTTCCATTGTTCCGGGCCGGCCCCCAGAAAGAGAGCATGCAGGGGGCATGGTTTTTACTGCAGAATCTTCCTGCTTTGATGTTAAAAATAGCTGAGTGAATTATAGAACGAAATCCCCTGGTTTGTCAATAAAAACTACCCCTGTCTGGGAAACCGGACGTTTTTAAGGCCTCATGACCAGACGGGCACCTGCCATTTTTTCTGCAATTTCATACATATTTGTGACAGCACCTACTCTTAACTGATCGGACATTCCATAGTAATTCAGACAGGTGCCGCAGGTAAGGATCTCCACACCCTGGGCTTCCAGACTCTTTAAATCCTCCAGGGACTGGGAGCCTTCCACAGACAATCTGGCTCCCCCGTTATAAAGAAGAACCGTTTCGGGAAGCTCCTCTAACTGGGTCAGCGCATACACAAAGCCCTTCATGAGAATGCGGCCAAGTTCTTCATTGCCTCCCCCCATCTGATCTGAGGATAGTACGGCCACAAGACCTTTCTTTCTGGTGTCGGGAATGCATTCTTCCTCCAGCACCGTTTCTTTCACCTGACCGGATGTTCCGCTTACGTGGAACAGGATCTCAAATTCCTTTTCACCCTTTTTCTCAGAAACAGGGGCAAGTCCTTCAAAATTTCCAAGTTTCATTACGTTCTGAACTGCGATTTCATTATCCACAAGAACCTTTAATGTCCCCTCTCCCATGCCTTTTAATGCCTCTTTTGCCTTAATCACCGGCTGAGGACATGCAAGACCTCTGGCGTCAACAATCTTTTCCATTATTACATTCTCCTTTTCTTCTATTTTCTCTTTCCAGTTCTTCCATCACAAGAATCATGGACCGCAGCAGACGCCGGTTATTCTTGGACAGCGTTGCCGCCATTTGGACCATCTCAATGATTTCGTAATTATTTTGGCAAACTTCCCTGTCACCGGGCTCTTCCTCCAATAAGGAAAAGAAATCTGACATTTTCAGGCCAAAAGCCTGACAAATCCTGCCAAGTTTCGGAAGGCTGATATTGGCCCTTCTGCCAAACAAACTGGACAAAGTAGACTGAGCGATCCCGCTTTCTTTTGATAACCTGTACATAGACCACTCTTTGCTTTTGTTGATTTCCTCGATTTTCTTTAGTACCGCCTCGTTGTCCATACAGATATTCCTCACTTCCCATAGATACGATTATAGTAGTATACAGAACGCAGCTTTAATAGATTGTAATACTTGTTGTACATGCTTCTATTTTACGTACTATTCTATGATCTGTAAGGATCTTCAATCATGAGTTCCGAATAAATTTTAAAACCGGGACCAGTCCCTTAAAAAGGACCTGCCCCGGCTTTTTCTCGGTTTATTTCTGCCAGCAAAGAACCATGCGCAGGGTTGGTAGCATACCTGCATCAGGCCAATGCCCCAAGGGTCATAGCCCCTGTCTTGCTACGGGGTATCTGGTTCCTCGTCTTCGCCTACTAACTCATCGTATTCTGCTTCGTCCAGTAATTCATCAAAAGCATCTGCTACGATTTCATATTCTTCGTCATCTTCAATATTCTCAAGATTCGGCTGTCCGTCTTCCTTCTCAGAATAACGATACAGATAAACTTCTCCCTCTTCCGCCTCAGGGCCATCCGTAGGAAGCAGTGCAATATAATCTCTTTCGCCTGCTGTGAAAATGGTAAGTACTACGCACTCCAGCTCTGATCCGTCATCAAGGGTCAGCGTAACTGTCATTTCCTCCTGGGGTTCCATCTCATCCCGTTCTAAATTAGGATCCTGTGCCATCCTGATACCTCTCTTTTTCTTAATCTAGTTGTAGGTTGCTTTCTTATTGCACCTGTTTCCACTCTATCAAACTATACGGCAAAAATCAAGGGATTTTGTCTTTAATATTCAATTCCCTGCCTTGCCGGAATTCCTCTGTCGTAGGGATGCTTTACCTTTCTGATTTCGGATACGTAATCTGCCATTTCTACAAGCTTTTCCGATGGATCTCTCCCTGTAAGAACAACCTCAAGCCCTTCCGGCCGTGAAGAAAGAAACTCCAGAACCCTGCGTTCCTCTGCAAGTCCGAAATTGCACACGGCCATGATCTCATCTAGTACAAGCAGGTCAAAATTTTCAGTTACCGCTTTGTTTATGGTTGATTCCAACATCTGGGAGTAATAGATTGCGGCTTCTTTTTTCTGATCAGGGGACATTCTGGAGAAAAAGCCAAAGCTTTGCCCGCAGGGCGTGACCGTGATGCCCGAAAGCCGGGTGAATGCATTTACCTCTCCGGAATGATCATTCTTTAAAAAACGGGTGACAAGCACCTTTTTCCCGCATCCGCAGGCACGCACGGCCAGTCCCAGGGCAGCCGTTGTCTTTCCCTTTCCATCCCCGCAGTATATGTGGATACATGACTTCATTCTTCTTCTCCTTTCTTTAATTCCTGTCAATCACTCCAGGCAGACCCCCCCATTCTATGGGGTGTAATGAGCTATCCCAGGTTATTGCTTATTCCCGTCCCAGATATTCCCGGACAAAACGGGAGACCTCCTGTTTTTTGCTGTACCTCTCCCGTACATAATTCACATGAAGCCTTTCCTTCGGCCTTGTCATTGCCACATAAAACATGCGCCTCTCCTCCTCCATATCTGCCGGAAGCACTGCCTTATGGTGAGGAGTTACGCCTTCATTGGCATCTAAAATATAGACGATCCGGTATTCCAGGCCTTTGGCACTGTGCATGGTCATAAGGGCCACCCCCCTGGCTCTTCCTTCTCCTGACTGGGCCTGAGCTTTTAACTCCTCCCCATAGTCCTTCATATGGCGGAACCATTCCTCCGAAGTGAGATAACCGGCTGCACTTTCCTGAAGCTGGTCTAATACCTCCAATAGCTCCTCCGGCTTCATCCTCCGGTATTGGGCGTACTCCCTGATGTAGTCGTCATACCCCACCGCCTTTCTGATATAGTTTACAGCGGCTACCGGAGCCATATTCCTGATCATTTTCAAATCATACTCCAGCTGCTCGATTCTTTCTACCATCCAGCCCTTATCCTGGTAAAAGGATTTTATCCCCTCCCAGCTCACAGGACTGGTTTCGACGGCATCCCGGCTGACGTAACGGTTGGGCCGGTTGAGGATCTGGAGCACATTGGCTCTGGTCAGATCCCCGGAGGCCACATGGATATAAGAAATTATATTTTTTGCGATCCAATGATCGTATAGATTGGGCACAGAATCCTTCATGGAGAAAGGGATGTTAAATTCCATAAGCTTTTCAATCAGCAGTCTGGGGCCTAAATTTGTCCTGAACAGGACTGCCATATCCGGCCAGTCAAATCCCGCCTTGGCATAAGCCATGATTTCCCGGACAATTTCCAGTGTCTCCTCCTGTGGATCCTGCCATACTCTTGTGATCACCGGTTTTCCAGTCCCTTTTTTCGTAATGATCCTTTTGGGAAAGCGCATTTCATTATGGGCAATCAGCTTTCCCGCCGCCTCCACAATTTCTTTTGTACTCCTGAAATTTATATTTAAAAGAACCTTTTTGGCCCCCGGATAATCCTTTTCAAAGCCCAGCATGATTTCCGGCTTTGCCCCCCGGAAACGGTAGATGGACTGGTCGTCATCCCCTACGATGAACAGATTATTTTCCGGAGCTGCCAGCATCCGGACGATTTCGTACTGCACCCGGTTGATATCCTGAAATTCATCCACCAGGATGTACCGGTACTTTTTCTGCCACGCTTCCAGAATGTCTTTTCTCTGGACAAATAATTCATAGCACATCACCATCATATCGTCAAAGTCAATGAGATTGGCCTTCCGAAGCCGGTTTTCATACTCCAGATAAAGCTGCTTAAATATTTCTTCCGAGCAGTTTTTTGAATAATAATGGCTTAAGTCGATCATATCCCCCTTTACAGAGCTGATTTCCGACAGGATGGAGGTTACGAATTCCGCCTCATCCTCCACCTCCACCTGGAACTTATCCATGGCCTCTTTTATGTATCGGATCTTCTGCTCGTCTCTCACAATGCTGCCGGCATCATACCGGTAAGCAAATTTAAGGATACGGAAAAATATGGCATGAAAGGTTCCAAAGCTGACCCCGGACGGCCTGCCGTCCACAAGGCTCTCAAAGCGCTCCTTCATCTCCCTGGCAGCCGCCTTGGTAAATGTAATAACCAAAATATTTGATGGGTCCACGCCGTATTCTTTAATCAAGTGGCATATCCGGTGAGTGATGGTAAAGGTCTTTCCTGAACCCGGCCCGGCAAGGACCAGCATGGGACCCTGATGATGAAGGATCGCTTCCTTCTGCGCCCCCTCATATATAACCCGTTCTTTCATAATTTGTCTCCCAAAGAATCAAGCGGATATGCCTGCATATCCAGTTGATTCATAACTTAAGGTTGAAAGACGCTTTTCTTTCAACCTTGGTCTCCCAAAGAATCAAGCGGATATGCCTGCATATCCAGTTGATTTATAACTTAAGGTTGAAAGACGCTTTTCTTTCAACCTTGGTCTCCTAAGAAATCAAGCGGATATGCCTGCATATCCAGTTGATTCATAACTTAAGGTTGAAAGACGCTTTTCTTTCAACCTTGGTCTCCTAAGAAATCAAGCGGATATGCCTGCATATCCAGTTGATTCACAACTTAAGGTTGAAAGACGCTTACTTTCAACCTTGGCCTCCCAAGGAATCAAGCGGATATGCTCATAACCTGCTTCCTTCAGCCCGAATGCCTCAGTCTGCCATTTCCTGCAAAGTCCGGACCAGGCTATAAGAAAAGCAGGGGTCCGGTCAAAGCCGGAGCCTCTGCTTCTATTATTATAACCTATTGAGCCCCATTGCTTAAAAGCTGGATTCCCTTTCTTATTCTTATGAGGGATTCTTCCTTACCCAGGACTTCCATAATCTCAGTAGCTCCTGCCGGTGTCATCTGCTTACCGGAAACCGCTGTACGAATGGGCCACATAACAAATCCGGTTTTATACCCCTTTTCGGAAACATATTTTGAAAGTGTCTCGTACAAAGCATCATTGCTGTAATCCTCCTGGGCTTCCAGGATGGGAATCACATCCTGCAGTAAGCCAAGGGAACTTTCGATGCCAGTCTTCATTTTCTTATTGGTGTACATGGCAGTATCGTATTCCGGCAGAGTCTCAAAAAAGTCAATGTGATCTGCTATATCCGGAAATACCTCGATCCTTGTCTTTACCATGGCAGCGATCTTCTTTAAATCCAGATCCTTCTTGATCACATCCTTTAAATAAGGCTCAGCCAGTTCATAAAACTGGTCAAAGTCCATGGCTTTCATATATTCGCCGTTCATCCAGCGCAGCTTTGTCATGTCAAAAACAGCCGGGGATTTGCTGATATTGTGATAGTCAAACTCCTTTATCAGTTCATCCAGAGAGAAGATCTCCTGGTTGCCTACAGGGGACCAGCCTAAAAGAGCCACATAATTCACAACAGCCTGGGAAATAAAGCCCTGCAGGATCAGGTCCTCATAGGAGGAATGGCCGCTTCTCTTGCTCAGCTTCTTGTGCTCTTCATTGGTGATCAGCGGACAATGAACATATACCGGAACCTCCCAGCCAAAGGCGTGATAAAGGCGGTTGTACTTGGGTGAGGAAGATAAATATTCGTTCCCCCGTACTACGTGGGTTATCCCCATAAGATGATCATCCACCACGTTTGCAAAATTATAAGTGGGGAATCCGTCGGATTTGATCAGAACCATATCATCAAGCTCCGAGTTGTCCACGGAGATGTCCCCGTATATCTCATCATGAAAGGCAGTGGTTCCTTCGGTAGGATTGTTCTGGCGGATGACATAAGGCATTCCTGCCGCCAGATTGGCTTCTACCTCTTCTCTGGAAAGATGAAGGCAGTGCTTGTCATAAGTCATGATCTCCTGGCCTTCCACAGTTTTTTTAAGGGAATCCAGTCTTTCCTGGGAACAGAAGCAGTAATAAGCCTCTCCTTTTTCCACCAGCTTTTTCGCATATTCCAGATAAATGCCGGAGGCCTGTCGCTCACTCTGTACATAAGGACCTACGCCGCCATCCTTGTCCGGACCTTCGTCATGGTTAAGCCCTGTTTCTTTTAAGGTTCTATAAATAATCTCGACAGCACCTTCCACAAAACGCTCCTGATCCGTATCCTCGATGCGCAGAAGGAAATCGCCGCCTTCGTGTTTTGCAATCAGGTAAGCATATAATGCAGTTCTTAAGTTCCCTACATGCATACGGCCTGTAGGGCTCGGTGCGTATCTTGTTCTTATTTTGCTCATGTGAACACACTCCTATATTTTCTTTCTCGTATGGGCTAGAAAAAGGAAAATCTGCCCAAGCCGTATAGAACATTATATAACGAACCACCGGAAAAAACAATGATTTCCCAGAAATTTCCGGTGCAATTATAATCCCAGGAGCCTGCATGCCAACTGGAAATATATGATCAGGCTGAACGCATCCACAATGGTGGTAATGAGGGGAGCCGCCATAATGGCCGGATCCATATGAAACACCTTGGCTGCAATGGGTAGAACTCCGCCGATGGTCTTTGCCAGAATAACGGTGACCAAAAGGCTCAGTACAACAGTCAGGCAAAGCATTTCCTGCCCTGGATAAAGAAGGATCAGCCGGACATAATTCACAAGCCCCAGGATCACACCTACAAGGAGAGCCACCTTAAGTTCCTTTAAAACCACGCGGAAAATATCTCTTGTTTCGATCTCTCCCACGGCCATTCCCCGGATGATCATGGTGCTGCTCTGGCTGCCGGCATTGCCGCCGGTATCCGTCAGCATGGGGATAAAGGTTACAAGCAGTGGGATCACCGCAAAGGCTGCCTCATATCTTGACAGAATTCCTCCTGTCACCATGCTGCTGATCATCAGGACAAGAAGCCACATAATCCTGTTTTTCGCCAGCTGGAATACGCTGGTCTTTAAATAGGGTTTCTCGCTGGGGAGCATAGCTGCCATTTTCTCAAAGTCCTCTGTGGCCTCCTGTTCCATAACATCCACAACGTCATCAACCGTAACGATTCCTACCAGACGGTCTTCGTGATCCACCACAGGCAGGCTCAAAAGGCCGTATTTCCGGAAGCTGTCGGCTACCTCCTCCTGGTCTTCTGTTGTGACGGCTTTTATTACATGAGTATCCATGATATCGCCGATAGCAACTTCATAGGGGTTCATCAGTAAATCCTTGACCGTGACCACTCCCTCCAGCCTTCTTGTGGCATCCATCACATAGCAGGTATAAATGGTTTCCTTATCGATTCCATTCTTTCTGATATAGTCAAAGGCCTGGGCAACGGTCATGGTTTTCTTCAGCCCCACATATTCTGCCGTCATAATACTTCCGGCGCTGTTTTCCGGATAGTTTAAAAACTGGTTGATCAGCTTTCTGGTATCAGGAGCTGCATTCTGCAGCACCCTTTTTACCACACTGGCAGGCAGCTCCTCCAGCATATCCACCGCATCATCTACAAACAAATCTTCTATGATTGTTCCCAATTCATGATCTGTAATACTGTTAATAATATGCTTCTGCTTCTCCACCTCCAGGCATGCGAACACATCGCTGGCCATTTCCTTGGGAAGCATCCGAAATACCACCACTGTTTTTTCCCAGTCCAAAGCTTCAATGTAAGCCGCAATATCCACTTCATTGAACTCCATCAGCACATCCTTCAGCTTTCGGAACTGACGGCTGTCAGCCAGCTCCATCAGCTCTTCCATATTGTAATTTTCCTGCATTTTACTCTTCCTCCATATGAACCTTTTTTTGTCGCGGTGAATATGGAACCAGAATCCTTACTGCCCTGCCGGAACTTCCGGCAACGCAAAATAGCCATAATTACAGAACTGGTCTGTAATCCATGGCTATCATAAACGCAGAGAACGTTTCTCTTTTAACGGCAGCGATACCAGAGCAGACCCCAAGTACCGGATTCCGCCTTCACTGCCTTACGCCTATGATCATTATCTGCTTCCATCTTTTGACTTCGACCTTCCACTCTGGTTCACTTCCTTTCTTAATGTTTTTCCTAATTAAGGATAACAGTTACTGCCATAAAAAGCAACCCCTAATATGCTTTTCTTTCTATTCCATTCCCGGCCCTACCGCTTCCACTGTGGAATCAGGACCGCCCGGCCCAATGCCGGAGTCAACATCCTCATCCGGATCAAAATCCCCAGGGAAAACAGGGGCAGTGGTCTCTCTGGGCTTTGTAACACCCGGACCGATCTCCTGTGGCTTCCCTGCAGAATCCTCCTGTTTCGGAAGGGATGAGGCATGATCTGCCGCTCCATCAAGCTGACTCTTCAACCCTTCATAAAATTCCGTTCCAGCCAACTGATCTAAGAGACCGTAGGCAGTGCTGATTTTTTCTTCTGTAGAACTGTCCCGATGGCTTAAAGCAGCTAATTCCCCGATCAGGGACTGGAGAGAGGCTGCCGCCTGTTCCACTGACTGTCTGGCCTGCTGAGAAGCCTCCAAGTCTTTCTGCACCTGGGATTCCAGCTTTTTCCGTTCTTCCTCTTCCTTCCATTTACTGCCATCGGATCTGGCCGCAGACTCTGCCACAGAGGAAAACAGGTCCTTATTTCCTGTTGCAGCATCTGTTTTTTCTCCTCTGGAATCTACATTCCAAAGGGAAACCGTTGCAGGCATATCCCAATCCTGGACCGGAAGCCCGTTGTTTATCTCTGCCATAAAATCATGCCAGATTCTTCCCGAATAGGTTTTCCCATAAACTCCGGGCATGGCCTTGGGCGTATCATATCCCACCCAGACAGCCGTGGTATAATGCTTTGTATAACCGCAGAACCAGGTATCCTTATTGCTGTTGGTGGTTCCTGTCTTCCCTGCAGCCGGTATGCCAAGCCCCAGACCATAGCCCGTACCGTAAGGCTTTTCCAGGGTGCCTTTTAACACATCCGTGATCATATAAGCGGTATCTTCCGTAAATATTCTTTCATCTGCCTGGTTTCCATTATATATTTCACCGTCATACTGGCTTTGCAGGCTGACAATACAGGTATTGTTGCTGTACATCCCTTTATTTGCCAGGACAGAGTACCCCTTTGCCATATCCACCACTCTGGCGCCTTCTGTAAAACCTCCGATGCTCATGCTGCTGTTTCCGTTATCTAAATAACTTAAGCCTGCAAAGTGCATCTTTCCCAGATAACCGATGCCCGTATTGACACCAATGTCCCCCAGCACCTGCCAGGCCACCGTATTTAAACTGCGGTTTAATGCTTCTCTTACAGAAACGTTACCATAATAGCTGCCTCCGCTGTTTTTAGGACCTTTGTCAAACAGGTGGTCATTCACCAGTCTGGAAGGATAATAATACCCGGTTTCAAAGGCAGGCGCATAGTCAATCAGCGGCTTTATGGTAGATCCTGGCTGCCGTCTGCTTAAAAATCCCCGGTTGTACTCGTCATCAGTCCCCCGGCCGCCTACAATGGCCACCACATATCCGGTCTGATTGTCGATGCACACCGCCGCCCCCTGTAAGGCAAACTTACCGTTTTCCTGGAGATCCTTAAAGCCTTTCAAACGTTCGTCAATGGTTCCCTGGAGAGTATTCTGGATATTGGTTTCCAGACTGGTATGTATTTCAAATCCTCCGTTGCGGATCATATCGCTCTTTGCCTGATAAAGCTCCTGGTACTGCTCCTTGTAGGAATCATAAGAAGCCTGGTTATGAAACACATACTGGAAAGCAAATCCGTCATTTTTCATTAATTCCATGGCAGCGCAGTGTATGGCATAGCTTGTCAGATAATTTTCCTTTGTTCCCGGCTCATAGATCTTCGCTACCGTCAATGGCTGTGCCTTGGCATTGTCCTTTTCCTCTTCCGTAATAAACTTGCATAGAGCCATATTGTCGATGACCTGGTCCCTTTTCTTTTTTGAGGTTTCCGGATGGGCGACCGGGTCATATTTGGACGGGTTATTGCTGATGCCTGCCAGGGTGGCTGCCTCCCAGACGGTAAGGTCCTTTGCTTCCTTATCAAAATAATAGCGGCTGGCTTCAGATACTCCATAGCACCGGTTGGCAAAGAAATTGGTATTGCAGTAAAATTCCAGAATGTCTGACTTGGAATATTTTTCCTCCATGCGGGGAGCAGCGAAAAATTCCGTCAGCTTTCTCTGGAAGGTCTTCTCCTGGGTCAGATAGGTGTTCTTAATCACCTGCTGGGTGATGGTGCTTCCGCCCTGAGTGATGGCACCCTTGTTCTTTATGTATACTACGCCTGCACGCATCAGGCCTTTGTAATCAATCCCATGATGTTTATAAAAACGTCTGTCCTCCTGTGCGATATAAGCATTCTGAAGGTTTTTGCTAATCCCCGAAATCGGGACGTATTCATAGTGGCCGGAGTTAATGGTTCCTATTAAACCTCCGGCAGAATCATAGATCCTCGTGTCCGTCGGCTGGGAGAAATCAGTCTTCACCGTCTTGCTCATTATGGAATCCGCCTTTTCCTTGCAGGCCATGATTTCATTCTGGTATTTTAAAAATACCACGCCCCCTGCAAGGCATCCCAAAACCATAATCCCCAGAAATACAAAAAGAATAGCTTTAATCGGCCGAAAAAATATGGACCATGGACTTTTGCGCTTCTTCTTATGTTTCCCCATATCAATTTGCCTCCTTTTCATCATTTTTGTGTACGAAGAAATCAAAGGGATATGCTTGCATATCCAGTTGATCCACAACTGAAAGGCCGAAAGACAGATCTGCTTCGCCTTTTCATATGACAAAAACGGGAAGCCTCTTTATTAAGACTTCCCGTTTGTTTTCAGAGCTGATGACGGGACTCGGACCCGTGACCTCCTCACTACCAATGAGGTGCGCTACCACCTGTGCCACATCAGCATCTTTTTGGTTCATCGCCTGAACCTCGTATATCATAGCATGGGAAAATCTGTTTGTCAACGCTTTTTTAAGTTTTTTCTAAAATACAAAAAATAACAAAAACTTCAGGATTTTTCCTTCTAATTACCCGTATATCGCACCCATAAAATGGAGGCAGAATAGGAAAACGGCCTGCCGCTTCCTATTCTGCCTCCTTCACAACTATTACAATATTCCTTCAAAGCTCTCCCGAAGAGTATCACAGGACTTTTGGAACTGCTTTTTTTCTTCTTCTGACAGAGACAGCGAAAGAACTCTCTGTATCCCGTTTTTATTGATGATACAGGGAACTCCAGCGTAAACCTCTGTCTGCCCGTATTCTCCCCGCAGCATGGCTGATACTGTAAAAACACTGTTTTCATCCCCCAGGATGGCCCTGGTGATCCTGGTAAGAGCCATGCCGATCCCATAATAGGTGGCCTGCTTGGCCTCAATGATCCGGTAAGCCGCTCCCCGGACCTCATCTTCAATCCGCATCAGCTCTTCCCTGCATACCATGTCATCATCCTCATTGCAAAGGGACAGGATAGGCTTTGTTGCGATCATGGCCTGGCTCCAAGGGACAAATTCACTGTCTCCGTGCTCCCCCATGACATAGGCATGGACATTTCTTGGATCCACCCGCAGGGATTCACCTAACAGATACCGTAGCCTGGCTGTATCCAGAGCAGTTCCGCTACCAAGCACCCTTTTAGGATTAAAGCCTGACAGGGAGTAGGTAATTCTCGTCATAATATCCACCGGATTGGTAGCCACAAGGAAAATTCCGTTAAAGCCGGATTCTGTTACCGGCTGTACAATGGACTGAAACACGGAAGCATTTCGTTTTAATAAGTCAAGCCTTGTCTCTCCGGACTTCTGGGCTACCCCTGCACAGATCGCAACAATGTCCGCATCCGAGCAGTCCCGGTATTCCCCAGCGTAAATCTTCATATGGGAGGTAGAAAACGCCAGCCCATGGTTTAAATCCATCGCTTCACCTTCCGCCCTTTTCCGGTTAATATCAATCAAAACCAGTTCGTCGCAGACTCCCTGATTCAGAAGACAATAGGCATAGCTCATCCCCACCATACCCGTGCCCACTAAGGCGATCTTTCTTTTATCGGTTCTCATAATCCTGCCACTCTCCTTTCATTATTATGGATAGTGTATCTGCAAGAAATACAAACTATACACCTTTACAGTCCCCGGTCCATCTTTTTTGTCATTAATTCGCTGTTGCTGCTGTATATGATGGCGCTTTCCCTTGTGATCTTTCCCTCTTTATATAAATTCAGAAGACTTGCATCCATGGTGACCATGCCTTCCCCCTGACCGGTGGCAATCACAGAATCGATCTGATGGGTTTTCGACTCTCGGATCATATTCCGGATGGCATTGTTGAAAAACATGATTTCAAATGCAGGATAGACACTGCCATCCACAGCAGGAATAAGCTGCTGGGAAACCACAGCCTGAACCACCATGGAAAGCTGCATCCGGATCTGCTGCTGCTGGTTAGGAGGAAAACTGTCAATGATGCGGTCAATGGTATTGGCCGCCCCCACCGTATGAAGGGTGGATATTACCAGATGTCCTGTTTCCGCAGCCGTCATGGCAATCCGTATGGTCTCATAATCCCTCATTTCTCCTACAAGGATCACATCCGGCGCCTGGCGTAGGGCCGCCCGAAGTCCGGTCACATAACTGTCCGTATCCGTAACGACTTCTCTCTGGGTGACCACACTTTGCTTATGGCGGTGAAGATACTCAAGAGGATCTTCCAGGGTAATCACGTGAGCATTGCGGGAGTTGTTGATCTTATCTATGATACAGGCCAGGGTAGTGGTCTTGCCGCTTCCCGCCGGCCCTGTAACAAGGACAAAACCTTTTGTCATCCTGGCAATCTCCATAACCGCCTCAGGTATATGAAGCGCACTGTAATCAGGCAGCTCAAAGGTCACCACCCGGATCACCGCCGCAAGAGAACCTCTCTGGCGGAACACGCTGGAACGAAACCTGGAAACACCGGGAAGTGCAAAGGAAAAATCATCATCCCCATGCTCTCTCACTTTTTCCATGCTCCGGTTTCCTGCCAGCTCATACAATTCCGTGATCAATGCCTCCAACTGAAGAGGAAACAGCTTTTCCTCATTCTGATACACAATCCTGCTTCCTATTTTATATGAAAACGGCATGCCTGGCACCAGAAAAATATCGGATGCTTTCTGTGCCACAGCAGCACCTAACAAGTCAATTACCTTCATTTTCCAGTCTCCTGCTCTTTCATTTCCCCGCCGGTCCATACCGGCATGGAATCATCAATCTCATAATCCTCTGTCTGAATCACCTTCCATCTGGATATCCGGATCTTTTCCCTTCCCTCAGACTGCAAAACCAGCTCAATAGAAAGGGCCTGGGACCGTTCCATGGGGATCTGCACTGTCACAGTTTCATCCTCCGGATGATAGGCTCCTTTAAGTGACCTGGCCAAAAGCTGCTTTTGCTCTTCAGGATCAAGGCTTATTTCCCGGACCTGTTCCGCCTGTTCTGATACCATCTGGTAAAAAGCCTCTCCTTCTCCATCCGCCCGGTAATACTCCGTAACGGCAGCAGCATTGCGTTCTGCCAGATTCCACTCACTTTTGGCAGCGCTTAAGGACAGCATCCCAAAGGTAATTAAACACATGACAATAAATATGAGAATAAGGGAAGGCGTACCGATATTCGCCTTGTAGGCCCTCTCTTGTTTCGCCATTTTTTCACCTCCGTCCATGTTGGGTTTCGTGTTTTTTCACCGTAAGGGAATAAATCCCTTTCCCGTTTCTGCTTACAACCACATCTGCCTGTCCTGTCCCGGTATTCTCAACCCTTACTTCATAGACTGCCATCTCTTTCTCACAGGGATTGCCGGCCCGGTCCAAACCCATGGCATAGGAGTCAGTGCCAAGCTCCTGCTCTTTTGCCTGAAACCTTTTTTCAAGCCCCGCTGTGCCCTCCCCTTTCCAGACCTCTGCCACGCTTTGGGCTATCAATACGCCCTGATTTAACTCTGCAGCTCCCCGGCTCATAAAATCTGCTTTTACAAATGTTTTTATACAGATAGCAGCACAAACAATAAAGAAAAAAACAACGGCTATCATCTCCATCATAAAAACGCCTGAAGGGTGTTTTCTATTCATCATCCGATCCTCCGCTTCTTAAGGATAGCCAGAGACTGCCTCCGCCTTCCCCTTCCGTTTTTATATGAAGAAACCTGCCATCCATATTCATGGTAACCGGACTGCATTCCAGAATCTCATTTCCGTCGCCTACTCCCAGACCGCTTTCTGCATCTGTAAACAATTCCCACAGCCTGCCATCCCGGTAGTAAATATTGGTCACATAAACAGATTCTTCGATCTTCTGTTCCAGCTTAAGAACAGGGATCCCCTCCATCTCTTCGAGAGTAACCCTGGCGGCTTCATCCCCCTGCCTCACCTTATTGGCAATGTAGCTTAAAGCCACATCCTTTTGATAGGTATCCTCTGCCCTGCCATTAATATTTTCATAGACTTTCCCACCGATCAACACCGAAAAAAGAGCGCAGAGTACAAATACAAGAAACAGCAGTATGGTAAACAATGTATTGGCCATCTGGCCTCTCTGGTTTTCTTTCTCGTTCAAATACCCACCTCCCGGTTATTTTACATGGGGATTAACCGTAATATCCGGCATAAAGTTGGAAGCAAATCCACTGTAAAAAACATCATACCGGTTCCTGTCAATCTGTATTCCGTAATTTTCTTCCAGATATTCCACATTAGGCGGATATCTTCCCTCAATGGCATAACACTGTACCGAGGCTCTGCGTATGGCATCCCGCAGGGTTTCGGCTCCCCTTGCATCGGCTTTTTCAGAAAACAGAAGCGCTCCTGACACAAAAAGGGCCACCGCACATGCAAAGGCTCCTAAGGAGATCAGGTGGCCAAGGGCTTCCCTGGGAGATCGTTTCCATATCTTCATCAAGACATCCTCCTATCCGATGGCCGATAATACACTGACAAGAGGAAGCATGACAGACAAAAGCACCAGTCCCACTGCGACAGCCAGCACCGCCACCACCGTAGGCTCGAACCTGCTGATCATGTGCTCCATAGCAGCATCTGCCTCTTCTTCATAGCTTTTGGATATTTCATCCATGACCCGGTCCAGGCGCCCGCTTCTTGTTCCCACCTTTATCATCTGTGCATAAAAGCCTTTAAACAATCCTGTATTCTTCATGGCGGTATAATAGTCCGCTCCCGCCTCAAGTTCCTTTGCACACCCTTTGATCTTTTCTTCCACTGATGGATTCTCCACCAGTTGTTCTGCCAGCTCCATGCCCTTTTCTAAGTCAAGGCCGCTGTGAAGGGTCAATGCCAGAACCGCTGTAAAGCGCCGGTTTGCTACGGAAAGAGCCATATGGCTCCTTCTTTTCATCCACCGGATCAGCCGTTGCGCGATCAGAAGCTTTTTCCCCTTCCTTCCCAAAAGCCACACCAGAGCGGACGAAAGGGCCAGAAGGATTCCCAGAGCCAGGGCTGCCCCGCAGAATACGCCTCCAAGCCTTGTCGCAGCCAGAGATACCGGCGACATCTCTGCCCCCAGTTGTTGATATACATTTTCAAATACAGGCATAACCTTTGTGAATAAAACCAGAAGGACCACCAGAAGCATGAAGATCATAAGGATCGGATAGGTGAGGGCATTTCTTATATTTTTCAGAAGGACGTGCTCTTTTTCATAATATCCGGCCAGAGATTCCATGATCTGATCCAAAGTCCCTGTCTCCTCCCCCAGCTCTGCCATCCGGATCACATAGGACGGATAAACTCCTGCATGCTCCAGTACTTTTGAGAAAGGAATGCCCAGCTCTGCCTCTTCTGCCATTTGCATAAGTAGCTTTTTCTCTTCCTCCCATACCGCATCCTCCGCCATAACAGACAATCCCTCGTCAAGAGGGATTGCTGAATGGAGAAGAATTGATATTTGGAGGCAGAAAGCGGAAAGTTCCCTGGAAGAATATGGCTTTTTCGCTTTCGTTTTCATCGGTTGTATCTCCTTTTATTCAAGTTCTTTAGTATGTGTATTTTGCTTTATAATTGGAGCTGTTTGTAATGTATTGCTGTATGGCCGGGTCATTGCCTCCTGAAGAGGCAAAGGTGGGATCCATCAGCTTCCAGTCGTATCCGTCAAAATAAATAATATTGTCAACCCAGCCCTGACCATCTATATAAACATTGACCCATGCATGGTAAAGGCTGCCAGTGTATCCTACCACAAGCTTTGTGGGAATATCCTGGGACCGCAGCATAGCAGTCATAACAGCTGCATAGTCAAAGCAGATTCCCTTTTTCTGAGCAAGCACCTGATCCACATTCGGCAGATAGCCGGACTGGACGGAGCTAGCCAGCGCTGTATCGTAGGTAAAATTCTTGGTCACAAAGTTATATACATTGGTCACAATGCCAATGTCATCCACTGCAGAAGCCGCAAGCTCCTCCCCTTTTTTTACCACCGCACTTCCTGCGGAAAAATTCACATACTGGTTGGGATAAAGGAATGGATCAAACTGATCTGCCAGTGTTACATTAATATCACTGCTGGATTTTATGGCATACTGGGTCCCCTGTACCTGTTCCAGCACCCGGACTGTATATTTTCCGTTTCCTTCTGTCAAAGGAAACACCTCGTAAGCAGATCTGGCATTGAGATCGTAGGAATAGGTCTCTCCACCGCTCTTAATTACCTGCACTTTGATCCTGGATGCTTTTCCACTGTACTGGACCATCACATAGCCATGGCCGGTATTGGAAGCATCGATTAGCGCAGTATCATTTCCAAAGGTGACTGCTCCGGTTGCCTGAGGGGTCCTTACTTTGCTCCCTGAAGGCTTTGAATAAAGAGGTACTGCCTCATCCTCAATGCTTACCACGGTCTTCCACTCAATGCTTCCATTGGTACTGTCCGCCGAAGCAATCTTACTGCCAGATACAAACCCGCTGAAAGAAAACAGTATCACCGCGCAAACAGCTGCCATTGCCGTACCATTTTTCTTCATAATCATCACTCCTCTATTGTCCCAATCGCTGTCTTACGATTTCATATGCCAGCACGCCTGCTGCCACAGAAGCATTGAGAGAATCAATGTTCCCCTTCATGGGTATGGAAGCCACCATATCACAGGTTTCCCTCACCAGCTTTCCAACACCGTTTCCTTCGCTGCCGATCACAAGACCGATCGGTCCCTTTAAATCAAGGCGGTACATCACTTCTCCCCCCATATCGGCGCAGACAAACCACATACCCCTTTTCTTTAATTCTTCCATGGTTGCCGTTAAGTTGGTAACCTTTGCAACCGGCGTATAGTTAAGTGCCCCTGCGGAGGTCTTGGCAACCGTAGCCGTAAGGCCTACGGCCCGCCGCTTCGGGATAATGACACCATGGGCTCCTGCTAAATTAGCTGTACGAATGATTGCTCCCAGATTATGAGGGTCCTCGATCCCATCTAACAGAAAGAGAAAGGGAGGCTCTCCCTTTTCCTCTGCCGCCTTTAATAAGTCCTCCACCTCTGCGTATTCGTATGCTGCCGCATGGGCAATGACACCCTGATGATGACCTTCTTCCGACATTTGGTCCAGGCGCTCTCTTTCCACGAAATTAAGGATGGTATCTTTCTTTTTTGCTTCACGGATAATGGATTGGATAGGGCCATCCTGGACTCCCTTTTGCACATAAAGCTTATCAATCGTCTTTCCGGAACGGAATGCTTCCAACACTGCATTCCTTCCCTCTATCGTAAATTCCTCTATCATTCCAATTCTCCTATTCGTTCAAGTCCCTTGCCGATCAGAGTGACCAGCCGGTCTAAACTGCCATTTAAATACAGATAGCCGCATAAGGCTTCAAATCCGGTGGCAGTTCTGTAATCGGCTACGGTAGCATGCTTCGCAGTGGTCACTGATTTCGCATTGCGGCCACGCTTGTATACTGCAACCTCTTCCGGAGTTAAGTCCTCATCTTCAAGAAGCCGTCGGATGATCTCTGCCTGGGCTCCTGCGTTCACCAGTCTTGCACTCTTCTTATGCATATTATGCACCTGGGTGCTTCCATGGTTCATCACCTTAGTCCGCACGATCAATTCATAGACCCCATCCCCGATATAGGCAAGTGCCAGCGGGGAATAGGTTTTCACATCCACTTCTTTTAACTTTAGCGTATTCTTAAAATAATCAGAAAACGCTGACAGTGAAGTTATACTCTCTTCCATTTTACACCTTCCCTGGTGTCCTCCAGAACGATCCCCTTTTCCAGAAGCTTTCCGCGGATCTCATCAGCAAGGGCAAAATTCTTATCTTTTCTGGCCTGCTGCCTGCCGGCGATCATAGCTTCGATCTCGTCATCCAGAATCTCTTCTTCTTTTTCCGTAATGATTCCAAGAACTTCGCACAGTCTTTCAATGGTATCTCTTAAATAGGTCACATACTCCCGGGAGCTGTCTCCGTTTGCGGTGGAATTGCTTAATTTTACCAGCTCAAAAATAACGGATATGGCATCTGCCGTGTTAAAATCGTCATCCATGGCAGCCTCATATTTGGAAACCAGCTCCTGTACCGAGTTATTATCCTCGCCTTCCAGAAGCTTTTCTGTTGTAGCAGTAGCCTCCAGGCTCTTTAATTTATCCACAGCGGTCAGGATTCTTTCCAATCCGTTCTTTGATGCTTCCATTAAATCGGCACTGAAATTAATGGGGCTTCTGTAATGTGCACTCAACATAAAGAAGCGAAGCACCTGTAAATCATACTTTTCGCCAATGTCCCGGACCGTGAAAAAATTCCCAAGAGATTTGGACATCTTTTTATTATCAATATTTAAGAAGCCATTGTGCATCCAATATTTAGCAAATTCCTTGCCATTGGCCGCTTCACTCTGAGCAATCTCGTTCTCATGATGGGGGAAAATCAAATCTTCTCCGCCTGCATGAATGTCAATCTGGTCCCCAAGATATTTCTTGGACATTACAGAGCACTCAATATGCCATCCCGGCCGTCCCTGGCACCATGGGGACTCCCAGTAAGGCTCTCCTTCTTTTTTCGGCTTCCAAAGGACGAAATCCGATGGATCCTCTTTACCGTCTTCTCCGGTCACCTTGATCTCACGGAAGCCGGACTGTAAATCTTCCAGATTCTTATGAGACAGCTTCCCATACTCCCCAAAGGTTTTGGTGCGGAAATAGACCGTTCCATCCGCTGCTTCATAAGCATGGCCGGAGGCAATCAGTTTTTCGATCATATCCAGCATACCGCAGATTTCTTCTGTTGCCAGGGGGTTTTTGGTGGCCGGTTTTATGTTCAGACTTTCCATATCCTTTTTGCATTCCTCAATATAACGCTTGGAAATGGTGTTCGCATCCACCCCTTCTTCAATGGCCTTTTTTATAATCTTATCATCTATATCGGTAAAGTTTGATACAAAGTTTACCTCATAGCCCTTATATTCAAAATATCTCCGTACCGTATCAAATACAATGATGGGTCTTGCGTTTCCAATGTGTATGAGATTGTAAACCGTTGGACCGCAAACGTACATCTTGATCTTTCCAGGTTCTAAAGAGACAAATTCTTCTTTCTGTCTGGATAATGTATTATAAATTTTCATAGTATCTTCCTTTCCTCATTTCTGCCTATATTCTCCCGGCACAAAGGGATACCCCCAGGGTGCTTCCTCATTACTGCCCATACTCCCGGCATGCAGGGATACCCGATGGTCATTCTTTCTGTTTTATTTCCCGCAGCCTTTGCAGCAGCCTTTGCAGCCTTCCTCCATGATCCTGTCGTCATAACAGTAATCCTCCATGGAGGTAAGCAGGACGATGGCCTGGGAGGATATCCCCTCTCCCTTTCCGGTAAAGCCAAGTCCTTCCTCTGTTGTGGCCTTTATGTTGACCTTTCCATCTGGAAGCTTTAACGCCTGCCCAATGTTTCTTGCCATCTCCGGCCGGTAGGTCAGAAGCTTTGGCTTTTGAGCAATGACAGTGGCATCAATATTTTCAATCACATATCCCCGCTCCTCCAAAAGCTCGCCTACTCGCTTTAAAAGTTCTATACTGGATACGCCTTTGTATTGGGGATCCGTATCCGGGAAATGCTCTCCGATGTCACCCAAAGCTGCCGCACCTAAAAGGGCATCCATGACTGCATGGACCAGCACATCTGCGTCAGAATGGCCCAAAAGTCCCGTTTCATAGGGGATCTTTACGCCGCCCAGAATCAAATCCCTTCCTTCCGCCAATTTATGCACATCATATCCCTGTCCAATCCTCATAATTCTTCCTTTCTTCTTTATTGCCCATGCTTTTTGGGCATAGTGGTATACCCGCAGGGTGTTTCTTCTTTATTGCCCATGCTTTTTGGCATAGTGGTATACCCGCAGGGTGTTTCTTCTTTATTGCCCATGCTATTTGGGCATAGTGGTATACCCGCAGGGTGTTTCTTCTATATACATATCATTCTATACAATCATGCGCAGCTTTCTTCCGATACATCGAAGCTGCACGTCGTTTTGGCAAAAACAGCTTTCACCATCTACGTGGACTGCCATTGGACGGTCCATATGGATTGTAACTTCCTCACAGGAGTAATACCTGATTCCCCTATGCAAGGACTTCCTTCCCATGAGGGATCGAAGAAGCACAGGTATCAGCTTTCGTTTCTTCCTGTTGCTCATAACACAGACACACAACTGCCCGTCTTCAAAACTTGCATCCGGGGCGAATTTAAACCCCCCGCCTTCGTAAGGGTGAATGTGGACGGATACAAAATAAGCATTGCTGAACTCAATTTTCTGCACCCCATTAAGGAGAATATATCCCTTTGAAGGCTTGGCAAAAACAAGCTGTCTGACTCCAACCAGGAGGTAGATAAGCTTTCCAAAACAAATCTTATGAAGCAATCCCTTTGACTTAGAATAAAGAATGCTGTGACAAACGGCAGCGTCCATACCGATCCCCGCGCTGACCATAAATCGGCGGTGGGAAATTTCCCCTTCTCCATAGGACAAAACTCCGTAATCCATAAGCTTATAGTATTTTGGATGCAGTATTTTCTTCAGGCAACGGACTGGATTTTTGGGAAGTTTTAAGCTCCTTGCCAGATCATTACCGGATCCGGCAGGAATATACCCTAAGGTAATGGATCCGCAAAAGGAAAGTCCATCAAGGATTTCATTTACAGTCCCGTCTCCGCCTACACCGATGATAACGCTTGAATCCCTGCAGCCTTCCGTCAGCTCTCTGGCAAATCTTCTGGCATCTCCCGGCTTCTCCGTAAAAAAGGCCTGATATTCCGTATAACTGGCTTTTAACATTCTTTCCACTTTTTTCCAAATGTTTCTTCCCCGTCCGCAGCGTGAGTTCGGGTTTACAATAAAATAGTACATGGAATCCCTCCACTTTTTGCTATTTGTTAGTATAACATAAAACAGGAGAAATGAATATAAAAATTATGGAAAAACCATTGTCACTTATCCCTGACAAAAAAAGAGCGCGGCTGGTCTGACTGATCAATCCAGTCAGGCCAAAGCCGCCCTTCTCTACATTTCCTTATTCCGATCGTTTTTTATAATATTTCCTTCTTAAACGATTCCACATCATCAATTAAAATTGACTTTGCCCGCTCCAAATCACCGGACTCAATGGCCTCTACCAGATGAACATGATTGCTCCCATCGGTTACCTTGCTCTCGTTCCATAGCTTTGTGAAATACTGGTTGGATATTCTGGTGCAGATATTCATGGCATCTGCCAGTGATTTTTGTATATAGCCGTTTCCGCAGTAGCTGCACAAAGTTCTGTGAAAAAGATTATTGGCTTCCCAGTGGATCTTTGAATCCCTGGTATCGGTAATACGTATTGCCTCTTCGTTCTGACGCTTTAATTCATGAATCTGTTCTTTGGTAAGACGGAAAAAACACAACTCCAAAGCGCCCAGTTCAATCACCTTCCTGTATTCTATAATCTCTACGATCTGTCCAGGAAGTATGGCAGTAAGCTGGTAACCGAATCTTGGAATATTATTAAGCACCTCTTCGCTGCACAGCTGTACCAGGGCCTCTCTCACCGGAGTTTTGCTGACTCCGTATTTTTCCATGATGGTTCTTTCATTAATAATATCATTTGCCTGGTAGACGCCATTGAGAATATCTTTCATGATCCCCTCGTATACCTGGTTTTTAATCGATTGGCCCTGCATCACGTTTCCCCTTTTTCTTTTCGTTATTAGCCTTTTACAGCCCCCGCCATCATTCCGGCTTTCTGAAATGTTTGCAATATTAAATATAACACAATTATTGGAATAATTACAAGTGTTGTCCCTGAAAGAATTACAGGCCAGGGCGTTGAAAGACCTTCACTGACCGGAAGCAGGGAAATGGTTACCATCAACGTATATTTCGCCTGTTTTCTTAGGTAAAGCAACGGCCAGAAAAAGTCATTCCATCTGGCGATCAGGGTCACGGAGGCCCAGGAAGCCAGGGCCGGTTTAATGACCGGCAGGATAATCTGCCGAAAGATCCCAAAATCCCTGCATCCGTCAATTTTAGCCGCTTCAATCAGCTCATCGGGCACATCGTTTATATACTGGTGCATATAGAAAATACCTACTGCGGTGGCAATACGGGGAATCACCAGGGACCACAGGCTGTTGATGAGGTTCAGCTTTTTCATGATAACAAACAGAGGAACTGCCCCTACCTCCGGCGGAACAAGCATGGTTGCAATAACAAAATAAAACAGGAAATTTCTTCCGGGAAACTTATATTTTGCAAAGGCAAAGCCTGCCAATGCGCAGAAGAACAGGGAGGTCACAGTTCCCAAAACAGTGGTAAATACGCTGTTAAAAAAATTGGCGGCCACTGGTATCATGGAAAACAGCTTGTGAAAGTTACTCAATGTTGGATCGGCAACCCAAATGGACCGGAACCCGCTGATGCTTTCTGAGGCTGGCTTTAAGGAAATCAGGCACATCCATAAAATCGGAAGAATGCAGATGAAGGAAATTACAGTCAAGGCTCCATGCACAGCAATGGATGCCAGATTCTTCTTATTCTTATAACCCATAACGCTCCTCCTACCATTCACCCTGTCTTTTTTTCACGATCATCTGTACCATAGACAAAACAGCCAGTATCACAATCAGTATCACACCGATGGCAGATGCATAGCCCATATTAAAAATATTAAATCCTGATTCATACATATACTGGAACAAGGAGGTATTGGACGTTCCCGGCCCAGGCAAAATATAGGATTCATTAAAAAGCTTCCAGCTGTCCACCGTAAGGGTAATGGAGCAGAAAAACAGAATATTGCCCAGGGAGGGAAGGGTAATATAACAAAACTGTTTCCACCTGTTGGCCCCATCTACCGTAGCTGCTTCATAGTAATCCCTGGATATGTTTAACAGACCGGAAAATACAATCATGGTAAACCA
The DNA here is from genome assembly GCF_000144625.1 of [Clostridium] saccharolyticum WM1. Taxonomy (NCBI): domain Bacteria; kingdom Bacillati; phylum Bacillota; class Clostridia; order Lachnospirales; family Lachnospiraceae; genus Lacrimispora; species Lacrimispora saccharolytica. The sequence goes on along the minus strand of NC_014376.1, from coordinate 1,392,964 downwards.
GGGAGTATTCCTCCACACATTCAGCATAATAACCGGAATTCTGGAATACCTGGTACTGGTGAGCCAGGGGACTTTTTCAAATCCAACGAAAACCATTAGTTCATTGATCAAGCCTGCATTTTCATCAAAAAGCATTCGAAAAATCAACCCCATGGCAATGGCTGCACAAATGTTCGGCAGGAATGTAACTGTCCTGAAAAACGCCCTTCCTCTCAGCATGTCGGAATTTAACAGGCTTGCAATGAGTACTGAAAGCGCCAGTATGAATACAAGGCCTGTAATCCAGTATACAACGGTATTCCTTAAAGCCTCCCAGAACATATTATCAATCACCAGCTTTTTATAGTTGTCCATCCCGCAAAACTCCGGGGTCCCGATTCCTTTCCAGTTTGTAAGGCTGATGGCAATGGTCCAGAGGGAAGGAATCAGCTGGAATACAAGAAACAGCAGAAAAAACGGCAATATGAACAAATAGGGAGCTTTGTATTTATTCCATGTTTTAAGCATATGATTTCTCCTCATAGAGCCACTTACTACTTGGCAATTTCTGCCTTGCCGATTTTTGCCTTTAAATTCTTATCCATATTGGCAATGGCCTGATCCATAGTCTGATTACCTGCCACGTAATTTTCAAGCTCTGCCGAAATTATTCCGTCTGCCTCTGCATCCTGGGGAGTGACAACCAGATTGACTGCACCGTTTTCCAGACACTTGCCCTCCGTTTCACGGAAAGACATGCCGCCATAGAAACTGGAAGGTTCTTTCCAGAAATCATCCTGAAGCATTTCCAGGGAAATAGGGTTGGCATAGGGAGCATTCTGGGACTCCATGGATTTTACCCAGGTATTCCTGGACTGAGTGTCAAAGGTGAAATCCTTCCACATCTGTTCCAGAAGTCCGGCATATACATTATCCCCCTTGTTAACGATACAGAAATAGGAGGATACCGGAGCTCCCGCCTTGCCTATGTTTTCAAACACGGGAGATGACATAACCCTCCACTGTCCTGCGGTCGTCTGGCAGTTCTTTCTCATAAACTCATCCCAGAAAGCACCGATATAGAAGGTAGCCACTTTCTGTCCGTTGATTGCATCATATAATGCAGGCTCCATGATTTCAGATTTTAACAGCAGGCCTTCCGAATATAAGGTATCCAGCGTACCCAAAGCCAGCTTCGTCCCTTCATCCTCTCCTATGACAATACCGCCGTTTTCATCCCAGATTCTTGCATTGGCCTGGGGCATAAGACCTCTTCTCCCCCAGTACCTCCAGGTCTTGCTGCCGGGGCTGATGTAAGACAAATACACCTCGCCGCTGCTCTTTTCCTTTAACAGGCGGCCTGCTTCCACATAACCGTCAAAGGTCTCCATCATAGCCGGATCTACACCATACTTTTCAAAAATGTCCTTGTTATAGAATAACACATTGGGACGCACCGATTCCGGAAGTCCGTAAATCTTGCCGTTTAAGGTGGCATCATTGGCTGCGCCTTCCACCATCTTGTCCATATAGGGCTTTAAAAACTCTGTTTCATCCTTTAATATCCCTGCCTGAGAAAGATCCATGATATTCACCGGGTCTAAATATGTAGCATCCGGAAGGTCATCCTCTGCGCCCGACAGTGCAGTCATGGTGATTTTCTCGCGGCTCTGTGCATGCCCCTCTGTCTGCACGATCTCAATCTTTACATCCGGTGCAATCTCTTTGTGGTCGGCCAGCCAGGCATCATAGTACTCCTGAAGATACTGAGGCTGTCCTGTGCCGTAGATGGTGATGGTGCCTGCCGGATATACGGTTTTATCCGCAGCCGCCCCCTTTTCTTTGTCTGCCGGCTGGGTACTGCTGCCTGCAGTTGCTGCTGTACTTTCTGAGCTGCCGTTGTTCCCTCCGCAGCCTGCGATCATGCCTGCTGTCATCGCTGCTGCCATTAGAATTGCTACTGTTCTTTTCATCTTTTATCCTCCTCTTACCTCTCTCTTGCCGCTTCTGCAATCGCCCGGATCCTGTCATAAGGAATCTCTGTGGGAAGTGTGCAGTCAGCACCAAGGATGAATGATGTTTTCCCATAATCACGAATTACCTTCTTTGCTTCGGCTTTCAGCTCATCCATAGTCCCCTCTACCATAACACCGCTTCTGTTGGCAAGTCCGCCCATAACCGCCGTACCCGGGAACAGCCGTCTCCCCTCTTCAAGGCTGAAATCCGTTTCATAAATTCCCCAGTTCACCACATCAGCCAGGCTGTTGTAGGATTCATATCTCTTCATATTCAAGTTATTTTTGCACATATGCAGGAAATTGATACATCCGGCTTCTTTGGAAGCCTTTAATATCTCCTTGTCAAAAGGCTCTATCATTTCTGAAAATTCTTCATCCGTAAAGTAATGCTTTTCTCCGCCTAATGCTGCGTAATAAATTCCATCCAGGCCCAGCTCCTTATATTTTGCTGCCAGCTGGCACATTCCATCTGCAATCCTCTTAAATGCCTCCAGAACCGGCTGCTTATTCTCCCTGATATGGGTACAGAATAATTCTCTAACGCCCTCATAGCCATAACGTACTTCAATGGGATGAATGGCGGAAGCGCAAATTCCGTGAAGTGTGCCCAGGGAGAATGCATCAGGATCTGCCTTTTCCATGATGCTCCTTACCATTTCAATCTGGCTTTTCATGAAGGGATCATTCAAGGAATAATGAGGTATTTTATTCCAGTCCTCCGGAGTCCTGATTTCCCCTGCATCCGGAACCAGATTTTCATTCATAATCTTGATAATATCCGTATCTGTCTGACGAAAAAATTCAAGATGAGACTCTACCCCTTTCTCACCCTTCGCCTGGTTTTCCGGAAAGTGTAACGAAAATCCGGTGGGTACATAATCCACCTCCTTCCCATGAATCGCTGCCAATACCCGCTCTCTTTTTGTCATACTAATATCTCCTTTAAGCTTCTGTTTATATCACTGATAATACCACTGTTATTATTACTTGTCAATACATCTTCCGTCATTTTATATATTTTTCTTTCTATATAATTTTTATTTTGTTCACTTTGCCTTATTGTTCCATTTCTGTCTATGGTAAGATGCAAGTTTATACCGAGCAAAGTGTTTCCGGCATTTTCAGCTTCCCTGCGTCACTCATAAGGAACCTGGGAGGATTCCCATGACCTGACTTCCCTATATGGTGTTGGTCCGGCTTTGCGGATTTATGGTAAAAAAAAGACATCTGCTAGAAAACAGATGTCTCAAAAAGTAGCGGAAGGGAGATTCGAACTCTCGACACCACGGGTATGAACCGTGTGCTCTGGCCAACTGAGCTATTCCGCCATATTCAATTAAATGGATAAACAAAATTGCTTATCAATGGGACCTACAGGGCTCGAACCTGTGACCCTCTGCTTGTAAGGCAGATGCTCTCCCAGCTGAGCTAAGATCCCGGTGTTTGTCTCGGTCAGGAGCACTTTTTTTCTTTCGTTCCCGACTGCTCCATTAGTATAATATGAATTGTATTAATTGTCAACACTTTTTTGTCAATTATTTTCATTTTTTCCTGTACCTACTTTCTCTCTGATTCCATCAGGGTTTCCGCCATTTTTCACGGATATGAGACCGGTTGCCAGGGCATTTCCTATAGAACTTAATCTCCATGAAGAATATGAAACAGCTCCTGGAAATAAGGTTCAAAAATACTTCCCTTCCTCCAGATAAACGTAAAATCATGGATCAGATGAAAGTCTTCTAATTGGATTTTTTTTAACGTTCCCTTGTTAAGTTCCTCTTTTACCGCTGCTTCATAAAGAAAGGTGATCCCCTGACCTCTTGCCACCAAATGCTTCATGGCGCCGATGTTGCTGATTTCCATTAAATCAGGAAAATCTTGAAGCAACAAATTCTTCCCCTCTAAATAGCGTTCAAAAACATACCTGGTACCTGAGCCAGGCTCCCGGATAAAGATCCGTTCCGGCAGAAGATCCTCCAGCTTTCTCACAGCCTGATGAAATTCATAGCCAGGTGCGCAGACGGCTACAAATGGTTCCGAAGCAAAGACCAGGAAATCATACTCCTTTTTCTGAAAAAAACCCTCCACCAATGCAAACTCAATCTCTCCGTTGTTAAGCTTAGCAAGCAGCTCCCTGGTATCTCCAACTGCCATTTGAACCGCTGTCCCAGGATAAACACCAAGGAACCGCACCAGTGCTTCAGGCATCACATACTCTCCGATGGTCATGGTAGCACCAAATACCAGCCTTCTGCCTTTCCCTGACTGCTGCTCCATCATTTTCTTTAAGTGCAGCTCATCCGCCTTCATGGTGACTGCGGCAGATAGAAAAACGTTTCCCGCCTCCGTCAGGCTTACCTTTTTCCCGTTATATTCAAACAGCCTGACCCCATACTTCTCCTCCAGGAAATGAATGTGGTGGGATACGGCAGGCTGGGTGATGTGAAGCTCGCCGGCTGCCTTTGTGAAGTTCATATAACGGCAAACTGCAAGAAATGTATCGACTCTGAAATCCAGCATAAATTATGATCTCCTTTATGTTCCTCCAATAACCATAACAAAATCTTATGATTTGATAAATATAAATAATTTTATTTTATTATTGTTCTCCAATATAATAAAGCATATCAAAAAGGAGGATTTTACTTATGAAAAAATACGCCCCAGGTGTTCTTCTCAGCCTATTAATTTCCGTACCCTCATGGTTTTTAGGAAAAGCCTTCCCGGTCATCGGCGGCCCTGTTTTTGCAATTCTCATTGGCATGACAATGGCGCCCTTTGTAAAAGGGAAAGATTTTTTCCGCCCGGGGGTGGCCTTTGCTTCTAAAAAAGTCCTGCAGTATGCCGTGATTCTCCTGGGTTTTTCCATGAATCTGGCCACAGTACTTCAAAAGGGCAGGGAAGCCCTTCCCATAATCCTGGCAACCATCACCACTTCCCTGGTAATTGCTTACCTGCTTTCCAGAAAATTAAGGCTTCCCGGCAAAACCTCTATATTAATCGGCGTTGGCTCATCCATTTGCGGCGGTTCTGCCATTGCTGCAACAGCACCTGTTATTGATGCCGATGACAGCGAAATTGCCCAGTCCATTTCGGTGATCTTTTTATTCAACATTATTGCAGCTTTGCTTTTCCCTGCTTTGGGCGCGGCTTTGGGACTTTCCAATGAAGGCTTTGGCCTTTTTGCCGGAACTGCCATTAACGATACCTCTTCTGTAACGGCAGCTGCTTCTGCCTGGGATGGCATATACGGCAGCAATACCCTGGAAACAGCCACCATAGTTAAACTGACCAGAACCCTGGCCATCATTCCCATCACCCTGTTTTTAGCATGTTACCGGACCGGAAAAGAAAAGAAAACTTCCGGACGCTCCGTAACCATTCAAAAAGTTTTTCCGTCCTTTGTACTCTTTTTCCTGCTGGCTTCTATCATCACTACGGCCTTTCCTATACCGGCAGGCGTTACCGGCTCCTTAAAAGAATTAAGCAAGCTTTTTATTATCCTGGCTATGGGAGCCATTGGTACCAATACAGATCTGATCCGGCTGATACGAACCGGGAAAAAGCCCCTTTTTTTAGGCTTCTGCTGCTGGCTTGGTATCTCAGCGGTAAGTCTGATTCTCCAAATACTACTGGGAATCTGGTAACGTCAAATCACCCTCAGTTTACTTCGGGGGTTGAAAAGCGGCCAGGAAACATGGATCGTGTTTTCCTGGCCGCCGGTCTTTATTCCTCTTTTTTCAGATACACGGTCTTATTATTGTTTTTATTTTCCCTGACCTCTAATTGTCCGATGCTGTGGACAAATTTAGAAAAGGTGGAATATCCATAATCCTTTACCTTGAAATCCGTAAACTTCCGGTGCATGCCGTTGCCCAGAGCCGCCAGCTCCATGCCGTTCTTTCCGCTGCCCTTTACCAGCCATACTGCATAATCATCCAGTTCCTGTTTCCTGGTGCGGTTATCCTTCATCCGCACAGTCACCACATTGTTGGACTTTTTAAGCTCAAAGCTGCCCATTTCCTCTAAAAATTTGGAAAGGGAGCTGTATCCGTAGTTTCTCACGTCAAAATCAGAGTATTTTTTCACAAGGCGGTTGCCGATCTCTCCCAGGCCCGTTGCCTTATTCTTATCTTCATTTTCTAAAATAATCGAAGTGATATCCTGTTCGATCACTTCTTTTCCAATGGCTCCTCCTCCTGTTCCTTCTTCATCCTGATCAAGAAGTACTTCCAGATTGGTGAAAACCGTACAGGCAGCCCGGAAGGACTTGGGCGTTTTATCCTCTCCCATTCCGATAACTTCCTTGCCGGATTCTCGAAGCCTGCTGGCCAGCCGGGTGAAATCGCTGTCGCTGGATACGATACAGAATCCATCCACATGGTCCGTATAAAGCAAATCCATAGCATCAATGATCAGGGCGGAATCGGTCGCATTCTTTCCCACGGTATTGGAAAATTGCTGGATCGGAGTGATTGAATTTTCAAGAAGTTCCATTTTCCATTTTCCCATCTGGGAGCTTGTCCAATCTCCGTATATTCTTTTGTAAGTAATGACGCCGTAGCGTGTCATCTCATCCAGAATGCATGTAATATACTTTGCGGAGATATTATCCGAATCAATCAATACTGCAAATTTCTTGTCGCTCAACACTCTGTTCTCCTGTCTTCATTTATTTTCAATATTCTGCCAATTCAATCCTGCTTTTCCATTATATTTCATTTTTTCATTTATTACAATAACATCTCAATGGATAAACTGGGAGAATTTTTGCAACGTATTTTACTTTAATCCAACCATACTAAGGAAGAAAGCAATGAATCACGGAAGCATCTTAAAGGTGCACCTTTATGCTCTGAAAATATGGGCAGGAAATAAGAAAGGAGTGTTATTATGAATTCAAGTGACACATCAAACGGAAGTTCTGCTACGCCTTCAAAAACGGTTCAGCTGGCTATCGCCACTGTTCCCATGCAGCCATGGGAACAGCCCTATGATCCTCAGACAGCTTTAAAACACGGAACCATATTCCCAAGCCTTAATCTTCCATTCTACGTAACAGGAGGTGGTCAATAATGGCAGATCAAAAAACACTTTTAAAGCAGATCACGGAAATAAGCTTTACTGTTAATGATTTGACTCTGTATCTGGATACTCACCCATTGGATGATAATGCATTGACAGCCTTTAAGCAGGCCATGGATCAAAGAAAGCAGCTTTTAAAAACCTATGCGGAAAACTTTGAACCTCTCACCATAAATTGTGTCTGCCCTGATACCAACAATAAAACAGAAACCCAGACGAAATATGCGGGGCAAAAGCATTTTACCTGGACAGACGGCCCGCTGCCTTGGGAAGGAGGTACTGTATAATGTGGAATTATGAAAAGAGATTGCAGTTCCCTGTAAATATCAAGGAAACCTGTCCGAAAACAGCTTCCCTGATCATCAGCCAGTTTGGCGGGCCGGATGGAGAGCTGGCAGCTTCCATGCGTTATCTTTCCCAAAGGTATTCCATGCCATGCAAGGAAGTTGGAGGTCTTTTGACAGATATTGGAACAGAAGAGCTTGGACATCTGGAAATGGTCTGCGCCATTATTTACCAGCTGACAAAAAACTTGTCTGTGGAACAGGCAAAAACAGCTGGATTTGATGCCTATTATATTGATCATACTACGGCTCTCTGGCCTACTGCAGCAGCCGGAGTACCCTTTAATGCCTGTGAATTCCAATCCAAAGGCGATGCAATTACCGATTTAGTGGAGGACCTGGCAGCAGAACAGAAGGCAAGAACCACCTATGACAACTTAATCCGCATCATACCGAATCCTGATGTGAGAGAACCACTGAAATTCCTTAGGGCAAGGGAAGTGGTGCACTTCCAGCGGTTTGGGGAAGCACTTGAAAAAATCAAATCCAACTTAAATTCGAAAAACTTCTATTATTATAACCCGGAGTTTGACAAACAATTTGTAAAAAATAATATGCAATAATAAAAAAAGCTGGAACAGGTTTCATATGTTCCAGCCTTTTTTTATTTCTTATTTTATATTGATATACTTGCAATATCGATCAGCGTTAATTCTTTTGCCCTGTTTTCCATACTTGTGACTAAAGCGGCTGCCGTATCTAAGGAAGTCAATACCGTTACTCCGGTTTCTACGGCATTTCTGCGGATTACAAAACCGTCCCTGCTTCTGTCAGCTCCCTGGGTCGGCGTATCAATGACCAGGTCAATTTCATGTCCAAGGATTAAATCCAGAAGGTTTGGGGATTCCTGTTCCAGCTTACGCACCATGAAGGCCTTTATCCCATGCTCGTTCAGTACTTTGGCCGTACCAGATGTGGAAAATATCTTATAACCCTGGGCCTGAAACCTTCCGGCAATGTCAATCATCTCCTCTTTATCGGAATCCTTTACAGTTATGATCATGTTCTTATGTCTTGGAAGTTTGATCCCGGCTCCTGCAAATGCTTTATACAAAGCCTCATTAAAGGTCTTTGCTATGCCCAGGCACTCTCCGGTGGATTTCATCTCCGGCCCAAGGCTTACATCCGCCCCCCGGATCTTTTCAAAAGAAAACACCGGCATTTTTACAGCAATATAATCTGCATCCGGCAAAAGTCCCGGCTCATGTCCCAGCTCCCTGATGGAGTGTCCGCAGATCACCCTGGTGGCTAAGGGAACAATGGGGACTCCGGTCACCTTGCTGATATAAGGCACCGTACGGGAAGACCTGGGATTCACCTCAATGACATAGACCTCTTCCCCGCTTACAATGAACTGAATGTTGATCATTCCCTTTACGTGAAGGGCTCTGGAAAGCCTTTTTGTATACTCCACCAGCTTTTCCTTTACCGCTTCGCTGATGCTCTGAGCCGGGTATATGGAGATGCTGTCACCGGAGTGCACGCCGGCCCTTTCCATGTGCTCCATAATGCCGGGAATCAGAATATCCTCCCCATCACAAACCGCATCCACCTCGATTTCCTTACCCGGGATATATTTATCCACCAGGATCGGATGCTCCTGAGCGATCTGGTTGATAATTCCCATAAATTCATCAATATCCTGGTCAGAAATGGCAATCTGCATGCCCTGTCCTCCCAGAACATACGAGGGTCTTACCAGTACCGGGTATCCCAGCTCTCCTGCTGCCTTCTTGGCCTCCTCCGCTGTAAATACCGTTTGTCCTGCAGGTCTTGGGATCCTGCATTCCTCCAGGATCTTATCAAACAATTCCCGGTCCTCTGCCGCATCCACATCCTCTGCCGCAGTTCCAAGAATAGGAATCCCCATTTTCATCAGCGCTTGTGTCAGCTTAATAGCCGTCTGTCCGCCGAACTGGACCACCGCCCCGTCTGGCCTTTCCATATCAACGATGCTTTCCACATCCTCTGGGGTAAGAGGCTCAAAATATAGCTTATCAGCGATATCAAAGTCCGTGCTTACTGTCTCAGGGTTGTTATTAACAATGATGGTTTCATATCCTTCCCTGCGGAAGGTCCATGTACTGTGGACCGAGCAGAAGTCGAATTCGATCCCCTGTCCGATACGGATAGGGCCGGAGCCAAGAACCAGTACCTTTTTTCTCCCCCGGGTGTTTACCGCTTCATTCTCACTTCCAAAGCAGGAATAATAGTAAGGGGTTTCGGCGGCGAATTCAGCGGCACAGGTATCTACCATTTTAAACGCAGCTACAATGCCGTTCTCCTTTCTCATCCGGTGAATCTCCTCCCCCGGAATTTTAGTCAGACTGGAAATGACCGTATCCGGAAATTCCAGCCTTTTTGCCTCCTTCAGAAGATCCAGAGTCAAAGGACCTTTCTTAAGGGCTTCTTCCATTTCCACAAGAATGGCCAGCTTATCAATGAACCACACATCTATTTTTGTAATATCATGGATGGTTTCATAGGAAAAGCCTCTTCTTAAGGCCTCAGCTATGACCCATATCCTTCTGTCATCTACAAGGTGTAGGGTTTCAGCCAGTAATTCATCCGTAAGTCCTGAAAAATCGTAGGACATAAGGCTGTCCACATGCTGTTCCAGGGAACGGATGGCCTTCATAAGGCCGCCTTCAAAATTGGTACAAATGCTCATGACCTCGCCTGTCGCCTTCATCTGGGTTCCCAGGCTTCTCTTTGCGCTTAAGAATTTGTCAAAGGGAAGGCGGGGCATCTTGACCACACAGTAATCCAGCATTGGTTCAAAGCTGGCATAGGTCTTCTTTGTCACCGCATTTTTTATTTCATCCAGGGTATAGCCCAGAGCAATTTTTGCAGCAACCTTTGCAATGGGATAGCCGGTAGCCTTGGAGGCCAGAGCGGAGGATCGGCTGACACGGGGATTTACCTCGATCACACAGTATTCAAAGCTTTCCGGATGAAGGGCATACTGTACGTTGCAGCCTCCGGTGATTCCCAGCTCACTGATGATCTTTAATGCTGAGGTGCGCAGCATCTGGTATTCTTTATCCCCCAGGGTCTGGGAGGGAGCAACCACAATGCTGTCTCCGGTATGCACGCCCACGGGATCGATATTTTCCATGTTGCACACAGTGATCACATTGCCTGCGCCGTCCCGCATCACCTCGTATTCGATTTCCTTCCACCCTGCAATGCAGCGTTCCACAAGAACCTGTCCCACCCGGGACAAACGAAGTCCGTTTTCCAGGATCTCACGGCACTGTACCGGATTTTCGGCAATACCGCCTCCGGAACCTCCCAGGGTATAGGCAGGACGGAGCACCACCGGATATCCGATCTTTTCCGCAACTTTCAGGCCATCCTCCACATGCTCCACAATATCAGAGGGTGCCACCGGCTCGCCGATTTTTTCCATCGTCTCTTTAAACAGCTCCCGGTCCTCTGCTTTTTTAATGGTAAGGGCTGTGGTTCCGATCAGGCGCACCTTGTGCTCCTTTAAGAATCCCCGATCCTCCAGCTCCATGGCAAGGTTTAACCCTGCCTGACCTCCAAGGGTAGGCAGGACGCTGTCTGGCCGTTCCTTTAAGATCAGCTGTTCCACCACCTCTACGGTCAGTGGTTCAATGTAAACCTTATCTGCAATATCCTTATCCGTCATGATGGTCGCCGGATTGGAGTTTAGCAGAACTACTTCGATTCCTTCTTCTTTTAAGGAACGGCAGGCCTGAGTACCGGCATAGTCAAATTCCGCTGCCTGGCCGATAACGATAGGACCGGAGCCAAGCACGAGCACCTTTTTAATATCCTGATTCTTCGGCATTATTTTCCCACCTCCATCATTTTTATAAACCGGTCAAATAAGTACCCGGAATCCTTTGGTCCCGGGCAGGCCTCCGGATGGTACTGCACGGTAAATATATTTTTGCCCGTATATTTTAACCCTTCGTTGGTTCCGTCGTTTACATTGACAAAGGCAGGAACAGCCACTGATGGATCCATGGTCTCCACATCCACCACGTAACCATGGTTCTGGGAGGAAATATACACCCGGCCGGTTTCCAGATCCTTTACCGGATGGTTGCCTCCCCTGTGGCCGTATTTCAATTTGTGGGTATCTGCACCGGCTGCAAGGGCCATCAGCTGATGCCCTAAGCAGATGGCAAATATGGGGACATTGGATTCATATAATTTCTTTATTTCTTCAATGATCTCCACGCATTCCTTCGGATCCCCCGGCCCGTTGGAAAGCATTATACCATCGGGACAGGAAGACAGGATCTCCTCTGCTTTCGTCAAAGCAGGGTAAACCGTCACTTCACAGCCTCTTTCCTGCAAGGACCCTGCAATATTCCTCTTGGCTCCAAGATCCAGCAGGGCCACCTTTTTCCCGCTGCCCGGAAGAATATATTTCTCTCCGCAGGTGGTTTTCTTAACCACTCCGGTCACCGAATATTGTTTCGTACGCAAAATGACATCGTCAAGGTCATAACCTTCATCGGTTGTGATCATGCCGTTCATCGTACCTTTTTCTCTTAGAATTTTTGTAAGGGCTCTTGTATCGATACCACTGATACCTGGAATGTTGTGTTCTTTTAAGAAATGCTGAAGTGTATCCCCGCTTCTAAAGTTGCTGGGAATTCTAGATAATTCTCTGACAATGTAGCCATCCGGCCATGGGTTTAATGATTCCATATCTTCATGACAAATACCATAATTCCCTATCAGGGGATAAGTCATTACAACTGCCTGCCCCGCATAGGAGGGGTCGGTGAGGACTTCCAGATAACCTGTCATGGAAGTATTAAATACGATCTCACTGATCACTTCCCGGGTGGATCCAATGCTCGATCCTGTAAACACAGTACCGTCTTCCAGTATTAAAAAAGCTTTCATACGCAAAGTCCTTGTCCTTTCTCAATGCTATGGTTATTGAGCTGCCCGAATGCTTCTGTTCAGCCATGCCATTCCTATTTTGGCAGAAGAAAATAACTCCGAAAGGAGAATATGTATGCCGTTTAAATGGTTCTGCATGTCTGAACGGTAATGCCCAAATTGAATAGATTATACATGATACTGCGACATTTTTCAACTGTTTTCTTCTTATATATTTTTTTATATTTACTTATAAATCATGCATAATTTATAATTTTATTAAAAAAAATTGTATAATAATACATTGTACCTGGCTGATTTTTCAAAAGTATAGTTTTTCATAAACCGTACAGACTATGACTGAGGTGATAAATTATGATTGATAACAGCGAACTTCCCATTGGCTTTACCATGGAGTTGGCACAGCACTCGGATATTCTGACCCGGTTCGCCGGACTTCCGGAAGAACAGAGAAACCGGATCGTAGACGGAGCAAGATCCGTTGAAAGCCGGGATGAAATGCGAAACTATGTGGAGTCCATGTTTCAAGAAACAAAATCATCCTTTTTCTAAAAGGCCTCCCGCAGGATTAAATTTTATCTTTCCCTGCGGGGGCTTTTGTAATTATTCCTTTTCCCCTTTAATATATTTAATAATAATCAATTCATTAAGGGGCATTCTATGAAAAAATACATGATGGCTGCGCAACAGGAAACCACTGCTACCGGCATTCTTCAGGTAGATGTTGTTTCCCGGGAAAATAACTTTCCGATCCGGGATGCGGAGGTTTCCATTGCCTACAAGGGAGATCCTGAAAGTACGGTAGAGCAGCTCACCACCAATTCATCCGGTCAGACAGAGCAGGTAAGTCTTGCTGCTCCTCCCGTCGACTACAGCTTATCACCCGGCCTTGTCCAGCCTTACTCGGAATACATACTTATGATCCGTGCCCAGGGCTTTGAACCTGTTGCTATCTCCGGTACGGAGATTCTGGCAGATACGACGGCCATCCAGCCGGTTCGCATGACTCCTGTCCAGGATGAAATCACTCCGGACGTTCCCATTGTCATCCCGGACCACACCCTTTATGGTGAATATCCTCCCAAAATTGCGGAAGCTGAAGTTAAAACCGTGGCAGAAACCGGGGAAATCGTTTTAAGCCGTGTGGTTGTTCCCCAGACCATCATTGTCCACGACGGAGTTCCCACGGATCCCACTGCTCCCAATTATTACGTTCCTTACCGGGATTATATTAAAAATGTGGCATCCAGTGAGATTTATGCCACCTGGCCCAGAGCATCCATTACCGCCAATGTGCTAGCTATTATGAGTTTTACCTTAAACCGGGTCTATACGGAATGGTACCGGAACCAGGGATATGACTTTACCATTACATCCTCCACAGCCTTTGACCACAAATGGATTTACGGGCGGAATCTTTATGAAAGCATATCACAGGTAGTGGACGAAATCTTTAACAGCTACTTATCCCGCCCGGGTATCAGGCAGCCCATACTTACCCAGTACTGTGACGGGAACAGAGTCCAATGCCCCAACTGGATGTCTCAGTGGGGAAGCTGCACCCTTGGAGAACAGGGCTATTCCGCCATTGAAATACTGCGTCATTTTTACGGAAGTGATATGTATATCAACACTGCCGAACAGGTATCCGGAGTTCCCTCTTCCTGGCCCGGCTTTAATTTAACCGTCGGCGCCAGCGGAGATAAGGTACGCCAGGTCCAGGAACAGCTTGATACCATTGCAACGGTCTATACCGCCATCCCCCGTATCAGGGCTGACGGAATCTTCGGTCCCGCAACCGCTGAAGCTGTCCGGCAGTTCCAGTCTATTTTCGGACTTCCGGTAACCGGGGTCATTGATTTTGCCACATGGTATAAGATCTCCCACATCTATGTAGGGATTACCCGGATCGCAGAATACTCTTAAAAACAGTCACTAATCCCAAAAATCAGTTCATAAAAAAGAGGAAGGCCCTCATAAACAGGGTCTTCCTCCTTTTATCCTAACCTTCTCCCCCCAGCAGATCAGCCGCCACATATCCCAGCAAAGCCAGCGCGATCCCTCCAAGAAGCTCATACAGCTTCACCATTTCCCACGGCATATCCCATAAGATAACGAAAGGAGAGGAACAAACCAGACCAATGATGACACGGTACATTTGGCGTTCATGATGGGTGAGCAGGCGTTCCACTACTTTTGCAAACAGAAAAACCCCGAGTAATAAACCAGTTATATAGGGAGCAAGCACCATCCCATTTACCAGAAGGCTTTGGAAGTCAAAAGATGACAAGGCTCTTATACAGGCATTGTTCGTCTGCAATATCGGTTCATAATAACCTATCATCATCATGATCATGGAACCGCTCACTCCCGGAACCACCATGGTGGCCGCAGCCAGCAGTCCCACCAGAAACATTGAGAGCATCCAAAGCTTTCCGGAGGATAGATAGGCCGCACCGGAAGCCATATCCATTCCTTCCCCGCTATGGCCGGAAGTGATGGTTGTTTCCGCAATATAAGTAATGAGAAGGACCACGCAGCAGGTAAGGATCGCCGTGATGATCCCTTTTTTTCTGTCTGTACGGTCTTTGGAAAACGATTTTTGAAAGAGGGATGGAAGCCCTCCGCCGATCAGCCCTAAAAATGCCATTTTGGTCTGGAGCGGATATGTATGGAAGAGATATTCAAATGCCAGAGATAGAAAAACAATGCCTGCCGCCGCTCCAATCCCGTAGGGAAGAAGAACCCGCAGGCTTTTTATAGGTTCCCGGAAAAGCTGCGTTACCGCATGAATAATCTTATCGTACACTCCCATGGTAATGGCCAGCATTCCTCCGCTGATGCCGGGAAGTATATTTGCCACACCAATGATAACACCTCTTAGAATCTCACTGATATATTCCAAGCAATTCCTCCTGAATGAATGATGTATGGTATATCCTATGCCTTTCTGACCGCTTCTAATACACCTTTCCTCTGGTTCCGGCCATCAGGCATCAGAAGGATCAAGATTCACGCAAAAAAAGCCGCAGGGGCGTGACTTTATGGAAAAGCCTGCGTCCCGGCGGCCAGATTTCAGAATACTGCCGGTCTTTTTACCATAAACGTGCTGTAGCCGCATTGCCTCAGTGCCTGCTCCATACGCACCGCATTATCCAGATTACGAAATGCTCCCACCCGGACCTTGTATATTTCGTCTTCATAAACAACAAACGCCGGGAAACCCTGGGCTTTTAACGTGCTGACCTGCTCTTCCGCCAGGGTATGAACCCGGAACGCTCCCGTCTGTACCTGATAATATTCGGGACGTAATTCCTCCTGCTCTTTCACGGATTTCAAAATGCCATCGGCTATGGCCTGGGCAATGGCCTCAAAGTTCTGATCAAAGAAATTATTGTCCTCTTCATTGTCAATAAAACCCACCTCTACAAGAACTGTTGGTATATTTGTCCGCCTGAGAATAACCAGGCCCGGACGTTCCACTGTGCCTAAATTAGCGAATCCTGTCTTATTTAAGACGTCTCCTATATTCCTGGCAAGAATGCCCTGTACCCCTTTATCTTCAAATACAAGAACTTCTATTCCGGAGCCGGTGCCAGGTACCGGCATGGCATTGCGGTGAATGGAAACAAGAAAATCTGCTTCCCCATCGTTGGCCATCACGGCCTTTTCAAGAGGGGTATTGTAGGTATCGTCAGTTCTGGTATATCTGACGTCAACTCCGTTGTCTGCTAGAATTCTTCCCACAGCCATCGCAAGCTTTAAGTTATCATTTTTTTCCTGCCGTCCTTCAAAGGATGCACCTGGGTCCGCGCCGCCGTGTCCGGCATCTATTACTACGATCGTTCTCTCAGCCAAAAGAAAAACTCCCTTCACATACTTCTATTCTATAAAGTATGTAAAGGCAGCCTTCTGGGTACCACTTTTTCGTACCATATTTATTCTTTTTCTCCCAATTCCGCCATTACATCCACGTCTCTTGGTCCTACCGGAGTGGAAAATACAATCTGAGTGCTGGTCTTTCCGTATTTTTGTATCCGGCCGATAAAAACATCCAGCTCCATGGTGCTGGGAAAGGCTACTTTGACCAGCATGGAGTAATCTCCTGTGACGCAGTTGCATTCCAGAACATTGGGAATGGTCTCCATCTCTTCATAAAACTGGATCTTTTCCACAGGCGGAACATCCAGGCTTACAAATGCGGTGATATGGTATCCCAGCTTCCTTGCATCCACTGCCGCATGATAGCCTGTAATAATTTTTTCCCTCTCCAGCTTTTCAATTCTGGCGGATACCGCAGGAGAAGACAAAAAAGTGGCTTCTGCTATATTTTTTAAGGATTCCCTGGCATATTTTTGTAATATCTTCACTATTTTTTTATCGATGTCATCCATGTTTTCCTCCTGAAAAGAAAAAAGCGTCAGCACCACCCAGGCACCGAACGCTTTTGTTCCTTTAAATAAAACTGCACGTTTATGAACTTCTCATAAAATGATCATAACCAATCAAAATCTGCTTGTCAATGCTTATTTTTTAAGGGATGGCATCTTTTTCATCCGTTCTATGGCTTCTGCCGTATTTTCATAGGTACCAAATGCCGTCAAACGGAAATATCCCTCGCCGTTTGGTCCGAACCCGCTTCCAGGAGTTCCCACCACGCCGGCTTCCTCCAGCAAACGGTCAAAAAATTCCCAGGAGGTCATTCCTTCCGGCACCTTTAACCAAATATAAGGAGCATTGACACCTCCATAAACCTCATATCCGGCTTCCTTCAACCCAGTGTAGATGGTTTTGGCATTTCTCATATAGTAAGCTACCTGTTCTTTTAACTGAGCCTTTCCTTCTTCCGAATAGACCGCAGCGCCGGCCTTCTGAACGATGTAGGGCGCACCGTTAAATTTGGTCCCATGACGTCTGGCCCATAAGGAATGAAGGGCAACCCCTCCCCTTTCCAAGGCCTTTGGTATGACCGTAAAGCCCAGACGGACCCCGGTAAAGCCGGCATTTTTGGAAAAGGAGCGAAATTCAATGGCACAGGTTTCTGCACCCTGGATCTCAAAAATAGAATGCGGTACATCATCCTGGGCGATATAGGCCTCATAAGCGGCATCATAAAGGATCACTGCCCCCTTTTGATTGGCATAATCCACCCATACCTTCAGCTGGTCCCGTGTCAGGGTCGTACCAGTAGGATTGTTGGGAACGCATAAGTAAATCAGATCAGGCGTTTCCTGGGGAAGCTCCGGAACAAAATGGTTATGAGCCGTACATGGCATATAAATCACCCTGCTCCACCTGCCGGTTTCTTCCTCATATTCCCCTGTTCTTCCAGCCATGGCATTGGAATCCACATAAACCGGATAAACCGGATCGCAGACCGCAATACGGCAGCTCTCGTCAAAAATCTCCTGAATATTGCCGCAATCGCTTTTCGCCCCATCCGAGATAAAAATCTCGTCGGGGGATATGTTGCAGCCTCTGGCAGCGTAATCTTCCTTTGCAATGATTTCCCTTAAAAATCCATAGCCCAGATCCGGCGCATAGCCATGAAAGGTTTCTTTATGGCCCATTTCATCCACCGCTTCGTGAAGTGCGTAAGTAATGGCAGGCGCAATAGGCTGTGTTACATCACCGATCCCAAGCCGTATGATCCTTTTATCCGGATGTGCCTGGATATAGGCGTTTACCTTTTTTCCAATGGTGGAAAAAAGATAGCTTCCCGGAAGCTTTAAGTAGTTTTCATTGATTTTTACCATAAGTTCCTCCTGTTTCCTTACAGATTATTTATATCAAATTCTCCTTCAAAAACCTCAACCGCCGGCCCGGTCATGAACACATGGCCGCTTCCTTCCCGATCCCAGTGAATGGTCAGATTGCCGCCCTTTAATTCTACTTCAACCATATGGGCAGTGCGGCCGCTTAAGGCCGAGGCAACTGCACTGGCTGCTGCTCCTGTCCCGCAGGCCCAGGTCTCCCCGCTGCCCCGTTCCCATACCCGCATGCGAATGTAATTCCGGTTCACTACCTGGATAAATTCTGAATTCGTCCGTTCCGGAAAACGCTCATGGTGCTCAAAGGCAGGACCAATGGCCTCTAAATCCAGGCCGTCAATAAAATCCATATAATAAATGGCATGGGGATTGCCCATGGAGATACCGATAAATTCATACTCCATCCCGTTAACCCATATGGGTTCCGGCACCTGGCTGGTAACCTCCGGCACGCCCATGTCCACCGTAATACGGACAGCTTTTCCGTCCTCAGTGCTGACCTTTAGATGTTTGATTCCAGCACCGGTTTCCACGTTAAATTCCGTTTTTTCCACCAGTCCGTGATCGTAAACATATTTTCCAACACAGCGGATACCATTGCCGCACATCTGGCTCTCCGAGCCGTCCGCATTAAACATCCTCATACGGCAGTCCGCTGTTTCTGACGGACAGATAAGGATCAGACCATCGGAGCCGATGCCAAAATGGCGGTCACTGACCTTTTTCGCCAGCTTCTCCGGGGTTTCCACAATTTCCTCAAAACAATTAATATATACATAATCGTTGCCGATTCCCTGCATCTTCGTAAATTTCATCATTCTCTCCCATAGCTACCGATTGATCAGGCTCATGATCATCTGGGCGGTTTCCACCATATTGGTTCCGCTGTCCATGCTGCATTTCTGGATGTACCGGTGGGCATCAGTTTCGGACATATGGTTCCGTTCCATTAAAAGCTCCTTTGCCTGTTTGATCAATTCCTTTTCTTCGCTGCTCCGCTCCTTTGGCTGGCTTTTTAATTTCTTCCGTCTTTTGGCAAGAGAAGCTACCATCATTTCAAGAGTGCTTACCAGATCCTGGGCCTTTAATGGATGGCCCAGACAGACCACCCCCTCCGGCGCCCTGCCGCTCCACTGGCTGGGGGACACCAAAAGAAGCATCTGCATGCCTTTGGGAAGGCATTCATAAAGCTCATTAAACACCATATCTGCAAACCTGCAGCCGCATACTACGATTCCACTGCCCAATTCGTCGGCACTGTTTACCGCCTGGGCACCGGAGGTGCAGACCGCTGCTACCATAAAGCCGTTCCTTACAAGAATATTTCTAATATTTTTTGCATCCTCTTCTCTGGAAAATGCCACTATCACATTGGTCAAACACTCTCACCTCCAGATAACCGTATCAGAAAACAGAAACCATTAGTATTTATACAGGTATTCTTCCACTTCCCAATCTGTTACCTGGGCCCGGAACAGATGCCATTCGGTTTCCTTGGCCTCCAGGTATTTGGTAAAGATATGTTCGCCCAGCACTTTTTTCATAAAATCATCCTTGCGGAAGAACTCAATAGCTTCTCCCAGAGTTTCCGGAAGATGTTCCATTCCTTTTTCCAGAATTTCCTCCGGCAGCATGTCGAAAATGTTCCTGTCAACGCTCTCCGGAGGAGTCATCTCTTTTTCGATTCCATCAAGGCCGGCAGCCAGGCAGGCAGCCAGAGCCAGGTAAGGATTGACGGCAGGATCCGGGCAGCGAAGCTCAATCCTGGTTCCTGCGCCTCTGGAGGCGGGGATGCGGATCAGGGGGCTTCTGTTCGCCTTGGCCGACCATGCAATATAAACCGGTGCATCGTAACCGGGAACCAGGCGCTTATAGGAATTGACCAGAGGATTGGTGAGTATGGCCATCCCTTTCATGTGATAAAGGATACCGGCTATAAACTGATAGGCAACCTTACTTAAGCCAAGCTCATCGGATGCGTCCTCAAACATGTTCCTGCCCTTTAAATCAGACAGGGACATATTGATGTGCATCCCTGAGCCGTTGACGCCTGCCTTTGGCTTTGGCATAAAGGTAGCATGAAGTCCGTGGCGCTTTGCAATGGACTTCACTGCCATCTTAAAGGTCATGATGTTATCCGCCGTTACCATGCCCTCTGCATACTGAAAATCAATTTCATGCTGCCCCGGAGAAATTTCATGATGGGAAGCCTCAATCATGAATCCCATTTCTTCCAGGTTCAGCACGATATCCCGGCGGACATTCTCAGCCAGGTCAATGGGAGCCACATCAAAATAGCTTGCCATTTCATGAGTATCTGTTGTGGGGCGCCCCTCTTCATCGGTATGGAAAAGAAAGAATTCACATTCTGGCCCCGCATGGAATTCAAATCCCATATCCCTGGCCTTTTTCAATACTTTTTTAAGCACGAATCTGGGATCGCCTTCAAAAGGCGTCCTGTCCGGGCAATATACATCACACATTAAGCGGGCAACCTTCCCCTGCTGGGGACGCCATGGAAAGATCTCAAACGTATCAAGGTCCGGATAAAGGTACATATCGGATTCTTCTATTCTTACAAAGCCCTCAATGGAAGAGCCGTCAAACATGCATCGGTTCTCCAAAGCCTTATTAAGCATGCTTTTAGTAATGGCTACATTCTTCAGCATACCGAAAATGTCAGTGAACTGAAGGCGGATAAATTCCACATCTTCTTCCTCTACGATCCGGAATATATCTTCTTTGCTATATTTGCTCATATTGCGTTCTCCCTTCTCAACATCCAGAATTAAAAAGTCCAGTTTTCCTGCAAAAGCAAAAAGGGCAGGCAAAAACAGTCACCACATGGACCATCTTCGCACCACCCCGTCATATGTGTAAAATATAACAGCTTCAAAAAAATTTGTCAATGCTTTTATTTATGACTTTTATTTATGACTTTTATATCCTAAAGCCCGTATGGCATTTAATATCGCAAGCACGGAGACTCCTACGTCACCGAATACAGCCGCCCACATGGTGGCAATTCCTGCCGCTGAAAGTAAGAGTATGAGCACTTTCACCCCTATGGCAAAAATGATATTCTGCTTCACTATGACGGCTGTTTTCCTTGCGATTGCTATGGCATCAATAAGCTTTGACGGCTCATCGGTCATAATCACAACATCCGCAGCTTCCACTGCAGCATCGGAACCGATTCCTCCCATGGCAATTCCAACATCGGCGCGGGCTAGAACCGGTGCATCATTGATACCGTCGCCTACAAAGGCCAGGTTCTGTCCTTCCCGTTTCCTTGACAGCAGTTCTTCTACCTTGCCAACCTTATCACCGGGTAGCAGTCCGCCGTGAACCTCATCAAGTCCCAGCTGTTCCCCAACCGCCTGGCCCACCTCCGGCTTATCACCGGTCAGCATCACCAGTTTCCTGACCCCTGCTTCCCTTAAGCCCTTTAAGGCCATGGGAACATCCTCCCGGATGGTGTCGGAAATGGTAATAGAGCCAAGATAACGCCCGCTGTCAGCCACATAAAGAGAGGTTCCTGATACTGTCTCCTGGGCTGGAACTGTAATGCCCTGCTGTTCCATAAGCCTTGCATTGCCGATATAAAGTTCCTGTTCATTTCCTTCCTCTTTCAGCTCTGCCCTGATGCCGTATCCTGCAATTTCTTCCACCCCTCCGATTAAGGTCTCATCAACAGGCTTCCCATAGGCTTCCTTAACGGATAAAGCAATGGGATGGTTGGAGTGAAACTCTCCATGAGCCGCAAGCCTTAAAAGCTCTTCTTCGGTTCCTTCCACAGGGGCAACCCTTGTGACGCGGAATTTTCCTGTAGTAAGAGTTCCCGTTTTATCAAACACAACGGTATCCAGGGAAGCCATGGCTTCCAGGTAATTGCTTCCCTTCATAAGGATCCCGTGCCTGGAAGCAGCTCCCAGCCCTCCGAAAAAGCTTAAGGGAACGGAAATCACCAGAGCGCAGGGACAGGAAACCACCAGAAAGCTGCATGCACGGTATATCCAGGTCCCCCATGAGCCGCCTAAAAGGAGCGGAGGAACCACTGCAAGAATCAGGGCAAGAATTACTACAACCGGCGTATATACCCTTGCAAACCTGGTGATGAAGTTTTCCGCTTTTGCTTTTCGAAAGCTGGCATTTTCCACCAGCTCCAGGATTTTTGCCACTGTGGAGTCATCAAACAGTTTTGTTACCCGAACCTCCAAAACACCGTTTAAATTAATGGAGCCGCTGTATACCGCATCGTTTTCCTTTACTTCTACCGGCATGGATTCTCCTGTCAGGGCTTTTGTGTCCAGGCCTCCGGCACCCTTTACAACGATTCCGTCAAGAGGAACCTTTTCGCCCGGTTTTATCACGATAATATCCCCTACGGAAACCTCATACGGGTCTACTTTCTCTTCTCTGCCATCTTTGATAAGGTTGGCATATTCCGGATTAATATCCATAAGCTCGGTAATGGATTTTCTGGATTTGTTTACTGCGTAATCATTAAAGAGTTCGCCGATCTGGTAAAACAGCATAACTCCCACTGCTTCTTCCATAGCCCCAATGCCGATGGCACCGAAGGTGGCCACCGTCATAAGAAAATTCTCATCGAAAAACTGGCCGTTTTTAATATTGCGTGCCGCCTTTAAAGGAATGTCATATCCTGCTGCCAGATAGGAAACCAAAAAGAGCATCCAATACCAGGCCGTCTTTTCCTCCCAAAGCATTCCTGCTGCAAAAAACAGGGCGCTGGCTGCAAGCCTTATTGCCATCCGTTTCTGTTTCTTCGTCATAACTGCTCCTTTGCTCTTACCGAAGTACCTTAAATTCTGCTTCCGGTTCAATTTTATTTGATATCTTTTTGGCTGCCTCCAGAATTTCATCAGTCTTTCCGTCCTGGACTTCCATGGTCATCCTCTGGGTCATAAAGCTGATTGATGCGCTTTCCACACCATCCAGCTTTTTTACCTCTTCTTCAATCTTGGCCGCACAATTGGCACAGCATAAACCTTCCAGCTTAATAATCTTCTTCATAACCGCTTCTCTCCTTTTTGACTCTTCATTCTTTTCTTATTCAATTCTTCACTCACTAATATGCTCCATACCCTGGGCCAGAATTGTCTCAATATGACCATCGGCCAGTGAATAGAATACGGTTTTTCCCTCTCTTCGGAACTTTACCAGTCGCATCTGCTTCAGCACCCGGAGCTGATGGGAAATAGCTGACTGCCCCATCTTTAAAAGATTGGCGATATCGCATACACACATCTCCGACCTGCTGAGCACATAAAGGATTTTTATCCTGGTTGCATCTCCAAATACTTTGAAAAAATCCGCCAGATCAAGAAGCTCCTGCTCCTGGGGCATAGCCTCCAGAACATGATTCACCACCTCTTCATGAACGCAGATAAAATCACATTGGTCAATTTCACAGTCCTGAATGCTTTTCTTAATGTCCTGCTCCATTTGGAACCTCCTTCATCTTATTATTAATATATGAATATCTGTTCATATGTTTATATTATCACATTTTCAGGAAAAGTCAACCATTTTTTTACTTACTTGACAGCCTGTTATGGCAGTGGTAGACTTAAAGTCCTTTTCCAATCTAATTTCACATCTTACATAAAGGAAAAGAGAATATTGATACCACGGTAGAGTCCCCGGAAAAAGAGAATCTCTTCTTTCGGAGAGCAGCGTTTCCATAGCATTCACTGGCGGCGCTCACCGCTTGGCAAGATATTAGGACCCTTTTCAACCGGTTATGACAGGATTTTTTCATTGCATAAAGCTGCCCGCTGCCGGAAGGAACAGGTTCACAAATATTACTACCAGGAGGAACTTTTATGATTCAAGTGGAACACATGAACAAGACCTTCAAGGTCACAAGAAGAAGTGCCGGCTTTTCTGAAGCAGTCAAGGCCCTTTTTCACAGAGAGGCGGAACGCATCCACGCCCTTTACGATATCTCCTTTACCATAGGAGACGGAGAAATGGTAGGCTATATTGGCCCCAATGGCGCTGGAAAAAGCTCCACCATTAAGATTCTAAGCGGAATCCTTACACCGGACGACGGTATCTGCCGGATCAATGGCCGGATTCCATGGAAGGAACGAAAGGCACATGTTAAGGACATAGGCGTTGTCTTCGGACAGCGAAGCCAGCTTTGGTGGGATGTTCCCATCCTGGATTCCTATGAACTGCTCCGCGACATCTATGAAATCCCCACACCCCAATACCAGGAAACCCTGGACGAGCTGACAGAACTTTTGTACTTAGGAGAGCTCTTGCGCACACCTGCCAGACATCTGTCCTTAGGCCAGAGGATGCGCTGCGAGATTGCAGCTTCCCTTCTCCACAGACCAAAAATCCTTTTTCTGGATGAACCCACCATCGGCCTTGATGCAGTCTCCAAGCTGGCGGTCCGGGATTTTATCCGAAAGCAGAACCAGAAGCATAAAACCACGGTGCTTCTCACCACTCATGATATGCAGGACATTGACGCCCTGGCAGACAGGGTCCTTTTAATCGGAAAAGGAAGGCTGCTTTTAGACGGCGCCCTGTCCGATTTAAAATCCCACCGCCCCAGGGAAGATGCCACACTGGATGAAATCATTGCCGCCCTTTACCGGGATTACAGGATATAGGAGGGAAAGCCATGAAAAAATACTGGTCTTTTTTCCGCATCCGTTTTATCCGGGGACTTCAGTACCGGGCAGCAGCCCTTTCCGGAATGGTGACTCAGTTCGTATGGGGAACCATG
This sequence comes from [Clostridium] saccharolyticum WM1, assembly GCF_000144625.1. Taxonomy (NCBI): domain Bacteria; kingdom Bacillati; phylum Bacillota; class Clostridia; order Lachnospirales; family Lachnospiraceae; genus Lacrimispora; species Lacrimispora saccharolytica. The sequence continues at coordinate 1,368,111 of NC_014376.1, read as the reverse complement.
GAGATTCTTTTATTCCGTGCCTTTTATGAGGCTGCACCGGAAAGCTTTCCCATGGAGTTTCAGGCACTTTCTACCTATGTGTGGCTGCAGCAGGCCTTTCTGGCCCTTTACATGACCTGGTTCTGGGAATCTGAGCTGTTTGATTCCATCACAACTGGTAACGTGGCCTATGAATTATGCCGCCCGGTCCGCCTTTATGATATGTGGTTTGCCAGAGGCCTGGCGGTCCGTCTTTCCAAAGCAGTCCTGCGGTGCATGCCAATTCTGCTGTTTGCCTGGCTGCTGCCGGACCCCTATGGCCTGGCACTGCCCGGAAGCTTCCATACATGGTTCTTCACCCTTTTATCCATGACCCTTGGACTTCTTTTTGTCGTTGCCTTCGGCATGACCGTATACATGTCCGTTTTTTACACCATTTCCTCCCAGGGGATCAAACTAATCGTCACCTCTCTTTCCGAGTTTTTAAGCGGCGCGGTCATTCCGCTTCCCTTTCTTCCGGATGGAATCCGGCAGGTGGTGAATTTTCTGCCCTTTGCATCGGCTCAGAACGTTCCCTTCCGGATATTCGGCGGAGACTTAAATGGGCAAGATATGTATGTCAGTCTTCTGGTACAGGTGTTCTGGCTGGCAGTGTTTCTGATTATCGGACGGACCATGGAGCGCAATGCTTTAAAACGTGTTGTGATCCAGGGCGGTTGAAAGGAGGCAAACTATGAAATCCATCCGGTTATATGAAAAATATCTGCTCATGCATTTAAAAAGCATGATGCAGCATAAAACCTCCTTCTTTTTCACCACCATAGGGCAGTTTCTCATATCCTTTAATATATTTCTTGGGGTTCTTTTTATGATGGATCGTTTTAATGAGGTAAAGGGATTTTCCTATGGGGAGGTTCTCCTTTGCTTTTCCATTACACTTATGGCCTTTACCATAGCCGAAACCGTATTCCGGAGCCTGGACACCTTTGAGACCATCATCGGAAACGGAGAATTTGACCGCATCCTTTTAAAACCAAGAGACAGCTTATTTCTGGTTCTGTGCAGTAAAATAGAGCTGACCAGAATGGGCCGGCTTATGCAGGCTGTGATCATGCTTGCCTACGGACTGCACTCCAGTACCATCGTCTGGACCCCTGTCCGCGCCCTTACTGTTGTTCTTATGATCACTGGAGGTGTGGCAGTGTTTGCCGGCATTTACCTGATTTTTGCCTCCATATGCTTCTTTACCCTGGAAGGCCTGGAATTTATGAATATATTCACAGACGGAGCAAGAGAATATGGAAAATATCCCATCGGCATCTATGGGAAGACACTTTTTACCATATGTACCTATCTGGTCCCCTTTGCCCTGTTTCAGTATTATCCTTTTTTATTTCTTACAGGCAGGACTTCTAACCCATGGTACAGCCTTCTTCCGTTGGCCGCCTGTTTATTTTTGGTTCCTGCGGGTTTCCTATGGAACTTCGGACTATCCCGGTATCAGTCGACCGGATCTTAAACAATAGCAAAAAGACCAGGGAGCAGGCGGAATTCATAAATCCGCCTGCTCCCTGGTCTTTTTTACGGTAGAATGATCATGGCAAACCACAAAATCATTCTACCCCTTCGTATGTCAACGGCTTATTCGCCTCCCTTTTTTTCAAAACCCGGTCAAACACCAGCAATGTCACGGTCACCGATACCAAAACACTGATGAAATCCGATACCGGTTCCGTATAAAATATTTTGTCGATCCCAAACCATACGGGAATAAGGGCGGCTCCGCCTAAAAATATTACCTTCCGGAACATGGAAAGAGAAATAGCCACCTTTGCTACTCCCATTCCCACAAACCCATCTACCACCGCATACTGCAGCGCAAGAGGTATAATGCCCATGGTATAAATCTTAATGGCCCAGACCGTCAGCTCCACATAAGCCTCATTCTGGGTAAAAATGCGGACAAAGTATTGGGGAACCGTATGAGCCAGGATAAACATGATGGTGGTAAAACCAAGGGCAAGGCTTGAAATATGAATGCCTGCCTTCTTAATCCTGTCCGGCCTTCCTGCCCCGTAATTATAGCCTAGTATGGTTTGTGTTCCTCCTGTAATTCCCCCAAGAGGCATGGTGACCATAAGCATAAAGCTCTGTACAATGGTCATGCAGGTAAGGAGCATGTCTCCCTGGCTCTCTCCGCCGTACCGCTGAATCAGCATGTTTAAGGATATGATCAAAACATTGTCAAATGCAATAATAAGAAAGGGGCTTAAGCCCAGCATCAGCACACGCTTCATAACCTGCCAGTCATAATTGCCAAAGGTGATCCGAATGGGGGGCTTGTCTCCAAACAGGAACCGGAGAACATAAAAGCAGGAAGCCATCTGAGACAGCACCGTAGCGATTGCAGCTCCCCGTACTTCCAGGCCAAATACGAACATGAATACAGGGTCCAGCACAATGTTGCAAACAGCCCCCAGAAGAACAGATTTCATACCGGTCTTTGCAAAGCCCTGACAGATGATGAACTGATTCATCCCCGTAGACAAAAGTGCAAAAACAGTCCCCAGAAGGCATATGGTAATGTAATCATTGGCATAAGAAAAGGTGGCTTCGCTGGCTCCAAACCACATCAGCAGCTTTTCCTTTGCCAAAAAAGAAGAAATAGTAAACAGCACCGATAAAACCGCTAAAAGTAAAAAGCAGTTTGCCAGTATCTGACTGGCAGCCCGCTGGTTTTTCTCGCCCATGCGGATGCTCATCAGAGGGGAGCCGCCTACGCCCACTAAAAAAGCCACAGAAGAGATCATGGTAATAATGGGGCCGCAGATTCCTACGCCTGCCAATGAAATCTCACCGGTTCCGGCGATGTTCCCTATGTACATCCGGTCTACAATGCTGTAAAAAACACTAACAAACTGGGCCAGCATGGAGGGAATCGCAAGCCTCCACACCAGGCCCCTGATTTGATCTGTATCTAAATTATTTTCTGTTTTCACTTCATAACTCCGTTAATCCGGTCACTGGACCATGGCCCCGTCAGCCCCAAAGGTATAGGAAGCTCCGTCAATATTCATGGTGGTATCATGAATCATGATGCCATTGGAATCCAGATAATACCAGATTCCTTCCACCTGGACCCAGCCGGTCTGTTTTATATAATTCTTTGTATAATATTTATTTCCGTCAATGGTCTTCCAGCCCTCGGAAGGGATGAGAGCCCCGTAATCTGCAAAGGAAAATTCAAGGGTCACATCTCCGCTGATTCCTTCCACTTTTCCCTGATCCGTACACTGCCAGATGGTTCGGTTCTTAAAATTGTTGACGGTCCCGTACCTGGCATACCATACATCATATGGGACCTGGTCCATATCAATGTAATTGGTCAGCCACTGGTTATTGGCATAGACAATGGGACGATAGCCTGCATCGGCAATCGTCTTGCAGAACGCATTGATGTTATCCGTAATCTGCTGCTTTGACAGATGATTGTCAAGAAGGTGCTGGGATTCCACATCATAGGCAATGGGATAGGAAACCTGGTAATCCTTAACCATCCGAAGCACATATTTGGCTTCCTCCACGGCAGTCTGGGTATCTAGAGCCTGGGTATAAAAAAACACTCCGGTTTTAAGCCCGTTAGCCGCCGCTCCCTCCATGTTTATCGTATAGTAGGGATCCCTGTCATTGAGATAACCGATGCGTACCATGGCAAAGGATACTCCGTCCTGCGCCACCTTCTTCCAGTCGATCCCTCCATTTGACTCATTCTGGCGGTTCTGGTACTTTGTTACGGTAATTCCCTTAGCTATTGCACCTGCAATGGGAAGGCCGGAGGCATCCACATATTGTCCGTTTTCCAGCTTCCAGGCTTCCGCAGAAAATCCGGTGGCCGGTGCTGCCGTTGTCATGAAACACATAAGGCCTGCCGCTAGGCATAAGACCGCTTTCCGTTTTGTATTCTTTTTCATCATTTCCTCTTTCCTGCCCACGCTTTTCAGGCATAAAGGCATACCCCCAGGGTGTTTATTCTTCAATGATTCATCCGATGTTAATCTGTCCCTCTGCGAAAGGCATTGATGTCATGGATCAATGTCTTAACGCTGTCAATAAATGAATCAAAGGCTCCGAATTCATATAGATTTATAAGCAGCATGCCAACGGGTACTGCTAAGATCATGCCGGCGATCCCGCTTATCTTAAATCCCAGATATAAAAACAGCAGCGTCATGAGAGGGTCCAGCCCCATGGTATCGCCTACGATCTTAGGCTGTATGACCTGCCTTAGCACAAGAGTCAGTACATAGATGACCAGCAGGCCGAAGCCAAAGGCATACTCCCCTGCCACAAGGCGGATCACCGCCCAGGGAATCAGAATGGTACCTGTTCCCAAAATCGGCAGGAAATCAAGAATGGATATGATAATTGCAAGAAGCAGCGCATAATTTACTCCCAATACCAGAAACCCTGCCGCAAGCACCGCTGCAATGATAAACATGATTTTAAACTGGGCAAGAAAATAGCCGCCTACCAGTCGCTTTGCGTCCTTTTTTAAATACCGGAAATACTTGGTCCCTCCAGCCGGGATATAGGGACGGATCACTTCCATGATCTTATCCCGGTCCACAATAAAGAGGTAGGAGGAAAAGATCGTAACAATGGTGTAAACCAGGGCAGCCGGTATGCTCTTTACCACATTTCCTGCCACCGTCACAGTAGGAGAGGCAATCTTTTGGACCATTACGTTTAAATATTCGCCTATATGGGTAAAAAACTGGTTCACGGATACCTGAATGTTCTCTGGCAAAAACTGCAAAAGCCCTTCCACCTGCAAAAGCAGCTTCTGGATCTCAATCCAGGCGGATTCATAATACTTGGGAATATCTCCTGCAAAACCCGCCGCTTCCGATATCAGCTTGGAAAGCAGAAAATAGAGCACTGTAATAATCAGGGCCAGTACTGCCACTACGATCATTACGGAACTGTGTTTTCTAACGATTTTCAGCCGTTTCTCCAGAAAACGCACCAAGGGATTTGCAATGACCGCTATGATCCAGCCTATGACAAAGGGCAGAAAGAAATTTAATAGCCTTGGTCCCCACACACAAATTAAATATAAAAATAAAATCGGTATAATAATATTGAGAATCAGTCTGCAATACTTTTTTACTTGTTCCATTTTCATCACCTGCTTACATGATACTCCCCAAATACCTTCCTGACAAACGAATAAATTCTAAAGATATTCTTTCAAAAAACGGTACAGTTTTTCCATCTCTTCATCTGTTCCGATGGTAATTCGCAGGTAATTGTCAATCCTAGGCTGCTTAAAGTACCTGACAAAGATATTTTGTTCCCTGAGAGCCATGTAAATTTCCTCGGCGCGTCTTTCCCTGTGAGATGCAAAGATGAAATTTGCCATAGAATCCGGGAATGTAAATCCCAGCTCCTTAAGCCAGCCCTTGGCCGTCTCCCTTGTGCATCTAATCTTTTTAAGCGTATCCATAAAATATCTTTCATCCTCAAGAGCTTTTGCTCCCAGAACCAGAGAGGGGATATTCATGGTGTAGGAATTATAGGAATATTTTACATCGTTTAACCTGCGGATCAGCTCTGGATGCCCGAAAGCACAGCCGATTCTCATTCCGGCCATGGAACGTGATTTGCTGAAGGTCTGCACCACCAGAAGGTTCTCGTATTTTTCAGTCAGCCTAATGGCGCTTTCCCCTCCGAAATCAATGTAGGCTTCATCTACGATTACCACTGACTCCTGATTATGGGCAATGATATCCTCTGCTTCTGAAAGAGGCATAAGAAGTCCTGTAGGCGCATTGGGGTTTGGAAATATGATTCCCCCATTTTCCCTGTAATAATCTTCCTTTTTTATGCGGAATTCCATATCAAGAGCAGGCGTCTCATACGGAATCTTAAATAAATCCGCCCATACCTTGTAAAAAGAATAACTCACATCAGGAAACAGTATGGGCTTATGGGAATTAAAAAAGGTCATAAAAGCCACTGCGATCACATCATCAGAACCCACTCCCACAAAGATCCGTTCCTCATCTGCCTCATATGCCTTTGACAGGGCTTTAATCAGAACCGTTGCGGCCGGATCAGGATATTTGCGGAACCAGTCGCAGTCCATCCGTTCCATAGCCTCCCTGACGCCCGGAGCCGGCGGATATGGATTTTCATTGGTATTCAGCTTTATTAATTTTTCTCCCTTTGGCTGCTCTCCCGGTACATAGGGGGCCACTCTGCGGATGTTTGCTTCCCATGGTCTCATTGCACTTTCCCCCTTTTTTCTGTAAGGCCATATTCTTCTGCTATCTTCTGAAATGCAGGAAGAGCGCGTTCTATCTGTTCATAGGATACGCAGTAAGCGATCCTGACATAACCCGGACATGCAAAGGAAGTTCCGGGCACCAACAGCACCCGGTGCTTTTTGCAGGCCTGGCAGAATTCCTTATCATCCACCGGTGCCTTTACGAATAAGTAAAAAGCTCCTTCCGGTTTAATACAGTCAAACCCATATTCTCTTAAGCTGCTGTAAAGAAGCTCCCTGTTCCTGTTATAAGCTTCCAGATTTACCTGTTCATCCACGCAGCGCACGATCACCCGCTGCATAAGAGAGGGAGCATTGACGCAGCCAAGGACCCGGGTTGCAATGGCAGCCGCCGCAATGACCTTCCGGGAATCCTCTACCTCTTGGGGAATCACCAGATATCCGATCCGCTCCCCGGGAAGGGATAAGGATTTACTGTAGGAATAGCAGACGACTGTGTTGTGATAAAATGGAGTGACATAGGGAACCTCCACCCCGTCATAGGCCAGTTCCCTGTAAGGTTCATCAGAGATCAGAAGGATCTGGGTTCCAAGGGTCTCTTCCTTTTCCAAAAGAATGGCAGCAATTCTGCGGAGGGTCTCTGCAGAATAAACCACACCCGCAGGATTATTGGGAGTATTGATGATCACAGCCTTTGTCTTTGGAGTGATCCGCTTTTCAAATTCCTTAAGATCAGGCTGAAAGGTGTCCGTATCCGGGGGAACAACAACGAGAACACCTTCATAATTCCTGACATAGGAGCCATATTCCATAAAATATGGCGCAAACACCAGAACCTCATCGCCTGGATCCAATATGGTTTTTAATATGACATTCATTCCGCCGGCTGCTCCAACGGTCATAAGAATATTTTCCAGATGAAAATGAGTCCCGAACCGCCTGTTTAAGGACTGGGCAACTGCAGCTCTGGCATCTTCAAATCCTGCGTTGCTCATATATCCGTGAACGTAAGTGGTTTCCTCTTCCCTGATAATGTCAAGAATGGCCTGGTTCACCGCCGGCGGAGCCGGTACATTGGGATTTCCAAGGCTGAAATCATAGACATTCTCCCTGCCGTATTCGGCAGCCATCTTCTTACCTTCCTCAAACATGGCACGGATGGCGGAATTATTCTCTACAAGGGGTCTCATCTTGTCTGCTATCATAATCTTATCCCTTTCCTTTTTACTGCCTGTCAGGCGTTCTTACTGATTGCTATGCTTTTTCATGATTACATTCACCGTTCGCGCCGATGAGCAAGCTTCATAGCGCTCTCTTGCGCTCATTATATCACAAGTGCTGGAAGCGGTCTATTCATATTACAAACTTCCCTTTTTTGAAATCTGCCTGGCCTGGGAAAGAGCCGTTCTGGCTTTTTCACAGCAGTCTGCAAGATCCTTATCCTGTGTCTCTATCATAACAAAAGCGGTGTTGAGCCGATACAGGGATTCTTCCGCACCTCCTGTAAGCTCCCGGGCCAAAGCCCCAGTTACCCGCTTCAGCTTATTTTCCATATCGATTTTCCGGATATTTTTACATAGAACCATTGCCTCATAAACGCCGTTTAAGCAGATGATATCGTCTTCTCTAAAAAATTGTTTCAGGCTTTCCATGTATGGGGCAAAAAATGGTTTTCCAGCATTGCAGTCTTCCTCTTCCGGCCCTACAATCTCAAACAGGATCAGAGCCGAAGGCAGAAAGCGGCGGTGAGCCAGATATGCCTCCATCATGGAAGCGGCAGCCTGGCTGTCAGGAATCCCATTCATCAATTCGGGCATTCCCAATGTCATCCGCTCCATCTGATTCAGCATCTTCCTGCTGCATTCGATCTGCCTGCGCAGCTCCACGATTTCATCGATGTGCAGCATTACTCCGTATAAAAAGCTGCCATCTGCTTTCACCGTCAGCTTGGAATGGCATAGAATCCAGATATAGCCGCTTTTTGAGAGGACCCGGAATTCCACCCCTCTTAAGTTTTCCTCCGGCTTTAAGTCTTTTGTCAGCTCATAGACCTTTTCACGGTCCTCCGGATGGATCATAGCCATAAACCGGCTGCCAAACCGTTCTTCCAATTCCTCTTTTGAATAATCCACGATTTCCATAAAACGGAGGCTGGTATAAAGCAGCTCCATGTGTTCCGATCTTTTGCAACGGAAATACCCTCCAGGCATTCCGGAGCCTAAAAATTCCAGTTCATCGTTTTTTAACTGAAGGACCTGATTGGTATCCTGCAGCTTTTTCTGGGCCAAAAGAGTATCACTGATATCCATACAAACATTTACAACGGCCAGCCTTCCATCCTCTGCCTGGACCACACGGCTTTTTGTCATGACCCACAGCCAGCTTCCATCCCGTTTTTTCATACGGTGGCGGAAGGCATATTCCATGCCCGGCGATATATAATGGAAGATGGATTCCCGGATCCGCCTCAAATCCTCTGGATGAATGAGGTTGGCGATCTTTCCATCCACAGCCTTAGTAAATAACTCATAAGTATCATATTCCAGAAGGCGGAGCAGTTCATTGTTGACAAAATACAAAGGCAGATCCTTTTCACAGTAAACCCCAAGAAGAACGCCGGGAGCGATCTGGGCGAATATGGCACCGGCTGCCCACTCATTTTCCTGGGCAATGTTTTCAAAAGAAAGGTCTCTTCCGGAAAGCCTTAAGACATCTCCCAGAATTTTTTGGGAGTCCTCCAGCTTCTGGCGCTGCTCCATCTGCTCTGTGGCATCTCTTACCGAACCATAGTACAGACGGTGCTCATCCTGCTCCCGCAAAAAGAATACCCGCAGATGCACCCACATCAGTTCACCGCCCGGACGGTATTGCCGGAAAATCCCTTCTCCTCCGCGAAGGGGATTGGTGTATGCGCTTTCAAAAATGTTCAGGACCCAGTCCATGTCATCCTTATAAACCTTATTTAGGAGAAACCACCTGTGTTCTTCCATATCTGCCGGGTTATCTCCTGTAATCCGGTAATATTCCTGGTTTACCCGGAGAATCTCGCACCGGTCCTCATACACCTCGTACAGGGCAATCGCTCCCAGCATGTTATTGAGCATTGCCTCGCTGGTTATGTTCTCATTAAACAGATCCTCCAGCTTCAGCTGCCCGATCTGGCTGGTCTGGATCCCTCCGTAATCCACATTTTCCTCCTCCATCAGGAGCCGTTCCGCTTCCCCCAAAGGAAGCGGTTTATAATAATAATATCCCTGCCCGTATATGCAGCCGATATTTCTTAAAAAATCTACCTGCTCCTTTTTTTCCACCCCTTCTGCAATGATTTTCATCTGCATGACCCTTGCCATTCTAACAATGGTCTCTAAGATCCCCATTCCACGGCTTTGGCTGTTTTCATTCATATCCAGAAATTTGGTGTCGATCTTAATGACATCTACGTTAACATCCTTCAGCATGTTAAGGGAGGAATAACCGCTGCCAAAATCATCCATAAACACCGGAAAGCCCGCTTTACGCAGATCCTCCAGCACCCTGCGGATCTTATCATCATCCTCCGCATAAGCGCTTTCCGTGATCTCTATTTCCAGGTATCTGGGATCAATCTCATACCGGCTCACCAGCTCCTTGAACTTTTCAACCACATCAATGGCGTAGATATCCATGCGTGACATATTGACGGAAATGGGGACCAGCCTTTTCCCTTCCCTGATCCAGGCGTTCAGCTGCCTGCATACCATTTCCCAGATATAGATATCCAAATAGGTGATAAACCCGTTCTGTTCCAAAAGAGGAATAAACTCTCCCGGAGAGATCAGTCCCCGCAGAGGATGCTGCCATCTGACCAGGGTTTCCAGTCCTATGATCTTTCCAGTAAGCATATTGCACTGAGGCTGGAGGTAAAATATAAACTCTCTTTTCTCCAGAGCCCGCTGGATCTCCGAAAGAAGAAGCTGATCCTTTTCCATCTTCTGCTTCATTCCCGGATCATACCAGCCCATGCGCCTGGCGTAATTGCCCTTTACGGAATTCAAAGCGATGGCCGCCCTGTCATACATCATGCTGACCGAAAGGCTGCTGTTTTCTATCCGGTATATGCCGAAAGCCGGCAAAAAGCCCGCATTTCCCCCATACTGCCTGACATAGTTGTTAATCTCCTTTTCCAGGCCTTTTAATATGGAAATGTCTTCCGGAAGAATAATAATAAAATCGTCTCCCCCCATATAACCTGCAATGGTGTTATACAGCAATTCCAAAGATTTTAAATGCTTGCCGATCTTGATTAAGAAGCGGTCCCCTTCCTCTTCCCCGTACCACTCGTTAAACAGTTTAAAGTGTTCAATATCAATGGCTACCATCACATATGTTCCGTCCAGCCGTTCTTTCAAAAGCTGCTCCGCCTTCTCAAAAAAAGGGCCGTAACGGAAAAGCCCGGTCATGGAGTCTGTTTCTTCCCGCATCTCCCGAAGCTTTTTCTGTTCTTCTTCTTCCAACTTCTTCCTTCGGTCAATATCCTGGACATAACACATGATGACTGGTTCCGCGCAGTCCCCGCAACGGAATAAGACAGCGATCACTCTGACCCAGCAATGGTCTCCGTTTACCAGCAGCTTACGGAATTCCCCCTTCATCACCTTTCCGCTGGCGTGGAGCCGGTCCAGCAAGGTGGATTCCTCCCAGAATTTTAAAAACTTTTCCTTGTCTTCCGGGTGGATCATGTGGTCCGCCACCTTCGTGAGCAGGGAATCCAACCGTCCTTCTACCTGGGGAATCCGGAATTTGTCCTTTTGATAAAACAGGATCTTATAGGTATTTGCAGCAACATTCAGCTCAAAAAGTTCATCATAAACGGTATTGTCTGTCAGATGATAAAAAAGATTTTTATTCTTCTCATCAACGGGCCGGAACATAATAAGCCTGCACCCGCCGTGTCCTGGCCAGTCGATGAGAGCAGAAGATACATCCATCCAAAGTTCTAAAACAGAATTATAAAATATCACATGATCGGATTTCTGGGTTGTACCCGGACAGTCCCTGCAGGGTGCCAGACCTTTCCCGATCCCCTGATAACAAAACATCCCCTCTTTTAAATCCGGATAATATGATTTGGCCGCATCATTCAGATAAACGATCCTGTAGTCCTGGTCCACTATGTAAATACCGGCCTCTCCACTTTCATCCGACAAACGATTCATACACTCCCGCCTCTCCTGCATTACACTATCTACGCACCATATAAATTATTGTAATATTATAGTATGAAAACTCTGATTCCGTCAACAAGTTCAGGCTCAGGCGCGAAACGGAACGTCAGGGAAAATGCAAAAGGCACTTCAATCATCCGTTATTCCCAGACAGGATTCTTTTCCCTGTTCTGGCTAAACGCTGACTGCCGTGCCCTTTTTCCATTTTATTTTATCTGATTATTCCAATGCCCGTAGCTGCTCCGTCATTTCATGGGAGAGGGTAAACCGGCCTACATAGCCCACTTCCCCTGTCATCAGCACACTGCCATCTTTTTCGATCTCCACCTCAAGCACGCCTCCGGGCATGTGAACATACATCTTAGGATCTGTAAGTCCCATGCGGTAGGCCGCGCCTGCGGCCGCACAACCGCTGGTTCCTGATGCCAGGGTATATCCGGCGCCCCGCTCATAAATCTCAATTTCAATATTGGTCCTGTCCAAAACCTTTAAAAGCTCCGTATTGATCTTTTCCGGGAAATAATCGGCCGTTTCCGAATGCTTCCCGATCCGGCAGGCCAGATCCTTTGATATATCATTTAGCCAGATAACGCAATGAGGATTCCCAATGGACACACAGGTGACCCGGTATGGGATGCTTCCAAACATCATGGTTTCGTTAAGCACCTCTCGCCTTGGACCTGTGACAGGAATTTCATCGCTGTAAAAGCTCAGCTTTCCCATGGAAACCTTTATCCTGGTCCCATCTTCATTTAGATACTGAATGGTCTGCTGTCCGCTTAATGTATTGACAATAAAGCGGTTCTTCTGAACATATCCGGCATCCTTTAAGTATTTTCCAAAGATTCGTACGCCGTTGCCGCTTAACTCTGCTTCACTCCCATCGGGATTTAAAATTTTCACCTCCAGCTTATCCTGCCCCAGGACAGGGCCTACCAAAAGCCCGTCGGACCCCACTCCGAAATTCCGGTTGCAGATCAGACGGATGCTTTCCTCTGTCAGCTTCAATTCATTTTTATTCGGGTCAAAGATCAGATAATCATTCCCCAGCCCGTGATATTTTTCCAAGGTAATATTCATGATAAAACTCCTTTCCTAATTCCTGTCCGTTATCTTTTTAAGAGTGTTCCCGCTTTGCCGGGTACAAAGGTACGCCTGCAGGGTGTATCCCGTGGCTTACAATCTCCTCGCACAATTCTTGATAAGAGATTCCTGCAGCTTGAGCCTTCTGGGGAAGCAGGCTGAAAGGCGTCATCCCTGGCAATGTATTGGCCTCCAGGCAGAAAAGGCTCCCATCCTCCTCCATAAGGAAATCAACCCTGGAATAATATCCAAGTCCCAGAACACGGTGAACCTTTAAAGCCATACAACCCATGAACTCCTCTTGTTCCTCTGTAAGACTGGCCGGGCAGATCTCCTCAGTCAGGCCAGCCTGGTACTTATTTTCATAATCATAAAACCCCTTCTTCGGTATGATTTCAATGGCCGGAAGGGCTCTTTCTCCCAGGATTCCGACTGAAAACTCCCTCCCGGTTATTTTCACCTCAGCCAGTACCCGGTCTTCATAGGAAAAAGCAGAATCAAGGGCCATTTCCCACTGATCCTCCCCCTCCACCATGGTAATGCCCACACTGGATCCGCAGCCGCATGGCTTCACCACACAGGGGTAAGGAAATGGCTCCAAAGACTCCCCTCTGGAGTAAAGCCGCCAATCAGGGGTAGGTATGCCGGAATTTCTCATCAGCAGTTTTGCCATGGGTTTATCCATGGCTTTTAAGCAGCCTTCATAACCGGTTCCCGTATAGGAGATGCCATAGGCATCAAGAACGGCCTGAATTTGTCCGTTTTCCCCTGCACCACCGTGCAATGCCACAAATACTATATCTGCCAGCCCGCAGATTTCTATTACCCGGTTTCCAATATATCCTTTCCCATTCCGTTCTTTCGAAAGGCGGTCAAGCTCCGGGACCTCTCTTCCGATTTCCCAGAAAAAGCCAGTGCCGTCATGAAGGCTTTTAAAACGGACCTCTTCTCCATCCGCTGCTCCCAAATAAGAATCCAGCAGGTAAACTTCATGCCCAGTCCTGATCAGAGCGTTTGTGATCATAGCTCCTGAGGATAAGGAAACTTCTCTTTCCGGGCTGAAGCCGCCCGCCAATACTACGATTTTCATTGCCATCTTCCTTCTATCCATACAAATTTGCTTTATATAATCAATTATATACAGCACTTTTTATCATTTCAATCAATATAATGCTTTTTTTATTGCAAATTATGTTGTATTATATAAGGCAGCAAACAGGAGGTTTAAGATTTCATGGACAACTACCAGAAGCGGGGGTATTTAAACAGCGATTTCCGGCTGTTTCATCTGACCGATACGAAAAAACAGGATTTTGAATACCACTATCATGATTTCGACAAGATCATTATATTCATCAGGGGATCCGTCACCTACCGGATCGAAGGCTGTACTTATCAACTGAAACCCTATGACATCCTTCTGGTGGGCCATAATGATATTCACAAGCCTGACATTGATTCGTCAGTCCCCTATGAACGGATCATCGTCTACCTTTCTCCAGGCTTTTTGCTGGCTTACCGGTCGGACAGCTATGATTTAAGCACCTGCTTTCAGAAATCAAAGGAGCTTCACTCCCATGTCCTTCGGATCCATTCCATGGAAAAAAGCGATTTATACCGTACTTTGGCCAATTTGGAATATGCCTGTACCCATGAAGGCTATGCCAGAGACTTATACTGTCAGGTGGTATTTCTGGAATTCATGATCCAGTTAAACAGAGCTTCCCTGGACAACCGGGTACAATACCTGCCACCAGTTACCGGCGACAGGCGTATTCTGATCATTATGGACTATATAAACAGCCACTTAACAGAGGAGATAACCGTAGACACCATTGCAGAAGCCTGTTATATCAGCCGTTATCATCTGATGCATCTGTTTAAAGGAGAAACCGGCTACACTCTTTTTGATTATATAACCGAAAAACGCCTTGCTATGGCAAGGGATTTATTAAAATCAGGCACACCCGTCACCGAGGCTTGCTTTCGCAGCGGCTTTAAAAACTACTCCACATTTTTTAGAGCCTATAAAAAACATTTTCACGTTTCTCCTTCGGAAGCTGTAAAAGATCGTGGAAATGTATAAGATTTTCTTAAGCTTCCCCTCTTTTATTGAAATGGTCCAGGCATCATGCTATTCTAAGGATATCACAAGAGCTATGGAAATATGATGATATCAGGAGGGGTTCAATGAAAAAAAGAAAATGGGGATTCATTCCGTCTCTTCTGGCGATCCTCTGCTTAAGCGCCTGTTCCGGCAAAGGCATGACAATGGCCAGGGACACCAAAGCAGATTTTGGAGCCGCCATGCCGGCGGAGACAACTACCCAGGAAAGTGCAGCCAGCCAGCAGGAAAATTCAGGGAATGCTTCACTTGAAAGCGAAACAGGAACCGGCCCAATACTTCCGGCCGGAAGAAAGCTTATCCGTAACGTATCCATGAACGTTGAGACGGATGAATTTGATGCCCTGGTAACGGAACTGCAGATAAAAATCACCCAGCTGGGGGGATATGTGGAGCAGTCTGATATGTCCGGCAGCCGCATGGACGGCAGCGGAAAACCCGTCCCAAGATTTGCCGATATGACTGTACGGATTCCCGTAAGCCAGATGAACAGCTTTGTTCGTACGGTGGAAACCAACGGAAATGTAACAGATAAATCAGAATCCACTCAGGATGTAACACTGCAGTACAGTGATTTGGAAAGTAAGAAAAAATCCCTGGAGATCGAACAGGAAAAGCTGTGGGAATTTCTTGAAAAAGCAGAATCCATAGATACGGTCATTACCCTCCAGCAGCGTCTTTCCGAAATACGCTACCAGTTGGAATCTATGGAATCCCAGCTTAGGCTTTACGACAACCAGGTAGATTATAGCACCGTCTCATTATCGATCAGGGAAGTTAATACCTTTACCCCAACTTCTCCGGAATCTGCCGGTACCCGCATCAGTAAGGGATTTTCAAACAATTTCAAGGCTTTTAAAACCATAACAGCTAACTTTTTGATCGGTATGATTGTAACCATTCCTTTTTGGTTTCCCATTGTGCTGATAGCAGGAATCATTATTTTCATCTCCCGAAAGAACAAAAAGAAAAAAGTCCCTGTCCCTTTGCAGCCTCAAAAAGAAAAGGAGGACATAACCTCTTCCTGAACTGTTTTCTCCACAATCCCAAACATGCAGCAACGCAGGGCCTTTCCTGGCCCTGCGTTCTTTAATCCCCTCATTTTATAAAATATCGATAAAATCGTTTTCCAGTAATTTAATTTGTTTTCCTGTCTTTTTCACATTCACGTTTTCTCCGGTGGTAAATACAACAGGCGATATCATTGCCTTTCCCTGCTTTTTTACATACTCAAGATCCACACAAGCCAAAATATCTCCTTGTTTCACATGATCCCCCTGTTTCACACGTATATCAAATCCTTTTCCCTGTAATTCCACCGTATCGATTCCAATATGAATCAAAACCTCCATACCGTAATTTGTACGGATTCCATATGCATGTCCTGTGGGGAATACGGAAACCAGTTCTCCTGAAACCGGTGCTGCAACGATTCCCTCCTTCATCTCAACGGCAAATCCGTCTCCCATGGCTTTTGAAGAAAATGCCGGGTCAGGAACATCTTCCATTGCAATCAACTTTCCTGTCATGGGAGACAAAAACTCCTCTCTTCCCTGACTTTCTGTTGTCCCTGACCGATAACTCTTTTTTAGTTCAAAAGCCACTTTTTCCACTTTTGTGCCATAGACCACCTGGATATTATGCTCGTCAATCTTAATTACGCCCAGGGAACCGGTGGCTTTCAGCTTTTTTTCATCTGCAAGCTTTGTATTATTCAGTACAAGCCTCAGCCGGCTGATGCAATTATCAATCTCTTTAATATTGTTCTTTCCCCCTAATGCTTCCATAACCGCATTGCCAAGTTCTCCCGCTATAATTTCTTCAGCTTCTTCCAACTCGTTCTCATCTTCCCGTCCCGGGGTTTTTATGTTGAATTTTAATATGGCAAACTTAAACACATGATAATATATAATTGCATAAACAATGCCAACCAAAACATTTAGATACCATTTCGTTTCTGTTCCCCTTAAAATGCCGAAAATTGTAAGATCGATCAGGCCGCCTCCGGCATTGCCGATCATCACTCCCAGCAAGGTATTAATCAGAAAAGATAATCCTGCCATAAAAGCATGAAAGATAAACAGGATTGGGGAGATAAAAATAAAGGAGAACTCAATAGGTTCTGTTATGCCGGTTAAAAAGCTGGTTAAGGCAGCAGCAAATAAAACACCTTTTACCTTATCTTTATTTTTAGGCAAAGCAGTCTTATACATGGCATAACAGGCAGCAGGCAGGCCAAATACCATAAAGGGATGGGTTCCCTGAGTCAGGAATCTTGTGGCTTGACGCATGGTGCCAAGATCAGGATCGGGATTCATCAATAATGTATTAAAAATTGTCAGAGCTCCGGAAACCTGTTCACCGTCAATGACAGCAGTTCCGCCAATGGGTGTAAAACGCACCAGCTGATTTAAAATATGATGAAGTCCGGTAGGAATCAGCAAACGCTCCAAAAAGCCGTAAATAAAGGTTCCAAATGCCCCTGAACCCTGAATAACAGATCCCATTGCATTGATGCAGGTACTAAACAGCGGCCATACAATAAACATAACAACCGACAATATTGGAATGGTTACCGTAATCATAATAGGCACAAACCGTTTGCCGCTGAAGAAACTAAGGGCCGTCGGAAGCTGGGTCCGGTGAAAGCGGTTGTGGATCGCTGCTGTCCATATTCCTGTAATAATACCTCCGAAAACGCTCATACGGTAAGTGAATATGCCAAAGGTAGTCTCATACATGGAATTTACCTTTACAGCAGCTTCCTGAGTGGACCCATTTGCAGTCAGATAATCAACGCTGACTGTCTCTCCTGTTATTCCTTTCAAAGAAAGAAAATACTGGATTGTTACGTGGAACAATACAAATCCTATAATTGCCGAAAAAGCTGAAATTTCTTTATCATCTCTTGCCATGCCAATGGCCACTGATATGCAGAACAAGATTGGAAGCAGGCCGAACATCTGGCCAACCAAAGAATTTACAAGCCCTATAAAGCCGGATATTGCGGGAATACCGGAAAGAGTATTTCCAAATATCAACGGATTTTTTAACGTGGATGCTATTCCAAGAAGCAGCCCGGCTGCTACAATGATGGACAGCGGCGCCATCAATGATTTCCCCAACTTTTGTATAAAAATTTTCACTACATTTCCTCCTCACATTGTTATGTTAATTCCGGCCAGAAATCCTTATTCGCTTCAATTAACTGATCAAGTACTGTTTTTGCCAGATCTGCATCTTTCATGGTTTTTGATAGGATGAGCGCCTGCCACAATTTCTGGTAAGAATGTTCAAAGTAAGCCTCTACAACCAATTTTTCCACTGCATGCTGCTGCTCAATTAAGCCTTTCTGAAACCAGGGGATCTCACCGATCACCATAGGTTCTGGCCCGTTAGAGCCTACAATGCAGGGAATCTCCACCATAGCCGTTAGCGGCAGGTTTTCCACTGCACCTTTATTCTCCACAATCAAAAGCATCCTCTCATGGGTATTAAAAGCAATGGCTCTGGCCAGGTCAACAATAAAGCTGGCATGCACTCCGATTTCCAATGTTGTGTCCTTTGCCGTTTCACATTCCTTAATTCTGCGGCATTCTTCAAATACCCGCTTTTCACGGCCTTCCCGAATTAAGTCAACTCTGGTATAGTCAGGGTCGGATTCTTCCACCGCATGATCCGGATACAGGTAGTATTTTAAATAGGTGCTTGGAAGTACCGACGGATCTGTCTTGTACAATTCACTTGCAAACCTGTAAGTCTTTAACCAGTCAGGATCATTCAGGCGTGGCTCTTTTCCGATGCTCTCCAGATTATAGCCATGTTCCAGAACGTATTCCTTTATGACCGGCATCAGGTCATTCCCCTCTTTATCTCTGATATCACACCACCAGCCAAAATGATTGAGTCCATAATATCTTACATCCATTTCTTTTCTGGAATTCAGGCCTGCAATATATGCCATACGTTCTTCAATATCTATGGGCATGTCGCAAATATTTAAGACCCTTGAATCAGGCTTCACCTTACGGATTGCTTCCGCAACAATTGCAGCCGGATTGGAGTAATTCAGCATCCAGGCATTAGGTGAATATTTTTCCATATATTCAACCAGCTCCATCACTCCGGTAATGGAACGGAAACCGTAAGCAATTCCGCCTGGCCCGCAGGTTTCCTGCCCCACCAGGCCGTTCCTTAAAGGAATCTTCTCATCAAAGTCTCTCATTTCGTACTTCCCTACCCGAATATGGGCCATTACAAAATCAATATCAGTAAATCCCTCTTCCGGATCTGTTGTGGCAAGAAATTTAATATCAGGTGCCTGTTCTCTTATAATGATTTCACATGCATCAGCTACGATTTTCTGCCTCTCATAATCATTATCATATAATTTAATCTGGCTGATTGGAAAACGATCCAAATTATCCAATAACATTAATATGATTTCAGGCGTATAAGTACTTCCGCCTCCTGCAATTACAATTGATGATCTTTTCATGCTTTCCTCCATTCTGTGCATGCTTTATTGTTCAAGCAGACACTGGTGAAATGTTTTTTCCACCTTTCCTTTTTTACGGATTCCGGATTCCGGATTTTCTAAACAGCTGTTATGACAATATTATACAAAAAAATATTAAAATTAAAATAGTTTTTGTGCAATCAGTCAGATATGTCTGCAAAAGTTAAAATTGTCATAATCTGAAATTTATGACAGGCCATGTTTTATCTTCTACTTGTAATGAAATTCTTTCTTTGCTATACTGAAAATAAATGATGAAAAGAGGCGTTTTTATGAATCTGGATGCCCTTATTAACGAAAATTATGATAAGTTAAATAACAACGATTTTTATATTCTTCAGTATGTAAAAGAACATATACCCTTATGTTTAAATTTCAGTATTTCGGAATTATCGGAAAAATGCAGTGTTTCCACAGCATCAATTCTTCGTACTGCTAAAAAACTGGGATTCTCCGGTTACAGCGAATTTAAATATTATTTGCGGCAGGAAAAAACAAATGAAAAAAATATCAGTATTAAAAGAGAGCTCGTCAGCGAGTTAAATAATGATATCCAGCAGACAATCAAGCTCTTTGAACAAAATACGGTAAAAAACGTAATATTTAATATGATGAAAGAGGCAGATGTTATATACGCTTACGGAACTGGTCACGGCCAGCGGTTAATTCTCAGCGAATTTGCCAGATGCTTAATGAACGTAAAAAAGAATCTGATTGTGATCCCTGCTTCCACTGAATTGAATATTGCCATGGATACTATGAAAAAGAATGACCTCTTATTTATTGCTTCCCTGTCCGGTAATTTAAAATTTACAAAAGAGGTGATTCTTAATTTAATGCTTAAGGAAATCCCTACAGTTTCCATTACTAATTTAAGTAATAATGAGCTGGCATCACTTGTAAAATATAATTTTTATTATCAATCCTCAAGCATTAGCAAAGACAGAAACCTTAATACATCTTCTTTTCTAACGTTACACCTGCTTTTGCACCTGATTTATGAAGAGTATACCGATTATATTTCCTGATCATTCATAGAATGGCATTACCTCTTCTCATGATTCATAAAATTTGCAAAGAATATGTTCAATCATATGATAGAACTAATAAAGGTTCTATACTGAATGTTGGGGTGTGCTTGAAAAGCACACTTCCAACATTCTTTTTGTTGTAATAAAATTTCAAACGAATCCCACCCCAACTATTGACAAAGAGCCCTAATAAAATAAGCAGCAGGCATTTTAAGGGGTTATCCTTATGCCTGCTGCTTATTTTATTGCAATGGAACATCCATTCGTTTATCCTGACAGTTCTTTCAGGATAAGTGTATAAACTCATCCATGTCTTCCATTATTCTTCCACGAACAAAAGGCGAACAAAATCCCGGTCATGCCAAAATAGAACCAGGTAGATGGATTGCTGAACCAGGTGGTGAAAAAAGAAAGGATCATGTACATAGCAAACTGGGCATAGAACAGATAGCCAATGGGATTGCGGGTACGCTTTGCCATACGCATGAGAAAAAAACCGGTCCCGCCCAGAATGCAGCCAAAGAGCAGTACACCTACAATCCCAAAATCATAAAAAGAATCATAAAACAGGGTGACAGTGGTCAGTTCCTCTTTTGTCACATAAGTGGGAAAATCCACAAGAGCCGGAACCAGGAACTTCAGTCCTGTAAGCGCCCATAGCGGGAAGAGCATCCGAAGGCCAAAGGTATGGGATGGAAGCCACTCAACCAGACAATTAAAATTATCGTAATTGTTAGCGATGTACATATAAGGCTGGGTAATGAATATGGGCATCTGGCTGTTTTTCATCTGGAAAATGCCGTTTAAATAGGACACATCATGGCCTCTGGCAATGGTGAGGATCACATAAATAGGGATCATTCCGATTGCCAGGCCCACCCCGTATGCAATTTTCAGCCTGTGTTCCATTGCAATGTAGGTGAGAACTGCTAATCCCACAGCCAGAATGAGCTGGAAGCGGGACACACACAAAACAGGGATCAGGCATGCGACGACGTCCATGAGCACGGCCAGAACCAACCTTAAGCCGTTTCTCCCCTGCTCTATGCAAAAATATAAGACCGAAAGGGAAGGCACCAACACACAGGATACGGTAAAATAGTGAATTCCCGTTATGTGGAACGTGGAATAAGCATGGGGCACTCCTTTCACAAAGAAGGGAATGAACCCCAACACAACCGCCTCAACCATAAAACCGGTAAGGGATACAAGGGTGACAAAGACCATGGACAGAAAAAGAGGCCTTTCATAACCCTTAAAGCTGAACCAGCTGGAGCGCTGCCCCCCTGATTCTCCCTGGAGCTTTGCAAAAAATTCAAAGGTAACCCAAAATCCCAGGAATGCCACCAGAAAACAGAGCCATGTTATAATATTCCAGTCAAAGGAAAGCTCTGAAAGCTTTAAACAGGCGATGCCTTCCCCTCCTACCCAGAACAGGGAGAACAAGCCTCTTAAATGAATGATATTCTCGGTTCTACGGTAATCCCGCCAGTACAGGAAAAGAGCTGCCAGCATTAAAATAATACCGGACAGCCAGTAAAATCCTGCTCTTGCAAATAAATAAGATGCCCCATAGCTGATCAGATAAACGCTCATCGTAACATATCCCCTTTGGCATATAATAAAAATGCAGCCGTATATGGAAAAATGCAGCAGCCGCCCCGGCGACAAGCTGCATTTCCTCTCTGGGAGTCCATTATATGCGGCTGATAAACTCTTTCATGTAATCTTCTACTTCTTTTACCGTGGAGAAGGACATGGCCTTTTCCGCCACTGCCTGAAGCTCCTTGATACTATAACCGGTAATCAGCTTTCTTGCATTTAAAATCGCTGATGCACTCATACTGAACTCATTTAAGCCAAATGCTAAAAGAAGAGGAATCAACAAGGGGTCGCTGGCAGCCTCTCCGCACATACCGACCATGATCCCTTCCCTGCGCCCGCATTCAATGACGTGGCGGATGCTTCTTAAAACCGCTGGATTTAATGGGGAATACAAATAAGACACCTTATCGTTCCCTCTGTCCACGGACATGGTATACTGAGTCAGATCATTGGTTCCGATGCTGAAGAAATCCACTTCCTTTGCAAATACATCTGCCATGAGGGAAGCCGCAGCCGTCTCCACCATGATTCCAACCTGAATGTCCTTATTATAAGCCAGCCCCTTTTCATCCAGTTCCTTCTTAAGCGCTTCAACAAGAGCTTTTGCTTCCCTGTATTCCTCCAGACAGGTCACCATGGGAACCATGATTCGGATATTGCCGAAAGCACTGGCTCTTAAAAGAGCCCTGAGCTGAGGCTTATATACATCCTCCTTACGGTCCAGGCAGAACCGGATGGCCCGGTATCCCAAAAACGGGTTTTCATCCTTTTTAAGGCCCATATATGGGATTTCCTTATCCCCGCCGATATCCAGGGTGCGGATGATCACAGGCTTGCCGTTCATGGCAACTGCAACTTTCTGATAGGCTTCAAACTGCTCGTCCTCGGTAGGCATTGACGTACGGTCCATGAATAAAAATTCCGTACGAAACAGTCCGATCCCTTCCCCATCATAATGAAGAACCTTTTCCACATCCTCAGGCTTTCCGATATTGGCTACCAGCTCAATGGAAGCCCCGTCCTTTGTTACCGTAGGTTTTCCGATATATTGTTCCAGTTCCTTCTTTTCCTTTAAAAATGCTTCTCTCTTTGCAGCATATTCTGATTTTACCGAATCCTCAGGATTAACCAGGACAATCCCCTGTGAGCCATCCAGTATCATATCATCCCCATCGGATACCTGGTTTAAAAATCCCTCAATTGCTACAACGGCAGGAATCTCCAAAGCCCTGGCCAGAATGGCACTGTGAGAAGTCTTTCCACCCAGTTCTGTGACAATGCCAACGACTTTGTCCGGATTGATCCCTGCTGTCATAGATGGAGTCAGATCTTTGGCAATGATCACGGTTCCTTCCGGAAGCGCAGAAATATCCACGGAGCTGATTCCCATAAGGATCTTCTGCACGCGGGTCTTTATGTCCCGCATATCCGTGGCCCTCTGCTGCATCAATTCGTCCCCCATGGAAGCAAACATATCGGCATAGGTGTTGCATACTTGTTCTATGGCAAATTCGCTGTTGACATTCTCCCCCGTGATCGTATTCTCGATCTCACCTGTCAGCATCGGATCTGATAGAAGCAATAAATGGCCGTTTAAAATCTCCGCTTCCTTTTCTCCCACTCTTGTTGCCAGATCCTTTGCCAGGGCATCGGTTTCTTCCATGGCCTGCTTTACTGCAGACTGAAAGCGGATCTTTTCAGCCGCCGGATCCGTGATGGCTTCCCTCCTGATCTTAAGTTCCGCCTCTTCCACGCTGACAGCTTTCCCGATGCCGATTCCCGCGGATGCACTTGTACCTTTAAACATAATTTCTCCTCCTTATTAATTATTGAAGATTAATCTATTCGCCAAGGCCCTCTTCAACAGCCTTGATCATGGTCGCCAGAGCTTCCTCCTCATCTGCTCCCTCACAGACGAAAGTAATCTCATCCCCGCTTTTTACACAGGCGCCCAATACGCTAAGCACGCTTTTCGCATTGGCAGTGGTATTCTTAAACCGAAAACTCACTGTAGATTTAAAGTTCATGGCTTCCTTACAAAGAATCCCAGCCGGCCTTAGGTGCAGGCCGGTAGGATTCTTTATAACAACTTTTGCGCTGACCATACTGAATTCCCTCCCTTTATTCTTTCATCATTTTCCCTCTTTCGGAAGAAAATCTGATTCATTGAGATTCAGACTCTTCCGTGGAGGAAGCGGTGGCACTTTCCTCCGTTCCCGGGCCAGGATTTTTATGGGCTGCCGTCACATTGAAAGGCGTATAACCTACCACCTCAAATCCTCCTGATACCTCAAATGTCAGCATTCCGGGATTGGGTCCGGTTTCCTGACCCGACAGATCAAGAACCGCATTCAAATTATCTTCCGTCAGGGCATCTAAATCTTCTTTCAGCCCCTTTATGGTAACATCAGAAGTCTCCTTATCAAACGTATAATCGTAATCAGCCTCTGCTCCCTTTTTATCCAGATCCTTCAGCTTTAAAGTGAATGTTCTGGTCGTCAGCGGTTCTACCTTCAGCTTCACGGTCACATTCTTATATTCTTCTCTTGCCACAGAGGTGCTGGGCGGCAGATACTGGCTTAAATCCAGCTGAATCACCTTATCAGAGGTGGCACCATCGATATTCAGCTTATCTGATGCAACAGAAAGGGTGGACAAGGATGCCAGAATGGACTTGGTTCCGATCACCGGCACAGACTTGACACTGGATTCCACACCCGTATACCGGTATCCCTTAGCCACTTCTCCTGTCACCTCAAAATTGAGCGAAAGGTTCTTTGCCTTCAACACGGATACATGATATTCAATCTCCTGCCTGCTGACAGTCACCTTATCTCCCAGGTCCAGCAATTTGTTACCGTTGGCATCATAAAAGATGGGAGAAGCCACCGAATTCAAGTCCCCATTGGCGTTATCCACATTGATCTCGATTCCCATATGGTTGATTTTGCCGATCTGGGATTCCGGGCCTTCCACCGTCACATTATCAGGTGACAGGGTGACAACGCCCGGAGCATACCCGTCTTCAGCGTCTCCCGTTATCCGGACCTGAAGATCAAACTTCTTGCGCTGAAGCTCTTCCGTTATGATCCGGATCACCATAGGCTTTGCCGTTATGGTATCTCCTTTTACCAGATTCTCCTTATCCTTGTTTATCTCTACCGTAATGGGAATGGCTCCCGTCACGTTATAATCCTTTAAATCAACATAAGCATGAAAGTCCGATGCCTTCACCAGGGATCGGTCTCTGGTTCTCACCTGATAACTGACTGTTACCGCATCCTTTCCAAAGATTTCGTAGGCTAAATTGGCAGCCTCCAGTACGTCCTCATTGCGCACCTCCACTGGAACCACCTGGGAATCGTAAATAACAGGATTGGAAATGTTGACAACAGCCATCCATACCGCAAAGGCAAGCACCAGAGACGAGAGCTTAAGTCCAAGATTATTTAACAGCTTTTCCTTCATTCTTTCGCCTTCCCTTCAAAATTCGGAATCTGCTTCCTTCCTCTCCCTGCTGCTTTACACCTGCAAGGACCGAACGAAGCATATCCGCATCCGTGATCCGCTTTAAGCCTCCCTCTAAGGCCACAGTCACACGCCCGGTTTCCTCTGATACAACAATGGTAACACTGTCGCTAACTTCGCTGACCCCTACTGCGGCCCTGTGCCTGGTCCCCAGGTCCTTGCTGATGGTCATATTATCGGACAGGGGCAGATAGCAGGTAGCCGCTGCCACCCGGTTTCCGCGGATCACCACCGCCCCGTCATGAAGCGGCGTATTATGCTCAAAAATATTAATCAGAAGCTGGCTGCTGACTACTGCTCCTACCTCGATCCCGGTTCGCTCGATTTCTTTTAAAGAGTCCCCTCTTTCAATTACCATAAGCGCCCCTGTTTTCACCTTTGCCATTTCAAATGTAGCCTTTACCAGCTCATTGATGGTCTTATCCGTAAAACCGGAATTGTCCCTGCCTTCATCAAAGGTAAGGATTCCTGTAAAAGGATTCTTGCTTCCAAGCTGTTCCAGGGCCTTCCGAAGCTCAGGCTGGAAAATCACAATCGCCATGGTCACTGCCGGGGTAGCGATTTTATTAAGGATCCAAAAAATATTATCCAGCCGGAATACATATGCAAAAACATAGAAAAGAAGAATCACAATAATTCCCTTTAAAAGTGTCCATGCCCTTGTGTTCATGATCCAGGTCAGCAATTCATACAGCAGAACGGCTATAATAATAATTTCAACCAGGTTTGTTTTCGATATTCTGGGCAGAAACGATACCCAGGAGTACATTCCGTCTAAAAAATCTGCGATTGTCTCCACCTCCCTTTTATCTTTTCCTAATAATTGCCCATATTTTACGGGCATTAAAGTATGCCCCCGGGGCGTTCCCATTGATTTCCCATGCTTTCGAGGCATCAAGGTATGCCCCCGGGGCGTTCCCATTGATTTCCCATGCTTATGGGGCATCAAGGGATGCCCCCAGGGCGTTCCCAATGATTGCTCGGGCTTTTTGGGCATCAAAGTATGCCCGCAGAACGTTCCTATCTCTGCGGTCTTTGGAGTTTTCTAGCGTTGATTTTCTGAACTTTTACATCAGGCGCGCTGACCGTCAGCTTTGGAACCGCCTTGACATAATAATAATAATCATCATCTTCAAATTGTACGTATTCCGTCCTGGAATAATCCACTGCAAAGACAAAAAATGTATAAATTCCTGCAATAAGGAGGGAAATCAGGATCCCCACCAGGAGACGGGTCACCGATACCGACACATCCGCAGCGATATCCCCGATAAAAATAACCCCAAGCTGTGCAATGGTTCCTGCTACAATGGCAATGATCCAGGAATAATCCACAGATAAGCTCCGGGTGATGGCCACCACCACAAGAGATAGGGCAAAGGCTGTAACCATTACAAGCATCAGCTTATTGGAGAGCAGGCTCTTCATGAGCTGCATGAATTTCTGCACCTCATCCACTGACAAATCATTGGTCAGTACCCCCGCATTCTGCTTCACATATAAAAGCGTATAATAAATAAATACGCCGCAGCTTACGGGTATCACTGAGATCAGACTCCCTGACAGCCCGACGATCAAAGGGATGGCATAAGGAATCCTTAAAAGGAAAAATACCGGGGTCAGCACAAGCAGATAACTGTCACCCGGCTGGAAACCATAATAAAGGAGTCCTACCACCACAATAAAAACAGCCATGACCAGAGTGATTTCAATGGAAATTCCCGACAAGTGGGCAAGCATATAGCCTGCAGCCAGAAAAGAAATGGCTCCATAAGGCAAAAAGGAGCAAACCAGAGCCAGCACCAGAGGAATGTAAGCCTCCGTCAGCTGCGGCATAAAGCCGATATTCTTATTCATCAGGGAAAAAGCCAGTAAACTGAAAACGAACTTGATCACAGGCGTTATATATATGTCAAACCTGGCATAAAACTCTTTCAATCGTTCTTTAAATACAAGAAGGCCCATCATGATGTCCGTCCTCCCTTTGTTCTTTTTAAAGGCCTGGTGTTTCCTTCATACCGCTTGTCCAGCCTTTTTAATTTGGCAAGATATACCTTTATTCCACGGCTGGCATACCCATACCGCTTCATATATACAAAAATGCTGATCCCCAGGTAAACGACCAGTCCGAGAAAATAAATCAGACCGATCCGCATTCCTGCTGCAGTCAGGCCTTTCAGTTCCATGGTGTTCATCCACCGTTCCAAATCATATAATCCCCATAAAGCCAGGCATAAAACAAAGCTTAAGGTGTAGCTGAAAAAGGAACGGAACAGCTTGCTGCTGATGTAATCGCTTTTAAAATACCGGTTAATGGGAAATATCTTCTTTCCTTCATGTTTTTCAAACATTGCAAGGCTGGTCATGATCTTTATTTTTTCTTCACTAAGCATATGGTTCCCTCACTATACCATAAGATATCACCCTATTATACCATAGAACCTTTTACTTTGCGAGCATAATACAGAAATTTTATTTTTTTATAACATCCCAGACATTTCCCGGATTTTCTCCTGCAAATTTATAAGCGCAGCTGGTATGCTGCGCTCAGACGGTAAAATAAGATTCCATACATTTCATAACACCGGGCAAAACGGCGCTCAATTACTTCTAATGGATAAGAAGCCTGGCCAGGCTTCCTCATACAACAGACAAACCGGCGTTCGGACGTAAGTCCATGCACCGGTTTTATGAATGCTCATGACATCTGAAGTCTGAGCGCAGCAGGACTGCTGTCCTTCCTTACTCATACCTCAGGGCATCAATGGGATCTGCCTTCGCAGCCTTGGAAGCAGGATAAATGCCAAAGAACAAGCCCACCAAAGCAGAAAAGCCAACTGCCACCAGGACCACTGCCGGCTTTATGACCACCGACAGGCCAAAGAGTGCTCCGCCTGCCAGCACAAGCCCTCCGCCCACCACAACTCCAAGGACCCCGCCAAAAGCGGATAGAATGGCTGACTCCGTTAAAAACTGGATCAGTACATCTCTAGTTCTGGCTCCCAGTGCCTTTCGAATCCCAATTTCTCTTGTCCGCTCGGTAACGGATACCAGCATAATGTTCATGATCCCGATTCCTCCTACCAAAAGGGAGATAGCCGCGATTCCTCCCACAGCAGCAGATAAGCCTCCCATGATAGAATCTGCACTTCCCATTTCACTGGACACAGAATAAAAGGTAATATCCTCCTTGTTCCGGTTCTTGGCCTTAGCCATATAGGCAGTAAACTTATCGGAAAATGCCTTCATATCGGTACCTTCCTTTGCATAGAGACGAAGGCTGAAAATGTTATCATTGGGCCATGTAAGCAAGGTATCCGGCACATACCCTGCCTTGGTTTCGTTCGCTCCTGTCAACATAGCTTCAAAAGGGTTCTGTTCCAACCGGTAGATTCCCACCACATTGTAATCGTCCGTAATGCCGTAAATGGTAGTGCGGAAGGTTTTTCCCACCGCATCTTCCGTACCGAAAAGTGCCTTGGCTCCCTTTGCTTCCAGCACAATATTGTTTTTTCTTCCTTTAATATCAGACTCACTTAAATTACGGCCATAAATGATGTTGATTTTCTGGACCTGAGGATAATTGGCGTAGATTCCTTCAAACTGGAATTTGACCTTATTGCGGCCAAAGACAGCCTCCGCATTGACGCTGGCATTGCTGTCTATGTAACTGATTTCATCTCCGAATACCTCTTTTACCCGATCAATATCATCAAGGGAGAAATAGTCGCTTTGCCTCATATCCTCACCATCTTTCGGCCAGACATAAACATAAGCCAGGGTTACTCCCACATTTTTATAAAGATCAGATACCATAAACCGCATGGTATCTCCAATGGATACAATAGCAATAACAGACCCAATTCCGATGATGATACCAAGCATGGTCAGAAAGGACCTCATCTTGTTGGCCTTAATGGCATGAATGGCCATACTCATATTCTCCAGCAGCATGATGTTCCCTCCTCCTATTCATATCTTAAGGCCTCAATGGGGTCCTTTTTCGCTGCTTTGGAAGCCGGGTAAAGACCGAAGAAAATACCCACCAGCGCAGAAAAACCCACTGCCAGAATCACTACAGAGGGCCTGATGACCACGGTCATCTGAAAAATGGCTCCTCCTGCTTTCACAAGGGCTACCCCCAGGAGGATTCCGATGATTCCTCCGCAGGCCGACATAAAGGCGGATTCCGTTAAAAACTGGATCATGATATCTCTTGTCCTTGCACCCAAAGCCTTCCGGACCCCGATTTCCCTGGTCCGCTCCGTGACGGAAACCATCATGATATTCATGATTCCGATCCCTCCAACCAGCAAAGAGATGGCAGCAATTCCGCCTACGGCCGCCGCCATGCCGGAAAGGCCGGCATCTACGCTTCCCATCTGTTCAGCCACAGACATGGTGCGGATCTCTGATTCCGGACGGCCCTTTAATTTGGCAACGTACCTGGTGAGTTCTGCCAGGAATGCATTCATATCCACTCCATCCCTGACATAAAAATTCAAGTTCTGAAAGTAATCATTGGGTTTTGTAAGGACCGTATAAGGCAGAAAGCCAGACTGCGTCTGTCCGTTGCCCATTAGCATTGCCATCATGGGGGAAATTTCCTTATGATAAACTCCCACAACCATGTATTCCTGGGTATCCTTATTTATGGTCATGCGGAACGTCCTGCCAACACAGTCGGCCGTACCAAACAGCTGTACCGCACCCTTATCCTCCAATACCACATGATTTGCCGCCCCTTTTACATCCGCCGTATTAATGGCTCTTCCGTAAATGATATCCAATGGCTGCACATCGGTATAATTGGAATCGATCCCCTGGAATTGATACTTAACTTTTCTGCGCCCATTGACAGCCTCTGCGTCAGCATTGGCATCGCTGTCAAGATACTGGATTTTATCCTGGTACACTTCCCTGACCCGGTCCATTTCATCTCTGGTAAAATAATCCGACATTCGGAAATCCGGTACATCCCAGGACACCAGAATGATGGCCCGGTTAAACCCCACATCCTTATAGGCATCGGAAAATAAATTCCTCATACTGTCCCCTACGGATACTATGGCGATCACTGCTCCAATTCCGATGATGATTCCCAGCATGGTCAAAAAGGACCTCATTTTATTGGACTTTATGGCATGAAGCGCCATACTCATGTTTTCTAACAGCATGGCGTCCCTTCTTTCTCCATAGTCTCATACTCTTCCGGTCCCTGGTTCAGGGGAACATTAAGCTCATCGCTGACCAGCTGCCCATCCCGAAACCGTATGATCCTCCCTGCAAATGCAGCAATATCCTCTTCATGGGTTACCAGCACCACGGTGGCTCCCTCTTTGTGAAGCTTGGTAAACAGCTCCATAATCTCCTTTGATGAGGCGGTATCCAAGTTACCCGTAGGCTCATCGGCCAGAATCAGAGGAGGCTCGTTAGCCAGCGCTCTTGCTATGGCCACTCTCTGCCGCTGACCGCCGGAAAGCTCATTGGGCATATGCTCATAACGGCTTCCAAGTCCTACCCGCTCCAGAAGCTTGATCGCCCGCTCCTCCCTGGCCTTTCTGGAGATATGGGCATAAGTCATAGGAAGCTCCACATTTTTCAGTGCGGAGGTCCTTGATATAAGATTAAAGGACTGAAAGACAAATCCTATTTTCCGGTTTCGGATTGCCGATAAATCATCGGCAGGAAGCTCTGCCGTATCAATTCCGTCAAGATAATAATGCCCCATGGTAGGCCGGTCCAGGCACCCTAAAATATTCATGAGCGTTGACTTTCCAGAGCCTGACTGCCCCATGATAGCCACAAATTCTCCCCGCTTAATGGTTAAGTTTACCCGCTTTAAGCCCAGCACCTTTATGGAACCGGTATCGTAAACCTTCACCACATCCACCAGCTTTATCAAATCTTCCATGATATTTTCCGTAGCGCAGGCAGGAAGCTTATCCTTTTTTTTCCACATACTTCCTCCCCCTTATTGAACCGGTGAAGCCACGGTTACTTCCATACCCTCAGTTAGCATGGAGGATGGAGCGTCAATCACCTGCATCCCTTCTGTCAAAGCTCCTTCTTCATCTGGTATGATCTCCGCCTGGATATCACTCTCCACCCCTGTTTTCACGGGAATGAAGGTTACTGTCTTATCCTTCACGCAGGCAATGGCGGTGCTGCCGTCAGGCTGCTGGATGACTGCGGAAATAGGCACCACCCATACATCCTCTGCCTTTTGAAGCTCGATCTTGGCCTTAGCAGTAATACCTGCGATCAGACTGGTATTCTGATCGATGATCCGTATGGTGGTGGGAATGACTCTTTCTGTAGAACCATTTCCCTTCTCCTCACCGGTGGGAGAAATGGCGGTTACCTCTCCTCTTGCGGTTTCACCGTTTAAAATATCCGCACTGATTTCCACCGGCTGTCCGATGGCAACCTTTCCTATGGAATACTCGCTGACATTGATCTTCATTTCCAGCACATCCAAATTGTTTATAATAAACATAGGCTTGTCGTCATCGGTTTTATCTGCAAAACGGCCCACCTTGCAGTTGACCCTTACAACGGTACCTGCAATAGGACTGGTTACCTTGGTATTGTTCAGAGCCTCTTTCTTCTGTTCCAGTTCAAATGCCTCTTTTTCAATTTGCAGGGAATAGGATTCATTTGCCACAGGCCTTCCATCCTTTAAGGTGTAACTGCTCATTTCCCTCTGGGCGTCGTTCATGGCATTGGAAGCGGTTTCAAGCTCAACCTGGGAAGCGCTTCCTCCCTGGAATAGTGCCAAAGTCCGGTCATAATTTGCTTTTGCCGTTTCATAATCCTGCTTTGCCTTTGCATATCCGTTCTCAGCCTCCAGCTGTTTATCCTGATAGGTGCTTAAAGCCAGATCATAGGCGTTTTGAGCGATGTCCACTTCCTTTTTCGCGTCCTTGTCATCAAGAACTGCCAAAATCTGTCCTTTTTCTACCCTGTCCCCTTCTTTTACCGGAAGCTCCAGGATCTCCGCATGAAGGTTGGATACCACTTCCACGCTGTCCGTTCCCTGGACCGGACCGCTGACGGAAAGCATTTCCACCACCTCTCCCTTGGCAAGGGGGGATACTGTTACCGGAACAGCCATACTGCCGCCTCCAGCCATAACTTTAAAGGCAACAAAAAAAACCCCAATGGCCGCTGCTCCAATGGTTATGATCTTCCTCTTTTTACTCCATTTTTTATGTAAGCGTTTCTTTTTCTTTTTTCCTTTCTTTTCTTCTTCCATCAGGCTTTGCAGCTCTTTATCAAATACTTCATCAGACATTGGCTCCATTTCTGCCGCTTCGCCTGTTTCCTTCTCATTGATCTTAAATCGTTTCATGCCCATTTCCCTCCTGTATTGGCCCACTTCTTTTTTCTTTATTATAACGGGCTGATATAACTTTTTTAAGTATAAAATTCTTATAAATTTCTAAACTTTTCCATTTTTTATAATTTTTACCCGGTATTGACCCCAAAAAACAATATTTCATGCCGCCTTCCCTTAACGCAGAAACACACTTCCTTAATTTTCTGACATACCCACAACTAAAATATATAAATTCGCTTTTATTCCTCACATGCCAATACTTTCTGAATATACTTATACAGACAATAGAAACAGGGAATCTTCTAATGAATGAGCATTATCCTTTTGTAAATCCGCCCCTTCCTTACCCTTATGATGCCTTAGAACCATGTATCGACACAATGACCATGTGCCTGCATCATGACAGGCATTTACAAACCTATGTGAATAACCTGAATGCTACGCTGAAAGACTGTCCGGACCTGCAAAGCTGGTCCTTGAAAAAGCTGCTCTGCAATGCAGACTGCCTGCAAAAAGACGTTCAGAAATCCGTCAGGAATAATGGAGGCGGGGTTTACAACCATATCTTTTATTTTAACGGCATGTCAAACGCTGAATCCCGCTGCCAGGCCGGAATGCTCTACTATGCCCTTGTGGTAGATTTTGGATCTGTAGAAGACTTTTACAAGGAATTCAAGGAAAAAGCGCTGTCTGTCTTTGGCTCCGGATATGCGTGGCTGGTGGTAGACCAAAAAGGTAAGCTTAAAATTGTCACTACAGCCAACCAGGATACCCCCATGGTCCAGAACCTTTGCCCGGTACTTACCATAGACGTGTGGGAACACGCTTATTATTTAAAACATTACAACGAACGGGAGGCATACATCCAAAACTGGTTCCAGGTGATAGACTGGGAGCAGGCAAATAAGAATTACCGGAAATGTATGGCGTGCAGATGCTGAGTTCCCGGACCCATTTTCCCAATAAGAATCCCGAACCCGTTATAAGTTATAAATGAAAAGCACCGTCTGGTGGCTGCCTGGCTGAATAAAGCCAGGCAGCCACCAGACGGTGTCAGATTTTAGTTGATTTTGAATACCTATGGACATCGGAAGCGGAGAGGCCTCTGCCATCCACATCATACGCTCCTTCCACTTGGCAAGCAGCTACTGCACCACCCCATAAAAATCCATGGGGAAAAGTATCTTTTATTTTTTCCATTAGTTCCTCCTTTATCAAGCGCATCCGTCACCCCATTCAACCAGGAGTTCAATCAACATCCTCCCCATTGGATTCAATCAGTTTTTTATACCAGAAGAAGGAATCCTTCTGCATTCCTTAGGATCATCGTCAGTACGGATTCGATATAATGGCTTTGCCTCTTCCTGTTTCATTGATCTGTGAGATATAGGTTTTTACCGACCGTATGGAAATGTTTAAAGTATTGGCTAACTGCTGGGCTGTCAATACCTTAGCCTTGTTTTCCATCATATAGTTAATCAATTCTATCTGCTTGCTCTGCATATGATCACCCCGTTAAAAACATTGCAACTGATTTCCTTCTGCTATAGTTTCTGATGGCAGAATATCTCAAGCTCATGGGCCGCCGCATATCAGGCCTGGATTTATGATAATGGTACTTAAAATCCAATACAAATATAGATTTGCACCAACCCCGTGCAAATTTTATAATTACTGCATTCTTAAGTATGTCAGAAAAATCATTTCTTAACGGCATAAAACAGAA
Organism: [Clostridium] saccharolyticum WM1; assembly: GCF_000144625.1. NCBI lineage: Bacteria > Bacillati > Bacillota > Clostridia > Lachnospirales > Lachnospiraceae > Lacrimispora > Lacrimispora saccharolytica. The sequence goes on along the minus strand of NC_014376.1, from coordinate 1,333,680 downwards.
AAACCATGAAGCAGCTTCACCGGTATTCGGCTGCTTCATGGTTTTTCTATTGTTTCCTGGTTAATCTGACTATATCAATTTTATAAAATGCCCATAATGTCCTAATAAGGCAGGCGATTAAACAAAAAGTCTCTCAGCCCCTCATATGCCGTATCTTCGTCTGTACCGGTAATCTCCACCCTTATGATATCATCAAATTTAATATTCAGTCCCATAATTGCCATCACATCGGAAGCATCAGCAGTTTTTTCATCAAGGAAAAGTATAATCCTGCTGTTATATTTTTGACTTTCCATTGCCAGCTTTACTGCCGGCCTGGCATGGATTCCAGACTGTTCCCTTACGGTATAATCAAATGCTTTCATGTTCCCTCCCTGTACCCATTGGATTTCATAAAAAACAACCGTTCCCTGCTTGATCTGAAAGCCCGGCTTTCCGCTTCCTGATACCAGGACCTTCACCCCTGTTTCTTCTGCACTGCTTCATAATCTCTGAATTCTCAATAAGAATGTCCGTCTCCCCTTCCACCGAAAGAATAATGCTTTCTTTGGGAAATTCCAGATTAATAGGAAACATGGGATTATTGATCCCCGTAGCAAACATTCCGATATTCAATATTTTTCAGCAAACCTTATCTTTCATTTGCTGTTACAGAGTATTTTTTTTATTTTATCATAAAAAGGCTGTATTTTCAACGAACAGGTATGACTTAACTGCCAAAAGGAGTCATCGCTGCTGACATTACGTCAGTGTGCAATGACTCCTTGGGAAACAGAGATAGCAGATCAACCGGAAACTTAACGAATTACACCTTCCAGATGATCTAATACCTCTTTAAGCTGTGGTAAATGCTACTTATGGGCAATCAGCAATTCAGCCAATACTGTCTTTGCTATCTTGCCGCTGGGAACCATAGGATTTATGGAAAATGCCTGCTGGGCCGTACTAAAAAAACACCTTGTAAACATACCGTCTGCTTTATTTTTATCAGATCACCCTTATCGCCGGGAAATGGTCCCCATTGCCGGAAGTCCGGAGATTTATTAATTATTATTTGGATCTGCAGCCATCTGGTCTACAAACGCCTTGATTTCCTCATCCTTACATCCTTCATAAAAGCAATCCAGAAATCTAGGGATCATGCATTCCCTTACCAGTTGGGGATCCAGGGCCTTTAATGCCTCAAGAAGCGGTTTTGCCACCTGTTTTTTCACCTCAAAAAGAAGGTTGGCATTCCTGTTCTGAGCCTCTTTCCTTCCATCGGGGTATCCCATCCCCTTTGGGGAACCGAAAGCCCTGGCAAAAATATTATTTAAGTTTAACTCTGCTCCCCAGCCAAAGCCCTTGGCATAAGGCAGAGACAGGGCATTTCCGTTATTAATCTGTAAAAACAGATAAGCATCGGCAGGCTCTATGCAGTAACCGCACACAACTCCGGGATACATGTTTAAGGACATCAAGGCTCCCTGACCTGTGCCGCAGCCGGTGATCACAAAGTCAACTGCACCGGAATTTAAAAGAAGGGCTGCCTGAATGCCTAAGTGCAGATAAGTAAGCCTTGGATTTTCTTTTGTATATGCCTCCGGCACATCCTGATCTGTCAGGGGCCTTTCCATGGCTGTGTTATAAACCTGATGTCCCATTGGCTCAGTTACAGATTTTAATTCCTTTAATATGATTTGATTTTTAGGCGCCTGACTGAATTCATTTAATAATGCAATTTTCATTGATACCCATTCCTTTCCTTCTGTGCTCTTTGTCTAAACCTGTTTTTCGATTGCCTTGTCCGCATCCCTTTTCATCCTTAAAAAATCCTCCCGGGACAAAGGAAGGTTCATGGATCTTGCCGTATCCTCGATCTGGGACAGTTTCCTTGCACCGCAAAGCACATTGATAGCAGGGGATGCCATGGAATTCCATCTGATACAAAGGTTTGCAAGACTGCACTGGTATTTGTCCGCTAAATCCTTCCAGCCAGCAAGCATCTCATTTGCCGTCCTGATGTTCTCCGGCTTCCACCAGGCTTTTCCGTCCCGTACCTCTCCCTTTTTCGGTTTATAATCGTTGAATGCCTTTCCGGCCAATAGTCCCTGCTCTATAGGAGAATAGGTCTGGAAAGTGATTCCATTGTCCTCGCAGAAAGGAAGCAGGTCTGTTTCAGCCTTTCTATCCAGGATGCTGAATTTCTCCTGAATGACATCCAGTTCTCCTGCCGCCACATAATCCTTTAGAACGGTCAGATCCACATTGGACGCACCGATGGCACGGATCTTTCCTTCCTCCTTCATCCTTAAAAGCTCTCCCATGGTTTCCGAAACAGGAACCATGCCATAAGTCTTGCACTGCCAATGAGTGTAATACACATCAATGTAGTCTGTTCCAAGAGTTTTTAAACTCAGCTCCAAATCTCTCCGTATCGCCCTGGGAGATAAGTCCCTGGATATGGTATGGCCCTCCTTGGTAAAATGTTCTTCTCCCCCATGATCATACCATTGGAGGCCGCACTTGGTGGAAAGGATCACACGACTGCGGTCCGTCTGCTTGAGAGCCTGCCCGATCACTTCCTCACTGTGTCCGAACCCATAGACCCTGGCAGTATCGATCCAGTTGATTCCCAGATCCACCCCTCTTAAAATGGTTTTCACAGACATCTCATCGTCATTGGCGCCCCACCATTCTCCGCCGCCGATTGCCCAGCAGCCCAGCGCAAAGGCATTGGCCCTGATTCCTGATTTTCCTATTTCTCTCATTTCCATGGCCATTCCTCCTTTTCCCATCACTATGAAAATGCGTCCAGTAAATCTTCATACGTGGACGCAGCCTGCAGCTTCTGCATAATCGCCTCATTTCCAAGCTTGCCCGCCAGCTCTGCAATCAGGCGCAGATGATCCTTGACCCCGCCACTGTCGGAAGGCACTGCAAACAGGAAGAAAAGGTCCACTGGTTCCTCGTCATAGGATTCCCAATCCACCATTTGCTGGGTTCTACCTACGGCAATCCCCACCTTATCCACAAATTCAGATTTTCCGTGGGGGATTGCCACATGCCCCCCGATTCCTGTAATCCCTTCTTCTTCCCTTAAATACACATCCTTAACATAGCCTTCCAGATCCTCAACGTATCCTGCGTTCTTAAGGAGCCCTGCCAGATGGCGGATTACCTCATCCTTATTACCTGCCTTCATGTTTAAATCAATGACTCTTTTATCCAGAATCTCTTTTACTGCCATCTTGTTTCTCCCCTTACTTGATAAAATACTGATAGACCTCCAGAGAAGTTTCCAGCCGTCTCATTGCCTCCATGTTGTCGTCATTCTCTGTAAGCAGCAGAAAATCTTTATAAAACTGCTTTGTCCTATTTATTTCAAATTTTGACGTCATTTTCATTGCTAGAAGGAAAATGGTATCCGCCATATCCTCATGCCATTTTACCGGCTCATCTAAAATTGCCACTACAATGCGGGATTCATTCACCTCTGCCATGTTTCCATGAGGAATGGCGATCCCTCTGCCTATACTGGTTGTAGTGGCTCTTTCCCTGTCAAACACACTTTCCAGATAATTCTGAGTCACATCTCCCTTTTCTTCCAGCCGCCTTACCATCATGGTAATCAGCTGGTCCTTATCCCTGACTTTCGGTTTCACCAGGATTAAGTCCACCTCAAACAACTGGTGGCATAAACTGTTAAACTGGAAATCCGGCCTGTTTCTCAGCCTGGAAACCTGGGCAGCCTTCCGGCGTATGACCTCAATTTCCTTTTCACTGATACGGTCTCCTACCGTAACCACCCTGGAATCCTGCAGATCCAGACCAGAGCCATCGATGATAATATCTGTTTCCGGATGAAGGGCCAGCTTAAAATCATGGCGGCTCACAGCCTGTACATCTGTGATTTCAGGAATGCTGTACTTGATCATTTCAATGGAAAGCTGGCAGGCCGCCATTCCCCTCTGGCTGACCAGAAGGGCTGTTAAGGGTCTCCCCTTTTTCCTGCGGATGATGGCGGCCTGGATATAAAGAGCGATTCCAGCCAGTTCATCCTCCGTTACCTGTACGTCATAATATTCCTCGAATAAACTGCTGGTAGACCAGGCGGCCAGAAATGTCTGCTTGTATTCACTTTTTACATATTTGCTTATGCTGTCCACTGCAACTGTGGAATACTTCATCCGGAAGATGGCTGATCTCATGTGGATCAGCAGGCCTTCATACAGCATCTGATCCCCGGAAAGGTCTGCATCCAGCAGGTCATCAATGGTCTCGATCACCAGCTTTACAAAGTGCTCCAGATTTCTGTCATACTGCATGGCATAATCCTCGTCGCTGACATCCGTAAAGCTCTTCAGTTTTTTGGCGGACAGCAGCAGCACTGCCAGGAGAATGGTATCATCTTCAGACAAGTCCACCTGATATTCCTTCCGGATCCGTTGGTAAATGGATTCAGCAAAGGAATATTCATTGTAACGCTGGATATTCTCCTCCTGCACATTGCTGGACAGAAGCCCATCATCCAGGCCCTTCCTGGAAACGGACAAGCATGCCATAATCCATACCATTTTAAAGGAATGGTCAGCCAGCTCGATCCTCCAGGCATTTTCTGCCTCCACGATCATCCTCCGGATGCGGGCGGCATCCACTCCCGGTGCGTAGGTACCAATCAGTGCTTCCATGACTTCCGGCAGCATTTCCAGCATATAATCCTTAATCGCGATCCGGAAGCTGTACTCTTTCCCTGTCAGACATACCCCTTTATTCCTCACAGCTGTTATCTTTATATTCCTTTTTTCAAACCAGCCGGATACATTCTTCAGCAGATTACTGACGGTGGGAGGGCTTAAGTAGAGGCTGTCCGCCAGATTCTGCAGGGTCAGGACCTCTCCCGGCCTCATTTTTAAAAGCTTGCCCATAAGCTGTTTATCCCGGTTTTCCAGATCTCCGGCTGGGTCCTCCCCCTGTTCCAGGCGGCTTTCCAGGATCTTTCTCTGCCTGCTGTCAAGCTCCAGCCATATTCCTGTTCCCCGCCTTTTCTCTATGTTTCCAAGCCCTTCCGCCTCCAGCCATTCCTCAAGCTGATTAATACGGGTCCTCACTGTTTTTTCAGATAGTCCCACATTATCGGCAAGCTGCAGTATGGTGTAAGTCTCTCCGGTCATCAGGCACTGCAATATTTTATTGTTATATAATGCGATCTTATCTTCCTTCAAGTAAACACCCCTATTCTTTAGGAATTACTCATTTCCGACTTGTTTTGCTTCTCCATAAATATATCTGCCGCTGGAGCCGATCACTTTCATGTAATTCTTCACGAACTCCTTGATTCCGGCTTCCGCCGCCATGCAAAGATGCATATAATCCATCCCAGGATTCCCCTCAAGTTCCTTTAACATGGCTGTTTTTCCTGCTTCAAAGGCATCGGTGCATACGTTGATTTTGTTAATGCCTCCTGCCACCGCCTTTTTTAAATTTTCTTCCCCGGAACCGGACCCGCCGTGAAGTACCAACGGCATATTTAAAGTCTCCTTCAACTGATGAAGACGATTAAAATCCAGCTTCGGGATTTTCCCCTTGGGATAGGCCCCGTGAGCCGTACCAATGGCAACAGCCAGAGCATCAATGCCTGTTTTTTCCACAAAATCCATTGCCAGCTCCGGATTGGTATACAAATCCGTATCCGCATCGTCCTCATGGTCTGCCTGGCCTACATGGCCAAGCTCCCCTTCCACGGAACAGCCCATGCCATGGGCTAGAGCGGTGATGATCGCCGTTCTCTTTACGTTTTCCTCATAAGGCAGGGAAGATCCATCGTACATGACGTTGGTAAATCCCCGGTTAATGCAGTCCGTAATGGTGTAAAAATCAGACCCATGGTCAAGATTCAAAGCCACCGGCACATGTACCCTGGAGGCAAGCTCCCTTATGACAGGAAGCATTTCTTCCGCATGGGCATGGTTTTTCATCTGCCCGGGGCCGAACTGCAGAATCATGGGAGAATGTTCCTCTTCCGCTGCCATGATTCCCGCTCTGGCCATCTCTATATTGATGCTGTTCATGGCCATAACCCCGTAGTAATTTTTATTTGCATCGTCAAGGATGGCTTTCATTGATACTAACATTTTTTTCTCGTCCTTTCCATATTGTTGCCCATGCCTTTGGGGCAGGGCCACCCCGTTACACCCGGTGTCAGGGTATTCTCTAAGATCTGCTGTCTTACTGGATATTAATATCCAGATCAAAGTCAAGTTCTTCCTCTTCCTTTTCCACCTGTTGGTCTAAAGGACGCTTAAGAACTGCATAAACCACTCCTGTCACTACAGAACCAATGGCCAGGGCAATTAAAAACCACAGGGGATTTTTCATCATGGGGACCACGAAAATACCTCCATGACCTGCCACGGATTCACAGCCCATGCCTACTGCAATGGCTCCGGCTACAGCAGAACCGATCATGCTGCTGGGGATCACTCTTGCAGGATCAGCCGCAGCAAAGGGAAGGACGCCTTCGGTAATAAAGCAAAGGCCCATGGGAAGTGCCGTTTTTGCAGTTTCCAGCTCGACTTTTGAAAATTTGTTTTTTCTTAATAAAGTAGCAATAAAGATTCCGATGGGAGGAGTCATGCCTCCGATGATCTTTGCAGCCATGGGTCCGTTGATTCCATCTGCTCCCAGTGCGTTGGCAGCCATGGAAGCCGTCTTGTTAATGGGACCGCCCATATCAAATCCCATACAGGCGCCGATTACTCCTCCGATTACTGCCTTTGCCCCGCCGTTTAAGGAGATGATCCACTGCTGGAACACGTTCATAATAAAGGCCAGGGGAATGGAGAACACACAGAGGAAAATCATACCGCATACCAGGGTGGATACCACTGGTATAAACATAACAGGCATCAGGCCTACACACCACTTGGGAAGCTTCCAGGTCTTCATCCAGTTTACAAAGGAGCCGATGATAAAGGCCATCAGCAGACCTCCTAGAAATCCTGCCTTGGATTGGGAGGAACAATATCCGATCACTATGCCGGGCACAATTCCCGGACGCCCTGCTATGGAATAGGCCACACCGGCCGTCATTACCGCTACTGCAAAATCCATTGCTATGGATCCCAGCTTATTAATGCCCCACCAAAATCCAATCCAGGAAAATGGATTTAAATTGGAAAACGGCGTTGCCCCTGCTTCTATGGCGCTGCCAATATCATATCCGCCAAACCCCTTTGCCAGCGCACTGAGGATCCCTCCGCAAACAACAATGGGAATCATATAGGAAATTCCCGTCATAACATGTTTTTTAATATCAAATTTTTGCTTTGCCATTGTATTCCCCTCTTTTTCCATATTTTTTCTTTGCTGCACTCCGGTTACTTCCCCATTTTTTCCTGGATCTTTGAGATCACTCCTTTGGGGGATTTCATTACCATGCTGATGGGGATCTCCACCACCGGTTTCCCTGCAAAACGGTCTTTGTTCACCCGGATATCCGCAGAAATCAGGATTACATCAGCTTCCAGGATTTCCTGGGGTGTCAGTTCATTTTCCACTCCAATAGAGCCCTGGGTTTCTACCTTGATCTGATGGCCCAGTTCCTTTGCTGCATGTTCCAGCTTTTCCTTGGCAATGTACGTATGGGCAATCCCTGCCGTACATGCTGTGATGGCTAAAATCTTCATACACTTCCTCCTTACTTGTTTTTTTGTTATATTAACTTTACCACTTCCAAGGAATACAGGGGAAATGAAAAGCGGCATAATGTTACGGTAAATTTTTGTTTGTTACAAACGGTCAGGATACAAAACGCCCTGCAGGCATTAAAGAATTCTGCAGGGCGTTTTCCCTTTTTCTTCCTAACTAGAAAACCATACCTGCTGCAAGCATAACGGCTGGTATGGTAACCAATGAAAAGACGGTTGTCACTGCCAATAATTTTGAGGCATACTGGCTGTCCTTGTTGTACTGCAGAGCAAACATGGCTCCCGTTGCTCCGCTGGGGCAGGCAGAGGCAACTAAAATGGTGACGGCAATGGCATAGTCCACTCTGACTGCCAGGAGAAGCAGCAGGGTTATGAGGGGGATCACAAGGAGTTTAGCGGCGCTGATCATATAGGTCCTTGGTTTTTTCAGACAGGAAAGCAATTCGCTTTCCGCCAGGTTCATTCCGGAAATCAGCATTGCCACTGGCGTATTCATGGCTCCCACCATTGACAGGGGATTTCTTATTACCTCCGGCAGATGAAGTCCTGCTACAAAAAATAAAATTCCGGCTCCGATTGCCACGGTGGACGGATTGATGAAGCTTTTCATGGAGGACATAAGTCCTCCGGCTCTTCCCCTCATGAGCATGATTCCATGGGACCAGATCAGGATATTAAATGCGGTTATATAAGCGGTCATAAAAAATACACCCTTGGGTCCCAGCAATCCATTGACAATGGGAAGGCCGATAAAACCGCAGTTGGAATAGACTATGGACATCCGTTCCACCGCCATGTCCGGATTTTCCCTGTCCTTTACCAGAATTCCGGAAAGAAAGATGGAGAGAATAAGGCTTGCTCCGGACAGAATCACCGTGACTACCAGACCTATTAACAGGTCTTTGTCAAATTCCATCTGGTAAGACACGATGATCATACAGGGAGTAATCACATTCAGCAGGACTCCTGACATTTTTTTACTGGTTCCTGATTCCACAACTCCTGTTTTTAATGCGGCTGCCCCTATCATCATGATGAGGAACATTTCTATAATTTTATTAACTGTAATATGTGCCAAATTCATTTTTTCTACGTCTGCCCGGTATCCGGCAAATCTCCTTTTTAAATTATAACCCGTTACTATCAGGGCTGACTTGGGAAAGCCGGAGCAGAACAGGACAATGTTGTTTGAAAAGTCCCTGTGATAAAGTTCCTCCCGGCTGAGCCAATATCCGGGCATGAAATCCCAGGATAAACTTTTGGTCCCGCTTCCCTGTCATTCACCGGCGCTTGCAGTATCCTTTGCTCTTCCGAGAGGGGAGCAGTAAAATGCGGAAACAGAAGCTGTTTATATTTCTACATCCCTGTTGCAGTCTTTTGAATACACATAAGCAAATTCTTCCTTCCGCCCCACCCCATAGGCGGCCTGTAAGCTGTAAGCCCCCATAAACAGATAGTCGCCCTTTTTAACTGGAATCCAGTGATTGTCCAGATTATACATTCCTTCCCCGGAATAGATGTAGGCTCCATGCTCCTGGATATGGGTTTCAATGTAGCCGTGGCAAGCGCCGGGTTTCAAGCTTAAAATATGAAAATTCATATCAAATCCAATGTCAGTGGCCGAAGGCAGGAAGTCTTTGACCCTTACATCCTCCATTCCCTCGTAGGGGGTAAAAGGTACGTCATTGATGTTGCCCCAAACCGTATAAGCTTCGTGCCCCTCAATCCTGTTATAACGCCTCTTATACAAGAATGCCCTTGCCGGAGCTTCTCCCACATTCTCAAAGCTAACTTTCTTTCCCTCAGGAGAATACATGTATCCCCCTTCCGTCAGTTCCGCTTCCTTATCTTCATTTTTCACTTTTACCCTGCCTTCCAGAATATAGAGGAATGCTTCGATCCCCTCTCCGCCAAATCCCTTTAAAAAACCGCCTCCCTGATCCATTGTCACAAGATAATCGACGAAAGAAGCCCCCATTTTAGGAGAAGCCAAAATGGTCACCGCACATTTCTCAAATCCCGGAATGACGTTCTTTACCAGGCCATCCGGCTCGATTAATGCAAAATTCCCCTTTTTTACGATGGAACGGCTAGATAAAATATCCTCCCGGTATCCGGTGATGTGATTCAGATAGCTCATGTTTCATTCTCCTTTTATTTGTAATTATTTTGCCTTGCTGATTAATGGATCTCGTTATTTCTGTACGCATTGACAAAAGGATGTTCTAATGGTAACCTTTATGCATTGCATAAACAAAGGGTAAAACACAGCAAAATTATATGGCTGTCCAATAAGGGAATCTCCCTGCCGCAATAAAAACTGAAAGGATTTTAGAGTAAAATGAATGCTGCAAAAGATCTGATCAACGGCAATGAAACAAAGGCCATGATAAACTTCGCCATCCCCATGATCGCAGGCAACCTGTTTCAGCAATTATATAACGTCGCCGATACGGTAATTGTGGGGAAGTTCATCGGTTCCCATGCTCTGGCTGCGGTAGGCAGTTCGTTTTCCGTTATGGTTTTATTGACTTCCATCATTATTGGATTCTGTATGGGCAGCAGCGTGGTATTTTCTATGTACTTTGGCTCAGGCGAAATAGATGAATTAAAAAACTGTTTTTTTACTGCATTTGTTTTCATTGGAATCATCACTGTAGTGATCAATGTATGTTCCATCTTTTTTATTGATAAAATATTAACCTTTATCAATATACCCCAGGAAGTTTTCGCGGACGCAAGAACATACCTGAAGATTATTTTCTATGGGTTGGGCTTATCCTATATTTACAATTACTTCAGTGCCGCTATGCGGAGTATGGGCAATTCTGTGGTGCCCCTTGCTTTTCTTATTTTGTCTGCTGTTATTAATATAGGATTGGATATCCTGTTCGTTGTTCCCCTTCAAATGGGGATCGCCGGTGCCGCCTATGCTACAATCATTGCACAAGGGTTTTCAGCCGCAGGCATCGCTCTTTATGCCATAGTGCGCGTTCCTCCATTCCGCCTTAAACGGGAACATTTTTATCTGAACAAAAGCACGGGAAAGAAAATTGCCAATTTCTCCATACTCTCCAGCATCCAGTATTCCGTTATGAATTTCGGAATTCTGATGATACAGAGTCTGGTGAACAGCTTCGGTGTGTCTGCCATGGCCGCATTTGCAGCCGTTGTTAAAATAGAAAGCTTTGCATATATGCCTGTACAGGATTTTGGCAATGCATTTTCCACCTTTATCGCTCAAAATACGGGGGCTGGAAAGAAATCCCGCATATATACCGGAATACGCTCTGCGGTGAAAATAATCACGGTTTACTGCGCTTTGATCTCCATTTTTATATTCATGACAGCTAAGCCTTTGATGGTTATTTTTATCAGTCATAATGAAACGGAGATTTTAGGGATCGGAGTGCAATACCTTTCCATTGTAGCCGGCTTTTATTGCCTGATCGGATATTTATTTATGTTCTACGGCCTGTTCCGGGGAATCGGAAAGCCAGGAATATCCATCATACTTACCGTTGTAAGCCTTGGTGTCAGAGTGCTACTGGCTTATACCCTCTCCTCAGTAAACCGGATCGGAATTGTTGGAATCTGGTGGGCAATTCCCATTGGCTGGGCCCTTGCAGATGTGATTGGCGTAATTGTAATCAGGCATTATTATGTAAATGACGTTCTGAGCCGCTAAAGGCCGGACCGTGATTACAGGAGCAAAAATGTTTTTGGCTTGTCATTGGGTTCGTTCTTCCATATCTTAAAATTTTATCCTTGTTTGTATTATAATGCAGCTTCCGGGTATGTCAAGCATAGATGGCATCTCCAGTAAAAAATGTACAAATTAAAAGTGGGTATTGATATGGTAATAAAACCAGTCAAGACCACCCGTAAAACGGGTGGCTTGTGAAAAGGGTATAACCCTTTGATACTAGGCCAGCGTCTCAAGGCGCTGGCTTTCACTTCGTTCAAGCCACTATGCTTTTGACTCGTCGCCGCCCCTGAAGGGGCCTTTGTAATACCGACTAACCCTTAAAAGGGTCCTCGTATTCTTTTACACTTAGTTTATCTTGCATAATATCCGCTTTTTCCTGCTCCTGTATATATTTTCGGATGGTGTCCTCATTTAGTCCTACTGTGCTTACATAGTATCCTTCCGACCAAAAATGTCGGTTTCCGAATTTATACTTTAGGTTTGCGTGGCGATCAAACATCATAAGGGCGGATTTGCCTTTCAGATAACCCATAAAACTGGATATGCTAATTTTAGGCGGAATACTTACCAGCATATGTACATGATCCGGCATAATATGGCCTTCTAAGATTTGGACCCCCTTATAATTACATAGTTGCTTCAAGACTTCTCTCAAATCTTCCTTGTATTGATTATAAATTACTTTTCGTCTATACTTAGGTGTGAAGACGATATGATATTTGCACATCCATTTCGTGTGTGCCAGTTCATTGGCTTTCTTCGCCATTGAAATCACCTTTCCTTTCTCTAATAGTGGCTTGGACACCTCTATTATAATCGGAAAGGTGATTTTTTGTATAACTTACTGACTCGCACCCGCATAGCGGGTGGTTTATTATTTCACATGGATTCATTTCTCTTAAAGAGAAACTCACCCATGTTCAACAGGCTAAAGCCCATAATCAAGACCCACTTTTCTTATGAAAAGCGGCTGGGAGTGTGGAAAGGAATCAGCCTTTCACCGATCCGGCTGTAAGCCCTTCTATCATATATTTCTGGGCAAAGGTAAACAAGCACATGGTGGGTATCAATGACATAATGGTTCCTGCTGCCATTTCCCCCCATTTGATATCATATTTTAAGATCAGAGCATTAAGCCCTACCGGTATTGTCTTGAATTTGTCAACGTCTATAAACATCACCGACATAAAAAGTTCATTCCAGGAATTAATAAAGGCAAAGATGAATGTGGCTGCAATCCCTGGCATAATAACCGGTACAATCACCTGAAACAATGCCTGCAAATAGCCGCAGCCATCAATCCATGCCGCTTCTTCCAGTGATTTTGGCACTCCGTCAAAAAAACCGCATAATGTTACAACGGAAAATGGGATCATCATATTGGTATACAGCATAGCCAGCCCATACAGATTATTCAGCATCTTCATCTTTCCTAACATCTGATACAATGGGGCAAGCATAATAAACATGGGAATCATCTGGGTCACCAGAAAAAACAGAAGCAGTACATTTTTAAAACGGAAACGGAATCTGCTGATGACGTAACTGGCCAGAATGGAGATAAAAACCGAGCAGGCTGCTGCCACAGAAGAGGTGAAAAATGAGTTGCATAAGTATCTGGCAAAATTCCCCTTCCAAAGCATGGCTCCGTAATTGACCAAAGAAACCGGATCCGGGAGATATTTCACCGGGAATGTGTAAATCTCGCCCTGAGACCCCTTTAAGGAAGTCAGCAACATCCATAGAAAAGGGAACATAGTCAGCACAAGAAAAGCAGTAAGTACGACAAACTTCAATATTCTCCACACCTGTTTTTTGCTTGCTGCAGTCATATGTCATGCCTCCTTATCCGTATATTTGGTAAGTGTTAAGTAAAACGATGCAAATATTACAAGAAACAAGATGCACAGCACTCCCACGGCAGAAGCCATGCCATAGTCCAGACTCTGGACCAGCTGCATCATGTAGGATGTGATGATATTGGAAGATCCCGCCGGACCTCCCTGCGTCATGGAATAAATCAGATCCGGGAAATTAAAGATCCAGATCACCCTGAGTAAAACCGTCAGCAATAACACGGACCGGATGCAGGGCACTGTAATTCCGGAAAATTTCTGGATCGGACTTGCGCCATCCACATCGGCGGCTTCATAAAGTTCTTCCGGAACCCCTCGTAAGGCAGCCGTGATCATAATGGTAAAAAACGGGATCCCATACCATATATTTGCTATAATACAAGAATACAACGCCGTATTCTTACCCGCCAGCCAGCCCACAGGAAGGCGGATCAAGTGCAATTTCATCAGCAGGTCATTGATTACGCCGGAGGTACCGTTAAACATCCAGCGCCACATGATACCAATAATAAATCCAGAGACTGCCCAAGGGAAAAAAATCAGGCCCTGGTACACTCCGCTTCCCTTAAATTTCTTTTTTAAGAGCAGCGCCATGGCAAACCCTGTTACAAACTGGAAAAGCAGGGAAATCCCCACCCACTTGACGGTATTCCACATAGTGGAATAGAATGTGTTGCTGGCACTGTGTTCAAATAACTTCTTAAAATTATCAAATCCCACCCATTTGATATTTTTAATATTCATCAGGTTATAGCTCTGGAAAGCCATCATAGAACCCCTGATCATAGGATAGTAAGTGAATATAATAGGAATAATAATAGCGGGAAGAACCATAAGAAAAATAAAACAGGCTCTTTTCCATTGCAGTCTCGATTTTTGTTTCATACCTTCCTCCTCTTTACTGCCTTTCTTCCATAAGAAGTCTGGAAGGAGATCTCTCTTCTTCCAGAAACTTCTTATGAGAATTTAATTCCTGTCTGATGCTCTATTTTTCTTTCTGCTTACCACTTCTGTCCTTCATCCTGATATGCTTTTTTCCAGAATTCATCCAGCCATTTTAACAGATCATCATCGGTTATCTCGTCAGTCAAGTACTTCTGATACATGGTATCTACCTCTGTTTTATAGGTAGCAAATGCTTCATACATCTGAGGATAAGCTGCATGACGGTAAATATCCGGTTCTTTTGCCATGTCCATATACATAGCAAACCGTGCCTCTGAAAAATAACTGTCTTTTTCTGCCGCATTGCTGTGAATCGGGATGGTGGAATAATTCTTGGCAAAGTATGTATTATTTTCGGAATCAGACAAGAACAGAAGGAAATCAGCTGCCTCATCGGGATGTTCTGTAAAGGATGTCATTCCCCAGCCGGCAAATCCGTTTGGAAAAACTGCCTGACCGGATGGACCCTTGGGGAAGGGAACCAGATCCCACTGGTCGTCCTGTAAATCCGCGGAGCAGGTAGCAATCACTTCCGGATCCTGAATCAGCATAGAGGTGGTTCCTCCTACAAAGCCTTGTACCATTTCAGAAAAACCCCATGCAATGGAATCCGTAGGGGATGCATTTTTAAAAAGGTCCTTATAAAAATGAAGTGCTTCCTTTACCTCCGGCAATGTAAAGATGGTTGCCCCATTGCCATCCTTTAAAAAATAACCGGCATTTGGATCTGCAAGCTTATCAGTACCGATCCAGCTCCAGTAGATCGTATCCGCATACTGGTAACCGCTTGTGCCGCCGCGGAACGAATAGCCAAAGCGGCTGTTGGCCGGATCCGTAACGGCAACCCCTGATTCATAAAGATCCTGCCAGGTCTCAGGCTGCTTCAAGCCCTTATCCTTAAACCAGTCGGCCCTGTAGTAAAGACCTCTCTGATAAAAACCATAAGGAACCATGTAAGCTCCGTCCTTCATATAATGGATCACTTCCTTGGCGGAATCCGTCAAGGTATCCTTTTCCGGCCAGCTATCCAGGTATTTCTGAAGATCTGCAATCCATTCATTGGTCACAAACTGGGTAATCGTGGAATCTCTAACCTCCACAATATCCACTCCGCTTCCATTCATCAGCATCTGGGTGATTTTTGCGTCGGCATTCTCCAGCGGCGGGGATACAATATCAATCTTGACATTGGGATGTTCTGCCTCATACTTGTCCGCAATCTCACGTAATACAACCGTACGCTCCGGGCTGGTCAGGGACTCTACCAGGCTGATGGTAACCGCATCACCTGTGGTTCCATTGTCTGCCTTTGCAGCTTCTGTCTTTGGGGTTTCCCCGTTTGCTGATGTTGTTGCTTCTGTAACGGTCTTACCGCTGCAGCCTGACAGAACGGCCGCTGCCGCCAACACCCATATTGCTGTTCTTTTTTTCCTCATGTGTTCTCCTCCTTTTATTAGTATTGCTTATATTTGAGCAAGAGCTGATTCCAAATCTGAAATCAAAGCCTCTGTACCTTCTAACCCGCAATGAATACGGATAATATTTTGAGAACCGCCCAAAGCCTCGCATGCATTCTCTTCCATTCTTGCATGAGGTAAAAAAGCCAGACTCTCAAAACCTCCCCATGATACGCCGATCTTAAAGATCTGAAGACTTTCCGCAACCTTTTCAGCGTCCTTTAACGTTCCATGAATTTCAAAGCTCAGCAGTCCGGTATTTCCTGACTGTTGTTTCTTCATCAGCTGATACTGGGGATGGGATTCAAGACCGGGATAATACACGTTCTTAACTTTTGGATGGGTTTCAAGGAACCTGGCAACCGCCATAGCGGTTTCCTGATGCTGTGCAATGCGGACTGCCATTGTACGAAGGCCGCGGATCATCAGCCATGCCTCCATGGGTCCTGCAATGCCGCCCAGCAGCTCCCTGTTTGCTGTCAGTTTCTTCATCAGCGCAGAATCCTTCACTGCCAGTATGCCGCCGATGATGTCACTATGGCCCCCTATGTATTTTGATGTGGTATGCATCACAATATCCGCTCCAAGGGTAAGGGGCTGCTGGTATATGGGTGTGCAGAACGTATTATCAATATAGACCAGCGCCTCATGTTTTTTGGCGATCCGGGATACCGCTTCAATGTCCTGTAAGGAAAATACAAGAGAAGAAGGGCTTTCCAGAACAATTAAGACTGTTTTATCCGTTATGCTTTCTTCAAATTCTTCCACACAGTCTCCCTTTACAAATGAGGTGGTGATATTCATATGCTCTTTGCAGTATCCGGTCAGAAAATCTTTTAACGGACCATAAGAATTGTGAATGCATATAACGTGGCTGCCTGTTTTGCATACGGTCAGTACTGCTGTTGTTGCGGCTGCCATGCCCGATGCAAATGCCAGGGCTCCTGCTCCATGCTCCAAAGCCGCTATTTTATCTTCCAGAATCCTGACCGTAGGATTTTGAACTCTGCCATAACAGTATTTGTGCTTATCCGTCCTGTCAAAATCGTAATATTCGTCAATGGTTTCAAATACATTGAGAGAATTCATGAAAACGGGCGGAACCACCGCATTATAATAATGCTCGTATTCCTCTCCGTAATGGGCTGTAATTAATTTATCACTTTTTAAGTAACGGCTCTGATCTGACATAATTTGACCTCTTTTCTCCTTAGATTCTCCGTCCTATATGCTATATGCTATAATATAGGTTAAGTTATTATAAGATTTGATACTACAACATATTATATTTGCTTTTTTATATCCCGGTATACTGCATCTAACAACTGCTCATTGATAATCTGCGCTTTCTTCACATTCTTTTCACAGATCGCTTTATACAGTTTTTCATGCAACGGCAAACTTTCCAAAAACGGGTCTTCCATATTAAGGGGAAATTCCCAAAACTGATCCATGACATGGCTGATGGATAAAATCAACTGATACATAATTTCATTATGGGACAAACGGTATATGGTATAGTGAAACAGCTTGTCCTCTTCGGTCTGCCTTACGCCCTGATGAAACTTTTCCATTAATACTTCAGTAATCTCACCCAGCTCTTTCAGTTCTTCTTCGGTAACCGTATGGATCACCATTCGGAGGATTTCCCGTTCCAGAATCTTACGGACTTCCAGTGCTTCTAAAAGCTTTCCTTTTTCCCTGGTAAAATCAATCAGGGATAAAAATGCACTGTCCTTCGGACTGCCTACGTACACGCCCTTTCCATTCCGCACTTCCAGAACATTGCGTGCCTCCAGGGTCTTCACCGCTTCTCTCAGAGAGGTTCTGCTTACCCCCATCATTTCCAGCAGCTGTTCCTGGGAGGGAAGCCTGTCTCCTGCTTTTAAATCATTTTCTTCAATATAATTCTGTATATAACGAATAATCTCTAACTGAAGGGATGTCCGTTGTATCTTATTAGCCATCTGTTATCTCTCATATCTCTTTATTTACGTTTAACTTACCATACGAGGGATTATTTGTCAATATTTTATTAATTTTTATTTTTTCATACCTCATTCATGTACATAATATACAAATCCAATCCCATTCCCATCTGCTCCCGGCTCCCGGCATAAAGAATCCGGCCCCCCCCATACCCTCTGGGATCTAAATTCATCAGAGCATCCAGATTTTCTCCCACATTTTTCTTTTCCAGTCCGCCTCTGTCCATCTTCCACCCCTAATCAAATATGCTCTTTCTGCCTGTATACTGTAAGTATTCTTCCAGAACAGCATCCTGAATCCTCCTTAAGGTTCCCGGATCTTTTCCGCCTACAGGCTTTCCGTTAATATCGTCTGCATGAAGGCAGAAATTGGAGGAAGAGGTCACGATCACCTCATCGGCATCCATCAGTTCTTCCAGGGTAAAGGCCCGCTCCAGTACCTGGATCCCAAGTCTGTGGCAGGCCTGGATCATATGAGTCTTTGCAATCCCCCGAAGGATCAGATTATCGTTTGGATGGGAAAGAAAGGTTCCGTTTTTTAAGATGGAAACATTGCTGTGGGCACATTCCGTAACCACATCTCCTCTGTGTAAAACCGTTTCCAGTGCTCCCGCTTTGAAAGCCTCCTGGGAAGCAATCACAGACGGAAGAAGATTTAATGTCTTGATATTGCAGTGTAGAAACCTGGTATCCTCCTTTGTGATCAGTCGGATGGGAACATTGGGATCTCTCAGCTTATTCGGCCTGATCAAGACCCATAGCTTTCCAATCATAGTTTCCTCATAAATATGTTCTCTGGAGGCTATGCCTCTTGTCACCTGCCAGTACACAAAATGAGTTTCCCCTTCCACCATGGAAAGAAGCTTGGTCAGAAGATTTCCAAGCTCCACCTTTTCCATGGGAATCTTAATATCCAGGGCTTTGGCACTGGAGTAAAAACGGTCCAGGTGATCCTTTAAAAGATATACCTTGTGATTCCCTCCTACTGTGGCATCATAAACTCCATCTCCAAAGAAATGAACCCGGTCCTGGAAGGGAATCATCAATTCCTCAGGGGTTCCGATCCTTCCATCATAATATGCAAGCTCTTTCATAAGATCTCCTTTTCGTACGGGTAATGGCAATGGCAAAATACTTCTTATTCTCATCCATAGCCGTGCCCTCCTATTGTCCAAGATATGCTTTGTTCCAGTACTACAGAATATGCCAGCATACGGTACTGGGAGAACTGCCGCATCATTTCCGTAAGGGAAGAAAGACAGCTCCGATGATGAAGCCGGTGATGGAGCCGATCCCTCCGATAATCACCTCTGAGAGAAAGCTCGGCAGAATACATGGAATTAAAGTTGGTTGGAAACATGGCAGTCATGTATTATGCATGGCCCATAGTCAAGACCACCCGTAAAACGGGTGGCTTGTGAAAAGGGTATAACCCTTTGATACTAGGCCAGCGTCTCAAGGCGCTGGCTTTCACTTCGTTCAAGCCACTATGCTTTTGACTCGTCGCCGCCCCTGAAGGGGCCTTTGTAATACCGACTAACCCTTAAAAGGGTCCTCGTATTCTTTTACACTTAGTTTATCTTGCATAATATCCGCTTTTTCCTGCTACTGTATATATTTTCGGATGGTGTCCTCATTTAGTCCTACTGTGCTTACATAGTATCCTTCCGACCAAAAATGTCGGTTTCCGAATTTATACTTTAGGTTTGCGTGGCGATCAAACATCATAAGGGCGGATTTGCCTTTCTGATAACCCATAAAACTGGATATGCTAATTTTAGGTGGAATACTTACCAGCATATGTACATGATCCGGCATAATATGGCCTTCTAAGATTTGGACCCCCCTTATAATTACATAGTTGCTTCAAGACTTCTCTCAAATCTTCCTTGTATTGATTATAAATTACTTTTCGTCTATACTTAGGTGTGAAGACGATATGATATTTGCACATCCATTTCGTGTGTGCCAGTTCATTGGCTTTCTTCGCCATTGAAATCACCTTTCCTTTCTCTAATAGTGGCTTGGACACCTCTATTATAATCGGAAAGGTGATTTTTTGTATAACTTACTGACTCGCACCCGCATAGCGGGTGGTTTATTATTTCACATGGATTCATTTCTCTTAAAGAGAAACTCACCCATGTTCAACAGGCTAAAGCCCATAAGCAAAAGGAGCCGCAACCGTACTATGTACGCTTGAGACTCCTTTGTTCTCTCGTCTGATCTGTTGGTAGGATTATAGCATTTGCTAAATTAAAATTCAAGTGATTTTGCCAGCTTTATGTTTATGACGGTCATGACTTGATTTTCTTAACTTTTCATAAGCTTTTTAAAGTTGCTGACTGCTTTTGTTTCATCATCGATTATGCTTCCGCCCCTTCCGATCCGGTCACAAAGTCCCAGCAGTGCAACTTCATTGATATCCGTATCCCGTTTCATACCACTCACATCACCAAAAGGAAGCTTTTCTGTCACGTACAGAATGTGCATATGATACCGCACCAGTTTTGCAACTCTCCTGATCCATGGGATATCGCCGGAGAAACAGGATAAAAAATCCACCGCCAGCTGTTCTCCCTCTGAATCATGATCATATGCGGTAATTTTACCTTTCCGGTTTTTCGTCACTCCAGGCTTGCCGATATCGTGAAGCAGAGCAGCCCACAGAAAGGTCCGGGCATCCTTGCTCTCCTTTTTCCGTTTGGCTGCCTCATCCACTACCATCATGGTATGGTTCCATACGCTTCCTTCCGGATGAAAACGCTTTGACTGAGGAGTTTCCTTCATCTTTGCAAGCATGAGAAATGGATAATCGAAAAACCATGGCTCCCTGCTGATCTGCTCTAAATATTCCGATGGACGTTCATCCTGAAGCAAGTGATCTTCTATCTGCCGGAATAACTCTTCCATATTATTTATATCTTCCATAACATCTGCCTTTCTGTCTGATGTATGCCAGTTACGATCCCATTGACATTTAACATTTATTATTTCAAATATTTACAAAAATAAACAAAATTCTTGTTTTCCGCCTGATCTGTTGTACAATTCCGAAAGTAAAAAGGGCAGCCCTTTGCAATGAGCCGCCCTGCGATTATTTTTTTCCTGAATTCTTATTCAGATAAACTTCATTCATTTTTTTCCTCATCTTCAAAAACTCCTCATTGTTTCTGCTGGGATGGATCCTGTTGGTCAGCAGTACAAACCCTTTTCCGCTGGTTTGATCCATTAAAACAGAAGTACCTGTAAAGCCGGTATGATAAAGGGTATCTCTTCCATATTCCTTACTCCAGCCCAGAGTTCGTTCAAACTTTACGATGCTGCAAAGCTTTTCAAACAGTTCCTCTCCAAACAACCGCTCGGAATGTTCCAGATACGCTTTCACAAACTTCGCCACATCCTCCAACGTGGAGAACAAACCGGCGCTGCCGCATTGTCCCAGCAGATAAGCCTTGGTATCGTGGACTTCTCCGCAGATACAGCCTCTTTGTTCTGTACATTCCGTAGGAATGCAGCGTTTTCTGCTGCCCTGAACCAAATAGGAGGTATCCTTCATCCCAAGGGGATTAAAAATATTCTCCCGGAAGGTCTCCTCAAGAGTAGTTTCATCCAGATTCTCAATGATTTTTCCCAGAAGGATAAAACCCACATCCGAATACAGGAAGCCTTCTCCGGCTTCCCTTTCCCTTGGTGTGGTATAGAGATATTCCAGAAGATTTTCCCAGCTCCAGCTTTCTTTGTCCCGAATCTCGGCAGGAAGCCCGCTTGAATGAAGCAGCAGGTGTTCCACCGTGACATCCCCATAGGAAAACCGGCCCAGGATCTCTTTTACCGGCGTAGAAAGGCTTATCACTCCTTTTTCCACCAGCTGGAGAACCCGGGTGGTCGTCCCAATCACTTTAGTCAGCGAAGCAAGATCATAATACAAACCTGCCTCCACGTCCCGGTCACAATAGGGAACCACCGCCCCCTGCTTTCCGGAGTACTTGAAGCGGATCCCCTGATCACTGATAAAGCCCCAGCTTGCTCCCCGGATCACCTGGTCCCGGACAAGCTGCTCTGCCATTTCATCCAACATCGTCTCATTATTATCATTCCAGGCTCTCATCATATGACTAAACTCCGTTTTTCGCAGCCGCAATGGCTTTCCTCACCTGACCGCCGGCTTCTAAAAGGGCTTTCCTGGCCTGATCCTTTTTGCAGCCGCATTCGATCATTACGATGGCAGCAGCCACATCCTTATCTGCCTCATAAAGCACGTGAAGAGCCCGCTCCTCTTTCACACCTGTTAGTTCCATGATCATCTTAACCGCCCGCTTCACAAGCTTTTCGTTGGTGGGCTGTACATGAACCATATAGTTCCGGTAAACCTTTCCAAGCCTTATCATGGCTCCGGTGGAAAGCATATTAACTACCATTTTCTGAGCGGTTCCTGCCTTCATCCTGGTAGATCCGTTGATTACCTCTGGTCCCACGACCGGAGCAATGGAAATATCCGCAATCTTTGCCATGGCGCTGTCCTGATTGCAGGTAACGGAAATGGTAAAGGCACCTGTCTGTTTTCCAAACTCCAGGGCCGCCTTTGTGTAAGGTGTCCTTCCGCTGGCAGCAATTCCGATCACACAATCATCGGCCGTAAGCTTCACCCGTTTTAAGTCCTCCACTGCCAGTTCTTCCGAGTCTTCAGCCCCCTCCACCGCCGTATACATAGCCTCATCACCGCCTGCAAGAAGGCCAAAGGCCCGGGTCGGGGATACACTGTAAGTAGGAGTCAGTTCCACTGCATCCAGAGTACCCATACGGCCGGACGAACCCGCACCGCAGTAAATGATCCGTCCGCCTTTTTTGAAACGCTCCACAATGGCCTCCACTGCTTCCGCAATCTGGGGAAGCACCTTTTCTATGGCTTCTGCTACTTTTTTATCTTCATTATTTATTAATGTAACGATTTCCAATGATTCCAGTCTGTCAATATTCCGGGTAGCTTCATTGATTGATTCCGTTGTAAGCTTTTCTATATTGCACATAAAACTCCTCTATTTTTTAATTTTCAGCCCTGCTACCATCTTTCTGGTTTTGATCAGCTCTACCTCATAATGATCTAAATTCTCCTGGATCACTCCCATGTACAGAAGATCCGCCATCATGATGGAGGTATGAAGAGAGGTAAATGCACCGATCCTCATAACCTTTTCGTTGTCCGGCACATGGAGGCATAGATCTGCAAGATCCTGAAGGGGAGAATCTCTTCTGCGGGTAACCGCTATGATGGAGGCTCCCTGTTTTTCTGCGATCCCGCAGGCATAAAGAACTTCCTGGGACTGCCCGCTGTAGGAAAATGCGATCACCACATCCCGCTTATCAATGTAGTTAAAAAATTCCACCATCATATTAATATCCTGGTAAAAGTTTGCATTTAAGTCGGCCCGCTTCAGTTTATGGAACAGATCATAAGCAGGCAGCGAGGAACTTCCGATCCCCACCAGATAAATGCGCCGGGCTTTCTTAATTTTGTTGATTGCTTTTTTTAATGCATCTTTATTCAGCTGATAGAAAAAATCCTGAAATGCCGCATCCACCAGGGCATCCATTTTCCGGCACAGCGTATCCAAATCATCTTCTTTGGAAATAATGGGGTCTACCATGTCTTCCTTATCATTTTGGGCATCGGTTGCAGCAAGTGCCAGCTTAAAACCTTCCAGCCCATCAAAGCCAAGTTTTTGAACATAACGGATTACAGAGGCGGAGGATACCCCGCTTTTTCCTGCAATATCCACTGCCGTCATCCCAAGACAGTTTTTGGTATCTGACAATACAAAATCTGAGAGTTTCTTCTCTGCCTTACTCATTTCATTGTATTGTTCCCTTATCTTTAACCGTACTGATTCCATTCCGCCTCCTCCTGCATCCAATTTATTTTACAGCATATTTAAGATCGACTGGTCTGACTCATTGGGCAGCATCTGAGCCGTTACGCTCACTCCCAGCTGTACCATTTCCCGGATATCCTTTTCATCGTCTTCCGTCAGATTCACTGATTTTTTAATGGGTCTGCTTCCTTCTCTTTTTGCCACATTTCCAACGTTAAAAGCCTTGATCGGAACTTCAGAACGGATCAGCGCTGCCATATCCGTCACGTTCTTTGTTATGAGAAATACCTTATCCTCTTCGTAAGCCTTTTCTCCGAATTTTTCAGCAGCCCGTTTTAAAGACAGGATGGAAAGCTTTACTCCTGCCGGTTTTGCCATCTTAAGGCCTGCAATGATCAGTTCATCCTTAACCGCTTCATCGTTAACCACGATAATCCTGGACGCTCCTACGGTATTGGTCCAAACCATAGCCACCTGACCATGAATCAGTCTCTCATCTACTCTCGCATGAACAATCGCCATGAATCTTTCTCCTTTTCTTCTTCCTATTCTTCCAGCTCACATGCATTATCCGATGTATGAAAATACATCATATGCTGTTTTCCCATCGCCAGGGAGGTATCCAGAAGCTCCCGGATATCCGAAATCATTCCCCTGGACATATAGGCATGAAGGACCAGAGGAAGGTTAATGCCTCCGATTACCTCCATATTTTCATGGATACCGGACATTTTAAGTCTGGAAGCCATATTAAAGGGGGAGCCTCCTGTCAGATCCCCAAGCACTGCCACTGCTTCACAGTCCTTAAGCCTCCGGATCGCTGACTTCAGCTTTTCTGTTAAATCTTCCGTGGAATCCTCCCCTTTAAAATCAACAGCTTCATAATATTCCGTCTCTCCAGCCAGCAGCTTTAATCCGCTGGTCAAACCAGAGGCAAATTCACCATGGCCGGTTACTATGATTCCAATCATACCACTATTTCCTTTCCTGTTTCAACTTCCTTTTTCTAAAATAAACCAGCCACAAAGGTCAGCATGGATTGCAGATTGCCAAGTACCATACCCAAACCGATGAGAATAAAAATTAATTTTGTAGAGTTTACCTTTTTCTTTCCAAGGAGCCAGTATGAAAATACTACGATACCTAAAGGAAGCAGGGATGGCATGATTTTATCCAGCATATCCTGAAGGGCGAAGGTTACTTCTCCCATGGTAAACTGCAGATCCGTACGGTATTTGATTACAGAAGGAATCAGTGCCCCTACCACAGTCAGTCCCAGGATGCTGGCAGCCTCTGTAATGGGAGAAATTTTATCCGCAAACCCGGTTGCAAGCTTTCGCCCGGACTGATAGCCGATGGTGGTAAATTTATACCGTATCCATAATACCCCGCCACATGCAATGAGAGGTATGATTAGTCCGATGGGATTCCCCTGCATGGCGATATAGGACGCGATGGAGAATACAATGGCCCGGTAAATGGCGATGAACAACGTATCACCGACTCCTGCAAACGGTCCCATAAGTCCGGTCTTTAAACCGGTAATGGCCTCCTCCGCCTCAATTCCCAGTTCTTCCTCCAGCGCCATATCGGCACCGACGATCAGATGAGACATTGCCGGAGTCGTGTTAAAATAACCCAGATGCATCTTCAATGCGCGTTTCATCTTCTCGGGATCATTGGAGTACAGCCGCTTTAAAACCGGCATGATGACATAGGCATATCCAAGGCCCTGCATCTTTTCGTAATTCCAGCCAAACTGTAAAGTAAACAGATTACGCAGATATACTTTAATGATATCGCTTTTTTCCAATTTCACGCTTCCTGTCTGGTTTTTGTCAGCCATCGATTTCTACCTCCTCCTCATCCAAATTCTGCACTGCCACCCGCTCTCTAACTCTTGAAAGATGAAGAGCAGCCAGTGCCAGGCCGATCAAAGCGGCCGCCATAACAGTAAACGTAGCGCCACCAAAGGCAATCAGCACGAATCCGATGATAAAATACGGATAGTATTTTTTAATGGGCAGATAGCGCATCAGGATCGCCATACCCATTGCAGGAAGAATGGCGCCTGCGGTTTTAAGTCCTGTCATAAACCAGACCGGGATAATGGCATTTACTCCGTTTACCACTGCCTCTCCAAAAATCAGTCCCAATGCGACCGGAATCACCCTGGAAAGGACCCAGGGCAGCAGTCCCAGTAAATTTGCCCGCTCCACTCCTTTATAATCCGCATTTTCCGCACAGCGGTCTGCGTAATGCTGAAAGAATGAGTTGGTCATCCTTCCCAGAATGTCCATCTGAGTTAACAGCAATCCGATGGGAATAGCCAGACCGATTCCGTATTCTGCCCCCTGTCCGGATATAATTGCATAAGCGGTACCCATAATCGCTCCTGATAAGTAATCCGGAACCGTGGCACCTCCATAAGTAGCGACTCCCAATGTCATGAGCTGCAAGGTCGCACCAACTACCAGACCTGTTGGCAAATCCCCCAATAATGCCCCGGTAATCACAGCTGCGAACAACGGGGTATACAATCCGCATTGAATGGAAATCTGATCAACCACTGCAATCACGGTATACAGAATCAATCCAATAACAACCAACAAAGAAACTCCCTGCATGTTTTACCTCCTTTTCATACTTCATGCCTTTTCGCACCATAGGCAATGTGTATGGTTTTTTATTGTATAAGCGCTTATATTTAGTATTATAGCATATATGTAATGTTTTTACAATATTATAATAAAATTAGTTTTATATGTAATTATATTACATTATTCATTAAAGTAATTTGCTGTTTAGAGGTATAAAAGGGAAATCCATCTGTCTTTACGGATCTGTCTATTGTATTTCACCGATCAAAATCAGATTTTTCAACCCGGCTGATCATGATCATAAATATAGAAAGAATGGCAAAGCCTTTTCGCTGTGCCATTCTTTCTATATTATAATAGTCTGATACGTTCCCTGATCCTACAGTTCTTCTCCGTTGGTTTCTATCACTTTTTTATACCAGTAGAAGGAATCCTTTCTGGATCTGTTTAACGTACCATTTCCTTCATCATCCTGATCCACATAGATGAAGCCATAGCGCTTCGTCATTTCCGATGTTCCGCAGCTGATTAAATCAATGCAGCCCCACGTCGTATAGCCCATTAAATCCACTCCGTCGGTTACTGCCTCCTTCATCTGCTTTACGTGCTCGCGGATATAGTCTATCCGGTAATCATCATGAATGCTTCCATCCGCCTCCACCTTGTCCCTGGCTCCAAGTCCATTTTCAACCAGGAACAGTGGCTTTTTATAACGGTCGTACATTTTGTTCAGTGTAATGCGAAGCCCGATAGGGTCAATGGGCCACCCCCACTCAGTCAGCTTTAAATAAGGATTCTTGATCGGGCTGTCCAGTTTTCCCGCCAGTTCATTTGCATCCGGCCTGTCCTCTGTAACGTGGGTCATGTAATAGCTGAATGCGATGAAATCTACCGTGTAATCCCTGATGATCTGAAAATCTTCCGGTTCTGTTTCCAGCATTATGTTCTTTTCTTTGAAATACCGTGACATGTAGGAAGGATATTCTCCTCTTGCCTGTACCTCCGGATAAAAGAGATTGATCTGGTCAGCCTTTAATGCCTGCAACTGGTCTTCCGGCCTGCAGGTCTTTGCATAGGACTCAATCCGGTTGATCATGCAGCCGATCTTGGCATCAGGCATGATTTCCTTTCCCGCCTTTACTGCCAGGGAACTGGCCACAAACTGGTAATGGGAAGCCTGGTAAGCCGCCTGCTCTAAGTGATCCACTTTATCCGGAAAACTGCCTGCCCCGGTGTACAGGCTGTTTAAATTCATATTCATTTCGTTAAAAGTGATCCAGTATTTCACGTCATTCTTATATCGTTTGAAACATGCGGCTGCAAACCGGACAAAGCAATCAATCAGCTCCCGGCTCTGCCAGCCGTTATACTTTTCTGACAGAACGATGGGCATTTCATAGTGGGACAAGGTAATAAGAGGTTCTATGTGATACTTTTTCAGCTCGGCGATCACCTTATCATAAAAGGCAAAACCGGCTTCATTTGGCTCTGTCTCCAGACCTGTGGGAAAAATCCTTACCCAGGAAATCGAAAACCGGAATACCTTAAATCCCATTTCTGCAAACAATGCGATATCTTCTGCATATCGATGGTAAAAATCAATTCCCCAGCGTTTGGGAAATTTATATTTTTCCTCGTTGGCCCGGTATTCTTCCAGTTCCTTTGAGGTGACATTGAAGGTAAAATTATTCACTTCTCCTGTTGCATAGGGATCTTTATAGGCAGCATAATCCGATGTGGACATCCCTTTTCCATCCTCCAGACAGGCTCCTTCGATCTGGTTGGCAGCAGTTGCTCCTCCCCATAAGAAGCCCTTTGGAAATCCATATTCTACTTTCGTTTTCATTATCTTTCTCCTTTTTAAATAGATTGTTGAAAAAAAGGGTTACATTTCATAAAATTATTGAAAAACCATGAGGACCTGACTGGTTCCTGCCTCCGCCTTGTCCATGGGAAGATCCAGTACATTCACGTATTCATCTGAGTTTGTTACAATCACAGGGGTAATGGGATTTAAATGGTTTTCTTTAATATACCCCAGGTCAACCTTCATTAACGGCTCTCCCTGCTCCACCCACTGGTCTTCCTTCACCAGTATTTCAAAGCCCTTTCCCTGGAGGTTCACCGTGTCAATCCCAATATGGATCACAACGTTTACCCCGCGGTCGGAGATGAGACCAATGGCATGCTTTGTCGGTGCAATCATCTTGATCTGTCCTTGAAAGGGCGCTTTCACCATTCCCTCATCCGGTATGATAGCAATTCCTTTTCCAAGAATGCCTTCAGAAAACATCTGATCAGGAACCTGATCAAGACTTACTGCCTTTCCCGTCATGGGAGCTGCAACCGGTATTTTTACGTTACGCCCTTCCTGATCCGGACTGATCTTATCAGACGGATTCTCCTTGTCCTCTGTCTTTTCCTTTTCCTTCCCTTCCAATGGAAGAACCATGGTTATGATAAAAGCAGTGAGGAAGGAAGCTAAAACACCGGCGCAGGCCCAGATAAAGTTGTTTAACTCCCCTTCTTTTAGATAAGTAGGCAATGCCGTAATACCCGGAATACTGAAAGCATAAGCCTTAACATGAAAGATACCGTAAATGGCACCTCCTACTGCTCCGCCTGTCAATGCTGCATAAAAGGGCTTTTTATATTTTAAGTTCACTCCATAGATTGCCGGCTCCGTAATGCCGAACAAAGCAGAAAGCGCACTGGAAAATGCAATGGATTTCATTTTCTTATCTTTTATTTTAATGGCTGCCCCTAAAACAGCGCCGCACTGGCCGATATTGCTTACAATGCTCATGGGAAGCAGTAAAATATCGTAGCCAACCCTCCCCAGTCCATCAAAAGTAGACGGAAAAAATGCATAGTGCATACCGGTTATTACAATGACAGACATAAGACCGCCCATGAGAAATCCGGCTACAGGTCCTGCCACTCCAAACAGGGATATGAAAAAGGCGGCTACATATTTGCCCACATAGCTTCCCAAAGGAGCGATGAATACAAGTACCACAGGGGCGGTTATAAGCAGGGAAGCCACAGGCGTTACAATTATCTTTAAAAAGCCCGGCACAAAACGGTCTATGAATTTGTATACCATGCTAAGTAAGAGAACGCCTAATATAATAGGGATTACCGTGGAATTGTAATCCATAACCGGAATATTTAAAAACAGAAACTTCACCGTACTGATCCCCTGTCCGCTTAAATTGACAAAGGCCGGATACATGATAATTCCTGCAAGGGTCGCTGAGAGATGTTCATTCACACCGAATTTCTTTCCTGCGGAAAAGGCTACCAGAAAGGGCAGGAAATAATAAGTGGCATTGGAAATCATATCCAAAACAAAGTAATTATCTGCCTCCGGATTGAGCAATTTTAAAAACACCAGCAGGGCCAGGATCCCCTTTATGATACCGGCACCTGTAATTGCAGGTAAAATTGGATTAAAAATCCCCGAAATTACGCCGAAAACCACGTTCACCGGATTCTCTCTTTTTTTATTCTTCTGATTTTTTTCCTCCGACGATACCACAAGGTCTCCCAGCTCTTCCTTAATCCCTTCAAATACCTTTAATACCTCATTCCCGATGATCACCTGAAACTGATCTCCCTGAAACTGGGCTCCTAAGACACCGCTTAAAGCCTGAATGGCTTTCACATCTGCCTTTTCCTTATTTTTCAGATGAAAGCGCAGTCTGGTAATGCAGTTCCATGCCTGGGTTATGTTATCCTTTCCACCGCAATACCGGATAATTTCCTGAGCTAGTTTTAAATGTTCCATACACAAAGTCTCCTTTTTGTTTTATTTGTAATAAAAATAAACCGTTCTTCGCAGACAATGCCTAATTGAATAGTAACACTCTTATTTTGACCACATGTTTCATCACTTTTTAATGACACTTGTTATCCTTTCAATATGAAGCAGCAGATAGATGATTTCATCCTTGGATACGTCCCAGGAATAGGCATCATTTAAGTATTTTGCAATCTTTACAGCACATTGATAGCTTTTTTTATAACGGGTCTTTACCGTTTCCAGTAAATTCTCGTCGTTTAATCCGATGGTATCCTTCATATGAGTTTCCTGTCTTATAATAAAATACCGCAGATGTACGATAAACCTGGAGTAATATAGTGAATTTTCATCCAATACCAGTTGAAAATGGTAGCTGACAATATCCAGGATTCTGCTGATGATCTCTGTTATTTTCAGAGTATCACTCATATCCTGACTTTCAAATTGTGCATTTACAAAATGCAGAGCGATAAAGGATGCCTCCTGAGGCGGCAGCTTAACAAAAAGCCGTTCCTCAATAAGCTTCACCCCCCTTGCTCCGATTTCATATTCCTTAGGATACAGGTGAGGAATCTCCCATTGGAGAGGATTATCTACATTCTGATTTTTCTTCGCCCTCTCCATTGCAAAGTACAGATGATCAGCCAGAACAATCAGAATAGAGGCATGAAGCTGTTTTTCCAATATCCTGGAGCCATATTGGATGATATCTTCCGTGACAGATACAATGTCCTCCGATAAATTCTGAATCATAGGGGCCAGCCGCTTATTGCTGTCATTGATGAAAAGCTTGCTGACAGAAGATTCCTCTACCAGATCCCCTCGCTTCCGGCTGAAACCGATGCCGGTACCAAACAGAACGACTTCGTTATGATTCTCGTCGTAGGCAAGTACAATGTTATTATTCAGTGATTTGACAAACTCGAACATCATACACCTCCTTTCACACGTTAATTTTTCCATCAAGTTGGTTTCAGGTAATTATAACTAAAAAATAGAGTAAAAAAAATCACCAAATACTAATATCCTCTATTATTTGGATATTGGTATTTGATGATGCCTGATCGAATCAGTAACACTCACTATGAACTTGTCTTAACTATAACATTCATTCGTCATATTGTCAATATCATGGTTTTTATTCATCTGCAGAAAATGCAATGCTGCAGGACCAGACCGGAATACGCTGGTTACTGTCAGTTCGTTCTTCCTATATTCCTTATTTTGAATAAACAGCGGGATCATGATCAAATGCTTCCAGGGCGATAGGCAAGGCCTGGATAACCTGATTTCCAACTGCAGGCAATCCTACCAGAATACTGCTGATCACCTCTTCTCTTGTTGCTCCGTTTAATTTTGCCATTTGAACATGGAAAGGCAATCCGCTTTCCAGCCTTACGGCAGCCATCACTGCAAGATAGGCAAGTTCCTCTGTCTTCTTATCCAGCGCACTTTCCTTGTCCAGTTTCTGTACCATATCCATCCAGGCTCTTTCCACTCCTGGTGCCTCTAATCCGAAAGCCTGAAATGCTGTACTTACCTTCATAATTATCCCCTCTTTCTCAATGATGGAAAAATTCTTTCCACGCAGGAAGCTTTTTCATGCTGTTTTCGGCCATTTGTATCGCGGCCTTTTCATCAAATCCCTGGGTTCTCATGATAAAACGGATCATACCAGCCTTCTTTTCTTCGAACGACTGCATGGAGCCGTCGGGGCGGGCGCAGTGTACACAATAGTCTTTCGTTGTGTCACCGCAGGCAAATTCAGAAGCCTCTGCCATCGGCATACCGCAGGCAATACAAACTTTCATGTTATATCCTCCTTTTATTTTTTAATCAATTCTAAAAAAGTTTCCGTAAGTTTTGAACCATACCGTTCTAAAACCGGCGTATCCGGCGAAAATAAATCCTTGTTTAACAAATAATAATGGACCAATCCCATCCACGTATTAAACAAAAGGGGGATAGGAACATCTTTTATTGTACTGCTTTCCCGTTCAAATGCCTTGTTAAAGTGGAAAGCAACAATGGATTGAATATTTGAAAAAGTTAATCTTGCATCCTCCGGCAATAAACTCCTTTCCGCAATCAGCCGGATATAAAATTTCTCGTGACGGGCTAAAAGATCCAAATGGGTCTTTAACAGCTCCTCAATATTATCTTTTGTTTCCGCCAGCCGGTGTATCTCTGATCCCAGGGCATCACCGAAATCCTGAATCAGACAGCACAGCAATTCATCTAAAGATGAGAAATGGGCAAATATTGTGCCGTGAGATACGCCGGCTTCCTTTGCGATAACAGCCGTTGTAGCGGAAAAACCTTGTTCAGAATAAATCTGATATGCTGTTTCAATTATCTTTTTTCGGGTATGTTCCTTTTGCAGCTGCCTTTTTGTTTTCAATTAATGACCTCCAACTCAATGAGTATGTACTCATTATACATTTTTTTTATTAAGGTGTCAAGATGGTTTCCCTTAAAAAAAAGCCTTTGATGCAGATGTCTCATCCTGCAACAAATGGCCACACTTCCTTTTCCATCCATACCATGACAAATTCTGTTTTTTTAATATCCAGCTCTAATACAGGCCCGGTCAGGCTTCCATGCCGGAAGAAAGGTGACTTATAGAGAGCCTGTCAGTTCCATAAGAAAAAGCAGCAGTCTTTAGATAATTTCTTTCAAGACCACCGCTTCAATTTGATACATCCATTCTATTATCAATAACTTTCCTTATAAGTTCTCAAATGGTTCCAGTACAATATTAATCTTTGCCATCATTTCATCATCAATATCCCAGGCAGTACATTGTATATTCTGCTCCAACTGCTCTACCGTTGAAGCACCTCCAATAATAGAAGTGACTTCCTCTTTTTGCCTCAGCCAGTTCAAAGCAACCTCGTTCATTGGTTTTCCATATTCCTCCGCAATTTTCTTAATCTGTTCTGCACCATCAAAATACTGGCGGAACGCCGGCCCTGCCAGCTTGGGATTTGCATTCCTGATATCATTTTCAGAAAAGTTTGACCCTGAATGGAATTTCCCGGCCAGCAGCCCCTGGAACAGCGGGCTGTAGGGCAAAAATGCCTGACCATACTTTCTTACATTAGGCAGAACTTCCTTTTCTGTCAGATATTCCAAAGGAATGCTGTGATAGCTGTCTGTATTCCGCTCCAGCATATTGTAAAGGCTCTGCTGACAATGAACATCTGTATATTCCATCATTTTATCTACATCTGTTTGTGAAAAATTACTCAATCCTACATAACGGATTTTTCCGGCCCTTTTCATTTCTTCCAGGGCTTCTGCCGTTTCCTCCAGTGGCACATTGGGATCAGGCCAATGCAACTGGTAGATATCCACATGGTCAGTCTGAAGTCTGATCAATGTCTCATCAATCTCTTTCAGCAGGCTTGCTTTTGAAAGATTATTTTTCGTCTCATGCTTCTCATTCCATAGCAGGCCGCCTTTGGAAGCAATCAGAACCTTATCTCTGTAGCCACTTTCCTTAAGCGCTGCTCCCAGAACCATTTCCGAATGCCCCCAGCCATATACCGGGGCAACATCGAAGAAATTTACTCCCATTTCAATTGCCGCATGAATAATCCGTGATGATTTCCTGTCATTCATGGAATCCCAATCGCCTCCAAAATTCCAGCACCCAATTCCAATCACCGAGATTTTTTCTGCAATTTTTCCAACCTTCTTGTAAATCATAGCCTTCCCTCCATTGATCAGCTTTTCCGCATTTTATCAATCACTACTGCAATTGCTATTAACGAACCTATCATAATTTCCATGATAAACGAATTGATTCCAAGCAATGTTCCGCCCTGACGAAGCGTCGCCATAATCATGGCGCCAAGTACGGTACCAATTACAGAACCTTCCCCGCCATCCAAACTCGCACCGCCCACAACAGAAGCAGCGATTGCATCAAGCTCATATCCAACACCGGAAGTCGGCACCCCGTTGCCAAGGCGGGCCGCCATCAGAATGCCTGCAATTCCGCATACAATCGCAGAGAATATATACACTCCATATACCGTTGAGGAAATATTGATTCCGCTTAATCTTGCAGATTCTTTATTGCTTCCATAAGCATAGATATTTCTTCCAAACACAGTTCTTCCTGTGATGAATATACCAAGGGTAATAATCGCCAGCCAGGTCAGAAACATATTGGGAATTCCCAATACAGAGCCAGATGCAAATGCCGTAAAGCCCTGGGGAAGGTTGGATATGGTTTTGGCCCCTGTCATCAACAGAATCACATTCCTTACAACCGTCATGGATGCCATGGTGGCAATAAACGGCGGAACTTTTGCATTATGTACCAGGACACCGTTAAACAATCCAACTAACACGCTTGCACCTATGGCAATCAAGATTGAAACTAGGACCGGGACTCCATTTACCATGCACATGGAAACTATAATTCCTGATAAACCAACGACCGAGCCAACGGACAAGTCAATACCAGAGGACGTTATAACAAAGGTCATACCTATTGCTATGATCCCATAGATGGATGCCTGCTTTAAGAGCTTCATCAGTGTATCTACTTTTAAAAAAACCGGTGATTTCATACCAAAGAACAAAAACAGTGCAACTAAAATTCCCACCAACAGCAGCTCCGTCTGAAAACGGGACAGGAACAGATTTTGTTTTTTCTTTTCCGCCATTGTCTTTATGACTCCTTTCCTTTCATACCAGAAGCGTACCGCATGATGTTTTCATCGGTAAACTCTTCACGGGAAATAATTCCCATCTGACGCCCTTCATACATCACCATCATCCTGTCTGCAAGCCCCATAACCTCTGGAAGATAGGAGGATATAATAATTATGGTCTTGCCTTCCTTAATCAGAGATTCGAATACTTTATAGATTTCAAGCTTTGCACCCACATCAACTCCTACTGTGGGCTCATCAAAGATAAATAAATCACTGTCCTGTGCCAGCCATTTCGATATAACCACCTTCTGCTGATTGCCCCCGGACAGATTCTTGACCCGCTGATAAACCGTAGGTGTCTTTGTTCTGAGCTTTTCTGCATACTCCCGGGCAATTCGTTCGCCTTTTCCTTTATTCATAATTCCCAGACGGGTGATTTTGTGCACCGCAACCATATTGGTATTATCTGCCACCGACATGCCCAGCGCCAGCCCCTGAGCCCGCCTGTCTTCCGGGAGAAGTGCAATTCCGGCCTGAATCCCATAAACCGGTCTGGTGAAATCTGCCGGCTTTCCCATAAAGGTCACTTTCCCCGAGTCTTTGGCATCGGCTCCGAAAATCGCTCTCACAATTTCGGTCCGCCCGGAACCCACCAATCCAAACATGCCAAAGATCTCGCCCCGCTTCACCTCAAAACTGATATTTTGAAAGGCGGTTCCCCTTGAAATATTTTCTGCCTTAAGGATGGTCTCACCCGGTGGAACATGCTCAATCTGATACATATTATTTACGTTTCTTCCCACCATCATTGATATGAGGCGGTCTTCATCCGTATTTTTCATGTCAACGGTTCCCACAAAGCATCCATCTTTTAAAACAGTAGCCCTGTCACAGATACTGAATATTTCTTCCATACGGTGTGAGATATACAAAACCCCTACGCCGTCCTGTTTCAGCTTCTTAATAATTCGAAACAGCTGTTTTGTCTCATCTGCGGTCAGTAATGCCGTCGGTTCATCAAAGATAACCGCCTTTGCCTTTTGATGCATGGTCTTCCCAATTGCAACCATCTCCTGCTGTGCCACTGGCAGCGTCCTGATAATTGCTTTTGGGTCCGCATGCACTTCAATGGAGTCCAGTGTCTCTTTTGTTTCTCTATACATGCGGGCATAATCCACGGTACCGAATTTCGTTCTGGGCAGCTGTCCCATAAAGAAGTTCTCAGCTACAGAAAGATGCTGTGCCAGATTCACATCCTGATACACCGCCCCCAATCCCAATGACTGTGCATGAAAAGGGGACTTAATCTCTTTTTTCTCCCCATTTAAATAGATTTCTCCCTCTGTTTTGCTATAGACTCCCATAAGTATTTTTATAATCGTGGATTTGCCTGCGCCATTCTCGCCTACCAGTGCATGTACTTCTCCTGGAAGGAGCTCCAGGTCCACGCCGGAAAGAGCGCGTACACCTGGAAACTCCTTTACAATTCCTTTCATGGAGACAATGGGTATTATTTGTTCCTGCATTTGCAACCTCCATAAATTTCTGACCAATTGACATTTATTATTTACCAGGATACAGCAGCTTCTGCACTTCCGGCACGTCTAAATTGTCTTTGGTTACCAGAGTCGTAGCCGCTACCACATCATGTTCAACACTCTTGCCTTTTAACGATGCAATGACGGAACGTACGCCTTCATATCCCATTCCGTATGGATCCTGAACAACGATGCCGGTCAATGCACCGCTTTTAATTGCTTCGATTTCCGTATCATCAGAGTCAAATGCATAGGCAAGGATACTTCCGGACTTTTCATTCTGAGCAATGGAATTTGCAATGCCGTCTCCCATGTGGTTATTATCTCCGAATATCCCAATCAAGTCCTGGTTTGCGAGAATCAGATTGTCTACTGCATCCTGTGCTTTTGCAATATCATTATCACAATACTGGGTTTCTATCATTGTAATGTCTGGAACCAGTTCTTTCACTTTATCTGCAAATCCCTCACAACGTGCCTGGTTTACGGCAGAACCGGAGTCCGCACTGATCACTGCCACCTTTTTACCAGACGGATCGATTCCTGCTTCTTTCCACTGCTCCACCATTTTCTCTGCAGCAGTAGATGCCGCTGCATAATGGTCGGTTGCCAGATGCTGGGTATAAGCATCTGTTGCTAATTTATTGTCAACAGTTACAACCGGTATTCCTGCTGCTACTGCTTCCTCCACCGCCGGAACAGTAGCCTCAGAGCTGATGGAAGCAATGACTATGCCATCCGGTTTAGAAGAAATCGCATTTTCCAGTATCGTAACCTGCTCATCAATTCCTGTCTCAGATGCCGGACCTGCAGTGGTCACTTCAATCTCTCCGTTACTCTCGGCAGCTGCTGCCTGTGCTCCAAGTAGTACTGTCTGCCAGTAGGAAGAATCTGTTGCTTTGATAATAACTGTTATTTTGTAAGGACCGGATTTTGCCTCTGGTTCTACTGGTTTTTCACTTTCCGCTGCTTCTGCTTTCGTTGTGGTAGCGGGCTGGGCCGCTTCCGTAGACTTTGTGGATGAACTACCGCCACATGCAGTCAGCGTTCCCGCCATGGTGACTGCCATCATCATTGCTAAAATTCGTTTCTTCATAATAGATCCCTCTCATTCATAATATAGTTTTATTTATATATCCGGGATGACGTCTCTCCCGTGCATATACGATATATTTCAATATGGAACCGCTCCCACATCTGGTAAAAAAAACAAACGTTACCGGTTTGTTTTTTCCGAGCCATTCAGCTCCAGCTTACAGGGGGCTACCCAAATGCTTCTTTGTACATCCGGCTTATTCATCCGTTCCATAAGAAGCTTCATACTCATGCGTCCCATCTCAATGGTATCCCTGGATACACAGCTGAATGGGAACCCCAGCACATCCAGCATGGGGACATTGTCAATTCCCACAACTGCAATATCACTTCCAATGGTAATACCCTTCTCTATCATGGCTTTAATAAACCCGATACTAGTACGGTTATTGCAGGTAATCATGCCATCAGGCAGTACTTTGCTTTCTATCATACGTTTGGTCAGTTCATAGGCCGTTTCTATGGTAAAATCCCCTTTTAACACAAATTGTTCCGGAATCTCCAATCCATTTGCCGCCATGGCATCCTGATATCCCCGGAACCTTTCCCTGGCTATTTTAAGCTGCATATCACCTTGAATAATGCCGATTTTTTTATTCCCGGCCTGGATCATGCTTTCTGTTGCAATATAACCGCTCTCATAGTTTTGGAAATAAATCGTATCCCACTGGGAATAATCAAAATCCCTGTCTACCACTACCACTGGCACATCCAGTTTTGCCAAAGCATTCTTTAACTTGTCCACAGACTCCTTATCGCCATAGCCCATGGCAGGTGTAATAATCACACCCCTCACCCGCTGCTGTTCTAAGGCTGATAATGCCTTCAGTTCTTTATCCCCATTATTTTGTGTATCACAATAGATGATAGAAAAACCATTCTGATCAGCCACTTCATTGATTCCCTTTAAAACTTCCCCGAAAAAAGTATTGTCTATCTCAGGGATAACCACACCGATTGTGCTCCCGATCTGTTTGGAAAGACTGACGGCTGCTGCAGACGGCTTATATTGATGTTCCTGTATGATTTTCTCAATCCTGCGCCTGGTCTCCTCATTTACATAGCCATTATTATTCAAAACTCTGGATACCGTTGACTTCGAAACACCTGCCAGCTCTGCCACTTCGTGAATTGTCAGCATATCATTCTCCTTGTACTTCTTTTTCGGTTATGGTACCGGTCCCTCATATTGCATTTCCATATTATCATAGCATTTTTTATGTGTCAACACTATTTTTTCAATATTTTTTGTTACTTTTTTATTTTTATCACTATTAAATTAGATTATAATACTACCTTATTACTCATTTTATGGAACCGGTATCACAAAGTATGAGCACAGTTGCTGTGTACTTCGTCCTTGCCGGTGGCTGATCCTCTGTTCAATTTTTATCTCTTAAATATTCCTCAAGGCAGAGGTTTTGATCGTTCATTTCAGTGGCAGCCTTAATTCCTACATAGCGGTAATGCCACGGCTCATTGCTCACACCAGTGATTTCTGTTTTATCCGGCGGATAGCGGAGGATAAATCCAAAACGGTATCCGTTTTGTTTCAGCCATTTATAAACTTCACTTCCCTTTGATTGAACCCCATCCGCATTGATATCCACAGCGATTCCCAACTGATGTTCACTTGTACCTGGAATCGCGACCCATGTTTCTGCTTCGGTCTTTGCTTGGTAGGCTGAATATCCTTCCGCTTTATATGCTGCAACTTTTTCATCCATCAGGCTCTGCTGCTTCTCAGCCGTTCGGTATCCTGAAACGACCACGAGATTTACACCGTCAGCCCTTGCTGCATCAAACATGTTCTGAAGTGCCGGGTATATCCGTGTATCAACAGTTTGTCCATTTGATAATTTGGTCAAATCTACGTGGTAATCCTCTGGAATCACATTCCATCGATTGACTAGAATCAAGCTCCACAAAGGATCATCCGTATCATCTTTTTTAATGTCGGCTGAACTGATGTCGGGACTGTCCGTCCCAATGGATAAAATAGGTTCAGGCGAAACTTCTTTCAAATTCAAACCATTGATGCAGTACCAAAGCAAACCGATGACAGCTGCTACTGAGATCAGCCGCAATATCATATGGTTCTTTCTCAAGCGTGAATGTTGTTTTAATGCTCGTTTCCTCTTATAGCCGCTATAATTATTATTGCAATTAACCATTATAATTAAGTTCTCTCCTTTCAATGAATCGGATGCAGGAAGCTCCTGCTGGTAAATATCTTACCAAACAAGAGCTTCCTGTAGTTTAATATGGAGTTGTTTAATTCCTAAGAAAATCCTAATATTCGATTGATATCTTACTAATTTGTAACCGGAAGAGTTACCGTAAGGGACGTAATACCACCTTTACTATCCGCCATTATCGTTCCCTGGTGCATAGTTATGATTTCCTTTGCAATAGCCAATCCCAAACCAGCTCCGCCCGTATTCGAGGCACGGGCTTTGTCCAGTCGGTAGAATTTCTCGAAAATAGAGGATAACTCTTCCTCAGGTATCGTGGTACCCTGATTTCGAAACGTAATCACCACCTGATGATTCCTTTCACCCGCGGAAATGGAGATTTCCGTATGGGGATCGCTATACGCCACAGCATTTTTCAGAATGTTATTGAACACACGCGCCAACTGTGTGGGATCTCCATAAGCGGTAAGGTTTTCATCCGCGTGAACCGCTATAGTATTTGCCTTAGGAGTGAGAACCGGATAAAACTCGTCTGCTATTTGAACCAGCATATAGTATAAATCAACTATTTGTTTTTCAAGTTTAATCTGCTGCGAGTTATAACGGGTAATCTCAAAGAACTCATTTACCAGATTCTCCAGCCGGTATGCTTTCTCCAATGTAATATGGACATATTTTGCCTTTTGCTCCAACGGCATGTCCGGAGCCTCATCCAGCAGGCTTAGATAACCAATCACAGAAGTGAGCGGTGTCCGTATATCGTGAGCCAGATACATGATGAGGTCGCTTTTTCTCTGCTCTGCTTCCTGAGCACGGTAAGCACGGTCAGACAAAGTCTTTCGGACAGTGTTCAGCTTCTCTTCAATGGCGGCCATTTCAGGAACCAGTTGTATGAAATCATCCTGTTCTGAAACCAATGCATCAATTCCATGATTGATTATATCAAAATATCGGGTGAACCGATGGAGAAATATGAAAAGCAACAGAAAATATACGAAAAGCGCAGCACCAAGGAAAAAAAGTCCAAAGTTATACCGGAACACATAATGATAGGTGGTAAATGCTTCTTCTTGCGTCATGTGCAAAAACCTTTGGAAAAATTTTACCAGCAGGTTGCCTACTTTACCTTTCCAAACCATCATATAGATGACTACAATTACCGTAAATGATATAACAGCCATAATAATTAGCTGCCATAGTATCTTTTGTCTGAACTTTCTGTATCCAGATGCATCCTGAAAATTATAGTTCAATTTTGTACCCCACTCCCCAGATTGTCTTGATATATTGTGGATTCTCCACCGTATCCCCCATTTTTTCACGTAAATGACGAATATGGACTGTTATAGTGTTATTGCTTTTCGTGTAATACTCGTCTTTCCAGATTTCACGAAAAAGCTCTTCTGCGCTAACCACTTTTCCCTTTCGTTCTAAGAGAATACGAAGAATGTAAAACTCGGTGGGCGTAAGGTCCAGCGGTTTTTCATTTAAAATGCATTCGTGGGTGCTGCTGTTCAACACCAAACCGGAATGCACGATGATACTTTCTTCTGTTGTACCTGCCTGAACTGAATTATACTTTTTATAGCGCCGAAGCTGTGCCTTTACCCGCGCTACCACCTCCAACGGACGAAATGGTTTTGTAATATAATCATCAGCTCCAAGGGTAAGCCCGGTAATCTTATCAATCTCCTGGTCCTTGGCTGTCAGCATGATGATCGGGTAGGCATGGTTCACCCTAATCTTCTGGCAGAGTGTAAAACCGCTCATATCCGGCAGCATGATGTCCAAAATAGCAATATCAATCTCCGTAGTTTCAATGCAAGCAAGAGCCTCTTTTGCAGTATAAAACTTAAATACCGAATAATTTTCATTTTGTAAATAGAGTTCTAACAAATCTGAAATCTCTTGCTCGTCATCTACGACAAGTATTTTTTCCTGCATAGATTATAATTCCTTTCCCTGAACGTCAGTATGTATGATTTTACCATTTCGTATGGGGATTATTTTGATTTTTTCCATGATAAATCATTAATATTTTCTTAAGAATATCGTTCGGGTTTGTTTTTAGGCACATACGATCGTATTATTCCCATGTGCTTATTATTATATCATGCTATTTTTGCCAATGTTATCACTGCATGAACCTTTTTAAGCAGTATTCAGAGGGATGGCAATAAAAAAGCCGCTGCTCCCTGGTAATGGCTTACCTGGCCTTGCAGCGGCCTTTCACAATGACTCCCTGTATTTATGGATTCCTATAAAGCTGCCGCAAGTCCTACGAACAGTAATAAAACCTGTATGGCTACACACAGGGCTGTTACGCCCAGGCAAGACGGCATCGGGTTTTTAAGATTCGGTGAAATCGATCTTTTAATAACAAACACACCTCCCATGGTGCCAACCAATATCCCTAACAGGCCGCTTAGAACCCAGCCGCTTATGATAATAGCAGCAGTGATAATATAAGCCCAGCGGGGTATTTCATTTAGGGGTACATATGGTTTTTTTGAATTTAAGTATACATCATCCACAGCCAAATCCACTTTGGAACCGATTGATGTAAGATGAAGCGTTTTTCCCTCCAGCTCGATCGGCTCATCAAATACCCGGATAAACATGCTTTTACTCTTGACAGGCGTAGAAACACCATCCACGATCTTTTTTCCGCGAAAGGCACCGGACTTAAACTTAATCTCATGCTCTTTGCCGTCAATCATTACATTCCATTTGTTTTTCATACATAGAACCTCCAAAACCCATTTAATATTTTATAGAACAGAACCCAGGATCCCCTTACCGGATACCGGCCGCAACCAGCTGAAGCTTTGAAGCTGTCTGCCTGTCTAATTCGGCGGTGTAATCAAGTTCACTGGGAGACTGATCGTATAACACCTGATACAAAACGCATGCCGCAAGATAGGTACCTGCCGGCGAAGGATGGTTCCCGTCTTCATCCCAGAGTTCAATTTCCGGGTATTCGGACGAACACCGCATAAATGCGATACCGGCCGGTGCCAGCAGCGCATCCAGCTCACTGGCAATGTTTATGTAATTTTGAGCCATTTGAGTCTGCATTTCTTCTCTTGAATTTTTTATTTCCAATCCTAATAAAGGAAAAGAAAAGCCCTCTTTATAAGCCCAAGTCATAAGAAACACAGATTCCCCGTTTGCCTCCCGGATCATACTGTCAAGCGTCCTTGCGGCAGGATACATGTGTTCTTCTGCCCCTATAGTGGAAATGCCGCTTTGTTCCTGCATAATTACGTAATCCCAATCGTAATTTTTCAGTGCATCCCATGCCTGTGCCCCAACCTCATCCGTTTCATCTGCAAAATATTCAAGACGGTAGGAACCTTCCGTCAATTCATATACCTCCGGCTCGAATCCTCCGCTCTGGCTTAAATTCATAAATACCGTGGGAAGATCATTAAAATAGGTCATGCTGTTTCCCAAAAACAGAATGGCCGGGTCAGTTTTCACCTGTACCGGTTTTCTTAAATTCAGCTCCTGGTCAAAATCCATCACCTGGATCTTTTCACCCTTTAATGCATTGGAAATAAGAAAATATCCGGCCAAAAAAATAATGGCCAAAACTGCCAGAATTCCAATTACTATCTTTACTAATCTTGATCGCTTCATACTCCTGCCTTTCCCTTTGTTATTCATGAAATATATCGGTCAAAATTGGTGATAAAATAGGTTTTATTTAATTATTTTTTCAATTTTAGTAACTGTATACAAAAATTAACTATAATTTAACTATTTATGGTAAAATCTGGATAATTTGTTCCAATATGGAGGTCTAAAGGAAAGGAGGCTATAAAAAATTGCATACCAAAACCTTAAAAAGGTATGGAAAAAGAGACCTGATTTTTTAGGTCTCTTTCACTCTTTTCCTTATTTAGGTTTGTGCGGATTAGATTCGTTCAAACGCCAGACCAATAGTTCTCCTGCCCGGCATTCTTTGTACAAACGGCATGGACCCACCGTTTGTTCTCCTGTCCAATAATCGTTCCAATTTCCTTTTGGCAGATACACCCCCCTTCCTGTCACTCCTTCCTCTAAGACCGGTGCCACTAAAAGCCGGGAGCCAAACATATACTCATCGTCCACCGCGCAGGCCTCTTTATCCTCCGGCCAGTCAATCACCAATGCGGCCATCAGGGGACGGCCTGTATTAGCGCTTACCTTTGCTTCCTTAAGAATATAAGGCAGCAGCCGTTCCCTTTCTTTTGTAAATTTCCGGCAAATGTCAATGATTTCCGGTCTGCCTGTCACCTTTGCCATGTTCCATGGACTTCTGTCGTTGATCGCTTCTTCCGAAGCCGCCAGAAGCTCGGAAAACTGGCCGGAAGCCGGTTCTGAGTGCCACTGCATGACCGGAGCAAAGCAGGCCATGCAGAAGGAACGCAGATACAATTCGGCGGAAGGCAATTTTCCTGCAAAGCCCGCAAGGTCAAAGCCCCAGAAGGGCAGACCCGACAATCCGGCGTTTAAGCCCGCTGTCACCACATGACGCAGTTCTTCCCAAGTGGACTGCTGGTCCCCGGCCCAGTGCATGGGCGTGGTCTGGGCGCCCGTGTATCCGGCCCTGGAAAAGAGGATCCTCACATCTCCGATAAAGTCTGTATAGGCTTTGGTGTAAACCATGGCATAACCATTTTTCATCTGGCTTCCGGTCCGTCCGTCAAAGAAACGGGCGCCATCGTCGTATACAAACTCTCCGCCGTCGGTCTTAAAGCCATCCACTCCCATGTCAAGCAGGTATTGCCGCTTTTCAAACCACCACTCACAGGCCGCCGGATTGGTGAAATCCGGTATCATGGAACCGCCGAACCAGCGCCCTTCCGGTATCAAATAGGGAGAACCGTCGGCATTGGTGACAACAAAGCCTTTTTGGACCGCTTCGGCGCAGTCTGCCTCGTGCTCCGGACAAATGCGCCACGGCTCCAGCTTTTTTAAAACCGGAACCTGCCAGAGAATCAGGCGGATTCCTTTCTCATGGAGGTCCCGGATCATCCGTTCGGGATCGGGAAAACGCTCTTTGTCAAAGCGGTAAAAGGTGGCTTCATCACTCCAGGCTTCGATTACCACCACAGAGGGCTTCATCCCCTGCCTGACAGCTTCTTCCACCACTTCTTCCACCACCGCCTGACTATCCCAGCGGTTAGCGGACATCCAAAG
The DNA here is from genome assembly GCF_000144625.1 of [Clostridium] saccharolyticum WM1. Classification (NCBI taxonomy): domain Bacteria; kingdom Bacillati; phylum Bacillota; class Clostridia; order Lachnospirales; family Lachnospiraceae; genus Lacrimispora; species Lacrimispora saccharolytica. The sequence continues at coordinate 1,289,074 of NC_014376.1, read as the reverse complement.
ACCAAAGGCCCAGTCCGGCGGCAGTCTGGGCCGCCCCGTAAGTGCGGTAAACTCTTTAAGGACCTCTAAGGGCTTCCCCGTAAATGTCCGCACATCGTACTGGTCCGGAAGCGTAAAAAGGATCCCTTCATCAGTTTTTTCCGTAAAAACAGTAAACTTTTCCAGTGTGTCCACATAAAGTCCTCCGCCTCCGTCCGTCAAGGCAAAGGGAATGGGCAGATAGGTGGAAGCCCCCTGATTGGTAAAGGTTTCATACACGTGGTTTTCCCGGGCAAGGCCCTCCTGATTCAATGCGTCAAACCGTTCTCCAAATCCGTAAACGGCCTGACCGGCAAGCAAACATTTCATCCTTTCACTCCTCCAACCTGTAATCCTGCTGCAAAATACTTTTGTGCCAAAGCATAAACCACCAGAATCGGAAGCATGGAAACCAGGGCCCCCGCCATGAGTAAGTTGTATTCGCTTTTGTACTGCCCGTTTAAGGAGCTTAAAATAATTGGCAGGGTAAACTTTGTCTTTGTAGTCAGCATGACCAGCGGCAATAGGTAGTCATTCCATGCGTCCATAAAGCAGATAATCGCCAAAGTAGCCAGGCTGGACTTGCACATGGGGCATATGATCCGTACAAAGACAGTAAAAATTCCCGCGCCGTCAATGGCAGGCGCTTCCATATAGACATTAGGAATCGTCATCATGCGCTGGCGCAGCATAAACACCGCAAACACCTTGAACACGCTTGGCAGTACCAAAGCCCCCAGGCTATCCACCAGTTTCAGCTCTCCCATCAGTAAGTAAAGAGGGATGAACAGCACCTGGGAAGGAATCATCATGGTTGCCAGATAAACCAGAAAAACGACGTTTTTCCCCTTAAAATCCAGTTTTGCAAAGGCAAAGGCAGCCATAGCGGAACTGATAATCGTCACGGCTACAGAGCTGATGGAAACCACAAGAGAATTAAACATGGAAACGGTCATTCCCTCTTTGCTGAATAAATCCGAAAAATTCTTAAAGGACGGATTTCTTGGTATCCACTGTATGGGCAGGGCCATGATTGCGCCGTAGTCCTTAAAAGAAGTAGACAGCATCCAGAAAAACGGAAGCAAGGTCACCACCGATAGCAAAACAGCCGTCAAATGGTATAAAACTCCGGATACCGCTTTACGACTCATAATACACCCACTTTCTTTGCAGCACGTTTTGCAGTGCGGTAAAGGCAAAAATAATGACAAACAACACCCAGGACCAGGCCGCTGCATAGCCCATACGGCCAAACTTAAAAGCGTATTTGTAGATCCGCTCCACCATAACCATGGTTGCCCCGTTAGGTCCTGCGTCGCCGTTCTTGGTCATGACCATGATCTGCGGGAAAAGCTGAAAGGCATTGATCAGGGACAGCATGATGACGTAGAACAAAATCGGCGACAGCAGAGGCAGGGTAATACTTTTGAACTTTTGAAAATATCCCGCCCCGTCAATGTCAGCGGCCTCGTAGTACTCCGGATTTATGGCCAAAAGTCCGCTAAGCAGGATCATTCCGTAAAATCCCATGTCCTTCCACACACTGGCCAGGACGATGGAAGGCATTGCCCAACCCTCGCTTTGGAGCCATAAAGGCCCCTGAATCCCCAGGCCCGCCAAGGCATTGTTGACCGGCCCGTACTCCGGACTTAACATCCATTTCCAGATCAGGGCTCCCGCCACCCAGCTGGTCAGCACCGGTATGTAGTAAAGCATCCGGTAAACGGGTGCCATGCGGCTCTTTCGCTGAATGATCAGGGCAACCATGATGGAAAACAGCAGGACCAGCGGAAGGTACAGCAGAATGAAATAGGCGTTATGCCCTAAAACCGCCCAGAATTCAGAATCTTTGACAAGCTGGGAGTAATTGGAAAACCCCACGAACTTGTCGCCGACAAATCGGAAAAAACCGTGGAACAGTCTTACCCTGCTCATCCCCGACCAATCGGTGAGACTAAGCAACAGCGAGGCAAAAATTGGAATCAGATGAAACAGCACAAGTCCGGCCATACTTGGCAAAAGAAAGAAAAAGGCCTTTCCCCCCTGTTTTTTATACATAGCAGTTCCCTCCTGTCAGGCACGATAAACGTCAGTTTAATTTGATCTTCTGTTCCAGCTCCGCCTGACACTCATCCAGTGCGTCTTTAGCGGTAACATTCCCGGAAATGGAGTTGTTTAAGTGCTTGGTGATGATCTCCTGCATTTCAGACTGCTGTTTTACCACCGGAGGTGTTACCAGATAATCCAGGGATTGAAACACAGCTTCCCGGTTCTCCGGCGGTGTTACCTCTAAATAGGAATCCAGTACGTCCGAATAGGTAACAGGCGGAAGCTCCCAGCTTGCATCCACGCGGATTTGTGCGGCTTCCTTGTTTCCTGCCAGGAAGGCGGCCAAAGCGGCAGCGGCTTCAGGATTGCCGGTTTCTTTGTTTACCACGTAAGCATTGGAAAAAAAGTGAGTGGCTTTTGCAGTATTCCCCGGCTCAAGCGCTACGTCCCAGGTAAAATTGCAGTTATCCGTAAAGTCACTGAAAGCCCAGATTCCGGTTACGATCATACCAAGACGTCCGGTCTTAAACAGATCCCAATCGCCCATGCCGCCCATTTGTGCGTCGGAGGGCATAACATTGCTGTCCTTCACCCAACCGGACATGATTTCCAGGGTTTCCACGTTTTGCGGCAAATTGACGGTGAATTTCCTGCCATCCTCGCTTAATAAGCTTCCGCCGTTCTGCTTCACCCCTTTGTAAAATTCATGGAAGCTTATGGGACGGTATAAACCATAGGTGTCCTGGGAAAGGGCGCGGATTTTCTTTGCGGCCTCTAACATTTCCGTCCAGGTCCAGTCGTCGGTGGGATAGGCGGCTCCTGCCTTGTCAAATAAGTCCTTGTTGTATATGAGCACCACGTTGGAGAAGGAATTTGGAATTCCAAATTGTTTTCCCTCATACTGGAAGGCTTTCAAAGCCGTCTGATTAAAGCCAGAAGCATCCCCCATTAAACCGCCCACGTCCAGAAGTACATCTTCCGACGCATAGGCCACGAAATTCTCAAAATTCAGTTCAAATACATCCGCCGCACTGCCGCCGACGATTTTGGACTGCAGCTGAGTGAAATAGTCGTCATAGCCAAAGCTTTGCAGTTCCACCTTGATGTCCGGATACTGCTCGTTGAATTTCGCAATCATCTTTTTCAGTGCTTCCTCAGACGCACCGCTGCCGGAAAACTGATCCAGCCGGATCGTGACATCTTCTCCGGCTGCGGGTTTTTCTGCAGTTTTGGAACTGCATCCGGAAAGTAAAACTGCTGCACATGCCATTGCACTTACGGCCCATTGATATCTTTTTGCTAACTTCATCATAATAAACTGTCTCCTTAATAGAAAGAATGGATGTTGCTTTGTTTTCGTAAAAGGATCAGCGTACTGATCCCCTTTCTACCAAAGTTAATGGAAATACCTTGTTTTGTAGTGCGTGATTCTCATTTATCAGGAGCTTCACCGCTTCCGTCCCCTTTGCCGCCACATCCTGATGTATGGTGGTAAGAGGCGGATCACAGGTTCTGGAAAGCAGCGAATCGTCAAAGCCTATGACAGAAATATCCGTTGGAACCCTTACGCCCCTCCCGCGCAGTCCCATACATAAGCCCACCGCCAGAATGTCTGCACAAACAAACACTCCGTCAGGCCGCTCCGCCAGCCCCGCCAGATGTTCCCCCATTTTACAGCCGTATTCAAAGGACACCTCTCCCGACAACAGCAGGGATTCCTTTGTACTCAGTCCGTACTCTCCCAGGGCCTTTTCATATCCCTTATAACGCAGGAAATTCACGCCCCTGTCGTTCACATGCCCGGTTACGTGGGCAATTTTTCTAAGCCCTTTTTCAAGCAGGTACTTCGTAGCCATGTACCCGCCCTTCATATCGTCCACGCTGACCCTGTGAAAGCCGGAAGCTTCGCAGTAACTGTCCACCAGTACCACAGGGATGTTTAAGCTTTTTAACTGGCGGCATTCCTCGTCGTCATTCATTCCCACCACGATCACGCCGTCCAGTCCCCGGGTTCTGGCTACTTCCGCGTAAGACTGGCCGGAATCAGCTCCGGAAATCATAATGTGATAACCGCTTTTGCGGGCTGTATACTCCGCCGCCGACATGAAATCACCGTAAAAGGGATTGGAGAACATTAATTCTTTTCCTGATTCCGTCTGGGGAATCAGCACTCCCAATAAGTTACTTTTGTTGTTTACCAGGGTGCGGGCCGCCAGATTGGGAATGTATCCCAGTTCCTTTATGGCGTCATTCACCCGCTTAATCGTTTCAGTGCTTAAGCTTTGCGAGGGCGTATTATTGATTACATAAGACACCGTAGCAATGGAAACCCCCGCCATTTCAGCCACATCCTTTAAGCCGGGCCGCTTCATAAAATCACCTTCTTTCTTATGTTTTTTTATTTTCTTCCGCTTTTATCCTTCCGCCTTTTTCATCGATTACCGCCAAGTACCGCTTTCCTTTTATATAAAAGTGAAAAGATAAATGTTCCCAGTTCTTTGGAAGCCTTGGAGCCAGCTCCGGCCTGCCGTCCTTTCCCAGTGACAGACCTGCGAAACCAAAAACCACTGCCTGCCAGGTAGCACCTGCTGCTGCCAAATGAATGCCTTCCCGTCCCGTATTCTTCATCCGGTCTTCCAGATCCAGGAACAGGCTTTTATCAAAATATCCGCAAGCCTTCTGCTCCAGGCCTAAATATGCCGCCGCCCAGGCGTGAATTCCGAAGCTTAAGCTGGAATCATGAAGCGTCAGAGGTTCATAAAAGTCCCATATAGCTTTTTTCTGCCGTTTCGTAAACAATTCCGGCTTTAAGACCATGAGCAGGATCAAATCCGCCTGCTTGATCACCTGATACCTTTGGAGCCAGTCAAAATCGTACTGATGGTATGCTGCGCTTCCATCCCCGGCCTTACTCCCTGGAAATGCTTCCAGCCGCAGGAAATTGTCGTCCTGAATGTATAAATCCCTGTCAGAATCGTATTCGACCTGGCTTTTTTCTATGATGTCCCGCCATTTTTTCATTTCCGGAACGCTGGCCTGCGCTTCCTTTCTCCGGACCGCCTCCAATGCCAGCCGGAGATTATGGCGGGCCAGAAGTACCGTATAGGCGTTATTTCCTGAGACACCACAGTATTCATCAGGTCCTTTGACAAAGAGCAGGTTATAAACGTCCTTTCTTTGGTCATAGGAAAATCTTCCGGCCCAATACCTGGCGGTTTCCACATACAGCTGCGCGGACTGGCGTTTCAGGGTTTCATCTCCTGAAACCTTTAAATAGTTGTGGACGGCATAGGCCACGTCTGCGGTAATGTGAATTTCACAGCGCCCGATGTCCCAGCTTTGGCATTGTTCTATGCCGCCTATGGAGCACATCCACGGATACCTGGCACCCGGCAGATTCAGTGCCTTTGCGTTCTTCTTTGCGTCCGGCAGAGTGTTTAAACGAAACAGGATCAAATCTCTTGCAGCCTGCGGGTCCGTGTACAGGTAAAACGGCAGCAGGAAAATGTCCGTATCCCAGAAGCAGCAGCCTTTGTACCGTCCATGGGTCAGGCCCCTTGCACCAATGCTGACCATGGGATTGCCGTAGGGACAATTCTGAATAAGCTGAAATAAGTTGTACCGCAGGGCGGACTGAATGGAACTGTCGTTTCCTTTTTGGGTGATCTGTATGTCAGCCTGTTCCCAGCGGGATTTCCAGGCGCCTTCGCTGTCTTTTAACAGTTCTTCAAAGGAATGGCTTATGACGTGAGGATGTAAGTCCTTCCCAGCCTTAGGGAGTGTTTGCGGATCTTTGGAAGCTGCCTCTGAATCCTTAAAAACTGCTTCCGTATACAGAATCTTTTCGATCCTCACCATTTCCCCTTTTACCAGCGGAATGTTCAGTTCTTTCGCCGGGCAGCCGGTCACTGAAGCGTCCTTTGCCGTGCCCTTGCTTTGAAAGATGCGGGCAGTCATGGCTACATGCAGACGTCCGGAAGCTTTGCTGTCAGCCTTTAAAAAACAGTAGTCCTCTCCTGTTTCCGTTTCTGAAACAGAAAGCAAAGACACGGTGTCCAAGTTTTCCTTTGTCTGGTCGTCATCCACAGGCAGGTTCACGGTTTTCCCGTCGATCCCCATGAAAACTGCTGCATTTCCGCTGTAGTTTAAGGCCGTAAGTTCCAGAGAAAGGGCCGACACGTGTTTGTTCTCCATGCTGATAAAGCGGGAAATGCCGATTTGCGTTTCTCTTCCTTCCTTATCTTTCCACACCGACTTCCTCTCAAAAAGGCCGTTGCGCATATCCAGGGTTTGGGAAAAGGATCGGTAATCCCCTGTCCCCAGGGAGAGCTGGAAGTGAAACAGATCCGGCAAATTCACCATGTCCGTAACACCGGGACCGATATACTCAAAGCCGCCTGCCAGATAGTTACAGCGCTCGTGGGACTTTGCCCCATCCAGGTAAAATGCACAGCGGGAACCCAGATAGCCATTTGCCTGGCTGAATATGCTTTCCAGAAACTTTGGGTCCTCTCTGCCCTCACAGCGTATCTTCCATGGCTCATATTGAATCATTTTCCACACCTCCCTTATTGAACCCTTCCATTAAGCAATAAGCCAGAAATCCGGCGCAGGTGGCAAATGCTGCTCCCGTGGTACATTCGCCTGTCATTTCATCCACGCTTTCACAGGCAATTCCATTGTCCATGGAAGCCCTGAGCAGAAAGTCTAAAGACGCTTCCTTCCTGCCGCTGATCAGCCCGTTGGCAACGCTCAGTATCCAGGGCTGGGGCGCATGGGGGCAGCCAATATCGGAAAAAGGCTTTCCTGCAAATGAATATGCATAATCCGGACTCCGAAGGATCTCAACCGTATTTTGCCAGATGGGATCCTCCCTGGTACAAAAACCTAAAAAGGGCAATAGCTCCAGGCTTCCCGGCGGTTCGTCGTACACGTCCCAGTTCCCTTTCTCATCAACAGACCAGACAAAAATCTTTTTCCCCTGATACTCCTTAATACAATGGGTGCAAATGGCACGAAACAAGGTGGATGCTTCCTCTTCCAGCCACTTAAGCGTTTCAGTAGGCCACAAATTCTGGTACAGTTTTTCCACATCCCGCAGGCACCGCCAGGTCAGAACATTGTCATAAGTGCCATAGGGATAAACCCGCATGTCATCCGTTGGCTGTAAAAAGGTTTCATACAGATGAAGGGCCTCGCTCCGCTTGGTCTTTAAAATCGAAAGGATTTTCTTTACCCCTCTCTCAATATGGCTTTCCTGCAAAATGGAAACCTCTCCCGCAGTGCTTACGTAACGGCTAAGGGCCATTAAGGGAGCGCACAGTTCATCCAGTTCAAAGCCCGGTTCCAGCACTGTCCCGTCTATGTAGCGGCTGTGAATGCCGATTTGTTTGATCTGACGGGTAAATACGTAATCCAGAAGTTCCTTTGCATACTGGGGGTCCGCTTTAAGAATGGAAGGAAAGCTCCACAGCAGGCTGTCCCTGTCCCAATAGGCTGCGCTGACATAATACCTGGGGCTTCTGGAAGTGACCATGACCACTTCCTCCGTATCCATGGTCATACCTGTGGCATAAAAGAAGTTGAAAAACAAGTTCCTGTTTAACAGGGAATCCACCTCCGGTATGCCAACGGTTTTCCGGCGCTTACGCAGCCAGCACAGAGTTTCCTCGTAAACCGCGTCAAAGCTCTGCCGCACAAGCTCCTTTGCCGCCGTGGCCGCGGACACCTCTTCAAAGCCCACGCCCCAGAAAATGTCAAACACCACCGATTCTCCGGATTTTAACCGGCAATCATGGGTTCCCTTATAGCGTATTTCCTCGCCCTGTTCCAATTCCCATTTCACAGGCAAAGCAGCCATGGGCGCAAATGCCATAACCGGCATTCCAATGGACAAATCAAAAACCGGGCCGTCATTCCAGCCGGAGCGGTATATCTTTCTCTGTCCCGTAACCGTCTTATCCTCGTTGACGCTGTGAGTCACTTTTCCCCACGCCCCGCTGAAGCCGCAGGAAATCTCCCTTTCTTTTCCGGAATGATTGGTGATGGCCAAACGTATGGCAAAAGCCTTCTGGCCTATGGGAGCCAGAAAAATACCCTCTGTACAAACGCCGTCCTTCTCCGATTCAAACCTGGGAATCCAGTCACATTCCCGCTTCCATTTCAAATCACAGAGCAGCTCCCCTTCCTCCGCCCGCACAAAGGGCCGTATGAGAGGTTCGCATTCACCGCCCCAAAAAGCCAGCATCCCTTTGCAGCCCATATGCAGCACCGTAAAGCTTTCTATGGACGCTGTGGTCTGGTCCAATGTCGGCAGGCTGACAAATTCATTCCCCGTGGGCAGATAGCAATCTTGCATTAAAACACCTCCCCGAATTGCACTGAAACGTTTAAGTAGACAGTGCAAAATTATTGATATTGTATAGTAATTATATACTGTGTTTTCTTTTTTTGTCAATAAGTTTTAATAAAAATTTCTTTATTTCTCTGTAGTTTTATGCATAAAGATGATGGGCAAAAGCCCCGCTGTTTTTGCAAGTGAAAAATGGGGGGCTTTCATGTCTGAAATTGAAATATTTCTTATAATACATGCAGATTTGCTTATAAAATCGTACAGGCCTTCCTATCGCCTCTTATCACCTTGTCATGAATATCAGCCGGATTAAAATACGGGAAAACAATGATGGAATCATCTCCACCGCCTTTATTCATAGGAACCCGCATCCGCGAACAGCTCCGGATGCATCAGATATGCGGCTGCTGTCACATCCCAGTTATAAAATCCGCCTATGCTTATATTATATCTAAACTCATTTGTCCATCTTTATCTGTTCTGCTATGTGCATTTTCTAATCCTGTAATAATATCAATCTTAGAGTATGGAATCTCAAGACCCCAGTTATCCCAACCATTGAAATTATTTCTTGCAAACAACTCAATCTTGTCTTGCTCTGGAAACATTTTCGTAATACCATCTATTATTTCCAGCGGTTTTTCGCTATGGATTCCCCTAGGAATTGCAACCATCTGACGAATGTTTCTTGCCCCCCTAGGCTGTGGAAATTTACCTTTCTTAAAAGCTAATACAAACTCTGTTTGCGATAAGGTATATCTTCCAGGGTTGTGCATCATTTTGTCCCAGACAAAAGCTATTGTTTTATATTCAAATCCCCATGCTCCACCTAGTTCAATCGAATTTGCCATCTGTGGTCCAGTTGTCCACATAAACAAAATACAATCGTCAGCTGCGATCGATTTAACGTCCAACTCTTTAAGCTGTTTTAATTTTAGTGTTGGGTATTTAAAATTAGCCGAACTTATAAATATTTTTCTTTCAAAGCCTACATTTTCATCTTTAATTGTAGATTTATCATACTGCATCTTTCCGCCATAATCCCATGGTGGATCTGCATATATAACTTGATATTTTTTCTCTGGTAGTTTAGGGTAAATATCTTCTAATGGATTGATTTTTGTCCTTTCCTTTGCTTGCTTGCTATATAAAGAATAAGCGGTTACATCGTTGTTCTTACTATCAGACATGATTATTATTTTCCTTTCATTGACTTGTTATATATATTACATTATCTTCAATTAGAAGTCAATGCATTTGTTACTCATAGTCCGTTGTCTTAAAAGTAACAATTTACTATCATTAATACAAATTGAGAAAGGATGTTTCTTATGATTACAAAAGAATTTGGACAAAGAATAAAAATTTTAAGAAATGGTCTTGGCATTAGTCAAGAGAAGTTTGCATTATCCATAGATATGGATAGAACTTATTATGCTTCTGTTGAAAGCGGCAAAAGAAACATCTCCATTAAAAATATTGAAAAAATTGCTAATGGTCTTGGCATAACACTAGAAGAATTATTCAAAGGACTTTAGGAGGAATACTATGGGTAAAAGTGCATTATCTGGACGTGAAAATTGGCAAACTGAATCTGGTCCAGGAGGTCTTGCCGGAACAGCAGAAAAAGATCTATACTCTGCCTTTGAGAAGGCATTTGAGGGTACTATCTATAAGATATCAGATCACCCAAATGATTTGAAACACCTTTATGAGCATGTTAATTTACCAAAGCAAACACTTTCACAAATTTACTGCCCAAATGAAGCAACCATGTTAAACGCTCAAAAGCGTGGCTGGGGTGTATCCCCAGATTTTTCTATTACAAATACTAAAACCGGAAAAATTTTGTTTGGAGAGATAAAGCGTCAAGATGGATGGGTTGAGGGTAAAGACCCTAGTGCAGGACGTGGTAATGCTCATGAGCGTATGTGCAAACTGTTTACACCAGGTCTTATTAAAACATATAGAAATATAAGTGGAATTGAAGATGAAGAAATATTACCTTTCTGGGTTGTACTTGAAGGCGACATTACTCGTGACCCAAAACGAAATAGAGAAATTTCCTTTTGGTTTGATACATATGATAAGAATTATTTTATGTGGCGTCCTAATATGACCGAGCAAGATCTGGTTGATCATTTTAATATGTATCTCAAACCATATCTTGATTAATTAAAAAATTAAGACGGGGGTGCGGACATAAAGTTGGACTCATATCAATAATCCAAGTTTACGATATTTTAAAGGGCCATTTCTTCCTGCTGGTTGGTGTATTTAGAAGATTCATTCATCAATGGACTCCTGCAGCATTATCAGCCCAAAACTACACAGGACGACCTGGAGATTCGAAGAGACCTGCTTGGTGATGCCTTGCAAGGGATACGGTAAGCGGAACTGGATACAGAGCTCGGTTACTCTGAGTATCACTATTCAGCAAAAGAAACGGACAGCAGCCGAAACCACTACAGCAAGAATCACGTGTTTTTTTACGCGCCTCTCCGAAACAAGGTCACTCCTTTTTCTTCTATCAATATCCCCCTCCGGTCCCCTTCTTCCAGTCCCAGTCTCTCCAGCTCATGACTCATGACCTGGCTTATGATCATACCCTCCGGTATCTCCATCTTCACTTCCGCCAACTCTCCCATAAATGTAATTTCGGAAATGATATTGGCTCCTTCTCTTTCAAGCTTTACGGAGAACGGTCTTATCATTGCCTCATATTCCCCGTCTTCCATCTCTGTACGCATCTCAAACAGACTGCTGTAAAACCTGTGGTTCTCAATTCTTCCTTTCACATAGTTTACCCGGCCGAAATATTCCGCCACCGCCCTTGATGCCGGATGCCGGAACAGATCCCTTGGCGTATCAAACTGTAAAATCTGCCCCTGGCTCATCAGTGCAATCCTGTCTGACATCTGCATTGCTTCCCGTTTTTCATGGGTCACAAGAATCGTGGTAATCTTCCGCTCCCGGTGAAGCTTCTTCACAAGATTCCCCATCTCCAGCCTTAAGCACTCATCCAGTCCCGAAAACGGTTCATCCAAAAGCAGCACTCCCGGATTTGCGGCAAGAGCCCTTGCCAGAGCAATTCTCTGCATCTGTCCCCCGGACATTTCTTTTATTTTCCGGTTTTCAAAACCCGAAAGCTGGACATCTTCCAGCAGCTTTTTCACCGTTTCCTTCCGGACATGTTTCGGCACCTTTTGAAGCTCCATGGGAAATGCAATGTTCTGCTCCACAGTCATGTGGGGGAACAGCCTTAAATCCTGAAATACGATGACCGTTCCTCTCTTCTCGGGCGGGATTCCCACAACAGATGTATTTTTAATCCGGATATCTCCCTGTTCAATTTCAAGAAGTCCCCCTATGCTTTTCAAAAGCGTTGTCTTCCCGCACCCGGACGCACCGAGAAGTGAAATGAATTCCCCTTCCCCTATATCCAGGCTGATCCCATGAAGAATCTCCTTCTTCTGCAGTACTACTTTTAAATTTTCAACCGTAAGGCTCATGGTTTTCTCTTCCTTTTCCATTGTCGTCTCATTTTGATGTATAAAATTCTCCTCCGCCATTTTTTATCCAATGACCGGCTGCCCCCTCAAACATCCCAAACACCAGCAATGTAACGCCAAGAAACAAGGCACTGTAAATACAGGCAATGTTTCTATTACCGCTTTGCAAATAGGGCACCATAATGACGGCAAAGGTCTGTACCTTCCCCCCTCCGATCAGCAGCGTAAGAAAATACTGGCTGAAGGAGACAATATATGACATACTCACCGCTGAAAGGATCACAGGCATCAGCATTGGCAGGGTCGTTTTGTAAAAAGCCTGAAAAGGAGATGCCCCCAGGACTCTGGCCTGCTCTTCCAGACTGCTTCCGACAGCCGCCGTCCCATCCATGATGAGGCGCACCGCATAAGGGAGCGAACAGATCAGATGAGCAAGGATAACCCCTGTCATCCTGTTGTTTAATCCCATTTTAATAAACGTGACCTGTATCCCCATTGCAAACACGGTGGCAGGAACCATAAATGGAAGGATGGTGAAAAAATACATCAGTTCCTTACCGGGGAAACGGTATAATAGAATGGCTCTCGCTGTCATAATGCCGATCACCGCAGATAAGGCCGCCACAACCGTGGAAATCAGAACGCTTGAACCAACGATTTGCAATAGCTCCTTTTTTCTTCCTGCTGCTTCTAAAATAGCTCTCTTGGAAAACACCTGAGGCACCAGATCCGGCCATGCCCACCGCTCCGTGAAAACCCATAGAAACAGGCTGACCGCCGGAACAAGAATGGCAGCCAGCAAAAGGAACTGTGCAATGCTAGTAAATATCAATTTTCTTTTATTTTTCATGGTTATTATTTATCCGTTAAACATTTCACATTTTTCCGCATCATTAAGAAATAGATCCCCGCACTGATAAGGGAGATCACAATAATTATTCCATTTAAAGCCATGGCATAAGGCCGGTTTCTTAAATCCGGATGAATATACTCCTGATATGCAAGGACCGCCAATGCCTTGGGGACCGTGGCCCCAAGCAACAGGGGGAGCTCATACGCTCCAAGGGCGAATACAAAAATAATCAAAAAGCCGCTTATAATTGTAGTTCTGCACAGGGGGAGGGTCACCCTCCAGAACACCGTCCACATTCCAGCCCCCAGATTTGTCGCCGCTTCTCCCAGTCTTCCGTTCATATTTGCCATCAGGGCGATGACAAAATAAATAATAAAGGGAATTTCTTTCCACAGATACGCCATAATGATTCCGATCCCATGAGGATCGTAGATGAGCATGGGAAACTGCTGCTGTTCCTGTATTATGCCAAGTGCATATGCAGCCCTGGCCAGGATACCGTTCCGGGAAAAAATATTGATAATAAAAATTGCCGCAACCACATGGGGCACGATAATCGGAAGCTGGATAATCCGCATAACCGTTCCCTGAGTTTTCTTTCCCATCACGCATACGCCGCAAAAAAATACGCCGCCTGCCGTTGCAAGAACCGAGGAAAGCAGCGCAATCCTAAGACTGTATCCCACCGACTTCATCATATCCGGCCGCGATAAAATTTCCTTATAATAATAAAAAGTTGGCTCCTTTAACCCAAAAGCTGGAATTACCCCTAAGCTTTGGGTAATTCCAGTTATTAATCCAATCATAAATAAAATGGTAAGCAGTATTTGGGGAGCCAAAAGTAAATATGGCATCAGCTTTTCTTTCATTATTTTCCTGCCACTTCTTCTGTCCATATCTCTTCAATAATAGGAACCAGCTCAGCAGGCATTTCCGGAAGACGTTTTGACAACAGCTCATCCTGGGGAATCGTTCCCTTTCCAAGATCCACGTTATCAAATGCCGCCTTCTGTTCCTTTGTAAGCCTTGTATTGTCAAGAACCGGAATGACTTTTAATGTATCATAACGGTCAGCCTGGATCTCCGGTGACAGCATTTCATTGATCGCCACCATGGCTCCTGCCTTATTTCCGGAATTTGCTGCAATGGCCATAAAATTGGTATTTCCGATGGTGCCTTTGTCAAACTGGAAAGACCGGGTTGTCTGGGTATAGGCTCCATCTGATATTTTAACGGCGGTTCCATAAGCTTCATATGTCATATTCAGAACCACCTCTCCGTCTGCAAACATATTGTCCAGGGTGGTTGATGAACCGGGGAAGGTTTTTCCTTCATTCCACAGGTATGGATTCAGTTCCCTTAAATATGCCATTGCAGGTTCTACGGCAGCTTTCACCGTTTCCTTATCCCCCTTCATATCCAAAAACTGTTCATATCCGCAGATCTCATAGATAATATTTCTGACAAACGCGCTTCCTGTAAAATCGGGAAGGGCCGGATACGTCACCTTCCCCGGATACTTCCTGACAAAATCCTTTAAAGCCCCGGCGCTTTTTGGCATGTCTGGAATTACCGCCGTATCCGCTATCATCACGATCTGTGCTTTTCCATAAGGAGCTTCAAAGCCTTCAATGGGATAGGCAAAATCAAGGGTTACGTCTTCGGACTCCTGGTCCACATAGTCCTGGAAGTTAGGAAGTTTATCCACAAAAGGCCCATAGAGCATATTGTTTTCTCTGGCAGAACGGAAGTTTTCTCCATTGATCCAGATCATGTCAATGCTTCCATCCTTTTCGCCCGCCTGGATCTCTCCTGACAACTGGCTTAATATCTGATCAATATCCATTGGAACACGTTCCATGGTAATATCATACTTTTCCTTCATTGCCGGTGCGAAGGCATTGTCAAGCCATTCATTCAGCCTCTCATCCCCGCCCCAGCCATAAAATGTAACGGCAGTGCCCTTTGCTTCCTCCTGCATTCTGCCGAAGGACATTTCTTCTATTTCTGAAGCCTGCTTTTTCTCTTCTTTTGGTCTTTCCTTGTTTCCGCAGGCTGCCATGGAAAGAGCTGTTATAACTGCCAGAAGCGCTGCCGAAATTCTTCTTTTCATCTCGTTTCTCCATCTGTTGCTGTATTTCCGGTGCATGCTGACCAATCATCCCACTTCAGCAAAGGCATACATAATTTTAGCGGTCAGAATCCTTAATAAGCAGCAATCATTTTACAAAAGCGGCCTGAACATCGCCATCTTTTGCACCATTTTCAATAATAAACAGATTTTTTTCCTCAAAGCCTGCATCCTTTAACACGGATATTGCTGTTTTTGCACACTTATTTCCGCTGTAGCATAAGAAATATACCGGTTCCTCTTTATTCAGCTTTTCAGCAGCCAGTTCATACATTGCATTCTGTGCATCGGCACTTTCAAAATCCTTTAAGTTGACCTGAAGTGTATTTTCTAAATGGCCCCCTGCATAAGTATCGTCATCACGCACATCCACGATCTGTGCATCCTTCTTGCCCAGTACGTCTGCTGCCTTTGCATACTGCCAGTCGATGCTTTCTTCTGCACGGTTGGTGGTCAGCGCACCTTTTTCTTTTGCCAGAGCCTTTGCTCCCCCCTCAACCGTATAGATCAGACTTTCATCGATTCCGGCTTCCTTCAGTACGGTTGTTGACTTCTGGGCACCTCTTTGCCCGCTGTTGCAGATAATATAGATTTTCTCACCGTCTTTTAAATTTTTATCAGCATATGCTTTCATTTCATCTGCCAGGGATTCGTCTTCCAGCGGGAAGATAGGACACCATTCTGAATTGGCAACCCTTCCTGCTCCATAGTTTGTCCATTCCCTTACGTCAAGAACATGAGTTTTTCCGTCAGCCGCTGCTTTTACCGCCTCCCCGGCCGAAACAAACTGGTATTCTTCTTTCCCTGTATTTTCCGCGACTGAAGCGCTTTCCGCTGTTGTTGTACTTTCTGCCGCCGCCGTGGTTTCTGCTGCTGTGCTCACCGCTGCCGTAGTTTCTTTCTTCTCTCCCACACTTTTGGTGCTGCATCCTGCAATCATGGATACCGTCATTGCTGACATTAAAACAGCTGCTAAAAATTTTTTTATCATATTTTCCTCCTTGGTCTGCCGGCGCCTGTATTTTTATTAACGCCGTGTCATGATGATGATTAAGGCTTCTTCCACTTTATTTAAAGCGGAACTGCCATAGTTACCGATTCATTATAGATCCATTTGATACTTTCAATCAGCCAACAAATCCTGCTATTTTATCCAAAAATCCATGGCTTAAATACGCCTCCAGCTTTTGGACGGTGGATTCATTGATTATAGGTTTGTCAGGCTGCTTATATTGCACCCAGGCCATTGCACACCAGGTGATACCCCGCAGGCATGTAATTGGAAGATACGCCCTTGTCCGTTCTTTTAAATCCTCAATGTCAAAGCGCCCTGCTGTTTTTTTGATATACGCATCTAAAAACAGCTCCATCTGTTCCCTTTCCAGAATCACATCCGTCTTCCAGAAGGTTGTGGTGGGCGCAAGAAAATGTCCAAGATCCTGTGCCGGATCCCCATAAATCGGCTTTTCCCAGTCAATCAGATAATTTCCATTACCTTCTCCGTTAATAAGGAAATTCGTAGAATTCAATTCCGTATTGATACAACATCGGTAGGCCGGCTTTGGCAGTATGTCTGCCCTGTCCCAGCCTCTGTTCAGCAGCCTTCGTATTTTTCTTTTCTTCCCTTCGTCCCCAAGGGAAGACTCCTCATATGTCCGGAACATCTCCTCGCATTCTTCCAAAATCGCTTTCAGAGGGTGATCCGGTGCCACCAGCGGAAAGTCCCTGGCAACGGGGATGGCGTGTATATCCGCCAGGCAGTCTGCCGCATAAAGCAGTTCTTTTTTGTAATCCAGTGCATGTCCTGGAAGATATTCCATTACCATTACTCCATAGGGAATCTTCTCCATAGACCCATCCACGAACATGGGCCTTGGCGTGCGTCCCGAATTCTTTAGCAGCTCCAATGCCCTGAATTCATATTCAATCTGATCTTCCAGATGCATCTGACTTCCAAAATTAATCCGCAGAATAAGCCTCTTATTGGTCACCGGGTGAAGAAACAGGTAGTTTCTGTTATATTCCCCCTGAGCCAGCATCCGGTACTCTTCCGTTACCGCCGCTGGAAGCCCCAGACTTTCCCGGTATCCCCTCCATTTGATATAAGCTTCAAATCCCTGTATCTGATCCATATTTCCCCCCCCCTATCTGATATCCCGGTACATTTCCGAGATCCTTTCTGCGGGGACCCCATTCCGGTACATGGTCCGAAGACGGTTCATGGTCCACATAAGCCTCAGCTTTGGTATGGTCCCCTTGGGAAATCGCCTGTCCGATGTATAGATTCTTTTCCCTGCCATTCCAAGCTTCACCCGCTTTTCCTTTAATGTCAGAGAGAACTGATAATCCTCCATAATGGGAATCTCAGGAAACATTCCGGCTTCAAAAAACAGGTCCCGGTCCACAAAAATCCCCTGATCCCCAAACATGATCTTCCGGTCTTTTATTCTGTGATTGGAAATCACCCTGCATGTAAACATAAAAACATTGGGGGAGTGGAATGCGATTCCAAAGCAGCCGGCCTGATAATCTCTCATCACCCTTCTGATCTCTGCCAAAGGCTTTGGAGGAAGCTGGCTGTCGCAGTGGAGAAAAAACAAAATATCCCCGCTGCTTGCTTTTGCTCCTGCATTCATCTGCTTACCTCTTCCTTTTTCACTATGAATCACAGAATACCCTGGCTCAATAAAATCCAGTGTATGGTCAGTACTCCCACCATCCACAAACAATATTTCACATTTCCCCCTCAGCTCTTTTAACTGCTCCTGAAACTTTACAATTCCTTTTTCCTCATTATATATTGGGATAATTATTGAAATTGGGGCGATTCCTGCAGCATAACGCCCGGTTTCCGTCTGCTTCAGCACTTTGTTTGCACGTAACCGCTTCCGGTACTCTTTTAAATCCCAGGGAGTATCCATGTCCCAGTGCTTCTTCGTATATCCCACCGTAATGCCAGACCGGGAAAGGGTCTTTATGGTATCCTCAAGAACCGATTCATGTCCATATTGGTCAATTTCAAATACTTCCCGGCAGGGCTTCTTCATCCCTACCAGATAATATCCTCCGTCATACGTCTTTCCGAACACCACATCCTGAGTGTTAAGTACTTCAAATGCCTTCCTAAGATCACGGGAACGCAGCTCCGGCACATCGGTTCCGATGAGAACACATTTCTCATATCCTTTTTCGAATACCTCTTCCAAAGCCCGGAACATCCGCTCTCCCAAATGTTCTCCCCGCTGGGGAAAGTATTCTTTCTGCTTTCCCAGAATTTTCTCCAGATGATTTTTGGGCCTGTCACCATCCGGGGTATGGCAGATGAATCGATCTGCCCGGCATTTTTCACATTCTTTTCCAATGTCCTTCAAAAAGCAAATGTGCAGTGTTTCACATTGTTTTGGAGTAAGACATGGCATCATCCTGGTTTTGGTCCTTCCCGGCATGGGCGCTCTTGTAAATATAATAATCGCCTGTTTCATCTATCCTATCTTTCCTAAAATTTTTATTGTATCTTCCACGATCCTGGGACAAAGCTGCAGAAGCAGTCCTTTCTCCATCACCTTATCCAGTTCTTCTTTTTCGGAAATATCATGCCCCAGCAGATCACGGCAGATGCAGGATGGATATTGCTCCCTGAACAGCCTCTTAAATTCCCCGGTTTTCTCCATCATCACCTGCTTCTGTCTGGTATCTCCTTCTTCACTGTGACCGTACTTCATTCCGATCACCATCAAGGCCCCTGTGACAGCGCCGCATGTTTCCCCGCAATGCATCCCCCCTCCAAAGCAGGCGGATATCTTCCGAAGCAGCTTCTGATCCACCCCTGATTCCTTCGCAAATGCCCCTGCCACCACCTGGGAGCAGTCAATTCCCTGGAGAAATAATTCCCGGATCTCTTCGTAAGAGATCGGTTGATTTTTGAAAGTACTCATTCTTGCCTTTCTCCTTTTTTCATTTGTTTTTCCGCATATATTTTTCTTGCCATAACAATCAGCGCTGACAACGCAAACAGCATCATAAGTCCTGTGACAAATAATTTTGCGCCTCCTGTGAGCATACCTCCCACATAGGAATAAACAATGGTTGCAGGAAGCTGTCCGATTCCGGTTGCAATAAAGAAAGAGCCAAAGGACATGGAAGTAAGTCCCGCCCCATAGCTGACAAGGTCAAAGGATACAAAAGGCAATAAGCGGCATACCAAAACCGTGCTTTTTCCATACTTTTCAAAGAAAGCATCCACTTGCCTCAGACCCGTCTTGCTTGTTAGCTTTTCTGCTGCATCCCTGCCTAAAACTCTTGCAATTAAAAAACACAGCGCCGCTCCCGCCATGGCACTGGTCCATGAGAGTATGGCTCCCTGCCACCAGCCGAACAGGTTGGCATTTGCAAAGGTAATGAGAAAGGCAGGCAGAGGAGCTGCGATTGACTGGAAGATCATAAGTCCAAAGGATATAACTGCCGCATATGCCCCCCAGGATGCTATAAAATCCTTCACTATCCCAAAATCGCCGCTTGCAAACATTTTAACAACCAGATTCATGGTTTCTCTTACTGACGGTATCCCATAATAACCTGCAGCCGCAGCCCCAAACCCAAAGATCAACACAAATTTTTTAATCCATCTATTTTTTTCAGCCATTTTTTGTCTCCTGAGGAACCAGGCGGATATGCTTGCATATCCCGTTGATTTACAAGTTCAAGGTTGAAAGATACGTTCCTTTCAAGCTTTATTCTCTCCGGTATTTCAGTTTTATGCGGTTTACCATAGACCCGCCTGTGTCCGGCTCCTCGTTTCTCTCTAATAGTTCTAGCAGAATATGTTTCGTATCCCCATATCCCTTTCTTACAAAATTCCCCGAACAAGATGCACAGTAAGTATAAACAGTTTCCCCTTTCTCCGGTCCGATCCTACGGATCATCTGTTTTGCCAGGTCCTTTTCTTTGCTCCCTGCACAGCCTCCAAGCCCGCAGCACTGCACATGGGAGATAATATCAGGTTCTTCCTTTAAAAACACCTGTATGGTGCCAAGGAGCTCCTTGTTCTCCCTGTCAGGGCAAGGAGGAAATATCGTTATCTTTTTTTCTATCGCCCTGCCGATCCCCAGATCCCGGAGTTTCTCATATATGCCCACTACCTTTCCTTTCAGGCGGGGCTTTAAATAAGAATAGCAGTTGGGACAGAGGGTAATCACTTCCTCCACACCATGTTCCTCCAGCTTTCTCTCCAGCTGTTCCAGGATCATTTCTTCCTTTTTCTCCATTCCCAGCTCTGCAATAGGCTTTCCGCAGCAGTCAAATACGGTTCCGGCACCAGCTTTGTCCCGGAACAGTTCCATCAGATACCCCGTTGTTTCAGGATAAAAAGCCGGAAAATTACAGCCAGGAAAAAGTACGCTTTTCTTCGTTCCATTTCTGTAATTCTGAAATAAATAGTTCTGTTTTTCCCTCACAAGCAATCCATAGCCTTTTTCACGGAGCTGTCCGTCATTGCGTTTCACCTGCTCCTTACGCATATTTAAAATAATTTCTCTTCCGTCAATCCCCTTAGGACAGACCTCAGAACATTTACCGCATAAAAAACAATGGTAAGATAGTTCCTCCAGCTTTTCCTTATCTCCGATATCCAATTTATATTTTTCCAGAAAGAGACAGTGCTGCCTGCATAGATGGCAATGAACGCATGCATCCGGATCTATGATTCTCTCCTTATCTTTCATTCCGTTCCTCCTGTATGTATCTCTTCTTTAAGAATATCCCGATTCCCATAACCCCAACCGCCAGAACCGCCGCAATCCCCATATACAGCATACGGTTTTCTTTATCCGCAAGCCCTGCTGTTCCAACCGTGTACATGGCTGTTCCAGGAAGCATGAAAACCAGAGAACCTATCATGTAGGTGCTGAATTTAATATCTGTGATTCCATAGGCAAAGTTCTGAAGATTATAGGGAAATACAGGAACAAGCCTGGTCATGATGAGAACAAATAATTGGTTTTTCCCTGAATTGCCGAACAACCACTTTTTCAGATATTTATTCTTTATAACCATTGGCCGGATAGTGTCTTTTAAGAAGTATCGTCCTGCTGCAAATGCAAGGGCCGCCCCTATTGTGGTCGCCGCAGAACAGCATACCGTCCCCAGTACAGGCCCGAACAAAAGACCGGCAAAAATTGCAAATGTAACCCCAGGAAGGGCCAGAAAGGCACAGCCTGCTATGGTAAGAAGCATATAGATTCCAATGGCAAAAGGAAGATTATCCTCTACCGCCTGCTTTAAAAAAGCCAAATTATTCATATTGCTGAGATAGGAAGACCAGCCAAATATATGATTCAGGCAGAGAATCACAAGGGTGATCCCCGCAAATACCCACAACCTTTTATGATTCATTCTTATTCTTTCCACACAAAACAAGTGCAGCTCCCGTTTTTATAATCTGTACCAGCGCTGCCGCTCCAAGCATCAGGCTGATAAAATAGTATGCTCTCATAGCCTCTGCGGAGCTGAGAAAAGTATAAGCTCCATACAGTGCTGTTAGAAAGACCATGGCAGCATGCATGGCAGCCAGAAGCCTTGCCTTTTCCTTGTGCCGGCTAACAAAAGCAACCAGAATAGCAAGCGTCAATACCGTTAAAACTGCCACCGACGTATATTTCAATGCTTCCATGGGTAACGTACGCTCCCAGCCCTGGTTTTTATATATCACATATCTTGCCATCCCCATTTTTTTCCGGGTAAAATAGTGGATGATATAAGCTGCCGCCAAAAAAAAGAGTTCCCCAAGAGTCATAATAAAATATCCGGCTTTTTTCATTCTCCCATCTTCCCTTGTTAAAATAAGCGCTGCCGCTTCCGCGTCCAGCGCTCAAATTGTTTATTTTTATTTTTTTGCTTTATCCGCAGAAAGCTCCCCTACGGTGGTGTATTCGCATTTACCGCCTTCAGGATCACCCACCTGTACCGGAAGGCTGTCATCCATCTGCCACTGGAACCAGCCTCCATCATAAAGCTTTGCATTGGAATAGCCGTTTTCATAGCAGATCAGGAATGGGATGGTGGCTCTCCAGCCTGTACCGCAGTAAAATGCCAGTTCATTGTCAAGGGAGGCCCCGGATTCTTTTAAAAATCCTTCCACCACATCCACACCGGCCGTTGTTCCATCTTCCTTGTTATAAGACCCGTCGTCTGTATCATGTCCCCAAATCGCACCCTTTGGTTCTCCTGCCTTGTCAATATATCCGTATCCGCTGGTCTCTCCTGAAAACTCCGCCTTGCTTCTGATGCTCACTAATTTGAAATTGCTGTCATTTTCAAGCTTCTCTTTGACATCCTCAATAGTGATAATATATTCCGGATGAGCAGGAACGGTTGTTCCAAAACCCTTGTCATTGGCCTTGGGCTTATTGCTGCCTTTTTCCATGGCATATCCGGACTTTGTCCAGGCCTCTAACCCGCCGTCTAAGCATTTTACATTTTCCACCCCTGCCCAGAGCAGCGTGAATGCAACTCTGTCATCCGCAGAGTTTACTCCATCGGCTCCATAGCAGATTACAGTAGTATCCTTTGTTATTCCGTAATCAGCCATCAGCTTTTTAATTTCCTCCGGTGTGCGGATGTTCCAGTACTCTTCAGATTCTATATCATCTGTATTCATATGATAAGCGCCTTTGATATGCCCTTCTGTGTATGCAGGATTATCTGCTTCCTCACCCCATGCACATTCCAGAATCACATAATCTGAGGACTCTTTCTGATTCCCGTCAATCACGCTCTGCACCCAGTCCGGCGATACGTACACTTTTTTTTGATCCACCGGATCGGCTTTTACATCAGAGGTTTCTTTCTCTCCTGCCATCTTTTCCCTGTCAGCAGGCTTACTTTCAGAATTTGCTGCACATCCTGCCAGCAGTGATGCAGCCATAGCCATGCAAAGCAATGGACTCAATATCCCTTTTTTCATAATACTTCTTCTCCCATTAAGTATGTTTTTTGCTATTTCTATTATAAAGGGGGACTGCTTCCCAGTCTAATTGATTTATTCAATAAGTAAGGGGTTACTAATAGATGTCATCTATATATTATGTCATTTTTTGTTTCAATTCAGGAAAATCTTCTTCGAAATCTCCAACTGACTGCAGTTTCTGCAAGGTCCCTCCAAAAATATCCAGTCCATATTCTATGGGACATGAACTGCAAGGGGTTTTTATGAAGGAAATTCCGAAAATGTCAGTCAAAGTAAAATAATTACTTAGTTAACTATTGATTTTGTCCGTCATATATGTTACATTATTAACAAATAAAAACATGGTATGATAAATACCTGCGGAAAGGAGATAATTATATGCTGACTACATTCAAAGCTACTGCAAAAAAATTACCCAACGGTTTACAGGTTGAAACCAATTCAAGAGGTTTTAAAATACTACTTGATGAGCCTGAAGATCTGGGAGGAACAAATGCTGCTATGAACCCTGTGGAAGCACTTTTATGCGCACTGGGGGCATGTCAGTCAATTGTAGCTAGTGCATTTGCTGCTGCCCATGATGTTTCATTTGAAGAATTCCATGTTGAACTAGAAGGAGACTTAGATCCGGATGGCTTCCTGGGACTAGCCGATGTAAGAAACGGTTTTCAGGAAATTCGCTTTGTAATGCATTTTAAAACCAACGAACCCAAAGAAAAGATTGAAAAATTTGCCAAATTTATTGAGCAGACCTGCCCTGTAGGTGATTGTTTATCAAATGGCGTGAAATTAGTATTATCAGGGGTTGCCATCGACTAATTAATAGGTACAGCAAAAGAGCCTTTTATCATTGGCTCTTTTGCTTATCCGGATAAAAAGAAAAGGAGAATATCACATGATTATAAAGATGCCGGCTATTCCAGGCGGAAAAATGAGTAAAGTAGGGAAAATAAATGTAAACGCAGGGGATAAAGTAGATGCCGGCGTCATTCTGGTGCAGGTGGAAACAGCAAAGGGGAACCGCCCGGTAAAAGCAGTTTCGGAAGGTACGGTATGTAAAATATTATGTGAAGAAGGTGCCGAAATTGCTCCCGGTGCCCCCATGTTTGAAATTACAGAATATCAGGCTGATGAAAAACCAGCAAAAGAAGATTTTAATGACATGACACAAACAGGTACCACACAGCTTTCCGCGGATTTACTTATCATCGGCGGAGGCCCCGGGGGATATGTGGCAGCCATATATGCGGCTAAGAACGGACGAACGGTAACTCTGGTGGAAAAATCCCAGTTAGGCGGAACTTGCCTGAACGTTGGCTGCATTCCTACAAAGGCGCTTGTAAAATCTGCAGAAATTTGCCACAGCGTAAACAATGCATCTGTTTTTGGTGTTGAAATTGACGGCAATATAAGGGTTAATATGAAGAAGGTCATAGATCGCAAGGATCAGGTAAAGAACAAACTTGTTTCCGGTATTGACTATCTTATGAATAAAAATAATATCAATGTAATTTCCGGCCAGGCTTCTTTTATGGATCAGCATACCGTTGCTGTGACTGGAAATGAAAGCTGTATAATAAAGGCAAAGGATATTATAATAGCAACAGGGTCTAAGATTTCAAAACCGCCGATCCCGGGCATGGATCTGCCTTTTGTGCGGAACAGCACCACTGCATTGTCCGATACGGAACTGCCAAAATCCATTGCAATTATCGGCGGCGGGGTCATTGGTATGGAATTCGCATTTCTCTACAGAAACTTAGGCGTTGATGTACATGTCATTGAATTTATGGACCGGATCTTAACCATGGTAGACCATGAGATATCCAGTGAAATGCAGGCGATTGCAGAAGATGCCGGGATTAAAATCCATACCTGTTCAAAAGTCCTGAAAATCCAAAGCTCCATGAATGGCACGGCAGTCACTTCTTATGAGGATAAAAATGGGGAGCACCTGCTGGTAAGCGATAAGGTTTTGGTTGCCATCGGGAGAGAGCCTGATTTGGAAGGATTATCCCTTGAGCTCAGCGGGGTTTTATTAAACAGCAGGGGAAGGGGCATTGAAGTAAATTCTGCCATGCGCACAAATATTGACCATATATATGCAATCGGCGACGTTACCGATAAGATCCAGCTGGCCCACGTAGCTTCCCATCAGGGTATGGTAGCCGTAGACAACCTATTAGGGAAACACACAGCAATGGATTACTCTGCCGTTCCCAATGTTATATTTACTACCCCGGAAATAGCAAGCGTGGGCATAAATGAGGACGAGGCAAGGGCAAAAGGCCTGAACATCTCCATCGGCAGATTTTCATTTGAAGGAAATGGAAAAGCCTTAACAATGAATGAGCCCCGAGGTTTTATCAAGCTGTTAAAAGACAATGAATCTCAAAAGATAATAGGCGGATCTATCATTGGCCCGGATGCTTCCTCCTTAATAAGTACATTGACATTGGCAATCGCAAATGGATTTACAGAAAAACAAATAACGGAAACAATATTTTCACACCCAACAACCAGCGAGGTGATACATGAAGCTGCACTGGATTTTGGAATCGGAGCTTTGCACCAGTAATGAAAAAAATAATAATTTCAAAAGAATTTGATCCGTATTTTAATATCGCTGCCGAACACCAGTTATTTCTTTCCTCCGATGATGATATTCACTTGTTTTTATGGCAAAATGATGCTTCTGTTATTATAGGAAGAAACCAGAATCCATACGCCGAATGTAATCTTTCCTACCTTAAAGAACATAATATTAAGGCGGTACGCAGATTTTCCGGCGGCGGTGCCGTATATCATGATATGGGAAATGTTAATTTTACCTTTATTACCAAAGAGGCCTCAGCAGGTCATGTCCGGTTTGTCGAGCTTATACAATCCGCCATGTTGAAACTGGGGATTGATTGCGAATTTAGCGGGAGAAATGATTTACTGTATAAAAACCAAAAATTTTCCGGACATGCTTACTATACGGACAACGATAATTACATGTATCACGGCACAATTTTAGTCCATGTGGATTTTGACCAGCTGGAAAAAGCACTTACTCCATCTATATTAAAGTTAAAGTCCAAAGGGATTGAATCCGTTAAAAGCAGGGTGATCAATTTATCAGATATTAATAAAGAAATCACTACAGAAAAGGTAATAGAGGCATTGATTAAGACCTTTGACTGCAAAGATACAGAGTATATCAGCAAAGCTAATTTTGATGCACCCTTAGAATCACTCCTCTCCTCATATGACTGGCTGTATGGTCAATCTCCGGATTTTGATGTTGTATTGGAGCGTAAATATTCCTTTGGAAATGTATCCGTTTCGATTCAATCATCGGATGGATTCATACAAACTGCCAAAATCAGCACCGACAGTCTGCAGCTTTTTGATTTTAAGATATGGGAAAATCATCTAATAGGTATCCCTTTTAATGAAACAGCAATATGGGAATGTCTGGACCAGCACTTTTTAAACCATTGAGAACTGTCAAATTTTTGCCCTGCCATCAAAAAAAGGATAGTATAAGGAACCCTTTTATGTTAATATAAAGGATATAAACAAAAAGGAATTAGATGGTGATTATTATGTTTGATTTAGACGACTGCATTGCTTTTATTACCTGTAGAAGCGCAAGGAAATTAGCTGATTGTTTGGAAAAACGATTGAACTATCATAATATTACAAGATCCCAATGGATTGCATTATATTATATAAAGAACAACAACATGATTACCCAAAAACAATTATCGGATAAGATGTCGTTAAAGGAGCCAAGTGTCGTCCGATTGGTTGATAAGATGGAAATCTTAGGCTGGGTAAACCGGGTAAATAACGAAAGCGACAAAAGAACAAAATTACTGACGCTTACCAGTAACGGGCAAAAAATTGAAACTGAAATGCAGGCAATCGCTGAGAAATTTAAGTCAGACGTACTTAACGGACTTTCCCAGCAGGATCTGGATAACTTCAAGTCAACCTTAAGCAAAATGCTTGAAAATATTGATTCTGCTTCGTGATTTGCCTGCTTCTGATTCCTTTCTATCCGTTCCTTCTGCCTTCTGCGTTCTATAAAAATGCCGCGGAATATCGGAACCAAAAACACCATGTATAAAGGGGAACAATCACCTCTTTTATGCATGGTCTTTTTGATCATTCGTTATTGGCCTTTATTCCATTGATCCAGAATCTGCTGAATTTTTTCGCCGCATCGTTTTCCTTTGCAACTGCCATTGCCAGTATTGGTTTTACTCCAGACTTTCTCAACGGTATCTGCACCTTCTGAAATCGCCTTTTTTATTGTTTGTCTGGAAACTCCTTTGCAGATACATACCTTTGTTAATTGATCTATGATTTCCTGGTTGTCCATAAATAAAAGATTCCTTTCTGCTATTTTTATGCTATTTATCTTGATTTACAAATATAATGATCCCCCCTGCCAAGATGATAATTCCTATCAATATCAATACCCATGGAGCTATTGGATTTATCTTTCCTGCTATAAACATTGATGTTGAACCTTCGGCCCCGCCTATCATTGTAACAGCACCATTCTTTTTTAACCATGTACCTGCGATTGTCAGGACAACCCCCACGATACCTGTGATTACACAAATCCATTTTTTCATTCCCTTTGCCCCTCTTTCACAAATTAGAATATTTTATCAATCTCTGTCATAATTATAGCACAATTCCTCCCTTATATCACTCCCATTCCTAACAGAAAAGGAGACTGCCATATCAGCAACCTCCCTTTCCTGATGGGTATACGCTATATTTCAAGAATCCGGCTGCATTTCAGCGTCCCAATTTCCGGCACACGTTTTGCACAAGGCTATGGGGAACCAGCAATTATCACCATATGGAAAGGCTTTCTTCATAAGTGTAATCGCCTCCCTTAACACAGTATTTGGTTTGGCCTGGCATTATGATTTCAGCCGTCACTCCTTCTGGTACTACAACATGCAGTTGAAATTTATTGTCATAAATTTTCCAATTGGATACAATTTCCCCCTTGATACTGTTATAATTGCAGTTCACATAGGTAAAGCTGCCACCAGGAACAGGCTGTATTCTTATTTTACCAAATCCTGGTTCCAGAGGTCTGATTCCTGCGCAGTATTCGAATAGCCAAGATACCACCGCTCCCGGGGCAAAATGATTGTGGGAATCAACCGGTTTTCCTTCTTCGGTTAAGCCATCCCAGCTTTCCCAGGTTGTGGTTGCACCCTTTGTTACCGCATAAAGCCATCCAGGCTGTTTCACATTCTCCAGCAATCCATATGCCGTATCTCTATAGCCATAATCTGATAATACATCCAGCACCTTGCATGTTGTATGAAAACCGGTACCAATGCGGTAATCATTTGCAATGCACCTTTCATTTAAGTCAGCGGCTGCCTGTTTCGCCAATTCACCCTCTAGGAGTCCATGAGCAAGGGGACGTACATATCTGCATTGACGCTTTGATTTCACTCTGCCATTTTTCAAAAATTCTTTATCATATGCTTTTTTGATATTCTCAGCAAGCTCCAGATAAGATTTTCTTTCATCTTCTTTTCCAAGAACCTCTGCCATATGAGCGGTCTGTGTCACCAGAGTGTAGAACCATGCAGTTGTAAACTCGGTATCCGGACACAACATTGCTTTAAAAAAATCCTGATACATTGGATGTCCGGGTTCCAGCCATTCTCCATAATGGAAACCTGTTTCGATGATGTATTTCCGATG
Source organism: [Clostridium] saccharolyticum WM1 (assembly GCF_000144625.1). Taxonomy (NCBI): domain Bacteria; kingdom Bacillati; phylum Bacillota; class Clostridia; order Lachnospirales; family Lachnospiraceae; genus Lacrimispora; species Lacrimispora saccharolytica. Next base: position 1,260,463 of record NC_014376.1, on the reverse strand, counting down.
TTTTCCATGCTTATAGAACAATAATTTGTTTCTTTTTTTTGCGCGGTTCTCATTAAATGTTACGAAACGTTTTACGCAATCATATACCGATTCTAAATCTTCCTTTTCTCCATAGAACTGGTAAAGTACCTCTGAAATATTAGCAATTGCTGTCGACCAGCCCATACAGCCTCTTCGCGCCGGCGGTTTTCCCGCACAAGGAATCACATAGGGAAGGTTCCCATCTTCAGACTGTTCCAACACATAATCATTCAGCCATTTTTTCAGAAATTTTCTTGGATTGCTGATATAGCATGCCGTTTTGGAAAAAACAGACATATCTGCCGTCCAGCCAGAGCGTTCTCTTGTTGGACAATCTCCTGGAATATCTACGAAATTGCTCTTTTGGCTCCATCTGACATTTTCCACCAGTTTGTTTACTAATTCATTGGAACAGGTAAAATTTCCAACAAACGGAATCTGGGAGTATACCGCAATTCCCTCAAAATTCTCTGCCTTCACTTCTTCTGGCCAGTTTTCCAGAAGAACATACCGGAATCCGCTGATTAAAAACTGCGGTTCATAAGTCTGTTCTCCATCTTTTAAGATATATTCCAGACGCTGTCCTACCGCTCCGCTTATGCTGCCGGCACCTTCTGCCACAAGATTTTTCATAGTAAAATCTCCATGTTCATCCAGACATTCTCCCATGGTAAGCGTTACCATAATACCTGATTTTCCTGTGACCTTAAATTTCACATGACCCGCAAAATTCTGACCCATATCAAGCACGGTATTACCATCTGGTGTATGCCGTACGGTTGGGACAAAATGCTCATGACAAAGAACCTGTTCCCCCTCCTGAAGTATCAGCCGACCATGATATTGACTGGAAATTCCATTCTTCCACCCGGCATCATCGTATTCAGGCTTCATCCAGTTTTCCAATTCCATCGTTGCATCATAGCGTTCTATTGTTTTTAAATTATTTTCCCGCAGGGCTCCATGTGAGGTAACTTTCCAGGATTCATCCGTCACTATATCCTCACAGCTTCCGTCCTCATACATAAGCTGAAGGATCGCAAAGAACTTCGTCTTCGTTCCATATGTATTTCGAATACTCCCAATATCAATACATCCCCGATACCATCCGTCTCCTACTATTGCGGAAATAATATTCGTTCCCTGATTTAAGAGTTCTGTTACATCATATTTCTGAAACTGAAGACGATAATGATAATCGGTGTAACCTGGAGTAAGCCTTTGGTTTCCAAGCCGCGTCCCATTCATATATCCAGTATATACACCAAGAGCTGTCATCCAAATGGAAGCCTGCCGGATTGGCTTTTCTATTTCTACTTTTTTTCTAATATAGACAGCCGGTTGCTCGATCTTGGGATCTATCTCTCGCTCAAGTTCTATAAAGGAGCGATTCCAATTTATTTGATTCATTCTACTTTTCACCTTTTTTTAGAAGCTCTGCTTTCATCTGTTCCAGTTTTGGATCTACATTGGTAAAGGAAAGGCAAATGACTACAATCAGATTAAGCACCAACGGAATAAATGCCACCGCATATCGTTCAAAACCAATGGTATAGGCTGACTGTGCCATTCCTGCTGAAACCAGACTTCCATCATAATGAGCCAATTCCAGGATTAATCCAGTTACAGTAGCGCCTAAGCCTAAGCCAATCTTATTACAGAAGCTTGTTGCACTCATTAAGGTACCTGATGCATTTATCTTGAATTGATACTCGCCATAATCACAGATATTAGCAAGCCTTGCTGTAAAGCAGGCTGCAAAAGTAGATCCGCATAATCCGGCAAATACAACTCCCGCAAAATATACTGGTATGTTACTGTTAATCAGGCCAGATGCCTGTATTGCAACGCCGATCATATAGCCGATTCTTCCATAAACCAGTGTTTTTTGATGACCTGCTTTCTTTGCAACCGCTACAGCCATGGGCAGTCCAAGAAGGGTAGGTGCCAGTAAGGCAATGGTGACCATAGCGTATAACTCTGGATTCCCAAATAAGTCTCTGCAGAAATATACACCCATACCAGTGGTAATTCCGTTGATCAGATTGATCAGCAAGCCTGCAATTACAGCATTAATATAATAAGAATTATGTCTTATTGCATATAAGACTGCTTTTAACGGAACCTTAGGCTGCTCTATCTTGTCCGTGTTTTCTTGAAATTCTCTCAAACGTAAAAACGATAAAGTACCAGCTACCAAAACAATTGCAGAATACATAAACATAGTCTTACTATATCCGCTCTGGGTATATCCAAGTTTGCTCAGCAGCACAGATGCCACCGCAGTAGCTGCTAACCCACCAATATACACCCCTGCCATATTGGAAGCTCCAAACTTATTGCGCTCTCCGGAATCCTTGGTAAGATAAACAATCATGGTATTTGAAGCAACCCCCTGTACCGTACCAAAAATCGTCATAATGAAAAAGTATGTAACAGCAAGCCATACAATCTTGACTCCATTGCTCATAGTTCCAGGTACATTAAAAATAGAAATCAACGAAATGGTTAATCCGATGGTTCCTACAAGCAGCCATGGTCTTGCCTTTCCAAATCTGGTATTTGTTTTATCAATGACTCTTCCCATCAATAGATCACTGATTCCATCAGTGAATCGCATGGCTAGTACTACCATACCGATTGTTCCAGCTGAGACCAATGCGACATCCGTATAATATGCGGACAAAAACGAACTTAATAAATATTGTGGCAATATATATACCACCGCTGACAAGGCATATGCTAAATAGTCCAGTGTCCCGATTTTCCTGTGGTTCATTTCCCTTCTCCTTCCAAATATGCATTATTATTTACCTTTTGCACATCTATTGTAATATACTATTATCTTGTTTATAATCACTTTTTGTTTACAAAAATATATAAATCGTACATAATAATAGAAAAGGAGATTACTATGGCGTACAACTATTACAATATTCCGTTCATCAGTATCAACACCATGACAAATGAAAAAATAAAAGAGAAACACCAGCCGCGTTTATCTGAGCAGTTAGGTGCAGATAACGTTGCGCTCTTAACCCCCTTTCGAAAGGGACATTTTCAAATCAATGGCGTTGAACATTACCATCCTGCCTTCCTGGTATCGGAAGCTGCAAAACAAAATCTGATATATCCACAAGGATTTTTAATTATGGATGCCAGAAAAGGTTACTACACCGATCGATCCTATTTAGATTCCTTTGAGCTGAGATATACGCTGGAAGGAGAAGGTTTTTTAGAATATAACGGACGTAAATATACTTTACGTCCAGGGGAAGGTTATTGGATTGATTGCAAAAAGCCGCACTATTACGGAACAACGGATACAAAATGGACAAGCACAATCTTTCATATCAATGGAAGCTATGCCCAATGTATTTATGATCAATTTGCTTTAAATAATCATGTTAAATTTTCCAAACAAAATTGTCCGAATTTTGAAATGCTGCAAATGCAGGTATTAAAAGCCGCATCCAAGCATATTCCATTTTGGGAATATCAGATTTCCTGTTACCTGAATATCTTACTAACGGAATTGCTGACTTCCCAGACAAATGAATCACATGCAGCTACCAAAACAGATACAATAGCAAACATTATTGCTTATGTAAGAGATAATTACGCCGATGATATTACCATTGAACATCTAATGCATCAATTTGGAATCAGCAGAACCCTTCTCTGCAAAAATTTCAAAACATATACTGGATTCAGCATCAAACAATATATCATTACGCTTCGTATTAATCATGCCAAATTTTTACTAACCACCACAAATTATAGTGTAGAGCATATCGGTGAATGTGTCGGCTTTCATAATACAACGCATTTTATTCAGCACTTCCATACGCAAATTGGATTAACACCATTGCAATTTCAAAAAAGCAGCTTAAAGGAGCTTCTTTGAATGCCTGAACACCCGCCAATTCTATCCTTAAGCCTTACTGCTTATCGTATAGAAACGCCGGGTGATAGGGTATGTCATATAAAGTTTTTAATTATTTATTTCAAAACAAAATCCTGGTCCGATATCATTGCACTGCTGAAATCCGAAAAATTCGCATGCTTCAACGCAAATCCTGTCTGATTAGCAAACTTAATGATTGTATGAATCGCCTGGTCATAACTCCTGCCGGACTCAAGTTTCTAACCAGTCAGCATAACTACCAGAAGTGATTTTACATTAACATCACGCAATTGGGTTGGGGGGAGAATTGATATCTAAATCGACATACTATTTTATCTACATCTTTTATACGTTCTAAGGCTCAGGAGAAATGTCCCTCGATCCGGATATGAGTTCCGGCCAATTTCAGCTTTTTGTATAGAAAAATAAGACCACTAACTTTATATCATAGTTAGTGGTCTTGTACGTTTTAGCTGAGCATCATATATTTCTCACATTCTCGGTTGTGCATACCCCATTCGACATATTGACCAATTTAATGTCGTTCCTTTAATTCTATCAGAAATATCCCATAGATTCTTTACAACTCGTAGTTCAACATTTCTTTCAAATAAAGCTGCAAATAAATCACTGATTATATACTTAGCAATCGGTATTTGTCTCACTTTAGATATATAATATCCTGCAATACTATCCTGCAATTCAAAATCTTTCGGGTCAAACTCATATATGAATAGGCTGGTATTTTTCATAGCTTCAAACCATTTACTTTCGATTATAACAACATGCTTAATATCTGGTGTTGTAAAATAAACTCTTTTGTCTTTTACTGAAGTTTTCTCCCCAACATGATATGTTATTCTCGGACAATTTCTTGGTGTCAGGAAATTTGGTAGGCGCTGTTCATCTATTGCCCATACTAAGCCAACACTTTTATCTAAGTCATTTCTTTCTGGAATTCTTGGATTAAAAATATCAATACTATCTTCTTCACTTACATGAAATAGCCGCATATTCCCACTTTCTTTCACACAATAATTTTAATATTATATTAGCTCAAAAACTACTAACTATCAATATTAAATTTCCAATGTACAGTAATTCATCAAATTCTAATTTTCTTCTCAAACATCTATCCTTTTTGTTATAATTACTACATTACATAGGAAGGACTATATCGGTAATGACAAAATATAAACCTTTTATAATTACATTAGTGCCGACAATATTATATTGTCTCATTTCTTTAACGTAATGTTGGATAAATGGGCAAGCAATGATTTCAACACATTTAGAACCTCATTATACTTGGCGATTTTTGCAATGTATCATTGCTACCATCATCGCAACATTTTTATATTTTTTAGAGAGCAAAATGCTACTGGTATTTCATTCCTCTAACTCTGGTGGTAACGGCACTTTTATATGTGCCAATAGTTAATCAGTATCCCTGTTGCGTTGGTGGATAAATTAAATTTTGATTTTATTGTAATATCAAATTTCAGTTTACCTGATTTATAGCAATAAAAAACTACTAACCCAATATTGATAGTTAGTAGTTCCTTTGCCCTTTTCTCTTTATTAACTTGGAATTTAATCATTCACGACACAAGCAAAATGGATGACCTGCCGGATCAATCATTGTGATAAAATCATCTCCACCAAATTGATCATTTGCTTTTATGGCACCTAGACTTTCCGCCTTTTTTGCCATCAATAAAACATCATCAACTTGAAAATCAAAATGCATCTGTTTTTGCTGTTCCCCATCCTTTTCCGGCCATACAGGACGTATATAATCAGGTTCTTCAATAAATAGAAATACAATTCCATTAGAACTTTTAACTGCTGGTCTGGCAAATAGTTCACACATTTCCCAACCTAATAATTCACCATAAAATGTTTGCAGTTTCTGTTCATCATCGCAATCAACCATAATGTTTCCCAATGTTACCTCTTGCTTCATGATTTATATACCTCCACTAACTTCCGATTTTCTAAATTAAGGATACACCAATCACTACTAACTATCAATATTAAATTTCCAATGTACAATAATACGTTAAATTCTAATTTTAATAGATTGAAATTCTTCATTTTGAGTATAAAAAAACCACCAACTTAATATTGATAGTTGGTAGTTTCCTTTTCATATTCCATTTTATTTGCTTCGCATTATGCTCATAATTTGTAGTTAACCTGTTCCATAAGAACAGGCTGTTCAAATTTTTGAAGTTCTACAAAAGAGGGTTCAATATAATGATACTGTTTTCTTATTGCCCAGAATCGAAGTGTTGCAGAGGGATTAACCTCCTCATCTCCATGATCTATTGAGAGCAAAATGTCAAAGGGGATTTGCGTATATTCACGTTCCAGTTGCTCTTTCCATGATATAATAATTCCTAATCCATATTTTACAAGCTCCACAAGATCAGTTGTATGAGCGAGATAAATCTCATTTCCGTCCCATTCCAAATCAGTCAGATTGACACTCGCATCTATTGGAGTTTTATCTATCCCACAGAAATTATCAACAACCCAATATGGCTGCCTAGTTTGATTTATTTTCATCAAAACAGGGTATTCCGTTCGATGATTGATATCTTTAATTGTAATATCTGACAGAATTTGTTCCATATCTGTATTGCATATCAAGTGCGACACCTCGCTTCACTAAATATAAATAATCTTCATTAGTAGAATACCAGAATACTTACTAACTATCAATATTAAATTTCCAATGTACAGTAATACGTCAAATACTAATTTACATAGCTAGTGATTTGCATGCATTTGCCTCCTTTTAATATTTTCACGCTCTTTTTCTGAAACATAACATAATATTTGAGAGACTAAATCTCTAATAAAACTCTTTTCCAATAAAGGAGCATTACCTTGTGAAATTCCCATAGTCGTATTTAACAATGGTATATCCAGCACTTTTATATCTGCCTTAATCTTATTTGTGATGCAATCCCATTCCTCTTTAATCTCTGAATAGTTTCTTCCAAATCGATCTAAGCTCAAAAGTACAAGAACTTTTTATTAAACCAATCCCAAGCGTAACTGCCTAAATCTACTCCATTTGCAAACAGTCCTAGCCATTTATTACCTACTTTTACAAAATCATTCTTGAAAATTGTTTCGGTAATATCGCCGGCTGTGCCTAACCAACCTATAGCATTGGTCACATCATAGTCAATCGCTTTATGACCATTCAACCAACGTTGACCGGCAATCGAGGGCACATGGAAGGACGCATGCAGTCAGATCAAGACTGTGGTTAACAAGGTTGTATTCCCGGCAATCCACCTGATTCCGGATTCTGCTCGCCTGCCTTGTGTTTGCCTTGACATGTCCGCTGTATATCTGGACTATACTCGGTTTATAATGAGCAAAGAGCCACTACACAAAGTTAATGTGTAGTGGCTAAATTGAATGTTAGTCAGATTCTTATACGTGGGTTGAACATCAACTTTGTACTAATTTTCGTGATAGGTATTTACTTTCTCTTCCTATAAAAAACAGACTTAAAATTAAGGTCAGAAATTCTGTAATCGGTGAGACAAGCCATACACCTGTCATACCAAACAGCGGTGGCAAAGTAAAAATACAAATGAGCAGAATAACCAAACCTCGAGCAGAAGATATGATAGCTGACTCCTTTGCCTTTCCAATTGATGTAAAGTAAAAAGAGGAAATTGTATTAATTCCCGAAAAAAGAAATGAAACAGCATAGATTATCACACCCGAATGCACCATCTGTTCCACGACAACACTTTTCACAAATAAACTGCTGTACCACCCGGAACCAACCAGCACAAGCAAAAGCACCACAGCTCCTGCAGTCAGCACCATGAAGTTGGTTATCCTACGCAGATTTACTGCAAGGAAATGTTCTTTTGACCCATAAGTAAAACTGATGAGAGGGCTTGCACCCTGACCGAAGCCGATAATCACCATGCTAAATATATAGCAAATATATCCAACAATGGTAAATGCAGTCACGCCATCCACACCAATATTTTTCAGTATAACATAATTATATGCAAACATAGAAATGCTCATCGACATTTCACCAACAAATTCTGAGCTGCCATTGAGTAGTGTGCTACCCAGTACGTCACCCGAAAAAGTAAATCTGCCGAATTTGTACACGCTTGACTTGCTTGTAAAAAAGTAGAGAATACACAAAAGGGTAACAACAGCAGCAAGTAAGGAGGCAGCAGCAATACCCTTTACACCCAAACCAAACCAACGGACAAACAAATAATCTAGTAGCATATTAAGCAGCACGTTCAAAATGTTGACTAGCATAAAATACTGAGGTTTGCCCTCTCCACGGATAAACATACCAAAGGATGCGTTTATCACCATAATCGGAAGTTCCAACAGCATAATGCCGTAATAGTCCGTGAAAAACCCCGCCACCTGTACATCAGCATTTAAGATATGAAGCATCGTATCAAGGCAGAGCCACACGATGACACTGAGCAGGATGGTCGCAGCCATTGCCGTACACATGGTCTGATTAAAAACACTGTTGCATTTTTTAATATCCTTACTACCAAGAGCCATTCCGGCGATTGCCACACCGCCTACAGACACCATAAGACCCACTGCAAGGTATAAATAGACAATCGGCAGTCCTAAGTTAACCGCAGCAAGACCTTCTTTTCCCACATAGTTTCCGATAAAAAAGCCATCGGTAACCGTAATCAGCGAGGTCAGCATCATTGCAATAATCGATGGAATCGAAAATTGTAAAATTGTTTTAATTTTGTTGTTTTGAATGCTTTCTAAGTTCATTTCTATTTCCTCCTATACCTATCGTTCATACTATATAGAATAAAGGAATGAAAAGAAAAATACTTCTGTTTTTGTGCTTTATTTGACTGGAATACAAAGATCAATTTCCATATGCATGGAATCACAGTCTATCTCTCTGTAAATCTCAAAGCCATAGCGATCGTCAATTACAAAGTTACTCTGTGGCAGCCACACATTGAAAATACTTTGGTAAGAACTGTATATCTGATTTACAAAACCTTTGAAGTGATAAATAGCAAATTTTCCACCTTTTAGGATACAGGTATTTTCAAGCGTACAACCTTCAGGAGTAGTTATGCAGATATCATATAGACATTCATCTATATTGGTAATGGACGGGTCATCATAGGTTCGCTCAAGAAGCAGCGTTGCCTCGGTGATATATTCCTTATAATTTTCTTGAAAAGCTCCCCAATGCTCTGATAAGTCCCCATAACTTCCTTTATGGCGCTCGTATATAACAAGACAATCGTCAAGAACTTCTATGGAAATCTTTTTGTCGCACTCATCAAATGACTCTAATCCTATAGAAGCATCACTAAAAATTGGGTTTACTAAAGATTTTTGCTTAATGCTACGACGAAATTCAATTGGAGATAGATTATGATGTTGTTTAAAAGCAGAGCTGTAGTTCGATGAGCTGTAACCGTAATCACAACTGATATCGGTGATACTTCTGCCTTTCTCAACCTTTAAACGAAATGCACTTTGCTCCATTTTTACTCGTTTGATATATTTATAGATGCTTTCTCCAGTTTCCATTTTAAACATTCTGGAAAAGTAGTATCTTGAAAAATTACAATAAGAGGCAATTTCATCAACAGATATATTTTCATTGATGTGATCTAAGATGTAGTCTATTGCACGATTTATATATTCGTTTGTAATCATTTTTCCTCCCTTTATTTTTGAAAGAAATATATTAATAAGTTTACCATAGTAAAGAAAGTACTTCAATTTTTAAATATGAACAAACAGAAGGTATAAGCGATTTTAGCAAACAAAAATCTGCTCACTATCCTTTTGCAAGGATACTCTGGACGATTTTACGAATGTAAGCAATTGATCGGAGAGGATATTAGGAAAATCCACTCCGCTCAATAAACATTTATAGAATTTTAATAAGAAGCTTGACCAGCGTTCCAATGAAAATAATTGCCCCAACACCCCCAATAATACCGTAAATCTAGCGAGATTCTGGATTATTTTTATCTTTTGCAAAATAGTAGATGCCTGCGCCTAAAATCAAAGCACCGATTACCATGCCTATTATACTAAACATCATATTTTCTTCCTCCATGTTTATAATAATGCTGAATTGACAATTACAATGATTGATCCTGCGTTATGCACTAGAGCACCAAAAACAGGATTTAAGATGCCTGTGATAGCAAGTATAATCAAAGAAAATTAAGCCCCATAGAAAAGGCCAGATTGTATTTGATGATGGTCATCATACGCTTAGAGAGTGCCAACAAATGAGGTAGCTCTTTTACTTCATCATCCACAAGAGCAATGTCAGTTACGTCAACTGCAACATCGCTACCGACACCACCCATTGTGATACCAACGGTAAGGATACTCTGGTCTATGCTCGGTATGTAATGAAATGAGTAGGCTCAATACCAAAACAGGAGGTACAGATGAAAAATCATAAAGGAAGCCATTCTCCATAAGGGGTTCAATTTCTACTTATTTTTTATTCCTACTTTTTACTACTTCATTATATAAATCTTTATTCAATATGAATTACACATATATCACAAAAAAATAAAGCATAGACTATTACACGAAACAATATCGTACAATAGTCTATGCATCTATTGAATTACGTTAATTCTATTTTAATTGGTACAAAATTGGTATAAAAGTACAAATATTAAAATATCGATCCGTTTAAAAACCTTTGATTTTACTAGCTTTTCTTTGTCTATTACTTCTCAATGCTCTTCATCGTCGGGATTTGCGGAACCGCCGCTTTATACGCTTTTATCCCGCTTCGTCCATCACTAAAACACCTGATTTTATTGGGTTTTTGAAACTTTTTATAGTTCATAGAGCTTCGTCCTTTTCCGTGTTTGTTGCGGCAAAAGTTGTAGAAAAGTTGTAATAAGTTGTAGAGGCTTTCAAATTGCATAGCGATGAAAGAAATCCCAAGCGAAAATCCACTTTCAATCTTATTGCTGAAAATCCAAAATCGACCCGCGAAAGTTATAGCAAGGTTGGCCCATCTTCTAGCAGCCGTAAAGTCTCTAAACAGGCAATCTACGGTTTCATATAGAAATAAGTATACCATACGCTGGCAGTTCAAGTCAATGATTTTTTGCCACTCTTCCACTCTTCCAATCTATTCATTATATATATGGAGGCACTATGTCAGAATATCAACTACAAATTAAACAAATCGTGGACTATCCACGATGCCGGATTTATCGACAATTTATTCAAAGCCTGATAAACGACCGGAGCATTCGCGTAAGCGGAGGCTCCGGCCTTTTTTATTTTACAGCCCTTTGCAGCTACGCCAATTTCAGAACCTCTTATCGGCGCATTGATGGAATCAGCTACACCATCTATCCCGGCGAATGGATCTGCACCTTAAAAGAACTGTCTGAATGGTTCCGTACCCGCTTTCAATGTCAGGCATTGGAGATTCTGGAGGATCTCCAAAAACAGCACCTAATATCCTTTCTCACCCTTGGCCGCGGCAAGGTCATCAAATACAAAATCCGGAGCTGGCAAAAGCACAACACAGTTTTGGAGTACAATGCACCGTGTCAAAAGGACACCGGTTTTTTCTTTCTTCCGTTATCTCTTGCTACGGAACTAATCAGCCGGGGCCGCTGCTCAGAAATGGACATTGTATTGGACCTATGGTTGTCTGCTGTTTACAACGACCCACAGGTGCAGGGTTCTGAGGTTGGCCCAGTTATTTACCTGCGCAATGGCACCGGCAATCCTTTGGTAACATACAGCGAACTGGGCTCCCGTTGGGGCCTCTCCAAAGCTACTGTAGGCCGTGTGCTGAAAAAGTTATCGGATGCCGGTTACCTCTCCCTCATGGCTTTCCCCGGACGGCATGGCAGTGTGATTTATCTACAAAGTTATCTATCCACAATGTTCCAAGTTTCTGACGTAATGATCGACAAAGAGGAGGTCGCAATGGTTTTGAATATCAAGCTGGAGCTGTCTGAAGATGAAAAGATAGCGAAACAGGAACCGACTGCCGAACACAAGGTATGCGTTTCAGAAGGACTTAACAGCGTTTCAGAATCGCACATTCAAGTGATTCTGAGCAAAATGGCAAAAGCCTTGATGGCACAAGGGATTTCGTGTTTTGGATGCCCCAAATCCACATATAAGTTATTTGGACCTATGTCAATACTTTAGACACAAAAAGTCGAATCTTTTATGCAACACCTAACGCCTCATCTTCTTTTTGTTGTGGAGTCATAAAATCGATGCTGCTATGAATCCTAATTCTATTATACCAGGACTCTATATATTCAAAGATAGCCCTATTAGCTTCATTGAAATCGCGATATGTATGTCTATAAATTTCTTCTTTTTTTAATGTTGCATGAAATGATTCAATACATGCATTATCATATGGATTACCTTTATGACTAAAGGAATGAATCATTTTTTTAGAGTTTATATAGTTTTCAAATAGTTGGCTCGTGTACTGAACCCCTAAGTCACTGTGAAGTATGATTCCTTTGGTATTTTTAACATTTAAACAGGCATTTTCTACAGCTTTTTTAGCTAACTCCGCAGTTATTTCTTTTCCGTACGCATAACCTATAATCTTACGTGTATACAGATCCATAACAGAAGCCAAATAAGTCCAGCCTTCTTTTAAAACATGGATGTATGTTATATCTGTACACCATTTTTGGTTAATTGTATCAGCCTCAAAATGTCTGTTAAGAATATTTTCTTTTTCTGGGATGTTATTTTTACTTGAGTGATGGTTATATTTTTTGACCACTACTGAGCGTAGGCCATTTTTCACCATATGCCTTTGAACTCTTTTAATACTGCATTTAGTACCTGCATCTGATAGAACTCTTTGTAGTTTAATTGCTCCATAACGTTGCTTGTATTTATTGAATTGATAAATAACTTTTTTGCTAAATTCTTCATATTCAAGCTGCTTATTTGAGGGCACACTAACTAAAGCCTTATAGTATGTACTTCTTGGAAACTTCAAGGCATTACATAATTGCTTAACTGTATATAAATGTAGATTTGAATTGATAAAAGTAACGTATTCCTCTATAGATTTTTGGCGAATATGGCGGTAGCTTTTTTTAATATTTCATTTTCAATTTCAAGGTTACGTATTTTCTTTTGAAGAGCCTTATACTCTTTCATAGAGATTGTTTCTGAATCAGAAACTTTAATTGGTGAGAGATTTTTAACCCACCCTACAATAGTGGATTTAGAAACGCCATATTCTTGTTCTAATTGAGGATATGAATAATTACCAGTGTTATATAAGTCAACTAATTGTTGCTTAAATTCTGGTGTATATGATTTTTGACTTCTAGCCATGCCAAACAACTCCTTTATCTTATTGATTTTATTATAGGTTGTTCGACTTTTCGTGTCTACAGTTATATACTAACACCATATTCTATAAAATTGCTTAGTTTAAAACCCTGCATATCTTTCACTTGTTCATCCGTGAGTTCTATTTTCCGCAAGGATAAGAAAGGTGCTATGACTACGCTGATTGCGGAGGCAATTGCACAGGCGGCAAATATCATATGATAGCTGCCATGCTGACTAAGAAACATGCCTAAAAAGGGACCTATCGCTAGAGCGTTTGGCTTAGTGAGTAATACCCAATTCCTTCGCCCTTTCTATCCTTGGGAACAATATCCGCAACGATTGTCGCCGATGAAGTCGAAGTTATGCCAAATGCCGCTCCATGAAAGAATCGGATCACAAGCAGCAGGGCAACGCTATTCGCCCCAAAATAGGTAAGAGTCATAACAATACTTGCAATCACTCCCACACATAGCATCTTTTTATAGCCAACCCGTGCAATCCATTTTCCGACAAATAAACGGGCTATAAGCGCACCAATTACAAATATACTGGCGGTAAATCCCGCTTGGCTTGACGACGAGTGAAACTCGTTCATTGCATATTCGGAAATAACGATCATTAATAAGTAATAATTCATTGCTGCTAAAAAGTTTACAAAGGTCGTAATAATATACTCCTTTGTCCATAGCTTTGCTTTTTCCAAAATACATGCACCTTCTTACTTAGATATTTTTATACGACTTAATTTGATCAGGAGATTAATCAATCCAGCTCAAAAGCTCCTGTGTAAAGCTGATAATACCTTCCTTTTTCCGCAAGCAATTTCTCATGACTCCCCCGCTCAATAATTCTTCCAGAGTCAAGTACCATAATCACATCAGAGTTTTTAATGGTGGACAATCTATGGGCAATCACAAATACGGTGCGTCCTGCCATCAGTGCATCCATGCCCTTTTGCACGATAGCCTCTGTGCGTGTATCAATGCTGGAAGTAGCTTCGTCCAAAATGAGTACAGGCGGATCGGCAATTGCTGCGCGGGCAATGGACAAAAGCTGACGCTGCCCCTGGGATAATTCAGCTCCGTCATCTGTCAGCATTGTATGATAGCCATCGGGCATTCTGGATATAAAGCCGTCTGCGTTCGCAAGCTTTGCCGCTGCATACACTTCATCCTCTGTCGCATCCAGCTTTCCATAACGGATGTTGTCCATAATGGTGCCTGTAAACAGGTGCGTATCCTGCAACACCATACCAAGGGAACGGCGAAGGTCATCTTTCTTGATTTTATTGATGTTGATGCCGTCATAGCGGATTTTTCCGTCCGGTATATCGTAAAATCGGTTGATTAAATTGGTAATCGTCGTCTTTCCTGCGCCTGTCGAGCCTACAAATGCGACTTTCTGCCCGGGCTCGGCAAAAAGGGTAATTTCGTGCAATATGGGATTGCCTTCTTCATAAGCAAAATCCACATCAGCAAACCGAACATCGCCCGTAAGTTTTGTATATGTGATGCTGCCGTCGGAGTGAGGGTGTTTCCATGCCCAAATACCGGTATGTTCCTTCGTTTCGACCAGTTCATTATCCACAACTTTGGCGTTAACAAGCGTAACATAGCCCGTATCCTCTTCCGGCTTTTCATCCATCAAGTCAAAGATACGCTCCGCGCCCGCAAGCGCCATCACGACAAAGTTAAGCTGCTGTGCAATTTGCGTGAGCGGATTACTCAAAGCACCGCTAAGCAGTAAGAAAGCCGCAATATCGCCCAACGTTAGGTAATAATTCCCGTAAGTTCTCCCGTGGTCATCGTATCCGAAACTATCATCCTCGCTCCCAGCCACGAAATAAGAATGACACATGTATAGATGCAAAATTGCATTAAGGGGCTGTTCAATGCAAGTAACTTTTCCGCTTTCGTAAAATCCTGATAAATGTTCAGGGAACGCTTGTGAAATTTCTCATTCTCACGGTCCTCGCGCACAAAGGACTTTACAACGCGCATGCCTCGTATATTCTCTTGAACCACGCTATTCAGATCATCATACCTTTTGAAAACCCTCTCGAAAATAGGATGTGCTTTTATTGCGATCAGATAGAGTCCTACGCCCAGCAGAACAGACGCCGCTAAGAAAATCCAAGCTAGTTTCGCGTTGATGTAGAAAGACATGCCCATTGAAAAAATGAACATGATAGGTGAACGCACCGCTACCCGGATGATCATCTGATATGCCATCTGAACGTTTGTTATGTCAGTCGTCATTCGTGTAATCAGGCTGGCTGTGGAAAATCGGTCAATATTGGAAAAAGAAAACTTCTGTACATTGTGGAACATATCCTTGCGTAGGTTTTTTGCAAATCCGGCCGACGCAGAGGCTCCATACTTGCCGGATAACGTACCAAACAGGAGTGAAAAAGCGATGATAATAACAAGAATCCCTCCAGTCCGCAAAATATAATTCATGTCCCCCTTTTCAATGCCATTATCGATGATTGACGCCGTCATCATGGGAACAATAACGTCTAATATCACCTCAAATGTTACCATAACAGGGGTTAGTATGGAGTCGCGTTTATATTCGCGCAAACTTTTTAACAATCGTTTCACCATATAAATCCATTACCTCACTTCTTTTTGATATTTGTTAGAGTACTAACAATTTGTCCAAAAAATATAGCCCCCCATTCGCCATAAGATTTCGGTTGACTATTTGATGTTGTTTGAAATTTTTTTCATGACAGAAAAAAATGTATTTATTTCATCGTCTGTCAAGCCCTTTATAAGCTGTCTTTCAACCTGATCCAAGAAGTTTTTGATCTGATTATGGATGCCAAGTGACTTTTCCGTTAATACAATCTTTTTTAGCCTTGCATCATCGGAAACAGCTTCGCGAGTAAGAAGCCCCTTTTTCTCCATTAATTGCAATAAAGCCGTAGCAGTGGAACGGCGGATGTCTAATTCCTTCTCAATATCCCTTTGAAAAACATCCTCCGATTTATCCATTACAAAACTGATTACACGCCCTTGTAAACCGGTAATATCCCCAGGAAGTTTGCTTATTTGGTAATCAAATTCACGGCCTATCTGGTTTGCAAGAATCCTAACTACAAGACCGATTCTCATATTCTTTTCCATATTATACCTTCCTTATTTGTTAGTACTCTAACAAATATTATAATTTCAATCCAAAATTATGTCAAGATATTTGTAATCATATGCAGTACAATCATAAGGCTAAACGCTCCGCATTCTGGTATACCTTTTGAATACTGTTGAGAAATATGAATAGTTGTCAATTCAGACGCGGATGGCAATATCGCTGATCGTGGAGTCAGTATGCAACCGGAGTTTGGCTTTTTCCATCCGTAGCCTGCGGGTATTTTCATTGGCAAACGGGTCACTTGCCTGTATTTGCCAGTGTTTGATTACTTTGTAGGTCATCTACATAAGGTCATGGTATATCACAAACAGAAAGCCATTGTCCAGAGTATCGAAAGCACAATTTAATTGACTGGTTTCAGAGAGGCAACTCTGTGCAGCTGTCATTCCGCATAATAGCCGGCTCTATTGCACAAAATGCCTCCTTAATAACCATCAATTATCATTACAAAAAGGAATTCTTCAGCCTCTCACTTACTCCTGCTTCATGATATATTCATCAATTGCAGCTGCTGCATTCTTTCCTGCACCCATTGCAAGGATAACAGTTGCTGCGCCAGTAACCGCATCACCTCCTGCATAGACGCCAGGCCTGGAAGTTAATCCGGTATCTTCATCTGCTATAATTCCGCCCCATCTCTGCGTATCCAAGCCTGATGTAGTATCCTTGATTAGGGGGTTGGGAGAGGTTCCTATAGACATAATTAAACAATCCGTATACATGCGAAATTCACTGCCTGGTAAAGGTTCTGGCCTTTGTCTACCGGAAGCATCCGGTTCCGTCAATACCATCTTCTGACATATCAATCCATCCACCCAGCCTTCTTCGTTCCCAGTAACTTCAATAGGATTCGTCAGAAATAAGAATTTGATTCCTTCCTCTTTTGCATGCTCTATCTCCTCCAAACGAGCCGGGAGCTCTTTTTCTGTACGACGGTAAACAATTGTTACATCAGCGCCCAAACGCTTTGCACATCTTGCGGCATCCATCGCTACATTTCCACCGCCTACGACTGCTACACTGTTTCCTTTCTGTATGGGTGTTGTGCCATCTGCCTTATAAGCCTTCATCAGATTAGTTCTTGTAAGGAATTCATTCGCAGAATATACTCCTTTCAAATTCTCTCCCTTTATGTTCATGAACTTGGGAAGCCCTGCACCAGACCCAATAAATACAGCTTCATATCCGTACTCCTGCATAAGCTCATCAATAGAGATAGTCTTTCCTATTACCATATTAGTCTGGATATCTACCCCAAGTTCCTTTAAGGAATCCACTTCCTTCTGTACAATTGCTTTGGGAAGTCTAAATTCAGGGATTCCGTACACCAGAACTCCTCCAGCAAGATGCAGTGCTTCAAATACTGTAACTTGATATCCTTTTTTGGCCAGATCCCCTGCACAAGCAAGACCGGAAGGGCCGGAACCGATTACTGCCACCTTATGCCCATTGGATTCTGGTTTCACCACCTTTACCATGGAACTTGCATTATGATAATCTGCAACAAAACGTTCCAATCTTCCGATAGCAACAGGTTCTCCCTTGATGCCGCGGACACATTTTGCCTCACATTGGGTCTCCTGCGGGCATACTCTTCCGCAGACTGCAGGCAATGAACTCGCCTGGGTAATAACCTCATATGCTTTCTCAAAATTCTCCTCTGTCACCTCATTAATAAAGGCAGGTATATTAATCCGAACCGGACATCCATTGACACAGGGCTTATGCTTGCAATCCAGACAGCGTTTTGCTTCATCTATTGCCTGCTCTTTCGTATATCCCAGAGTAACCTCAAGGAAATCTTTATTCCTGATCTCTGCTTCTCTGGCAGGCATTTCGTTCTTTTTTAATGACATATTAGCCAATCCTTATTCCTCCATTCCATTACCTAGCGGTTCACTACATCTTGTATAAATTGCAGACTTCTTCATGCGCCTTTCTCTCAAAGGGCTTATACATAACCGAACGTGCCATAGCTTCATCAAAATCAATCTCATGACCATCAAATTCAGGTCCGTCCACGCAAGCAAATTTGGTGGTTCCTCCAACCGTAAGACGGCATCCTCCGCACATTCCCGTGCCATCCACCATAATCGGATTCATGCTTGCTACTGTTTTAATTCCATATTCCTTCGTTAATTTGCATACAAATTTCATCATGATCAAAGGTCCGATGGTGATAACCTCATCATATTCTTCTCCGCTTTCAATTAACTTTTTCAAGGCATCGGTAACCAGTCCCTTTTCACCACAGCTGCCGTCGTCCGACATCAAAATCAGCTTACTGCTATTTGCCCTGAATTCTTCCTCCAGAATAACAAGTTCCTTATTCCGGAAGCCTATGATTGCATGCACTTCAGTCCCCTGTTCAAAAAACTTCTTTACCACTGGATAGGCTATGGCACATCCCACACCACCGCCTACGACTGCAACTTTCTTTTTACCTTCCGTATTCGTTGCTCGTCCCAGAGGACCGACAAAATCCTGGAGAGAGTCTCCTTCCTCCATATGATTCAGTTTTTCCGTTGTTGCACCAACCACCTGGTAAATAATTGTTATTGTACCTTTTATCCGGTCAAAATCTGCAATCGTGAGAGGAATTCTTTCCCCGTTTTCATCTGTTCGCAGGATGATAAATTGACCGGGTTCTGCTTTCTTCGCCAGCATGGGTGCCTCTATTTCCATTAAAGTAACAGTTGGATTCAAGGCCTTTTTTCTTGTGATTCGATACATAATTAGCTCCTTTCCTGTACATGTTCTACTCTATTTTTATCTGCGTTTATACACAAGCTTTATAAGGACTACAGATTACTCGCCACTTCAGCAGCATTTGCAATGGCAGGCAGTATCTGTTTCTTTCTTGAGACTACATTTTTTAAATAGATACTGTCGGTATCAGACTCAGTTGAAAATGCTTTCTCCATCAACTGGTTATCATGACCTTTAAAAAGCAGCTGTGAACCCTCTCTCATCATATCTGTGATCATGAGAACAATTAAATTATATCGCCCTTCTTTCCTAAGTACTTCCATACTTTCAAGTAGCATCGCTTTAATATCAGAAAATCCCTCCATATCGTTGGTATTGAACTGCCCGATTCCTACTTTGTATTTATCAAACTGGTATTCCTTAAAATCATTTTTCAGAATCGCTTCCGGACTCATGTCCTTTAATGAGGATGCCGCCTGGAACAATCCAACGGCTAATTCATCAATGTCAATGTCCGCAATGGCAGCAAGTTTTGAAGCTGTGATCTGATCCACAAAAGTACTTGTGGGGGATTTGAATTTCATCGTATCCGACAGGATGGCGGCACATAGAATTCCTGCGATACCTTTTGCCGGTTTCATTCCGTTTTCAAAATACATATTAGCTATTATGGTTGAGGTACTTCCCAGTGGCTCGTTTTTAAACAGAACAGGATTTGACGTCTGTATATCTCCTATTCTGTGGTGGTCAATAATTTCAATAATTTCAGCCTGCTCTATCCCATCCACAGTCTGTGTCTTTTCATTATGATCCAGCAATACGATCTTTTTTCTTCTCTGTGAGATGAGGTGATATCTTGAAATAAACCCCATCATTCGGTTACATTCATCCACCACCGGATAACTCCGGTATCTGGTTTTAAGCATTTTTTCCTTCACTGAATCGGTGAAATCTTTTATATTAAAATAAGTAAGCTCTTTCTTAGTCATGATAAAGCCGACCGGAATGCTTTGATTAATCAATCTTGCTGCGGTAAAGGTGTCATAATTTGTTTCCATTACAATACAATGGGATTTTTCGGCCAGCACAAGGACTTCGTTATCAATCTGTCCTCCACAGGAAACAATAATGCAGCTGGCTCCCAGTTCAATTGCTTTCATCTGGCTGTCTTTCCTGTTTCCCACAAGCACCATATCTCCGGTTTCAATATAAGGCTCCAGACTTTCCGGCAACATGGCTGCAATAACAACCTTTCCCGAATTCTTGAAGTCCTCGTCCTTTCCGTGCAAAAGCTTTGCATTTAATGTTTCTACGATGTTTTTTAGAGGAGTATTACTTGCTGAGAGAACATTATTTTCCAGTGCATTCATATAGCTTTTTGTTATATCCGAAAGTGTTACAATTCCAAGCAGCTCTTCTTTCTCACCTACAACAGGAAGAACCTTGACATTGTTTTTCTGCATGATTCCCCACGCCACCTTTATGGAAATATCCTCGGACACCGGATGTACAATATCCATGCTTAAGTCTGATACCTGAGTCCGTACCGTTTCAAGATATTCCGGTGCTTCGATATTAAAATACCTTAATACAAACTCCGTTTCTTTATTGATATCTCCGATTCTTATGGGAACTGCCTTAGTTCCGAGCTTTTTCTTCAGCTCGGCATAAGCAATCGCTGAACATATGGAATCAGTGTCCGGATTTTTATGGCCTGTTATATATATAATCTCTTCCATATCTTCCTCCTCTAACATCGGGTACTCCCGGAAGGTACCGGTAAAAAAAGAGGTTATCCCATATAGGAGGTAAAATCCTATATGGGATAACATACATTTAATTAAATCAATCCTGTAAAAAAAAATTTCTTATGCTTCCTACCATATAGAGTGAACCGAAGGCAATAATCACTTCATCTTCTCTTGCCAGATTTAAGGCCGTCTTAATTCCAGTCTCCACATTATCTGCTTCTGATACATCTGCATTACTATTATTTCTTAAGTAATCAGCCAGTTCACCTTGGGAAAGTGCTCTTGAATTCTCAGGTTGTACAACAATAAATTTGCTCCCATAGGGCATAATCAGCCTCATCATTGCTTCATAGTCTTTATCCTTAAGGACTCCGACCAAAAAAATGATTTTCCTGTCCTTAAAGTATGCGTTAATATTATCCGCCATTGCCCGGACACCGTTGGGGTTATGGGCACCATCTACAATAAAATACGGTTTTCTGGTAAGAACCTCAAAACGGCCGGGCCATTTTGCTTTCTTCATACCTTCCTTAATACCTCTTACCGTAAAATTCCATCCTTTTTTAATCAATATTTCCAGTGTCTTCAGTGCAACTGCTGTGTTTTTTTGCTGATATTCTCCTAACAGGCTTATTTTAATATCGTGGAAATCTTCAAAATTCAGGCATTGTCCGTTTAAATCACTGCAGATAATCTCAATATAATTAAAATCCACAGGATGTAACCGGGCTGATTTATCACTGCATACGGATTCTATCACCTCAAAAACCGACTGCCTTTGCTGATAAAGAACCACGTCACAACCATTCTTTATGATACCTGCTTTTTCTCCGGCTATTTTTTCAACCGTATTTCCCAGTTCCCTGGTATGGTCTAAGTCAATAGCAGTAATCACTGCAACCTCAGGTACCGGTATAATATTGGTAGAATCCAGTCTCCCTCCCATGCCTACTTCAAGAACCACAATATCACACTGACATTGATAGAAATAGAGAAATGCAATCACTGTTATAAGTTCAAATTCTGTTGGCTTGTCCTCCATTTGGTCAACAAATCCTCTTATATGCTCCACTGCTTCAATTATCTTATCATCCGGTATATTAATCCCGTTGATTTGGATTCTTTCATTAAAGCATTGTATATAGGGTGAGGTATACAGTCCTGTTTTATATCCTGCTTCAGTCAAAACAGAGGCAAGCATAGCCGCTGTGGAACCTTTGCCGTTTGTTCCTGCAATATGGATATATTTTAACTTTCTTTCGGGGTTCCAAATCAACCCAAGCAGAATTTCCATTCTCTCAAGTCCCAGCCTGCTTCCCTGCCATGCTGTTTGATTTATATATTCTATAGCTTCCGTGATGTCCATACATACCTCCTGCTATTTAAAAGCCAATATCCGGCTTACTTTCTTATTGCATACCGCTACAAGACAGATACCCTCAACAAAAAGCATAATTACTGTCTGCACAATTCTAGTCGTAAATAAAGGCCAGTAGGGGGAACCATATAAAATTGACAGCCAAAATGTATTAACAAACAGGCTCAGAATACATTGGTGGATTCCAATTGCAGTGGCTATTCTCCGTGTATTCATCTTTTTATAAAGGAAAATGCCGTATAAAATCCCTACCAATAATGCCGTAAACGTAAACCCAGGAAAAAATGTGCCTGACGGAAACAATATTGCACCAAGAAAATCTGCTATAGCAGCCATAATACCAGCTCTGACAGGTCCAAGTATCATACCTGCAACAGCAATCGGCAAAAATCCAAAGCCTATTCTCAGGTTCCAGGCTTGTATGGATACAAACCGGGTCAAGATTACTTCAATTGCTATTAATAATCCCATAGTAACCAATGAATGTGTGTCTATAGAAACGTACTCTTTAAACCATTCTTTATATATTTTTTTCATATAACTCCTTTCTTGTGATCCACCACGAAAGAAGTCTCTTCTTTAAGTGGTAGCGGATGCGGGACAGCACCGCAAGCATCAAGCCTTTCGCCCAAAGACAACTTCCCATCCTTCGGTACTTAACGCACTGTCCCTACTCTAACCAAATCTTATTATTTATTTGTACATTCATTGGCTGTCTTTTCTTCAGAAACTACAGTCACTTCCTGTTTTTTATTGGTTCTGATATAGACGAACCAATATATGGAGGCAACAAATAAACTTCCTCCTACAATATTTCCAAGTGTTACAGGTATTAAATTTTTGGTAATGAAACTTCCCCAGTTCAGATGCCCCAGTTTTTCTGCCGTAACCCCTAATTGTGCGGCAGCCTCAGCCAATGCGCCGTTACTTTTTGCCATAATTCCGGCAGGTATGTAATACATATTGGCTATACTGTGCTCAAATCCTGAGGTTATAAAGAGCCAAATAGGAAAGAATATTGCAAATATTTTTCCTGTGATATCTTTGGCGCCATATGCCATCCAAACTGCAAGACAAACCAGCCAATTACACAGGATGCCGAGAATAAATGCCTGTGAAAAGGACAATCCGACCTTATTGGCCGCAATTTTAATCGTCATTGCACCTAACATATTGGAGCCGCTGCTTAGCTGTCCTGAATGATTTATCATATAGGCAATGAATACGGAACCTATAAAATTTCCGATATACACAAAGCACCAATTTTTAAGCATATCCTTTACTTTCACCTTTTTATCAAGAACCCCGGCAATCATCATCGTGTTTCCAGTAAAAAGTTCCCCTCCTGCAATTAACACCAGCATCAGACCTGTTCCAAAAGTTGCGCCAGCCAATACCTTACCCAGTCCATAGGTTTCCGGTTTTGCTAAAAGATTGAATGCCGCCATATTTGATCCTTCTGAGGCAAAAGCAATAAATGCTCCGGCTAAAATCCCAAGAAGTAACTGATTAATTACAGGTGTCTTTGCTTTTTTGACTGCTGTCTGGATGGTAGTTTCCGCAATTTCCGGTGATGTCAGGTAATTTTGTCCATTCATAAATACGCTCCTTTACCACTTTAAGACTTTAACAAAGTCTCTACATATTGGTAAATCCGGTCTGCCTTTTCCATCCCTGCCCGTACAGTTTCAGACAGTTCACTTTCAACAACGTTTTTTAATTCCTGATCTTTCATAATCTTAGTATTAATAAGAACATTTAGTTTAGCTCCCTGTAGCGCCGCTTTGCAGAATATTGCACCTACACCTGCATCACTGACTGCAATACGTGTTCCCTTTATCGCATATTCTTCAATAAGCTCAATAGCTTCCAAACACGTTTTTGCAATATCAAGTGGAACCTTAGTCGCAGCAATTAATGCATGCTGAAGAACCGCCTCTTTCTCTGCCTTCTCTTCTTCTGTATTCTGTGGCAACCCATAAGCCTGTGAGAGCGGATAAAAAACTTCGGCATCTTTGCTTACCAGTTCTTTCAACTCTATAATAATTTTCTCCGATTTTTCTAATAGTTTTATAATATCGGGCTCTACCTCCTGATATTTTTTCTTACCAAGAGTCAGGTTTCCTACCATGCAACCAAGAGCCATTCCAAGTGCTCCGACATATGCCGACGCACCACCGCCACCTGGAACCGGTGATTTTGAAGATAATTCTTCGATGAATATGTTACAACTTTTTTCCAGCATTTTCTTTCTCCATTCTGCTGTTTTATAGCAGCATAAAAATATAAGTATTTATTTCACTCATTACCAGAAATATTTCTATTGAGATGAAGGCAGCTCCTAATCTGCCTTCATCTCTGGCTGAAAAATGATTTCCGAATATGAGATACTGCCTAATCTTTCGTTAGTTCCTCGCAAGCTATAACTACATGACTTAAGAGAATTGTTGTTGTGATAGTTCCTATTCCTCCTACCGCAGGAGTAATTGCTGTCACTTTATCAAAAACGCTGCCAAAATCAACATCTCCGCAAATCTTTCCATCTCCTGCGTCATTAATTCCAACATCAACCACAATAGATTCCGGTTTAAAATATTTCTCCGACATGAATTTAGCTTTTCCGATGGCTGCTACTACGATATCAGCGTTTGCCGTAATTTCTGTCATCTCCTTTGTTCTTGAATGACAGATAGTTACTGTAGCATTTTCATCCAGAAGAAGCATTGCAAGGGGCTTTCCTACCACCAGGCTTCTTCCTGCTACAACAACATTGGCGCCTTTGAGTGGAATATTATAATATTTTAGAAGCTCGATTACTGCTTTGGGAGTACAGGGAGCAAAGCCGTTTGCATTCCCTTCAAATACCTTTTCCAGGTTGACCGGAGACATACAGTCAATGTCTTTTTCAGGGCTTATAGTCTTACTTAGCACTTCTGGATCAAGATGTGCCGGCAAAGGCCTGAATATCATAATACCATGGACATCGATGTCCCTGTTCGCAGCTTCTATTATTTCCACAAGCCGGTCCAATGCAATTTCAATAGGCAATTGTAGCACTTTGCTTTTAATTTCCAGTAACTCGCAGTTTTTTAATATTCCTCTCTCATAAGATACATCATCTTCCCTTTCGCCCACCCTTATAATAAGAACTGTGGGTATAATCCCCTTCTCTGCTAATTTTCCCACCCGTTGTTTTAAATCATCTCTTAAAAACTGAACGACTGGCTTTCCTTCTAGTCTTGTCCCCATTCTATTCCTCCTTAGGATAAACCAATAATAACTCCATCTTCTGTAATATCCATACCATTGGCAGCAGGAACTTTGGGAAGACCCGGCATAGTCATGATATCGCCGGTAATAGCCACTATAAACCCCGCTCCTGCCGATACCTTAACTTCTCTTACTGTGATACGGAAACCTATAGGTGCTCCCAGCAGATTGGCATTATCCGAGAATGAATACTGGGTTTTTGCCATACAGATCGGCATCTTATCCAAGCTGAGTTTTTCAAGCTCTGCAATCTGTTTCTTAGCATCAGCCGTAAAATCGACTCCGTCCGCTCTGTATATCTCCTGCGCAATGGTTGTGATTTTCTCAGCTATAGAGCCATCCACATCATAAAGGGGTGCATAATTTGATTTTTTTGTTTCGCATATTTTCACTACCTTCGAAGCAAGGGCAATGCCACCCTCTCCTCCTTTTGCAAATACATCGGAGAGAATTACTTCAACACCCCTGGCTGCACATTTCTCTCTGAGCAACTCTAATTCCGCTTCTGTATCAGCGGGGAATTTATTAATTGCAACAACTGCGGAAACACCAAATTTCTCAAGGTTTTCCAGATGTCTCTCCAGGTTTGCTATTCCCTTTTCCAATGCATTGAGGTTTTCAGTTGACAGTTCTGTCTTCGGTACTCCACCATTCATTTTTAGAGCTCTTACTGTCGCAACAATAACCACCGCATCCGGATTCAGCCCTGCGAATCTGCACTTGATATCAAAGAATTTCTCAGCCCCAAGATCAGCCCCAAAGCCGGCTTCCGTTATTACATAGTCGGCCAGTTTTAAAGCAACCTTCGTTGCAAGTACGGAATTACAGCCATGTGCTATATTGGCAAAGGGTCCTCCGTGAATAAACGCAGGTGTGTTCTCCAATGTCTGTACCAGATTTGGCTTAATTGCATCCTTCAACAGCAGTGCCATAGCTCCTGTTGCTTCCAGATCTCCCGCAGTGACTGGGTTACCATCTGTATTATAAGCTACTACCATTCTGGAAAGACGTTCCTTTAAGTCAGACATGCTGGTAGCCAAGCAAAGAATTGCCATAATTTCCGATGCAACTGTAATATCGAATCCGGCTTGTCTCACCACTCCGTCGCCCTTTCCCCCAAGACCCACGATGATGTTTCTGAGAGACCTGTCATTCATATCCACGACTCTTTTCCACACGATCTTTTTAGGGTCAATCCGCAGAGCATTTCCCTGATGAAGATGATTATCAAGGAGGGCAGCTAACAGATTGTGCGCGGATGTAATAGCATGAAAATCTCCTGTAAAGTGAAGATTAATATCATCCATTGGTACAACCTGAGCATATCCGCCTCCGGCAGCTCCTCCTTTTACACCGAAGCAAGGTCCCAGCGACGGCTCCCGGAGAGCTGTAATGGCCTTTTTTCCGATTTTATTAAGTCCCATGGATAAACCAACATTAGTTGTGGTCTTTCCCTCACCTGCCGGAGTAGGGTTGATAGCAGTAACAAGTACCAACTTGGCATCCGGCTTATTTTCAAGTCTTTTTAATACATCCAAAGAAACCTTTGCCTTATGCTTACCGTAAAGCTCCAGTTCATCCTCCAAAATTCCAAGATTCTTTGCAACCTCTGCTATCGGAAGCATGTTAGCCTCCTGTGCAATCTGTACATCTGTTTTCATTTTGATTTCCTCCTCAATCTGATTTTTTTATATGCAGAACAGTTTTCGCTCATACAATATCATAAATTTACTTCCACCGGTTTCAGGCAGAAAATTACCAAAGATACAAACAAAAGTAACACAGCACCACTTCTACAAAAAAATAAGCATATGCTTAGCAGTATGCCCTGTGGCATTTTTCAAGCAAATATGGTAAAAGCTGATGAAATAACTCCAAACAATATTATAAATAATTATATTTTTTAAATTTTTATGGGACCAAAATGTATTTAATATCAATGATGGCGTTCAACAAATTGAATTGATACTCCATTTGGATCTAATACATAAAAGAACTTTAATTTAGCAGTTGGCTGATATGGTCCATCATAAATTGGAATTGCTTTCTTTTGCAGGTCACTAATCAGGTTATCAACAGAGACAACATCAAACCCTATTGATATATTTGATCCATATATTCCATCCAGCTTTTCAGGATTGCAAACTAATTCCACCTGTGTTTCACTGTCACCTAAAAATGCAATTTCTGGTCCTTTTATACCTCCAAACCTTTTGTTTACAGGAAGGTCAAGTATTTCATGATAAAATTGAATTGACTCATCCATATTTTTTACAAAAATCATTATCCAGCATATCTTCATATTTATCTTTCTCTTTCTTGGACTCCAAAAAATCTTTGTATTTCTATCTCTGCGCTTTCAATCGAATCCGAAGCATGTATTAAGTTTTGGAATAAATGTAGCCCATAATCTCCTCGTATTGTTCCTTGTTGTGCTTCAAAAGTGTTTGTTTTACCTATCATACTTCTGATAACCCGAATTGCCTCCTCCCCTTTCACCACCATTATTAAAGAAGGGGAGGATGTCATATATGCAATCATATCATCATAAAAAGGCAGATGCTTAACATGGGAATAGTGAGCTTCTGCAATATCTCTACTGATGACTTCCATCTTAGCATCTGTAATCTCCATATTTTTCTTCTCAAATCTGCTTATGAGCTCTCCCAGTAGTTTTCTTTTTGTTGCATCAGGCTTTAATATAACAAGTGATCTTTCCACGAAAATTTCCTCCTCCAATGTAGTTTAATAGCTGTTCAAAGAACTATTAATAATTAATGTTACAGAATTTGCAGGACAGTATAATATGAAAGATCTCATTCTTTCGACCTGTTTCAATAAAGCTCTCCACTATTTTTGGAGGTATTAAAATAGATTTTTCCAAGTATTCACAACTCCTTTCATTAAAATGTCAAAAAATACAGATAGACTTCGTCCTAAAAAGATAAAAGCAGTTCAACAATAATATAAGTGAGAATTGCCTAGTTTTATAATCATCCACTTACTCTTTCCAGAGTTCTAATTCTTTCCATAGGTTTCAGGATTGAGTAAAGCAACGCCGTATTAATGGGGAACATCAGCAGGTTTTTAACAATACGCCCGATAACAAGCACAAAAAAAGCATTGCCATACATGATACTGAGCCATAATGGATTAAGCATCATATTAACGAGAAGTGTTATCGTAAGTGAAACAAAAATCACACGCTTTAAGGTTACATGCTTTTTATAGAGAAAAAAACCATAGAGAGTTCCAGTAAGTAACGCATTTAATGTAAATCCCGGAAAAAAAGGCCCGTTTGGATGGACAAAATAACCAAGGATATCGCTCAAAATTCCCATAATACCTCCTACTACAGGTCCAAACAACATTCCGCCTACCGCAAGAGGCAAAAAACCAAAACTAATCTGCAATACATTGGAGATAACAATCGTAAAAAATGACAGCACTACACTTAGTGCGACCAACATTCCTGTTACAGAAACAGTCGGAACATTATTCAACTCTTTTAAAGACGATTTTACTTGCCATATTAAATTTTTCAACATAAAGATCCTCCCTAATGTGATGGCGCCACAGAAGAGAAAACTCCTTGTGGCAACGGAATGCGGGTTAAACATCATAAATTGATGATCAAAAGTATCTTTTTAATCAGAATTTTTCGTCCAGCGGCAACTTCCCGTCCATCTGGCACTTGACGCGCTTAGCCCTACTTTGCCTGTTCATAGCGGTTATAAGCTATTTTATTCCTTCGTTCCCTCCCTAAATCAGTTTTCTATTTGTTATTATTAGGATACTACTTTTTCTTTCATGAATCATCGTTTCGCTAACCAAAATTGTTTGAGCGATAACTGTGTTACCAGCACAAAACATCTGGAAGAGTATTTACTGCTTCCCATTCCTTAAATTTTATCTTTCCATTCTTCTGCTGCAAACACAGTATCTCTCTACAGTTATAGCTCTTCTTTTCAAATTATTAAGCAAAATCAAAGAAGTGTCCAAAAGTCAAATCTATACCGGGAATGCTCCGCACAAAACAAGCAATATATTCCCATAGAGGAACTATATTGCCCAGACTGTAGACAAAACTTATTTTATAATATGGCAGTGCATATATATTCCCGTATATACGCACTGCTATATTTTCGTTCTGATATATTGTATAATAAGGTTAATTTGATGTAATGCCTGAAACATAGGGCGGCCTCGTGAAGCTGAAATTTAAAAGGTGGTGCAGATATGGATTTAAAGGGATTGTACAGCATATATCAAAAAAATCCGGAGAAATTTAAAAAGATAGTTTTGTATCGCAATCTTCTAGGTTCTCCAAACTCATATAATTATAAAGATTCAGATTTAGAATCTTTAATACAGATGATTATGTCAATTGATGAAGAATATGAAGAGGAGTTTCGAGACATAATGCTTGAGTTAGGTGTTGCTTATGAAGCTATTTACAGCAACATGAAAAAAAATAATGCTGCTAAAGAAAAGACAGAATTCATGAATTATCCATTGGATTATCAATTGAGAATATTAATTTCTTTATTTGAGGAACAACATAAACTTGGTATTGAATTTAATAATACAGATAGTAAAAAACCAAGTATAGGTATAAGGCATTTAGTTGCAAATGTAGAATCTGAGATCTATCCTGGTATGAGATATTCAACATCACAGAATAGTGAAAATCTAATTGAGTTGATAGATTATTTAATTCCTTACTTATATTACCATGATAGCAATTTTGAAAAAACTTCTGAAGATTTAACATATGAGCAATGTTTGAAGTGTCCAGATGTTATGGATTTTGTAAATCATTCTAATATTTGTGAAATAGTAAATGGATTATGGTCCCTTTATATATATAAAGATTATTGTGTTAGATTGAGAAAAACGGATACTGATGAAGATATTATAGTTTTTGAACCCTATTCTTATAAAGCTAATATGATTGATTTTATTGCGGGAATACGTAGAGAGGCTAGAAGATTTCAAAACAGTCGTGCTCTATTGATTAGAAAACAAAACAATATAATATATGGGAATCAATTTATAACTCGCCTTGCAAAGCGAATCAAGTTAGAATTATGGAGGGGCATTTTTGAACTGGAATTGGATGTCTACTTGCGTTGTAATTTAGCCGCTAAATGTACAATTCAAATTATAAAACAGACGGATATCTTTCCGCCCTATCTAAGACAAACGTTATCATATGGTGAATTGAATGATTTCCTTGAAGTACATGAGTTTTTGTTTACTATGAGCCAAATTTATTTAAACATCTTAAATTATAATTGGAAAGAGATTGAAAGCGAAAGATTTAAATATCTATGTCCAGATATTGATGTTGATTTGCTAATAAAAAGCTTTTCACGATTATATTGCAAGAACATAAATACCACAACTAGGTTAATGGAGTGGTTTATTTATTATCCGCAGCGTGGGAAAGAGGGTGATCTATTCTCAAAACCGTTGGTTCAATTAAGTAGTAAAAAAGTAATATTTGCCCCTAATTTGATTCAACAGATTAATATAACCCGAATGCTTGAGCAAATCATGTTGGATTACAAAATAAAGCGGGCGGCAATTGGTGATGAATATGAATCCTATTTAAGAAAAAAGTTGTCGCAGTCTTCCCTGTGGAATGTCTATACAGATAAAATAGAATTTAAATCATCTTTTGGAAATACGGATTTTGATGTTATTGCTTTATTTGATGATTATGTTGTGATAATTGAAATAAAACACTTGGTGACACCGTACGATCCAAAACGTTACTATGAAGACCGTCAGGAGATAAAAAAAGCCATAAGACAGCTTGAACTAAGGAAGCAGGTTTTGTTAAGCGATTGGACACTGATTAGAGAGATAACAAAGGGATTTTTACCCCCGGAACCTTATCCAGAAGAGCGAATAATACAATTGGTCTGTACGAATATTGATAGTTTTACATCGCTAGAAATTGATGGTATAAGAATTGTTGATGAATCTGTTCTAATTAGGTTTTTTTCTGATAATGGTCAGTATGTAAAGATATGGAATGAATCGAAGGTTTATAGAAAAGAAAAAATATGGGAAAATAATCAACCAAACATCAATGATTTCAAAAAATATATTATTTCCCCGATTGCAGTGAAATGGTATAAAGAGGTTATAAAAATAAAACCCGTAACAATACCAAGATACGAAGACGGAGATTATCTCGGAACCATAAATTATATTTTAGGTGAAGATATATTGAATTTTGATAATCAGATATAACGAGGAATAAGAAAGTATTAAAAAATTTATGGAACTATCTTTCCTATCGATAAAGGTCTTCTGAAGCTGCTGTATCTGGCGCTGATGGACATAACGAAAAAATGAACTGGTCATCTGGAGGTGTCAGAAAAGTTTCAGTTTAAGAAGAAATTAATAGGACACCAGATATCATAAATTATTTGGTGTCCTATATTTTTATACAATAACTGAATATAGAAATGTATTTTGTCTACAGTTTAAGCGATATATCCCCTTAGAGGGAATATATCGCCATTTATCATCAGCAGTCCGTCCCTCATTATGCAGTCCATTGACCCAAGCATAATATGATATTACATAACTACTTTATTATACATTATTATTAAAAAGTTTAATCCGTCGGAGTCCTATTTCCGATGCTATGATTCTCTATATTCTCAAAGAGCGCACGTACCGATTTTGGTTTTTTACCCGTAAGTGTTTCAAAATCATTTGTACAGTTACTCATTTGTCCAAGCCGAATTGCCCGGCTGAATGTCACCATACCATCGCTGCAAAACGGAAATGCCGGGTCAGCTTTCGACCAGTCTCCATCTGTCTTCCGGGGCACAAACCTTGAATCGAAAAAAGCCCACATATCTTCGTCTGTGATATATTGGTATATGACCTTTTTACCAGTAACCTCAGTACCTATTGCCACAAACTCCTCCACTGTATTGGCGGTGGGACCAGTGATGTAATAAACTGCGTTGTCTTTACCAGCACCAGCTGCTACGCAAGCCGCAGCTTCAGCGCAATCGTCCCGCGAAACGTGAGCGATCCGTCCATCACCCATACTGGTCTTTAAAATACCGTCGGATTCTGCCGCCTGTTCAAAAGCCGCAATCATTGCCTCACTGTATTGGGAGTTTCTAAGTAAAACATATTTCAGCCCTGTACCAAGGATATATGTCTCGGTAAATTTATGATCGGCAATCTCATAAGCATCATTTTCAGGGACGCCCGCGCCTACAATAGAAGTATATATAATTTTTTTCACACCCGCCTTAACTGCAGCATCAATTGCATTTTTGTGCATTTTTCTTCTTTTTTCACCTACCTGAGGCACCGAAATAAGCAGGAGAGTCTCTCCTTCCTCAAAAGCACCAATGAGTTGCTCCGGATTTGTATAATCGGCGTAACGGGCATCAATCCCTTGCTCCTGAAACTTTGAGATCACATTTTTGTTAGGACTAGTAAATATAAGTTCGTCCTTATTTTTTTTCTTGAGAATACTTCTGCCGGTAAATCCACCGAAATTGCCATCTACTCCTGTAATAATAATCTTTCCCATGTCTATCCTTTCCACTTATTCATATTTTTAAAAAAGTAACGATAAGTACAAATGACCCATCAGACCATTTCTCTCTTCCCCTTGCCTTTGCCAAGTTCGGGTAAAGTGAACACGAACAGAAACACACACAACATACAAACAGCCCCAAGAATGAAAAATAAATTCATATTTTGACCTGCGATTGGAGCTATAATGTAAGTCGGAATCAAAACAGCTCCAAGCAATTGCAAGGTAGCAGTTACCCCACCGGCTGTTCCTGCATAACCCGGGCCTATCTCCTTTAATTGAATAGGAATAGACATTAGCAATGGCATAAGCCCTCCCAATGCAATCCCGGTTATACACAGACAAAGCCCTAAAAGAACACCAACCGGCGCAAGCCAGCTAAATGCGGTGCCAGCTGCGGAAACAAGTGCGAAGAACATCATAACAGGCCTATTCTTTCCCACCCTTTCCGAAAGTACAGGGGCAAACAGGCACCCAATCAGGCTACCACCTGTAACAAAAGCCGCATACATACCAGCTGTTACAGAATCCAAACCTCTCTGACCAAGAGCAGTAGGCAAAAACGAGCTTATTACAACATTACACCCTAAAATGAACATCAGGCAAATACCCGTCAGCCATACAGTTCGGGATTTAAGTACCACTTTCAGGCTGTGAAGAACATTAACCTTGTTTTTTTCTTCCAGTCTATCGTCCGGGTTTACATCTTCCGGATTTTTAATAAAAAGAAACCAGAGTACAACAAATATTACCGACAAAGCAGCTGAAATCCGGTATGCAGACTGAATACTGAGAAGTGCCGTGGTTCCGGTTCCGACTGTCATACCCAGCGTTGAAGCAGATAAAAATATTCCTGTCCTGCTTCCTACTTTTTCAGGTGGGAACCAGCTGCCGACTACTTTCGCAGCATTCGCATTGAGGAACGTTATACCAAACCCGGTAAGCAACATACTGGCAAAAAGTGTTATGTAGCTATCAGACCATATTCGCCAAACTGTTCCGATGGCCGCAATGATGAAACCGACCCCGATTATCCGTTTTATTCCAAATTTATCTACCAACAAACCGGCAACAAGGCTAAAGAAAATGGCAGGTATCGCCACAGAAGAAAATATGCTGGCAAATTCTGATGTTGAAAGCTTAAATGACTGAATTAACTGGGGTGCCAGCGGTGAGAGCTGATACTGTGTATAATTTGGAATAAAACCACCCAAACAAATGATGATGAGAACTATCCAAGGGTAAAAAGCATTTTTTTTCTCTGCCATAAAAATCCTCCTATAAGAATAGTATTAAAAGGATACGTTTCAGTTAGAATACTTCAGTTGAGACAGGATCTTACTGAAGAAAAGTCCACAACCCTTTCCCTTTGAATTGTGGACCTTTCTATTTATTAGTTTTAATGTCTCGTTGAAACATCAACCTCGTTGTTGCGATCTGCATCAAAATAAGGATAACGCACTACTGTGGCACGAATCTCTTTTTGCGGATGTCCGACATCGCCCCATACTACTGTGAGCTCTTTTCCGAGCTCGGTATACTTGGGGTCGATAAACGCCATCGAAATCATCCTGCGATAATAGTTGCTGACACCTCTCCCAACACTGATGCCGACCGTCTTGCCGTCTGCCAGAACCTTATCCGCCAAATAGGTAAATCGTTCGCCTCCAAAATAGAACACATCGTTCGGACGATCCTCTATGTAGTCATAGGGTTCTACATCAGTTCCCCGGAACTGTGAGCCGTAAACTTCCATGATGTCGTCCGCATTCCATTCCAAGGTCACCACAGTGCGGGCAGGATTTGCCACTGCCTTTACAAGAGCCTCTTTCCCTGTAAATTCATGGTCAAACTTAACCAGATTAGCCCAACCAACATCAACAGGAGTGACAAAGCGCGTCTGAAGGTCATCGCCGACGCTGCCTACCAGCAGACGGTTATTATTATAGAATGCCCACCAGGGACGCGTGCCCAGGAATTCAGAGAATCCCTTAAACCCGAGATCTTCGCTTTCATACCAGGGAAGCGGATAATGAATGTTGATATTAGGGAATCCGCCTTCAGTATGATTCATGCAATAGGCGAGCTGGCCCAATTTTCGCATACCTAAATCTTTCCCGGCGTTCCAGACGATATTGTATATTTCCTTAGCTTCGGAAATATCACCATGAATCTCATATGCAACATTACCGGTCATACCAAGACGCAGTATGCGGACATTTTTGCCATTGATCTGAATCACTTTGTGTTGTGCAAATTTCAGATCTTTCAAATCCAGACCGGTAGCTTTCTCCATAACCTCAAGTGACAGTCGGCCCGCGATTTGGAAGAAATATTCCTTACCCGTCAGATCGTTGCCCTCAATGTCATATTCGCTCTTGAACTTCTGAACCAAGAATTCAATACAAGGAGCCAGCCAGTATGTCCGATACGTATCTTCTGCTATTTTCATCACAACTCCATCGGTCATAATCTGGCCCTTTTCATTGCAAATAATCGCATGCCTGATTCTCCCAATACTAAAATTATCAAAGTTGTTCACACAAATCCTGCCGAAAAATTTCGCTACATCAGATCCCTTTACGTCATAAATGGGTGAATTCATCAGGGCCGTCCCCAGATACGCAGTTTTTTTCCATGAATCGGTTTCATCGCGCCATCCGGTGTAGGTATAAGCAAAATAGCCCATTTCTCCGCTACCCATCAGTAAAGAAGCCCCTTCGTTTAAGGGATTGAAATCCGGTCTCGCATTACTCATAATTTTCTCTCCTTATTTAATTTATTTTTGTATATTATTACTATATTTCTATAACAATTGTATTGCCTGTCATACTTTAAAACAATGTATCCGTATCACGAAACAGACCAGGTCAAAAGTGTGCGCACAGCACAACGAAAGCCGCCTTGGAATCCCACGGCGGCTTTTGGTTCGGCTGTTTTTAATTTTATAAATAAACTGACCACTTAAAGTATTTCAAAATTCAGGTTTGAGATATTGCAGTACTTGATATGACCATATCACATGTAGTCTGGATTTACTGTCGTCAAGATCAATCGTGCAGAGTTCAGAAACTTTTCCAAGTCTATAAACTAAAGTGTTCCGATGGATATTCAGTTTTTTTGCAGCTATCGCAATATGCTTTTCTTCAAGAATATACATATAAAGACTTTTAAGATATTCAGTGTTATGAATTACATCGTATTGATATAACTTTGTCGCCTCTGGATTGCAAAGCGATACCACATTAATTGATAAAGCACACATATCAATCAGATGGGTAACGATATAATCCTCATAATGGTATAGTGCCTCTTTATGTGATAAAGCCTTTCCTTTTTCCAAGGCAATACTCGCTAATTTATACGCATCCGCAGAGAGAGGAAAACTATAATAGCGCATACTGATCCCAGCCTTGCTTTTTTGCATTTTAAGAAACTCATAAAATGCATTACTTATAATATAATCTATATTTCGGTTACCTGTACGATGCACAACAAGAAGAAAAGCATCTTGCAAATCAACAAGAATTGAATCAGGAAACAGTTTATGAGCTGTCAGCTCTACGTATTTTGCAGTACCATTAAGAACATGATCCTCACTCATCTCAACCTTAATAAGCTGATATTCATCATTCATATTCCAGTGTACTGCTAAAAGATTACGTCGTAATACCCTCTCATCGAGCATGAAGCCATCCAGCATGTCCAGAATAACCTTTTGAAGGTTTGTTGCTTGTAGGTAATAAGCATTCCCGGCCTTTTTTACTTCAATTATTAACAATTCAACAATTCTGTCAACAACTGGAAGCAGTTTCGGATTTAATTTTTTTTCACTACTTGATATTGTAATTGTTGCAATCCGTTTATTGTTTTCAATAAAATTTGCACTGAAGAATGGAGCAACTGGTTCCTGTTCAATATAAATTGCCCGGTTTGTTGTGTTAAGCAAATCTATAAGATCTGTATTTTGCATTACATCCATAACTATCTGACTTGATACACCTTGATTCAGTGTGTCCAACCACAAGCTGTCAGATACGTTTACACTATTCTCACTGGCCCCTAGCAAACGTAAAGCAGCATCACAAATAAAAACCGGATTATCAAATATTCTACTAACAATATTGAGCGTTGCTGAAAGCGAATCATTCCGGATAATTGCATCTTTAATATCCTGTTCATAGGTATTGTATTCGAAAAAAATATCACTAACCGCTTGGTATAATAGGTTCTGATTAACACAATTAGGAAAGATAAGCGCTTCGATTCCTTTTTCAATAATAAAACTTTGCGCTTCTTCATCATCTCCGATGCATATAATCGTCTGTGGTAAAACCTTGCATTTTTTCAAATCTTCATAAAGTATGAAATATAAAAATTTATTTTCCGAACAGTCTACCTCAAAGTAACAAATCCTATCCAATGAATTTTTACCATTTGCTTGATATATCTCAAAAAAATTATCATATTTTTCAGATAAATGATAAGCGAGAACCGAAAGAGTTAATCTCAAATTTTATCCCCCCTCTTGTACACTTATAATATTTTATTTACTATCAATTTATCACAATTATTGTATTTTTTGCAATATTTTTTATATATAAAGTAACATTTTTTTTGCGTATAGCAATAAGACCAGTAAAAAATGCACAAAAAATACACTTTCATTCTAAATATACCCTTTTCTTTATTTATATTATACGAAAGGGGAAAGTAACAAGTTTGTTCTCGTGCCCGATTCTTGACATCATGGATAGTGTGCTAGAATGCCTTATTGATCAACCCAAATTCGCAACATCCTAGCATTTCTGTCGAAGAAATGGATACAGGTGGCAGATAGGTATGATTGATGACAATAATGAATATATCCGTTATGCGATACCCAAAAGAGAAAGCCTAGATATTTACACGCGGTCGGAGGCTATAAGACTGATGAACCACATCAATAGCGGGGTGCGAGACAGCCTGAATAGCTGCATTTCATTCATGCTGTCCCAGATGCTTTTGAGCAACATATT
Source organism: [Clostridium] saccharolyticum WM1 (assembly GCF_000144625.1). Taxonomy (NCBI): domain Bacteria; kingdom Bacillati; phylum Bacillota; class Clostridia; order Lachnospirales; family Lachnospiraceae; genus Lacrimispora; species Lacrimispora saccharolytica. The sequence goes on along the minus strand of NC_014376.1, from coordinate 1,222,284 downwards.
CCATAAATTTTTAGAACTTTGGAAGACTCCTGCTGATCTAGGTTTCTCAAATCAAGAAGTTACTTCTTCATTTAACGTTTCTTACACCTGTTATCTTTTCTGTTGCATAATCAGGTCAGTCATTTTCTTCATATAGACAGGAATATCAAAGTCCTGAGGACATTGTTCCCGACAAGCGTTGCAGTTTATACATGTAGATGGTTTACATCGGCGAAATCCTCAAAGATTATGGTAATTGGAAGCTGCTCGAGGAGGCTTTGTGTCGTTGGATTATCCTCCAGCATAGTAACGGTTTCGGCTTCTGTGAATGTCAGTCGAATAAGTATTCTCTCATTATCGGTTCCGGACACGAAAAGATTAGTGCTTTCTTCAGTCTGAGTGCTTTTAACGGAGGCTTTTTCTTCACTCGTTGTATTGATTTCCGATTCCGTTCCTACTCCATCCCGGTCAAAAAGGAGACATAGACATACTAGAGGTGTTGTCATTTAAGCAGGATATAAGAAAAACTATGCAACTTAGGAATAAAACAAAAGCAAGTATTTTTTGCGTTTCTCATTATAGCGCCTCCACTTCATAAACTTAGGCCAGATATTGCCGACAAGTCATTGGATTGTATAGCCACCGTCAACGGATATAGCCTGCCCAACAACAAAGCTTGACGCTTGACTGCTGAGCCATAATACTGCATCGGCAATTTCATCCTGCCTCCCCAGGCGGCCTATCGGCATTAAACTAATCGCCTCTTCTTTTGATAGGTCGCCTGATTCAATCATGGAATGAACCATCGGCGTATCGATTGTGCCGGGACATACAGCGTTGATGCGAATCCCCTTCGGTGCATATTCGATTGCCGCGCACTTCGTCAAGCCTAAAACTCCATGCTTTGCCGCATGATAAGCAGCGCGTCCAGCACCTCCGACCAATCCACCCAATGAGGAGCAATTAACGATTGTACCACTTCCTTGCTCTCTCATACGCAGCAATTCATATTTCATACACAACCAAACGCCGCGAAGATTGACTCCCATAACAAGGTCATAATCACTAGCCGCTAAATCCGCCGTATCCGTCATAGGAACTTGAATGCCTGCGTTATTGAAGGCAGCGTCAAGGTGTCCAAAGGTTTTGATTGTTTTATCAACCATCTCTTTTACCTGCTGCTCATTGCTTACATCGCAGCAGACTGCTATGGCCTTATGTCCGTCTTTCACTAATTGCTCAGCCGCAGTATTGACGGCTTCTTCAATGATATCAGCGAGTACTACTGAAGCGCCATTCTTAGCAAATTCCCTTGCGGTAGTTAGGCCCATACCAGAACCTGCTCCTGTTATTAAAGCTACTTTGTTTTTAAAAGAAAAGTTCATTTTAATGTCCTCCAATTTTTATTTTGTGTTTATTTCGGATTACTTGCCTTAAACATTGCATCTATTAATACAAGCAGAAATTCTCCCGCTTAGTTTTTTATCTACAAAGGGAAGAAGCTCATCTCTGTCGTAGTAACGCAAGGTTGGCACCGTAATTCCCCTTTTTTGCGGCTTGTTTGATGGTATACTATAGTAAATTCCATTACTCATTATTGAATGTCTTCCTTTGCCAACAATTAAAACATAATGGATAAAGCTCAGGCATTACTTGTTTCCTGTCAATCCGGCATAAATCGAAAAGCAGTAGACATTGCTCCTCTGGATGAACTCACTTCACCTTTATTAAAGCAGGGGGAATCGAGGACTCACATTTATGCTTTCATGGACATGAAATTCCTTGTAGCCGCAGAATCCTTTATTTTTACATCGAACTGGGAGTATCACTTCCATAAACATTGATTTAAGACGAAAATATGCTATAAATACAAACCACAGAAAACCAGAATCAGTCTGGCTGCAAAAGAATTCCGCATTGGCCGCACTTACAAGTATTTTCAAAAATAGACGAAAGAAAACCCTATGGTTCATGTCGTTGAAATGGATACTATTGAGGAAAGTCGGGATATGTAAGCAGACATTCCTATCTATCTTGTTCAGAAACTACTAATTCAACAATGAAATGATTGTATCTTCTTAGGAGCTTTTTGCTGCATCTCTGCCACTGCTACAACCTGTCTAAAATCAACTACCATGACAATTACTACAAAAAATTCCAATTTATTTTTAGTTCTTTTCAATGCCCTTTAGGATGAAAAAGAAGGAGATAAAAATTATGTTTGGGTTTTATTTCATATAATCCTCACTGCCGGAATTGCAGGGTTATTCCTGCGAGCAAAAAATTGGGATTTTACAGGAGGAAGAAGAAATGGAATTATTATTAAAAGTAAAAGACATCCGCGTTGAGTATGCAGGACGCAGTGTATTAGATATTGATGAGTTGGAACTGTATGACTATGACCGCATCGGATTAGTAGGAAAAAATGGGTCTGGGAAAAGCACCCTCTTAAAGATACTATCTGGTGAACTTGCACTACCGAAGATTCAAATTGCAAAAAATGGTACCTTTTCCCTCATACCACAGATGGATGATGTTATTGTGAAAGATGGAAAGGATTACTTCCTGATGGGTAAATTGAATGTTGACAGACTTGAAATGCAGACCATGAGCGGCGGTGAAGAAACTCGTTTAAAAATTGTACAGGCCTTGTCAGAGCATGTACATGGAATTTTTGCCGACGAACCAACTAGTCATCTCGATCAAGAGGGAATTAACTTTTTAATCGGTCAGTTTAAATCCTTTCCGGGAGCATTACTCGTTATTAGCCATGATCGCTATTTTCTCGATGCTGTCATTGATAAGATTTGGGAATTGAAAGACGGGAAAATAACGGAGTATTGGGGTAACTATTCGGACTATGTAAATCAAAAGGAAGAGGAACGAAAACAGCAGATAAGCCAATATGAGCATTTCATTGCAGAACGGGACAGACTTGAACGCGCGGTTAGCGAAAAGCAGAAGCAAGCTCAAAAAATTGACCAAAAAGCAAAAGGAGCTAAAAAAAAGAATAGCTCTGAAAGTGGTGGACGCCTTAGTCATCAAGAGACAACAGGCAGCAAGCAGAAAAAGCTTTATAATGCTGCCAAAAATATGGAGCATAGAATATCCGCACTTGGCGACATACAAATGCCAGAAGCAGTTCGCACTGTCCGGTTTCGACAAAGCAAAGCTTTGGAACTGCATAATCCATATCCCATCACTGGAACGGATATTTGCAAACATTTCGATGATAAAGTGCTATTTGACAATGCCTCTTTTCAAATCCCGTTGGGAACTAAAGTAGCACTAATTGGAGGTAATGGTACTGGTAAAACAACATTGTTCCAAATGATTATGAACAGAGAAAAAGGCATAGTAATATCACCCAAGGCGAAGATTGGCTTTTTTTCTCAAACAGGATATAAGTTTAACCGAAAGCAAAGACTTATAGAATTTATGCAGGAGGATTGTGATTATCAAGTTTCTGAAATTCGATCTGTACTGGCATCTATGGGATTTTTGCAAAACGATATTACCAAAGAATTATCTTTTTTAAGTGGAGGCGAAATTATCAAGGTTTTACTTACAAAGATGTTATTAGGTCGCTATAACATCTTGCTTATGGATGAACCGAGCAATTTTCTTGATCTTCCTGCTGTTGAAGCATTGGAAATGGACACGGAGTTGACTTAATGATGCCCAGATGGATGCAGTATGCATTGGGTGATGAGACTGCTCGCTTTGGTGTTACCTGCTTTGATATTGAAGCGGGCCTTGACGCGCGAGAAGGCGTCCAAAAGGCCACTGACGCTAAGTGACTGGATGTTCAATAAGTTGGGCCTGGAGAGCCACATGTCTAAGCTTGGTGTTGATGAAGCAATGCTTCCTGAAATGGCGCTGAAGGCTGCCGAGCGTAATGGCGACGTCCTCCATGGCATCACTGATCTCACAACAAAAGACATCAAAAATATTTATCGTATGTGTAATCCAATGCAGTGACAATGCAAATCAGCTGGTTAAATGTTTTTGTAAATTTCCTACTATAAAAGCGGCCCTATGTATGTGCATTGGAGCCGCTTTTATAGCAAGACAATTTATATTTTGCCGTATATGTTTTAGGTTAGGCTTAAACTCAGTCTGTAAAGGAGGCTCCGGTATCAAGTACCAGGAACCTCCTTTACAGATTAAATGTGGATTCTACGGATACAGCTTAGCAGGGTCAGATGAATCTTTTGGTATAAATTCTTGTTAAAAATACCAGGGATAACCGACTCTTTTGTTAACAGCAGCTGATATCGTCAGTTTACACTTTACGTTATTCTATCAGCAATAAAATACCGTTATTTCAAATTCTCAGTAAAAAAAGTTTGCAGTTTATCAAAGGGAATCACATCTACTTTATCATATAAGTCAGTGTGAACAGCACCTGGAATAATCATCAATTCTTTATTATCGCCTGTCAGTTTTGCAAAGGCGTCTTTGCCAAAGTAACAGGAATGGGCCTTTTCGCCGTGAACAATCAATACCGCACTGTAGATTTCGCTGCTATATTGTAAAATAGGCATATTCAAAAATGGCAAAGAGGAGGTAACATTCCAACCATCATTTGAATTCAAGGATCTTTTATGATATCCGCGGCTCGTCTTATAGTAGTCATAATAATCCTTTACGAAGAAAGGCGCGTCTTCCGGCAGGGGATCTACAACGCCCCCGGCTCTCGCATATTCTCCACTTCTATAGTCAGCCGTTCTCTGTACATTCAGAGCTTTGCGTTTCTCATACTGGGCGTTTTCACTGTCCTCTGCGTCGAAATATCCCTTTGCATTTACACGGGTCATGTCATACATGGTAGATGCAACCGTCGCCTTGATCCGTGTGTCGATGGCGGCTGCATTCAATGCCATCCCGCCCCATCCGCATATACCGATAATACCGATTTTTTCCGGGTCAACATTGTCCTGAACGGACAGGAAATCTACCGCCGCTTGAAAATCCTCTGTATTGATGTCCGGGGATGCTACATATCTGGGGCTGCCACCGCTCTCACCTGTGAATGAAGGGTCAAAAGCAATCGTTAAAAAACCTCTTTCTGCCATCGTCTGTGCATACAAACCAGAGGACTGCTCTTTTACTGCTCCAAACGGGCCGCATACTGCTATAGCAGGTAGTTTGCTTTCTGCCTTTTTCGGTTCGTACAAATCGGCAGCCAGCGTAATGCCGTAGCGATTATGAAAAGTAATTTTGCGATGATTAACTTTATCGCTTTGGGGGAATGTTTTGTCCCATTCTTCAACTAAGTTCAATTTTTCTTCCATGTTGTAATCCTCCTTTATTTTGATTGTGGTACTCATACCAACTATTGCTTTTTAAAATAGTTAATTTAGCCTTTCAGACCTGTGACTACCTTATCCGGCACATCACTATAAACTAGAATAATATTGTAGTACCTGGAGTTAGGTACATGTCAAGGGGTTTTATAAGACTCCTATAAAATACAAGAATATATTCCATAAAATCACTCATATATTGGTTAAAATACCTTGCCTGTATCCGGATGGATAAAAATAATTGGCATCCCTTTCTGCTCCGCATACTTCACCATCTGCATAGTTCTGGAACATAAATTCTGCTCATTGTCATAGACTGCTATCAGATAATCCGCTTGGTCTACCATATCGTGAATATCGCTAACTACAATTACCCTGGCATGGTCCTGGATAAACTGCATCCGTGCCTTGCTCCGCTCGTCCAAGTTAGCATCATGTCTCTTGTAGGGTAGTATCACGTTTAAATCGACTTCCTCAAATCCTGGCTGCTCTTTCATCCGCAAAAGGATTTCTGCAGCCCACATATCCACGCCCAGAGCGCCCCCGACATAAAATCGGCGGACGCCCTTTTCATATAACAAAACAAATTGGTCATGTAGCCGTTTTTTCAGTCGCTTGCATCCACTCATATTCTCTTTATACTTGAATTTGAATCTCGTGGGCTTGTGGCCGATTACGGCACAGGAAAGCATCTCCATGAATATCCTCCTTCTGAATTTGTATTTTTATTTATTATACTTGCTATAGACGAAATAAATCAACCATGACCGCTTAAAAATCCATGCCATAGCAAGTAATATAAATGCTATAGCATGGAGGTGAACTAATGGATGATCTTTTAAAAGAGATAGGAAAAAGAATGTATGACCGGCGCAAGCAAAAAAATCTGACACAGGAAGCGCTGGCAGAGAAAGCAAATGTCACCCCGCAGACCATATCCACTGCGGAGCTTGGACACAAGGCCATGCGTCCGGAAACAATCATCTCCGTATGCAATGCCCTTGAAATCAGCACTGACTACCTGCTGCGTGGAGACATCACGCCATCGGATTACAATACGCTCATTCAAAAATCCTCTAATTTGACTCCCAGCCAGTACCGACATCTGGAGGATATCATCAGTAGTTACATTGCGGCGGTAAAAGGAAGCGAGGCATAGGATTTCTTCAAAACCTTATGTGTCGCTTTTTGATTAGCTGTTGATGCGGAAAGCAGACAGAGTTCCTTTGATCATGTTCCTCACATCTTCGTCAACATCGGATGATTTCGGTTCATCGGCTACAGGCTCTGGCGGCAAAAAAGGTTTCTTCTGCGCCGGTTCTTTCTGCTCCACAAAGGAACGAGATACTTCTGCAGTCAGCTCTGTACCACCTTTCTGCTGACGCAGGATATCCAGAACAATGGCTTCAATGGCCGCCCTATCCGGCATTTGCCGTACAGAAATATCCGGCGTCTCACTGCAATGGACATAGTGCAAGATTGCGTTGGCAATGAACCGCGCCTTGCTGTGTGGGTCTTGCTGTTCTAGTAGACGGATCACCTCGGCATGAGCCGGGTCTTTTTCATTTAACCGCAGGGTGAACCTCCCGCGCTCTTTTTTAGCTACCATGATAATCACCTGCCCATCATTTCAATCTGGTACAGGTACTCATAACCTTTCGCATTAGCATTGATGTCGTCCACGAACAATGGCGTGCCCACCTTGCCGGATGCTTCGATTTGCCGGCGCAGCAGGATAGCGCCACCGCCTACAAAAATGACCTTCATAAAACGCAGATCCAGCATCCGCTCGCGCAGGGTACTGAACAGGTCGCCCACAAACTGCTGGGCCTGCTGCTCCACCAGTCGGACAGCCGCCTCCGGGTAATCTACTCCCTTGCCCTGCAGAATGATATCCACATCATTTTCATCCAGCAAAATATCCAGTTCAGCGTTGGCCTTGGATCGAATACGATTATAAAGCAGAATCACACCATTTTCCAGCGAATCACAGGTAGAAAGGTCTGCCTGCCCATTTTTCAAGAGCAGGTAATCCGCCGTGAATCCGCCAATATCCAGGATTACCGCTTTGGTGTCGTCCATCAGCTGATAAAGCATAGTTGCAGCGGCCGCATAAGCCTGGGGGAAACAGCCTACGTCCTCGATGTAGACCTCATAGGCTTTCCCATTAAACGAGAATCTAATGATACCGCGCCCTTGAAAATACTCTGTGAACCGTTTGACTTGAGCCCCGAAGTGAGCGGGTGGCAGACCCACGGCCAGTTTGACCCGCACCACATCCCCGGCACTGCAGCCTCTAGCTGCCATCTCCCCGGCCAGTGCAAACAGCGTCAGCACAAAAAAGCGGTCATCATCTGTCTTGTCCTTGCGGTAAGGGATGCGCTGGTCCGTAAGCGTGTAATAGACTTCCTTATAGTACAGCACATCCTTGCCAAAGGGTTTGGTTGTGCTCTGTTGCAGACCGGACACAAACGGCTTGCAGTGAACGGTCTTCATCTGTTTATTTCCATGATCGATTCCAATGAGCGTCATAAAAGTTGCCCTCCTTTTTTTGTTGTTATACTAATCCTTTACGCCGAGATTGCGTCTTTTTCAACAAAAGATAGAGTGGATTTGTCGAAAGGACTTTAAACAAAGTAACATCCCCAGGGTATCCGCTTTTCAAACGAATACCCTGGGGATGTTTACAATCAATCTATGCAGCCTCTGATATTAGCTGAAACCTAATACTTGAGGCTTGCATATAGCACAAAGAGTCTCTGCGGCTTTCCTGGAACTCTTACTACCAGAACCATATCTCACAGTTCCTATAACATACATGTGGGTCAATTTACTTGCTCTGAGCCTTTGAATTACTCCGTGATACTGTAATACCCTCAAAGAATGCCGAATAGTCAACATTAAATATTTTTTGTAGCCCGACCAAATCACTAACAAACACATTGCCCTTACCCATTTCTATTAAAGAATAGGTACTGCGACTTAATGGTGAACCCAAAACTTGTAACTGTGCGACCGTTTGCTCCTGTGTTAATCCACGAGAGAGCCTTATACGTTGTATGTTATGTCCAAATTTCTCATCTTTAATTATCTTTTTCATAAATAAACCTCCCAAATTGCTAATAGGTATAAGCTGTATATTGATATTAGCAAAAAAATGGAGTAATATTGCTTATAGATATAAGCAATATTACTTCATAGTGGAAATCAGGAGGTTAAATAAATGAGCGAAAATAATCCATATGTGCAAAATAAAATAAGGGTATTAATTATTTCAGACAGGCTGATGGATCGTGCAATAGAGTTATCCAACTATTTATGTTCTGCTGGGATTCATATTGTAGGGCTGGTAAAAAATAAAGATCAGGCACTAGAGATGGTTGATCAGGTTATTGATTTTCTGATTATTGCCGGATACTTAGAAAACCAGCAAGGATATGAAATCATCAATGAATACAGGAAGCGGCATAAAACCTTTACTGCCGTGCATTGGGCTATGCTGGATTCCTTGATTTCCAGTTATTGTAATGAGTATAAAATACCACTCATGTTTGAACGAACTCGGCCTATTTCAGATTTTGTAGTCTATTTGCAAGAGCATAGGCCCTCTTGCGTAGCTCTTACCGATGAAGAACTCTCGGCTGTCTCAGATGAAAATGAACAATCCTGTAAGCACCAATACACCCTATTGGAAAGGTTAAAAAAATACTTCTGGAGCAATCAATTCTAATACTTACTGGACTAGATACGAATTGTTATAAAAACAGATAAAGAAGCTCTTTATTTGATAAGAGCAGTGAAAGGATGAGGTATGATAAGTCAAACACAAAAAGCACTCCGAACCCTTGTAGACTTGCGAATAGAGGTGGCTATGGGGCGGCTGAAAGAAAATCCTCACTACCTGGAAATTTGCGAAAATCAAGCAGCGACGGAGGTGAAAATTAGAGAAGTATTTCAAGATGCGGAGAATTATTTTGAGAATCAGTCTATAAGAGATGGACTTGAATTTAATGAAATTTACATCCAGGGTTTAAAAGATGGTATCCATTTCTTAAAATTTCTCGGTGTTGTGAACCGAGAGGAAGATTTATGAACTCTTTATGGTGAAGCCTTTTGTTGTTTACCAATCCCTTACGCCGGGATTACGTCTTTTTCAACAGAATATCACTACAAAAAGAGACTCAAAAAGGGCGGCAAATCCAACCGGATTTGCCGCCCTCTCTACTCTGTAAAATCTCCCGACTCCACCATTGCCTTGACCTGCAGAAGATAATTTTCCTCGCCGTCAGACGAATACTGTAATAATTGTCCCTCATAAGGGGCTCTCATACAGATAAAAATAGTGGAATGATCCGGCGACAAATAGCCGCCCTCTATAAGGATGCACTTCCACCCCTGCTGCTCCAGCAGTCGGCCATACTCAAAAAGTACATCATGGTTTCTTGTTTCCTTAAAACTTTTCAAAATCGCTTTTCCTCTCATCATTGTTTCTTCACTCCTATATTCTTTGATTAGTTAGACCTTTATGCTAATATACAGAACACTATTTTTAAGTATGAAGGCTATATTTGGCCCTTTTCAGATCATCCTGTCCGTGCAGGATAATTCCACCACTAACGCCTCGCCCATTTGGTGTGTAGCTGGTAAAGCCAAAGCTGTACGGCACGAAATCATCTGTAACAACGAAACGTTCATAGTCTACCCAGTTCAGGCTCCTGGACAAAAAGAGCCCCAGTTTGTGACGCAGTAAAGGTCGCTCTGTTATCTCCCGTAAATTCTGACGACTGCGAAATTCAATATGCGGTGTCCAGTCCTCCTTTAAAGAGAGAGTCCTCCATTCCTGCCCAAATGTCTTTTTTTCTGCAAGGTAACCATGGAACCGGTCAAAAGGAAGTCGCACAGTCTCCGTATGTCCTGTAAGGTTATCGCCTCCTGCATCCGTTAGCCAGGAAAAACGAATTACCAGCACCTCGTCGCCAGACGGAGCCTTTTTCAGCCGCAGTTCCGCAAAGGAGCGTATGTCATTTGTCACCAGCCATTTCTTCTCTACCAACCGTTCTAATTCACTCCGCAGAATAACAAACCGTTGTGGAGAGCGAAACCGTCGGGAGTATGTTCGCAGGGAAATTGATTCTTCCCCCAGAGAAATCTGTACCATTGTTCTATTATTCATCATAATCCTCCTGTAAACCAAGGGGGAGGGAACCTCCCCCAGTCACTTGCCTCACTTGTTACATTCTTAGCCAACATTTGCCCTCTGGAAGAACTCTGCCGGCGTCAGGACTGGAATACCCAGTTCCCGTGCTTTCATCAACTTACCGCCAGCCTTTTCGCCGCAGACCAGGTAATCCGTTTTTGAGGAAACGGAATTGCCGGGATGGGCACCCAGAGATTCGATTAAATCGTTGATGCCCTCTCTGGTGTAAGGCTCTACTTTTCCGGTTACCACAATGGTACAGCCCACAAATGCAGAATCTTCATCACTTGGGACCGTTTCCGCCAGCTTTTTTTCAATGCACAGCAGCTTTTGCAGCTCATCCCAGCTATAAATATTCTCTTCCAGACTGAACCAATCCCGAATATTGTTGTGAAGCGTTTCTCCGAAATCGGGAAGCTGTGTAAAATCATATCCCTGATATACGGCCATTTCAAAATCGGAAAGACTGCCATTGAATTCCTTACGCAAGGCTTTGCTGGCACTGTTGCCAATCATGGGGATATCCATAGCGATTACATATCGCTCAAAGGTTGTATTCCTGCTTTGCTGGATGGCATCCCAAAGATTTTGCCATGACTTTTCCCCAAAGCCATCCATCCGCACAATCTCACCCCGGTGTCTGTCCAGACGGTAGATGTCCATGTAAGTGTGTATCCAGCCACGGCCAATCAATTTCTCCAGTGTGGCCTCGGACAGCCCGGCAATGTCCATCGCTTTCTGGCTGACAAAATGAACGAACCTCCGCAGTCGCCGCGTCTCGCAGTCTGGATTATCACAGAATAGGGTCTTTGTTGTCCGCACTTCGCCCTCCACGCTACGTTCCTCTCCCACATGGATGCGGGTAGACTGACCGCAGCAAGGGCACTCATGGGGAATCACACTTCCCAGTAAAAATCCGCCGCGGTCTAAATTATCCTCAATGTGGGGAATGATCATATTGCGTTTGCTGACCAAAATCCGGTTTCCTGGCATCAGTTCCAGACTCTCAATAAAAGTCAAATTATGCAGGCTGGCTCTGGACACCTCGCAACCGTCTATCTCTACGGTATCAAATACCGCCACTGGGGCAATCTCACCAGATCGAGTAGTGTTCCATTCTATGTGTAGCAAACGGCTTTCATAAAGCTCATCTTCAAACTTAAAAGCCATGCCGTCCTTATAATGATGACCTGTGCGTCCACAGCTTTTAGAGAAGGCAATATCGTTATAAGACATCACGATTCCGTCGATGGGAATACCATTTGCTTTGGCAAACTGTTGTAGCTGTTGAATTGCCTGTTCAATTTCAGCCAGGGTAAGCGGCCTCTTACTGACTAAAAATTTGCAGATAGAAAAGCCCAGTGCCGGGAGCTGAGACAGCTTTTGAGATTTCGTTGTCATGTCGGGATAACCTTCTAACACACCAAAAGGCATAAATACAACCTTTCGATCCCGGCAGGCGACCGCATCCAGCAGACGCACCGAACCGGCAGCCAGATTCCTGCCATTTTTATAGGGTCTTCCGGTGCTGTCCAGTAGTTTAATCTTTAGGATTTCAAAATCAACGGGGCGAATAAATGCCTCGCCAGTCACCACCAGCCGACCGCTATAGGGAATTTGTACCGGGATTCCGGTAATCCCTCTTGTATTGTGGGTAATAATTTCTCCCTCATCGCCGTCGCCTCTGGTAGCTACTTCTACAAGCCGACCATTTTCATAGGTCAGCTTTACGGTGAGGCCGTCCAGCTTCAGCATAAGCATGACCTGATGCTTTCCTTGGAACAATTCCAAATCTTCACTGCTTTTTGTTTTTTCCAAAGACAGCAAGGGGATTTCATGGATGGTCTTTTCTAACTTGCTCATCACAGGATAACCTACCGTCTGTGTCGGAGAATTTGCCATGTGGATGCCGGTCTGTTGCTCCAATTCTTTCAATTTGTCGAACAGACGGTCATAAATTTCATCTGACACACTGGGAGCATTATGGTCATAATATTGTTCCCGGTAGATGTTCAGCCGTTCTGTCAGATCCCTCTGTTTTTCATAAATATTTGCGTCCACTATGCCGCCTCCTTTTCAAGCACACGGAATGCCAGAATCAGATATTTTTCCGTGCGTTCTGCATCACTGTTGTAAAGACTGCAGATGCCGTCTGAGAAATCCCAGAACGGCGCCTTGCTCCACCAAAGTACTGAGCCCCTGCCGCCGTTGCTCCTACTGACTGGGTGATCCGGTTCACCGGCCATCCCACTGTAGAATCCCTGGGTATTTGCCACCGTGATTTCCCGCAGCTGACCAACACACTCCGGCCGGCAATGGGCGGTGATCTGAAAACGGGTTCCCGGCTTCAGTGCCTTTTTCATTTGATTCAAATTCTTAATCATCGTTCTTTTCCTCCTTTATTTGATAGCATCCAAAATTCAGTTCTCGGACTAGCGATGTAATTTTTTCATCATCGACCCAATCCAAAGTGATAGATTCCCTCTGTGGCCCAATACCCACATGAAGGCATACCACACCGCCCAGAATCTGCAGCAGCACATCCGGTCGTCGTGCGCAGACTACTGCCAAATTACCAAGTTGTTTCATCTTCTACAATCCTCCTTGAACAAAGTGAGGCCGAGTATCCCGAAAGATACCCAGCCTCATTGTTTTTATTATGCCGCCGCAGGAAGCGCCGACACAGGTACAATTTCTGTTGCCTCCATCAAATCAGCCATCAGCACATCCACCAACAGGTGTCCGCGCAAATGTCCGGTATGAATGATGACCTGGTCCTCTCGCAACTGAGCGAATTCCTGATTACGCAGAACACGACTGGTTTTCGCCAACTCCCGTTCCTCGTCCGTCAGCCGCTTGGAGATTTCTTTCTGCCATTTTTGCAGGAATTTCGTAGCTTCCTCGATGTCAGCTTTCTGACGGTCATACATGTTTCTCTTCTGCCGGACTGTTCCATCTGGCTCAATTTCCAACGAATAATAGGATTTCCCTTGTTCAGAAGTTAGGCGCAGGAATAGCACATAGCTTTCCCTGCTCTCAATCCGTTCCCAGTATCTCTCAACATTGCCGAGGCAATGGTGAAGGTGCTCTCCCTCCAATATGATATCCTCGATTCGAGAGGGCACTACCACGGTGTAATCCTTGTCCGCAAAGGTATAAATATCTCGGATGGACTGATAGATCTTTTCAATATGTGGATACTCTTTCAGCACCTCACCAGCGCGAAGGACTAAGTCCTTCTTCTGATGGCAACGGGCCACCAATTCATCATGGCGTTGGCGTAACTTTCGTGCCCGGAAGACAATCGCATCATTGGTATCCATGCCAAACCGCAGAGCCATGGAGAGATAGTCCTCCCATGTGGTCAGGATTTCTCTGCTGGACATTCTGCTCTCCTGCATCTGTCGCCTCATGTAATTATAAACTTGGACAATACTCATCCGGTCAAGGATGAATTTCAGGTCATCTGCTTTTACGCTCTGGCTGCAGAACCAACCAATTACCTTATCAGGCAGAAGTTTCCCGGTGGCTTTTTCATATTGAATCCACTTCAAGAACTTTTGCCCGCCCTTATTTGCCCGCAGCCGTTTTAATCCCTGGGCATCCGTTCCCAGCACTTTAGCCAGGCTGCCGGTGCCATGTTTACGAAAGCACTCTTGAAAAGAATATCTGTCAGCCATACATTCCTTAACCAAATCGGAGAGTCCAGCTTTCGACAACTGCTCCAGCTGGGGAACCTCCTGCAGCACCGCTAAATACTTTTCTGGATCAATAACTTGCATATCCCGAATGCTTTCTACCAGCCCGGTACGACGCAGTTCATACTTTCCTAAATCAGGAATTGTCCTGCCATAGACCCGTCCACCATAGTCATAGTATCCTGAAGCTGAACAAAGGCTGCCCCTAATCCAACGAAACTCACTGTGTTTATAGTCCCCCCAGTAATAAGCATGGAGGCCACGTCCATTTCGATTATAGATGGCCCGTCGATTTTCTCTGTATGAATACTCTGGCTTTTCATATTCCCCTTTCCTGTAATGTCCTGAACCGGAAAATTCCCGAATCATAAAGCCATCCTCACACCGCTGAATCAGATACATAAAGGCACTTTTTGTATTTACCCTCCCGGCTTTACCGATAGACTTGAATGTAATCTCATGTCGGCAGCAAGGACAATGTCCCTGCTTATTATGTCGGGGATTACGGATTGGTACTTCCTTCTCGCAGTAACTACAGTATCCGCTATCTGTGCCCTTTCGGGCATACTGATAAAATACATAATTCTCCTGAATGCCTACCTTACGCACCCATCGGTCCCAGTCTTTAGGCAGCTCCGGCGTTTGGGCCAGGTCTAAATCCCAAGAGTCAGTTTCCCGTTTGTGTCGCCGCTTTAGTTCATCCTCTCGCACCTGAAGTTGATATTCCAACAAGCCGGTATATCCACCGTGCTCTATTCGCAGATACTTCTTGATGGCAGAAAAGCCCTCCGGATTGATCCACTTTTTTTCAGAAGCATGAACATAAGAGGGCCAATCCAACATATCCAGCTTGGCTGTCAGCCACTTGCCCCGGTTCCGGTCATAAGTCAAAAACTGCCCGGTGTCCCGGCAAATAAACAGCTCATAAGCCGGAAGATTTCCTCCCAAACGCATACGGTCTGGGAGGAAAAATGCCACTTTCAGGATGCCTTGCAGAGTCTGACATCGCATATATAGTCCATACTGATAAATTTCCCTGGTGTATTGTTGGCCTCCCCAGCCATAACTGTAAACCTCACGTCTTGGATTATTTTCAACAGCCAACTGCATCATCTTAGACGTCGCCTTTAACGTGCGTAGTTTACGCAATTCACTTTTTCTCAAATCAAGCTCACCTGCCTTTCTTTCAAATCAACTCCATACCAACGTCCGGGCAGCACTTTCTGTCCATCTACCCGGGTCAGGGCCACCTGAATGATGTTCCCAGTGGCATGGTCTTCTTTTGCAAAAGCAAGGATATCGTTCAGCTCACCGGAAGCAGCAGGATCAATCCCGCGCACCAGCACATAACCGTTACACGCCTTTCCTTTGCCTTTCTGCACCTTAGAATTCCAATTTCTTTTCGGGTGATCCACTATATAAGCGAGACCATGGAGGAAAAACTCCTCCACGGTCAGCCTTTTAATGATATTCAAATGCGTGCAGGCAATTTTTGAATCAACATCATCTTCATCAATGTCGCCGCCTGCTTCAACAATGTAATACTCTGCACAATCCATGTCTGAGTAATATGTCAGGCAATCCAACGGGTCTTCCGCACAGTGGAATCCATTTTCCCGGCAGTTGGCTTTGTCAGTCACATTAATCCCCATGCGAAACTGATACTCCCGGCAAACCATGCCGGGAGAAAACCCTTTATATGCAATCATAGTTCATCCCCTTTCTTACTTGCCGCTATCAGGCAGATTAGCTGACCTTCGATGAGGGCATAGTTAAATCAAGTAACGACAACTGCCCATCAGGAACCTCTTTCTTTTTCTCTGGCTCCGGCTTTTTCTCCGGCACTTTCTTTTCTGCAGCCTTTTTTCTTTTCGTATTGGAAGTGATGGTCCTGCCGATATAGGGCTTTGGAACAAATTCTTCTTCTTTTTCCTTATCCTCTTCGGCAGCCGGGTCACGGAAATATTCTTCCGCCCACTGGTAGCACATATCATCTGGTATGTCACCGCCATAAGCGCCATTGGGCCCCTCTGGTTTTATCCCGTTGTCCTTTATCTCCTGCTGGAGGAATTCCATGGCCTTACGGTTAATGTAATAGAAGCAATGAATCATTGTCTTACGGGGCTGCATTGTCAACCGGGCAAAAGCAGGGTCGGAGAAACAAAGTGTCTGGATGTACTCCGACACACACTCCTTCATATTGCGCCGTGTCAGCTTCTCGGTATCACTGCTGACACGCTTGGCGGAGGCCTCCATAATTTCGTTGTCACCCATAGCTGCCAGATGATCTAACTGCTCTTTCTCGGCGGCTTTTTTTGCTGCCTGGGCAGCCTCCCATTCCTCTTTGCGTTTGGCCTCAGTTGCTTCATGCTCGGCACGCTTTTTTTGTTCCTCAGCGTCCGCCTGGGCTTTGGATGTTACGGTGTCCGGTTCAGTCTTGCTGTCCGGTTCCATTTCATCCTCCGATTCCTCCCCGCAGTCATCTTCATCATCGGTGGGACCATCTTCCGATGTATCCGCATCATCTTCTGCGCTATCCATATCATTGGGGGCATACGCTTGGGGAGCAGGCAACTTCATCTCTTCTTCCGTCTGTTCAGAGGGCATGACCGGCAGACGTTCTACCTGTTCAAAAGCTGGCGTCTGCTCAAAAGCACCTTCGTCCTCAAACGGCGAGTCTATGCCACTTTGCATTTCCATATTTATTTCAGAAAAAACACCCATGGTAAATCTCCTTTCATTAATCACAAAAAAGGTATGGAAACAGGATTAATCATCTCTTTCCACACCTTTTGCCAATTAGTTCACAGCACATAAACCAATGTGCTGTAAGTGTCAAAGCAATAACAAATAATATCAGGATACTGCTCCGACCATTTCTTAATTTTTTCCTGCTGCTCCTGTGCAAAACGCTCTGTCTCTGTGTTCCAGGGTGGCGGCACAAGTACCGTAAAATAGCAATCACCGCCATAAAAATGCACATCCGACTTCAAACGTCGGCAAAGAGAACATAACGTCGCTAATTGCAACTCTTTTGATATACGGATGCACAGCTTATCCATTATCACTCTGCCTTTCCGCTATCGGTTTTGCAAAGGCCGGCGAGAACCTTACAGGGACAAATGTTTCTAAATCACGGTAAAAATAAAGCCGCTGTTCCTCATCATAAAGTTCCACTACATCCGATGCAGCCAGACAGCGTTTAGGGCAATCCTCCCGTGGTGTACTGTACCGGATAAAAAGCCGTTGCAATATCTCATCATCTGACTGTTCTCGCGGCACTCTGATACTGTCCTCGCACACCAGCCTGTATTTTGCGGCAGGCGGTTGCTTGAAGCCGGCTTTGTGTAGTGCCTCGATCCCTAAAAAAGCAAAAGGGATTGTGGGTTCCTCTTCAAAATCCAGTTGGTAAATGCGGAAACAGCACTTACGACACTGGGTATCCAGCAGTTCTTTCAGCACATTCTGCCCATCTTGGAGGAGAACAGCATACTCTCCCTCTGTTAGTCCCAGATAGCCATTAAGGCCCACATCTTGCTCCTGGTTTCTTTGCCACGTTTCAACGCTCCTATTGATGTCGTCCATTTCACAAAGGCCGGAAAGATACCGTGCTTTGAAATTCATAGACGCCTCCTCTTTTTTTTGTATTTCTTTCCGACGTAATGCAAGCTGCCAGTCATCCACACCTTTATAGTTGGGATTCCAGGTCAAGCGGCGACAGTCCATACCATGCTTTCGTGCCATGAGATAGATTTTGGAAGCCCCTTGAGAAATGGCCTCATTGCTATACTTATCCATATCATGTGCCTCCACGATCAGTTCCGTGCCGTTCTGTGCCAGCAGGGTAAATAGAAGATCCAGCCGGCTTACATTATTGGCTCCAGCGATTGCCACAAAAGACCGATTCATCAAAAGGTGGGCAATATCTGCTTTGAGCAGCCCCTCCGTCACATAGACGGTACGGGCAAACGGATTACCCACAAAATGCACCGGACTACCGGAGGTTGTACCCATATATTTTGTCGAAGACGAAAACCAGATGTATTTAGCCCCAACCTTATCCGGCGGGTCGTTTTCATTCCTCAGCGGCACATCCAAAAGAATCTGTATCCCATGAATTAGACCGTCAAGGCCCTTGGCCGGAATTAAAATCCCGGCAGTCCTTTTGTTAAATTTAACACTCCAATTTCCATCCTCCAGCTGATAAAAACCGGGGACTCCCTGCACTGTACAGCCCTTTGCTGTCAGCCGTTCTGTAAGAGACCGGCAAAGAAACACCGGCGGGGTACTTTTGTAGCCAAGAGAATCAATCTGCTCATCCGTCAGTCCACGCTTTGGCGAACGCAGATGCCGCCTGTGCCGATCCGTCAGGGACAGCATTTCCAACAGCAACGAATAAGTCTGGTGAATCTCCTGATCGCTGGCTCTCTTTGATTGCGGTACTTCTTCCAGCACTTCTGCGCTGGTTTCTTGTGCCCTATCTGGGTAAGAGCTGCCGATCCGGGGCTCCCCATTGGAAGCCCCGGCGCAGCCGAAGTATTTTTTCTCCGCCTCATACCCCCAGGGCGGGTCAGTTTGCAGAATATCGCATATTTCCCTGTAAGCGTCGGAATTAGTTGTGTTGTTCACGCTTGCATACAGCGCCAGCATACCGCCATGTTCACCGCAATAATTGCACCGCCAGACATTCTTGACATAATTTACGTTCATTTTGCCACGACGGTCATTGCAAAAAGGGCAGTCTACATAAACGCTGTTTGCCTGTCTGCGCCGTATATGCAGATGCAGCAATTCCACCACGTCCATGATTCCGAAAGGAAAATCCTGTGGGTACGAGTCCATCCACTTATCCCTCTCTTCCTAAGCACCTGCCGCTGATTACTCAACCGGCTTTCTGCTCCGTCATGGAGTCCAGCATAACCTTAGCTGCCGCACGGAGGATATTGTTGTTTCCTTTTAAACCGTAAAGGTAAAACTTCAAGCTGGGTGTCCTTTCATCTGCGACCTGCCCAATCGTCCAGCCGTTACAGATTCCCGTGTCTACCTTCACAGCCCGCGCCTCTTCATATGTCATCAGTGCTGCAATGTCCTCCATCGGCATGTCTGCGGTGTAACGGGGCACGGCAGCAACCGTTTGCACGCCCTGAACCGGAATCGGAGCAGCGTTTTCTTTGGCTGCAGGTTCATTTACTTCATTGGTGGCAGGGGCAGATTTCGAGGTCGGCGTAGCAGCGGTCAAACTGGTAAAAGAAACTGTTTTGCTCTCGCCCGCAATGTCATTCTGCTGTACAGACTGTTCGGTCTGGCTCACCGGAAGACTGTCTGCCTGCCCCGTTTCATCAGCCCGTGTAACGGGCAACTGTTCCTCCTTGCCGATAGGTTCAACAGGAAAGTGCTCCATCACTTTATCCTGTTCCACCGAAGCGGTGGGCATGCTCTCTGCAACAGCAGATTCCGGTGCAGCCTCGCTGACAGGCAGATGTTCTTCAGGTTCTTCTTTCTGTTCGCTTGCAGGAAGACTTTTCACTGCACTCTGCATGGCAGGATTGGCCCGCGCATCGGTAATCGGTGCTATGGCATCCACAGACGCCGCCAGCGGCTCTTTTGTCGCCTCTGCAGGTACTTTCTCATTTAAAACTGAAGATGTCTCTGCGGCGCCTTTAAATGGCTGTATCGTCGATTTCTTAACGTTAGACGTTTCCCCCTTATGTTCATCAACAGCCGGAATAGCACTGCCATAGTGTTCACCGCTTCTGGCCACACTCACATCTGCGAACTGCAGGCCAAAGCCGGCATCCTGTAAAGCAGTACTCAAAGCGGTTTCCTGGGCTTCTTTAATGTAATTGAGCGTGTCCTCCCGGGTTAGGCTGGCAATAAAGTTACTGGCCGGTTCGTTATCGTTCCCACCCAGAAACACCTTAGCCTCAAAAATCGCCATCTTATCAGTAATTCGCAGTGCTGTCACTTTCATGCGTCCCTGGGGATGGGCCAGACGGAACCAGAGTTTCTGATAGCGCAGGTCCAGTTTCAGCAGTTTTTCATGTGTCTTTTCGGAGACAACTGGCCGCAAAAACTGTAATGGGTCAAATCCTGGCACCTTGTTCAGCTTGGCTACCGCCGGAATAGTTTCATACATCATGTTTTTCTTGTTTTCATGTTCGTTCATTGTTATTTGCTCCTTTCAAAAATAAATAGAGACGCCGGGCACATTTTCTGCACCTTGCTTCTCTTTTTTAACCTGCATTCTTCAATTTTTCCTCCAAGGCAGCGGGAATCATGATACCTGCGCTCTTGGCAAATGCCCGGTAATACAGGCAGATACGCTCTCCCAAGGATGTATTGCGCTTGCTGATTTCGTTGCGGTGAATTGCCATGAACAATACCGCTTTCTGCCCAACCAGCACCACACGCTTTCTTGCACGGGTAATGGCAGTATAAAGCAGATTGCGATAAAGCATTACCGAATGTGCTTTGATCAGCGGCATAATGACAGTTTCGCACTCCGATCCCATCGCTTTATGAATCGTGGTGGCATAGGCCAAATCCAAATTAATAATATCCTCTACACTGTACTCCAATTCCCGGTTTGGCCCAAAGTCTACGCCAATTCGTTTCCCATCCTCAGTATCCTTGATGTACCGAATAAAACCCAGGTCGCCATTGGATACTTTTTCTGTGTTCTTGGTCTGCATGATGCGGTCGCCAATACGGAAGTTCTTCGGCCCCAGCCTGATTTCCTCCTCTGCAGAGCAGAAAGGATTGACCATTTCACGAATAGACTCATTGAGCTGTTCGGCAGATACAGAACCTTCTGAACGGAACGGAGACAAAATCAGCACCCGTTCAATCCCGCTTTCCGCAATTTCATTGCAGTACCGCTCCATAATTTTTTCTGCGGCCTCCTCTTGGTTATCGCAGGAATGAAAAACAAAATCCGGACCATAGTACAGCTTTGTACTGCCCTCATTGATGAATTTTGCATTATAGGCAATCAGGCTGTCATTAGCCTGACGAAAAATTTCATTCAGTACCGTCACCGGCACCAAACCACACTCAATCAGTTCATGGAACACATTACCGGCCCCCACGCTGGGCAACTGGTCGGCATCACCCACCAGCACCACCCGGCAGCCGTCTTTTAGCCTTGTAAAAAATTGCTTTGCCAGCCACATATCCACCATGGAAAATTCGTCCACGATAATCAGATCTGCGTCCAACTGAGGGGCCTCTTTTTTCCGGCTGCTTTCATCTTCCTCACTTCCAAGACCCAAACCACTGTGCATTGTTTTGGCATCCTCAAATCCTGTGCTTTCTGCCATGCGGCGGCTGGCACGGCCGGTTGGAGCCATCAACATGATTTTTCCATCCGGGTGTAGATGCCGATACACCTCCAAAATGGTTTTGAGTACCGTTGTCTTACCAGTACCGGGAGAACCAGTAATGATGGAAATGTTATGCCGGAATACCATATGCACAGCCTTGTCCTGCTTTCCAGAAAGGGAAACTCCCATTTCCGTCTTGATTCGTTCCAACAATGGGGCGATATGCTCCGTCATGGAAGCCACAACCAGCCTCTTAGCAATCTGTCGGGCAGTTTCATCCTCCAACTCAAAAATACGAGGTAAGTAGATATTATCCCTAGACATTACCACCGCACCGTTCAAAATCATTTCTTGTAACACAGCCTCGACTTCCTGTCTATGCAGGCGCATCCCAGGAAGGGGTATCTTTTCATTCAATAATTTTAAACTCAAATTGACCAGGCCCTCTTTGTCCAAATACAGATGACCTTGTTTGCCCCGAATCTCATCCAGGGTGCAAACGATCCCGCCTCTGATACGCATGGGCGCATGTAAGTCACCACCGTTCTTCTGAACAATGGCATCCACACGTCGGAACCCAAAACCGGAAATAGTGCAGAGTTCAAAGGGATTTCTTTGCAACACCTCCACGCTGTCCGGTCCAAAACACTGGTAGATTTTCAATGCCGTTTTCGGAGTTACCTTGTATGGAGACAGCAGCGTCATAAGATCTTGCAGCATACGGCTTTCTGCATAAGAAGCTTTAATGTCCTCCAGCTTGTTTTCTGTAATGCCCTTGACTTCAAGCAGACGTTCCGGATGCTTTTCCAGAATATCCAGCGTTCCCACTCCAAAGCGGGATACAATTTCAGCTGCCACTTTGGGACCAATACCTTTGATTAGGCCGGAAGACAAATAACCCTCCACGCCGTCTGCCGTCCGCGGAACAATTTCATGCCATTGCTCTACTTGAAGCTGTTGACCGTACTTGCCGCTTTTCCATTCACCATCCAACTCCAGTTGGACCGCATCGGTGCGGGGCAGTTCGTAACCCACAGCAACAAATCGAATCAGGTGATCCCGATACTGCCTGGTTGACCGGGCCTGAACAGGTACGTTCTGGCCTTTCGTCTTTATGCTGATGATGCAGTATTTATTGGCGGGATTGTAAAAAATGGTCCCATCATAAGTACCGATATAGCTCAACTTTTCCACCTCCCATCCCACTGGACACGGAAGCTGGTTTTTTTAATGAATCTTTCGTTTCCATAAACTCTCCTTTCACTACGCAGCATCCACCGCGGATGCTTTTACATTGAAACGCCGGAATTCAGACGTTGAGATAAACTGTTCATAAATATCCGGGTATTGCAGTTTTAGCCGTAACAAACCATCCTTATCAATCCCCGTTTTCCTAACAGGATTATAGGTAATGGTATAGTTGACTTCACCATACCGGCAGACAGCGGCGCAGCTTGTTCCCATTTCAGAAACCAATATCCCTTTCAGGCGTTGCAGTTCTTTGTCAATTTGCTTGGAATTCACCTCCATATTTTTCTTTTCTTCTTGAAGCTGCAAATAACGTATCAACTTTGCACTCATACTGGAATTCAGCTCTACCACAGGTGCATCAGGATCAGCTGCGCCAAAATGTCTGCGGGCACTCTCCATAATCAGATTCCCCGGCTCCCAATAGGGCGGAGGCAATTTTGCCAGCACATGATTGTCCCAAAATTCCTGCTCCAGAAAAATCATTTCTTCCTCGTAGGCATAATCCCGTCTAATTTCCCGGATGATGACTTCTTCCTCGTTGTTTCCGTAAAGGCAGCAAAAAAATACCCGGTCTATATCCGTGACCGCCATATAATGACGACCCTGACTTTCATAATATACGGGTACAGTTTCCGCACCATCCAGCCACCAGCTATCCCTGGCGTTGTAGTTCGTGGTTTTGATCTCCAAAATGGCAGTTGTTCCATCTGGTAACTTCACAAAATAATCCACATCAGCCAGCATGAATGGGTATAACGGATGATAAAACATCTTTTTGATCTGATAGATTTTGTAGCCGGTTTTCTTTGCAAAGATTTTTGCCACCAACGGCTCCAATAAGTTTCCCATTTCCATGGCAACCCAGTTACCTTCATCTTCTTCAACAGATGCAATATCCAATTTGTCGAAGTAAAGGTCCCTGGCCGTTCGGAAAGGGGAAATTCCAAAGATGGAGGCCACATCACTGCCGCCGATTCCTCGGCGCCTGTATGCCAGCCATTCATTTCTGGACAGATTTGCTGTTTCCACCAGCACAAGAGGAGCATGTCTTGCTCTTTGTGTGACGCTGCCTGCCGTCATAATCAAATCCCCCTATGAGCGTGTCGGGGAATGACGGTCATTCTAGGCACCACGCGGGGATTCATGTTCCGGCAGGCTACCCTCTGGCAGCTTTTCGTCCTGCCGCCTGCCGCCTGCTTTTGGATGGTGTAGCTGGACTTCTTTTTCTGATTCATCTTCATTTTCAATACCTACCTTTCTGCATTATAGATTTATCCTCAAAGCCGTCACCGGCATTTGGGCAACAAAAAAAGCGAGAATGACTAAGGGCAAAAAATTGCCTAGCGTCCACAGAATCTGAATTCCATGAACCAAAGTCATTCTCGCTTCAAAATAGGGAAAACCCTGAAAATAAAAAAGCCAGCGATCTACCGGCCAATTTGGCGCAGTAATACCACTGACAGAATACAAACTTAACACCGTGTGCAATGCGGATCAGGACCGCGTACAGATAAAACTCTGTATTCCCATATCGGACGCACAAAAATCAATTACGCTGTAATAATAACACAATATATAGGTCAAGTCAAGGGTGCAATACTATATATAGTTTTTTAATTTTTTATAGAACTTTGCAGAAGAATTTTTCAATCTTCCTCTTTTTTAGGTGTATGGGTCAATTCCGGACAAGACCGGATGGCTCCATACGCCTTTTTGCACCTTGATAAAATCATAACCTTTCCGGAGGGAGTTATACAGGAATGGCGGATAGTATGCGATGACAAGAGCATGCCCACCGTAGAAGTACCGCATAGCGGAGCCTGCAAATACGCGGCGGAACACCGGCGCAGGAAATGGCCCTTTGGAAAATTTACTGACTGATTACTTCTAACTGGTTTTTATCGGCTTCATTGTTTTTGTTGAAAAACCTGATTTACAAATCGTAAAGGATATATGTAATTGCACAAGGAGGGCGATTATGGAAAAAAGAAAACCCAATGATCTTTCCCCGGAGCAGTGTCTGGCCGTTGATACCGACACTCTCTGCAAGATGCTCTGCTGTGGACGACATACCGCTATCCAAATCGGTGATTTGGCCCACGCACGCATCACCATGAATTCCCGTGTTCTTTGGAGTGTACAGCGCGTCAAAGAGTATCTGTACGAGATTTCATGCTAACACAAGACCCTGCCTGCGGTCTTGCAACTGTAGGCAAAATATTTCACCAGTTAGGAGGTAATTATTATGGCAAAAGCAAGAAAAGATAATAAGGGGCGCAACCTTCGCCCCGGGGAAACCCAACGTGCCGATGGATCGTATATGTACGTCTACAAGCTCGGTACCAAGAAAAAGTACATTTACGATGCAGATCTGGCGGAACTGCGTAAAAAAGAAGGTGGAATTAACAAAGATAAGGATGATGGCATCCGCACGCAGGAAGCTGCCAAGATTACTTTGAACGATATGTTCAAGGTCTACATGGGAACCAAAATTATATTGAAGGCATCAACTCGGGCAAACTACCTATATCTCTGGGATTGCTATATAAAAAAAGAACCCCTGGCAAATAAGTCTATCAATACCATCCATAAAAGCGAGGTTCTTTCCCTTTATACCAAATTATTGAAAAAAGGATTTGCAACAAACTCACTGGAAAGCATCAATAACCTGATTCATCCAACTCTGGAGATGGCAGTAGATGATGACTATATCCGCAAAAATCCGAGCAAAGGCGTCTACAGCTCTCTAAAAAAAGATGGCACTGCACCGGAGCCGGAGCCCAGAATCGCCTTGACAAGAATCCAGCAACGGAATTTCCTGCGATTTGCGGCAAAACATCCTACCTACTGCCATTGGCTGCCAGTCCTGACCACGCTGGTCGGTACAGGGATGCGTGTGGCAGAGTGCACCGGTTTAACCTGGAACGATGTGGACTTTGAGAATAACTCCATCTTTGTCAACCATAACCTGATTTACCGAGTCATTGACGACAAGGCCGGCTTTCATATTACTACACCGAAAACGGCTAAAGGTACACGAATAATTCCAATTTTGTTTCCAGAGGTCATGGAGCAACTTCGGTTGCTGCGCGAAGTCTGGGATACGTTGTATCCTGGTCCCGAGCTGGTGCTAGACGGGTATTACGGTTTTGTGTTTCGCAATCGCTTCGGTTCCTTTATGAGCGCTCACAACATCAATCGAGCCATCATCCGTATTTATACGGAGTACAATATGACAGAGATGGATCAAGCGGAACTGGAAGACCGTGAGCCAGAACTGATCCCGCATTTCAGCGTACACAATCTACGCCACACATTCTGCACTCGGCTTTGCGAAATGACCAACGACATCAAGTTTATTCAGCAGGTTATGGGGCACGCTGACTTCTCCACCACAATGGATATTTATAGTCATATCACGCAAGAGGCCATGCAGAACAAAGTGAAACAGATCAGTGGGCAGTTTAAGCTACTGTAAAGGTGTATGTAATGAGCGCGAAAAAGGGCTGACCGCAACATATCATTGCCGGGTCAGCCCTTCGTATTGCGTCGTCCCGTTTCGTAGGGCTCTCTGCAAAAGTTGTAAAAAAGTTGTAATTGTAGTATTGGAAACCTATATTTAGTGTCGTCAAGCGTCGTAGTTGCTACATCTTGTGGTTTTTAGGACACTTACTTCTCTATGGTCTTCATTGTCGGGAACAGCAGCACATCCCTGATGGCATAAGAATCCGTAAGCAGCATAACAAACCTGTCAATCCCGATTCCAATCCCGCCGGTCGGCGGCATACCGATCATGAGTGCATTTACAAAATCATCATCCATGGTATTCGCCTCATCGTCTCCTGCCGCAAGAAGTGCTTCCTGAGCCTTAAAGCGTTCAATCTGATCCAGGGGATCATTTAACTCCGAATACGCATTTGCCATCTCCCTCTTTGTGATGAACAGCTCAAAACGCTCCGTGTAATCCGGGTCGTCAGGCTTTTTCTTGGTAAGAGGAGAGATCTCCACCGGATGATCCATAATAAAGGTAGGCTGAACCAGATGCTCCTCAACAAATTCCTCAAAAAGCAGGCTTAAAATATCGCCCTTTTTATGGCGGGCTTCATATTCCACGTGGTACTGGTCTGCCAGAGCCTTTGCCTCTTCATCCGTACGTACGGCGGTAAAATCAATGTCTTTGTATTTCTTCAAAGCGTCTACCATGGTAATACGCTCAAATGGCTTTGACAAATCAATTTCCACACCGTCATAGCTCACCACAGCCGTTCCAAGGACCTTAAGGGCAACGGAACGGAATAAGTTCTCCACAAGGTCCATCATACCGTGGTAATCGGTATATGCCTGGTATAATTCCATCAGGGTAAACTCCGGATTATGGCGGGTATCTACGCCTTCATTACGGAAAACCCGTCCGATTTCGTAGACTCTTTCCAAGCCGCCTACAATCAGCCTCTTTAAATAAAGTTCAAGAGAAATGCGCAGCTTTACATCCTCATCAAGGGCATTATAGTGAGTTTCAAATGGTCTTGCTGCTGCGCCGCCAGCGTTGGCAACCAGCATTGGCGTTTCTACCTCCATGAAACCCTGGGCATCCAGATGGTCACGGATGGCCTTGATGACCTGGGAACGCTTTACAAAGGTATCCCTTACCTCAGGATTCATGATCAGATCCACATATCTCTGTCTATAACGGATATCCGTATTGGTCAGGCCGTGGAATTTCTCCGGCAGAATCTGAAGGCTCTTGGTCAGTAAGTGAACGCTCTCAGCGTGGATGGAAATTTCACCCGTTTTTGTTGTAAAAGCAATTCCCTTAATTCCTACGATATCACCGATATCCAGCTTCTTAAATTCTTTGTATTCCTCTTCGCCGATACTGTCTCTGGCCACATAGGACTGAATATTCCCCTTTAAATCCTGTACATTACAAAAGGAAGCTTTCCCCATTACCCGCTTTGACATAAGGCGTCCTGCAATGGATACTTCTTTTCCTTCCCATTTTTCATATTGTTCCTTAATCTCACTGCTGTGTACGGTTACATCGTACTTTGTTACTTGAAACGGATCCTTTCCCGCCTCCTGGAGCTCTGCCAGCTTTTCCCGGCGGACCTTCAGCAAATGGTTTAAGTCCTCTTCCATAACCTGATTCTGGTTTTGATTCTGCTGTTCTGCCACCTGTTTCCACTCCTTTGTGAACTATGTTAAGGAAGTCCGATATGCCAGACGGCCCATCAAACGGCGAAAATACCAAGTACCGCCTGGGCTTCCCTTGGATCAGTAAAAGAATATACCTAAGACACTCTCTGGATTTCCAGCACCTTATACTGGATCACTCCGGACTGTGTCTCTACGTCTACGACATCTCCCACCTTCCTTCCGATCAGTGCATGACCTACCGGGGATTCGTTGGAAATTTTATTCTGAAGGCTGTTTGCCTCCGTGGAACCGACGATTTTGAATTCCATCTCTTCGTCCTCATCAACATCGTAGACCTTTACCTTGCAGCCAATGTTTATCTTATCTAAATCAATCTCATCCTCAACCACTACTTCTGCATTTTTAAGAAGCTTCTCCAGCTCTTCGATACGCAGCTCTATGTCTCTCTGCTCATCCTTTGCAGCATCATACTCAGCGTTTTCAGATAGATCACCTTGTTCTCTGGCTTCTTTAATCTTCTGGGCGACCTCTTTTCTTTTTACAACCTTTAAATTCTGAAGCTCATCCTCGTATTTTTTAAGGCCTTCGTAGGTTAAAATATTTTTCTTGTCTACCATGGTTTTGATTCCTCCTGGTTTCATACTCGCTCATTCGCATTCCAGATATTATAGCGTAAACATCTGAAAATGTCAAGATTGTTAACGATTCCTGATTTTAATTCTCCGACCGGATTTTTCCGATCCTTTCTTCCGCAAAATTCCTTAATTCGTCCATGGTTCCCACCTGGTTTATATCGTTTCTTAGCTTTGCGGAATGAGGCAGTCCAGCCGTATACCATGCCATATGCCCGCGCATCTCACGCATGGCCACAGCCTCTCCTTTGTGCTCTGTTTCAAGGGCCCCGTGACGGATGATCATCTTACTGATCTCCTCTCTGTCCGGCCCGGAAAGCAGCTCTCCTGTTTCCAGATAATGGAGGGTCCTTTTAAAGATCCAGGGATTTCCCTTGGCTCCCCTGGCAATCATCACCCCGTCACAGCCGGTTTCTTCCATAAGAGCCTTTGCATCCTCCGGCTTAAATACATCACCGTTTCCAATAACAGGAATGGCTACCGCTTCCTTTACCTTCCTTATAATAGTCCAGTCCGCAGTTCCAGAATAATACTGCTCCCTGGTCCTTCCGTGAACCGCCACTGCAGCCACCCCGCAGCTTTCCGCCATTTTGGCAAATTCCACTGCATTGCAGTCCTCTTCTGTAAAGCCCTTTCTGAATTTTACGGTCACAGGCTTTTTTACCGCCTTTACCATGGAAGTCAAAATGCGCTCCGCAAGCCCTATATCCTTCATCAGCGCTGAACCTTCCCCGTTATTGACGATCTTGGGCATGGGACAGCCCATATTCACGTCAATGAATGCATAGGGTCCTTCTTCCACCTGGGCCGCGATATCCGCCATGATCTCCGGGTCAGAACCAAACAGCTGGAGGCTTACAGGACCTTCTCCCGGGGCCACCTTCAGCAGCTCATTCGTATTTCTATTTTTATATAAAATCGCCTTGGCGCTGACCATCTCCGTGACTGCCATACCGCAGCCCTGCTCTCTGCATAGAAAACGAAATGGCAGGTCAGTAACTCCTGCCATGGGTGCCAGTATCAGGTTGTTGTCCAACGTTACATTTCCAATTCTAAGCTTCACGTATCTCTTTCTCCGTCCTCCAATTCTTCTCCTAAATAAAACACCCGGTAGTACATTTCCAAAGCTTCCAAAAGTTCCCTTTTTTCTTTCCGGTACTGTTTGATCTTCAGTACGCTTCCGATCTCATCAAACAGGTAATCTCCCTCTTCAGCCGTTACTTTAAATTCCAGGGTACCATCCTGGTCATATTCCAGCACAAGGATTCCCCCTACGTCTTCGGTATAAAGCACACACATAATCTGAAGCTCCTGCCTGACGCTTTCTGGAAGGCTTGAAAACTGCTGGTTGAAATAATATTTCTGCTCATAGGAATTGGCGCCGCAAAGCACCACATTGTCTCCATCATGCTCCATCGTTTCTGCCACCGCTCTTTCCTTATTATCGACCATGCTCTTTGGGCAGAGCCCCCCCCCGCTTTACCGGGTGCAAAAAGATACCCTCAGGCTGTTTCGTGATTGCTTCCCTGTTTGGCAGAGCCCACCCCGCTTTTTCGGCAGGAGACCGCTCTGTTCATGAAGCCATACCCTTGGATATTTGTAATTTTACTGACTCTATATTTTAGCATATACAATAAGAAATGACAATAGGTCAAAAATCAGTGGTACATCTTTTTATCAGCCGGCAGGGAATCCGATTATTCCTGGTAACCTCCGCTTTCTCTCCCAGCAGGGCCTTCATCATGTTATCAACCGTAATGTTGCACAACTCCTCTACCCTGTTGTCAATGGAAGAAAGCTCAGGATCGCTGCAGATGGACAGGGCTGAATTGTTAAATCCGGTAATACACAAATCTTCCGGTATCTTTAAAAGCTTTGCATTGGCATATTTAATTGCTCCTACGGCAAGACCGTCATCGGTTGCCAACACACTGTCAAACCTTAAGTCACGTCGTTCCAGAAGGATATCCCTTACCGTATGGATCCGGTTTTTTACATATAGCTTTAAATCACCCAGCACAGGAAGTCCATTGGCTTTTAAAGCGGCCTCATAACCCGCCAGCTTCTGAGTTGCGCTGTAGGAGCGGGAGTCACAGAGAAATAAAATCCTCCGCCGTCCTGTCTCAATCATCTGGCTGGTTACATGATAGGTGGCCTGATAATCATCTCCATAGGCACAGGATACGTTTTCGCAGTCCAAATATCCATTAATTAAAAAAACCGGAACCTGTTTTGCCGCATCCCGGACATACTTTGTATTTTTATCCGCCTCTCCTGTTCCGGCATAAGTGGAACCCACCATTATTAATGCATCGATCCGCTTCTCAAGAAGAAGGCTGACATATTTTTCCTTTACGGACTGTTCAAATCCGCTGCAGCACAAGATACAGTCATAACCATGCTCGTGCATACGGCTCTCTAAATGAGCTACCGCTGTAGCCATATAGGCATCAGATACATCCGGACATAAAATGCCGATGATTTTCATGGAATCAAGCCCTAAACCCCTGGCAAATACATTGGGGGTGTAACCGTTCTCATCCATAACCGTTCTTACCTTTTGTTTTGTTCTCTCACTCACACGGGGGCTGTCGTTCACCACCCGAGACACGGTAGCGATGGAAACTCCTGCAAGCTCTGCAATATCATAAATGTTCATCCTGGTAGTCCCTTTAGCATGATCAATTTTCCATAGGTCAAGTGAGCGTAAGCGCTTACACTTTTCTCGATTTATTATACAGGATAACCTTCGCTAAAGCAACTGTTTTCTGTTGATTTCACTCATGGAAAAACCATATCCTTTTCTTATAAATAAAAAGAAATCCCTCTTTTTTTCTTTCTCTATTGACGTCCTTACAAAATTAGTGTATGTTTAATGTAAGTACTTACATTAAACGTATCACTTGGATTTGATACTAAGAAAGGAAAGGGAGCTTATGCAGGATTTTATCAAAATTCATTCCGGAGATAATGTTGCAGTTGCATTAAAGCCGCTTACTTCCGGCACTGCCGCAGAGATCGCTGGTAATACTATTACACTCCTGGAAGATATCCCACAGGGCCATAAATTTGCCCTCACCGATATACTTACCGGCTCATCCGTCATCAAATACGGCTGCGCCATAGGCATGGCTAAGGAAAACATTAAAACAGGGGCCTGGATTCACACCCATAATTTAAAGACAGGCTTGGGGGATATGCTGACCTATACCTATGAAAAGCAGGAAACGGCAATCGCTCCCACGGACGAACGCTTCTTTCAGGGTTACCGGAGACCGGACGGAAAAGTGGGCGTACGCAATGAAATCTGGATCATTCCAACGGTTGGATGTGTCAATAACATTGCCACAGCGCTGGAGCGTATGGCCAAAAAACTCGCAGGAGGCAATATTGACGAAGTTTCCGCTTTCCCCCATCCCTACGGCTGTTCCCAGATGGGTGACGACCAGGAGTACACTAGGACCATACTGGCTGATTTAATCAACCATCCTAACGCGGGCGGTGTTCTGGTTCTGGGACTAGGCTGTGAAAACAGCAACATTGCCGAGCTGAAACCATACATTGGCACCTACGATGAGCGCAGGGTGAAATTCCTGGCAGCTCAGGAGTCTGAAGATGAAATGGCAGATGCCATGGAGCTTATAGAACAGCTTGCTGAATATGCTGGTACGTTCCACAGAGAAACCATAAGTTGCAGTGAACTTATAATTGGTATGAAATGCGGGGGATCCGATGGTTTATCCGGAATCACAGCCAATCCCACGGTCGGGGCATTTTCCGATATGCTGGTATCCAAAGGCGGGACCACCATTCTCACAGAGGTTCCGGAAATGTTCGGAGCAGAAACCCTACTTATGAACCGATGCCTGAATGAGGAAACCTTTGAAAAAACGGTTGATCTGATCAATGACTTTAAGAATTATTTTACCAGCCATAACCAGACGATCTATGAAAATCCTTCCCCTGGCAACAAAAAGGGGGGTATTTCCACTCTGGAAGACAAATCCTTAGGCTGTGTACAGAAATCCGGCAGCGCTCCTGTCATGGATGTATTGAAATACGGGGAACTGGTGCGTACCAAGGGCTTAAATCTTTTAAGCGCTCCTGGCAACGACTTAGTAGCTTCCACGGCACTGGCCGCTTCCGGCGCTCATATCGTTCTGTTTACTACAGGACGGGGAACCCCATTTGCCTGTCCGGTGCCCACCATGAAGATTTCCACCAATACTGCCTTAAGCACAAAAAAGAATCATTGGATCGATTTTAACTGCGGCGTACTGGTTGAAGATACGGATATGGATACTCTTAAAAATGAGTTCTTTGATTTTGTAATTGAGGTAGCTTCCGGCAAAAAAGTAAAATCCGAAGAGGCAGG
Organism: [Clostridium] saccharolyticum WM1; assembly: GCF_000144625.1. Lineage (NCBI taxonomy): Bacteria > Bacillati > Bacillota > Clostridia > Lachnospirales > Lachnospiraceae > Lacrimispora > Lacrimispora saccharolytica. The sequence continues at coordinate 1,189,364 of NC_014376.1, read as the reverse complement.
CTTCCATGATATGGCTATCTTTAAGCAAGGTGTAACCTTATAGTATCCGGTGTTATGGAATCGGTTTATGATTTCCAAAGCATCATATATCTATGCATGCAATAAGAAAAAAGGAGATAAATTTTATGGAAAAGTTATGTTATGCAACACTGGAAAAACTTGGGTTTGACGGATACCTGCTTCAGGATGCTCCGGAGCGGGTCATGCAGTTCGGGGAAGGAAACTTCTTAAGGGCATTTGTGGATTATTTTATTGATGTTCTCAATGAAAAAACCGGTTTCAACTCCAAAGTTGTTTTATGCCAGCCCATTGCACCAGGACTTGCAGATATGATCAATGAACAGGAAGGACTTTATACCCTTTTCCTCCGGGGATTTGAAAACGGGAAGAAAGTGAATGACAAGCGTGTGATTTCCTGTGTAAGCAGATGCTTAAATCCTTATACGGATTATGAAGCAGTATTGGCCTGTGCGGAAAATCCTGACCTGCGTTATATTGCCTGCAATACCACGGAAGCAGGCATTACCTATGATCCTTCCTGCCAGTTTGCGGATGTACCGGCCGGCAGCTACCCAGGGAAACTGACACAGTTCCTATACAGAAGGTTTGAAACCTTTGGCAAGGAAGCCGGCAAAGGCTTTGTCATTCTCTCCTGTGAACTGATCGACAACAACGGAAAAGAACTGGAGAAATGTGTTTTAAATTATGCCCGGCAATGGGACCTGGGCGGGGAATTCATTGACTGGATCAAAGAGGAGAACCTCTTCTGCTCCACTCTGGTAGACCGCATCGTCACCGGATATCCTAGAAATGAAGCTGCTGCCATCTGCGAAGAATTAGGCTATCAGGATAACATCATTGATACGGGAGAAATCTTTGGCTTCTGGGTCATCGAAGGACCGGAAAGCTTAAAGAAGGAGCTTTTATTTGAAGAAGCAGGACTTCCTGTTATCATCTGCAGCGACCATAAACCATATAAGCAGAGAAAGGTCCGCATTTTAAACGGCGCCCATACCTCCTTTGTATTAGGTGCTTATCTTTCCGGGCAGGACATTGTCCGTAACTGTATGGATGATGAAGTGATCTGCAGCTTTATGAATAAGACCATTTACGATGAGATCATCCCAACCCTGACCCTGCCAAAAGAGGAATTAATGAGTTTTGCAGCCTCTGTTGCAGAGCGTTTTAAGAACCCATTTATTGATCATGCCCTGTTGTCCATTTCCTTAAATTCTACCTCCAAATGGAAAGCCCGGGTTATGCCTTCCCTTAAGGCATATGTGGAAAAGACCGGCGCTCTGCCAAAATGCATAACAGCTTCCTTTGCATTCTACCTCGCATTCTATCATGGAAGGAACCTTACAGAGGATGGCCTTGTTGCTGCACGTCCCGCCGGTGATGAATACACGGTCAAAGATGATAAGCCGGTTCTTCAGTTCTTCTATGACCACAAGGATGATGACACAGCTTCCTTTGTACATGCGGTTTGCACCAATGATGACTTCTGGGATGAGGATTTAAGTAAAATTCCAGGATTTGAAGAGGCCGTTGCCGGCTATTTAAGGGCCATAAAAGAAAAAGGCACATATGAAGTGATGAAGGAATGTTCCCATTGATCAATATGGCCGTTACTTTATACAGGGAAGCACCTTTGATTCATGGAATATAACGTTAAAGATAAAAAGAAACCGGAAATCCTGAATAAGGATCCGGTTTCTTTTTTGTATCTCTTCTTAGCAGCCATAATTCTCAAGAAATTTCCTCGACCACTCTGCAATATCCGGCCTGCTGTCCTCAAAGGTCATCTTCCCCGCTTAAAAAAAGGGCGAGATGCAGCCGGGGATTTACTGAAAATCCCGTTTGCTCCCGCCTGTTTTCTGATATTAAAATCCCAATGCCTCATCCACAAAAATGATTTCGCAGTTCATGCCCATAGGAGCCCTGTCAATGACAGTTGTAATGCGGCAGATCCGGCCGGGACTATTGCAGTCATAGCACTTGTCTCCATTTATGGCACAAGGCGTCTTTGCATTGATTCTCCTGGCGTTTTGCGGGGCTGCCACATTCCTGCACCGGAAGACGGCTTCATCCAGGTTCGGGGTAATTTTATTCCTGCCCACTACATAGTAACAGGTCTGGGGCCCGAAAGAGGTCATGGCAACACGGTTTCCCGTCCCATCAATATTTACGATCTGTCCCGCTTCCGTTACTGCATTGGCACTGGTTATATAGATGTTTGCACAACCGGCCATACGCCTTACATCTCTGGAAGGTACTTTATTGTGCCATACCACGGCATTGTTCTGCTGCAGCGCTTCATATAGTCCCATCTCCAGAAGGGTCACACTTCCGCCAAATCCAATGGTCTGATTATGTAGGATTTCCACAAGATAATCCCGGGCTTCTTCTTTTGTCCGGAAAAGCTGTGTGGAAAATCCGTGCTTTTCAAAATTTTTCCTGATTGATGTATATTCCATAATATTACCTTACAAGCATCTTTGAGATCTGAAACTGGTCTTCCGGAATATCCTTTGTCATACTAAGGGCTTCCTGAATATCGAAATCTACGAACTCTCCATGCTTATAGCCGATTACACGGTTGCTCTTTCCCTCACAAAGAAGTTCCACTGCCTTTGCGCCCATAATAGAAGCATAGACACGGTCCTTACAGGTAGGTGCGCCGCCCCTCTGCATGTGGCCCAGTATGGTGGCTCTGGTCTCAATGCCTGTTGCCGCTTCAATCCGCTTAGCCATGGAGGAAGAGTGGCCGATCCCCTCTGCATTGATGATGATGTGGTGCTTTTTGCCCCTCTTTCTGTTCTCAATAATACGGTTAATGAGGGCCTGCTCATCCCCGTCATAGCGCTCCGGCAAGAGGATGTCTTCTGCACCGTTGGCAAAACCGCACCAAAGAGCAATATACCCTGCATTACGTCCCATTACCTCAATGATGCTGCAGCGTTCATGGGAAGTGGATGTATCCCGTACCTTGTCAATGGCCTCCATGGCTGTGTTGACAGCTGTATCAAAGCCAATGGTATAATCGGTACAGGCAATATCTAAATCAATGGTTCCGGGAAGTCCGATGGTATTGATCCCAAGGGCAGAAAGCTTTCCTGCTCCCCGGAAGGAACCGTCTCCTCCAATCACCACTATGCCGTCAATATTATGCTTTCTGCAGATCTCGGCGCCTTTCTTCTGCCCATCGGCAGTGGTAAACTCCTGGCATCTGGCTGTATATAAAACGGTTCCGCCGCGATGGATGATATCGGATACACTGGTGCTGTTCATATCAACGATTTCTTCCTGCAGAAGGCCTGCGTATCCCCTCATGATCCCCTTTACTTCCAATCCCTTATGGATTGCAGTCCTGACAATAGCACGGATCGCAGCATTCATACCTGGTGCATCGCCGCCGCTGGTTAATACGCCGATAGTTTTCACTTGTTTTGCCATAGTAGCTTCCTCCTGTTTCACGGATATCTATTTAGTAGGTTTCTCATTGCATACACGTTGTATTCTAATTCATTTTACCAATCTTTTCAAGTTTTTTTTCTACAAGTCTGACATTTTTTTCACCAAGTTTTTTTATCAGGAAATTGATGAGTCCGTCTGCCGCATTGACGTTCCTGTTGGACGGCAGAACCTTTCTGGCACGCTCTTTTTCCAGATAAATAATGACAGAATCATCGCCTTCCGATTCCTTTAAATCATCTAAGATCTCCTTTTCCACTGCCATATAGGATTCCTTATCAGGAAACTTCAGCCACAGTTCCTTGGGCAGGGCTGAAAATGGGATCACACGCTCACAGATCAGCTTTCCTACCGGATCCTCTCCCACCGATACTCTTCCCTGAATGAATACCTTGGAATCTTCCGCAAAAAGTTCTCTTTTGCTTTCATAATCCTTTGGAAATACGATCACCTCCACAGCTCCGGCCAGGTCCTCCAGGGTGATGAATGCCATCATTTTGTTGTTTCTGGTAGTCTTTACGGTCTTTCCGGTAATCATGCCTCCCACTGTCACGTAGGAACCATCCGGAACACCGGCCTTTCCTGTTTCCTCGTCCACTACAAACTCAATCGTAGTTGCGGTGATATGGTTCCTCCAGGTGGTTTCATAGGCTTCCATTGGATGGCCGCTTAAATAAATGCCAAGAGTCTCTTTTTCAAATGCCAGAAGGTCTTCCTTTAAGAATTCCCCCACATCAGGGAAGGTGACCTGAAAATGAGTCTTTTCTTCTTCTCCTGCAATATCAAACAGAGTCATCTGGCCTTCCATGGTGTTCTTCCGTTCCTTGCTTCTCTGCTCCAAAAGCTCCGGTGCGGTCAGAAGCTTTTGCTTCCTTGTACCTGGGAGAGTATCCAAAGCTCCGGATTTTATGAAATTTTCCAGAGTTCTTTTATTGACCTCTTTATTGCTCATACGGTCAATAAAGTCTTCCATATCGTGAAACAGACCATTTTGTTCCCGTTCTGCCACGATAAGCTCCACCACAGATTTTCCAACGCTCTTAATGGCTGACAGGCCATAGCGGATGGATCTTCCTGAAACGGAAAATCCGCTTTCCCCTTCATTGATATCCGGTGGAAGGATCGGTATCCCCATCTGTCTGCAGCTTAATATATATTCCGATACCTTTGAAACATTATCCATAACCGAAGTAAGAAGAGCTGCCATAAATTCCTCAGGGTAATAATACTTTAGGAAGGCAGTCTGATAAGATACCACTGCATAAGCTGCCGCATGAGACTTGTTAAAGGCATATTTGGCAAAATCGATCATTTCATCATAAATCTGGTTAGCGATTTTTTCATCAATTCCATTGGAGATGCATCCTGTTACCTCTTCCTCCGGATTGCCATAGACAAAATTCTGCCGCTCCTTTTCCATGACATAGGTCTTCTTCTTGGACATCGCTCTGCGCACCAGGTCACTGCGTCCCATGGTATAGCCGGCCAAATCCCTTACGATCTGCATGACCTGCTCCTGGTATACGATACAGCCATAGGTGGGATTTAAGATCGGTTCCAGCTGTTTGCATTCATAAGTAATGGAACTCCGGTCGTTTTTTCCTTTTAAATACTTGGGAATAAAATCCATGGGGCCCGGACGGTAAAGAGAGATTCCGGCAATGATATCTTCCAGGCTCTCCGGCTTCAGCTCCTTCATAAAGCTCTTCATACCGGAGCTTTCCAACTGGAACACCCCGTCATCCCTTCCGGTGCCAATGGAATCCAAGACTGCCTTATCATTATAATCGATCCGGTCCATATCCAGACTTAAATTCCTGTTTTTTTCTATAGCTTTCACCGCATTCTGGATAACCGTCAGAGTCCGGAGCCCCAGGAAATCCATTTTTAAAAGTCCCAGTTCTTCCAGTGTCGTCATGGGAAACTGCGTGGTAATGGTTCCGTCCGCTGCCCTGGAAAGGGGAACATATTCATCAACAGAGGTCCTGCTGATCACGACACCGGCCGCATGCATGGATGTATGCCTGGGCAGTCCCTCCAGACGCATGGACATATCAATAAGGTACTTTACCTCAGGGTCCCCCTCGTACGCATTTCTTAAGTCAGGGCTTTGCCTTAAGGCCTTTTCAAGGGTCATTCCAAGGTCTCCAGGAATCATCTTTGCTATGGAATCGCACCGGGCATAGGACATGTCCAGTACCCTTCCCACGTCTCTCACCACACCTTTGGCTGCCAGGGTACCAAAGGTCACGATCTGAACCACCTGATCCTTGCCGTATTTCTGAACTACATAGTCAATGACTTCCTGGCGCCGTTCAAAGCAGAAATCAACATCAATATCCGGCATGGAAATCCGCTCCGGATTCAAGAACCGCTCGAACAGCAGATTGTAGCGGATCGGATCAATGTTGGTAATCCCCAGGCAGTAGGATACAATGCTTCCGGCCGCAGAGCCCCGGCCAGGCCCCACGATGATGTCCTGTGATCTGGCATAATGGATGAAATCCCAGACAATCAGGAAATAGTCCACATATCCCATGGAGTGAATGACGTCCAGCTCATAGTCAAGTCTCTCCTTTAATGTTCCGTCATCCAGGGGATAATGACGGTGAAAGCCATCCAGGCAAAGCTTGTTTAAATACGACCAGGAATCATAGCCTTCCGGAACATCATACTTGGGCAGCTTGGTCACGCCAAACTCAATTTCCACATTGCAGCGCTCTGCAATCCTGTGGGTGTTGTCAATGGCTTCTCCTGCATAGGAGAAAAGCGTCCGCATCTCATCCTCTGATTTGCAGTAATACTGACCGCCCTCATAACGCATACGGTTCTCATCAGCCACCTTTTTTCCGGTCTGGATGCATAACAGGATGTCATGGGGCGTGGCATCCTCCGCATAGGTATAGTGGATATCATTGGTGGCTACCAGCTGGATTCCGGTTTCATGGCTCATCCGCAGAAGGCCCTGGTTTACCGTGTTTTGGGCCGGGATTCCGTGATCCTGAAGCTCCAGGAAGAAATTTTCCTTCCCGAATATCTCCTGATAGCGAAGGGCTGCTTCCATGCCTTTTTCATACAGGCCGCGGCTCACCAGTCTCTGTACCTCTCCCGCCAGGCAGGCGCTTAATGCAATAATCCCTTCGCTGTATTCCCTTAAAACCTCATAATCCACTCTCGGTTTATAATAAAATCCATCCACAAAGCCCTTTGAAACAATCTTCATCAGGTTCTGATAGCCCTGGTTGTTCTCCGCCAATAAAACCAGATGATAATACCGGTCTTCGCCGCCGGCAGTTTCCCGGTCAAACCTGGATCCGGATGTCACATATACCTCACATCCGATGATGGGCTTTATTCCCACCTCCCTGGCCGCCCTGTAAAAATCAATGACGCCGTACATCACCCCATGGTCTGTTATGGCCATGCTGTCCATTCCAAGCTCCTTTGCTCTGGCCACAAGCTCTTTTATCTTGCAGGAGCCATCTAACAGGCTGTATTCCGTATGGACGTGTAAATGTGTAAATGCCATCTGTTTTTCCCTTCTTTTTTACCTGTGTATGCCGTAAATCCGCAGAGCAGCCTGCGAATCTACCGTTCATCGCTTTCGGGAACCGTATTCCATAAAAGCAATGAGCCAAGTGCCGCAATGCGGCAATCGGCGAATGCAGTACGTTAATAGACGCTTTCTTCTATTGTATCACAAATGAATAAGACGGAAAACCATTTGTCCTTCATTTCATGAGAACATATAAGAAGCGGAGCCTCCCTTGTCAGAGCCTCCGCCTCGAAAACACAGTATTTTTCACATATCATTCATGATTACTTAAGTATTTTTCGATTTCGGAAATCGCCTGTTCCTCATCGGTTCCATCCGCAGTGATCGTAATCTGTTCTCCGCCGCAAGTCCCAAAGTCATCATGCCCATAATACTCTTTGCATTGACTCTCTTGGAATCAATTTCAACATAAATGTTGCTCTCATACTGGCTGGCAACCTGAACCAGCATAGCAACTGGTCTTGCCTCTAATCCTGATGCAAGTTCAACGGTGACTGTTTTTCTTACCATAATTATCCTCCTCATTCCTATGAACGGATCTATTCCATCCCGCCGCTCGCGCCTGTCCCGCGCAGCCGCCCTGCCAGGTCGCAAAGCTTTCTAAGTCGGTGGTTTACTCCTGATTTGCCTACAGGAGGGTCCAGAGCTTCTCCAAGCTCTTTTAATGTTGCTTCCGGCCTATCCAATCGTTCCCTGGCAATTTCACTTAGATTGTCCGGTAGATTATCAAGTCCGATTGTATCTCTGATATAAGTTATATCTTCTATCTGCTTTACCGCAGCTGATACCGTTTTATTAATATTGGCAGTCTCACAGTTGACCTGTCGGTTCACACTGTTTCGCATGTCTTTTAATATCCTGATATTCTCAAGCTCCATCAATGCCACCGGCGCTTCCATAACATTCAGGATATCTACGATCTGGCTTCCTTCTTTTATATATACCACAAAATAGCGCTTTCTCTTCACAATTTTTGCTTCAAGGTCAAAGGTTGCAATTATAGACTTCAACTGTTCCGCTTTTGCCTCAGTGGCACATACAATTTCAAAATGGTAGAACTTCTCAGGATCACTTAAAGACCCGGATGAGAGAAATGCCCCCCGGATGAATGCTCTTCTGCAGCAGGACTGCTGGATGACCACATTCCGGACAAGATTTAAGTTTTCCCCGATTTCCCCGTTTTCATCAAGAAGCTTTGTGGCGTGTAAAACCCGGATCGCTTCTTCATGCTCCCGGATGGTCACCGTATAGGTACGGTTTTTATTTAAATAAGCATTTCTTCTAATGGACACATCAGTACTTATATTAAATGTTTTTTTCAATAATGTAAAGTACTTTCTTGCAACTGCCACATTTTCCGTATTTATTTTGATCGTATAACGGTCGTCTTCCGATATGATTATTTTTCCGCAGAGACTAATGATTGCGGCCATCTCTGCGATCTGGCAATGCCTTGCCGGACTGATTTGTCTGGAAAGCTCTTCTTTTAATTTGGAAGAAAATGACATGTCTAGACCATCCTTTTCCGTATATTATCCTTGTCGATGTCCCGGTGCTCCATCTTAATCCCAAATTCTTCCCTGGACTTAAATCTGTCGTAAACAGACCTGGCAATGGTGACCGACCGGTGTTTCCCTCCTGTACAGCCAATTGCAATCACCAGCTGATTTTTTCCTTCCAAAACATAATTGGGAATCAAAAACTCCAGCAGGTCGTATAGCTTGTCTAAAAACAGGGCAGCGGTCCCATGCTGCATCACATAGTCCCGCACTTCTTTTTCTTCTCCGGTTTTGGGCCGCAGCTCCTCTGAATAGTAGGGATTTGGCAGGAACCTTACATCAAATACCAGATCTGCATCCGATGGGATTCCATACTTGAACCCAAAAGAAAGAATGGTGATAAACAAATTCCGGTAAGATTCCTGGTTCACAAATATTTTTTCCAATTCCTGCCTGAGTTCCTTTGTAAGAAGTCGGCTGGTATCAATGATATAATCCGCTACTTCCTTTAAAAACGCAAGTTTTGCCCGTTCTTTTTCGATCCCGCTGTCAATCCTGCCTCCTGCCGCCAGGGGATGGGCTCTTCTGGTTTCCTTATAGCGCTTGATCAAAGTTTCATCCCCCGCATCCAGGAAGAGTATTTCAAAGGGTACCCGGTTTCTTGACCACTCATCAAAAATCCGGTTTAATACCGATAAATCCTCTCCGCTTCGGATATCGATCCCCAAAGCCGCGTTCCGGATTCCTGCCTGATTGCTTAAAGTCAGCTCCGCAAATGTTTCAATCAGGGGAATGGGTAAATTATCCACGCAATAAAATCCCATGTCCTCCAGCATCTTAAGTGCCTGGGTCTTTCCTGCACCTGACATGCCTGTTACAATGACTAGCCTCACATTATTCTCCTTTGCACCGCTAAAACTTCCCCAGCGTCTTTACCTCCATCTCAAGAGCCACTCCGGAATTCTTAAATACCCTTTTTTTCACCTCTTCACACAGGTCTCTGATATCAGCAGCAGTGGCGTGATCCTTGTTTATGACAAATCCGCAGTGCTTCTCCGATACCTGGGCACCTCCAAGAGAAAATCCTCTTAAGCCTGCCTCCTCTATGAGCTTGCCGGCAAAATACCCCTCCGGCCTCTTAAAAGTACTTCCAGCACTTGGATATTCCAAAGGCTGCTTTTCTCTTCTTCTGCCTGCCAGTTCATCCATCCGGTTTTTAATGGAAACCTCATCCCCATCTCTTAAACGGATCCTTGCTTCCAGCACAACATACTGCTTCGGTATAATGCAACTGGTCCGGTATCCCAAGGAAAGCTGGTCAGCGGGCAGATCCCGCACTTCTCCACCGGCTGTCATAACTCTGACAGACTTAAGAACTTCCTTCATCTCCGAACCATAGGCTCCGGCGTTCATCACCACGGCCCCCCCAAGGGTGCCCGGGATTCCGGCTGCAAACTCAAAGCCGGTCAATGAAGCCTTATAAGCTTCCTGTGCAATCCGTTTCAGGGACGCTCCGGCTCCGGCCGTTACAATCCCTGTTTCCTTATTCACCTGACAACTGCAGAAGCTATCCATGGAAATGACCACTCCGTCAAAGCCTTCATCCCCAACCAGAAGATTGCTTCCATTGCCCAGTATGAAAAAAGGTACCTCTTCCTCACGGCAGAGTGCCATAACCCCGCTTAGCTCTGTCTCATCTGCCGGAATCACAAAGCAGGCGGCAGGGCCGCCCACCCGGAACGAGGTATGCTTTCGCATCTCTTCCCCAATTTTTATATGGTCCTTATCGGCTGCACCAAGAAGTTTTTCATAAAATCCAGTCATCAGACACCTCAATCATCCTGTTTTCTTGAAAGGTTTGCCTGGACGCGGTTGTATAATTCCTGAGCCGCGTTGTACCCCATCTTCTTTTGTCTGTAATTGACGGCAGCAGATTCAACGATAATGGCCAGATTACGCCCGGGACGTACCGGAATGGAGTGACATACCACCCGGTTTCCCAGAAATTCCGTATACTGGTCTTCAATTCCCATTCTGTCGTATTCCTTATCCCTATCCCAGTCCTCCAGCTTGATCACCATATCAATGGACTGGGTGTCCTTTACGCTCTCCACACCGAAGAGAGTCTTGACATCAATGATGCCGATGCCTCTTAATTCAATAAAATGCCTGGTAATCTCCGGGGCACTTCCAATCAGCGTCTCATCGCTAACCTTGCGGATCTCCACTACGTCATCGGTCACAAGACGGTGACCTCTTTTTATAAGTTCCAGCGCCGCCTCGCTTTTCCCGATCCCGCTCTCTCCCATGATCAGCACACCTTCACCGAACACATCCACCAAAACCCCGTGAATGCTGATGCATGGCGCCAGCTTCACCTTAAGCCAGCGGATGACCTCTGCCATGAGATCTGATGTGGTCTTATCTGACACAAGGCATGGGACACCGTAATGATTGCAAAACGCCAGCATATCTTCATCAGGAGCCTGGCTCCGGCTGTATACCAGGCATGGGATCTGGCTGGATAAAAGCTTGTCGTACATCTCAAGCTTTCTCTCATGATTCATCTGATTGATGTATTCCTGCTCCACATAACCGATGATCTGCACCCGTTCGTTGTCAAAATGATCAAAAAATCCTGCCAGCTGCAAAGCCGGACGGTTGACATCCGGATGGCTGAGCACAATTTTTTCCGCATCAATCTCCGGAGTCATGTTCCGGAAATTCATCTTCTTAATCAAATCTGTTATGGCTACTCCATGCATGGCGAACGCTCCTTTTATCCATCTGTTTTTTTCATACTAACACAGATTTCGTATTTTGAAAAGCTATATGTGGAAGAACTCGTAAACGCTCTTCGCCGCCAGAGCATTCATACCAGGGGTTTGGGAAAGCTCTTCCAGAGTGGCTTCCTTTATGGCCTCCAGCCCCTTAAACCGGCGCATCAGAGCTTTTCTCCTGTTAGGGCCAATGCCAGGAATGTCATCAAGAATGGATTTCACCTGTCCCTTGCTTCTTAAGCTTCTATGGTATTCAATGGCAAACCGATGGGCCTCATCCTGGATCCTGGTGACCAGCTTAAAACCTTCGGAATGCCTGTCAATGGGAATTTCCACGTTGTTATAATAAAGACCTCTGGTCCGGTGGTTGTCATCCTTAACCATACCGCAGACAGGAATGGAAATGTCCAGCTCCTTTAATACCTCCAGAGCAATGTTTACCTGCCCCCGGCCGCCATCCATCATGATCAGATCTGGAAATCGGGTGAAGCTTCCAAGCTCCTCATCCACGCCCTTTTCCTTAAGGCTTTCCGCTTCCTTAAGGCCATGGGAAAACCTTCTTGTAAGCACCTCGTTCATAGAGGCGTAGTCATTGGCCCCCTTGACCCATTTGATCTTGAATTTTCTGTAATCATTCCGCTTGGGTTTCCCGTCTTCGTAGACGATCATGGAGCCAACAGACTCAAAGCCGCTTATATTGGAAATATCAAAGGCCTCAATCCTCTTGATGCCCTTAAGTCCAAGCCAGTCTCCCACCTCATTCATCGCACCCACGGTGCGAAGCTCTTCCCGTTTTATCTTTTCCTTATCCTGGGAAAGCACCAAAACCGCATTTTTTTCCGCCAGCTCCACCAGGCGCTCCTTCTGGCCTTTCCGCGGTACCACGATCTTCACCTTCTGCCCCCGTTTTCCAGAGAGCCATTCCCCTATGACGCCTTCATCCTCAAGACCGGTCTGTATCCACAGTTCCTTGGGAATAAAAGGAGTTCCTGCATAAAACTGTTTTACAAAGCTGGTGAGGATCTGGCTGTTATCTTCTGCGGTTGCTATGCTTACATGGAAATGCTCCCGGCCGATGAGCCTGCCTTCCCGGACAAAAAATACAGAAACAACGGCATCCTTTTCATCCTTTGCCATTGCAATGATATCCCGGTCTTCCATGCCGCTGTCCGTGATCTTCTGCTTCTGGGCAATCTGCCTTACGCTGTTTAATAAATCCCGGCACTCAATGGCTTTCTCATAGTCCATCTCTTCCGATGCCGCCTGCATCTTTTCTTCCAGCATCTTTATGACAGGACCGTATTTCCCGCCTAAAAAATCCAGGGCCCTGTGAATGGATTTCCAGTATTCTTCCTTGCTGATATAATTCTGACAGGGGGCGGAGCACTGCTTGATATGGTAATTCAAGCAGGGCCGTTCCTTTCCGATGTCTCTTGGCAAGTTCCGGTTGCAGGTCCTGATCTGGTAAAGCTTATGGATCATTTCTATGGTATCCTTCACTGCTCCTGCGCTGGTATACGGCCCGAAATACTTACTTTTATCCTTTTTCATGTCCCTGGAAAACAAGATCCTGGGATAGTCTTCATACACCGTTACCTTGATATAGGGATAGGTCTTATCGTCCTTTAGCATGGTATTGTAACGGGGACGGTGTTCCTTGATGAGATTGCACTCCAGCACAAGGGCTTCCAGCTCAGAGTCTGTTATAATGTATTCAAACCTGGCGATCCTGGACACCATTTGCTCGATTTTTGCGGTCTTATTTCTGCTGCTTTGAAAGTACTGCCTGACCCTGTTTTTTAAACTGATGGCTTTTCCTACATAGATAATTTCGTCCCTCTTGTCGTGCATAAGATACACTCCAGGCTGGGACGGTAATTTTTTTAATTCTTCTTCTATATTAAATGACCTGTGGTCCACTGAAACAAATCACCTCAATCTTGCTCCCTCGTATTTATTCTGCAGCTCTAAGTACCTCTTCACTGCATAATATTTCTCCTCCGGTTCAGAATCCGGTCTTCCGATTTCCATGATCTCGCAGATAGCCAGCAGCTCTTCTGCGGAAAAACGGTCTTTCCGATCTTCAAGAACCTCCAGCTTCTCATGATACGTCCCGGCATCAAGAAATGCAAGAAGATTTTTATTTTCCCGAGGGTTAGGAGCCGAAGACGGGTTCCCTTGACTCTGGCCACTGTTCCCCATATTTTCTTCGTTCTTTTTTTCTGTTGTTACCGTACATGGCCCTTTTTCAGGCTGTACCAAACCCATGTCCACCTTTTCAAACCTGTATTTCTGCTTTACCTGAGGATACTTCTCCTTGTCCACCTCACTGAGAAATAAGGCCAGCGGGCGGACATAGATCCCAAAGGATCCGTAGAGAGCCTGATAAACCACCATCTCTTCCTCAGTTTCCGTATGAACTGCAACAGCGATCACCTGGTACATCTTATCTTTAAAATGCCGGTAGAAATCTCCTGGTCTGGGCTTTCTGTCCATGGCTTCCCTCACTTCCTAATTTCTTGAGCCTCCTGTAGTCACTATGACCACATCTGGCTTGGTTCTGGGTTTCTTTTTATTATCCGCCTTCGTCTCCGGCCGGGTTTCTGCCTCTGCTGTGCTTTCCTCAAGACTCTTTTTGGCTTTCTCCTCTTTTCCCTCCGTCTGTTCCGCAGATTGAGGCTCTCTTGTTTCTGACTGCCGCGGAGTTGCTTCTGACTGCGGCTCCTTTGTTCCGGAGTAGGCCGCAGAAGAGGTTTCCTCTGTTTCTCTCACCCGGGCAAGACTCTCTGCTTCCTCTTTGGCTGCCTCATCGGTCAGGAGGCCCTCCCAGGTATACCGGTTGGATGCACTCCATAGGATCCACTCATCGTAGCCCGCATCATACACCGCCTGAATCTGCGCCCGGATCTCCTTAGCCCCGTAAGGGATATGGTGCTGCAGATAAGAAGCGGTAAAATCCTGCAGCCAGGGACGGACAATGGCCTGGGGTCTTCCCTCTTCTCTTGCGGAATCTAAATCCTGCTTTGACAGCTTCAACGCTGCACGGATGGTACGGTAAGGCTCCGTATCCGGATGATCGATGCCAAAGTTTCCGTCTCCGTAATGAGAAGGGTAGATCATGGGACATATATAATCCAGATGACAGGCCATCTCATGATAGATCTGGCCCACGGCCTCCGCATCAACCCTGCTCCCGATGATGGTGCCAAACACATCGGCAGAAACAAAAACATTGTGTGAAGACAGCTTTTCATAGGCATACTGGATGAATTCCGTAATAATGTCTGTTTTGGAGCGGCCCCTGGTATCAGCCTCAAGGAATGCCACCTGTTTCATGGAACTGTCCGTGGCGAACCGGATATAGTCAAACTGGATCTCATCAAACCCGGCATTGGCGGCTTCTGCTCCTACCTCCACCAGGTAGTCCCATACTTCCGTACGGTAAGGATTAACCCAGGCAAGCCCCTTGTTGTCCCTGTGCAGACTTCCATCCTTGTTCTTAAGCCCCCAATCCGGCTTTTTCTCTGCCAGGTATGGATCCCGGAAGGCCACCACCCGGGCAATGGTATAAAGCCCCCTGGCCTTTAACTGGGCCATCAGGCTGTCAATATCCTTGATGTACTTTTCTGTGGCACCGATCTCATTCACCGTAGGTGCGTCATCCATTGCAAAGGTGATCCTTCCGTCGTCATTCTTTACGTCAATGACAACCGTATTGATCTCCGTCCCCTGGATCTTGTCCAAAATTGCCTGGAGTCCCTCAGAACCAGCCATATAGCCGGAAATATAGATTCCCTTTACCTTTACCGGCTTTTTTCCCGGCTCGGCAGATACTTCCATGGGAAGCTGACCAGCTTCTACCTCTGTGTTCTGTACGGATTCTTCTGTACTCTGCCGAGATTCTTCTGTTTTGCTGTCTGTCTCGGAAGGCTGGGAAATTCCCTTATACCGGCTGCATCCGGAGGCCACCAACGAAAATGCAATCACTGTCAAAAGCCATCTTTTCATAATACTCCCGTTCACTTTCTTTATGGTTTCAGGTGTTTCATGTAATAAATATTTAACATTTTACCACATTTTGTAAAATTTTCCAATATAAATTACATTCCCCGGATGCAGCCCTTATTTATAAACCTCTTATTTCATAAGCTATGTATGTTTTATATCATTCATGCCCCCGCTTTTCCTGATCTCAGTTCTTTCTGTTATTCCCGGACATTCTTGCGGCAAAAGCAGGAAAGCTCATGGTCATTGACAACGCCCACGGCCTGAAGGTAGGAATATATAGTAACAGAACCTACAAAGGCCATTCCACGCTTTTTCATATCCTTTGATACCCTGTCTGACAATTCGGTTTTCACCTGGAAACAGTCATCCTGGTTAACCAGGATCTCATTGTTTGTAAATCCCCATAAATATTCAGAGAAAGAACCGAATTCCCGCTGGATTTCCAGAAACACACGGGCATTTTTCACGGCGGCGTCCATCTTTCTCCTGTTTCTTATGATGCCCGCATTCTCCATTAAGTCTCTTATCTTTTCTTCTCCATAGGATGCCACCTTTTCCGCATCAAAGCCATCAAAGGCTTCCCGGAAGGCCTCTCTTTTTCTCAGTATGGTTATCCAGGAAAGCCCTGCCTGAAAGGTTTCCAAAAGGAACATTTCGTAAAGCTTTTTATCATCATAAACCGGCACTCCCCACTCTTCGTCATGATACTTTACATACACGGGGGAGGATTCATCCACCCAAAAGCAACGTTTCATCTCCATTTATCTTGCCAGCACCTCCGGTCCCTGTTCTGTGATTAAAACCGTATACTCCCACTGGGCAGACAGGCTTCCATCCTTAGTGTAAATAGTCCAACCATCCTCATCATCCTGGACTACGTCGGGCTTTCCGGCATTCACCATTGGTTCAATGGTAAATATCATCCCTGGAACTAAAAGCATATCAGTCCCTCTTGTTCCGATGTGGCTGACCCATGGCTCTTCATGGAAATCCAGCCCTACACCGTGTCCGCCGATTTCCCTTACTACCGTAAAGCCATTGGCAGAAATATGTTGGGAAATCGCTGCTCCGATATCCCCAAGATGGCCCCATGCCCTTGCTTCTTTAAGAGCCAGCTCCACGCTCTCCTTCGTAACACGGACCAGCTTGGAAGCCTCAGGAGACACTTCGCCTATGCAGTACATCCTGGACGCATCGGCATAATAGCCATCCACAATGGTGGTCACATCTACATTGATAATATCTCCCTCCAGTAAGACCCGTTTCGGATCCGGGATCCCGTGACATACGACCTCATTGATTGAGGTGCATACACTTTTGGGATATCCCTCAAAATTTAAAGGGGCAGGGATTCCACCCAGCCTGATGGTGCTTTCGTGGACCAGGGTATTGATATCTTCCGTGGTGATGCCGGGCTTAATCATTTCACCCACAAGGTCAAGAATCCTGTTGTTTACGATTCCCGCACGGCGGACCCCTTCGATCTGTGCCGGTGTTTTTATCATATAGTGCTCCGGAACCTCATCTCCCATGACCGCATAATTCTCAAGCTTTTGGTCAAAAGACAGATGGCAGTTTTTATATTTCTTTCCGCTGCCACACCAGCATGCATCATTTCTTCCTATTTTAAACATATTGTGCCTCCTTCTTACTACAACGTTTTAACACGTTTAAAGACGGTTGTAAAGGGTTTCTGGAAAAAGAAAGGGAAGGAAAAAATCCATGGCAATTTCATAACTTATATGATACAATTTATAAATACTACGGTCAAATAGTTCGTGCATGCTTTAAATTCAGCCATGCCATTCATAATTTGACGGATATAACATATTCTAAAGGACATAAATATATGCCGCCAAATTATTCATGCCGGGCGTCCGCCCTATAGAACCATTTGTAAACTCTGTACTTAGTGAGCAAGCTCACACGCACAGAGTTTACAAATGGTTCTGCATGGCAAAACGGTAAGCGCACATCATGGAGGGACAAATGAAATTTGGATTTGATAACAACAAATATTTAACCATGCAGTCAGAGCACATCAAGGAGCGGATCAGCCAGTTTGGAGACAAGCTATATCTGGAATTCGGCGGCAAGCTGTTTGATGATTACCACGCTTCCAGGGTACTTCCCGGATTTGAACCTGACAGCAAGCTCCGCATGCTGATGCAGCTATCGGACCAGGCAGAGATTGTGATTGCCATCAATGCTGCCGACATCGAGAAGAATAAGATCCGCCACGATCTTGGCATCACCTACGATGTGGATGTGTTCCGTCTGATCCAGTCCTTTACGGATAAAGGGCTCTATGTGGGAAGTGTTGTTATCACACAGTACTCCGGACAGAATTCCGCTGATTTATTTAAAAGCAAGCTGGAAAAAATGGGGATAAAGGTGTACCGTCACTATACCATTGACGGCTATCCAAGCAATGTTTCTTTAATTGTAAGTGACGAAGGATACGGGAGAAATGATTATATAGAAACAACAAAGCCTCTTGTTATTATTACGGCTCCAGGGCCTGGCAGCGGAAAAATGGCTACCTGCTTATCCCAGCTCTATCACGAGAACAAGCGGGGAATCAAGGCCGGATACGCCAAGTTTGAGACATTCCCTGTATGGAATATTCCGTTAAAGCATCCGGTAAATTTAGCTTACGAGGCTGCAACGGCAGATCTAAACGATGTGAATATGATCGATCCCTTTCACTTGGAGGCCTATGGAAAAACCACAGTCAATTACAACCGGGATGTGGAGATCTTTCCAGTATTAAGTGCTATTTTTGAAGGGATATACGGAGAATGCCCTTATAAATCCCCTACGGATATGGGTGTAAATATGGCCGGCTTCTGTGTGGTGGATGACGAAGCCTGCAGGGAAGCATCCATGCAGGAAATCATCAGACGTTATTACCAGGCGCTTTCCCGTCTGGCAAGGGATATGGGCTCCAAGGAAGAGGTTTATAAGATTGAACTTCTCATGAAGCAGGCAAAAATAACCACTGAGATGAGAAAAGTGGTGAACGCCGCCAGTCAGCTTGCAGAAGAGAAGGGCTCTCCGGCCGCTGCACTTGAATTAGACGACGGAACCATTGTCACTGGTAAAACTACCAACTTATTAGGCGCATCTGCCGCCCTTTTGTTAAATGCAGTCAAGGTCTTAGGGAATATCCCCCATGACATCCACCTGATCTCACCTTCTGCCATTGAACCAATCCAGAAATTAAAGATCAACTATCTGGGAAGCAAAAATCCACGTCTTCATACGGACGAAGTATTAATTGCCCTGTCCGCCTGTGCGGCTGCCGATCCCAATGCCCAGGTGGCCTTAGAGCAGCTTCCCAAATTAAAAGGCCGGGAGGCTCATACTTCCGTGCTTCTTTCCGACGTGGACGTTAAAGTATTTAAAAAGCTGGGGGTGAACTTAACCTGTGAGCCCATCTATGAAGAGAAAAAGATTTATCATTAATAAAAAAGGATTCCTCTCCTGCCTGTTGGTCCAGGCCGGAGAGGAATCTTTGTTATTGATTCTGCGCTGCCAGCTTTACCGCTGCGCTTGCGCCAACTCTGCTGCACCCCGCTTCGATATAAGCCCTTAAATCTTCCAGGGTTCTGACTCCGCCGGCTGCCTTGATCTTTACGTCAGATCCGATGTGTTTTTTAAATAATTCAATATCCTCTAAAGTCGCTCCGCCGGTACCAAATCCTGTGGAGGTCTTGATGTAATCTGCACCTGCTGCCGTAACCGCCTTGCACATGGCGATTTTCTCTTCTTCCGTCAGATAACAGGCTTCAATGATGACCTTTAAGATGTTTCCGCCCACCGCTTTTTTCAGCTTGGCGATTTCCTCTTCTACCTTTAGGTAATCCCCATTCTTCACATCGCTGATGTTCACCACCATATCTACCTCAGAGGCCCCGTCCTGAATGGCTTTCTCCGTCTCAAGGACCTTTGAAGCCGTTACGCTGTAGCCCAGAGGAAAACCGACTACGGTACAGATATTAAGACCCGGAAATTCCTCATGGGCCCTTCTGATGTAACAGGGCGGGATGCACACAGAGGCCGTTTTATATTCCACGGCTTCCCTGCAAAGCTCTTTTATTTCCTCCCATGTGGCAAACGCTTTTAAAAGAGTGTGGTCCACATAACTTAACATTTCTAAATCTGTCATTATTTTTTCCATCCTTTCTATTCTGTCAGACGTTTGACGCCTTCCTTTGTAACAATGGCGTAAATCAGGGGTTCTTCTTCCGGCTTCTTCCCGCTGATGGTGACCGCCTTTAAAAATTCCTCCTCAGAAGCCGCAAACAGCTCTTCCACAGAAGTATAGAGTACGGCAATGGTCTCCCCCTCTTCCACCTTCTGGCCTGCCTTTTTCTTAAGGGCGATTCCTGCTGTATAATCAATGACACTTTCCTTGGTAATTCTTCCTGCTCCTAAAAGCGAGGAGGCGATTCCGCATTGCTCCGTATTCATATGGGTGATATATCCGCTTTTTAGAGCCTTCACTTCCCGTTGAAGGGGGGCCTTGGAAAAAAGGCTGGTATCTCTGATTACAGAAGAATCACCGCCCTGGGCTTCTACCATGGCAATAAGCCGCTGCAAAGCACTTCCATCGGCAATGGCTCCTTCTGCCAGTCCCCTGCATTCCTCCAGGCTGCCCTTTCCTGCCAGGAAGAGCATTCCGGATGCCAGGTTTAAGCAGACCTCTGTCAAGTCCTCAGGCCCTCTTCCGTGAAGGGTTTCCACGGCTTCCATAACCTCCAGGCTGTTGCCGATCATGCTTCCCAGGGGAATGTCCATATTGGTGATGAGGGCCATGGTCCTCTTTCCTGCATGTTCACCAATCGCCACCATCTTCTCTGCTAAGGTAATGGAATCCTCCAGGGTCTTCATAAATGCCCCGCTTCCGGTCTTTACATCAAGAAGAATACAGTCATTTCCTGCCGCCAGTTTTTTGCTCATTATGGAAGCAGCAATTAAAGGGATGCTGTCCACAGTGGCAGTAACATCCCGAAGGGCATAAAGCTTTTTATCTGCAGGAGCCAGATTTCCGGACTGCCCGATTACGGAAAGACCGGTTTTATTGACTACCTGGAAGAACTC
The DNA here is from genome assembly GCF_000144625.1 of [Clostridium] saccharolyticum WM1. Lineage (NCBI taxonomy): Bacteria > Bacillati > Bacillota > Clostridia > Lachnospirales > Lachnospiraceae > Lacrimispora > Lacrimispora saccharolytica. The sequence goes on along the minus strand of NC_014376.1, from coordinate 1,168,941 downwards.
TTCCTCTGTCAGCACCGTCTTCATTCCGGGAATGGATTCCATTTTATCAACGGTCCCTCCCGTATGTCCCAAGCCCCGTCCTGACATCTTTGCCACCTTGACTCCGCAGGCAGCCACGATGGGCGCTACCACCAGAGTGGTCTTATCCCCAACACCACCGGTCGAGTGTTTATCCACTTTCACGCCCTGAATGGGGGATAAATCCACCATATCACCGGAATGAGCCACTGCATCAGTAAGAATGGCTGTTTCCGTATCATTCATCCCTTTAAAATATATGGACATCAGCATAGCAGACATCTGATAGTCGGGAATCTCCCCCTTTACATAGCCGTCGATCATGAAACGAATCTCTGGCTCCGCCAGAACTTCACCGTTTCGTTTTTTTGCAATGATATCGTACATCCTCATAACAAGCTAAAACCTCCCCATATCTAAATTCTTTTTTGTAAACCCCAAAGGCAGCAGCTCCTTTAAGGAATATACAGACGTTTCCTCCCCTGCTGCCAGAATGATCTTAAATTCCTCAGGGTCACAAAATTCCGCCATAACCTGCCGGCAAACCCCGCAGGGAGCACATAATTCTCCCTTTTCTCCTCTTTTATTTCCTACAATGGCAATGGCATCAAATTCCGTGACCCCTTCTGAAACCGCCTTGAAAAACGCCGTGCGTTCCCCGCAGTTTGTGGGTGTATAGGATGCATTTTCAATGTTGCAGCCCCGGTATACCTTTCCATTTTTGGCAAGCAGGGCAGCTCCGACACAAAAATCCGAATAAGGCACATAAGCCATCTTCTGAGCCTCATAAGCCTCTGCCACCAGCATATTTTTTATCATCTCATCCAGTTTCAAAGACACACCTCCTGTTATTTTATTCAGACAGCAAGCCAGGTGCAAGGCCTTATAAACCTGGGAGCTGCCTGCGGAGTCAAATACCCTGCAGCTTCCTGTGAGGTATCTGGCTTTCCTTTTTTCTCCCGGCTTCTCGTTCCGGCAGTTACGAAAAGGGATTGCTCTGCAATCCCTTTGCCGGTTTCTCAAATCTTCTCGAATCGTTCCACATCAGTCACAAATATAGTAGCTCCGCCAAGTTCCACTGTCATGGGCATCATCATATATCCTGCCGAGACAGATGCAATATTGGGTGCCGGAACGTTGCAGGTAATTTTCTGGCGTTTTCCGCAGGTATCTTTAATCAGGGTGATGACTTCCTCTACCTGTCCGTCATCGGTACCGATCATTAACGTAGAGTTTCCTTTCTTTAAGAAACCACCTGTTGTGGCAAGTTTTGTCACACTGAACTGGTGTTCATTCAGCACATCGGTCACCCTGTTTCCATCATCGGAGCTGACGATCGCGTAAATAATCTTCATATCTACCACCTCGCTTCTTATTTGGCAAAACTTTATTTATTAGCTGTCTCTATTATAAAGCATAATCAGGAAAAATAAAACAGAAAACTGGAAAATAATTATCAATTTTCTGTTAATAATTCCTATCCCTCCATTTATTAAGGAGCTTTTTGTAGATTCTGTCCCGCATCCATGGCTCGTTTACCGCCATCAGACACTGGTCCAGGGCAAACCAGCCCACGGCACTGTTCTCATCCTCTTTTCTCCGAAGAGTTTCCCTGTCATCCGCTTCCAGCAGATAGGTTACATTTAAGTGAAGGTGGGATGAAACATAAGCACCCCTTTTTTCATGTCCGTCCACCGTCAGCACTTCTAAGGAAAAAATATCCCCTGTCACAGGCCTAACAGTTGTAACCCCTGTTTCTTCCATGGCTTCCCGGACCGCCACCTTAAGAAGATCCGTTTCTCCGTCTGCGTGGCCACCGGTCCATGCCCAGGAGTCATAAATGTTATGATAAGCCATGAGGACCTTATCCCGGGACTTGTTTACCACCCAGGCTGACGCCGACATATGGGCTCCGGCATTTTCCCTGGAAAATACAGGTTCCCCTGATGACAAATATTGGAGAATCATCTCTTTGTCTCTTTCTTCCTGCTCATTACAGGGCAAAAAGGCTTCTACTGTTTTCCTAAAACTCTCTCTGCCGTCCATGTCCTTACTTCCTCCATCTTCCTGTGTTTTTAAGTCATACTCTACCATCTGCCGGATATATTTAAAATAGAACAAATTGAAATGAGGATATCATATGGATTTATCTGCTCTTGCTTTTGCCGACAATTCTCCCTGGCCTCCCATAGAGATCATTTCTCAAAATAAGCGGTATGGGGCAGCCATGCTTTCCAACATAGGCGCCTGCAACTCCGAAATGTCAGCTATCAGTCTTTATATCTACAACGGTATGATAACAAAAAGCTATTTCTTTGATATAGCGGAATGCTTTCATAAGATCAGCATTGTTGAAATGCATCATTTACATACCTTTGGGGAACTTTCCATTATGCTGGGCGCTGATCCCAGGCTTTGGAGCATCCAAAACGGGCAAACCAGGTATTGGTCTCCCGCCTGCAACCGTTATCCCACCCGGATCGGGGCTTTGGTAGCCAACTCCCTGGCAAGCGAGCTGGAAACCATTAAAAAATACCAGGCCCAGGCGGAGTGGATCGAAGACTGCAGGATCAAGGCAATCTTAAACAGGATCATTGCAGATGAGCTTTGCCATGTGCAGATCTTCCGGCTCATACTTGCTGAGCTTAATGATGATCTTTTTTCCCCTCCTCCCGGCTGCCATATATGCGGGGAAAGTGCCTGTCCTGACAGCCATATTTCCGAAACTACATAAATCATGGCTTCTTTCCGGAAAAGGGGGCTCATAGGCCAAAGCCCCCTTTTGGAAAGCATCAATCCATTCTGATTTCAAGGTCCTTTTGATATCCTTTTTCCATCTTATGCCTTGCTTTCCTGTTTTCAACCGTATCAAAAATGATGGAAAAATCATAATCTTCCGGATAAAGCTCCCCGGCAGCCACCAGAAGCTTCACCCGCTTCTGATTGATCCAGATCTTCTTATCCGGCATCTGAACCTGAAGCAATCCTTTCTCATTGACAGGTCTGCATACGATCCCCTTTTTCTCATCAGGATAAACAAGAACACTGTCTCCGATGACGAACTTTTGCTCCATGATATTTTTATTCCCTGCCGTTTTTTTCTGCTTCTCGATTACTGGGCCGCCTGTTTTTTTAACAACGGTCTTTTCTTTTAAGGAATCCGTCCCCTCAGCCAAAAGCCCTTCCTCTTCTCCGTAAGCATACCTTCTGGCTTTCCTTATCATACTATCGGGCATACCCAGACGTTTGGCTATGGAGAGAGCACAGCTTTCCCCGGCTTCCCCGATTTCCAAGCGGTAAAGCGGCTTTAAGGTTTCCTTGTCAAAGGCCATCCTGGCATTGGTGATTCCTTCTGTCTCTTTGGCGTAAGTCTTTACCTCCGGATAATGTGTGGTCGCCAGAAAAAGGCAGCCGCTGTTTCTCAATTCTTCCAGTATGGCGATGGCGATGCCCATGCCTTCCCCGGGATCGGTTCCTGATCCCAGTTCATCCAGAATGACCAGACTTTCCGGGCCTGCTGCATGAAGAATCTTCATTACATTGGTGATGTGGGCAGAAAAGGTGGACAGGTTTTCCGTAATGTTCTGTCCATCTCCAATATCGCAGAGCACCTGGCTGTTCATGCATAGGTCGGCTTTCCCGCAGGGCACATGCAGGCCGCATTGCGCCATGAGGGCGAAAAGTCCCACGGTTTTAATGGCTACGGTCTTTCCTCCCGTATTGGGCCCTGTGATAACAATGCCCCGTCCTTCCGTTCCCAGTTCAAACTCTAGAGGCACAACGGTTTCCTGGGCCATAAACGGATGGCGGCCGTTTACGATCTTTATGATCCGGTCTGTATTGATCCCAGGTTCAATGCCTGCCATTGAAGCACTTAAGCTTCCCTTTGCAAACAGAAAATCCAGCTTTTCCAGAAGCCGTTTATCCTCCTCCAGCACCTGCAAATTATCTTCCACGGAAGCAGTGAGCCTATACAAAATCCTTCTTGTTTCATTTTCTTCTTCGATCCTTAAAAGCTCCAGTTCTCCGTTAAGCTCTGCAATGGCTGCCGGCTCAATAAAAAGGGTAGAGCCGGTTGAGGATTGGTCAATGACACTGCCGGGAACCCAAGTTTTGTAATCTTTTTTTACAGGAAGGCAAAGCCTGCCGTTTCTTATGGTCACATAAGAATCTGAGAAATATTTTTTATTTCCTCTTAATATAGCTTCCGCTTTTGTCCTCAGTTTTTCTTCCAGTCTGGCTACGTCCTGTCGAATGTTTCTTAAATATTTGCTGGCGCTGTCTTCTACTTTTCCATTTCTGACGCTTTCATAAATTTCCCTTGCCAGACCCTCCAGCGGATCTAAGTCTTGCTCATAATAAGGCAGACCAAGTTCTAAATACTTGCACCGGTTTAAAAATTCCTTATACCGTTTCACCGCCGTAAGCATTCCTCCTGTGCGTTCCAGCTCCTCTGCAGAAAGGCAGCCCCCCTGCTCTGCCGTGCTTATGATCTCCTGCAAGCCCGCCATACTGACTGCAGGCGGAAGCCCCATCCGGTCAATAATGGTCCTTGCTTCCGTCGTATCCCTCAGACTTTTTTTCACTTCCCCCTCTTTTAAGCATGGGGTCAGTTGGCTGATTCTTTCTTTCGCCGCTTCCGTGTGTGCAAATTCCATAAGTTTTTCTAAAATAAGATTAAATTCTAAAATCCGAAATGTGTGATTCATGTATTCTCCTCGTTCCTTCTGATATACAAAATGGTTCCTTAAGGTTCATGGAGCACAGAGGCAGCTATGGTTGTGCCGATTAAGAAAAATACGCTTCGCACAAAAAAAGCCTGCAAGACTACAAACCGACGTCTTACAAGCTTTCCACCTGATCCTGTCTGTTTTGTATCCCATGGGAAAACAGGTACACGAAAGAAAGGATAGACCAAAAGCTACCCAGACCCGATTCCTGCTTTACATATGAAACTGCCTTATGCTCCATGATTGAATACAATTAACAAACACACACTTCCTATCATTTATACTTCCATCACTATACCACGGAAAGAAAATCCGGTCAATCCCTTTTCTTTTTCTTGGCTGGAATATTTTCATTGTTACTATTGACATAGTGAATTGCACAGTATATAATGTACTCATTCATTAAGTACACTACTGAACACCAAGGAGGCCTACTGTGGAGATTATTATCAGCAGTAATACAAATAAGCCTATTTATGAGCAGATTACGTCTCAAATAAAAGCGCTGATTATGAGCGGTGAACTGCAGACAGGCGATCCTGTCCCTTCCATGCGGGCATTGGCTAAATCCATTCATGTCAGCGTTATCACCGTACAAAAAGCCTATGAAGACTTGCAAAGGGACGGCTTCATTGAAACAACCGTTGGGCGGGGCAGTTTTGTATCGGCGCAAAACAAAGATTTTTTTCAGGAAGAACAGCAGCGAAAAGCTGAGGAACATTTACAGGAAGCCGCAGATATTGCCCGCACCAGCGGGATATCACTGGAGAAGCTTGTAGAGCTTCTGACTCTGTTTTACCAAGAGGAGGAATAACCATGGACCCGATTTTACAGGTTGAAAATCTGACGAAACAATATTCTGGTTTTATGCTGGATCATGTATCGTTTTCCGTACCCAAAGGCACCATTATGGGATTGATCGGCGAGAACGGCGCCGGTAAAAGCACTACAATCAATGCGATCCTTGATCTTGTCCAAAGGGATGAAGGTGTCGTCAAATTTGGGGGACAGGAACTTTCTTCCGATCCTAAAAGCATCAAAGAAAACATCGGAGTCGTATTTGACGGCATTCATTTCTACGAAACACTCACGCCGGCCAAAATCGGCAGAATATCGGCAGCCGCCTATGAACAGTGGGATGATGCCATTTACAATCTTTATTTAAAAAAGTTCCAGCTACCGCCCCGTAAAGAAATTAAAACATTTTCCAGGGGAATGAAAATGAAGCTTGGCATTGCTGCTGCCCTTTCCCATAAGCCAAAGCTTTTGATCCTGGATGAAGCAACCAGCGGACTTGACCCGGTCATGCGTGATGATATTCTGGATTTGTTTCTGGACTTTGTGCAGGATGAGAATCATTCCATATTAATGTCTTCCCATATTTCCTCGGATTTAGAAAAGGTGGCAGATTATATTACCTTTATCCATGAAGGAAGGGTTATGTTCAGCAAGCAAAAGGATGAATTGCGCTATCAATATGGCATCATCCGGTGCAAAACGGCTGAGTTCCATGCCATAGACAAATCGGAGATCCTTGCATACAGAAAACGCGACTACCAGTGGGATGTACTGGTGGCTGATAAGGAAAAGGCACGCCGCAAGTATAAATCCTCTGTGGTGGTGGATGATGCTTCTATAGACGATATTCTTCTTCTCTATGTGAAAGGAGATCAGGTAAAATGAAAAGTCTGGTTTTAAAAGATTTATACAACATCGGGCATAATGCCAAATCCATGGTTTTTGTACTGCTCATATTAGCTTTCTCTCTTATTCCTTCTGCCGGAGTGGAAGCCTATATCGTTATGAGCGGCATACTGTGCAGCATGATGATCATTACCACATTCAGCTTTGATGATCATTCCAATTGGTTGAAATATGCAATGATAACCCCGGTTACCAAAAAGGATGTGGTGGCAGGAAAATTTGTTGTTCTCCTGATCTTTTCTGCTATAGGTGCCGTAACCGGTATGATTACCGGTTCTATAGGCGGCCTGATTGCCCATAAGGTTATTTTCGCCAGCGCAAGAGACATATTCAAGCTCTTGTATGCCGGTTTGGCAAGCTTTGTCGTTGCAGAGTTTGCTGGAAGTATGTCAATTCCTCTTTTGTTTCAGTTTGGAGCGGAAAAAGCCCGATTATTAATGCTTATTTCCTGCATGATTCCCGCTGGGGTCTTCTATGCTGTTTATAAGCTCTTCAGCCTGTTGGGTGTTTCCGTTACAGATCACTCCATAATAATCCTTTCATACTTCTCTCCCATCCTCGTACTGGCCTGGAATCTGGTAATGTATAAGGTCAGCTATGTTCTCTTTGCTAGGAAGGATCTTTAGTATCAGGAAATGGGGCAGCCAGTGACTTGCCGTTTAACAGGGCTTCCGCCAGATGATCCCCGCTGTATACAAGCTTCAGGGAGAAGAAAGGTATGTCCGCCATTAACAGTTCAAAGAAAATGCGGTCTCCTTCCCAAAGAGACAGACGGCTGATTTCTTCCTCAGGTATCCATTTTAACGTCCCTTCCGGGCACTCAGCCAAATCCCCTTCATACCCGTCAGCCGTGTACAAAAACATGTATTCATCGGGGTACTGGTCTGACACAAAGGTTATCACTCCTCTAAGGCGGTAGGAAAGCAAAGTTAAGCCTGTCTCCTCCTTTACCTCCCGGATCAGACACTCCTCCGGACTTTCCCCCGCCTCCAAATGGCCTCCGACTCCCAGCCACTTGTCCTGGTTCATATCAGCCTTCTTTTTAATCCGGTGCAGCATCAAATAGCTGTCTTCCCTTTGGATATAACACAGTGTTGTTAAATTTTCATGTCTCATGCTTTCCTCTCCCTGTTTAAGTCCTGACAGTTATAAGCTGCCCTTTATTTCCAGGGCCGGTTCAGGCTCTTCATGTTTTCATTATAAATATTTGTTTTACTAATGGAACGAATCATGGTATATTCTTGTTAGTCTTATGAGAATGACATTATTATAACGGAGGAGCTTTATGAATACCAAAAGAGAATTATTTAAATCCGGGATGGCGGATGGGATCCCCATATGTCTCGGTTATTTCGCCGTGTCCTTTACCTTTGGGATCATGGCGCTAAATTATGGGCTGACCCCTTGGCAGTCTGTTGTAATGTCCCTTACCAATGTAACATCCGCAGGGCAGTTTGCCGGCCTGAGCATCATTACAGCCGGTGCTCCCTTTGCTGAAATGGCCTTTGCCCAGTTGATCATCAATCTGCGCTATTGTCTTATGTCCTGCTCTCTTTCCCAAAAACTTAATAAAAAAACTCCGTTTTACCACCGTCTGTTAATCGGTTACGGGATAACGGATGAGATATTTGGCGTTTCCGTGTGTAAACCGGGACCTTTAAATCCATGGTACTGTTACGGCCTGTTTCTCCTGGCTGTTCCGGGCTGGACACTGGGAACCGCTGCCGGAGCTGTCTTTGGACGCCTTCTGCCGGTAAGAGCCTTAAGTGCTCTGGGCGTGGCTTTGTATGGGATGTTCCTGGCCATTGTTATTCCGCCTGCAAAAACCAATAAAGTTCTGGCCGGAGTGACCGCTGTTTCTATGGCCCTAAGCCTTTTATTTTTCCTGGTCCCAACGCTGAACAGGGTGTCTGCGGGGTTTAAGCTGATCATTCTTACGGTTGCCATTGCGGGAGCTGCTGCCGCATTGTTCCCGGTAACAGATAACAGGGAGGTTTCCCATGAATAACCGGATTTATCTTTACATATTGGTCATGGCCGCAGTTACCTATTTCATCCGTGTTCTTCCACTGACTCTGATCCGGCGGGAGATAAAAAATCCGTTTATCCGGTCCTTCCTATATTATGTCCCATATGTGACACTGTCAGTAATGACATTTCCAGCCATTCTTTTTGCCACCAAAAGTATCTGGTCCGGTGCCGGGGCCCTGGTCACAGCCGCCATACTGGCCTATAAAGAAAAAAGTCTGTTCCAGGTTTCCATAGCTGCCTGCTTCGTAGTTTTTGTTATGGAATTATTTTTGTAATCAGCAGCAGCGGCATTGGGCGGACGTAAGCTCTCAGGAACTTCTTTTTCCAGACAATAGAAAAAGGGATAGGCTATAAAACACGGCCGACGTGCAAAGCAAAAGTATGATACTAAAAACCGGGGGCACGTCATATCCTTTTATGCGGAAGGTCACTCCCATGTACTCCTTAAATCCCTCCAGATAAACAACAGGGATTCCGTCAAATGAGTTCTTCATGGGAACCTCCATAAGCACCTGGCGGAGCAGAGAGGCTGCATGTGATACAGGGAATAATTTTACAATCGTTTGTACCCATGAAGGCAAGGCCCCGACGGGAAGGTATATGCCGGTCAGAAATCCGATGAGGGTTCCTATGATGGTGCTGGCTGCGTTGAATTCTCTATGGCTCTTAAAAAAAGACACCGCAAAGCAAACCAAAGAGGTATTGGTTAATGCAGTAAGAAGAACCAGAAAAAAGACCTTGATGCAGGCGAAACATGTGAGCCACTGGCCGCCGCTGGATACGATATAAATTTCCGCAGCCACAGCCGTTATAAGAGACATGATGACGCCGATCAAAAACGAACTCCCGATATATCCGCCTGCTATACTGCTTCTTTTCATGGGAGAGGAATCAAAATCCTTGTTGATTTTCCTGACCTTATCATCAATCATAGTGCCCAAGGCACCCATTGTGGTAGTTACTGAAGTTACTGCAAGAAGCCCCGACACAAGCCAGCTGTTCATAAGTACCTGGGCATGCTTTAAATCTTTCATGGAGTTATCCAGCCAGGCATCTCCCAAAAACACCGCATAAAGAACGATAATGATGATAATAGCCATGAGGGAGAAAAAAACCGCGTTTTTATCACGAAAATACAGTCTTAAATTACGTTTTATAATAACTCTCATTGCCTCAGCTCCTTTCCTGTAATACCAATAAAGGCGTCATCCATGGTACCCTGGAGGACCTGGAAACTGCGGATGAAGCCCTGGCATTTTTCCATGATAGGGAGAGCAGCCATAGTATTTGGAAGTTTTACAATATATTCACCTGCCAAAACAGTAAATTCCAGTTTTAATTCCTCCATAATTTTCCTCAGTGCCGCTTCATCGGAAACAGACAATCTCAAAGTGTCCGAAGCATACCGGGTCTTTAATTGGGTGGGCGTTCCTTTGGCCGCTATTACCCCGTGATCAATCACAACCACATAATCCGATTGTGCAGCTTCTTCCATGTAGTGAGTCGTGAGAAAAACCGTCATACCTGTCTTTCCTTGCAGCTCTCTGATGGTATTCCAAATACTTTTCCGGGTTTGAGGATCAAGTCCGGTGGTTGGCTCATCAAGAAATAAAATCCGGGGCATAGGAAGAATGGCCCGGGCTATATCCGCTCTGCGCCTCTGGCCGCCTGAGAGTTTTTCATAAGGCCTGTCTAAAATCTCATTCAATTCCGTTGCCGCTGCTGCTGCATAGACAGCATTTTTAATCCTGGCTTTATCCGATGTATATAGGCCTGCCCGGATGTTCAGATTTTCCCTGACGGTAAGCAAGTCATCCAGTACGCCTTCCTGAAAGACAACACCGAGCATCTGCCGGATCGCCTGACTGTTCCGGCGAAGATCAAGTCCGTTGATAATGACTTCTCCGCTGTCAAAGTCCAACAAGGTACATAAGATATCAATAGTAGTCGATTTCCCTGCTCCATTGGGACCAAGGAAAGAAAACAGCTTGCCTTGCTCCACATAAAAGCTTAAATCCTTTACAGCAGTTAGATTGCCATAACTTTTTCTTAAGTTGGCTACTTCTATCATTCGATTCATCATACTCCCCCTTTTTAGCCTACTATACCAAAATCTGCCGGATTCCACAATACTTGTGTTTCCATACCAAAAATAATAGAAAGGCTATGCCTTAAGACAAGTATTCCTGCACATTTTCCATATAATACCGTATTCTATAATAGAAACATTTATTGTTGTAACATTGAAATTTATCATATAGCTGAATTAGTTATGACGCTCAGCATTTTCGGGAAAGAAGGTGAATTGTTACTTGAAGTTTTTTAACTGCACCAATCCTTCTGCAGGGCAAAACCATTGCAACAATTTTTATTGTCCCATACATAACAGAGGTATGGGCCAATGTTACTACCGCCTCCCTCTTAGTCTCCAAAGCTGTTCTGGCGCTTCTGGATCTCCCGGTGCCCTAGGCTGCACCGGTTCTTCCGGCTGCCGGAACTGTCCTTGTCCCTCCGACAGCCGATGCTGTTCCGGCTGTCCTGAAACTCCCGGTCCCCAAGGCTGCTCCGGAGCTCCCTGCCCTCACGGACCAAAGGTCTGTTCCGGGGCTCCCGGTCCTCCCGGACTCATGGGACCAAAGGAAAACCCAGGCTCTGCAGGATCCACCGGACCTGCAGGTGCACGCGGCCATAAGGGGGATCCTGCAGCCCGATGGGCTGTCATGGACCTTAGGGGGAACTTGGCTGTCCCGGCATAAGGGCTCACAGGGCCAATTTAATTCCAGCATCACAAACGGCGTACCATATATAAGCTGTGATATTTCCACAGGAATATTTTTAATTGCCAACCCAGGAAAATACGTGGTTCAATACTGAGTTATTGAAGATCCCAAAACACAGATCCATCTGGCTTTAAATGGTCCACTGATCGTTTCTCATAATACCATTTCATACCAGAGCAGCTCTGTGCCATATCAGTTTACGGATAGGAAACCAGTTTCATCCGGGAACTTGTATGACCGTTGCCATAACTGTTTAAAAAGGCAGTCATGACAAAACAGGTGTAAAAAATGAAAGGCCTCCCTGCCGGATTTTCAAGGATACCGGCTGGGAGGCTTTCTTGTTTTATGACGCTGTCATCTGAGGCCCATGGAAGCGAAGGCCATCAGCCTTTGTTTTTACTGCATTTGACCGCATCAATGGCAAGAACCACCATAAGCGCCAGAAGACTGTCTTGTCCATCGGCCACATCGATCAAATATGTATCGGTAAAATGAAATAGCTGTTTCTCGATCCTTGCAACAACACTGCCGGTCTGGGAGATAATGGAATAATCCCATTCCAGGAAACTGCCTTCCACATGCCAGCCATTGCAGTCAACAGAAAAAGAGGGCTTAAAAAAAGTAAAATCCTTAGTAATAGTCCCCACTGTTTCTCCGCCGATCTGGATAGCAAAACGCGGAAGAAAGGTAAGCACCTGCTCCCTTAAAGTAGCAAGGGGATTGCCGCTGTTGTCATAGATTTCCAGCTTATGGCCCCATGCCTGCCTGCCGCATACCGTGTATACAGCGGTACCATTTTCATCATAAATGTCATAACTGTCAAACCAGGAAAAAAAACGCTGTTTAAACATAAGCCTCATGATATTTTCTTATCTCCTTTCTTATCCCGGTCCAGGATCTGCCCGCACCACTCTCTCACCATACATTCCCCGCAGTTTGCTTTCCTTGCCGTACAGACCTCCCTGCCGTGATATATCAACTGAAAATTAATCCTGTTCCAGTGGTCCTTTGGCAGTATCCTCTGCAACTCCATTTCCACCTGGGCAGGATTTTTCCCGGAGGCCCAGCCCAAACGCCTGGAAATACGGAATACGTGGGTATCTACCGTTATCCCAGGAATTCCGTAAGCATCTGCAAGGAATAAGGTGGCAGTTTTCCTGCCCACCCCGGCCAGTGTCAGAATCTTGTCAATGTCACCGGGAACCTGTCCTCCGAATTCATTGGCAATCTGCCCGCAGCATTTTTTCAGATTCCTTGCCTTATTCTTATAAAGCCCGATGGTTCGTATGGCTTCTTCGATTTCCTCCAACGGTGCTTCTGCCATTTGCTCTGCTGTCCGGAAGCGCTGAAACAACTGGGGAAGCACCTCTTCCACCTGTTTATCCGTACTTTGGGCACTGAGCATGATCGCTGCCAGAAGCTGCCAGGGCTGATTATGATAGAATCCTTTCTTTGTTATCCCGTAAACCTGATCCAATTTCTCAAGTATATGTCTGATATTTTCCTTTTTCATCCCGTGCTCCCAACCTTCCGTTCCTGTGTTTCATCTGCTTTCCTCTTTTTCCGGCCGTTTACTCCTTTGTAATAATACGTTCCCCTTTGCCTCTCTTTACAACCTCACCTGGTTCAAACAGCCGGATGGTTCCATATTCCCCGTCATATCCCGGACTGCAGGTCACTCTTCCCTCTCTCAGCCGCCTGATCCCTTCCGAAATCATATGGTCAAAAGCGTGACTGATATCCTCCAGAGGCACTTCTCTCAGGATACGGAATTCCGGGCCCAACGCTCTGATCATGGCCTCATATTGATTCTGAACCTTTTTGCTGGCAGCCGTATAGCCGGTGGAGGCAGCAATAACCTCAGACAGGGGCACCAAATTTTCAAATGGCCTTCCTTCCGGAAGAACAAAGCCCGGGGGTCTGTCAGCTAATTGCCCGATCCGGTGGGATACTCCGGTTGTCAGCTTTCGGCCGCATACCGGACACTTGCCGGAATACTGTTTCGCTTCTGCAGGAGAAAGACAGAGATTGCATTTCCGGTGGCCGTCATAATGGTACTTCCCTTCTTCCGGAAAAAATTCCACCGTACCCTCTAATCCCTCCCCCATTTGTATGGCATTCCAAAGCCCGTCATAGGACAATTCTATATTCATAAAATTGGCTTCCCTGCCCAATTTGGAAGGGGAATGGGCATCGGAATTGGAAACTAGGTGAAATCGGTCCAAAGCCGACAAACGCCAGATCATGGGCGGATCGGAAGAAAGCCCTGTTTCCAAGGCATGCACATATGGGGTTAAATCTTCAAAGCACTCCTCCATGGAATCAAAACCGGAAAATGCCCCGAACAAAGAAAAATGGGGGGTCCAGATATGGGCCGGAATATAAATGGCCCTGGGACATACTTCCAGCATAATTTCCATAAGGTCCCGGCAATCCAGCCCCAGAATCGGCCTGCCGTCTGAATGAAGATTCCCAATGGTCTCCAGCCTTTTAGAAAGCAGCTCTGCCTGGGAAAGGCCCGGAAGAAGGATGACACTGTGAACCTTTCTCACTTTCCCGTTTTTCTTATAAATTGTACTGATTTCCCCGGAAACCACAAATCGGGGAATCTCAAGTTCCGATCCTTCCTCCTTATTTACACGATATTCTTCCTTTAATAGGTAAAGCCCGTCCTCTGCAGGAACCAGCTTTTCCCCTAATTCCTCACGCCACGCCGGGTGGGTAAAATCGCCGGTCCCCAGGATGCCGATTCCTTTTCGCCTTGCCCATAAGTCCAAATACTCCAGAGAGCAATTCTTACTGGTAGCCCTGGAATAAAGGGAATGGATATGCAAGTCCGCTATATACATCATTTCACCTGCTTTTGTCAATTTATGTTTTATTACAGCCTTCTTTGGAATTACATTATACCACGGCAATAGGACTAAGGAAAAGATATTCTTTTCTATGCCGCTCATTGACTCCCTTTTTCATTTATGCTAGGATATGCCTTAGAATTATGAAGAAAGGATCAGTCAAATGAATTTAATGAACCTGATGCAGTTAAAGGAATCCTGGGCTGTTTTTAAAAATAACCATCCAAAGTTTCCCCTCTTCCTGAAAGCAGCCTTAAACGGACCGCTCAAAGACGGAAGTGTGGTGGAAATCCGGATCACTTCTCCGGAAGGTAAAACCATTACCACCAATTTAAAGCTTAAGACCTCCGATCTGGAACTGCTTGAGCATTGGAAAGACTCTTTCGTTTAATCATGCCACATTCATTTGGTACATCAAACCTCTCATCGGATACTTGGCACGGCATTTTCTTGCTGTATTTACCAAAATATGGTATAGTGAATGAATAAGTGCAGGTATGGGAAGCTTTGCCCAGGCCTTTCTCCCTATTAGGGCGAATGAACAAACCAGGAGGAATGAAAGCAGTATGAAAAAAATCATAAAATTATTAACAGTCACATCCCTTCTGTCCTTATCCATGGCAGCAACCGCCCAAGCGGGAGTCTGGAAACAGGACGGTCATGGCTGGTGGTGGCAGGACGGAGATAAATCCTATCCAACCTCCGCCTGGAAATGGATTGACTCTGATGAGGATGGAATGGCAGAATGCTACTATTTTGATGAAAACGGATACCTTCTCACCGGAACCACTGCTCCTGACGGCAGCATGGTCAATGAATCCGGTGCTTGGCTGGATGAAGGCATCGTCCGCCAAAGAGCGGCTAATCCTTATGCCTCACGGAACATAAACCAGAAGGGGCTGGAGCTTTACCAGGAGGCAGACCAGAAAAGTTCCCTGCTGCCCGGCCTGGATATTTCCGCGGACATCCGGATGAATTTTTCCTTTGACCAGCTGGATATCCCTATCTCCATGAATACGCAGCTAAAATACCATGACTTAAACACACCGGCCATGGAGTTTCTTTCCAGAACCAGTATGGATATGCTGGGGATCCGAAAATCAGAAACCTCTTTTTATACCAATGGCTGCTATTATTCCGACATGGGAGAATATGAAAAGTATAAAATGAAGATCGGATATGAGGACATGACCAAAAACATCACCTTAGGAGGACTGACGGGTCAGTTTGGGGCATTCCTTGATAACGTACAGATTGCAGACGGGGAGGCGGGGAACAAAATCCTTATGTACTCCTGCAAAGCAGAAGGCCTGGAAAGCCATCTCTCCAATTTCTACCATGAGGTATGGCCGGCTTTGTCTGATTCCAACTTCAAGATCAACGGGATTCAAGGAAAGGCCGTCATCAGTCCGGAAGGTTATTTTTCCAGGGAAACCATTTCCATCTATACGACGGTAACCGAAGACGATGAAACCATGGGCATTCTTATGAATATGGATCTGAATTATAAGGATCCTGGAAAAGTCATCTCCATTGAATTTCCTTCTACAGAAGGATATGAAGAAGTGATCTATTAACAACAAACGGAGGGATCCCTGTCTACGGCTCCCTCCCTCTTATTTCTCAATCCTTGATACTGATATAAATGTGTATGTCTGAATTCTCCATATCACTGTTCTGATATTCTTCAAAATCACAAACAAAGACTCTGGGTAAATCCATCTTCCATAGCTCCTGCCAAAATTCCACTGCCGCTTTTGATATGTTTCCTATTACCACTTTACATTTATAAAAACCCTTGCTTTCTTCCTGTTCTGTAAAATTGATACAGGATGATAACCAGAATAACAGGAAACAGAACGGCTCCCAAAATCCCCATTTTTAAATTGTCTCCAAAGGATCCGGAAACAATCCCTACAAGGGAAGGCCCCCCGGAGCAGCCCAAATCACCTGCAAGCGCCAACAATGCAAACATAGCAGTACCTCCCCCCCGCAAAGAAGCAGAGGCCATGCTAAAGGATCCCGGCCACATGATCCCCACCGACAGGCCGCACAGCCCGCAGCCTAAAAATCCCAAGGCAGGAAAGGGCGAAAGGGAGATCAGAAAATAAGAGACAATGCAAAGGATTCCGCTGGCCATCATCATCTTTTTTAAATTCACCTTTTCCCCGTATTTTCCATAAGCCGCCCTTGAGATTCCCATCATAGTGGCAAAAAGCATGGGGCCTGCAAGATCTCCTGCAGCCTTGCTCACTCCCAGCCCCTTTTCCGCAAAGGCGGAAGCCCACTGGCTTACCGCCTGCTCGCTGGCTCCTGCACACACCATGAGCAGCATGAATCCCCAGAAAATCCGTTTTCCAACCAGGGCCTTTAAGGAGAGGCCTTCATTCCCTTCCACCAGAGGGGCGATGGGCACCTTTAAAAACAAAATCATGTTGAACGCTGGAACCAGTGCCCAGAAAAGCGCCAGCAGCCTCCAGTTTTTTAAGCCGGCAATGGCAAAGAATATGGTGGATAGGAGGACAACACCCACATGCCCCCAACAATAAAAGGAATGAAGCATGCTCATGGCCTTTTCCTTATTGTCTGTGGGACATGCTTCTACAACAGGACTGACCAGAACCTCCAAAAGTCCGCCTCCGGCAGCATATATAGCCACGGAAACATAGAGTCCCATCCATGCATGGGGAAACAGGCCCGGCAGAACCGTCAGAACGACTAGTCCTGTTGCTGACAATAGATGTGCCGCTAGCATGGAGGCACGGTATCCTACCCGGTCAATAAGACCTGCGGACAACAGATCCACCAATAGCTGGACCCCAAAATTAAGAGTCACAAGCAGAGTAATTCTTGATAAGGAAATTCCGTACTCGGACTGAAAGGTAAGAAACAAAAGAGGAACGAAATTGTTAATGATCGCCTGCACGATATAGCTTAAAAAACAGGCATGAACGGTTTTAGTATAATTGTTATTCATTGTTAGTCACCTGCTGTTTATTTTTTTGTATTATACCGCATATTTTCTTGAGAATCTTGTAAAATGCCGCCAGTTTATGATACAATCTAGCCAACCGCCCAAAGGAGAAGTTCTATGCAAAGCACGAAAATACTCACTGACGAATCAATGATGGAGTTAGTCACCCATGGCTCCTCCGCCTTTCCCTTTCAATATTATTACGAGGATGTAGGGAAATTCGAAAACCGGTGCATTGACTGGCACTGGCACAGAGAATTTGAGCTGGTGTCCGTAACCCAAGGGATTTTGCAGTGTTCCGTAGGAAACATCAATTACATACTGGAACCAGGGGATGGGATTTTCATCAATTCCGGCATGATTCACCGTTTTGTTTCAGCAGGAACAGCGGTCATCCCCAATGTTTTGTTTGCTTCTGATTTCATCGCCCCGGAAAACAGCTCCATCCATGAAAAATACATGCTTCCCTTTCTCACTTCAGGCATTTCCCACTATGTACTGAAGAAAAACAGCCCCTGGCAAAAAGATGTTCTTTCCTGTCTGTCAAACCTGTATTGCCTGTGCGAAAATCAGGGACCGGCCTGGGAGATGGAAGCCCATATCCTGGCCTGCCAGGTCTGGAAAAACCTGTTTGAACACAAACAGGAATTTCCCACCATGGAAAATACGGGGATCAGCAAGATTTCCCAGGCCCGTTTGAAAGGAATGACCCGTTTTATTGAAGAAAACTACTGGAAAAAAATTACTCTGGAGGATATCGCCGCATCCGTAGGTGTAAGCAAGCGGGAAGCTCTCCGCTGTTTTCAGTGCTCCATCCCCTTATCTCCCATGGAATATTTAAATAAATTCCGGCTCCAGAAGGCATGGAAGCTTCTCATTCATACAGACTGCTCCATCACCGACATTGCCGGGCAAATCGGACTGGAAAGCACAAGCTATTTTGACCGTCTGTTTAAAAGAGAATTTCATATCACGCCCAGAAAGCATCGGAACAGCGCAAAAAAATCTTAAACATATTTGGGGGTGATTCTTTACTCCTCTTTCTTCAGGAATTATAATTAGAAAAAACAAGATAAAGGAGAACCTGGATGGGAGAATTAACTAAGCTTCCAAACATTGGAAAAGAAGTGGAACGGCAGCTAAATGAAACCGGAATCTTTACTTATGAAGAATTAAAAGAAACAGGTGCAGAACAAGCCTGGCTTAGGATCCAGGCCATTGACGCCTCTGCCTGCATCCACCGGCTGTATGCCCTGGAAGGAGCCATACAGGGCATAAAAAAAGTCCTCCTTTCTCAGGAGAGGAAAGAGGAATTAAAGGATTTTTATAAGTTTCACAAATTATGAGGAAAGGCCCGGCCAGCTCCTCTTATGAGCCGGAAGCCAGGCCAAGGCCCATGAACCAGAAGATAAAGAACAACAGAAAATATGCCAGTACGGCCAGTAGACAGATTTCTCCTGCCAACCGGTATTTTATGAACCGGAAGCCCTTCATCCACAGATAGAAATAATAACATATCAAAGCAATCCCCAATGCTCCAACTATGATTGGCAGCAAGGCCATTAAAAGAAAGATAAGATTCATCGCATTACTCCCGAAAAACGTCCTGTTCTTATCTTCCCCTCTTTCTCTCCTCTTATGAGCAAAGGCTGGTCCGGAAATACTTATTTACTGAATAAAAATTTCATGTACCGAATGAAAACGTAAACCACCAGACATACGGCAATCACGGTTTCGACAAGGACTACCCCCGGCAGAATTCCTACGGCATAGCCCATTTTCCCCAGGAACGCCGTTGACATCTTCATGGCGATGGCACTGATAACCACTGGAAATGTAAACGCTGCGTAGCTTGGGTAAAAAGGCAGAGCCAGGAACCTTGGCAGATAAATCAGCACCGTCACATATAATCCTCCGGCCAGTATCATGAGCAGGAATACCATGGTCACGGATTTCATTTCCGCAGACTGAAGGTATCCGGCCAGGCAAAGGCTGACCGGAGCCGTGTAAATGCAGAACAGCGGCCTGGCCGGCTCAGCGATCTCTTTATATTTTACATACCGGGCCGTCACAAGAACCAGTAAAATCAGGCACCAGACAAGGCCGAACCAGAAGATGCCAATTCCCAGTCCGGTACGCCCAAATGCAGGCGCTGTTACGCTTGCCGTCACAATCCCCACATATACAATATAGTAGCTTGCAAATACAGCTTTCATATTCAGCTTATAAAGAAAACGGGCGGTAAAATACACCATAAGGAGAACGTGAAGGGCGATTCCAGAATACCAGATATAGACTGCACCGCCCCGGAGAAAAGGTTTGGCATAGGCAGACAGCAGTATCACGGCCATGGAAAAGGTCCCTGAAACGCTTGCCATCACCGGATTTTTCATATCTTCTTTTACCATATCAAAATGTAAAATACATTTACACAAAAACAAAACCGCCAATATGGCTGATATGACTCCGCACAGCAGGCGTATGGCTTCCGAATAACTTTGGAGAAGATTACCCAATGCTGCAAATCCAAGGGACAGTCCTGCCATGGGAATGGGAATTTTCTTAATCATTGCATCCCTCCCCAGGCTTTCGTTCATCGGTATTGGTAAGTCCATATTCCCGAACCACGATTTCAGCAACCTTTTTAGCAACCAGTCCTGTGAAATATATGCACTGTTCCTTGTGCTCTCCTTTTCCCATATCAAATTCCTTGGTCAAAATCCTGCAGCATAAGGCATTCTTCCCATTGTTTTCCTTAAACCAGTCGTGAAGCTCCTTCGATACTTCCAGATTCTTTTCCACCTTCGGATCCCCCTGTCTTGTCCGTCCAAAGAATATGCCAAGGGCCATTACTCCCCCGGATACCGCTCCGCACAGACACTTGGAACGGCCGATTCCTACTGGAAATCCGGAAGCCATAGCGATAACTTCCTCTGGGATATCCAGTTCAAAATTTGATCTGATAGCGCTTACAACGGCCTCTGAGCAAAAAAAGCCTCCCCGAAACAGAGCTTCCGCATCATCTCCGATTTTTTTTACACTAACCGCCTGTTTCACATTCATCTCATGTATCCTCCTGCATGTTTATTGATAATTCTATTCTATTAAGATTTAAGGCCTACGTCCAATTCATAAATTCTATAAATAAGCCATACTTATAGGAAATATCTATTACATGCCGTCAGAAAATGAAATATCTGCTAAAACTGGATTCAATTCATTGATATTCCGGTTCCGGTACATACTCAAAGCTGACATGATCACTGGTCAGATCAAAGATCAGACTCTCTCCTTTATACAGGAGAAACCTCCCTAACAGTAAATGCTCCTCTTTGATAAAGCGTACCATCCTTCCCTGATCCGGTGCCAGAAGGCTGTGGGAAAACCTGGCAGTTTTCTTCCTGTTCCGGTTCGACAGAAATATTTTAAAGGTGTATTCTCCCTGTCTTAATATAACTGCAGTTTCCCTTTTGCAAACCACCTTTACCCCCAGATAAGTGGCAAAGCGGAATTCCTCCCCCTGATACTGGATGACGCAGATACAGCCCTGAAAGCTGTGTCCGATAAAAGGAATATGGGCAATGGAAACCATGACCGATGCCTCTTGGGGGAACCGGTTGCATTGGAGCCATAAGTAATCCCTGGGAAAGGACCTGCCTTTATCTCCCTCTATATATCCTTTTTCTCCGTTAAAATCCAAAAGCTTCCCATTGACCTTAAGACTCCCCTTAAGATCGTGTGCCATGCTGATTATTTCATGGCTGCACTCCATAAAGGGGACCCATTGAAAAGGTCCCATTATGGAATAGGCGATGGGACTGAAAGAGCCATAGCGGATGATGCCCTGAATGGTGATCTCCTTTGACTGGATATCCAGCTTAACGCCTTCCGGAGAAAAGAGATTGTTTCCAAGAATGATTCTTCTTCTTTTTCTGTCTGACAGATAGTCCTCTTCCGAAAAATCAAGAGTATAAGAGTTTTCATTCCATATAATTTGTAAAAATGGATGTTTCCTGCCTTTTTCATCTATACTGTGACCGGGTATCAAGGCCAGAACCGCATCCGCATTTTGATGCTTGAAATACCAGCCCTCAAAATACTTGATTCTCTTTGGGAAAGAAGAACATCCGTTCCTAAGAAGTTTTATTATTTTATTTCCCCAATGTTTATTTCTGTAATCTGACAACGGAACCATATCTCCTTTCTAGTTCATTGATACTTCTAGACATATGGTTACCAAATGTCAGGAAACATAATCAGAAACGCCTGTCTTTCATGAATTCCCGTCTCCTGTACTTTTAAAACCTACCCGGTCTCTTCAAAAGCCTCCAACCGTAAGCCGGATGAAAACAGGCCTGTCCCTAAGAAAAGACAGACCTGTTTCTATGTGCTTTTATGCTACACGCTCATTTCTTCATCCTGGACTACCTTATGGATAAATACATGAACGTACTCCCCGCAGAACTGGGTGCCGGCACCCTTAACCAGTTCACTGATGGCATATTCCTTTGGCAAAGCCCTGCGATAGCTTCTTTCACTGATCATGGCATCGTATGCATCTGCAATGGCGATGATCCTGGATTGGACCGGTATTTCATTTCCTTTAAGCCCTTTGGGATAACCATTCCCATCCCACCGTTCATGGTGGGCCAGAACGTAATCCGCCATTTCCGACAGTTCATTGACTGTGCTTAAAATCCGGTAGCCGATTTCCGGGTGTTTTTTTATCTCTTCCCACTCCTTCTCAATCAGCTTTCCGTTTTTATTCAGTATTCCTTCTTCAATCGCTACTTTGCCGATATCATGGAGAAGGCCTACGGTCCTCAGCTCTTTTACCTCATCCTCCTGCAGTCCAAGAGCCGTCCCCATCCTTTCGCACAGCTCCGACACCCGAAGGGAATGCTGTTCTTCCCTTGGGTTTTTCTCATGAAGAGCCGCCATAATCGTGTAAATAGTCTTCCCTCTCATCCCCGAGGTCTCCAGCAGCTTTTTCTTGTACATGTAGTCCTCAGCCTTTTTAAGAACTTCTAATATGGATTCCTCTTCCGTGTACTTCACGCTATAGCCGAAAGAAACAGAAAGAGTGACCTTATTTATAGCTTCCTGCTTTGTACGTTCGTTGACCCTGCCGATGACCTCCTTGATTTCTCTTACATCGGTATTGGGGGAAACAATGATAAATTCATCTCCTCCCAGCCTGCATATGATATCCTTATCCCTGCAGCATTCCAAGAAAACTCCAGCCACCCTTTGAATATACTTATCCCCAACCGTATGTCCGAAGGAATCATTCATAAGCTTCAAGCCATTGATATCGGCCATGGTAATCACCAGGGGATAATACTCCGGGGAATCCAGCCTTCTCAGCTGTTCCTCAAAAAATCTCCTGTTGTACAATCCTGTCAGCTGGTCGTGATTGCTTAAATAATGCAAACGCTCCTCCGCCTGTTTTCTTTTGGTGATATCATTTAATATAATAGCCAGCTGGTCTTCCTTGGGGCGGGAGGCAATGATCTCATAATAATAGCTGGTATTCTGCTGAAACCGCTCGTACCGGGCGGACTCCCCTGTTTTAATGGTGGCAGCCAGCTTGTCCAGGTTTTCTGCTTCGATATTTTTATGTATTTCGAAAAAATATTTTCCAATAATGTCCTCTTTTTTTAATCCTGTCAGCACTTCATAACTGTGGTTGGCATCCACCAGCCTGTAATTTCGAATATCATCGTCAGAGGTTCTCTCATACAATGCCATACCCAGCTGCATCTGGCTGATGACCGTTTTATATTTCTCTTCGCTTACATTTAACCTTTGGTCATACTCCATAATCGTATCATACTGTATTCTCAGCTCTCTTTCTGATACGGTCAGCTGGTCCAGATATTCCATCAGCTCCACATTGGCGGCAGACAGATCATCATTGCTCCTGCTCAGTCTGCACTCTGCCTGTTCCACTTTTCTTAAAAGGTTGGATATTAAATAATATAGGATGGCAGCAGTAAACAAAACATACATAATTCCCTTGTAGGTATGGATCATCATCCTTGCAGAAGGATCGTGGACCAGACGGTTAAGGGTTTGGTCTGAAAAATAAATCCAGACAAAACCAAAAAGAGAATATATGAAACAGATTTTCAAGCCTTCCTGTTTTAAAGGATCTTTTTTATTGTTAAGAGCATCGATTTTATCTTTCAGCCTTTTAATCATACAACTCCCCCTTCAATCGGTGACGACAAAATTGTCCTCTCTTCCGTATTATACACTATTTTGATTCCATAAGGAACATATTACCAACTTTTTCCCTTAAAAAATAACTTAAAACGCTGCAAAAAAGAAGGGCCGCCGAATGCCCTTCCTTTCATGTTTTTTTGCCTTATAAGATTTCACCCAGCCGCATGCATTCATCGGCCATTAATACCTGAACGATCTCTCCTATGATATGTTCATGATAATCTTTGTTGGGATAGTTTTGCTGGTCTAAGGTTTTATCAAAAAAGCCGTTGGGATCTATGGTCTGCTGATAAAGCTTACGGCAGATAAGAACCAGCCTTGCCTCAGAAAAATAAGGCGCTTTCCCATCAAAAACAGGAGTGAGACCTGTTTCCTTCTCTTTGTCTACATCCCTTCCGGAGTGGGAACCGCAGTAGTTTAATGCAGACCTGCATTGGTCGCCGAAAAAATTGAGTGCATAATACTCGCTCCGGTTAATAAATTCCAGGGTATATCTCTGGGGACGCAGAACAATGTTGGTAACATTTTTATTCCACATGATCCCGATCCCGCCCCAACTGGCTGTCATCATATTATACTTCTGATGGGTGCCCGCAGAAATCAGCATCCATTCTTTTCCTATCATTGTGATTGCATCCATGGGCACTTGTTTTAGGTCAACTGGTCTTAACATTTCATTACCTCCAACTGTTTTATATTTATTATATATATTCCAACAAGATAACAGAATGAGCCTTTGTTCAGGTCTGGGTATTTTTTCGTACATCAATATCCACCAGCTCCAGGCCATCCGCCACCTCATGAAGGTATAAATCTACAATATGCTTCCGGATGATCCTTTTTCCCCCCACATCTCCTTCCAGGGAAAGCAGCTCCTTTAAGTAACTTCTGGAAAATATGGCCGGATTACCCAATGCCCCCATGTTGCATAGACAGCCGATCCCCTTTCCGCTGTCTTGCCATCCCTTTACCAGACCTTCTATGGTAGCCGCCTTTAAGTAGGGCTGGTCACAGACCGCAAAGCAATAATCTGTTTCCTCATTCTCAAGAGCTTGAAGCGCCAGATGGATGGAATGGGAGATGCCAAGGCTGCTCTCCCTGTTTTCCACCACCTCATAGCCACGATCCATCATGCAGTCCATAATCTCCTGGTACTGGGTGACGGCCACCTTCCTGTGGAAGAGATCATCAGGAAGCTTCTCCACTTCCTCGATAATAGATTGGTACATGGGTTTTCCATTAAATTCATGAAGCAGCTTATTGCCGTTAAATCTCCGGCTGTCGCCTGCTGCCAGAAGGATAAGTGCCAGTTTCATGCCATAAACCTCCCTTTTCCATCATTTTACCTGTAAATGAACCAAGCGGAAATGCCTGTATATCCAGTTGATTCACAAACTCAAGGCTGAAAGATGTTTTCTATCAGCCTGACTTTCCGGGACATCACCTTTTTTTCTTTTTCAGACTTAAAATAGCCTCCAGGACACCTCCGCCGATGGAAGCCGCCTTATCTGAGATGGTGTAGCAGTTCTCAACGATTCCTCTCGGATCAATATCTCCTGACTTCATTCCCGTTGTTACTTCCACGCCGTCCTGGAGAAGTCCTCTGACAACGCCTCCCACCAGAGCATAGATGGGGCTGTCCCCGGAATAACCTACCAGGTCGCCTTTATCCACCAGATCTCCGATTTTCACCTGGCCTTGAAATAACCCGTCATCCGTGGCGCGGATGATCCGTTCCTTGTCATAGCCTCCGATCATTCCCGGAACACCTGTATTGGGATAAGCGCTTCCCTCCCAAATACAGCGGCCCAGATTATGGCCTCTTTTGGTTTCCACCACCACATGGCAGTCAAGACCGGCCGTAAAACCAGGACCAACGCCTACTACCACTTCAGCATCGGTTATCCTGGTTCCCAGATTCTTCTTTGCAATTATGGCATCCACCACCACATCCGGTTTCCATTCTTCCCGGATCCTGCATTCCTCGTCTACCACCACTGCTACCTGATCCCTTGCTATGGTCTCCTGAATTTCCTCCAGGCTGTGGCATAAAACCCCTGTTATATCCTCCACCTTTGCCTGTCCTTCATAGACCGCCCTGGAAAAAGCCACTGTCCGCCGTACCGTAGTAGGGACAGGGATGTCAGTCATGACCAGATCAAAACCGCAGCGGTGAAGACGGCATCCAATGCCTGTGGCCAGGTCACCTGCTCCTTTTATCAATACTTTCATTGTATCCTAGACCTTCCGATTTATTTCTGCATGCAAGGAGCCAGAACAGGAATGCCTGTATTCCTGTATCCGGTCCAGGCTGTATTGAATGCCCTTAGGCATACGATTTAAATAAATGATTTCCCATGGGATTGCTGAATATCCGCTCTGGCGCATTCTCCGCCTCTTCCTGACAAAATCTCAAGACCATGAAACAGAGGATCCAGAATGTATTCCAGACTCTCCCTCACTGCTTTTGGGCTTCCAGGCAGGTTAATGATAAGGGTCGCCCCCCGGATGACGCTGGCCCCCCTGCTTAGCATGGCCCGTTTGGTCACGGTCATGCTGTAAGCCCGTATGGCTTCAGAGATCCCAGGCGCATTGCGGTCCGCTACAGCCAAAGTGGCCTCGGGAGTCACATCTCTTGGCGAAAAGCCGGTCCCTCCTGTGGTCAGTACCAGATCGCATTCCACCTTATCGCTTAATCGAATAAGCTCTTCCTTAAGTGCCTCTCCTTCATCAGCCAGAAGTCTGTAACTGATCACCTCAAAACCTGATTTCTCCAATATTTCCCTTATCACTGCGCCGCTTACATCTTCCCGCTCTCCGGCGGCTCCCTTGTCACTTAAGGTTACGATTCCTGCCCGGTACATACTGTGATTTCATCCCCTTCCTTCATGATCCCGCCATGGAGGACTCTTGTAAAGATCCCGTTGGACGGCATAATGCATTCTCCCATTTTCTTGTATATCTCACAATGGGAGTGACATTCCTTGCCTATTTGAGTCACCTCCAGAAGTATATCCCCGCACGTTAACCTTGTGCCAATGGGAAGATGGATCAGATCAATGCCCTGGACGATAATGTTTTCCCCAAAGGCTCCATTCCCGATCTGCGCACCTCTGGCCTTAAAATCCTCTATGGTATCAAAGGATAAAAGACTCACCTGCCTGTGCCATTTGCCTGCATGAGCATCGCCTTCGATTCCGTGTTCTTCAATAAAATGTCCTTCTTCCACCCTGACTTTCTGGGTTCCTTTTTTTTCGCTGATACAGACAGCCATAACCTTTCCCATCTGCTTATCCTCCTATCTGGTTCATATTGGGGCTTGCTTCGCCATTGTCTTCTTCAAAATGATGGCTTTCCGGCTTACTTTGAATACTCTGCTTCATCAGGTCAAGAAGATCCCCGTCAGAGATTCCCTCACGCAAAGGTCTTTTTAAATCCACTCCTGCCGGACTGTCCAGACAAAGCTTTAAAAATCCGTCGGAGGTCAGTCTCACCCGGTTGCAGGAGCCGCAGAATCTGTGGCTGACCGCACTGATAAAACCCACAAAACCCGTTTCATTTCCCCATGTATAATAAACGGCAGGACCATTGCCTTTTACCTCCCGGCTTTCCCTAAGCGGTCCGAAGGTCTCAGACAGAATTCCCGCAAGGTCGTCATTTTCCATTGCTTTGTAACGTTTCCCCTGACCGATTGGCATCATCTCAATAAAACGGACCGGAATCCTGCGTTCCATGGAAAACCTGGCAAAAGCTAGTACCTCTTCCTTTGAAAGCTCTTCCATAACCGCACAGTTTATCTTTACTTTCAACCCTGCTTCCAGTGCGCTTTCGATTCCCTCCATGACAGATTCAAAGCAGTCTCTTCTTGTGATTTCAGCAAACCGCTCTGGATTCAGGGTATCCAGACTCACATTGACACTTGATAAACCAGCAGCCTTTAATAAGGCAGCTTTCTCCTTTAAAAGACAGCCATTGGTCGTCATTGTCACATCTTCGATTCCGGGAATCGACTGAAGCCCCTTGATCAGAACTTCTATATCCTTTCTCACCAAAGGCTCCCCGCCTGTCACCTTCACCTTGCGGATTCCAAGGCGGGCGCCGGCTTCGCAGATCCTTAAGATCTCATGGTAAGTAAGGATGTCCCCGTGGCTCATAGGGACAATCCCCTCCTCAGGCATACAGTAGACGCACCTTAAATTGCATCGGTCTGTGACGGAGATCCGGATATAATCAATGGTTCTGCTGCATCGATCAATCATGGTCTTTCCCCCTGCTGCCAGAGTCCTTCTCATAGAGTCCGCTCTTTCCGCCATCCTTTTTTAAAAGGCAGATTTGGCTGATGGTCATTCCCCGGTCCATGGCCTTGCACATGTCATATATGGTCAGCAAAGCGATATTCACCCCTGTCAGGGCTTCCATCTCCACACCGGTCTTTCCCTGGGTCCTGACCGTACAGACGGCCTCTACCGAACGGCTTTCCTCATGAAGCACAAAATCCACGGTGCACTTGGTAAGCATCAGCCCATGGCACAGGGGGATAAGTTCAGAGGTTCTTTTTGCACCCATGATCCCTGCCACTCTGGAGACTCCAAGAACATCACCTTTTTTTGCAGTCCCCTGGGAAATGGCCTCAAAAACCTCCTGATTGACCGTAATAAACCCGTGTGCCACAGCGATCCGGTCCGTCTCCGCCTTTTCGCCTACGTCCACCATGCGGGCATTTCCCTGTTCATCAAAATGTGTCAGTCCGCTCATATTTTTATCAACCTTTCCACCTGTAGTATCTACCAGCCCTTTCCAAAGCCGCAGTTAGGGTAATAACAGACATCGCAGGAAAGGCAAAGTCCTCCTTTTCCCAGCTTGTCCAGATCCTCCTTTGTTACCGGATCATCAGCCATAAGCCTTGGAAGCACCAGATCAAACACGGTTCTCTTAGAATACATGACGCAGCCGGGAAGCCCGGTTATGGGAATGTTTTTCCCGTCCTTTTTGTAATAAGAAAGCAGGAACATGGCTCCCGGGAGTACGGGAGCACCATAGGATATTACCTCTGCTCCTGTGTTTCGGATGGCAAGCGGAGTCTTGTCATCCGGGTCAACGCTCATGCCGCCGCTGACAAGCACCATGTCGGCTCCCTGGCGGATAAATTCCATAATCGCTTCTGTGGTATGCTCCGGTTTATCATCAGTGACCGTCTGTCCAAGGATCTGACCGCCAAACTCTTCCACTTTAGCCTTTAACACAGGACCGAAAGAATCCTTTACTCTTCCATGGAATACCTCGCTGCCCGTGGTCACCAGTCCTACCTTTTTGTCCAGATAGGGCAGTACGGCAAAAATCTTCTTTCCTTTGCAAAGTTTCCTGGCCTCTTCCATCTCTTCTTTTTTAATAACAAGGGGAATGATCCTTGTACCGCACAGCTTGTCCCCAGGCTCCACCGGAGTGTTGGGATGCCTGGAGGCAATCATCATGTTCCCCTGGCTGTTTATTCTATCCAAAAGCCCGGTGTCTATTTTTAACAGGCCCCGAACCGTTGATTTCAACTCAATCTTTCCTTCCTTTACCTCGCTGCGTTCCATATGGTCATTCATACAGAGACTGCACAGGATTTCAGCAGCTTCATTTTCATGGTAAAGGGAATCATCTTTCTCCCAGACATAAATATGTTCTTTTCCCATGGACAACAGCACCGGAATGTCTTCCTCTGTCACTACATGTCCTTTCCGGAATCTTGCATCCTTCATGACTCCAGGTATGATTTGAGTCATATCATGGCAGAGGACCTGCCCTACCGCATCTACTGTTCTGATTTCCTTCAATGTTCCCTCTCCTTTCGTACTAACACATTATTTACGATACAACGGCTGGCTTTGTTATTCTCAAGTAAGAATATCCACCTTTGCAAAAACGCTATCGTATTATTATATCATCCGGTAAAATATTTGTAAAATAATTCTTCCAGTGCTGCCTCTGCTTCCTCCGTGAATGCCAGGTACCGGTCCAGAAACGTTTCACCTTCTTCTGTTAATACGGTTGTACCGCCGTTTTCACCGCCCCGTCTTCCTTCCATCAGGGAAAAACCCAGATCCTCTTCTGCCTTGTTAATGATTTTCCACGCTTTGGAATAAGCCATATTCAGTTCCTGGCAGGCAGCCGAAAGGGACCCCCTTTCCCTCACAAGCTTCATTAAACTTGCTACTCCAGGACCGAAATTGCGCTCTTCATAATAAATGCGAAGCTTTAAATGGTACTTAAGCGTTCTTTCTTCTTTTTTTGTATCTTTCATGCTAATCCTTTTCTACTGCATAGAAAAACTGGTTATCACACATCGTCCGGACCAATCTTCCCCCAGGCATTCCGCCACACGGACTCCCAGGGACAGCCGGTCTTCATCATCAGCCTTATTCAGTAAAATCCGGTATTCCATGGATTCTGCTCCCTTTCTGGTCCCATGGCTGCTTGCAAGGATCTTGGCCATATGAGCCGTAGTAATGAGACTTTTATCCGTCTTCCAGCCAAATGTCTTTTCTGCAAGTTCCCATCGGAAACATTTTTCTTTCCATTGGCAGCCAATGGCATCCAGTCCGGCGCAGCCGATCACCCCATAGGTGTTTTTTAACAGGGCAGGCTCCCCTTCCCTTGGAATCTTCAAAGGAAGACGCTTTGCTCCGTCCGCTTCCAAAAGCAGCACGTCAGCCAGACCTGGGAGCTGTTCCATTTCTTCAAGGGCCATGCCTTTTAATTTTCCTTCGGCTGCCGGCTGTCCTGTTACCAGAACCTGGCCTGAGGGGTCAGAAAACCATTCTTTTCGTCCCCTTAAGTATTCCTCCACGGTCCCTGCCCGGTCTGCCAGCACTACTTCCCGGTCCTCAGGATAAAAGATATGAGTGCTGGTGGTAACGATCACACGCTTTCCCATATCTGCCAGTTCATCGGCCAGGGTAAACATGGCACTGGTCTTACCGCCGCCGCCGGTCAAGGCAATGACCATATGCTCCTGAAAGAGATATCCCAGGGCCTCCCATAAGGAGGCCCTCCTTGTCACATTCAGTTTCCCTTCCTGCTTTTTCAAGGTATAGACATTCTTTGATCCCATTAGTACAGCTCCATGCGCCTCTTTCTGGGAACATAGGAACCGCTTTTCTCCAATACCACCTGACCATCTTTTGCAGCCAGACGGCCCTTTAAGAATACAAGCTCCGCTTTCCCTTTAACATCAGTTCCCTCAAAGGGGCAATAATCCACATTTGCCACCTGGTTTTCTACGGACATCGTCCACTGGACATTCGGATTCCACACCACGAGATCCCCATCGCTTCCAGGAGCAATCGCCCCTTTCTGAGGATAAACGCCATAAAGCTTTGCAGGATTTTCAGACAGCAGCCGGCACATCTGTTCCAGCTTCAGGTTATGCTCCAGCACTCCAAAGCTGTATAGTAGGACCGGACGGGATTCCACACCAGGCATTCCGTTTGGAATTTTTGTAAAATCCTCTTTTCCTGCCGCCTTCTGAGCGGTAGTAAAACTGCAGTGATCCGTGGCTAAGGTCTGAATGTGATTCTTCAGCAGGGCATTCCAGAGCCTGATGCTGTCCTTTTCCTTCTTAATGGTGGGTGAAATTACATACTTGCTGCTTTCAAAGCCGGGCAGTTCATACACGCTTTCATCCAGGAGCAGGTACTGCGGGCAGGTCTCCACGTAAATTTCCTGTCCCCGCTCCCTGGCATATTTCACTTCCTGATAGCCCTCTCCGGAGCTTAAATGGACAATAATCACCGGGGCCTCCGCCAGGCCTGCGATTTTTAACAGCCTGCCGATGGCTTCCGCTTCTACCGGGGCAGGTCTGGTTTTTTTGTGAGCGCTGATCGATAAGTTCCCCTTTGCCTTTTCTTCTTCCACCAGTGCCTGTATGATCCCCATGTTCTCACAATGAACACCGGCAATCCCTCCCACTTCTTTTAACCGCTTCAGTACCTGATAGATCTTCTTATCATTTAAGTACATTTCATCATAAGTCATGTAAAGCTTAAAGGAGGTTACACCGTTTTCAACGATTTCTTCCAATTCCTTGCTGATGGAAGGGTTCCAGTCAGAGATCGCCAGATGAAAGCCATAATCACAGGATGCGTTCCCATCGGCTTTTTTATGCCAGTTTTCCAGAGCTTTTTCCAGAGTTTCGCCCTGATATTGGGTGGCAAAATCAATGATCATCGTGGTTCCGCCTGACAATGCGGCCTTTGTTCCCGTCTCAAAATTATCCGCCGTCACGGTTCCTGCCACATGAAGGTCGAAATGGGTGTGGGCATCAATAAACCCGGGAAACAAAAGCTTTCCTGTTACATCAATGACTTTTGCTCCCTCCGCCTGGATTCCTGGTTCCACTGCCTGAATCTTTCCCTCATCCATGAGGACATCCGCCTGGTTAAGACCGCTTCCCGATACTACAGTTCCGCCCTTTAATAGGGTTTTCATAAACATCTACTTCCTTTCTTTTCGCTGTCTCGGCCTTTTACAGCCTGCTTTCTGATTCCGTGTAATGGATCATTCCTCTTTTCCTTAATCTTCTCAGGGCATTTAGGGTTCCCTGGAAGAGGTTTCATCTGCCAAGATGGAAAGGCGCAGGGAGAAAACTTTTCTCCGACTGCGCCGATTCAATTCCAATACAATTACTTTTCCTTTTACCTCAGGATTTTATCCTAAAATATAATCATACTCCTTGCAGACAGTTTCCATGATTTTTCTAAGTCCATCCGGAATGACACTGTCCTTTTCACCGGCTTTCCAGGTAAGAATATTTCCAAGGTACCGCACCTTGCAGGCAATCTCTGCCTTATCCAATACAACAAAGCCTTCGTTCTTGCTGTTTTCCATATCAGCCTCGTTAGCGAATAAAGTGAACTTATCCAAGTAAGGAGCACTGTCATATGGACAGAAGCTCTTACAGTTTCCGCACTCGTTGCACATATAGTCCACATGGACGATCTGGTGCATGGATAAGCCAGGAATATTCAATGCCAGGTTTGCTCGGTTTGGACAGACTTCCGCACAGTTTTCACAGACATTGGAGCAGCCAAGGCATCGGGAATCTTCTACCTTATAATCCTTGGTTTCTCCAAGGATACCGCGCTTGTCATAGATCTTTTCTAAGTTATCCACGGTATCATCAAAGTCCACAGCAGCCTTTTTGCCTAAAATAGCTTCAGCAGCCATGCGGGCATCTCTCATAGCCTCTACAACAGTTGCCGGTCCAAAGAGTCCGTCACCTACCACGTAAACACCGGCTGCGCTTGTCTCCAGAGTTTCCTCATTTACAAGAACTTTGCCCTTGTTATTTACATTGATACCGTTTGCTTCATAGAATTCTGTAGGAACCTGCTCGCCAACTGCTGCGATCACAGTATCCGCAGGAATTTCCACAGTTTCTTCTGTTTCCACAATGTTCCTTCTGCCGGTGGCATCGGTATCGGAAAGCTTCATTACCTTGCAAAGGAGTTTTCCGTTTTTAAGCGCTACCGGAGACAGCAGTTCCTTGAATTCCACACCGTCTTCCAGTGCCATCTCTAACTCTTCCTCATCTGCCGGCATATAGCGTTTTGTTCTCCGGTAAACCAGGTAGGAATGCTCCACGCCTTCTGTTCGCTTCACCGCTCTTGCCGTATCCATGGCAGTGTTTCCGCCGCCGATGACTACCACGTTTTTGCCAATATCCAGTTTTCCGTCAGCAGCCTTAAACTGGGCAAGGAAATCCAGTGCATTGATGGTTTCACCTGCCTCAAGCTTTAACACGCCTGGCTTGGATGCACCGGTGGCAAGGATGATATAGTCAAAGCCTTCTTTCTTTAAGGCTTCTAAATCAGTTACTTCCGTGTTATATCTTACCTCAGCTCCATATGCAAGAGACAGAGCCGCATCCTTGTCAATCGCTTCGTCTGAAATACGGAATCCGGGGATCACATGTTTCACTACGCCGCCAAGGGTGCCGGTCTTTTCAAAAATAGTTGCAGGCATGCCGTTCTTTGTGAGGAAGTATGCGGCTGCAAGTCCAGCCGGGCCGCCTCCGATCACTGCGGTCTTTTTGCCTTTCAGTTCCCCTGCCTTAATTTCCTTCATGAACGTATCATAGCCGCCTTCCGCACAGACCAGCTTGACACCGCGGATGTTCACCGGATCTTCATAATAGTTCCGGTTACACTTGCTCATACAGTTATGGGCACAGATAGTTCCTGTTATGAAAGGAAGCGGATTCTTCTCTGCGATTACTTTTATGGCGTCTTCGTATTTTCCTGCTCCGGATAGCTGTAAATAGGTAGTAATATCCTGATGGATGGGGCAGGCGTCTTTGCATGGAGCTACATAACAGTCAATGAGGGGTACGCTCTTTGCCATCTTTCGGATGGGAAGAGGTTTTACTGCCTTTCTGTGATGAGGATCATGAACAGAATCCTCTGCCAGTTTCGCTGTCTTTTCCGGATCAACTCCCGTAAACTTGACGTTGCCGTCTTCCAGCTTCTCTGCGATCTGTAACAGTCTCTGATAGCCGCCTGGCTTTAAAAGAGTGGTGGCAACGGTCACAGGCCAGATTCCCGCATCTACAATTGCCTTAATGTTATGGTAATCCGCACCGCCTGAGAAGGAAATTCTTAATTTTCCGTCAAATTCCTTTGCCAGCTTGGCTGCCAGTGAAATGGAAAGAGGATATAAGGACTTTCCGGACATATACATCTCTTCGCTTGGAAGCTCGTTATTTCTTACATCTACAGGGAAGGTGTTGGTGATCTTAACACCGAACTCTAAGTTCTTTTTCTCTGCCAGAGCCATAAGGTTCTTTAACATAGGAACCGCATCCTCATACTGTAAGTCATCAAGGAAGTGGAAATCACCGAAGGCGATATAATCATATCCCATCTCATCCATGGTATTTCTTGCAAATTCGTAACCAAGAAGAGTCGGGTTGCACTTGATAAAGGTGTTCAGTCCTTTTTCCTCAATCAGATAAGTGGCAATTCTCTGAATTTCCTGAGGAGGACATCCGTGAAGTGTAGAAAGGGTCACGGAATTGCAGATTTCAGAAGGAATGTTCTCAATGTCCTCTTTGGTCACATGCTTAAATAAATCCATATGATTTAAGAGGTAGCTCTTGCAGGATTTAAACATCTCCGTATCCTTCGCATCCTTCATGTTATCAATAAAGCTGTTAACCTTAGGGGATTTGATTCCCTCTAAGTCATAGCCTACACTCATGTTGAACTGGAAGCCGTCCATCGCTCCAAGGCCATATTCCTTGGCAATAATATGAAGCAGGATCCATGCCTTAATATACTCATCCTGAGCCTGGGGAACATAAAGCTCTGTAGACCACTCACAGTTATAGCACTCATCGTCTGCCCTGATACATGGTTTGCTTACAGGCAGATCTTCTCCGTCTAAAATCTGAACAGTCTTTAACTCAAAGAAACGGCTGCCTGAATAATAGGAAGCCACAATGTTCTGAGTCAGCTGGGTGTGAGGGCCTGCTGCCGGTCCCATAGGTGTCTCTAAGGTTCGTCCAAAAATTTTTCTGTTGTTTTTCTTATCGGCCTTATAGGGTCTGTAGACTCCGAAAACAGTACCGCTGTTATCATGTTCCTTTACGATCCAATCCACTAACTGATCAAATGGCATTGGTGTCATTCTATCTCCCATTTTTTACCTCCTGTAACGGGGTTGTCCAGTGTCAGAACCTTCAGACAACCCTCCGTGAATAATCTGTATTGTATATTTTACTACTTTACCTGTTTAAATGAAACTGTTATTACCTGGAATTGATCCGGCTTGCCAGTTCGGCCGCAGCCTGTCTGCAGTCTGCCATCACCTTTTCCTCATCAATGGCTGTAAGGATACGGTCCTTCATCAGCACTTTTCCGTTGCCTACTGTGGTTACCACGCTGCGTCCGGTCATTCCGAAAAGAATATGGCTGTTACAGTTATCCCCATTCATTGGTGTTAACGGAATGTAATCGGTAACGATTACGTCAGCTGCTGCACCCTCTTTTAATATGCCCAAAGGCTTCTTAAAGTAACGGCCTGCGATCTTTGCATTTCCTTCAAACAGCATCTTGGGAACTTCGCCCCATGCCGCATTAGGATCGCATAAATGATGCTTGTGTAAAACATTGGCTACTTTATAGGATTCTGTCATGTCATGGGTATAGCCATCGGTTCCCAGACCTGTTAAGATTCCCCTGTGAACCAGCTCCATGGTGGGAGGACAACCGCATGCATTGCCCATGTTGGATTCCGGATTGTGGACTACCATGGTATCCGTGTCCTTAATTAACTGCATTTCATGAGGATTAATGTAGATGCAGTGTCCAAGCAGGGTCTTCTCTCCAAGGATATTGCAGTCCATCAGACGGTCTACGATCCGCTTGCCGTATTTCTTAAGGCAGTCATGAAGATCCTCAATTCCTTCTGCCACATGAATGTGATAACCAACTCCTTCCGGCTTGTGGGAAGCTGCAAGCTCCATGGTCTCATCAGAAATGGTGAACTGGGCGTGCATACCCATCATTCCTGCAATCATGTCGCTGTCATCTGCCAGAGCGTGCTTGATGAATGCTTCATTCTCCAGAACTGCTTCCTTTGCCTTTTCCTTGCCGTCACGGTCGGAAACCTCATAGCATAAGCAGGAACGGACACCCGTAGCTTTCGCAGCTTCTTCAATCTTAAACAGGGAATCTGTAATATGTCCGAAGCTTGCATGGTGGTCAAACGTAGTTGTTACACCGTTCTTTATAGAATCGATGTAGGTTGCCATGGCGCTTAACCTGGTCTCTTCCAATGTGAGATTGCGGTCAATGGTCCACCACATTCCGTCAAGGATCTCTAAGAATCCATGTGGATCATATCCATTGATGCTTAATCCTCTGGCAAAAGAGCTGTAAATATGTTCATGGGCATTAATAAAGGCAGGCATAATGACTCCGCCTTTTGCATCGATATACTCCGCGTCCGGATATGCTTTTTTCATTTCCTCCGTAGTTCCAACCTTACGGATCACACCCTCCTCCATTGCAACTGCACCGTTCTCAAAAAACGGATTTTGAGGGTCTCTTGTAATCATTCTTCCATTCCCGATAACCAGCATGTTTCCATCTCCTTTTTTTCCAATTTTTAACATTATTAAAGTGAAACCTTAAAATTTTCAACTGTACAAACCTCACATAGGCACTTCCCCTACGGCTGCACTTTATTTCCGCAATCTGCTTATACTCACTCTCATAATTCGTCATTTTCTATACAGATTACACCATAAATACCTTACTGAATACAGTGTATCATTTCATATAAAGAAATGCAAGCATAAAATTCAAAAAAAATTTAGAGAACCTAAAAATTTTTTAGAAAACCACTTGTAATTTTAATTTTTTATGCTATGATGGGTGTATAAGAAGTTCACATGAGGGGAGGCCAAATGATGGATACAAAACTTGAACTACTGACTCAGATCGCTCTTGGAATCGCTACCCATTTTGGAAATAACTGCGAGGTAGTTATCCATGATTTAAGGAAAGAAGATATTGAAAGTTCCATTGTCTATATCGAAAACGGCCAGGTAAGCAACCGTAAGCTGGGGGATGGTCCCTCGGAAATCGTTCTTGAGACTTTAAAAAAGAATCCTGATCTTTTAAAAGACCGCCTTTCTTATTTAACAAGAACCGATGACGGCAGGATTCTAAAATCCAGTACCATGTATATTAGAGGGAAAAATAATACCATTGATTACATTCTGGCCCTTAATTATGATATCACAGGCCTGCTTACCATAGACAATTCCTTAAAATCCCTTCTATCCACCGCGGAAGCAGAAGACGATGAGAAACAGCCAAGGAGAATCACTCATAATGTGAACGATCTTCTCGATGCGCTGATCGAACAGTCCGTAGCTCTTGTGGGCAAACCTGTGGCCCTCATGAGCAAGGATGACAAAGTTGCAGCGATCCAGTATCTAAACGATGCCGGAGCATTCCTGGTCACAAGGTCAGGTGATAAGGTTTCCAATTATTTTGGCATATCCAAATTCACTTTATACAGTTATATGGATACGAATAAAGAAAAGTAACATAATTAAATAAGAAAAAGGAGATTCAGTAATCATGAAACCAATCGAATGGGTTGTAAACACCATGCCAAAGACCGATGATAAGAATTTACCGGTCATGGCCCTTGATGAAATCAAGAAAGCACGAGTATTCCATGAAAGCTTTCCCCAGTACAGCAAGACTCCTCTTGTAAAGCTGGATCACATGGCTGATTATTTAGGCCTTGGCCAGGTTTACATGAAAGACGAATCCTACCGGTTCGGCTTAAATGCATTCAAGGTATTGGGCGGATCCTTTGCCATCGCAAAGTACATCGCAAAGCAGACTGGAAAGGATGTTTCCGATCTTCCATACAGCGTCCTAACTTCGGAAGCTTTAAGGGAAGAATTTGGCCAGGCTACCTTCTTCACCGCTACCGATGGAAATCATGGACGTGGTGTTGCATGGGCAGCGAATAAATTAGGCCAGAAGTCCGTTGTTTACATGCCAAAGGGCTCCACGATCACCCGTTTCAATAATATTAAAGCAGAAGGTGCTACCGTTACCATCGAGGAAGTCAACTATGACGAATGCGTTCGTATGGCTGCTGATGCTGCTTCAAAGACGAAAAACGGTGTTGTGGTACAGGATACTGCCTGGGATGGTTACGAAGAGATTCCTGCCTGGATCATGCAGGGTTACGGAACCATGGCTCTGGAAGCCAATGAGCAGCTTGAAGAATATGGCTGCGACAGACCTACCCATGTGTTTGTTCAGGCTGGCGTAGGTTCTCTTGCAGGCGCTGTTCAGGGATATTTCGCTAACCGCTATCCTGAGAATCCGCCTAAGGTGGTCGTTGTGGAAGCTGATGTGGCAGACTGTCTCTATAAGGGAGCAAAAGCCGGTGACGGACAGATCCGCATTGTAGACGGCGACATGCAGACCATTATGGCCGGTCTTGCCTGCGGTGAGCCAAATACCATCTCCTGGGATATCTTAAAGAATCATGTAGATACCTTTGTATCAGCTCCTGACTGGGTAGCTGCACAAGGGATGAGAATGCTTGCTGCTCCTGTCAAAGGCGATGCTCCGGTAACTTCCGGTGAATCAGGTGCTGCTCCCTTCGGAGTTTTAACCTGCATCATGCTTCTTGATGAATATAAGGATTTAAGAAAGCATTTAGGACTTAATAAGGATTCAAAGGTTCTCCTCTTCTCTACTGAGGGTGACACCGACCCGGATCGTTACAAAGCGATTGTCTGGGAAGGAAAAGAACGTTAGGCATGATTTTCTTAGTGAGACAAACGCAGTGCGGACTGAACTTAGAAAATTAGCCGTTCGAT
Organism: [Clostridium] saccharolyticum WM1; assembly: GCF_000144625.1. Lineage (NCBI taxonomy): Bacteria > Bacillati > Bacillota > Clostridia > Lachnospirales > Lachnospiraceae > Lacrimispora > Lacrimispora saccharolytica. The sequence continues at coordinate 1,130,218 of NC_014376.1, read as the reverse complement.
GAGCCAAAGGCGAATCGAACTTCCTAAATAAATTATAAAATGGAGGACAAAAACATGGATTACAACAAAATCAAAGAAGCAGCACAAAATTATGAAGCTGACATGACAAAATTCTTACGGGAAATCGTTAAATTCCCAGGCGAGAGCTGTGATGAAAAAGCTCATATCGACCGCATCGCAGAAGAAATGCGGAAGCTGGATTTCGACAAAGTAGAAATTGACGGCATGGGCAATGTATTAGGTTATATGGGAACTGGCAATACTTTAATTGGATTTGACGCTCATATTGATACGGTTGGTATCGGCAACAAGAATAACTGGACATTCGATCCATACGAAGGTTACGAAAACGAAACAGAAATCGGCGGCCGTGGCGTATCCGATCAGTGCGGCGGTATCGTATCTGCTGTTTACGGTGCAAGAATTATGAAGGACTTAGGTCTTTTAAATGACAAATACACCGTTCTGGTTACCGGTACTGTTCAGGAAGAAGACTGTGACGGTCTTTGCTGGCAGTATATCATCAACGAAGGGAAGGTTCGTCCGGAATTCGTTGTTTCCACAGAGCCGACTGACGGCGGTATCTACCGCGGACAGAGAGGCCGTATGGAAATCCGTATTGACGTAAAGGGTATTTCCTGCCATGGTTCCGCACCGGAGCGCGGTGACAACGCAATCTACAAGATGGCTGATATTCTTCAGGATGTCCGCTCACTTAACGAGAACGATGCTGCTGATGACAAGGAAATCAAAGGCCTTGTAAAAATGCTTGATGAGAAATACAACAAAGAGTGGAAAGAAGCGAACTTCTTAGGCCGCGGTACTGTTACTGCTTCCGAGATCTTCTTCACCTCCCCAAGCCGCTGTGCAGTTGCTGACTCCTGTTCCGTATCCTTAGACCGCCGTATGACCGCAGGCGAAACATGGGAAAGCTGTCTGGATGAAATCCGTAATCTTCCAAACGTGAAGAAATACGGCGATGACGTGACTGTTTCCATGTATGAATATTCCCGTCCTTCTTATACAGGACTTACCTATCCCATCGAGTGCTACTTCCCAACCTGGGTTATCCCGGAGGATCACGCTGTTACCAAGGCACTGGAAGATGCTTACAAGAACCTTTACGGTGATGCAAGAATCGGTGCTGAAGAAACAGTTGCAATGAGAACCGCCCGTCCTCTTACTGATAAGTGGACCTTCTCTACAAACGGAGTTTCCATCATGGGCCGTAACGGTATCCCATGCATCGGCTTCGGTCCTGGCGCAGAGGCTCAGGCTCATGCTCCTAACGAGAAGACCTGGAAGCAGGATCTGGTAACCTGTGCAGCCGTATACGCAGCACTTCCAAGCGCTTACTGCAAATAAACAGAACCCATAGCAAGCTATCAAGGAACCATTTTGGAACCATAATTCCGGCAGCGGGCCATAGAATGGCCTGCCGCCGCTCCTAACAATCATTTTTGCCGTCTGCCGATCATTCCTTCCCCAATCAATGCCTGGCAGACTGCATAAAGGATAGATACCACTAAAAAAAGAAAAAATCAGGAGGCTAACGATTTTATGAAAACCTTACAGGATTACATTGACAAACTGAATTCCTTAAATTTTAAGGAAATGTATGAGAATGACTTCTTCTTAACCTGGGAAAAAAGCGATGCCGAGCTGGAAGCTGTCTGGACCGTTGCTGACGCTCTCCGCTTTATGAGGGAAAATAACATTTCCACAAAAGTATTTGAAAGCGGCCTTGGAATCTCCTTATTCCGCGACAACTCCACACGTACCCGTTTCTCCTTCGCTTCTGCATGTAACTTACTTGGTCTGGAAGTACAGGATTTAGACGAGGGCAAATCCCAGGTAGCTCACGGCGAGACCGTTCGTGAAACAGCTAACATGGTTTCCTTCATGGCAGATGTAATCGGTATCCGCGACGATATGTATATCGGCAAGGGAAATGCTTACATGCATGAATTTATGGAAGCCGTTACCCAGGGAAATAAGGACGGAATCTTAGAGCAGAGACCTACTTTAGTAAACTTACAGTGTGACATCGATCATCCAACCCAGAGTATGGCTGATGCTCTTCATATCATCCATGAAATGGGCGGCCTTGAGAACTTAAAGGGCAAAAAGCTGGCTATGACATGGGCTTACTCTCCTTCCTACGGAAAGCCATTATCCGTTCCTCAGGGAATCATCGGCTTAATGACCCGTATGGGTATGGAAGTTGTTTTAGCTCATCCGGAAGGCTATGAGGTTATGCCTGAAGTAGTTGAAGTTGCAAAGAAGAACGCTGAGAAATCCGGCGGTTCCTTCCGCATCTCCAACGATATGGCTGATGCATTCAAGGATGCAGATGTTGTATATCCAAAGAGCTGGGCTCCATTTGCTGCTATGGAAAAGAGAACCAATCTTTACGCAGAAGGCGATTCTGACGGCATCAAGGCTCTTGAGAAAGAATTACTGTCTCAGAACGCACAGCACAAAGACTGGTGCTGTACAGAAGAATTAATGAAGACAACAAAAGACGGCAAGGCTCTTTACATGCACTGCTTACCTGCTGACATCAACGATGTAAGCTGTGTAGACGGTGAAGTAGAAGCTACTGTATTCGATCGTTACCGTGATCCGTTATACAAAGAAGCCAGCTACAAGCCATATGTAATCGCTTCTATGATCTTCTTAAGCAAATTTAAGAATCCACAGGAAATCTTAAAGAAGCTGGAAGTTAAAAAAGCTCCAAGAATTTTTGAATAATTTCATACAGGGGCAACTGCTCCATATGTAAGAACTCCAGGCGCACCCGCAGCCGATTCAAAGGATACAGGTGCGCCTTTTAAATAATTCTTAATCGTTAAGAGGATAACAAAATGGAAAAGAAAAAGAGAATTGTTATTGCGTTAGGCGGCAATGCATTAGGTAATACTTTACCAGAGCAGATGACTGCAGTAAAGATCACGTCAAAAGCAATCGTTGACCTGATCGAAGAAGGCTGTGAAGTAGTGGTGGTTCACGGCAACGGCCCGCAGGTGGGTATGATCAACAACGCAATGAGCGCTTTAACCCGGGAAGATCCCAAACAGCCTAATACTCCTCTCTCTGTATGCGTGGCAATGAGCCAGGCTTATATCGGCTACGACTTACAGAACGCTTTAAGAGAAGAGCTGGTAAACCGGAACATTACCAACATTCCTGTAACCACCATGATCACTCAGGTTCGTGTAGATGAAAACGATCCTGCTTTTAACTCTCCCAGCAAGCCCATCGGCCACTTCATGACGGAAGAAGAAGCAAAGCTGGCTGAAGAAAAATACGGATACATCACAAAAGAAGATGCCGGACGGGGATACCGCCGTGTGGTAGCTTCTCCAAATCCTGCTGAGATCATTGAAATCGGCGCAATCCGCTCCCTTGTGGATTCCGGACAGCTGGTTATCGCCTGCGGCGGCGGCGGCATTCCTGTAACTTTACAGGGAAACCACTTAAAAGGCGCAAGCGCGGTGATTGATAAAGATTTTGCAAGCGAACTGCTGGCAGAAGAACTGGATGCGGATTTCTTAATCATCCTGACAGCAGTCGAGAAAGTAGCAATAAACTTCGGTAAACCGGAAGAGAAATGGTTGGACGATATCACAACAGACGAAGCCCGCCAGTACATCGGAGAAGGACATTTTGCTCCTGGCTCCATGCTGCCAAAGGTTCAGGCTGCCGTGAAATTCGCAGATTCCAAGGAAGGGCGCAATGCGCTTATCACTTTGCTTGAGAAAGCAAAAGAGGGAATCCTGGGAAAAACCGGAACTCATATTCATAAGTAAACCGTTAATATTTCCTAAGGAGGAACTTTTACAATGAAAGAATCTAATAAGCAATACGCTTCTATCTTTGAAATGGATGGTATTCCAAAATTTTCACAGGCGATTCCACTGGCCATACAGCATCTTGTAGCCATGATCGTAGGCTGTGTAACTCCTGCCATCATCGTAGCAAACGTTGCCCAGCTTAGTCCTGGGGACCGGGTTATCCTGATTCAGGCTGCCCTGGTAGTATCCGCTTTATCCACTCTTCTTCAGCTCTTCCCCATAGGAAGCAAAGAAGGCTTCCATCTTGGATCTGCTCTTCCTGTCATCATGGGCATCAGCTTTGCTTATGTTCCAAGTATGCAGGCCATTGCCGCAGATTACGGCGTGGCAGCGATCCTGGGAGCTCAGATGGTAGGCGGTGTGGTAGCTTTCCTCGTAGGCTTTGGTGTAACACGCATCCGTAAATTCTTCCCGCCGCTTATTACCGGAACGGTCGTATTTACGATTGGACTTTCTCTTTATCCGACAGCCATTAACTATATGGCAGGCGGTGTTGCCAATAAGGATGTGGAAGGCTTGCTGCGGTACGGCTCCTGGCAGAACTGGCTGGTGGCATTAATCACCCTGGCAGTCGTAACCACTTTGAATCACTTTGGAAAAGGCATTTTTAAGCTGGCTTCCATCTTAATCGGACTTATCGTGGGTTATATTGTTGCACTCTCCTTCGGTATGATTAATTTTGCCAACGTTGGAACTGCTGCTATTTTCCAGGTTCCGCAGCCACTTCATTTTGGAGTTGTATTTGAACCATCCTCATGTGTTGCCATTGGACTCTTATTTGCCATCAACTCGGTTCAGGCAATTGGTGACTTAACAGCCACTACCACCGGATCTATTGACCGTGAGCCAACAAACAAGGAACTTCGGGGCGGAATTATGGGCTACGGATTTACCAACTTAATTGGAGCTCTCTTAGGTGGTCTTCCTACTGCAACCTACAGCCAGAACGTTGGTATCGTAATAACGACGAAAGTTGTTAACCGCTGCATCCTGGGAATGACTGCTGTGATTTTATTGGCAGCCGGTTTAGTTCCTAAATTTTCCGCTTTGCTTACCACCATTCCTCAGTGCGTACTTGGAGGCGCAACCGTATCGGTATTTGCTTCCATCGCTATGACTGGAATCAGGCTTATCACATCAGAGAAGATGACATTCCGGAACACATCCATTGTAGGTCTTGCGGTTGCTCTCGGTATGGGGATTTCTCAGTCTCCGGCCTCTTTACAGACCTTCCCGGCTTGGACAACCACCATCTTTGGCCGTTCTCCAGTGGTTGTAGCAACCATTGTAGCTATCTTTTTGAATATTGTACTTCCTAAAGATCAAGCAAGTAAGAACTAGTAATTGATAAAACTTCGGGCTATTGGATCCTATCCAATAGCCCTTTTTTCATCCTTTTTAAACCTTCCAGATGTCCCGGTTATACTCTGATATGGTGCGGTCCGAGGAGAAGTATCCTGCTTTGCTGATATTGGTCAGCATCTTTCCTGCCCATGCATAAGAATCCTCATAGTCCCTGTATATCCTTTCCCTGGCAGCTTCATACGACCTGTAATCCAGAAGGGTCATAAACCAGTCTTTTTTCAGGATTTCATCATAAAGACGCTTTAAGCTTTCCTTATGGCCGATCGCTGTCATCTCCTCTCCTACCATGAAATCCAAAGCTTCCCGGATTTCTTCATCCTTTTTATAAAACTCCTTAGCCACATAATCCGCCTTTGCATAATGCTCTATCACTTTTTCACTGGACTCTCCGAAAATATAAATATTGTCCCTTCCAACCAATTTGGCAATCTCCACATTGGCTCCATCCATGGTTCCAAGGGTCACCGCTCCGTTTAACATGAATTTCATATTGCCCGTCCCGCTGGCCTCTTTGGAGGCTAAGGATATCTGCTGAGAAATATCGCAGGCAGGAATCAGCTTTTCCGCCTTGGTTACGTTGTAATTTTCCACCATTACTACCTTAAGATAGGGGCTGACCTGGGGATCATTGTTCACCAGTTCCTGAAGACATAAGATCAGATGAATGATGTCCTTTGCAATCACATAGGCGGGTGCTGCCTTTGCACCAAAGATCACAGTGACCGGCGTAGAGGGCAGATTTCCCTTTTTGATTTCCAGATACTTGTGTATTACAGAAAGGGCATTCAGCTGCTGCCTTTTATACTCATGAAGACGTTTGACTTGAATATCATAAATGGAATTCTCATCAATGGCCGTCCCCTGTGTTGACATAAGATATTCCTTTAAAGCGGTCTTGTTCTGTTTTTTCATATCCAGAATTGCTCTTAAGGTCTCCTTGTCATGATAGGCTTCCAGCTTTTCCAGTTCCATTGCATCCCTCTTATAGCCCTCTCCGATCCTGGAAGTAATAAGTTCCGTAAGCAGGGGATTGCAGTGAAGGAGCCACCGCCGGAAGGTGATTCCGTTGGTTTTATTGGAAAACTTCTCAGGGTAAATATCATAAAAATTCTTTAATTCACTTTTTTTCAGTATTTCCGTATGAAGGTATGCCACACCATTGACACTGAATCCGTAATGGATATCCATATGAGCCATGTGCACCAGACCATTTTCATCAATAATCCTTACGGAGGGGTCCTTATGGGCCTTCCGCGCCTGTTCATCCAGCTTCTTTATCACAGGCACCAGCTGAGGAACGGCTTCCTCTAAATATTCCATGGGCCACTTTTCAAGGGCTTCCGCCAGGATGGTGTGATTGGTATAGGCACAGGTCCTGCTGACAATGTCTGCTGCCTTTTCAAAGGAGATCCCCCGCAGAGTCAAAAGACGGACCAGCTCCGGGATCACCATGGATGGATGGGTATCATTGATCTGGATGACCGCATATTCCGGCAGATCATAAAGCTTGCTGCCCTTTCTGATACACTCATCCAAAATATACTGAGCGGCGCTGCTGACCATGAAATACTGCTGGTATATACGCAGCCTCCTGCCTTCCTCATCGCTGTCATCGGGATAAAGGAACAGGGTCAGGTTCTTTTTAATGTCTTCCTTATCAAAGGCGATCCCATCTTCCACAAGCCCCTCGTCAACGGTCTCTAAATCAAACAAATGGAGACGATTGGTCCGTCCCTGATAACCGGTCACCCTTATGTCATACATTCTGGAATAAACGGTAAGCCTGCCAAAAGCCACCGGATAGGTAACTTCTGTCTTAGTAAGCCATGTATCCGGTTCGATCCAGGGATTTGGTGCTTCCGACTGAAGATGGTCCTTAAAGGACTGCTTAAACAAACCAAAATGATAATTTAAGCCAATGCCATCCCCGTTTATCCCAAGGGTTGCCATGGAATCAAGAAAACAGGCAGCAAGACGTCCCAGTCCCCCGTTTCCAAGAGAAGGCTCCGGTTCCAGCTCTTCGATCTCACAAATATCCTTGCCGTATTTACTAAGGACCCGACAGACCTCTTCATAAAGGCCAAGGTTGATGAGATTATTGGAAAGCAGCTTTCCCATCAGAAATTCCGCAGATAAATAATAGATTTTTTTCTTTCCTTCCTCCCACTGCCTTTTTTCCCCTTCCTCCTGTACAATTTTTAACAGTGCCAAATAAAGCTCCCGGTCAGAACACTGATCCACCGATTTTTCGTATATGTCATAAATCCGTTGTTCAAGATTCATACGGACCACTCCTTTTCTTCTAATTTTACTTTCTTTTAGTATTATAATACCCATGACTCTGATTATCTTGCAGCATTCTGGCCTAATATGGTACAATACTATCATTAACTAATGAAATCATTGGAAAAACAGGAGCTTTATGAATATTATACAATACGAAAACTATCAGGAAAGACGGGAGCAGGACTCTTCCGGTTTTCCTTATCTGACTTATCCCTGCACCATACCCCTGGATTTTAACAAGGTTCCTCTTCACTGGCACGATGAGATGGAGTTCATTTACATTAAAAAAGGAACCGGTCTGGTATCGGTAGATTTTGTTCCTTACCAGGTCCATGGGGGTGACATTGTAGTTGTCTGTCCCGGTAAGCTGCACACCATTGAAAAGTGGAAGCAGGAATCCATGGAGTATGAAAACATTATTTTCAACTTAAACTTATTAGGCTCCAGGCAGCCGGATATCTGCTGGGATACCTATCTCTCACCCATCAGCAGCGGCCGGAAAAATCTGCCGGTGCTGATTACTGAGAGCCTGCCCTGCTACCAAGAGATCGCCTCCTGCCTGGACCAGATCGACCAGATACGGGAAACATTTCCCCAGGGCTACGAGCTGTTGATCAAGGGAAAATTGTTCCAATTATTCTTTCTTTTCTGGAGCCATGAGTCAGGCACCTTTGCTCCTCCCTCCCGCCCTCCAAAGGAACTGGAGCGGACCAGACAGATCCTGAAATACGTGGAACAGCATTACAGCGATCCTCTTTCCATACAAGAAATATCCGGAGCCTGCGGCATGAGCCAGTCTCATTTTATGAAATTTTTCAAAAAAACCATGGAGATGCCCTTTACCGCTTATTTAAATGATTACCGTCTGACCATGGCCTCCAGACTGCTTCTCTCCTCCGAGGATTCCGTTCTTACCATTGCAGCGGAAACCGGATTTAATAATTTATCCTACTTTAACCGGATCTTTAAGGAAAAATTTGGAATGACCCCCAGGGAATTCAGAAGGCACATGGATATTCCCCCTATCGTCTGAATAAACTAGTAGCAAATACAAAACAGGAGAATTCCTATGGATAGAAACAGGAAAATTCTTTCTGCTTATATCGCTTTTCCCCTTGGAGTCGGGGCTTTGGCAGGATTTATGATCAGAAACAACTGGTCCATATATAAAAACCTGAATCTTCCTGCCGTTTCTCCTCCCGGCTGGCTGTTTCCTATTATTTGGACGGTTCTTTATATCCTTATGGGGATCGGCTCCTATTTAGCCGCCTCCTCCCCCTCCCACCGAAAGAATGAATCCCTTAAATTATATGGGATCCAGTTATTGCTGAACGTTCTCTGGAGCCTGGTGTTTTTTAACTTAAAAAACTATCTGCTGGCATTTTTACTACTCCTTTTGCTTTGGTACTTTATTATGAAAATGATAAAAGCCTTCTGGTCTGCCAATCCCGATGCAGCCGTTTTACAAGTTCCTTACCTGCTTTGGGTCACCTTTGCCGCATACTTGAACCTGGGGATCGTATTTCTTAATTGAGATCTCATACATATTATCCGGCTCATTGCTGACGCAAAAAGAGCAGGGCCATGGCAACCGTTTCGTTGCTCTGGCCCTGCTTCTTTTGTTCTTTTAAGAGAAAATCAGGAAGGCAGCTTTCCCAATCTGCGGAGCATGGTTTTCTCTACCGCATTTAAAATATTTTCATAGCCTGTACACCGGCATAGATGGCCGGACATCAGCTTTCTGAGTTCCTCTCTTGTATACTCTTTTCCGCTTTCTAAAATCTCCACCGCTGACATAATAAATCCCGGCGTACAGAATCCGCACTGGACGGCTGCCTCGTCAATAAATGCCTGCTGGATATCGGAAAGCTCTCCATTGGGCCCCATAAGGCTTTCCAGGGTCGTAATTTCTTTTCCATCAGCCCAGATGGCCAGATAGATGCAGGAATTGAAGCACTCATGGTCTATGATCACATTACAGGCTCCGCATTCTCCTACCTCACATCCTTTTTTTACGGAAGTCAGCCGGTAATCATCCCTTAACATATCAGTCAGGGAAGCCCGTACATCCACCATTGTTTCTGTATATTTTCCGTTGATGGTACATTTTACCAACTTATATTGTACCGGCATTAGATCTCACCTCCTGAAAGTTTCACTGACTCAATGAAGCAGCGGGTTGCCATTTCCACAGCAACGTGCTTACGGAAATCCTTTGAAGCCCGCCAACTGTCTCTTGGGTTGATGTCCGAAAGAACCTCTTTTCCAAAAGCCTCCGCCAGCTCCTTTGATACCTGCTGTCCCTTTGCCAGATTTTCTGCACTTTTTGTACGCATTGGAATAGGGCCTGCCACTCCGTAAGCAATCCTTATGTCTTCCACGGTCTTTTTATCCTCAGACAGCTTCACATTGACGGAGCAGCCAGTGGTAGCGATATCCATGGCGTTTCTGTTTGCATATTTAATATAATGGCCCTTATAGCCTTCATAGCTTTTCTTTGGAATGATCACAGCCGTCTGAAGCTCTCCCTCTCTGATATCCACAGTACCCGCCTTAATATAGAAATCACTGATTGGAATCCGGCGGATGCCTTCAGGGCCAGTCAGTTCAATGATGGCATCCCATGCAAAAAGCGTGGAGGCTGAATCCGCAGAGGTAACGCCGTTGCAGGTATTCCCTCCGATGGTGGCAATGTTTCTTATCTGGGGCCCGCCCACCATATCTACTGCTTCTCCAAGTACATTAATATATTTCTGAATGATGGGGTCCTTGGTAATATGGGAAAAACTGGTGAGAGAACCTATGCGGATGGCCTCTTCCTCATCCAGACTCACGCCTCTCATTTCATTGATCATATAAATGCTGATCAATTCCTTTCCGGCACGTTTTCCCTCTCTCATCTGAATCAAAACATCACTTCCGCCGGCTATGATCTGGGCCTCCGGATGTTCCAAACGCAGCTTTACCGCATTTTCTACGGTATCTGCTTCATATAACGCTTTCATATCATACATAAAGCATTCCTCCTTGCTGTTTTATTGTTACAATTTCGCCATGGCATTATGAGCTGTGGGTTTGAATATCGCTCCAAACGCCAGATACAAGGCCAACTGTAACATCAGATTAGTCCCTCTTCCTTAAACCGTTTAAATACCGCCTGAGATGTCATGGGTATCTGGTACATGGAAACACCTGTTGCATTTAATATGGCATTGCGGATGGCCGGTGCCACCGGACAGGCCGGGGGTTCCCCCAGGGACTTTGTTCCAAATGCGCTGGTAGGTTCGTAATTCTCCACAAACTGTGCCTCCAGATGAGGATGATCCATAGTAGTGGATAATTTATAATCCAACAGATTATCATTTAATGTTCTGCCTGTCTTTTCATCAATGAGAAGCTGCTCAGAAAGGGCATAGCCGATTCCCATGCTCATGCCTCCATGGACCTGGGCCTGGGCCAGAGCCGGATTGATCAGCTGTCCGCAGTCATGGACATTGATAATGTCAACCAGCTTTACCTTGCACATGGGAATATCCACTTCTACCTCGGCAAAGCAGCAGCCAAAGGAATATGCGTTGGACTTAATCTGGTAAGTGCTTTCTGAGGTCAGATGCTGGCTGTGGGAAAGACTGTAAATGGCCTCAGTCGATAATTCTTCCAGGGTCAGAAGCTCCCTTCCATCCGTGGTCCGCACGATTCTTCCATCTCTGATATCCAGGTTAAAGACCGGCATTCTGGTCAGCTCATGAGCATAATTTAAGATTCTCTCTTTTAATAAAAGCGCCGTCTGCTTAATGGAAAAGCCTGCTACATAGGTCTGCCTTGACGCATAGGCTCCAGTACCAAAGGGAGTAACATCCGTATCCTGGCTGGAAATCACATGAACCATTTCAAAAGGAATTCCCAGGGTATCTGCCGTCATTTGGGCAAAAGCCGTATCAGCTCCCTGGCCGATCTCTGTCTCTGCCAGCTGCACCTGTACGGAACCGTCCTGGTTCAGCACCATCCGGCAGGAAGAGGACTCTAAGCTGATAGGCCATACTGCAGTATTATACCAGAAAACCGCACAGCCAATGCCTTTACGGACAGGTCCGGTCTGGTTTGCGTATTCCTTTCTTTTCCGGTCAAAGTCTATATATGCTTTTCCCTTTTCCAGGCACTGGTTAAAGGTATCAAAGTAATTTTCATTTTTAGAAAAACCATCAACATAACCAACGGGCATAAGGTTTTTACGGCGGAATTCCACCGGGTCCATGCCAATTGCCTGAGCAATGTCATCGGACTGGCTTTCCACTGGGAACATGGCCTGAGGGATCCCGTAGCCTCGCATGGCTCCTGCCACAGGCAAATTGGTGAATACCGTATAGGAATCGCATTCTATATTTTCACATGGATACAACTGGGGAAACGCGTTCATTCCCTTTGCTGCGATTCCATGTCCGTGAGAAGCATAGGCTCCCTGGTTGGAAAAGCACTCCAGCTTGCGGGCCGCAAAGGTACCGTCAGGACGAACCCAGCTGATGATATGACTGCGGATGGCGTGTCTTGTACGGTTGCTTACAAAGGTTTCCTCCCTGGTCACATCAAGTTTTACCAGACGTCCTCCAACGACCTTTGAAAGATAGGCACAAAGAGGCTCATATAACGCATCCTGCTTGTTACCAAAACCGCCTCCGATATACGGTTTGACGATGCGGACGCTTCCCCATGGAATTCCAAGAGCCTGCCCCACCACTCTTCTGACGATATGAGGAATCTGGGTGGAAGATACCACGGTTATTTTTCCGTTTTCCATACTGGCAAAACAAATATGGTTTTCAATATGGCAGTGCTGAACAATGGGAGTATCATACCACTGGTCGATCTTAATTAAGCCCGGCTCCTTAATAGCCTCTTCTATATTCCCTTTTCTTATGCTGGAATGACCCAGAATGTTATTGCTATATTTTTCGTGAAGCTGAGGTGCCCCCTCTTCCATAGCCTCCTGGACGTCAAGAACAAAGGGATACTCCTCATATTCCACCTTTAACGCCTTGATCGCCTGTTTAGCAGCTATTTCACTTTCCGCAATTACTGCTGCCACATCATCGCCGCAGAAACGCACCCGGTCTGTTAAGAGCAGACGGTCTGCTACATCCTGATGGCTTGTATCCGTAGACCATGGATGACCGGCTGTCGGGAAATAGATCTTTGGTACGTCAAAACAGGTCACTACCTTAACCACTCCCGGTATTTTTTCTGCCTCTGAAGTATCAATGGATGTAACCTTTCCATTGGCTATGGCAGAATGGTAAATTTTCGCTACCAGAGCATTTTTCTCACAAAGATCATCGGTGTATTTGGATCTTCCCGTGACTTTGTCAAATGCATCAACACGGGCAACACTTTTTCCGATTATCATATTAACGCCTCCTATTTCTTATTATGATTTGTATACGCAGTGTCCCGGTCCTTCCCTTATGAAAAAGACTGACGGAGACGAGACTTTTTCAAAGCGCTAAGCGCTTATCAAAGTGATGTCGCCGCCAGTCCCTGTGTATTTTGACCGGTTGTTCTGATTTTAATCAGACTGCTTTATTGGTTTGCTTTTTTATAGCTATATTAATATATATTTCAGCACAAATAATATCGCCAAAACATACATAAGGGCACTGATTTTCTTTTCTTTTGCTCTTCCGGTTACTAAATTAATAACTACGTAAGAGATAATTCCTAAGGAGATTCCTTCAGAAATGCTGTACATAAACGGCATCGCAATGATGGCGATATAGCTTGGAATCGCTTCTGTGAAATCTGCAAAATCTATTTTGGTGACAGAGGTCAGCATTAAAAAGCCTACCACTACCAGAGCCGGTGCCGTCGCAAAGGACGGAATGGCTAAGAAAATCGGGGACAAGAACAGGGATAAGCCAAAGAGAATGGCTGCAACCACTGCTGTTAATCCGGTTCTTCCGCCTTCTGCAACACCTGCGGCGCTTTCTACGAAGGTAGTTGTGGTGGAGGTACCGAATAATGCTCCTGCTGTCGTACCAACGGCATCAGCCATTAATGCACCCTTGATCTGAGGCAGCTTTCCGTCTTTATCCAGCATATCAGCCTTGGAGGCCACTCCGATTAAGGTTCCCAGGGTATCGAACATGTCAACGAACAGGAATGCAAACATTACTACAAGGAAATCCAGGGAAATTACTCTGGAAAAATCCAGCTTCAAGAAGGTAGGACTCATATCAGGAATTCCAAATCCTGCTGAGAAATTCGGGAATACGCTGTACATTCCCAGCTCCGGATTTGGCCGGTATAAGCCGATGGCCTGACAGACCATACCTAAAATCCAGGTAATGATGATTCCCCACAAAATGTTGCCTTTTACATTTTTTACTACCAGCACAGCAGTTACCAGAATACCGATAATCGCTAACAAAACGGTAATGCCGACGGTATAAAAGGAACCATCCCCCAAAGAGCTTTTAAAGGAAAACATTGTTACGAGAGTTGCCCCATCTACGACGATTTTTGCATTCTGAAGTCCGATGAATGCGATAAACAAGCCAATACCTACGGATACGGCATGCTTTAAATTTACAGGGATCGCATTGAAGATCGCTTCACGTACGTTTGTCAGGGAAAGGGCGATGAAAATAATACCTTCCATGAACACGGCGGCCAGAGCCATCTCCCAGGTATAGCCCATGTTAAGGACTACGGTATATGCAAAATACGCATTAAGTCCCATTCCAGGCGCCAGTACGAAGGGATAGTTGGCAAGTCCTGCCATTAAAAGGGTGGCAAACAGTGATGCAAGTGCCGTGGCCGTAAATACGGCTCCGCTGTCCATTCCCGCTGCACTTAAAATGCTTGGGTTGACTGCCAGGATATAAGCCATGGTCATGAATGTGGTAATGCCGGCCACGATCTCTGTCCTTGCATCCGTGTGATTCTCAGTTAAGTGAAATAATCTTTCTAAGAATCCTCCGCTTTTTTTTGTTTCCATACTTCTACCTCCTTGATAGTTAGAATATTTTCTTGCTGTATAAGAGCTGCCCCATGCAGTCCTCTTTTTCATTAAGTAAAGCTAGAAAATCCTATATCCTCCCACATATTTCCCCTTAATATGTCTGTCATCAGACAGGTAGATGAACCGTTCCAGCCTCTCCCGCAGGGTAAGAGTCTGAGGATGAGGCAGGCTGCCGTCATCCAGGATTAATACATCCAGTTCATATCCTTCCTGAAAGCTTCCCACTTTTCCAAAGAAGGATCCGCCGCCTAAGGTACCCAGGTAAAAAGCCTCTTCCACTGTAAGGGGCTTTAAGCGATCATCCTTCAGCCTCCATCTCAGCTTAGATACCTGAATGGCATCAGCCATGGCACGGAAAATGGATTCTCCGCTTCCTCCAGCCACATCACTTCCCAGACCCACCTTCACCCCCCGGTCCAGATAGGTCCTGACAGGAGCCACTCCTGACGATAAGTTGGTGTTTGACTGAGGGCAGTGAGCAATGGTAACCCCCCGCTCTTTTATTAATTCAATCTCTTCTTCTGACGAAGAAACACAATGGGCCATAACCGTCTTTCCGTTTCCTCCGAACAGGCCAAACCGGTCATAAGCATCTCCGTAAAATCTGGAAGCAGGGCAAAGCTCTTTGACCCAGGCCACCTCCCCTTGATTTTCAGATAAATGGGACTGTACCGGCAGTCCGTACTCCTTCTGCAGCTTTCCCAGCCGCTCCATAAGATCATCCGTACAGGATGGAATGAACCGGGGCGTGAGGATGGGTTTCACATTCTCATACCTGGAGCCGGTTTCCTCCAGCCAGCGGAGGGTCTCCTGCTCCGATGCTTCGGCACTTTGTTCCTTCAAAAAGTCCGGGGAATTCCGGTCCATATTCACCTTGCCGATCATAGTCTTTAAGCCGGTTTCCTCCATCAGGTCCATTAAAAGCTCTGTGGCCGGTCTGTGGATCGTGCCAAATATACAGGCTCTGGTCGTAGCGCTTTTTTTCATGGAATCTGCAAAAATTCCGTAAGCCTTTTGGGCATATTCCAGATCGGCATACTTTGCCTCCTCCGGAAAGGTATTGGTATTCAGCCAGTCTAAAAGCTCCAGATCCATTCCCATGCCGCGGAAGGCAAACTGGGGTGCATGGATATGAAGATCCACCAGTCCAGGAACAAGGAGCATATCTCCCCAATCCTCCAGCGGATAATCTTTAAACTGCTCAGGAAGCTCCTGAAAGACTCCTGCTGACTTCCCTTCCCGGCAAACCAGGTATCCCTGCTCCACCGTCTTTAAGGTGCGGTCATCATTGCTGTAAATAATGTTGCCTTTTAAAACAAAGCTTATACCACCATTCATAGAACCTCCCATTCCGTATCAGAGAATTTCAAAATACGGCAGCCATAATTGCGGCGTTCCAGCCTTTCTGATCACTCTTCGCAATAAAAAACTACCGTAGTTTCCATCTGTTCCGCACACATCGTTAACACACAACAAAAAAGCTGAGGTTATTATGGTGCGGAAACTTATAGGCAACTATTACGGTAGTTGGTAGAGACGCTCAACCAATTATGAGCATATATAAGTTTCTTTGAATACTGATACTAAAAATTCCTTTTACTTGTGACAGGTTGACTATATCATATTGTACAACTATTTGTCAATACCCATTTCTTTTTTGTACATTTGTTATAATTTAGCAGCATTCTTTCCAGTATAACCAATAATTGTCGGTTAATAGTCCATAGATATTTTCTATAAAAGAGCCGGAAAAGAGCAGCCGCAGCCATTCCCCTCTGACTCTTTCCCTTTAAATATTGCTCAATATTACACGAACATTGACAGAAAAATTATATAAAATATTCCCCTATCTTATCCCAACGGAGCCCCCTGTCCTCCAGCCACGGTCCAATGTCTCCCTCCCAGTCAGCCGGCATTGCCCAGGAAAGACCGCAGCCAGAAGAAATCTGTCTGGGAACGGGAATGAGCCGGCCCGGAATTCCCTCCTTCTGGCATTGGGATTCCATGGCAATGGCTTCTGCTGTCGTGCGGAAGGTGATGACAATTTTTCGTTCTTTTTTTCTCATAGTCTCTTACCCGTGTTTCTTTAATAATCTTAAGTCATCGGTCATTGATTTTTTATAGGGAAATTCTATAAATACGCATACAGTTCCCGGACAAATCGGATAAACAATCTGGCCGCTTTTCCTGGCTTGTGATTTTTGCTCCACACCATATATAATTTCCGGTAAATCTCCTGGGGTCCCGGTGAAAACCGAAGCAGGGCTCCCTGCTCGACATAATCATCCACGGCTGCGCCAGACAGGATGGAAATGCCCATGGCCGCCTCCACGGATTTTTTAATGGTTTCCTGATTGCTGATGGTCGCCACAATTTCCAGGCGGCTTAAATCCACTCCCATATCCTTTAAATGGCTCTCTGCTTCCTTTCTTGTGCCGGAGCCTTCCTCCCGGAAGATCCAGCGCTCCTCATAAAACTGCTCTAAGGGGAATCCTGTTTTCTCATACTGGCGGTATTTGTCATTGTTGGGTGTGATGATCACCAGACGGTCCGAATAAAAAGGTTCAAACACACAGGTGGGATCGGTGACAGTGGTCCCTGTAAAGCCGATTTCCACCAGGCCATCCTGTACCAGCCGGACCACCTCCATGCTGTCCGCTTCCTTTAGCTCCAGCTGGTTTCCCGGATAGGTTCTGGAAAACAGGGAAAGGATCTGGGGCAGTATGTACTGTCCCGGTACTGTGGAAGCGCCTACCACGATCCTGTTAGCTGTCTTTAAATCCTTCTGGGTGAAATCCCGCAGAATATTCTTTTCTAATTGAAGTATTTTCCTGGCATTGCCGTAAAGCTGTTCCCCTTCCGGAGACAGTTCCACATCCTTTGTGGTCCGGACAAACAGCCGGGCTCCCAGTTCCTTTTCCAGAGAACTGATATGGGCGCTTACCGTAGGCTGGGTGAGATAAAGCTTCTTGGCAGCAGCCGAAAAGCTTTTTTCTTCCGCCACACAAACAAATGCTTCCAACTGCTTCAGATTCATAAGCTCAGCTCCCTCACCGCTTGAATGGCTTTGTCAATCTCTTCTTCTTCATTATAATGGGACATGGAAAAGCGGACAGCTCCCTGCTCCACAGTCCCAAGAGCCTGGTGCATAAGAGGCGCACAGTGGGCCCCAGCCCTGGTATAGATATCATAGGAGAAAGCCAGCTCGTCAGCTACTTCGCCGGAATCGTAATCCCTGATGTTAAGAGCCACTACCGGAGCCCGGCAAAGAAGTGCCTGATCTGAAAAGTCCCCATACACCCGGACTCCGGGAATATCCTTTACGCCCTCATAGAACCGCCTCATAAGCAGAAGCTCCCTTTCCCGTATGGTTTCAATCCCGGTCTTTTCCAGATACAGAAGGGCTGCATGAAGGCCTGCAATCCCGTGGCCGTTTAAGGTTCCGGCTTCCAAGGCTTCCGGCATCTCCTCCGGCTGGGACTTTAAATAACTTTTGACTCCGCTGCCTCCCACCAGGAAAGGCCGTAAGGAGATTCCCTGACGGACACAGATTCCTCCGGTCCCCTGAGGTCCCAAAAGACCTTTATGGCCGGTAAAGCACAAAACATGGATCCCCATTTTTTCCATATCAATGTCAAATACCCCTGCAGTCTGGGATGCATCCACCACCAGAAGAATCCCATGCTTTTTGCAGATACTTCCGATGATTTCCAAGTCATTTATGTTTCCTGTCAAGTTGGAGGCATGGGTACAGACCACCGCCTTTGTATTTTTCCGGACTGCATCTTCAAAATCCTCATACTTAACCCTGCCCCTTTCATCTGAGGGCAGGATGGTAAGCTCCACGCCCTGCTCCTCCATGCGGTACAGAGGGCGCAGTACGGAATTGTGTTCCATCATGGTGGTAATCACATGATCCCCCGGTTCAAGGAGGCCCTGAATGGCCATGTTCAAGCTGGCCGTTGAATTGGCTGTAAAAGCCACCCGGGAAGGATCTCCTCCATGAAAAAGCTCTGCCAGGAGCCTGCGGGTATCGAAAATCAGGCGGGATGCATCCAGAGATGCCCCATGGGCTCCCCTTCCGGAATTTCCAAGAGAAACCAAGGCATCGGACACCGCCTTTCTCACTTCCTCCGGCTTCCGGAAGGAGGTCGCCGCATTATCCAGATAGATCATTTTCCTTACCTCAACTTTACTGATTTTTCTTCTTTTTCCACGACTCGTCCGATGATTGCAAAGGCTGTGTCCATCTGGGCCTTTTTAAGGTCCTCCATGATGCTTTCCCCTGTCTTAAGGGAAACGCTGAGCAAAAGTCCTCCGGATGTCTGAGGATCACAGAAAATATCACGAATGTACTCTTCGGTGTCCCCAAAATCCACTTTTTCCTCAGTATAGGAACGGTTCCTGTAAGCCCCTTCCGGAATCAGTCCCATTTTAGCCAGGCTTATGGCCTCCTTCTGAATAGGCAGATCCTTAACAAAGATTTCGATTGTAACCCCGCTGCCCTCCGCCATTTCAACGGAGTGTCCAGCCAGTCCAAAGCCGGTGATATCGGTGCAGCTATGGATTTCATAATGCTCTGCTACCTGTTTTGCTTTTTTATTCAGAGAGGTCATGACACGGATCACTTCCTCTTTTGCTTCTTCTGAAGCCATATCCGCTTTTACTGCCGTATTGACGATCCCGGTTCCCAAAGGCTTTGTCAAAATCAGAACATCCCCCGGCCTGGCTTCGCTGTTTTTGAATACCTTGTCCGGATGGACAAATCCGGTGACGCTTAATCCGTATTTCGGCTCATCATCCTGAATGGAGTGCCCTCCGGCCAGCACAGCCCCGGCCTCAAGGACCTTAGATGCCCCTCCTTCTAAAATCTTTCCCAATAGAGCGGGATTTACGCAGTTGGGCCAGGCCACGATATTAAGAGCCACCTTTGGTTCCCCTCCCATGGCATAAATGTCGCTTAAGGCATTGGCAGCAGCTATCTGGCCAAAGGTATAAGGATCATCCACCACAGGGGTAAAAAAGTCCAGGGTCTGGATCAATGCGGTTTCCTCGTTGACCTTATAAATAGCCCCGTCATCAGAGGTTTCGATCCCCACCAGCAGATTAGGATCCTGAAATTTAGGCAGATTCTCCAATATCCCGGCAAGTGTACCGGGACCTATTTTAGCTGCACATCCCGCAGTTTTTGTCATTTGGGTAAGTCTTACTTCTCGATCTGGTATCATACCTGTTTTCTCCTTGTATTAATAGACATCTTCTATTATTTTAGCATATTGTGATTTTTTAGCAATATTTAACTCCCTTATCCAAGAGTTATTTCCTTTTCCAAAGACAAGGAATAAATAATTTTTTCCCTGACCCGCTTCCCTGTCATCTGTTCCAGAGCCCTTTGGTAATAATCCATCTGTGTCTGATACCGGTTAACCAGCACCTTCTCTTCTCCCGGCCTGATGAAATCCGTTTTATAATCCAACAGAACCAGACCATCTTCCTCTTCCATATAGGCATCTATGATGCCCTGGATGAGAATCCGTTCATCGGAATCCCCTGCATCCATATCCCGGGCAGGAATGCCCACTACAAACTGCTGCTCTTTTTTCAGACGTCCTTCCCTCTGGGCTGCAGCCAGCCGTGTTCCAAGGGGCGAGGTTAAAAAGGACAAAAGTACATGCTCCGATAACTGGGAAAGGCTTTCCTCATCCATCCGCCGGTCTTTCCGGAATCCCTCTAAGGCATTGCGAAGCGCCTCCCCTGTTGTCACCATTCCAAAATCCAGCAGCTCCAAAGCCCTGTGATATGCCGTACCCCGGAAGGCTCCTCCCGTCTTTTCCTTTTTCCCTTCTTCCCTTAGGAATGCAGGAATCGCAGGAAGAAAGCCGCTTTCCTCCTCATCGGTGAATTGCCCCTGTTTTTTTAACTCGGATACGGTCACCTTGGTATGGAGCCTGGTATCGGCCAGATAGGGATAGCGGTATTCAAAGGCAGCCTTTAGTTCCGCCCCAAACTCCTGGTCATAACTCCTTTCCGTATCAAGGGAAAGGAGTGCATCCTTTGTCAGCTTCTTTTCCGCCTGCCGTTCCATCTCTCCTCCTACAAGATCAGGTACAGACAATTCCTTTACGATCAGGCTCCCGGTATCCGCCCCTTCTTCCGAAAGGATCTGGGAGAGGGAATATTTTCCTGAAAGACTCATGAGCATCCAGTCCAGATAAGAATCTGCGGAACTGAGAATGGTAAAGGGAATCTGTCCTTCCACTCTCATGATCTCGGCAAACCGTTCCAGCTTTTTGTCCAGATACCGGTCAAGTCCGGTCATCACCAGCTTTTCCTTTGCCCTAGTCATGGCTACGTAAAGCACCCGCAGTTCTTCCCCCATGGCTCCCAGCTCCATTTTTCTCCGCAGGGCATGTTTTTTTAAGGTAGGTGCTTTTAACCGCCGTTCCAAATCCAGATAATCGGTTCCGATTCCCAGATCCGGGTCAATAAGGATCTTTCCGTAAGCGTCCTGCTTGTTGAACTTTTTCCCCATACCTGCCAGAAATACCACAGGGAATTCCAGTCCCTTGCTCTTATGGATGCTCATGACCCGGACCGTGTTATCCTCCCCGGCCAGGGAAGCTTCCCCAAAATCCGTATCGTATTTTTTCAGGTTCTCAATGTATCGGATGAAATGAAACAATCCGGTATAGCTGGTCTTTTCATAAGCCGAAGCCTTTTCCACCAGCATGGAAAGATTGGCTCTTCTCACCTCTCCTGCCGGCATGGCGGATATATAATCATAATATCCGGTCCCTTCGTAAAGATCAAAAAGCAGCTCATGGATGGATAGATAAGATGACTTTTCCCTATAAATGGAAAGCATGGAATTAAAATCTTCCAGCTTCTTAAAAAGCTCTGGGTATTCCGGATCCCCCCCGCCTTCATATTCCTTCCTGTAATGCTGCCATGCTCCATATAATCCCCTGTCCTGGCCTTTTTTAGCCGTCTTTTTCCAGACAGCCATTAAATGGGCCATTTCCTCATCCGTTACCCTGCCCATGGGGGACTTAAGCACTGCCGCCAAAGGAATGTCCTGCATGGGGTTATCAATGATATTCAGCATGGACAGAACGGTTTCCACTTCAGGGGCTGTAAAATACCCGGTTTTCCGCTCTGCATAGGCTGGAATTCCTTCATTCATCAGAACACTTACAAAGTCTTCCGCCCAGCCGCTTAAAGACCTGAGCAGGATCACCATATCCCCATATTCTGCCACCCGGTAACCGCCCTTTCCTTCCAGCCCCTTATCCCAGACCAAAAGACCTTTTACCGGGTCAGTCAGCTCTTTGATCTTCCAGGCAATGGTTTTTGCCTCCATTTCCCGGCTGGTGCATTCGGCTCCGTCATCATCAAGCTGCTTTATTAAATTCCCTGATCCATGAATCATCAAAAGCTCCGGCTTCTCTCCCAAACGACCATCGGCCTTGAGAAACTCTGCTCCCGGATGAAGGGCTGCGTCCTTGGTATACGGTATATCTCCCAGATTCCTTGTCATGATCTGGTAGAAAACCTCATTGATTCCCTTTAGGACCTCATCTCTGCTTCTGAAATTCTGGTGCAATTCTATTTTCTGGTATTTCCCTTCATCCACGGAATAAGAATCGTATTTCTCCAAAAACAGCTGAGGCCTGGCCAGGCGGAACTGGTAGATGCTCTGCTTCACATCTCCTACCATGAACACATTGGGAGTACCAAACCGTTCTCTGGAAATGCTGTTGATCAGAGCTTCCTGCACATCGTTGCTGTCCTGGTATTCATCCACCAGGATCTCCTCATACTGCCTGCTAAGCTCATCCGCCACCTGAGTGGTTACGGTTTTTCCTTCTTCCTTATCCAACAGTATTTCCAAAGCATAGTGTTCCAAATCATTAAAATCCACCAGGTTTTTCTCTCTCTTCTTGTCCCGGTACTTATCCCCATATTCTCCAGCCAGGGAAAGAAGGGTTGTTACCGCATCCCTGGAGCCTCTGATATCGGAAAGGACCTCTTTTGGAGATTCAAAGCAATAGAATTCAAGAAGTTTTCCCACCGCCTTTTTCACCCGGTCCCGGATTCCTGTTACAAATGCCTTTTTTTCCCCATCAATCTCCTTGCTCCTGATGGAGGCCAGGCGGTCAAAGCTGACGTTTTTTAGCTGTTCATTTAAGGCTTCGTAATTCTCCGCAAGATACAGGCGATCCAGCATCTGTAAGTCATGAGCCAGCATGGGCAGATAAGCTTCCGGTCCGTTTTCCTCTTCACACACCTCCATGGCCTTTTCCATCTGGATTTTTAATTCCCAAAGCTGCATTTTCACATCCTTCATAAGGAATTTCATCCATCCGGTATCCATAATATGCCCCATATCACAGGTTTCCAGTTCCTGCCGGCACCGGTCAAGCCACTCAGCCGGCCAGGGATTGCTCTGGGAAAAGGTATAAACCTGCATAATATAATCCTCGATCCCCTTATCAGACTTTCCCGTGGCATAGGTTTCCACAAACTTCTCAAATAAAGGGTCGGCTTTTTCATAATGCTCTTCCAGCATCTCTTTCATTACGTCTGCCCGCAAAAGGAGAAGCTCTCCCTCATCCCCTACCCGGAAAGCCGGATCAATGTCCAGCTTATTGTAATGGTCCCTGATCAGACCCAGGCAAAAACTGTCTATGGTAGTGATCTGGGCATAGGGGATCATGGCCGCCTGCATCTGCAAATGGGCGCTGTCCGGGTTCTCCACAAGTTTTTCATCCACGGCTTTCAGTACACGCTCCCGCATTTCATCGGCAGCCGCCTTGGTAAATGTCATGACCAGGAGCTGATCGATTCTTAAAGGAGATTCTCCCTCCGTGATCATGCGGATGATCCGTTCCACCAGAACGGCTGTCTTGCCGCTACCTGCTGCCGCAGACACTAAGAGATTTCTGTTTCTGCTTTCAATGACAGCTTTTTGCTCCTCTGTCCAGCAAATCCTCATGTTACTCTCCTTCCTCCTCTTCCCCTTCAATGACCGGCCATATCTCCTCGGATTTTAAAGGTTTAAATTTCCGGAAACCATATCCGGCTGTCTTTAAATCGAATCCGCAGACCGCATGGTAGGGGCAGTAATCACAGGCACTCCTGTTTCCCTGTTTATAGGGGTTAACATCAATGACACCGTCAAGGATTTCCCTTCCTTCTGACTTTAATTTCTCCCGCACATACTGCCTCAATGAAGAAAAACGCTTTCCTCCTGCAACCGATGACCTGGCTTCCTGTATGATCCCGTTTTTCATAGCCACCGGAATCACATCCGATTCCGTCCCGATTTCATGATCCAGGTGAGAGATGGCATTTAAATCGCTGTTGACCAGTCCGTTCATGCGAAGCTGCTTCTGTATTTTTCCGCTGACCTCCTCATCGGTCATCTCACCCTCCCGATCAATGACAGGATCGTTTATGTTATAATAGAAAATTCCGGCAGGAACTACCGGCTTGTCCTCTACTCTCCGTTCCTCCATCTCCAATGCCGCATCCATGTAGACCACCAGCTGAAGCTGAAGGCCGTAATACAGGGATGATAAGTCAAAGGACGTGCTTCCGGATTTGTAGTCGATGATCTTCACATAAACGGCCTCCTCATCCTCACATAAATCCAAACGGTCAATCCTGCCTCTTAAATGAATGGCTTCCTCTTTTGATAAGGGGATTCTCATGGCCTTTAGCTGGTCGGCAGCGGAAAAGGATACTTCAAATCCCACAGGAACAAAATCCCCCTTCTTCAGCTGCTCAGACAGTGCCCACACGGTCCGGTCTGTGATCCGTTCCACCTTGCCTGCCAGATATGCATTTCTTGCGGAGCTTTTTAAAATAGTATTGCCGTATTCTTCCGTTACCTTGGTTACGCATTCATGGACCAGGCTTTTCCTCTCTTCCTCTGTGAGGGTTTTAAAATCTCTTCCCTCCTCCTTCATGCGCTGAAACCATAAGCCAATGGCATCATGAAACAGGTTTCCAATATCCATGGCAGCCAGCTCATATTCCTGCCGCTCCATTAGTTCCAGCCCATAGCTTAAAAAATGGGCATATGCGCAGGAGGCATACTGCTCCATTCTTGTGACGCTTCCGCTAATGACAGAGCCATAAAGGGCTTTTGCCGCTAATTTTCCGATTCCTTTCTCCTCATAGGCATGGAATGCGGCCTCAGTCAATCTTTTTCCTTCCTCCCTGTGCTCCCCAGACTTGAGAAAGGCCCTTAATAGCTCCAGAAATCTTCGTTCTTCCCCACGTTTCCCGTAATCCCGCAGCCCATCCGCCAGACGGTCCTTTGCCTCCCTCATAGTCAGAGGGACAGAAAGCCTGGATGGGGAAGCTTCTGAAAGGCCGGGAAACAGTTTTTTCAGTTCTCCGATCAGAGTGGAGGGGCGCAGGCTTTTCCCGCTGCCATTCATAGCCGCATAGGATAGGACCAGTCTTTTCTCAGGCTTTGTTAAGGCAAGGTATAGGTAAAACCTCTGCCGGAACCCTTCTTCCCTGGCAGTTGGAGCCAGCTCCATCTGGTGATCACCCAGAAATTCCCGCTCCCGGTCCGTAAACAGGCTGCTTTTTTCCTTTTTCACCGGCACGATCCCATCATTGACTCCCACGAAAAACAACACCTTAATGTGATCCAGTCTTGTTCTGGTAATATCTCCCACCACTACCCGGTCCAGGGTAGCCGGAATCAGCCCCACCTGGATCTCGGAAAATCCTGCATCCAGGATTTCCCCATACTCCCTGCGGCTTACATGCTCTTCCCCCAGAAGCCCTGCCAGACGGTCAAATAAATCCATGACCAGTCCGTAAACCTGACTGTATTCCATGGCAAGGGTGAATTCGCCCATTGCCCTGAATTTTTCCTCGTAAGCCAGCATCTTTTCCTGGATCCCTGTCTCCATAAGAAGGGCTGTCACCGCCCGGGTCATAGAGGCAACGGTGGAATCCGTTTCCCCAAAGGCTGCTTTTAATCGCCTTAAAGGAGCCATGATCTCCTCCCGGTATCTGTTTAACTCTTCCAGATTAAGTTCCTTCCCTCCCCGGTACCAGCCTTCCCACTGGGAATCCCACTTTTTAAACCCCCGAATGCCCATGGCAATCACGTAATTTTCCAGGCGGTCGGCTTTCTCCTCATCCTCTTTAGCCGTAATGAGACCGGTTCGTAAGTAACGAAAAACAGATTCATATGTAAAATCCTTCTGAATGATTTCCATGGCCGCCCGGATCAGCTCTACCATGGAATTTTTTAATATGCTTTTTTTATCATCCAGGAAATAAGGTATCCCATTTAGCTGGAACTGATGAATGATTTCATTGGAATAGCCTCCAATATCTCCGGTAATGACAGCCATATCCCGGTAACGAAGCCCCTGATACCTGATCTCTTCTTCGATGGAACGGATTACAAAGGCAACCTCATCCATGGGGTTTATGGCCTTTATAAGGCGTATGGAGCCTGGGGCGTCCTGGCAGGAGATTCCTTTGTAGCGGTATAAATTTTGTTCCAGAAAGTCCAGGGCATTTTCCCCATAAGTCCCTTCCCGGCTTTCCGTGACCGCCGCTCCCAGGAAACGGACGGCCGGATGATTCTTTAAAAGAATATCCTTCTCCTTTCCTGTTCCCGTTTCTTTTGCCAGCTCATTTAATTTCCAAATCATCTGCCGGCTCATGTGAAACAGCTCCTGGACTCCGGTTTTTCTGTTCAGGTTCTCAGAAGGATCTATGGTTACAGTGACAATGACCCGTTTGCTGTAGTTAAGAAGCAGCTTAAGGATCCGGTACTGGACAGGAGTGAAGCCGGTATAGCCGTCAAGGGTGATCACGCTGTTCTTAATCAGCTCCGACCGGGGCAGGACTCTGCACAGCACATCCAAAATCTCCTCCGTGGTAATATATTTATCCCTGATATAATCCTTAAACCCCTGATAA
The DNA here is from genome assembly GCF_000144625.1 of [Clostridium] saccharolyticum WM1. Classification (NCBI taxonomy): domain Bacteria; kingdom Bacillati; phylum Bacillota; class Clostridia; order Lachnospirales; family Lachnospiraceae; genus Lacrimispora; species Lacrimispora saccharolytica. The sequence continues at coordinate 1,103,734 of NC_014376.1, read as the reverse complement.
ATAACAGATATATCAGATAATTTTTGCCGAAGCATGGGACTTACGTTATCCGGTATTCCCTGGTTTAGCATCTCCGGCGTTATGCCGTACTGGTATAGCTCCGACAGCATGGACTTTAACTGAGAAATAAAACCGGATTTGGATAAGTGTTCTTTATAAAGGACCAGATCCTTTTTTTTATTGGATGCCACTTTACGCAGTACCATGGATTTTCCCATATCATCAAGTACCTGGGGATTTGAGATGGCAAGCTCCTCAAATACCCGATAGGCAAATCGCTGAAAGCTTACGATATCAATATTCATAACCCCATGGTTTGGATGGAGAGAAACGATCTCCTTCTGGGTCTGCATGGTAAATTGCTCCGGTACTATGGCAATATACCGGGTATCCGGCTGCTCTATGGACTGGCGGATCAAATCCGTATAAAGCCGGAAGGTCTTGCCGGAGCCGGAGCCGCCTAATATCAGTTGAAGGGACATAGCCTTATCATCTCCTTTTTTCGCTTTCTTTGCCTGCATGTTTGTCTATCATCTTAACACAGATTTCCTCTGCCAACAATGAAATCTTAGGCATGAAACCCCTCAATCCGTTCATACATTATAACAAAACTGTACGGAGGGCTTTTTTTATGAGCTCCAAAACAAAAATAGTTGTTTTACGAATGAAGGAAATCATCTACACCGCAATCTTCGTCGGTCTTGGAATCCTACTCATTACTTTGTTTTTAGTTATGTTCCGTCCGAAGAAGGATATTCTCCCAACTTCCGGTGATCCTGTGCGCTATGTTCCTGGAGTGTATTCTTCCGTCATCACTCTGAACAGCCAGGATATCAACGTAGAGGTTTCGGTAGACTCCAAAAAAATCACTTCCGTTACCCTGGTTCCCTTAAGCGAAGCCGTTACCACCATGTATCCTTTGATGCAGCCGGCAATGGATAACCTGTCCCAGCAGATTATTAAAAACCAGTCTACAAAGAATATCTCCTATTCAACGGAAACCCGCTATACGTCGGGCGTGCTTCTAAAGGCTGTGGACCAGGCCATAACAAAGGCACAGATAACCGAATAAGGACGGGGATTGTATTTTTCCATTTGAGACAGTATAATGGAAGAAAAGACTACATAATTACTTGAATGAGGAAACACCCTACGGGTATCCCTCTATGCCCGGAAAGCATGGGCAGAAAAGAGGAAACGGATATGAACCAGAATGCGGTTACTACAGAAACACTTAAGCAAAATCAGATTACAGAGGGAGTGATTTGGAAACAGCTTCTTCTGTTTTTCTTTCCCATTTTATTTGGGACTTTTTTCCAGCAGCTTTATAATACCGCCGATGCTGTCATTGTAGGCCGGTTTGTGGGAAAGGAAGCGCTGGCAGCCGTGGGAGGCCCTACGGGACCCCTGATCAATTTACTGATCGGTTTCTTCATAGGGCTTTCTTCCGGCGCCGGGGTCATTATTTCCCAGTTTTACGGAGCCAGGCAGGAAGGACAAGTCAGCCGGGCGGTCCATACCGCAATGGCTTTTTCTATCCTATGCGGCGCCATCCTGATGGGAGTCGGCATCCTGGCAGCTCCCTATGCCTTACTGGCTATGGGAACTCCTGATGATATCTTACAATATGCGGTCCTGTATATGAGGATCTATTTTGCGGGAGTGATCCCGAATCTTGTTTACAATATGGGCGCAGGGATTCTAAGGGCTATCGGAGATTCCAAAAAGCCTCTGTACTTCCTGATTGCAAGCTGTTTTACCAATGTGGTCCTGGATATTCTATTTGTGGTCTACGGGCATATGGGCGTCATGGGAGCGGCTCTCGCCACCATCATTTCCCAGATGGTCAGTGCAGTTCTTGTGATCCTGGTTTTAATTCGGACAAGGGAGTCTTACCATCTGGTGCCTAAGGACATCAGGATTGACCGGGACATGCTGCAGCGCATCATAAGGATCGGATTTCCTGCAGGGCTGCAATCAGTTATGTACTCATCATCCAACATCATCATCCAGTCCAGCGTCAATGCACTGGGAACAGACACCATCGCCGCATGGACAGCCTATGGAAAGATAGACAGCGTGTTCTGGATGATCATCAGTGCCTTCGGCATTTCCATCACCACCTTTGTAGGGCAGAACTACGGTGCCGGAAAAAAGGACCGAATCTACAAGGGGATCCGGGTCTGCATGATCATGAGCTTTGCTTCCGCTGCTGTGCTCAGCGTTCTTCTCTATACCTTTGGGAATTATGTTTACCTGCTGTTCACCACCGATGAGGCGGTCATTCAAAAGGGGACGCAAATACTCCGTTACCTTGCTCCCACCTTTTTTACCTATGTCTGCATAGAGATTTATTCCGGTTCTCTTCGCGGAGCAGGAGATTGCTGGATTCCCATGATACTTACCAGCCTTGGCGTCTGTGCCCTCCGTGTGGTCTGGATCTGCGTGGCAGTTCCCTTACGTCCCACCATGGAAACCATAATATTCAGCTATCCCCTGACCTGGGCTACCACTTCTCTGCTGTTCATTGTATATTTTAACTGGTTCGGTAAACTGAGAAGAAAACAGTTTCCAGCACGAATCAAGAAAAAAATATCATAAATTTAATCATGCGGGACTTTTACTGCAGCTACCTCTTTCCGCAGTAAAGTCCCGCTGTTATTTTAAAAAACAGGCTTATTCCATAGGCGCCCTGTAAAAAGTCCCGAAAAACTGCTGGGTTTTAAATGCATTTACGATTACGTGCTCATCCACCTCATGAAACAGGGTGATAATATCCGCCACCTCATAGGAAGACACCACCGTATGAAGCAGGTACATTTTCTTTTTGCTGTAGCCTCCCACCGCATCTACGCAGGAAATACCGTGCCGGAAGGCTTCAACGTATTTATTGGCAAGCTTTGGTCCCTGGACGGTGGTGATCTGAAGGGTGACTCTGTCATACCTGTGATGAAAGGTGGAGATGACCTTCGTCCCTACAAACTGAAACAGAATGGAATATCCTGCATAATCCCATCCAAAGATCATTCCGAAAATAGAAAGCAGCAGTACATTTCCTATGAAAACCTGGGACCAGATGGAATTGCCCGTCTTGTTGGACACATACAGGGCGATAAAATCCGTTCCCCCGCTGGAAGCGTTGCCCCGAAGTGCCAGTACAATTCCAAATCCATAAAGGACTCCGCCGTAAATAACATTTAAAAGTCTGTCCTCGAATATAGGCGAAAAATTGAATATCCTTAAAAATGCACTGGCCAGAAATACCTGCATTAAGGAAAAAAAGGTAAACCGTTTGCTGATATTCCTGCTGCAGGCCCATGCAACGGGAATGTTTAAGGCAATCATACCCAGGGAGGTGGAAATATTAAATCCATATAAGGAAGTTACCCGGTCCACCAAAATTGCAATTCCTGTAAACCCTCCGGACAGAAGCCCCGCCGGTTTGATAAATGCCTGGATCACAAAGGTTTGTAAAAGTGCGGAGAACACAACTGCCAGGGTTGTCATTACATTTCTGACCCTCTTATCTCTCCTCAGTTTTTTCCACATAAAACTCCTCCTCATCATATCCATATTTTCGCCTGTTTTATCAGAGCAGAAAGGCACTCTGGAAGGGATTTTCCTATTCCCGCCTGTTTTCTCTGAACACAAAGGGTTCCTGAAAGGGATTTCTTGATATTATATGTAAATCTATCCCTTGTATCAATATTTTGAAATTAATAGAGGATTGCCCTTCCCCCACAGAAGGCAATCCCCCGTCACGATCTGAAACCGTCACATTATTCTGTTTCTGCTACTTGGCATCCCCATACCAAAATCACGCACACAAGGAACTCCTTTGTGCTTCTCACATGGACGATAATACCATTGATTGCGTAAAAAGTCAATATTTTTAGTACATTTTGCTAAAAATCTTTTTATATAAAAGGAATATTATCATATTTTTTTCATACAAGGACGTGACAAAAGTCTTTGTAATACGTACAGAATTTATAAAACATAATTTCATGAAATATGTGCATACTTTTCTTATTAGCGCCGGTATTGCAGTCATATCAATACGCCGGCCAACAAGTTTCTTATGACTGTCCGGCACTTTAAGGGTAAGGATATATCTGCAAGATATATCTTTCCTGTCTGATTTACGCTATTTTATTTGCAAGGAGATAAACACCATGGAATTTTCCAACAGCCTTTCCGATAATATGTATCATTTAAACACAAAGCTGGATGTAGACGGAAACTTTGATATCGTCTACCGGACCTTTTATATTGGGGAACGGGAGGCCTGCCTATACTTCATTGAAGGATTTACTCAGAGTGATTTATGGCAGAAGATCCTGGATAGCTTTTCATCCATAAAGGCAGATGATATCCCGCAGGATGCCCATGAATTTTCCAAAAGGTATCTTCCATATGGTCAGGTGGGACTGGTAAAAGACGACGAGACCATGGTCAAGCAGCTTTTAACCGGAATATCCTGTCTGTTTATTAACGGTTATAACAAATGTCTGACCGTGGACTGCCGGAGCTATCCCTCCCGGGGGGTTTCAGAACCGGAGAAGGATAAGGTTCTCAGAGGATCAAGGGATGGATTTGTAGAAACCCTGGTATTTAATACTGCCCTCATCCGCCGCAGGATCCGTGATCCAAAGCTTACCATTGAAGTCATGAATGCCGGAGAAAGCTCTCATACGGATATAGCCATCTGCTATTTTAAGGGGCGGTATGATGAAAAGCTTCTCACCATGATCAAGGATCGGATCAGCAGCCTTAAGGTAGATGCCCTGACCATGAACCAGGAAAGCCTTGCGGAGTGTATATATCCCCATAAATGGTTCAATCCTTTCCCAAAATTCAAATATTCCGAAAGGCCTGATACTACCGCTGCTTCCCTGCTGGAGGGGAACATTGTCATCCTGGTGGACAATTCTCCCTCTGCCATGATTTTGCCGTCCTCTGTCTTTGACATCATTGAAGAAGCCGATGATTATTATTTTCCGCCTGTTACAGGGACCTATCTGCGGCTGTCCAGACTGGTCATTTCTATTCTGACCTTATATTTGACGCCAATGTGGCTGTTTTTTATGCAAAATCCAGAATTGATCCCTTCCTGGCTCCAATTCATCCGCCTGTCGGAGGAACCTCAGGTTCCCCTTCTTTTCCAGCTTTTGATCCTGGAATTCGCCATTGACGGACTAAGGCTAGCAGCAGTCAACACGCCAAGCATGCTGACCACACCTCTCAGTGTGATCGCCGGTATTGTACTGGGTGAATACTCCGTAAAATCCGGTTGGTTTAACAGTGAAACCATGCTTTACATGGCCTTTGTGACCATAGCAAACTATTCCCAGTCCAGCTTTGAACTGGGCTATGCCTTTAAATTCATGCGAATGATCATGCTGATCACTACCGCATTATTTAACTTCTGGGGATTTGTGGGAGGAGTGGCCCTATCTCTGTTGGCTATTGTATTCAATAAAACCATTGCAGGAAAAAGCTATATTTATCCTTTAATTCCATTCCACATTACAGAGCTGAAAAAGAGGTTTTTCCGGGGACGGCTTCCTCACAGGAAAAAATAGCAGGACACTTGATTTCTTTCCTTCCCTATAATAAAATAAAGGGCAAGGAGGATGCTATGAAAGTCGTTATTATTGACGGGCAGGGCGGCAAAATGGGGCAGTCCGTCATTGCCCAGCTGAAAAAATCCCTTCCCAAGCTGCCGGTCGTTGCCATTGGAACCAATTCCATCGCTACTTCCGCCATGCTAAAGGCCGGAGCCGACGCAGGCGCAACCGGGGAAAATCCTGTTATCGTTGCTAGCAGAGATGCGGATCTCATCATCGGGCCTATTGGAATCGTCATCGCTGACTCCCTCTTAGGTGAGATTACCCCAGCCATGGCAGAGGCGATCGGCAGAAGCCGTGCCTATAAAATCCTTATACCGGTGAACAGGTGCAATCATTATGTGGTGGGTTGTGAAGATCTGACGTTAACAGAATCCATTGCCCAGGTAATCAAACAGGTGGAGAATCTATTATGATCTCCACCTGTTATGATGTCTGTTATGTTTTCTGTTATGTTGTCTATTCGTCTATGCTGTAGTTTGGCGCTTCCTTTGTGATATGAATGTCATGAGGATGGCTTTCCTTCAGAGAGGCTGCAGTAATTTTAATGAACCTTCCGGTCTCCTGAAGGGTCCTGATGTCTTTTGCTCCGCAGTATCCCATACCGGACCGTAAACCTCCAAGCATCTGGAATACCGTATCCTCTACCATACCCTTATAAGCTACCCGGCCTTCTACGCCTTCCGGTACCAGCTTCTTTGCATCACTTTGGAAGTAGCGGTCCTTACTGCCGTTTTCCATAGCAGCGATGGAACCCATTCCTCTGTATACCTTATATTTTCTACCCTGATACAATTCAAAGGTTCCCGGGCTTTCGTCACATCCGGCAAACATGCTTCCCATCATACATACGCTTCCACCGGCAGCAATGGCCTTAGTCAAATCTCCGGAATACTTGATACCACCATCAGCAATGATGGGAACTCCGTATTCCTTAGCCACTGCATAGCAGTCCATGACAGCCGTGATCTGGGGTACACCGATGCCTGCCACCACACGGGTGGTGCAGATGGAACCTGGCCCGATTCCTACCTTTACCGCATCGGCGCCGGCCTCAATCAATGCCCTTGTAGACTCTCCGGTTGCCACGTTTCCAGCAATGACTGAAAGTTCCGGATACGCCTCTTTGATCATTCTCACACACCGGAGAACGTTTTCGGAATGGCCGTGAGCGGAGTCTAAAACCACCACATCCACTTTTGCCTTTACCAGTGCGCCCACACGGTCCAGCACATTGGCGGTGATCCCTACGGCTGCTCCGCAAAGAAGCCTTCCCTGACCATCCTTTGCAGACAGAGGGTATTTGATCTGCTTTTCAATATCCTTAATGGTAATAAGGCCCTTTAAATTAAAATCATCATCAACAATGGGAAGCTTTTCCACCCTTGCCTTTGCCAGGATCTTCTTAGCCTCCATAAGAGTAATGCCCTCCCTGGCTGTCACCAGGTTTTCAGAAGTCATGCACTCCTTGATTTTCCGGCTGAAATCCTCTTCGAATTTTAAATCCCGGTTGGTAATGATGCCCACCAGTTTTTTTCCTTCTGTAACCGGCACTCCGGATATGCGGAACTTACCCATAAGCTCATCCGCATCTTTTAATGTATGTTCCGGGGAAAGATAGAATGGATCCGTTATGACGCCGTTTTCTGACCTCTTTACCTTATCAACCTCTTCTGCCTGCTCCTCGATGGACATATTCTTATGGATGATACCGATTCCTCCCTGTCTTGCCATGGCAATGGCCATGCGGTGCTCGGTAACGGTATCCATGCCGGCACTCATAAGCGGAATATTGAGCTTGATGGTTTTTGTAAGGTTCGTCGATAAATCAACCTGATTAGGTATGACTTCTGAATAAGCTGGGACTAACAGCACATCATCAAAAGTTATGCCTTCGCCAATAATTGTACCCATTAATTTTTCCTCTCCTTCTTTATATTTTTATTAATGACACTAATAAGCCTTTTGACTTGTTAGTTACATAGTTTAGCAAATTTTACCTAGGTTGTCAACGGACATTTTCCGGTTTCTTTCCGTCCTCCGTGGACATTCTGTATTTGTCAAAGGTGCAGGTCAAAATTGGTCCGGCTTTTTGCTCACGCAAAAAGGAACCGGACGGTATGATACAAAACCGACTGGTTCCTTTTTCTTTTATACTGCTTTTACCACTTTACGGGGCGCTGTCATCCTCATACACTGAAGCAGCTTATCGTTAGGCTCAAATATGATCTTGGTCGTTTCCGCACCGGACTGGCTGATTAATGTATACGTCCTTGCCCCCGGTACGTGAGAAGAAAAATCCAGCACCTTCATATTCTTTGTTTCATGATCCCTGGCTTCGGTAGAGCCTGTGGGTGCTACAATCTGTATCCCTTCCATGGAACCTTCCCAGGCTTTCTTTCTCTTGCTTCTGCCGTAGATCCGGTCAATGGTAAGAGTGCTGGTCACATAGAGATATTCAAATTCCACTTCGCTGTTACGGTATACAAAGTATGTAGCTGCTACAGCGGCAAGCAGGATGAGCACTCCAAAGATTCCGAATACCGGAGACATGGAGAGGAAAAATGCAATTACGCACAGGATTCCCATCGCAATTTTTATCAACATGGTGTAGGCCGGAGATTTTCGCTTCACAAGCCATTCTGCATACATTTCATTCATAACGATCTGGATCCTTTCCTCTTTCCTGCCCGGCCTGTCAGGGGGAGCCTAACCCTTGTTTGAGTGCAAGGGAAGACCCGCAGGCTTTCGATGAGATATGTTGGTCTATTGGAAGACCGCAGTGCAGCGGGGAAAGCCTGCGGCTTTCCCCGCTCACGGGCATTCGCCCTCTGAAACAGAATATGGAAAATTTTTCTTATGTGCAAAGCACAACATAAAATTTTTCATATTCCGTTTCCCACTGCTCATGGCTTTCGTGAATATTACATCATATCCATTCCGCCTGGAGCTGGCATTGCAGGTGCTTTTTCTTTAATATTAGCAACAACGGACTCTGTTGTCAATAAGGTTGATGCAACACTGGTAGCATTTTGAAGGGCGCTTCTGGTAACCTTAGTCGGATCCAGGATGCCTGCTTCTACCATATCTACGTATTCTTCTTTGTATGCGTCAAAACCGGTTCCTACTTTAGATTCCTTTACCTTATTGATAATGACGCTTCCTTCCAGACCTGCGTTGGCTACAATGTGGTATAACGGAGCTTCAAGAGCCTTTAAGATGATCTTTCCTCCGGTCTTTTCATCGCCTTCCAGACCCTTTACAACGTCTTCAATCTGTGTAATTGCATGAACGTAAGCAGAACCGCCGCCTGCGATGACACCTTCCTCTACGGCTGCTCTTGCTGCCGATAAAGCATCTTCCATACGAAGCTTTGCTTCCTTCATTTCGGTTTCTGTTGCAGCACCTACCCGGATTACTGCTACGCCGCCGGATAACTTTGCAAGTCTTTCCTGTAATTTCTCTCTGTCAAAGTCAGAAGTGGTCTCTTCGATCTGTCCCTTGATCTGGCCGATTCTTGCTGTGATTGCTTCCTTATCGCCGCATCCGTCTACAATTACGGTGTTTTCCTTCTGAACCTTTACGGATTTTGCACGTCCTAACAGGTCAAGGGTGGCATTCTTAAGCTCGTATCCCAATTCATCGGAAATCACGGTACCGCCTGTTAAAACAGCGATATCCTGTAACATTTCTTTTCTTCTGTCGCCATAGCCAGGAGCCTTTACTGCGATGACATTGAAGGTACCTCTTAATTTATTAACGATTAAGGTTGTTAAAGCCTCGCCTTCCACATCTTCTGCGATGATGAGAAGTCTTGCGCCGGACTGAACCACCTGCTCTAATAAAGGAAGGATCTCCTGGATGTTTGAAATCTTCTTATCTGTAATCAGAATGTATGGATCGTCTAAATTAGCTTCCATCTTTTCCATGTCGGTACACATGTATGCGGAAATATAACCTCTGTCAAACTGCATACCTTCCACCAGATCCAGTTCTGTCTTCATGGTCTTGGATTCCTCAATGGTAATAACGCCGTTGTTGGAAACCTTCTCCATAGCGTCAGCTACCATCTCGCCTACCGCATCATCGGAAGCGGAAATAGCTGCAACTCTGGCGATGGAAGCCTTGCCCTTAATCGGTTCGCTCATCTTTGCAATTGCTTCTACCGCTGCTTCGGTGGCTTTTTTCATACCCTTTCTTAAAACAATGGGGTTTGCTCCAGCTGCCAGGTTCTTCATTCCTTCATTGATCATAGCCTGAGCCAATACAGTTGCAGTGGTGGTACCGTCGCCGGCCACATCATTGGTCTTTGTAGCAACCTCTTTTACAAGCTGAGCGCCCATGTTTTCAAAGGCATCCTCCAGCTCGATCTCTTTTGCAATGGTAACACCGTCGTTCGTGATCAAAGGTGCGCCAAAGGATTTATCCAGAACAACGTTTCTGCCCTTGGGGCCTAATGTTACACGAACGGTATCTGCTAACTGATTAACTCCGGACTCCAGTGCTTTTCTGGCATCAACGCCATATTTAATCTGTTTTGCCATAATTCATTCCTCCAGTTTTCTACATAAAATGAAAATACGTATGATCTACAATCTGAACTTTTGACTTTGGTATTGCTTTCTTAATTACTCGATTACTGCTAAAATATCATTCTGTTTTACGATCACATATTTCTGATCGTCTTCTCCGGTTTCTATTTCTGTTCCTGAATATTTGGAGAAGATTACTTTATCGCCCACTTTAACCTGCATGGTGACTTCCTTGCCGTCTACCAGACCGCCAGGTCCTACTGCAATAACTTCCGCCTGCTGCGGTTTTTCTTTTGCCTGACCCGGCAGAACAATACCGGACTTTGTTGTCTCCTCTGCAACCAATGGTTTTAACACAACTTTGTCAAATAATGGTACTAATTTCATTGCAATTCCTCCTCATAGCTTTTTGCTTATTATTTCTTTCTTTTGGCCTTCCGAAAGAAGTTTTATTTTATTCACATACTAAGTTATATCACTCATTATTAGCACTGTCAATAGTTGAGTGCTAACTTTATATATTTTTTACATTTTTTCCATATTTGCGTGATTTTTTCCTTTACCTACATAGTTTATAGAAATTTTCTTATTATATACCTTTATTTTTTTCTATGAACGTATTACAATAACAGAGAATGAAGTGCCTTACAGGCATACCATTATGCCCAAATGCACAGGCCGGAAAAAAAGTGCCGTGCAGGTATAACGTTATGTCCAAAAATTATGGGCAATAATAAAAATGTTTGAAAGCATAACGTTGTGTCCAGAATCCCTGGGCGGTAATAAGGAAAGGAGTGTTTCAAATGGCAAAAAAGGGTAATGGGTTTGGGAAATTCGTGGCACTGGCCACTATCGCCGGCGTTGTAGCTGCTGGGATCTCTTATTTTACGAAATACAAATCCTTCCACAAAGAACTGGAAGAAAATTTCCACGATTTTGAAGATGAGGGGAATGACGACATTTCCAAGATTGACAGCACAATGAACCGCAACTATGTTTCCTTACATGCCAATAAGGATGAATTTAAGATCGCTGCTTCTGATATGGCAGACGCTGCCAAGGATGCGGTAAGTGCGGCGAGAAACCTGGTAAAGGATGCGGCAAGCATTGTCTCAGATACGGCAAAGGAAGCGGCTTCTGCCGTTGCATATACCGCAAAGGACATGTTTGAATCCGCAAAAGATCAGGCAGATACGTATTTAGATGATGAAGAGGATCGTTCTGACGGCGGTTTGGATTACGCTGCCGGAGCTGCAGACCGTCTGGCAGAAAAAGCGGATGAAACGGCAGAATCTTTCAAAGAAACAGCGGAAACAGCGGTCGAGGCGGCAAAGGATGCGGCAAAGAATGGACTTGAGACAGCAAAGGATGCGGTACAGTCTGCCGGAGAGGCCATAAAGGATCTGGCTGATGAAACCACGACCATTGTGGAAGAGGAAATGGATTAAAATATCATATCGCTGAGAGTGGGAAAAGCCACTGGAGAGACTCTGTTCTCCAGTGGCTTTTTTCCGTGTTTTTTACTTTTCATACAAAAATTCTTCCGGCAGGTTCACCTGAAAGTCAGCCGCCAGATCACGGAAGTTCCGGGATGATATGGTCTGAAGCTTATCCGGACGGATGGAAAGCACCTTAACAAGTATTTCCGCAGATTTTTCCACTGTATGCATCAGTCCGAAAGTAAGGTCAAAATCCTCACCTGAAACGAATAAACCGTGATGGGCCCAGACAGCTACATCATAGTTCTTCATCAGCTCACTGGTGGCTGCGGCTATCTCACGTCCGCCCGGTACCATCCAGCCCACCACACCTACTCCATCAGGGAAAACCACGGGACACTCCGTGGCCATCTCCCACAATTCCCGGGTGAACACCTTATCCTCTAAGGGAAGAACAAAGGTGAGAGCGATTACATTGGCAGGATGGGCATGGTATATCACCCTGTGCTTTCCGTTGGAAGACTCCTTCTTAACCTCGTGATTCATGAGATGGGAGGGAAGCTCGCTGGTAGGACGCCCGCCGTTTACCAGTCCCCAGCGGATCCTGTAATTTTCCCCGCTTTCATCCACTTCAATCATGCAGATATTGGCCTCCGGATCCAGAATCACGTTGCGGAAATATTTTCCGCTCCCAGTCACCATAAAATACTCTCCTGCCAGACCCTTTACACGGGTGCCTATGGGCTGCCAGGGATTTCCATCCGTGAAGTTCTCTCTAACGGATTCCACCTCAGACTGCTTCATGCGGTAGCTTAAATTGCCCCCGTTTCTTTCATGCCAGTTTTGATGGAAGCCGTCATCACACAGCCTGATAAAGCTTTTTACAAATTCCGTATCTAGAATCTTCATATTCTTTTTCTCCTTATCTCCTGTTAAGCAGCACTTCTTTTTCATAGCTGCGTATCTCTTTAAACCAGTCTTCTTTTGGGGGAACCCCGTTGATCTCACAGAAATAGTTCCATACATCCCCGAAAGGATAAAGCTTAAGCTCCTCCTGGAGCATCATCTGCTCCGTGAAATTCCGCTCTTTCTGTAATTCCGCAAGGGTCTCACCGGGAAGAAGAAGGGCATTTAACAGTGCCTTCTGCATGTTGCGCATTCCAACGATCCATGCACATAAGCGGTTAATGCTGGCATCAAAGAAGTCAAGAGCCAAAAGAACGCGGTCGGCTCCTCCCCGTATGATTTCCTTCCCGATTTCCCTTGTCTCATCATCAAACAGTACCACATGGTCACTGTCCCACCGCACCGGCCTGGTTACATGAAGAGCCACTTTATCAAAGAACAGGAGCATGGAGGATATCTTGTCAGATATCACCTCCGTAGGATGATAATGGCCGCTGTCAAGCAGGCAGAGGATATCATTCTTGGAAGCGTAATTCATGTAAAATTCATGGGAACCCACCGTACAGCTTTCCATACCGATCCCAAATACCTTGGATTCCACCGCAACAAGTACCTTGGACTTATCGTAATCCATGGAAAGGATCCGGTCTAGGGAATCTTTTAGACGCGCCCTTGGAGATGTACGGTCTGCAGGAATATCCTTAAATCCATCGGGAATCCAGATATTCATCGTGCATGGTGTTCCCTGCTCCTTTGCAAAATATTCGGAAATGCGGATGCACGCCTGTACGTGTCTGATCCAGAAGCTTCGGATCTCTTCTTTCTCACTGGATAAGGTGGCATTCTCTGCCTTTGGATGAGAGAACAGGGTAGGATTAAAGTCAATGCCGATTCCTCGCTCCCTGGCAAACTCCACCCATTTTTCAAAATGCCTGGGCTCCAGCTGATCCCGGTCCGCCCATTCTCCTTCCTCAAATATGGCATAGCTTGCATGAAGGTTGATCCTGTGTTTTCCTGGGATCAGGCTTAAGGCTTTGTCCATGTCTCTCATCAGCTCCCCGGGATTTCTGGCTCTGCCCGGATAATTGCCCGTAGTCTGAATGCCCCCTGATAAGGTACCATCCCCGTCAAATCCCATCACATCATCTCCCTGCCAGCAGTGCATGGAAACAGGAATCTTTTTCAGAGCCTCCAATGCTTTATCCGTATTAACTCCAACCCCCTGGTATGCTTCCCTTGCTGCTTCATAACGTTCCTTTATTGTCATGGCACTCTTCTCCTTTTTATGATTTATTTGTAACAGTCTAAATGAAATACAGGCTTTAAGCCAATGGAAACCGGGCTGTTGTCTGGATTGGTTTTCATAATGTCAGCCATGAAATCCCACCACTTCCGGTTAACGGGCGTATCCGCTGATTTTGCCCTGGCTGATCATGTCCTTCCTCTAAGGCCAGAGCATTTTGTGCCTCTTTTCATATACCTCAGCCATACCCTTATTTCAATACATCTTAAAAGATTTTCTTATCATATCTTTTCCTCCATCTGCTCATGTTTGTTCACAGGCTTCCCTTTTGCCGGATAGAAAGGCAGACCCGGACTGTCAGGTTTATATTCCTTTACGGCAAAGGACCGGTATACCGCTTCCCTTGCCTGCTTCAAGCTCTCAAACTCTCCGGCAGCCAGCATCTGGGCAAGGAGGTTTCCGATGGCAGTGGCTTCTCCCGGTCCGGCATAAACGGTCCTGCCTGTACGGTCAGCCGTCAGACGGTTCAAATACTCTGCATTAGAGCCTCCCCCCACCACATGAATGGCAGGATAGCTTCTTCCGGTAATGGCTTCCAGTTCCTTAACCGTGTTTCCGTAGCAGGCTGCCAGGCTGTTGTATATCACTGCCGCCAACTGCCCGGGAGTCTTAGGAACCGCCATTCCGGAACTTTGGCAGTAATCCTGCACTGCCCGGATCATGCTCACCGGTGCCAGAAATAAGCTGTCATTGCAGTCAACAATGGAAGCAATCTCTTCCTCAGAGGCCATACGGCAAAGCTCTGCAAAGGAATATGCCTCTCCCTTTTCTTCCAGCTCCTTTTTCACGGACTGGATCATCCAAAGGCCCATGATATTTTTTAAGTAACGGAAGCGGTGGTCATAACCGCCTTCATTGGTAAAATTGGCTTCCATACTTTCCGCGGAGCAATTTGCCTTTGAAAGCTCCGTCCCCATAAGGGACCATGTTCCTGAACTGATGTAAAGGATATCCTCCGTGGATTCCTCTTCAACCGGACACAAAGGAACTGCCATAACGGCAGAACCCGTATCATGGGTGGCAGGAAGGACTACCTGACAGGAAAATCCCACTTCCTGTTCAACGGCTCCCGTCAATGGACCCACCGTCGTTCCTGGCATGGATAGGTTTCCAAACAGCCGTTCCGGCAGGCCCAGTTTTTTCATCAGTTCATAATCCCAGGTTCCGGTTTCTGCCTTTACCAACTGTGTGGTGGTTGCATTGGTATACTCCTGCATTTTTACCCCGGTGAGCAAATAGTGGAAATAGTCTGGGATCATGAGGAAGGTTTCTCCTTTTTCCAGATATTCCGGAGTTTCTTCCCTGACAGCCATAAGCTGGTAAATGGTATTAAAGATCTGCTTCTGGATGCCGGTCCTTTCATATAAATCTTTTAAGGAAATGACCTCATACAGTTTTTTGTCCATCCCTTTGGTTCTGTCATCCCGGTAACCTGCTGCATTTCCCAGCATGCGGTTTTCCCCATCCAAAAGGACAAAGTCCACGGCCCAGGTATCGATCCCCATGCTTAAAGGAATCTTCCCAAGCTTCCGGCACTCCTTCATGCCTTCTTTAATCTCTGTAAACAAGGACTCCACATCCCAGCAGAATTGCCCGTCTTTCTGTTTCATCCCATTTTCAAACCGGTAAATCTCCTGAAGCTCCAGCTTTCCTTCCTTTACTGTCCCAAGAATATGGCGGCCGCTGGATGCGCCGATATCCACCGCAAGATAGTACTTCTCCATGTCAACCACTCTCCCATTGCTTTCTTTGTTAAATCCATGCTTTTTTGTAGGTAAGGGATACCTGCAGGGTGTTTCTTTTTTTATCATAACGGATTACACACAAAAAAATAAGGACGCTGTTTATTTAAAACTGCGTCCTTATTTGCATTATAGCTTAAATGCTCCTATTTGTTATGTTTTATCAAAGGTTATGTATCCAACCAATTAATTTCTTAGTCAGCCTCCATAACTTTCTCTATGTTGTATTGAGAATTAATAATAAACCACATTTGTGTATCAAATCTCATAATAGTCCATAGAGATAGACCTTGAAGATCAAATTCTTCTACCAGCCCCGCTCTTGCGTCAAAACTTCTCGCATCATTAAACCACACTATATGAAGGATTCCATCACTATCCATATAATAGAAAAAAGGTGATTGTGCTGCTTCATTAAATTGTATTGGTATATTGTTTTCTGCTGCTATTCGTATTGCATTATTGTTTGCTATAGCAGTAGCCCCCGTAGCTCCCGGAACATAAGGAAGTGTCCAATCATAACCGAGCGTAGTGATTCCTAAGAATAAAAAGTCAGGTGGAATAATATTGACTACATAATATAATAACTCTCGTAAAACATTAACCGGAAAAATTGAACTTGGGTAACTGTAAAATCTGGCCCAATCATAAGAAGCAAATAAAATTCCATCTACATATCCAGATAATCGTGAATAATCCAATTTTTCAAAGCTGACAATAGGCCTATCAATATTCATGATTGGCGTTGTGGTGACTAGCACTCTATAACCTTCTGAACGAAATTTAGCGGAAGCTACTCTTATGTATTCTACAATACTATTTATGTTATCCGGTGTAATATCTTCGATATACATATTCACTCCATAATAACCTTTTGTTTTTATCATTTGAAGAATATTGTCAATGAGGCGATCTTGCACAGAAGAGTTATTTAAAATATTCTGAGTTACTTCACGAATAATTGTTCCTTCTTCCGTAATTGTAGAAACAAACATCATGGGCGCAACACCATAAGTTTTAGCCAACTGAATGACATCTGCATCGTCAGCAATAGTGACAAGATCTCCTTCACGTGTGGCCCTATAATTGAAAATAGTCAAATATGATAAAAAAGGTAGCGTTTTTATTAAAACAGATTGATCTATATATGAAAAGGTATAGCCACTGGTTTCAATCGTTCTTGCTTTATTCGTTTGATATTTTATAACTATGGTTTCACCGGAATACATAAATTCTCTATCGGAAAGATAAGGGTTATTTCTTAATAATTCCATTGGGGAAACACCGTGCTGCTCAGCAATACTCTCCAATGTATCGCCGGCCCGGACAGTGTAGAGTGTTTCCGGCTGAACAATCACGATCGTTTGACCAATTGCTAAATTGTTAGGGTTTGTAATTCCGTTTTCCAATATTAATCTGTTAACAGGAATTTTGTAATAATCTGATATCGAATCAATAGTTTCGCCAGATTGAACAACATGTATGATCATGACTTCCCTCAAGTAATCTAATTAATCCTATTATATGCTAATTCTACCTATTCATAACGATATATTACAAATAATTACATGGAATCTTGATAAAAAACTCATGATAGAATACATATTATTCTTACCACATTTCTGTTTTCTCAAAAAAATATGCCAAACACCCCATAAGGATATTTGGCATATCAACTAATCTTTGCTTAAAAGTATTTCTTTTAGGTCGGTAACAGACATGTTCTTCTCTTCGAGAATTGCTGATATTTCCTTAAATTCTTCTAACTTAATTTCTTCTTGAATCTGCTTTGCTCTTTCTTCTTGGGTTTTAATAGCTGCCTTATATTGTTCTATCGCATCTTGTGTATTTTTTAGTTCTTCTTGTAATTTTAAAAGTGATGATTTGCGCACACCTCTTGGCATAATTGTACCCTCCTTTTATTTCACACATTTTTCAATATATACAATAATCAAATAAGTGCTTGAATAAGTCCTGATTGTAATAAAAGTTACCCCAAATTGTTTCGGTTTATGCGGATACGAAACGACTTGAAATGACAATATTTAATTATCGTATTACTGAACAATGTCGTAAATACGTGTATTTGAAATATTGTTCAATGTTGTATCGTATTTTATTGTAAACTGCGTCCTTATTTGCATATTCTCTCTGCAGCCATTCAAGCATTTTACTCGGCTTTCGATGAAATTAGTAATTCCTTTAAATCCATGATCGACATCTCATGCTCGTCCAAAATTGTTGATACTTCCTTAAATTGTTCCAGCTTTATTTTATCCTGAATCTCTTTCTCTTTTTCCCCCAACGTAACCAGACTGTTCTTATATTGCTGGATTGATTCCTGGACCTCTTTTAATTCTTCCTGAAGCTTTTCAAGCGGTGTCTTTCTTACTCCTCTTGGCATATTAGTTCTCTCCTTTACAGAAATATTTTATATCGACCATATATTACCAAGTATATGCAAAGTTTCTTTTGTTTATTACTTTATAATTATCATCATAGAAATAGAATCAGGAAGAACTTTTATGAAAATTTTCCGGTATTAAAAGGTATTTCACACCTCCAGAGTAAGAAAAGGAAAGCGGATCCGGTCCGCTTTCCTTTTCCTGTTTCAAACGACTCTGCACACATTCTAAAATTTGTTTAAATGCATCCTTTAGCCTTTTACACCTGTATGAGCCACGCCTTCTATAAACTGTTTCTGGAAAATAAAAAACAAAACAATCATTGGGATAACCGCCAGAACTGCTCCTGCCATCTGTGCCGGATAATCATTGGTATGCTGTCCCTGAAGAGTGGACAGAGCCGGAGCAAGAGTCATTTTTGTAGTGGAGGTATTGACAATCAAAGGCCACATAAAATCATTCCAGGCAAACTTCGCTGTGAAGATCACAAGGGCCACGATCCCTGATTTGACCAGAGGAACCATGATCCTGGTCAGGATCTGGAATCTGCTGCAGCCGTCTAGTATAGCCGCTTCCTCCAGTTCATCGGGGAGCGATAAGAAAAACTGGCGCATCATAAAGGTGCCGAAGGCACTGAATAAATTAGGCAGAAAAAGCGCAAACAGCGTATCCAGCAGCCCGATCTTCTGTACAATTAAGTACTGGGGAACCAGAAAGATCTGTCCTGGTACCATCAGGACGGACAACACGATCAAAAACAGGATATCCCTCCCTGGAAACTTAATTCTGGCAAAGGAATACGCTGCCAGGGTGCAGATCGCCACCTGTCCTGCAACCGTTATAACCGTTGAAAAAACGGTGTTCATATATATTCTTCCAAAGGGCAGGGCGGTCAGAACGTTATTATAAGCCTCTGTTGCAAACTGCTGCGGAAAGATTGTAGGCGGAATCGCCATGGATTCTCCCTTTGTTTTAAAGGAGGTAAACAGCATCCAAAGAAACGGAAACACGGTAATACCGATTCCTGCAATCAGAATCATATGGATCAATAGTTTTTTTCGACTGCTCGTTCTCTTCATCCGGTGCCTCCTTTAGTCGTAATTGACCCATTTTCTCTGTCCTATCATCTGTATCACTGTTACCAGCATAATAATAGAAAAGATTAAAATGGATATGGCTGCTGCATAGCCCTTATGTCCATAATCAAACGCATTTCGGTAGAACAACATGACCAAAGTCTGTGTGCTGCGATAAGCCGTATTGGTTTTTCCAACCATCATGTAAATGGTGTCAAATACCTGAAAACCGCTGATGACGGAAGTGATCAGTACGAAAAATATGGTGGGTGACAGCATGGGGACCGTAATTTTAAAGAATTGGTGAATGCCGCTTGCCCCATCCACAGACGCCGCCTCATAATAGGATCTTGAGATCCCCTGCATGCCTGCCAAAAGTATGATCATGTTATAGCCAACAGTCCCCCAAATCCCAACGATCATCACCATGAACAGGGCAGTTTTAGGATCGGTGATCCAGCCATGTGGAGAAAAACCCATGGCCTTCATCGCCGCATTTAAAAGTCCGTACTGCTCATTATAAATCCACTTCCAAACCATCGCCACTGCCGCCGACATGGTTACTGAGGGCAGGAAATAAATGGTCCGGTAAAAGGAAGTTCCCCTGATTTTCGTATTGAGCAGGGCCGCTACAAACAAGGATAACGTAAGGCCCAAGGGCACAGTGACCCCGACGTAAAGAAGTGTATTTCCAAGAGCCTTCCACAGTTCTTTATCCTTACACATTTCCTTATAATTGTTAAGGCCATAAAAGGTGGCTGCATTGAATTTATTCACTTCATTAAAGCTGAACCAGAAATTCTGAATAAAGGGAAAAATATAAAATACAAAGATTCCCAGCAACAGGGGCGTTATAAATAAATACCCCTCTCCCCATTCTTTCCATTGCCGCTTTGCAATTTTCTTTTTTGTCGTACCCTGCATTCCATACACCTACTTCTTATTTTTTGCCAGAATCGCATCTGTGTCTGTTTTAAGCTGGCTGCATACATCTGCTAAAGGCTTATCCCCGGAATAAGCTGCCTTTAAAGCCTCTGCTTCCAGATCATAGATCTCTGCCACGGATTTGCACACCGGAAGAGGATTGGCTTCACCGGAATGATTGGTATATGCCGCCAGATTTAAATCCTTGTTGGACTCGGAAAAATACTTCTGGGCGTCATTCCTTGCGGAAATAACAACTCCGCTCTCTCCCTGGATCTTCATGGCCTCTTCGCTTCCCAGCCATAATGCAAAATCTGCTGCTGCGTCCTTATTTTTACTTCCTGCAAATACTGCATAACCAAGACCGTTAATAATGTTGGGCTCCGTTCCGTTGAATGATGGAAATTCTACCAGGTTGATCTTAGTGTTGATGGCATCATTTCCCGTATACTCCGGTGTCATATAGGAGCCTGCTAAAACCATAGCCAGCTGTCCTCCCTCAAACATGGCATCGGCACTGGTCTCTGACAATGCGGCTGCTGATGGGGAATAGCCTTCTTTTATCAGATCAATCCAGCACTGGATTCCCTCCTGAGTCTTGGGATCCGCATAGCCGGTTTCTGTTTTGTCTTCATTTAAGATCCAGCCGCCGTTAGCATATACGGTTGGATAATACCAGGTCTGGAAATCAATGGGGCAGGCAAAAGGATAGGCTCCTGAGTCAAGGCCTGCTGCCTTTAAATCCTTGCATGCCTTTACGAGGTCATCATAGGTCCAGTCATCGGTAGGGTAAGCCACCCCTGCCTTATCAAAGATTTCTTTGTTATACCACAGGGCATTGGTATCAAAATCCTTAGGTACGGCAATCTGTTTATCCTCAAAGTTATAGGCCTTTACAAGGGCTTCCGGAAAGTTTTTTCCAAGATCTAAGTCTGACTTTTTCAAAGATTCATTTAAATCCAGAAGGATTCCTCCGTCGTAGTAATCCTCAGCATGAAGCACATTGAGCCAGAACACATCAGGGGCTGTCCCTCCTGTTGCCGCAGCCTCCAGCTTGGTCCAGTATTCGCCTCCCTTATAAGGGGTAAGCTGGATCTCGATGGTTACATTTTCATGCGTCTTCTCGTAGGCCTGGATCATGGATTCCATGACAGGGCGCTGCTTTTCATCCCATATTCCAAAGCTCAGTGTCACAGGGCCTCCTTTGGAAGCTCCGCCGCCTCCGCTGCATGCGGTTATGCTCATTGCAGCCATGGCAAGGGCCATTCCCATTGCCATCATTTTCTTTCCTTTTGTTTTCTTCATAATCTGCTCTCTCCTTTTTTATTGATATTTAAAATTAACGAATATCCTTTAATGGAACCAGCTTTCCCCTTAAAATTCTGGACTGCTCCGCTGCCAGGGCGATGTAATGGCTCTCCAGGGACTTTTCCAATGTGGTCATGGAATGGCCTGGTTCGGATCCTTCCCTGACCATGTCAAGAAACTGCTCCACCATCCGGTTATCGCCGCCGGCATGGCCGGAAAAATCGTCAGACAATTTGGAAACATCTATGATTTGCTTTTCCTTTCCAAAGGGCCTTACCGTGATAAGGTTGGAATGAAGGCTTGCTTCTATCTCTCCCTTTGTTCCCATAAATTTGGTATATCTGGAATTTTCCTCGGTACAGCCTGTCATGGTAAAGCTGATGGTTGAGCCGTCTGTCATATTTAAATTCACTACCTGATGATCCACTACATTATTATCGCAATGATACACGCATCTCCCGTACGGTCCGGTCTTTAAGGCTTCCATAACGGATTCTTCCGTAGGCTGAAGGGTAAGCACGTTACACGGCCAGTCTGACTTGCCATGAGCAATGCCGGTCTTTTCATTGGTTATGTAGATTTTTTCCGCATCAAAGGGACATTCGTTCTTAGCCCTGCATCCATCCAGGCAGCGCATAGCTGCACCTTCCGGAGCCTTTTCCTTTTTGAATAAATAGGTGCTTCCAAAGGATGTGACGGAATCGCAGGTTTTTCCCGTCAGCCACAATAAAAGATCCATGTCATGACAGCACTTTTGAAGGATCATAGGACTGGTGATATCGGAATTTCTCCAGTTTCCCCTGACAAAGCTGTGAGCCTGATGCCAGTACCCTACATTCTCAATTCCCATGACAGTGACCACATCACCGATCACCCGGTCATCTATCAGTTCTTTCACCTTTGTATAAAAAGGCGTATAGCGCAGCACATGACAGACAACCACCTTCCGTCCCTTCTCACTGGCAGATTTTAATAGTTCCCTGCATTCGTCTAAATCCGGCGAAACGGGTTTTTCCAGCAATAGATCGTATCCCTTTTCAAGAGCAGGAAGGGCATGGCCCACATGCTGCCGGTCCTGTGTGGCAATAAACATTACATCCGCAAGCTTTTCCTCCTTTAACATCTCCTCGGCGCTGGAGAAACATCGCTCTCTTGGCACTCCGTATTCTCTGGCCACCTCTTCCACCTTTGTTTCATCAATATCCGCAATGGCAGTGATCTCCATTTTTTCAGGAAGCAGTTTTGCAACCGGTGCATAGGTATCCTTGCCTCTGCTTCCCAAGCCCGCAAGGGCAACTGTAATCCTTTTCATATGATTTTCCTTTCTTACTATCATGAGCCTGTCATTTATGATTCCCATTCGCGGCTCCCGCCGACGGACAAGCTCCTTTTCGCTTTCATGGGCTCATTATATCTTGGTTCTTTTTTATCATTATATAATGAACCGGAATGATATGCTTATACTATTAACCGGACTCATTGCCAAATTCGTTGTTTTTTTCGTTATAGTGCACAATATTTTCCAGACACAGCTCCCTTCTTACGGTGATTTCAACGGAATTTCCTAAAAAATACAAAAAGAGGCATTCACAGGAATCTATGAACGCCTCCGTTGGCCCAATCATTATTTTTTTTCTATTATACTCCTATTCCTTTCATTTGAATTGCATGATTGTCCTGTCTTGTTATCAAATTATCCAATCTTGCCAGCCGGCTCCTTTCATGCTACCATAAAAGCCAAAGGAGGTATTCCAAATGCCATACTGCAGCACACCATTAACCATAGAATTTGATATCCGCGAAATCATAACCGTCCATTATTTTGAATACATGAAGGATTTCGTATTTTCAGGCGAAGCCCATGATTTCTGGGAGTTTCTTTACGTAGACAAAGGGGAAATCACCGTACAGGCAGACCATTCCATCTACCACTTAAAAGCAGGGGATGTGATCTTTCACAAACCAAACGAATTTCATGCCCTGAAAGCCATGGGAAACAAGGCTCCGAACCTGGTGGCCATCTCCTTCCGCTGCAACAGCAGCAGCATGAAGTTTTTTGAAGAAAAATCCTGCTCCTTAAATCAGGATGAGCGTTTCCTCCTTTCCAGGATCATTGCAGAAGCGAGACAGGCCTTTTCCACCCCCCTCCATATTCCTTCTGTGGAAAAGGTGGAGCTGGCATCTTCCCCGCCTTTTGGGGCTGCCCAGCTCATCCTTTTATATTTACAGATTTTTCTGATCCATGTGAAACGGAATCATTTTGAAGCGGACAGCGCACCCATCCATGCAATTCTGACTGAGCAAATGGCCTTTTCCTCCAATTCCACTCATTTGGAGCAGATTATTCAGTTTATGGAGTTTCATATCTGCGAGCACCTATCCATTAAAACCATTTGCGATGAATTTTCCATAAGCCGCTCAACCCTTCATTCCCTGTTTCACAGGGAAAAAGACTGCGGGGCTATTGACTATTTTAATTTCATGAAGATTGAACGTTCCAAGGAAATCATGCGGGATGGCAATATGAATTTTACGGAGATCGCGTATTACTTGTCCTACAGCTCTTTACAGTACTTTTCCAAGCAGTTTAAAAAAACAACCGGAATGTCTCCTCTGGAATATTTTAATTCCGTCAAAAAATATTCCAATGAAATTACAAATGCCAGCAAAAAAAAGGGAGTGGATGACCGGATGATTTGACAAGATTCTGTGATGATCCCGTAAGGCTTTTTTCTGAAAAAGTGGTATATTAGAACCATCAAATCAGTGGAGGATGGACCATGCAGGATATTATCATCAATCAAACCGCCTTGAGATTCGGGGAAGACTCCCTTTTATTTTCCATAAAGCACAAAAATGCGTATTGGAAATGGGGCAGGGAGTACAAGCCCCGCCTTGTGATCGGCGGACAGACCGTCTATTTTCAGGACGCCGCTTCCATTACCCATAACCAATGGAAAACAGGGGCAGGAGAAGGGGTCATCAGTCATTACCAAGGCTTTCTGTTAGACGGCAAGGATCTTGGACTGGCCTTTGAAACGGTATCATGGATAGAATATACCACGGAGGACATACATTTTGAATGGATTCCTTTAACAGAAAGCAGCATCCCGGTTTCGGAAGTATACTGGCCCGGATATATGGAATTTGATAAGGGAAGCGACCGTTGGTATACCCTTTTAAATATCCAGCAAGGGCTGCTCATACCAAACACCTGGGAAACAGCTCTGGAAAAGCTGCCCTTTGACGGTATGATGTGCACGGCCGGTTCTTACATGCCCTGGTTTGCCCAGATAAAGGATGGAGAAGGCTATATCGCCATTTGTGAACAGCCCTGGGATGGGGCTTATTATGCGGAGCATCCGGCAATGGGTCCCTATACCCATACCGGCATCAAATGGCTACCCAGCCTGGGTAAAATGAACAGCCGGAGAACCATGAGGTATTCCTTTCTGACGGACTGCGATTACAATGATATCTGCAAGCATTACAGAAGCTATGCAAAGGAGCAGGGCATCTTCTGTTCCCTTAAGGAAAAGTCTGCCAAAGCACCTGTTCACAAGCTGGTGGGTGCTTCCTTCATCCACAAGGGAATCAAAACCCAGGTCATGCCGGATTCCCGATTCTTTGACCCGGAAAACCCGGACAAAAACAACCATGTATACAGCTTTGAGAAAAGAACCGGTGAGATCCGCCGCTTCCACAAGGATCTGGGCCTTAAAAAACTGTATCTCCATCTGGATGGCTGGGCGGAACCAGGCTATGACAACCAGCATCCCGACTATCTTCCTGCCTGTGAAGAAGCAGGAGGCTGGGAAAAAATGAAGGAGCTTGCAGATACCATGCACGAATATGGATACTCCTTTGGCATTCACGACCAGTACCGGGATTATTACCGCAGAGCCAGAACCTTTGACCAGAATTTTGCAGCCCAAAAGCCTGATGGAACCCTTACGGAGCATGCCAACTGGGCCGGGGGGCCGCAAACCTATTTGTGTGCCACCCAGGCTCCTTATTATGTGAAAAGGAACTTTACTGAGATCAAAAAGAATGGAATAACATTAGACTGTGCCTACTTAGATGTGTTCACCTGCAACGAGCCGGATGAATGCAATCACCCATGGCACCGGATCAACCGGAAGGAATGCTTAGACTACCGGAGTCTCTGCTTTGAATATCTGCTTTCCCAGGGAATTCTTCCAAGCTCTGAAGAAGTGACGGACTGGTGCGTGAAAAGCCTGGTATTCTGCCACTATGCTCCTTATTCCTTTATGATGCACGAGCCGGGAGCCAAGCGCCAGGGAATAGGTGTACCTCTTTTTAACCTGGTATACCATGACTGTATGATCATTCCGTGGATGATGGAAAAATATGAAAAAGAAGATTTCATGCTTTATGCCCTCTTAAACGGCGGCGCACCATATTTTATCCGGGATGGGGCCTATGAGAACATCGACGGCTCCTTTGGCGGCCATCAGGCTCTCTCTGAGAAAGAGATGGCGGACCGCTGCAGGGTTGTCGCTTCCCTGCACGAAAAGGTAGCCCTGTGCGAAATGGTGTATCATGAATTCATAGAAGGTGATCCATACCGGCAGCGCACTGCATTTTCTGACGGCACTGTAGTTGAAATCGATCTGATTCACGGAGCTTATGAAATCAAAACCAGACAATAGAATCTATCCACCCATTTTTTCCCTGCCTCCTATTAAGAAACGGAATCCCTGTATTCCTTTGGGGACATTCCATAATAGCTTCGGAAGATACGGTGGAAATAGCTGGTATTATCATACCCCACTGCAATGGAGATGTCCGTCACGGAGATTCTGGTATTTAAAAGAAGGAAAGAAGCCTGATTCAGCCGTTTAATCTGCAAAAGCTCCTTATAGGTCCGGCCGGTCAGTCTTTTTACGGCCCGGCTCAGCCAGTAAATATTATAGTTAAGCAGCGCCGCAAGCTCAGTCAGCTCCCCATTCTTATAATTTTCATTAATGTAGGTAAGAACCTGAAAGATCAGCTTCTGTTCAAAGCTTTCCAGAGTATGACTGATCTTATCTGTATAATGCATGAGCTGGAGAAACAAAAGTCCCATGGTGATCTGATTGATGCGTCTTTTATTGGGCTGGTCTCCTAAAAGGGTCCACACCATATTTTCCACCAGATTCTGTACCGGCAGCACATCCGCTACCTGGAAATGAAGGTAACTGGCGTAACGGGGATCAAAACAGAGGCAGCCTACCAGAAAATCCCGGAGAAGATTTTCCTCTTCCCCCATCATTTCAAAAGCAGTATCAAAAAATTCCGGCAGGATGATGAAGTTTACACCAATATCCTCCTCTCCTGCCGGAAGGATCTCCTGAGTGGCATGCTGATTTAAAAACAGCAGCTCTCCGGTTTTTAAAATGACCTTTTCTCCGTCAATAATATGGACGGTTTCCCCCCTGCACATATAGATCACTTCAATGTAATTATGCTTGTGCTTTGGAAAATGGACAAACCTGGTGTGGGGCCTGATGGAGATCATCTTCCCGTGCTCCAGCATCTTTTTGCTGTCAATGACCAGATCCCGCCCCTCGGTATACCGGTTGCGGTCGATTTCCGTCCGCCCGTTGATTATTTCCCGTTCCTCGTCTGTAATGACTCCCAGTCGGTCTATGATCTCCTGATTCATCCGTCAGCTCCTCCTTTTTAAGCCTGTGGAAATACAAGCAGGTTTTTCCACCTGTCTTCTCCGATAGCGCTCTCCCCTAAAGCATAGGCATGAATCTCAGCCCCCTTTGCCATCAGCTTATAAATGACTGCGCCGGAATCGTCCGTATCCTTCATCCACCTGTCGTCTTTTACAATGATGCCATTTGCTACCTGAAACTGCCAGACAGCAGACTCTCCTTCTGAGTTCGTACTGGTATAAGTGATCTCTCCCTGCATCAGATCATCCTGAAAAGCACCTCTTTTAGAATTCAGCTTTGCAATGCCCTCTGTTACCCCGTCGTAATAATGATAGCCGCATTCTCCGGTTCCGTTCATTTTTCCCTTCTCCCATGTGCCGTAGGAGTAATCATAGCGCTTCCCCTCCTCCAGTTCAAGAACCTGTAGGGCAGCACATTCTCCCTCCGGCTTTCCTGATATAAAATTCCCATAAAAGACCGTGGAAGCTTTTATAAACACCAGTCCTTTGCCGGAAGATATCTTCCCTTTCATGGTTGTACCGTCATAGATGCAGGGAAAATCTTTCCATGGGATTTCATAACTGCTTAACACCCTGGCAGCGCCTTCTAAGTCCCCCTGTTCAAACAGCTCTGTCAGACGTTTTAAAAACTCCTCATCCCCGGAAGTGAGGATTATCTCATCCGATGACGTCTCCTCCAAAGGCTCTGCCAGGGCCTTTGGTTCCGCTTTTCCCACCTCTGTAAAATCCCCGGCCGGCTCTTCATATTTATTTCCATTCCTTATGGTTCCGGCAATGCTGAGCATCAGCAGCAGCAGCGTAATCAGTCCGATCCAAAGGATGATGCGAAGGTTTTCCTTTCTTTTCTGATCCTTCCAATTCTCACTCACAAGATCCCTCCTTTTGGTCACATACGGACCAGGCCTGACAAAGCAGGGCAAGTCCTGTCCTTATCTCTTCTTCCGTAAGGCTGGCATAACCAAGAACAACGGTTGACGGATAAGCATTATGCTCTTCCTGGATAAAGTATCCCGACATTCCGTAAACCTTAACCCCGGATGTTGCCGCCATATTTATGAGCAGGCTCTCTGCCCGTTTCTTTCGGTCAGTTAAGAGTAAATGAAGTCCAGCATGCTCTCCCGTGATTAAAAACTGACTTTCAAAAGGCTTAAGCCCCACTGACATCGCGTCGTGCTTTGCCTTATATACCGCCCTCATCCGGTTTAAGTGACGTTCGTAATGCCCTTCTCCCATAAACTCGTAAAGGATGTTCTGGTCAATACGGGACACTGTGGATGCATAGAAATTCATCCGCTCCCGGTAAACAGCTAGCAATGGCGCCGGCAAGACCATGTAGCTTACCCGGATGGCCGGAGCTATGGATTTGGAGAAGGTACCATAATAAATGACCCGGTTTCTTCCGTCCATTCCCTGTAAAGCAGGGATGGGCTTTCCCTTGTAGCGGAATTCACTGTCATAATCATCCTCAATGAGATACCGGCCCTCCTGTTCATAAGCCCAGGCCAGAAGCTCCTGTCTCCTTTTTACCGGCATGACTATGCCGGTGGGATATTGGTGGGAAGGCATCACATAAGCGATGTCTGCCCCGCTTTTTTTCAAAAGCTCCACATCCATTCCAGACTTGTCCATGGCAACAGGGACTACCTGGTATTTTAAGCTGCGAAAGACCCGGTATGCCTGCTTATAGGTGGGATTTTCCATGGCAATCAACCGCTCCGTCCCAAGGATCTGGGACAGCAGCATCAATAGGTATTCACTACCTGCCCCTACGATAATCTGCTCTGCCAGGCAGTTCACCCCCCGGGCAGAATGAAGATAAGACCGGATGGCTTCCCGGAAAGCAGGCTCTCCCTGGGGATCTCCCGGCATGAACATCTCCCGGTTATCGTCTACAAGGGTGTTTTTCGATATCTTCCTCCAGGTATTAAAAGGAAAGGCGCAGAGATCAATGCCCCTGGGGGAAAAGTCCACCTTCCATTCCCCGGATTTATCCCTGCCAACGGAAGAAGGAGAAAAAAATGAGGATATCTTATCCCCTTGATCCTGGCCGGTGCGCACCAGGCTCTCGATCCTGCATACAAAATACCCCTTACAGGGAACAGCCTCAATGTACCCTTCCGACAGCAGCTGTTCATAGGCCATCTGGGTGGTGCTTCGGCTGACCTTTATATTTTCTGCAAGCTGTCTTGTAGACGGGAGACGGGTCGCCGGGCCAATATTTCCCTTTTTGATTTCTTCTTTGATGTAGCTGTAAATCTGGCTGTAATAGGGCAGCCCAGGCTGATTTTTTAAGGGTATCATAAGTTCCATGAAAAACTCCTCCTTTTCTGCCCATGGGTTCTGGGCATAAAGGAATACCCCCTGGTATTCCTTTACCGGATATGAAGAAATGCCGCACGTCCTTTTTCCCCCCGGCCATGCAGCATTCTCCTCGTGTAACCGGCCTTTTGAGCCGGTCATAGGTTATTTTGTTATTTTAAAAGAACTCTTTAACGAAACAATCCGGTTAAATACCAGATGATCTTCCCTGCTGTCCTTACAGTCAATGCAGAAGAAACCGTTTCTTACAAACTGGAAGCTGTCATAAGCCTTTGCGCTTAAGAAGCCGGGCTCCACAAAGCAGTTCTTTAAGATTGTCAGAGAATTTGGATTTAAGTTTAAGCTGCCATCCTCATTAAGCTTTCCTTTTTCTTCGTCAACGATGTTTTCATACAGACGGCATTCCGCCTGTACTGCAGTGGAAGATGCCACCCAGTGAATGGTTCCCTTTACCTTTCTGCCCTCAAAGCCGGAACCGCTTTTTGTCTCCGGATCATAGGTACAATGTACCACTGTCACATTGCCGTCAGCATCCTTTTCACAGCTTGAGCAGGTGACAAAATAAGCATTCATCAGGCGGACTTCATTGCCTGGGAAAAGGCGGAAATATTTCTTAATAGGCTCTTCCATAAAGTCTTCCCGTTCGATATATAATTCTTTTCCAAAGGGGACCTTACGTTCTCCTAATTCAGGATTTTCCAGGTTGTTAGCAACATCCAGATACTCGATGGTATCCTCAGGATAGTTGTCAATGACCAGCTTCACCGGATCCAGGATCGCCATCATTCTTGGTTTTTTCAGCTTTAAATCCTCACGGATACAGTATTCCAGCATGGCATAATCCACGGAACTGTTGGCCTTTGATACGCCTACCAGATCCACAAACATGCGCAGGGATTCCGGGGTATAGCCTCTTCTTCTTAAGGCTGCAATGGATACCAGGCGGGGGTCGTCCCAGCCGTCAACGATACCGTCTTCCACCAGCTTCTTGATGTAGCGTTTTCCAGTGACCACATTGGTCAGATACAGCTTTGCAAACTCGATCTGGCGGGGCGGATTGGCATACTCGCACTCTTTGACCACCCAGTCGTAAAGAGGCCTGTGATCTTCAAATTCCAGAGTGCAGATGGAATGAGTAATGCGCTCAATGGCATCCTCAATGGGGTGGGCAAAATCATACATGGGATAAATGCACCACTGATCTCCGGTGTTATGGTGCGTCATGCGGGCCACCCGGTAAATAACCGGATCCCTCATATTGATGTTGGGAGACGCCATATCAATCTTGGCACGGAGAACCTTTTCCCCATCCTGATATTTGCCTTCCTTCATCTCTTCAAACAGCTTTAAGTTCTCTTCCACAGAGCGGTTCCGGTAAGGGCTTTCTTTTCCCGGGGTTTTAAAATCTCCCCGGTATTCCCTGATCTCTTCTGCAGTCAGATCACAGACAAATGCCTTTCCCTTCTTTATTAAAAGGACGGCACAATCATACATCTCCTGAAAATAATTGGAAGCAAAGAAAAGGCGGTCCTCAAAATCAGCACCCAGCCACTTCACATCCTCCATGATGGATTCTACAAATTCTGTTTTCTCTTTTGTCGGGTTTGTATCGTCAAAACGGAGGTTGAATTTTCCACCATACTTCTGAGCCAGGCCATAGTTCAACAATATGGATTTAGCATGTCCGATGTGCAGATAGCCGTTAGGCTCCGGCGGAAACCTGGTCTGCACATGATCGTAAACGCCCTCTGCAAGATCCTTATCTATCTCCTGTTCAATAAAGTTTTTAGAAACAACTTCTTCTTTGTTCGCTTCCATTTCTCTTCCTCCATGTCAGTAATTCCAATAATACACTATCATATCATACTTCACCTATTTAGGAAAGGGGGAAAATACAGCAAAGAAACAGGCCATAGCCCCATTGGAGCCATACCAGTCATGTTCTTGCGGTCTTCTCCCAAACCCGCTGGTTTTCCTCATACTGCTGATTGATCCAGTTCAACACCTGGATCCTTCCTTCTTCCGTAAAAGGAAAAGCCGCCCGGATTTTTTTCTCCTCGGGAGTCGCCTCATAACAATAGGGTTCCGGGTATACCACAGCGGAAAACTTCTCCTCTTCTTTTTTTACCCGGTAGCGCATCCCTTTCATGCTCCCGGTGTAAGCCTCTTTTTTAAAAAACGCCATGGGAACGAAGGTATCTTTATTAAGCATTTTACATTCCTCCTTATCGGTACTCTTCCATACATCAAACCCTATCTTACCAACCTTCCGTTGTCAAGAAGATCCTCTGCTTTTTACAGAAAATAGGAAAGGCCGCCGCCCTGCTTTGTGGAAAGCCGGGACAGCAGCCTGAGGCATTGCTCCCATATATTTCTGCCGGACAGTCTTATTTCGTTGCCCCTGGCCCTGTTTTATGCTTGCCTGAAGTACTGGAAACTCCAGGTCCGATCTCTCCCCCTGGGGTAGGAGGGCTGGATGGCGTCTCTGTCTCCGGCTCCCTTGTGGCGGGCGGAGCCGCAGTAGTGGCCGGAGCGGTTGTCTGGGGAGCCGTTGTCGGAGCTTCCGTAGGCCTGGCAGCGGTAGTCTGCTCCGTAGCAGGCTTTGTCTCACCCGGCTTCGCTGTTCCGTCAGAAGCCGCCTTGGATTCTGTTCCAGGCAAATGATAGCAGAGAACAGGAACCCCTGATGCAATATTCTCAAACATGGTCTTCGCCACAGCAGGCGGCAGGTTGACACAACCGTGTGATCCGCCGTTCTTATAGATCGTACCTCCGAAGGTACTGCGCCATGTGGCGTCATGAAAGCCGATATTACCATTAAAGGGCATCCAGTAGGACACCGGAGTCCTGTAATTTTCTCCTTTTAACGTAGCATCCCTCTGTTTATAGGTAAGGGAATATACTCCGGCAGGAGTAGACCAGCCCTTTGACTCATTGCCGGATACGAAATCCGAATCCACCACCAGCTTTCCATCTTTATAAAAATACAGATGCTGGGCCGTTAAGTTCACTTCCACGTAGGTTTTGCCGTAATCGGCTTCCCCGCGGCTGGCTGCTTTCTGTTTGTAAACCGGTTCCCTGACCACGCTCTGTCCGGAACGGATCAGCTCCGCCAGCTCATCTGCCTCGGCGCTTTGGTCGATTCTCCAGCCATAGCTGCCACCGGTGATTTTTACGGTCTGACCATAGGAGGTCTTTAAGCTTTTGGCCTTGCTTGACGTATCATATTTAGAGGCCAGCTCCTTCACATATGCAGTGACCTCGGAGCTGTTTAAATAAACCTTTCCATCCTCCCCGATGCCGGTCCACTTGGAAATCGTATCGCCGTTTAAAACTTTCTTTTCCTCTCCAAAGCTGTATGTAATGGTAACATTGGCGTATTTGTTTAATGTCTGCACCTGGGCAATCAGCTGGGGATCATCCGCCGGGATTTCAGGCTTTACATAGGCCTCAAGTTCCTCCAGGGAGATCTCCGGTTTTAAGTTTATGACAGCCTGGGAAATCTCTGTCTTCACCTTTTCCGGATCCAACTGGTTTCCTTCTTTTGCAGGCAGAATCTGATACCCCTGTCCCGATGCATATCCGGATACCCGGGCGTTTTCCGGCTTCTCCACAAGCTCATCGTTCAAACATGACAAGCCGGAAACAAGCGCTTCCAGTTTGTCCTTGTCATACTGGATCATGGTCCCAATATCGTATTCCTGGGGCGTTTTTATGTGCTTCAGCCATTGGTAGGTCTTCTGGTCAGCCAAAAGCTTTTCAAGGCTTCCGTCAAAAACCGACTCAAGGCCGATATCCTTTCCCTTTATTTCCTCTGTGTTTCCTCCTCTCTCCCTGATTGACAGCACATAGCCATCAATTCCGGAAGCGATCGACTTCTTTACTTCTTCAATGGATTTCTTAGATGCATCGACTCCATTGATCGTGGTGTTAGGAAAAAACACCTTCTCATACTGCCTGCCCATCTGAAGATAGATCAGGGCAGCAATCAGCGCCGCTGCAGCTACAGTCCCGCTTCCAATTGCTGCCCAGCCTTTTAATCCCAGTGGCTTTTTCTTTCTGCTGCGCGGTTTCACGTTTTCCATTTAATACCTACCTCTTTGCTTACCTTATCGTTCAGAGTATATTATACATGAAAACCGCGAAATTTGTCTAAATATTTACGGTATATTTCTTGACATTTTTATTACGATTTCCTCTTTCCTGTCCATTCTCCAGTACATGATGGGGGGTAAGGCTTTCCTTATAAGGATTTTAAGTGAATTCCGGCTTCTCATGATGGGAAAATATTTCATAATGCCTTTGCCTCCTTCATAAGATAAAAATAAGAATGATGAAAAGGATCTTTTATGGCACGCTATTCTCCTGTTTACGGAACAGTTACTTCCGTTAATCCCTTAATGACCTCTTCGGAAGACAAAAGCTGCAACATGATTATCTCCATCATGAGTGAGAGCCTGGGACAAACAAATTTTATAGTCACTCCCCAAACCTATGTCCTTGACCAGTACACCTTTCACACCGGTGATTCCATTGTTGCCTTCTATGATACCAAAGCGCCTGTGCCTCTTATTTATCCGCCCCAGTTTACAGCGGTCCTTCTTGCGGAAAACAGCGATGGGTATGAGGCTGTTTTAGATTATTTTGACGAAAACCTGTTGAATTCTTCTCAAACCCTGAAGCTGAACCTTTCTAATCAAAGCGAGACAACGCTCATCCTTTCCAACGGGCAGACTTACTTTTACAATCCAGGCGGCCATTTTCTTCTTGTTCTTTACGAGTTTACCACCCGAAGCATCCCGGCTGCCACCACTCCCCTGATGATCGTGGTTTTCTGCCCTCCTGAAAGAAAAACCTAGAATAGTCTTCCTTCCAACATAAAAAACACCTGGCTTCAAAGGGATTCCTCTGTAAGCCAGGCGTTTCCTGCCTGCGGATAGGAGCAAAGATGCAATGGCTATCTGTCCGCAGCCTTTATATCCTCTGCCGTCAAAAATGCACCCTCATAGCCCAGAAATTCACACAGCCTGGTGGTGTGAGGCTGCTCCAGCCTGGCCTTGGATAAGCTATCCTTTTCATAAAAAACCTCTTCTCCCGGTCCGTCGGACAGTACTTTTCCGTGAGCCATGATAATGACCCGTTCAAAGTATTCTGCAACAAAATCCATATCATGAAGGATCGCCAGTACAAATTTTCCCTTTTCCCTTAAGGTACGGACTATCTGTCCCAACACGGCCCTTCCTCCTGCATCCTGGGCTATGGTTGGTTCATCTAAAATAAGGACTCTGGGATCCATGGCCACCACCGAAGCGATGGCTACCATTTTCCTTTCCGATAAATCAAGGTCATAAGGATTTTCCTCTGCCGCCTCCATAAGTCCTACCATTGCAAGGGCCTCCGATGCCCTCTTTTGCGCCTCGCTCCGGCTCATCCCCAAATTTAAAGGTCCCACCATAACCTCTTCCATCACTCTGTTTTTAAATATCTGGTCATCCGGGTTCTGGAACACATACCCCACCTTTCCGGCAAGCTGCGCCACGGTTCTCCTGGATATATCTTCTCCTTCAAAGAGAATGCTTCCAGCCTCAGGCTTTAAAAGTCCCTTCAGCAGCTTGACCAGGGTGGTCTTCCCTGCCCCATTTTGTCCGATGATGGCGGTAGGTCTTGCATCCAGGCAAAGATCTAAGTGCTCAATTACCGGAGTATCCGGCTGGTAATGAAACCCAAGATCCTGAATTTGGAACACTTCCTGGCCCGGCTCCACGTTCCTGCCTTTTGGAAAAGTCCTGCCAATCAGCTTAGGCGGAAACTGATCCTTTAAATGTTCCATCTGTTCCAGGGTGACTGGATAAAGCTTATCATCCCCTTCCTTTCTGCTGACGCCAAGGGCCCTGCATACCTGAGTATAAACCGGCGGCTTCACACCAAGCGCTTCCAGATCATCCCTTGAAAAAATCCGTTCCGGTGTATCAAAGGCTACCTGTTTTCCTTCATGAAGAAGAAGGATCTTATGACAATAGGAGGCAAGCTTCTCTATTTTCTGCTCCACCATAATAATGGTGATGCCTGTTTTTGCCAGCTTGTCAACCACCCGGAACACCTCTTCGCTTCCCTGCGGGTCCAGCTGGGAGGTAGGCTCATCAAGGACGATGATTTTAGGCTCCATGGCGAGAATGCTGGCGATAGCCACCCTCTGGGTCTGTCCGCCGGATAGATCAAAGGGATTTCTGTCCCTGTATTCCTCAATATCCAGAAGCTTTAAATTTTTTTCCACCCTCTTAAAAATCTCATCCCTGGAAATCCCCAGGTTTTGAAGCCCAAAGGCAATTTCCTCAAAAACCGTATCCTTTGCTCCCGAAAGCTGGTTAAACGGGTTCTGGAACACAAGCCCAACCTTCTGGCACAGCGAGGCAATGGGTGTCTTCGCCGCCTCCGCTCCGTCAATGAGGATTCCTCCTCCGTAAGCCCCCCGGAACATGGTGGGAACCAGCCCGGCAAAGGCCTGGCACAAGGTGCTCTTTCCTGCCTTGTTCTCACCGGCAATCCCGATAAACTGCCCCTTTTCCACCTGAAAATCGATTCCGTCAAGAGCCAGATCTGACCTATGGGGATACCGGTATTTCAAGTTTTTCACTTCGATCAAAGCCATGCAAGCACCCTCCATATCACGGAACCGGCAATAAGCAGGACCATAAGTGACAGGAATGTCTTGTCCCTCCCATTGAACCTGTGTTCCCTTAAAAATGTCTTTTTGATCCTTGAATCAAATCCCCGTACCTCCAGGGCTATGGCCCTTTCCCTGGTGTTGATCAGGGAGCTGCTGACTACAGGCGAAATCAGGGGAATAAACGCCCTGGCCCTTACAAGCAGACTCCCCTCTGTTTCCATGCCCCGGCTTCTCTGGGCATCCATGATGGTATTCATGGTCCCCATCATCTGGGGAATGATCTGGAAAACAGAGCTGATCATATATCCGAATCTGGGAGAAAAGCCTGCCTGCTCCATGGTTTCCACCAGATCCGCAGGCTTGGTGGCCAATACAAAGGTGGCAAAGGCCAAAAGCATGTTTAAGATATTAAGCCCGATCCTGGCCGCATAAAGAAGACCTTCCTGATAAAATACAAGAGGGCCAAGACGAAACAAAGCCTTCTGGTTCTCCTGGTTAAAAAGACCGTGGATCAAAAAAATGGTAAAGATAATGGTAAAAGAAAATGCGATCAAGGGCAGAACCCTGCTTACGATCTTTCCGCTGGCCAAAAGGCATAGGCTAAGGCCTAAAAACAGGATGTACATCCAAAGCGCACCCCCGATCAGGGGTGCGCTGACAGCTGTCAGAATATAAAACATCTTGGCAAAGGGATGCAGCCTGGTTAAGAAGGTATCTTTATCCACGTAAAGACTGATACTTTTCATATAATTCTGCCTTTCCTGCTTTAATCCAGACTCATTACTTCATCATCCACTTCGTAAAGAGAGGTAAGTTTTTTGGGAAGTCCTTTGATGATGGCAAACACAATCAACAGGGTGATCAGTTTATCCGGCACATCCACGATGACTTCATCCAGGAAGGATCCAAAAGCAACAGGAAGCCCGGAAGCCTGTGACCAGGCAAAGACAGCATCTCCCCAGATATTACCCGTGGTTCCTCCCCAGAAAATGATGTTTAAAGGAGTGGAGATCACAACAGCCGTAAGGCCTGCCACACAGGCGGTGAGTATGGCCCCCGAAAGCCTTTCCATGCGTCCGAGCCTTGCCATGATTCCTACCGCCACGCCGATTCCCAGGCTGGTCAGGGCATAGACCAGGGTAATGGAATCACCTGTGGTAAAACCGTAAATCAAGTTATTGGCAGCTCCGCAGATTCCTCCGATGACAGGCCCGCCCAGTATTCCTCCGATGCAGGTGCCGATGGAATCCAGCCAAAGAGGCAGCTTTAAAACTGACGCAAAAAGCTTTCCTAAATAGTTGATTCCAATACAGGCAGGAATCAGCACAAAGCAGGCCGCGTTTAATTTGGTTTTGAATAAATTTTTCATCTCATTTCCTCCAATCATTTTTTTACAGGCTGAAAGATGGTTTTCTTTCAGCCTTGATCCAGCCGGACAAAGGCTTCCAAAGCCGTCAGGATCTCCAGATGCTCTCCCCTCATCATGGCGGACTCTCCGCCTGTATAGCTGTTGATGCTGTCCTCCAAGGATTCTTCATGTTCAACCACTACATTTAAAATAGAGGCGGTTTTCACTCCCCGCAGTCCACCCACCACAAATAACGCTGCGGTTTCCATATCAGAGCCCATCACTCCCTTTCCTGCCCAAAAGGCACAGACTTCCTTCTCCTCATCAATGTAAAAGCTGTCATGGCTTCTGGCTATTCCTACATGAGTCCTGGCACCCAGTTGCCTGGCGCTTTCCATGCAGGAAAGCAAAAGCTCCGTATCCGGCACAGCCGGAAAAATGGAATCCACATAAGAGGACGAGGCTCCGTCATCTCTGACAGCCCCATTAACCAGAATCAAATCCCCAAGACGGATTCCCTTTTGCAGCGCCCCGCAGCTTCCAATCCGGATCATGGCCTTCACCCCGATCCTGGCCAGTTCCTCCACGGCTATGGCAGCGGACGCTCCTCCAATTCCTGTGGATACCGCCATGACCGGAACTCCCCTGTATTTTCCCTTAAGACTTCGAAACTCCCTGTGAAAGGCCAGTTCCTCCACATCCGTGAGACAGGCTGCAATCCGGTCAAGACGTTTCGGGTCTCCCGGCAGCAGCCCATAGGGAACGGCATGTTCTTCCGACAGCTTAATATGAGGCATGATCTCAGCCACAGGCATCATCTCCTTTCACCCTTTTATGTCCTGAATGTAGCACAAAGAGACCATACTGTCAATCTGTTGCCACAAACTGCTCCTGATTCCCCAGGCATTTAGCCTGGCTGCCTTCCCATTTCCCCCAGGCCGCATTGACTTCTCATGCATTCGTGATAAAATGGACAAAAGAGATTTGCGAGGAGGTTTCCTATGGTCACACTTCATCTGGATGATACTGTTATTAAAAGCCTAAGCAGCAACGAACTGAACATCCTGAAATTTGTTTATGAACACACCGAAGAGATTCTGGATATGAGCATACAGTCACTGGCCTCCCAGACAGCCTATTCCTCTGCCACCATCCTGCGTTTTTGCAAGAAGCTTGGGTACTCCGGCTTTGCAGAGTTTAAATATGCACTTCGTGCCGAAGGAAGAAAAGAAGGTACAGGATCTGCCGCTTCAAAGACCCAGGCCTTCACCACCCGGATCCTGATTGACAGCCTGTGTTCCAACGTGGAAGGGACCTCCAGCCTCATATCCGAAGATCAGCTCAGCTCGGCCTTCCGGTATTTTGACAGTGACTGCCCGGTTTATTTATGGGCACCCGGAGGGATCACTTCCATTCTGAGTGACTATTTTGAGAAGCTGCTTTTTTCCATCGGACGCCAGAATGTGTACAAGATCGAATCCGGCAAAATGGGTGAGCATATCTTAAGAAACATCCATACGGAATCCCTGCTGATCTTAATCAGCACCACAGGGGATTTCGGCCCCACCCTGCGCCTTGGAAAAATTGCCCGTATGAACAACGTCCCCATCCTCTCCATCACTCCATATACCAACAATGCCGTTGCCAGCCTGGCCACTGTTAATTTCCGCTTCTTCACTGACCAGCGGGAGAACTCTGGCGCAGAATTCACCTCCAGGCTTCCCGTGTTTTACGTGATCGACGTTATTATACGAAGCTATCTTCACTACAAGCAGTCTGGCAGGGACCAGACAGAGCAGGGGGAAAATCATGATTCCATTATTTGAAAAGGCACATCAGCTTACGCTTACAGATACGGAAGAAGGGATCCTGAAGTATTTTGAATCCAATCTCCCCTCTTCTGTTTATGCTAATTTAAATGATTTAAGCGCAGGCTTATATACCTCCAATGCCACCATTGTCCGTTTCTGCCAGAAGCTGGGCTTAAAAGGCTATAACGAATTCAAATACCAGGTGCGCAAGGAATTAAAGCAGCTGCATCCTCAGACCTTCCGAGCGGATGATCTGGTCCACCACTCTCTTGCCCTGTTTAAAGACAATCTGGATCAGGTGGATGAGGAGAAACTGGAAGAAATTGCCGGGCTGTTAACCAGCGACCGGCCCATTTATATTTACGGCTCTAATTTAAGCTCCCTGGCGGCCAAATACCTCCAGACCGTCCTGACCACCCTGGACTGTCCCTGCATTCTGGTGGAGTGGCAGCGCCTGCTTAACGGACTGATATATGAGATCAGCAGCAATGCCGTTCTTTTCATCATTACAGCCCATGGGGATGCCAGGCGCTATCTATCCGTCTTTCGCAGGGCCAAGGCCCGGGGTGCCATAACAGTACTGCTTACCTGCGAAAAGGACAGCCCCCTGATCCCATATAGCACCTTCGCTCTCTGCACCAATGACCGGAATGAGGAATACCGTCATGTAGACATCAATCCCAGGCTTGGAATATTCACCATGATCCAGCTCCTTATAGAACTGGCAGCCAGGATCAAACAGAATTCCCCGGCAGAGGAAGGCGGCACTGCCCCTCCGCCCGGAATATAGAAAAAGCTGTCTGACCATAACTGCACGGTCAGACAGCTTTCTTTGTTTTTAATATTTTAATATTTCCCTTACGTTGGATGCAATTCCTTCCACCTTTGGTCCATAAATCACCTGAATGTGGCTATCGCTGGAACGGACAAATCCCATTGCACCGGTTTTCTTTAAAAGCTCTTCACTTACCAGTCCCATATCCTTTATGTCCACACGAAGCCTGGTCAGACAGTTGTTCACCACTGCAATATTTCCGGTTCCTCCAAGACCCTCTATAATTCTGGATGCCAGGGCATGCTGCTTATCTTCCATGGAGCTCCCCCGGGAACCTGTCTCCTGTTCTTCGTCAGATACGTCAATGGAAAGCTGTTTTTTTGTCAAATAGCTTTTGAAAACAAAATAATAGGCCAGGGAAAAGAAGGGTCCTGTGATAATTACCCAGTACCAGCGGGATCCCGGCTGGAACACGCCCCAGATCAGAAAATCGATCAGTCCGCCGCCTGTGTTTCCGATAATGACGTTACAAGCCGCCATGAGCAGAAAGGACAGTCCTCCCATGACTGCGTGGAAGAGAAACAGGGGGGGAGCAATAAACATAAATGAGAATTCCAGGGGTTCGGTGATTCCTGACACAATGCTGGCTGCAACACCTGCAATCATGAGAGCTTTTACCTTGCTTTTTTTCTCCGGAGGAGAGGTCCTGTAGATCGCCAAAGCCGCTGCCGGAAGTCCGAACATCATCATGGGCATTTTCCCCTGTCCTAAAAATACGGTGAATTGCCTGAGCTCAGAAATGTCTACCTTATCAACAAACTGCAAAAAGATATTCAGGCATCCTTCCACGCCTTCATAGGTTCCTCCTATGGAGGTGGTGCGGAATATGCCGTTTAAAACGTGATGCAGGCCGGTGGGAATCAGTAGACGTTCCAGGAATCCGTAGCCAAATACCCCGGCCAGCCCTGTGGCAGATATCAGACCTCCCATGCCGTCAATGACCATGGACACAGGCGACCAGATGATCGGAGCCACCAGCCCCACCACAGCCATGGCCATGATGACCACAATGGCCACAAAACGTTTGCCGCCATAAAAGGAAATGGCTACCGGGAAGGTGATTTTGTGATACCGGTTATGGAGCGAAGCGGTTATGATACCGGAAACAATACCGGCAACTGCTCCCATATCCAGCGTCTCAACACCCAGAATCGTGGATATCTTTAAAGCCCCGAAATTCATGAAACCGGAGTTGATCATACATGATGATGCCACGAGAAACGTATAATATCCGATAAAGCCTGCAAATGCGGCTATTTCCTTTTCATCCCTGGCCATGCCAAAGGAAATGGAAATGGAAAAAAGAACCGGAATCAGTGTAAAAACAACCCCTGATACTTTATTTAATGTAGAAATAATGAATAATATAAGCCCCTGCTGTAATAACGGAACCGCCGCCTGTACCTGCGCCTTCATAAGCGCCGAAGTCAGCCCCAGTACAATTCCGCAGGCAGCCAAAGCTGCTATGGGCATCAGTAAGCTACGCCCTAAAGCAGAGAAAAAGTCCATCACCCTGTTTTTTTTCATGATAATATCCTCTCCCGCCGCAGTCACCCTTTTGCTGCGGCGTTACATCCTGTTTTCTTATGTTTTCCCGGGTGAGCATATTTCATCTCAATCCCTTCAACTTCCTTCTGCCGTATCCCCTTATTTTAACTCCGGCCACATGCCTTTATTAGCCTCAATCAAAGCATCAAGCACCTTTCTTGCCTTTTTTCCATCGTTGATCAGCCGGTTTAAGGTAAATGCCTCCAGAGCCTTTTGATAGGAATTCTCAAAATATGCATCTACGATCAGCTTTTCACAGGATACCTGGTTTACCAGAAGTCCCAGATAGAACTGGGGAATATTTCCCACCCTCATGGGGCGCGGGCCATTTGCTCCAAGCTCGCACACCACCTCTACCATGGCATCATTTTGCATATTGGCAATGGCTCCGTTATTTTCCACGATCATAATATGCCTGTCATTCTTATTATAAGCAATGGATTCCGCAACCTTGATCATCATTTCCGCATGGGCATCGGAGATCTCATCAAACTTGTCTCCCAGCCTTCCTTCCCGGATCACCTCTGCGCATTCCCCGAATACCCGTTTTTCTCTTCCTGCCATCACCTCATCGGCCCTGGTAAAGTCAGGATCCAGATGGCTGGCCTTGTATTCCGGATACAAATAATACTGGTCATAGGTATTCGGAAGAAATTGCGGAAAATCCTCCATAATGGTCTTCACCATTCCATAGGTATCCAGCCAGGATTTGTCCCTTTGCTCCGCATCCTGGGGCAGGAAGCCGTTCCGGGCAACCATTTCCCTGATCTTTGGAAGCAGGTCTTCCCCTGTACGGATATCATACATATGGGTAAACCAGCCATAGTGATTCAGTCCGAAATATACCGGATCCAAATCCTCCCAACTGCACTGTAAAAGCCTGCTGCAGGAGCGGACTACGTTTTCCGGCTGGTCACAGATGTTTAAAATTCTCTTGTCATCCGGAAATTCCCTGCGGAGCGCTTCCGCCACAATAGCTGCCGGATTGGAATAATTCAGGATCCATGCTTCCGGCGCATAGGTACGGATTTGGTGTACCGCCTTGATCATGTCCACACAAGACCGAAGACCATAGGCCATACCGCCTGCCCCGCAGGTTTCCTGTCCCACCAGTCCCATGCTAAGGGGAATGTGTTCATCCTTTGCCCGCATGGGAAGTCCTCCGGCGCGCATCTGCATGAACACGAAATCCATTCCTTCATAGGCTTCCCGGATATCCGTGGTATAAGAGAAATCCAGCTCCGGAAACCGCTCCTTAAAGAGAATCTCACCGTACTTTCCAATGGGCTCCTGGCGGTCGCTGTCTATGTCAAAGAGCACCAGCTTCTTTAGGGGAAACGCTTCCCTCAGTCTGACAAATGACTTCAGGAATCCAAGTGTAAAGGTGCTTCCCCCTCCGACGATACAAACACGAAATGCTTTCATTGATTTTCTCCTTTTCTACATTTTTGTTGTCCTCTTCTGATGGCCTAATGATACTTCATTTCATTTCGCATGTAAATAGTTTCAAGTATATACGGATACTATCACATATTTTATTATTTGTTACTATAATAGTAATATTTTTCACGTTATGGAATATGGCCACTGAGTCTGGAACCAATGGTTGAAAAAGGGATAGAGCCGATGGAAAAACACGATGCCAAAAAGGGCCGCTGCAAAAATAAGTGATTGCTTACTTATTTTTGCAGCGGCCCGCTTCATTTCCATTACTCTTGACGTACGATTACTTTTCTTATTATTCTCCTGATTAATAATGGCAAATTACAGGAATCCCTGAGTAGACCAAGCCGTATAATTCCTTTGCCTTATCCGGCGGAAGGTTAACACAGCCATGGCTTCCCTTTGTCTGATAGATGTCTCCGCCGAACCTGGTTCTCCAGTTGGCGTCATGAAGACCGATCCCTCCGTTAAACGGCATCCAGTAATTCACATGACTTTCATATTCGTAGGTTCCGTCCGCTTGTTTCGCTCCCCGCAGGACCCGGTCTGTTTCCTTATAGGAAAGGGTGAAAATACCTTCCGGAGTTGTGTTATCTTTGGAAACATTTCCAGTTACACAGGGGGAATTCCATACCAGAACACCACCCTTATACATGTAAACATGCTGGGCCGCCAGATCTATCTCAACAAAATTCCCGCCCCAGGCTTTGCTCCGGTCAGCCACTGTCTGAACATACTTTGGTTCCCTTTTCTGGCTTTGTCCGGTCTGAATGAGAGCAGCCAGGGCAGCGGTTTCTCCCGTCTGATCCAACTTGCGGCCACAGGAACCAGGAAGAAGATAGGCTTTTCCATCTGTGACACGAAATGCCCGTTCTTTTCCTGCGGTATCATACTTGTCTGCCAGAGCCTTTATATAAGCGGAAGTCTTATCTCCTCTTACGTTAATCACCTCTCCCGTCATCCCCGATATCCAGGAACAGATTTCCTCTCCTTTTAAGACCTCTGACTGGTCTCCAAAGGCATAGGTGATTTCCATTTCCCTTACGCGGTTAAGGGCATCCCGTTGGGCGATCAATCCTGCATCCTCTGAGGTTACGGTTACGGTATCATAACAGCCTGATTCCTCTATGTCTATTTGAGGAAGTTCTTCATTTAACGCAGCCTTGACTGCTGCTTCCAGTTTTTCAAGGTTCACGCTGTTACCCTGTACTTCCGGAAGGATGGCAAAGGGAATTCCCTGCTGCCAGTCAGAAATCCGGGCATTCCTCGTAACCGTAATATCCTTTCCGCTGATGCAGGAGAGAGAATTCAGCTTTTCTTTCAGCTTTCCTGCATCATAGCTGACCACGCCCTTTTGGGTATGGGTATTGTCTGCGGCAGGTCCTGCCACCCGTCCCGCGGCATTCTGTTCCTCCAGTACCGCCTGAAGCCCTTCCGTAAGGACCACCTGATAGCCGATTTCCGGGCCGCTGATCACCTCGGTTACGCCGCCCTTCTCCTTCACCGAGAGCTGATATTCCCTGCCATAAAAGCCTTCTATCTGTATCTTCGCTTCTTCAACCGTCATTCCTCCCACAAGGACACCATTGATTTTGGTCCCTGGAACAAATTTTGAAGGATCATCTGCCAATGCAATCGTTGTCCCTGCCAGCAGAAATATGACTGCAAGGAAAACGCTCTTTCCCACCGTAATCCCATGAATTCCTTTCCTGATCATTGCCTTGAATCCTTTTCTGAATATTATGGAACATCATTCCACGGTTATTAGGGTAACACGATTTTAAGGGAATCACAAGAAAAATCATTCCCCATTTTTCTCCACTTTAGAATAAAGGAACACGGCAAACATGGCCGTTACCAA
Source organism: [Clostridium] saccharolyticum WM1 (assembly GCF_000144625.1). Taxonomy (NCBI): domain Bacteria; kingdom Bacillati; phylum Bacillota; class Clostridia; order Lachnospirales; family Lachnospiraceae; genus Lacrimispora; species Lacrimispora saccharolytica. Next base: position 1,058,951 of record NC_014376.1, on the reverse strand, counting down.
TCGCAAAGCTTGGAAGCCGACACAAACGAGGGAGATAGGTATTTTAAGCACCAGCTGAAAATGCTGTGTCCAAGCAGGTTAGAGAATACCGCCAGGAGAAGCCCTACCACGTAGAACTGAGCCCATACCCAAAGAAAGGAATCCCTGCCCCTGCCGTAACGGCACAAAGCGCCAGTGCACAAAAGGCATAAACGATATAAGTGTAGGATGTTGTCGAAATTCCCTTTCGTACTACGGCCTATGAGCGTATAAACAGCGGAAAATACGGCGGCCGCCAGGGCAAGACCGTCTCCCGGCAAATGATCCCCTCCCGCTGAATAATCGGACAGGGCGATAAGCAGGCTGCCAAATACGGTGACAGCTATGCTTGCCAGAGGAGGTTTTCCCAGCCAGCCTTTTAAGAACACAACAAATCCCATTGCCACCCAGATGACCTCCGTGCAAACGATTGCCGTTGAGCTTGCCACAGAGGTCTGCTTACATGACTCAAACCATGCCGTAAAATGAAGGGACAGAAAGATTCCGCTCACCCCGCACAATGCCATGGTTTTCCTGTCCGTACGCTTCAGTTCCTCCCGGATCTGTGATTTCCCTAACACCACCGGTGTCATAAGACCCACCGTCCATAACAGCCGGTAAGCAGCCGTCACTACGGAAGGCGCATGGGAATATTCCTTGTCTCTGTGCAAATCCTTTGATTATACCATCACTTCCAGTATTTTCAAAGCATGATAAGGGATGAGAGAAAAACTGCACGGTCAGGCTCATGTCGTTTTTATTATCATTTTACCGTCATGCATATGATTTTTTTATCATATTTGAGGGAAATATAAGGCTATTTCCCTATATTTATGCAGTTAATATTATCATTCGACATGTAATCATTACTTTTTTTTATGTATTTGTGGATTTACTATTGTTTCTCAGTAAAAGATCCGCAGAGTCTGTTGCCTCTGCGGATCTTTATTCTTTTCCTTAATGTCTCTGATGCTTAAGCTTCCACATACAAATGGATGGGATAAGACAAGTACTGAACATCGTCAAGCTTTTCAACGGTGATAAACCCTGCGGGGGCATTCAGAATGGTTGGAATGCGGTTTACAATCGTTGCACAGGTATGCTCCACCGTGGCCGGCTTCTGAACAAAGAAGGTAGTATCCGGCTCTCCAATGATCTTCCAGTCACACATGTCTCCGTCATCCGGGCCGTAAACCTTACCGATGCACTGGGTCTCAATAACCGGGCCCTGGAAGGTTTCCGTAGTAACAACCGCACTCATTCCAATGCAGTTGCCTTTGGGAATGGTAGCTCCCAGAGTCTCGGAATATAAGTCTTTGTCGTAAAAATAAGGAACACATTTCTGTGTCTGGGATTTAATGGTCCAACCCATCTTGTTGCACAGCGCTTCATTGGAATTCCATACATAGGAAGGCTCCAAGGTGGTGGGATGAGCGATCTTCTCTTCAAATTCCTCAGGGGTCATGCCTGCGCCGTGAGCCTCTGCAAGAGCCAGTCCGTAGTCCTCCACATTATAGCTGACTGCACCTTCGATGCGGTCAATCCGGTGAACGCCGCCTGCTACACAGCCGATCATGTTGATCCAGTAAATATCCTGCATCCCGGCACCAACAATGGTACAGCCGTTTTCTTTTGCCAGAGCATCCAGGCGGTTGGTAATGGCGGAAGCAGTTGTCCATGGATAGATGGCTTCCTCACAGGTGGTCACCACATTGATCCCTCTGGAAACGCATTTCTCAAAATGAGGATATACATCATCCATGAAGCTGAACAGCGTTACGATCGCCATATCGGCATCACATTCATCCAGAACTGCATCGGCATCGCTGCGGATCGGAACCCCGATCTTAAATCCAAGGCCTGCAAATTCACCCACATCCATGCCTACCACATCAGGATTCACGTCAATGGCACCTACAATTTCCGCACCCTTCTCATATAAGTATCTTAAAATATACTTTGCCATTTTACCGCAGCCATACTGTACCACACGGATCTTTTCGTAATTCATCATCATCGTCATCCTTTCTATAGAAGAACTTGTTTTGGAGTTTTGCTCCTGATGACTACATTATAAAGGTTATAGAAGGTATCAGGTCAATGGAGCAAAATCACCAAATATCAGGACATACGGACCGGCACCTGAAGGCGCAGGAACATACCTCTTTCCTTATAGTCAAGAGGCATTTCCACGATGACCTCGCAAATGTAGTCTCCTGTAACTGTATAATGATTTTCTTCAATGGCTGCAAGCAGACGGTCCATATATTCCTTTTCTTTGGAAAAGCGGTCACAGTATATGCATAAGTAGGATCCTGCAGGGATAACGGTAATCAGCTCTTCATCAACGTATTCCTGGTCCACAAACACAAACACCTGAGTAGAATACAGATTTCTCTTCATAAAATTCTCACGCTTTAAAATGGTTCCCGCATTGGCAAAGTAAAAGGTCGATATATTCCGGGCCGCCATGTCCTCTTTTAAGCTGCGCAGAAGGCGCTCGTATTCATCGATTTCATAATCGTAAAAATTGGTTTTCGTTTCCTTCACATACATCCGGCGTTTTTGTATGTACTCCAGAACAATGGCCCCGTCCGGGGGAGCCGCTTCATACCGTTCATAACTGTCAATGGTCCGTTCAATGGCCCGCTTTTGGAGATTGAGTTCCACAATCTTCTGGTCAATGGCATCCCGGTTCTCCTTAAGAAGCTGCTTTACCCGCCCCATATCCCACTTTTTCATGTGGACCCGGATCTCCTTTAAGGGCATGCCAAGAGCCTTCATATACCGGATCATATCAAGCTGGGCGCTTTGGCGGATATCATAGTAACGGTATCCGGTGTTTTCATCCCGGTACAGAGGAGAAAACAACCCTTCCCGGTCATAGAGCCTCAGGGTTTGCTCTGATATCCGGTTAATTTTTGCCATTTCCCCAATCGTCATTTTTTTAACATTAAAATTTGTCAATTTTATCATATCCATCAATCTCCGCAGTAAACCATGATTGTTTCTGTATTTATTATACAAAATAAACTGGATACTTACAATAAGGTTTTTGACAATTTCTTCACATGACAGGATAAAAAAACAGCGGACTCAAAAAGCCCGCCGAATCTCATATTCCTTCCAAATGCTTTAATATCTCTCTTTTATACCTTAAAAATTCTTCCGAAATATTAAAATCCTTTGTTCTGGGTTTTGGTTCATTAATGATGATTTCCTTTGTAATCCGGCCTGGAGACCCGGTCAGCAGGCAGATGCGGTCTGACAAAAGAATGGCTTCATCAATATCATGGGTGATAAAAAGTGTGGAAAGACGGATATCCTCCATAACCTTTAAATACCACTCATGAACGCCTCTCTTTGTCAGCATGTCAAGGGCAGAAAAAGGTTCGTCAAGGAGAGCCACGGAGTTTGAAAACAGGTAGGTCCTTAATAGGGCCGCCCTCTGTCTCATCCCGCCGGACAGTTGGGAAGGGTACTGTCTTTCCGTCCCTTCCAGGCCAAAGAGCTTAAAATATTCTCCTGCCTTTTCCCTAGCCTCCTTTTTCTTCATGCCTTTGATGAGAAGAGGAAGCGCAACATTATCCACAATGGTGCGGTAGGGCAGCAAAAGATCCTTTTGCAGCATATAGCTGACATACCCCGGCTTTCCGGTGATCTCTTCTCCATCCAGATACACATGTCCTTCATCTGGAAGGGAAAGGCCGGCGATGATATGAAACAAGGTAGTCTTACCACCACCGCTGACTCCCAGAAGTGATACCAGTTCCCCCTCCCCAAGCTCCAGGGATACTCCCTTAAGTATTGTTCTTGTCTCAAAGGATTTTGTAATGCCTTCTGCCTTAAGCTGTGCCATGGGTACCTCCTGAATTTTTCTATTTCGTAAAAAATAAACCATTGACAGGAATGCGGCATTCCTGCATCTGACGAACAGTGAATGGCTTTCCCTGCTTACTGAGGCAGAAAATCATTGGTAAAACCGGTATTTTCCGGAATTTCAGGGCTTGAAAGGCCGTTTTCATTCAGCCATTCATAAAACCGGTTCCACCGTACCGGGTCAATGTATCCCCATACATCTACGTCATCCTGATACTTGTCCGCCAGGTATTTCTGACTTTCCATCACCAGCTTTTCATCAAGCTCCGGAGCAGCCTTCCGCAAGATTTGTGCAGCCTCTTGCGGATTCTTTTGGGCATCTTCATACCCCTTGCTCAAGGCGCTTAAAAAGGCCCTGGCAGTCTCCGGATCCTCCTTTAGAAATTCATTTCCGGCGATAACCACAGGAGTATAATAATCAAAGACCGGATTTAAATCAGCAAACTTAAAATAGTCCGTTTCAAGGCCTTCTACTTCCATCTTCACGCCTGCCCATGCATAGAAGATCCAGATGGCATCCACTGTTTTTGACTTTAAGGCGGAAACCTCGTCCGTGACAGTGCTGGGAACCAGCTGTACCTTGGAAAAATCACCTCCGTCGGCCTCTACCACGTCCCTGACCATGGCCTTTTCCACCGGAAGATCCCAGGTGGCATAATTCTTTCCTTCCATTCCCTTTGGAGATGCCAATCCCTCTCCTTTTCTGGAAATAATACCGGAAGTATTATGCTGTATAACTGCAGCTACCGCTGTAATGGGAAGAGCATTTTCCCCTACAAGGGCCGGTGCCATGGAATCCTGAAAGGACATGCCAAACTGGGCTTTTCCGGAAGCTACCAGTACCTCGGCTCCGTCTTCCGGCGGCTGGACGATGTCTACCTCAAGCCCTGCATCCTTAAAATATCCCTTTTCCTTTGCCACATAAAGCCCTGTATGATTGGTATTGGGAGTCCAGTCCAGGACAAAGGTCACCTTCTTCAAATCCGATGTTTCCATATTTACTGCCTGATTCCCATTTCCTGCGCAGGCAGTCAGGGAAGCGGCCAAGACTGCCGCAGTTAAAATTGCCAAACCTGTATTTTTCATTATTTCTTCTTTCCTTTCAGCTTCTTAAAGCGCAAGAAAATCCCAGGAAGGGGATTCTTCCAATATTTCTTATGTTTGATTTATATTTCACTCTTCCCATGGCATACATTTTCTTGAAAGCAAGTCCACGCCTTTCATGAGGAGAAGGCTGACAGCCGATATTAGAAAAATGACCGCAAACATCTTATCAAAGGCAAAGGATTTTTTCACTCTGGTCATGTAAACCCCCAGTCCGCCAAAGCCTCCCAGCCATTCGGAGATGACCGCCCCCACCACTGCGTAGGAAACGGATATCCTCAGGCTTGCAAAAAACTGCCCCATGGCTCCGGGAAGCTTGATATACCGGAATATTTTCATTTTTCCGGCTCCCATGGATCTTAAAAGATTCACTGCATCGGGATTTACCGACTTAAATCCCGTAAGCAGGCCTACGGTAATGGGGAAAAAGGTGGTCAGAATGATCAGGATCACCTTTGGGACCATGCCGTATCCGAACCATAATACGAGAAGGGGTGCAATGGCAACGGTTGGAACCGTCTGGGTCAGGACGATCAGCGGATAAAAGGCCCGGTAAAGACCATTAAAATGATCCATGACTACGGCGATTACAAAGCCCGTCGCCACACCCAGAAACAGCCCTAAAAACGCTTCAAGAAGGGTAATTCCCCCATGGCAGGCCAGTATGGGAAATTCCGTTACAAAGGCCTTTCCAACGCTTATGGGAGACGGGAGGAGAAAGCGGTCCACAAGACCAAAAGCGGTGATCCCCTGCCACAGGATCAAAAGCCCAAGGACCGCAGACCAGGACCAAAGCCTACTTGTGATGCTTTGTGACTTTCTTTTCAATCGTTAGCACCTCTCCTTCCGGCCGGTAGGTAACTTTAATATAGGCGGCAACAGAAGGCGCTCCTGCCCGGATGGCAATGTGCTGGCATTCCTTGACAATATCCATCAGCTCATCGTAATCTCCTTCAATGGCAGTTTCAAAAGGCCCTACATAATAGTTCAGTCCGGTACTCCGGATATAATCGATCACCTGGTCAACGATGCGGATCAGCTCCTCGTCGTTCTTTGCCTCCGGCAGTGTCTGGATCGCTACGCTTGCATTCATAATTTTCTCTCCTTTTGTGTGATGATATAAACTAAGAAAACCCGCCCGGATATCCGGGCGGGTGAACAGGCTTAGCCTGAAGGCTTCCTACGCTGGCATTATCCAGATCAGGTTAGAGGGTTTAAAGCAATTCTGCTTACTCTCAGCCGGACTTTCTCCAGCACCCCTTTCAGTTTTCATAGCAAGTATACATCAGGGAATCAGGAATGTCAATCCCGCCTTCCCGGAACAGCAGATGCTCCAAGTTACTGAGGCGATAGTTTCCCTTCTAATCTGCGTATGGTTTCAGTCACCTGATCCCAATGCATCAGTGCCAGATTCCCAAGAACCGGATCATACATTGCTCCCAGATTTTTTTTGATTTCTTCATAACAGTGTTCCAGAGAATAAGCCCTCCGATATCCCCGGTCTGAAGTCATGGCATCAATGGAATCGCAGACAGCGATGATCCTCGCTCCCAGAGGAATCTCATCTCCCTTCAGGCCTTCCGGATATCCTTTTCCGTCAAAGCGTTCATGATGATACAGGACAATATCCTTCAGTTCTTTTAAATGCCGGGATTTACTTAGAATATCAGCACCAATCCTGGGATGCTTTTTCATGGCCTCCCACTCTACCTCAGAAAGCTTATCCGGCTTATTTAATACCGAATCCGGAATTCCGATCTTCCCGATATCATGAAGATGGGCAGCGATATGTATCTTTTCTATCTCATTTTTATCAAGACTTAAAAACTCCAAAAGGGCAAGCGCCATATCGCTCACCCTTTGAGAATGCCCCGCGGTATAGGGGTCTTTGGCATCCAATGCGCTTACAATGCATTGGATGATTTCATGATAATCCACGCCGCCTGTGCATAATTCATATTCTGGTCCGCTATCCATAGTTTCTATTCTCGTTTCTTAAGTTAGTTATAGCTAACTCCATGCGAAATGCAATCAGCTTTTTCACATTCACAGGGTTTTACTATTATAGAAGAAATTTTCTGGCCTTCCAGATATCCGCAGGCAGTAAGCCCTGCCTGAACCACCTGGTTCCAGTTTTTAGCCGAAAGCTGATAAGTCGTTTCATCGTCCAGAACCACGGTACAGGCCTCTTCCATCGGGCAGGTTTCCGAATAGACGATTTTGTACATATTTTTCCGGCTGATGGCTCCGATCTCTTCCAGGATATTGACCATCCGGTAAACGGTCGCGGCACCGATGGTATCATCCACGCCTGTTGCCTTATAATAGATCTCCTTGCAGCTGGAGCATTCGTGTTCCAGTATGACATCCAACAGCGTGCAGCGCTGCTTTGTGATCCTGCAGCCTCTTTCCTTCAGCTTTTCAATGATCAGCTCTTTCTGCATTTTTGTCCTGTGATAGCTTCTGGAGTCAGGCACTTTTCTTTTCTCATTGATGTTCGTTTGTTTCTCCACTTGCATGCCTCCGTTTACAGGTATATTGGGGGTTAGACATCTTTTCCGGCGGCCGCCTCATTAATGGCAGTGCCCTCCGCAATTTTTACATTCACCACCGCACTGAATGGACTTTCCGTTCTTTTTATCACGGATCATGCTTCTTACTGCCAATGCAGCCAGACCGGCTACCACAATTAAAACTACCAGTGTTCCCATATAAGTACCTCCTTATTATTGGAGCCTGCATGGAAGATACAGGCTCCCCGCCAGGACCAGAGCTTATTTCGCTCCAGCCACGCTGCTTAAATGAATGTTTGACATTTTCTCTTCCTTTGATGGTTTAACCAGCAGGTAAATGAATCCTGCGATCAGAGCAAAGGCTGCCACTGTAAAGATTCCAAAAGTACCAGTAGTCACCAATGTACCGATCTGGTAAACACAAAGGGATACCACATAAGCCAGCAGAGTCTGATATCCCACAGCAAACCAGAACCATCTGGCATTGTTCATCTCTCTCCTGATTGCCCCCATAGCGGCAAAGCAAGGGGCACACAAAAGATTAAATACCAGGAAGGAATAAGCGGCAACAGGGGTCATGCTTCCTGCCAGAGTCCCCCAGATCTCAGAGCCATCTTCTGCCACTTCTGCAAAACCGAAGAGAATGCCGAAGGTGCCTACCACATTTTCCTTGGCAACCAGTCCGGTAATCGCAGCCACTGCAGATTTCCAGTCCCCCCAGCCAAGTGGAGTAAAGATCCAGCTGATGCTGCTTCCCAGCATTGCCAGAATGCTATGGTCAAGCTGCCCGCTTTCCAGCATCTGGAATTGGCCGTCTATCCAGCCAAAATAGGAAGCAAACCATACCACGATGGTAGAAAGCAGGATAATAGTTCCGGCCTTCTTAATAAAGGACCAGCCTCTTTCCCACATGCTTCTTAAGATATTTATAACCGTAGGCATATGGTATGCAGGAAGCTCCATAACAAAGGGAGCCGGATCGCCTGCAAACATTTTTGTTTTTTTCAAAATGATGCCGGAGCAGATAATAGCTGCCACACCAACGAAATAAGCACTTGGAGCTACCCACCATGCTCCACCGAACAATGCGCCCGCAATCAAAGCAATGATGGGAAGCTTTGCTCCGCAGGGGATGAACGTGGTTGTCATAATGGTCATTTTACGGTCACGGTCATTTTCAATGGTACGGGAGGCCATAATGCCCGGAACGCCGCAGCCGCTTCCGATCAGCATCGGAATGAAGGATTTGCCGGAGAGGCCGAATTTACGGAAAATACGGTCCATAATGAACGCCACTCTTGCCATATAACCACAGGCTTCCAAAAATGCCAGGAAGATGAAAAGTACCAGCATCTGTGGTACAAAGCCAAGAACTGCACCTACACCTGCCACGATTCCGTCAAGGATCAGGCCCTGGAGCCAGTCCGCACATCCAACCGCAGTTAAGATTCCTTCCATCACCACAGGAACACCTGGAACATTTAAGCCAAAGAGGGAAAATCCTTCTCCAAATACTCCGTCATTGGCCCAGTCTGTCGCCCAGGTTCCAATGGTTGTAACAGACACATAATACACGATGTACATGACCACGGCAAATATGGGCAGAGCCAGAAAACGGTTTGTGACGATCTGGTCGATTTTGTCGGATATTGTCAGTTTTTCCGTTTTATTGCGGGTAAAGCACTCATGGATTATCGAAGAGATGTATACGTAACGCTCATTGGTGATAATACTCTCCGTATCGTCATCCATTTCCTTCTCAATCCGGTTGATTTCTTCTGACACATCCGGAACATGCTTCATCTGAGCCTGGATTTTATTATCCTTTTCCAGCAGCTTGATGGCAAAGAAGCGTTTCTGCTCCTGGGGAATCTCATTTCCCAGCTTATCTTCAACGGAATCCAGAACTGATTCCACTTCCGGTGCAAATTTATGAACCGGAACTCCCTTGTTTTTCTGATTTGCCACGGCTACGGCCTTTTTTGCCGCCTCCTGGATTCCGGTTCCCTTTAATGCGGAAATCTCCACTACTTCGCAGCCCAGTTTCTGGCTCAGCTTTTGAATATGTATCTTGTCTCCGTTTTTCTCCACAATGTCCATCATGTTGACCGCCATGATCACCGGAATTCCAAGCTCCATAAGCTGAGTGGACAAATATAAGTTACGCTCAATGTTGGTTCCATCTACAATATTCAAAATCGCATCCGGCCGCTCTGTGATCAGATAATTTCTGGCCACAACTTCCTCCAGGGTATAGGGAGAAAGGGAATAAATGCCGGGAAGGTCCATGATGATCACATCCTTATGGCCCTTCAGCTTTCCTTCTTTCTTCTCTACCGTTACGCCCGGCCAGTTCCCCACAAACTGATTGGATCCTGTAAGCGCGTTAAACAGCGTTGTCTTTCCGCAGTTTGGATTACCTGCTAATGCAATCTTAATTGACATACTCTACCTCTTTCCGCCTGTCAGCACCTGATTTATCAGGTATTAGTCATACCTAACTCATTTGTAAAAAAAATCACTCCACAAGAATCATTTCCGCATCCGCTTTCCGCAGAGACAATTCATATCCTCTTACGGTCACTTCCACCGGGTCTCCAAAGGGAGCGACTTTTCTCACAAAAATATCTACGCCTTTTGTGATCCCCATGTCCATGATCCGCCTCTTAACCGGGCCTTCCCCGGTGAGCTTTGTTACCTTCACTGTTTTTCCGCATGGAATTTCCTTTAATGTCATTGTCTTTTTCTCCCTCTCTATTCCACCAGGATCTTATTGGCCATATCCTTTCCAATCGCCACTCTGGAATCCTTAACATTTACGATCATATTTCCGCCTATTTCGGAAACAACCGTTACAACTCCTCCGGATACAAAGCCCAGATTCTCTAAAAAACGTCTTGTTTCTTCCTTGCCGCCCACCTTGCGGATCACATTGGCTTCACCTGTTTTCACCATTGTCAGAGGCATCATCCATCATCTTCTTTCTTTTTAAATTACCCATGCCTGTCAGGCAGGACCCCGTCCCGTTACCGGGCGTATCGATACACCTGTAAACTGGTTCGCACTTTTTATTAATGAGAATCATTCCCATTACACAATAGTTAGTATACACTAACCAATAGCGGTTGTCAAGATTTTTATGAAATCTTTTCTAATCATTTTAAAAGAGCGTTCGTAAAATGGTGCACAAGAAAAACGCCTTGATTCAGCCGCTTAAGCCGTTTCAAGACGTTCTTTGGATTCTACCAAATCTTTACACGCTTCTGAGGAGCCACATACATAGCATCTCCTTCCTTAATTTCCGGATACGCCTTATAAAAAGCATCTGTGGCGCCTAGAACTGCATTGACCCTTACCTTGGACGGAGAATGAACATCCGTGTTCAGCCTTTTGATCATAGTTTCCGGCGTATATTTAGCCGCCCATATGGTGGCATACTGTTGAAAGACCTTCTTAAGGCTTTCCACATCGTCTCCTACAATAGAAGTAATGCTGGCCATGGAGCCCAGATCTGCGATGTTTTCATTCAACGTCTGTGTTCCGTTTACATGACGGCCTTCATAGCCCTCCTGTCCGTCATAGTAAGCCACTACCCGGCCTGCCAGCTCGTTAAATTTGGCTCTGTCCCCGCTGGTCCACCATATATGGTAATTGCCCTTTTCATCATAAAGGGATCCTGAGGAATCAAACGCATGGCTGATTTCGTGGGCAATGACCGTACCGATCCCACCCAGATTGGAGGCATAGTCTCCGTCAGCATCATAAAAAGGTGCCTGTAAAATGGCGGCCGGAAATACAATTTCGTTTCCTGTGGGATTATAATAAGCATTGACCGTCTGGGGCGTCATGGCCCATTCACCTTTATCCACCGGTTTACGGACTTTTTCTCTGTTTACGGCATTCAGAGCTTTCGTCAGAGAAAGAACATTGTCGATTAAATTTCCTCCTTTTTCAGCCGGCGTGACAGAGGCCTTCCCATAAACATCAGGCCATTTATCAGGATATCCGATCTTAAGGGTCATGTTGTCCAGCTTCTTAACAGCTTCCGCCTTTGTTTCATCCCCCATCCAGTTAAGGGCCATGATCTGCTTTTTATAGGCCTCAAGGATCCGTCGGGCCATCTCCTGGATGGCGGCCTTATCCTCCTGTAGAAAACACTTTTCTACATAAAGCCTGCCAAATTCAAAACCAAGTATGTCCTGAGTCATTTCACTGGCCAGCTTCTCATCGGTTTTTCTTTCCTTAATGCCGCTCTGTGCATTATTCCAGTCCAGATAATTATCTCTGATCTCAGGGGTAAGATAAGGAGCAAAATCATTTACCAGGCTGAAGATGGAATAGTTCTTTAAAACAGGGAGATGTTCCTCCGTCAGATATCGGCCGATTTTTATCATCTGCTCCTTTTGGGTTACCACAAAGGTATCCGTTCCTGTCAGCCCCGCTGACGCAAGATAGGAATCTACGGCACCTTCCGGAAGCATACTCTTAATTTCTTCTGAGGAGTAAGGATTATAGATCACATCAGGATCATTCTGCTGGCTTAAGGAAAGGGCGCTTTCTGCCAGATCCTTCTGAAAGGCAAGGATATCAGCGGCAGCTTTTTCTGCCTCTTCCTTACTCATGCCGGTATACAACAGGGTCCTGGCAATATAGCCTTTGTAATGATCAATCAGTTTTTCCTGGGTCTTATCCTCCAGGGTCTCCTTTCCCGGACCCAGATCTGCTCCATCCACATACAGGGAATACCGGCTGGAATCTCTTAAATCTTCCATCCATTGTACCGTAATGATGCTGCTCACTCCCAGATCCCTATAGGTGGTTCCTATGCCTTTTAAATAATCATTGATGCTGGAAGCATTTTTTATTTGATCCATATAAGGCTTAAGCTGTCCAAAACCGGCTTTTTTCCGGGCTTCCATGTCCATAGCTGTTAAATATAAGTCCGCTATCTTCTGTTCCAGGGAATCAGGCTCCGCCTCCTGACGGTTTTTTACCGCCTCATTCAGCACCTCATTGAGAACTTCATAGGACTCCTTTTTCAACTGATAAAAATAGCTCCAGCTGTTGGAATCCTTTGGTATCTCCGTATGGTCCAGCAGATTCCGGTTTACATAACCATAGTAATCATCCTCCAGCCTTCCCTCGTCTGATGTTTCCTCCGGGGCGCTTTTTGCTTCTCCCGTTACATTGGCAGGCTGGGCCGCCGTCTGTTCCGGCTGTGCCTCCTTTGTCTTCCCGCACCCGGATATGAGAAAAGACAGCATCACAATGGCTGCCAGACAGAAATTGATCCTGTGTTTCATATTATCCCTCTCTTCCATTGGCATTTTTACAACATAAAAAGGAAGCGGATCTCTCCACTTCCTTAACTGTTGGATCTATGATCTATTATGCTTAAACTTCGTCAGAATATACCGGTGCATCCTCTGTAAATGTCTCTTCCTGTGACTGAAGAGCCTTGATGCTTAAGCTGATCTTCTTGTCGCCTTCGTTGAAATCAACGACTCTTGCCTCGATCTCCTGGCCGATTGCCAGAACATCTGCCGGCTTATCAACATGCTCCTTAGAAATCTGGGATACGTGAAGCAGTGCATCAACCCCTGGCTCCAGCTCAACGAATGCGCCGAAATCAGTCATACGTGCAACCTTTCCGCTTACTACGTTTCCTACTGCATATTTTGAAGATGCATCCTTCCACGGATTGGTTTCCGGGAACTTTAAGCTAAGAGCAATTTTATCTCCGTTGATATCCTTAACCAGAACCTTAATTTTCTCTCCGGCCTTGAATGCTTTCTTCGGGCTCTCTACTCTGCCCCAGCTCATTTCAGATATATGAAGCAGGCCGTCAGCACCGCCAAGGTCAATGAATGCACCGAAATCAGTTACATTCTTGATGGTACCTTCTACTACATCACCTGTATGGATTCTATCAAATAATTCTTTCTGAAGCTCGGCTCTCTTAGCAACCATGATCTGCTTTCTGTCGCCGATGATTCTTCTTCTCTTTGGATTAAACTCGGTAATGATGAATTCAATTTCCTTGTCTGCATACTTGGATAAATCCTTCTCATAAGTATCAGAAACCAGACTTGCAGGAATGAAAACTCTTGCACCCTCTACAACCACACTTAAACCACCGTCAAGTACCTGCGCAACTTTTGCAGTAAGTACCTCGTGGTTTTCAAATGCTTCTTCCAATCTCTTATTGCCTCTGTCTGCTGCCAGTCTCTTGTAAGACAGGGCAACCTGGCCTTCGCCATCGTTTACCTTTATGACTTTGGCTTCCATTTCCTCTCCAACCTGTACAGCGGTTGTAAGATCTAAATTCTGGTTATCCGTGTATTCACTACGCGGAATGATGCCGTCGGACTTGTAACCTATATTCAAGACGATTTCATCTTCCTTTACGTCGATGACTTTACCAGTGACGATCTCTCCTGTACGTATAGTTTTCAATGATTCTTCTAACATTTGTTCAAAACTTAACTCTGACATTAGTATGAACCTCCTCGATAATATAATTCGGGGTTGAAGCCCCGGCTGTAATACCTACGCTGCGCACAGAATTTCCACAATCAGGATCTAAATCACCTAGTGTCTGGATATAGTAAGTATTCTTACACTCCCTTCGGCATATATCGTACAGCTTCTGGGTATTGGAACTACTTTTTCCGCCAATGACAATCATGGCATCCACTTCTGAAGCTATCCGCTTTGCTTCCACCTGTCTTTCCTGTGTTGCATTGCAAATCGTATTTAAAACAAGTATATCATACCTCGTTTCCGAAATTTTTTCAACTAAATCTTGAAATTTATTGTAATTAAATGTCGTCTGTGATACAATACACAGCTTTTCCCCTTCCGACAGAGGTAATCTTTCCACTTGCTCGGGTGTTTCCACCACTAAAGTATTGTCATTTCCCCAGCCTTTAATACCTTCCACCTCCGGGTGGGATTCATTTCCGATGATAATGAGCCTTCTTCCCGCCCGATTCTGCTCCTCAGCGATCCTGTGGATTTTCTTTACATAAGGGCAGGTAGCGTCTACAATTTCGATTCCATTTTTTTCCATGATCTCATAAATACGCCTCCCCACTCCATGGGATCTTATGACCACCACTGCGTCCCGGATCATCTCAAGCTCTTCCTCCGAACGGATCACCCTGACTCCTTTTTCCTCCAGATCACGGACCACTTCCTCGTTGTGGATGATGGGTCCGTAAGTACAGATTGGCTTATCATCCCGTTTCAGTTGTTCATATACCTGATCCACCGCCCGCTTTACTCCAAAACAGAATCCGGCGGTTTTGGCAACAATTACTTCCATGGGCTGCCTCCTTCCATATTCCTTTCATAAAACAGTTGAAGGATCCGGTCCACAACTTGAGGAATGGTCATGGCGGAGGTATCTACAAGAACGGCATCCTCTGCCTGCTTTAAGGGAGAATGCTCCCGGTTCATATCCCGGTAATCCCGTTCAATGATATCCGACTCAATGTTCTTGAGACTGCACTCCTCTCCTTTTGCCGTAAGCTCCTCATAACGTCTTTTGGCCCGGACCTGGCTGCTGGCTGTTAAATATATTTTAAGATCCGCATGGGGAAGGACACAGGTACCAATGTCCCGGCCATCCATGATGACATTTTCCTTTGAGGCCAGATTCTTTTGAAGCTCCACCAGCTTTCTTCGGACCGGCATATAGATGGAAACAGCAGAAGCCATGGAGCTGACCTCCGGCCTCCTGATAAGTCCTGAAACGTTTTCTCCGTTTAGAATCACCTGCTGCATCCCATTTTCGTAGGATATGGTCACGTCCACCTCTTCCGCCGACTTCGAAATGGCTGCTTCGTCGGCTGCCGGTATCCCGTTTCTTAAAAAATGCAGGGCCATGGCCCGGTACATTGCTCCTGTGTCCACATAAACAAAGTTAAGCTTTTCTGCAACCGATCTGGCAATGGTGCTTTTTCCCGCTCCTGCCGGTCCATCCACAGCTATATTATAAACTTTTTTCATCCTTTGAATTCTCCTCTCCGGCAGCGCTTCCGGCCGCCCAACCGGTAGACCAGGCGATCTGCAGATTAAACCCTCCTGTCACCCCGTCAAGATCCAGCACTTCCCCAGCAAAATACAAGCTGGGAAGAAGCTTTGATTCCAGGGTGGAAGGATTCACCTCTTTGACGGAAATGCCTCCCTGGGTAATAATGGCCTCATGATACCCCCGAAGTCCCGTAAGGGTCAAACGAAAGTCCTTGGTCACCCGGACCAGCCTCTGACGCTCCTCCCTGGTGATCTCATTGACCCTTTTCTCCGGTGATATTCCGCTTGCATCCACCATAACAGGAACCAGCTTGGAAGGATATAAATGATCCAGGGAATTTTTAAACTGCTTGTTGACAGCCTCTTCAAAATCCCGCAGAATCCTGGAGTCAAGCTGCTCCTCGGAAAGAGCCGGCTTTAAATCAATGGAAAGGGTCAAAGGCCCTTTCTTTAACTCTTTAACCGCATAGCTGCTGGCGCTTAAAAGGACCGGCCCGCTGACTCCGTAATGGGTGAACAGCATTTCCCCAAACTCCTTATAAATCACCTTTTTCCCTTTTAATACCACGGCCTCCACATTGCGAAGAGACAGGCCCTGCAGCTCCTTTACCACCGGTTCTTCCACTAAAAATGGAACCAGGGCCGGAGATAAGGAGGTGACACTATGGCCGGCTTCCTTTGCCATCTCATAGCCGTCTCCAGTGGAACCGGTGGCCTGATAGGACAAGCCGCCGCAGGCTACGATCACAGAATCTCCATACACCTTTGTCTTTTTCCCGCCATCTTTTAAAACCAGTCCCCGGAGAATCCCATCCTCCACCAGAAGTCTTTCCACCTGGGTTCGGTAATGAATGGAGACGCCAAGCTCCAGAAGTCTTTTTGTAAGAGCCTTTATTACATCCGAAGATTTGTCGGAAGCCGGAAATACCCGGTTCCCTCTCTCTATTTTTAAAGGGCAGCCCAACTCTTCCAAAAGGTGCATCATATCAAAATTGGTAAAGCCGTAAAAGCTGCTGTAAAGGAACTTTGCATTGGTTACTACATGACCGAACAGCTCTTCAGTATCACAGGCATTGGTAACATTGCAGCGCCCCTTGCCGGTGATATAGACTTTTTTGCCAAGTTTTTCATTCTTTTCAAAAATGTGGACGGTACTGCCCTTCATGGCTGCTGCTATCCCAGCCAGCATCCCTGCAGCGCCACCGCCCACGATCAAAACCGTATTCATCCCGTTTCCTCTTTTCTGCCCGTATTCCAGGGCATCAAGGGATCCCTGTAAGGGGTTTCCTCTTTTCTGCCCGTTTCCCAGGGCATCAAGGGATCCCTGTAAGGGGTTTCCTCTTTTCTGCCCGTTTCCCAGGGCATCAAGGGATCCCTGTAAGGGGTTTCCTCTTTTCTGCCCGTTTCCCAGGGCATCAAGGGATCCCTGTAAGGGTCCTATCAGTATGCCCTGCCGGCGTTTTCTACTTTACACGAAAAAGAGGAAAAAAACAAGCGGTCAAGGATCAATCTTTTTTTCTTTTATCTTTGCTTCCAGAGCTTCCACAACAGTTTTTAAAACCTTAATCCTGGCATAATACTTGCAGTTCCCTTCTACGACCACCCAGGGAGCATAGGATGTGGAGGTTCGCACCAGCATCTCATTGACCGCAGATTCATACTGTTCCCATTTTTCCCGGTTTCTCCAGTCCTCTTCTGTGATTTTCCACTGCTTGGCTGGATCCACCTGACGTTCCTTAAAGCGTTTTTCCTGTTCAGCCTTATCAATATGGAGCCAGAATTTAATCACAACGGCTCCGGCATTAGCCATATGGTTTTCCATTTCATTGATTTCCTGATAAGCCTGCTTCCACTGGGCTTCCGTACAAAAGCCCTCAATCCGCTCCACCAGGACCCGGCCATACCAGGTCCGGTCAAAGATGGCGATATGACCTGCCTTTGGAACATGGTTCCAGAAACGCCACAGGTAATGATGGACTCGCTCCAGATCATTGGGAGCCGATGTGGGGTAAACCTTATATCCTCTTGGGTCTAAATGGCTGGTAAGGCGTTTAATGGCTCCGCCCTTTCCGGCTGCATCCCATCCCTCAAAGCCTAAGACTACGGGAATCCTTAGCCGGTATATCTGGCTATGGAGAGATTCCAGCTTTTCCTTAAGCCTCTCCATCTCTTTCTTATAAGCTTCCTTTGATATGGACTTTGTCAGATCCACACCGGACAGAACTCCGTTTTGGTATTTCCCGGAACGGACCGGCACTTCCTTTTCCTTTCTCTCCCCCCTTAGCAGCCGATGCTTTAAAGCATCCTCTAAGCAGTCCGCCACCTGGGTTATGATCTTTGCGGAAGCAAAATCCCTGTCAGAAGCCTCAATGATGGTCCATGGGGCATAGTCCATGTCAGTCTTTTCAAGCATTTCCTCACAGACTGCCAGATATCGGCCATACTCCTTATTCCTGCGCCAGTCTTCCTTTGTCACCCGCCATTCTGTCTCCCCGGAGCTTTCAAGCTTGTTAAAACGTTTCTTTTGGTCTTCCCTTGAAATATAGAGAAACAGCTTTATAATGACCATGCCGTCATCTGTAAGCTGCCGTTCAAAGCTTTGAATATCATGGAAGGCCTCCGGCAGAGCCGTTTCCGGGATCTTACCCTCAAACCGCTCAATGGTCACCTGCCTGTACCAGCTTCTGTCAAAGAGGGCGATTCTTCCCTGGGCCGGAAGCTTGGTCCAAAAACGCCATAAAAACGGGCGCATCTGCTCCTCTTCCGTTGATTTATCATTGGCATATACATCAAAGCCTCTAGGGTCCAATGCCTGAATCAGGCGGTTGATCTGGGTGCCTTTTCCCGACGCTCCCATACCCTCGAACACAATCATGACAGGAATTTTAGCTTCCTTGCAATTCCTCTGCAAAAGGCCCAGCCTTTCGCTCTGCTCCTTCCTTGTGCTTTTATAGGTTTCTTTGTCTATCCTTTTTGATAAATCAAGTTTTTCCAGCATGAACCGTCCTCCTTCGCCTAAACAGTTAAGCTTATAGTTTCGAAAACACCTTTGCAACCTCCGGCATGACCTGACTGATCTTTATCATCTGGGGACATGCTTTTTCGCAGCGGCGGCATGCCCTGCAGCCTTTTGCATTTACTGACAAAGCCCCGTATCCGGCCTTTGCCTCACTTTCCTTATGGGCAGCCGTCATGTTGTAATAAGAAAAGATCTCCGGAATCTCCAGACCAAAGGGGCAGGGAAGGCAGTAGCGGCATCCGGTGCAGCCCACCAGGGCCATGGAATCAAACAGTTCCTTGGCCTTTTTATAAACCTGCTTTTCTTCCGGCCTTACCATTCCCACACTGCTGCGGTCAGCAAACTTAAGGTTTTCCTCAAGCTGCTTCTCATCGCTCATTCCGCTTAAGAGAAGACTCACCGGACGCTGGTCCCACAAAAAATCAAGGGCATATTCCACGATGGTTTTTCCCTCAGGAAATACCTTTTTCACATGGTCCGCAGGATCTGCCAGCTTACCGCCTAACAGTGGTTCCATGATCACAACTGCAAGCCCATTATCCGCAGCAGCTTTTAATCCCTTCACTCCTGCCTGATGCTCTAAGTCCACGTAATTATATTGAATCTGGCAAAAATCCCATCCATCATAATAAGTTAGGATATCCTGAAATACATCATATGAATCATGGAAGGAAAAACCAAGGTATTTTATTTTTCCTTCATCCCGTGCTTTTTCCATACGTTTTACAAGATCAAATTTTTTAACCTTGTCTTCAAAACGGTCCCTGCTTAAGGCGTGAAGGAGGTAAAAATCAACATGGTCTGTCTGAAGCTTTTTCAGCTGACCTTCTAAAATCTCATCAAAGTCTTCCGGCTTCTCAAGCTTCCATACCGGACATTTGGTTGCCAGGTACGTTTTTTCCCGGTAACCATCCTTTAAGGCTTCTCCTACGATCCTTTCGCTTTCTCCCTGATGGTAAGGATATGCCGTATCGATGTAGTTCACGCCTTCATCAATGGCATGGCGGATCATGGATACCGCCCGTTTTTCATCCACCTGTTCATCCTGATGGAGCGGAAGCCTCATGGCTCCAAAACCAAGAGCCGATACCTTGATTCCTGTTTTTCCAAAATCACGATACTGCATAATTATCCTCCAATACAATTCTTACAGCCTTCCTGCAGGCCATCCTTCTCTTTATTGTACCATAATTCACGTTCCAGCCAAAGTCTTTTTTCTTAATTTGGGTAATAAATCACCACGCTTAAGCGGCAGATTTCCTCGCTGCTGTTGTGATACTCATGAGGACAGTCTGCCTGAAAACGGACCCCGCCTCCACGGACCGCCGTAAACCGGGCTTCGCCTGCCTGGAGCCTAAGCTCCCCTGAAAAAACCATGATAAACTCCTGGGTATTTTCCAGGTGAGGATCAGCCTTTAAGCGGCTGCCAGGATCAAGCTCGAGGTACATCATTTCAAAGCGTCTGGTACTGTCAAAGGAAAAAACAGGGTAATTACGGCAGCGTCCGTTATCCTCAAGAAGGGGCTGCATTTTCGCCGTATCTACCACCTCGTACGCTGGCTCCGGACAGCTTACCAGCTCCGTAAAGGGGACCTTAAATCCGTATGCGATTTTCCAAACCATGGCAATGGTGGGGTTCACCTCTCCCCGTTCGATCTGCCCCAGCATGCTTTTGCTGACTCCCGATGCCTTTGCTGCAGCATCCAGGCTCATCTTTCTCTGCGTTCTCAGTCTCTTTATATTTTCTGCAACGATGGAATTAATAACATCCAATAAAGTCCCCTCCCTGCCATTGACATTATACGGTATAAGCCACATAGGCTATCGCACAAACAATATACTGATTGTCTTGTACATGATATCATACCCCAGAAAGGAGAAAATCTATCACCTGCCGTTCCATAGAAAAGCGTTGATGCTCATTAACTAATGAGCATCAACGCCACCCTTTCCGTTGGGATTCCCGGCAGTCTACCGGTAATCATCCACATCAAATTCTCTGTCCTTAAAATAATACTTTCTGTCTTCTTCCCCGATTTCCCGGATCACCCTGCAGGGATTTCCCGCAGCAATGACATGATCCGGTATATCCTTTGTCACCACACTGCCGGAACCGATCACCACGTTGTCGCCGATCTTCACACCTGGATTAATGACTGCATTTCCCCCGATCCAAACATGATTCCCAATGGTAATGGGGATTCCATACTCATAGCCTGAATTTCTGGATTCCGGATGAACCGGGTGGCCTGCGGTATAGATGGATACGTTTGGAGCTAACATGACATTGTCACCGATCACCACCTTGCCAACATCAAGAATGGTACAGTTGTAATTGGCGTAAAAATTCTTTCCTACCTCAATATTTTTTCCATAATCACAATGGAAAGGCGGTTCTATATGGGTATTTTCCCCTGCTTTTCCCAGGATCTGCCGGATCAGTTCATCCATCTTATTTTCTTCTTCCGGACTTAACAAATTATAAGCATGGATTTTCTTCTTGTTTTCCAGCCGCTCCCCGGACAATCCATCCAGCCATGCCTTATAGGGCAGTCCGGCAAGCATTCTTTCTTTCTGATTCATGTTATTTCCTCTCTAAACTGGCTTCCTGCTTTTATTTATGAGCTTTCCGCTTACATTGGTTTAGGGTCATCGCTCGGTTTAAATTTCCAATACAAGGAACTGCCAGCCTTTTAAAGTAATCTTGTTCTGGTCTAAACATACCTCCGGACCGTTATTGATCAAAACTGATTTTGGTACGCAGGGCAGAATCGCTTCCTGTGCATCTTTTTGAAAATTCCCAATGATAAGGAGTGTTTTAGGCCCTTTCCGGTAGTAAGCCATTATATTCTTCTCTCCCTCAAGCACTGGTTCCAGGGTTCCATAAACAATGGTTTCCTTCCACCGGGGATCCTTCCTTAACTGAATCAGCCTTTTATAGAACATGAATACCGAATCATCCCGGGAAATCTGGTCAGCCACATTGATATCCTTATAATTCGGATTCACCTTCAGCCAGGGGGTGCCTTCCGTAAATCCTGCATTGGCCGTTGCCTCCCACTGCATGGGAGTTCTTGCATTATCCCTGCTGTAGCGGCTTACAATGCCAAGCGCTTCTTCCGGCGTGTACCCTGCCTCCAGGGCGGTCTTATATTGGTCAAGAGTGGCAATGTCATCCACCTCATCAATACTGGAAAAAACAGTATTTTCCATTCCGATTTCCTGTCCCTGATAGAGAAATGGGATGCCCCGGAGCATAAAATTCAGGCCGCCAAGCATCTTTTTCGCTTCCATGGTACATTCTCCTGCAGGAATGTAATGACTGACTCCCCTTGGCTCATCATGGTTTTCAATGATGTTGGATAAAAAGCCTGAGGTTCCCACATGCCTTTGGGCATCAAAGCAGCAGTGCTTATAATCCTCCGGAGTAATCTCCCTGGCATCGTACCAGCCCAATTCACTTTTGCCGAATACGGTTTCATTAAAATCAAATTTACTGGAAAAGTATCCGTTTTCACCGATGAAGTCTTCTAATTCCTCCGGCTTTTCATCAAAGACCTCCCCAACGGTAAAAGCATCATGAGGCTTGAAGCAGCGGTCTCTCATCTCGCTTAAAAATTCACCTACTCCATTGGCATGGGACAGCATTTCCTGGATACTGCATAAACCGTCTTCCCGGTCTGGCTGGTAGCTCTCAAAAGGGAGAGCCTTTTTGATATTGATGATTGCATCGATCCGGAAACCACCCAGGCCCTTATCCAGCCACCAGTTGATATTTTTATAGATCTCCTCCCGGACTGCCGGATTTTCCCAGTTTAAGTCCGGCTGTTTTTTATGGAACGAGTGGAGATACTGCTTATTGGTACCGGGTATATCGCTCCACACCGAATTTCCAAAGTAAGAACGCCAGTTGGTAGGGGATTTCCCGTCTTTTTTTTCGCGGATATAAAAGTATTTTCCATATTCACCCTCCGGATCGGCGCACGCTAATTGAAACCATTTATGCTCGTCGGAGCAGTGGTTCACCACCAGATCCATGACGATATCCATCTCTCGTTCTTTCGCTTTTTTAATAAGCTCCTCCATATCCTCCATGGTCCCGAACCTGGGGTCTATGTTATAATAATCAGCAATGTCATATCCCTGATCCGCAAACGGGGAAACATAGATCGGAGACAGCCATAGGATATCCACCCCCAAGTCTTTTAAATAATCTAATTTACGGATAATCCCTCTTAGATCCCCAATGCCGTCCCCATTGGAATCCAGAAAACTCTTTGGATAAATCTGATAAGCGGTTTTATCATGCCACCATTTCTTAATCATCGTAAGTGACCTCTCTTTTCTGTAGTAGCCTTATTCTACCTCGGAGAAAAAGATTTGTCTTACACTTCTATGATTAAAAAATTCACTATTTTGACTTTTCTTTCCGATATTGCAAGGGAGTCGTCCCGGTATACCTTCGGAATATTTTCAAAAAGTTCCCAAGGTTAAAAAAACCGGAGTCCAGACATATGTTCATGACCGGAAGATCTGTGGTTTCCAGAAGGGAAATTGCCTTCCGGATCCGGTAATCATTGATGTATTCCGTGGGAGTCCTGCCAAGGGCTTTTTTAAAAAATCGGCAGAAATACTGCTCGTTCATGTTGGCAAGGGAAGCAAGGTCACGGATATAAATCTTTTCTCTGTAATGGTTTCTAATAAAGATCATGGAGGCTTTGATCAGCTCTACCCGTGCATCGGTGTTGCGGTGAGAATCGGAATAAAGGTGGAACTGGAATAAAATAGCCAGCATTTTAAGAAGGGAGGCTTTGATATGAAGCTGGGAAATAACGGCTTCTGCAGTACCGCCCTCCATGACAGGGAGTTCCTCTTCTCCAAAGAAATCGGTCACACTGGTAAAGCAAGCCAGAATGGAAGCATAGGACGGATGATCTGGCTGAAGGCACCTTGGAAAGGAAAGCTCCTGATTCCTCAGGGGATTAATCAGGTACATCTGAGCCGAGTCATAAGTTTCAAAACTGAGAATTCCCGGCTGGAATACAATGGCATGCTCCTCATGATAACTTTTGGATTCACTGATGATTCCATGAAGCTCCCCTGGATTGATAAAATAAATACATTCTTCCTGGATTTCGTAAGATTCCATGTTGACTAGTAAGCGGAAGTGGCCCTTAAGAAAGTGGATCATTTCAATTTCCTCGTGCCAGTGGTGCTTCACTATCATACCCTTTTGGGCTGATTGTGTCCGGTAGATCCCGCAGGGAAAGGAACTGGTACCATGGGGACGCCCCTCTTTTAATTTGGATTTTATCTCTGGATTCATGATTATCCTCATTTCCCGGCGCTTTTATGCCTTGAAGTCAAGCGGATATTCCCAATCCGCTCCGCTGCCTGATTCGTTTCAAATACGGTATTCTAAATGTATCATATCACAGGGATGGAAAAGGATTCAAGTAAAAGCATACTGTTCAAGCGGTTGTGTTTATAGTACACTTAAAAATATAACCTAAGCCAGAATACCAGGAGGAATACTATGCTCAGACGATTCCGCAAATTATCCTTTCAGTCTAAAATACTGCTAACCTATTTGCTCTTACTGCTGTTTACCGTGGTTATTTTTGCCATCTGCTATATACAGGGAGTCTCTTCGGCCCTTACCTACAACATTGAGTACATGAAACAGTCAAACCAGCAGAAAAACATGAATTTGGATATTGCCATGGGAAATAACAGCTCCTTAAACCTTCTTCATCTGATCGATCCAAAGGTCAATGTCATACTCCATGAAAAAGTCAGCGATATGTCCGCAAATGATCGTTATGAAAGAGATTATTATATGCAGACCGTTCTTAAAATGCTCACGGTCATCAATCCCCATGTACAAAGAACGACCATCCTGACATCTGAAGGAGACACCTATTGCAGCATTAACAATATATCAGAGGATTATATTGAAAATGCTTGGAAGACCATCAAAAGTATCCAGTGGAAAACAAAGAGCCAGAAATACTATACGATTCCTTATCCCCAGAAAATTGGAAATACCGGCTATTCCCTGGTAACGGTCTACCACCAGCTTTCGGATATCGGCCAGTATAAAACCTATGGATACCTTATGGCAGACTTGGATTTTGGCTCCCTTGCAAAAGATTTCAATTCCACTGATGCTGCCGACGGTCTGGCCTCTTCCTTTGCCATCGTATATAAAAACCAGGTCATCTATAACTCCAGAAACGCTTATATCAATCTGGAAACCGATCTTTCAGAAAAAGAAAAGCAGAAAGCCTTTCCTGATCTGGAACAGATCGAAGCATCGGGCCAAGGTTCCGGAGAACTTTTTCTCAATGACACCCTCTGCATTGCCGCTGTTTTAAAAAACGAATCCACCGGCTGGTATCTGGTGCAGTATATCCCTAAGCACCTGCTGATCAGCACCAGTATGGAAAGCATGCTGAATGTCATGGCATGGGTGATGCTGATTCTGACTGCAGCCGGGATCTTAAGCTTTCTATTATCCAAGCAGGTCAGCTGGCCCATTAAGGCGCTGGCAGAGACCATGAGCCAGGCTAGACAGGGGGAAGTAAAGCTTTTCCATGGATTAAAGCCCAGAGAGGATGAAATCGGCAACTTGATTGAAATCTACAATGAAATGGGAAAGCGGATCAACGACAGCATTACCAAGCTGTATATTATGCAGCTGAACCAAAAGCAGACAGAGCTTAAAATGCTTCAGTTCCAGATCAATCCCCATTTTTTGTATAATGCCTTAAACACGGTTACAGCCATTGCCCGGCTGGAGGAAATTGAAGAAATCCCTGCAATCACCGAAAGTCTGTCAGACATGTTCCGCTATAACATCAAAGGGACTGATTTTGTAACGATCAAGGATGAAGTGATTCAGCTAAAGAACTATATCCGCATCCAGTCCATCCGCTTTCCCGGGCGTTTTTCGGTGGAGTATGATATCCCTGCCCAATACGAAAATCATGGAGTGATTAAATTCATCCTCCAGCCCATTGTGGAAAATTCCATACACCATGCGTTTAAGGCAAAACGGAACCAGGACTGTTTAAAAATTTCAGTGTCACCGGATTCGGAAGATTATCTTATGATTTCTGTGTACGATGACGGATGCGGTATGCCGGAAGAAAAGGCGGCTGAATTAAACCGGGCATTATGCAGTACAAAAACCAACACTCTTTTGGGAGAGGATGGTTCTGGCATCGGGTTAGCCAATGTAAATGCCAGGCTAAAAAACTTTTATGGGGAAGATTGCGGCATTGTGGTGGAAAGCCGGTACGGAAGCTTTACCTGCATTCATATGCGGATCAGGAGGAATAAGGAGGGGTAGAATGAAGGTCATTGTTGCAGAGGATGAATATTATGCAAAAAAAATGCTCGTTAAGCTTTTAACTAATAGTACTATGGATATAACCGTATGTCTGGAAGCCGAAACAGGGAAACAGGCTGCTGATTATCTTGCCGGCCAGGACGCAGATCTTGTGATCACCGATATCCGCATGCCGGAGATGGACGGGCTTTCCCTTGCAAAATATGTGGAAGAACACTGTCCGGCAACGGATGTAATGATCGTAAGCGGCTATTCGGATTTTAATTATGCCAGGGAAGCCATGAAGTACGGAGTCCGGTATTACCTTACCAAACCGGTAAAGCCTGAAGAACTGGAAAAGGCTATTGGAGATATTACAAAGGCCAGAGAAGAAAAGAACATGCTGCTTGAAAAGCAGGTGGACCGGAGGCTGTTGCAGGAATCCCTCCAATATGTAAATATCTCCGGCATCCTGGCAAACCGGGCCTTGATGGATACCTTCTGTGATTTATGCGGCGGACAGCTAAAGGAGTGCTTCTACCAAATGCTTTTATTCCAGGGGAAGCATTGTCTGAGCCGGGAAGAGGCAAAAAGGCTGTCAGATTTTCTGGAATCCCCATCCCATCACGGCAATGTCCAGGTCTTTTATTTCCAACAGCCGGACGAAGTGATTGCCATGAAGTTTGATCTGCAGGAAGTGCCCCCGGATCAAAGGCTTTTGTACCGGTTAAAACGGAAACTGCCCCAATGGGAAACAGAGGTCACCTGCGGGATCAGCAGGATTTATAAAGGAGAGGGATCACTTGGGGACGCTTACCGGGACTGTGTTTATGCCATCAATGGAAGATTGCTTGACCAAACAACCAGAGTGTTTGAATATGAACCGGAGCTTTCCATGGAACAGATTGTGACCCAGCAGGAGGAACTGGCGATTTATGAAAGTGTGTTAAAGGGCAGCTACCCCCAGGCAGAAGCTGCTCTCCGACAGTTTTTTGAAAAATGTGAAACGGCCAGTTGGAATGTTTATTCCCTATACAGCGGAATCATGCAGATTTTTTCCGTGATCAGCAGAGCCTATTGCAGCAGGGAGGCCTCTTCCGAATCAGAAGAGGTAAACCGTTATCTTTTATTTTCCTTTAAAACTGACCTATACCAGTTCCGGACCAGGCAGGAGCTTGAACGGTATATGTTTAAAATCCTGGAAAACACCTGCGGCTCCCAGGAGGAAAAAGGAAGCATTATCGAGGAAATCAAGAATTATGTATCCCTTAACTTCCGGTACGAGATCTCCTTAAATGAACTGGCAGCCCACAAATATTTTATGAATTCCAGTTACTTAAGCCGTCTGTTTAAGTCTGAAACAGGGATGAACTTTTCCAAATACTTAATTACCTGCCGCATGGAACGGGCAAAGGAGCTTTTAAAGAATACGGTATTCAAAATAAGCGAAATTGCCGATTATGTAGGCTACAACGACACTTCCTATTTTATCCATACCTTTAAACGCTTTTACCACATGACTCCCGAGCAATATCGTGCCCAGGCGGAAAAAAGGTAAAAAATGTTTTACAAAACATCTCAGATACCTTATACGGGTGGCCACGGTTTGTTTCGTATACTGGTACTACCAATTATAAGGAAACAGAAAGGACGAGATGATGAATATGAAAACAAAAAAAATGTTGGCAGTTGGTTTGGCCTGCTCCCTGGCAGCGACAGTGGCCGCCGGATGCAGCGGAACAGGAAAAACTTCAGGCAAGAGTTCTGATTCCGGAGTGACTCAACTGGAATTTTTCTCTTCAAAGATGGAAAATGTATCCACCATGCAAAAGCTCGTGGATAAATTCAACAAACAGAATACCGATGTTCAGATCACCTTAAATTCCCCGGCAGATGCGGGAACTGTATTAAAAACCAGGATGACCAAGGATGATCTGCCGGATATCATCGCCTATGGCGGCGATAACATCTATACGGAACTTACGGAAGCAGGGATCTTATTGGATTTAAGTGACCAGGAGGTATTAAAGACCATAAACGATTCTTATATGCAGATGGTCTATGATATCAATGGGGATAAAGAAGAAAAAGCATACGGCATCCCATTTGCTGCCAATGCTTCCGGAATTATCTATAATGTGGATTTGTTTCAAAAAGCAGGAGTTAAGATACCGGAGACCTGGGATGAGCTCATTGAGGTATGCGAGAAGCTGTCCGCAGCAGGCATCCAGCCCTTTGAGTTAAGCTTTAAGGATAACTGGACCATCCTTCCATCCTGGAACTCCCTGGCTCCGGCAACACAGCCCGAAGGCTTTTTAGATGCAAAGAGAGAAGGTACGGCAACCTTTTTAGGCACCCATGAAGAAGTTTTGGAAAAGTACAGCAAGCTGGTGAATTATGCCCAGACAGATTTTATGGGAACTTCCTATGATGACGGCAACCGAAGCTTTGCAAATGGCGAAGCCGCAATGCTGATTAACGGCGTGTGGACCGTACCTGAAATCAAAAAAACCAATGAATCCATTAATCTTGATATGTTTGCTTATCCGGCAACCAATGATAAGAGTAAAAACAAGGTTGTATCCGGAATCGATGTCATGCTTATGGTGACAAACCAATGCAAAAACCCGGAAGCTGCCAAGCGTTTTGTGGCATTTATGCTGGAACCGGAAAACAGTCAGCTTTATATAAACGAGCAGTTTGCATTTTCTCCGGTGGAAGGTGTTGTACAGGAGGATGCTTCGGTGGCCGGCCTGGCAAAGGATATTGGTGATGGAAAGGTTACGGATTTTGTAGACCATTATTATCCCAACGGTTATAATCTGTCCGCTATTTTATCCGAGTTTTTCTTAAACAAGGCAAATGGCATGGATGAAAGCGAAAACATAGCTGCAACACTGAAAAAGTGCGATGAACAATATGATATCCTCAATACCCGTTAGACCTGGTAAAAGGAGGATAAGGCATTGAATAAACATAAAAGTAACCATATCAGTCCAGCGTTCTATCTTATGGTGGTTCCCGTGGCAGCACTGTTCTTTTTACTTCATACGGTTCCCTTTCTAAAAGGTATCTATTACAGCTTTACCAACTGGAAGGGCTATGGGAACTGGGAATTTATCGGTTTTAAAAATTTCCTGCAGTTTTTTAAGGATCCTTCCATAAAGCAGGCCTATGGCTTTACCTTTCAGTTTGCACTTTCCGCCACTGTCCTTGTCAACGTATTAAGTCTGACGCTGGCATGCGGGCTCAATGGGAAAATTCGTGGAAAGAATATTTTAAAGGCGCTGTATTTCCTTCCATATATGCTGGGTACTCTGATCATCGGTTTTGTATTTAACTTTATCTTTGGAAATATCATTCCGGGATTTGGAAAATTGGCGGGTATCGATGGGCTGAGTGTCAATATCCTTGGTACCAGCAAAGCATGGCTGGGGGTTTTGTTCGTTACCGTCTGGCAATCCATGGCCTTTAACACCATGATCTATCTCTCCGGCCTTCAGACGGTGGATAAGGATATTTATGACGCGGCATCCGTTGACGGTGCCGTTGGCCTCCAGCGGTTTATCAAGATCACCTTCCCGCTGATCGCTCCTTTTTTTACCATCAATATGGTATTAAGTGTGAAGAGCTTTCTTATGGCCTTTGACCAGATTATGGCGATGACTGGGGGAGGGCCCGGAACTGCGACCACTACGATCTCCATGTTGATTTATAAGCGGGGATTTGACGGCGGACAGTTTGCTTACCAGTCAGCCAATGCCGTTATTTTATTCCTGGTTGTGGCGTCAATTTCCGTATTCCAGCTGAAGATCTTAGAAAAAAGGGAGGCGAAAATCAACTGATGAAAGAGAAAGAAAAGACCAACTGGCTCCTGACAATCCTTCTGTCAGCAATCGCTGTTTTCGTGATCCTGGGCCCCCTTTATCTTACGGTGGTAATCGCTTTGAAATCACCGTCAGACATGGAACATGTACTGGCACTTCCCACTTCCCTGCACTTCGAGAATTTTTCCAGGGCATGGGTGCTTACCGACTATCCAAAGAAGTTCTTAAATACATTTTTTATCACAAGCATCAATCTGGTGTTTACCATCCTGACCAATTCCATGGCAGCTTATGCCATTATAAGGAATAAGGAGAAAAGCAGATTTTTTAATCTCATGTATTATTATTTTATCAGCGCCATGTTTATCCCTTTCAATGTGATTATGCTTCCCCTGGTAAAACAGGCCTCATCCTTTCATCTGGATAACATCTATGGCATCACATTCATTTATATTATATTCGGACTGCCCATGAATACGTTTCTTTATTCAGGTTACATCAAATCCCTGCCTGTGGCATTAGAGGAGGCAGCAAGGATTGACGGGGCGGATACGTTCCAGACCTTTTGGAGCATTCTATTTCCGCTTCTTAAGCCGATGAGCGCTACGGTGGCAATCCTGTCCTTTATGTGGACCTGGAATGACTTCCTGATGCCCCTGGTTTTGTTAAGCGATGCAAGCCAGCAAACCCTGCAGTTGGCCCAGTATGTGTTTAAAGGCCAGTTCTCTACGCAGTATAATCTTGCATTTGCCTCATATTTAATGGTGCTGCTGCCAGTTTTAGCGGTATATGTATTTTGTCAGAAATGGATCATCGCAGGAGTGACCAGCGGTTCTGTAAAAGCTTAACGGAAGGAAGAAGAAAATGAACAGTAAATGGTGGAAACAAGCGGTTATCTATCAGATTTATCCCAAAAGCTTTCAGGACAGCAACGGGGATGGAATCGGAGATCTTCAAGGGATTATCTCCAGACTTGACTATTTGAAAAAGCTGGGAGCAGATGCTCTCTGGCTCTCCCCAGTCTGTTGTTCGCCTCAGGATGACAATGGGTATGATATATCGGATTATCAGGATATCGATCCCATGTTCGGGAATTTAGAGGACATGGATGAGCTGATAGAAAAGGCAGGAAAGCAGGGGATCCGCATCATCATGGACCTCGTTTTAAATCATACTTCGGATGAACATCCATGGTTCAAAGAAGCGAAAAAAAGTAAGGATAACCCCTATCACGATTATTATGTATGGAAGGATGGGGTTGCAGGAGTTGTGCCCAATGGGTTAAGGGCTTGTTTTGGCGGCCCGGCCTGGGAATGGGTTCCGGAACTTGGGCAATACTATTTTCATCAGTTTTCAGTAAAGCAGCCGGATCTTAACTGGGAAAATCCGAAGGTACGCCGGGAAATCCAGGATATGATTCTTTGGTGGATGGAGAAAGGAATCGGCGGATTCCGGCTGGATGTCATCGACTGTGTGGCAAAGGATCCTGACCGGCTGATCACAGCAGACGGGCCAAAGCTCCATACCTATATACAGGAGTTAAGCAGGGAGACCTTTCAGAAAGGAGATCTTGTCACCGTAGGGGAAGCATGGAGTGCAAATCCGGAAAGTGCCCTGCTTTACAGCAATCCGGATGGCAGGGAACTTTCCATGGTATTCCAGTTTGAGCATATCTGCCTTGACCAGAAAAAGGGCGGAGAAAAATGGGATTTGGCACCTCTTCCATTTCCGGAATTAAAGCGTGTCCTATCCGCCTGGCAGGAAGCCCTTTTCTGCAAGGGCTGGAACAGCCTGTTCTGGAACAACCATGACCTGCCGAGAATCGTATCCCGCTGGGGAAATGATAAGGAATACCGGGTGGAATCAGCCAAGATGTTTGCAATACTCCTTCATGGAATGCAAGGCACCCCCTATATCTACCAGGGCGAAGAACTTGGGATGACCAACGTAAGATATCATATAGAAGATTACCGGGATATAGAGATTTTAAATTTATACCGGGAAAGAACCGAAGCCGGATATAAAAAATCCGATGTCATGGAGTCAATCTATACAAAAGGGAGGGATAATGCCAGAACGCCCATGCAGTGGAATCAGGGCAAAGAAGCTGGGTTTACAGAGGGAACTCCCTGGATCAAGGTGAATCCAAACTATACAAAAATCAATGCAGAGGCTGCTCTGGCAGATGATACTTCTATTTTTTACCTTTACCAGAAGCTGATTGAGTTAAGGAAAACCTACGATGTATTCGCAGACGGGAAATACCGGCTTCTGCTGCCTGAGGATCCTGACATCTTTGCCTATACCCGTACACTGGAAAAAACTGTCTTGCTGGTGGTATGCAACTTTTACAGCAACAAGGTCTTGCTTCCGCTTCCCAAAGAATTTGACTGTGAGAAAAAGCTGCTGGCCAGTTCCTATACGGATGAGGGCCTGCCGAATGAGCTCAGGCCCTATGAAGCCAGAATGTATCTGATCGGGTGATATCAATACAAAGAAATTTATGTTCTAAAAGGAAATCGGTGCCCGGACTTGCGTCCTGAGCACCGATTTGTCTTTCTGAGAGAGCCGATGACGGCTCTCTTTATTCTCCTTACAATGATTATTCAATGACAGGGCTGGGATCTATAATTCCAAATCAGATTTCAAAAGTTCATTATACTTCTCAATAATCCTGTAAAAGGCGTCCAAATCTGACTCTCCGCACTGTTCAATCAGATAAGAGGTTGTCTGTGTGATGTCTGCAACATCGTAAGCTTTATGAACCGAGGAGAGTCTCTGTCCCTTTTCTGTCACGTATAGGCATACTGACTTTTCATTATTCTCCTTGTAGCGTTTTTCTATATATCCGGAGTCAACCAGCTTTTTAATGACCTGGGATATGGCACTTTTGCTTTTATGCCATATCTTTGATAGCTCAGTGGCAGTAATCCCGGGAGAATCGTCAATGTAGGTAAGGGTGTGGATCTCCATCATGTTAAAGTTTTCATTCTCATATGTGTGATGGGCATAGATGTAGTTATGATATAAAATGATAAATTCATACAGCTTATCTGCCCGCGCATTCAACTTTTGATATGCGCTGTTTATATCTGAAATATGACTCATATAGATGCTCCTGTTCTATTGGTAATGTCTTATATGTAATAGTACCATATATAGAATAGGGCTTCAATATTATATTTCATTCAAAGATGAAAATATTGTTAAGCAAATTAACTATAAAAATGGAAAATCAAATTTTTGTGTATAAACTGCCCTATTTATAAAATTATTATTAAATATATATTGACAGTATGCACTAATTATTTTATAATATAGTTCAGTAAGTAAACAATATTTAGTGACATCTTGCTTATTCTAGAAAAAGGATGGTATTTTTCATGGACATTGAGAAGTTCTGTAGAGAAAATTGTGTGGAACGTCGGGGAACAGGCACCTTAAAGTGGGACTCACTTCAGGAAATTTTCGGAGATTCAGACCTGCTTCCGCTCTGGGTTGCTGATATGGAGATCCAGTCGCCGGCAGCAGTAAGGGAGGCGCTGGTAAAGCGCGTGGAGCACGGCGTGTTTGGCTATGGCGCCGTTGAGAATTCCTATTTTGATTATTTCTTTGCATGGCAGAAGAAGCATCATAAGGTAGATCTTGCCAGGGAAAATGTAAGATTTGCCACCGGAGTGGTGGGATCCCTGTATGCGGCGGTAAGGGCATATACCCAAGAGGAAGCGTCTGTGATTATCTGCCCCCCTGTATACTATCCATTTTATGATGCCATACTGAACACTGGCAGAAAGCTGGTAACCTGTGAACTTGATAATCACAACGGTTATTACACCCTGGATTTTGAAAAGTTTGAGAAGGAAATCATCGACAACAAGGTAGAGATGTTCATCCTGTGTTCTCCCCATAACCCTGTAAGCCGGGTATGGTCAGAGGAAGAGCTGGATACCATGTTTGACATCTGCCACAGGCATGGGGTATTGGTGGTCTCCGATGAGATTCATCAGGATTTTACCTATGAAGGGAAGAAGTTCGTATCATCCGCACTGGTCAGCAACGGGAAGTATAAGGATATTCTCATTACTCTGAATGCAGGTTCCAAGACCTTTAACTTAGCCGGGCTGATTCACTCCCATGTAATCATATTTGACAAACAGTTGATGGCTGCCTATGATGCATACATCAAAGGCATTGGTTCCCCGGAAGTTAACCTCATGGGGATTGTAGGCGTGGAGGCCGCTTTCCGGGGAGGGGAAGAATGGCTGGAGAACGTGAAGACATTGATTATTCACAATTATAATTATATGAAGCAGGAGTTTGCAAGGGAGCTTCCGGAGATCATTGTTACGCCTCTTGAAGGAACCTATCTGTCCTGGATTGACTTAAGGGGCTATCTCACAGGGGAAGAAACCGCCGGATTTATCCAGAACAAGTGCCGTCTTGCCTGTGACGTCGGGGAATGGTTCAGCCTCATGGCTCATGGATTTATCCGGATCAATCTGGCTACAGATACAAAGAATGTTGTTACTGCTGTTGAAAGCATTATCAAAAACATCAAAGAAAAGGTGGGAGAATAAATGGCTGTTTCGATTAGTGTAATCTGTTTTTTAATTTATCTGGGTGTTCTGTTTGTATTGCAGAAAAAAGGAAAATCTTTTAATGTACGTGTCGTTGCCGGTTTGTTCGGCGGTATTATATTTGGTGCAATTTTAAAGACAGTCGCAGATGATGCGGCGGTATCTGAGAGCCTCCGCTGGATCAGCCTGGTGGGTACTGCTTATACCAAGCTATTAAAGATGATGGTTATCCCATTGATATTTGTATCCATCGTTTGTGCTATCATTAACCAGAAATCAGGCAAGAACCTCGGCAAGATAACAGCTCTTGTACTGGCCATCCTCCTGTCCACGGCAGCAGTTGCAGCAGTGGTTGGCGGTGTTACTGCTACGGCATTTGGTGTCAGCGCAGAGGGACTGGAGATCGGCGAAGCGGAAAGTAAGAAGACTTCCCAGCTGGAGGAGAAGGCGAAAGAGGGTCTTTCTATTGAGGAAACCATTATTGATATCATTCCATCCAACCCAATCTTTGCCCTGACCGGACAGGGGAACAATGCAACCCTTTCCGTGGTGCTCTTTGCGGCATTCCTTGGAATCGGAGTTATCGGTGTTCGGACATATGCGCCGGAACAGGCGGAGTTTTTCGGAAAAATAATGAATTCGCTGAACACCTTGGTTGTGGAAGTGGTCATGATGATTATCATGCTGACCCCATTCGGTATCTTCTCTTTGATGACCAAAACCATTGCCGGAAGTGACTACACCAGTATCCTGAGGCTAGTAACCTTCGTTCTTGCCTCTTATACAGCTATTTTTATCATGTTCATCATTCACGGACTGATACTGGCTGCCGTAGGAGTCAGCCCGCTCACATATTTTAAGAAGGCTATGACAACCCTGGTATTTGCATTTACTTCCCGTACCAGCGCAGGAACCCTGCCGCTGACCATCAGAACCCTGACCGATGAGATGGGCGTAGATAACGGAGTTTCCAACCTGGCCGGTTCCCTTAGTACCTCCATCGGACAAAACGGATGCGCGGCGATTTATCCTGCCATGCTGGTAATCATGGTGGCTCCTGCCGTGGGCCAGCCCATAACCCCTTCCTTCTTTCTCCTGATGGTAGTTATCATCACGTTTGCTTCCATCGGCATCGCCGGTGTCGGCGGCGGCGCTACCTTTGCAGGCATCACCGTATTATCCGCACTTGGACTCCCGGTTGGTATCGCAGGTCTTCTGGTAGGAATTGAGCCTGTGATCGACATGGCCAGAACCGCCCTGAATGTAAGTGACGGTATGATAACCGGTTTGGTGGCCGCAAAGCTGACGAATAATATTGATATGAAGGTGTATAATGACAAGTCTCTGAACCTGGAAAAGAAACAGGCTTCCGCTAAAGAGGATTTATAACGAAAATAATTGATAAAGGATGTGTGAACATGGGTAAACGGGTTCTTATTGTTGGAGGTGTTGCGGGCGGTGCGTCCGCGGCAGCCAGAATCAGGCGTCTGGATGCAGATGCTTCCATAACCATATTGGAACGGGGCGAACATGTATCCTTCTCCAACTGCTCACTTCCCTATTATTTAAGCAGAACCGTAGAGGATAAAGACGAGCTGGTGCTGATGACGCCGGAGGGATTTAAGAATTCGTATGATATTGAGGTACGTGTTAACAGTGAGGTGTGCGGCATTGACCGCACCCTTAAGAAAATTCGTATCAAGGACCGTGTATCCGGCCGGGAATATGAAGAATCATATGATGAACTGGTGCTTTCACCGGGATCCTATCCTATCCGTCCCAATTCAATCGAAGGGGTGACTCTCCCTCATGTATTTACCGTGCGCAATGTGAAAGATATTGAAACGCTGGATCAGTATATTTCCAGGGAAGAAGTCCGCAGGGTGGTTGTAATCGGAGGCGGCTTTATCGGCCTGGAGGTGGCAGAAAATCTGAAATCAGCTGGAAAGCAGGTAGCTGTGGCAGAAGCTGCAAACCAGATCATGGCACCTTTTGATTATGATATGAGCCAGATTCTGCAAAAAGAGCTTTATGATCAGGGCGTGGAACTGGCTGTGGGTGACGGTGTTAAGGCCATCACTGAGGATAAGGTTATCTTAAACTCAGGCAGGGAGCTGCCCTGCGATGCAGTGGTGCTCTCCATTGGCGTACTGCCGGAGACAGAACTGGCAAAGCAGGCCGGTCTGGAAACCGGTGAAACCGGTGCCATCAAGGTGGCACCGGATTACCGCACCAGCGATCCGCATATCTATGCAGTGGGCGATGCCATCGAAGTCTACCAGCGTCTGACCCACAAACCAATTAAGCTCCCGTTAGCCGGTCCGGCTCTGCGGCAGGCAAGGGCTGCTGCTGATGCCATGTATGGCATGCCCTCCAGAAATAACGGCGTCATCGGCTCCTGTGCGGTCAGGCTGTTCCGGTTAAACGCTGCAGCCACAGGCTTAAATGAGAGAACCGCAAAAGCAAATAACATACCATGTGATTTTGTCTACACCATAGCCATGGATAAGGTAGGCTTAATGCCCGGCAGTTCTCCCATGCACTTTAAGCTGGTATTCGAAGTACCCACAGGTAGGATTCTGGGAGCCCAGGCCATCGGCAAAGGCAGCGTGGACAAACGAATCGACGTGATCGCAACTCTGATTGCCATGAACGGAACACTGGAGGATTTAAAAGATTTGGAACTCTGCTACTCACCGGTATTCGGCACTGCAAGAGATGTGGTTAATCTGGCTGCACTGGTGGCACTCAATGTCCTGCACGGAGTCGTTAAACAGGTTCCTGTAAGTAACGTGCGGGAGTTGGTGGAGAGCAAAGCCTGCATCATTGATGTAAGAAGCCGGGACGAGTTTGAGATGGGACATCTTATTGGAGCTGTAAATATCCCCTTAGGTGAATTGAGGCAGCGTATATCAGAGATTCCTCATGACAGGCCGGTATTCCTGCACTGCAGGACCAGCCAGAGAAGCTATAATGCGGCCATGGCGTTAAAGGGCCGCGGTTTTGACAATGTCCTGAATATATCCGGCTCCTTCCTTGGAATCAGTTATTATGAATATTTTACAGATATGACTACAGGACGGGAAAAGATACTTACGGAATATAATTTTCTGTAAAAGCTAAGGATAAAAACAGACGGCATGGCCTGGAAAAAGGGTCATACCGTCTGTTTTTGTCTGCAAAGCCTTGATAATTCAAGATACTCTTAATACCTGATTACTTGGCCGGATACTTTTATCTTAAACCTCAGTCATAATAAATATATCATAAATCGCCTTGATTGCTTCTTCGAAATCTCCGTTCTTCACGCCGATGATGATATTAAGCTCGCTGGAGCCCTGGTCAATCATCTTAACATTGACTCTGGCATGGGCAAGAGCCGAAAAGATCCTACCGGCAGTTCCTCTGGTGGCCTTCATCCCCCGGCCCACCACGGCAATCAGCGCAAGATCTGATTCCATCTCAAGGAAATCAGGCTCCACCGCCCTGTGGATCCCTGCGATGACAGACTGCTCAAATTCCACAAATTCCGATTGATGGACAAATACGGTCATGGTATCGATTCCCGACGGCATATGCTCAAAGGAGATTCCGAATTTTTCAAATACCTCCAGTACCTTTCTCCCAAACCCCACCTCAGCGTTCATCATGGCCTTTTCAATGTTAATGGAGCAAAAGCCTCTCTTCCCTGCGATTCCGGTTATGGTATAATTAGGCTTCCTGCAGGTGCTTTCCACGATCAGGGTCCCCTTGTCCTCAGGCTTATTGGTATTCCTGATATTAATGGGTATCCCTTCTTTTCTCACCGGGAAAATGGCATCCTCATGGAGGACACTGGCTCCCATATAAGCCAGCTCTCTCAGCTCCCGGTATGTAATGGTCTCAATGACCTCAGGATTCTTGATGATCCTGGGATCAGCCACCAGGAAACCGGAAACATCCGTCCAGTTTTCATACATATCCGCATGAATGGCCTTTGCCACAATAGAGCCTGTCACATCGGAACCGCCTCTGGAAAAGGTCTTTATGGTGCCATCCTGCCTGGATCCGTAAAAGCCGGGAATCACTGCCCGTTCCACATGCTCCAGCCGCTCCCCAAGCTCCTTGTTGGTAAGTTCCGCATTAAACGTTCCATCTGCATCAAAGAAGATCGCTTCTGCCGCATCTATAAATTCGAAGCCTAAGTACTCTGCCATCACCAGTCCATTTAAATACTCTCCCCTGGAAGCTGCATAATCCCGGCCTGCCTTTTTAAGGAAGTTTTCTTCAATGGTTTCAAACTCATGATCCAGATTTAAGTTTAAGTCAAGGCCGTCTATAATCTCTGCATAGCGTTCCTTAATCTTCTCCAGAATCTTTTTATAGCTTTTTCCATCTGCTGCTGCATCATAGCACTGGTATAACAGATCCGTAACCTTTTCATCCTTGTCATTCCGTTTGCCCGGCGCTGACGGAACCACAAAACGTCTGCTTTTATCCCCGCGGATGATATCGCCAACCTTTTTAAACTGCTTTGCGCTGGCCAAAGAACTTCCTCCGAATTTTACAACTTTTTTCATACGCTTATCTCCTCTGATACAGGTTATTATTACATATTTAACGGAAATAATATCCTAATTGCATTCAGCTGTCAAGTATTTTTCTTTATTTGTGCATAATTTTCCATTCTCATGCATAAACTTACTCTCTCATTTCCTGGTTTACTTGATCCTCGCAGGAACGCATGGCAAGAATGGTTTTCTCAAACAGCTCATCAAGCGTCCACCCCATGTTCTCAGCACCTGCGGCAATCACTTCCCTGGAGCAGCCTGCCGCAAAGCGCTTGTCCTTAAACTTCTTTTTTAAGCTGGTGACTTCTAAATCCATGACGCTTTTGGAGGGACGCATCCTGGCTGCCGCTCCGATGAGCCCGGTCAGTTCATCTGCTGCAAATAAGATCTTTTCCATCATATGCTCCGGCTTTACATGGGAACAGATGCCATAGCCATGGCTGCAGACAGCCCGGACCAGTTCTTCCTCTGCCCCTATTTCAGCAAGAAGTTCCGGTGCTCTCTTGCAGTGCTCCTCAGGGAACTGTTCAAAATCCACATCATGAAGAAGCCCTGCGATCCCCCAGAATTCTTCCTCCTCACCAAATCCCATTTCTCCTGCGTACCAGCGCATCACCCCTTCCACAGTCAGACCGTGAAGCAGATGAAACGGTTCCTTATTATATTTCATAAGTAATTCCAATGCCTGTTGTCTTGTGATTGCTGTGTTCATAGCCTTTCCTCTTTCTCCATTTTTTATTGATATTTTTTCAATCCTTCCTTTGTTTTAAAAGGACCCTATGGCGGATTCTCCTGATACCTTGATTCCATTTTCCTCCAAAAGCCTTGCTGTCACACCGCTCCCAGGAACTTTTGTCCCCGAAAACGTCCCATCGTAAATAATCCCATGTCCGCAGGATGGGCTCCGTTCCTTTAAAATGGCCCTCTTGCAGCCGTAAAGCCCGGCCAGTTTTAAAGTCTCCTCTGCTCCCTTTACAAAGCTGTCCGTTACGTCCTTTCCTGACCGGTTCACCACACGGATTCCAGGAAGGTTCCCTGTGTCATCCCGGTTAAGCTGTTCTGCAGGCTCCCTTGGCGTTTCCAGACCTCCAAGCTGCTCCGGACAGACCGGTATTAAGTTGTATTTCTCCATTAGGCCAATCAAATCTTCCTGTAAGCCGTTTCCGCCGTCATAGCGGCAGTTAATGCCCAGCAGACAGGCACTCACCAGAATGTTTTCTTTTTTCATCTTACGCCTCCTTATAAAGAAATTAAAATATTCCTGTATTCTTCCCCGCCAAAAGATTTTCCACACCATTGTGTAAAAAAACATCCTCCAGGCAAAAGCCCGGAGGACACCGTTTCATCGTCTCTTTTTATTATACCATAAGCAGCAAATTATGCAATATTTTTAATCTTTTAAAAATATTACCAGGATATTTCAAACTGGTTTGAAAACACTATGCAACAACCTTATTTCCCAATTATATTTATAGATATTATCTATAAGTAACCAGAGAGAAACCGCCTGTTTAAGCGGAAAATGGCATATTCTAACTTTTTTTGTGTATGGCTAAAAAATTTTTATATTTTCATGGAATATGAATTGTTTTTGATTCATTTATATGTTAATATGTATGGGATAGAAGAAATAAAAAACGCCATTTTTAACTAAAATATATAAAATAGTATTGTAAAATAAAATGTGCGGGATTATATAATATCAACCAAAAAATAAAGAGAGAGAGGTATTGATATGTTTGTAGTAAATGTCAACGGTAAGGATTACCAATCAGAAGAAGATATGGCATTAATGGATTTTCTCCGTTACAAGCTTGGTATCACCTCCGTTAAAAACGGATGTAAGGAAGGAGCCTGCGGAACATGTACCGTAATTGTAGATGGAAAGACGGTCCGGGCATGCGTACTTAAATTATCCAAGCTGGAGGGGAAAAAGGTTCAGACCATCGAAGGGTTTACACAGAGAGAACGAGATGTCTTTGTTTATGCCTTTGCGGCAGCAGGAGCCGTTCAGTGCGGTTTTTGCATTCCAGGCATGGTGATCAGCGGCAAGTGTCTCATTGATCAGAATCCTGATCCAACCAGGGAAGATGTAAAGCAGGCGATCCGTACCAATATCTGCCGGTGTACTGGTTATACGAAAATAGAAGACGGCATTTTGCTGGCGGCAAAAATGCTTAGGGAAAATACAGAGGTACCTGAATTAAAGCAGACCGGTAACGTGGGCGAAAGAACCTGCCGGGTGGATGCGGAAGCAAAAACCCTGGGTACTGCCAAATATGCCGATGACTATTATCTGGAAGGCATGCTTTACGGAAAGAACGTGTTCAGCAAGTATGCACGTGCTAAAATTAACGGGATTGATACCAGCAAGGCTCTTGCAATGCCGGGCGTTGTCGCTGTTTATACGGCAAAAGACATACCTGGAGACAGGTACATCGGCCATCTGGCACATGACTGGCCCGGAATGATCGATGTTGGCGAAGAAACAAAGTGCTGCGGCGACACCCTTGCCATGGTCGTTGCTGAAACACCGGAACAGGCAGCAGCAGCAGTGAAAGCCGTAGAAATAGATTATGAAGAACTAGAGCCCATCCGCTCTCCAAAAGAAGCCATGGTACCAGGCGCCCCTCAGGTTCATGGCGAAGGCTTTATGCATTTTGGCAAATTCAGAATACCGGAAAACAACCTTTTTGACCATGAAGAAGTAAAACGCGGTGATGCAGAGAAGGCTCTTGCAAATTCCAAATATATTGCAGAGGGCACCTTCTATGTTCCGCCCACAGAGCACGCTTTTATGGAACCGGAAACTGCTGTAGGTATTCCTGACGGTGACGGGGTAAAGGTAATTACCGGATCACAGGGTATTTATGATGAACACCACGAATTAAGTGCATATCTTGGCCTCCCTTTGGAGAAAGTAAGAATACAGAGCGCATTTGTCGGCGGCGGCTTCGGCGGAAAGGAAGATATGAGCGTACAGCATCAGGCGGCTCTTTGTGCTTATTTATCAAAGAGACCTGTAAAGGTATCCTTCTCCCGTCAGGAAAGCATTAATTATCATCCTAAGCGCCACGCCATGGAAATCTACTGCAAGATCGGCTGTGATGAAAACGGTATTATACAGGGAATGAAGGCAAAGCTTCTCTCAGATACAGGAGCCTATGCTTCTCTGGGCGGACCAGTGCTTCAAAGAGCCTGCACTCATGCCGGCGGACCGTATAATTACCAGAACGTGGACATTGAAGGGGATGCTTATTATACCAACAATCCGCCAGCAGGCGCATTCCGTGGATTCGGTGTGACCCAGTCCTGTATGTCAACGGAAGTTTTGATCAACCAGTTAGCAGAGAAGGTAGGAATTTCCGGTTGGGAGATCCGTTACCGCAATGCCATCAGACCAGGCCAGTCCCTGCCTAACGGACAGATCGCTGACGAAGGCACCGGTATGGTGGAAACCCTGGAAGCAGTTAAAGAAGATTTTGAAAAATATGAAGCAGATCCTAATTATTTCGTAGGGATTGCATCTGCCATGAAGAACGCCGGTATCGGTGTGGGCCTTGCAGACGTAGGCCGCTGTATCTTAAGAATACGTGACGGAAAGGTAATTACAGGCTCTTCCGCTGCTGCTATCGGCCAGGGACTTCAGACCATAACCTTACAGATGGTCTGTCAGACCACAGGTCTTACGCCGGAACAGGTAGTGGTTGGACATCCGGATACAAAATACACACCAGACTCCGGAACTACCACCGCATCCCGTCAGACCGTATTTACAGGCGAAGCGATCCACATTGCAGCCTTGAAGCTGAAAGAAGATTTGGATGCAGGACATTCTTTAAGTGATTTGGAAGGCAAAGAATACTACGGCGAATTTGACTTTAAAACAGATCCTATCGGCAGTGATAAGCCAAATCCAGTGAGCCATATTGCTTATGGATATGGTACACAGCTTTTTGTTATTGACCAGGAAGGAAAGGTTGTAAAGGTAATCGCAGCTCATGACATAGGCAAAGCCATCAACCCTCTGGCCGCAGAAGGACAGGTAGAAGGCGGCGTAGCTATGGGGCTGGGTTATGGACTGACAGAGGATTTCCCATTAAAGGACGGCATTCCCCAGGCTAAGTTAGGTACGTTAGGTATCTTTAAAGCACCTCAGATGCCCCCTGTTGACATACGGTTCATTGAAAAGAATCCTTCTGATGTAGCATTCGGAGCAAAGGGAGTCGGTGAGATCGTTTGCGTTATGGGAGCACCTGCTTTGCAGAATGCTTATTATAAGAAGGATGGCGTATTCCGGTACAGTCTTCCATTGGAAAATACATTCTACCGCAAGCCGAAACCAGCAAAATAAAAGGATTCAAACGGTAAAGATTCCTTTACAGGCAGAATACGTAAAAAGGGCGGAGCGAATCCCGCCCTTTTTTCTTTCAACCTACAACAGCAAAAAGGGGGTTATCATATCATGGCAGGTTATTATGAAGAATTATCGAATGCTGATAAAAACAAGAGCTTAATCAGCCTGACAATCATCAGCGGACAGGGAATGGGATCCAAAGCCCTTTGGTCCGACGGGGAATTTATTTTAAAGCAGGGAGATGAAACGATTTTTGACGATTTTTCCGAGGAATTAAAAAACCTTGATAAAACCCAGACCATTAAGATTCAAAACAGCACTCTGTTCTGCGAATTGGTGACAGGGGAAAAATACATGGTGGTATGCGGAGCCGGACATATTTCTATTCCCATCATCAGAATCGGAAAAATGCTGGGCTTTCATGTTACGGTAATTGATGACAGAGTATCCTTTGCCAATACCGCAAGAAAAGAGGGGGCCGACGCAGTAATCTGCAAGCCCTTCCGGGAAGCCTTGGAAGAGATCAGCGGAAGTACAGGCCATTATTTTATCATCGTTACCAGGGGTCACCGTCATGACCAGGACTGCTTATCCCAGATCATAGGCAAGAAAAATGCCTACATCGGCATGATCGGCAGCAGAGCCCGGGTAAAACTGGTAAAGGATTTTCTGGAAAGCGAAGGAGTAAGCAGAGTGCTGTTAGACAAAATCTACACTCCTATCGGCTTAAAAATCAATGCCCAGACCCCGGAAGA
The DNA here is from genome assembly GCF_000144625.1 of [Clostridium] saccharolyticum WM1. Lineage (NCBI taxonomy): Bacteria > Bacillati > Bacillota > Clostridia > Lachnospirales > Lachnospiraceae > Lacrimispora > Lacrimispora saccharolytica. Next base: position 1,014,982 of record NC_014376.1, on the reverse strand, counting down.
AATCGCCGTAGCCATTATGGCAGAGATTATTCAAATCAAAAACGGAAGCAGAAAAACCTTTGGATATCCTAAGGAGATCCTTGAGGGACTCATTTCCCGGGAGTCGGATGACATACCAAGGTCTCTTGTCACCATTGTATCCAGAAAGGGCTCCGCTCCCCGGGATGTGGGTTCAAAAATGATCGTGATGCTTGACGGAAGCACCATGGGGACCATTGGAGGCGGCTGCGTGGAGGCCGAGGTGTGTGCCATTGCAAGAGAAGTTGCCAGGGATAAAACACCGGTGTTGAAAAAGGTTGACATGACTCCGGACAACGCAGAGGATGAGGGAATGGTATGCGGAGGAATCGTAGAGGTCTATATAGAGCCGGTATGAGGCATAACCGGGTTCGCTTGTTTCGGTTAAAAAACACAATGACATTTTCCTGAAAATATAGTATACTTCATACGATGGACTAGAATGCACCAACGAAAGAAAGGAAGGCAGCACCATGTATTGTGTAAAAAATATCAAAGACGACTTGTTCTGGGTTGGGGGAAGTGACCGCCGTCTGGCCCTGTTCGAAAACGCCTATCCCATACCGAAGGGGATATCCTATAACTCCTACGTCCTGCTAGACGAGAAAACCGTTCTTTTTGATACCGTTGACCGGGCAATCACCGGACAGTTCATGGAAAATGTGGAGGCAGTCCTTGGGGGACGGAATCTGGATTACATCATTGTAAATCACATGGAGCCGGACCACTGTGCCACGTTGGGGGAAATGGTAAGAAGATATCCTGATGTAAAAATCATCTGCAATACCAAAACAGTCCCCATCATCAATCAGTTTTACGAATTCGGCGTTGACTGCCGGGCTGTGATCGTGAAAGAAGGGGATACCTTCTCCTCCGGCAGGCATTCCTTTACCTTTTATATGGCTCCCATGGTCCACTGGCCGGAAGTAATGGTTACTTACGACACAACGGACAAGATCCTTTTCTCCGCCGATGCCTTCGGTACCTTTGGCGCCATGAACGGAAACCTGTTCGCTGATGAAGTGAATTTTGAACGGGAATGGCTTGACGAAGCCAGAAGATACTATTCCAATATCGTAGGAAAATACGGTCCGTCCACCCAGACCCTTTTAAAGAAGATCAAGGAATTAGACATCCAGATTCTTTGTCCGCTCCACGGACCTGTGTGGCGTGACCAGATCTGCTGGTATATGGACAAGTATTTTAAATGGAGCAGCTACACTCCGGAAGAACATGCCGTTATGATCGCTTATGGCTCCATATATGGAAACACGGAAAATGCAGCCAACATCCTGGCCTGCCGCCTTGCAGAACGGGGCATCCGCAACATCGTCATGTATGACGTATCTTCCACCCATCCCTCTGTGATCCTTTCAGAAGCCTTCCGCTGCAGCCATCTGGTATTTGCTTCGGCTACCTATAACGGCGGAATCTTCTCCAGCATGGAACATCTGCTTCTGGATATGAAGGCCCACAATGTACAAAACCGTACAGTCGCCCTTATGGAAAACGGTTCCTGGGGTGTCATGGCAGGCAAAAAGATGACGGAAATTCTATCTGAAATGAAAAATATGACCATACTGGATCAGACCATTACCATAAAGTCTTCTGTAAAAGAGGACCAGTTGGCGGAAATTGCTGCTATGGCAAATGCCATTGCAGACACTTTCAACTAATATCAGACTGGGCCTCCCATGTGAATGATATCCCCATTCCCGATGGCAAAGGCCAGAATGAAAGAGCATTCCCCGCCTGGAACAATAGTTCCATCATGGCGGGGAATGCTCTTCTTTTGAATTACGGTTATGATACCATAGAGATTAAAGAACAAGAGAAGGTGGCGTATAAACTCTGGCCGCCAGCTCTGAATCCAGCAAATACAGTCCCTTTGCATCATTTCCGAATAAATCGTATCTTTTTATGATCTCATCCGTATTTTTCTCTTCCTCGTTCTGTTCTTTTACAAACCAGTCAAGGAACTGCATGGTACGGAAGTCTTTTAATTCGTAAGCGGTTCCATAAATATCATGAATGGAAGCCGTTACTTTTATCTCATGGTCATAGGCGGTCATAGCCGGCTGGCGGAAATCCGTGTAAACAAAATCGGGAGCCTTAATATCTTCCAGCACAACCTTCTCGCTATTGTTAAGTAAATAATCCATAAAGAGCATGGCATGATCCCGCTCTTCCTGAGTCTGAATCTTAAACCAATTCGCAAAGCCGTTTAAATTACTGTCAGCATAATAATTGGATATATCCAGATAGATGTATGCCGAATACAGTTCAAAATTAATCTGTTTGTTTAACTTAGCAACAATTTCTTTATTTAACAAAATCTTCGCCTCCTTTAACCTTGTTAGTCTGTAAATTAATATTAGATTGCATTAAATGCATCTTTTTCTAAACCGCATACAGGGCATGTCCAATCATCAGGGACATCCTCCCAGGCAGTACCTGGTTCAATTCCATTATCCGGGTCACCTAATTCCGGATCATATATATAACCACAGGGACACTCGTATTTCTGCAAATAACACCTCCCTAAAAATGATATATTATATTCTAACATTTTTTACCAAATTATTCAATGGTGTAATAAAAATATTTTATTTCTCATAACGTCTGATAATAACACCTTCTCATGCCGCATGTTTATGGATCTTGCAAAGATTCGATGTCTTTTGCCGTTTCGGCAAGAAAGAAGCCGCTGTTCCGTCTCTGAATGTTCAGGAACAGTACAGCAGCCTCTCAATACATAGCAATCAATTATTACTTCATTTCACTAATCTTCTCCCACATAGCCCAAAGCGTGCCTGCCACCCGATATATTACGCTCCGTGAGAAGTAATGCAATGCAGCATAACAACGCCAGCAGCCGGCTCAAAGCCCTGGCCCTTTTAAACTGGTATCCCAATGGTACTCCTTCTGCGGAAACCGCATGATAAAAAATCATTACTTTATGATTTTATTTAAAATACCTTCCAGAACGTTCTTGTCTTCTTCCGTAAGCGAAGCAAATATACTGCCGTTATCTTTCTTCCAGTCCCGGGCAAGTTCTTTTGCCGAATCAGCCCCTTTTGAGGTAAGGGAAATATATATGGTTTTGTCTTCCGTTCGCTTCCGGCTGATGCATGCCTTTTTCTCCAGCTTTTCCAAAGCCTCTTCCAACTCCCCGGAATGCAGCCCTGTATGAACCTTTAGCTCCTTTTGTATCAGGCTGCCTTTTTCCGCCAACACTGCCAGTATGTAAAACTGTTTTCCTGCCTTTCTGTCAGACAGCTGCTTCATTCCGTTGTAACAAAGGCGCAGAAGCCTGATTTCAGACAGGATACCTTTCCACTCATTCTTTTCAGGAGCCTTTACCGGTTCCGAAGCAGGTTCCTCTGCCGTCCGGGACTCCTCGGTTAGAAGTTCAGCCTTTCGCTTAATCTCTGGCTTACGCTTCTTTTCTTCCTTAAATCTCTTTTCTTCCTTAAACTTTTCTGCCAAAGCTCTCCCCTTACCGCAATGGGGATCTGAGAAAGAACAGTGCCTTTTGCAGTATGGACAGTGCTTGCTTGCAAGTATCTCTTTTTTCATGCCGGTTCCTCCATCTGTGTATTCTATGATTTCTTTATGAAATCAAAGGGGATGTTTCTGGTGATTTTCCTGATGCTACTATTATATTTTTCCGGACCGGTTATTTCAAGTTATTTTTTATAGAAAAAAAGCGAAGTCTTAAAGACTTCGCCTGAATTATGGGATTACTCTCCGAACACCGCTTTATAATCCGCCTTGAATTTTTCAATTCCCTGATCGGTCAGCGGATGTTTTGTCATCTGTACCAGTACACCATAGGGTACGGTAGCAATGTCTGCCCCTGCCTTTGCACAGTCGATCACATGAACCGGATTGCGGACACTTGCAGCAATAATTTCCGTTTCAATTCCATGTTCCTTAAAAATATCCATAATATCGCAAATCAGATCAATGCCCGGCATGGAGATATCATCCAGACGGCCTAAAAACGGAGAGACATAGGTTGCTCCTGCGCGGGCGGCCAAAAGTGCCTGGGCAGCAGAAAATACCAGAGTCACATTGGTCTTGATCCCTTCTGCAGTCAATCCCTTAACGGCTTTTAAACCTTCCACGGTCATAGGGATCTTTACAACCATATTGGGATGAATTGCTGCAATTTCACGGCCTTCCATAATCATGCCCTGGGCATCCACTGTTGTGGCTTTCACTTCTCCGCTGATGGGTCCGTCCACGATGGAAGTGATCTCTTTGATCACCTGGGCAAAATCACGGCCTTCCTTGGCGATCAGGGAAGGATTGGTAGTAACACCGCAAATGATGCCCATGTCGTTTGCTTTCTTTATTTCATCCGTATTTGCTGTATCGATAAAAAATCTCATGGCAATTCTCCTTAAATATTTGATTTATTTAAAACTAGCCAACTTTGCAAAATTCGATCTTCTCCCCATTGGGACCCTGAAAAAGAAAGAAACGGTTGGTGAGAGGTGCAAACATCTGGTTGGATTCTATTCCTTCTGAAATGAGTTTATGTCCCTGAGCCACGATTTCTTCATATGCTTCTTCCAGATTCTCACAGGTCAGGGCAATGTGGTCGATGTTTCCTATGGGCTTTGCAGCCTGGCGTCTCACATTACTGGAACGTGACCTTCCAGGTTTTGATTTCGTAAGGGTGAAGTAGAAATGGAACTGTTCTGTCCTGACAGCTTACTTCTGCTTCCTCCTCCTCCAGCATATTGCATTCCACAATTCTTTGAACGTTCATGCCAAAGGTCATATTCCCCCTGGTCCGTTTGTTGTTTGTCTCATAAAAACGCAGGATCATTTGAGTCCCTTTTTGTGACTGCTTTACCACCTCAATGACAACGTTATGGGCATCCGCCTTTACCAGAGAATATTCTCCGGGAAGCCGTCCTCCGTCATTCTCTTTCACAAGGGCTGTCATTGGGTTATTCATGGAATACGCCTTTTGTATTGTATTTGCCTTTTTCCAGTCACCCTTATGGGGATAGATGGAAAATACGAAGCTGTGGTGTTCCTTATCAGCATCCGGATTCGGGTAGGATGCTGATTTCAGCATGGAAATTCCAATTTCACCATTATGGACGTGGCAGCCGTATTTACAGTCATTGATCATACTGACCCCGTAATCATCCTCGGAAACATCAATCCACTTATGCATGCATACCTCAAATTTTGCATAATCCCACATGGTATTAAAATGGGTTTTCCGTTTTACATTTCCATACTGGATTTCATAAGTGGCTTCATCCGTATGAATATCAACCGGGAACAGGGACTTTAAGAAAATATGGTTTTCCTTCCAGTCAATTTCATTTCTTATAAGGATTTCAGAACTGTTATATAGAAGTGAAATATACTGCTCTATGGTGGAATCCAGATACTTTCTCTTTACACATATGGTAGCCCGGACCGGTCCGTTTTCCACAAGCTCCATGCCGCTTACTTGGGTAATCTCCCAGGATTTTTCTACGTAATAATTGTTCACATCCCAGGCGTCATAATTATGGGGCCGGTCCTCATAAGTCATAAGCACATTGGCACACCTGTTTTCCTGAAGGACTTCCCGGTCATTTCCCTTATCATAAATTGAAGAAATCTGTCCATTTTCATGAAAGGTCACACAGACGTAATCGTTTTCCAGATGCCTTTCATCCGCTCTTAAACCGGTGTCACATCTTCCAGGCTTTAATGTAAAGGTCTTGTAACCCTTGGAAGGAACCTTGGAAGGACAAAACAGCCAGGCGCCGCTTCCGGTTTTCTGAGCTGGCAGCATCACCTCCCCATCCATTACCGTAAGGTTATCCATTTGTTCCGGAGCCTGAAAATCTGCGGTTCCTTCCCCCTCATAACTGTTGGGATTGAATACCACAAGATCATTCTTACGGGCATCCACTCCTTCTGCAATATGGATCAGGGCGCGTTTTACCAGTTCTCTTCCGGTCTTCCCGATTGCTTCATATTCCTTTCTGGAATCCTCATAGACTTCTTTTATGGAGGATCCCGGAAGGATATCGTGAAACTGGTTTCTTAAAATCACTTCCCAGGCATCCCGGATCTCCTCCCTGGGGTAAGGATTCTGATTTAATATCCCATCAAGCATTCCGTAGAATTCGGCATTTTCAAACAGAAACTCTGATTTCCTGTTGTACTTCTTGTTTCTGGCCATGGAGGTATAGGTGCCCCTGTGGTACTCCAGGTATAACTCTCCCACCCAGGAAGGCAGATATTTTTCCCCTCTCACGTTCTGGTCCAGTGTTTCAAAAAATGCCTTGGACGTGGTCATTACGGTCCTTGGACATCCCGGAAGCCCTTTTTCAAGCCTCCGCTGGTTTTCCAGCATGTCCTTGGTAGGACCTCCGCCTCCGTCCCCGTAGCCAAAGGACATTAAAACCTCATCATTTAAATATTTCTGGCTGTATCTGGCCCAGGCCCCCTTTACCTGGGATGGGTTTATGTATGCGTTATAGGTGGTAAAATGCTCGGTTTCTGTTCCGCCTTCCTCAGCCGCCTTATGATAATCACGACTTGGGCTGAAGTGGGTTAAAATTCTTGTTCCGTCAATTCCTTCCCATTCAAAGGTGTCATAAGGCATTTTATTAAATTCATTCCAGCTGATTTTTGTAGTCATAAAATATTTGATGCCGCATTTTTTCATGATCTGGGGAAGTGCGGCGGAATATCCGAATACATCGGGAAGCCATAAGATTTCATTATCCTTCCCGAATTCTTCCTTAAAGAATTCCTTGCCATGCAGGAACTGGCGAACAAGAGACTCCCCGGAGGAAAGATTGCAGTCTGCTTCCACAAACATGCCGCCTTCTGTCTCCCATCTTCCTTCTGCAACTCGTTTTTTAATCTCCTGGTAAACCTCAGGAGCATGCTTCTTAACATATTTATAAAGCTGGGGCTGGCTTGACATAAAGATGTATTCCGGGTACTGCTTCATCAGCTCCAGCACCGTGGAAAAGCTTCTTACCGCCTTATCCTCCGTAACCGCAAGGGTCCATAACCAGGCTACGTCAATGTGGGTATGACCCACGCAGTAAACCGTTTCTTTGCTGCTTCCGCTATATTTATCATAGAATTCTTCCTTCATATATTGCCTGGCTTTTTTCAGGCTTTCATAATATTCTTCCGAATATTCCTTTCTTAAGTCCAGAAGATTTAAGGATTCATTCACTGCATGAATGATGGAGAGATAGGCACTGTCACTGTCAGGAAGAAGCCTGGCGACCTGATAGGGAACGGAAATATCATAATAATACTGTTCTGTTTCCCTGTCTAACACCTTTATCCTGGAATCCATAACAAGCTTAAAATTCTGATCCCCGGTAAATGCGGATAAAACGATTCGAAACGTCTCACCTGGCTCTGCCTTTTCCGTCAGCAGGACATCCCTGTGATTGACGTCAAGCCCCTGCCGTCTGATGCCATTGATGTAAATGGTAAACTGGGGATTCGTGGCATCCCACTGACCTTCTCTTCCGGTTTTTAACTCATACACCACCCATTGATCCTTAAACCCCTCGGGAATGGTAATGACTGTTTCAAACCAGAAATATTCCCTGTGGCCCCCCCACAGTTCTGCACTAGTTAGTTCCTCCCAGTCATCGGTATTAAGGTCCTGAACATTTAAAAAGCGTTCTCCGGATTTTAACATCCGGTATCTGGTGACAGGAACTTCCTTGGAATAGGTCAGACCCTTTAAATCCTCCACCAGTTTTCCAATCCGTTCTTTGATCTGTATCATGGTAATCTCCTCCTTTTGCGTCAGCCTTTGGCAGCCCCGGCCATATTAAAGCCCTTAGACATATAGTTTTGCGACAGAATATAAAGTAATATGGATGGAATGGCATAGACAGCTGAGTATGCGGCCAACTGTCCGTATATTATCATACCATGCTGTCCGAAAAATTGGTATAGGGTTACCGATGCCGGTAATTTATTCAAAGTCTGCAGCAGAATATAGGGAATAAAAAAGTTGCCCCAGCTTCCGGAAAAAGTAAATATGAAAACCACACAGATCCCCGGAAACATTAAGGGTGCGATGATCCTGCGTATGCTGTCCAATGGGGAGGCACCGTCCACCCAGGCTGCTTCCTCCAGCTCTATGGGGACATTGTCCATAAAGTTTTTCATGAGCCAGATCCCATAAGGCATGGAAGTTGCTGTTAAAAACAAGATGAGCCCCAAAGTCTTGTCATATAAGCCAATGGTCAGGAACATCTTATACACCGGGACCATGACTGCCGTTATGGGAAGAGAGGTCATAAATAAAATCGTATATAAAAACAGGCTTTTATAACGAAGTTCATATCTTGACAGGGGATAGGCGGCAAGACCTGCAAAAAGCACCACCAGGACCGACTGTCCAAAGGATATGAACAGTCCGTTGGCAAATGCCCGCTGATTGGTCTGGCTGGATAAGATCACCTTGTAATTATCAAGGGTCCACTGGGCGGGCACCTTCACCGCCTGAGAGGCATTGCCGTCAAAGGAGGCCAGCAGGATCCAAAGCAGGGGAAGGACAAACATAATTGCTAATAAAGTCAGCACCCCATAGGGCACCGTTTTTCTCAATTTCCAATACATGAAGCACCTCCTTAGTCCTTTCTCATGACTCTCGTATAGAAAACACTGAGCACAATCCCGATCACAAGTAAAATCATGGAAATCGCCGTACCGTATCCCAGCTGCTGGGAAATAAATGCCTGCCGGTACATAAAGATGGGCAGGGTCAGGGTCTTGGTTCCTGGTCCCCCGCCTGTCATCATGTAAATCAGGCCGAATACGCCAAGGGTGGATAAGGTATTCAGCATGGTATTTGTGGCTATGGTGTTCTTGATGCAGGGTAGTATAATCCTGATCATGGTCTGAAAAGGACCTGCCCCATCCACCTTTGCGGCTTCCTCAATATCCGCCGGTACCCCATCTAAGGCTGACTGAAAGTTCATCATGGAAAATGCAGTCCCATGCCATATGTTTGCTAAAATAACCGTTGCCATGGGAATGGCAAACAAGAATTCCACGGTGGGAAGATGGAAAAAGGAAAAGATCTGGTTTAAGGTACCCTCATCTCCGAAAAAGGTGCTGCAGCATAAGGCCACAACCACCTCCGGCATAATCCAGCCTGCCAGGAAAACAGGCCCTACGATTCCCCGGAAGATCCTATTTCGGTTCCTCATGTTAAGGGCAATGAGAAACCCCAGTACCTGCTGACCCATAAGACTTCCAAGGAGAAATACAAGAGTGTTGACAATGCTGATACGCACGGTACGGTCCTTAAACATGCTGATATAATTGGAGAAGCCGATAAATTTAAGCTGTTTTGCATTCTCCCCAGATAAAGCCAGATTTGTAAAGGAATAATAAACAGTCAATAAAATCGGCATTACAAAAAACACAAGTAAAAGGGCCATAGAAGGCAGAATGAATACGGACTTTCTTGCTTCCGCCAACAGCCGGCTGCTATTTTTATTCATGGTTTCCTCATTTCCGCCCTGTTTTTCAGGGCATAAAGGTATCCCTGTAAGGGGTTTCCTCATTTCCGCCCTGTTTTTCAGGGCATAAAGGTATCCCTGTAAGGGGTTTCCTCATTTCCGCCCTGATTTTCAGGGCATAAAGGTATCCCTGTAAGGGGTTTCCTCATTCCCGCCCTGTTTTTCAGGGCATAAAGGTATCCCTGTAAGGGGTTCTTTCGTTTAGATAAGAACAGGGAGAGCCAGGTGCCTTGCTGTTGCACGATTGCCCTCCCCATTAAATCCAGAACGTTTATTTTGTCACGGTATTTTCTGCGCCAACGCTGTTTGTTACGTCTGATTTATATTGCGCCATTGCATCCTCCGGGCTCGTTCCTGATACAACGGATTCCACCATGGTCTGAATGTGGGTGGTAACCGTTGAATACTGGCTGTTTCTGGGCCGGTAAAAGGCTCCGGATAAGAAGCTGGTGCATTTTTCCATAAAGGGCTGGGAAGAATAGGTAGGATCTGAGGCAATATCAGTTCTGGTTGCAATATTCCCCTGGGCAATGATGGTATCTAAGTAAATATCATAACTCATGCAGTGCTTGATAAAGTCCATTGCCACATCCTTCTGATCCGAAAGCTGTGGTATGGATAATGCCCAGCCGCCTGACATGGTGATGCTGCCCGGTTCCTGCCCCTCAGAGGTGGGCATGGCTGCAATGCCAAGCTTATCCTTGTATTCCGGCCATGGAGCCGATCCTGTTTCCTTGTAATTTCCGGTCATCCAATACCCGTCTAAGGATATGGCAAGCTTGCCTCCCGGTAAGTATTCTCTGGAAGCAATATTTCCTGCTTCTCCGTTTAATACCTTGGATAAGGATGGCCCGTATCCTTCCTTATATATGGTGTTAATAAAATTCAGGGATTTCAAAATATTGCCGCTGGATGCGATCCATTTGTCATTTTCATCCAATAGCTGCTCACCGGTCCCGTAAAGAAGCATCTCATAGGTCTGCATGGAGGTGGCTTCTCCGCTTGCTACGCCTGAATTGCACCAGAAGGGCACCACGTCCGGACATTTCTCCTTGATGACCTTGCAGGTATCCAGGACCTCCTGCCATGTTTTTGGCTGCCATTCCGTATCCAGACCGGCTGCCTTAAATATGTCTTTGTTATACCACAGCCCGCGGGTATCGGTACAGTAAGGGATTCCGTACACGCTGCCGTCGCTGTATGTGACACCGTCCACCAGCGGCCCATAGAAGGTCCCGTCATTCCATTCCTTATAATCCTTTAAGTAGTCAGAAAGATCCGTAAGATAACCGGCTGCCACGTCAGAAGGAAGCTGGAACGTATCTTCGCAGACAATATCCGGAGCCGTATCCGCCGACTGAAGTGCCAGCGCCACCTTTGCAAAATAATCTCCTTCTGAAGCAGTAATGGGGGCAATATCAAGTTCCATAGAATCCTTTTTCTCGTATGTCTCATATGCATGCTCAAACCAGTTTTTTAAGGCATCGCTTCCTCCATCCCGGAACGTAATGGAAATTTTCACCTTTCCGCCTGCGCCTTGGGTTTCCGCTGTTTTTCCGGTTTCCCCGGAACCAGCTTCCGTCTTCCCCCCAGCGGTTGTTACCGCCGTTGCCCCGGATCCCTGGCATGCTGCCAGGGAAAGAACCATGGTTGATGCGATCACCGCTGCTGCAACTTTCTTCATTTTCTTCATAAAACCCTCCCATCTCTTATTCGCTTCCCAGACTTCCTGGGAAAAAACGTATACCTGTAAGGTATTTTTACCTGCGCGGGCAACGATCCGGACAACGATGCCTGCATGTTGATCCGACTGCCGCCGCGGGAACCATAAGGAACCCGTAAGCGTGTTCCTTATGGTATTAAGAAAATGATAGCATAAGAAAGTTTTACAGAATATTCCAAAATTTTAGAAAAGGGGTATAAATTTAACCTTTTTGTCTACCTTTCCAAAATAGCGTTCCTGATGTCCCCCTGAAGTCTTTTCGAAACCTCCCTGGGTGTCACGGTCTTATCTCCAAAAAAGTCCGTTAGATTCCCTGCAATTCCGTCTGATATAATGAACCATGTGGTGTAGGCATTCTTTAAAATGCTCTGGTTCCTCTCCCGTTCCACGAATTCATCGGGCAGACCTCTTACCTGTCCGGGATTAACCTTTACATCCGTTCTTACGGAAAGGCAGTAGGTGTTTTCGTAGTAGCTTTTTATCACATCCCTGGATGTAAGATAGTCCAGCAGTTTTATGGATTCTTCCATGTCCGCCGTTACCGTAATCCCGATGTTGTCTCCCTGCAGCAGATAGGTCTGCTTCTGGATATAAGGGATTTCTGCGATTTTATACCTGCACGTTCTGTCCGAATTCTCCAATATGGACATGGAGCTTAGCTCTGCAATGGCAATCTTTACATATCCCTTGGAAAATGCCTTCATCAGCTCCTTTTGGTTCCAGTTGATCACATCCTGGTCTATGATCCCTTCATCCCTCATATTACCAAGCATTTCATACAGTATCATGCAGTTTTCCGAATCTAAGCTCCGCAGGGTTCCTCCGGCAGAATAGATCATCTGCAGAAAGCTGGAGGTAATGTCTTCTTTATTCTTCATGGCAAAGCCAAAATTATAGGTGCCAAGGGTACTGGTTTCCCTGCACAGCTTATAAAGCTTATCCATAGTATCTGGTATGACGGCATGATGCTTCCTCAAATGATCTTCATTATAAAATACCACATAGGGGTTGCTGGTAAAGGGTACGGAATAGCAGATACCGTTTACCACTGTACTGCTGTAAGCATTCTTTAAATACAGGGAGGCTCTCTCCGCTGTCATGTAATCGGACAAATCTCTAAGGATTCCCATGGACTCTAGGGCAGGTGTCATAACGTTCTCACAGATGATCAGATCGGGAAGGTTATTCTGATCCTTATCAATGCAAAGCTGCTTTTGAAAGCCGGACTGTGAGACATACTGGATCCTGACCTCCGGGTTCCCCGGCATTTCAGAATATTCATCCACAAGCCTTTTGAAATAATCCCCGCTTTCATCCTCCTTGCAGACAGCCATGACCACAAGCTTGTCCCTTTTCTCCTCCTCAGCTGCCACCTCATTGGATTCCCTGTAATATTTAAAAATCACACTGATCAATAAAAAGAAAATCAGCAGCCATAAACCGATTAAAAGTTTTTGTACGGTCCTGTTCATATCTTGAATACCTTTCTATAGTCTGAGGGAGACACTCCCATAATGGAACGAAATACCTTGTTAAAATATTTTGTATCCTTGTACCCTACCATTTCAGCTACCTCATGGATCTTGTAATTACCGGTTGCCAGCAGCTTTTTTGCAATACTGACACGGAATTCCCCTAAAAAGGTACAAAAGTTGATTCCCATTTCCCTGGTAAACAGCTTGCTTAAATATTCCGGTGTAATCCCCACCAGATCAGCCGCATCGGAAAGGGAAACATCCTTATGGTAATTCTGCCTTATGAATTCTATTACATTTAAGATCATCCCATTGCCGGTTAAGGCATCTCTTTCCCTGTCATCTGCAACCATATCAATCACCTTCCAGTAATTGTTCAAAAAAATCTCCCTGATTCCGGTTTTCATCATATCGTTTAACAGGTATTGGTAAAGGGCCTCAATGTCTTTATTTTTCATCAGATCCCTGGCAGTATTTAAGGCTGCCATAACAAAACGGACGGTATGATTTTTAATCACCTTAGGCTCTTCCCTGCTTTGAATGACCGTCTCCTCAAATTTCCTGGCATTTCTTCTGATTCCCTCCTTGTTTCCATTTCTTATATCCCTTTTCACTCCCCGCTCCAAATATTCCGGATATTCCACCCTTTCAAAGGACAGATTCCGGACCAGTTCCCTGTCAATGACACACTGCTCCTGAAATACAAAAGCATAGGTAAGGTAATCCTGCATCTGCCTTAAGGTATCTTTGAGGTTGCAAAGACTTCCCAGCTCCCCGTAGCTGATGAGAAATTCCCCCTTCTCCTTCAGTTCCTTTAGGATCCGGGTTTTAAATATGGTTTTTAAATACCTGGAATTCTGGCCGTCTGTGATCATAACGAGAATCTGCTTTTCATAAGGAAGCTTAAAGATGTAAAAACCGGTGAGACAGATTGCGTCAAGGCTGTCTTTCAGGACTTCCGTCATCTGGTTTGTTGTATCCTCCAGAATGCTTTGTGACTGGATCAGAAACATGGAAATAACCTGATCCTTTTGCTTCCGTATCTTTTCAGCAAATTGCTTTTGAACCGCTTCCTCATCGCTTCCGTCTCCAGTCAATAAGGAAAACAGCAGCTGTTCTGCAGAAACCTGTTCCGCCTTGTTCTTCGTTAACTTTCTCTCGATAGTCCCAAGGACCTCTATGATGTCCTCCACATCCAGAGGTTTCAGCAAATATTCGGCTACCGATAACTGGATGGCGCGCTGGGCATATTCAAACTCCGAATACCCGGTCAGAAGGACTGCCGCCGTTATAATTCCTGCTTCCCTGATCTTATGGATCATGGCCAGTCCATCCATCCTTGGCATATTGATATCCGTTATAACCACATCCGGATGCAAAGATAACACTTTTTCAAATCCTGCCTCTCCATCACATTCCCCTGCCACCACTTCGTGGGACGTATACTTTTCAATGATTTTTATGATCCCGTTTCTTGTATTTGGCTCGTCTTCCACAATTACTACTCTCATACCCAAGTAACCTTCCCCCAGTCTATTCTTCAAATAAGATCTCTGCCGTTATTCTGGTTCCCCTGTCATTTGATTCAATAAGGAAATGTCCTTCTTCTCCATAATAGTATTTGATCCTCATAATTACATTCCGCACTCCGATGCTCCCCTCAACGGCACTGCTTGAATAATCATAGTGATTCAGCTCCCTGACCAGCTCCTCGTGCATGCCTTTCCCATTGTCCTCCACTTGAACCATCAAATGCTTATCTCCCTTTTTTCTGATGGAAACCATAAGCATATCCTGTCCGGTACCGCCTGGAAACCCATGGATGATAGCATTTTCTATGAGGGGCTGGAACAGCAGCTTGTGCATTTTTAAATCCAGGACTTCCTCATCCACATCCATAATGCAGTGAAAGGAAAAGGAAAACCTTTGCTGCTGGAGAAAGATATATTGCTTTAAATATTCCACCTCACTTCTTACACTTACCACACCATTGCTTTTATGTACGCTGTAACGCAGGATCGACCCAAGATTTTTCAGCATCCTGCTGATTAAGAACTGTTCATTTTCGATAGCGATCCAGTTGATGGCATCCAGGGTATTATATAGAAAATGAGGGTTGATCTGGGCCTCCAAAGCCTTTAATTCTGCATTTTTCTCACGGAGAAGGGCTTCCTTTTCGATCTTTCCGGACTGGTCAATCTTCTGAACCATGTGATTGAAGTGCCTTGCAATCTTTCCAAACTCATCCTGCCAGGAATGCTCAATCTGTACCGTATAATCCCCCTTATAGGCTCTGTCCATGGCAGAGGTGATCTTTGCAACACAGAACTGTAAGGAACCAGCAAACCGGATCATAATAAGAATGCTTGTAATGATAATCAATATTGTAAGCAGGATGATTACCTCAAAGATGTATTTAAAATCCTTTAGCGGCTCTCTGTTATCCCGGAGGCTGACCAGGACAAACTGGTTTTTTAACACAGGCTTTGTGTAAATGCTGTAGGATCCGTTATTCATGATCTGATGGGCTTCCACCGCCTGCCGGATCTTAAATTCCGGCTGGGAGAACAGCTCCTCTCTGCTGTCATCCCATTGTTCAAAGATGCCTGTCCCAATGAGATCTGTCCTGGTACTGGAAACGATGCTGCCATTGGCATCACAAAGAAAGGAAACATTGATTTCATTTTCGTTTTCCTGGGAATAAGTTTCCCGGATATTGGTTTCGTCAAGGCAGATTAATATGCTTCCAACCGTGCCTTGCCTGTAATTATTAATATCCGCGATCCGGTGTCCCAGATAAAGGAGGTTCCTCTTTGTTCCGTTTGCCGCCTCCCGGTTTATGACACGGGAATAAACGGTCTGGGTGTTATGAAAGGTCTCATCGGTCACTGCCAGCCAGCTTTTATCCTTTTCCGGAAAGCAATAGCTGTCCATGGTGCTGTTGGTAACGGAATCATACAGGATGCATTCCTTTTTCTGTGTCACCACCCCGATCCCCAGTATTTCCGGATGAAGATAGGAAATATTTTCCAGATCGTTCTCCAGCTCCTTCTTTAACAGATAGTAATTCCTGGAATCCCATACATTCAGCTTTTCCAGTTTCAGGGCATATTCATTCTCCGTATAAATTGACATGATGATGCTGTCATATTCGGAAAAAAAATCTTCCAGCCCTTTTTGGGATAATTTCATATTGCTTTCCACCAGAATATCCATCTGCTTTTTTAAGGTGTTCGCCGCAATGATACAGGTTATGATTTCAATTACCGTGACAGGGACGATTGAGACAAAAAGCAGGATGATCAATGTCTTTTTGGCAATCCCCCAGCCTCTGTATCTGTTTACCAAATATTTGATCAAGCTATGTTCCCCCTTTGTTAAATTCTTCCAATTTTCTTCTTATTTTTATTATATCATAATTTATTATGAAGGATAAGAGATTCCATCCGGCGGGCATAAAAAGAAGGCCTCAGCAAAATTGCCGAAGCCTTCTTTCTTCAAAGACTAAAGTCTGTTTTTTATCTTCCCTGGTTTTTCATTTCCCATATGGAATCTAACTTAAGCCCATTTTCTTTCTTTTCTTCATGATATGGTCTTCGATATCCCTGGCCACCTGTACCGGATCATCTCCCAAAGCCACTTTTCCTCCGGTTAAGCCCTCCACATCTTCTGTGAACAATTTCACAAGCTCTGGTGCTCCGGTGATAAATGGTGTGGGGGAAAGATGGGTATAAGCCCCGTATGCCACTGCAAACAAACCGTCTATGGTTGCCTTTTGTTCCATCCATTCCGGCGCAGTTACAGCAATCGGCAGGTCGGCAATGTCTGCATCCAGATGATCTGCCAGAGCCGTTACAAGCATGGAGATCCTTCCCGTATCGGTGCAGGTTCCAAAGCTTAACACCGGAGGGATTCCCAGGGCTCTGCAAACTCCCTGCAAGCCTTCCCCCGCCTGATCGATGGCATCTAAATTGCACATTCCCGCAACTTCCAGACCATGATTTCCGCAGCCTCCTGCCACTACCAGGATATCTTTTTTAATCAGTTCCTTCGTTAAATTCACTGTATTCCAATCCTGGGGGCCGTTTCTTAATGTGGAACAGTTCGCTAAGGCAACGATTCCTTTTATCTGGCCTTTTGCAATCACATCCACCAGATTATTTAAATCATTTCCAATAGCACCTAATACCGCTTCCGTAGAAAAGCCGGCAATGGCTTTTTGTTTGTACCTTGGCACCATTGGTTTGATTTGTTTATGCCTTTTCTTAAAATTATCTATGGCAATGCGGATGCATTTTTCCGCCATCTCTTCTGCCTTCCTGGGATAATACGGCATCTTGTGTTCTGTCCCTGGAACGCCTATGATCGTGCTGACACTAACCAGGGCAACCTGGTATTTTTCTGCATACTGGTCAATGGCCGGCGGAGAGCAGTTCTCCTCCATGACAAATGCGTCCACAGTTCCTGTTGCCAAAAATGGCTCAATGGCCAGCCAGTTACCCATAAGGCCTACAAACACATCATCCACTTCAAATCTTTGGAGCATTTCCTGTCCGGTTTCAATGGATCCCACAATATGAATTCCTTTTGCTCCGGCCTGTTTGGCCAGATCCTGAAACTCCTGCTTCTTTGCCATCTGTAAAGCGGCTACTCCAATCCATGGCTGATGTCCATTAAATGCTATATTAACATAATCAGGGTCCATGATTCCCAGATCCACATCCACTTCATGAGGCATGGGCGTTCCGAATAAAATATCCTGGGTCATTTCAAGGCCGATCTGGGCGGTATAAATGGTGGACAACCCTAAACGCAGAGCCTTTGTTGCCAGGGAAACATAATCTCCATCCACATTCGTAAGACAGCTTGCGATGCTATTCTGTACTTCATGTTCAACGCCTGAGGGATAAATGTGTAAGTCCTCCCAAATTTTTTTCCGTTTCTTCGGGGAAAAGACCTCCACCATAATACTTTCCTCATCAGGACCCAGTTTCATTTCCCGGTCAAGAAAATCAGCCAGATGAACGGCCATCTGGTTTACATCCTGGCTGGTACCGATTCCGGTTTTTTCACACATCCATTTTAATTTATCAACGTCTTTGATCTGGAAAACCGTATTGCCCATTCCTGTTTCCTTTAAAGTCCGGAAAGCTTCATATGCATGATGGGCATAGGTGGCTGCTCCCATGATATTTCTCATGAGCAGATTTCTCATGGCCATGGCATCCGGACCGATTCCGCATACACCTTTATCCGGTCCCTTCTGCCCGTTAAGCCTGCAGGGTCCGTTGGTACATAATTGACAGCTTAATCCCTGCAGACAAAATTTACACCGTATCTTTTCCTGTTCATCCCATCTGGAAAATACGCTTGATAAGCCATCATCCCGTATCCTTACTAGCATTTCTTCTACGGAATCATGATAGCTGACCCGTCCCTCTGTTTTTTCTAAAACCGTTTCTGGCATAATTACCTCCATTAAAATTTGATTCAGTCAGTAGTATGCCAAATTTTAGAAATCTCTATTCTATTTTGTATCATGATCCGGAAATCCCTATGGTTTCCGGTAAAACGGATTTCCATACTTCCTGACCGGACCTGTCCTCTCAGCCTCCCAGGGTTACATCCTGTCTGGAATACCATTCAATGGCATCGTATACGTGCTGTGGCGTAAAATCCGGCCAGTAATCATCAATCACATACATATCCGAATAAACGGACTGCACCGGTAAAAAGCCGGACAGCCTTCTGCGTCCTCCCCACCGGATCACCAGATCGATCCTGGATACATCCGCTGTTTTTAAAGCAGGTCCTATGGCTCCGTCATGCAGTCCCAGATCCCACTCCCAGCTGTAATTCACCAGAAAATTGATTTTTATCCCTCCACTTCCGAACTGGTGCCTGCTGGTATAAGGCTTCAGTTCCTTAGGAAACATGGCAGACGTTGTTTTTCCCAATACCAGCAGTTCCGCATCCTCCTTTGACAGCTCCTCCACTGCCTTTACACAAGCCTTTGAAAAGGCATCTCTCTGGACTGCAGGGCGCTTTGTATTGTCTACCGTAAATCCATAGAAGGTCATTTCCTTTATCCCCAGCTTTCTGCAAAGATGATAAAGAACCATTCCGGGAGATATACCATTCTCATACCCAGCCTCTTTTCCCATTCCCTTATCAACGGCCCAGCGGCGGTTTCCGTCTGGTATGATTCCGATGTGCTTTGGAATTCTCATACACGCTTCCTCCGTTTTTCCTGCTTATTTAAATCTATAGAAAGTATTGCCACTTTTTTCCGTTCCATAATTCTTATCAGGGAAATATATTGCCGGCAGGGAGCCGATCCTGTCTGTCCGGGGTTTTAGAAAACCGTCTGTTACCAGATTACTAGTAAAGGCCATTGTATTTAGGAATGGGATAATCCAGCTCGTAATTTTTACATAATTCAATGAATTCCCGGGCTGATTGGGTTAAAAACTTATTTTTGTGATATAAAATCGAAAACTTCCGTTGAAAATTTATTCCATCCACATCAAATGCAAGGATCAATCCATGGTTCAATGGACCCAGTATCATTCTTCGGGGCAGAACTGCAATCCCCAGGCCATGAATGACCGCATTAACCAGCGCCGTGGTACTGGTGGCTTCCCAAACGGGAACAACGGAAAATCCTGCGGCCTGGGTTGCACTGTCAAATTCCTCCCGGGTACCGCTGCCCCTTTCCCTCAGCAGAAAACGCTGCTGTTTAAACTGTTCAACCGATACCCTTTCTCCATAGGAAAATGGCCCATTGACCGAACAAATGGCAGTCAAAGAATCCTCCATGTATTCCTCACTGATCAGATTCGGAGTTTGAACAGCGCCCTCTATAAAAGCAAAGTCCAGCTTGTTCGACTGCAATTTTTCCTCTAACAGCTCCGATGAGCTGATGCAGACACGAACATCCATACCTGGATGCAAAATGCTGTAAGCACTGATATAGCTTGGCATGAACTGGGATCCGATTGTAACGCTGGCTCCGACCCGCAAAATCCCCAAGGAATCCCAATCCCGCAATCCCTTTTCCATATGATCGAACAATGACAGAA
The DNA here is from genome assembly GCF_000144625.1 of [Clostridium] saccharolyticum WM1. Taxonomy (NCBI): domain Bacteria; kingdom Bacillati; phylum Bacillota; class Clostridia; order Lachnospirales; family Lachnospiraceae; genus Lacrimispora; species Lacrimispora saccharolytica. The sequence continues at coordinate 995,145 of NC_014376.1, read as the reverse complement.
TATGCGTGGCATATTCCCGCATCTGCTTTCCGGCTTCCGTGATAAAAAGCTGCCGCGACATTCTCTCAAACAGCAGAACACCATAATAGCCTTCCAGTTCTTTCAGTGCCAGGCTTACGGCAGGCTGGGTCATAAATAAGGCGTCTGCTGCCTTAGTGACATTATACCCATTTTCACAAACTGCGAGAAATATCTTAATGTGGCGAAGCGTCACGATATCACCTCCCATTTATATTTTATTGCTTATGATTATAATAAAATAATACTATTTTTATTATAGATCTGCAAGTGCTATACTAAAGGAACAGGAGGATAAACCGTGAAAAAAAGCAGAATATACTGGCAATTATTTGCCTCAACCTTTCAATTAAGTGCATTTACCTTTGGCGGCGGCTTTGTAATCATTCCGCTGATGAGAAAAAAATTTGTGGAAAAGCTCCATTGGCTGGAGGAGGAGGAAATGCTGGACCTTACGGCAATCGCCCAGTCAGCCCCCGGTGCCATTGCGGTGAATGCATCCATACTTATCGGCTACCGTATTGCAGGAATCATAGGAGCCCTTGTAACCGTACTAGGTACGGTGTTGCCCCCCCTGATTATATTGTCTGTGATCTCTTTCTTTTATGTGGCCTTTCGTAATAACCTTATGGTAAATCTCATCATGAGAGGTATGGCCGCAGGTGTGGTGGCCGTTATTTTTGATGTGGTGATCACCATGGCCCGTCCAATATTGCAGGAAAAACGTCTGCTTTTATTGGCAGTGCTTCTCAGCGCATTTACCGCAGCCTGTATCTTCAAAGTGAATGTAATTCCGATTATCTTAGTCTGCGGTATTGTGGGAGCATTGGATACATGGCATAGAGAACGGCAGACAAGGAGGAGAAGATAATGATTTATTTTCATTTATTTTGGAGTTTCTTTCAAATCGGACTTTTCAGTATTGGGGGCGGTTATGCCTCTATGCCTCTTATCCAGCGGCAGGTGGTGGAGATTCATCCCTGGCTGACCATGACTCAGTTCAGCGACATTATCACGATTTCCCAGATGACCCCCGGTCCCATTGCCATCAATTCGGCAACTTTTGTGGGAATTCAGATAGGAGGCCTCCCGGGGGCATTGGCGGCGACTTTGGGCTGTGTTTTGCCTTCCTGTATCATAGTGACGGTATTGGCCCATATCTATTATAAATACAGGTCCCTTACAATGGTCCAGGGAATTCTTTCCGGGCTGCGGCCCGCCGTGGTGGCCATGATCGCCAGTGCCGGCGTGACCTTGCTGCTTTCATCGTTTTGGGGAGATGATGGAATCATCTCCATTCCCAGGACTGACTGGGTGGCCGTTTTCATATTTTTAAGTGCAATCACTGTATTGCGCAGGTGGAAACCAAACCCTATCCTTGTTATGACATGCTCCGGAATATTAGGTCTGGTCTTTTATCAACTTTTCCCGGGAGGAGGGATATAATGAACTATTTTATAAAATCCGGAACCCTTTACAAAAGAGAAAAAGAAAACTTAAGCCCTGCCCTTGCAGGCATTAAAAACCGCTTATGCGGTTCTGAAAAGCAGATTTATGTAGGAGAGAAACAATTTCTCACCTTTATGGAACGGACGACGGGAGAACATAGCAGGGACGCTTGCCCTAAAAAGTATTTATTAAAAAATAGGAACGAGGAGATATTGATGACCGGTTTTCCAAAATATGCAGAAGGGGAAGATCCTTCTGTTGCAGGATGGCCGGTTTACAGAATGCCTCGTGTAGATTCTGCTGACCTGATACTGCAAAACCTTTCCGCTCATCTGAAAATGATCAACAGCCAAAATTACCTGTTGTCCGATGGTTCGGGCCAGGGGATTCTTTCTGTTATGCACAGAGGGGGCATGGGCGGCTGGGATCTGGATTCCCGGGAAGAGTTCAGCCCCGAAATACTTTGCGGCATTTTTGTGTTCTGCCGCTACTTGGAACAGGAAAACGAACTTATCGTTGTCTAGATATTATGATAAATACCATACAAAATACGTGCAAACAAACAGGTCCATCAGCTATGCTGATGGACCTGTTTGTCTCCACTGAAAATCTGTTGATTCCAGTTTATCTATAATTCTATTTGGATCAAAACCAAAAATTACTTCTCGCTAAGCGCCGCCTGTGCTGCTGCAAGCTTTGCAATCGGAACACGGAATGGAGAACAGGACACATAATCCAGACCGATCTTATGGCAGAACTCTACGGAAGAAGGATCACCGCCGTGCTCGCCGCAGATACCAACATGCATTTCCGGACGAACTCCCTTGCCTAACTTGATTGCTGTTTCCATAAGCTTGCCGACACCGGTCTGATCCAGTTTTGCAAATGGGTCATTCTCAAAGATCTTGGTATCATAGTAAGCATTTAAGAACTTGCCTGCATCGTCACGGGAGAAGCCATAGGTCATCTGAGTTAAGTCATTGGTACCAAAGCAGAAGAATTCTGCTTCTTTTGCAATGTCATCAGCGGTCAGGCATGCTCTTGGGATCTCGATCATGGTACCTACTTCATACTTTAAGCTGCTTCCTGCTGCTGCGATCTCAGCATCCGCTGTCTCAACAACAATCTTTTTAACAAACTTTAATTCCTTCTCATCACAGATCAGCGGAATCATGATCTCCGGGCAAACATTCCAGTCAGGATGTGCCTTCTGTACGTTGATGGCTGCACGGATCACTGCCTTTGTCTGCATTTTAGCAATCTCAGGATAGGTGACTGTCAGACGGCATCCACGATGTCCCATCATTGGATTGAACTCGTGCAAGGAGTCAATGATGCTCCTGATCTGAGCAACGGTCTTGCCCTGTGCGTCTGCCAGCTTCTTAATATCATCTTCCTCTGTAGGAACGAACTCATGAAGAGGCGGATCTAAGAAACGGATGGTAACAGGATTTCCTTCCAGAGCCTCATACAATGCCTCAAAGTCCCCCTGCTGTACCGGAAGAATTTTTTCCAGAGCTGCTTCTCTCGCTTCCACAGTATCGGAACAGATCATCTCACGGAATGCGTCGATTCTGTCTCCTTCAAAGAACATATGCTCCGTACGGCAAAGACCGATTCCCTCTGCACCCAGCTCTCTTGCTTTCTTAGCGTCAGCCGGCGTATCTGCATTGGTTCTTACTTTCAGTCTTCTGTATTTGTCGGCCCATGCCATGATTCTTCCAAACTCTCCGATGATGGAAGCATCTACAGTAGGAATAATGCCGTCGTAAATCTTTCCTGTGGAGCCATCAAGAGAAATCCAGTCTCCCTCATGATATTCCTTGCCGGCCAGGGTGAATTTCTTGTTCTCTTCATCCATAACGATTTCGGAACAGCCGGATACACAGCATGTACCCATACCGCGGGCAACAACGGCTGCATGGGAAGTCATACCGCCGCGCACGGTTAAGATACCCTGAGCAGCTTTCATTCCTTCAATATCTTCCGGAGAAGTCTCAAGACGAACCAGAACTACCTTCTCGCCTCTTTCATGCCATGCCTTTGCATCGTCAGCAGTAAATACTGCCTTTCCGCAAGCAGCTCCCGGAGATGCTGCCAGAGCCTTTCCGATGGGTTCTGTCTTCTTTAATGCATCCGCATCAAACTGAGGATGGAGTAAAGTATCCAAATTTCTCGGATCGATCATCTTCACTGCCTTTTCCTCTGAGATCATGCCTTCATCAACCAGGTCACAGGCAATCTTTAAAGCCGCCTTAGCGGTTCTCTTGCCGTTACGGGTCTGAAGCATGTAAAGCTTTCTATCTTCAATGGTAAACTCCATATCCTGCATGTCTCTGTAGTGGTCTTCCAGCTTGCCGCAGATTCCTATGAACTGCTCATAGGCTTCCGGCATAACGTCCTTTAACTGGTCGATCTTCTGAGGAGTGCGGACACCGGCAACTACGTCCTCGCCCTGTGCATTCATTAAGAACTCGCCCATAAGGTGCTTTTCGCCGGTTGCCGGATCACGGGTAAATGCAACACCGGTACCGGAGGTCTCGCCCATGTTACCAAACGCCATCATCTGAACGTTTACGGCAGTTCCCCAGGAATATGGAATATCGTTGTCGCGGCGGTATACGTTTGCTCTCGGGTTGTCCCAGGAACGGAAAACCGCTTTGATGGCTTCCATGAGCTGAATCTTGGGATCTGACGGGAAATCTGCACCGATTTTCTCCTTATACTCAGCCTTAAACTGATTTGCAAGCTCCTTTAAATCATCCGCTGTTAAATCCACGTCCTCTGTAATACCCTTTTCTTCTTTCATCTTATCGATGAGCTCTTCAAAATACTTTTTCCCTACCTCCATAACAACATCGGAGAACATCTGGATAAATCTGCGGTAGCAGTCATAAGCCCATCGTGGATTACCGGATTTTGCAGCCAGAACTTCCACTACTTCTTCATTTAAACCAAGGTTTAAGATGGTGTCCATCATACCGGGCATGGATGCTCTTGCACCGGAACGAACAGACACAAGAAGAGGATTTTCCTTATCTCCGAATTTCTTTCCGGTGATCTCTTCCATCTTATTGATGTGCTCCATGATCTGGCTCATGATCTCTTCGTTGATCTTTTCGCCATCCTCATAGTACTGAGTACAAGCCTCTGTTGTTATGGTAAATCCCTGGGGAACAGGAAGTCCTAAATTTGTCATCTCTGCCAAATTGGCGCCTTTTCCTCCTAACAGGTTTTTCATGCTTGCATTGCCTTCGGTAAACAAATAAACCCATTTTCTTGCCATAAGTATATTTCCTCCTCAAAATGTGTTGGTTGTTCGGCTCTTCTACCGGTTTCATTTGCGGAAAAGCCCTGCAGATATTATAGCATAATTCAAACGCTAGTAAAGGGGGTTTCTTTAATTATTACCAAAAATTAGCTCTTTTTTCAATACAATTATTCTGAAAGTGCTTCCATATTCTGTCATTTTCTGATATGCGATTCTAGTTCGCATATGCGAATTTTATGTCAAAAAACGATTAACTGACTTCCTTATTTTTATGACAAATTCAGAAATTTTCTGGCAAGACAGATTTCTGCTTTTTCAGTAATATGAAGCAGACTGCAAGAGTCATAAGCTCCGCCGCCGGCATGACGGCCCAGATGCCGTTTACTCCCATTGCCATTGGCAGGAGGAATACCAGAACACTGCTTAGGATAAGCCCCCTCATCAGGCAGATCAACAAGGCATTTCCCGGCTTCAGCACAGACTGGAACCAGGTGCTGAACAGTATGTTGAATCCCATGGGAAGAAAGGAGAGGAAATAAATTCTGACAGCAGGGACCGACATGGCTAAAATCTCATCCCCGGGCTTTACAAAAGCCTCTGTCACAAGAGCCGGGAAAAGCATTCCCGCTCCTGCGAACACCACACCGGCAAAGCACGCGGCCAGTTCTCCCATTCTCCGTGTTTCCTTTAACCTCTCTGTTTTACCGGCCCCGTAATTCATGGCCAGAATTGGCTGGGCGGCCTGTGAGATGCCGTTATTAATAGATGCGACGATCAGGGCACTGTTGGAGATGATGCCGTAAACCACCACTCCAAGGTCACCGACATAAGCCAAAAGCTGGCGGTTGAACAAAAACATGACAATTCCGCTGCAGGTCTCCAGTAAGAAGCTGGCAAGACCGTTTACCAGGATCTCTCCTGCCTTCCTCCCTTTGACCCGAAGGACAATTTTTAAGGAGCTGCCCCTGGTAAATAAATGGACAAGGAGAATGGCAAGGGTCAGGCAGGTACCTGTCACTGTGGCTGCCGCGGCACCCGCCATTCCTAAGTTCATAGGAAAAATGAAAATATAATCCAGGATTACATTGGTGACGCCTCCGGATATCACTGCCGCCATGGCTGTCTTAGGTGCCCTGTCATTTCTGACAAAGGACTGCAAAAGGGAAGAAAAAAGAAATACAGGCGCCCCTGAGATCAGGATCCTTCCATATTCCCTCACATAGGGATCCATGGTTTCATTTCTACCCAGAAATTTTGTTACAGAATCAAACAAAAGATGCCCGGAGGCCACGTAGAACACGCTTGCCAGGGCTGCCATGTAAAGGGCGGACGTAAAATACTCCCTGGCCCCATGTTCATCACCCTTTCCCTTGGAAATGGATAAAAGCACCCCTCCGCCTACGCCGAACAGCATACCGGTTCCGAAAAACAGGCTGTATAAGGGCAGGAGAAGATTTAAGGCAGCAATCCCGATGGCGCCTACTCCCCGTCCGATCATCAGGGTATCCGCCAGTATATAAATGGAGGTGACCAGCGTGGCGCTGATGGAGGGCATCAGATACCTTAAAAACAATTTCTTCACCGGTTCTTCCAGCAGGTTTGATTTCTTCATATACGTCCCCCTTTTTTCAAGTCTTTTACCAGTTTATCATTTTTTTCTTAAATCACAAGTTAATTCAGGAAAGTTATACGCTATATTCAAGCCTTAGGAATATATTCCATAAAATGATCCAGTAATTTTAGAATTTTTCTGTAAAATAATACCAAATGAGATTGTTTCCGGAGGGAAAATGTGGTACATTAATGTTATCTCTAAAATTAATCAATAACAGGAGGAAAATTAAGATTATGAAAAAGAGAGCATTAGCATTAGTGATGGCGGTCATGATGGCTGCAACCTTAAGCGGATGCGGTTCATCCAAACCAGACGGCGGCGCAACAACTGCCGCACCTGCGGAAACCACCACCGCTGCCGAGAAAACAACAGAGACGACCGCTGCAGCCTCAGAAAAGTCTGAGAATGGGTACGAGCTTGCTTTGGTTACAGACTTAGGAACTATTGATGATAAGTCTTTTAACCAGGGTGCATGGGAAGGCATGAAGAAGTATGCAGAGGAAAATAAGATTTCCTACAAGTACTACCAGCCCCAGGAAGGAACCACAGATTCCTATCTTGAGACCATCGGCCTTGCCATTGAAGGCGGTGCCAAATTAGTTGTTTGCCCCGGTTTTTTATTTGAAGAGCCTGTGTTCCTTGCTCAGGAGCAGTACAAGGATGTACATTTCATCCTTCTGGATGGCGAACCCCATAATGCAGACTATTCAGAATTCAAAACAGAGGCTAATGTAATGCCAATCCTGTTCCAGGAAGATGAGCCAGGATTCTTAGCCGGCTATGCTGCAGTAAAAGACGGCTATACAAAGCTTGGTTTCTTAGGCGGTATGGCAGTACCTGCTGTTATCCGTTACGGTTACGGCTTTGCGGAAGGTGCTGACTTTGCAGCAAAGGAAATGGGAATTGACAACGTAGAAATTATGTACAACTACACAGGCGCATTTGCTGCTACTCCGGAAGCACAGTCCATGGCAGCTTCCTGGTACCAGAACGGAACTGAAGTGATCTTCGGATGCGGCGGTGCAGTCGGCAACTCTGCAATGGCTGCGGCAGAAGAAAAAAGCGCTAAGGTTATTGGGGTTGACGTAGACCAGAGCTACGAATCCAATACTGTCATCACCTCTGCTATGAAAGAGCTGTCCGTTTCCGTATACGACGGAGTTAAGGCATTCTATGACAATGCTTTCCCAGGCGGAAAAACCAGCATTTTCTCAGCTAAGAACAATGGTATCGGACTTCCTATGGAAACTTCCAAATTCACCAAGTTCACACAGCAGGATTATGATGCCATCTTTACCCAGTTAAAAGACGGTAAAATCGAACTGGTACAGCCTTCCAAGGATAACAACAATCCTACGGTTGACTTAAAGCTTGAAAAGACAAAAATTACCTTTGTAGAATAAACTGCAAAAAGGCACCCTTAGGGCATACCTTTACACCCGATAAAGCGAGGTGTCTCTGCCCCAAAAAACGGGTGAAGAATGAGGAAAGGAGATGCCGTTTGACTCACCAGTCAGAACAGACCTGGTCTCTTACGGCATCTCTTTTTTATTTTCTTAAAAGCAGAAAAATACAAGGCATATTTTATTAACCAGGTCCCATAGACAGGTACCGAATTAAGGGGGATTTTATGGATTACATTATTGAGATGCTTCACATCACAAAAGAATTTCCTGGTATCATCGCCAATGATGACATCACTCTTCAATTAAAGAAAGGTGAGATACACGCCCTGCTTGGTGAAAACGGTGCAGGAAAATCCACGCTCATGAGTGTCTTATTCGGCCTGTACCAGCCGGAAAAAGGCGTCATCAGGGTCAGAGGCAAGGATGAAAAAATTACCGGTCCTCTGGATGCCAATGCTTTGGGTATTGGCATGGTTCACCAGCATTTTAAGCTGGTAGAGAATTTTACCGTGCTCCAGAATATTGTTCTGGGCATTGAAACCACGAAACGCGGGTTCTTAAAAATGGATGATGCCCGTAAAAAAGTTATGGATTTAAGCGAAAAATACAAATTGTTTGTGGACCCGGATGCAATCATATCGGATATTACCGTTGGAATGCAGCAAAGGGTTGAAATCTTAAAAATGCTTTATCGCGACAATGAAATCATGATTTTTGACGAACCGACTGCGGTTCTTACTCCTCAGGAAATTGATGAACTGATGCAGATCATGAAAGACCTGGTAAAGGAAGGAAAATCCATCCTGTTCATCACCCACAAGCTCAATGAAATCAAGGCGGTTGCGGACCGCTGTTCTGTCCTGCGCCGCGGTAAATATATTGGAACGGTAGATGTTGCAGATACAACGCCTGAAGAAATGTCAGAGATGATGGTTGGCCGCAAGGTGAACCTGACCGTTGACAAAGGACCTTCCAAACCAGGAGATGTTGTGCTGGAAGTAAAGGACCTTTCTGTAGAGGCAAAACGGGAAGGACAGACAAAGAAGCTGGTACATGATGTTTCCTTCCAGGTAAAGAGAGGCGAAATCGTCTGTATCGCCGGTATTGACGGCAACGGCCAGACAGAGCTCATCCATGCCATCACCGGCATTTCTGACATGAGCACCGGTACTGTCACCATTAACGGGGAAGACATGACCAAAAAGAGCATTCGCTACAAAAACACTCATGGATTGTCCCACATACCGGAAGACCGCCACAAACACGGTCTTGTTCTGGATTATAACCTGGCTTATAACCTGGTCCTTCAGCAGTATTTTGAAAAGGAATTCCAAAGCAGTACGTTCCTAAAGAATGATAAGATTTATGAATACGCGGAAAAGCTCATCCAGGATTATGATATAAGAAGCAGCGAAGGCCCCTTTACCACCAGCCGCAGTATGTCAGGCGGTAACCAGCAAAAGGCCATCGTGGCCCGGGAAATCTCAAAAGCTCCTGACATTCTTCTGGCCGTTCAGCCTACCAGAGGCCTGGACGTGGGTGCCATTGAATACATCCACAAGCAGCTGATAAAGCAAAGAGATGCGGGAGCCGCTATCCTTCTGGTATCTCTGGAATTAGATGAAGTCATGAATTTAAGCGACCGGATTCTGGTTATATTTGAAGGCGGAATCGTAGCCGACTTAGATCCCAAGAACGTCACGGTTCAGGAATTGGGTCTTTATATGGCAGGCGCAAAGAAAGAAGGTGGCAAATCATGAAACCAAAACAGATCAAGGACCATACAGGCCTTCTCTCTTCTGTCTTTGCCATTGTGCTGGGATTAATTGTAGGCCTGATCATTTTGTTCCTCTGCAATCCGAAACAGGCACTTCCCGGATTTGCAACAATTTTATCGGGGGCATTTACCCATGGAGCCAAGGGAGTCGGACAGGTATTTTATTATGCCACCCCCATTATCCTCACCGGTCTTTCCGTCGGATTTGCTTTTAAAACAGGACTGTTCAACATTGGTACTCCCGGACAGTTTATTATGGGCGGTTTCGGTGCCGTCTATGTGGGGATCCTCTGGACATCCTTAGGACCAGCCCATTGGGTGGCAGCTCTGCTTGCAAGCATTATCCTGGGTGCGGTATGGGGGCTTGTTCCCGGACTTTTAAAGGCTTATTTCAACGTGAATGAAGTAATCGCATCCATAATGATGAACTACATCGGCATGTATCTGGTAAACTGGATTGTAAAAAGCTATAAGCCCCTGTTCAATAACCTGCGCAATGAATCCCGGAATGTGGCGGCTACAGCCAATATCCCGAAGATGGGCCTTGATAAAATATTTCCTGGCTCCAGTGTAAACGGAGGGATCCTCATTGCCATCATTACGGTGATCCTGATCTGGATCCTTTTAAACAAGACCACCTTTGGTTATGAATTAAAAGCTGTAGGTTTTAACCGGGATGCCAGTAAATACGCCGGTATCAATGAAAAAAAGAGCATTATCCTGTCCATGATGATCGCAGGCGCGATTGCCGGACTAGCCGGAGGACTTTTATACCTGGCTGGCACAGGGAAACATATTGAGATCAAGGATGTGCTGGCATCGGAAGGCTTTACGGGGATTTCCGTTGCTCTGCTGGGCTTAAGCAACCCCATCGGAGTTCTCTTCTCCGGCATCTTTATTGCATACTTGACAGCCGGGGGCTTTTACCTGCAGCTTCTGGAATTTTCTACGGAAATCATTGATATTATCGTTGCAGTAATTATCTACTTCAGCGCCTTTGCCCTTATGGTAAAAATCATACTTGCCAAGATCCAGAAGCAGAAGGCTGCAAAAACAGAAGCAGAGAAGGAAGGAGGAACGAAATCATGAACGTAATTTATTTCATATTCCAGCAGACCATGTATTTCATGATTCCTCTCATGATCGTAGCCTTAGGAGCCATGTTTTCCGAAAGAAGCGGTATCATCAACATCGCTTTGGAAGGAATCATGATCATGGGAGCCTTTACGGGGATCCTGTTTATCCATTTTACAGGCAGCTCTATGAGCGGTCAGCTCCAGCTCATCATTGCAGTGCTGATCTCCATGGCCACCGGTATGGTATTTTCCCTGTTCCACGCTTATGCTTCCATTAACATGAAGTCCAATCAGGTCATCAGCGGTACGGCTTTAAATATGTTTGCTCCCGCCTTTGCCATATTCATAGCCCGTGTTATCCAGAACGTGCAGCAGGTACAGTTTAACAATACCTTCCGCATTGCGTCTGTTCCGGTATTGGGAAAGGTTCCGTTCTTCGGCCCTCTCCTGTTCCAGAACGCCTATATTACCACTTATATCGGTATCGCTATCTTTTTGCTCTCAGCCATTGTCCTTTATAAAACCAGATTCGGCTTAAGGCTCCGGTCCTGCGGCGAGCATCCTCAGGCAGCAGATTCCGCCGGTATCAACGTATACCACATGCAGTATGCAGGCGTTCTGATTTCCGGTGCTCTTGGCGGGCTTGGAGGACTGGTTTTTGTGGTTCCTACCTCCACCAATTTTAATGCAGACGTAGCAGGATACGGATTCCTGGCTCTGGCCGTTTTGATCTTCGGTCAATGGAAGCCGGTGAACATCATGCTTGCCTCATTGTTCTTCGGACTTATGAAGGCTATCGCATCCGCTTATTCCGGAATCCCGTTTTTAAACGCAATCGGTATTCCAAGCTATTTTTACAAGATGGTACCTTATATTATCACATTGATTGTACTGATCTTCACCTCAAGAAACTCTCAGGCTCCTAAAGCAGAGGGCATTCCATACGATAAGGGACAGAGGTAACAAAGAAAACGGCAGCAGCAAAAAAGAGAATTCTCACCGGATATTCCTTTTTGCTGCTGCCTCTTTTTATCTCCCTGCATCCGGCCTCTTCTTCTGCCGTCTGCCTCTTAATCGGCCGCGGTCCCTGTACTTCCGCAAATTCTTAGGATTTATCTTCAATACCTGTCACGGGTAAAAGTCCATTCCATATAATACATTACAATGCACGAAAAGAGTGAGCCTATGATACCCTGTAATTGCTTTACCTGCCAGTCTAACTGTATATCGGACAATACTTATCTCACCTGGGATGCGAATGACTATGGGCCGTCACCGCTTGTGCTGAACATTGTCCACGATACCCTTCGAAACCCTACCTTCCGTACTACCCGCTGGACCGGAAATCACATGCAGCTTACTCTCATGAGCATCCCGGCAGATAGTAATATCGGCCTGGAAAATCATTCTGAGGTAGACCAGTTCATCCGAGTGGAAGCAGGAGAAGGACTGCTGCTTATGGGAGACAGTCCCTATCATCTGACGTTTCAACAATCTGTCAATGAAAATTGTGCCGTTCTCATCCCCGCTAATACCTGGCATAATATTATAAATACCGGCAATGAGCCATTAAAGCTATATTCCATCTATGCTCCCATAGAGCATTCTTTTGGTACGGTTCATTGGACAAAAGCGGATTCTGATGCAGAGGAATAACCATTGAATACAAAAGAAACGATAAGCAGACTTTTAAGCCGGCGGAGATTTTATTATAAAAAAAGTGCAGAGAGAGGCGACCAGCCTCTCTCTGCACTTTTTTATAAAATCCCGTAGATCTCCCTTCAGAAGGAAGCATTATGCCTAAAAACGGAACTTATCTTCAAAATAGCTTTTCAGTTCAGCAATGGGAACTCTTACCTGATCCATGGTGTCACGGTCGCGTACGGTTACTGCAAAGTCCTCTTCTGAATCAAAATCATAGGTAACACAGAACGGAGTCCCGATCTCGTCCTGCCTTCTGTAACGCTTTCCAATATTGCCTCTGTCATCAAATTCACAGTTATAATATTTGCAAAGCTCTTCATATACCTTTTCTGCACCATCGTTCAGCTTCTTGGAAAGAGGCAGTACCCCGATTTTTACAGGAGCAATGGCAGGATGGAAGTGAAGTACGGTACGCACATCCCCTTCTGCGATTTCCTCCTCGTCGTATGCGGCACATAGGAATGCAAGGGTCACACGGTCAGCTCCCAGAGACGGCTCTACCACATAGGGTACGTACCGCTCCTTTTTTTCGTCATCAAAATAAGTGAGATCCTGTCCGGAGGTGTTCTGGTGCTGTGTCAGGTCATAATCTGTTCTGTCCGCAATTCCCCATAATTCGCCCCAGCCAAACGGGAACAGGAATTCAATGTCAGAGGTCGCCTTGCTGTAGAAGGAAAGCTCTTCCTTCTCATGATCCCTGACACGCATCTCATCATCCTTGATCCCCAGAGTCTTCAGCCAGTTGATACAGAATTCTTTCCAGTATGCAAACCATTCCAGATCCGTTTCCGGTTCACAGAAAAATTCAAGCTCCATCTGTTCAAATTCCCTGGTGCGGAAGGTAAAGTTTCCAGGTGTGATCTCATTGCGGAAGGATTTACCCACCTGTGCGATTCCAAATGGAATTTTCTTCCGGGAGGTTCTCTGAACATTCTTGAAGTTTACAAAAATACCCTGGGCGGTTTCAGGCCTTAAGTAAACAGTGTTCTTGGCATCCTCTGTCACTCCCTGAAAGGTTTTGAACATTAAATTGAACTGGCGGATATCTGTAAAATCATGCTTTCCGCAGCTTGGGCAGCAGATATTCTTTTCATCGATGTAGTTTTTCATCTCTTCCTGAGACCAGGCATCCACGGAGCCTTCCACCGTAAGGTTGTTTTCAGCCATATAATCTTCAATCAGCTTATCTGCACGGAAACGCTCTTTGCATGCCTTGCAATCCATCAGAGGGTCAGAAAAGCCGCCTAAATGTCCGGAAGCAATCCAGGTCTGGGAATTCATCAATATGGCACAGTCCACGCCCACATTGTAGGGACTCTCCTGAACAAATTTCTGCCACCATGCTTTTTTTACATTGTTCTTCAGTTCTACACCTAAATTGCCGTAATCCCAGGTATTGGCAAGGCCGCCGTAAATTTCGGAACCAGGATATACAAATCCCCTTGACTTTGCAAGTCCCACTATCTTTTCCATTGTTTTTTCCATGATCTTAACCTCTCTTATTTAAATATGATGTAATTTTTCCCTTCTGCTGTCTGAACGGTATAGCGATCCTTTATAACTACATTATCGGAGACAAATAAAAGCCTTCCCTGAGTCTGTACCGTCACCGGCTGTTTTGCCTTCAAAACCACAGCAAAGCAATCTCCCCTGCTGGACAAAGCCTTTTTTTCTGCCGGCTTCCCGTCAGAGGCCTTAATAAAAGCCACTCCCTCCGACTCACTCTGCCCCATTACCTGGGAGAAAGGGGTCACGGCAATGGAATCCACCTGATTTTCCTTATCCTCATACTCAGAAGCAAACCCCGCCAGATCGTTTCCTGATCCATAACGAAAGACCATGGTGGCATTTCCTTTTTCCAGATTACAGGATTCCAGGGTTACAGCTCCCTGTCCATGGGTTTCGTTATATTTTGAAACGGCTTCTTCCAGATAAGCTTTCAATTCATCTGCACGATAGTAATCCTGTTCCGCATAGGCTTCCACCGTGGAAGTCTGAAGGGTGCCTTCTCCCGTCACATAGATTCTGCTGCTCTCCCCGTTCAAGGCGCTGCCGCCGCTCCTGCCTAAGCAGCCGGTCAGCATAACCGCAGCCAGGAAAGCCACCAGAACCCCTTTCATTTTCTTCATCCATTTCCCTCCTGCATTGAGTCCGCCGCACGGATTCTGTGAATCCGTACCCCCAGTGCAGCCGGGGAATCCTTTGGATCCACCGGCTTACGGGCATCTGCCCTATGAATCAGGACGCGGAAAAACCTTCTTCTGTGCAAGCACAACGAAAATTTTTCCGCGTCCTGATTCGCACCGCTCATAGTATTCCTGGACATTATACCAAATCCTACCTGTCATTTCAATACTTTCCCCCCTGTCATGGTCTGCAAAATCTCAAGGGAGTGAAAATCCCGGTCCACATAACGCTTCTTGTTGATTTCCACGCAGCGGCTGAACTCCTCCAGAACCGGTTCGGTCAGGGTAAAGGTGTAAAGATGCTCTGCCGGGGAGGCGATTACATATTCCCAGGTATAGCCTGCCGAATCACTGACGGGGCAGGGAGGTTTTTCCGTGTATTCCCCGTTCAGCACCATGGCTTTCAACTCAAAGACCCTCTGGACCAGCTGATTTTTCAGGGCTGGCTTTAAAAGTGCCCGTATGGACTGGTAAAGAAGCTTTAAAAGCCCTGTACCATCCATGTTCTCTCTGGCATAATAATCAGCCAGCTCCAGAAAATAAGAGCCATAGCAGGTTCCTTCCATATCCAGAGAAAGGGCATCAAAGTAATTGATGATCTCCGCCGACCGAAGGGTATAGGAATCCCTGCCCTCATACAGGGAAAACTGCCCGAAGGCAAAGGGGCGGCTTACTGCCATAAGAGGACTTCCCGGTCTTCTGGACCCTCTGGCAAATGCGGTGATTTTTCCTCTTTCCCTGGTGAGTATTACAAGGCGCTTATCCATCTCTCCAACCGGGGACACACGAATCACCATCCCCGTCATGGTCTCAACTTCCCTCAATTCCTACCACCACTTTTTTAAATTTCTTTTTCATTATATCCATAATTCTTCATATACAGCTCGCTGTCACGCCATTCCTTCCGGACCTTTACCCAGAGCTGTAAATTTACCTTTGTATCCATCAGGTCTTCGATTTCCCTGCGGGCAGCGGTTCCGATTTTTTTCAGCATGGTACCGCCTTTTCCAATAATGATCCCTTTGTGGGAATCCCTTTCGCAGATAATATCAGCTTCAATATCCATAATGCCGTTATCCCGTTCTTTCATCTTTTCAATGGTCACCGCGATTCCGTGGGGTATCTCGTCGTTTAAAAGGCGAAGAGCCTTTTCCCGGATTAGCTCTGCTGAAATCTGGCGCATAGGCTGGTCGGTCACCGTATCTTCGTCGTAATACTGCGGCCCTGCTGGAAGATATTTATAAATAAGCTCCAGCAGGAGATCCGTATTCTTATCCTTTAAAGCGGAAACCGGAACAATTTCAGCAAACCGGCAGACATCCTTATAAGCACTTATAAAGGTCAGAATCTCCTCCTGATTTTTCACCGTATCAATTTTATTAATAGCCAGGATCACCGGTGTTTTTACTTGATTTAACTGCTCTGCAATATGCTGCTCTCCCGCACCGATGTAGGTGGTGGGTTCCACCAGCCATAGCACCACATCCACTTCCTTTAAGGTTCGTTCTGCAACGCTTACCATATATTCTCCCAGCTTGTTCTTAGCCTTATGGATACCGGGAGTATCAAGAAAAATAATCTGCCCTCTTTCATCCGTATACACGGTCTGGATCCTGTTTCTGGTAGTCTGGGGCTTATCAGACGTTATCGCGATCTTCTGTCCGATGAGATGGTTCATCAGGGTAGATTTCCCAACATTCGGGCGCCCGATCAGGGTTACGAAACCTGATTTATAATTGTTTTCCATATAAGTTCTCCTTTCCTCTTTCGTGTCCATGGTTTTTGGACATAGAGGTATGCCTGTTAAGGCGTTTCCTCTTTCGTGTCCATGGTTTTTGGACATAGAGGTATGCCTGTTAAGGCGTTTCCTCTTTCACGTCCATGTTATTTGGACATAGGGGAACGCCTGCAAGGCGTTTTATCATGAGTGGAACAGGTTCTTGGTCTCCCCAAACAGCTCCTTATCCGCGGACATTCTTTCTTCATTTCCAATGACGCATAAGCTTCCCGTATCCAGAACGGCTTTTACAAGAGGTGCTAAACTGCGGATGTCTTCCTGAGTCGCGGTTAATACCTCTTCCCGCTCTTTTTCCATCATTTCCCGGTCCACGCCGGATAAATAGGCGGAAAGACCGCGGTTACCTTTGGTGGACGGAGGGTACGGCACATCCATATCGCTGATGGTGCCGATGACATATTTTGTCATATCCCGGTCCGATGACTGGAAATTTTTCAAATACTCTACGATCCCATCATAGATCCGGTTCGTTTCTCCTACATTGGGATCCCGGTAGGAGGTGAAATACCCTTCTCCGGATCGTCCGAATCCGCTCATACAGCCATAGGCTCCGCCCTTCACTCTTAAATGGATCCACAGATAATCATAGCTTAAAATGACCTTTAAGATCTTAAGAGCTCCGGTATATTCCCGGCCGCTGCCTGCAAAGGTTCCGCATCTTGCCACATAATTGACCTGGGAAGCCGTATAGAAGCCTTCGTTCCTGTTTCCTGCCGTAAAAGCAAAAGGATAATGTTTTGCCTCTCCTTCAGGCAGTACATCGGTAAGCTTTTTTAAAGCCTCGGGAAGCAGCCCATAGCCTTCCTCATCCGCGGTATAGCTGACCAGCATGTTTTTCCCGGTAAAAAGCTTCTTCATGACCGCTTTCAGCCGTTCAATGATCTCCTTCTTATGGGAGGGGTATTCTTTCTCCAGATTTTCCAGAAATTCATAGTATCCGATTCCTCCGGTCAAATCGTTATAGCTGGAGGTAGGGGAATAATAGGAAGTGGCTCTGGCAACCGCTGCCGAATGGCAGGAGCCTTCCAGCTTCATCCTGGCCCTTGATCTGGTCTCACTGATAATTTCACCCACCCGCTTTTCATCATCCAATATGGAACGGGTCAGGATCTCACCCAGAATGGAGAATCCAAAATCCACCTTCTCATAAAGCACCCTGGCACTTGCTACGAAAAATCCTTTAAACTCTCCCTTATTTTTCAAGTCAGGATAAGAGGTCACGCTGAAGCTGACGCCGCCGCTGTTTAAATGGATCTCACTGGTCAGGTCTCCGTAGGTGAAGTTTTCCGTATTCACATACCCAAGCAGGGATTTTAAAAATCCCACATATGGCAGATCCTCGTAAGGAACTGCAGAAGTATCGAAAAGCACTTTCAAGTATCCGATACCAGAGGTAAACATCTCATGATGGATCACCTTAATGCCATGGGCTGATTTTTCCTCCCATAGGATCTCTTCCGGCTCTCTGGTAATGTCTTCTCTCCGAAGCATGGGGATCATTTCCAAGGTCTCCTGGGGAGAGGGCGTTTCCTGGTATTCCCTTAAAGCCCTGGTCTGTTCCACCAGATGGAGAAGCTCCTCCTGGGAGAGAGAGGCTTTATAGACTGCCAGCTTTTTAGCTACCTTCTCCTCTTCCATTGCCGATAAATTCTTTTTGGGGCTTACGGTTAAGAAGGCTTCAAAAGGATTATCCAGAAGGTATTCCCTGATAAGCTGTTCAAAATATCCGTCATCCACCACTTTTTTCAGATAATCAAAGGTATCCTGATATTCCAGATGCATAATAGGATCTCCGTCATACAGCCAGCTGTCCATGCATTGAAGTCCATACATGAGTCCCTTTGGCGCTGAACCGTAATCCGCCTCACGGTAACGGAATTCGTAAAAATTCATTCCGGCTTTCAGGCTCTTCTTATTGATTCCTTCATCCGCAAGCTTTCTTAAGGTTCCTTTTACAACGGCAAGAAATTCCCCTCGCTGCTCCTTGTTGGCATTTTTAGCAATGACGGAGAAATAAGGCTGAAGAATACCGTTGTCATATCCGCCTAAAATGTCCTGCCCAATCCCTGCGTCAATGAGTGCCTGCTTTAAGGGAGCACCCGGAGCATCCAAAAGGGTGTATTCCAGGATCTGAAAGGCTATATAAAGCTTGGGATCCAGCCCTGTTCCCACTGCCGTACTGATGGAAAGATAGGTGGCATTTTCTTCGGATTGTCCTTCGGTGATGGAATAAAAGGTCTCTGCTTCCACCGGTTTTAGAAAGGGCTTCTGCCTTGGAATCCTGGATTCAATGACTGTTTCATCGTATTGGCTTAAATACTTCTCATCAAGCCATACCAGCTTTTCCGCCATATCCATATCTCCGTAGAGGTAAATATAGCTGTTGGAAGGATGATAATATCTCTTATGGAAAGCCAGAAAGTCCTCATAAGTCAGATCCGGTATAAAGGCAGGATCCCCCCCTGATTCCTGACCGTAGCAGTTATCCGGGAACAGGGTTTTTCTGGTATAACGGTCCAGCACTTCCTCCGGGGATGAAAATGCCCCCTTCATCTCATTATATACGACTCCGTTATATATCAGATCAGACTCCAGGCTTTCCAGCTCATAATGCCAGCCTTCCTGCATAAAAATCTTTGGTTCCTTATAAATATTGGGATGAAGCACTGCATCCAGGTACACGTTCATTAAATTCTGAAAATCCTTATCATTGCAGCTTGCCACCGGATATACGGTTTTATCAGGATAGGTCATGGCATTTAAAAAGGTGTTAAGGGAGCCTTTCACCAGCTCCACAAACGGATCTTTAACCGGAAACTGATCCGACCCGCAGAGTACACTGTGCTCCAGAATATGGGCAACTCCTGTGCTGTCTGACGGCGGAGTACGGAATCCAATGGAAAACACCTTGTTCTCATCATCGCAGGATATGCAAAAAATCCTTGCCCCACTTTTTTTGTGTCGGAGCACGCATCCCGATGCATTGATTTCTTTCATTGCTTTTTCTTCCACAACCTCATAGGCTGCAAGGTTTTTAAATAGATTCATTCTGTAATTCTTCCTCCTGCATTCTATTATACGTAAGTCCCCAGTGCATCCGGTGAATTTGCAAAATTCGCCGGCTCACAGGGATTCGCCCTATGAAACAGGCCATGAGAAGATTTTTAATGTGCAGGCACGACGAAAATCTTCTCATGGCCTGTTTCGTACTGCTCGTTGCTTACGTGGATATTAATTACATGTTGCCCACTAATTTGTCTTTTAATATGGCCGCGCATTCTCTGACGCAAAAGTGTACGAAAAGAACAGGGTCGGATCCGCAGGATATGCCGTAGATATCCGGAATTCCCCATTTTTTCCCGATCTGCTGTGCCCGGTACACATGAAAATCACTGGTAAGAACTCCGATCTTAATGGGCTTATCCGGCACCTCCGCAAAAGTTCCGGGTTCCATGAAAATCGGATTATTTTGCCTGCGTGCTTTCCTCTCCGCCTGATCTTCTTCAATGGCTACACGGCTGTATGCAATATTCTCAACGGTACTGGTAGACCGGGTTTCTAAAATCAGCTGTTCCTCATTGACTCCGTTAAAAACAAGATAATCCCGCATGGCTGCGGCTTCGCTTACAGGCTCATCCGCTCCCTGGCCGCCGGAAAGCACTAATATCACGGACGGATTCTCATCGGCGTACTCAATGGCCTTATCCAGCCGCTTTTTCAAAGACTTACTGATTCCTGTCTCCTTTACCCTGGCTCCCAGTACGATGACATAATCCAGATTGGAAGCATCCCGGGCAGCAACTCCCGTAAATACAAGAAACTCCACCACCATAAATACCAGAATACCGGTACAGCACATGGTGATCACCGACACCGGAATCCACAGAGGGATCTTTTCCTTATGCTTCACATAGGTTTCCCATCCCAACGGCAGCAGTATGCATACGGCGGCGAACATAAGCCAAATAAAGGAAAGGGAAGTGGTCAGGCCTGAATAAAAAACGATCACAACATAATAAATAATGCAGGAAACGGCTATCAGCCAAAAAATTAACGCCATATGCCCGCCTCCATTCTACAGGTTTTGAAATCAGGTAAATTCTGGACATGATACCTTTATAGCATACCACAATATGGAGATTTCTACAACTATCACTAAAAACAGCCAAGGAAAACCTTCCATCCGGCAATCAGTAAGACCAAGGCTGTTTATAAGTATTTTTTCCTGTATTTATCAGATTTTAAAAGCGCCTGCAGCAAACCGCCGTTCCCTGCTGTCTGCTGTAAACGCTTATTTGTATTAGGCTTCCCATATATAATTCCAACATTGAACCTCCTTCTCAGTATTAACCATATTTTTTCTATAAACGCCGTATTCCTAAAATATAATCATTATCTTTCTATTTGATAGGAAAGAGGGAAAAAACTTGTAAAGAACGACACTGTTAAAACGATAAAAATGAGACGGAGACCCCAATTCTTCGGATCTCACCGTCTCTTCCCTTTCCACCTTATGAATCGATGTTATTAAATTTTAAAATAACTGTTTGCTACAGCACAGGCAATGGCAATGAATGCACTCAATAAAGTGCCTATCAAATACTTTTCTGAAAACGCCTGATCTTCCAATCGTTTAAAACGAGCCACGCTCTTTGCCGTCAGCACAAATCCAATGGTACTGTATTGTCCGATCATTCCCAGTAAAAATATAATTTCCCGTTCCAATATTCCTATATAAGTACCGATTTTGGGATTTTCCGTATCACGCTCCTTTGTCACCGCCTCAAAGACCAGCTTGATCAATAAGGAAGCCGGTTGGCCGCAGATCAGAATTCCCATTGCCATATTAATAATGTCAGCCAATATTTTTGCATCATAGCGTTTTTCTAACATATGGATATACGCCCCGCCGGTAAATCCGGCTATTCCCCATCCTATTATGAGAATAGCTGTATGCAGCATCTGGTCAAAGAAAAACAACCAGATCTTTTGACCGGGATCCAGGCTTTTGTTTTTTTCAATCCTTATCTTATAAAAATCAATCCCTCCATGAAACAAGCCGGCAACGAAAGAAAAAACTAACAGTCCGGGCACCTGATCCCTGGTCAGGGGAATCACTGCGCAAATAAATAACACAAAGGAATAGCTCAAAGAGTGCAGCACCAGGGCCGGGATACTATTCTTTTTCTTATTTGCGGTTTTGCCGGTCTGAACATAGAAATCTCCTATGATGTGTCCGATTATCAGTAATTTAAGAATCATTTTTTTCACCGTAATTGTTTATTAAATATTGAAGCGCCATGAAATCCATGCTTCGGATCAACTGGACATTTCCCCGTTTCATCACCGTATCTATATTCTGCCTGGATCTCTGCACGATATCAGCGATCCTGGTATTCATTCCTTTTTTGGAAACAGCCTCATCAGCCTCTGTCATATGACCGGTGATGATTATTTCATCCTGCCTAAACAGATCCGTTTCGGAAAAATCCGTACTCTGAATCTGGTTCCTGCCAATGGATCTTTTATATGTCTTTTCCTTTACTCCATAGCTTTCTTTTAAGTTCAGCATATCCAGGCCATGATCATTTACTTGTCCCTTTTCTCCCACAAAGGGGTAAAGAAGCTCTGAAACCAGCTGAAGAAAATTCTGCATATAATTCTGCCCGGCTTTGTATCCCCAGGAAACATTCAGCAGATAATTGGCAAATATGTCTTTTTCTGATTTTGAATTGATTCTGATATTTTGAAATTGCTTTTTATATACCTCTTCAATTGCATTTCTCGCATTATGATAGGCAGGGCCATCCTGTTGCGCAGAGGTTCCTCCCTCGATCCTTATATTCCATTCCCCAACCCCCAGCCCTGCACGCAGCTGTACCGGGTGCACCATAAGCTCCAAAATTCTCCAATAGGAAACTGCTGCAAATGGACTTTCAAACAATCCCTGCAGCTCATCCCCTGCGCTAAAGGTTACATCACAGGCAAGTTCTTGTTTGCTGGCGTCATTTAACATCTTAATGCATTTGGTTAAGTACTCCTGTACCTCATTGCGTGTATCGATATCATAGGTTTTTGATCTTTTTATATCTATGATTATTGCACAATAGTTCCGATTCATAGCCTGCCTCCGCTTCCTATTATACTCTCTTCCGGCAAAATGTCAAACACATATGTTTGCTTTTTTATATTATCATACATTTTTGTCTGCTTTTCATATCTGCAGACATGATCAATTCTTGCCGGGAAATGCAAGACCCATAAATTGCCTTCTTATTTCCCTTCACAGCAAGGCTGGCAGGCAAAAACCCGCAGGATCACGATCCTGCGGGTTTCATTTATGTTAATCCATTTCACTGCGGCGCAGAATGTCATAAGGTTCTATTTCCACATCCAAATCTACAGAAAGATTCTGCCTGGAGTGGGGAGCACTTTCCTGAAGTTTGCCTTCTTCATCATAGATGGCTTTTACAACAGCCTCCAGATTCCGCCCATCAGGTTTCATCACCTCGATGGTCTCCCCAATGGTGAACTTATTTTTCTGTTCAATGCGGGCAAAGCCCTTTTCATCCACTGCTTCAACCGTTCCCAGATACGTGTAGTTTTTCACGTAAGTATTATTATCATAAATCTGAGTGGTGGAATCGGGCTTTCCGAAATAAAATCCGGTGGTAAATTCCCGGTAAGTACATTTGCCGATTTCAGAACGGTACCACTCCATATTGGTCCGGTAAAGCTCCGGGTCCCTGTTATAATCATCAATGGCCTTCCGGTAGGTTCTTGCCACAGTGGCTACGTAAAGGGCGGTTTTCATGCGGCCTTCGATCTTAAAGCTGTCAATTCCTGCCTCCATCATCTCCGGGATGTGCTGGATCATGCATAAATCCTTGGAATTAAAGATATAGGTTCCCCGCTCATTTTCATATACCTGCATATACTCTCCCGGACGTTTCTCCTCCACAATGGAATATTTCCAGCGGCAGGGATGGGTACAGGCTCCCTGATTGGCATCTCTTCCGGTCATGAAATTGCTTAAAAGGCAGCGACCGGAATAGGAAATACACATAGCTCCGTGGATGAAGCTTTCAATCTCCATATCCTCCGGAATCCTGCTCCTTATCTCCTTGATCTCCGCCAGGGAAAGCTCTCTGGCGGAAACCACCCTCTTGGCTCCCAGACGGTGCCAGAATAAATAGGTCCCATAATTGGTGTTATTGGCTTGGGTGCTGATATGGATCTCCATATCCGGTAGGATGCGCTTTGCGATTTCAAATACTCCCGGATCGGAAATGATCAGTGCGTCAGGCCGTGTTTCCTTTAATTCTAGAAAATATTCTTCCACTCCGGCCAGGTCGTCATTATGAGCCAGTATGTTAGCCGTAATATAGACCTTTACCCCTTTTTCGTGGGCAAAGGCAATCCCTTCCCGGATCTCTCCCATTGTGAAGTTCTTGGCTTTGGCACGGAGGCCAAAGGCTTCTCCTCCGATGTAGACAGCATCGGCCCCATAAATCACGGCGGTTTTTAATACTTCCAGGCTGCCTGCCGGAATCAAAAGTTCGGTCTTTCTCATGAAAATCCTTTCTTGTGTATATTTTTTTAAGTTGGATTCCGCATTGGATCATCCAAACGTTATTTTAAGATACTGACAGTAATGCCATCTCCGATGGGAACAACAGACGTGGTCAGCCGCTCCGAGTGCTTTAATTCATACAGGTATTCCCGCATTCTTCCGTGAATGGTCCTGTTCCGGCGTTCCACAGCATAGCGGGATTCTATGATATCTCCATCCTGAAGAACATTATCAGAAATCAACATTCCACCGGGGGACATCAGCTCTAAGATCCTAGGAAGCCAAAGAAGGTACTGCCCCTTAGCTGCATCCATAAATACAAGGTCAAAGGGGCCGGAAAGCCCCTTTAATATGTCCTGGGCATCTCCTTCCAGCAAGGTAATCCGCCCAGACTCCCCGGCCTCTTTGAAATTTTCTCTGGCCAGGGGAATCCTTTTTTCATATTTTTCTATGGTGGTAATATGACAGTCTGACGGCATGACCTCAGCCATCAAAAGAGTGGAGTAGCCTACCGCCGTTCCCACCTCTAGAATAGCCTTTGGCCTTATAGCTGCCGTCATGGTCTGAAGAAAAGCAGCCGTCTCTTCCCTGATGACAGGGACATTATCCTGTCTTGCCTTTTTTCCGATCTTTGACAGGAGGGGGCTTCTGTCTGATTCCAGAGATCTGATATAATCTGTTATCCTGTCATTAACAATCATTTTTCCTCTTCCTTTTCCCCTGTGTTTTCATTCATCATCTGAAGAATCTCCTTGGAGGTCATGGAAGTATTAAAGGTATAATCTCCCGGATTTACCTTATAATCAAAAAACTCTGCCTGAATGATGAAGGAGTATTCATTGGCAATCAAACCATTTTCCTTTAAAAGCTTTGCCGTCTGGGCCACGGAGGTTCCCTTGGCTACGGTTAATTCCTTGTCCCTCCCCGGTTCTTCTTCCATGGCAGAAGCGTAGAATATTTCATGGCCGAAGGCATATCCTCTGGTAACTCCCTCATAAAGCAGAAGGACCACCAGGGCTAAGATAATAAGCCTGCTTGAGACCGCAATGACTGCTCCTGTTATTTTATTAATCTCTTTCGTCGCCCGGCTCATATCCTGCTTCCTTTCATTTTTATCGCCCGCTTCCCAGTCATAAAGGGATGCCCGCAGGGTCTTTCACCTGCAAGGTACGTTTTTTCCCTGTATTACACTTCCATAATGATCGGCAGAATCATAGGATTCCGCTTCATCCGCTTCCATAAAAAGTCGCTTAAGGTGTCACGAATCACATTCTTGATTTTCCCCCAGTCATTGACATGGCGGTCCAGACAGTCTGTTACCGCGTCGTTGACAATATTTCTGGCCTCTTCCATCAGGTCCTCTGATTCACGGACATAAACAAATCCTCTGGATACAATATCCGGCCCTGCCAAAAGCTGATTGGAGTATTTTTCCAGGGTAAGAACCACCACAATAATTCCGTTCTGGGCCAGGTTCTGTCTGTCTCTTAAAACGATATTTCCCACATCGCCGACACCAAGACCGTCTACCAGGATTCCTCCTGCCTGGACGTGGTCTACAGTCTTCCAGGATTCCTGTCCCACCTCAACCACATCACCGGAGGACATAATGATTACATTCTCCTTCGGGATGCCCATGGCCTGAACCAGATTTCTCTGAGCCATGATATGGCGGTATTCCCCATGAACCGGAATGGCATATTTGGGGCGTACCAAAGCATACATCAGCTTGATTTCCTCCTGGCAGGCATGTCCTGACACATGAGTGTCATCACTGATCACTTCTGCTCCCTTCATGGAAAGCTCATTAATGACCTTTGACACTGCCTTTTCATTACCGGGGATGGGATGGGAACTTAAAATTACCACATCGCTTGGCTTTATGGATATTTTCTTATGGGTACTGCTTGCCATACGGGAAAGGGCAGCCATGGATTCGCCCTGGCTTCCGGTGGTGATGAGCACGGTCTGCTCATCCGGATAATTTTTTAACTGGTCAATATCAATAAGGGTTCCATCCGGAATATTAATATAGCCGAGTTCACTGGCCGTTCCGATCACATTGACCATGCTGCGGCCCTCAACCACGACCTTTCGTCCATATTTGGCTGCAGAATTGATGACCTGCTGCACCCGGTCCACGTTAGAGGCAAAGGTAGCCACAATGATGCGGTTGTTTTTATGATCCGCAAAAATGTTGTCAAAAGTTTTTCCCACGGTTCTTTCCGAAGGGGTAAATCCAGCTCTGGTGGCATTGGTGCTGTCACACATCAGGGCCAGAACCCCCTTTTTTCCCAGCTCGGCAAAACGCTCCAGATCCGCCGGTTCTCCGAATACGGGAGTATAATCAATCTTAAAATCGCCTGTATGCAGGATCACGCCTGCCGGAGAGAAAATGGCAAGAGCGGAAGCATCGGCGATGCTGTGGTTTGTTTTAATAAATTCAATACGAAAACAGCCTAAATTCACCGACTGTCCGTGCTTAATCACCTTTCTTTTGGTGTTTTTAAGCAGATTATGTTCTTTCAGCTTGTTCTCGATCAGGGCAATGGTCAGCTTTGTTCCGTATACCGGAACATTGATGTCCTTTAATATATAGGGAAGGGCCCCGATATGGTCCTCATGTCCATGGGTGATGAGAAATCCCTTCACTTTATCGATATTCTGTTTCAGATAAGAAACATCCGGTATGACTAAATCAATACCAAGCATGTCATCCGTAGGAAATGCCAGTCCGCAGTCCACAATGATGATGCTGTCTTCACATTCAAATGCAGTGATATTCATACCGATCTGCTCCATTCCTCCTAAAGGAATGATTTTAACTTTCGCGTTGCTGTCTTGTTTTTTCAATATTTTACCTCCATCTTATGATTTTCCGTCCTGTTCTTCTTCCATTGCCTCCCGGCATTCCCTGCAATACCCGTGCAGCTTCACCTCATGATCCGTCACAAGAAAGCCTGACCGGTCAAGAAGGGCCTGCTCCAGCGTATCCAGCAAATCGCCTTGAAAGGAAAATACGTTTCCGCATCGGTTGCAAATCGCGTGGTGGTGGTGGTGTCTGGACTCACGATCCACGCCCCCTAATTCATAGCGGGCGAATCCGTCATCAAAACTGACCTTATCGATCACTGATAAATCCACCAGTACCTGCACGGTCCTGTAAATCGTAGCAAGCCCGATCTCCGGGTACGTCTGCCTAGCCAGATCATAGATCTCTTCCGCAGTCAGATGCTGCCCGGGGCGCTCTGCCATGAGTTCCAGCACCAGCATGCGCTGGTTGGTCACTTTGAGTCCTTTCTCTCGAAGCATATTTTTAAAAATTTCCTGTTTCATTAACAGTCCCTCAATTACTCACCATCATTTTTTTGTTCTGATTATCAAGAGGATATATTTGCATATCCGGCTGATTCACAAACTTAAGTTTGAAAGATGCTTTTTTCAAACTTCAATATCCACATCTGCTCCGTCCAGCAGTTCGGAAAATATCTTAAATAAATAATCTATCTCGTTATCATCCTCTACAAACTCATACAAAGCCAGGGCCTCTTCCTGCTTTGACAAATCCTTTAAGATGTAACATTCTCCTTCATCATCTTCATCTGCTGCATCCGTTACCAGCAGATAATTCCTTCCATTAATTCTGGTTTCTTCCAGAACGTAAAAATCCACAGTTTCCCCGTTATCTGTTGTCAGGGTGATTTTCTTCTCTTCACTGTTCATTTCCTGTCTCCTTTGGCAAGCTGTCCAGATAGCCCTGCAGAATCAGTCCCGCTGCCACCTGATCAATGACTGCCTTGCGGTGTTCCCGCCTCACGCCGCTTTCCTGTAATATTCTCTCCGATGCAACGGTAGTAAGCCTTTCATCCCACAGGATGACGTTCAGCCCTGTCCGTCTTATGAGCATCTCTTTAAACTGTTCTGTTTTCTCAGCCCGTTGTCCGGCTGAATTATTCATATTTTTGGGATACCCCAGGATAATTGTTTCGATCTCATATTCCCGAATCAGTTCCTCAATCCGGGCACAGGTTTTTCTCAGTTTATTCTCTTCTTCTCTCGTAATTGTCTCCACTCCCTGGGCGGTTATACCAAGTAAGTCGGAAACAGCAACTCCTACAGTTTTAGAACCGTAATCAAGCCCCATAATCCTCATATTTTGTCTCCTAATGAATCAATCAGAAATGCCTGCATGTCCTAATCGGTATACCAATGAATCAATCCGGCATGTCTGCAAATCCGGTTGATGCCCGGTCAAGCGGGGCACGACGTTCACAAACTCAAGGCTGACAGACGCTTTTTTCAACCTTTGTGCAGCAAAAGAAAGCTGGTCCAAAGCCAACCGTATAAAAACAAACTGTCAGACTCCGCCTACTTTCACTTCATCTGACAGCTAGACTTAAGATTATCCACAAACTTACTTCAACATCGTATCAATATATACCCCCATCAGCTCTTCCAGAATCTCATCCCGCTCTACTTTCATGATAAGACTTCTGGCGTTCTTATGGCTGGTAATATAGGTAGGATCCCCTGACATAATATAGCCTACGATCTGGTTAATAGGATTATAGCCCTTTTCAGTAAGGGCAATATAAACCTGTTCCAGTACCTGGCTTACATTCAGTTTGTTCTCCTGTACTGCTTTGAAAAATTGCGTATTATGAATATCGCCCATGTTTCTCACGTCCTTTAACTGTTCTACTCTATTCTAAACCAAAAAGATGGATTCGGCAAGACTAAAATAAATTTTGTGTCTCAGCGTTTTAAAAATGCCACCTCTTCATTCATCATTTCCATAAGTTTTCCCTCGATCACCATACCCCTTAACCCTTCTTCATAAGGAACCGCTGCTTTCACATATTCCCTGGTATGGCCGATCATATAGCGGGTGCCATTCCACCAGAATTCCTCCTCTAAAAGCACCTCTGTCCTGCAGCCTAACCATGACTCCCGGTAAGCAAGAGACATTTCCTTTTCCAGGCATAGGAGTTCATTGCTGCGATCCGTCTTCGTTGATTCCGGTATCTGATCAGGCATCACCGCCGCCTTAGTGCCGTTTCTTTTGGAATATTTAAAAACATGCATCTCATAGAACTGAACCTTTTCCAGATATTCCCTTGTTGTCTTAAATTCTTCTGGCCTTTCTCCCGGAAATCCCACGATCACATCGGTGGTGATGGCCGGATTATGAAAGGCACTGCGCAAAACATCACAGCAGTTGAAATATTCCTCTGTGGTATAGTGCCGGTTCATTCTTTTTAAAGTATCATCGCATCCGCTTTGCAGGGACAGGTGGAAATGGGGACATATCTTAGAAAGCCGGGCAAGCTCTGCGGCAAACTTTTCGGTCACAATTCTGGGCTCCAGGGAACCCAGGCGGATTCGCTTTAAACCTTCCACTTCGTGTACCCTTTTCACCAGATCCAGGAGCGTAAGCCGCTCTTTTTCCGGAAAATCCATTCCATAGGAGCTTAGATGGATCCCTGTAAACACGATTTCCTGGTAACCGGAAGCAGTCAGGCGTTTCACCTCTTCCACTACCTCATCCGGCTTGCGGCTTCTCACCCGGCCTCTGGTATAAGGGATGATGCAGTAGCTGCAAAACTGGTTGCATCCGTCCTGGACCTTAATAAACGCCCTTGTGTGGTCTGCAATCCTGTTAATGGACAGATTCTCATACTCCCTGGTGTCTCCGATATCAATAACCGCATCCAGGCCTGCCTTTGGGGGCAGAACGGGATATCCGCAGGCAATCTCTGCCTCCGGACCCTTCCTGCTTGCAAAATATTCCTCCAGAACGGATACAAGCTCCGTCTTTTTGTTATTGCCGATAACCAGATCCACCGCTTCATCCTTTTTAAGCTCCTCCCCTGCTGCCTGGACATAACACCCGGCCGCCACCACCACAGCACCCGGGTTCATTTTCTTTGCCCTGTGAAGCATTTGTCTGGACTTACGGTCTGCAATATTGGTCACGGAACAGGTATTGATGATATAAACATCAGCCCCTTCCGCAAAGGGTACGATTTCATATCCGGCGTTTTCAAGAAGCTGCTGCATGGCCTCTGTTTCATAGGAATTGACCTTGCATCCTAGATTATGCAGGGCTGCCTTTTTCATTTTATTGTTCTCCTATCTAAATAATCTGTCTATTTTCCATATTTTCATGTAAAATTACCATTGACTTTTACACAATATATCAGTAGTATTGAAGTGAAAAAGGGGCGGTTCCCTGAATAAAATAAAAGAGATCACTCAAGGAGGTTTTTCACATGAAAACAGTTCGTATATCTTTAAATTCCATCGACAAAGTAAAATCTTTCGTAAATGATTTAACTAAATTTGATACTGATTTTGACCTGGTTTCCGGCAGATACGTAATTGACGCAAAATCTATTATGGGCATATTCAGCCTGGATCTTTCCAAACCCATCGATTTAAATATCCATTCCGAAAACAACGCCGATGAAATCTTAAATGTTTTATCTCCATACATTGTAGATTAAGCATGATTTTCTTAGGGAAGCCAAGCACAGGCTGAACCTGGAAAATCATTCGTTCCATGAGCCGTTAAGCCGAAGGAACTTTCTTAATGACTTCGGGGTCCGTCCTTTTCCCAAAGGAGCCGGACCCCGATTTTATTTTTCCCTTAACACCAAATCTTTTCCACGGTTTGAATAGCCGTCTCAACCAGTTCTCCTATGTTTTCCTCTAAGTTCTCCTCAGACCGTTCAATCATCTTCAGATTCGGTTTTGTTACCGGATGCTTTGCTACAAAAATGGTGCAGCAATCCTCAAAGGGAAGCACGGAAGTCTCATAAGTACCGATTTTCTCCGACACATCCACGATTTCCTGCTTGTCAAAGCCGATGACAGGACGGAATACGGGCATGGTGGTGGCTGCATCCGTGGCTGTCAGGGACTGCATGGTCTGGGAAGCCACCTGTCCGATGCTCTCTCCGGTTATAAGAGCCATGGCACCGCACTCTCCTGCAAGCCGCTCCGCGATCCGCATCATATAGCGTCTCATGATAATGGTAAGCTCCTCATGAGGACATTTATCGTAAATGTAAAGCTGAATATCCGTAAAATTCACAACATGCAGATGGATCGGGCCTGAATATCTGGAAACCAGTTTCGCTAAATCGATTACCTTCTGCTTGGCACGTTCGCTGGTATATGGGGGTGCATGGAAATATACGGCATCAATTTTTACCCCACGCTTTGCGATCATATAGCCTGCCACCGGGCTGTCGATGCCGCCGGACAAAAGGAGCATGGCTTTTCCGTTGGTTCCCACCGGCATTCCGCCAGGACCTGGAATGGATTGGGAATAAATGTTGATTTTATTCCGCACCTCTACATGAAGCATAACATCAGGCTTATGGACATCTACCTTTGTCCCGGGAAAAGTATGGAGAATCAGTTCCCCTAAATCCCGGTTGATCTGTTCAGAATTCACCGGATACTTTTTATTTCCTCTGCGGGTATTGACCTTAAACGTAAAATTCTGATCCTCGTAAAATTCCTCTACATAGGACAGCACCTGTTTCTTTAAATCCTCATATCCATGATCTTCCACCTGGACCATGGGGCAGATGGCTGCAATGCCGAATATGCACTTGAAAGCTTCTATCACTTCATCAAAATCATATTCTGACTCAGCGTTCACATAGATACGTCCAGACTCCTTGGAAACTACAAAATCTCCTTCCACCCATTTTAAAGAGTGGCGGATCTGGGTCACCAGGGCATCTTCAAACAGATAACGGTTTTTTCCTTTTACCCCGATCTCTGCATACTTAATTAAAAATGATTGATATTGCATCTGTTATCCTTTCTATATTCATGTCCATGCTTTTGGGACGTTCTTCCTAGCCTCTCTGGTACCGCCTTAAAACGGGCAAAAGTTCCTTAAGCACATCAATGCAGTAATCCACTTCCTCTTTGGTATTATAAAATCCGAAACTGAACCGCAGTGTGGAATCCAGAAGCTCAGGCCTTACGCCGATTCCCTTTAATGTACCACTGACAGCCGGATGATTTGATGAGCATGCAGATCCGGAGGATACAAATATGTTCCGTTCCTCAAGAGCATGTAAAAGCACCTCGCTTCGCACACCGGAAAAGCTGGCACTGACAATCTGCGGTGCAGATAAATCTCCGGGAAGGCTGTTTACCGTAACACCGTCGATCTCCGAAAGCCTGGTGATCAAATTATCCTTAAGAGCGGTCAGGGACTGTACCTTTTCTCCATGATCCGTATACATGATTTTAGCCGCCATACCCAGACCTGCGATCCCAGGAACATTTTCCGTACCGGAACGCATGCCTCTCTGCTGACCGCCTCCATAAATCAAAGGCCGTATTTTCACCCCCTGGTCAATGTATAGAAAGCCCACCCCTTTTGGCCCGTGTATCTTATGGGAGCTGACGGACAAAAGGTCGATCCCCTGCCGCTTTGGCCTGATGACAAATTTTCCATAAGCCTGAATGGCATCTACATGGAATAAAATGGACGGATTCTTCTTTTTGATGACCTTTGAAATGGCTTCTATGGGTTCCACAGCGCCGATTTCATTATTCACATACATGATGGAAACCAGTATGGTCTCCGGGCGGATCGCCGCTTCCAGATCTTCCAGGCGGATATGTCCATGGGAATCCACAGGAAGGTAGGTCACCGAAAAGCCCTGTTCCTCTAAAAAGGCCAGAGGATTGTACACCGAGGCATGTTCAATGGCGGTGCTTATGATGTGGTTTCCCGCCCTTTTATTCGCCATGGCCCCCTCAATCAGGGCCATATTATTGGACTCGGAGCCGCCGGAAGTGAAGACGATCTCCTTTGCCGCCACCTTTAAAGTTCCTGCGATGATTTCTGCAGCCTCCTTTATATACCGTTCCGCTTCCATCCCCATTTTGTGCTTTGCAGAAGGATTTCCGTAGTCCTCTGTCATAATTTTAACAACTATATCCTTTACCGGCTCCAGCACCCTGGTGGTCGCCGAATTATCAAAATAAGCTTCCATATGTGACTCGTTCCTTTCCTCTTACTGCCAGTATTTCCGGACATAAGGGATACCCACAGGGTTTTTCCATGGCCTGTCAGTCTTCTAACTGGAAGGCCAGCACAGATACAATCGCAAGACCGGCGGTTTCCGTCCTTAAGATCCGTTTTCCCAGGGTGATCTGCTTTGCTCCCAGACGTTCTGCAAGGTCCATTTCAGAATCCTCAAAGCCGCCCTCCGGTCCGATAAATATCCCTACGCTCATTCCCGGCCTGATACTTGACAGTATCTCCTTGGTCTTTGCCATGTCCTTTGCATGTTCAAAGGGGATGACTATCATATCAAGCTCCTTTCCAAAGGCCAGGGCCTCCGGGAAGGTCATGACTCCGGCCACCTCCGGTATAATAAGCCGCCCGGACTGCTTGGCAGCACTTTCTGATACTGCCCTCCAGCGTCGCAGCTTTGATTCTTCTTTCTTTTGATCCAGACGCACCACGGCCCGCTTGGTCTCCACCGGAATGATTTGGTACACACCAAGCTCCACGGCCTTCTGGATAATCAGCTCCATCTTATCGCCCTTTGGCAGACCCTGGAACAGATAAAGTCTGGCAGGAAGCTCTGTACCGCCTTCTTCCACAGAAAGGATCTTAGCGGTCACTTCCGCAGATGCCACATCCAGGATCTGGCATAGGTAATCCTTGTCCACCCCGTTGCTGACTAAAATCTCTTCTCCGGCTCCCATGCGCAGGACATTTTTAATATGGTTCACATCCGGCCCCAGGATCCGGATGAATGACTCCTCAATCTGGTCCTGGCTAACAAAAAAATGATGCATTCTTTTCCTCTTCCTTGTCCATGTATCTTGGACATAAAGGGATGCCTGCAAGGCGTTCCTCTTCCTTGTCCATGTTTTTTGGACAGAAAGGGATGCCTGTAAGGCGTTCCTTTCCTATTTTTTTCTGACCGTTATGGAAACCCATTCGCCCTGATAGGTCGTCTCCACAAGCTCAAAGGCGGTATTTTCCTCCAACGCCTTTTTAACGGCCTCTTCCTTCTTATTAATAATACCGGAAGTGATAAAGAAAGCGTCCTTTTTCATGTGAACAGAAATTTCCTTCTGGAGCAGGAGAATGATGTCTGCCAGGATATTGGCCACTACCACATCATATTTTTCAAAGCCTGCAGCCTCCTGTACGGCCTTGTCATCAATGATATTGCCCTGCAGTACTTGAAACTTGTCTCCGGATATATGATTGGCTTTCATATTTTCCCTGACCGCTGCAATGGCATTTTCATCTAGATCCGTTCCAAATACTTCTTTTGCTCCCAGCTTTAAGGCGGTGATCCCCAGGATGCCGCTGCCTGTACCCACATCAAGAAGGGTGGTCTCCGGCGTTACGTATTTCTGAAGCTGCCGGATGCAAAGCTGGGTTGTCTCATGCTGACCTGTTCCAAAAGCCGTTCCCGGATCAATTTCGATCAGAAGCTTATCCTTATCTTTCTCTGGGATCTGCTCCCAGGTAGGCTTGATCAGGATATCATCAACGGTAAAGGGCTTAAAATACTGTTTCCAGTTGTTGATCCAGTCCTTGTCCTCTGTTTCGCCGGACTCTATGGTACATTCGCCTAAGTCCGTGAACATGGAAAGCTCTGAAAGCCCTTCTTCCACACGCTTTAACATGCCCGTGATATCAGAATCCAGTTCTAAGTAAAAGCTGACCTTTGCAACGCCCTCATCCGGAGGAAGTTCAGGCAGAATGTCAATAAACATGCCTTTTGTCTCCGCTTCCGTAAGGGGAGTGTTATCCTCAATTTCTATTCCTTCTATTCCGATCTCATCAAACATGCTGCTGATTAAATCCACGGCTTCTGTCGTGGTGGTCAGCGTAAACTTTTTCCATTTCATAGCTAATTCCTATCCTTTTATAATTTTCACAAACAGACATAAAAGCACCACGAATACCACCGGGCGCACTACCTTTAATCCATTTTTCACCACAAGTCCTGACCCGATATAATGGCCGGCAATGCAGAAAAGCCCTGATGCCAGTCCCAGGGGAATCAAAACCTTTCCGTTTATTAAAAATGTCACCAACGCAGCGATATTGGATGACAGGTTGATCACCTTGGTGGTACCTGATGCGCTCCTGACATCCATTTTTGCAAGTCCGGTGAGAATCAACAGCAAAAAGGTCCCTGTACCCGGCCCGTAAAATCCGTCATAACAGCCAATGACCAGCGCAGCGCACATGCTGATCAAAATCATCTTTTTCTCAGGCAGGCCCTTATCTTCCTCCCGTTCTCCCAGGTTTTTGTTCCTGAGGACATAAAAGGCCACAACCGGAAGCACCGCCAGCATCATCCCCTTTAATACCCGTTCACTGGCCAGCATTGACAGATGCGCCCCGATTACAGAACCGGCCACGGCAAGAAGTGCTGCAGATAGAGACAGCTTTGCCTTAATATAACCGCCTTTCGCATACCTGGCCGTAGAGATTACGGTTCCCATGGTAGAACCCAGTTTATTGGTCCCAATGGCAAAATGGGGCGGTATCCCTGCCGCCAGATAAGCCGGAAGGGAGATAAGTCCTCCCCCTCCGGCGATGGAATCTACAAAACCCGCCAGAAAAACAAGAGGGCAAACGATCAAATACTGGTGCATATGCGGTATCCTTTCTTTGGCATGATTTTCATGACGAAAGCAAAGCTCCTTCCGCCTGCCGTCAGGAACCCAACGTTCTTATTATTAAACCACATGATATCATAACATACAATGAAAAGTGTTGCAAGCGTATAACAGGAACCAAATTCGGCGGGTTATATCAACTTTTTTAAAATATTTATTTTTTTTTGAAAAAGTATGCAATAAAAATTGAAGCTGGTGCATTAACTAATTGAACGGATGAAAATACTTTTGTTTCGCACCGAGAACAAGGGCAAAAAAAAATATCAAGTAAACGAAATTCCTTGATGCATTACACCCCATCACACCCGCCTGAGTGATTGGTACCGGAACAGGATCTATTTTCACAAATTACAAACCAATAACATTTGTAATGAAAAACAGGGGACGCGTCTGATAGCTGAAGTATTTCAGCCATCAGGCGCGTCCCTTGTTTTCGCTGCAATAAATGAAGATCCCCGCAATTTCTTTGTTTCCGAAACCGCCTCCCCGCATATAGCAGCATCTTCCTATGCAGAAAATTCCCGCCATGCCTTATACAGCCTTTCCATTAAATTCACGGAATCCATGCTCCGTCCGCTCCCACCTTATATCCGTCCGGAGTAGTCGTATTGGTGAGCAGTTTTCCTAAATAACCGTCGGACTTGGTATTAAAGCAATATGCCTTTCCGTCAATGATCTGCCAGCCAATCCGCATGGCCCCCAAGGTACCGTCATCTACGGGATTTAAGTAATACCGCAAACCACCTTCATCGGAAAACCAGCCGGTGATCATATGACCTTCCCAGTTAAACCGGTACCATCTGCCGTCAATATACTTCCAGCTGTTGGACGGCCAGCTTCCGTCACTGTACTGAAACCACCAGCCGGAAGGGCTGTAACGCCAGCCTCTGGGACAGCTGTAGCTGCCTGGTCCGCCGTCATCGTCGTCATCCCAGAAGTCAAAGGATTCACTACCCTCTACAGGCCCTTTGATTTTTGTACCGGAACCGTTCCAGCCCGGAAAATCCCGGACGGTCTGCCCGTCAGCGGCCATAACGGCCACAGGAAACATAGATGCCATCAAGATCACCGCTGCTCCTAAGGCAAGCTTTTTTGTAAACCTTCCCATACCTTCCCTTCTTTCCAAACCATGTACCTTCCGGGATCTCTATTTAAAGATCCCTTTCTTTTTATGTTTTTCACCTTCCCCTGTGCCGTTCATCGCTTCTTCAAACTTACGAAGTGCTTCCTTTTGAGCCTCATTCATCCGCTCCGGCACCGAAACCACCAGTGTAACAAAATGATCCCCGCGGATCGTCCGGTTGCGCAAGGAAGGAACGCCTTTTCCCTTTAAGCGCACCTTGGTATCGGTCTGGGTACCGGCCTTGACTTCGTAATCCACCTCCCCATCTACGGTCTTGATCCGGATGGTTCCGCCTAATGCAGCATTTGCAAAGGAAATAGGGACCGTTGAGAAAATACTGGTATCCTGACGTTTGAAAATCGGATGGTTGGATACCACGGCCTCTACCAGCAGATCGCCTCTCTCCCCTCCATTGGTTCCCGGCTCTCCTGCACCTGCAAGGCGCACAGACTGTCCGTTGTCAATCCCCGCAGGAATGGTGACTTTGAATTTCTTTCTCCTTGTAATATATCCGTTACCGTAGCAATCCGGGCATTTGTCCTTAACAATTTTCCCGCTGCCTTCGCAGTCCGGACAAGTCTGGACATTCTGTATCTGACCGAAAAAGGATTGCTGGGTATACATGATTTTTCCTTTTCCATTACATTTTGGACATGTAACCGGTGAGGTTCCTGCTTTTGCACCGCTTCCATGACAGGAGGAACACTCTTCCTTAAAGTTGATCTCAATTTCTTTTTCACAGCCAAAAATCGCATCCTCAAAGGTGATGCGGATGCTGGTTCTGACATTGGCTCCCCTAGATGGCCCATTGTAACGGGCGCTGCTTCTTCGTCCTCCGCCAAAGATATCTCCGAAGATATCTCCGAAGATATCTCCCATGTCCGCTCCGTTGAAATCAAAGCCGCCAAAGCCGCCAGCTCCCCCACTTCCGTCAAAAGCGGCGGAACCAAACTGGTCATACTGACGTCTCTTATCAGGGTCGCTAAGGACACTGTATGCCTCGGACGCCTGCTTGAATTTTTCAGCAGCTGCGGCATCTCCGGGATTTGTGTCAGGATGGTATTTTTTTGCTAATGCCCTGTAAGCCTTCTTAATGGCTGCGTCATCCGCATCCTTTGGAATGCCCAGGGTTTCATAATAATCTTTCTTACTCTCTGCCATCTTAGGTCTACCTTTCATAAAATAAGGAAGTACGGCTTGCTTTTTCCAAAAAATGCAAGCCCTAGGAAATTCGGAAAAAGTGCTGTATCGCTACAACACTTTTCCCAAAGTCCTGTCAACCGACCAGACTAGTTTACACCTCTTTGTAATCTCCGTCAACTACATCGCTGTCCTGATAGGCAGCATTTCCTGCTCCCATGTCAGGGCCTGCTCCCTGTGCTCCTGCCTGAGACTGTGCCTGCTCATACACTTTTGCAAACAAAGCCTGTGCACTGTTCATCAGTCTTTCTTTGCCGGCCTTGATGTCTTCGATCTGGGCATCGGTCATATCATCAATAGGAGCTCTGCCTATGGCCTCTTTTAATGCATTTAAGTCTGCTTCCACAGTTGCTTTATCGTTTGCATCAATCTTGTCTCCTACTTCCTGAAGTGCCTTCTCTGTCTGGAATACCATGGAGTCTGCATCGTTTCTTGCATCAATGCCTTCCTTGCGCTTCTTATCCTGAGCCTCATACTCGGCTGCTTCCCTTACTGCCTTATCAATATCGGAATCAGACATGTTGGAGCCTGAAGTAATGGTAATATGCTGTTCTTTGCCTGTTCCAAGATCCTTAGCGGAAACATTTACAATGCCGTTGGCATCGATATCAAAAGTAACCTCGATCTGTGGAACACCTCTTCTTGCAGGCGGAATTCCATCCAGACGGAACTGGCCTAAAGTCTTGTTATCTCTGGCAAACTGTCTTTCCCCCTGTACCACGTGGATATCAACTGCAGTCTGGTTATCAGCCGCTGTGGAGAAGATCTGGCTCTTCTTGGTAGGGATGGTGGTATTTCTTTCAATCAGTCTGGTAGCTACCCCGCCCATAGTCTCAATGGACAAGGACAGTGGAGTAACGTCCAGAAGAAGGATATCACCTGCACCAGCATCGCCTGCAAGCTTTCCGCCCTGAATGCTGGCGCCGATGGCAACACATTCATCTGGGTTTAAGGTCTTGGAAGGCTCTTTGCCTGTAAGCTGTTTTACTTTCTCCTGAGCGGAAAGCATACGGGTGGATCCGCCTACTAACAGTACTTTTCCTAATTCTGCAGAAGTGATGCCT
Organism: [Clostridium] saccharolyticum WM1; assembly: GCF_000144625.1. Taxonomy (NCBI): domain Bacteria; kingdom Bacillati; phylum Bacillota; class Clostridia; order Lachnospirales; family Lachnospiraceae; genus Lacrimispora; species Lacrimispora saccharolytica. The sequence goes on along the minus strand of NC_014376.1, from coordinate 956,191 downwards.
GCATCTCTTAAGGCGTTCTGAACCGGAATTGCGGTACGCTCAATAAGATCGGCAGTCAGTTCATCAAATTTTGCTCTGGTCAGATTCATATCCAGATGCTTTGGACCTTCAGAGGTAGCAGTGATAAACGGTAAGTTGATGTTCGTAGTAGTAGAAGAGGATAATTCCTTCTTTGCCTTCTCAGCAGCCTCTCTTAATCTCTGCATTGCCATCTTATCGCCGGATAAGTCTACACCTTCTGCCTTTTTAAATTCATCCACCATCCATTGGGTAATGCGGTTATCAAAATCATCACCGCCCAGACGGGTATCTCCGTTGGTGGAAAGAACTTCGATGACTCCGTCGCCGATTTCAATGATGGAAACGTCAAAGGTACCGCCGCCTAAGTCATAGACCATGATCTTCTGCTCTTTTTCATTGTCAAGTCCATAAGCCAGAGCTGCTGCCGTCGGCTCGTTGATGATACGCTTTACGTCAAGGCCTGCAATCTTGCCTGCATCCTTGGTTGCCTGACGCTGTGCGTCATTAAAATATGCAGGTACCGTAATAACTGCTTCAGTTACCTTTTCACCTAAATAAGCCTCTGCGTCAGCCTTTAATTTCTGAAGAATCATGGCAGAAATTTCCTGTGGACTGTAATTTTTTCCGTCAATGGTCACCTTGTAGTCTGTACCCATATGTCTTTTGATGGAAGAGATGGTGCGGTCAGCATTTGTTACTGCCTGACGCTTTGCAGGCTCGCCGACTAGTCTCTCTCCGTTCTTCGTAAATGCAACAACGGACGGTGTGGTTCTTACCCCCTCGCTGTTTGGAATTACAACCGGTTTTCCGCCTTCCATAACGGCAACGCAGCTATTTGTCGTACCTAAGTCAATACCAATGATCTTGCCCATAGTTTTTTCCTCCTATTAAATAAACCAAATGTAATTGATTGCCATTTTCCCGTTTCAAATTTATATATCTAATTAGCCACCTGCACCATGGAATGTCTTACCACGGTGTCGCGGTAGGTATAACCCTTCTGGAGTTCCTGGGAAACAATATTCTCGCCCAGTGACTCGTCTTCAATGTGCATAACCGCATTATGAAAATCAGGATCAAACGGCTTTCCAACTGCTTCGATTGGTTTCACGCCGGCCTCTTCCAGGGTTTTCATAAGCTGCTTGTAGATTTTATCCATGCCGTCTGCAAACGGAGCGCTTTTCTCCTCATCTGAAATAGCGGCTAAACCTCTTTCAAAATTGTCCACCACCGGAAGGATTCGTTCCACAATATCCTTTGCGCCGATTTCAAACATGGCTGTTTTTTCCTTCTCAGTTCTTTTGCGGTAATTATCAAATTCTGCCATGGTCCTTTGCAGGCGGTCTGTTAATTCTTCTATTTTTTCATCCCTTGGGTCTTTTTTCTCTTTCTTTTTTCCGAAAAAGCCCTTTTTTCCGGATTCTTCCGCGGAACCTGCCTCTGTATTTTCTTCCTCTGTAACGTGTTCCTGGGTTCCGCCGTCTGTACAGGCTTCTGCGCCTTCTATTTCTTTTTCAGTGGAAGCGGCATCTTCTGTAGGAACAGCCTCATCTGCCAGCTTCTCATCTGTTTTCACTTCTTCCTTGCTCAATGATCTACCCTTTACCTTTCATCTTTTTTCAATATGGCATCCAACTGCGTCATGAGATTACGCAATGTACTGAGTACCTTTTCATAATCCATCCGTTTCGGACCTATGATACCAATGGTGCCCCTCAAGCCTTCGCCCAGCTCATAATTGGCGGTTACAATGCTGCAGTCCTTCATCGTCTTAACAGGAGCTTCGTCGCCGATGTATACCTGGATTCCGGATCCGCTCTCGGAGCTGTTCACATCATCGACCAGTCCCTGTAAAAGGTCCTTCTGCTCCAGCGTTCCGATAAGCTTACTGGCTTTTTCTCCATCGCTTAATTCCGGATACTTGAAAATGTTCGTAGCTCCGCTGGTATAAATCTGAAGGTCTTCATCATCCCCCCGTATGGCGGCAGCCACCTCAGTCAGCACCCGGTCCACCACATCGCAATGGGTTCCCGCCTGAATTTTCAGCCTGCTGATCACTTCAAGATTGATCTCCTCTATGGTCAGCCCGTTAAGGGCATTGTTAAGAAGAATATTAAGATTTAAAAGTCCTTCGTCATTTAATTCGGTGTGAATAGGAATCATGGTGTTTTTAATGATATTGCCCTCCACCACGATCACCACTAGTAGCTTTTCTTCGTCAACCTTGGAAAGCTGAATAAACTTCAGTTTGTTCCGGTGATACTGGGGTGCACTGATCATTGCCGCGTAATTGGTGTTCTGAGCAAGAAGCTTTGCCATCTGCTTGAGCAAAAGCTCTACCCGGTCCACACGCTTTAACATCATATCCTTGATCTCAGTGACTTCCTCTTCCTTTTCCTGCATGATCTGGTCCACATAAAAGCGGTATCCTCTGTCAGAAGGGATCCTTCCTGCAGAGGTATGGGGCTGCACAATGTATCCAAGTTCCTCCAGATCAGACATCTCATTCCGGATGGTGGCAGAACTTAAGTTCAAATCCGTATACTTTGATATGGTACGGGAACCCACCGGCTCTCCGGTTTCCAGATAAGTTTTGATGATGGCTTTTAATATGGTTATCTTCCGCTCATCCAACTGATCCTTGTCGTTCAATCTGCCCCACTTCCTTTCTGAGTCTTTTTGTTAGCACTCGACGTTTAGGAGTGCTAATACCTTCTTTTCATAATATATTCTTTTTTTCTACTTTTGTCAATACATTCCTATAAAAATTTTTGATTAAGATTTTATGACCTGCTTGTACATTTTTTCTCATTTTTATATAAAATATTACAAAGCTATTGACATTATTCTCTTGACATTTAACACTTTTGTAATATAATGGTAACTAAGACACCATAACAACACGATTGCGAGGTAAATCAATGAATAGTTTTTCAGGAAAAAAAAGCATTACCGGATTCCTGACAATCCTTTGTATCCTGCTGTTATCTATGACTGCACTGGCAGCTGAAACTACGGATAAAGACCAAGCGGTGAATCAAGCACAGTCCGAAAGTTCTGGAACAGATCACCAAACCATACAAACAGGCGGCGATCAGGCCGCATCATCCAATACGGATACACCTAAGGAAGAGATCGGACCCGGCATCAGGAAAAAAGAGACAGAGCCGGAGGAGCCGGCAAAACCTGTTTATGAAAAAGGGGGATCTCTGGGGCTCTTCACTGCTACTGCATATTGTCCCGAAAGCTCCGGAAAACAGTGTGTGACCTATTCCGGCACCATACCCCAGCCTCAGCACACCATTTCTGCTGATATCGCCCTGCTTCCCCTTGGAACTAAGGTTATGATCGACGATATCGTTTATACCGTTGAGGATATCGGAAGCGGTGTAAAAGGGAATAAAGTAGATATATTCTTTGCAAGCCGCAGAGAAGCCCTGGATTTTGGAAGACAGACCAAAGAATTATTTGCAGTCATTGAACGGTAAAAATTGTTCTTGCAACGCCGCAAAACAGTGTAACATCTCACTGTTTTGCGGCGTTTTTTTTTGCGTGGGCATTGAGCCGGACGAATATGCTTGTGTAAATCAGGTCGGTGCTGAAGCAACTAAAAATACTCCCAGAGTGAACTTTTCTTTGTGTTATCCTTGACAAATCTGGAAAAATGTGTAAAATGATTACTTGTACCTCATTTATTACAAATCTGTTACATATAATTATAAATATATTAAATTATATTACAGTTTGTAAAAAAGAAAGGAAGTATTTGTAATATGAAAAGAACAAGCCAAATTCAACGGTTCCTTGGGACCTTACTAATGATGGCATTTTTCCTGATAAGTACGTTTTCCACTTCTGCCGCCCAGACGGCAGGGATTATTGACAATGCGGACGAAAGCGGCGTCAGAGGCTGGGCGATTAATACCACCGATCCCGCCGCTGCAGCAGAAGTAAAGGTTGTCATTACCAACCAGGCCAACGGGCAGACCGTGGCGGAGCTTATTACCAACGCCTCTCAATACCGGGAGGATTTAGTATCCCACGGGACCGGTAATTATGGCTTTGATATACCGGTTCCATGGAGTTCTTATGGAGACGGCACCTACCTGGTTGAGGCCTATGGGGCCGGCCAGAAGCTCTCAGGCACCAGGATTCATCCTGTGGGCGACCTTGCTGCTGCGAATCTGCAAAACAGCAGTTCCAGTCTCCGCTCTCTTGGAGTATTCAGAACCACGGCCTACTGCCCCTGCCGCAAGTGCTCCGGAGGCTGGGGAGGACGTACCAGCACAGGAACCATTGCTGCAGCAAACCATACCATTTCCGTTGATCCTAGAGTGATTCCCTATGGAAGCCGTATCATGATCGGAGGAGTCGTCTATACAGCAGAAGACTGCGGAGGGGGCGTCAAGGGAAACCACATTGATATTTTCTTCAACACTCATGGAGAAACCCGGGCCTACGGCTCCAGGAATGTGGAAGTATATCTGGTACAATAATCAGTAATCACAGAAAAAAGCCTGGGGAATATTATTCTTTTCCCCAGGCTTTTCCCTTTACTCATTTGGTTCCCGGCGGCCCAATGCTTTCATCTTTGAAGGACTTTCTTTACACGAAAAACTGGCTCATAACATAATTACTGATATCGGTCCCTCTGGAGGTCAGGCGATAATACCCGTCATTCTGTTCCATAAGGCCGTCCTTTTCCATGGCATCCAGCACCGGTCCGTAAATACTACGGATATTGTGTCCAAAGCTGCTGACAAACCCCTGGGCTGAAACGCCCTGGGTCAGGCGCAGCCCCAGAAACATATACTCTTCCATTTTTTCCTCCAAGGTAAGCCGCTCAAACTCCTGTCTCAGCACTTCCTGAAAAACTTCCTCCCGGTCAAGGCGGGCGCTGCAATACTCCTTGTAAACAGAAGTATTGTGAAAACGGCATCCACTCAAGTAGGATGAAGCTCCCAGGCCTAAGCCCAGATACTCCGTACCTGTCCAATAACCGATGTTGTGCCTGCACTCGTAACCCTTTTTGGAGTAATTGGATATTTCATACCTTTCATACCCTTGCTCTTTTAAAAAATCCCTGGTCAAGTAGTACATGTCCCGCTCCGCATCCTCATCCGGCAAATCCGGTAAATCCGGCAAAGACTTTAAACCATGGACCTTCTCCTGTGTAACCGTATGATTTTCTACTTCAACCGGTTCCCCATACCGGTCATAATAAGGGGTTCCCTCTTCCACGATCAGGCTGTAGGCAGATATGTGCTCCGGCTTCAGCATGGTCACCTTTTTTAAGGTATTCTTCCATGATTCCACAGTCTGACCGGGAATTGCCGAGATCAAATCCACATTCACGTTATCAAATCCCGCCATACGGACTCTCTGATAGCTTTTTAAGAATTCATCGTAGGTATGGATTCTGCCTAAATACCCCAGTTCCTTGTCATCTGCGGACTGAAGCCCCATGCTGATCCGGTTTACCCCTGCTTCCCGGTAACAGGAAAGGGACTCGGCCGTCACCGTACCGGGATTAACCTCCATGGTGATCTCCGCATCCGGCAGGATCTCAAATCCATTGGTAAGGGCATGAAAAACTGCAGACATGTCCTCGATATTTAATATAGAAGGAGTGCCTCCCCCTATGAATACACTGATTACCTGGTATTCTCTGACTTTGGCACTCTGGCATTGGATCTCTTCTATTAATTTTTCTGTATATTCCCGCTGCATCTGCCGGTTTCCGGGAAATGACAGGAAATCGCAATAAGCGCATTTACGTACACAGAACGGGACATGTACGTAAATCTCCAGATTCTTTTTATTCATCATCTAATTTCAGTACGCTCATAAATGCCTTTTGCGGTATCTCTACGTTACCGACCTGGCGCATACGTTTTTTACCTTCCTTCTGCTTTTCAAGGAGTTTTTTCTTACGGGAAATATCACCGCCATAGCATTTGGCAAGAACATCCTTTCTCATGGCCTTCACGGTCTCCCGGGCAATGATCTTGCCGCCGATCGCTGCCTGAATGGGGATCTCAAATAGCTGTCTGGGAATCTCATCCTTCAGCTTTTCGCACATTCTACGGCCCCTGTCATAGGCGGATAATGCATGGACAATAAAGGAAAGGGCATCCACTTCTTCCTTGTTCACCAGGATGTCCAGCTTTACAAGCTCTGACCGCTGGTAGCCCTTCAGTTCATAGTCAAAGGAGGCATATCCCCTGGAACGTGACTTTAATGCATCAAAAAAATCATAAATGATTTCATTTAACGGAAGCTCATATTTTAACAGTGCCCTGGTTGCTTCCATGTATTCCATGCCCAGATACACGCCCCGCCGTTCCTGGCACAGGGTCATAATGGCTCCTACAAATTCCGTGGTCACCATGATCTCTGCGCTGACAATCGGTTCTTCCATATACTCAATTTCCGTTGGGTCAGGCAGGTTGGAAGGGTTTGTCAGCTCCAGCTTTTCCCCGTTCTTTTTATAAACACGGTAAACAACGCCGGGGGCCGTAGTCACCAGATCCAGATTGTATTCCCGTTCCAGACGCTCCTGAATGACCTCCAGATGAAGAAGACCTAAAAATCCGCAGCGGAAGCCAAAGCCAAGGGCCAGAGAGGTTTCAGGCTCAAAAAACAGAGAAGCATCGTTAAGCTGAAGCTTTTCCAGGGCATCCCTCAGATCATTGTAACGGGCTCCATCGGCAGGATATAAACCACAGTAAACCATGGGAGTCACCTTTTTATACCCAGGAAGCGGGGTCTGACAAGGACGGCCCGCATGGGTAATGGTATCTCCAACGGCAGTATCCTTTACATTCTTTATGCTGGCTGCCAGATATCCTACCATACCAGCGCTTAAGGCTTCGCAGGGAAGGAACTGGCCTGCTCCGAAATAGCCGACTTCCACTACCTCCTCCACTGCTCCCGTAGCCATCATCCGCACCTTATCGCCTTTTCTTACGGTTCCTTCCTTTACCCGGAAGAAAACAATGACGCCTTTATAGGAATCATAAAGGGAGTCAAAAATCAGGGCCTGAAGGGGAGCTTCAGGATCTCCCTTGGGAGCCGGGATCTTTTCAACAATCGCTTCCAGGACTTCCTCTACATTTTCTCCTGTTTTAGCAGAGATCCTGGGAGCATCGTGTGCCTCGATCCCTATCACATCCTCGATCTCCTCCACCACACGCTCCGGCTCTGCGCTTGGAAGATCTATTTTATTTAAAACCGGAAATACATCAAGGTCGTGATCCAGGGCCATATATACGTTGGCCAGGGTCTGGGCCTCGATCCCCTGGGAAGCATCCACCACCAGGATGGCTCCGTCACAGGCTGCAAGGCTTCGGGAAACTTCATAATTAAAGTCCACATGACCTGGTGTATCAATCATGTTAAAGATGTATTCTTCGCCATTTTTTGCTTTATAAACGGTACGCACTGCCTGGGCCTTGATGGTGATTCCCCGTTCCCGTTCCAAATCCATATTATCAAGCACCTGGGACTGCATTTCCCTGCTGGTCAACAGTCCGGTTTTCTCTATAATCCGGTCCGCAAGGGTTGATTTTCCGTGGTCAATATGAGCGATAATACAAAAGTTGCGTATTTTATTCTGCTGGGCAGCTGCCATATGGTTAATTCCTCTTTTCTGATGTTTCTGGTGTGCTCCGGCTTTCCCCATCCTAAGGGCATAATCCGCCAGATTACTATGATATCTTTAAAAATATACCATTTTTTTAATTTCCTTGCAACACCATATCCAAAACTTCTGCCAGAGGTTCCATGGCGTTTAACGCTTCCTGGTATGTATTCGTCTGGGCACCTACTTCAATGAGGGAAGATCTTGCTCTTAAGTGCTGGTTATAACGCAGACCTTTTATGTATATTTTCCGGGTCAGATTGGGAAAATAGGCGGCTGCATCAAGCTGCATCTGGAAGCTGAATGCAAGATTCTGCTCCCTGTAAGGGTTGGGAAGATATTCAATGGGACCTTTTGGCGTCTGGCTGACTCCGTTGAAAAACATAATGGGCGCGGTAGGCTTCCCATTGACCTGGTTCACCATATGCAAATGCTCATTGACTCCGTCCCGGTGAACATCCAGAATCACCTCAATGGAGGGGTTCTGCTGAAGGATTCCGGTAATCCCATCCAGGGCATATGTATATGCCTTGTTTCTGTCCAGCTTTCCGTTCTGTAAATCATAAACGGAAGTATCATGGATCACATGGTAGCCCTTAGCGGTCAAAAGCTCCGTAAGATAGCTTCCGATTCCAACTACAGTGGCATTGGGATTATCCGGCCCATAATCCTTAAATTCCTCCTGGGAATGGGTATGGTAAATGAGGATCTGAGGTTTGTCATTCCCTCCTTCCAAAGTAAAATCCTGGGAAAGGAAGTTTTCTGCTTTCATTAAATCCCTGCCGGCCGTTGTGGAGGAATGAACGCTGTAGAAATGCTTTATAAGAAAATCGTAATCAGCCAGCTGCTCTTTGCGGTATAAGCTCCCTGCTATAGGCCATACATTGCTTACTGCGCAGGTCATAGCAGGGTCTTTTTCCCCTTTTTTCTTATCTCCTGTTTCAACTGCTTCCTGATTCGTCTCTGAAGCCTGGCCTGTTCCCCCACCGGCTGCAGTTTCCCCTCCGCCAGCCGGGTGGGTCTCTGGCCGGGCATTATGGGTACCAGCATTCATGCTTCCGTCCTCTCCGCTTTCCTCTCCGCCGTCATATAGAAGGAAGCTGTGTTCCTCATAAAATCTTCCGCTTTCCAGATACCCCTCATAGGCCGGATCCGTATCCCCATAATCTGATTCTGTATTTGGGCTGCTGCCGGCATATCGGTAAAGAGGAGACTGGTTGAAAAGGAAATCACAGAGAACGTTTATCAAAGATTTCTCTTTGCTTCCCGATAAGATGCCGTTCTGGCTGTTTTCTTCCCATACTGCAGCCGGATACTGATGCTTCCATATATAGGAAATCCCAAGGCCGGCCCCTTCTTTTGCCCAATTTTCCGCTTTATGAAAATCCGCCTTTTTTCCCGCCTCTGAGACTTCCTTTCCAAAGAGAAGGACGGCCAGAACCAGGCTTACTGCTATCATCATTTTTCTTATAAACCAGTTAATTCCCTTGTTTCTGTGTTTCATAGCCGCCTTCCTGCATGGATTATTCATAATATCCTATGCAGAATGCCTGTCATTTACTACGAATCTTCTTGTCCCAAAAAAGCCAGATGGATTCCTTCTGAAATGGTAAAGCTCAGCTCCTTTACCGTTTCATCAATATCCGGAGGGGTCACATACAGAGGACCAAACTCCGGCTCCAGCAATTCCCGTATTAAATCATACTGCTCATCTGAGTTCAGCTTTCCGATAAAATCTCCCATTCCCTTTGTTTCCATGCTTTTTGAAAGTGCGCCTATCATGGCGGAAACCGTATCGTGGACAATGGCGGCAGCCCCTACAACCGTAGGCACCCCAATGGCCATGACCGGAATCCCAAGACTTTCAGAGGTAAGACTGTGTCTGTGGTTCCCCACTCCTGATCCTGGATGAATCCCTGTATCCGTAAGCTGAATGGTGGTTCCAAGCCGCTTCACGCTTCTGGCCGCCAGGGCATCAATGGCAATGATAAGATCCGGCTCTGTTTCTTTTATGATTCCCTTTAAAATCTCGGCACTTTCCATTCCGGTCTGGGCCATGACTCCCGGAACAATGCCGCTGATCACAGGCATGCTTCTTCCTTTCCAAAAATCCTCACCATACTGGACCTTTAAATGCCTTGTCACCTGTAAATTATTAAGGACTCTTGGTCCAAGGGAATCAGGGGTTACGGAAGAATTGCCAAGCCCTGCCACCAGCACATGAAAATCCGGTTTTCTGTAATCTTTGCCCTTAAGAAGCCGTTCGATCTGGTTTGCCAGTTCTTCCGAAACCTCCCTGTGATAATTTTCGTCTTTCAGTGAAAGTTCATCGGCTTCCAGGGTAATATAGGTCCCAATGGGTTTCCCCATGGCCTTCTCCCCTTTTTTGTCAAGAATCTTTACCTCGGTCATTTTGATGTGGCTGTCTGCCCGGTGCCACTCCCGGAGGGACACTCCTGATACTTCCCCTCCGTCACCTGGGAAGCTTTCTCTTTCTTCTACCGCAAGGTCTGTACGAACTGTAAACGTATTTTCCATTTTTTCCACCTTTCCTCTTTATTTCCCATACTTATGGGTTGTAAAGTTATGCCATTGGCATTCCTTATGACTGCTCTGTAAGGCAATTCGCTTTCCTGCCCATGTTCTTTTGGGGATAAAGGTATGCCTGTGAAGCTTTCCAGCATTTCTAAGGTATTTTCTGCAAAAATACGGGAATTATGTATTGACATTTACGTCGAAATTCGTTAGAATACAAAGGTATGTTTACATTGAACTGTCCGTGTCCAGGCTTTGATGCAAAACAAAGAATCATCATATATCATTTTATTGGAGGTGTACCGATTGGCTAACATTAAATCTGCAAAAAAGAGAATTTTAGTAAACGAAACAAAGGCTGCAAGAAATAAAGCGATCAGATCCAAAGTGAAAACATCTATCAAAAAGGTAGAGGCTGCTATCGTTGCCGGTGACAAGGCTGCTGCACAGGCAAACTTAGCAAATGCTATCGCAGAGATCGATAAGGCTGCTACAAAGGGCGTATATCATAAGAATACCGCTTCCAGGAAAGTATCCAGAATCTCGAAAGCTGTAAACACATTGGCTTAATTTATAGAACAGACTTTTATCCCATTCAGAATAACCCACTGAGTGGGATTTTTTATACGGTTTTAAGGCTTTTGCAGAATAGGTTCGTAAACTATTCTGCAAAAGCCTTAATCTTTGTCAAAGGAGATCCGATGATTGAAGGATCACCAGCGCTTCATATGGCTTCAGCTCTCCGCATTTTCTCTCTCCTGTCTCATAATTGCTGATCATAACTGTCCCTGATTCAAATTCCTTTGGTATGCTGTACGTTACCGTCTGACTGCTAAAGCTGCATACCACCAGAAGCTTCTGTTCTCCCAAGGTCCTGATGTAGGCATAGATATGAGGATGGTCAGGAAGGAGCAGCTCATAACTTCCGTAAACAATGATGTCATGCTTATGGCGCAGAGCGATTAATTTTTTATAATAATGGAATACAGAAGTCTCCCGTTCCATCTGTTCCTTGGCATTGATCCTTTTATAATTGGGATTTACCATGATCCATGGAGCTGACTCTGAAAATCCGGCATAGGCGCTTGTATCCCACTGCATGGGTGTCCTGGCATTGTCCCGGCTCTTGTACCTGATATACTTCATCATTTCTTCTCGGGTAAAAATCCCTTTTTCCGTCAGCTCATGGTAAGCATTGATGCTGTCTAAATCCCGAAAATCCCGGATGGTCTCAAAGGGTACATTGGTCATTCCCAGTTCCTCCCCCTGGTATACATAAGGAGTCCCCTGCATCATGTGAAGGCAGGTGGCAAGCATCTTGGCGGATCGCTCCCTGTATTCCTCACAGTCGCTGCCAAAGCGGGAAACAACTCTAGGCTGGTCGTGATTGTTCCAGAACAGGCTGTTCCAGGCAATCCCCTCAAGCCCTTTCTGCCATTTTGTCATGACCGCCTTAAGATCCGGAAGATGCATTTTCTTGTCCGTCCATTTGTTGTCAGGGTCCCCATCCACATCCATGTGCTCAAACTGGAATACCATATTAAGTTCCTTACCTTCGGAAGATGCGTATTTGGCAGCTTCTTCCAGGGTGACTCCGGAACACTCTCCGACGGTCATAATATCGTAACCGGATAAAACCTCCCGGTTCATTTCCTGTAAATATTCGTGAACCCTGGGGCCGTTGGCAGCAACGTTAAAACTGGCATACCCATTGATCATGGCCGGTCCGTCAGGTAGTCCTTCCTCCTTGGAAATCAGGCTGATTACATCCATGCGGAATCCGTCAATCCCCTTATCCAGCCACCATTTCATCATATCATATACCTCTGTCCGGACTTTTTTATTATCCCAATTCAAGTCAGGCTGCTTTTTTGAAAAAAGATGAAGGTAATACTGGCCTGTTTCCTCATCATAGTTCCAGGCAGAACCGGAAAAGCAGGATCCCCAGTTATTTGGCTCCTTACCGTCTTTTCCATCTCTCCATATGTAATAATCCCGGTATGGATTGTCTTTTGATTTTCTGCTCTCCACAAACCAGGAATGCTCGTCTGAGGTGTGATTTACCACAAGATCCATGACCAGCCGGATTTTCCGTTGATGCAGCTCTGCCAGAAGCCGGTCAAACTCCTCCATGGTTCCGAATTCATTCATGATTTTACGGTAATCACGGATATCATAGCCATTGTCATCGTTTGGAGAATCATATACCGGAGACAGCCAGATCACATCAATCCCCAGTTCCTTTAAATAGTCCAGTCGTTTTATGATCCCTCCTATATCACCGATCCCGTCTCCATTGCTGTCACAGAAGCTTCTGGGGTAAATTTGATATACTACGGATTCTTTCCACCAATTTTTCATTGTCTTTCCCTCCTTAATCTATGATAAATTCGCGAAGCAGAATAAGAAACACACTGGCCGTCCAGGTGAAGCCGTGATCCCGCAGGCCCCGCCCGTCCAATGCACTGTAATTTTCATAAAAACCCTTTTCTGAGCAAAGCCGGCAAAAGCGTTCTGCGTAGACACGTGCCTCTTCCCGTCTGCCGCACCGGCTTAATGCATCCGCCAGTATCATGGTAACAGGAGGCCAGACCGCCCCCCGCCAGTAGCCGTCTTCCTCAAACAGCGGACTGTCCAAAGGCTCTGAAGCAAATCCCCAGGGGCCGGCCAGATGGCCCTTCTTTAAAAGCCTTGAGACCAGATTTTCCCGCAGCTTCTCCGGCAGGCGCTTCCCAAGGATCAGAGGAAGACAAAGGATGAGGGAATCGGACGGCACCACTTCCATCCCGGGGATCTTCACCGCCTCAAAGCGGCCATCCCTCACAAAATAGGACAGCAGCTTAGAAAGCAGATCCTCCCCCTGTTCTTTCCACTTTTCAGCCTCCTGCCACCGCCCAAGCGCTCTTGCCGTATGTTCCAGAAACTCCATCTGCAATACAAGCCAGGCCGATAAATCCGGTGACTGAACCGGAAGGCCCAGACGAAAAACGGTAGCATTGTCCCAGCCGGAATCATTGCCGTGCTGGTAGGTAGGGATGCCATTTTCCTCCATCCGGTAAGTCAGCCACCATCGGGTAAAGGCGGCGGTGGAATGATAAAGCCTCTCCTTTACCTCCCTGCCCGGATCGTGGATCTGAAACATTTTTTCCAGGATAAAGCCCTGAACCGGAGGCTTCACAAAGGACCGTATGATCTTCCTGGCCTGGTATGCATCGGGATATGCTCCATACTCATCCTGCTGGTCTGCCATGGCTAAAAACTGACCGTAAGCCAGCTCCGGATGGGTAGAAACCATGGCCAGGCCATTAAAGGCATAATCCCAGCTCCATACCAGATTCATCCAGTTTTTCGTCATGACCATTACCGGCCTTTTCATGTACCCGGATGGTTGAAGCACAGAATGCCATAAGATATAAGAAGCCTCCCTAACGGCCTTTTCATAAGCGGAATCTTCTAATTTAAGGCTTTTTATAATTTTCGCCTCAAACTCCTCATATTCCTCTTTAACTGCCTGACGGCAATGATCATAGCTTATATACTCTTTTTTATGAGGGCTTAAACCGGTAAGGATAACTTCGGCCAGCAGCTCTTTCCCCTCCGGACTTAGGAGGAGCCCTGTTCTGCTGCTTCCATAGCCATTTTCCGGACAGGCTGACCGGTCCTCTGCTTTTCCCTTCCGAACGGAAACATGGAGTGCCATATCATCTCCGGCTATTTCAAAGCTTCCATCCATGTGTTCCATTACCCTGTCATAGGATCCTGCTTTTGTCTTCGTGATAAGAACGGAGCTGTCAGCTTTCAGGAGAAACCCGTCCTCATCCCTAAAGCATATGGAGTATCCTCCGGTTTCAGAAGATACGTTCAGTTCCCAGGGAAACATGGTAACAGTAATTTTTTCCACCGGCTTTCCATCAGGTTTTATAAGTATGATGGGATAGGTTTCCTGCTGGGAAAAGGTGCCGTAAAGTACCCGTACCCCAATGTGGCCGTCAAACTCCTTCGTACCATCCTGCGGGCAGGAAAATGCCAGGTAAGAGCCGTACCTGCTAAAGGGTACTGTTCGTATATCCAGCTGCGTACTGCGTTCCTCCATCTCTTCTCCTCCTTATTCCACAATTTCCAGCAGCTGCCGGAACGATGACAGCTTATAATCTGCCAATGGGGATTTTACTGCATCTCCTACTGCCGCACAATCCATGCCCCCGGCTTTTGCGGCTTCCAGCCCTGCCTTTGCATCTTCAACGACCAGACAGTTTTCCGCCTCGCAGTTTACCATGGAAGCCGCCTTTTGAAATACTTCCGGATGAGGCTTTGAATGGGTGATCATATTCCCATCGGAAACTGCGTCAAAAAAGTGTTCCAATCCCAGCTGCTTTATAATCAGTCCTGCATTTTTACTGGAAGAGCCGATGGCCAGCTTCATACCCCGTTTTCTCAGTTCTAGTAACGTATTCTTTGTTTCTTCGGATAAATCGGAGGGGGTCATGCCTTTTAAAAGCTTTTGATAACCTTCATTTTTTTTCGTAAGGTATATTTCCTTATCTTCTTCCCCCATAATTTTATCATACCGTTCCAGTATGATATCAAAACTTTCCTTTCGGCTGACGCCCCTCAGCCGGTGATTGATGCTTTCGTCAAAATAAATCCCCAGCTCATCAGCCACCTCTTTCCAGGCCAGATAGTGGTAATGATCCGTATGGCATATCACTCCGTCCAAATCAAAAATGACTGCTTTATAATTCTTTTTCTCTGCATAAACAAAGGTGCCGGGATCTATCTTACAGCTTCTGCCAAACACCGTAAGAGCTACCTGGCCGGCTCCGT
Source organism: [Clostridium] saccharolyticum WM1 (assembly GCF_000144625.1). Taxonomy (NCBI): domain Bacteria; kingdom Bacillati; phylum Bacillota; class Clostridia; order Lachnospirales; family Lachnospiraceae; genus Lacrimispora; species Lacrimispora saccharolytica. The sequence continues at coordinate 941,169 of NC_014376.1, read as the reverse complement.
TATTCTCAATTCTGACGCCTTTCTTATCCGCTGAAATCCTCAGCTCCCGGCCCTTCCATACCAGGGGAAAACAAAGCTCCTCCCAGTCTTTGGGAAGCTTCGGATTAAGCTCTAAATTGCCCTTGCGGATCCTTACCCCGCCAAAGCCCATGACACAGCTTAACCAGATCCCTCCTATGGAAGCACTGTGGATCCCTTCCTCTGATGATTTCATATTAGGTCCCAGATCAATGGAGCAAGCCGCCTGATGCATCCGTAAGGCCATGTCCTCCATCCCGTAATCATTGGCTAAAATCGAGTGAACGCAGCGGCTTAAGGATGAATCATGAAGGGTTTTATCTTCATAGAACACGAAATTCTTTCTCTTGGTTTCCAGAGAGAACCGTTCCGGAAGTACAAAATCCAGCATAACCGTATCAGCCTGTTTGGAAACCATCAGCTTCGACATCTGCTCCATATTATAATCCTCATGGATACCCAAAACCTTTCCGGAAGCCTTATAGGGCGCCAGATCAATGGGCTCTAAGCTCATGTACTGGTCTGTCTGAGGGACAATGCCGTTTTCATCCGGCATTGGCAAATAGAGCTTTGCCCTCTTTTCCCTGAGCCTTTGCTTTAACTGGCTGAAATGGAACTTCTGGTCCAGCCGTTCCGAAACCTCAAGATTCTCCTTTGGCAGGGCTTCTATCACATACTCTGCCAGCTCCATGTTATAATCCGCCATATAATTGGTATAGGCATTATTGTCCACATGTTCCTTATACTCATCAGGACCGATTACATCAAGAATCTCGTAGCAGCCCTTTTTCTCGTTCCATTCCAGGCGGCTGGCCCAGAAAAGAGCCGTATCCAGAATAATCTCATATCCGAACCGGTCCATGTACTCCTGGTCCCCGGAGACCTGATAATACTGCCACACGGCATAAGCCACGTCTGCGCTGATATGGTGTTCAATCAAGCCTGTCAGGCACTTTTGTACCTTTCCTGTCACCACATCAGTACCCAGGTAAAGGGGAGTTACTTCACCGTCGTCGATCCAGGCGCACTCCCAGGGATACATGGCCCCCTCCCAGCCATTTTCGGCTGCTTTTTTACGGGCGCCATAGAGATTTCTGTATCGGTATTCCAGAAGCGTTCTGGCGGTTTTTGGCTCCGTAAGAGTAAAATAGGGCAAGATAAACATTTCCGTATCCCAAAAGGAATGGCCTTTATAGCCTTCTCCTGTCAAAGCCTTTGCACCGATCCCTACCCGGTTGTCATCCTTTTTCACCATAATATTCAAATGATACTGGGCAAACCGAAGGGCTAACTGATGAAAATCAGCATTTCCCCGTATGGTCACCTCATGGTCTTTCCAGTATTCCTTCCACACTGCTTCTGACTCCTCCATCAGCAGTCCGTAACCCTTTTCCGATTCCATCCGCAGGCACTCCATGCCGTCTGCTTTCAGCCTCTCTGAAATACCGGAAGGTTCTTCCCTTTCATAGGCCCGGTCCCTGGAGGAATGAAAACAGGATACCTTTTCCAGCCGTATGGTCTCTCCGGCCCCTGCTGCCATGGACCACCGAAGATCCATCGTTCTTCGCCCCATAACCGGAAGGGCCTTTTCCTCCCGGTTGATCCGGCAGGCACTGTGTACCGCTGCCACAACCCGGGACTCCGTAGTCTCCCCAAGGAACTGCATGATAACGCCGTCATGGATTCTTCGCCTTAATTGATCAAAATGCATAGCCCCGTGGTTTGTCACATCCCCGTGAATTCCCGTCTCAATGACCAACTGGGCGTTTTTGTCACAGGTCAGCTCCAGGTATTGTGCCGCAACATGTTCATTCTTCAGTGATACGAACCGCTTAAACACAGCCGTTACCAACGTCCCGGACGGGCTTTCCCATATGATTTTTCTTACGGTCTCTCCGTTTTTCAAGTTCATGACTCTTGAATACTCCGTCAGTGTTCCTGACTGCAGATTCAGACGGTACCCATCAACATAGATGTCCATGGCGGTTACATCCGGAATATTGGGCAGTTCCGTTACCTCTTCCATTCCCGCTTTATTGAATGTCCCGGTAATGAACGTGTTCCTTACCTCTTCCACATACCGCTCTTCCAATGCGTTTCGCATTCCTATGTAACCGTTGCCCTGGGCAAAAACCGCTTCGTATTTTCCCAGATTCCGGGCATCAAACCCTGTTTCCTCTATCAGCCAGTTTGTTAAATCCCCCTGGCCCTTAATAAAATTCATAGTGTTAATCATTCTGTCCTCCTGAATTGTCAGCCTTTTACGCCTGATGCCGCAACACTGGCCTGTACCTGCTCCTGAGCCAGCGCATATAAAAGGATGCCTGGAAGCACGACAAGAGTTAAAGCGGCAAACAGCTTGGTGTAATCATATGAAAATGATTCGGTAAAAAATTGCAGCGCCACCGGCAGTGTCCTGTTCTTGTTGGAAGAGGTCAGCAGGGAAGCGTAAAAAAATTCATTCCAGTTATTTAGGAACATGAGAATCCCGGCCGTAGCCAGCCCTCCTTTTGCCAGAGGAAGGTTGATCTGGAAAAATACCCGCAGAAAGCCTGCACCTTCCAGTCTGGCCGCCTCATCTAAGGATGAGGGTATGGACATAAAGGTGGATTTTAAAATAAACATGGACATCGCCAGCCCCATGGAAAGATAAACCACAGCCAGACCCCAGATATTGTCATAAAGATTCATTTTCATGATCAGGGAAAAAATGGGCTGAGCCTTGGAATGAGAAGGCACCAGCAAAGTGATGGTAAACAAGGCGAATATCAAAGATTTTCCGGGAAACCGGTACTTTCCGATCACATAAGCACCCATGGCAAAGAACAACAGCGACAGGAGGGTTGAGGAAATACAAACCAGAAAGGAATTGGCCGCATACCGGAGAAAATCATATTTCTCAAATAAGTATATGTACGGCTCAAAGCTGAAGGCTGAAGGCAATGTAAATGGATTTCCAAGGATCTGTGCGTTTGTTTTAAAGGATGACATGATCACCCAGAGAATGGGAAAAATGGATATAACCACCGTAAATCCCATAGCAAGATACATAAAAAATAAGGTAATATTTTTCTTCATTGCAGCCTCCTCCTAATAAATGCTGTCATTCATGCGGAATATATAATTGACGGCTGCCAGAATGATGAGTCCCAGAGCAAACATGACCATACCGTTTGCATTGGCATACCCGTATTTCATATCAGATATGGAATTGACCAGGATCAGCGGAATATTCATGGTATCGTCTCCAGGTCCCCCTGCGGTAGTCAGCCTGATCTGCTCATACATGGCGATCCTGGAGGTAATGGAGCAGATCACTCCGGTACCAATGGCATTTCTGCAAAGGGGAAGCATGATATGGCGGGTCAGCTGCCAAGAGGTTGCCCCGTCTACTCTTGCAGCTTCCATCACTTCCTCAGGAACTGCCATTAAATCATTTAGCACAATCAGGGTTACAATTACTGCATAAAAGATCCAAGTACACGTAACCGCCCAGAAGGCATATGGGGACTGGAAGAACCACTGGACATGAAAATCCGGGTGAAATCTCCGGATCAGGTTATTTAAGATCCCCATATCGTCATTGAAAATAAATTTATATATCATGGCCCATGCAGCGGCTGAAATCACGTTGGGCACCATAAAAACCACCCTGGTGAATTTCCACCCTTTGGGTTTTGCATACAGGATGAATGCCATCAGCACACCAAACCCTACATGGAGGGTCGCTGCAATCACGGACCAGGCAAGAAGATTTTTTAAGGATATGAGAAAGGTTTTGGAGTGAAATAAATCCATATAATTTTTAAGTCCTATGAAAACCGGTTTGTTGAAGCCATCCCACTTGGTAAAGGACGTTGCAATTACCGTAAGGATGGGCGATAAGTAAAACAGCAAAAATATCAGGAGGGAGGGCAGCAAAAATAAGTAGCACCACTTATAATTCCTTCTCTCCAATCCAGTGGAATTTGATTTTCCTGCTTTCATGTTCTTCCCCTCTTTCTAAAAAATACTGTTGCAATGCACCTGTGTTCAGGCTTTTTGCAACAGTATTTAACCGAACTGCTATCCGGTTATGAGCAAGCAGCAATGCGGACTGCGAATATCCGCCTGACTTCCCATGTTTTATTTATGTTTCATTTTATGTTTCGTTTTTTGCTTCTGCAGCCTTCTGGGTCAGCTGGGTACAAAATTCTTCCGGTGAAAGAGTTCCGTCTGCCAGCTTGGGAAGCAGCTTTCCGAATTCTGTGTCAGCAACAGAGGCAGGCATTACGTCAAAGATCGAAGCCGTGTACCTGGTTTTTCCATCCATGCTTTCAGCAAGCTGGGATAAAATGCGGTTTTCCGCCTGTTTCTTTAAGAATTCATCGCTGTATTCCAGTTTAGGAGCCACTCCGCCTTCTGTCAGGACCAACTGCTCGATTTCTTCCTTGGAATCACGGAAGGCAAAGAAAGCTTCCGCCAGTTCCTTTTCCTCATCAGATGCGGTATTGGCGATCCAGAATTCACCATATACTTTTGGATTGGCTATGGCAATATTACCTGGATAAATATCTGAGGTCACTTCCTCACCTGTAAATCCGTTTGACCATTTATCCGCAGCTTTTTCATCGAAATCAGAAGCCATCCAGGAGCCGTTGCATATAAGGGCGGCACTCTTGCTCATAAATGCATTGGCTGCATCTGCGTAAGCTGCACCAATGGTGTTGGCTGATGCATTTTTCTGAAGGAGCTCCTGCAAAATGGTGGTTGCCGTGAGGATCTTTTCATCGGTGTAATCATAGAGCTTATCATCTACAAACTGAGCCAGATACTGTTCTCCCCCCTCCTGGTTGGCGATAAGAGCAGTGAGAAGAAGTCCTGTGGTCCAGGCATTTTCCGCAGTCTGGAATGCGATTTTATTGTCACCGATGCTTTCTATAAATTCGTCAAGGTTCATATCCTTAACGGCTTTTTCCGGCTGATACATGGTATTGTTATAATACATGCCCACTGGTTTTAATACAGAAAGAGGCTTGCAGATCAGTTTGCCATCCACGGTACAGTAATCTATGGATTCATCGATCCAGTTCTTTTTTATCTCTGGGTTGGAATCTGCAAATTTGGTCAGATCATATGCCATGCCATTGGCCAGAACCACATTTTTAAACCACTGAAGATCGATTCCGCCGGAACCGGGGGAGTGGACAATGGCCGGAAGCTTGTTCTGCTGAGCCAGTTGTTTAATCTTTTCCGCATATTGGGCCTGGGGAACCTCTTCGATCACGAGCTTATACTTGCCTGCATATTTCTGGTTAAACCGTTCTACCTCAGGAAGGAAGAAAACAGCCCCTACATTTTCACCCGCCAGGTAGGTGGGAAACGTCATCTGGATTTCCTTGCCTGATCCATTTTCTGCCTTTCCTGCTCCTGATGCGGTTGTATTACTGCTCCCACCGGAACAGCCGCTGATCACCGTTGCTGCAGCCATAACCACTGCCATAAATCCCGCCAATTTTCTTTTCATAAGAATCCTCCTTGATATTTATTTATAATTGCTTTACACTCTTGCCATCCTCAAGAAAATATTTAGTCATATGAATTCTGGAATACTTTTCGTCATTTACCATCTTCATGAGAAGCTTTGCTGCATCATAGCCTTTCTGCCACATATTCTGATTAATCCGCGTAATAAAAGGATCTATGTATTTCATAAAGTAGTTGCCGTCGTAGCCTGTGATGGAAAAGTCCTCCGGGCTTTCATACCCCAGCTCCTGTACCGCCCTTAAAACACCTATGGCCGTTAAGTCACTCATACAGACAAATGCCGTACCTGCCTCCCTCTTATATTCCATCAGCATTTTTTTCGTTCCTTCATACGCCTTTTGCTCCATAAAATCCGTATAGATTATTTTGCAGCTTTTGGGATCAATGCCGTTCTTTTTAAGGGCATCTAAGTATCCCTGCTGACGTCTGATGGAAACATCGGATTTTTTCCGTCCATAGACAAGAATCAGCTTCCGGTGCCCCCGGTCGATTACGTATTGCGTGATCTGCTCAAATGCCTTTCTGTCATCTGTCATAACAGCCGAAGTGCATGTTCCGTCCAGCTGGATATCAATGGACACACAAGGCATGTTAGAGTGAGGCAGGGTTTTTACCAAAGGATCGGTTATCCTGAGTCCCATGATTACAGCTCCTGACAAGGAATATTCTCTGCAAAATGTATCAAAATCCTTTTTTTCCTGTTCTTCCTTCCCAATGGAATACATGGCCAGATTGATCTCATGCTTCATCATGTAGGAATAAGCTCCCTGGATTACATTCATCATGAACTCATTTGACTGGGCCTCCTCCAACAGGCCGCAGATGAGTAAAGCCACATTTTTTTTGTTCTTTGAAGACAGATTCTTGGCACTGGTATTGGGAACATACCCAAGTCTTTCCGCTGCCTCCGCCACGCGCGCCCTGGTTTTGGCCGATACATCACTGTATCCGTTTAATGCTCTTGATACCGTACTTACCGATAATCCCGTTTCCTGTGCCACATCGTAAATTGATTTTGCCATTTTACACCTCATTTTTCCAAAAACGTTTTTGGTCTTTGGTTTTTTTTAACACTTCTTTTTGGAAGTGTTGTACAATAGCCACGTTTTCAAAAACGTTTTTGATAATATAAAAATAACACTTTTCCGGACCTATGTCAATCTATTTTCCATCTTTTATGATGAATGTTGTATTTACACTTTTATTTTTATGCAATATTACCCAGACATTGATTACGCAGGCATTTGTTGCAGAAATATATTCCGGGAGGCTATCCCCATTTGACGCATGCTGTCCGAATTCTGCGGTACACCGCCCCCTGATTTTCAATCAAATTTTGTTCCACATTCCGTATTTCTTTGGAAGCTGCTGCAGGAAGGCGATGGTTGTATTAAGGCTGTATTATTGATATATGGTTGATGTATTATGGAAGTATTATTGATTTATTATGGAAGTATTATTGATTTATTATGGAAATATTATTGATTTATTATGGATTTATTATGGATCTATAACCGGAATTGCATATGAAACTTAAGCATATGGATGGTTTGGGCCGGAATCGCCTGTAAAGGGAACAAAGGTTTGTTCCTGATAGGATTCACTTCTTTTTCTTTCGAACTATAAACATGAAGAGCACAATGAGAAAAGAAAGAGTCTGGGCAATGGTAATGCGAATGGTGAGAAGCTCATCCGCTCCGGAAGCAGTAACCACATGCAAAAGATTAACCGTGGTATTATTTATAAAATGAGCTGCTATTCCAGCCCACAAGGATCCTGTTAGCTTTAAAAGCATACAGAATTGAATTCCCAGCAAAGTACTGGTGAATACCAGCACCAGGCCAGCTATGAATGCACCCGCTAAGGATTGATTACCGTCTAACACATTTCTCAGTGGCTGAATCACATGCCAGATTCCAAAAAGAAGGGAGGACAACAGGCATGCGGCGGGAAAAGAATGCTTCTCCTCCCACAACCGGACAAATAATCCACGGAAAACTCCTTCTTCCATAATCACATTCATTATGTTTCCTGCTATGCAGATTAGTAGAAAAAGAAGACCGCTTCCCATCCACCGGTTGCCCGATATCGAATAGCTGGTTACGTAAAGCTTAAGGACCGGGGGAGCACCTGCTGCCTGCTGCATCAGTATTTCTGCCCCATATCCTGCTGTAAAAACAACGATCCCCAGCAATGTACCTGATAAAAGACCGGGGATTCCATTTTTCCCGGTAAAACCGATTTCTGACCATGAATAGCGGAAAAACGGCAGTGCTGCTGCAAGCAGAAAAATTCCGGCAAGTTTATGGATAAATGCTTCCCCGATCACCGATTGGTCGGTGCGGATGAAGAAGGATTCCAGTACCCGGAATGTAAAACAAATGATATAAAATATAAAAATAGCTGGGATTGGATTCTGCTTGTGATTCGCCTTGTAATACTGCTTGTGATTCGGCATTGGGATACCTTTCTGTCTGTTTTACTTAATAAAATTCTGCTGCCAGTCCACGGGTTTCCTTCTCATAAAAGGACGGGGATACACGGTTATCCGTTATATAGGCCATTTTAACACAGGGTGGATATTATTTCCAGTACCTTGAAGTTGCTTTTATTTTTTAAGACGGGGCCGGTTTACCGGACTCCCGTCATTTACTTAAATTATGTGCAGGGCCCCTTTTTCATCGGTATCCAAATACAGACTTCCTTCAAACATGCTTCCGTCATCTGTAGCCCGGTATAGTTCTCCCTTCCAGGTGACCCATTGGTTTTTTGCCATTTCGCCATTGTCATTTAAATAATACCATTTACCGTCTGACCCGGTCTTCCATGTATCTTTTACCATTAATCCTGCGCCGTCAAACCAGTACCAGCTTTCCCCATCCTTGTACCAGTCGTTTTTCACATAGTTTCCGGTATCTCCAAGGTAAAACCTCCATCCACCGTCCTCCTCAAACCAGCCGGATTTTAGCTGGGGCCTTTCAGTGAGGGATGTTTTAAAATCGCTCCATGTATGCTGTGTATGATTGTATACATAAGGATTCGGGCAAATCTTACCCGTCACATCATAGTGGCGGATCACGTGATCTACAGGCACATTATACTGCTTCATCAGCTCTCTTGTCAGCTGGGCAGCTGCCTTTACCGTAGCGTCTTCAAAATACCAGTCTCTGCTTGTATCTGACTGGCTGCCCTTGTTTCTCACGCATAGTTCTATTCCCAGGCTGTTGCTGTTACGGCATTCCGGGTGAACATATGTCTTTGCCCCACAATGCCAAGCAATGTCTTCGTCCTCAACAGACTGCCAAATTTCTCCGCTGAATCCAACAAAATAATGGGCGCTGGCCCCAATGTATTGAGAGGCGTAATATTTGCAGTTTGCTTCTGCTCCTCCAAGTGCACCCACATAGTGGATTACTATATATTTTATCCGGCCGGTCTGACCGTTGCTGTAGTTATAGGGAGTCAATAGTTTGTGAACTTCCATATTAAATTCCTTCCCTTCTGCCTACAAAACCCATCTCATCTGCATCAAAGGATTCCCGGAAACGTTCAATTTCCGTGTAATCGGAGTTCTTCAGATTTTCCTGTATTCCCAGCAGCTCCATATTTGACATATCTTTTGTTGCCTCGCTTTTGACCATAACGTTACCTTGTCCTTTTTGATTTATCATATGATGGATGGGGCGGGAATGTACCGGGGGGTGGGATTTTAGTTGTTATTGTAATGTTTGTGATTTTTTGTTTAAAATATCTATGGCATTAATTAGGGCTGTTGGGAGAGGCAGGCCCATGAGGCCTGCATTTTCTACTATGGATATTAGCTCGTTTGCCATAAAGCCGATGATGACTGTGTCGCGTATGTATGGGGTGCCTAGGGATAGGTCTAGGCGGTGGGCCACCAGTACGAACAGGAGTGCCATACACTTCCTGCATAAACCTTTAAAGCCGGCTTTGGACTCCAGTGTTCCAGATTCTGTCTTTGCGCTTTTATGGAATATTCCGGCTACTGCTAGGCCTGAAAGAAAATCAATGGCCATAAAAAGCATTAAAGTTCCTATCCCGTTATCCCACCCCCCAAATAATGATACTATAAAACTACCTGCTACCCCCGCTGATGTACATAATATATTTTTCATTCTCACTATCCTAACTCTTTCTATATTCTTTTCCGACGATCTCCTGAAACTCATATGCATTGATCCAGCGTCCGACGGCGTTCCAAACCATTCCCTCTGACCAAAGACCTACATCGTAATATCTCTTTACCTGTTCAAACTTTTTACTCATGACCTGCCTCCATTTCAATACCGGCCATCATGGACAGATACGCCATTCGTGCACTCAGCACAAGTAACTGTTTTGAAGATTCCTCATATTGTTTTTGTATTAACGTAAGCATTTTATAATCTATAAAGGGATAACATGCATAACCAATAAAATTTTTATGACCAGACTCATCTAATTTATATAGCAATTCTCCGGTTTTTTCGTTTCTGGCATTGGTTCCATCCATATTAAACAGCATTTCGTATTGAGGTTCGTATTTATACCCTTGAATACAGGAATCACAAAGGTCTCCAAACATCTCTATTCTCGTTCTTTCAACCTCAAATAAATGTGAGTAGTTTTCTGGCTCTACATCTAATGCGATTATTTCATATTGTTCATTTACATATATCTTCATATAGTCTCCTTTCATTAAAATAGATAGCGTTTCATCAATTAATCAATTACTTTAATTTCTGCCAAATTGCCTTTAAAGAAATTTAGTATATTTATAAAGGATATTTAACTGCATTTAACTGCGTCAGTGTAGAAATTAATTTAACCAAATTCTCTGAATAGTTCCATTAAAGGATGTACCTGACTTAGTGTAAAAGTATACCCCAATCTTTACAACCATTTGTATTTGTGACAAAGGGATACTCAGTACTTTATCTACTACATACGTGTTGGTTGGATGTGAAACGAGACCAAGCTGACTATTATACAGAGTGGTTCCAGGCTTAACTATTGCTAAATTAAAATTCTCCCCAGAATCATCTGTTTTAGTTAAAGAAAATTGAATATTAAGATAGGATTTCCCAGTTAAATTAATATTATCTACTGACATTGAAGCATAACTCCCCCAAGATCCATTCACTACGCCCGAATAATTAATCTGCCCAGTTTCAAAAGAGAATTTATTTTTGTCGGTTGAAGTAAATCCTGATATATTATTCCCTCTTATATAAAGGTCATTTGCTGTTGGTACATAACCCTCAAAGGTACCTACTATACCCCCTATATTCACACCCTTTTTAATATTCCATGGCTGATATTCTGGAATATTCGCCTGAATCCAATTGACACCATTTAAGTAATGTCCATTCCTGACTCCTAAATTAACGGTACCTGCCCAATTACTCATGTTGGTAGCCCAAGCCCGATCAGTGCCGGATACATCCGCTCCTTGAATGGGTATGGTCCCTGTAACTTTACTTCCATTCGCCCAAGCTGTCTGCCCACTTAATATCTTTGCAGATGTAGCCGTTGCGCTGGTCTGGCTTACCAAACTGTTAGCAACCACCTTACCTCCCCCATTGTGAAAACCGGCAGGCACTGTATAGGATGTACCAGCATTCAAACTCAGGGATACAGCGCCATGGTTTACCATGGAACCATTTCTCTTAATCTTTGGATTAGTGTTATAATATGTTTTTCCTTCCAGTACCTGACTATCTGATGCGTCACCAGTAAGTTCCAATGAACCCTCTACCACTTCATCATCGGAATCAGCTGAAATTACACTATATCCCTTTAATACCTCAGCTTTTGTGGCCGTGCATTCGTCAGACCCTGCTCCTGATCCACTACCCCCGGCAATAATCACTTTACCCATTGACACTCACCCCTCTCAAATACACACTAAAATCTTCTGTTGGCTTTTTTTCTCCGCAATAAAATATTACATAGCCATCTCCTGATTCGCCGTCTGTAATCATACTAATCAGTTTCCTTTTTAATTTCACTTCTGTAGGACCTAATTCCTTTGGAGTACAGGGATGAACGGTTGGGTTATCAGTTGCCTGAACTCCAGTCACCACGACCTTTTGACAATATGGAGCTTCACTGCTCCATCCGGAAGCAGGGAGATTAACCAAAACCGGCAGCTGACGACTTTCCTCCAGCGTCTTGTTGTAAAATGTATTATTCAATAACTGTTCAATTACTACTGCCATCTGATCACCGTCTGCATCCGTATCTCTGGTCCAATGCTCCACCTCCAGTGTATATTCCGGTGGATTTTTTATTTTACAAAATTCCATTCCATATACCTCCTTTTGTTAAAATACTTCATCCATATCATAAATCTGAGGAATATCTTCATCTTTGCCCTTACGCAAAAATGTCCGGTAAGCCACCAAATCTCCATCATCATCAAAGAGTCCCATTTCTGATATTTCCTTACCAGTCAGATCTCCTGCTTCCAAAGTAGCTGTATATCGGCAACTGGTATGGTCTTCACTTACATACACATAAGCTTCCACATCCTTTTTCATCAGCTCATTATAAAGTCCAATTTCATTTCCCGTCGTGTTCTTAGGAGTTCCCGCTTCATTTACCCCTCCGTCACCCCAGGCTATTTTTTTAATCTTCGGCAACTGCCGGTCTCCGGCATGTGCCTCACATAATTTTTTTCTGGCTATTACAGTCATTACACCGTTTGAACTTTCTGCCATATTCTTTCTTCCTTTCATCATTCATTATTTTTATTTCAAGTATTGATTAAAGTATTGACAGGCCACCATTTAAAGCTCTGTTACCATTTAATTTCCATCCCGAGGATAATCGGTTGATAGTTGTAACTCTCACACTTGGCCTCACATACTCACCAACTTTAGCTTTAAAAAACATTGCATTCTTTGTCCCAGCCATCGATGCTGTCCGGCCAGAAAACCTCATTCTTTCTTCTGTGTCCATATTTTCTGGTACCGAATAAATCACATGACACTGTTCTTTCAAAAGAATATTCTCTGAAATTCTTATTTCCCAATTTTGCTTTACCGGATAAAAATCTATCTTTTCATCACTGTCATATCCACTTAATCTTTTACCATCAAGCTTCCAAAAACCATCCAGCTTTAAATAAGGAGTATTGAGGCGAGGATAAAACTTCCCTCTAAAACGAACCGCATTTTCAAGATCAATCTTACAATCAGCCTTGGATTTTATTACAAACGCCACATGCTCCAGCCAGGATCGGGCATTTTTATAAAGTTCTATTTGCCTTTTAACTTCCAATCCATAACCTAACGGGATTTCATGTTCCCCCACCTGTACCAGCACTTTAAAATAGTAAGGTTTTCCCTCATATTGAAACCATTCTCGTATTTCTCCGCCATCCAGCGCTGTATCTAAAAATTCCTCCAGAACTCCCGGTGTACCTGCATGCATATACCAGGCGGTTGTCTGTGTGATCAACTGCTCCTTCAAATTTCTCGGCATGGTCTGATCATAATATTGGGTATTCAGCTCCAATGCGAGGAGATCAAGCACCGGCTCCGGCACCTTACCTAATTCTCCATATATATAACACGCTCTGGAAAACTCCTGCAGCTTTTTCATCGCCTGACCTATTGCAAAGCTGATTGCTTTTGTTTCCGGAGAAATCAGATTAACCGGCATAATATCTTTCATTTCACCTTTATAAAAATCAATCATCCTTTCTTCCTCCGTAATTCAAGGCAATCTTTCCGGGAAACGCCATCGCAGAATCAGGTGTTTCCGTAAATACCGGCGTTTGTACTTCTACCATCTTTACTCCAGCTTCCATTACCAGATAAATCAGTTTTGAAGGATTAATATCTCTGCCTACCTTCTTCTGCCATGCTATGTAATTATCACAGGCTGTCTGTACTGCGTACTTTATGGTTTCTTCCTTATCACTGTCCTCATTGCGGATATAATAAACAAAATCAATATTATATTCTATTGGCCTGGGTTTTTTCACAACAACATGGTCTGTTAAAGGCCGTACGTTGCTATTTTCCAAATATTCTTCCAGCTCTTTAAGGAAACCGTCATCAGGAATCGTCCCATCCGCCATAGTTACGTAAATATCTACTTCACCAGGAGCTTCTGAAGTAATCCGGCATTCCCCTACCGAAGGGCTGAATGTCTTTACCCAGTACTCATAAGCACGCTCCGGTCCAGCCGTTGAATAGCTGATTGGCGCCAGATAAATCCGTTCCGCCAACTCCTCATCACTTTCCCGGTCTGCGCCTCCGCTGGTCTGAGTCAGGTTAGATACCTTAAGAGTGTAGGGAAGCAAGTCAGTGAGCGTTCTAATCTCACCAGGCAAATAACCATTTCCTTTTATTCCGGTAATCTGGCACTTTGCCGGAATATCTGCATAAAGCTGGCCCGGCATTATTTCCCCTATATCCGATGTCTCAAAATACAGCTCCGGGCCTTTTACCCTGGTTCCCTTTGGAATTACAACCTTTCTTTCAACTGCAGCCGACAGAGTAAAACGTATCATGGTGCGGGCAGGAGATGCCTCATTCCTTTTTACCTTCTTAAAGGCCGCCAGATTGTCCAGAAATTCGCCGGTACTGTATTTTAGCAATCCCATTTTTCCCGCTCTGTCCTCATATTGGTATCCCTGGTAAATTGCAACTGCGCAGGAATATAAAATCAGGCGGTACGGATCTGCCAATGACAGTGAAATATTTTTTCCGGTCAATTCCTTATACTTTTTCTCATAATCTTCTATAAGCCGTGCCTGAAGGTCTGAAAAACTGGTATCTTCAATAAAACTGACCTCCGGATAATCGGAAAACCTGTTGTTCATGTTTTTCATCAAGGTTCCTCCTTTCCTTTAAAATATATGTGAGGGACCAACATTCCCTCTTTCTGCTCAAACACGATGTCATGGATCCTTACTCTTGGCTCATACCGCTCCACCTTTTTTGCAGCTTCCAGAAAAAACAGGCTTTCTGCTGCTTCCGGCATTTCATCCAGACATTCCCAAGAAATACCAAACTCTCTGTCGGCAGGTTGAGCGCCGGCCCTTGTTCCAAACAGAGTGGTCAGGTTACGTTTTAGTTCCTCTGCCTGCTCTCCACATACGTCCGAGATGGACACTTCATATCTTTCCATTGCCGCCACCTCACACATATTCCTGTAACGTCAGGGTAACATTGGCACGATATAATTCTCCGCCTCTTAATATAACTTCCCAGGCCTGAGAACATTTCGTTATTACCCATTTGTTTTTCCCTACTAACTGCCTTCCAATAACCAGTTCATTGGCTTCTCCTGACTCCGTCATTCGCTCCATGATTCCTAAAAGCGCCCTGGGTTTTACTCCCAGAGAGGCATCCAGAGTTATGTCAAAGGTTACTGTCTGTAAATCTGCCCCTCCTAATTCGCACAGCGGTTTCTGGCCGATCCGATTCATCGTATTCCATGAAGCTGAAATCTCTCTTCTAAAATTCTGAAATGTGAAAACCCGACTGTCATTTACCCGGAATCGCAGTCCACCTAAAAGTCCAATCATTCTTCCAGCCTCCTTTCCAGTGTCTCCAGCCTGCTTTTCATTTCTAAAATCTCTGATAACGTAACTGTCCCTGCTTCACCTCTTAAACTAATCTGCGGGGAATGGATTAAAAAATTCCCATTCTGAAGCATTTCGTAGGAGCCGTCTTCCAGATCCTTTCTGTATTCCGCCTGTTTTGGCGGTTGATCGATTTCGTGCCAGAATCCCCCCAATACCACTCCTGAACTGGTATCATTAGATAAATGAAGCACAATCACCTGATCGTTCACTTTAGGAAGCTTGAATTCCCGGTGAAAATGAAACAATGGCAATTCAGAGGTTGTGCTGTCCTTATCCGGATAATATACTCTTACCGAACCGGTTTCAGGATTTATCGATGATATCCGTCCAACCCGAATCACATCCTTCATACTTTTCCTCCTCTCATGGTATTAAAAGAATCAATTCCGGATAAATCCAATACCCATTATTGGAGTCCCTCTTTCCGCGTCTTTTTGCTTCCGCCTCAATGACTTTCTGATTTGCCTCGTAAATCTCCCGGCATCTGGCTCCATCCCCATAAAAACGTTTTGCAAGACTCCATAAACTGTCACCTTTTTGTACCGTATAATTATTTACTTCTTTGCTGCTGCCGTCTGTCTTCTCTGCATTTCCCCTCTGATCATTGTCTTTAGAAATAAAGCTTAAGCTGACCTGCATATCATAAGTTCGATCTGACAGACTGTGAGAAATCCTCTCTACAAAATATTTTCCATCCAGATTTCCAAAACCTGACAGTAGAACATTGGCAGTTGCATACAAAGACATTTTGGGCGGAATCGTCAGCTTCATAGTTTTCTCTTTTCTATTCGCATTCCTTAAAATACTATCTCCGATTCGTCTGGCATCCACCTCATTGTCTGCCTTTTGGCTTGTTTTATAGAGCCGTTCTTCTGTTCCTACCATGACTTCAACGGTTTGACTGTTGCTGGGATTCGTATAACTTACCTTTACTCCGGTGTAGGTTCCCTGCATAGTGCTGTTATAAGACCATTTTGAAACCATTTCAGGTACGATTGTCATAACCGTAGGCTTATCAAAATATTGTTTTAAGTCCCATATTACCAGTCGGTTGAAAAAGATTTTCATCCCTAATCCATACCTTTCGCAAATACTTTTTAAAAAGTCACTGTCCGGCTGATTGTCCTGCTCGGTTTTTGCTACCTGGATATCCTCTGATTCGTAAACCAGCTCCAAACCATATTTTCCTGCAATTTCAGAGGCAATCAGCCTTACAGTAGCAGCTTCCCAAGTTTTTGTATTTTCTGTTTCTTTAAAACCGGTATCCACCGGTGCTGAGACCCCATTGATGGAACAGGAAAACGGAGGGCAGGAAAAGGAGAAATCATCTACCAGGAAAGCACCACACATCACAGTCATTTTTTCTCCCTCATAGTTCCAGTTTTCAAGAATGATGGAAGGGGAAATCTTGTCCCCTTTTTCAGGCAGCCAGGTACGGCTCCATTTTAAATCACGGTCACTTAATGAAATGGATATATTATCCGATTCGTCAACGGAATCTTCATATGAAAAACTCTCTATGTACGCAGATAAATCTTTCCATACCTCCACTCCATTGTATACAACATTTAAATATTTCTTTCTTGGATTGCTCGTAGACTTTCCCTCCTTTCATACCATATATCACTGCTTTCATTTTCTCCATTCCGGCAAACCGATGATCTCCCTGTTTGGCAAGCTCGGGGTGTTTACCAGAATCCCTGCCGGAAATACAAAATAATCCAGCAAACCAAAATTGTTTCTCATTAAATGATCAAGGTATTTCTCAGCTCCATACGCTTTTTTTGCAATCATGTCCCAGGTATCGCCTTGAACTGTTTTATAATTCCCCATATTACCTCATAAATGCTACTCTAAACTGTTCATGATTATATCGCTCCAAATAAGCCTTAAATTGTTCATAAGTCGTACGTACTACTTCAGGTATTTGTCCAGAAGGTGTTGGGTTACCATTCATGTAAATGGTTGGACTAAACACTGGCGCAAAAGAAGTATTATCTTCGTTAATAACTGGTGATCCTGAAGAAATCATTGAATTATATAAATTGCTATAATTGTTTGCCTGATAAATATTTTTTAAATATTCAAAATTCTTCCAAAGGATGCTTTCTGGGGTCTGCTTAGGTATGCCATCTACAGTATTTGTTTCTGTGAACTTTTTTGCTGTTTCATAATTCACTGGAATTGGTATTCCATCACTATCTTCTCCATATTTTCTTAAATCAACATTTAAGTCTTTAGCAACTAATTCTACTTGTGGTAATTTTTCTCGAATAGCACTAATAAATTCATCCAAGTATATAGCGCCGGATTCCCTGGTAGACATTACTACAGTGGATAGTGCGGTATCTTCACCAACTTTATCTCCGATAAGTTTCCACATTTCGATATCAGAACCACTCACTGCTCTCCATGCCTTTGTATTGTCCATTGACTGCTCTGCAGCTAAAATATCTTTGTCATAAACATTTCCTCCAGAATTTTTGTAAAGTTCAATTATCTTCCCCATTGTCTGTTCTGGCTCTAACAAATTTTTAAGAAGCGTGTATACGGCCCCTTTAGTAGAATCCAACGGGTCCGTGGTCTCTGTTGCTTCGATTAATACTTTATTAAATGCCTCCTGCCATGCTTCAGGGGTATAAATATTACCTTTATCAACCATTGCTCCAATTTCTTCAGATATACGATTTTGAACCTCTGCTAACACAGGCTCTATTTCCGGTCCATATTTCTCTGTAATAACACCTTTCATTGCGGAATAACCATTCATTGTCACCTGAAGCTTTTGCCGATAATAAGACTGCTTAGTATTCTTCATCAGCTCATTGTACTGTTCTTCATCTATTCCATTTTTTAAACCATTTTCTCCGGCTTTCCTTTGAACGAATAATGAAGTAATTATTGAATAGTAAGCATCGTCAATATTCTCCATTGCTTTGCTATTATAATCTAAAATTGCCTGCTGATAGTTCTGGTAGGAATCATCGGATAGATCCGGATCAGTTATCTGCCACTGGAGCATTTCAAAATTGGCTTGATTCTCAGACTGTGTAATTAATTCCACTAATTTCAGGGCTTCATCCTGCTTTACTTGTAACCCTTCCTCTTCCTCTTTTGATAGCCCATCATTCGCTTTCTTATCCAAAAGCTCATTTATTTCATTTCTCTTCTGATACAGGTCCTTTTTCATAGATTGATAAAAGGTTCCGCTGCTATCTTTTAATTGTTCTCCCTCTTTGCTGCTTCCAAATACTAAATCTATTGCAAGACTAAGTTCATACCCTTTACTGTCTACATAATCCTGGGCACCTTGTAAATAATTCTTAATAGCAATCTCATAAGTCTCAGTATCTTCCTCATCGAATTCAACTCCTACAGACAATTTCCATTTTGTCTTGGCAATTTCATGAAAATCGCGCTTCATAGATTGATATATTTCTTTTGATTTAGCACCTGCACCTTTGAATTGATCAATTGTTTGAAATAGTCCTGCCCCCAGTGTATTTTTTGCCGCTTCATTAAGTTCCTTGACCGACAGCGTTAAATCGCCAAAATGTTCTTTTAAATTACTTTTAATAACTTGGTCATTTGCCTCTTTTATAGCAGCTCCAATTCCAGCAATTCCACCTATCACAATCCCAGCTAAAGCTACAGGCCATGCATTAATAGCGCCTGACATTCCGCCTGCTAAGCCAATACCAGCATTAGCTACTTTAAAGATTGCCAAAGCAGTTACAATTCCGGTTATACCGCCTTTTACCTCCTCCGAATGGTTCTTGAACCATTTACCTGTATCCAGAACTGATCCAAAAGACTCTCTTAGCCCATTAGCAAACTGTTTTATAATCCTGAGGGCGGTGGGAATGCCTTCTTCAAGGCTTTCTGCAAAACCTGAGATCCATTTTGTAGCTTCCTGTACAATTTCCCTAAGTTCTTCTGAAATGCCACTGTATACTTGAAGTTTAATATTGTCATAAGCCCCTTTAAAAAGAGAGAGATCCCCTGCCAAATTATCCATTCGGATAGCTGATAACCTTTCAGCGGCTCCGGTACTATGGTCTATGGCTTCTTTCAGTCTTAAAAACTCCTCATCTGATCCATTCATGATGGCAAGCAAACCTGCCATACCATCTTTTCCTGCAATCCCTTCTGCATACTCTTCCTTTTGCGCCTCGGATAGTCCCGAAAAGCCGGACCGTAATTTCTCCAATAATTCACCGAGAGGCTTTATTTCACCTGCGCTGTCCTTTAATGATACAGAAAACTTTTGCATATATTGCTCCATGGATTTTGTTGGCTCCGACAGATTGGTTAAAATCGTTTTTATAGATTCGCCGGCCGCCTCCCCCTGAATACCGGCATTGGCCATAAGCCCGGCGGCTATCGCTACATCTTCCATACTGTAGCCAAACGCGGCGGCGGCAGGAGCAGCTCCATGGAACGTTTTTCCCATCATATCCAAACTAGTGTTAGAGCTTATAGAGGCCTGTGCCAGAACATCAACCAAGCGTGCAGACTCTCCTGCCTGAATACCAAAGGAATCCATAGTACTTGTTACAATTACGGAAACACTTTCTAAATCTTCTCCAAAGGCCGCAGCCAGGTTCATAACTCCAGGCAGGCCTTTTAACATGTCCTCTGTTTTCCATCCCATTCCTGTTACCGTAAAGGTTTTTTATCCCTTACTTCTTGCAGTTTCCTGCAAGTTCAGCATATATCTTCACCCTCGTTGTACGTTAGGTTTGATAGCGGTATACTATCTCAGAATGCCCTATAGGCAATCGTGCCGGAGACTCTTGGGAGTATTTTTGCTCTCCTTAGCGCTCAACTCCTATGCGTTACAAAAACTGCCTGATTCGCAGCTCTCTCGGTATTGGCATGACTGTCATTGTTTTCACCTTTAACAGTTTTAGCTTTCACCGATTTTCCCCGGTATGCGCTGTATATTTCTATACAGCCGGCCCGATGTCAAGCCTTTGCCATGCGCTCCAACTCCTGGCCTGCCGCTTCGGCGGAAAAACCCGTGGTTTCTCCCACTTTTCTGGCCAGTGAATAGAGGCGCTCCATTCCATAGGAAGAAGACATTGTTATTGTCTGGATTGAATTCATCTTAGATTCTAATTCCATACCGGCTGAGACTGAGTCTTCTATAAAATCAGTAGTTTTATCAACTGCCAATTTTCCGCCTTTTGCTGCTGTTTTAAAAAACTTATCCGAAGCCTGACTAAGGACTTTAATCCCTTTATCCATGCCATTACTATTTGACATATTTTATCACCTCGTCTTTCTTTCCCTGTTTTCTTCCCTGGCTGTTTCCGCTACATCCCTGATCAGCCTGGCTGCTTGTCCTAAGGGAAGGGAAAAGTAGAATTCCGGGCCGGCTTTGGTATACCGGCCCGCAAATATAAATGCCTTGTTCACCTTCCGGATATCCTCTGCGCAGCCTATCCCTCGAGGAAGAAAAAACGGTATACCCGGTTTTTAAGTTTCACGGAATCTCCTGCCTTCATGGCATAGAACAGTTCCAGAGGAAATCCGGTTACCTTAGAGGCAATCAGCTGGGCAAACAAAAGGGTTGCCTCCTGCATAATAATCCCGCTTCCCCCCATATTGGCATAAAGATCATAAATAGCATTTAGATCCCGACCAGTCAGGGTTTCCATACCGGACATATCAAGACTTTCCACCTGGATTCCCTGATACTCTACCGGAGTTTTCAATTTAATCTTCAGCCATTCCTGTTTAATATCTGTTTCTACTGATTCCATCACTTTTTTCTCTTTTTCCATTTTACCTTCTCCTTAACACATGTCCCTTACTTGACTGAGGACATCATTTCCATTGACCACATAAACGCCGTTTAACTTATCAATTTCAAGCACTGTCTTTCCATCCAGTACAATCTTATAGTAGCTGAGTCCGAGGGTCACACTGGAGCCCATCTTAGCTCCGGATTTCATGGATCCCGGTGCAAACTTTTTGACAACTCCACGTACAGTAATAGAAACCGGCTTGTAGCCCACACTTCCATTCCCCCCATCCATTCCCTGCAGGGCTCCATTTAAGGTAATATCTGCGGTCTGGGTCGGGTCCATGAGAGAAAAAATATCATTGCAAAGTGACATGAACGGAATTTCCATTTCCATATCATCTACCAGCCCGATTACCGGCACTGCCATGGTTCCGCCTACACCGGCGCCTTCCAGGCTGTCTGTTAAATTAGTAATTTCCGGGAGTTTCACTTCTTCGGCAGTACCGATTAATTCCTTCCCACCTCTGTATACAGTATATCTGTTGATTAAATGAAGTTTTAACATATTATTCCTCCTTCGCTGCCATTGCGTATTCAAATGCTGTTACATCAAATTCTTCTATTGCCTGAATATATTCTGCCGGTGTATAAGGTGCAAAATGTATTCTCACCTTCATATGCCCAGCCAGAATATCTGCTATTGTATTCTCATCCTTACGGTATTCAGCGTAAAGTCCTGCACACATACCTGATGCCATCAGGCTGTTTCCCCAAATATTAAAGCTGTTGATGATGTCATCCACCATCCTTTTATTCATACCCTCATCAAGCTTTGCGCGATATACGGTAATAAAATAGTTAGCCACAAAATCAAACATTCTACGGCAGCCTATCCAACGGTCCTTAGGATCCGTGTTGTTCGGATAACAGCCGGTATTATTTCCAAATGATTTCCAACCATTGTCGTGAAAGGCGGTCACAATACCGCTGCCGTTCAATTCTCCTGCCTGGACCTGATCAAGAAGTATTTCTGTACTGTCAGCGAGTACGGCACCATCCACATTTAACAGCTTATTGGATGGATACACATACGGAACATCACCGTTAATGACTGTATAGTAGCTCATCATTGCCCCATAAATGGCTGAATAGCTGTATTGTTTTCCGTCCTTAATAACCTTTGGCCACAGTACAATGGAATGTTCCTCGTCATACCCCATTTCTTTTTTCACCATAAGGCAATCCGTATATTTTTTAGCCCTTTTCGTATCTAAATCAAGCAGACACATGGTTCTGAAAATCCCGCTGATTCCTTCACATTTTGCCTGAAGAGCCGCTCCAATGCTGGGCTTTACCGTCCAGCCCGGAGCTAAAAGAGCCCCTGGAACGAGTCCATATTTCGGATAGATCTGGCGCAATACTTCCATACCGGTTTCTTCTCCAGTTTCGACATTGTAGAAACCGATTAAGTCTTCCTCTTTTACCATATCTGGTGCAATAACTTTGAAAGATGCTTTTACTTCACTGGCCTCATAGGCACTTCCTGTACTCAATAACGTGATAACCAGGTATCCGGTATCATTAAAATCCATAATAAAATCCTTGTTTTCAGAAAGTGTCTTCTCCTCTCCTCCCGGTAAAGCAGAGATTTTAACTGTGTCTTTTAAAATACCTGAGTTCTTAAGAGTTAACTGATGACTGGATACCTGATAACTGGCCTCCTGTACATCCTTACTGTGTTTTTTCGCATCCAGAACATTGATAAAGATAACCGGTGATACCTGAAATACTTTAAAGCTGGCGTACATACTTTCACAAAGTGTAAAATTGTTCCAGTCTTCACTATATCCCAAAAGCTTTGCCGCCTCTTCAAAGCTTGCTGCTTTCACAGGCTTATTAGTCATCCCATAAGGATTTTCAGCCAGGTTTACAGGCGCAGTTCCTAATACAACCTGTACCCCATATCGGGTAGAAAGCGGATTGGGAAACGATGTTTTATTTTCAATTACTTCAATACCATGTTTGTATGTCATATTATTCTTTCCTCCTGATTTTTTCTGCTTTCCGGTACAACATTCTCATGCTACTCTCTGGATTCCGGATCGCTTTTTTTGTTTCAGCCAGCAAATCGACTGGCACCAATAATTCCTCCAGAAATGGTTGCTCCTTCATTAACTCCTTCAGTTTCTGAGGATACCCATTCCGAAATACACTTCCTTCCCGGACAATATGTTCCAGAGAAGGACCCACATATATTACAGAACTTTTATTTTTCATGAAACATCTCCTATTTCAATATCCGGAAGATTCCAGAACATTTCAAGCTCTCCCCTGCAATACGGAAACTCATCCTCCTTATGAAAGATTGCCGCCATCGCGCGCTCACACCAGAAAGGTCCCAATAGCGAATCATTCTGAAAACGCCCTATGACCTTTTCCAGAACAGCCGACAGCGTATAAAAGCCTTTTCTGTCAGAATTAGAGTTGCAGATACTGAATTCAACAAAAATGTGTGCCTGGTTTGCATTCTCTGCTTCTTTTTTTCTGTATTCCACCTTGTCCAGCCTGACCACGAAGTAAGGAAAGTACTTTTCCCCTGGCTGTTCCATTCCTTCATCAGCATCGGCTGCTCCTCTTCCAGATAGAGCTTTTGCATCTGCTGACTGGAGATATCCTTTAAGTTCTGTAAACTCCCCTTGTGAATCAGTTATGTACATATCCTTTGTCAGGTTTTTAATTTCTTTCATCAAATGATCCTGCAGTTCATTGATTGTCATTCCATCCTCCTAACATATTCTTTATTTCTTCTCTCATTAGTGGGACTCCTCACCTTTCCCAAGCCCTTCATTCTCATCAACCTTTCCTTTCCCATCTGCCCAATGTAGTCATTCAGTCTACATTATCAACAAAAAAAATTTCATCCTTCTTCTTCCGTGATGTAATTTTAAGCAGCCTGCACAGCTCCTTGATCTCCCCTGCCTTAAACTGGTTTTCATTGTTTATTTTTCGTCGAAAACCATAGCTTGACAGGCTCAGTTCTGCTGCGATCCACCCTTTTTTCAGTCCGGAGTTTTTAATTTCATCATTTAGCCGAACCGTATCTGTCATACCTCTCCCCCCTTTTTCTTGTAGTCATTTCGTCTACATTTGTTATGATACTCCTATGTATCACATTTGTCAACAGCATTTCGATATTTTGTTGAATATTCTTCTACACCGTGATATAATGCTCCTATGGAGGTGATCCTATGGAAATAGGACAGATCATTAAAAGAAGGCGGGAAGAGCTGGGAATCTCCCAGGAAGAACTGGCTTTGAAGGCAGGCTATAAATCACGTTCTTCTATAAACAAGATCGAGGTAGACGGAAGAGGACTTCCCCAATCAAAGATCATAGCCATCGCCAGCGCATTGAAAACAACCCCGGCTTATCTTATGGGCTGGGAGAGCGATAACGCTTCCGCTTTCAGCTACGTAAGCGGCTGTTTCGGAGAATATGCAGGAGAGATGCTTGAGAACTTTCAACGTTTAAATGAAAAAGGTCAAAAAGAAGCCTTAAAACGGGTAAAGGAGATGGTCCATATCCCCGAATACAGCAAAGACAGCAGCATTGTAAAACTTTCTGATGGAAATAACAGAGCTTACCTAGAGCCGGTTGCTGCCCATGAAAGAACTGACATCAAGGTAACCGAGGAAATGAAACAGCATGATGATGCCTTTTTTGATGAATAAGATAACTCATTGAGGTGATTTATTTGAACTATGAATCTTTATTAGAAGAAGCGGATTCCCAGGGAATTATCATCAAGGAACGGCCGCTGTTAGCCAATGACGGCAGGATCAGAGGGACTCAGATTCTGATCCGCCAGGATATGCCGGACTGCCAGAAGGCCTGTGTCCTGGCGGAGGAGCTGGGGCATTATCATACCACCACCGGGGACATCCTGGACCAGTCTGAAGCATCCAACCAGAAACAGGAACGCACCGCCAGGCTATGGGCCTACCATAAGATGATAACTCTGGAAAGGCTGGTGGCTGCAAAGGAGGCCGGCTGCAGAAACAGGTACGAGGTTGCGGAACACCTGAATGTGACGGAAGAGTTTTTGCAGGAAGCAATTCACTGCTATCAGGCCAAATACGGAAAAGGATTGCAGAAAGACGATTATCTCATACTATTCGAACCCTTTAACATCTATAAACTAGTATGAGTTTTTTCTGTCTTGCCGCCTCTCTGCCACATATACTATCCAGAGGTGATATTTATGCAGTCCTGCGAACTTGTAATGTTTGTATCTTCCCTGGCCTGCTGCATCGCAGAAGGCCGGTCTTCCGATGAAATTGCTCTGTTAAGCACCATATTTTCCCAGCTAGGTGACACGCTGAGTACCATTACAGCCCATCGGGACCTTTGCTGTGATAGCGGGGATGATAAAGATACCAACTGATGGTAATGACTGTTGTAATAAGGGGATTTCATGAAATCCGATCCATAAAGAATGGAGCATTGCTAAACAGATGACAATCATCTTAAAAAGCAGCGCTCCATTCTTACATTTCAAACGGAAAAGCAGGTTACCAGGAATCTGCTTTTCTTAACATTTTATTAGTCATACCGGAAAACCTGATACCAAATAAAAGCTTAATACTTTTGTGTCAGCAGCAATTCCACCGCCATTCTGTCATTGAGTCTTCCAGTCTTCACAGCTTCCTCCGCTTCCACACATAGATTTACATAAGACAGGATCTGTTCCCTGGAAAAGGTTCTTGCCTGGGGCATAATCTTCCCCGCCGCAAAGGGGGGGATTTTAAGCTTTGAGGAAATACCGCCCTTATCCATTCCTTTTCCCATCAGCTCCTTTACCTGTAATAGCTGGTTGAACTGCCTGGCAATAAGAAACAGGATCCTCATGGGTGGTTCCTTTAAGGTGAGCAGGTCTTCATAAAGGTCCATGGCCTTCTTTGTCTGCCGGTTCACGATTGCCGCTACCATGTCAAAAATCTTATTGGTGGTCCGAACCGTACAGATCGTCTCCACATCCTCATCCGTAATGATTTCCCGACCCAAAGTGTAGCTTATGAGCTTTTCCAGCTCCATGCGGATATTCTCCATATCATCTCCGGTCATGTTGAGAAACAGTTCCATGGTATGGCCTGTAATCTTCTTTCCCTCTCTGGAAAGCAAAGTTCCCGCCCATCTGGAAAGCTGGGCCATGTCCTGGCGCTCCATTTCAGCCGCATACCCCAGTTCCTTTACCTTCTTAAACATTTTGCTCCTTTTATCCACCTCTGATTCCACAAAGATCAGGCAGGTCGTGTCAGGGATCTGGGACAGATAAGAGGCCATTTCCTCCGAAGCTGACTTAAAAAAACCGCTGTTTTCCACAAGGATCAGTCGCTTTTCCGCAAAAAAAGGCATAGTATCCCCAAGACTGATAATTTCACGCACATCGATCCCCTTTCCTTCAAACTGGTTGAAGTTCATGGTATCACCTGCAGTGACAGCCGCTTTCATTTGATTTTTATAGCTGTTCTTTAAAAATGCTTCCTCTCCATAAAGAAGATAGACCGGCTTGAAGCTGTGATTTTTCATATCCTGGGTCAGCGTCTGCATGGTGTTCTTCCTCTCATTTCTAGCTTATATATCCAGCTTTCTGAAAAATGTAAGGCTGATAGATAATCTCCTTCAACCTTACTTCTACTTAATTATACCGGGAGAATCCATCTCCGTCAATGAAACTTGTAAACCGGACCATTTCCCCATCCGTCCACATCTTAACGGCCCCGCTCACTCCGGTTTTTAAAACTTCTGTCTTCTGATTCTCCAGACGTTCCAATACCTCTTCGTGAGGATGGCCATAGGAGTTTCCCTCACCGTAGGATATAACGGCCCATCGGGGCTTTATTGCATTCAGAAATGCCTGACTGGAAGAATATCTGGAGCCGTGATGTGCAGTTTTCAACACATTGACCTCCCCTAACAGTCTGGTTTCCATGGGCCGTTGAAGAAGCCTTTCCTCTCCCGCCTCACCCATATCACCGGTAAACAACATATGACAGTTTCCGTAATCCATCTTAAGCACCTCTGATTCCTCATTGGTGTTCTCCGGCACATCCCATATGTTAGGGTAAAGGCAGGCAATCCCAAGCCTTCCAACCTGGATTCTCTCACCCCCGGCCAAGTACCGCACCTTTGTCCCCCGCTTTTTGGCAAGATCAGCCATCCTGATCAGGGACTTATCCTCTCTCCCATGATAAGGAAGCATGAGGTTTTCTATCCTTATGTCGTCACAGGAGTCCAGAAGATATTCTACCCCGCTTAAATGATCCAGATCCCCGTGGCTGATAAATGCGTAATGGATCACGGAAACTCCCAGGCTCTTTAAGCACGGTTCAAGAGTATATTCACCCAAAGACTTTTTTGAAGAACTTCCCCCATCCACCAGTACCGCATACCTCTCCGTCCGCAGCAAAATGCCATCCCCCTGTCCAACATCAAGGAACAGGGCTTCCAGCCCATGGACCGGATCCGGCCGGAAGAAAAGTATGCATAGGCAATACATTGCGAATAGAATAAGCAATTTACCAAGATAAGAACTCCCCCGTAATCCCTGTTTCTGTTTCTGTCTCTGCTTCTTTTCCTTTTCTTTTTTCTTTTCCCTTTTCGTTCCATTCCCCTCTTCTTTTGCTGTTTCCGCACCCTCTTCCCCATCAGCCTCTCCCTGGTTCTTTCCTGTCAATGTCAAAGACACCAGTCCAACCATCAGCAGCAGGCCATATGCCGTCATCCGCGCCGCCCCCGGCCTTCCAGTCGTCAGGCTATCACCGGGAAGTGCGGCCACCTTCCGGCAAAGGAACTCGTACAAAGCCAGAATATAGTGTCCCGTTCCAGCTGCAAATACTCCCATGACTGGGCTTAAACTACCAAGGATAATCGTACCGAACCCGGAACAGAGCACGCCCCCCATCAGGGGAATCACAAGAAGATTCAGAAAAATACTATAAAGTGGGATTTGGTAAAAATGATAGAGCAGAACCGGCATGGTGACCACCTGTATGGCAAAGGAGGCGGAAACAGCAGCGGCGAGAGGCTTTTCTTTCCCGATCCAGTCTGCAATCACAGGACTCACCCATCCTATGGCAAAAACAGCCCCAAAGGATAGCTGGAACCCGCCCTGGGTAATCAGAAGGGGCGATTGAAAGGCCAAAAAAAGTAGTGCCAGAGAGGCAGAGGACAATAAATCATACGTTCTTCCAAGATAGGAGGCCAAAAATCCCGTACTCATCATCATAGCTGCTCTCATGACCGAAGGACCTCCCCCGGTTAAAAGTCCGTAGAGGAAGATCAGAACCATACCGGCCAGACCGGACCCCCCGTAACCAAGCCCGGCTTTTCTAAGGATCCGGTATAGGAATATCCCTACAAAGGACATGTGAAGGCCGCTGATGGCCAGAAGGTGAGCGATCCCGTTTTTCTGATACAGAGTTTTTATTTCCTTGGAAACCCCCCGTTTATCTCCTAGCACCGCCGCCGTAAAAATTCCGGCATCCTCCTCTTCCCCGTACCGGTAAAGGATCTCTTTTCCCCATTCCCTGATGAGGTGGAGTCTCTGGGCAACAGGAGCCTGATGGGGATCAATCATCACAAGTTCCTCTCCTAAAAGTCTGCAATCCAGTCCCTGAGCCTGATAATAGGCTTTGGAATCAAATTCCCCCGGATTTCTGGCCTGGGAAAAAGGCTGAATTTCTCCTCTGATCCTTACTGTCTGTCCCAGACGCAAAGTTACTTTTTTCATCGGTAGAGAAGTCTTCATTGTCACAAGAAGGCCGGGAAGTTGAATCGGAGAGGCCTCCGTCCTTCCTCCGTTCCCGTATTCCCACACCTGATTTCCCTTTAAGGTGATCCTCAGAGCTCCATGTTCCTCTTCCAGAGCAGCCACCTTTCCCTGAACCTCCACATAGTTTCCTAACATGCGTTCTGTCTTTTCTTCCCGTTCCCTCCATCTTCCTTTGTCATATCCTGCCCAGGCTGCACCCAGGTACAAAAAAAGAAGAGGCAAAAGAACCCAAAGCCGGTTTCTGCCTCTCCAATAACCATAAAGAACAATCCCGGCAGCTAGGAAAGCCGGAATCAAAAGCCAGGATGTCATAACCAGCAAAGCGGCAGCCTCTCCAAGTACAAATCCCCCTGCGATCAGACATAATGGTCGTTTTATTGTTCTGTTCCTCCTATTTCATTGGATGCTTCTTCATTCTCCGCATTGTAATCCAGGTTGCGTTCAAAAAGCTGGTTTAAGGAAATAGAATCCCTAAACATGACTTCCTGGGAACCATTTACCGTGATCTGCACCTTATTGATGGAGGAGGCCGCAGCCAGGGAATTTACAATGGAATAAATGGGAATGTATTCCTTTACCTCCAGGGTGTTGTTAAGAAATGCGGAATCAAAATTAATATAACAAATATTTTCATTGACCGACACATTAAGAAGCTTTGTATCCTTGGGAAGGGTGGGATTCATCCCCGGCCTGCCAGGTCCTGCGATCAGCTGCTCTATAACCAGCTTTTCCAGAGATGTGTTTACGTTATGCACCACTTCCCTGGTTTCCTTGACCAGCTTCTCCCCGGTATCATCGGCAAAATACAAAGGAAGCTCCGTCTTCTCATAAGAGTTGACGTTGCTGATGTTGTCAATAAAGTCTGAGTTGGCCATAGGGCCTACCGGACTTCCTGAGCTGTCCATGAGGGGCTGTTCCGCTGTATATACCGCAACATAATCCACTCCTTTCACCTGGGTCAGCGTTCTTACCAGGGAAGCCCTGCATAAGATCTCCCTGGTTCCGTTCATCATGGCGTAATTGTTATCAAAATAAAGATAAAGAACCGTATCCTCCAGCTTATACCGGTCAAAGCCCACCTTATCCGGAACCGCAGCCTGCCGGTCCAGGTCCTTAGGAACGGTCCGAAGCTGTTCCATAAGATTCCGGATCCTCCAGTCTGTCAGCTCTTCCAAGTCCCCCTCCGGCTTCCTGGGCATTTGATACTCCTGTGGTTCCATCTTCGTCATGGCAGAATTTAAATAATAAATCTGATAAACCTCA
This sequence comes from [Clostridium] saccharolyticum WM1, assembly GCF_000144625.1. NCBI lineage: Bacteria > Bacillati > Bacillota > Clostridia > Lachnospirales > Lachnospiraceae > Lacrimispora > Lacrimispora saccharolytica. The sequence goes on along the minus strand of NC_014376.1, from coordinate 911,172 downwards.
TCAATGGTTTCTGTTCCCTCTCCTTCTTTTTTACCACAGCCGGCCAGGCATAGGGCACACGCTAAGAGCAGAACAGCCTTCAGCCGCTTCATCAGGCGTTTCATCTAATCGCCTCCTGTTTCTAAGAAATATAAGTGAGAGGAATTCGTACGGTAAATGTGGCTCCCTCCCCCTCCTTGCTTTGAAGCTTCAATGCACCCTGGTGCATCAGCACTATCTTTTTAGTAATAGAAAGACCAAGGCCTGTGCCTCCTGTTTCTCTGGATCTGGCTTTATCCACCCGGTAGAACCGTTCAAATACATGCTCCTGAAACTCTTCCGAAATCCCGATTCCAGAATCAGCTACCTTTACGTAAAAAAACTTATGGTCAGCATCAAGAGTTACCCGGACCCAGCCGCCTTCCACATTGTACTTGATGGCATTCTCCACCAGATTGCTTAATGCCAGGGACAGCTTCATCTCATCCACATCGGCAGTGACCTCCCTGATGCTTTCAAACGTCAGCTCCACATTGCGCTTTCCGGCAATTGGGCGCAGCCTCTTTAAGATCAGCTCCATGAGTCCGTTAATATTTACCTGGGCAATATTTAAATTTCCTCCGGAAATCTTGTCCATGCGGACCAGAGACAGCAGGTCATCAATGATCTTGCTTTCCCGCTCGATTTCATCGGATATGTCACTTAAAAACTCCCGGTAAAGCTCTTCCGGAACATCCTCCATTCCCATAAGGGAATCGGCCAGAACCCGGATGGACGTTATAGGGGTTTTCAGTTCATGGGACACATTGGACACAAACTCCTCCCTGGACTGATCCACCGCCTTTAGCTTCTTTAAGGTCATGTTAATAGTTTCCGTAATCTGCATGGTTTCTTTATAAGCATAGGAACTGACTTCCTCATCCATCTCTCCTTCTGCCGCCCGGTTTAACATCCGCTGCAGTTCCCGGAAGGGCTTTATCAAAAGCTTCACAAGGAGAACCACAAATATGGCCAGAACAGAGAAAATCATTAGCTGAAGAAATGCTCCCTTTTCCGATACAATGGAAATCCGGTTCAGCAGGTCCTCCGTAGATGCCGTCACAATCATGACGCCTGCAATCTCCTTTTCCTGGCTGTTGGAATAAATAGGGATGGTCAGAGCCGAATAATGCTTTTCAGAATTATACTTGCTGCTGTTTTCTCCGTCAAAGCACCGGATGACCTCCTCAGATACGTTAAGCTTGCCCACAGAAAGGGAGAAGGTATCGCTGATAATCCTGAAATTCCGGTTCACTACCACGATCCGTCCATTGAACATGTCTGCCTTGACAGACATTTCATTGTCCAAAAGCGGGTCCCTTGGCTCCATGGTCAAATATCCGATCCTCGTCATCTTGTTGCTTAGGATCCAGCACTGGTTTTGAATTTCCTGCATCCTGTTATCAATGAGATTCTGCCGGTAAGCCCCCAGCATAACTGAATTCTGGATCATTACGGGGATGCATCCCACCAACAGAAAGACAATGATCAGGGTTACCCGCAGGCTCATGGCATGTTTCTGATTAAAAATCTTTATCTGGAACATGACCGCCCACCTCCAACTTTATCCCCGTCATACATCCAGCCTTTTGGTGCATGCGATTGCCAGCGCTCCCGGCCCGATGTGGCAGGATACGCTTAAAGAAAGGTTGTCTACGTAGATTTCTCCTGTCTTTGGAAAAATCTCCTCCAGCTCCTTTTTAAATTCCATGGCAGCCGCTTCATTGTTGGTATGGGCGATGGCAATGCCGGTACGGATTCCTTCCGGATCACCGAAGCGCTCCTCCATATCCTTTTTCGCAGCCGTGATCATCATGGCTTTGGCCTGCTTCATGGTTCTTGCCTTGGCAAAAGCATCCAGCTTCTCCCCCTGAATGGTGAGAACCGGCTTGATTCTTAGAAAGGTCCCTAAAAGTGCTGCTGCCGGCGTGATCCTTCCGCCCCTTTTTAAATATTCCAGGGTATCCAGGGTAATGTAAATAGTAGAATCCATCTTCGTCTCTTCCAGCTTCTCCTTAATGGCAGCAGCAGTCATTCCCGTATCCGCCATTTTCCTGGCCTCCAGAACCGACTGTCTTTGAGTCACTGAAATCCTCTGGTTGTTGACCACATATACCTTTCCCTCATAATCATCTGCCAGCATAAGGGCCGTCTGGCAGGCACTGCTTAAACCACTGGACATGGGAATATGCACAATTTCCTCATATTCCTCCAAAAGCCTGTTCCATAGGTCCAGAAGATCGGCAGGAGACGGCTGAGAAGTGGAAATATCCACACCTTCCTCCAGCTTTTCGTAAAAGTCCTTCTGTGTCAGACTGATATCCTCATAAAATGTTTCCCCAGCCATCATAAAGGGCATGGGCACTACAAAAATCCCGGCTTCCTCTCCCTGCCTCTGAGTGATTCCGCTGTTGCTGTCTGTTACTATCGCTACTTTCATTTCCGTTCTCCTTTATTGCTAGGGCTGTCTGACTTCGAAAGCAATGAGCCAACCCAGGAATGTTTCCGCTCCTGCATCCGGCCATGCTGCAAGGGTCAAATCGCTCAAAGCCTGCTTTGGGACAAATTCCCTTCGGCAAGCTGAGAGCAAATGACTACACTGTCAGGGCAGACGGCTCATCCTCACCTGCAGATGTATAAAGCTGATAATACAATCCCCGCTTTAAAAGCAGTTCCTCATGATTTCCTTCTTCCACAATATTGCTGTCAGAAAGCACCAGTATCCGGTCCGCATTCTGGATGGTAGTAAGGCGGTGGGCAATGGTCAGTGTGGTGCGGCCGACTGCCAGCCGGTCCAGTGACTGGGAAACCAGATGCTCGCTCTCGTTGTCAAGAGCAGAGGTGGCTTCGTCAAGGATCAGCACCTGGGGATTTTTAAGGAATACCCTGGCAATGCTGATTCGCTGCTTTTGTCCTCCTGAAAGCTTTACGCCCCGCTCTCCCACATAGGTGTCATAGCCATCCTTCAGCCCTGTAATGAACTCATGAGCTCCGGCCAGCTTTGCTGCCTGAATCACATCATCTCTGGAAGCACCCGGAAGGCCGTATTCAATGTTTTCAAATACCGTTCCTGAAAACAGGTACACATCCTGCTGCACCACGCCTACAGTGCTTCTTAAGCTCTCCAGGGTTACATTTTTAATGTCCTGGCCGTCTATGAGAATCCCCCCTTCCGTGGGATCATAGAAACGGGGGATTAGGTTGCATAAGGTGGTCTTTCCGCCTCCGGAAGGCCCTACAAGAGCCACCCGTTCTCCCGGTCTGATCGTAAGGTCAATGTTGGTCAGCACAGGATTATGGTCATCCGGGTATTCAAAGGATACCTTTTGAAACCGAATCTCACCTTTAACATCATGAAGCGGCTTTGCCCCTTCTTCGTCAAAGATATCCACGCTGGCATCCATTAACTCCATAAAACGTTCGATTCCGGTCATTCCTCTCTGGAACTGCTCCGCAAATTCGATGATCCTGCGGATAGTAGCAAGCAACGTAGTCACATACAGGGTATACGCCACCAGATCTCCCGGCTCAATCAGTCCCTTTATCATGAATATTCCGCCTGCAACGATGACAACCACATACATCAGGCCGTCAAACATACGAATGGTGTTCTGGAAAGCGGCCATGTATTTATATGTTTTTCTTTTGATCTCCAAAAATTCCAGATTATCCTTGTTGAACTTTTCGATCTCAATCTTTTCATTGGCAAAGGCCCGGACAACCCGGTTTCCTAAAAGACTGTCCTCGATCCTGGCATTCAGCTCCCCGATGTGGTTTCTCTGGTGCTTAAACGCTCTTCTCACCTGCAGGTTAAAGTAGGTACAGGACACTGCCATAACCGGAATCAGCAGGAAGATGATCAGCGTCAGAGGAAGATTGATCCCTGCCAGTATAAGAAATGACACCACTGTCTTTAAGAAGGCAATAAAAAATTCCTCCGGGCAGTGGTGGGCAAATTCCGTCACGTCAAATAAGTCACTGGTGATCCGGGACATGATCTGTCCAACCTTTGTATTGTTAAAATAGTTATCCGACAGCTTCTGCAAATGGGCAAATGCATCCTGCCTCATATCGGTCTCAATGGCGGCGCCCATAACATGGCCTGTGTAAGCCATGTAAAAGCTGGCCATTCCGTCAATGATCCTGAGACCAAAATAAAGTGCGCCGATCGCCATGATCATCTGTACCGTAAGGGACGTCAAATCCTTAAGTCCCTGATTGGTGATATAGCGCAGAATCAAAGGCAATACCATTTCACATATGGTGGTAAGCGACGCACAGAATAAATCCATGGCCATAACTTTGGTATATTTTTTATAGTAGGGCACAAAGCGTCTTAACAATGTGCCCGTTCTCATCTCTTTCTGTTTCATACTATCCTCTACTCTGTAATCTTAATATTTTTAATCAGCCCTAAGGCCCAATCTTTTTCCCCCTGCTTTCTGCTGATTATATTGATGTTCATGCGCTGTTCCTTATAAAGAACCTGTGCCGACATCCCATAAAGAATTTCCCCATCCCGTTCCTCCGGCTCATAGAATGCCGCACGGGCCACGGCCTTTCCTATGTCAAAATCCATAATTTCCGGCCCTTTTCCCTGCTCAAACCACTGGTTTTTAAATTCTGCCTTACGCCCTTCAAATACTGCCGCATAAACGTAATAATCATGGCCCCCATAATCCTCCCCGTCATAGTAGTGATCCATGCTGCCGTTATATGATTCGTCGTAAAGGAAATTTCCCGGTAACCCAAAGCTCATGTTGCCGATCTTCCGGTAAACCAGATGCTTTCTGCAGCCGATCATAACATCCTCCGGCAGGAAAGTCACTCCTTCTAAATCCACAGGAATATGCCCGTCAAGGCTGCACACCTCCAGATACTCTTTCTTGGGAAAGGGCAGCTTCCGGTCCATGGAAAGCGCCCGTTCCAGAAGCTCAATGATCTCCCGGTTTATCTTTTCATCCTGCCCGCTGCGTCCTGACGGCATGTAATAGCAGAACTGGTGTAGCAGGACCATGGCGCTGTTCCTGTAAAACAAAAAAATCCCTGGCAAATGCAACGCCTATACCAGAATGTATCATCCCTTTGATCTCGTTAAAAGAAAATGACCGAATATGGGTGATCAGTTTTCCCACCTGACGATCCGGTACATAATAAACCGAAGGCCAGCAAAACATGTATTCCCCATCTTCGCCCCAACCGGACACCAGCTTCATAAGATCAGAAAACCACAGGTAAAAGTACTTCTGTCTCATGGCAAGAAAATCCCTTTTTATATAATACCCGGTCCTGTCCTCGACCTTGAGCCTTAGCCTTTCTTCTTTAGCCAGCCGCTCCAGAAAACTGATGGCCGCCGCATGGAAGCCGGGACCGGCAATGTTGGTCTGGCTCTCCCCCTGAAGCTTTTTCCTGCTCCATTTAAGCCAAATATAGCCTTCCTGGCATAGCTGAACAAGCAAAAAACCTTCTACCCGGAAACAATGGTATCCCATTTCCTTTGCCAGCTTTTTTGCCATGCTCTCCGCTGACTGGCAATTCCAGCTAATCCCTGAAAAAATTTTTTTCTTTGGCTCCAAAGAAAACCTGATTCGAATGCTCATCTGAAACCCTTCCTAAGATATCTTTCTCTATTCTATCGTATTTTCATAAGAAATGGAAGCATAAAACGAATAAGGATGCATTTAATTTTCTAGTTTACATAAAATTATCATGTCTTTTGTGCAAAGACAACAAAAATAAGAACCTTCCAGTGCTGTCACCGGAAAGCTCTTATTGCTTTGGCATTATTTATTTCACAAGTAACGATCTTCCTGTCATCTCTTCCGGCTGTTTTAATCCCATAAGTTGGATGAGGGTGGGAGCGATATCAGCCAGGCATCCGCCTTCTCTCAGCTGATAGGCTGGATCTGCATTTACCAGGATAAACGGAACCGGGTTGGTGGTATGGGCAGTAAAGGGTTCTCCTGTCTCATAATCCAGTAGCTGCTCCGCATTACCATGATCCGCACAGATAAACAGCATTCCATCGGCTTCCCTGATGGCTTCTACGGTTCTTCCAACACATGCATCCACCGTCTCAATGGCCTTGATGGCTGCAGCCTCAATACCCGTATGGCCAACCATATCCGGATTTGCAAAGTTCACGATGATTACATCATATTTACCGGATTGAATGGCCTCCACCAGCTTATCGCATACCATGGGGGCGCTCATCTCAGGCTGGAGGTCATAAGTGGCTACCTTTGGAGACGGAACCAGGATCCTGTCCTCCCCCTTATTAGGCTCTTCCACGCCGCCGTTAAAGAAAAAGGTTACATGGGCATATTTTTCCGTTTCCGCAATCCTGGCCTGGGTCAGGTCATTCTGAGCCAAAAATTCGCCGAAGGTGTTTGCAATGCTTTCTTTCTTAAAGGCGACCAGTTTGTTATGAATGGTTTCATCGTAATCCGTAAAGCATACATAGGTCAGCTCCAGGCGTTTTTCTCTTCCGAATCCCTTAAACTCATCATCGCAGAAGGCTCGTGTAATCTCTCTTGCCCGGTCAGGACGGAAGTTAAAGAAGATCACGGAGTCGCCGTCCTTTACGGTAGCAACCGGTTTTCCATCCTCCGTCACAACAAAAGGCTCCACAAATTCATCATAAATCTCTTTGTCATAGGAAGCCTGGATTCCGGCTGTAGCCGAATCCCCATGGTTTCCTTCGCCCTTTGTCAGAGCATTATATGCCCGTTCCACACGGTCCCAGCGGTTATCCCGGTCCATGGCATAGTAGCGGCCCATGACAGACGCCACTTTCCCTGTGCCAAGCTCTTTCATCTTTTCTTCCAGCGCTTCCACGAAGTTCTTTCCAGAAGCGGGAGGCGTATCACGTCCGTCCAGGAAGCAATGAACATAAACCTTATCAAGGCCTTTTCTCTTTGCCAGCTCTAAAAGGCCGTAAATATGGGTATTGTGGCTGTGCACCCCGCCGTCTGATACAAGGCCCCACATATGAAGAGCTGACCCGGTTTTCTTGCAGTTTTCCACTGCCTGTAAAAATCCTGCCACCTCAAAAAAATCGCCGTCTTCAATGGACTTTGTAATTCTGGTAAGTTCCTGATATACGATGCGTCCTGCTCCCATATTCAGATGTCCTACCTCTGAGTTGCCCATCTGTCCGTCAGGAAGACCTACTGCCAGTCCGCTGGCGTTTCCCTTGACAAAAGGACACTGGCTCATAAGCTGGTCCATGATAGGGGTCTTGCCTTCACAAACAGCGTTATGGTCGCAGTTATCATTTAATCCATAACCATCAAGTATCATTAATACAACCGGTTTTCTGCTCATAACTAGTTCTCCTTTATCTCTTTTACATTCTATTGTAATGGTAGCATCCTGGAAATTTATCATCATGCCCCAAAGTGTGGGAAATCTTATGGAAATCATTGTCTCACAAATCATATTTTACATGATTTGCACATTTCTTGCAACCGGTGAATGATGAAATAAAAACAGGACTTTTCCCTCGTTTTCTTCCTGTCGGAAAAAGCTGCCGCCCCCTACCGGATAAGAAAAGGAGGCAGCAGCTTTTATCTGCTTATTTGTTGTAGTTTACAATTTTACCAAACTCAGGCTTTAAGGATGCCCCGCCAACCAGGCCGCCGTCAATATCAGGCTGTGCAAACAGCTCCGGAGCGCTTGCAGCAGATACGGAACCGCCGTACTGAATGCGGATGGCTTCGGCGGTAGCTTCGTCATAGATTTCTAAGATGCATGAGCGGATTGCACTGCAAACCTCCTGGGCCTGCTCCGTAGTCGCCACTTTTCCGGTGCCAATGGCCCAGATCGGTTCATAAGCGATAACTGCTTTTGCCGCATTCTCTGCCGGAATACCTAAGAAAGCGATCTTAATCTGCTGGCGGATCCAGTCAAGGGTGATTCCCTGTTCTCTCTGAGTCAGGGATTCTCCGCAGCAAACAATGGGAGTAATGCCGTATTCAAATGCCTTGAGAACTTTTTTGTTCACCGTTTCATCTGTTTCAGCAAAATATTCCCTTCTCTCGGAATGGCCGATCACCACATAGTTTACACCTGCATCCTTTAACATGGCAGGAGAAATCTCTCCGGTATAAGCCCCCTTATCCTCGTAATACATGTTTTCAGCACCGATATGGATATTGGTTCCTTTCGCAGCTTCCATAGCTGGTATGATGTCAATAGCCGGGACACAGAAAACAACGTCTACATCATCATTTGCCACCAAAGGCTTTAAGGTGTTCACCAGCTCCACAGCCTCAGAGGGAGTCATATTCATTTTCCAGTTACCTGCTATAATTTTCTTTCTGGACATAGTATCAACCTTCCTTTATGTTCGTCATTCAAAAGACCGGAATCTCCTGTCTTTCAAGGCCCGGACAGTCTTTCTTTGTCCGGGCCGATATCCTCTCTAACGGATTTACATTATGAAGACTTCCTTTTATTTATTGTCTGCAGCAGCCACACCTGGCAGCTCCTTGCCTTCCAGGAATTCAAGAGAAGCGCCTCCGCCTGTGGAGATATGAGTCATCTTGTCAGCAAAACCAAGTCTCTTTACCGCATTGACAGAGTCGCCGCCTCCGATTACCGTTGTGGCATCAGAAAGCTCTGCAACTGCACGGCAAACTTCCAAAGTACCCTCAGCAAAATTGGAAAATTCAAATACGCCCATCGGTCCGTTCCAAACAACGGTCTTGGCATCCTTTAACGCGGCCTTGAAAAGCTCAATGGTTTTCGGTCCGATATCAAATCCTGACCAGCCTGCGTCTATGACCTCAACGACTTTTCTTTCCGTATCATTGGAAAACTCCAGGCCTTCCACGTTATCTACCGGAAGCAAAAGGTTTACTCCCTTGTCTTTCGCCTTCTTGATCATCTCCAACGCATAATCAAGCTTATCCTCTTCACATAAGGAATTTCCGATTTCCTTGCCCTGAGCCTTTTCAAAGGTATAAGCCATACCGCCGCCGATGATTAAGGTATCAACCTTATCAAGGAGGTTATTGATCACGTTGATCTTATCGGAAACCTTTGCCCCACCCAGGATTGCCACGAAAGGACGTACCGGATTCTCCACTGCCTGACCCAGGAATTTGATTTCTTTTTCCATCAGGTAGCCTACCACATTGGTGGTGGTATATTTGGTAACACCTACATTCGAGCAATGAGCTCTGTGAGCGGTGCCAAAAGCATCGTTTACGAAAATACCGTCACAAAGGGATGCCAGCTCTTTCGCATACTCTTCTGCATTCTCATCCTTGCCGTACTTTGTCTCTTCGGCTCTGTAGCGGGTGTTTTGAAGCAGCAGAACTTCCCCATCCTTTAATTCCCCGGCAACCTTTCTGGTCTCAGAACCTGTTACCTTCGGATCGTTTACAAATTTCACTTCCACCCCAAGTCTTTCGCTTAAAGCGGGAGCTACCGGCTCCAGTGACATCTCGGGAAGAGGTTCGCCCTTTGGTTTTCCAAGGTGGGAGCAGAGGATCACTTTTGCACCCTGATCCAGTAATTTCTTGATCGTAGGAACGGCTCCGTCGATACGGTTAAAGTTCTGAATCACACCTTCTTTTAACGGCACGTTGAAATCACATCTTACTAAAACTTTCTTTCCCTGTAACCCGGATAAATCATCAACTGTTTTCTTATTAAGCATATTTCAATGCTCCTTTCAGGTTTACTGTTCTTTCATACATTTATAGAGATAAAGGGTCCGGTCCATAACGACCGGACCCTTTGTGGATCATTAGCCTAATTCAGCAAAGTACTTAATGGTACGAACCATCTGGCTTGTATAGGAATTCTCATTATCATACCATGAAACAACCTGAACCTGATATAAATCATCGCCGATCTTGGAAACCATGGTCTGAGTAGCATCAAATAAGGAACCGAATCTCATGCCAACAACATCAGAGGAAACGATCTCATCTGTATTGTATCCGAAGGAATCGCTTGATGCTGCCTTCATAGCTGCGTTGATGCCTTCCTTGGTGACGTCTGCACCCTTAACAACTGCGGTTAAGATGGTGGTAGAGCCTGTGGGAACCGGAACACGCTGTGCGGAACCGATTAACTTGCCGTTTAATTCCGGAATAACCAGACCGATTGCCTTTGCCGCACCGGTAGAGTTGGGAACGATGTTGGCTGCGCCTGCTCTTGCTCTTCTTAAGTCGCCTTTTCTGTGAGGTCCGTCAAGAATCATCTGATCTCCTGTGTAAGCATGGATGGTGCTCATGATACCGGACTGGATCGGTGCATAATCGTTAAGAGCTTTTGCCATAGGAGCCAGGCAGTTTGTTGTACAGGAAGCAGCAGAGATGATCTTGTCATCAGCGGTTAAGATATTCTCGTTTACACTGTAAACAACGGTTGGAAGATCATTACCAGCCGGAGCGGAAATAACCACCTTCTTAGCACCTGCATCAATGTGAGCCTGGGCCTTATCCTTGGAGCAATAGAATCCTGTACACTCAAGAACTACATCAACACCGATCTCTCCCCATGGAAGCTCAGCAGCCTTTGCCTGGGCATAAATTCTAATTGTCTTTCCATCTACAGTAATGGAGTCCTCGGAAGCCTCTACGGTGTGAATCCCCTCACCATAGTATCCAGCGTATCCGCCCTGTGCAGTGTCGTATTTTAATAAATGCGCTAACATCTTTGGATCTGTTAAATCGTTAATAGCTACTACTTCATAGCCTTCTGCGCCAAACATCTGTCTGAATGCAAGACGGCCAATACGGCCGAAACCATTAATCGCCACTTTTACTGCCATAATTCAATTCCTCCTAAGAATAAAATTAATTTGATTGTTAAATAATAATCAACTACCCTTTATTTTACCTAATATTCCAGTAAATAGCAAGTCCTTTTTTATTTTATATTATGCCCTTACCCTAAATCTCATTCTTCACATAGCTGGCCAGATTATAGGAATGGTCGGAAATTCGTTCCAGATTACTGATAAGCTCCAGGAACACAACCCCTGACGATGTATTGCATTCCCCTGTGGAAAGCCGTTCAATATGCTTTTCTCTCAGCTCCTCTTCCAAAAGATCCACCTCATCCTCACACTGGTTCACCTTCCGGACCTCCTCCATGTCCCCTTTTCTTCTGGCTTCTATGGAATGGAAAAAGGATTGGTAAGCCGCCTCACAGATGATCTTTAAATCAGAAGCACCTGTATCGGAAAAGCTGATTTCATGCCGGATCATGTATTCCGCCTGCTCCGCAAGGTTTTCCGCATGATCTCCCACCCGTTCGATATCATTGACGCTGTAAAATAAGTTGTTGACTACCAGTTTTTGCTCCTCCGTCAGGGATAAATTGTTGATTTTGACCAGATATTCGATCAGCATCTTTTCCATATTATTGATCGTCTTCTCTGTTTTATACACTTCTCTCGTCTCTTCCTCATTTTTCGTGAGAACCGCATCCATGGCCCGCTTTACATTATCCAGGGTGATCTGTCCCATATGTACGACTTCCATTGCGGCTGTTTCCACCGCAAATGCCGGGGACTCAAAAATTCTCTCATCCAGGTGCTTCATGGTCACAGCTTCTTCCCCTGCCGTTTCTAAATCGCCGGTTTTACTCTCCGGAATCACAAATCCGGAAAAATGAACCAGCTGCTTTGCAAATGGGAACAGCAGACAGGTATTGGTCAGGTTAAAGAATGTATGGAATATGGAAATCTGGACCGCTGTAATGTTATGGGCAGCCAATGCCGGAGCAGCCATAAAAAGGACAATAGAGCCAATGCCGAAAATAAGGGCCCCCATCACATTAAAGGACAAGTGGATCACTGCCGCCCGCTTTGCGGTTCTGGAACCGCCGATGCTGGAAATAAGTGCGGTGACGCAGGAACCGATGTTCTGTCCCAAGGTGATAAAAATAGCGGCATTGGTAGTCACCACTCCGTTCATGGCAAGGGTCTGAAGAATGCCCACCGATGCAGAAGAGCTTTGGAGCAGAGCCGTTACCAGGGCTCCGATGAGCATGCCCAGTAAGGGATTCCTTCCCAAAAGCCGGAATGCCTCGGAAAAAACAGGGGCATCCGTATAGGGGGAGATGGCTCCCGACATAAAATCAAGGCCAACAAACAGCATCCCAAGCCCCACCAGGATCTCCCCTATGGTTTTCGCCCTCTGCTTATTTCCAAATAACAGAAGAACTGCACCGATTCCAATGAAAAGAGGGGCGGAAAAGGAAGGCTGCAATATGGAAAATGCATCACCCAGTTGATTCATGGATACGATCCAGGCTGTAATGGTGGTACCGATGTTGGCTCCCATAATAACGCCCACCGCCTGGGTCAGATTAAGCACTCCCGCACTTACAAAGCCTACCACCATAACCGTGGTCGCTCCGCTGCTCTGGATGATGGCCGTTATAAGTGCCCCCAGGATCACTGCCAGGAAACGGTTGTTTGTGAGCATCCCCAGAAAACGGCTCATCCGGCTTCCTGCGCTCTTTTGCATACCGTCTGCCATGGTATTCATGCCATACAGGAACATTCCCAGTCCACCCATAAAGCCAAACAAACTCGATATGTCATTTATAGACATGTATAACCTCCTTATAACCACTGAACATGGTTTTATTCCGGTACGCCGGACGTTCTGCACAGGCGCACCGTTTAAAATATAGCATAGGCAGAATCTCTTTTTCAACGCTTTTTATAAATTATGTAAAATTTTGGTGAAATTTAGGTAAAACCGCCCCTTCACTGCGTTGCTTTTCTCCCCTCGATTGATTATAATGGATTTAATTTTTGAAAGGAGAACCTCATGCTGCCAGATTATCATTTTCACACAGATTTTTCAGGTGATTCCAACACCCCCATGCGGGCTCAGCTGGAACAGGCCATTAACCTTTCAATGACTTCCCTTTGTGTTACGGACCATCATGATTATGATGTGGACTCTGTCATTGATTTTACCCTTCCGACGGACAAATACTTTAATACGATGTCCGCCCTGAGAGAAGAATACAAGGACCGGATCGACCTCCGGATCGGGATCGAACTGGGACTTCAGCCCCATTTAAAAAAGTATTACCATGAGCTGCTTTCAAGCCATCCCTTTGATTTTGTTATCGGCTCCACCCATTTTATCAATCGAAAAGATCCTGCTTATCCGGAATTTTTTGAGGGCAGAGGGGAACAGGAAGCATATCTTCAGTATTTCCAGGCCACACTGGATAATGTAAAAAATTTAAATACCTACGACGTGGCAGGCCACATCGACTACATTGTCCGTTATGGTCCCAACAAAGCCGCATATTACAGCTATGAAGCGTACCGGGACATACTTGACCAAATTTTAAGAGCGGTCATTGAACGGGGAAAAGGAATTGAATGCAACACAGCCGGTCTTCGAAAAGGGATCGGCCAGCCCAACCCATGTGACAGGATCTTGATGCGCTATAGGGAATTAGGAGGTGAGATCATAACCATCGGTTCTGATGCCCACATACCGGAGGATATAGGCGCAGATTTTCAAGCAGCAAGAGAGCTTTTAAAGCAATGCGGTTTTTCCTATTATACGGAATTTTATAGAAGGAAGCCGGAATTTAAGCCTCTGTAAACGAAGGATCGAACAATACCCGGAATTGGAGAATTGATATGAATGTATTTGATATTATCGGCCCAGTTATGATCGGGCCTTCCAGCTCCCATACGGCAGGAGCCGCCCGTATCGGCAAAACGGCCGCCCTGCTTTTAGGCGCTCCGGTGGCAAAGGCAGAGATCTTATTTCACGGTTCTTTTGCTAAAACCTTTAAGGGGCATGGGACCGACAAGGCCATTGTAGGGGGGATCTTAAAACTGGATCCCTGGGATCCGGGAATCCGCACAAGCCTTGAGACGGCGGAAGAACAAGGGGTATCCGTCTCAATCCGTACCGGTACCATTGAAAATGCCCATCCAAACACAGCCCTGGTCACCCTTACTTCGGCGGATGGAAGCAGCATTACCGTTCAGGGAGCATCTGTGGGAGGCGGCAACATTGTTATAACAAAGGTAAATGATATGGAGGTTTATTTTACGGGCCAGAACACCACCCTGATCGTCATGCATCAGGATCTTCCCGGCATCATCGCCCATGTTACCAACCTGGTTGCTGTCGGCAAGGCCAACATCTGTAATTTCCGCTTAAACCGGCAGGAAAAAGGCGGGCTTGCCATCATGACCATTGAAATGGATTCTGATTTTGACCAGTCCTTAGTCCGTGAGATCAAGGCCATCCCTCATGTATACAATACTATTCTGTTAAAACTGAACTGAACCAGGAGGAACCAATGCAATTAAAATATAAATCCGTGGAAGAACTTGTTTCAGCCGCTTCCTCTTCCAATAAGAAACTATCGGAAATCGTCTTAACGCAGCAGGCCTGGGATATGGAGACCACCGAGGAAGCCCTTTACGCCAATATGAAAAACAGCTTTACGGTTATGAGGGAGTCTGTCTTAAACGGAATGGATGAAAGCCTCCGCTCTTCCAGCGGGCTTTCCGGCGGCGCTGCTGCCAAATTAAAAAAAGCCGTGGAGGAAGGCAAGAACCATTACGGTCATCTCCTTGGAAATGCCATAAGCATGGCACTTGCCGTGACGGAATACAATTCCTGTATGGGACAGATCGTGGCGGCTCCCACGGCAGGCTCATGCGGAGTCATTCCTGCTGCCCTGATTTCCGTAATGGAGGAATTTGACCTTCCGGAACATGACATCATCATGTCCATGTTTACCGCATCGGCCATTGGAATGGTCATTGCCAAGTGCGCCAGCATCGCCGGTGCAGAGGGCGGTTGCCAGGCGGAGGTAGGTTCTGCCTCCGCCATGGCGGCGGCTGCCCTGACGGAAATCTTCGGAGGTACGCCACAGATGGTCTCCGACAGCTGTGCCATTGCCCTCAAAAATACCATGGGCCTGGTATGTGACCCTGTGGCAGGCCTGGTGGAAGTCCCCTGCATCAAGCGGAATGCCATGGGAGTTGCCAATGCATTTACCGCTTCAGAGCTGGCCTGTGCCGGAATTACCAGTGTTATTCCTGCAGACGAAGTGATCCTGGCAATGAAGCAGGTAGGCGACCTTATGTCTTCCTCTTTAAAAGAAACATCCGAGGGAGGCCTTGCCGCAACTCCCACCGGCTGCCGCCTGCGCAGGCAGATCTTTGGTTCTGATCCGGCCTGATCATGGGTCTATTTCTTACCGGCTGCCTTGATTTTTGAGGCAACGTAGTTATAAAACTCATTTTTTTCTTCCTTTAAAACACGGTCTGCCAGTACAAAGCCATGAGTGGAATCGGAAAAAATCAGGATCATATTAGGCTTTCTGGCAATTCTCCTGATTTTTTCCCATCTGATGTCCCAATGATTCTCTCCCTGCTTCACATGGATTCCCCAGTCATCAAAGCCCATATGGGTATCCAGGCTGATGGATTCTGCCTGTTTTCTGGCTTTTTTGTATGCGAATACAGGCTGGATCAATGGAAACAGACAGCAGCCAAGTATAACAAAGGTCTTAAAAAAAGGACCGGATGAATTCCATCTGGAAACCCCAAGGGCAAAAACTGCGATTGTAAAAATCACATTGCACACTCCAACCAGGGAACCATAAATATAATACATGGATAACTGCCAGATATCCGCCGCCGTATTCCGGTATCTGTATTCATATTTCATTGCATTCCTTCCTTTCATCATTCAATTTCTCCAAAGCGCGCTTTATTATGAAAAAAGAATCAGGCATTCATAGAAAAAATGCCTGATTCCATAACCTGTCTTTTGGCAATCCTGCTGCTGTTGGCGGTTGTGCCGGTACAGGATCACTATTTAACCAACAGGGAAGGCAGTCCCATACTGATAGCCGGAACAAAGGTGATCAGCAAGAGGGTGATAATCATACAAATGTAAAAGGGGAGTGTTGCCTTTACTACCTTTTCCATAGGAAGCTTTGCCACAGCAGAGCCAATAAATAACACGGCGCCAACCGGAGGGGTCAAAAGACCGATGCCGCAGTTTAACACGACGATAATACCGAACTGGACCGGATCAATGCCGATGGAGGTTGCAATCGGAAGTAAAATCGGCGTTGCAATCAGGATAATGGGTGACATATCCATAATACAGCCTAATACCAAAAGAATCAGATTCAGAAGCAGTGCCAGGAGGATCGGATTGTCGGTGATACCGGTTATGGCGCTTGCGGCCAGATCCGGAACATGGAGAGTTGTCAGGCAATACCCAAATACATTGGAGGTTGCAATCAGGATCAGAACGATGGCAAGAGTATTGACACAATCATCCATAACCCTCCAGACACCTTTCCAGTCCAGTCCTTTATAAATGAATACGCTGACAATGAGGCTATAGAGAACTGCAATGGCAGCAGATTCCGTTGCCGTGAAAACGCCTCCTACTACACCAAACACAACAATCAGTACTGCTGCAAGTGCCCAGAATGAGATTCCAAGCTGTTTTATAAGATTTTTAATGCTGAATTTATCTCCCTTAGGATAGTTTCTCTTTACTGAGATAATATAAGAACCCACCATAAGAGACAGGGCAAGAAGGGCTCCGGGAATATATCCTGCAAGGAACAGGCTTCCTACAGAGATTCCGCCTGCCGTAGTGGCATAAATAACCATATTGTGGCTGGGAGGGACCAAAAGCCCCTCACAGGAGGAGGTTATGGTTACAGCTGTTGAAAAGTCATCATCATAGCCCTGATCCACCATCATAGGGATCAAAATGGAACCTAAAGAAGCCGTATCAGCAGCGGCGGAACCGGAAATTCCTCCAAAGAAATAAGAAGCAACGATATTAACCATTGCCATTCCGCCCCGCATCCATCCTACGCATGCATTGGCCAAAGCAATGAGTTTCTCCGAAATACCGCCGGACCCCATTAAAACACCCATGGTAATAAAGAACGGTACCGCCATAAGACTGAAGGAGCTGATTCCTTTCACCATCTGCTGACAGATGATTGTGAAGGATTTGCCTTGGGCAAGCAGACAGAACACTGCGGAAAGAGCAACTGCATAAGCAATGGGAAAACGCAGGAGAACCATCAGAAAGAAGCTGCCCAGTAAAATAAGGATTATGATATTTCCGCTCATTACAGATTTTCCTCCTTTGCAAAAAGACTTTTTATATGATTATACAAAGCCTCTGATTCAAAAATGATCATAGCAGCACCTGCCAGCGGAATCGGGAAATACATCCAGAACCTGGAAAGCCACGGCATACTGGTATAAAATCCCTTGGCCCCAATACCGGAAGCATATTTCCAGCCAACGGTAAGCATGATGACCGCCAGCGCAAAAATAGCTATATCCGCCAGGATATCCAGGGCTTTTTTCAGACTTTTCGGCAGATAAGAATCCAAAGCGGTCATACGGATATGGGAGCCATTCCGGATCGCAAGGGCCGCGGAAAGAACTGCCATATAGGCCATGCAGGTCAGAACGACCTCTTCACTCCAGGCGGGATCTGGAATAAAGGAAATGTACCGGCCCGCAACTGACATACTGGTGATCAGAACGTCACCGATCAACAGCAGCTTGCAAATGAGCAGAACAGCTTTATAAGTTATGTCATAAGCAGGCTTTATTTTGTCAATCTTATTAAATATTTCTGGCATAAAGATCCCCTTTCTAATGATTAGGGCACAGAAGGCTTAGGCTTCTGTGCCCTTCTTTCAAAACGAATTATTTCATATCAAGGATCTGCTGATATAAATCTGCGTTTTCCTTCGTATTTTCAGCAATCACATCCTTGCAGGCCTCCTGCCATGGTGTGATGTCGGTAACCTCTACCACATTAACACCGGCGGCCTTCAGCTCATCCAATACCTCATTTTCCGCATCCTGGGAAAGCTTTTTATTAAAGTCAGATGCGTATTCGGCTGCCTCAGCCATAATCTTTTGCTGATTCTCGGTCAGTTTGTCCCAGGCTTCATCCGTAATAATAACCTGAATGGCACCAAGAGTATGTCCGTCCAGTATCAGATTAGGAGCAACCTCCTGGAAAGCATTGCCCTTATAGTTTGCGATGGGCTGCTCAGCGGCATCTACAACGCCGGTCTGAAGAGCAGAATAAAGTTCGTTCATGCTGACTACGGTAGGGTTCGCACCCAAAGCGCTTACCATGCCTGTCATAACAGGATCACTGGAAACACGGATCTTCATTCCCTTTAAGTCTTCCATACTGTTTACCGGATTCTTTGAGAAGAAATGGCGGAAGCCTTCTTCCCCATAAAACAGGCCTCTTACTCCCAATCCAAGATCATTTGGTTCCATTAAGAATTGAGGTGCCAGATCACTGCTTACAAATTTCCAGTAATGATCCCTACCTGCAAAAGTATAAGGAATCGATAACAGCTTGGATTTGGTAGCACCGTAGCTGGTCAGTGCGAAGGCAGAGATTCGGGACATATCAATGGTTCCGCCGCCGCCAAGCATGGTATCAAGAACGTCATTTTCCGCTCCCAGAACACCGCTGGCCTGCAAGTCAATCTTAATGGATCCGCCGGATAATTCCTCTACTTTATCCTTAAATGCCTGATCAGTCTTTCCAACTATGGTATCCAGAGGATTTACTTCTGCATACACCAGTGTGACCTGAGGATCTTCCGATGCAGCCTCCTTGGATTCCTCTCCTTTTGTGGTTTCCCCGGCAGCTGCCGTAGTAGCCGCCTCGGTCGTTGATTCATTTTTATTGGAACCACCGCAGGCAGACAAAGATGCGGCTGCCAGTGCAGCCAACAGTAAAACACTGATTGCTCTTTTTTTCATGTTAATACCCTCCTTTTTTTTCATCCTATCATGGAACAGCATGTGAAACTATCGTAAATTTTTAAGAATCCTAGTATTTTTTTAACATCTTCTTAACTAAAAACCAATATATCTTTACAAAAAATTAGTATATCCCTGTATTAGCCGGATATCCTCCCCTTTTCCAGTAATTAGAAAAATCTGCAAAAAGAGAAACACCGTCCGGTGACTCTCCTGCTGTCATGGACGGTGCTTCTCTTTTTTGTTTATTCGTATGTTATTCAACAAGCTTACGCTTATAAATCTCTATGACCCTTCTCATTGCTTCCTGACCCGGCGCTCCGATTGTCATCCTCTTTTCCACACAGGTCTTTAAGCTGATGGCCTCATAGATATCCTCTTTAAATACCGGGCTGATGGCCTGAAATTCTTCCAGACTCATATCATCTAAGGCAATCCCCTTTCCAATGCAGAACAGAACAAGCTGGCCGACGATCCCATGGGCGTCCCGGAAGGCCACTCCATGATTGACCAGATAATCAGCCGCATCCGTTGCATTGGTAAAGCCGTTCTTAGCACTGGCTTCCATCACATCTTTTCGGAAGGTCATCGTGGAGATCATCCCTGTAAACAAGGCCAGGCATCCCTTTACCGTATCAATGGCGTCAAAGGTCAGCTCCTTATCCTCCTGCATATCCTTATTATAGGCGAGGGGGATCCCCTTCATGGTGGTCAGCAGGGAAACCAGTGCTCCATAGACTCTTCCGGTCTTTCCCCTGATTAATTCCGCAATGTCCGGGTTCTTTTTCTGAGGCATGATGCTGCTTCCGGTGCTGTAGGAATCATCGATCTCCACAAACCGGTATTCGTTGGTATTCCAGATAATGATCTCTTCACAAAATCTGCTTAAATGCATGGCTATGGTGGACAGAGCGCTTAAAAGCTCAATCAAGTAATCCCTGTCAGCCACAGAGTCCATGCTGTTTAACGTTGGTCCGTCAAATCCCAGAAGCCCTGCACTATATTCCCGGTCCAGAGGATAGGTTGTCCCGGCCAGAGCACCGGAGCCAAGAGGGCAGTAGTTCATCCTTTTTTTGATATCAAAAAGGCGGGAGCAATCCCTGTCAAACATTTCATAATAAGCGCCTACGTGATGAGCCAGGGTAATGGGCTGGGCTTTTTGCAAATGGGTGAATCCAGGCATATAGGTATCCAGATTTTCCTCCATAAGCTTTAAAAGTTCCTTAAGAAGCCCTTTTACCAGGGAAGACAGTTCGTCTATTTCATCTCTGGTATACAGCTTCATATCAAGAGCCACCTGGTCATTTCGGCTGCGTCCCGTGTGAAGGCGCTTACCGGCCTCCCCGATCCGTTCCGTAAGAACCGCCTCCACAAAGGAATGAATGTCCTCATGCTCGGCCGTTATTACCAAGTCTCCCCGTTCCAGATCCTGCCGGATCTCCATAAGGCCTTTTACGATTTTATCCTTGTCAGCTTCCTTAAGAATTCCTTGTTTTGCCAGCATCTTCACATGAGCGATGCTGCCCTCAATATCCTGATGATAGAATTTCTGATCAAACGATATGGATGCATTAAAATTGTGTACCAGCTGATTGGTTTCCTTTGTGAAGCGTCCGCCCCATAGTTTCATAATTGAAATCTCCTCTTTCCTAAATTTCTGCAGGCACTGTCCATACCCGTAATGCTGCCATGGGATATTTAACTTATATCATGAACCCGCATGGGCCTGCGCTTTTTCTTTTTTGCAGCGGATAAACCTGTAAGAGCCAGCAAAACAGCCAGACTTCCTGCCGTAATCACACCGCCTGTTTTCAATCCCTGGGGCATATATTCCAGAGAAATATCATGGGTTCCGGCAGTCATATGCACACTTAAAAACGTATCAAATACTTTATAAGGCTCCACCGCTTTCCCGTCAACCTTGATGGTCCAGCCTTTGTCATATGGAATGCTTAAAAACAGCAGACCAGCCTTTTCGGCCGTTACCGTTCCCTGGATCTGGGTATCCGTCCATTTCGTCAGCTTCATGGAATTTTTGTTTAAAATGTTATATACCGACTCCAGTCCTTCCGGCAGAAAGCGGTAGGCAACCGCTACCAGATCCTGATCATTGTCGTCATTTCGCAGGGTATTGGTTTCTCCTGCCTTTAAATAACCCAGTTCCAGCAAATATCCCCGGCTTACATTGTCAAAGTTTTGGGACCGTTCTCCTAATTGGGCGTTTACCTTTTCTACCTTCTTGTTACTGACATAGACATAATAGTCCCCGTCTTTTTCCGGAGTGAAGGTAAAACTGGTACCGTTTATTTCGCTTGGAACCTCTGAAAGCACCGGACTGGCTCCCAATACCACGGAAAGATCATTCTGAACCTCCGCCGGATTTGTTAAGTCCAGCTGCCAGTTGTTTTCAAGATCATAAGGCACCAGAAAACCAAGAGACAGGGCATAGGTATTTTCCTTAAGATACATCTCATCCTTTGAGGAAACCGGCACAGATACGCCGTCATCCGCTGTTTCTTCGGAGTACAGGGCATATTTAACTGCAAAAAGGGAATCCACAAGAGGCGTGCTTCCTGTAATGCTGTAAGCGTTGGTAGAGCTTTCGCAGCCCAGCTTTTTAAAGAAGGCCGTAAGATCCGCATTGGCCGTGGAAGAAAACAGGGATACTGTCGGAAAATTCATCCAGGCTCCGTCATTCTTGGTTTTACGGCTGACCTTTTCGATCCGGTAAAAGGAGGTATTCGGAATCAGGCTGGACGCCAGCTCCGATGAGGCCTGATTGTCCTTTATATAGCCGGTGCGGCTGGTTGTTGTCACGCTGGTGACCGTGGTATTCACTGCAGCCTCCAGGGAAACTACGCCAAGAGCCAATAACACCAGAACATTTCGGCTGATTCCTTTCTGGTAAAGGCCCACAAGGCCCGCATAAATGGAAAGGAATAATATAGCCACATAAAATACAGAAAAATGGTAGGCTTCGTCAGTAATGAGTTTCTGAGCCAGGAGAACAAAGATCACCGAAGCAAAAAAGGCGATCACAACATGCTTCCAGGGAATCTCGTGTATATGGATATAGGCTTCATAGGACGCCAGCAGAATAAGAAAGATATAAATAAAGGATTGTCTGCATGGCAGGCTGTTCGGATAATGAAACCCATGCCAGATAAAGTTCAGTACATTAAAGGAAAAGCTTGCAAAGAAAAACAGCAGCATGGAGCACATAACGATCTTTTCCCTTTGTCTGATCTTCCGGCAGCCCAGATATAGAAGGAAAAACATAAGAACTGCCACACCGCAGTAAATATTCGGCCAGTGATCCAGCCCGATTTCCGGCTCCACCGCAGGAAGATGCCTGGCAATCATGTCAAATATGGAAAAGTAGGAGCTGATGGTCTGGGGAAAATTAAAGTCTCCCGAAGCAGTGGACTGCAGAGCATATATTTCCGGGAGCAATACAACAGCGGAAAGACCTCCGGCCAGCAGAGAAAACAAGGCAAACAGCCCCGAATGGATCAGCACATCCTTCCAGGATTTCCAGCCCTCTAATATAAGAAGAGCAATGAAGTATAACACCATAAAAATACATATCATAATCGATATGTAATAATTTGATAAAATAGATAATCCCAGTGTTACGCAGTAAAGGAGGCACTTTTTTTCCTTAACCAGCCTCTCAAGTCCCAGCATAATAAGAGGAAAGAGAAGGATGCAGTCCAGCCACATGATATTCCAGCTATAAGCCGCCATATATCCGGACAGGGCATAGAAGATGCCAAAAAAGGCAACTCCAAAGTCCCTGGTACGGCAATGCTTCCGCAAATACCAGGAAAAAGAAAGACCGCTCAGTCCGATCTTTAATACGATCATATAGGTCATAAACTCTATGACCAGGTTTTTAGGGCAAAGAACCAGCAGCCAGTTTAAGGGACTTGCCAGGTAGTAAGCATAAAGGGCTGCAAAATTCACTCCCATACCCACATCCCAGCTATACAGCAGGCTGCCTCCGTGGGTCAGCTTATAACGGAATTCCGAAAAAAACGGGGCATACTGATGATACATATCGGTACGCAGAAAGCTTTCCTCGCCAAAAGGAAAGATCCCCCTCTGGGCAAATATGATGATCATGATCACCATTGGCACAAAAAACGCGGCCAACAGGCCGTCGGAAGGCTTTACAAGGCTGGCAGCTTTCCCTTCCTTCTTTTCTGGAGGCCTTTTATTAAATTCCTTGATTTGCTCTACTTCCCATGCTTCCTCATTTACATCTTCCTCCGGTTCCTCCTGAAATCCCATGGAATCGGGATCAGGAGCATCCTCCGTCACGAACTCCGGATCTCCTCCATATTCCATGCTCTCATCAAACAGTTCCTCCATTCCGTCAACCGGAAGATCCAGTCGAATCCGGGGTGCGTCAGCCGGATCAAATTCCTGCTTTGTCTGTTCCTCCCGGGGACCGTAAGCCTCCCTGTTTCCTGGTTTTAAGGCCTTTTCCCCTGTAGTATCTTCTTTTTCACCTGATGTCATCTTCAGCATATCCTCTAGTTCTTTCGATATCTTTTCAATCTCGTCATCGTGTTCCATTTCATTTACCTCTCTTTACAGGGGTTTTTCCTCACTCTTTTGGAATATAAAAACCTTACTGAACACATAATTGGCAACCACTACCACTACGGATACCAGTATTTTGCTTACGTATTCATCCATTTTGAGCCAGGAAACCATTATCACCATTAGAACCATTTCCATGACGCCTGACGCTGCTCTGCATGCGGTAAACGAAACTATCTCCTTCCTGACAATTCTCAGATGCAGGTCATAGCTTTGAAATACAAAGATTTTATTTACGATAAAGGCAAACAGGACGGAAACCACCCATGCCGCCGCAGTTGCGGCCCGGTAGTCTATGGCTTCCCTCACCATGATCCAATAGACAACCCAGTTTACCAGAGTCGTCAGTACTCCAAATATCAGATAGGAAATGACTTCCCGGTTCATGACCTTGTCCCAAATTTTTCTAATCATCTGCTATCCTCTTTCTTCGCCATGCTTTGGGCCAAGGAATACCCCAAGGGTGTTTCCTGCCATAGCCAAGCTTAGGTTGTATCTTCCTGCAAAATTGCATTTCTTCTATTGTATTATAGGGAGAGGAAATTGTAAAGGGATTCTAAGGCTCTGATGCCAGAAACTCCCTGGCTCCCTGGGAATAAAGAACTTCCCCAGCCTCTGTTATGAACACGCCGTATACCCCGTCAATGGATTCTAAAAGCTTCATCCCCTTTTCCAGCCCAAGGGAAAAGCAGGTGGTGGATAGCGCATCTCCGTCTGCAGACAGCTTTGACAGGATGGTAACAGACACAAGCCCGTTTTCATAGGGATAACCGTCCCTGGGATTCAATATATGGTGATAGTTTACGCCATCCTTTACAAAATGACGCTCATATACTCCGGAGGATACCACAGACATGTCCTTGATATCCAGGGTTTCTATGGTTTCATTCCGGTCTGCATAAGGCTTTTGAAGACCGATTTTAAATGGCTTGCCCTCTGGCTTCTGTCCCACACAGAGGACATTTCCCCCCAGATTGATTATTGCGCTTTTTACTCCCTTTTCCAACAGAAAATCCTTCATCCGGTCTGCAATATATCCCTTGGCAATCGCACCGAAATCAAGGGAAGTATCCGGGGATAAAAAGGTGACCGTATTGCCCTCAAGCTTTAAATTCCGGTAATCCACTTTTTTTCTGGCCTCTTCTATCTTCTCTGCAGGGGGGACTGCAGGATGTTCTGATGTGAAATTCCACAGGGAGGACAGAGGCTCAACCGTGATATCAAAAGCTCCTTCTGAGATCTGGGAATAATAAAGACCCCTGGAAAGGAGATCTGCCACATCCGGGGACAAGGTTACGGCTGTTTCACCGGCCATCCTGTGATTCAGCTTATAAACCTCACTTCCCTCAATGGTTTTACTGAACATATTTTCGTAGGACCTGCATAAATCAAGACATTCCGATAAAATCCCAGGATCGTTTTTATCATAAATGGTCACAGTCACAAAGGTGTTCAGCATAAAACCGGATTGAGTTACCGGCTCCACCCCTCTTCCGCAGCCCGCAAGCAAAAGCGCTGCCATACCTGCCATCAATACAACGCCCCATCCTTTTTTCATCCCATTGCCTCCAGCCTCTTTCTGGCTTCTCCTGCATGATCCAGAAACAGCCGGCGGACTCCCTCCAATTCTCCCATACCCTTTAACCGGCAGACCACCTGATAGCCTTCAGACTCCAACTGGCTCTTCCAGGTATCCTTATCCTCTCCTGCCATGTCATTATGAGCATGGTCGCCGCACACGATCATAAGGGGCTGCAGTACGATACGGCTGGAATCGGTTTTTTTCACTTCTTCCTTTACGGTTTTCAAGCCTGGCTCTGCTTCTACAGTACCCACATGATACCTGCCATATCCGTTCTCCCGGAAGATCTCCTTCAGGCGGGAATAACAAACATTGGCTTCATGCTCCGTTCCATGTCCCATGAATAGGATTTCCGTTCCTTCCCTGTCATATTCCTTTGTATCCTCTGCCATCACACGGATAAGCCTTTTAAAGTCCTCCTCCTCAGAAAGCAGCGGCTTTCCGCATACGATCCGGCGGAACCGGTTCTCATACTGTTTTACAGCGGCCAGAATGGTGTCGTATTCTTCCCCGCCCATGACCAGGGTGGGCTGAACGATCACACGCTCAAAGCCTTCCGCTGCTAATTTCTCCAAAGCCTCATCCACGCTGTCTATGTAGATGTTATCCCGCTTTTTTAAGATTCCTATGATGATCCGGCTGGTAAATGCCCGGCGCACCTCATATTTCGTAAATGTTTCTTTGATGTCCTGTTCAATGGCTTCTATAGTCTTTTCTCTGCTATCATGATAACTGGTGCCAAAGCTCACCACTAAAATCGCCTGCTTCATCCTGATATCCCTTGCTTTCTCTTCATTTTCCCGATTACCATATCACAGATGAACTTTGCTGTCAAATTCCTTTTCACGCACAGCAGGCGCAAAACCATAAGGTTCTGCGCCTGCTGCACACATTGCATTCATTTACTGGAGATTATTAAAAATCTACCTCTTTATCATAGTAACAACAGGTCAGCAGTTTCTCCATCTCAGCCGGAGTGATAGGCCTTGGATTGGAGCCGGTGCATGCATCACCTACTGCCAGCTCAGCTACTGACACTAATTTCTCATTGAACTCTGCTTCGTCAATGATTCCGCCTTCATATTCCTTGATACAGGTTGGAATATCCAGCTTTTTATTCATGTAACGGATCTCTGTAATCAATGCATCCACCAGTTCATTCTCATCTCCTCCCTGCAGACCGATAAAGCGGGCAATCTCTGCGTAGCGCTTAGCGGCCTCCGGAGCCTTGGAATTAAACTTGATTACCTTTGGCAGGTACATGGCGTTTGCACAGCCATGGACAATATGTCCGCCGGAATAAGCGGCCCCTGTCTTATGAGCCATGGAGTGAACAATGCCTAATAAAGCATTGGAAAATGCCATACCAGCCAGACACTGGGCATTATGCATACGGGCACGGGCTTCCTTGTCCCCGTTAAAGGAGTCGATCAGATCATTATGTATCATCTTGATTGCATGAAGTGCCAGAGGATCCGTGTAATCACAGTGAAGCGTGGATACGTAAGCTTCCACCGCATGAGTCATGGCATCCATACCGGTATGAGCAGTCAGCTTCTGAGGCATGGTCTCCGCCAGATCCGGATCAACGATGGCAATATCCGGTGTGATATTGAAATCTGCCAGGGGATACTTGATTCCTTTTTTATAATCTGTTATTACGCTGAATGCCGTTACCTCGGTAGCCGTACCGGAAGTAGACGGAATCGCGCAGAATCTTGCTTTTGTCCTTAATGTCGGGAAGTTAAAGGGAATACATAAGTCTTCAAATGAGGTTTCCGGATACTCATAAAATGCCCACATAGCCTTTGCCGCATCAATAGGAGAACCTCCGCCGATGGCAACGATCCAATCCGGTTCAAACTCCCTCATTATTTCGGCGCCCTTCATCACCGTATCCACACTGGGATCCGGTTCTACGCCTTCAAACAGCTTTACTTCCATTCCGGCTTCCTTCAGGCAGGCTTCTACCCTGTCAAGAAATCCAAAACGTTTCATGGAACCGCCGCCGACCACCACGATCGCCTTTTTGCCTTTTATATTCTTAAGCTCTTCTAGGGCTCCCTTTCCGTGATATAAGTCTCTCGGTAATGTAAATCTAGCCATCGTAAATTCCTCCTTATGAATTTCCAGTTCAGTATGATCTATAAAGTATTGTATCTCAACCAAAAGGGAAATACAAAGGTAAAAAAACATATATCAGTATATAAATACTGATATATATTTAACATTCTATTATAAAAAAATATTCTTCACTGATTCCAGCTCTTTTAAAAACTCCTTATCCCAGGCCGTAAAGGAATATCCCTTCCTGCAGATCAGAGCATCCCGAAACATCCCGGTCCTCTTTCTGCACTGACGTTCCACCAGGTGCCACCTTGAAAGGATCTCCTCCGGCATAGGAGAAACCCACATATAGGTACGGGGATCCTCCATTAAAAGGTTGAACTGGCTTCCCCGCTCAAATACATAAACACGCCTGGCAGACTCCAGCAGTCTTCCTTTCCTTTCCAAGCCCTCCCGGCGGCCCGTGGTTCCATCCCCATGGGCAATTTCTATATAGGGCATCAGATCTTCCGCTGTAATTTCCTCTTTTTCTGCCAGGGGATGATCTGCGGACATAAGAAGCCTTAAAGAAAATTGGAAAACCGGCTCCAGCAAAAGACCCTTAGCAGCGGCTGTCTGGGTATAATGCCCCTCCAAAGCGGACGAAAAGCGGATGATTCCAAGATTGTATTCTCCGTTTTCCACATCCTTTAAGGTATCTGCGGAATTTGTCTCCCGCAGCCACACGTTCATCCCTTCCTCCTGGTTCAGATTTTTTATGAACCGGGAAAATGCCAGGCTTAAATAGCTTGCTCTTGGCATGGAAAGAGAAAATTCCACTCCCTTCACCTGATCCGGTTTGTATAGATGTTCCATTTTCTCAATCTGTACCAGTACATTTCTTGCATGTTCCAGAAATATACTTCCTCTTGCCGTAGGAACCACTCCCTTGGATGTCCGTTTAAAAATTGGTGCCCCAAGGCTTTCTTCCAGTGTTTTAATGGCCTTGCTTAAATTAGGCTGGTCCATATATAGGTTGGCAGCCGCCTGGGTTATGGAACCTGTTTTTTCCACCTCAAGGGCGTATTGCAACAACACGGTATTCAATCATCTTCCTCCTTTGCCTACTGCCTTCCTTCCTTGTCTGCCTCATAAAGATATTTGGACAGGGCGGCCAGTGACACGGCCATGTTCTCATTTTGTACCAGCACATGATCCGGCACCGATAAGTGGGTGGGAGCGAAATTCCATATGGCCTTCACACCGCCGTCCACCAGCCGGTTGCATGCCTCCTGGGCATATTCTGCAGGGACTGTGATAATACCGATGTGAATATTCATTCTCTGGCAGAGGTTTTCCAGCTTTTCCACAGGAAAAACCGGCTTTCCCCCTATTTTTGTATTCACTTTTCTGCCATCGGAATCAAAAGCCAGGACAATCTCCACTCCGTACTGTTCAAATCCCTTATAGGACAGAAGGGCCTTCCCCAGAGACCCTACCCCTACCAGAGCCGCCTGGTTGGTATTATGAAACCCTAAAAACTCCTCCATGTCTCTGATTAAGTCATTGACCAGATAACCCATTTTAGGTTTTCCGGCTGTTTTTGCCACCATTGCCAGATCCTTGCGCACCTGGACCTCATTAAGCCGAAGATCCAGTGCAATGACCGGCGCTGATATGGTTTCTGTTCCTTCCCGGCATTTCTGTTCCAGATAATGATGATACATCGGAAGACGTTCCAGAGTCTTTCTGGAAATTCCTCCCACCATGTTTTTTTTCTCTTCCATATGCATATACCCCTACCTCTTTTTTAACAACAGATTTCCCCGTTTTTTATCTTAAGATGTTATCCTGATTCCATTTTCAGGATGTTTGTCCATCCTGCAGGTCTGTAAGAAACATAGCATCACCAAAACTAAAGAAACGGTAACGCTCCTTAATGGCCTCCTCGTAGGCATGGAGCACATGATCACGACCAGCCAGGGCGGATACAAGCATCACCAGTGTGGATTCCGGCAAGTGGAAATTTGTGATCAGGCAATCCAACAGCTTAAAACGGTAGCCAGGGTAAATGAATATCTCCGTCCACCCGCTTCCGGCACGTAACATCCCATCTGACCCGGATGCCGATTCCACCGTGCGGCAGCTTGTAGTTCCCACACAGACAATCCGTCCGCCGTTTTTCTTCGCATCGTTGACCTTTCTGGCCTCTTCCTCTTCCACCATATAAAATTCAGAGTGCATGTGATGGGCCTCGATCTCATCCACCTTTACCGGGCGAAAGGTTCCAAGTCCCACATGAAGAGTCACATGTGCAATCGACACTCCCATATCCTCGATTTCCTTCAGCAGCTCCTTTGTAAAGTGCAGTCCGGCTGTGGGTGCTGCTGCCGATCCCTCATGCTTTGCATAAACCGTCTGGTATCGGTTCTTATCCTTTAGCTGGTGGGTGATATAAGGCGGAAGAGGCATCTGACCCAAACGGTCCAGTATTTCTTCAAAGATCCCCTCATAGGAAAACTGAATGAGCCGGTTTCCTTCTTCCACAACATCGATCACGGTTCCTTTTAACAGGCCTTCCCCAAAGGAGATCACTGTCCCCATCTTTGCTTTTTTTCCGGGTTTTACAAGGGTTTCCCAAATATCATTTTCCCTTCTCTTTAATAGAAGGATCTCTATTTTTGCTTCTGTTCCTTCTTTTACACCAAACAGTCTGGCAGGAATGACCTTGGTATCATTAATGACCAGACAATCCCCCTTCCGTAAATAAGAAAGGATGTCCCGAAAATGCCTGTGCTGGATCTCTCCTGTATGTTTATCCAATACCAGAAGCCTGGAGGCAGAACGGTCTTCCAGGGGATCCTGGGCAATCAACTCCTGAGGCAAATTAAAATTAAAGTCCCTAACGTTCATAAAATAGCTCTCCTTTGCCAAAAATGCTCCTCTGCAGGGTGCCACGCAGAGAAGCATCTGTTTTACGTATTATTTGACGGGCTGCCTGAATCCGTTGCCGCCTCCGGCTCTTCCTTCTCATCCATGAGAATATGATAAACAGCCAAAAGATTTTCATCCGATTTTAAAGCGTTTTCAAGACCATTGTTTACCTCTTTCGCCTGCTTTTGCACAGCCTCAGACTGGTTCGCCTTCTCCATAAATTCAGACTGTTCCGCACTGATATCCGCAACCAGATAGCTGCTTCCGTCTGCTGCAGTTTTTGCATAGCACACCACCAGACTGGGAGCCAGGGTCTCCGCCTGCCGAAACTTTATGTCAAATCTGGCATATACCACATATTCTCCGTCTTCCAACCCCGGAGCCGTATAACATACCAGGTTCTCAAAACTCTGGTAAAATTTCACTTCTTCCTCCATTGTGGCACCCTGTTCTCTCAGTGTCTCTTCAGAACAAGTACCGCCATATACCTTAGAAAGCGCCTCCAAATCGCAGGTCCTTCTGGCTTTAAAATAAGCTTCCATCAGATCATGGATGGGGGGTATGGCCTCTTCCTGCAAAGTGACCTCTACATTTTCAGGGTCCGGCGCTGTGCTTTCAGCCTCTCCTGTTTCTTCTAAAACAAGAGCCGGATCATTTCCTGCCTGCTCAGGCTTATCTAATACAACAACGGCAGCAATCAATAGTATCGCCGCCAAGGGAATGACCAGGAATTTCAGAAGTCGTCTGGTATCTTCCTTCAAAGCCTTCTTCCATTTTTCTATTAAGTCCTTCATATGGGCTTGACCTCCTGGAGAATCAATCTCCTTTTCATTCTAACAAAAAAACAGACAAAAATCAACAAATACTATTGCACTTTAAAAGAATCTATAGTAGAATATAAAAGATGCATCTGTAGCTCAGTGGATAGAGCAGTGGCCTCCGGAGCCGCGTGCGTAGGTTCGATTCCTATCAGATGCACTATTTTTTTATCCATTTTTATTGAACGGGGGGCATGGATCAAAGGCTGTCTTTTTGTGAGTTATAGGCATATTGGAAAACCCCTTTTACAAATTCATAATGCTTCTATACCGTAGAATATGCCTTTGTGGCCGATAAATCATTTATCATGGTCTGTATGTCCTCTGTGGTCACGCTTCCAAGTTGAATACAGTCATATGATACTGTCTTTAATATAGGATATTTTACTGTCTTCATCCAAAATTCTGCATAGTTGCGAAAGGATGTGGATTCTGCTTTTACAGTATATTTTGTCCTGTCCTCATTATATTCCTTAATTTTACGTTTAAGTTCTCTTTCGGTTTTAGCGGTAAATGACTTGTATAACGCCTTTCCGTCTGGTCTTTTCCTGTTCCATGGCAGTATTCATATCGTCCATCCTTCCTTAATCTTGTTGAACCTTCACCTTTCTCATTCTTTTTGTTTGCATATCGCTCATTATATCGAATCCTTTCCAAAATAATAGAGCATAGGCAATCAATTTGACCATGCTCATATTTTATCAAAATAAGTCAGATTTTAATAGCTTTTCCAGAATTTTTCTTCTTAGACCCTTCCGAGCCAATCCTTCAACCATTCTATAAAATCAAACGTACATATAAGAATTTCCCAATAACCTCTATTCGTCCGGCCAACTTGTGGTAACCTACAATTCCATTGCAGATTTAAAGATACATCATTGATTATATAAATGCTAATAATTATATAGAAACATCACCTTCAACATAATTAATAAAAGAGTAATTTCTATCCTCTTTATCAAAACTGTTAATAAATTCCAACACTTGCGGGCTATTCCATGAATCAAAAATTTTCTTTGTCCAAATCTCAGCAAAATCATCAGTTAAAATATTTCCAACAACAAACGGTGCCATACCATCAATTCTAACATCTCCGTTTGGTCTAATAATTGCTCCAGAATTCGGAGACTTATAATGTCTTTCCAACCCCTCTTTTACACTATGTGAACATTTAACGCCCATTTTTCCCTTGTACCTGGAAATATTCTCTCGCACTTTCTGAAAAAGCAATTCTCTCTGCTCATTAGAGAGTAACAAATCTTTATTAATCGCTGCCCTTCCGCTAAGACATAGTTCCCCAACCATAATACTAGAAGCTCCAAGCGAATACGCAAGTGCGCACATATCATCAATATCATGTATATTATATGGGGTAACACAATGCGCTATTTTAAGTGGAATCCCATTATTAGCAATAGCAAATGCCCCATCTACTGCCTTTTTCCAGCTTCCATTTCTTTGACGAAACGAATCGTGATATTCTGAAGTAACCCCATCAATAGAAACTTGAATCTTATGATAACGATATTTTCTCAATTGATCTGCTATTTCTTTCGTTAATAGATAACCATTGGTAATTAAAAAAAACAAAGTACCGTCTTCGTGTAGAATATCCATTATTTTAAACAAATCATTGCCAAATAGCAATGGTTCCCCACCAGATATAATACACTCAAAAATTCCTCCATGCTCCACTAGATACTGGGAAAAGGAAATCCAATTTTGAGAAGTCATTGCGTCTGATATGTTATTAATCCCAGAATTATTATAACAATGTTTACAGGCAAGGTTACAATGCGATGTTAACTCAAATTGTAATGAGGCAATTGGAAATCCTTGATTTTTTGAATAAAACCCTTCTTTTTCTAGTGCCTGATTTACCCCTTTTTCATTTTGTGAATCTATATTGCCTAGTATTTTTAGATACTTTGATTGCTCTTTCATCAGTCACCTCAAATAATATAAACATATTTTAGTCAAATAACGTACCCTTCTATATTCCGAAGGGGTAAATCATGTCTATATTTATTGAAAATCAGTTTCCCCATCGTTGATTGAGTTTTACTATGAATTCATCAACATCTTCCCATTCACCCATTAATGGATTATATGTACAATACCACGGCTTTTCTATAATATCGCCTGATAATGAATTAGGTCTACAATCATGGCAAGCATATCTATATTCACAATCGCAGCACTCTTTTATCCGATCCTTATTTAGATTTCGAATAGATTCATCTAAAGTGATTTCTTTTCCATTGCCTATATCACAATGCATTAATCTTCGCTCCATTACACAAGGGAACACTTTCATGTCAGCTGATATGTATATTTTATTCCTAAAACAATTATGACCTGATACTAAGGAACTACAAAATCCCCTTTTGATTGGTTCTTGAAATTTTTGTTTTGTAATAAGCTTTTTTCTAATTAATTCATCTGACAACAAGGAAAAGTTTGCACGGCCAGACATTCTTACAATATCTTTTTCATTACTTAATTTGTAAAGATCTGTATGCCTTTCTCCTAATGACACATTTTTCATCAATACATTACATACTCGATAGGCAATATCTCGTTTTTTTAATTCCTCTATCGTTTTGTTTGTTCTTTCCCATGACCCTTTCATACCTGTAACTTTATCGTGCTCATCTTCACTATATGAATAAACAGATAGCGCTACATGAATATTATTCTCGGAAAAATAATTGAACCATTCTTCAGATAATAATGTTCCATTTGTAAATATTTCAATAAATGAAAATTTACTGATCGTATACTCAAGCATATCCTTAAGAAATTGCTTCTCAAATAATGGCTCTCCTCCAATAAGTTGAACCTTTTTTACACCCATATTTATGAGATTATCAATTACTTTCTTATAATTGTCCAATGACATAATAACGTCACAATGAGCATCTGATACATTGTAACAATGCAAGCATCTCAAATTACATCTGCTTGTTATTTCGATCCAAGCAAAAACACATCCATAATCAGGACTTTTTATTTCGTCAATTCCGTGTGGCAATGCTGTTTCTGATAATACCAAAACACCTATTCTGGCTAACTCATCGAATATTGATTTTAAGTCTCCATCTACAGCATTAATCTCAATTCCTCTTATATTTGCCAACTCTATTTTCTTTGCCAACGCATCGTTTACACTATATAATTTAAAACTATTTAAATCATAGATACAACTACGTGCTTTTCCTTTAACCAAATAAACATTACTATTCAATGTATAAAACATAATCTTCACTTTTCTTTCTTAAATTATGATATATAAAAATTAGCGCATTGTCTTTTCACAAACTCTTGACAATGCGCTGTTTCTAATTTACTAATAAACACTCCTTAATTAGGATTGCAATCAGGACCACAACAACCTTCTGCTTCTGGATAACATCCTCCTAAAAATGGTGAACAATCCTCCGCATTAACAGATACTACCTCACTCGTAGTTAAACATTCAAATTCATACATAGCATAAACCTCCTTCACAAAATAAATATTAGCACAATAGCTATCTTCAAAAAGGAATATATTACCACTGTATTATATAATTCAATAACCCATATGTCAATATTTATTCCCTGGCTTCCCTGATTCTTTTTACTCCTGTTTCACCCTCCAGATACTCTTCCAGACGGTCCGCCAGTCCTTTGAATTCCTTCTTTGTTTTGCTTCTGATTACTTTCCTGGGTTCATCTGCCGCATCATCACGGCTGTCCTTCCTAGTTTTGCCGGAGTTTGAGGCACTAAAATAAGCCCACATACTCATATTTTTCATACAAGCATATGGACTGATTTAGGTATCCAACCATATAAGTGGTCAAATTGTTATTAAAAACGCTTAGAACAATGGTTTTACGTTACGTGGATATATGTACTGATTTCCTGTCCTGATTATATTCCTTAATTTTACGCTTTCGTTTTTTACACTGGTAAAAGACTTGTAAAGATATGATAACGTTCTTTAATCCACATCTGTCTTTCTATTTATTTCCATCATATTATTATAAATAATGCTCATAATACTATTGTGGTTAATAATAACACATTATAAAAAACGGAGGTGTCAGGCTATGGATGGCAATGCGGAAATAACAGTTAGCTGTTAGCGAAGTATTGTTAACAGCTGAAACCTTAGTTCGAAAAATACCCCCAAGTTCATTTTGGGGGTATTTTTCTTTCAAATCCGCTTAGCTTTAGTGTAGTGATGTTATCAACGAAACCTTTGTTTGAAAAATAATTCCAATCGTCTATCTTTGCAGTTATAAAAACTGACGAATATCTTCAGCAAGTCTTTCTTCCAGATGAATTAACCGTTTTACAATGTCTTTGGATTTTTCGTCAGCTGTTTTATATTGATTTAAATATTTGTTAAGAGATTTCACTCCCATATTACACCCTTCTGTTATCAAATCCGCAACGGTATGATCTGATTCGTTCATGACCATCTTCGCATTTATTTTCAACCAAGACATCCCCTTTGCCATTGGATTAGGTTCTTTGCCATCATCATGAGATTCATCCAGCAATGATTGTATTTCTACCATTAATTTTACATGTTCCTTTTTACATTCATTCAAATAATGCTTAAAGGTATTATTACAAACATAATCCAAAACATCATCGATTGATGCAATCCCCATTTTTACACCAGCATCACACTCACGCAGGAGTTTTATAGTATCCTGTTCTATCATAGATTGAATTACTCCTTCTTTTAAAGATCAAATAAGTATAGCAATATTTTTAACAATTATTCTGCTGCTTATCCCAAACCATTTAGCGGATAGCTGTATTTTTCCCACTTTCATAAATTTTTATATACAAAAGAGCCGGCATTCATCGGCTCTATGTAATGTTTAATCAAAGATAAACTTCTGGATGTAATATTGATTATTAATAATAAACCACATTTGTGCAACGAATCTCATAACGGTCCAAAAAGATAAGCCCTGAAGATTATATTCTTCTACCAGTCTTGCCCTTGCGTCGAAGCTTCTTGCATCCTTCGTCCATACGACATGCATAATTCCATCATTATCTGTATAATAGAAAAAAGGCGACTGTGCTGCTTCATTATATTGTATTGGTATGCCATTTTCCGCTGCAATTTGTACCGCACCATTGTATGATATTACAGTAGCTTCTGTGGCACCGGGAACATAGGGAAGTGTCCAATCATAACCCAGAGCAGTGACTCCCAAAAAAATTTTTTCAGACGGAATAATACTTACCATGTAATCCAACAAATCTCTTAAGATATTAACCGGAAAAATGGCGCTTGGATAACTGTAAGACCTAGCCCAATCGTAAGAAGAAAATATGATCCCATCTACAAAATCAGACAATTTAGAATAGTCAATTTTTTCAAAACCAACGTTTGGGGTATCAATATTCGTAGCCGGTGTTATGGTAATTACTACCCTGAAACCTTGTGAATGAAAGATTGCTGCGGCCCTTTCCAAATAAACTGCAAAGCTGTCTATATTTTCATAGGTAATGGATTCAGTATATATGTTTATACCATAAAAGCCTTTTGTTTTCAGGATTTGAAGAGCATTTTCAATCAGGCTCTCCTGCACAGCAGGATTATTTAAAATATTAAAGGTCACCTCACGGCTGACGATTCCCTCTTCCATCATTGTGGAGACAAACATCATGGGTGCAGTACCATATGTTTTAGCAAGTTGGATAAGTTCCGTGTCATCATCACTGGAGACAATTTCTCCATCCATCGTAGCCCTATAATTAAATATGGTAAGATAGGATAAAAAAGGAAGTGTTTTTATTAAAACAGAATGATCAATAAAAGGAAAGATATATCCACTGGTGGCAGTTGTTCTTGTTTTAGTCGTTTGATAGGTTATAACTATGGTTTCACCGACGTATAAAATTTTCCTATCGGAAAGATAGGGATTATTTCTTAACAATTCCATTGGTGAAACACCGTACTGCTCCGCAATACTCTCCAAAGTATCGCCGGCCTGGACCGTGTAGAGTGTTTCCGGTTGAACAATCACGATGGTTTGGCCAACTGCTAAATTGTTAGGGTTTTCAATTCCGTTTTCCAATATTAACCTGTTAACAGGAATTTTATAATACTCTGATATTGAAAATATGGTTTCACCGGGTTGAACAACGTGTATGATCATGGCTTCTCTCAAATGGTCTTATTCATTCTATTATATGCGGTTCCTTCCTGTTCATAACATGATGTCTGAAATAACCATTTGTATATTGATATTCTTTGAAATTCAGTTTATCAGCATCGAACATCCAAAAATAATATTGTTTTTTACCGCCATCTCCTTTATAATGAAAGAGCCTAAAATCTGGCATGTCTTATTTCTCAGCACTGGTCCATCAATTTCATCCCCCATTCTATCTTGTTGTAACTCTGCCGCAAGCAGTTTACATAAACAAATCTAAGGAGGTATACATATGGTATACGAAACATTTCTGGAAACAGTCAAACATTCCCTAAGCGAAAGGCTGGGGCCGGAGTACACCCTGGTGCTTCAGCCCATTACCAAGAACAACGGTCTAATTCTCCATGGTCTTTGCATTGGAAAATCGGATGAACGTGCTGCACCCACTATCTATTTAAACCATTTCTATGAATCATATCAAAATGGCAGACCTTTTCATGCCATCCTGGATGACATTATGGCCCTTTATCAAAACAGCCCTCTGCCTGTCCAGCTTCCTATTGAGGAATTCTTATCCCAGGACCAGATCATGAAAAAAATCATCTTCCGCCTTATTAACGAACCAGCCAACCGGGAGCTGCTAAAGGAAGTCCCGCACATTTCTTATCCGGAGTTGGAACTTTCCATTATATTCTGCCTGTCATTCCAAAACGATGAAGACAGTCTTCTTACCGCTCTCATCCACAACCGTCATAAAAAAGCCTGGAAATTATCCACAGAAGAAATATACCAGGCAGCTAAGTCTAATACTCCACGCCTTTTCCCTGCCCGGATCCGTTCTCTGCCAGATGCCATAAAAGAGATTGCAAAAAAATCCTCAGACAATGGAATAAACGAAGATACCTTGAAAGAATTCTTTGATACTGCCCCTCTGTCACCTCCCATGTATGTGCTGTCCAACTCCTCCGGAATCAATGGAGCCGGGTGCCTGCTTTATGAGGGCATATTAAAAGACTTCGCCTCCTGCTGCAGCAGCGATTTAATCATACTGCCCTCCAGCATTCACGAAGTCCTCATCATTCCATACAATCAAGAGATTTCCCTTGATGAATTGGCAGAAACTGTATTCTCCATTAATCAGGAGGAAGTCCCGGAAGAAGACCGCCTGTCCAATCACATCTATTTCTTTTCCAAAGACAGCAATAAGCTGTCCATCTCATTTACTTCTTCTGCCCCAATCGGAACAAAGAATCCATGATAAAAATAGCCATTGCTATGGCGCCGGACACCTGGAGCGTCTCCACCAGATAATGGCTGGAAAGCTGTGGGTTATTGCTGATCACATAAGACACGCTGCGGTATATGGAGGTTCCCGGTACCGATGGCAGGATACCGGCCACCAGAAACACCGTAACCGGCGTTTTAAAAATCCGCGCAAAAATATGGCTGGCTAAGGCCACCAGCAAACTGGATAAAAAGGCCGCGGCTATGACAGACCCAGCCGCGGCATCTACCAAAAGGTAAACAAGCCAGCCGGCTGCGCCGATTCCTCCCGCCAAAGCCACGTGCTTCCTTGGGAGTTCCAGGATCAGGGAAAAACTGATCACTGCCAGAAAAGCCCCCATCGTCTGTACTACCATGTCAGCCCGCCTCCTGTTATCCACTGAAATAAGCCCATACCAGCTCCCACA
Source organism: [Clostridium] saccharolyticum WM1 (assembly GCF_000144625.1). NCBI lineage: Bacteria > Bacillati > Bacillota > Clostridia > Lachnospirales > Lachnospiraceae > Lacrimispora > Lacrimispora saccharolytica. Next base: position 872,494 of record NC_014376.1, on the reverse strand, counting down.
CCTGCGGCAACCGCAAGAGCGATCACAACTGCCTCCATGATCCTTGCCGTTCCTGAGGCATAATCTCCGTTTAACGTGTCCCGGATCGCCGTAGTAAATATGACACCTGGAAGCAGAGGCATAATTGCACCGATCATAATGATATCACTTTTGATTCCCGGCATAAACCACCGTTCCATGAAAAGAGTGGAGACGGCTATTAAAAATGCACAGACTCCGTTGGCACAGAAATCATTCAGCCTGATTCTTATGGAAACCTCCATTGCCGCTGCTAAGGAAATTCCGGTGACCGCAGCCGCCAGGCAATCCCTCCATTTTCCGCCCAGAAGCAGAGTGAAGAATACTGCAACACCTATGATACCAATATCCTTTCGTCTTTTTCCGTACTGAACAGCATTCCGGATCTCCTTCAGCCTTCCATAAGCCTCCTCAACCGTTATGCGGTCCTCACACAGGCTTCTGGAAACATCATTGACCAGATAGACCCTGTTTAAGTTGGTGGATCTTCCTGTGACTCTTCTGGCGACTGTTATGGCCTCAATGGAGGGATCGTTAAGGGACGCAAAGATCCCTGTGGAAAAAACAATGGCTTCTGCAGTATCCCTTCCCGCCTTTCGCAATATGTGGTCAATGGTATTTTCCACCCGGTAAATTTCCGCACCGCTCACCAGCATGATCTCACCTGCCAGAACCGCAGTCTCCACAAGCAGCTTATCATTCATAGGCTTCTTCCTCTGAAATATGAAATTTAAAAGATCAGGCTTCCAATCTGATATACCAGTACAGAAGCAACCCATGCCACTGTCAGTTGGAAGAAAACCATGCCAATGGTCCATCTTAGGGAGCCCGTTTCCTTTTTAATCGTTGCTACAGCTGCAATGCATGGGGAATACAGGAGACAGAAAATCATCAGGGCATAAGCATTCACACCGCCGAAGCCAAAGCTTCCAAGAATCTTGGACAGTTCTCCCATTCCTGCCGCTGAATTTATATTGTTGATTCCAAACAGGACCGAAAAGCTGGAAACCACCACTTCCTTTGCGGAAAGCCCGGAAATCAAGGCCACTGCGATCCTCCAGTCCCCAAGGCCCGCCGGGCGGAGCACAGGAATCAGAACCCTTCCGACGGCAGCTGCAAAGCTTTGTGAGACATCCGTGACAAATCCCGAAGTCCCGCTGTTTAAAACAAACCAAAGGACAATGGTGGCAAGAAAAATAGTAGTTCCTGCCTTACCCAGATAATCCTTTACTTTGTCCCATACATATATGGCTACTGTTCTCCCATTTGGCGTCTTATATTCAGGAAGCTCAATAAGAAGGGTATCCTCTTCCTCCGCCTTTGCCAGCCGGTGTGTTACATATGCAATGGCAATAGCCATCAATAATCCGACGAGATACAGGGAATAGGCCACAATCAGGGCATGGTCCGGGAAAAACATCTGGGAAAACAGCACGTAAATAGGAAGTCTGGCGGAACAGGACATAAAAGGCGTTATTAAGATTGTCCTTTTCCTGTCCTTTTCACTTGGCAGAGCTCTGGCAGCCATAACCGCAGGGACGGTGCAGCCAAACCCAAGAAGCATGGGAAGGAAGGCCTTACCGGAAAGCCCCACCCGCCCCATGATTTCATTCATGACATAGGCGACTCTGGCCATATATCCGCTGTCTTCCAGAAACGCCAGGGCAAGGAACAGGATAAATATATTGGGAAGGAACGTGAGAATTCCCCCTACTCCGGCTACAATTCCATCCACCACCAGGGAAGTAATCCAGGCAGCTGCATGGATATTTTCCATGACCTGCTGCATGGATACGGAAAGCATGCCCAGCGCAGCCTCAAAATACCCCTTTAAAAAATCGCCGACCGTAAAGGTCAAAAAGAACACCAGAGCCATGATACCTAAGAAAAAAGGCACTCCCAATAAGGGATGAGTCAGATACTCGTCGATTTTATCCGTAAATGCTGCTTTCTCTTCCTTATTCACCAGGCATTCCCGGATAATTCCTTCTATATAGTCATATTTCTGATTGATAATTTCCTTCTCATAATTATGGTCAATGATATTGCTTAAATCTAAGGGATGGTCATTCCAGACCTCCTCGTCATATTCCAGAAACTTAATGGCGTGCCATCTTAAATTATCCAAATCTCCGTAATGAGCCTTTAAAATGGTCTCTATCTTGGAAATTTTATTCTCAATTTTAGGCGTATAGGTTACAACCACGCCTTGAGGGCCTTCTTCATAATGGTGTACCACCGCATGAAGCAGCACATCAAGCCCTGTCCGCTTTCTTGCGGAAACCGGAACCACCGGAATGGATCCCAGCATCTCAGGAAGACGGTGCAGATCAATTTCCATTCCCCTGTCCTCAACGATATCCATCATGTTCAGTGCCAGGATCACCGGTTTTTTGAGTTCCAGAAGCTGAAGGGTTAAATACAGATTCCGTTCCAGCGAAGAAGCGTCCACTACGTTGATGATCACATCCACTTCATCATTTTCCAGGCATTTCCTTGTTACGATTTCTTCCAGGGTATAGCAGGTCAGACTGTAAATTCCAGGCGTGTCCACGACTCGGATGGGACGTCCCTTATAACTTGTTTCACCTTCTACTCTCTCCACAGTAACGCCTGGCCAGTTGGCCACCTTTAGCTTTGCACCTGTAAATGCATTAAATAAGGTGGTTTTACCGCAGTTAGGGTTTCCCACAAACCCGACATGGATCATTCTATTTTCTTCACTCATGTTTCACTGCCTCCCTGATTTCAATTCCTTCCGATATCCTTTTTCCAAGGGCAAGGCGGGTACCTCTGACTTTGATGATCACAGTACCGCTGCCTTTCTTATTCATCAGGGTAACAGGAGTCTGTTCATTGACTCCAAGGGCTTCTAATCGCCTGGTAATGGCATCCTTCACCATCACGCTGTAAACAATGTAGGTTGTTCCGATTTCTCCTTCATAAAGCTTCATAATAATCTCCTCTGAATGCAGCCGCTTCCTCCGGCGGCGTTCCAAGGCTTCTGCCTCAGATGCATCCATTGAGATTTTACTCTTATTGAGAATCATTGTCAATACCAATCCGCCCATACGGAACAATTTATTTATCCAGACAGGGTTCCTTCATGAGTGAACCGTATGACTCTTATTATTTTTTAATCTTCCATATCCTGAAGCATTTTCTTAATCTGTACCATCCGGTCACGCAGCCTGGCAGCTTCCTCGAAATTCAGCTCTGCTGCCGCCTGGTGCATCTTCTTTGTAAGCTCCTTTGCAAGCTTCTCCAATTCTTTTGCATCCATGGATTCCGGATCCTTTTTAAAGTCCTTCTCTTCCTCAATGGCTGCTTTTGAGATGGCAATAAGGTCACGGACCGACTTCTTGATGGTGGTGGGTGTGATTCCATGCTCTTCATTATAGAGCTGCTGTATGGCTCTCCTTCGGTTGGTCTCCTCAATCGCCACGCGCATGGAATCCGTCACCTTATCTGCGTACATAATCACATGGCCTTCGGAATTTCTGGCCGCCCTTCCTATGGTTTGGATCAGAGAGGTCTCAGACCGGAGAAATCCCTCTTTGTCCGCATCCAGGATCGCCACCAAAGTGATTTCCGGAATATCAAGGCCCTCCCGCAGAAGGTTGATCCCTACAAGCACATCAAACACATCCAGACGCATATCCCGGATGATTTCAGAGCGCTCCAGGGTATCAATATCGGAATGGAGGTATTTGACCCGGATTCCTACTTCTCTCATGTAATCGGTTAAATCCTCTGCCATCCGCTTGGTCAGGGTAGTGATCAGTACCTTGTTTTTCTTTGAAATTTCCTTATTTACCTCGGAAACCAGGTCATCGATCTGTCCTTCCACCGGCCTTACATCGATTTCAGGATCCAGAAGCCCGGTAGGCCGGATGATCTGCTCCACCCTTAAAAGCTCATGCTCCGCCTCATATACGGAAGGTGTGGCAGAAACGAACATCATCTGATTGATCTTTGACTCAAATTCCTCAAAATTCAAAGGCCGGTTATCAAGGGCAGAGGGAAGGCGGAAACCAAAATTCACAAGAGTGGTCTTCCTGGATCGGTCTCCAGCAAACATGCCCCGCACCTGAGGCAGGGTGATGTGGGATTCATCCACTATGATCAGAAAGTCATCGGGGAAATAATCGATCAGGGTATAGGGGGGGTCTCCTGGACGGCCGCCGGTTAAATGCCTGGAATAGTTCTCGATCCCGGAGCAAAAGCCGGTTTCCTTCATCATTTCCACATCGAAATTTGTCCGCTCTGATATCCTCTGGGCCTCTAACAGCTTGTCCTCGCTTTTAAAATATGCCACCTGCTCCTTTAATTCCTCCAGGATTGTCTGTGCTGCCAGCTCCATCTTCTCCCTTGATACCACGTAATGGGAGGCCGGGAATATGGCCACATGCCCCAACTCCGCCCGAATCTCTCCGGTCAGGGTATCGATCTCCGTAATGCGTTCCACTTCATCTCCAAAAAATTCCACCCGGTAGGCCTCGCTTCCGGAATAGGCAGGGAATATCTCCACCACATCTCCTCTTACCCGGAAGGTCCCGCGCCTGAAATCCATATCATTCCGGTCATACTGGATGTCAATCAGCTTATGGACCACTTCATCCCTGTCCTTGATCATGCCGGGTCTTAAGGAAATAACCATTTCCTGATAATCGATAGGGCTTCCCAGGCCGTAAATACAGGAAACCGATGCTACGATGATTACATCCTTCCGTTCCGATAGGGCCGCTGTAGCCGAGTGCCGGAGCTTGTCTATCTCATCATTAATAGCAGAATCCTTTTCTATATAGGTGTCTGTGGAAGGCACATATGCCTCAGGCTGGTAATAATCATAATAGGAAACAAAATACTCCACCGCATTTTCCGGGAAGAACTCCTTGAACTCGCTGTAAAGCTGGGCGGCAAGCGTCTTATTATGAGCGATGATTAGAGTAGGCCTCTGCAGCTTCTGGATCACATTAGCCATGGTAAAGGTCTTACCAGAGCCTGTGACCCCAAGCAGGGTCTGGAATTGATTGCCCTCCTGGAATCCCTTCACAAGCTGGTCAATGGCCTGAGGCTGGTCACCGGTAGGGTCATATTCTGAATGCAATATAAAGTCCATGATTATTTACCTCCAAATGCTTTTCCGCAGGCAGCTTCCATAAGGACATGCAAGCATATCCCCCCAGGTTCCTTGCCTTTTTCGGAAATTAAAATATTCATCTCCGCCAATTATAGCATATGGCAGTAAAAAAGTATAGCAAAACAGGGAACATCAGTTCTTTTGGTATTGATATTCTCCTGCTTTTAGTATATGATACATCCTATATTATCAAAAGTCAGGAACACTTTCGATAATCATATGGAAGGGGCAAAAAAACCTTATATCCTCACTTGCATTGCAAGTTCAGATCAATTATATTATGAAACAGCAGGAGGACTTTTTATGTACAGTTTTAATAATGACTATAGCGAAGGGGCGCATCCAAAGATTTTAGAAGCCATGATCCATGCCAATCTGGTCCAGAACCCAGGCTATGGAATGGATGACCATTGCGCCAATGCCCGTGCCCTCATCAAAAAGGAAATCGGCAGGGAGGATGCAGACGTCCATTTCATCGTGGGCGGTACCCAGACCAATCTGATTACTATCGGCACCGCCCTGCGTCCATGGCAGGCGGTCATCTCCACGGACAAGGGTCATATTAACGTTCATGAGACAGGAGCCATTGAGGCTACAGGACATAAGGTTCTGGCAATGCCATGCGGGAATGGAAAGCTGACTCCTGCCCACATCCAGAAAGCGCTGGACCTTCATACCGATGAGCACATGGTACAGCCGAAAATGGTCTATATCTCCAACGCCACAGAGACAGGCACCCAATATACCAAAAAGGAACTGGAAGCACTGCACCACATCTGCCGCCAGAAGGACCTGTACCTGTTTTTAGATGGAGCCCGCCTGGGGTCTGCCCTTACAAGTTCTGTTAATGATGTAACACTGGAAGACATTGCAAGACTCACCGATGTATTTTATTTAGGAGGTACCAAGGGAGGTGCCCTGTTTGGAGAAGCTCTTGTGATCTGCCACCAGGATTTAAAGCCGGACTTCCGGTTCATGGTGAAACAGCGGGGAGCTATGCTGGCAAAAGGCTGGCTGCTGGGAATCCAGTTTGAAGAGCTGTTTTCCAACAATCTCTTTTATGATCTGGCCTCCCATGCAAACGAAATGTCTGCGATTTTAAGAAAAGGAATCGAAGCTTGCGGATATTCCTTTTTCTCCGATTCCAAGACAAATCAGCTTTTCCCCATATTTCCGGACCAGGTGATTGCAAAGCTGGAAAAAGACTTCCTTTTTTCCGTTCAGGAACGGATCGATGACAGTCATACCGCCATCCGGCTGGTCACTTCCTGGGCGACCAGCGAAGAAGCATGCCGCCGGTTTATCAGCCTTCTGGAAACATGCCGATAGGAATGGCTTTCTAAAGGAAGAAGCCCTCCATAGCCGGCGGTTAAATTCACCGGCTATAGAAGGCTTCTTCCTTTAACAATCGGATTCCCTCTAACGGTTTTCGTTTAAAACTTTTATCGCTTCTCCAAGCTGGTTGTCTTCCCCATGCTCTATTTTGATCTTGGTTTTTAGATTCTCATTTAATTCAACTGCAACATCCGGTTCCAGACCTTTCCCATGGAGATCAAAACCGCTGGGCGTATAGTAATGGGCAACCGTCATCTTAATGGCCGTACCATGATCAAGAGGAAACAGAGTCTGAACAATTCCCTTTCCAAAGGTTTTTGTTCCCACCAGTTTTGCCTTGTCATAAGCCTTCAGAGCTCCTGAAAATACCTCGGAAGCGCTGGCAGACTGGCCGTTGACCAAAACAGCAATCGGTACATCTATTTTATGGCCGTCAGAAGCGTAATACTGCTCCCCTTCTCCATATTTATCCGCCATATAAACAAGAAGTGTTTTATTCTTTTTGGTTCTTACCAGATCAGGATCTCCTTCAATTACCAAATCATCAGGAAGAATGTAATCCAGCATGGAAACCACCGCATCTACTACTCCGCCCGGATTATTTCTTAAATCCACGATCATTTTTTCCATGCCCTGTTTTTCCAGATCATCAATGGCGCTCTTAAACTGGCCTGCCGTAACCGTATCAAACTGGCTGACCGATATATAGCCGATATTATCTGCCAGCATTTCATGCTCCACAGTAGGAACCGTAATCTGGCGCCGCTCCATGGTCATATCAATGTACGCCCCTGTGTCAGTACGAAGGACTGTAACCGTTACCGGTGTTCCTTCCGCCCCCTTGATGTGGTCCTTTACCACCAGCTCTAAATCCATACCGGTGACTTCCTCATCGCCTACCTTATAGATTAAGTCTCCGGGCAGCATACCTGCCTCAGCCCCAGGCGTACCTTCAAAAACCTTGGTAACTGTTATGATTCCGGTAGCAGCACTTTGGCTGACCATGACTCCGATACCGCAATATTCTCCGGCCGTATCCTCCATCAGCTTCTCATATTCGTCTGCAGTATAGTATACGGTATAAGGGTCCTCTAATCCATACAGCATTCCCTTATAGATCCAGTCTTCCACATTTTTCGTATTCTCATTAAAGAGATAGTACTTATCAATCACGCTCTGGATCGTCTGGATTTTATTCACGATCCGGTTCATATCCAGGTTGCCATCCTGGTTCTCTGCCTGGGCGGATTCCGCTGCCTGACCCTTTCCGTCTATGGCTGCTCTGCCAATCAGAAAGATTCCCAAAGACATCCCTACAATAACAAGACCTGCCAATGTGGTCAGAAGCGCCCCTACCAGGGCGCCTTTCCAAAATTTATTCTTACTTTCCACTGTTATTCTCCTATCTAGCTCTTTATGGGCTTGCGTATTTCACCGGATTATTATAGCTGCCATCTTCCCTGATCCAAAAACGAAGAACTGGACCTGGAGAATATCCGGCAGAGCCCACGTATGCAATTACCTGCCCCTGCCACACTTCCAGCCTCACACCTTTCGCCGGGAGCAGTGCATATAAACGGCACAATCATCTTTCCAACGGGAATTTATGATGTATGCCGGCAGAATAACTGTATGTAGATGTGGCTGCTGTTCCCGGAAAGGGGAATGGGATACCGCCGGCTTTTAAATCATGGCTGTCAGCGGACAGAACCATATAAAATTAATATTCCCCATAGCAACCGTATTATACGTTTTCCGGGTTTCTTCGCTAATTCCGAGCCTTTTCTTCTTTCTTCCGGATTTCCTGCCGTCATCACCTTTTGCCGGCTTTCCGGGCAGAAATGTTTTTCAGCTTCATGCGTTCTGAATGGCCCTGGTGTGTTTTCCCTAACTGGAAAGCTTGGATTTTCCTGTAGCGGATCTTGCTCCCCGGCATTTTTCTATCATATGCTGCAATACTGCCGTGATATGCCCCACAGGAAAAAACAGGTATCATATCATAAAGCCCGGTTCTTTACCTTAAACTTTCAAGTGCTTCCGTATGGTAAAGAAGCTTACAAAAAATCCGATCCCAACGCCTAGAGCCAGCGCAGTTGCCGCCATATAGGGAAATATGGCTTCCACCGGAAGGAACTGAAACAGCCCGGATAAGATGCTGAACTTTGTGATCACATATCCAACCGCGGACCGGTATAAAAAATAAATAGATATCAGAGGAATGCAGGCACCCACCAGTCCGATGATAACTCCTTCCACCACAAAGGGGGCCCGGATCATATAGTTGGTGGCGCCAATTAATTTCATGATCTCGTTTTCACTCTTCCGGAAGGCCGCTGCCACGGAAATGGTATTGCTGATCAGGAATATGGCCACAGCCAATAAAACACCGATGATCAGCATGGAGAGAACTCCGATCACTTTGCTTAAGCTGTTCATTCCTTCTGCTGCTGTCTTGGAATAATTCACCCTCCTGACACCGTCAATACTCTTCAGCCAGTTCACAACCTGATCCTGATCCACTAAGTCCTTTAAAAATATGGTATAAGAAGCTAAATTGGCCAGCGGGTTATCCTCCTCAAATCCTTCTGCAAGGTCCTGCATATCCCCGAAGTATTCCTGCTTAAATTCCTCCCATGCCTCCTCCGCCGAAGTGTATGTCACTTCCTTTACATCGTCTCTGGCTTTGATCTTATTTCCGATTTCCTTGATCTTATTCGCGTCCAGCCCCTCATCAAAAAACACCGTGATTCCCACTGTGCCTTCCGTATTCTTAATCACATGTTGCACGTTAATAACAATAGAAAAAAACAGGCAGAACAAAAAAATGCAGGCGGAAACCGTTGCAATGGACGCCAGGGAAAACAAAATGTTCCTGCATATATTATTTACCCCTTGTTTCAGGCAATACCAAAACGTACTAATTCTCATATGTATAACCGCCTTTTTTCTCGTCACTTATGATGGTTCCACGGTCCATCACAACCACCCGTTTTTTCATCCGGTCTACGATCTCCTGGCTATGGGTGACAACAATCACCGTTGTTCCCAGCTTATTTACCTCATTTAATAGCTTCATGATCTCCATGGAGTTGTGTCCATCCAGGTTTCCGGTAGGTTCATCTGCCAACAGAATTTCAGGACGGTTAATTAAAGCCCTGGCAATGGCGACACGCTGCTGCTCACCACCGGACAACTGCTGAGGAAAAAACTTGTATTTTGAAGAAAGTCCCACCATCTTAAGCATGGCGGGAACCGACTCTTTTATGCTCCTGGTGGATGCGCCGATCACCCGCTGTGCAAAAGCTACGTTTTCGTAAACATTCCGGTCCTTTAACAGCCGGAAATCCTGGAAAACCATTCCAAGCTTCCGCCTGTATTTGGGAATAAACGCTCTGGGCATCTTGCTTAAATTCATATCATTCACAATAATTTTGCCGGAGGTTGGCTCCACTTCCTTTAACAGCATTTTTAAAAGAGTGGATTTGCCCGAACCGCTGCGGCCAATGATGAACACGAATTCCCCATCCTCAATGGTCATGCTGACATTGCGCAGCGCCTTGTTTCCGGCCTCATATGTTTTGCTTACATTCCAAAGTTCAATCATTTCAGTCCTCTAAATTTTGTGCTTTGATTACTTTTGCTTTTGGGAGGGAATAAAACCTCAATTCCGCTTCGCTCCATCTTGGTATACGTTCTTCGCCCTATGAAAAGAGTCAGCAATGCAACTGCTTTTGCATTCGGGCAAACGCAGTTGCATTCCTGCCTCTTTTCTACGGTTCCTTGCCAGTGTTAATAGTCCTGGTTCTCCATGTATTTCATGTATTTTACTACCATTAAGGCTATCTTAAAGGTGATGGCGTCTTCAAAGACACGAAGATCCAGGCCGGTGCTCTTCTGGAGCTTGTCCAGACGATAAACAAGGGTGTTTCTGTGAATATAAAGCTGTCTGGATGTCTCAGATACATTTAAGCTGTTCTCAAAGAATTTATTAATGGTCGTAAGAGTTTCCTCATCAAAATCATCAGGAGATTTACCATCGAAAATCTCTTTGATGAACATGCGGCATAAAGGCAGGGGAAGCTGATAAATCAGACGTCCGATTCCCAGTTTGCTATAAGCAACCACATTCTTATTGCTGTAGAAAATCTTGCCTACATCCATGGCCATTTTGGCTTCCTTATAAGATCTGGAAACCTCTTTGATCTCACTTACAATGGTACCAAAAGCCACATGGACCTGAGTCATGGCTTCCGTATTGAGCATGTCCAGAACCGTATTGGCAGTTTTCTCTAAATCCTCGTAAGTTTCGCCTTCCTTTACCTCTTTTACAAGAATAATATTCTTCTCATCAACGGCGGTAACGAAATCCTTGGTCTTTGCGGCAAACAAATTGCGCACTGTTTCTAATGCATTCACATCTTTTTCATGCTGGGTTTCAATGATGAATACGACTCTCTTGATGTTTGTCTCAATATGAAGCTTTTTCGCCCGATTATAGATATCCACCAAAAGCAGGTTGTCAAGCAATAAGTTCTTAATGAAGTTATCCTTGTCAAATCTCTCTTTATAAGCAACCAGCAGGCTCTGGATCTGGAAAGCAGCCAGTTTGCCCACCATATAAACATCATCGCTTCCTCCCTTTGCGAGAAGAATGTATTCCAGCTGGTGTTCATCTAACACTTTAAAAAACTGATATCCCTGGATCACCTGGCTGTCGGCCGGAGAATCCACGAACGCCAGGATTGAACTTTCATAATCTTCCGCATCAGGAAATGTGGTTGCCAGTACCTTTCCTTCTGTATCACAAATACACAGATCAATTCTCGTAATCCCTTTTAATCCTTCAATGGTTGTTTGAAGTATTTGATTCGAAATCATGGCATATTCTCCTTTTTCGTAAATTTACCTTATTATATATTAATGCAAAAATAAAAAAAAAGCAAGCGGGTAGGAGAACCGCTTGCTTAAAATTTCATAAATTTTAGTTTAAAACAACGATTTCTGTATCTTTATCGAACACATGGATCTTTGTTAAGTCAAGAGCCAGCTGAATGGTATCGCCAGGTCTTGCAGTTGTACGAGGATTTACTCTTGCCGTAAAGTTTACATCTTCCACATCAAAGTATAAGTAAACTTCCGCACCTAATAATTCGTAAACTCTGATGGTAGCATCAATGACACTTGCAGGAGAAGATGCGAGGAACGCTTCCTCATCATGTAAATCTTCCGGACGAATACCTAAGACAACCGTCTTTCCAATATAACCTGCATCCTCTAACTTTTTCGCTTTTCCTTCTGGAAGGGCAATGGTATTTCCGCCGAATGTTAAAGTAACATCGCTTCCCTTCTTAGCTACCGTCGCTTCGATCAGGTTCATCTGAGGAGCTCCGATAAATCCGGCAACGAATTTGTTACCTGGCTTATCGTATAAGTTCTGAGGAGAGTCAACCTGCTGGATCACTCCATCCTTCATTACTACAATTCTGGTACCAAGGGTCATAGCCTCTGTCTGGTCATGGGTTACGTAGATGATGGTTGCCTGCAGTCTCTGATGAAGCTTGGAGATCTCAATACGCATCTGGCCTCTCAGTTTTGCATCAAGGTTGGATAACGGCTCATCCATCAGGAAGACCTTTGGATTACGAACAATAGCACGTCCCATGGCAACACGCTGTCTTTGTCCACCGGATAAAGCCTTTGGCTTACGGTCTAATAAATGCTCAAGATCAAGGATTCTTGCAGCTTCATGAACCAGCTTATCAATCTCGTCCTTTGGGGTCTTTCTCAGTTTCAGACCAAACGCCATGTTATCGAATACGGTCATATGAGGATACAAAGCGTAGTTCTGGAACACCATTGCGATGTCTCTGTCCTTAGGCTCTACATCATTCATTAATTTACCATCAATGTAAAGTTCACCAGAAGAAATGTCTTCCAGACCTGCAATCATACGAAGGGTTGTGGACTTTCCACATCCGGATGGTCCTACGAAAATGACAAATTCCTTATCAGCAATTTCCAGATTAAAATCTTTCACTGCTTCAAATCCGTTAGGATATCTCTTGACGATGTTTTTCAGTGATAAACTAGCCATCTTACTAATCCTCCTAAAATAAAGTGTTTATTCTCTGATCCGAACCAACAGCCTCCATAGCTGCGGCCCCCTGTTTCTGAAACAATCATACATGAATTGTTTTTCTTTTACCATATTGTTATTTACCAAAATCCATTTCGGCCTTTTGGCTAATTTGTATAACGGGTTTAAAAAATGATTGAAACGTCAAAATATCAAGAGAATCGTTCTGTTATTTCTGTCTATATTCGATAGGCTATGGATTTTACCCCTGTGTTTTAGTCACAAACCACAAGACGGCACCAATAATTTTGGCACCGTCTTGTAAATTATATCTGTTGTTTTATTGCTTTTTCACAAGAACGTTCAACCATTTTACATCAGAATGACCAGAACGAACATCCTCTGTTTCCCAAAGCTTTACGATCTCAAACCTGCCGTTATCTCTTAAAACTTCCGAAATGGAATCTGCGGTAAAGTCGCAGAAATACCGTTTTCCTCTGAATCCTTCAAAGTCTCCCAGTTTAAAAGACATATAAAGAATTCCCTTATCATTTAAGGCCCTTGCTATCTTTGTAAGAATGTCAGACAGTTCCTTTTTCGGAATATGAAGTAAGGATGCGCATGCCCAGATTCCATCAAACACATTGTCAAAATCCATTTGTTCAAATGTCATCTGAAGTACTTCCAGGCCGGTATGGATCTCTGCCAGCTTACACATCTCTTCTGATGCATCAAGCGGCGTCACATCATATCCCAGTTCATAGAATGTCAGGCTGTCTCTGCCTGATCCGCATCCTAAATCCAGAATCGTATCGCCTTCTTCCAGAAGATCCAGAAATTCTTTCATGATCCCTGTCATATCCTGGTTCACTGTTTCTTCAAATTCCTTTGCCGCATACTTATTATAATAGTCTATCGAGTCCAAAATAATCCTCCTGTTATCCTTTTTACCCGTTATTTGATTCTTTCGATTTTACTTTCTGTTATCCTGATTTTTCCTTCTTTCAGAAGGTGGCCTATTGCTCTCTTAAATGCATTCTTGCTCATGGAAAACTCCCGTTTGATGACTTCCGGCTCTGCCTTATCGGTAAAGGGCAGGCTGCCGTCAAACTGCGTTTCTATGATTTCAAGAACCTTGCCCGAATCCGCATCCATCTGGATATAAGCCTTCTGTCTGGGGCTTAAATCCAGTTTCCCATCTTCTCTTACCTTGGTAACCCTGGCCGTCACTTCATCACCTTCCCGGTAATTTTCAAACACCTCTTTCCGGGGAATCAGCCCATAAAACCTGTGATCGACAGCCACAAAGGCTCCCAGGTTCTCATTGATTTCGTAAATGATCCCGGTTACCTGGTCATCCTTCTTATAGGGCGACTGATTGCTCATATAAGAATACACCCTCATGGTAGCGGCCAGACGTTTGCTTTTATCAATGTACAGGGCCACCAGCACCTTCTCTCCCGGCCGAACCTTATGGGTCTGTTCCTTAAAAGGAAGAAGCAGATCCTTCTCAAGTCCCATGTCGAGAAATGCACCGATTTTACCCACTTCTTTCACTTGTAGTACTGCGGTTTCATTTACCTGAAGCTTCGGCGCCGCTGTGGTGGCTATGAGCCGGTCTTCGGAATCCTTATAGATAAATACTGTGATCCTGTCACCGGGTCCGGTCCCTTCCGGCACCTGTTTTTTAGGCAGGAGCACGGAAACCTGACTTTCAGCCTCCTCGCCCACATACACACCGAACTCCTTGACCCTCTGTACCATCAGGGTCTGCATCTTTCCTAATTCAATCATGTTACATCCTCTCTGTTGTTCCCCGCAGCCAGATGACTGCGTAAGCTGCTCCCCGTTCATCACACAGGGAAACCGTATAACCTTCCTCTGTCCGGCTCACACGGGGATAAATTACATCTCCAAAGACTGCCGCCTTTTTATATTCCACTCTCAGTTCGGAAACTTCCATTTCATCCGGAAGTACCTCTCTGGCAATCTCTACATACTGAGCATTATTGACATGGTGGTTCGTGTCAATATGATGCTTTCCAACAATAACCGGCTCTGTGTTCTCATATTCCACCGGCAATTGGATCTTACGGGATGCATAGTCCATGGGAAGCTGTTTTTCTACGCCGCTTCCATAACCCCGAATGTCTTCCGGTTCAATTTTCACAGGACGCCCCTTTTCCGTATCAAACAGAAACCATACGGAATTAGCCCTTACAAGATACCTACCGGCCTGATCACATAGGGTAAAATTCCGGTATCCGTAAAACCCCTTAAAGTCATAGGGCCAGGTACCCACTACGATCTCCTCCCCCAGCACGGGATAACGGTCCACCACGATCTGCCAGGAGGAAAGCCACCAGGCCTTATGCCGGTCCGTTAAGTAGGAAAGTCCAAGGCCGATATCCTCAGACTGAAACGTAGAGCAATCCTGCAGATAATTCATGATACCTGTTAATGTCAGTTTTCCGCATTCATCTGTTTCACTGTAACGGACCCTGCTGCCAAATGTATACATTTCACACCTCTCATCAAAATTATATAACATTATAAAGCATTTTCAAGCTCTTGTCCAGATAAACCCGAAAGAACCCTGTGACCGTTTTCGGAGAAATTCTATCAAAAAGAAAAGTTTTAACAAGAACTTAACAATCTGCAATGCAAAAAACGGAACCCCATGAGGTTCCGTTTTCAGACTGGGCTACAAGGATTCGAACCTTGAAAATGACGGAGTCAGAGTCCGTTGCCTTACCATTTGGCGATAGCCCATCAATACAACAAGAGGAATTATACAAGATTTTTCTTCAATAGTCAAGTCTTTTTTATTTTGATTTTTTCTGTTGTAAAATATACTCCCCTGATAGCAAACTGTTTTTAATCTTCAAACTGTCTGCTACAGGAGATTCTATGTAATGGAGCTTATACGGCGTATTTTCAGCGTCATTCCTTATCCGGTTGGCAGAAGAATTTTCACTCGTAGATTTTTTTTCAAAAATCTTTTCTATTACGAAGAAGTAGCCGGTTCGGGAGCAATCGCCGGCGGTATAATAAAAGGAATAAACACGGGGATACATGATGAAACATACCATGACTGTGCGGAACGTGCAATGAATGCAATTTGCAAAAACACAGGGGCAGATGGCACCGTCTTAAATGATTCCGCAGGAACCGGAATGGGCTATGATGCAGATCATTATAAAACTATCATCATTCGTCCCATGGCCTGCGGACAGTCATTGGATGATTTCGCTTTTCGAAGCATTGAAATAAATATCTAAACAGAAACAAAAAACCAGTAATTACAAGATTTTTCTTGTGATTACTGGTTTATCTTATAACTGGGCTACAAGGATTCGAACCTTGAAATGACGGAGTCAGAGTCCGTTGCCTTACCATTTGGCGATAGCCCATCAGTGCAACGAATGTATTATACTATAGCTTTTCATCGCGGTCAAGCATTTTTTTACATTTTAAAAAGATATTTCCAAAAACAGGGGTTCAGGAAGAGCTGCCCGCTTTCGTTGGCTCTTCCTGAATTTTTGTTGTGGGAATTTCTTCCTGAGAGGGGGGTTTTCCGGTTTCCGTTACATTTTTCGCTGTCTCAGACGGACCTTCACTGGAAGAATCCGTCTGCCCCGTTTGTTTCGTCTCTTCACTCTCTTCTTCCGGTATCTCCGGATCTGCATTTCCATCTCCGATCACAGGTGTCTCAAAAACTCCCTTAACCGTTGTCTGCTTTCCGATTTTAGGAGAAATGCCGCCCAGGGTAAAGGTATATTCCATCCCCCCCAGCAGCCCTGTTACATGTATCTCACAGGAATAGGAATCCGTATCCCCCACCTTGGCGGAATAAGTATTCCCATCTCCATCGTTTACTGATACCGTAGGATTTTTCCATTTTACTTTGGTTTTAAAATTTACCATGACAACGCCGTTGTCATAGTCCACATAATCGATCTTAATCTTTTCCGTTGATACAACTTCTTCCCCTGAGGTAGTTTCCTCTGCCGCAGCAGTCGCAGTCGTAGCCGGCTGGGTCTGGGAAGAGGATACCGGAGTCTGGGATTCCGTAACCGTAGTCTCAGTCACGGATTCTTCCGCAGCGGAACTCTCCTCAGAGGACTTAATTGCCGGAGTTGTGGGGACCTGAGTTGTTTGGGCATGGCTGGTTTCCTGGGATATATCTGTCTTTCCTCCAATGGCATAAGAACGTTCTGCAATGACCTGTGCGATCTCCTCCATGGTAAGGGGAGCCAGCTCCTTCATGTCATCCATGGTAAGGGAAGCGTTCTGCTGGATCAGTTCCCTTAAAAAATAAGCTTTTCCATAAGATATCTTATATTCCTCTGCCAGCCCTTTTACCTCTTCCTCTTCCATGACCTGCTGGTCATACACCACAGCCTTCAGCTGGTTTTGCTCCAGCGTATTCTGGATGTCGTTTACCACCGCAAAGCGCAGACTGGAGGCCTTGCTGATGCTGTCATTGGATACAGTAACCAGGATGGCATTGTCCAATTCACTTAAGTACCCATGGGTAACCATAGAACCGATCACGGCATTAACCGCCGTATTTAAATCCACACCCTTTAAATCCATATCCTGCATGAAGCTCTCCGCATCCTCGTTAAGGGCCTTTGCCGTAAGGACCTTATTTCTTTTATTCACGGATAATTCCACGCTTGGATTTACATCGATTCCAATGACTGAATCCACTTTTCCATTCTGGTAAGTATAAGTTCCTCCGGCAAGAGCGATCATGCAAAAGCATGCTGCCACCAGAGTTGCAAAAACCCTGCGCCTTAAGAAGAAAACGGAACGGGGTTCCTTCTCTGCCTTTATCTGAGGCATACTCAAGTCGATCCGATCCAGAACATTAGGAGTTAAGTTCCCGGCTGCAGATTTTAAGCAGGCTTCAATCTGTCGTCTATTTAATTGTCTGCGATCTAATTCAGCCATATCAAAGCCTACTCCTCTCTCAAGTAATTTTCCAATTTCTTCATGGCACGGTTATATCTGGAAAGGGCTGTAGCCAAAGGAATCTTAAGGCTGGCGGCAATCTCTCTGTGTTTCATGCCTCCCGAGGTATGAAGGAGAACGATCTCCCTTTCCTCTTCCTTAAGAATCTGCAAAGCGGCAAGAAGCACCATCTTATCAGCCGCCATTTCAATTTCCGGGCAGACTTCTCCTGTTTCTGCCCCGGTTAAATCCTCCAGCGTAACATCCGAATCATGTTTTTGTTCCCGGAATTTCATATAGCATAAATTCCGTGCAATGGTAAACATCCATGCCAAAGGCTTTCCCTGGGATTTATAGCCCGACGCAGAAGTCCATATCTTAAGATATACCTCCTGCATAATCTCCTCTGCATCCTGGGGGTGCCTTACAATGGACAGAATAAAACTGTATATTGTCCGGTCCGTATTCTGATATAGCTGCCGAAAGGCCTCCTGATCCCCAACCGCAACTCTTCCAAGAAGCTCTTCATCGCTCATACGGCCGTAATCATCAGGCCTGCCAAGGCTCATCAATCCCATAAACAACATGGATCAGATTTCCTTTCTACTAAGTTAATGCGGAATACTGTCATCTTATTGCATAAACTGGAAAATTTTTATTACCTTATTTTTCCACCCCAAAACCGCTTTCCGCCGTTATGACCAGACAGCACCGCTTGTCTATTTCAGTTACCTTTTTCGTGACTTCTTCCTTTAGCCAATCCGTCTTTTTCTTATCATATTCCCTGGGTACCACCAGATCAAAAATCAGGTTGATCTGGTTGCTTCCTTCCACCATTCGAAAGTCGTGGAACGAAATCCTGGAGTCAATTTCCTGCAGAACATTTTCCAGCATGCATCCAAATTCCATGACCCTGGAATCCTTTGTCTCCACCGGATCCATATGGATTACCAGAAAGATACCAAACTTTTTTACTGCTTCCCTTTCAATGGCATCAATAATCTCATGGGACACTTCGATATTAACATCGTTCGGCACTTCCGCATGAATGGAAGCCATGCTTCTGGAGGGACCGTAATTGTGAACGATCAGATCGTGACTCCCCTTGATCCCGTCGTAGCTTTCCACAAATTCCGTGATCTCATCATAGAGCTTCGGATCAATGGGCTCTCCGATCAGGGGCGTTAACGTATCCTTAGCAATTTTTACTCCTGCCCACATAACAATGACAGAGACCGCAATTCCTATGATTCCGTCAATGTTAAGCCTCCAGATGCCGTAAACCAGGATCGACAGAATGGTAGCGGAAGTCGTGATCACGTCTCCTAAAGAATCTGCCGCTGTGGCCTTTAAAACCGCAGAGTGTATCCGTTTTCCCAGGTGATTGTTAAATAAAGCCATCCAAAGCTTTACACAAACCGAAAGCAGTAAAATTGCCACAGACACCGCCTGAAAAGTCATCTCTTCCGGATGAATGATTTTCTCTATGGAGGACTTTAAGAAGGAAAAGCCAACCTGAATGACCAAAAAGGCTACGATAAAGGCGGAAATGTACTCCACTCTTCCATGGCCGAAGGGATGGTCTTCATCCGCCGGCTTTCCTGCCATTTTCACCCCTACAAACCCCACAATGGAAGAAGCGGCATCAGAAAGATTATTAAAGGCATCTGCCATGACAGAGACACTGTTAATCAGCATTCCTGTAAAAAGCTTGGCGCAAAACAGCACCACATTGCAGCAGATTCCCACAATGCTTGCCATTAAACCGTAACGGGTCCGCACCTGGGTATCTTCTGTATTTTCATAATCTTTTACAAATCTCCGAATTAAAAATTCTGTCATAGTACTCCTTTAACGGCTTATATCCCATATTTCACACGTTATAACGGACCTGTTCAAGAAAAAGTCCTTCCGGCGGTGCTGTAAACCCTGCTTGATTCCGGTCCTTTGCCTCCAGAATTCCTTTCATGTCCTCCGCCTTACGCTGTCCTAATCCAACCTCAATCAGCGTACCCGTTATAATCCTGACCATATTATATAAAAAGCCGTTTCCCGTATACCGTATCAGAAGCCGGCTGCCCTGTTGTTCGAATTCAATTTCTTTTAAAACCCTGACTGTGGATTTTTTCATTTTCCGGTTGGAACAGAAGCTTTTAAAATCATGTTCTCCCGTGAGATAGGCGGAGGCCCGTTCCATGGCTTCTACATTAAGAGACTTATACAAACCGTAAATATATTTTCTTTCAAACACCTGCTTCCTTTCCCCCATCTCGATCCGGTACAGATACGTTTTTTCCTGGGCATTTAAGCGGCTGTGAAAGCGTTCTTTGGCAGGTTCCAATGTAATGACACGGATATCCTCCGGAAGGTACTGGTTTAAATACTCCTGTATTTCCTTGCTGGCCATCTTTCCATCCATGTGAAAATTAGCCACCTGAGCCAGTGCATGAACACCTGCATCCGTACGTCCCGAGCCGTGGACTTCCACTGCCTGTCCGGTCATACGCTCTAAAACCTGTTCTATTTTTCCCTGTATGGTCTGTTCCGTATTTCCCTGCTTCTGCCAGCCATCATAACGGCTTCCGTCATATTCCAGAACCATTCGATAATTTTTTATCATGCTTATACTCCGTTCTAATATACCGGGACAATAAAGCGGCAGCAAAAAGTCCAAAAGCCACTCCCCCGCAATCCAGCCACACATCAGAGATCTGCCCCGAACGTCCTCTCACCATTAACTGAATGGTTTCATCCACAAAAGGCACCATAAATCCTGCTGTCAACCGGATAAAATATTTTCTTTCTTTCGGGAATCCATAAGCCCCTACGCATCCGTACAGCAAAATCCCCAATAAGGTGTATTCTGAAAAATGTCCTGTTTTTCGGATGAAATGCTCCGTCAGCCATCCGGTGCTGATCCCCATGGACACAAATGATTCCTGAGCCATACGAAGCACCCAGCCGCTGTCTGCCGATGAGACCTCTGCCGGCTTCATGGAATTGGAAAATATGAACAGGACATAAAGCAGGGTCACTGCTGTCCAGATCCGTTTCTTTTTCATCGCCGTTTCCTCAAAATTCTGCTGTTCTCTGCCATTTCGACAGCATTTGGAACGCCTACGCCAAGAAAGGTGCCTTCTCCAAATCGGTCCTTTCTCTCTGAAATATGCGTGGGTCTTCTTTGCTTTCTGTCTTTTGTAATTTATCATAATTTCGTCTATTATAGTACAACAGCCGTTATAATACAAGGACAGACATTGAAAAAATCCCCAAAAACGGCTTAAAACCGCATATTTGGGGAAATTTGTCTTAAGGTCCTATGGTAACCGGTACGCCTAAGTTGCAGTAATTCCATAAGACGTCCATGGCACTGTTATCCACTGCAACGCAGCCATGGGTAGTGCCTTCCGGAACCCTGCAGCCATGAATTTCAATGGCGCCTCCAAGAGGCGTATCCCATGGGGGCTGCTTGCCCTCTAAATTGGCTTTCACAATTTCATCCTTCTGGGCCTGGGTAATAATACCGTCTGCATATCCTCTTTCCGCATCCTTAATGGCTGGGTAAGATAAGCCCAAGGCCAGGTAGGCTACACTTTTATCATTTCTGGTGCAAACATAGAACTCTCCGCTTGGGGTCCTCATATCGCCCTCTACCTTTTTATTTCCTTCTGAAGAAGAGGCGCCCAAAGAAACCGGGTATTCTGCAATCAGAACTCCATTCTGCTTTAATGAAAGCGTTTTTGTTCTCTTGCTCACATATATGGTCACATTATTCACGGAAGCGGAATTGCCGGCGGCTATGGCAGCGCCCGGACCGGATATAGGCTCTGCATATCCTGTAACGTTGGAAGATACCGCCATTGCCATGACCAGTGCGGCTGCAATCAGACATCGATATCCTTTTCCTGCCCATTTCATCATCCTTAACTCTCCTTTTTTGTTACATTATACCATCCATTTTGGAAGCAATCATTTACAATATTCTTACGTTTCCTTCAAAATCTATCGTTTCAGGAATTATTTATTTAAATATAGCATTGCAAATAAGCAAGGGCAGCATTAAAGCAGCCTTCCACCCCTGTCAGACTGCTTTCCAGGCAGAGGTGGTAATTCTGCGCCTTTCCCCATTCGCATCCGGTATAATACTGATAATAGTCTTTTCTTTTTTTATCTATTTCCCGTATCCTCTCCTCCATCCGTTCAGGACTTACGCCTGTTTCTAGAGAATTCATTCGTTTGATCCGGTTTTCCATTTTGGCATATACAAATAAATTAATGCTGTTCTCAAGTACCCTGTCCGCACAGCGCCCGACAATAACACAGGGCCCCTGTTCAGCCAGCTTCCGAATCACCCGGGACTGGGTCAGAAATATCTGATCTGACATGGAAACCTCATAAAGCATAGAGAATGGAGTATAAAGCCGCTGTTTAAAAGGTTCCTGCTGAATGGAGATGTGTTCATCATAATGCAGAAATGCCTCTTCCGCCAAACCACTTTCTTCCGCAGACATTGAAATCAGTTCCTTATCATAAAACGGAAGATTCAGCCTTTCAGCGAGCTTCATGCCCAGCTCTCGTCCGCCGCTTCCAAACTCCCGGCTAATTGTAATCACCTTATCCAACATACGCTCCTCCTTATCTTCTGCTGAGTATTTTTTGCTACCCATCCTATATTCTGTATCGCAGGATATCTGCAAGGCTGTCAAATGGGCTTTAAATTTCTGGTTATCTTAATATATTTGCATTTTACCACATTCTTAAATACCTGTATACCACATTTCCGCCTCTCTTATTCATACTGGGTGGCAATTCCTGAAAAAGATATGACAGCCTGGGCCAAAAGGAGCCTGTTTCTTTTGTTAATTTGCAAAAAAAAGCCCTCCAATAGCAATCCTGCCATTGGAGGGCTTTTGAAATGTTAGAAATTAAAGATTTTTTAATTTCCAGAAAGTATTCTTGCAAGTTCACTGTTTTTATTCAAGATAATTGTTTTATTGGTACCTTTTAAGGAAGACTTTAGAGCATCCAGAGAACGGACGTAGTTGTAAAAATCTGCTTTGGACTCATCATTATATGCGTTGCTAAGAATCTGCATATACTGGGCTTCGCCTTCTGCCTTAATCATTTCAGCCTCTGCTTCTGCTTTTGCTACCGTCTCTTTTGTTGTTTTATCCGTTTCGTTACGGATCAGGGAAGACTGATAATCCCCATCTGCGGTGTACTGAGCTGCAATATTATTTCTTTCAGAGATCATTCGCTGGTATACAGACTCTTTATTGGAGTCTGGCAGATCAAGTTTTTTTGTTTCTACAGCAAGGATATGAATTCCGTAAGAATCCATTGATGTTCCAATATTATTTGTTATTGCATTTGCCAGTTCTCCTGCCCTGCCTGAAATAATATCTTCCTGACTGGTTGCGGACATAACAGTTTTGATGGAATTATATACAACATTATCAAGCCTTACCTCCGCCTTTTCAATACTTGCATTCAAGGAAGATAAATATCGAATCGGATCTGTAATTTCCCAGATTACGAACGAGTCTACATTCATTACTTTCTTATCTCTGGTCGTGACATCACTTGGAATGAGGTCATAGATCATTTTTTTCCTTGGAATCCTTTGGGTGCTTTGAACAAAAGGAATCTTAAAAGACAGGCCTGAGGTATTTTCCACACGCATAACCTTACCAAACTGCTTGACTAATGTGTATTCGTTTGCCCTTGTGATAACAAACGAATTTAAACCTATAAATAATAAAAGCAGAAAAACAGCTGCATATTTTGCCTTTTTAACCATTGTTATTGTTCTCCTTTCTCACTGCCTGCAAAGGGTTCTAAAGGAAGCATTGTCTGTGTTCCATCTGATCCATCAATGATAACCTTTAGGGAAGGCAGGATATTTTCCATGGTCTCGTAAAACATTCTCTTCTTTGTAATCAGCGGATACTTTATGTATTCCTGATACATATCGTTAAATCTTGATACCTGACCTTCTGCTTCACTAATTCTTTGCTGTTTATAGGCCTCCGCATCCTTTTTTGCTTTATCTGCTCTGGCATTTGCCGCCGGGAGCTGCTCAGACTGATACTTTTTCGCTTCATTGATTTTTGTATCCATACTCTGTTTTGCATCCTCTACTGCCTTAAAAGCATTGCTGACTGCTACGGTAGGAGGTTCCGAATCCTGTATGGTTACGTTATTAATTCCGATGCCAATATCTTCCTTTTCCAATCGTTCCGAAAGAAGCTGCTTTACCTTTGCTTGTATTTCAGCCTTCCCTGTGGTGATCACCTCATCTACATTATAGATGCCAACGGTATCCCTGATATAAGACTGGGAAAGATTTTTTAAGATATCCACAGCATTGTCACGGTAAATATAGGCTCTAACCGGATCAACAACCTGATATTCGATATAGAAGTCAACATTAACAAAGTTAAAATCTTTTGTGATCATTTCAGACTCACTGACAGTTGATTGATTTTCTTCGTCATAACCGATCCTCATGCCTTTGATTTCTTTTGACATCTTGTAAACTGTCTGTATTAATGGGATCTTAAAATGAGGTCCCGTCTTCGTCACGCTGACAGGGTTGCCAAATGTACATACTACTGCAACCTTATCCTCCGTCAACGTATAAAAACTGTTGTAAAGTAAGAAAACAGCCAGTAGCATTCCTATAACAAGGTAAGCGCTCTTTAAAATCACCTTTGCCTGCTTTTTTCTTGGAAGTTTTTCGAAATTTTCCGGATTCCGATTGCTCGAATCTTCTTGGCCTCCAAATCTTTTATCCATATTTTTCTCCTTTCTTTCCAGCGGCAGCTTTTTGATCCCAGGGATACTTTTAACAATGATTTTTCTTCACAATTATTTCTGCCTGATACCCTGGTACGATTCCATGAACAAGACGTGGCGAATGATCCTTCGCTCTTTTGATGAAATTTCTTATTTCATCTTCTATTATACACTATTTTAGTCTTTAGAGGAATTCCTAATAAAGTAAAAATATACCCGTCATCTTTAAATCAACTGACTATATCGTAAGAAGGGTCACTCCACGCCATACTCAATATTTTAAATGAGAATATGTTGGTCCGTCTTGGCCAAAGCCGGTACCATGAGGCCCATGTTGAAAAAGCTCCGGGCACAGCCGAAAAAATTGAGCCCATATCAGATAAAAAGGAAATTGAAAGTTACCGAAAAAGAATCCTATGACCTTATAGCAAAGGCTTTGTAAGCTGTCTTCAACTGTCTACAGGCTGAGAAATTCACAAAAAAGCGGAAACCCTGATAAAACCTAGGTTTCCGCTTCCAATTATAAGAGCGCGAGACGGGACTCGAACCCTATCATAATTGAAAATCCATTGAAAATACAGGAGGTTTGAGAGTTGCTCTTCCGTACTCTACCCCGTACTCTATCCCATACTTTTTATTCTCAAATTTATAGAAGAAAACTGTCAAGGGTTCCATAGGAACAACGCTTGCCCTTGATAGTTTGGGGTAAATAAAAAAATACACCCAATATAGAAACAGCTAGGGAAGACTTTTTATCTTTCCTAGCTTGATTACCACCTATAGGGTCCCACATAATAGATACATTTGTTCTGCTTGTTTCTCCAAAATTTAACCCAAAATTACCAGGGTCCCACATCTGATAATTATTAATATCAGAAATAGCATAATCTTGGGCTATGACTTCTTCAGGTGTACTGGCTGCACTTAAAGCCTGTACACCTGCTTCTATAATGGGTGTAGTCGGCCCTACTGATACCTTAATCCCATCGCTATACGGTACTGATGGATTCGTACCATTGCCGACAGTCCCTTTATTTATCGGAGAGCCTCCACCATGTCCATTCGCTAAAACTATTAGCGGTGTTTGTATAGCCATTACCACAGCTAATAGGGCTGCAATAATTCTTTTGTTCAAAATTTAGTAACCTCCTAGAATGCTCCGCCGTCTTTTACTCCGCCTACCGGTATATTGGTAAGATTAGGATCAACAGTATCTTGAGCTCTGCGCTCACTGTCTATAGCATTCAGAGTTTCGCGCGATACATAACCTTCCCACAGGACTGGGGATAGTAGATATTTGTCTTGTTGGGCGGCTCTAAATGTGATAGTGTCCACATTATATAAGGAGCCATTTATTGTCACAGTATTCCAACGCCAATCCTGACCATCGAAACGCTTGCCATTTCCGCCCTCTCTAGCAGAGAGTCCAGCTCGACGTGCAAAAGCGTTGTACAATCCTATAAATGCGTCAAATCCTCCGGATCTCCTATGAAATGCATCCGCTGGTGCTAATTGACTACCATCATAATTCATATTGGCGGATATAAGCCGAGCTATTGCAATAGCCCTTTCTTGTTCAGGTAAATTAATAATATTAGGCATTTGCGCATCCATCCAATCAAACGCTTCTTTGGCATAGGCGGGAGTTTGCCACCTGCCCGCCTTGTACTCTGTGACGTAATTATTATAATTGCTAGCCAAGTTTGCGTACAATAATCCGGATGTTATGCTTCCTTTAAACCCGTCCATCTGAGCCCACCACGGAGCTTGTCCTCCATAAAAACTATTGTACATGAAGCGATTTTCAGATATATAATTTTCTGGTATCATACGTCCGGTCCATGAGAGATATAAGTTATCCACGTAATTGTTCTTGAGATCTGAACCATCGGGTAATACATAGTAGTAATCGCCACCTCGTTTTTGCCAAGTACCTACTATACGTCCAGGATACTCTTGTACTTCATATTCTACTCCCCAAGGATTCTCTTTTCCGCCGGGTAACGCTGCTGGATCTGAATACGGTGCGGAGTGCGTCTGCCCTGAGTTGGCTCTCGCGTTAATACTGTCGAACGGTCCAGCATAACTCGTAAGCGTAGGTACTGTGATTGTGAATAATAGAGCCACCACAATTGTTGACTTTTTCATATCTGTTCCCTCCTATTAATCTTTGGTAAATATTGGAAATCTCTTAACTTAATTTTATCATCTTTCTGTTTTCAAGTCAATTTACTTCACTTAAAAGTCCCTTATTTGCGACCACTTTCTTCTCTAAATATCTTATAATCATTTAAATGTTTTAAATTGGTGGTGTAATTATGAGTAGTGGAGCTAAAATCAAATCAGATTCTAATATCTCGTTAGGCGAAAATATTAAATATTTTCGTAACATACGAGAGTACTCTCAGGCTTATATGGTTAAGGAGCTTCAACTTAGAGGCTGCAATACAACAAAACAAAGCTATTCTAAGTACGAAAAAGATTTAGCCCATATTACTGCTACAGAAATTAATGCTATTGCTGAAATTCTTGAAATTCAACTCGATAAATTATTTCTAAAAAAACGATCATAGAAAAAGGGAGGATACTACTCCCTTATTTTTTATTTCACTTCATAATTTATCTATTTTTCTACTCACAAGTTTGATCTTAACTTTTTCTATTTACATTTACCTTTATAAATAATCTATATTTAAATATTTTTCTTATTTGATAACTACTTGAATTACTCTTTTATGTATAATTTAAATTACTATATAATACAAAGGAGTCAATAAAATGAACGATGAATTAACAAGTCAATTATTTAGCACCATTGAGGTATTGGACAAAATCAAATCCTGCACTCTACCTGAAATATCAGGAGATATGGACATGGAATTGAAGTTACAACTGATAAACTGTTATGAGCAGACAAAAGAAGTAGTTAACAAAATTATCATTTCTTGGCATGGTGAAATACCTGATGAAACGGGTAACTTGCAAACTGATTACTACAATTCAATACACACAGCCGCAGAATTATTAACAAAGGTATCTACGGAAATGCTCCTAGCATTTGATAAAAGAATCCTTTACAAAAAGATTTTAGAAGAACATCAAATAATGCAAGCGGATATAATTCACTTTTTAAATGAGAAATATCAACTCATTACCACTTCTAATTTGAACTTGTCAAAAGAAACGTTATGTAACATGCTCAGCGGAAGACGAAAATGTTTCACTTATTGGCCCCTTTTTCATTTAATACCATATATTAAGTTAGAACATCCGGACTATCTAGAGAAATTAAGTCAGGAAAAACTAGATCCACTTTGGGAAAAGTCGGAACACTACTTTTATGAACTTTGGGAAGAGCATTGGAACCAATTCTGTAATGACTTTTTTGATGGAGAATTGAAACCAGAAGAATTTTCCAAAAGTTTTCAAAACAGAATAGATTATAGTTTAAAGAAACATCGAACTAACAAAAAAAACACAAATAAATAAAGTATGATACCACCCAATGGAATAATATGTCATCTTCCATTGAGTGGTATTTTATATTTAAAAATATTTCCTGTCTCTTAAACTCCCGTTATATTATGTTTGAATAATAAATTCTTAAAATTTTCAAAGTAGTTCTTAAGTGATAACGAATTCTAAGGTTAGCAACGGTATACTTACATTAGAAATGCAAGAGCATCATCTTAAAGCGATATTGCTTATGCACCTCTAACATTGCAATGTTATTTATATAAAGCTACGATTTCTCTTGAGAATCGTTCAGAAGACTGGAAAAATAGGTAAAATAATCGCCGGGGCTTCCCCCTGCGCGCAATGAAAGGAGAAGAAATGAGAGAAGAAGATAGTTTGCTCATCAATGTACACAACCTGCTAACTATTGGTTCTTTTATACTTGATCAGGCAGAGAAAAACCTCAAAGTTTTAGGAGAGATATTAAGCTCTTGTGAAAAGGGGAAGAGAGATTCGATAAATAGGTGCGTTCTTTTTGAACTCACGGATTCTATTGATTTAATGGTACTTTGCGAAGAAATAGACAAGAATTTATCAAATCCTCTTATTTCACCGGAGTGCATGGCATCCCTTAATAATCTAAAAAAGGAGACTAGAAGTATCATTTGCAACCTTAAAGTTCTAGAAAATGCCTTGTCACAATACACAGTTTGTCCATTAATGACAAACGGACATGCAATTAACTAGGGATGGATTTGGTGCTGTACCAAGCTATAGCAGAAAAGGAGAGATTATAATGCATTTAAACACAACAACTTTTATATTAAACAAGAAACAGACAGAGTATACGGCAAGAGATGGTTCTGTCAAACAATCTTACAAAGTTACGGTTAGCCAGGACAATAATAATATTATTTCTGAATTATCCGTTAATTCAGATATCTTCCAGACCCTTGTTCAAGGCAGGGAATTTGATCTGATATGCGAATACCGGAGTACCCGGAGCGGAAATTATTTGGTTGTAATATCCGCAAAGCCGGTGAAAACAGCTTTATAGGAGGAAGAAGTATGAAATTTCTTAATAAAATCAAAACCACTTTTCAGTTACTTGCAGATTCCATAAAGGACGGGCTTTCAAAAGCCCGTTCCAATGGACTGTATAAGAAAATGGCAATCATATTGCTCGGATTTATCGGAATCTTTTTTGCTGTCTTTGTTTTTATAAAACTGACAACTTACCTTTTCGAATCCATTTATAACTTTATTAATCTGCATTTTTTCGGAGTAGCCGCTACTGCCCTCGGCGGCGTCTACTTGCGCTTGAAGTGGAGCGACAGAAGAGATCAGCGGATTAAAGAAGAGCAGGAACGTAAACTTTCTAATGACCGTATCAAAATGAAATTTAGTGAGGGCTCTTATGATAAGATACGGAAATTTCTCTTTACTCAAATCCTGAATGAAGCAAATTTTGAAAGCCTGACAGGATTGTACAGGCCAGTGAATCCAGCGGAGCTTGGCAACGCACAAACCGGAAACTATCTGAAAAACGGCTTAATTTTTCACCAATTTAGAATTCCCAAGGTTTGTTTGGAAGATGTCAACGTTTCGTTAGTGACTTCGGTTCTCCAAAGCATGATTGAACAGAAAATTGGCGTCTACGGCATTCCGGGAATTATCAGCCCCACACATATGAACCGCAATGATGTTTTAATGGTATCAGATATTTCTGATATGAAGACCCATGTTATTCTAACCACTGTATTATCTTTTAATGGTGAATATGCAGATCAGAAAGCCTATGACCGTTCCATCGCCGATTCCCTTAATATCTCTACAGTGGAACGTACCTTAGATGATTATGACTATCATGGGTAATGGGGACGGAATTATCCGCCCCTTTATATCAGAAAATTACTGGAAATATGGAACCACTCACTGGATTGAATGGGATATGATGAAAAACGGATATCGTTTCTTATTATCAGGCCCGTCAGGCTCTGGAAAAACCACATTAGCCCAAGGCATCTTAAGCAAGATAGCCCGTCATGTACCAGAATCCGAGATATATGTCCTTGATTACAAGAACATTGATTTTGCCTACCTCGAGGGAGCCAAGCGTTACTTTAAACATGATTCCAGTACAGATGGCTTTCTTGAATTTTACGATATCTTTGAAACACGTTTATCACACAATGCTACTTATCCCTGGCTGATTCTATACATAGACGAATATCCATCATGGTTATTAAGCCTACCGTCCAAAGAACAGAAAGAATTAATGTCAAAAATGGCTAGACTTTTAAATTTAAGTAGGGCAAAACAAATTCATATCTGTGTTTCATGTCAAAAGCCATTGGCAGATTTGTTTAGTTCCGGCAGTCGTGAGAGTTTTTCGCATAAAGTTCTCTTACAGGCACCAAGCAAGGAAACAGTAACTATGCTCATGCCAAATTATAAAGATGTCATAGAAACATGTCCCACGGGTGTTGGGTATATGACGGTAAATGATACCACTCTTACAAAAGTCAGAGTTCCTTTTCCCCAAAATGTAGACGCTATGCATAGGGATTTACGGAACGCAGTCAACAGATAGAATTGCTTCAGGGCGTCCGCCATGCGGAGCGTGGCGGGCAAGCCCTGAAAGCCTAAAGGCCAGTATTAACCTTTAGGCACATATGTGTCATGTGTTTTAACACTTTAATACACTAAATAAGGAAGAAAGGAATAAACGCCATTATGTCAACCCGTTCAAGGCGTATGCAAATCACCTGTAACAACCCACTTGACAAGGGGTTCACTTCTGAAAAGATTAAAGAAATTATGCAAAGATGGAAAACTGAATATTATTGCTTCTGCTATGAGACCGGAGAATCCGGAACTCATCATTTCCACCTGTATACCAAGTTTTGTCACGCTCAGATTACAGATACAATCTCCAAAACTTTTGGAAATGCTCATATCGAGGTAATTCGCAATTCAAGCTCGATTGATAACAGAGACTACATTCGTAAGGAAGGAGCCTACCTTGATTCCGAAAAGAAAACTACGAATCACATAGAAACTTTTTATGAATCCTGTGAATGTCCCATTGATGGAAAGGAAAATCAGGGACATAGAAATGATATTGATTTAATGATTTCCCTCGTACAGGACGGAGCTTCTAACATGGAAGTGGTTCAAGCTGTTTCCTCAATGGCTCTACGTATCCCGGCTATTGAACAATACCGCCAAGCCTATTGGGAAGAAAAGGGAAGAGGATACCGTCATATGGATATTTGGTATATATATGGAAAAACCCGGACAGGAAAGACTTCATATGTTTACCAATCCCACCATTCCAGTGAAATCTATTCCGTAGTGGATTATAAAGGGAATGGCATATGGGATAAATATGATACGGCTAGAACCAGAGTTCTTTTACTTGATGAATACCGGAGCGCACTCCCCTTTTCCCTGATTCTGGCCCTCTGTGATGGACAGCCTTTAACTCTAAATTGCCGGTATGCCAACCGGGTCTGTCTCCATGAAACCGTGTATATCGTTTCCAATATTTCATTACTGGAACAATATCCTAATATCCAAAGGGAAGAACCGGAATCATGGAATGCCTTTCTTGCCCGTATCAACCATGTAAGGCATTATTATGAGATCGGGCAATACAAGGATTACACCGTAGAAGAATATCTTACCACGGAGCAGAATCCCCACCTGAAAGAATTTGAATCCTGCAATCCTGATTCTACCCCATTTAAAAACACTTCCCCTATTCCCATTCAGTTGGAGCTTCCTCCATTATAAAGTCAGGGGACACGAAAGGAACCTTATGCAAAAAGTTATTATATATTTCACCCCGTCAGAATTGGCAGCCGTAAGAGGGATTTCACTATCCAGCTTGTTTGAAGCAATCAGGCAGAAACAAATCCCTTATGTTAAAACGGAGGAGGGAATGAAAATCCCGGTAACTTACTATATTGACAATGATTCTTGATACACTTGCAACGAAAATAAATGTACAAATATATCATAATACGAAAAAACAAACCATTGAATGACTACCATCTAAAAATACCTATTAAAAATCACACGAAAAAACAAACTTCTGCAAGCTGTATCATCTCGAAAGGATGGTACATTTTTTGTGTAATTTTAACAATGATTCTTGCAATACAACTAGAAACAAATGGACATTTTTGTCTAAATGTGATATAATGGACTTAGATACAGAAGAGCTTCTCGAATTATATAACATGAAAAAACAGCAAAAAAAAGAGAATGCCATACTACAAGGGCACCTTGAAAACTTTTACCATATCTGGACAAACGACAAAGGAACCTTTCTCTCCTATCTACCTGATTCCACAAAACCAAAAGGACGAAAGCCCGTTACTGCTACCACAAAAGAAAAGCTGGAACGTAAAATCATTGACTTTTATCTGGAACTGGAACAGAACGAAAAAAATCAGAAGGAACAGGAACGGTTATCCACCATAAGAAGCATTTATCCTTTATGGCTGAATATTAAAGGTCTGGAAACCAAGGCTACCAGCTATATCCGAAGAATTGATAATGACTGGAACGCTTATTATTCTACTGACCCTATCTTTGATCTGGATATCCGAACCTTTACAAAAGCTATTTTAAAGGAATGGGCATTGAATAAAGTAAGGGATAAGGGGCTGACTAAAACCCAATATTATAACATGTCCATGATTATCCGTCAGTGCCTTGATTATGCCGTTGACCACGAACTGATTCCTCTTAATCCTTACAATCAATTCACTGTAGATAAAAAGCTGTTAAAGAAAGTAAAACAGCCGGAAGATGGGACACAAGTATTTCTTACCAATGAGCGTCCATTGATTGAGTGTGAAGCATGGTCAGACTTTGAGGAAAAAAATTGCACTTCTGCTTTAGCCATTCCGCTTGCATTTCAATTAGGCGTACGCTTAGGGGAACTTATCGCAATCAAAGAAACCGATATTTCCTCAGATGGAAAGTATCTACATATTCAGCGAATGGTTCAGAAACAGGAACGACAACGTCCAGACGGGTCATGGTATCCTGCCAGATGGGAAGCCGTGGAGCATACAAAATCCTCCGCTGGTGACCGCACGATTTATCTGACCGAGGAAGCAAGACGTATCATCAAAGTGATTCTTGAATCCAACAAGGAAAACGGTTTCTATGATAATGACTTCCTGTTTATCCATGATGGAAAGCGAATCAATCCAAGAGCCGTTGATACCCGTATCCGTAAATACTGCGATCATATCAATATATCCAGTAAAAGCACTCATAAGATACGGAAAACCTATATTTCTTCTCTTCTTGATGGCGGTATTAACATCAATGAGATACGAAAACAGGTCGGTCATGAGGACGAGCGCACCACTCTGAAAAACTACTGCTTCAACCGGAAAACCAGTGTTGAAAATGAATCCGATATGGAAAAAGCTTTAGCGGTTTAATGTCTACCCCGGTCTACCCCCCAAAAAGACATTTTTATAAAACAAAAAAAGCTGGAATCCCTTGTAAAATCAAGGTTCCAGCTACTTATTAAAAAGAGCGCGAGACGGGACTCGAACCCGCGACCCCGACCTTGGCAAGGTAACTTCCTTATTATATGTGGTATAACGTGGTAACTTTATCTGCATAAATACGACATTTGTCCATTTTGCTATACTACCAAATATAACGTGGTAACTTTATCTACTTTAAGAAAAACTTTAAGTAATTTTATGCTATCCTGCTCGGAAAACCGAGCAGGATACTTATCATGCAAATAGCAATTTAGATAACTATTACACCAAGGTTCAGATGGATAGTAAATTAACTGGTCTTACAGTGCTACCAGATGATACACTGGGAGTAAATATTTTCCCAGCAGGTGTAAGCGAAAAAGCTGTATATATATGTGCTACTAAAGTCAGTGCGCCAAAAACAACCATGGAAAAATATATTATCGAAGTCTACCGCGATTCGGATTTTATAATACAAAAATGGTATTCTCTATGGTTTGATGTTATATATTACAGACGATGCAATGTAACTGGTGGCTGGATATGGGGTACTTTTAAAACGGTTGATATGACCGTCATGTAAAACAAAATGATTAATTTTAAGCATATCAATCATTTTTTTACAAATGCACTCCATACTCCGTTATTAGCCCACCGTTCGTAAATTTCTTTGTTTTCGATTGCGTGCCATCTTTGATATGCTCTAACAACTTCTCCATCGCTAACCTCACTCATTTCAAATGGTAAATATTCTACTATCCACTGTTGGTTTAATATAGGACAACTGTTTTTGTAGTCAGAATCCCAGCTGTCAGCAGAGAAGAATACAGGGCGATTAAAAAACCACGATATTGTAGCACTGTATACCTTTGATGCGTCATAATATACAGATGTGGTTTTAAGGCTGTTTTCTACAGAAGTTACTTTACCGTTTGTTACCGTTAAATTGCTATTTAAATCAAGAATAAAAGAGGCACCAATGTGCCTCTTTTATTCTTCTCTCGTTTTACCATAACCATATCCGCCAAAAGCTCCAGCAACGATTCCGCCAGAAGCATAGAGAATTTTTTCCAACATTTCCGGATTATCTTTTAACAGAATAATAATAGCAATAATGAAAGCAATACCTAAAACCGTTATAAAAAAATTAAAAATTTTTCTATCTCGCTTTTCTTGATACCCCCTCTGCATATCTTCTCTTGATCCGGCCAAATATTCTGATATATGTGCCTCCGTAATCTTCTTAGAAACCGCTGATTCTGGATTTGCCATGCCACGCATTTGAACAGCAGAAATCATCATCTGTGTAACTTGCTTCCGGTGTTCCGGTGGTATATTTTCTATAACATCACTAAATCCTTCTGGTATATTCGTTTCTTCATTTAATTCTTCTAATAATTGCTTCTCTTCTTTACATTCATCTTTACATTCATCTTTAGTTTTATCTTCTGCCATTATATAACCCCTTCATAATTGAATTAGTTATATCTTTTGTCATTGCAATTATAGCATCATCAATTGCAACAACACAGTTCTTTTCTATTTCACGTGAAATTTTCACTTTTATATCTTTGTTTCTCATTGTTTTTACTGGAGCATTAAAGATGTTATTATTCTTAGTCCCTGTTTCCTCCCACAGCATTGGCATATTATACACTCCTTTTCGCATAGGGCATACCTCCTATAACATAATATGCCCTATTTTCTATTGAATAACCAGCAAGAATTAAGTATCTATATATTAACACTCAAATATTTTATTTTCAATATTTTTTTGTATTTAATATCTTATTTCTTTATTTACATTATACTACTTAATTAGACAAAATGGTATTGCTATTAGAATCATATTTCTTAATTTTTATTACAACAAAAAAAGGCAGGCCCGTTTTATCGGTGCCCGCCTGTGCTTTTTATGCTTTCAATCCTGGATACTGCAATGCCCCGTCCTGATCTGGTGTCAACGTAACCGGTTCAGTACTCATCTTTCCATTCTTGTCCAAGTAATACCATTTTCCATCAATCGTCTGTAAGCCTTTTACCATAGCCCCATCTGCTCCCATATAGTACCACTCACTATTGTACATATACCACTTATTTGAAATCATGATTCCAGCACCATCAAACCAGTACCATTTCCCATCAGAATCCATGTACCATGCATTTCGTACTGGCTCACCGGAATTTCCAAGGTAGAACCGCCAGCCATCCGGTTCCTCATTCCACCCGGATAGTTTTACAGGATCAGGAATAGGTTGTGCATCGTCCTGGATATATCTGCGCACACAGACAAGTCCCTTACGCCAGCCACCGGAAGCCAAGGAGTTGTACCGGCTCTTGCAATATGCCACGATATCCTTATAGGAAGGTGTACCGCTTCCATGTCCGCAGATGATTCCATTACCGTAATACATTTCTACGTGGCCAATCTTAAGGGGCCTGCTGGCATCTGTCCCGGCAAACTCCAACATATCACCCTTTCGTAGGAGCGATATATCCGGTATTCCTGCGGTAATTTTTGCATCTATGGTTATCAGTTTGCTTGATGTGTAAATCCCAGCCGTATTCAGGTTCCCGAATCCGTACCCGGCCTCCTGATAGCTGAGACATATAGAGCTGCTGCAATCGCTGTAATAATTGCCGTCTTTATATTTTTTGAAGCAGTAATTGCGTAAATCCTGATTATAGATATTCCGGCCTATAATCGTAGCGTATTTATCACATACCGCCTGCCGTTTCTGTTCTGCTGCCATTATATTTCCTCCGATCCATAAGAAAAAGCCCAGGATAATCCCGGGCCTTAAAAGTTGTAATGCTACAATTCTCAATAGGTCATTTCTTATACTTTGTGCGCTCCCAAATATCGTATAGGCGATCCCACCCTCCGGTAGACACAAGATACACCATAAACGCCGCAATGAATGCTCCGAATATGTAATACCAAGTGATAGGTTCCTGCATCCATGTACACAATATGAGTACTGCAATAGGACACAAAATCAGTGACACGACAAATGCTACTCCAGATGTAGGCAGCTGCACCAGCCCAGGTAGTTCCTTAATTACCTGGGTGATAATTGCCACAGCACAGGCCAGTAATCCAATTGCTGTCAAAAAGTACGTTCCATACTGCATAATCAATGATATATCCATAACTTAATCCTCTCTTTCTGACGGTTCCTCCGGCATTAACATTAATTTATTCTTTAGTCCCGTTGCAACATCGTTTCCGCCCAGGTCATGATAGGCATCATACATGCGTTTTACATTCTCCTTTGCATAAATAGGGCAAAACTTTTTATCCTGATAATGGTTATAGGCTCCTATGATCCTATCCCTGAGAAGCGCCTGCATACCGTCATGCAAAGCCTTATTTTTTTTGCTTTCCTCGTTAATCCTCTTAGCTAGTTTTCTATAGCCAATACCAAAAAGAGCAGAGGCAATTATAAATAACCACTCCACCCATTTCATGTCCACATACTGTATGATTTCTTTCAATGGACGTTACCTCACTCTTTCCTTAATTTTCTTCTAGCCACTTCTGGGTTTTTGCCAGCCAGTATGCCGGAACCTGATCAATCGTTATAATACTAATCCTGATTCTTTTTCCGTAAAATTCTCCCATTATTGCACACTCCCTTCTGCCATTTTACCCACAGTCTCACCCAGATCAGAGATTGCCCCATCCTGCGTCTGCTGTCCAGATTCCACAGCGTCAAGCCGTTTTTCGATCTCCGTCTTTTCACGCAAGGAAATTGTAATGTATAAACCATCTGCTTTTTCTTTCCATGATCCAGGTTGTAGCACAAGGTCAGTATAATTACCTCTGTTTAACCCCTCCCCGTTCTGCACTTCTACTTTTGACAAGTTTTCTTCTGTCAATTTTGGCATAATGGAAGCCGCCGCTGTCCAGTCAGTGAAAACCGTAGTAAGCTCCGTAAGGCTTGAGCCTGTTTCCAAATTGATTGTAGTTCCATCATTAAGAATCATTTTTTCTTTATTCATATAAAATTCCTTTCTGCCCGTTTCCAGGCAATAAAATAAGAGCCTTTCAGCTCTGGTTTATAAGTTTATTTACTCCATTAAATAGCAATTTTATAAAGGTAAAATTGTAAAATAAACAGTAATAAAATTCCCAGCTCCGGTTCCAGAGGCATCTGTGTCTCTTAGCAAAAAACCGCTAGGAGTTTGCCCAACGATTGAATATTTTGTTTTATCATAATCCCCAACGCCTTGTATTACTGCATTATCAACGACTATGGAATAACTGTTGGCATCCTTTAAAGGAATATAATAATCATAATAACCTGAATTGGGAATTTTGTTAGCAGGCTTACTATAACCATAAAAGAAAGCCCCGTAATCTTTACGATTCAGAGCTATTAATGTATTGTAGCGGCTATTTGTATGAATACTTATATTATGGTGGTTTACTGATACATACGGTAGTTGCGTGCTTGCGTCTTTCCGGAATCGGAAACTACCATATTCAACATAATTATTAAAAAACTGTAAAATAAGGGGGGAAGCAATAGTTCCATTCCCTACCATGGCGGGGGCATCATCAACGGTTATGTTTCCGTAAATATGATTATTGATAAATCTCATGGTTTGACCAGAGGCTGCAGTCGGGAAGTTGTGGACATAGATAGCTTGGCTTTCTGTGGCTGCCCCTATAAATGTACAATTCCTGAATTCCACAGTATTATTATCTCCCATTCCGACACCGACAGAGGCATTTGCATCAGAAATAAATCTGCAATTAGTAAAGACTGTCTCTCCGCTTGCATTTGGAAACCCCTGTCTTTCAAAGTGCATTCCATAAGAACTAGTCCCCCCAGCACTGCGAAAGGTAATTCCATAAAAATACCCTTGACCACATGTGTATAATGGGGCATTCGGATAAGCGCTTGGGTAAGTAACAATGGTCTGACCCTGAATTCCCACTAAATCTATTCCATTGTTATCATTTAATTCTATTTGTTCATTATAAGTCCCCTCATATATAAAAATCGTCACTCTGTTGGTTTTGGTAGCGTATGTTTTTGCGTAATTTATAGCAGCGTTTATAGTGGTGTACTGCGCTCCCGTCTTGCCGACTGTAAGGAAATTGGAGTTTGCCTTTAAATTTGTCTTATTTAAATTAATATTTGTCGTATCAAGCTGATCCTTTAAACTCTTTCCCATAGGACCGGACAAAACGGTTTTTGGATCAGTAGCCATAAAGTTATTTACAATATTTGCATATGGTATTAACTTTGTCATGACCTTATCTGCGATAGCGTCAATCAATGCCTGGCTCACCACGGTTGATCCAGCAGTTCCGATCACTCCACTTGTATCAGTTCCTTCTATTTGTGAAAGAGAATCAGACTCGAATCCACGGGCCAAATATTTCCAATTTTCACCTTCTTCTGGAGTTATTCCGGTAAGATTACTTTTAAGTGCCACCCATGTTGAACCTGCATAATAAACAGAATTTCCTGCAACATATGTAGTACTTGGATTATAATCACCTTTATCAGCTATTCCTACAGTTCCTAAGATTGACATTATGTCACTCCTTTCTTAATTTACAAATTCAAATGATAGAACTTTATTTTCATCAAGGGTAAAAACAATTCCTGTTCCCTGGGTATCCTGAACAAGTTCCATTGTGTCCCAATCAATATGAAATGTAGGTGCCACTACTGCGGAATACTGTGCGGCCCGGTCAGCTTCTTGTTTCGCCCGATCAGCATCCGCTTTTGATTGTTCGCTGAAATACTTGCTGTTATTGCTGTTTTCTCCTGGACGGATTCCTTTGTTTCCTATCGCCCAACTTTCTGCTAGGTTTGCGCTTCCTGCTGCCTGCTGTACTTGCTGCACACCTTCCGCAAGAGTATTCTGTGCTTCAATAATTGTTGCATTTGCCGTATCTATTGCCGTATTGGCCTCTTGTATTGCTGCATTGGCATTATTTAGTGTCTGAGTTGCATCAGCGGCTATTCCGTCTATTCTGGTGACTTGCTGCGCCACTTGTGCAAGAGCATTTTCACCATCAGCATTTACCTTGATTGCCAGAGATATCATACTTCCCCTGACTTCTTCGCCTTTTACAGCGTCACGGAATTTTTGTACTTCTTGGCTTATATCTGCCATTGTTTCACTTCCTTTCTGACATAAAAAGAGCGGGGAATCATTCCTCGCTCTAAATTAAATTCTAAAATATTTCGATGTGTTCAATATCAGAAAATCTAACAGTAATTATAACAGAGTTATCGTTCGTAAAGTCCGGCTCATTATTATAGATTTCGTTAGTTTCTTTATCCATTTTCACGAATCCGCTTAATGCAAGCCACGAATCATTGCCTT
This sequence comes from [Clostridium] saccharolyticum WM1, assembly GCF_000144625.1. Lineage (NCBI taxonomy): Bacteria > Bacillati > Bacillota > Clostridia > Lachnospirales > Lachnospiraceae > Lacrimispora > Lacrimispora saccharolytica. The sequence continues at coordinate 832,836 of NC_014376.1, read as the reverse complement.
TTTCTTCGTGATTCTTATGACTGCCAATAATATAATACTTCTCGTTCTTAAGATAAACCTTTAAGTTGGAACCATTATCAAGATCAAGTACGTCTCTCCATATATCTTCGTTTGGTGTCTTATGAAATAATTTAACCATAAGCTTTTTAAACCATACTCTCTGAAACAAAATTGAGATTAGACATACTATTACTATTCCAAGTAATATTGATATACCAGAATTAAGCATTGCAAAATCTGGCACATTTTTAAACCACTTAATTCTTAGCAATGATACCATAGATAAAAGCGTGTAGCTTAGTACACAACTTATAACTAATAAATATTTACCATCAATTTTCTTTGATGTTGTGAATTGAAATAAAATTATACAACAATATCCTGGTACCACATACTGTAGAATTAAAGGTAATTCTTTTATAACATTTAATATGTCATTTATGTCTATCACTCCTTTTTATCATTTTTTGTATTCTTTCCGGTCATATATGCAATGTCCTTATTCTTTGTTTCGCTTGATTGCACAGTGTAATGAACGGCACGTTCCTCCACGGCATTATTTAACTCTACATGTTTTTTGTCCTTATCAGTCATAATCATTTCCCCTTTGGTATTTTTTACCATTTATTATAGTGCATATGATTATGGCAATCAATAGGGAAATTTAAAAGAGCAGGGTTTTCGCTCTGCTCTCTGGATCATATTATTTTATTTGTTGGCTACCGTCTCAACAACCACTTGTCCATCTTTTACCCAAGCTCCATCAGGCCCAACGGTATAACCATCTGGAGTTGTGGTGTCGTGAAGCATATAACAATACTCATCAAAATAGTACCATTTTCCATCGGAAGGGTCGTGGAACCATGTGTTTTGTAACGTATATCCAGTTTCATCAAGATATACCCATGCTCCATCATACTCATGATGCCATGCGTTTTTTATCGGAATGTAATCCTCGTTCGGAACTACCCACCTTGGTCTTGTTTCTCCTTCTCCTAACGGTCTCCGTTCTTCCGCAAAAGCCGCAATGTTTAATGAAAAGAGCATTATTACAATAACAAAAAGCATACGTTTTATTCTCATACTCTTCACCTCCAATCGCTTTTATATTAGCACATTAATTTATTATATGCAACTTCAGCACGTATGGGCTTACCTTAGATTATTTATCTTATCATTTAGGAAATCGAGTGCTTCGAATAACGAATAACCTTTCCACCAATTATCGCCAAACAGTTCACAATCCCCATTGATCTGCTTAGCATTAACAAACGGCGTTTCCAAATGATGATCAGACAGTATAGTAGTTCCTGCTTGGGAACTTAAATTTATTGCCGCATATTTGCCGAAAGGGCCACCCCGTGCTGTTTGGATAACCACGGATCCGTCAGATGAGTGTAATTGATTTGTTCCGTCTGCACTCACATAATAATCACCAAACTGCACTCCGCCAGCATCAGCTCTAAGAACGCCTACATCAATCGCTCCGCCTGTAAAGATAGAACCCGATATTTGAGAACCTGAAATAGTTCCTGTCAGAACATGTAGCCCTGTCTTATCCCAATATCCTATGGTGGTACCCGATGCATTCTTTACAATAATAGAACCATCTTTACCAAGTCCAGTTCCACCTAGTTCCAGTGTGCCGCCCCTGATCCGGTCAGCGAGCATAGTGCCGGTTGTGATAAAGTCTGCAACAAGATTTCCGTCAATGGTCCATGCATTCCGGTAAGGTCCATTAATTCCAGTAGTAGAAAAACCAAATCCATTTTTATTGAACTGGATTACACTCCGGGCTGTTTCCTTATCTGGAGTATCCATAATTAGAATTCTCCATGGATGTATCTTTTCCCCTGAATCAGGATCGTATACATCAAGAACTACGTATCCACCTTTTCCGCCTGTGATGAGTTGTGTAGCATTCTCTACTTTCCGGTTTATTTCCTTGCTTGTGCTTGAAGCTACAGCGTTAATTCTTGCTGTAATCTGTGCTTTTTCCTTTGCTGCTTGCCCGGTGAATGTCAGTGTCACTTTGCCGAGTGTAATACTGTTCTTTGCCGGATTTGCAAGCCCTGTTATCTTTTTGGAAAGCATGAATCTTTTGCTTAAACCGTGTGGCTTACTTACTATATCGGTCCAATAGCCTAATTTGAGCGCATCTACATCCAACCCCAGGGTACTTAAATCAATGGCTTTTAATTCAATGGTTTCCGGTATGCTTACCGCTTCGTCAAGGTATGCTCTGGCTTTTGCAAGCAATATTGACGGGTCCGTAACATCTTCGAATGACTGTGAACCCCAAATCCAGCCATAAGCCGCTACTGCTGTCTCATTGTATATGTAATCCTTCCCGCCATTTACGGAAGTAATATTTACAACGGTGTCCTCTGAGCCTGAATCATCACTCTTTATCTTAGCCCCGGTTGGAATCAGTGCGGTTATAAGGCTCGTAGGCTCAACGTGCTTTGTCAGGTCAATAAGGTTTTCCCCGAACCGTATAACCTGGTTATTTATTCCACCATAATCACTTACATAATCCAGAAATTTCTTATCATTTGAATACCGTACCCTGAGATATCCGCCGTTTATGTCGGTAAGCTGGCCTAACATTTCGGTCATGGTATTGGAGTATTCGGAATTTGATCTTGTTATCTCTGTCCCGGCTATTGTCACATTACCAACTTCAAACCGTTTCCTTTCCTCAACCTCACTGTTATGCGTATTAAGAAGCTGCACAAAGTAATTATACAGGCTTCCGGTGTATTCATATGGTCTCTGTACGCTGTCAAGCAAGAAAGCAAGCTCACCCTCACAGGTTGCCCGGCCTGTATTGTAAAAATCGCTTTCGCTGTCAATCATGCGGCAGCATAATATTTTCTCTCCGTCCTTATAGATAAAAATTTCACTGGCCATAGGGATAATCTTATCTTTATTCGGATGGAGTGGTGATATTGTAAAGGTGAATGTTCCGTTCTTTCCAACTTCCTCTGAAAGCGTGGGATCAATTAACTGTAATTCTCCGCTATCGTCCCGTGGTTCATGAAGCAAATACTCTATTCCATTAGTTTTTACTGTTACTTTATACATTATAAAATCCCTCCTCTGTAATCTATGGAAATTACTCCATTTCCGGTAAAGGTGAGAGTATTATCACCTTCCATGATCTCAATATCATAAATTTTATTGTTTCCAGCCACGATATTATATATTTTCCCCTTGAATGTCACGGTCATGGAAGCATTTGATATGATAAGCGGTACAATGATTTTATCCCTTCCGATAATTCTTACATCACGGGTGCCTGATACTGTCAGGTTTTTATAGCTTCTGATTATACCAGTCTGGAAATTGAACGGGTCCCATAACCAATCATCTAAACCTCCGTACATTTCATACTTATAAGGATCGGCATTTACTGTGATTACCAGTGTCCCAAGCATTTGAGTACGGGTATAATCTGATACTGCAGCACGGCCAGAATAGTAATACTCTGTATCATCATCAAAAATAACCTTGACCTGTTTTCCGTGAAAAAGGCTTTGCACCCTACTGTACATCGTAGGCCATGCACTTTTTTCAAGACCTCTCCCAAACTCCATTGTTATAATTCGGTTATTATACAACGTGCGCCCCACAAGGCTTTCTGTGAGGTCTAAAATCCCATCAGCTCCCGGAATATCCTGTGTATTGATTTTGGGTTCTGGGGGCTGCACGCAATCGACCCTGGAAAGCGCAAGCCCCAAGTTATTGAGCATATGTGTATCATTGATTTTCACACTCTTAAAAATGTTACCCATTACCCATTCCTCCCCTTTGTGTCTTTAAAATTTGTAAGCCCTGAATCAATATTTGGGAGCATCTTCCCAACAAGTGCGCCATCATCAAGTACAATATTTGATCCACCAGTCATTCCAGGAAGATAATAACCAAGCAATCCCTCAATCTTTGATAGATCGGCAGAGTATGAACCGGATTCTCCATTGATCATGTATGACATTGATCCGGTAAGCCCTCTTAGCTGATCGGTGATTTTCCATGCATTATCTTTGATTCCTTTTGCCATGCCTGTAATCATATCGGGCATCCACTTTTCATACTCTCTTAGTGGTCCAATGTCCGGGCGAGAGAAATGGATATAAGCAGTAATTTTTTCAGCGACCCCCTTTATAGCATCAGTCACATCACCAATCTTTTCTTTGATTCCTGACACGAATCCGTCAATAAAATCTTTTCCCCATTCTATGGCCTGCCCTGGCAGTGCCTTGATCCAATCAACGGCCGCACCAATACCATTAATGATTGTTTCTTTTATTTCAGTTATCTTTTCCGATAGTTTACCTTGCAGATTATAAAATATCTCAATGACTTTATCTTTAAAAGCTTCAAATATATCTTTTGTAATATCGGTACCCAGCTTGATTATGCTTTTGATCAAATCTATTCCACTTGAAACTATATTCTTAATTCCATCAAATAAATTTGAAACCAGTGTTTTCATGGCTTCCCATGCGCCAGACCAGTCACCTTTTATTACCGCAAGTACAACACTCAGGATATCTCGAATCAAAGTAATTGCAGTTTTGATAAAGTCAGAAATGTAGCTAAATGCATTTGATATGATGATTGTCATATCATCACCATATTGCTGCCATAATGCTGAAGCTATGGCTATAAATCCAGAAATAATCCCCTTTATGTTCTCAATTATTCCGCCTATAATTTCCTGTATTTGTGACCATACTTCCTGTACTTTATTTCTAAAATCTTCGTTGTTTTTGTAAAGAGTGACAAATATTGCTATAAAGGCTGCTATTGCTGCAATAATAATCGCTATCGGACCAGCAAGCGCAGTAATCGCACTTCCAAATCCGGTGGCTGCTGCCCCTCCTGCTCCTAAAGCAGCCGATGACGCAGAAAACAAACTGCTAACCGTTCCAAACACTTTTATCAGCGTACCCACGCCTGCTACTACTTTTCCTATAATAATGAGCAACGGGCCGATTGCGGCAACTATGGCAAGTATTTTAACAATGTTTTCCTTCTGTGAATCACTTAATCCTTCAAACCATTTTGTAAGCTCTTTTACCTTATTAACTACCGCTGTAATTGTCGGCTGCAATGTTGATAATAAAGTACTCCCCAGGTCTGCGCCTGCCAGTTTCAAATTATTCATTGCCACTTTGGCATCGTCCCATGGATCAAGGGTTGCATTAAAAGTATCTTCAACCACAGTTCCATACTCCGACATAGAAGAAGAAAGATCATTTAGATCAATTCTTCCTTCCCTGATTGCCTTTGACATTTCAGCCGCACCCTTGGCTCCAAATATATTTTGCGCTATTGCCAGAGCTTCTGTCTCAGTCTTTGCTTCTTTAATGCTGCCAATCGTAAGCTTAAGAGCTTCTTCTGTACTTTTCCCTTCTGATGTGTAATTCTTTATCGATTTTTTTAGCCCAGCGATTGCGGTTTCCGCATTTACGCCATTTGCTTCGAATTGTGCCATCAAGTCAATAGACTGGGCTAGATTAAGCCCCATTTCTTTAAATGTAGCACCATTTTTCTGTACGCTGTCCATCAGGGCATCAACACTTATTCCAGTATCCTGACCTTTTTTAGTGATAATACCAAGTACATCACCAGTTTCTGACATGTCAATATTCCACTGTTCCATAATTTTATCAACTGTTCCAATGGAATTATTTAAGTCAACTCCGTTAATTTCTGCAAACTGAATAAACTTTGTTGATAAATCTTCTAATACATCCCCGGTAGCTCCGAATCTTGTGTTTACCTCTCCAACCGCCGTCCCAGCATTCTCCATACTTGTTGGCAAGTTTGAAAAAATATCATCTGCGACTTTATTAAGACCTTCCAGTGCTTCCCCGGTTGCTCCTGTTTTTGTAATGATAGTATCATAACCATCATCAAGTTCCAAGGCTGCGGCGATTCCTGCCGCTCCGATTCCAGCGATTGCACCCGTTACTGGTAAAAGTTTTTCGCCTACACCTGATATTTTCCCTCCAAATTCCTGTAATTTATCGCCTGCAAGGCTAATTTGCTGCAATGTTACGTTTGCATTTTTCGCTGATTCTTTCAATGAATCTAACTGCTTTTCAGTCTCAATAATTTCACGTTTCAGTGCATCATATTGCTGTTGGTTTATCTTTCCTTCTGCGAATTGTTGCTGCGCCTGCTGTTCGGCTGTTTTCAGGGTTTCCAGTTTATTTGCTGTATCAGATATAGCTTGTGTTAATAGCTTTTGCTTCTGGCTTAATAACTCCGTATTCGATGGATCAAGTTTTAATAGGCGTTCAACGTCTTTAAGCTGCGACTGAGTATTTCTTATTTCTTTGTTCACGCCGCCCAAGGCTTTATTTAGTCCAGTGGTATCCCCACCGATTTCAATAGTTATTCCTTTGATTCTATCAGCCAAGATACCACCTCCTAAAACTTATCAAAATCATTTTGAGTTGCCATGTCAGGATACTTTGCATTATCGTTCGTGCTTTCGGTGTACATGTCCATGATAAGGCCAATCGTGAGAAGGTCCATATCACCGATTGATACACCTAATTGCGCTGTGCGTAACATAAAAAGGGGAGTTGTCATTTCCCGGCTGCTTGGTCTTGCTTTTTTTTTGATTCGGATTCTGTGTATGTATTAAGATTCCATAAATCAAGAATCTGCGGAAGTATTGAATAAATTGAAAATGTATCGAACTGATCAAGCCAATCTTCTGGGGTTCCCGGTTGCTTTGGGTCTGCGTGCTTTGCCATAATATACGCCACATTTTCAAACATTTCCAAATCATCAATCGGTAATTCGCTGGATTCTTCATCATTTGATTGGATTGATCTTTCCAGTTTCAAAAGGTCTTTAAAAATATCACGCTTAAACTGTGCCCGGTACAACCTCGGAATGGTTGCAGAAGCCCTGAACGGCACTAACTTACCATCAATTTCAATATCTTTTTTCAGCATTTATCATTCTCCCTCTTCTTCTGTTGGTTCGTAAACTGCACTGTACCAGCCGTTATATGTTGTCGGATCGGTATCATTTCCGGTTTTCGCCTTTACATTTCCGTTTGCTAAAGGTGTTGCAGAAATAGTAAGTGTCTCCGTTACAGGTTCAACGGTATCTTCTTTTGTCTGTGATTCCAATGATGGCCTTGTGGAAACACAATTGTATAGCACGTGCCTGATGGCCTTTTCATCACCCGAAAATTCAAACAGTAATGCAAACGTTGATCCATTTGATTCCGAGTTTTCTATCAGCACTTTTTTGCTATCCAGCGTTTCACCAAGGATATCCGTTCGGAAGCTCTCAGGAACAAGAGCAATCTCTAAATCTCCCTCATACCCATTGTTTGAAGCTGACTTGTAATATACGATTCCATCAGCATAGAACGGTGTAATGTCTCCCTGTGCATCAAGGGAAATGCTCACTGATCCAGGAATTGGTACTGGTTTGCTAAACGTTATCACTCCAGTTTCATCAGTTGTAATTTTTGCATAATGCGTATTCTTTAAATTGTATTTGACTTTATTCGCCACTTATTAATACCTCCATTTCATAAAGGACTTCAAACATGTTTTCAGATTCTATATACTGTTCTGTTTTATTCCATGGTAGTCCGTATCTTTTCAAGACTTCCTCAATGCTTTTTTCTAACTTAAAATCTTTCTTATCCGTGTACAGTTCAATATCAAGTTCAGATATACCATGATACGTAATTCCATCTGCCATAAAATTTTGTGTTCCCGGCAGTATCCATACTAAAAACGGAGGGGCTATGGCCTCCTCCGTTTCAAAATGATGATACTTATACTTGATTCCCGTTTCATTTAGCATCTGTTTTATATCATTGATACTCACAGCTTTTTTATTTCCTCCATTAATTGATCACGACACATCTTTTCCACTGGCGCTATATGCGGATTACCTTCTACCCTTCCGCCTCCACGCTTTGCATGTCCCTTCTCGAGAAGATGTGTTAATCGATATTGTCCGTTTCCTGCATAAATTGTTGATGTTATGGAATGGCTGGTTTCACTTGTGACTTTGCTCTTCCAACTTTTTGCATAATCTCCCGTGTTCTTTGGTGAGTTTTCCTTTAATTCTTTCACCGCTTTCTGCGCTACTTTTTTAGTTCCTTCTTTCACATTTTCGGTTGTTACATTTGCATATTCTTCAAGCTCTTTCATAATAGCATCTGACAAACCGCCAATTTTAATGTTCCCTTTTGACAACTTTTAACCCTCCCTTTTATCGCTATAAAGCACATTAATACGCTCTAAGGTTAGGTATCTACTTTGAGGTTGAGTATCATATTTATCCTGAATTAGCAAAATTTTATATTGTTCTTCTCCAAGAATGATAATATCTCCCCTCTGAATAGCTGGCACAAAAGGTATGGAAATTACTTTATCAACTGAATCAGAAGCGATTTTCGCTTTATAGAAACGAGATATTCCAATCACTTTATTTCCATAGCGTATTTTATTATTAAGACGGTTTCCAACTATTGAACGATCTTTTACAATACAAACTTCAATCAAACCATCATTGAATGTCTCAAATCTGCTGTTTTTCAGCCTCATAGTTCAATACTCTCTTTCTAAGCCGGAGGGACATGATTTCCCCCCGGTAATTGCTCCAAAATTCATTTAATGCTGAAGAACGCTCATACATGACGTGCATGAGGAGCAAAGACTTTTCCTGTGTTTCACTATCAAAATCACATTCACCGACCTTTCCTGAAATATTTATTTTTCCACGTTCTATCATACCTGTTAGTTTTAAGTTCTCTGCTTCCGTTGTCTCCCATGTGATATCCAGATAGTTTTTTACTTCTTCGAGCAATGTCATGTTTTCACTTCCTTGCTTTTCTTTTCCCTTGCCGTTTTATCACAGCAGTTTCATTGAGCTTCTAAACTCTTCCGCTTCAACTCTAGAAGCGCTCGGGCGAGTTATTCTCCCGTTTGCATTTCCACTTTAATGACAGCAGGCTTTAATCCAGAGATATCAAGTACCTGGAAAGCATTATTGTCCATAGGTTCCCCATGTCCATACAGTTTTGTGAGGTATATCCTCTCATCTTCTAGGAAGTGATATTCATCAGAGTACTCAATTTTTCCTGATTTCGCTGTGCCGATTCCCATGAAATACTTCTTTCCAAGACCAATAATCGCCTTTCCTGCCGGTACTTGAATAGATTGAATAACCATTGTCGGATATGGAAGTACGTTATTCACGTATGTACCAGATGGACTCATGATTGTGGTCCCTGGAAATACTTTTGTAAAATAGTCTACCGGACTAACTACCAGAATTACATTCTGAACAGGTCTCACCTTTCCGGTCGGTGTTGTTGCCAGTTTTGCCAAAAGTGCACCATATTCTACAGGGTCAAAACTCTTCACAGTTATTGCCACTTTATCAGGATAAACACCATCAGTTACCGTTACACCATCACCTACCTGTTTCATCATTCCAATAGGCTGATCTTTTCCAGTTCCGGCAATAATTCCCTGTTCAAGGCCATTATTAATAGCTTCAGTTAAAAGTTCCCGTACATAAGCATCTAACCAGGCCGGGCCTAAATCTAGCATAGCTTTGCATACCGGGAGAAAAGCAGATAACTTCTTAAGCTGCATAGGCACCATCTTGAATCCAGATGTCAATTCTTTTACGATCTCACTACACAATGTACCCCATGAAGCAAGCTGTGCCTCATCAGTATTTAAGTACATTTCTACCAGTCCAGAGGTGTTTTGGAAATCAATAGCATCTAACAATGGATGAGAAGCTGTTAAATCTTCAAAAACCCGGTCTATTACTGTTTTCGGCATTACTACATTCAAATCAGTTAATGCCTGCTTTGGGTTTGATGAACGCATGGCCTCAATAACCGCCTGATAATACTTTGTCTCTTCGCTGGTTAGCTGATTGGCTCCCCTACTGTTTAAAATAGCGATATCTCCGGCTTTCCTTTGCTGCTCTACCTCATTCAGGATATTTTCCTGAATATTCATAGACAGCTGCTCGAAAGCTTCTGCAAATGCATCTGCATCATTCTTTGCGATAGCATCATTCATCTGCTGTAAAATTTTTGTTTTTTCCTGCATTAATACATCTTTATTTTTCATAGTTTTATCCTCTCTGGGCTATGCCCTGAAACATTGCAAGGAGGTTTTTATTTCCTCCCTGGTTTTTCTTATTTTCTTTCAATTGTGCAATCTGCTCACGGAAGCTTTGCTGACTGTTTAGCTGGCATTGCATTTGAGATAACTTTTCCATCAATTCTTTCTCGTTCTGTGGAGCTGCACTTTTCTTTCCATAAATCTCATCTATCAGGCCGTATTCTATTGCCTTATCTGGCGTTAAATACGTTTCCGCTTCCATAAGAGTTGTAAGTTCCTCTTCTGTGATTGATGCCCGTTCTAAAAATACCTGTCGATTCGCTTCCATCATGTCGTCAAGATCATCAGCATATTTTCTCAACTGTGTCGCATTTCCTGCACAGTGCATCCACATATTATGGACAAGTGCCGTAGTTCCCAGGCACATCTTTCTTTCATCACAAGCCTGTAAAATTAAAAAAGCGACGCTGTGCGCCACTCCGTCCACTATTCCAATTTTATGATTACTCTTCTGTTTCAGGAGGTTATAAATAGCCACTCCCTCTTTTACAGATCCACCATTTGAGTTGATGTGTAGTTCTATAGTCTGTCCGTCCGGTATCTCTCCTAGCTTTTCAGCAAAATACTTTGCCGATGTCTCTGAATCATCATAGTTCCATGTCTGCCAGTTGAATTCTCCGTACTCAGTTACATCATCATAGATATACAAAATAACTTTGTTTTCTGCCTGTGATGGTTCCAATCTCCAGTTCGTTCCTTTTTTCTGCATCTTGTCTCACTCCTTTCTATCTTGGTTCAGAATCATTTTTTAAATCATTTAATAAATCCTGAATGGTGCTGTAATTCTTAGTGATAAAATGTTCGTTTGCCCAATCTTCATTAATTTCTGGTTCACCAATTGTCCGTAGAATACCGTTAATTGTAAATACCCCGGACGAAATCAACTTATCAATCGGAGTTGCTATATCGAAAATATCAATGTGTTTCACGGCCATAGTATCAATCTTTAAATAATTTCCAGAAATGAATCCTGCCATACCGTTTCGTTTCCGGTTTATCTCCTTTTCCAGCATTCGGGCCAGTGGGTCAATACAAAAAGTTAACAACTCATCTGTAGCCTTACCCGTATCCTGAACATCTCCTTTTGCTAATGATGGTGGGAAAGAAAATGCCCTGGCTGTGAAATCAAAAATATCATCAGCTAAGGCTTTAATATCCCGTGTGGATTCATTAGAATACGTTTTCGTTTCAATTTCTTTATACTCATACCCATCATATAGTGGCAGTACTGCATTTTCACTCTCGAAAAACTTTTTAAAATAGTTTGTCATTAGCTCTTGCAGCGTATCAGAAAAGTCATCCTCAGCCTGTGCCTGGGCATCAATGTTTAAAATTCCCCTGCTTCCCCTGGATTTTCGGTAAGCATTAGTCGCATACTGCATGAGCTCGTTATAGCTTGAGTGGAGTAAGTTTACTAATTTTCTCATATCAATTGAATTTAGCTGAAAATACAATACTTCATTTTGATAGAAAGTCTTATCAAATTTAAAATCATCTACTGATACATCATGAAACTGGTAATCATATAATGCATATACTGTTTTTTCAAACTCATCTGCTACATATAATTGTCCAGATGACTCTATCACCAAAGCTTCATTGCGCAGATACAATTTACCGATCAACTTTGTCAGGAAAGCAGATGCATTCTGATTCCTATTCGGCTCCACATTCCATAAGTAGTATTCTGCTTTCTTCACCAATTTATTTTCATAATAGGTACGAAATTCGCACTTACTCAATGCATTGGCAATTTTATTCACACATGTCCAGAAAGCCAGTTCTCGTACATATACGTTATCCATGATCCCAAATAACTCTGACCAGTCAATCTCCACGGTTGATGCTTTTTCTACACTTCCACCTAATCTCTCCACAAGCCATTTTTTAAAATTCAATCCCACTTACTTATTCACCTCCTTTCAATAAGCATATACCTGAAATTTAGGCTTTTGGCGTTTCTGCACTGGCAAAATATCTTCAATTACCATACTAGCCACCAATGCCATGAACGGATCAGTCTTACGGCTTTTAGCTTCGATTTTTCCATATACATAATTTCCAAGATCCGCATCATCTTCATGGCCCGGCTTTCTTCCTGCCCTAACCAGCTTTGTATTATTAGTAGCCCAACGCAGGCCCGGATTATCTCCCCAGCAAAACCATTGGTTTGTAAAACAGCTATCAATTACCGTAGCCACACGCATAATATCCATAGGGCGCACCAATTTAACATTTTTGTATATTTTTGCGTCAAATCCAATATCTTTCAGAGCGCTTGATAAAAGTGCATACCGAAAGTCATCTAGGGCCAAATGCTTGATGTTGTATTTCTTTTTCATCTCAGCAATATAATCTGTTATATAAGACGGATGAATCTCTACATCATCTACCAAGGTTAGAAGATCGTTCTCAGCCCATTGCTTCCATGGGCATTTTAACCGTGGTATATCAGAGGATTTTAAGCAAAGCCAGTAATGGTTAATGTCATATCGCTTGTCACCATCACGAAAATGAAGATTGACAGCCGCAAAGTCTGTCAATTTTGAGTAGTCAATTCCACATGTACAGCTCCAGCCTATTAGGTCCGGAAGTTCTCTATTCGTTGCAATGATGTTATCCCATTCCGTTACTTTTATCTCGCTGGTACCATCTGGTATGTTCATTCTCTTTGTCATAAACGCAGGGAGCCTAGCCGGGTTCTTTTTCCATTCTCGGTACTCTTTCCGTATTTCCTCCATAAGGTTTGGTAGGTACGGCAATGATGGATTTGCCATAGGCCAGTTTTCTTCCTGGTCTACATCTTCTTTTTTGTCCAGCTTGCATATAAATGGCAGTAAACCATTGTCAGGTTCTCCCCCCCTCAAAATTCCCTCAGATGTTTCTATGAGATCGTCAAGCGGTCCCTCTCTTACGTCTCCGTTTGTGGTATAATATGATCGCCGTGGATGTTTTTTCTTTCCTAGTCCAGTTGTGAATACATTGATATTAGCGTAATCCTCATACTGGTGAATCTCGTTAAAAATACAGATTCCTGAACGCAGACCGTCCTTTCCTTTAGGGCTATTTGTCCGGCCTTTCATGAACGAATTTGTCTTAAGTGATCTCACTTGCTCTTTTGTCCAATAAAAAAAGCGCTTAAGCTTTCCCATAACTTCTGGGCGCTCAAATGCGGCGATCACATCACGGACTGGTCGCATGGCCTGATCTTCGTTGTTTGCGCATATATCAACATCATATTCTCTGATCCCGTTATATGGAGACATCAGACAAACAGATTCCCATGCAATAGTTCCGTCTTTTCCGGCTCCTCTTCCAAGTTCGCAGAAGAGATCAGGCCAGCGTGGCATGTCATTCTCAATCCAGTAAGTACAATCATGGAGCCCTATAACAAATTTTTGCCAAGGAAACACCTGCTCGAATGGGAAATATCTTGCCAGACTAATATATCTTTCAAGCTGATCATCATTTGTATAGATATCTTCTGTCTCAAAACAGTGCTTTATATATTTTACTAAAAGCTTTTGTTCTTCACAGACTGCATATGTATTATTCTCAACAATGTCTATCCACTCTTGAATATGCGGATTTAGCTTATAATTCATCCTTATCACTCTCCGGAAGAATTTCACTTGTTGTCAATCCAAGCTTATCTAGTATCAAGAGCATTTGCTTTCCTACTGCTACCAAATCTTTTACTGACTGGTTCTGCTTGGTAATTGTGTATCCACTTGCTGACATAGCATCATAAGCCACACCTCTTGATTTAATATCTTTCTGCAGTGCCTTTTTGATATCGTAAAGGTTCATATAATCACAGATTAGATCTTCAAAACATTCGATTTTTACACCTTTTTTCCAGAGCTGATATTCCATTGATCCCTTTATCTTTGCCCTGTTTGGTGGTCTTGCTGCCAACTAAATCACCTCAACTTTTTTTATTTTTCAGTTTTTCTTATCATGTGCGAGAAAATATCTTTTGTCGAGTCCTCCCACCGGTCTCCACCTCCCGGATTAAAATATGATTTTTTTTGACCGGGGGTAGCTAAAAATAAATATCAATCCCTATGAATCCAAACATCAGACAATTTTCCATCATTATTACCACCTTTCTTCGGTCAAAGGTTTCTTCTCCTCTGGCTTACGGTATCCATGCCGCTCTTCGTGGCAGTCATGGCATAGGCTTATAAGGTTCCTTTTCTTTTGTCCTTTCCATGTATACCATATTTCAAGAGCAAGCTCCGGGTGTTTCTTAACATAGTTGTTATGATGTACTGTTTTTGCTTTAGTGTATTTTCCTTTTGCTTTGCAATCCTGACATTCATAGCGGTCCATCTCTAATACACTTTTTCTTACAATTAACCATGGCTTCCAAATATAAAAACTATGAATATCATTATTGCTTATACATCTTTTTACAAATTCGATATCTCTGTTTTGCATATTGTTCTTTCCCTACCTTTATTCCAAAGAAAAACGCCCATCATCAGACAGGCGTTTTTCCCTGAGGGCATACGATATTTGATCACCAACGAATCCACTTACAAGGGGAGGAAGTAAGTGTGCAAATGGTATTTTTTACCTTTTGCATGATATCATAATATCACGGAAGTACCCCCTTTCAGTGCACATCTTTTTATTTTTTCTGTGAAAGTAAGTAAAAAAAGTATCTTCTAGAACAATAAAAGTCAGTTCTGTTTTTTGGTACCCCATTCAAATACTCAAAGCTGATACCCTGTGTAACATTTTTCAAAAGCCATTTGTATATTGATGAATCTGCCTCCATTACAGTCTGTTCAATTAACTCAATATCCCTTTGTAGCATCATGTTCTTTATTGCTGTTCTTTCCGTAGGATTCCCAGGAGTATTACTTTTTGGAAGCCCGTCATTTGCATCCGATGCCAAACCGTAATTTTTATTTAATTCTTTTTTCTTTTCCTCATACTGTTTGCAGAAATATTTTAATTCATTATATTTATCAATCGTAATATGATAATCGCTTAATTTCATTTCTCTTTTTTTAATGGTCGCTTGCATCTGATCACCTCCTTGTCCTGCTGCCGTGCCTGCCTTTCGGCAGGCTATTCTAGCATTTCCTCAATCTTATGCTGCAAATCATCTAAGGCTTTCCATTTATACAATTCTTGAATATTCTGAGTTGCATCTTTTTTTGACCATATTATATCTCTATACCTTTGCTTTTCATTTTCAATAATATCCTTAACCTTATTAAAAGCGGTCTCAGCCTTTTCTAATTCAGCTGCTTTCATTCTGTAATACTCATTCTCACTCATTTCCACAGCATTCATTTTATTGTGCCTCATCTTTTCATAGATTTATGTATCCTTAACATAGGTGCATACTTTGATTCCCTTCTATCAGGATCAGGACAAATGCAAGTAAATAAATATGGCGGATCTGTGGCACTCCCTGTCTTAATTGGTGGAGCTTTAATTGCCATTGCGATTTCAGTTTGTAAAGCCTTTTCTCTCCTTGCCTTTTCCTCTCTATATTCTTTTGATGTCTTTCTGCTCATGTATTCCTTTCTGGTCCTGCTGCCTGGCATGCTTTAAAGTATGCCTTTGTTTCCTTTTCTATAAATCTTTTCCCTCCCATAGATAATTGAAAGTTCTCAGCATGTTTTATGTCAGAAGTATGTTTGCATTCTTTCAAGCATGTATCGCACGCTCTTCTGTCACATAAAAACATTATGTTTTCTACGTTCCTCACCAGTACCCTTTCCATCTGTTCAATTATGTTTCTGTAATATCTTACCTCTTTTTCTAAACTTACTATTGTCTGTGCATCTGTTTCTGCATTGTCACATACTTTCGTCCTCTTTTTTGCAGTATTATAAATAATAAAATCTGCCTCGCTTATCATTTAAATATCCTCCTGATCTACCTGCCGCCTGCGGCCTACTTCTGTAAATATTCGTTTAGCTGATGAAATCATATATATTTGTCTGCCCCGCAGGTTCAAAATTCATCCACAATATTTCTCTTTTCTTGCTGCTGACCTGCGAATAGCAAGTTGTTTCTTCCCGGTACCAGCCGGATAAACGATCATTGTATAGATCACTGTCATATCCACTTAATAGAACCGGGCCTTTATGAGCAAGTAAGACATCTATCAAGTCATTCTGCTGCTTATCATCCATTTCATGGCGGTACTGTTTCCCATGCCTTGTACTCAGCACATATGGAGGATCAGCATAAATCAAGACTTTCGGATTGTTAAACCGTTCTATCAATTCTGCTGCAGGACGGTTTTCAATTTGTACACCTCTGATCCTCTCTGCGGCTTTCATTATTTCATCTGGAAGATTGCACCAGCCTGATGCGGCGTAAGCCTTTTCACGTCCCTGTACATCATTCTTCCAGCCTACCTTTTCACCAGTGGTTCGGAATCCGTGGCCCATGTTTAACCTTATATAGAAATTAACTGCCTTTCCAAAACTATCATCTGGTACCGTTTTAAAAGCATTATCATAAATCTGTCTGGCGTAAGGAGTTAAATATATTTCTCTGGCCAGTCTTTCTGGGTCCTTTCGAATCCACTCAAAAAGATTTATCACATTACCGTCCAGATCGTTCACGGTTTCAATGTTTGACCTTGGCTTATTGAACAAAACTGCTCCACTACCCAAAAATGCCTCTAAATAGCTGTGATGTTCCGGGAAGAAACTTATAATCCAATCTGCGATACTCCATTTACTTCCTGGATATTTCATTACTGCTTTCATCTTCTTTGAATCTTCCCTCCTTATTTTTTCGCAATAAAAAACCAACTACCGAATATTGATAGTTGGTTTTTTATTTTATATATGGATACCTAATCTTTTACATCCACTTCTTAAGTATTCAGCCAATGGTGCTTTTTCAAAAATCTGCATTGCCTCCACTTGCTTGTTTTCGTTCCAGCCTTGCTCTTCAAAGAAATCCCAAGCCTCACTAAAGCTGCTAGTGCCGTCTTCGTCTAAGAAATCTCCCCTTCCAATATACATAACTACTTGAATAACTTTTATAGCATCGTATTGCAGGCTATTTAAGTATTTATATAGAGCCTTGTCTTCTTCTCTTTCTTCCAGTGAGATATCAGAGAAATTAACCACACTATCAATTACTCCTGACTCGCCGTATTCATGTTCGGTTGCTCTGTCTCTAATCTCTGCCAGGCTGATAACTTTAAGTATTTCATCAATATAATTATCCAAGTCAATATTTGAATGCTCCACCATGCTAAATACCTCCTTTGTATTATATCCATATATTACCATACCAACTATCAATATTCAATTATCAAAGAACAATGAATCTTTTAAATATCAGTTTTATTGGATAACGTTCAGTTCATCATCTACCTTAAATAGTCTTTTACCACAGTCAGCACATAAAGCGTATTTTCCGGTATTCTTATAATATAAGTAATCATGAAGTGATGAACTTTCAATTTCTCCATTCTCTAAATCCACAAGGTATTCACCGTATCCGTGAATATGTTGCCTTATTTTTATTGTTCCTCCACCACAATGAGGGCATTGATTTATAGGAAATGAATATTTATTATTTTGCACACTGGATACCTCCTTCTGAAAATCTAAATTTACCGGGCCAGCTTACAAAACTTAGGTATTACCTTGTAGGCCGTTTCCCATGCCAGGACAGATATATCTTTAAAACTTTCTGCTCTGGCCACCTGTTCCCATACTGCCCTTTCAATATCGTTCATTGATTCAAAGGCTTTATCAATATTACTCTGTTTTACGGCTGTAAGCTGCCGTTTCTGCCATCTTCTAAGTTGCTGATCTAATTCAATCTGTTCCTGCACTGTATAAGCCATTCCTACCTCACAATTCTAAATATTAGTCATTCGCAACTTCCTAATTTCTTCGGCATTTAGTTCCCTTTTCAAATCTCTAACAATTTCTCTAAGATGTTCTGCATTCCTGGCGTTTAAGCATCTTTCAGAGTAAGTCTTTAACAATCCAGCTACGTCAAGATTATTCATAGTTCATTACCTTTCTCCGGGATCGTTTCAAAATAAAATTGAACTGGCTTTTCGATTTCCTGGATAATGCCGTATTTTTTAGAGATGCGGTAAATAAATTCCTTCTCCAAGCGTTCCGGAATAGTCTTTACGTGTTCTCTAAACTCTTCTAATGGCAAGGTGCTTTTGTAAAAATTACACGCCCTGCACGCTGGCATATAATTGCTTATATCATCAGCTCCACCGTACCAGTATAAAGACTCTACATGATCTACTTGCATTTCACTAATCTCCATGTCACTGCCACAATAGGCGCAATGCCCATTATACTTTTCATAGACCTTTATTCGAATCTTTTTAGGAATTGCTTTTCTCTTTACTTCGGTATTCCCCATGATTCTCCTTTCTCCTGGTGCTCCGGAAAATCCTAATTTTCTTGCGGATAAACAATCCGTCTACATCGCTCATAGAGTCCCGTCCATCTGTGGGGATTAAAATTGAATCCATATAGATCATAAAATGCATCATTGCTCATACGAAACCATGCCACCCCCATATCAACCGCATTATATTGGGAAACGGAACCGTCTGACCAAGTTACTGCCAAAGTACCAAATGCTACCCGTTGCGAAACTTCAAATTTTCTCATTTTTTTCTCCAAATTAATCCTTTCTCCCGGTACTCCGGGAAATCCTAATTTTGCGGCATAGCATATTCTGGATTTTTAAAGTTCCAGCCTGCGAAGGTCATTTCCGAAAATACCTCTGTTGTCCGCAGCATATCTTGATACTTACCGCACTCTATTCTTCCATCTGTTTTATCATCAGGAGTACAGAAGATGGTACACCCCTTCATCTCAATACTGTGGCCCATAACAACATTGCCGTCTTGCTTAATGATTTTCATACATGCCTCCTTAAACTATCCTGCTAAACCGTTCTGCTAAATGCCACTTCCAGTCAGCCACCATGTTTTCATGCTCAGCCTGTCCTTGTAATATCTCTATCCCGGAACTGTTAACCCGGTTATATGTATTCAGGATATTGCAGACATGACCCTCCATCTCGCAACCTCCACAGATCTTGTCCAATTCTTCCTGATCACTGATCTCCCCAGGGAACCGGCACAGGTGATCACATACATGCTCCATCATTGGAGTGATAATCTTTAACATTTCATTCTGTTCTGACATCTGCTCTCCTTTCACAACTTTTCTATGCAGCCGGCAGGATACTCTGATCTTACCGGCTACTCCTTTTAAGGGAATTTCATCTATCAAGTACTGCCAATTTCTTAAGATACTGTTTCTTTCTGGCAACCCTACAGTCTTTACAATACTAATTTTAGTTACCTTTCTCTTTGAATCCGGTCAGATCAGGCCCATCAAAATCCATACTAAACTGACCGTCCATATTGGAATCTTCCATCCACCAATCAAAGACTCCTTGTGCATTCTTCCAGCCTATTACATCTTTGTTGCCGCACTCTTCCCTGTATTTAAGCATCTTGTCAAATGCCCTGATATATGCCTCTTTGTACTTCGGGTATTGAGCAAATTCTTTATATCGGTTTTTTCCTCCCATTGGGCAACCAATGCACCCGATCCGGTTGCAACCACCAGGACACCCGTTATTGTATTGAGGGTTTATCTCTATCCCTTGATGGCGTATGTACCACCACAAATATTCATCGTCCCATTCCAGAATCGGATTGACAAGCGTCTTTGATGTTCTGTAACAGCTTTCAACCAACCTGTGAGATTCTGCATTTTCGTAATTTAGTACAACCACCCCCCCTTGTTTGTTTTGTGAAAATTTACATCATCTACCTTTTCACGGATTACTTTATTTGGTTTTGCAAAGGTTATAATCCCCTGATTTTCTTTCCTGTTTCTGCTTTCTGCTTTCCTTACTCCGGTAATCAACTTTTTTCCTTTTCCGCTATACTCTTTCAGATCCATGCAACAATAACGGAATCGCCTTGTAGGAGGTGCTTTATGTCTCACAATCAACTGCCACATAGAATATTTGGGATACTCTATAACAATATCTTTTTTTCTTCTTATATAGCGAACGGTTTCAGGCGCATCAACCGTTGTATGATTGTGTACGGCAATGAATTTCACTCCGCTTTTCCTTGCCAAGTGTAATATCACGTCAGAATCTTTTCCGCCGCTATACCCAAGCTGATAAGGCTCATCATTGGCAAAGGTTTGTAATATATCTAATGCTTGCTTTTCTAAATCCATCTTGAAAAGGAGCCGACACGTGTCTTCTCTGCGCAGAAGCTCCGCCTCCTTTCTTATTCAGTTAAACTTTGGTTTATTTATCTGGTTGGCTTGATGTTTCTCCCAATCTCCATCAAATTCTACTCCCTGTAACGATATGGCATGAAGAACCTTTTCCCCATATACAACCTTGAATCTGCTTAAATCAACATTCATTTATAATCACTGTCCTTTCTCCGTTAAACGCGCGTTTACTTGTTAAGCAAATCGCCTTTTACCTCAAAGTATGTATTTACGCTGCTCTGTTTAGATGGCTTTGTAATGTCCACATATTTTCTTAGAATGCTGGCATATATGGGGACCTCTTTTGTTTTCACTTTAAATCTGGTCCAAATTTCTCCGTTCTTTTTAATAAGACTGGTTTCCATTTTAAGTGTCTCCTTCCTCCTGCTGCCCTGGCAGCCTATATTATCGGTTCGATTCCCATAGATCACATGTCTTGTTAGGTGGAGACATATAATCAACAGCTTCACTTTGCGGCTGTTCTGGATTCTCACATTTCTGGTATTTTTCTAACCAATATTCACAGGTTGCACACGTTTCATCACCATGCGCATCAGGTCCTTCCCCGTACATTTCAGCGCATTGTTTACTGTCAGGATATAAAAACATACATGCTCCCTCTGTGATACTGCACTCCCAGCCATGATATTCATCCGTTGCCTTGGCACACTTACAACTCATTGCTTATCTCCTTCCTGCTGCCCTGGCAGAATCACATTTTCAGCGGGTATAACTATACTTGCGCCCGGCTCATACTCATCATTGTCCCAGGCTTTATCAAACCCGGCCCGGTCATCAATATAACAGCCCATCATGCTGTCCTGCTCCATCATATAAGCAAGTTCTTTACTTTTCTCTTCATCTTTCAGATCAATATATGTATAAGTTCCTTTTTTCTCATAGTGGTCAACAACAAGGGCGGCTTCTCCGTCCATATACTCCGCAATGGATTTCCACAATTTATAATCCGTTTCTTTCGGATCATGACCATCATACATTCCTGCGGTTTTAAGTATCACTTCTCTGATCGTTGCTATCGGTTTTCTGCTGCCCTGAGTTTTCCAGTCACCTTTTCCGAATCCCACATCAATTTCCCACCATTCAGCATCGGTATACTCAAACGCAAACTTTGAAATATCAAGCCATTTATACGGCTCTACTTTCATGTTCTCTATTTCTTCTTCACTGGCCCCTAATTCTGAAATGACCTCTCTATTCTGGGAAGAATCCGCAACCATGATATAAAGAATCTCATCTTCTCCAATGTCCCAATCTTCAACAAACATGGTATTCAGTAGCTCAATTCTTGCCTGTGATTTTTCTTCTTCGATCTGTTCATGAGTAGCGCAGTACATTCCAATTCCTCTGCATTCTGCTTTTTCATCGTTCCAACCGCTGCAATATTTGCATTCTTCTTTCATAGTTCCCCTTTCTGCTGCCCCGGCAGCTCCATTAAACAGGTGCTTTATTGATTAACGCTGCACAAATATCCTGCTGCCGCTTCTTTGTGCAGAAGGTAAAGTTGAAATTGCCGTTACCTTCTGCACTATGTAAAATATTATTTCAAATCTACAATAGGTGTTGTATTCCCCTGAATCGTAGGAAGTTGTCCGTTCCACCGCTCATATTTCGCCTTTTCCAACAATTCAGGGGTGAGAGAGGCCGCAATCTTTTGGTTTGCCTCTGCTTCTGCCTCTGCCTTGATCTTGGTTGCATTCGCTTCACCTTCTGCCTGAATCTTCCTCTGATCAGCTTCTATTTCTGCTTTCTGCTTCTCCTGCTCTGCCTGGATCAATGCCACCTCTTTATTTTTCTCGGCTTCTCTACGTGCAATCTCCTGTTCTTTTTCCGCAACTGCAATAGCTGTCTTTTTGTCTAACTCCGCTTTTTCTGCGTCCTGTTTCGCTCTTTCTTTTTCCTGAATCTTAGAATAAAGTGCATCGTCAAGCTGTACATCTATGATCAGTGCGCTTGATATGTTAATTCCGTATTCATCACGCAGTTTTTCATTGAGGTAATCAGTGATTGCAGTGGATACTTCCGCCCTTTTACTGGAATAGATATCCATGACTGAGAATTGTGGAGTAACCTCTTTTACATAAGCAATGATGGAATTTTGTACCATTCCCTCTACTATGGAGCTTCCGTCCATACCATTGAATCTGGTGTATAAATTTACCACCCTGTCATTGAGGAAGTTATAATTTACCGTCATATTCAACTTAACCATTCCGCCGTTGGCCGGGGCATCAATATGCCAATCTGGATGCTCCTTCTTACTGTAATCCTCCGGGTTATTGCTGAATATGATCTGTTGCTGTGATACCGGATAATTTTTTACCTTTGCCAGCGGCCCTACAAAATGCCAGCCTGGAGATAATGTATTTTCATGTACACCTTCTTTTGCTGTCCATACGACACCTACTTCACCCTGGCCTACCTTTTCAATCGACATTACCGTATATGTTGCTCCTATTACTGCCGCTGCAATAACCAACCCTACAAAAATTCCCTTATTCATTTTCTTCTTCCTCCATTTTTTTATTTTCCATTTCAAATATTTTTTCATTTCTTTTTGTTACAAGCCAGATCGTATGGCCTATTAAAATAATTACTATTCCAATGATACACAAGGCCATAAATATTAAAATCCATATAAACCACATGAAGTTTCCTTCTTTCTTTTGGTGGAAGAGGGGCTTTTATTGCCCCTCACAATGTCGTGACACATTGATTCCTTTTTCCGTTATGCTTATACGCTTACAAAAGACTGGTTGACGAGTTACAACAAACCGGTTTGTTTTCGTGGTTACTTCGGGAGCTGCGCCCTATCCCTTACAGGAATTTATATTAAGCCCCAACGCTCATATAACGGTTATGTACTTGCCTTAGATGTACCTGATTGGCTGCTGCATAGAATCCAAGCGTTGTAGACGGGTCCTTGTGTCCAAGGATCTGCTGAATATCTTCGATAGCACAATCCTTCATTCTTAACGTTGTTGCCATTGTCTTTCTGAATAGATGAGGATAAACCCTTCGTTTTAACCCGGCCTTTTCTCCGATCCGCTTTATAATCAGCCTCAATCCATCTTCATGAACCGTATTGTAAGGTGCTCGCACTCCTGCAAATAATGCCTCGCTGTTATCCTCCCTGGAATCCAGGTATTTTTCCAGATGCACCATTGCTACATCATTAAGGTATACGGTACGATAATCAGATGTTTTATGCGCATAGATCAGGATTTCGCCCGTATTCCAGTCAATATCCTGTCTCCTGATCTGCGGTACCTCTCCGATCCTTGCCCCTGTACTTAACAGAAACTCCATTAACGCCCGATCCCTCGGCTCTTTGCAGGCTACCCTTAACTTTTCAATTTCAACACCTTTTAGATAGTCAATAGGCGGTTTTCGTTCCTTTTTGATAGGTACTGCCTCCACTGGATTTGCATTGATGATCCCGTGTTTTCTGAACCAAGTGAATACAGCCGAAAGGAAACGGCGCTCATTATTTACAGTCCTAACGTTGTTGCCTTTTCCTGCGTATAGGTCCAGATAGTACTTGATATCCACTGATGTAATATGCCTGATATTTTTGTCAGTAACGCATAGCATGTTACGCATTGCCCCCATATAAGCCTTTACGGTCTTTTCACTTAAGCCGTCCTTTTTAACGTTCATTTCATACATCTGGAGCAGATATAAATTATCATCCATTTCGGTGGATAGTTCGGTTTCCTTTTTGACTACCTCTACATAATACAAAGCCTTAATGATTACAGTTTCAAGTATTCTTAATGTTTCGGTGCTGATATGCGGTTCCATCTGCATCAAAATCTCATTGATAATCTTCTCTTTCATACGGCCCCTTCTCCTTTGTGTGATTATGATTATGATATTATCAATTCAATTTTTATGGATAGGCTGATTACTGCGCTATCTTATGCATTACCCCCTTTTCTGTTGTCCTGCTGCCTCCCCCGGCATGTTTACCCCCTATTGTTACAATTCATCATGATATCCTGCAAAACAAGCAACTCATTGTATGTGATTTTCTCTGCCTGGATCAATAGCTGCTGTAAGGTAAATGTTGCTTCCTGTTTTATTTCCTCCGGTGATGGCTCTCCGTTTTTTTCGGTGTCCGAATCGGACACTATAGGCGGATTCATTCCAATCATAACCCCGGCACTCTGATCTGCATTCTCTGCTGCCCGTTCTGCGTGTAGGCTGGCCTGCGCCGCTCCAACTTCTGATTTTCGGGTTTCCTTTAATGACTTTTCTGCTTGCTTTGCAAATTCTTCCGCCTTTTTTGCTTGTTTCTCTACCTCCTTACGTTCCTTTACTATGGCAGCAATCTCTTTTCCTTCTACTCCGCCCTGTTCTGCTGCCTTTTCTGCAATTATCTTCTGGTCCTCTTCCGGAAGTCGAGAAGCTTCATAAGCTGCGGATATTCCCATGTTTCCCTCTCGAAACTGCTCCTTAGCTTCTTCGGTTAGGCTGTTGTTGATTTTTTCTATTCTTGCCATCTGGCCGGACGTTTCCCCTATATACTTTCCGATGATATCCCGAATTTTTCCCTTAACCTCAATTTCTCCGGTGTCTCTCATCTTCTCAAGAACCTTTTTTAATCTTCCTGCCAGTTCTGTCTTTTCATACGGCGTTAGGTCTTGGGTGAATCCATTACCGGCCAGTAAAGATAATTCATACATGTTCTCAGTCATATCCTTGTAGAAATACCGAACCTTTTTAAACTGCTCATACCCTCTTTCTATCAGAAGGATATTTGCCCGGTTTCGTCTATGACCGTCTACGATCCGATATTCCCCGTTTACCCTTGCCAGCACCGTTGGCTGCTCCTGCCCCACCAGAAGAAATGCATCTGCCAAGGCATCAATATTCTTGTATTCCTGGCGTGTGTTTTGATGTGCCTCCTTTATCTCATAAGGACTTAACCAAATTTCTGTATAATCCTTGATGCTTACTCCAGTTTTGCTCCTTGTAGCACTGTTTATCATGTCAAATACGGAAAATTCTCCCGATATCCCCATTTACCACACCTCCGCTTTCACTTTAGTGAGGTATTCCTGCACAAACTGCCTGTAACTCCTGGCGGTTCCGCTTCGTGGGCTGTATTCCTGTATTGGTTTTTCAAAGATGGTACTTTCGGCGGCTTTATCGCTGTACCGAATACGGGTATCAAATAATTTTACATCGTGCTTACCTAGCCATTCCAAGCCTGCTGCATTGGTGACATTATTTTTATACATCGTAACCAGTGCGCCCATAAAACTGATTTTCGGATTTATTGCTTGCATTTGTGCTATCTGCCCGGTCATGATATCCATACCTTCCAATGCACACTGATCAATTTTTATGGGTACAATCACATCATGAGTAATCGCAAGGGCATTAATAACGTTTAGACCGATGTCCGGCGGATTGTCTATAATTACGTAATCGTAAGCGTACCCCTCACGGTTTGGCGCATATTTGATACTTTCAAATCTTCCGCACTGACCTTCTGATCCGTCCTGCTGCAACTGCATAGTAGCGGTAAGGAGATTCATATTTGCACTGATGATATCAAGATTATGGTATCCTGTTTCCTTGTTCACTTCCCAGGCTTTTACCCGGCCCATAAGTAACTGAGCCGCTGGACACAGTCCGTTTCTGTCATAGGCCCCGAAAAGCTTTGATAAATTCCCTTGTTTATCGTTATCCAGCATAAGCACCCTAGCATTATATTTCTGGCTTAATAGATATCCCATCTGTGCGGCAGTAAAGCTTTTACCCACTCCGCCTTTTAAGTTGATAATGCTTATCACTCTCATAGGACAACTTCCTTTCCCCGCTTCCGGTCTTTTAAGATGATTCCGTTTTCATAGCTCATTATCTGATCTGGCAGAAGGGAAACATATTCTTCTATGACCTTAACTGCATAATCATATCCATAGCACACACAAGCGAAATGTCCTGCTGCCTTCATAGCCCTTATCCATTCCTTTTGTGGAGGTTCCACGGTTCCGTCATCATATTTCATTTCTATGTACAGCCCTGCATATGCTCCCTTGGGAATTGGTAAATGAAGATCTGGCACCCCTGGCTTTACTCCCTGGGCTTTCAATCGTGCCGCTTCTTTTTTCTGCCTGCTTCCGCCATTCGGGCAATGATGAATCCATTTAAGATCTGGATACATTCCCTCACGATGAGAACACCATGAAACTACATGCTCCTGCTCTGTTGCTTCACTTCTTTTTCTAAATCCTCCGCTCACTCCTGCTCCCTCCTAATAATTCAGTCCCATTTTCTGAAATAGAATTTCTATGTATGTCATTTATTTAAGGTGTCCCGGTCTTTTTGCATTTACTACCTGGACTATGTGAGGATATTTTTTAACAACGGCAACTCTTTCTATCTTTGGCCTTACCGTTCCATCATCAACATCTTTATAAATTGTTTTATAGATGAATTTATCCCCAATCTTTACAGATTCCTTTATCTTATCCACATCTTTTCTCAGGATAACAGGTCTGGTCCATGAATTATTCACTTGGTCCCCTCCTTCTTTTCATACCGATTTTTAAGCTTCTTTTTATGTCTCATTTCAATGTCATAATCATTTTCATAATAATAATCCTGACCATTTTTATAGTAATAAAATGTTATGTTCCCTCTTTTTATTGATCCAATATATTTTCCAGGGGGACGGCCATCATATGACCAGGCATTTCCCCAGGCTTCCGTTAATTCTGGTGTTAATCCTTCCGGTGCTTGCATTTCCGATCCCTCCTTAATCACCTTCATCTGGCGGGAATCCTGTGCACGGTTCCCAATCCTCATCAGTTGGATTGAGTTTGATCATTACATACCGCTGATAAGGGTATCCTAATTTATCTGTGCCATTGTAAATGGAATCCTGATCTATGTAATATCCTGGCCGTGGCTTTGGTTCCAGCTTCCAATGCGTCTTAACTTTCCTGATCCGGCTATCCGGCAATGGATTAATCAGATTCCTGGAGCAGGAATACCTTTGCTTGAATGGGCTGTTTTTATCTCTGAATGTCTTTTCTGTCTCTTTTATCAAGTACTCCGCCAGCCTCTTATATTCTCCATCATCATAGAGCGGGATAAACTGCTTATTCCCCTTCCCGTCACCTTTCCATAGTTCCCTTATATATTCAACTGTGGTTCTCTTTCCGTCATTTACGTTATTTATGACAAGGTGATGATGGATTGCTTTATTCTTGTATTCTGTAGCATGAACGTATTTCAGAACGAAACCGTTTTTCTTATACAGGTCCCTTAATCCGTCCATCAACTTTTTAATATATTTCTGTGCCTGCTCCGGTGTGGGTCTGCCGTCCCTT
The DNA here is from genome assembly GCF_000144625.1 of [Clostridium] saccharolyticum WM1. Classification (NCBI taxonomy): domain Bacteria; kingdom Bacillati; phylum Bacillota; class Clostridia; order Lachnospirales; family Lachnospiraceae; genus Lacrimispora; species Lacrimispora saccharolytica. Next base: position 804,990 of record NC_014376.1, on the reverse strand, counting down.
CTATACATCAGCACTACATGCCAGTCACCCGGCTTAAAGTTAGCATTAATCTTTCTTGCCAGTTTTCTGGCTGCCTGCCTCATGTTCGATTCCGCTATTTCCTCCGGTGTGGTCTTTCTCTGCCCTTCCCTACACCCCTTTGGTATACACTTAATTACTTCAATGGTGATTCCTGCTTTATATTCAATCTGCTTATATCTGTGCATATACTTCTCCTAATAACCTGCCAATATAATCCAGCTAAGTTTAATCCTTTTATCGGTCTAGAAAAGAGGTCAAAACCCTTGATTTTCCTTGACTTTTTGGTATGCACAGCTTATAATTAAATTGTATATTTTTACCAGCTATGCATTAAAATTTTGCACCTGTCGTTATTCCCGTAACGGCAGGTGCTTTTCTTTATTCTTCTGCGTATTCATAATCAATTTCCTGGTGCCCTTCCAGCGTGTAAAACAAGTCATGGTTTACATAATCCCCAACGAATAAAGTACAATCAATCGCCTGACCTTCATACCGTTCTCCTTTCAGATGGAAACGGCTGAACGTGGAACGCCTTGGGATTATGCAGCGGTCCATGATCCTAAGTGTTATGCTTCCGGTTGTGAAACAGTATCCTATATCGTTTTCCGAATCAACCTTTCGGGTGCCGATAACCATATGTGCTATTTCACACGCCAGTTTCTTTGTGACACGCTTCCTTTTTTCTTCCATGACTACCCCTTTCCGAAAATAAGCTGCTCCATAGATTCCCCGCCTGAAACCTTTTTTAACTCCTTTGGTTTGCGCTTTATCAGGTTTACCGGATCGGTTTTATAAAACTGGCTCATGGGGATTTTGGGATCTCCTAACTTTCTTGTGGCATATATATCTCCAGACTTAATTTTTTTGCATATCGTAACCCTAGTACAGCCCATGATTTCCGCAAGTTCTGCCGATGTTACAAAACGCTCCTGTTCTCTGGCCTGGATCTTCAATATTTCATCATTAAGTGATTCCATTCTTTTAAAAATCTCCTGAATAATTGTTTCAGGAATTGGTATTGCCTTGATCTGCTGATCCTTTGGCATCATTCTTCCTCCCTTCTTTTTATTGCATCCATAATTTACCTGTCCTATAATGTACTTACAGGCCATGCCGGGCCAAGTACATAGGAAAGGAGTCCATGTTAATGCTATTAATCAAATGTAAATGTGGTTGCCTTTTTACCACAAAAGATGATGTCGTTCCCATATCGAGCTACTTGACGTGTCAAGGCTGTAGCAAAGCAGTTCAGTATTTGCCTGGCCATGATAACTTTTTAAGATTTAAAAGTTACTTCTCTGATGCAGGAATGACAGTACAAAAGATACCAGATGATGCAGATATTACAGTTACGTTCAAAGCATGACTAAATCAGCCGTCAGTTATTCTCTGGCGGTTGATTTATTTTTAATTCCAAATCCAGCCTTGTGTAATGAATTTGATTAAGGTTTTCTTGCATTTCTTCGAGTATCTCATAATGCTTTTTAATAAGTTCTTCAACCTTTTCAATTCCTGGTATTTCTACCTTTACTCTTACATTTTCCACTTCTCTGCCTCCTTTCCTCTTAATTCCGTCCTATCAACTAGTCTTTTTATTATTTATACTTTTAGATATGGGACTAATTTTAATATCTCCGCCAATTATAGGTTTAAGGCCTAGTTCTTCCCTAGCTCTATTTAAGGTGATTTTTCCTCTTGAGTAGAGCCGTCTAATCCTTCCGGCTTCCTTTCTTGCCTTTTTCTCCATAATTTTACGCCCTCTCAATTTTCAATGTACGTCCTGCTGCTCATTCCAGATTAATGGGTTCCATTCCCAGTAACTCCCGGATCTGCTTGATTCGATTGATAATATGATTCCTTTCCTCTTGATCTATCGGATCAGGTCCGGCCAATGATACAAATTCCAGGCATAATTGAATATACTCTACTACCAACTTATCTTTATCCATTTTAATCCGTCCTCTCAATTTTCAATGTACGGCCTGCTGCCCTGGCTGTTAGCCCGTCTTTCGCGGCTCCGGCGATTCTTGCATTCCAGCAAAAACTACAACTGCCGCAGAGAAACCTTCAAGGTAACCCCTTATTTTTTCCGGGCTTTTTTCCCAAATCTGATTCATCTCTTCCATCTGCCCCATGCGTCTTTTGATAACCTCAGGCGTGATCTCGTTTGTTTTCTTCATTTTTTTCACCTCGCTTTCGTTAACTACATCTACACTATATTATATTTAGTCTACTTTGTCAATACTTTTTTGTTGACTGAATCTACTTTATATGTTATTCTCTATTTACAAGTGATGGAGGTGATTATTTTTGAATAATAGGATCAAAGAAGTTAGAAAAAAATTAGGATTAAGCCAGGAAGAATTTGGAAAACGTTTGAGAGTAACAAAAACTTCTATAAGTAAAATTGAGGCCGGAATCAATAACCCATCTGACCAGACCATAAAACTCATATGTTCTGAATTTAGTGTAAATGAAGAATGGCTCCGTACTGGAGCAGGCGGACAAGATAATATGTTCCTATCCGAAGATGTAAAGTATATTCAAAACATTGGTAAACTTGGAACGGAAAAAAATGATTTTAAAAAGTTTTGCTTAAATATGATAATGGGACTTCCTGATGAGTATTGGGATTACATATACAAAGAATTTAAAAAATTTGATAAAGAAATTTCCAATGATGATTCTGGCGATCTGGCCCATAGTGTAAATTCACTAATGAAAGATTTACCAAGAACACCAGAAGAATTTGAAAAGAAGTATCAGCCTGTAGATAAAAATTCAAAAGAAGTTCAGGACTGGATTGCTAAAATGCGCCCAACCCCAAAACATTAACTTTGTTTTACATTAGTAAGAACCGTTTTGTCTCGCCTAAGAAGTCCAAGTTATAGTAAACTAAACTGTTTTTACGAAAGAATACCGCATATATATCTTTTCTTTTAAAATGTATGTACGCTTCATTCATATCTCAATCCCCTTCTTTTGTATTTGTATTTGGGATTGGGTGCAAATTTAATTATAAATATGTTTTTACTTATTGATAGTGGAACTTTTTTCCATTATCTTCCAGCACAAAAAAGCCCTTGCGCGGCCAACGCAAAGGCTTAAAGATACTATACGGGCATGGTCCCGATATAATATAAGGTCATATTTATTATATCATTTTTCCATGCGCCTGTATAGGTGTATTTTTTATGCTCTAAATTAAATAATTTATGGAGGAATGATGTAATGAGTGTTCAGAAACAACGCTACACATCAAAGAAAACAGGGAAAACTACGGTTCGTTATTTTGCTAACGTCTGGTATGCCGTTGAAAGCAGATCCATTACCGGGCCTATGAGAGACAAGGAAAAGGAGGCTCGTAAGGATGAGGTTGATATCATGCGTTCCATCGAAGCTGGACAAGGTAAGAGAAAACAAAAAGAGCGCATGACTACCATTCAGGAAATTTTTGATATCTGGCATGATGCAACCGCACCACCCACATACGCTAATAGCACATGGAGAATTTATGAAAGATTCTACAATGATTATATAAAAGAGGTGTTTGGTGATAAGGCTGTATCCAAAGTTAAAGCTACCCATATACAGAAGTATGTGAACCTTATGAAACAAAGCCATAGCCCTGGTACTATTAATAAGTGTATCAATATACTGTCTAACCTTTTCGGATATGCTGTGTCACCGCTTAAATGCATTACCCCCATGGAAAACCCGATGGAAGGGATTACCCGGTGTACAGTTCCGGTCCGTAAAAAGATTACATGGTCAGATGATGAAATAGCATATTTTTTAAATCTGCAGGAGGTGATGGAATCTCATTATTATCCTATGTTTTGTTTATCCGCCCTCCTTGGAGCGCGTCCCGGTGAAGTATGCGGCCTGACTGAAAATTGCTTAAGCAACAAGCCAACCTATTTAATAGATTTTGACAGAGGTTATGATAATTGGGAATGTGAAACAAACCTTAAGACACATCAATCACACAGGCAGCCACCGATTCCTAAACATCTTTATGATCTGCTACACAAACGGCTCATATGGAAAAAGAAAAATCGCTTAGAGGATAAATCATGGTCTGATAATGATTACCTGTTTGTAAGTCAGAACGGAAATCCTATCAAGCCGAAACAATACGCATATGCTTTTAAACGGTTGCTTGCGGCTCATAACAAGGCCATGGAAGAATATGAAACAGAACATGGATCACTTCCAAATGGTGAAATGAAACTTCCATACATCACCTTATATGGTTTTCGTACAAGCTTTGCGACCAACAATATGCGCCGCTGCCCTAATGCAGCTTTAATTTCTTCCATTATGGGAAATAGCCCAAAAACACTGATCCAGTTTTATACCCAATCAGATACAGAAATGCAGAAAGAATTGATTAATAACTATGTTAATATGGAAAGGACTATATCGTGATACAATCTGGTAAAGCAAAAACTTTAAGGAAAAACTTTAAGTACTTTTATTTATGTAAACTAAATGAGGATTCCCGAAACCCGGAAACCCTCATAAATACTACGTTTTCTTAAGAGCGCGAGACGGGACTCGAACCCGCGACCCCGACCTTGGCAAGGTCGTACTCCACCAACTGAGCCACTCGCGCTTATTTCTTCTCTATTTGGGGTCTTCATATACCCTCAAAACCACACATTGTTACATATCTGTTTTCATCCGTTCTTTCCTCTTACCTAAACCAACCTGGTTAAGCCCTCGACCTATTAGTGACAGTCAGCTCCACATGTTGCCATGCTTCCACCTCTGCCCTATCTACCTCGTCGTCTTCAAGGGGTCTTACTCTTGCGATGGGATATCTCATCTTGAGGGGGGCTTCACGCTTAGATGCCTTCAGCGTTTATCCCTTCCCGACTTGGCTACTCTGCCATGGTGTTGATCACCAACAGATACACCAGAGGTCAGTCCATCCCGGTCCTCTCGTACTAAGGACAGCTCCTCTCAAATATCCTACGCCCACGCCGGATAGGGACCGAACTGTCTCACGACGTTCTGAACCCAGCTCGCGTACCGCTTTAATGGGCGAACAGCCCAACCCTTGGGACCTACTACAGCCCCAGGATGCGATGAGCCGACATCGAGGTGCCAAACCACTCCGTCGATGTGAACTCTTGGGAGTGATAAGCCTGTTATCCCCAGGGTAGCTTTTATCCGTTGAGCGATGGCAATCCCACTTTATACCACCGGATCACTAAGTCCTAGTTTCCTACCTGCTCCACCCGTCGGTGTCGCAGTCAAGCTCCCTTATGCCTTTGCACTCTTCGAATGGTTTCCGTCCATTCTGAGGGAACCTTTGAGCGCCTCCGATACCCTTTCGGAGGCGACCGCCCCAGTCAAACTCCCCGCCTGACATTGTCCCCCAGCCAGGTCATGGCTGCAGGTTAGAAACCCAATACCGCAAGGGTGGTATCCCAACATCGGCTCCACAAAGACTGGCGTCCTTGCTTCTATGCCTCCCACCTATCCTGTACATGCAGTACCGAATCCCAGTATCAAGCTGGAGTAAAGCTCCATGGGGTCTTTCCGTCCTGGCGCAGGTAACCAGCATCTTCACTGGTACTTCAATTTCACCGGGTGCATTGTCGAGACAGCGCTCAAATCATTACGCCTTTCGTGCGGGTCGGAACTTACCCGACAAGGAATTTCGCTACCTTAGGACCGTTATAGTTACGGCCGCCGTTTACTGGGGCTTAAATTCAGAGCTTCGCGTTTCCGCTAACCCCTCCTCGTAACCTTCCAGCACCGGGCAGGCGTCAGCCCATATACCTCACCTTTCGGTTTTGCATAGACCTGTGTTTTTGCTAAACAGTTGCTTGAGCCTATTCTCTGCGGCCTGATTTCTCAGGCACCCCTTATCCCGAAGTTACGGGGTCATTTTGCCGAGTTCCTTAACAATGCTTCTCCCGCCGGCCTTAGGATTCTCTCCTCATCCACCTGTGTCGGTTTACGGTACGGGCACATATCACACAATAGCGGCTTTTCTTGACAGCCCCTACGAAGACTTCCCTACTTGTGTTCGGTACGCGTCACACCTTCCTGTTGCCAGATGGATTTTCCATTCTGGCCAGTAAAATGCTTGCCCCGGTCTTTTCATTCCCGGGTTCTTCCTCGGTTCTGTGTCCCCACAGTTCTGATGATATGCGGTACAGGAATTTCAACCTGTTGTCCATCGACTACGTCTTTCGACCTCGCCTTAGGCCCCGACTTACCCAGAGCAGATCAGCTTTACTCTGGAAACCTTAGATATTCGGCCTGGAGGATTCTCACCTCCATCTCGCTACTCATTCCGGCATTCTCTCTTCTTAACACTCCACATCTCCTTACGGTAATGCTTCTGTGCGTTAAGAATGCTCCTCTACCAATGTATTTACATACATTCCACAGCTTCGGTGTCGTGTTTTAGCCCCGGACATTTTCGGCGCAGGACCTCTCGACTAGTGAGCTATTACGCACTCTTTGAATGTGTGGCTGCTTCTAAGCCAACATCCTAGTTGTCTCTGAAATCCCACATCCTTTTCCACTTAACACGCACTTTGGGACCTTAGCTGGTGGTCTGGGCTCTTTCCCTTTTGACTGCCCAACTTATCTCGTGCAGTCTGACTCCCGTACATCATCTGACCGGCATTCGGAGTTTGATATTCTTTGGTAAGCTTTGACGCCCCCTAGGAAATTCAGTGCTCTACCTCCGGCAGACTAATACGAGGCTAGCCCTAAAGCTATTTCGAGGAGAACCAGCTATCTCCGGGTTCGATTGGAATTTCTCCCCTACCCACACCTCATCGCCACCCTTTTCAACGGATGTGCGTTCGGTCCTCCATTTCCTTTTACGGAAACTTCAACCTGGACATGGGTAGATCACCCGGTTTCGGGTCTACCTTTACTGACTCATTCGCCCTATTAAGACTTGGTTTCCCTTCGGCTCCGCACCTTCAGTGCTTAACCTTGCCAGTAACGGTAACTCGCCGGACCGTTCTACAAAAAGTACGCGGTTCCACTTAAAATGTGGTTCCACAGCTTGTAAACACAGGGTTTCAGGTTCTCTTTCACTCCCCTCCCGGGGTCCTTTTCACCTTTCCTTCACAGTACTATGCGCTATCGGTCACTAAGTAGTATTTAGCCTTGGGGGGTGGTCCCCCCGAATTCCCACAAGGTTTCTCGTGTCTCGTGGTACTTTGGATCCTGCTCGCTGACTATTGCTTTCCCATACAAGGCTTTCACTTTCTATGGCCGGTCTTTCCAGGACCGTTCTGGTAACAAATCGTCTCACTTCTTGCAGTCCATAACCCCAGTATGCACGCATACTGGTTTAGGCTCCTTCCATTTCGCTCGCCGCTACTTTGGAAATCGAGTTTTCTTTCTTTTCCTCCGGGTACTTAGATGTTTCAGTTCCCCGGGTTCCCGACGTATGGCTATGGATTCACCATACGACAACTGAGGTTTGCTCAGCTGGGTTTCCCCATTCAGATATCTCCGGATCAAAGGATATTTGCTCCTCCCCGAAGCTTTTCGCAGCTTATCACGTCTTTCATCGGCTCTTAGTGCCAAGGCATCCACCCTGCGCTCTTATTAGCTTAACCAATTCGATGTTCACCTGCGGGTGCGGGCTACTGATCTAAGATACATAGCGTTGTATCTCTGGTCTTAGGTTTGTTATTTCACCGTACGTTACGGTTACTTTAACGAGTTTTGTTTGGTTACATCTTTCAATGTAACACCTCGGATGTCTTGATGTCGTCTTTATACTTTACCGTATAAAAACTCTATCTAGATATATTTCAATATGTGGTTTTCAAGGTACATGCGCGATGCAATCAGAAGCGTGCACAATCATATGGAAAACTGTGTTGAACACTTGTGTTCCTAAGCAGCTTTTATGTGATTGTATAGGCGTGGAACGCCGTGACTGAGAAAAGCGTCAGCTTTTCGAAGTACACCTTCGTAACTACATCAAATGGAGATGGAGAGATTCGAACTCTTGACCCCCTGCTTGCAAGGCAGGTGCTCTCCCAACTGAGCTACACCCCCATAAATAATCTGGCACCCACCTGCTCTCCCATGCCGTCTCCAGCATAGTACCATCGGCCGCTTAAGTCTTAACCATCGTGTTCGGGATGGGAACGGGTGTCTCCCCTAAGCGCATCGGCACCAGAAATTTCGTGTCTCACTAGTAATGCGTGCACAATTAAGCGGAAAACTGTGTTGAAAGCTTGCTTTCATAAGCAGTTTTTTGATTCATTGTATAAGCGGCGCAGCCGCGACCGAGCGAATTATTCGCGAGGTTCCACATTACGGTTCTCTTGGTGTTTCTTTATTCTTTTTACTTCCTTTGAAAACCAAAGACTCAACAGTATCTAAAACCCTTACTTCTTCTTCCTTAGAAAGGAGGTGATCCAGCCGCACCTTCCGATACGGCTACCTTGTTACGACTTCACCCCAGTTATCAGTCCCGCCTTCGGCAGCTCCCTCCTTACGGTTGGGTCACTGACTTCGGGCGTTACCAACTCCCATGGTGTGACGGGCGGTGTGTACAAGACCCGGGAACGTATTCACCGCGGCATTCTGATCCGCGATTACTAGCGATTCCAGCTTCATGTAGTCGAGTTGCAGACTACAATCCGAACTGAGACGTTATTTTTGGGGTTTGCTCCAGATCGCTCCTTTGCTTCCCTTTGTTTACGCCATTGTAGCACGTGTGTAGCCCAAATCATAAGGGGCATGATGATTTGACGTCATCCCCACCTTCCTCCAGGTTATCCCTGGCAGTCTCCCCAGAGTGCCCAGCCGAACTGCTGGCTACTAAGGATAAGGGTTGCGCTCGTTGCGGGACTTAACCCAACATCTCACGACACGAGCTGACGACAACCATGCACCACCTGTCTGGAATGCCCCGAAGGGAAGGCCCCGTTACGGACCGGTCATTCCGATGTCAAGACTTGGTAAGGTTCTTCGCGTTGCTTCGAATTAAACCACATGCTCCACCGCTTGTGCGGGTCCCCGTCAATTCCTTTGAGTTTCATTCTTGCGAACGTACTCCCCAGGTGGAATACTTATTGCGTTAGCGGCGGCACCGAAGAGCTTTGCTCCCCAACACCTAGTATTCATCGTTTACGGCGTGGACTACCAGGGTATCTAATCCTGTTTGCTCCCCACGCTTTCGAGCCTCAACGTCAGTTACAGTCCAGTAAGCCGCCTTCGCCACTGGTGTTCCTCCTAATATCTACGCATTTCACCGCTACACTAGGAATTCCACTTACCTCTCCTGCACTCCAGCACCACAGTTTCCAAAGCAGTCCCGGGGTTGAGCCCCGGGCTTTCACTCCAGACTTGCAGTGCCGTCTACGCTCCCTTTACACCCAGTAAATCCGGATAACGCTTGCCCCCTACGTATTACCGCGGCTGCTGGCACGTAGTTAGCCGGGGCTTCTTAGTCAGGTACCGTCATTTTCTTCCCTGCTGATAGAGCTTTACATACCGAAATACTTCTTCACTCACGCGGCGTCGCTGGATCAGGGTTTCCCCCATTGTCCAATATTCCCCACTGCTGCCTCCCGTAGGAGTTTGGGCCGTGTCTCAGTCCCAATGTGGCCGGTCACCCTCTCAGGTCGGCTACTGATCGTCGGCTTGGTGGGCCGTTACCTCACCAACTACCTAATCAGACGCGGGTCCATCTCATACCACCGGAGTTTTTCACACTGTGCCATGCAGCACTGTGCGCTTATGCGGTATTAGCAGCCGTTTCCAACTGTTATCCCCCTGTATGAGGCAGGTTACCCACGCGTTACTCACCCGTCCGCCGCTCAGTCACTTTTAATTCCATCCGAAAACTTCCTTAAAAGTGCTTCGCTCGACTTGCATGTGTTAAGCACGCCGCCAGCGTTCATCCTGAGCCAGGATCGAACTCTCAAATTTAAGCAGATAGTCTTTGAAAGCGGTCGTAGATTTGCCAGAAATCCCGTTGGAAGTTTACTTCCATAAGGGAGTTATGGGAAAGCTGCGAACATTTGCGAAGCAAATGGTAGCGAATGAAGCAAAGCTTCATGAGCCTACCGCCCGGACTAGCCATCCAGTTCAATCCACGGTCAAAATCAACAAACTAGCTAATTTATTTCCCGTTTTACTTGTTGTTTGGTTCGTATACAATTACTTGTATTCGTTCTGAAATTTTCTCATTCAAAGCCATCAAACATGGCTTGTTTTATTAGAATTTTCAGGGTTTTACATACTGTTCAATCTTCTGTTTTCAAAGTGCTGATTTTGCTTTGCTGTCTCAGCAGCAACTTTCATAGGATATCATGTCCGGTTGTTTTTGTCAACCTTTTTCTACATTTTCTTCAAAACTTTTTCATCGGTCATTGATGTGTTTTGGAAGAAGTTTTGCCGCCGTTTTCAGCGGCGAGTTACATTATACCAAAGCATTCGATAAAAGTCAACATTTATTTTCATTTTTTTTAATAAATGTTAAAAACATAATTAAAAGCCAAACTATAGAACAATGTAGAACATATCTATGTTTAATCTCTGTAGACAGAAACAATTCGAAAACAGTCCATCTAACCTAATTATAGTTCTTTCATTAACAGCCCATCAATCACCGTTTTTCTATTTTTCTAAATATACTTATAAGATCTTCCTGTCTCCATTAATAATAACTTTTTATTAGCTGCCGGGCAAATAGTAATCCAATTCTTGAAAAACCGCATTGCTCATATATTCCAATGGAGCGTCATATCATCCTTGACTCCATTGCTCTTTTTCAACTGGAAGAGGTTGAAAGAAACGTTCAATAAGAAATTGTAATCGAATAGAATTCTTTAAACCATTGCAGCAGAAATTTTAACAGCAGACCTGTTGTTTTTTAGTAAATATCTGCCATAGAAAAATGCCTCCTTTTTCTTGACTTTTTTACTTTCAAATGGTATCATTTATGTTGTTGCCAGCGGGTATGGCGGAATTGGCAGACGCGCCAGATTTAGGTTCTGGTGGGAGACCGTGCAGGTTCAAGTCCTGTTACCCGCAGTTTTACATATGATAAAAAAACACCGAAAGTCCTGGTAGTTACAAGGAATTTCGGTGTTTTTAATATCAGGAGTTTGCGGCCGCCTGACTGTCATAGTTAAATAGGGCATAAATTCCTCCATTATTCAATGACTAATTTCTTTACTCTGGTTCTGACAAATTCTTTTACTGCTTTAACATCCATATTAAGGGAAATGGCCAATTCTCCATAAAAGTTTTCTTCTGCTAATTTAAAATACTTTGTATCTATCGTAGTTAATTTTTTGCCGTCTTTTAATCTGGACTGTTTCCGAAAATAGATTGTCTTAATGATCTTAACCAATTCACGGCAATCACACCTTTTCATGGCTTCTTTATATTCAGATTCCCTTCTCTTTTCATCAGCAACCCACAGGGAATCAATATTTTTTATATCATCAATCAGTTTCATAGCTTCATCTTTAGGAATTACAGGTCTCATGATAACTTTATCGTTATCCACAGGAGTATAAAACTTACTTCCTTTTATAAAATAAGGATTTAAGGTATAATACATTTTATTCCTTGGCATATCGGCTATTTCTAAAACGCCAACGTGCTCAACCCTGCAGATCCCTTTACTTCCAAATACAATATTATCACCTACTTGATACATGTCTACATCTCCTATTGGGAAAGCTTAAAAGTTCAATTCTTGCTCCGGTTTTGCATTATCCGCTGGATCGAATTTCATGGTTTGCAGGAAACAGGCACTTGTGATTCTCTTCATTATGGCACCTCCTATCCAATATAATAATTATATATTATCACATTTTAGGCTTTTTTGTCAGAACTTTTTTTCAAACCCTTTATTTTTAGTAAATATTATAAAGTGATATGCGAATGTTTTTGTATATTAATACAAGCATCCAAAAAAATTTTAGATGCACCAACCATTGGTGATTCTTTTACACCTAAGTTCTGTCTTTCACAAAAAATACCGGACGCCTAAAATCGTCCGGTATTGTATTCGGCTGCTCTTTATTGATGGATAAGTGCTCTTATATCTTCCGGACTGGTGTCCAAATTTCGCTGTAGGCATAATCTGTCCTATGCTCATCCATTATTGTAAAGGTAAATCAGGGAGATTGATGATCTCAACCGGTAGCAGGCAGCCACTGGGATTAGAACCTTGCCACAATGCTTTGCATGGCGGCCGGGAATGGTCCTTCAGCAGGAGAGACCGCCCAGGTATATCATTTTTCATATTCACAACCTCCTTTCCGTAATTTTTATTATCAAGCCCTTAACAAATGATTCGTTCTTGATAATCCCTTTCATCATAACCCATATTTTACCAACTATCAATATGAATTATTTTAGGACGTTTGGTTCATTCTCAGAAAATACCAGTGTACTTTATCGAATAACTGTTGTAAGATATTTAAAAACAATAAAGAGGTACATAAATGCTGAATACAAATAATAAGAACAATTCATACGAGGACTGTTTCGCTCTCGGAATCAGTTTAGGCCTGATATTCGGAGCAATTATAAATAGCTTGGGAATGGGATTAATAATGGGGATATCCTTAAGTCTGTTGTTAAATAAAGGCTGCTTTAAAATTCATTAATTATTACATAGAACTAAGAAAAACAAATCCTTTAACATATCAGAAATTTTCAGTTCCAGTCGTTCTCTTTTTTATGCAATTTTTTATCTCTTTATCCCAAATCCAGAGACAGTACATCCATGATATCCGGAAAACAGCCGGCCGGAGTTTTTTTGTGAATTATGGATACCCGTTGAGAAAAAGCAGGAAAAACGTCAGGCCCTATACCTAATCCAATAAGGTTTTCCACTGCTGATCAAAATAGGCCTGGAAACACATCCTTATCTGCTCTGCATTGCACTTTTCTTCAGCCAGAGGGGGCAATTCTTCCAGAGAAAAATACCGGCTATCCGTGGTTTCATGATTTATTTGAAAGGAACCGCCAATAACCGTACACTCCATGAAAATCTTACAGATCTTATAGGCATAAACAGGGAGATTGTGTTTTTCCCGGTCCTGTACGGCAATGACCCGGAGGACCTTTACCTCAAGACCGGCCTCTTCCTTGACTTCCTTGATGATATTCTCCTTTACCGATCGATTTACATCCACCCAGCCTCCGGGCAATGACCACTTTCCATTTGTCTCTTTTACCAAAAGAATCCTGTTGTCCTTAAAAATTGCGGCCCTGGAATCGATCTTAGGCGTTTGATAGCCGATTTCGCCACAAAACAGATCCTTGACCTTTTCAACAGGCATTTCTGACTGATTGCTGATTATATCAGCCGAAATCTCACGGATTCTTTCATACCGCTCCTGATCAAAACAATCCTTTGCATAAAACAGTCCGGCCTGGGCGATTGCCTGCAACTCAACCGCCCATTCAAGCCACTTTTTATTTTTCATCATTTCTACCTTTCTGAGATCCTGTTATGAATATATTATATCAGGGCTTTAGAAGGATCAATCTTTTTTTACAGATACCGTAATCTGATAAAAGCATCTGGATTTCTTGTATATGCAATTGTTCAGGTGTTTTTATCTTTTGCATTGTGTCTGCCGGTCCATTCTTCATATTTTCCCTTTTTCTTCCATATCATTTAACATACATATCAGCCCGGCAGCGCTGCCGGGACAGCCCAATATCAGACAGCCGCTTCATTACTTATTCCATGACCGGGCTGTCAGTAACAGCAAGGAGACGTAACTGTGAAAAAAATTCTGGATAATAATTTTTACGATTTACTCATCACCAATCCGGTGACTGCCGCCCCCGGCGATGACAGCATTACCTTTTTAAACAACCGGCATTCCTTGCTGCATATCCCGACTGCCGCCATAAACATCTGCAATTTGGCAAATTATCCCGCTCACACGTTTCCTTCTTTATATACTCCCACTGCCACTGTCAGTCTGGAACAGACCGGTGTTGGAAATGTCCAGCGCAATCCTGCTTTGGCTCTTTTCGGAGAAGGCGTAATCGTTGTTATCATCGATACAGGCATTGATTACCGTCATCCCGCCTTCCGGAACAGCGACGGTTCCTCACGGATCCTCACAATATGGGATCAGACCCAGCAGGAAGGAACTCCTCCGGAAACATTTACCTTTGGTACGGAATACAGCCAGGAGACCATCAACACTGCTTTAAATTCGGAGGATCCTTTATCCATTGTACCCACAACCGATTCCAATGGACATGGAACGGCCATTGCAAGCGTTATCGCCGGAACCCCAAACTTACTGGAAGCCTTCAGCGGGGTAGTTCCCCAGTCTGATCTGGTGATCGTAAAGCTGAAAGAAGCAAAGGAGAATTTAAAAAATTTTTATTTTGTCCCAAGTGATATTTTATGCTTTCAGGAATCGGATATTATGTTTGGTTTCCGCTATTCCCTTACTATTTCTGAAAGATTCAGCCGCCCTGTTGTCACCTGCATTGCCATGGGAAGCAGCTTGGGGGGACATGACGGGAGAGGCGCTCTAAGCGGTTACTTAAATGACCTGGCGCTGCAGCCTGGCATCGGCATATCCGTTTCTGCCGGTAACGAAGGAAACAGCCAGAGGCATTATTTTAACTCCACCCTGTTAGAGCCCTTCTATAATGACTTTGAATTAAGAATCGGGGAAAATGATAAAATGTTTTCTTTGGAAATCTGGTCATATTCCCTGGGACGGGTATCCATTGACATTTCCTCGCCAAACAGAGAGTCCACCCAGCAGATATATCCTTCCATTGGTGATTGCCGGTCCTTTAACTTTGTGTTTACCCCTACCACCATCTATGTAAACAATTATGTATTTGAGGAAGAAACCGGAGACCAGTTAATCTTCGTGCGATTTCAGAATACCACCCCAGGGATCTGGCGGATCCGGGTCAGGTCCGTTGAAAATGAGCCTCTGTCCTTTCATGCCTGGCTGCCCGCAGGCAACCTGATATCCAACCAGACCTTTTTCATTAACTCCTCCCCGGATACCACCATTACTTCCCCTGGAAACGGCAGGCGCCAGTTAACTGTGACCGCCTATAATCAGGTGAACAATTCTATTCTCGGTGAGTCAAGCAGAGGCTATACAAGGATCGGTATGGTCAAACCGGACATTGCCGCCCCCGGGTATCAGCTTACCTGTGCAACCCCGGGAAACGGATACGGTTCTGTAACGGGAACCGGACCTGCTGCCGCCCATGCTGCCGGCATCACTGCCATGATATTTGAATGGGCCATTGCCAGGGGAAATTACAGAACCATGAACGGTGTGGATGCCAGCCGTCTGATGATCCGGGGGGCCATAAGGACCAGCACATACACTTACCCAAATAACATTTGGGGATACGGCCAGGTGGATGTGGAAAATGTATTCCGGCAGCTTACCAGCATTTAACAGGCAAAGGATCGGTTTGGTCCCTTAAAAACGGAGCAGAATCGCTTAAAAATTAATTTTCATCCCTATATCCAGAAACTTAAATAATAGGAACTTTACAACTGTTATATAATTTTCTGGGAGGTGATCGTATGAGACACTGGAATAAGAAATATGAAAAAAGGCTGGAAGAAGAATTCGACCGTTTGGAGGCGGCCAGCAGGGAGGTCATAACTCCTTCTGCGCCTCCTGGAGAATTTGAAGGCATCATAGCAGAAATGGAGCGCAGGGGAATTGAGCCAAAGATCAGAAAAGAATTGAAAAAAGGGAAATAGGCGGGCCGGGTTTTTCAAAAGCCCGCCATTTTTAATCTTGGGTAGGGTTCATGGATGCTTTCGCCCCTCCAGTCTGAAGGTATTTGTTTTAAACGCCTGTCATCAGCGCAAACACATGTTCCGCATCCACCTGGCCATATCCCCACACATTGTTTGGATAAATATAGGAAGGATCTCTCCTGGCCGCCCGTATGACCATCCGGTTGACCTGATATCCGGTAACAGCCGTGAAATTTCCTTTGCTATAAGCCCACTCCATTACCATTGCCGTGATTCCGGCTGCATGAGCGGCAGCAGCTCCTGTACCAGTTGCGGTACCATATTGAAAGCCGGGAAGTGCACAGGGAAGCTGGTAGCCAGGGGCGGCTACATCCGGTTTTATCAGCCCCAGTCTTGTATATCCCCTGCTTGATTCATTAAGAATGGTTCCATCCAGCTGGTTATACGCCGCAACAGTCAGAGGGTGCACCGCATCTCCCTGAGAGGTTATGGTGGTATCCGGACTGGCGTTTAAGAAAAAAGTCTCATTAGATATAAGATTTCCAGACGGCAGCCAGCTATGAAAAGTAAAAGGTTCGTGATTCATACTGCCGACTTTAAAATACCAGGATCCTTCCGCTGCATTCTGGAAACGTACCAGTATCAACTGATCTCCTGTTTCCTCTTCAAAAATTATATTATTTACCCATACAACCGTATTCACAGATTGAAAGACGATTTTATTGCACTCACCTCTGGCAGGATAAATGGTCTGGGATGATTCCCAGGTAGGAGCAGTTATCTCAATATAAAGCCTTGAAGGTATGTAAGGCCAAATTTCCATGGTAAAGCCTTTATCAAGGTTTCCCACATTTAAGCGAAAGTCATTTTCAAACGGCTCTAACCTGGTACTGTTGTAATAATGTCTCCGGCTGTCTCCTTCATTACCGGCAGAAACTGCTACACCGATTTTAGGCAGCTGTACCAGATAATCCAGATAAATGCTGGATGCTCCCCGCCCATCGTGACCTCCCTGGCTGCTTCCAAGAGCAATGCATATCACCAAAGGACGGTTCAGCCTTTGAGCGGTAGAGACTAAATACCGGATCCCCAGGATGATATCGGATTCCTGATAACACAGAGCGCTTTCCGGAACAGAGAATAGTCTCTTTAAGTTTTATTTTGCTTCTTTCAGTTTTACCACCACAAGATCTGCATCCGGAACTACGCCGCTGAAGTTATAATCGTCGTTGGGCCGCCCGGCAATGATGCTTGCAATGGCAGTTCCGTGACGGTTGGGATCCACCGTGGGAACGATAGAAAGGGGATCTTCCGATATTAATGCAAAATTAATCAGTTCTCTGGTATATTCAGCACCAAAGGAAAATCCCCTGGGAGGGGTGCTTCCTACCTGGGTCTGATCCCATATGGACAGGATTCTGGTTGTTCTGTCATTAAACTTAAACGCTGGATGGCGGTAATCAATGCCGGTATCCACAATCCCGATGATCACTCCTCTCCCATGCAAACCAAAGCCGGCCGCCCGCTGAACAGCTCCGACACCGGATCTTTCGATGCTGACAGATGATTCCAGAGTATATAAATCAGGAAAAGAATGATAGGCATTGATGCCTAAATCACAGACCTCCATTTGTTCCTTCGGTATATGGAGCAGGGAATTAAATTCATTCAGCATCGTAATATTATCACCCGTATTATAGGTTGGAACCATGGCATTACTAATGATCAGATCATAATATCCATTATCCAGTATTTTTTCCATATTGCGGCCTCCTGCCAGTTTCAAATGAAGCATATGATATATTTTATGCAGAAGGGGTTCCAATATGAGCGGAAGAATCATCTATGATTGACTGAATAAAGCAGCAATAGAGATGTTATATGAATATTTATATTATATAGTTACAAATCCGGATATATTTACAAAAAACTAACAGCAAATCTATAAAATATTACTTATTTCCCTTTACTTAACCGATAATTTGCGCTATAATTTATTTAACTCTTCTTAGGAGTACCGTATTTCCCCAATCCTGCGGTGCTCCATTTTTTTGATTATTTTCAACTTTCACAGATTCTTCACATTTTCATCAATTTTCCAACACATTCTCACCGTATATTAATACCTGTAAACAGGCCAGAGAGACCTTTTATATACATTTTTTTCATACTCAGCCGGCAGGATCCCCCTCTTGCCGGCTTCCTCCCTTTTGATGACAGGATAATATAATTCACTTTCAATTCAGGGGATCCAATACGACAGCCGTTTCCTTTAGATCCATCCGGTTCCAGGTAATACCATTTCCCATTGACCTCCTTCCAACCAAAAGCCATGGAACCGTCAGACTCCAGATAATACCATTTTCCGCCGATTTCTTTCCAGCCAACAGCCATGGAACCGTCTGCCCCCAGATAATACCGCTTCTGAGCTGCATCCTGATACCAGCCCGTTTTCATGATTCCGTTTTCATCAAAATAATACCATTTGCCATCATCCGTTTTCAGCCAGGAATTTCTTTGTTTCTGGCCATTTCTAAGGACATAGTGCCATTGGCCTTCCTCTTGCCTCCACTCCCCGGCAAACGACTGTACGGGAAACACCAGGCTCATGGCAGTCAGGACCGCCAATATTTTAACCCTATTTTTACTCATATATTCCTCCTTGCATACGACAAAGTTAGTTCAAGCTAACCAGCGTATGATATAATATCCAGCAATCTATGAGTAAGCCGGTAAACGAGAAAAATCTAAACTGATATCTGGTGATAAATTATCATCAATAAAAAGCAGGAAAACCGCCTTGCGGCCTTCCTGCCTGAAAATCTGTTTTAGCCCTTGATTAAACACTGCGGCCCAGTCAGAGCCGGCCGTTGGTTCAGAAAACTTCGTTTATTTCTCCAGAAACTTCAGGGTAAAATGGGCCTCCCCCTGATCATCGGTCTCCATAATCATGTAGGATGGCTTTCTCCCCTCCTGCCGCGGATAGGAAAGGCTGCCTGGATTTAAAATGATAATTCCGTTATGTACTTCGTAAAAAGGCTTGTGGGTATGGCCATACATTGCAATGTCAAGACCCCTGTCCGCCGCCTCCTGTTCCAGACGTTCGATCCCCAGAGATACATTATAATAATGCCCATGGGTCAGCAATGCCCGGTATTTCCCTATTTTCACTTCCCTCTCCCGGTCCAGGTCCGAGAAAAAGTCGTTGTTTCCAAGAACCATCTGAAGCTCACAGCCAGCGGGAATCCAGTCAGCGATCTTGTCTTCACTGCCTTCAGAATCCCCCAGATGGATCAGCATATCAAGCGGCTTTGTTTCTGCAATGATTTTCTGCAAACTCTCATCCTTGCGGTGTGTATCACTGACGATCAGTACTTTCATGAAACTCCCCTCCTGTAAAAAATTCAGTAAGCTTATGCTTCATAGCCTCCAGAGCCTTTCCGCGGTGGCTGATTTTATTCTTCTGCTCCAGGGTAATCTGGGCGCTGGTGACTCCCCATTCCGGTAAATAAAGAATCGGGTCATAGCCAAAACCGCCCTCTCCTGCAGGCCGGTCAGCCAAACGTCCTTCCATGGACTCTTCCGTATGAAGCACTTTCCCATCGGGGAGAACTGCAGCAATATTGCAGACAAAACGGGCGCTTCTTTCTCCGCCCTTTGCATGGGCCGCCCTGTCAAGGATATTCTGGTTTTTTATTTCATAGGAAGTATCCTCTCCCATATATCTAGCGGAAAGGATTCCAGGCTCGCCGTTTAAGCAGTCCACAACCAGACCGGAATCGTCTGCAAGAACGATCCCTCCGGTTTTTTTCCACACTGCTATGGCCTTTATCTCGGCATTTTCCCCAAATGTACTTCCATCTTCCACAATATCCAGGTCAGCACCGGCTTCTTTCATGGAGAGGACTTCCTTTCCCAGGTCCTTAAGGATCTCCCTGACCTCCCGCATCTTCCCTTCATTCCCTGTGGCAAATACGATCCTGCTATCGTTCATTTCTTCCTTCCTCCATAAACTTTTTTACCGGTTCTTAGTGTACGCTTTTAAGCACAGATTACAGTTTTGATTCTCCACCCGTTCCCAAGCCATGCCATCGGCACTGATGTATCCTTCCCCGTCTGAGAGATTGACAAAGGTGCGGCCGTCTCCTGCATCATACTCAATGGCTGCAGGATGAACTGCATCCGGGGTAGTGATCTTTACGATCACTGCAAACCGTTCTCCGGAGGAAAGCACTAAGTCCTCCTGGGGGGGTCCCGTAAGAGGTACCGTATAATATCCTCCATATTCAAAACTCCCCTTGGTAAGAAAAACCTTCCGGTCAAACTCCCGGCCTTCTACAATCCCGGGTTCTTCCCCGGCATGACGCACCACATAGACTTCATAAGAGGTACCCGGGCCTGTGGCATAAAAGCCGGCTGCTTCCAGGCGCTGGGGAGCATCACCGGCTTCGTAGACATTGGAAAACCATATGGTATCTTGTCCATACCCCATCTGGCCCACCCAGCCCCTTAAATCCGACTGATATATATGATCATAATTATCCGTCTCTTCCACAACCGTATAAATAATATTGTTCCTTCCAATATTGGAATCATAATAAGACACGTAAAAATAACCCTGGTCCCCGAATCCGTCTCCCCAGCTGTTCATGCAGATAAATGCTCCGTCTCCCTGGACTTCCTCACGAAAGTTCTCCCTGGGATATGCATCATCCCAGCCTACGATCACAGAATCATGGTTCGGAGGCTCCGGGCCTAAGTAGCAATAGGCGAACTCCTTCTCATTGTAAGAAACAGACCGGCTTTCCCTGCCGGACAGTGAGGAATAAAGAGAGCTTTGCACACCTCCATATGCAAGCACAGCCCGTTTGATCTTCTCATAATCCCTGCCGGGAAGGAGCTGGATCTCCTGAACGTGCTTTACTGCCTTTAGACCATCGGGAGAATAGCCGTCGCCGTATGGATCGTCTTCTTCCGATACCGGTCCTCTCCATGATAACAGATAAGCCATGGACATAGTGTATTCTCCTCCTTCTTCCTGAGGAATACAAAAACCATTATTTAAGGACATATGGTCTTCCGAAAAATCATAGCTCTCCTCCGGCAGAAATCCTGCTTCCAGGGCCTGAAGCGAAGCAAATGCCCAACAGGTGCCGATGGAACCCTGGTTTTTCACAGAAGGAACCCGGCCTTTTTTTCTCCCGTCATAGGAAGCCGGGAGCTGCCCGTTTATAAGTTCTGTTCTTCCGGACTCTGTCCGGCTATGCATTTCCCTGCTTTCAGACTCTTTTTCATAATCCCAGGCTGTGTCCATGGAAGGGTCTGTTTCCAGGCTGGATATCCAAAATCCTGCCCCAAAACATACAATCATCAGAAGCAGAGAAAACCACTTTTTATTCTTCAACCGAATCTCCCGCTTTTCTTCTTGGGGGCTTTGGCCCCATAAACTGATAAAAATAGGTTTTCATCATACCGTTATATATCTTCCGGTTTTTATCTGCCTTTCTGCCCATATATTTCTCCGCCTCCTCATAAGCAGTGATCATGTACAGAGACCAGGCGTCAAGGGCTTTATACCGTTCCCCGATCTGGCGGTACAATTCCGGTAAATTCTTCTTTTCTTCAATTCGTTCCCCGTAAGGCGGATTAGTAATAATGAATCCGTACTTTTTCGGATGGCTTAAAGCGGTCAGAGGTCTTTGCTGAAAATGGATCATATGATCCACTCCGGCAGACTCTGCATTGGCTCTGGCAGCCTTTACGATCTCACCGTCAATGTCATAGCCTTGAATGTCCACTTTTACATTGGTGTCCATAAGGTCGCTCGCTTCATCCATGGTCTCATACCAGCACTTTCTCGGGATCAGATTTTTCCATTCCTCCGCAAGAAAAGAACGGTTCATACCGGGAGCCATATTGGCCGCCATCATAGCTGCTTCGATGAGAAAGGTCCCACTTCCGCAGAAAGGATCTACCAAAATCCGGTCTTTGTTCCACGGAGTGAGCAAAATAAGGGCAGCAGCCAGAGTCTCGGTAATCGGTGCCTTACTGGTCAGGGTACGGTACCCTCTCTTATGAAGGGAGTCTCCCGTAGTATCAATGCCAACAGTCACCTGGTCCTTATGAAGGAATACCCTGAGCGGGTAACTGCTTCCGCTCTCAGGAAACCATTCCACACCATAAGCCCCTTTTAACCGTTCCACCATGGCTTTCTTCATAATGGACTGGATATCCGAGGGGCTGAATAATTTGCTTTTAATGGAGGAAGCCTTTGCCACCCAGAACTTTCCATCCTGGGGGATATACTCCTCCCAGCAAATGGCTCTGGTCCCCTGAAATAGCTCTTCAAAGGTTTCTGCAGAAAAGCTTCCCACCTTTAATAAAACTCTTTCCGCTGTACGCAAAAACACATTGGACCGGCAGATTGCTTCATCATCTCCAATAAAAGTAACCCTTCCATCCTCAACGGATGCAATGTCATAACCCAGATCGGTAATCTCTCTTTTTAAAACTGCTTCCATGCCAAAGTGGCAGGGTGCGATCAATTCAAATGTTTTTTTCACCTTATTCTCCTAAGTTCATTTCTTTTAATACATTTCCTTCAAAATCCATAATGCGGAACACCTTATCCTCCAATACCCCGTAGGTAGGAGGGTTCCCTCCCTTTGGAATGGACACGGACCCTGGATTTAATATGGTAATATCATCAAAACGCTCTGCAGTCAGAATATGCGTATGTCCGTGAAGCAGGATATCACCCTTTTGCACCGGAGGTAAATTCTCTTTATTGTAAACGTGCCCATGAGTAGCATAAATTGTCAGTCCGGAGACAGCAAGCAAGGCGTAATCTCCAAGAATAGGAAATTCCAGCACCATCTGATCCACTTCTGTGTCACAGTTTCCCCGCACACTGTAGATCTGGTCTTTATAGGCATTCAACATGGAAATTACCTTTTGGGGAGCATATTCCTCTGGTAAATCATTTCTTGGACCATGGTAAAGAATATCACCTAAAAGGATCAGCCTGCCTGCTCCGGAAGTTTTATATGCATCTAACAGCTTCCGGCAAAAATAGGCAGAACCATGAATGTCGGAAGCAATCATATATTTCATAAGTTGTTTTCTCCTTTAGTCGTTAATAGGTATATTTTAAGGCTAGCGGGGTATTTCTGTCAATGAATTTACCTATCCGCGAACCATATATTTTCCTTTGTAATACGCGATTCCATTGGCAATATTGACTACATTGTATCCGGCCTGCTCCAATTTTCTGCAGGCCATCATGCTTTGTCCGCCCCTGGAACAATAAAAAATCAAAAGTTTATCCTTTGGCAAGCTGCTCATCCATTGATCCATATCTTCATACGGCAAATTCACCGCTCCCATAATATGGGACTGCCTGTAGGACGACTGACTGCGGAGATCGATAATCATAATATTGTCGTAATAATTGATATAATGATCCACTTCCCAAATCGGTATAGTCCTGAACATATTATCACCTGTCCTTTCTAGTAATAATATATTCCATATTTCCCGGAATGGGAAAGTCGTCCAAAAAAAGGTCGTTCCGACAAAAAAACGCGGGAAAGGACCCCTTTGTCTCTTTCCCACGCTTTTTATTAATTGATTTGTTTAGACCTAATTAAAACTTGTTGCGGCTGCTGTCTCTGCTGGAATCACGGCTGCTATCTCTGCTGGAATCGCGGCTGCTGTCCCTGCTGGAATCGCGGCTGCTGTCCCTGCTGGAATTGCGGTTGTTGTTCTGATTGTTGTTCTGATTGTTGTTCTGATTGTTGTTCTGGCTGTTGTTCTGGTTGTTGTTCTGGTTGTTGTTCTGGTTGTTGTTCTGGTTGTTGTTCTGAGAATTTCTGGAATTGTCCATATCATTGTAATTATTTCTAGACATATTTAATACCTCCTGTCGGCGTTTTACGTTACATCGTTTATTATGGCGTATTTTTAAAAGATTATACTTCTATTTTTATTTTTAATTTTAAAAATAACTTTGCATTTTTATCAAGACTATATTATAATTAAAATGAGGAATTTATTTTCCTCATCCTTATTAATTATTTATACTCCCCTCAGAAACAGCCGGATGGCTCCCCTGTCCGTCTGTTTCTTTTTGTTTTTTTTCCGGTAAAACAAAAGACCTCCGGCAATCCCATGCCGAAGGTCCTATATCCCTTTCCAAAATCCGGTAATCCGCTATTTCATTAGTCGCCAAGAACATTGACGATTTTCACAGGTGTCCGATAATTCCATGGAGATGTTTTAATACCTGTGCTGTAAGTTGAAGAATGGACTACTTGTCCATTGCCGATATACATGGCAACATGATTAATGGATGATCCACTGCCATAAAAAATCAAATCGCCGGGGCGCATCTGGTCAGCGCTGACTGCTTTCCCCTGAGAGGCCTGTCCACCTGAGGAACGGTTAATGGTAAGACCTGCTGCGTGCTGCATTACATATCTGGTAAAACCGGAACAATCCACTCCGGTGCGCGGATCGCTGCCGCCATAGGCATAACGTCCGCCTACAAACTGAAGTGCGTAATTCACAATGCCTTGTCTGAAATCGACCGCTGCCTGAGCCTGAGTCTTTACCTCCAGGGCCGCCAGTGTTTCCTCATCGGTAGATGTTATGGTGGCATTCCCTTCTGCCGGCAAAAAGCCATATGTATCATTGATCTTTACCTTAACATATCCATCGCCCATATCCTGAACAACTTCAAAGGAAGATCCTTTTGAAGCGGTCATCAGTGTTTCCTTACCAGCTTCATCCTTGCTGATCGTTACGTTATCTGCAT
This sequence comes from [Clostridium] saccharolyticum WM1, assembly GCF_000144625.1. NCBI lineage: Bacteria > Bacillati > Bacillota > Clostridia > Lachnospirales > Lachnospiraceae > Lacrimispora > Lacrimispora saccharolytica. The sequence goes on along the minus strand of NC_014376.1, from coordinate 780,406 downwards.
TAACAGTCACCATATAGTTCCCATAACTGAGTCCTGGACCTGAAATTACATCTGCTCTTACATCTGAAGGACCTGCAATTATCATTGCGCCGCAAAAAGCCATAAGGCCTAACGTTTTCCATGCATTGTTTATCATCGGGAAATTGCTCCTATTTTTACTTTTTGATTTTCAAATGTTACGTAATTATTAAATTCATTACGGTTATTATACATTTATTTTATCTTTTCGTCAAGTATTATTTAAAACTGCACGAATTTCTAAATATTTTAGTTTAAAACCCTGACAAATTTCACAGGTTTGCGATACATGACGTTTGTTATGATAATTCCGGTCTTTTCTGTGGAAGCGTGGACTACCCTGCCGTCTCCCATGTAAAGTGCCACATGATTGATGGACCCGTTTTTTCCATAAAATACCAAATCTCCTGCACGGGCTTCTTCGTAGCTGACACTGCGGCCTTCCCTTGACTGGGATTTCGAACTGTGGCTTAAATTGACACCTGCCGCATTTCTTAACACATAGCTGGTAAAACCGGAACAATCCACTCCTGTCTTGGGATTGACCCCTCCGTAGACATAGCGGCCGCCTACAAACTGAAGTGCATAATCCACGATCTGCTGTCGCATAAGAACGGACTTGTCCACCTTTTCCTGGGTTTTCTCAATAAGCGTCGCAGATCCGCTTTGTATGTATCCTTGACCATCCTGGGTCTTTATTTTGATCCAGCCATCCTTGGGAGATTCCACAACTTCATAAGTTTGTCCCTCCCCGGCCTGGGAAAGTACTGTTCCTTCTGAATTTGCAGCATCCCTGACAGATACAGGCATATCCAACTTTGCATAAAGTGTCGTGCTGGTTTCCACAGCGATTTCCGCTGCTTTTGCCTCATTAGGGGAAACCCAGCTTAAGCTTGCCAAAAGCCCTAAAAGCCCCATCGCCTTCCACATTTTATTCTTCATATTATATCTCCTGTTCTTACATTTTTCTGTCATTCCTGCAAAATCCAGTTGAAATGTTACATAAATGTTACATTTCGAATTATATACTTATAGCTTGCATTTGTCAAGCAAAAACGGCATTTATAACGCTTTTGCGTCATAAATGCCGTCACACTTTTGTAATAATTACCTGAAATTGTTAAATATCTTTAACTTTATCGTTTCGGTCCTCTTACAAGCCAGACAATGAGAAATACCAATAGCAAGGGGCCCATGATAGGCATCAAAAGACTGAATATCCCTGTAACAATGCCTGCGATCAAAAAGAAAAATAAGATAAGCACCCCAACTCCCAGAAGCTTCCAGTACCACTTATTTAAGTCAATATAATGCATATGACGGCGGAAGTCACCTGGATCCTCATACACATTCCGGTCTGCACCGGAATAGGATTCATAATAAGTTCTTCCGGTTCCGCTTTCCTTTGCATTCTCACTGGCTTCAAATATCGTCCTGGCTATCAGTCTTGGGTCGCCAATGGAAGCGATTACCGCCTCTTCCGTAGAACCATTTCTCACTTCTGTGGTGATGTATTCTTCATAATATCTGATATTTTCTTCGATCACGCTCCCGGTCACTTCACCTGTTAAAGCCTCCCTCAAGCGCTGTAAAAACTCCTGTCTGCTCATCTGAGCCTCCTTCTATTAAGTAAATAGCTTTGATTATTGTATCATCTGACAGGGATTTCGTAAAGAAACCGTCTCTGAAAAAATTCTTAAAGTTTCATAATATTGCTTAACGAAGCTTGCAACGCAAGTTCCGTTAAAAGGGCTGTTTTTAACCCGTCCATCCGATTATGAAAACATCTTTTGTTTTCATAATATTGCTTAATGGAGCTTGCAACGCAAGTTCCGTTAAAAGGAAAGACTACTCTACCTTTTCCTTAATTATGCCATCCCGGTAAGCCGCCACCAGTTCTTTCAGATCTGCGATCCGTTCGGCCAGTTCCACGCCTTTATCCGTATCTGCAACCATGACACGGTTTTTCATGTTCTCTACTACGGAAACCTTTGGGGTACTTTCTTTATTCGGGTCAAAGGGTTTGTGCTCAGCAAGAGCCAGATGGTTGGAATTATAAATCAAGGTATAACCTGCAATCCCTGTCTTTGTCTGGTAAGCCTTTGACAGTCCCCCATCAATGAGGAACAGCTTGCCGCCTGCTTTCACCGGCGACTCCCCTTCTTTTATTTTCACCGGTACGTGGCCGTTGATGATATGGGAGCCTTTTTTAGAAAGACCGAATTCTTCCAGTATCTTATCACAATATTCTTCCTTAACACTGAGTCTGTAATAAGGATTCATAGGCTCTTTATGAGAGGCATGGTCTTCAATAAAATAATGCTCAAAGGTGGTCATTTTCCCCTTGCCGTAAACCGGGGATTTGGCCCCGCACCATAAATACCACATAAAATCCCTTGCATCCCCGCTTTCCGGGGATTCTTCCGGCATAAAATATGCATTTTGAACCTTCTTATCCACGTAATCCATCAGGGCCTTTCCCGAATAAGAATGATGGTCCACCACGATTTCCTCAAAGGAGCCGTCCTCCTTCATGGGAATGCAGCCATGGTACAGCAGATTTGAATTATAACATTTATACATACTTCCATGGGAATAAAGGAACCGGATATGCTTATGAAGAAGCTCGTTATGCATAAAGGAAAGCTGCAGGGTATGAAGAAGCTCTCCTTCCTCCTTACTGAGCTTTAGCGGATCCTTGGGATCAACCGTTGGAAAGAACATATCCAGCATTGGGTATTCCTTCCCCTCCACGGTCACAACTCCCCGTAAAAAATCAACAGCCTCAATCAGGACCCGGTCATTCATCTCATATTCCGGATGGCGTTTTATGATCTGCCCTTCCACTTTAAACTGGATGACAGCAATGGCCTTGTGCATCTTGGCTGCCAGTCCCGGATCCACCGCATCGTATATGTTTTGGTCTAAGATCTGGGGAATGAACCGGTCACAGGGATCGTCCCGGTAAACCTTTGCAGCAAACATGGATAACGGGCGCAGGTTTATGCCGTATCCATCCTCCAGCACATCAAAGCTGTTATAGCTGATGGCGATCCTCAGTACATTGCAGATACATGCCAGATTCCCGGTGGCTGCTCCCATCCAGGAAATGTCATGATTCCCCCATTGAATATCAACATCATGAAACCGGAGCAGTTCATCCATAATAATATCCGCCCTTGGACCCCGGTCGAAAATATCCCCGATAATATGCAGGCTGTCAATGGTCAGATTCTGGATCAGCTCGCATAGGGCTATGATAAACTTATCTCCCACCCGGATGTCGATGATGGACCGAATGATTTCATTATAGTATACACGTTTATTGTCATCATTATAATCCACATGGATCAGCTCATCAATGATGTAGGCAAACTCCGGGGGCATTTTTTTCCTTACCTTTGACCGGGTGTATTTTGATGAAACCATTTTGCAGATCTGTACCAGCCTGTAAATGGTCACCCTCTGCCAGTCACCATCTGCCATGCCCTTAAGCTCCAGCTGATTCATGACCCTTTCCGGATAGTATATTAAATTGGCTAACTCCACTTCTTCTTTCTCTGGTATGATGTGGCTGAAGGTTTCCGTGATTTTCTCCCGGATCACTCCTGAAGCACTTTTTAGCAAATGGACAAATGCCTCGTATTCGCCATGTAAGTCACTGAAAAAGTATTCTGTTCCCTTTGGTAGACCCTGAATGGCCGTAAGGTTGATGATTTCACTGGAAGCAGCCTTTATCGTCGGATACTCCCTTGCCATCAGTTTCAAATACGCCAAACTTCTCATAATGCCCTCCCCTTCTCCATGAAGCCATGCTGCACTTCTATAGAGCTATAGTATCATAAAAGATACTAATTTAAAACCCTTTTTAAAAAGGCGTTCCTTCTGGATTTTAGGACTTTGCCGGATTGATTATCTTCCGGCCGGGGCATTAAAATAAGCGGCAGGGTAAACCAATCTCTCCTGCCGCTTGTTCTATCTCCCCACCAGACGGTAAGTCTGGCGGTATTCCTTTGGTGTTATTCCCATATATCTCTTAAAGATCCTTCTGAAATAATCCACATCCTGATAGCCGCACTGGTATGCGATCTCATTTCCTGTCTGGTTTGTTTCTATGAGCATTCTGCAGGCCTTATTAAGCCGTGCCTCGTGAATCCCTTCCGTTAGAGTTTTTCCATAGACGGCATTGTAGACACGCCCTAGGTAATCCGGGCTGCAATCCAGCTTTTCAGCCAGTATGGAAGAGGATAACGGCTCTTCAAAATGATTCCGGATATATTGTCCCGCCTGGTTTGCCAGAAGCACCTTCTGCCCGTTTACCTCCATGGGAGAAAGAGAGTCGCTGAGCTCACACAAAAGCTCTAAAAGCACCAGATTTAAAATTGTCCTGTCCTCCCTGCAGACATTCTGCCGTTTAATGAAGCGGCGGAATAGCTCCTCAAACTGCTCCGGCTTTCTGATGCGGATAAGCTGGGGCAGGGACATAATATCCCGTCCGGTCCGCACTGCCTCCTCTTCCAGATGAAAATGCAGCCAGTAAAAGTTCAAGTCTTCTTCAAACTCTCTTGTTCCCCAGTGATGCCTGCCGGGAAAGAGGATCAGCGCCTCCCCTTCCTCGACGTTATAGGTCACGTCCTCTTCGGCGATTCCCAGAATCCCGGAATTCACATAGATGATTTCAAAAGAATCTATGACCCGGTCTGCGTGGCGTCCCTTTCCGCCGGTTACCAGATACCCTGCATTCAACGCCCTCACCGGAAGCACAGCCTTTAAATTTAAGTAATGTTCCATCATTTCCTCCTGTCAGCCCGGTCGGAATCCTCCAGTTTTTCGCTTCTTTTTCCTCTTGAATCCCTCTCATTATACTGGCAATATAGAGGGAGAGAAAAACCTTTAAACAAAGAATATCAGATATCTAACAAAAAGAAAAGGGGATCGCGGCAGTTCTGCCGCGGAAGTTCGATGATAGAAGCAGTATTACTTTTAAAAGATAAGGTCTCACGTACCTATTTTAACGGAACGGTCCTTACAGAAACAGATTATTCCAGCGGCAGAAGGCTTTTTATTGCAGAGGGCTGCTGCGCCAACGGAATTGTCACCCTGACAACAGGTGCATTTCTTTCCGGCTATGCCAATTCACTGGGAGCCACAGATTCCATGAACGGGATCATCGGTTCCATCCCGGTCCTTCTCTGTACCCTTCAGATGTTTTCCTCTATCCTACTGGAAAGCCTCTGCCGGAAAAAATGCCTGATTTCCAGCTTTTCCTTATTTCACAGGCTTCTTCTGTCTTCGATGTTTTTTGTGCCCCTGATTGTGAAAGATCCCGGACTCCGTCTGGCATCTGTGATTGCCATATACGGAACCGCCCACTTTTTCGGAGCCTTTATCGGCACGGGAATAGGGAACTGGATCCTTCAGCTTGTTCCTCCGCATATCAGGGGAAATTATCTGGGAAAAAAAGACTCCTTTGCTTTTGGGTTTTCTACCATCTTAAGCCTGATCATGGGCTGGGTCATGGACTGGTTCCGCAGCAATTCCGTGGAACAGGCCGGTTTTATGGTGGTGGGGACCGTGGTCTTTTTCATCGCAGTTACAGACTTCTGGTGCCTTTCCTCCATCCGTGAGCCGGAAAGCATTCCCCATCGCCAGAAGCTTCCGGATGCAGTTATCAAGCCTTTGGCCGATAAGGAATACCGGAAAGTAATGCTGACCTACATGTTCTGGAACCTGGCTCTTCAGATCGCAGGCCCCTTTTTCAGTGTATACATGGTCACTGGTCTGAAGCTGGATTATACATACATCACCTTTTTAGGCCTTATTTCTTCAACCGTCCGGGTTTTGGCTGCCTGGCTCTGGGGACGCTTTGCAGATGCTACCTCCTGGCTTTTGGCCGCCCGCTGTTCCATGGGCATGCTGGGTCTTGTCCATGCCAGCTGGCTTTTCATGACCCCTGAAACCTGTTATGTGCTGCAGCCAGTGCTGCAGGCGTTATCTGGCGCAGCCTGGGGAGGAATCGCCATATCCGTCTTTAACCTTCAGTACCACTATGCCCCAACGGAAAAACGGGTGCTTTATGTCAGTTCCAATTCCTCCTATGCAGGTCTTTGCGGCTTTCTTTCCACCCTCCTTGGAGCCTCTCTCCTAAAGGTATTTCCTTCCCTGGAATTAGGAGGAATCCCCATAAGCGGAATGCAGCTGCTCTTCCTGCTTTCCGGGATCCTGATCCTGGGATGTGTTTTATACATGGGCAGACTCCGCTCCGTTTCCCATTAAAGCCTCCGGTCTCTGCAGGAATTCCTGATGATCAGCACCGGCTTTAAGATCCGCTCCACTTTGCTTTCTTCATCCGGAACATGGTTGATCTTTTCCAAAAGCAGCTCCGCCGCCATGGCCCCCAGGCGCTCCTGGGGGTGGGCGATGGTTGTCAGCTTCACCAGCCCGTTTTCTGCAATAAAGGAATTGTCATATCCGGTAACGGATATATCCTCAGGCACGGAAAATCCGCCTTTTTCTATGGTTTTCATCACCTCAAAGGCGATCTGGTCATTGTAGCATACAATTCCGTCTACGGGCACCCCCTCTTCCAGCATAAGCCTTAAGGCACCGGAAGGCTTTGTCATACGGTCTTCCGTATGAAACCAGACCACCATATCCGGATCATAAGAAAATCCGGCCTCCTGAATGGCCTTTACATATCCCCTGTGACGGTTCCTTCCCTGGCTGTCATCGGCCTTGAATATACCCAGAATGTGCTCATGTCCCAATTCCAGAAGATGCTTTGTCACCAGATACCCTCCCATGCTGTCATCCATCAGGATATGAGGTTTATCTTTCATATGGGTGTTACAGCCCTGAATGAACACATAAGGAATCTGGTAAAAATCCAGCTTATCATAAAGTCCTTTGTGACCGCACATGATATCGCTCTTGCTGGGTTCAATAATGAGACCGTCAATATCCTTCTCAAGAATCTCTTCCAGGCATTTACTTTCCCTCAGCCTGCTGTTTCCAGTATTTTTCAATATGATGCTGTAGCCGTTTGCCGTAAGCACACTGTCGATTCCCTGAATCAGCCGAGGAAAAATATAATCAGACAGATAGGTGGTAATGACTGCAATGTTTCCTGAGCCTTGTTTTCTTCCTGCCTTTCTGGATACAAAAGTTCCCCGGCCATGCTCTGCCTCAATAAATCCTTCCTGCTCCAGAATGGACAACGCTTTTCTCACCGTATGGCGGCTGACATGGCAGGAGGCCGACAGCTCGTGTTCCGAAGGCAGCCGGTCTCCCGGCTTGCGCCTTCCTGAAACAATATCCATTTTCAGTTCTTCCATTAATACATAGTATTTTGCTTTTCCGCTGTCTTCCTCCATATGGAACTCCTTATGAATCTTTTTTCTGGCCGTAATAGGCGCCAGGCCCGTGCTTGCGCATAAAATGCTTATCCTGCAGACTCCTGGGTGCCGGTAAAACCGCCGGATTTAACAGTTCGGTCATGAAGTTCATCCTGGCGACCTCCTCCAGCACCACAGCATTGTGTACCGCATCGGCCGCATCCTTCCCCCAGGTAAAAGGCCCATGGTTTTTGCACAAAACCGCAGGTACGTGCATGGGATTCAAGCCCTGAAAGGTCTCGATGATCACCGTTCCCGTATTCCTTTCGTATCCGTCCTCAATCTCTTTTTCTGTTAGATTTCTGGCACAGGGGATTTCCCCGTAGAAATAATCCCCATGGGTGGTCCCGTAACAGGGAATTGCCCTCCCTGCCTGGGCCCAGGATGTGGCAATGGGAGAATGGGTATGGACGATGCCGCCGATTTCTATAAAAGCCTTATATAGCTCCAAATGGGTGGCCGTATCAGAGGAAGGCCTTAATTTTCCTTCCACCTGGTTTCCTTCAAGATCCATGACCACCATATCCTCAGGGGTAAGCATTTCATAATCCACCCCGCTGGGCTTGATTACGAAAAGTCCTTTGTCCCGGTCAATGCCGCTGACATTTCCCCAGGTATAAGTGATAAGCCCTCTTTTCGGCAGCTCCATGTTCGCCTCGTATACACTTTTTTTCAGTTCTTCCAGCATATCAGCTTCCTCCTTCTTCCCTCCGGTTTATTTTAAGCTGTCCACCGCAGCCCGTTCAATGGAAAGACCATTCCTGTAACGTTCCATAAATGCCTGAAATCCTGCAACTTCCTCAGGATCTGGCTCCATCCTGATTCCTTCTTCATCCTTAAATACTTTTTCAGCAAGATAATGATCCAGAGATTCTCCCTCTTCCTTCCGCAGCATATAGGAGGCCAAAAGGGCGGCTCCCCAGGCTCCGCCTTCACCGGCCGTCTCCATTACGGAAACCGGGACGCCTGCAGCGGCTGCCATGATCCGCTGTCCCACTTCCCTGGTTTTAAAAAGTCCCCCATGGCCTAAAAGCACATTCAGGCGGACTCCCTCTTCAAACAGGATATCCATTCCCATTTTCAAGGCTCCCAAGGCCGTATACAGATGAACTCTCATAAAGTTGGCAAGAGTAAAGCGGCTTTCCGGTGTCCGGACAAACACCGGCCTTCCCTCTTCAAAATGTGTGATATGCTCCCCGGATAAATATCCGTAGGAAAGTAAGCCGCCCCCATCCTTATCTCCTTCCAGGGCCTTCTGGTAAAGGATGGAGAACAGAGCATTCCTGTCAGCTTTCATTCCCATCGCCCCGGCAAATTCCTCAAACAGAGAAACCCAGGCGTTGAGATCGGAGGTGCAGTTGTTGCAATGCACCATGGCAACCATATCTCCTGCAGGAGTGGTGACCATGTCTATTTCGGGATATACCCTGGAAAGCTGCTGTTCCAGAACAACCATGGCAAACACACTGGTTCCTGCGGACACATTGCCGGTCCTTCTTGCCACGCTGTTGGTTGCAGTCATCCCGGTCCCAGCATCCCCCTCCGGCGGACAAAGCGGAATTCCGGGCTTTAAATTTCCGCTGGGATCTAGAAGCCTTGCCCCCTCCTCTGTCAATACCCCTGCCCTCTCTCCTGCCGTCATCACCCTGGGCATAAGATCCCGAAGCTTCCAGGGGAACTGATAGGGAGCCACCAGCTCATCAAACTGCCGGATCATGCGCCCGTGGAAGTCCTTTGCAGCGCTGTCCACAGGAAACATCCCTGCGCAGTCTCCGATCCCGAGAACCCGCTCTCCTGTCAGCTTCCAATGGACATAGCCTTCCAGAGTGACCAGATAATCAATCCTTGGCACATGCTCTTCTTTATTAAGGATTGCCTGGTATAAGTGGGCAATGCTCCATCTCTGGGGAATTCGAAAGGAAAACAGCTTTGTCAGCTTTTCCGAGGCTTCCTCCGTCATGGTATTTCTCCATGTACGGAAAGGAACCAGAAGCTCTCCAGCCTTATCAAATGCCATGTATCCATGCATCATGGCGGAAAAGCAAATAGCTCCTACGGTGGTAAGAGTTTCCCCATACCTCTCCTTCACCCCCTCTGCCATTTTTCTGTAGCTTTCCTGAACCCCGGCCCAGATGTCCGGAATGGAATAGGTCCAGATGCCATCCACATACTGATTTTCCCAGTCATAACTGCCGGAAGAAATCGGTTTGTGGTCTTCATCTACCAATACTGCCTTGATTCTTGTGGAGCCAAGCTCGATCCCCAAGGCCGTTTTCCCTTCCCGGATAGCTGTTCTAATTTGATCCTCTTTCATCAAAAACCCCTCCTGAGTCACATCCGCTCCTTTTTCACAAAGATGCGGCTGATGTTATTGAATTAACGATACGCTGCAGAATTCCATCTCAGTTCATTTTTTAAATCCCTGATGGTTGTTTTTTCATCGATGAATACGGCTTCGATTTCCATGGCTTCTGCCCAGTCTCCCATCTGCTCTGCCGTCAGATCATAAGAAAAAGCCGTGTGATGGGCGCCGCCAGCTAAAATCCAGCTTTCCGCTCCGGTGATAAGGTTTGGCTCCGGTGTCCAGAACGCAGTAGCAACCGGAAGCTTTGGCATGGGCTTTTCCGTCTTTTTGCAGTTTACCGTATTGATGATCAGGCGGAAGCGGCTGCCTAAATCGATCAGGGAGGCAGCTATCCCCTTTCCTTCCTTTGCCGTAAATACAAGACGGGCAGGGGCTTCCCTCTCCCCCATGGACAGCGGGTTCACTTTGATGCCGATTTTTCCGCCGGCAATGGTGGGGCAAACCTCCAGCATATGGGCCTGAAGAATCCCTTCCTTCCCCGGAACCAGGTTGTAGGTGTAATCCTCCATAAAGGAAGTGCCCTTTGCATCCTTGGTCCCCTGTGTCATAAGCTTCATCAGACGTACCATAGCGGCTGTTTTCCAGTCGCCCTCCGCCCCAAAGCCATAACCCTTTTCCATCAGACGCTGAATGGCAAGACCAGGTAGCTGTTTTAAAGAGCCAAGATCTCCAAAATGAGTGACTATGGCCTGGTAATTCTTATCCTTTAAAAACCGCTCAAACCCTAGCTCGATCTGGGCCTGGGCCGCCACATGGGATTGGAACTCGCCCTGGTCCATGCCTTCCGTCAAAATCTCGTAACTGCTGTAATACTCCTCCACAAGGGAAGAGACTTCTCCTGCAGCCACGTCTTTTACATAATCTGCAATCTCATTGACCGGATAGGCATCAATCTCCCAGCCAAATTTTATCTGGGCCTCTACCTTGTCTCCTTCGGTGACTGCCACGTTTCTCATATTATCCGCAACCCGTACCACCCGGATATGACTGCTTTCCGTGATCCCTACTGCGGTTCTCATCCAGGAACCGATCCGGCTCTGGACATCCTGATCATCCCAGTGACCTGCAATTACCTTTCTGGATATGCCCATTCTAGTGACCATATGTCCGAATTCCCGGTCCCCGTGGGCAGACTGGTTTTCATTCATGAAATCCATATCAATGGTATCATAGGGAATCTCCCTGTTAAATTGGGTATGCAGATGGAGCAGCGGCTTCCGGTATTCCTGAAGCCCTAAAATCCAGGACTTTGCAGGGGAAAAGGTGTGCATCCAGGTGATCACTCCTGCACAGGACTCATCCGTATTGGCCTCATGGAACAGCCTGCGTATGGAGACGTTATCAATCAGCACCGGCTTTAGAACCACTTCATAGGGAAGGAGACCGGAAGAATTCAGTCTTTCCACAATGATACCGGAATGTTTAGCCACAGTTCTTAAACATTCCTCACCGTAAAGATCCTGGGATCCTGTTGCAAACCAAAATTTATATTCTTTCATTATCATTTTAATTACCCCCTTTTCCATTATTCCAAGGCGGATCACATTCCAGGACGCCTTGTGCAAAACACTTGTCATAACACCGTCATCATATGGACTGGCTGGTCTGCTAGGGCCTCATTGAAGACGGAAACAGGTTCTGTTCTTATGAGGCTCCTTTTAGCCGCGGCTGATCCTTAAATCACTGGATTTGCTGCTGCCGGGATGATTGCAGTACTCCAGCAGATTGCATGCATCAGCAATCCCCCTGGTTCCTAAGTTCACCGCCATCATCACATCAGAGCCTGCACTTAATCAGTCAGAGGATGCTTTGTCCTCTGTTCCATTCCCTTACAGGGCACCGTAGCAATGTCTGCCGTGTCCACAAAAAATCTCATCGTTCTGCCTCCTTTTTATAAAAGTGATTCAAATATCCTCTTACTACCAATTTATAACTTGTACGCACCAATGCACAAGTTGTTTTTATGTATTTTATCACAAGAAAGCAGAAGATACAAAAATCCTCCCCGTATACCCCAGGGGGAGAACGCACAAGGAATACCTGTAATATTAAATAAATCTGTATTTTTTCCACAATCGTCCGGAGAAAAGAAGAGAATATGCACAATTTTATGTTTAAAATTAAGGAATGTTTGTTGACACTTTTTCAGGGAAATGAGGTATATTAATACATGTAACCCCCCCCAATACATTATATAGTTTTTGCTACACCCCATAAGAAACGAAATACCTTCTCCGAAAAAGGACCAGCTACCCCGGCTGGTCCTTTTTCATTCTCTTCTTTCCTATTTTCTCCGTTTTATATTCCGGCGCTGTTTTAAAATCCGTTCAAAATCTTCTTCTGAACCTTCCGCTTTTAAGCGCCGCCTTCTCTCTTCTCTCCGAAGGGCGACTTCCCTGGCTTCTTTCTTTTTCTTATAAATAAAAAGTCCGGTTCCGCCGCCTGCCAGTGCAAGGACTGCGATAATTCCTGCCGCAGCCAGTATACCGCCTCCCTTTCTTCCGGATGAAGCTTTGCCTATGCCTGAACTGGTTTTCGGCTCCTCAGGGTTTGTCTCTGCGGTTGCCTGTTCCGATTCCTGGCTTGCCGGCTCTGTCCCCTTCTTTTCCATTAAATATGCCTGACCTACCTTTCTGTCATTGTAGGTATACTGAATCAGGGCAATCGCTCCCTTTGGGCTTCCTTCCGGAAGGTCTGTTACCAGAGTTTTATCCGCCTGGGAAAGCTCTGCCCCTTTCGGCAGGGTGATGACCTGATCTGGCTCTAATTCCAGATCAGAGGGCTTATAGGATGTCCCGTTGATTTCCACCGGCTCTTCTCCTGATAAATAGCCGGTTTCAGGCCCTGTCACAGGGAAATTCTCAAAGCGGCTGAAGCCGAATTCCAGAAGAGCTTTTCCGTCAATAAAATACTGCTTCGGACTTCCTTTCAGAATAACAGAAATAAGCCTTTTTCCATCCTGCTCCCCGTAGGTAACAAGTGTATTGCCAGCTTTAATAAGATATCCTGTCTTTCCGGCTACTGCCGATGGGCAGTAAAACTCACTCTTTGTATCCTTTGTCTTTACCAGACGATGTTCGTTATATATGGTAAGTCCCTCCGGGTTATTGGCAGTAGGCGGAATGTTACGGCTGATGGCAGAACTGATCTCTACAAGCTTTTTGTTGCTGTAAGCCGCCTTTGCAATGAGAGCCATATCATAAGCGGTGACATACTGGGTATCCCCGTTAAGGCCCGAAGGATTGTCAAAATGGCTTTCAACGCAGCCTAGCTCCTTGATTTTTTCATTCATCATGGAGACAAACGCCTCCCTGCTTCCGGCCACATGCTCTGCAAGGGCATTGGCTGCCTGGTTGCAGGAATGGAGAATCAGGGAATAAAGACAATCTTCTACTGAAAGCTTATCTCCGGTATCCACATTTAATTTATTCCCACTGCCCTCTTCCACATTGTAAACTGAATCCTTTGAAAAAGTCACCATATCATTTAAGTCTGCGTTCTCCAAAACAATAAGGGCAGTCAAAATCTTCGTGATGCTGGCCGGCGGATAAGGAGCATGGATGTTCTGTCCAAATAGGACCGCTCCTGAATCTCCGTCTATGACTATTCCGGCTTCCGCCTGGATGCCCGTATCAGACGGCCAGTCTGGCTTTGCATAAACAGTCATAAGAAACAATTGGCTGACCAATATGCAGCTAATCAGTACTTTTATCCTCCGATTCACTTATCATCCTCCTCCTGACATGAAATATGCCCTAAAGCCGCATGAGAATAATTATACGGTTTTAGGGCATTATTTGTATCCTAGTCCATCAAGCGGATATGCATGCACATCCGGTTAATACTTTAAATCCAAGATTAAAAGGCGTTTTTCTTTCAACTTTTACTTCGCGTAATCTGTAACTCTGGACTCCCGGATCACGTTGACCTTGATTTGCCCCGGATACTCCAGGGACTCTTCTATTTTCTTGGAAATATCACGGGCCAATAGCACCATGTCGTCATCGTTAATCTGTTCCGGAACTACCATAATCCGAACTTCGCGTCCTGCCTGAATGGCAAAGGACTTGTCCACTCCCTTAAAGGAATTGGTAATATCTTCTAACTGTTTTAATCTGTTTGTATATGTCTCCAGAGTTTCTCTTCTTGCTCCAGGTCTTGCTGCAGAAATAGTGTCCGCTGCCTGGACAATGCAAGCGATGAGGCTCTGTGGTTCAACATCGCCATGGTGAGACTCCACCGTGTTCAGCACGATTGCGGATTCCTTGTACTTTTTACACAAATCCACACCCAGCTGAATATGGGAACCTTCCATCTCATGGTCAACGGCTTTTCCGATGTCATGTAGTAAACCGGCGCGTTTGGCCATACGGATATCAAGGCCGATCTCTCCAGCTAACAGCCCTGACAATTGGGCCACCTCAATGGAATGCTTTAAGGCATTCTGTCCATAGCTTGTCCTGTATCTCAGCTTGCCAAGCAATCTGATGAGTTCCGGATGAAGCCCGTGTATGCCCACTTCAAGGGCAGCGGCTTCTCCTTCTTCACGCATATTGGTTTCTACCTCTTTTTGTGCCTTTTCCACCATTTCTTCGATTCTTGCCGGGTGAATACGGCCATCCACAATAAGGCGTTCCAACGCGATTCTGGCTACTTCTCTACGAACCGGATCAAATCCGGATAAAACAACTGCCTCCGGGGTATCATCAATAATCAGTTCCACGCCCGTAAGGGTCTCTAACGTACGGATGTTACGGCCCTCCCTTCCGATGATTCTGCCTTTCATCTCATCGTTGGGAAGCTGTACAACAGAAACCGTGGTTTCTGCCACATGGTCCGCAGCACATCTTTGAATGGCTGTCACCACATATTCCTTTGCCTTTTTCTCCGCCTCTTCTTTTGCTTTGTTGTCAAGTTCCTTAATTAATTTCGCAGTGTCATGTTTTACATCATCTTCAACAGATTTTAAAAGATATTCTTTTGCCTGTTCGGAGGTAAGTCCGGAAATCTTCTCCAGTTCCTGAATGCCTTTCTCATAAAGAGATTCTACTTCGGCATTTCTCTTATTCAGGGCGTCCTCTCGAGCAGTCAGACCTGCTTCTCGTTTTTCCATAGCCTCGGACTTCTTGTCCAAGTTTTCTTCCTTGTTTAATACTCTTCTTTCATAACGTTGAAGCTCAGCTCTTCTTTCCCTGGTTTCCTTCTCCAGTTCATTCTTAGTCTTTAAAGACTCTTCTTTTGCCTCAAGGAGAGCTTCACGCTTCTTTGTCTCAGCGGTCTTTAATGCTTCATCTATTATTTCCCGGGATTTTTCTTCTGCAGTGCCAATTTTACTTTCGTAGGTATTCTTACGATACGTGATGGCAGCAGACCAGGCAATAAAAGCAACTACTACTGATGCGACGATTGCAATCAATGCAGCCGTGAATACTGATACTGACACAGGAGCACCTCCTTATTAGATTTTCATTGTACAACAATACAACACTACAATTTTAAACTGTTTTATACATTATGTCAAGTATTTCGCCTCTGTTTCCGGTATACTTATACACATTTTCCCCGTTGTCAGTCATCGCTGTAAAGGCCTCCTAAAACACTGCTTATGGAATCGTATGAAAATCCCCTTCTTGCCAAAGCAGCCATCATCCTGCTGCGTTCCTTAACGTCCATTTCTTCCGGTTTTAAGCACTTCTTTCTCACATAAGCCCGTATCTGAGCTTCCTCATCCACCGGCTGTTCACTAAGGATTTCCTGGATCACCTCTTTGTCCAAACCTTTTTTCTGCAGCTCATACCGGATCTGCCTTTCACTTTTCCGTCCCGAATTGAATTCCACATACCTCTGCCCATAGTCAAAGTCATTCAGAAAGCGGTGCTCCTTTAAAAAATTGATGGCGTAATCAGCAGCTTCCTTTGGATATCCTCCATCCTTTAGCTTTCGCCTCAGTTCCTGTTCCGTTTTGTCCGAGGACTTCAAAAGGAAGAGAACCCTTTCTCTGGCTCTTTTAAACAAAACTTCCTGCAGGATTTCCTGGTAGGTATCCTCTGATAGCGGCTTTCCCTCTTCAATCCCAAATTTTCTAATTTCCCCACGATAAAGGACAAGAGTAAAGTCATCCTCCAGAATGACTTTACTCCTGCGTTTATCGAAGGGCACAATCTCAGTAACTGTCATATATGCCCCTTATCTTATCTGATTTCCGGACTTCGTATCTCTGACGGCCAACCCCACAAACAGATTACTGCTGGGGTGCTTCAGGCTTGCTCTCTTCGGCTTTCATTCTCTTGCTTTCTTTCGCCGCTGCTCCGCCGCTTTCCGGTGCTGCACTGCCTTCCTCATGAAGCCCATACTTTACACGGACCTTATTCTCTATCTCCATGCAGGCGGCCGGATTATCCTGAAGATAGGTCTTGGCATTTTCCCGCCCCTGGCCGATCTTAATGTTATTATATGCAAACCAGGCTCCGCTTTTTTCCACGATATTCTCTTTTACCGCCAGGTCAAGGATATCTCCTTCCTTGGAAATGCCTTTGCCGAACATAATATCAAATTCCGCCTCTTTAAACGGAGGAGCGATCTTGTTCTTCACCACCTTCACCCGGACTCGGTTACCTACCATATCTCCGCCCTGCTTCAGCGTCTCGATCTTACGGATATCCAGACGGACAGATGCATAGAACTTAAGGGCACGTCCACCTGTGGTAGTCTCAGGGCTTCCAAACATCACCCCCACCTTCTCCCGAAGCTGGTTAATAAAGAGTACAATACAGTTGGACTTGCTGATGATGGCCGTCAGTTTTCTAAGAGCCTGGGACATAAGACGGGCCTGAAGCCCCACATGGGAATCCCCCATATCCCCCTCGATCTCAGCCTTTGGCACAAGGGCCGCCACCGAGTCCACAATCACGATATCCACTGCCCCGGAACGAACCATGGTTTCCGTAATTTCCAATGCCTGTTCCCCATTATCCGGCTGGGAAATGTACAGGTTGTCAATATCCACTCCAATGCTCTTGGCATAAACAGGGTCAAGGGCATGCTCCGCATCAATAAAGCCAGCGATGCCGCCTCTCTTCTGAACCTCTGCGATCATATGCAGGGCAACGGTCGTCTTACCGCTGGATTCCGGTCCGTAAATCTCCACAACCCTTCCCTTGGGGATTCCTCCCAGGCCAAGGGCGATATCAAGACTCAAGGCCCCTGTAGGTACCGTCTCCACGTTCATATTTGTGCCTGAATCTCCCAGCTTCATGACAGAGCCTTTCCCGTATGCCTTTTCTATCTGAGTAAGGGCGGCATCAAGCGCCTTTAGCTTATCATCTTTATTCATATTATCCTCCAATGCGAACAAATGTTCTTTTTCTGTTTATAATCATAGTATACTTCCCGGTAAATGTCAACCAAAAATTTATACTTCTAAGCTCAATACGCATCACTCTCCCGGCCTGTCCGGCTGAAAATAATGAACTTATGGTGTGGGAAAATACGGCGAAATGCCGGAAAGGAAAGAAAGGCGGACTGCCTTCCGGATTTACTATAACATAGGAAGGCGGTATCTGCAACCCTTCCCTGGAAATATATTGGGGTTCTTTTTTCAAATCGGGCCGCCCGGCATTGCCTGGAAGCGGCCCAAAAGAGGATCCTATGGGGGTTACAAAAGCAGTTTCTCCACATCAAGCATCCCCCAGCCCTGCTGGTTCATGGGAAGCCCGATATCCACTGCCCGGTCCCTCAGCATCAGCTTTACATCACGGTTGCTCATATAGGGATATTTCTGAAGAAGAAGGGCAATGGCCCCTGACACCAGAGGCGTTGACATGGAAGTACCGCTTTTGGCAAGATACTGTCCTGCTTCATTGGCACAGCTCATGATCCCTGCGCCCGGCGCAATGATTTCCGGCTTGCAGATACAGGCACCGGTGGGGCCTCTTCCGGAATAATCAATCATCCGGTTTCCCATGACATTAACCTCTTTATAATCATCGGAGCACCCCACGGTGATCACCTTCCGGCTGATTCCCGGAGTGGTGATGGTGTTCATGCCCGGTCCCATGTTTCCAGCTGCCACACAAACCACCAGCCCGTCATCCCAGGCGGCATTTACCCCACGCACAAGAACAGAATTCTCTGTCATCCCTTTTTTCGAAAAGGAACCGACAGAGATATTTACGATTCTGATTCCATACCGTTCTCTGTTGTCACGGATCCATTTAAGCCCGGCCAGCACATCAGATGCATAGCCATTGCCTTTTTTATCCAAAACCTTCAGCATAATAATATGGCATTCCGGCGCAACACCCATATACATTCCCCGGGAAGCTCTGCCGCTCCCTCCGATAATTCCTGAAATATGGGTCCCATGACCGTTATCGTCATAGGTATCTCTCCTGCGCTGCACAATATCTACAAAAGCTGCCACTCTATGTTCAAAGTCCTCGTGAAGATAAATCCCCGTATCAAGAACCGCTACTCCAATTCCACGTCCTGTATAACCCATGCCATGGGCCGCCTCACAGTGTATTGCTTCTCTTACATGATTCACAGTCCATTACCTGATTCCTTTTTTATTAGGATATTCCGGTTCAGCCCCTGTGGTTTCTTTTCCTCCTGAAAATGCAAAAGAAGATTTTTACCGAATCCCATTTACTTTCTGCAAATCTGTTCCTATAATGGAAGTAACATAATAAGTAAGGAGATCATTTCCATGGAAAATCATCAATCCGATGCCACTTTTCTGGCACAGGCCCTGATCCGCATCGATAGTACGGATCCGGGTGCATACGAAAAAAATATCGGTGATTATATTTTTAACTGGCTCACTTCCCTGTCCGTTCCCATCCTCAAAAAAGAGGTCCTGCCCGGCCGGTATAATATCATGGCAAAAATACAGGGAGAAATCGACGACCCTGCCCTTGTTTATATCTGCCATATGGATACGGTGACCATAGGGGAAGGCTGGACAACAGACCCTTTTGGTGCGGAGGTCATTCAGGGGAAGATATACGGGCGGGGGGCCTGTGACATGAAATCAGGACTGGCCTGTGCCCTTTCCGTATTTTCCGCCATGGCAAAAGAAGCCGCATCCGGCAAAATTCCGAAACATTCCTTTGTTTTCATTGGAACCGTGGATGAAGAAGATTTCATGCGGGGGGTGGAGGATGCAATAAAGGAAGGCTGGGTATCAGAAAAAAGCTTTGTCCTGGATACGGAACCTACCAATGGGCAGATTCAGGTGGCTCATAAAGGCCGTACCTGGTTTGAGATCGAGGTCACCGGAGTGACTGCCCATGCAAGTACCCCCTGGAAGGGGGCCGATGCCATAGCCGCCATGGCTGAGATCATTTCTTCCATACGCAGAAAAGTCGGAGAATGCCCCTCCCACCAAGACCTTGGCGCCTCCACCGTCACCTTCGGCCAGATTGAGGGAGGATACCGCCCTTATGTGGTTCCTGACCGCTGCAAGGTCTGGATCGACATGCGTCTGGTTCCGCCTACAGACACGGCTTCTGCTGTTTCCATTGTGGAGCAGGCCATCAGGGACGCCGCCCAGGCTGTCCCCGGGATCACAGCTTCCTACGCCATCACAGGCGACAGGCCCTACATTGAAAAGGATGAAGCCTCCCCTTTGCTGAAAGCCCTGAAGGCTGCCGCAGAGGAAGTCACAGGAGAACCGGTTCCTGTCACCTTTTTTCCAGGCTATACGGACACCGCCGTAATAGCAGGAAAGCTTCACAACCATAACTGCATGTCCTACGGGCCAGGTGATCTGGAACTGGCTCATAAGCCGGATGAATTTGTCCCCTGTGAAGATATCCTAAGATGTGAAAAAGTACTCACCAGGCTGGCACGCTCCTTTCTCTTTTAGAATTTTACGGCTGATATGATATTAAGAAAATCTTCATAATCTATTCAAACAATATACAAACTTTTCCAGGGTCGGTGTGCTATACTATTAACATAAGAAATGCACAATGTATCAATTATCCTTTCACCCTTTTTGAAATCCGAAAATCCTAAGAAAAATCCCCCCTGTGTCATGTGGCACAGGGATTTTTCTGTTAGGACAGAAAAAATACGCTGGAACGTCTTTCCGGATGATATGCCATGGAAAAAGAAACAGGCATACTCCTCCGGCCCGTTGCCGGCACAAAAATCAAGAGAGGCATCTCCGGTTTCGGAAACCCTCTCTCTGTTTTTTATATTTTCAAAAAATTTAATATTTTATATCCTTTAACACATCACAGAAATCAAAGGTGGCAAAATAATCCCTTGGAGTTTCAGCCCTGCGGATCATCTGGACAGACCCGTCCTCCTTTAAGAGTAGTTCTGCTGATTTTAATTTCCCATTATAATTATACCCCATAGCATAGCCGTGAGCGCCAGTATCGTGAATGAAAAGCAGATCTCCTCTGGATATCTCCGGCAGCATTCTGTCTATGGCAAACTTGTCATTGTTTTCACAAAGAGATCCGACCACATCGTACTTATGGCTGCATACCTCTCCCTCTTTTCCCATGACCGTGATATGATGGTAAGCCCCATACATGGCCGGTCTCATCAGGTTCACAGCGCAGGCATCCACGCCGACGTATTCCTTGTGGGTGTGCTTTTCATGAATGGCTCTTGTGACCAGCCCTCCGTAAGGCCCCAGCATGAAGCGTCCAAGCTCCGTATAGATGGCCACATCCCCCATCCCTTCCGGCACCAGGATTTCTTCATAAACCTCCCTGACTCCTTCTCCAATGGCCTTAATGTCGTTTGGCTCCTGTCCAGGACGGTAGGGGATCCCGATCCCGCCCGACAGGTTAATAAAGGAGATGTGAGCCCCTGTTTCTTTTTTCAGCTTCACCGCCAGTTCAAAAAGCACCTTTGCAAGAAGGGGATAATATTCATTTGTCACCGTGTTGCTGGCAAGGAAAGCATGGATTCCAAAATGTTTGGCTCCATTGCTTTTTAATATGCGGAATGCTTCAAACATCTGTTCCGTGGTCATCCCGTATTTGGAATCTCCCGGATTATCCATGATGTCGTTGCTGATTTTAAATATGCCGCCCGGATTATAGCGGCAGCTGATGGTCTCGGGAATATGTCCGATGGCCTTTTTAAGATATTCAATGTGGGTGATGTCATCCAGGTTGATAATCCCTCCAATTTTATCCGCATACTGGAATTCTTCAGCAGGCGTGTTGTTGGAAGAGAACATAATATCAGAACCGGAAAATCCAAGGCTGTCAGACATCATAAGCTCTGTCATGGATGAACAGTCCGCACCGCACCCATAATCTTTTAAAATATTCAGAATAAACGGATTAGGCGTAGCCTTTACCGCAAAATACTCCCGGTAGCCTTTATTCCAGGAAAACGCATCTTTCAGCTTCCGGGCATTTTCCCTGATCCCCTTTTCATCGTATAAATGAAAGGGTGTGGGATACTCTTTCACGATCTCTTCTAACCTTTCTTTCGTAACAAATGGTCTCTTTTCCATAGCGTTTCTCTCCTCTCGTAGCTTACCATCATAGGAATAAAAAGTCTGTTTTGCAGACTCGCGCGGGGGGGCCGCGCGGTGGGGGGGACGATATCCAAAGGATCAAAAAGAGCCTGTCTCCGGCACATCTGCTGGTAAGCTTCATTGTACCGGGGATAGACTCCTTTGTCTACACTTTTTTGTATAAATATTCATGGAAGGGTAAAAATTCCAGTGCGCCTTGCAAAACCCGGAGGTACCTGCTCACGGACTGCCGCCCTATGAAACGGGGCCTCAGCGGTTGATCTGACGTTGGGGTACGGCATAAATTTTTTGCTGCCCCGTTTTGCAATGCTCATTGCTTTCGTGGAAATCCGTTAATCTACGGTCACCACCCGCATGATATTGGTATGAGCCGCAGGTTCGTTCTTTCTCACAGGACTTACCACCCCAGCAGTCACCACTACCATTTCATTTTCTTTTACAATGCCTTTTGCCTTTAATAATTCCATGGAAGAATAAATCAAAACGTCGGTGGATTCCGCACGCTTCGCATGGAACGGCTTTACGCCCCAGTATAACTGCATCTGACGGAGGGCGGAGGAGCTTGGGGACAAGCCGATGATCAGGCTTTCCGGTCTCCATTTGGACAACAGCCGGGTAGTAAAGCCGGTGATGCTTGGAGCCACGATCACTCTGGCTCCCAGATCATGAGCCGTGGAAACGGAAGAATAGCATACTGCATTGGATACATTGTGGCTATTGACGGCAGAAACCTTGCGCTCTCTGTATGCACTGTAATCCAGATGCTTTTCTGTTTCCTCCACAATCGAGGCCATCATGGAAAGAGCCTCAACCGGATATTTGCCCATAGCGGTCTCACCGGAAAGCATGACTGCATCCGTCCCGTCATAAACAGCGTTTGCCACGTCCGTTACCTCGGCTCTGGTAGGACGGGGATTGCGGATCATGGAATCCAGCATCTGGGTTGCGATTATAACAGGCTTACAGGCCTCGTTGCATTTCTCTATAATCCGCTTCTGGATAAACGGTACCTCCTGGGCCGGAATCTCAACTCCCATATCGCCCCGGGCAACCATGATTCCATCGCTGGCTTCAATGATGTCATCTAGATTTTCAATGCCCTCCGCATTCTCGATCTTGGCAATAACGGATATATTGGAACCATGCTCCTCCAATATATTCTTTATTTCGTAAATTGCATCTGCTGTCCGTACAAAGGAAGCCGCAATGAAATCAAAGCCCTGCTCAATGCCGAACTTTATATCCATTTTATCCTTATCGGTAAGCGCAGGAAGCTTTACCTTGACATTTGGCACGTTGACGCCTTTTCTTTCCCCCAGCTCACCGCCATTGATGATCTTACATACAATTTCCTTCCCCTTAACCTCAAGGACTTCCAGTTCGATCAGGCCATCATCAATAAGAATGCGGTTTCCTGAAGCAACATCCTCATTCAGTCCGTCATAGTTGATGTGGCCCTTTTTTGCATCTCCTACGATCTCCTCTGTTGTCAGGATATATGTCTCTCCTTCCTTCAGGTTCACCTTTTTCCCATCCTTTAAAAGTCCGGTACGGATCTCAGGTCCTTTTGTATCAAGAAGTGCGGCAATGGGAAGATCCAGTTCCTCGCGGATGCTCTTTAGTAAGCCGAGACGCATTTTCTGCTCTTCATAATCACCATGTGAGAAGTTGAATCTGGCCACATCCATCCCATTCTGGGCAAGTGCCTTCATCAGTGCGCGATCATTGGTATTCGGTCCCATGGTGCAAATAATTTTGGTTCTCTTCATCATTATCCTCCGTAGCTAGTTGGTCGTATCACCGGTTGTGGGGTTGGACGGTGTTACATGTTTATGTGTATACAAATGCTCAGAACAGTATTCAAAGCTGCCTTCGCATTTTGAACAATAACGGAATTCCAGGTTTGGAGAGTCCTTTTCGGTCCGGCCGCATACGGCGCACCGGTGATGGGTCCAGCCCTGTGGCTTTATCTTCATCTGCTTATGAAAATTCTGCTTCCTTTTGATCTCTTTCGGATTAAACCGGCTTAAATTCCGAGTCAAAAGGAAAAAGAGGATAAAGTTCAGCAAGGACATAAATATGGTGACTCTGGTAGCAATGTTGCCGGTAATGAAGCCATACAGGAAATAGATTCCGTTAAAAATGGCCAGCCATTTGGCTTTAATGGGAATTACGAAAAACAATAGGAATTCCAAATCCGGGAAAGTGGCTGCAAAAGCAAAGAACAGGGAATAATTGAGGAATTCCGTTGTCAGATACACCGTTTTTCCCATAAAAATATAGACAATCAGGGCCGCAGCCACATGGCCGATGACTCCCATAAAGAAATAAACGTTAAAACGGAACGCACCCCAGATTCTCTCTAAGTTCACGCCCAGCATGTAGTATAAATACATGCTGATCAGGCTCAAGAAAAGACCGCCGCCCGGCGGGTAGATCATAAAGGTTGCGATCCTCCACACCTGGCCGCCCAGAATCTTTCCGGCATCAAGAGACAGGTATTGCCAGTAAAATCCAGGTGCCATCATCTCCATCAACAGTCCCACACCGTACATGCCGATGATATAGTACATCAGATTCGGAATCGCATACTTTCTGAATCTGCGTTCAAGATTATTAAAAAACTTCATGCTTTCCTCTTTTCTGCCACGCTTTACTGGCATAAAGGTGTATCCCCGCAGGGGATCCCAAAGGGGGTTTCTTATTTTCTATACAGGCTAGAACAGATCCTTTTTGGAAAAAATCCACGCTACGATCAGCGTCAGGGCCAGGGTGAGACCTAAAACAATGGCAAAGCCATAGGGACTGTCCGCAAAGGGAATACCCCTGGAATTAACGTTCATACCATAAAAGCTCGCCACCATGGTTGGTATGGACATAACAATGGTAATGGTTGCCAGAAACTTCATGACAATATTTAAGTTGTTTGATATAACGGAAGCAAACGCATCCATTGTCCCGCTTAAAATTCCGCTGTAAATATTAGCCATTTCAATGGCCTGCTTGTTCTCGACGATAACGTCTTCCAAAAGCTCCGTATCCTCCGGATATTTTTTGATTTTCTCATTTCTCATGAGCTTTTCAAGTACCATTTCATTCGAACGCAGGGAGGTGGTAAAGTAAACAAGGCTTTTTTCCAGCTCCAAAAGCTCAATGAGCTCCCGGTTCTTGGTGGATTTGTGAAGCTTCTCCTCAATCACCCCGCTTTTTTTATCAATGATCCTCAGATATTGCAGGTACAAAGATGCATTCTTATACAGGATCTGCAGAATAAACCGGGTCTTCATGTAGGTATGAAAATCCCTCACCCTGCCGTCCATAAATGCGTTAAGTACCGTGGTATCTTCCAGACAGACCGTAATGATGGCTTCATCCGTGGTTATGATGCCCATTGGTATGGTCACATACCAGTCCTTGCCGCCACGCTCTTCAATGGAGGGAACGTCTACCAGGATGAGGGTGTAATGATCCTCTGTCTGTATACGGGAACGTTCTTCCTCATCAAGGGGTGCCCTTAAATCATCAGGGTCGATTTTACAGGTATTGGCAATTTCCAGGATCTCCGTGGCAGTAGGGTCTGTAAGGGCAATCCAGGAACCCGGAGAAAGCTCATCCTTTTGCTGAATCAGGCCGTCTTCTGTTTTATAAATCCGAATCATAGCTTTTCTCTCTTTCACTGAAAAATCTTATTGGAAACATTGGCAGACTTTGACTTATACATTATAATTTCCCAAACCTTATTTGTCAAACGAAATGAAACTCCTTTTCGTGAACTTAAACAATTTTTACTAGTTTTAACATTTATTTAGCACGTTATTGCAATTGTATTATTTCTTATTTTATGTTAAACTGATGTTCGGTGAGCCAGAAACTTACTTTTACATAAAAGGAGGCAGGGGTAACCCCCGCGCATATGATTACATACCAAACATTAGGAATCGATATCGGTTCCACTACCGTTAAAATTGCAATATTAAATGAACACCATGAAATCTTATTCGCTGATTACGAGCGGCATTATGCAAACATACAGGAAACATTGGCAGGGCTTTTAAAAAAGGCCTATGATAAGCTGGGCCCCATGGACTTATGTCCGGCCATCACTGGGTCCGGCGGCTTAACTCTTTCCAGACATTTAAAGGTTCCCTTCGTCCAGGAGGTGGTATCTGTTGCCACCTCCCTTAAGGATTATGCCCCGCAGACTGATGTGGCAATCGAACTTGGGGGCGAAGATGCAAAAATTATTTACTTTACCGGCGGCATTGACCAGAGGATGAACGGAATATGTGCCGGAGGCACCGGATCCTTTATCGACCAGATGGCCGCTCTTTTACAGACCGACGCCTCCGGCTTAAATGAATATGCGGCCAATTACAAGGCCATATATCCCATCGCCGCCCGCTGCGGAGTCTTTGCAAAGACAGACATCCAGCCGCTCATTAATGAAGGGGCTACCAGGGAAGATCTTGCGGCCTCCATTTTTCAGGCGGTTGTGAACCAGACCATCAGCGGTCTGGCGTGCGGAAAGCCTATCAGAGGCCATGTGGCCTTCCTGGGAGGCCCTCTTCACTTTCTTCCGGAGCTTCAGAAAGCCTTTGTCCGCACCCTTCACTTGTCCGGGGATGAGATCATCGCTCCGGAGCACTCCCACTTATTTGCAGCCACCGGTGCTGCCATGAATGCAAAGGAGGTCCAGGGCGGAATCGTATCCCTGGAGGATTTAATCAACCGTTTATCCTCCGGCATCCGAATGGAATTTGAAGTAAAGCGCATGGATCCGCTGTTTACGGACCAGGCTGATTTTGATACCTTCATAAACCGGCACAACAGCCACTGCGTGAAAAAGGGCGAGTTGTCTTCCTACCACGGAAAGTGTTTTTTGGGGATCGACGCAGGCTCCACAACCACAAAGGTAGCCCTTGTAAGCGAAGACGGAACCTTGTTATATAAATTTTACAGCAGCAACAACGGAAGCCCTCTTGCAACGGCGATCCGGGCTATGAGGGAAATCCGGGAGCAGATGCCAGAGGACAGCCAGATCGTATGGTCCTGTTCCACCGGTTATGGAGAAGCTCTTTTAAAATCCGCCTTTCTCCTTGATGAGGGAGAGGTGGAGACCATCTCCCATTACTATGCGGCAGCCTTTTTTGAACCAAAGGTAGACTGCATCCTGGACATCGGCGGACAGGACATGAAGTGTATCCGCATTAAAAATGGCACCGTGGACAGCGTCCAGTTAAATGAGGCCTGCTCCTCCGGCTGCGGTTCCTTTATCGAAACCTTTGCCAATTCCTTAAACTATCAGGTAGAGAATTTTGCACAGGAGGCCTTATTTGCCAAAAACCCCACGGACTTAGGTACCAGATGCACGGTATTCATGAATTCCAACGTGAAACAGGCCCAGAAGGAAGGGGCCGAGGTATCCGATATTTCCGCAGGACTGGCTTATTCGGTCATTAAAAACGCCCTGTTTAAGGTAATTAAAATCACCAATGCATCTGATCTTGGCAGCCATGTGGTGGTACAGGGCGGTACCTTTTACAACAATGCCGTTTTAAGGAGCTTCGAAAAAATCGCTGGCTGCGAGGCCATCCGGCCGGATATTGCAGGCATTATGGGAGCCTTTGGCGCTGCTCTCATTGCAAGAGAACGGTATGAGGAATCTAAAACAACCACCATGCTGAGCCTGGATAAGATTCTGGGACTGCATTATGAGACCTCCATGGCCCGATGCAAAGGCTGTACCAACAACTGTGTTCTGACGGTCAACCGTTTTGACGGAGGCCGCCAGTTTATTACGGGAAACCGCTGCGAACGGGGACTTGGTAAGGAAAAAGCAAAACGGGAGGTGCCAAACCTCTTTGATTATAAAAACCGCCGCATGTTCGATTACGAGCCTTTAAGCCCGGATCTTGCGGAACGGGGCACCATCGGCATACCCAGAGTTTTAAACATGTATGAAAACTACCCCTTCTGGGCCGTTTTCTTTAAAGAACTGAAATTCCGTACCGTGCTGTCTCCCCAGTCCACCAGAAAGATCTATGAACTGGGCATTGAATCCATACCAAGCGAATCGGAATGCTACCCGGCAAAGATTGCCCACGGCCACATTGAATGGCTGATCAGGCAGGGAATCAAAACTATTTTTTATCCCTGTATTCCTTATGAACGGAATGAAACTCCTGATGCAGGAAACCATTTCAACTGCCCTATCGTCACCTCCTATGCAGAGAACATCAAGAACAACGTGGAAGGTCTTAAATCGGAAAATATCCGTTTCTTAAATCCGTTTATGGCTTTTACCAATGTAGAAATACTCACCGGACGCCTGACGGAAATATTTGCAGCCGATTTCCGGATTCCTGCCGCTGAGGTTGCCGCCGCCGCAAAAAAAGGCTGGGAGGAGCTTATGGCTTCCAGAGCCGATATGGAAAAAAAGGGAGAGGAAACCTTAAAATGGCTGGAGGACAACGACCGCCAAGGAATCGTACTGGCCGGACGTCCCTATCATGTTGATCCGGAAATTAACCATGGGCTGCCGGAGCTTATTACTTCGTATGGATTTGCAGTGCTTACGGAAGATTCCGTATCCCACCTGGCGGAAATTGAACGCCCTCTGGTGGTTACAGACCAGTGGATGTACCACACCAGACTTTATCGGGCCGCCGCCCTCGTAAAAAAGGAAAACCGTCTGAATTTAATCCAGCTTAACTCCTTTGGGTGCGGACTGGATGCCGTTACCACAGACCAGGTTAATGACATCTTAACCGGCTCAGGCAAGATCTATACGGTGTTAAAGATCGATGAGGTAAATAACCTGGGAGCCGCCAGGATCCGGATCCGCTCCCTGATCGCGGCACTTCGGGTACGGGATAAGCGCCATTACCAGCAGAAGGTGGTTTCCAGCGCTTACCACAGGATCATGTTTACCAAAGAGATGAAAAAGGATTACACCATCCTGTGCCCCCAGATGTCACCCATTCATTTTGACTTAATTGAACCAGCCATCCGGTCCTTTGGCTATCGGGTGGAGGTCCTTCAGAACCACAACCGGTCCGCCATTGATACGGGGTTAAAATATGTAAATAACGATGCCTGTTACCCCTCCCTCATCGTGGTAGGGCAGATCATGGATGCACTCTTATCCGGGAAATATGATTTAGACCGTACAGCAGTATTTATGAGCCAGACGGGAGGCGGCTGCCGGGCGTCCAATTACATCGGCTTTATCAGGCGTGCCCTGGAAAAGGCCGGCATGGGCCATATTCCGGTCATCTCCGTCAATGCAAACAACATGGAGACAAACCCAGGATTTAACATCACTTTGCCCATGCTGACAAAGGCCATGCAGGCGGTAGTGTACGGCGACGTCTTTATGCGGGTTTTATATGCGACCCGCCCTTATGAGAAGGTGCCCGGCTCTGCCAATTCCCTTCATGAGAAATGGAAAGAGCGGTGTATTGAATCCCTGTCCAGGAAATCCCCGGACATGATCACCTTCTCCCGCAACTTAAAAGGAATTATCAGGGATTTTGACAATCTTCCAAGAACTCCCGGTCAAAAGCCCAAGGTGGGAATCGTGGGAGAGATCCTTGTGAAGTTTTCTCCCCTGGCCAACAATCATATTGTGGAGCTGTTGGAATCAGAAGGTGCCGAAGCAGTCATGCCGGACTTAATGGACTTCCTACTGTACTGCTTCTACAACAATAACTTTAAAGCAGCAAATCTTGGAGGCAGGAAAACCACCGCAACCCTGTCCAATATGGGGATTTCCCTGCTGGAATTTTTCCGCCGAACCGCTAAGCAGGAGCTGATAAAGAGCAAACATTTTACTGCCCCGGCCCATATAGGAAATCTGGCCGACATGGCAAAGGAATTTGTATCCATTGGGAACCAGACCGGTGAAGGCTGGTTTTTAACAGGCGAGATGCTGGAACTGATCCACAGCGGCACCAATAACATTGTGTGCACCCAGCCCTTTGGCTGCCTCCCCAACCACATCGTTGGAAAAGGAGTTATCAAAGAGCTGAGGAAAACTTATCCTGACTCCAATATAATCGCCGTAGACTATGACCCCGGCGCAAGCGAGGTAAATCAGCTGAACCGTATCAAGCTGATGCTTTCCACCGCCCAGAAAAATATGGGCCATGGGGGATATCCGACAGAAACAGAGTAAAAAAGATACCGGGAAGAAATCAATCATCTTTCCGGTATCTTTTTCTATTTTACGGGCATGATGGTTTAACGGCCTGCCCTTTTGCCCCATCCCTTCCCTCTCCGTCTGGCATTTATATAGCAAGTATGGAATCCAGGCACCGGTTTTCCAAACCATTTTTCAGCTCTACGCTAATATCACGGAGACAGGACTTTAGATAATTCCCCAATTTTTCTTCTCCTTCATATCCGGACCACATCAGTCCATCAACCAATCCCTTCAGCTTTTGTTCCAAGGAGTCAACGGTATTCTGCCTTACACATTCCATCAGCCGTTCCAGCTCTTCAGATGTATATCCTAGTGCAGTAATCCTTTTACCTGCTATCTGGCAGCCCAGAATATTCCGCAGCACAATGCCTGTCAGGTTGACAATCAGCTCCTCATAATCAGGAGAATAGGCCTTCAGCACATGGAGCACATACTCCTGCGGCAATTTCCCCAAAAAAACCTGCTCCAGACGGATGCATTTGACAAAGACACTGACAGCATCAATTCCACACAGGGAATTCATTGGATACAAAACAGGGTAATCCAGAGTAAGGATGTGATGCTGTGGCTGAAAACGGGGATCATAATACAGAAAAAAGGAAGGAATGCCTTTTACAAACGTATCGTAATAACACCTGTTCCCGTAATATTTAAAATCTGGGATAATTTCGTTGTACAGGATTTGGGTTTCCCTTACTTTCTTAAGGACCTTTTCATAGCCCAGACCGTATACGATTTTGGGATCCGGCAGCCTTTCAGGGGAAAGAAGCATCTGCATTTCCTCCTGTGCTGCTTCATATTCACGGATGCAGTATAAGACAGCTTCCATAAACTGTCTTGCCTTATCATAGGGGATGGAGGTGCTTTCCTTTCCCGTATATTTATCTGCCAGCTCTGCCACTATGGGAATCAATTCCTCCGTTTCAAAACTCATCATCTTCTTCATCTTCTTCATCTTCTTCATATACGTCATCTCCAAATCGGACCCGTCTGGCAAAGGACTCCAGCCCGGTATCCTCCAGATGATCAAGGGATCCCTGGCAGGGTCCGTCAAACTGATTTTTCATGAATTCAATGAGTTCATCATCGGTAATCTCATCCAATGATTCATTTTTATATAAATAAAACATGTCCTGGAGCCTTCCCAGGGTATCCACGTAATTGTCCTGATAAATGTAGGGGGAATCGCAGAATGCAAAAATCAGCTTCGGAAGGATTCCCTCTCCGAATTCCACCCGTTCCTGTTCCTTTAATGCATCCTTTCTCTCTCTCACCAGTAAGGCTGCCTCCTCATCCGTCAAAGCAAGTCCAAACCTTTTCGTATAATCGTTGGCTGCTTTCACCCTGGCAATCTGGAAGCCATCGTTCGCAGTCTGAAGCCATTTCCTGTCATCCATAAAAATCACTCCTTTCTTTTGATAAATAACAAGTCTACTCCTGGCAGGCGGGAAATACAAGACTTGAAAAAAAGTCATTTTTATGGTATGATATATTCAGAAAAGACAGGAAATCCTGTCTTTTTTTTATGCCCTTTGGGGTACGGAAAGCAATGCCTTTCATCCCTTTTTTTCCAGCAGTATACTGAGTTTCCAGAATCCGGTAAGATTACGGTTTTCTTAACTTCTCCGGCGTTTCTTACGCATTCTTACGCCTTTTTTACATCCCTTGACCTTGGACCTGCTCCATGGTTTAAAGTCATTCCATCAGCAAAAAAACGCTGACATTGCAACAAAAAGGGGTTCTTATGAAAGGAGAACAAACATGAGAAAACAGAAACTTAAATGGCTGATTCCCTGCGCCGCAGCTCTATTTACCATAGGTGCATCCATGACCTCCTTTGCTGCACAGGGATGGGCAGAGGAAAATAACACCTGGGTATACCGGGACTCCAACGGAGACCTGGCAACAGAATCCTGGCGCAAGTCCGGTGACAACTGGTTCTATCTGAACGAAGATGGCGAACTGGCTACCAGCAGCTTAATTGAATCCGATGACAATTACTATTATGTAAATTCATCCGGTGCCATGGTTACAAATGAATGGAGGGAAGTCCCTTCCGACCAGGATGAAGAGGATGAACCAGATACATACTGGTACTACTTTGGCAGCAACGGAAAGGCCTTTAAAGCTCCTACCTCTGGCAGGACGTCCTTTAAATCCATAAAAATCGCCAACGGTGAATTCCATAACTATGCCTTTGATACCGAGGGACGGATGCTGTTTGGCTGGGTCAACGAAGAATCCGCACGCCAGACCGGAGACGATGCATGGAAGGACGGAATCTATTACTTGGGAGATTCCTCTGACGGCGCTCAGTCTAATGGCTGGAGATCCATTGAAGTGGAAGACTCTGAAAACGAAAAAGATAACTTTAACGGAGCCTACTGGTTTTATTTCGGCACCAACGGCAAGAAAGTTAAGGATACCACCAAAACTATCAACGGTTTAAAATACCGTTTCAATGAAAATGGTGCTGCTGAATCAGAATGGTATGATATTGCTTCTGCTTCTACCTCAAGTTCCGCAAACCAGTATTATAATCTTCCCGAACAGTGCTGGCTTGCAAAAGGCTGGTTCAAGACCGTTCCTGGAGAAGATGTTGATCAGGAAGCTTATGAAGACGGCACCGAATACTGGTTCTACGCATCCAGCAACGGACAGCTGACAACAAGCCAGATCAAGAGCATTAATGGATTAAGCTATGGGTTCAACGAAAAGGGAGAAATGCTTAAGGGCCTTTATAAGCTGACCTTTGAATCAGGTAAAACCATCGCAACCTACGACGAGATCGAAACAGAAAGCGATTTCCCGGCAGCCGATGATGCAGCAGAGGTTTACTACTTCGGCACATCTCCAAAGGAAGGCGCCATGGCAACCGGCAAGACCAACATTGATATCGACGGAGAGAATTACACCTATAACTTCCGCAAAGCCGGAAGCAACAAGGGTGCCGGCTACAATTCCATCACTGATGACAGCATCTACGTACAGGGCAGACTGATCAAGGCTGACAAAGATGAGAAGTATAAAGTAGTGGAATATAATGGCAAGGAATACTTGGTCGGTACAAGCGGAAAGCTTGCTAAGGGCAAAACAAATATTCAGGATGGCGACGGCAAATACTACAAGACCAACAGCGACGGAACCATCAAGGAATCCGGATACGAAAAGATAAAATAAGCTGATATAAGCTAATATAAATACCATTATAAAGAAGGCAGCACGGAGTACCAGGTGCTGCCTTCTTTTTATATTTATGAACCAGCATATACCTTGGCTCCTTCATAAATCGCTTCCGAATCCACATGATCAATGACCACCTGCCCCTTTGTCAGCCCTTCCTTAATAACCGTCTGGGAGGCGGTTTTATATTCCACCTCTACCGGCAGCTTTTCTGCCTTTCCGTTTTTGATGACAAACACGAAATTACTGTCATCCACCTCAAACACAGCACTTGAAGGAATCACCAGCTTGTTTTCCCCCTGATACAAAGTGAAACGTATGTTAGCTCCATATCCTTCCTTTCCTTCCAGGTCCGGATCCTCATCCATATCCATTTTCACGTGCACCCTGTATTCATCCATTCCCAGGGCGGAAGTTCCTTTGGACGCATAATCATAGACCTGGCTTATGGTGCCTCCATATATTTTATCCTGATTTTTAAGCTGCAGGACTACAGTTACCTTATCACCAGGAGAAAGATAAGGCGCTATGCTGGTGAGCACGTCAGACTCTATCTGGACTTTTCCCCTACCGCTAATGGTCAAAGCAGTTTCTCCTGCCTGAATGTAGGAAATATCCGCAACCGGCAGGGAGGTGATGATCCCATCCCGGTCTGCTGCCACCACACACTTTTTCAATCGGTCCTCCAGTTGCTCCATGGTCGTTTCCTGGGATTTGATCTGGGCCTTTAACTGTTCTTCCACACTTTCATAAAACCTTCCGTTAATGGTGGTTTCATCAATCCCCCCTGCCTTTAAACTCTCTAAAAACCGGCGGCTCTCCTCATAGCGGCCCTTTGCCTGCTCCCATGCCAGTGTAGCATACTCATATGTAGCCCGGTTCTTCTCCCACTCTATTTTGGAAATGCTGCCGGCAGAATACAGGGATTGGGAAGCGTCAGAAAGGGTTTTGGCTGCCTGGTAATCCGCTTCCTTTACAGCCACATCCGCCCTTACTGAATCTAAATACTCCTGAGGCGACGATGCCATCACCTGCCCGATGCGGCTCTGCTCCAACTTGGCTTTATATCCTGCCAGAGTGCTTTCACAAAGGGATTTTTCATGCAGTAAATCCTTATCATCGATGGTAAACAGAACATCTCCTGCCTTTACCCCATCATTTTCCCTGACCAACACCTCTTTTACGGGCCCTGACACATCAGAAACCAGGCGGTATTCCCCTCCTGCCGTAATGGTCCCTTCCTCTGTATAACGGTCTTCAACGGTATCATAAGAGGCTGCTGCGGTTTCCACCGGGGCCCCCCGAAAGCTTTTCAATGCAGTCCTGCCTATGGCCAATGCAAGGAGGATTCCTGCCGCCAGAAAGCATAATATCTTTTTCCTGCCATCCAATCGGATCTTCATAAGCCTACTCCCTTTCCTTTAATATATCTGTGAGTTTTATTTTTCTTACAAACCGCGTCTGGGCCAGCAAGGAGGCCCCTGTCATTGCAAGACAGGTAAGTAATGCGATCCCATAACAGGAGGGCCGTATCGCCAGATCAATGGTATAGGAATCGGAAATGACCAGATGCTCCAGAAGGTATTTCACCCCAATGCTTCCCAACACTCCCAAAACAATCCCCAGGATAAAGTAAACCACCTGTTCAAACAGCAGAATCCTTCCGATCTCCCGATCCGTTCCTCCCATGATGATAAACGTTCCAAGCTCTGAGATCCGTTCCCTGATATTGATCATGGAAATATTATAAATAAGGACCCCTCCTGCCGCTACAGCCATAAAGGAAAACATCTGGACCATTGCCATCATACTGCCCATGATGTCCCGGTAGCCGCCTATGATGCGTCCGGTATCCACCATCCAGGTGACACGGCTTGTTTTTAAAAGCTCTTCCCGGACTTCGTCAAGCTTTCCCTTCTCCACCTTCAACAATATGGTTCCCGCCATTGGGACGGATCCAAAAAAGCGGTAAAATCCCTTTGCCGACATATAGCAGCCGCCGCCCAGGCTCTCTTTTATGACTGCCTTTACCGGAACCTTCACTCCTTCCGCGGTCAGGCCGGGAACCGTTACTTCCATAAGGTCCCCTTCTTTCAAATGAAGCTTTTTTGCGATCCGGCTGTTAATGAGGATCCCATCATCCGGCGGCTCATAAAACCGTTCGTAGAGATCCATGATCCTCCACATGTCAGATCCCTGGTTCAGGCCGTAGACCATGGCAAACTCCGATAGATTTTCATGCTTTAATTCCACTGCCTTCTGGAGAACTGCCTCACTTTTTCTCACTCCCCTTATCCCCTCCCCTGCAGATTCCCCACGGATGGGAGAGACAAAGCGGTCCAGGGAAATCTGGATATCATAGGTTTGCACCTTGCTGAACTGGTCGAAAAACATCTGATCAGCGACTCCTTTAAAGGAGAAAAGTACGGAAGACATGGAAAAAGGGAATGCAATGGCCAAAATGATCAGAAAACCACGGAAAGGGTTTCTCACCACAGAGCGAAGTCCCATTTTCTCCATGGCTCCAAGTCTGGCAGCCCAAAAATGTGGAAGCCTAAAATTTCCTGCAGCTGAAGGAGCTTTTGCCCTCATAGCCTGGGCAGGAGTGATTTTTAAGATACCTCTCACCCCTAAATATACTGCCAGCAGCCCGGTCCCCACTGCAATTCCCATACCGCTTACCCTTGTATTCATATAGCTGTGATAAACCGTGTCCGGTAAGTTAAAAAAATCCACATACATATGAAACATAAACCGGCCAAAGGGAACCGCCAGAATGCTTCCCGCCAGAGCACCGAAAACGCCAACCTCAGCTCCCTGGTAAAGGTAGGCCAAAATCAATTCCCCGTCTCTCATTCCAAAGGATTTCATGGTGCCTATGAGACTCTGATCCCTGTCTATCATCTTCTTTAACACCACATAAAGCATAAACACGGATATGGACATAAAAAGAAAGGGCAGCACTGTTCCCATAGAATACAGCTCATTGATTTCACCCTTTACCATTTGATAGCTGGCCTGGTTTTCCCTGGAAGTCAGAGAGATCAGGCCATATCCGGAAAGACGGTCCATGAGCTGGTAGCGCACGTCTTCGTAGGTGTATCCTTTTGCCAGCCGGAATCCCAGCTCATTCATGGAATCCTTTTTCCCTGTCAATTCCTCCATCCTGCTTTTTTCCAGGCAGGCAATGTCATAAATCTCCCCATCAGGTATCATGGCTCCTCCCGGAGGAATGGCATATATGTATTCCGGGCCGTAACAGGTCCCGGCCAGTTCACATTTAACGCTTTTCCCATTGATCATAAGGGTGAGAGACGTCCCGTTTTCGTATCCATAGATTCCAGCCATCCGGTTCCCCAGAAAAATGCGGTCCTTACCCGTCCCACTCCCTTTGACCATCAGCTTATTTAACGGACCGGAGGGATCGTAAGAAAGCAGATGCACCGTGACGATTTCTGTCTGGGAGGGGGCAAACAGTCTTACATCAACAGCCATTTTCCCGGAAGCCTCTTCGATCCCCGGAATCTCCTTTAACCGCTCCAAGTCCACCTCCGATATTCCTGAAACCTGGGCAAACACATCCGCCATGGCACTTGCGTCATAGTAACGCTGTACCTGATCCCCTAAGTTTTTTAAGGTATCCATCATGGCAACATAAACAAAGATACCGATGGCAATGATGAAAACCGCCCCCAAAAAAGACCCTGGATTTTGTCTGGCGCACCGGACCACATTCTTTCGGAAGCTTTTCACTACCAGACCACCTCCTCCGGCTTTATGGGCCGTTCATTGACACGGACCCTTTCCAGACAGCCATCCTTAAAGTATAAAACCCGGTCTGCGATTTCTGCAATGTTCTCATTATGGGTAATAAGAATCACGGTCTTTTCATACTGCCTGTTAAAATCAGACAGCAGCTTTAGAATCTGGCTTCCGGTACCGCTGTCCAAGGCTCCCGTAGGTTCGTCGCAGAGAAGGATATCTGGATTCTTGCATAAGGCCCTGGCAATGGCCACTCTCTGCTGCTGCCCTCCCGAAAGCCTGCTTGGAAAATGGCCGGCCCTGTCTGAAAGCCCTACCTGCAAAAGCAGTGTCTCCGGATCCAGAGGGTCCCTGGACAGCTCCGCAGCCAACTGTACATTTTCCAGGGCCGTCAGCCCCGGCATAAGATTATAAAACTGGAAGATGAACCCGGCATGAGCCCGGCGGTAGGCCGTAAGGCTCTTTAAATCTCCCCAGGAAAGAGGCGTGCCGTCATAATAAACAGTTCCCCCGGTAACCGTTTCAATTCCTCCCAATATATTTAAAAGGGTGCTTTTCCCAGACCCGCTAGGCCCCAGGATCACAATAAATTCCCCCCGGTTGATCTCAAAGGACACATTCCTTAAAGCCTGTACCTTGACCTCCCCCGCATCATAATCCTTGCAGACGTCCTCTGCCCGTATCAAAACTCCCATAACCCCTTCCCTCCCTTCTTTTTCCCAATGATACATCCATGTTATTATCAATACGATCCCACGTCAATAGAGAGTTTTGATAGTTTTTATCAAAAAAAGGAAAGTGCCGGACTCAAAACGTCCGGTACTTTCCCTTTATTCTTTCACACGCCCCGGGAAAAACCCAACCCATAGGCTTCTGATTATTCCTTCATTCCCCAGTATACCTTTTCTGCTGTCACAGGCAGCTCCCTGATTCTTACACCTACCGCATTGGCCACTGCATCTGCAATGGCGGGAGAAGGGGTATTGATCACGATTTCACCAATGGATTTTGCCCCAAATGGCCCTGTAGGCTCATAGCTGCTTTCAAATTCCACCCGGATATCTCCCACATCCTGTCTGCTGGGAATCTTGTACTGCATAAAGGAATTCTGAAGCAACTGCCCCTTGGCGGAATAAGAGACCTCTTCATACATGGCCATGCCAATGCCCTGGGCGATTCCGCCTTCGGTCTGAATCCTGGCCAGATTAGGATTAATGGTGGTCCCGCAGTCCACCACAGCTACGTAATCCAAAAGTTCTACCTCACCGGTCTCTTGATCCACTTCAACCTCAGCCATGCCAACCATAAAAGGTGGAGGTGAAACCGGAGAGGTATGGCAGGCACCGGCAGAGAGCATGTCTTCATTAAAACACATGATCCTGTTTCCGATATCCTTTAAAGATATTTCCAGCTTACCCGCCTGCTGGTATACCCTCTTACCATCAAACTCCAGGGAATCCTCCGGACAGTCAAGGTATTGTGCTCCTTTTCTTATGATTTTTTCCCGCATCTCACCGCAGGCCTTTACCACGGCCATTCCCGTGAGATACATGGTACTGGAAGCATATGAACCGGAATCATAGGGGGAAATATCCGTATCCGTCCCATGGACCACGATCTCATCAAAATCACATTCCAGGCAGTCGGCCGCTACCTGGGCAAGTGTTGTGTCACATCCTGTTCCCATATCGGAAGCGCCGATTAAAAGGGTATAGAAGCCGTCATCATTGAGGCGCAGTTCCACAGAAGCGACATCCACTCCGGAAATCGCGGAACCCTGCATGGCCATGGCAACCCCTACGCCCCGTACCTTCCCATTCCCCATATCGATTCCCGGATATTTCTCATCCCAGCGGATCATCTCCTTTGCCCGGGCCATACAACGGTCCAGGGCACAGCTTCTTACCGTCTCCCCATAGTAGGCAGGCATAACATCTCCTTCCTTAACCATGTTCTGTTCCCTAAATTTTACGGAATCCATTCCCATCTTCTTTGCCAGTTCATTGACCGCTGATTCCACAGCAAAGATTCCCTGAGTGGCCCCGTACCCCCGGTATGCGCCGGAAGACATACGGTTGGTATAAACCACGTCATATGCAAAGCGAAAGGCCTTTGGCGTCCGGTAAAGGGGGATGGTCTTATGACCGGATAATCCTACTGTGGTAGGGCCGTGTTCCCCGTATGCCCCTGTATTTGACAGGGTATACACATCGATGGCCTGTAAGATTCCCGCCTTATCTGCCCCTGCCCGTACATGGATTTCCATCTCATGACGGGGAGAAGAGGCGATCTGTGATTCATACCGGCTGTAGATCATTTCAGCCGGCCTGCCGGTCTTCATGGTCACAATGGCCGGATAAACCTCAGCCACCACTGTCTGCTTTGCACCGAAGCCTCCACCAATCCGGGGCTTGATGATGCGGATCCGGGATTTTGGAACATCCAGAGCATGAGCCAGAATCCTTCTCACATGAAAGGGGACCTGTGTGGAGGCTACCATATTCAAACGCCCGTAGGCATCCAGATAGGAATAGGCACGGAAGGTTTCCATCATTGCCTGCTGATTGGCCTTTGTATGGTAAACCTGTTCCACCACATAATCGCACTGTTTTAAAACTTCATCCACATCCCCATGGGCTTCCTCACCGGAAGCGCACAAGTTTCTTTTGTTGTCCGCACCTACGGGACAGAGACTTTTCCAGTCCTCCTCCGGATGGATAAGTACCGGATGGTCCTTTGCCTGCTTAAAATCCAGCACCGGTTCCAAAACCTCATACTCCACCGTAAGGAGCCGCATGGCATGGTCCACCGCCTCTTCTGTCTCACCGGCTACAATGGCAGCCGCATCTCCAACAAAGCGCATCCGCTGATCCAGGATCAGCCTGTCATAGGGGCTTGGCTCCGGATAAGACTGGCCAGCCATGGTAAAGCGTTTCTGAGGCACATCCTGGTAGGTCAGGATACAGGCAATCCCAGCCACTTTCTCTGCCTTTTCCTTATGGATTTCCTTGATCAGTGCGTGGGCGTGGGGGCTTCTGAGCACTTTTACGATAAGACAATCCGCGGGAGCCAGGTCATCGGTATACACAGGCTTTCCTGTCACCAGAGCCATGGAATCCTTTTTTATCACAGAAGTATTGACCATACGCATTTTATAATTCATCCCTTTTCCCCCCTCTGCTTAAATAGTTCTTCACCGCACGAAGCTGTCCCATATAACCGCTGCACCGGCATAAATTTCCTGCCAGATACTCTTTGATTCCCTGGTCATTAAGAGCCGTTTCTTCCTTTTCCATTGCAAGCACATTCAAAATAAGACCTGGACTGCAAAAACCGCACTGCTCCGCTCCTTCGGCGGCCAGATATGCACCGAATTCCTTTGCTTCCTGCTCCACTCCTTCTAAGGTTACCACTTCGCAGCCATTGGCCCTTGCCGCCAGAAAGGAACAGGTAAGCCTTGATTTTCCATTGACAAGCACCGTACAAAGTCCGCAGTTTTCCGTTTCACAGCCGCATTTTACGCTGTAGCAGCCCTTTCTTCGAAGAAGCTGGAATAAGGTGGTGTCATCTGTGATCACCTCATAGGTCAGTTTTCCATTCAGTGTGAATTCTATTTCCATTTACCGTTCCTCCTGATCCAGCCCTTCCATAAGCCGTCTGATATATATTTCAGCCAAATGCTTCCGGTACGCTCCGCTTCCTCTCATATTGGAACCATAGCAAAAGCCGTCGGATGCCCTTTTTGCAAGCTCTTCCCATTGGCAATCCTGGGTTTCATCAAGAACCACCAGTTCTGCCCTTCCTGGCCTGGCTCCTACTGAAACATAGAAGTTTCCTTCTTTCCTGGCCACACAGCAGGCAATCACGGGAAAATCTGTCTTTGTCATACGCTGGGATCCGTAGGCCGCCCTTCTTCCATCCTTTTTAATATGAATTCGCACCAGGATATCCCTGTCACCCTTCATCCGGCAGAATTCTTTTAAGGGAACCAGGCCTCCCCGGTATAGTTCCACATCGGTATCAAGGGCCAGCAGACAAGTGATTATATCAGAAAATCCGAACCGGCCGTATACACTTCCTCCTACAGTGGCTCCGTTGCGGAACTGAACTCCCACAATGGAACGGGTGCATTCCTTGAAAATACCGTTAAAGCATTTGTTCAGTCCTTCATGAATTTCCATCTGGCGCAGCGTGCACATGGCTCCGATGGAAAATTCCTCTTCCGTTTCCTCAATCCCATGAAGTCCCAGGCCGGATAAATCCACAAGCGTCATCTTCACCCGGTTCTGTACCTTCAGCCACATCATGCCTCCGCCTATGACGCTGCTCTTTTTCTGATTCAGCACATAGGCTTCCTCCAGGCTTTCCGCTTTTACATAATTTTTAAATCGAATCATTAGAATTGTCCTCCTGACTCTCAAGCCTTCCCTTTTTGTCTTCCTACCGGTTTTCCCTTATCTATCAGTAAAACATTGATTAATTTATTATCAAAACTTATAAATACCATGTTATATATTAGAAAACCGGAAAGAGTATATCATACTCCTTCCGGTTTTGACAATGGTTTTCCAGGTTTTTTATTAATTTCGTCAATATTCGACAATGGATTCTCCGATTAATGCCTGGACATATTCCGGGCTGGAATTCAGGCATTTCAAAAATCCGGCTGCTGTTTCAGAAAAATCAATCCCATGGGCTTTCAGTTTTCCTATGTCCATGGTCAGGTTCCTTGGGTTGTCCTTGTCTCCCGTTTCATCGGGAATCACAAATTTCCCTCTGTTTCCGGCTTTATCAAGCATATGAAAGACACGGCTTCCTATTTCATAAGCGGAAAGGGTACTTTCGCTGCCAAAATTATAGATTCCGCCGGGCAGGTTCATGGCTGGCTCCAAGTTTGCCACTACCTCCTGCGCCCAGGTAATTCCCCGGTAATCGTAAATGGAAAGCCGGATAGGGCTGTTCTGCACCATGGATCTTAATAAGTTTGTCAGAAGATTGGAGCTGCTTTTTAAGCCCCTTACCGGAAAATCATACATCCAGGTAAGACGGAGGCAGATTCCGTCAGGCAGAATATGAAGGATTTCATCCTCGGCCTGCTTCTTATGGGCTCCGTAAACATTGATAAGAGGAACTTCATCGGATTCCTTATTCGGACCTTTTTTCCTGCTGCCCCCATAAATCTGGTCAGAACTCATAAAAAGCATGGTGCTGCCAGTCTCCCGGCATGCTTTGGCTATGTTCACAGCTCCCTTTCGGTTCACAGCCTCTGAAAGCTCCGGTTTCTCCTTACATACCCCGGTGTTGGATACAGCGGCGCAGTGGATTACCACATCAGGATTTTTGTTCTTTATATATTCAGACACCGCTGCTTCCTCTGTAATATCCAGATCCCTATGGCCCACCGGGACTACATCATAGTTT
Source organism: [Clostridium] saccharolyticum WM1 (assembly GCF_000144625.1). Classification (NCBI taxonomy): domain Bacteria; kingdom Bacillati; phylum Bacillota; class Clostridia; order Lachnospirales; family Lachnospiraceae; genus Lacrimispora; species Lacrimispora saccharolytica. The sequence goes on along the minus strand of NC_014376.1, from coordinate 738,548 downwards.
TTTTCGTAATATGCGGCAATTCTCCCACCAAGGAAACCCTGGGATCCTGTAACCATTAATTTTTTCTTCATCCGTATCCCCTCCTGTTTTTTAACAGTATATCACATTCCCTTCCCGGGTCCAATCACCAGTATGGCCTCTTACCATTCAAACACCCTATTTTTTTGAAGAAAAAATTGCCATCATATTTCAGCTGATTCCGTTCACAATAATAGATGTAATAATCAATCAAGGAGGGCTAACCCATGCTAGTAAACGGAAAAAACGAATGTATCCAATGCTCCATCGACAACTGCGCTTATCATGCAAAAAGTGAAGATTATTGCACCCTGGAGAAAATAAAGGTAGGAACTCATGAGAAGAATCCTACGAAAAAAGAGTGTACTGACTGCGAATCTTTCAAAAACCAGGCATAAGCTGTCAACTTTAATTTCCTCCTAAAAAATACTGCGTGACTTATTAGTCACGCAGTATTTAATATTCCTCTATTCATACAGCGGATATTTTTCGCAGATCTTTGTCACTTCGCCTCTGATGTAATCAGCTTTGCTTTCAAAATCCGTAGCAGCCAGCCAGATGCACTGGGCGATCTTTTCCATATCCTCTTCCTTTAAGCCTCTTGAGGTAACAGCCGGAGTTCCCACACGGACACCAGAGGTCACAAAGGGACTTCTTGGGTCATTTGGCACTGCATTTTTGTTCAGAGTGAGATAAACTTCATCACAGCGGTTCTGCAGTTCCTTTCCTGTAACCTCCATTCCTCTTAAATCAATCAGCATCAAATGGTTATCCGTACCGCCTGTCAGGATGTTGAATCCCTGCCTGATCAGTGCGGCAGCCAGTGCCTTTGCATTTTTCACCACCTGTTCCTGATAGGCCTTAAACTCAGGCTTTAAGGCTTCCCCAAAACAAACGGCCTTACCAGCGATCACATGCTCCAAAGGACCTCCCTGGGTTCCTGGGAAAATAGCTTTATTGAAATTAAATTTGTCCGCAGCTTCCTGATTTGCCAAAATCATTCCGCCTCTCGGTCCACGAAGAGTTTTATGAGTGGTGGTGGTTACCACATCTGCATAGGGAATCGGGCTTTCATGAACTCCTGCAGCAACAAGACCTGCAATATGAGCCATATCCACCATCAAATAAGCCCCAGCCTTATCAGCTGCTTCCCGGAACCTCTTAAAGTCAATAGCCCTTCCGTATGCGCTGGCTCCGGCAACAATTAGCTTCGGCTTATGCAAAAGCGCCAGCCGTTCCATCTCATCATAATCAAGAAAGCCCTCATCGTTGACACCGTAAGGAACGATATGAAAATACAAACCGGAAAAGTTAACGGGACTTCCATGGGTTAAGTGGCCGCCATGGTTTAAATTCATCCCCATAACCGTATCTCCCGGCTGAAGCATGGCAAGAAACACTGCCATATTGGCCTGGGCACCGGAATGAGGCTGAACATTGACATAATCGCAGCCAAATATCTTTTTTCCCCGCTCTATGGCAATGGTCTCAACAATGTCCACATCCTCGCAGCCACCGTAATAACGCTTTCCCGGATAACCCTCTGCATACTTATTGGTAAGTACCGTTCCCATAGCCATCATGACCGGTTCTGAAACAATATTTTCTGATGCGATTAATTCCAGATTTCTCCTCTGTCTTGCGCACTCTTTTTCGATGGCTTCTCCCACTTCCTTATCATAGCCGGTGATAAATTTCATAACCTGATTTACCATGTGCAGTCCCTCACTTTTCCTTTTGAATTTTACCATATTACCATTGTGGTAGATTATAAGACATTTTTCCTTACAATGTCAAGGCTTTCTCCTCTTCCTCTTTGGCTCTTGACATTTGCTGAACATGCCTATTGCTCCACCTTTATGAAGCATTTCCCCATACTGGCTTCCCATTCCGCCTTATCCAATGGCAACCGCCCTGATTTCTTTTATCTGTCTGGCCCCTTTCTCTGTCATATGCACCTTGGAATCTTGTAATTTCTTATAATTACCTGCAGCGTTTTATTACCATTGTATTCATTTACGGAAGGATAATAAATCACATCCAGGATCCGGCTGTCTCCCAGCTCTTTCAGAAAAGAATCCCCGTCACCAAACAGCATGGCATCCATTGGGGTTCCCTGATCCGTGGCCAGAGAAAATTTTACGGCATTCCTGTTTTTTCCTAAAACACGGACGCTTCGGATATGAAGACCTTTTTGGGCAAACAAAGGCTTTTCATTTCCCTGGCCAAATGGCTCCAACAGCTCCAATTCCTGAATCAAAGGCTCGTTTATGTACTCTAAGGGCATGGGAACATCGATCCACACCTTTCGAATGAAATCCTCCTCCGTAAGCCTTGCCTGTTCATTGAGACATTTCCGGAATTCATCCACATGATCCTTAAGGAGGGATAAACCGGCTGCCATGGGATGGCCCCCGAATTTTAACAGCAGATCCTTTACTCTTACCAGGGCATCAAACATGTGGTAGGCTTCAATGGAACGGCCGGAACCTTTGACACATTCCTCTCCATCGGTTAAAACAAAGGCAGGCTTCTGATAATATTCCCGCAGCCGTCCGGCTATGATACCTGCCAGTGATTCATGGCAGTCCGGCAGATAAACCACCAGAACCTTATCCCCGCGATACAGGGCTTCCACCTGCTCTACCGCCTCACTTGTCCCCTGCTTTGTCATGTCCTTGCGCCGGTCATTCAGCTCCTTTAATTCCCGGGCCATTTGATCCGCTTCCTCTTCGTTCCGGCTAAGAAGCAGGGATAAGGCCAGCTTGGCTGTCTGAAGGCGCCCGCCCGCATTTAAACAGGGACCGATGACAAATCCGATCTGATAAGCGGTTATCTGTTCCTTATCCAGATCATTCCTCTCAATAAGCTTTAACAGACCCAGACTCTTTGTCCGCCCCATCCGTTTCAGCCCTTCCTTTACGATGATCCGGTTCTCATCCTGAAGCTTCATCACGTCGCCTACTGTTGCTATGGCAGCGAATTCCACCATTTCCAGCCACTTCTCCATAGGTACATGAAAGGCTTCATAAAGAGCCTGGACCAGCTTATAAGCCACCATTCCCCCGCAGATATCCGGAAAGGGATAGGTACAATCCTCCTGTTTCGGATTCACCACTGCATCCGCCGGAGGCAGGATCTCCCTGCCGTTCTCCTTCATGATATCATGGTGGTCCGTAATTAATACCGTAAGACCCAGCTCCTTTGCCAGCCTGATCTGTTCCACCGCGGCGATCCCGTTGTCACAGGTGAGTATGGTATCTATGCCGTCTCCGGCAGCTGCCCTGATAATGGATTCATTGATCCCATATCCATCCTTTAACCGGTCCGGGATCTCATAATCCACCACAGCTCCCACCTTAGTCAGCGCCTGATACAAAAGGTAGGTGGAGCAAACACCGTCAATGTCGTAATCCCCAACGATCCGTATGGGCTTTAACTGCTCCGTCTTCTCCTTCAGAATCCCTACGGTCCTGTCCATATCCTTTAAAAGATGAGGGCTGTACAGGTCTTTTAACTCTCCCCATAAATATTTTCTCACAGCTTCCCTGCCCATCACATCCCGGTTTCTTATGATTCTTGCAGTCACCGGTGAGATGTGGTGGCATCTGGCCATTTCCTCAAAATCAGCCCTTTTTGTCTGAAGCATCCATTTTTCTTCTGCCATGTTTCGTTATCTCCCTGCATACAGCCTTGCCGGAAAGCTGTTCTTTTACATTTTCTTCCGTATCGGCTGACTCTCCTCTTTCCTTGCGCTTTTTTGCTGCATCCAGCCGGCTCATTAAGCTGGTTATGGAGTAGAGGATAGGAGCAAAATCTCCCCGGTATGCATGCTCACAGGTGGATTTTACTCCAAAATTTTCACTTCCGATCTCCCTGAATAAATATTTTTCATCATCAATGATGTACTTTAACCGCTTAATAAGCTGGTTGACAGAATTGGTCAGGATCCCGATCTCGTCTTCGGAGCGGTAGGGAAGGTATACCTCCAGATCTCCGTTGGCAACTCTCCTGGTTCCTTCTACAAGGGCCTTTACTGGCTTGTCAATAGCAATAACAAGATAAATGACCAAAAGAGAAATTACTCCGCTGATCAGGCAGATGGTTATGATCTTCACTTTTGCGAGCTGCTGGTAGAGCCTGTCGCCATGAATGCTGGCCGCTTCAGCTCCCTTGCGGTTAAAATCCACCACCTTTAAAAGCCCGTTGCTGGCATCATCGAATAATTGCCTGGACTCTCCTATGATCATATCAAAAGCTTCCTGGGTACGGTTTTCACGGCTTACGGCAAGTAAACTGTCACTGTAATCCAGGTATTTACTCCATTCCTCTTCCGCTGCCTCCATCAGCTTCCGGTCTGATTCATTGGTGATATAAAGCTCATAATCCTTAAATCCCTGGGCAATGTCTTGCTGGATCTGGTCCATTTCCCCTTCCAGGCGGTCCCTGTCCCTGTCATTGTCGGTGATGACATGGTTATATTCCTTAATGCGGTAATCGGATGTTCTGGTATTCAGCTCTTCAGCAATGATGATGGCAGGCACCCAGGACTGGGAGATTTCCGTACTGGCTTCATTGATCTGCCTGGCGGTTAACACAGATTCCGTCCCCATGAAAACCAATCCCATAATACTGAATCCCCCTAAAAACAGGAGCTTTGTTTTAATATTAATATTTCTGATAGACTTCAGCTTCATAGCCCTTTAATTCTCTCCTTCTCAACCGGTAATCCGGTAATTCTCTCTCTACAACCTCCCAAAATGCATGGGAATGGTTCATATGAATGCGGTGTGCCAGTTCATGGACCACCACGTAATCGGCCAGCTCCTCGGGAAGCAGCACAAGCCTCCAGTTGAAATTTAAATTTCCTCTGGAACTGCAGCTTCCCCATCTGGTCGCCTGATTCCGAATGGCTATTCTCCCATAGTCCACCTTCATAACAGCAGACCACCTGGCTGTTTTTTCCGCCAGATACCGTCTGGCCTCCTGTTTGTACCATAGCTTCACCGCCTCTTCCAGGGCCTCTTCCCGCTCTTTCTCCTCATAGGGTCCCCCGGGGCAGGATACCACCAATCGCTCCTTTGTAGCCTGTACACAGAACGACTTTTTCTTATGATCAGGGTTTACCACAAGGACCCGGTGGTGTCCGTAAAGAAGCAGGGAAGCCCCATCTGCCCAATGGAAGGATTCCTGCTGTTCCCTTGGGGTCCTGACCCTTGCCAACTGGGCAAATACCCAGTCTCTGTTCTTCTGCACCAGCTCATGCCCGGTCCTGAAGGCAAGGCGATTAGGAATCCGGACGAAAACCTCTCCCGTTTTTGTTACCTGCAGAGCCAGGGTGCGCCTGTCCGATTGAATGATCCGGTAATAGCATGTGCTTCCATCGTCAAAGGAAACCATGCCTCTTTCCTTTCTGCTGTCATGTATACCCGCTACCATAAATCTGATTTCAACCTTTTTCCTTTATCTTCTATTCTGACATATCTTAAACCCGTATCCCCCATTATAGCGAATAAATGCAAAAGAAACAATACATATCTTCATAGCCTGAAACGGAAAATAAGAGAACCCGGCAGGTCCCCTTATTGCGGTCTTCCTTTGCCCCTCCCCTTGTGCCTTAAGGGGAACTGCGGGAAACTTCTTCCAGCTTTTCCTGATCCACGATCCGGTACCCCTTTTCCTTCTTAAGGATTCCGTCATCACAGAATTTTTTCATGACAAAAAGCACATGGCGGTAGCTGACATTCATATACTCAGAAACATCGGTATGTGGTATGGCGTATTTCCCATTCTGCTGATATTTAAGAATAAAAGAAGCCAGCCTCTTTTCCAGAGAATAATTTAAATACTCACTCATCCGGTAGCTTCTGACCATCAGCTTATTGGAAATATAGGACGCAAAGTAAAATGCCGCTTCCGCGTCCTTTTTGCAGACCTGCTTTAACTGGTCCAGTTCAAATTCCAGGCAGACCACATCATCCATCACCTTATTTTCCTTGATATAATCCTCGCTGCAGAATAAGGAAAGCTCTCCCAGCCAGTCGCCCTTTCCTGCAAAATCAAGAATCGAACGGCGTCCGTTTTCATGGTCAATATAGATTTTCACCATTCCAGAAAGGATTAGATAACAATGGGTGATCGTTTCATCCACATGGAAAATATTCCTTCCCGCCGGAAAACGCCTTTCTGCCCCGGCCTCCGCCAGGATGTCCGGTAAATCACATATTCCGTATTTTTTCATACTTTCTTCTCCATATGATAATTCTCATAGCCGGAAACCTATTTTTTATGGTATCATAATCCCGAGGTGAAAACAATGAGCATAAAAAAACGAATCGACCTGGCCTGGACCATACTGTCCTTTGTATTATTTGGCTTTGGTATCTCACTGCAGTTAAAGGCATCCATCGGACAAAGCGTTTTAAACGCATTGGCAGTAACGTTATCCCATATCATTGAAATGAAGGTCGGCACCATACTCAATGGCATTAATTTGCTGTTCTTCCTTTCCTATTTACTTTTAAGACGCTCCCGTTTAAACTATAAAGACACCATACAAGTGCTTGCCACGGTTGCAAACGGATCCATGATCAACCTGTTCCTGTATCATTTTCTTTCTTTATTTACTGTGGAAAGCTATTTTTACAGGGTTCTGCTCTATTTGACCGGCCTTGGGATCGCATCGGTCAGCCTGGGAGCTATTCTGGCAATGGGGATTGTGAAATTTCCGCTGGAAAGCCTTTGCCTCGTAATCAGTGAATCCTATCAAAAGAATTTTGCCGCTGTCCGCATGAGCTTTGACGTGATATTTTTAATCGTCACCCTATGCCTGACCCTGTTGTCACATGCCCCCCTGCAAATACGGGAAGGAACCGTTATCAGCGTGGTTCTCCTGTCGACACTTCTGGGGATCTGCTATAATTTTTTCAGAAAACATTTAAGCGCGGAGGATTAAACACATGTACCAGACTTTTTTACTGGATATCGACAACACCCTGCTGGATTTTGACGCTGCCGAGGAGCAGGGCTTTAAAAAAATGATCCAATCTTATGATCTTGAATACAAAGAGGATATGCTTTCCCAATATAAACAGTTGAACAGACATTTATGGGATTTACTGGAGCAGGAAAAGATTGGAAGGGATGAGCTGCTTAATACCCGCTTTTCCCAATTCTTCCGCCTCTATGATATAGACATCAGCGGAGAGGAAGCGGAAGGGCGCTACCGCAGCCATCTTGGGAACAGTTCTTTTCTGATCCCCAATGCCAAGGAAACCCTGATCCGGTTAAAAGAAATGGGAAAACAACTGTATACCGCATCAAACGGCGTATACGCTACCCAGATTCAAAGGCTTGAGCTGGCCGGCGTTCTCCATCTTTTCGATGGAATGTTCATATCGGAAAAAGCAGGGTATGAAAAGCCATCTCCTTATTTTTTCCAGTACTGTTTTAAGAATATCCCTAATTTGGAAAAGGATAAAACTCTTATGGTAGGAGACAGCATTTCCTCAGACATCCAGGGGGCTGCAAATGCCGGCATCGACTCCTGCCTCTTCATCCGCTTGGACCCTCCTGCCGAATGCGGGGCTACTTATACCATTTACGATCTCTCGGAATTGTTAAATCTTTGACCTGCATACTCCACTATGCCCGGCAGCATAAGCTGCCGGGCTTTCTTCATACCCCCTTCATAAACTTTGAGGGTGATTTTAAGGTGTATTTTTTAAATACGGCACAAAAATGCTTATAATCTGTAAAACCCGTTGCATCGGAAACCTCACCGATCCGGTATTGTCCGGTATTTAATAGAACAATGGCCTGGGAAATCCGGTATTTATTTAAAAAATCAAGAAAAGTCTGGCCGGTCACCTCCTTAAACTTGCGGCTTAAATAGCTGGCGCTGACCCCAAGCTTATCCGATATGGATTCCACGCTCAGTTTATCTCCATACCCCGTCTTGATTTCCTCAATGGCCCTGGACACATACTTGTTTTCTGAAAGATCCAGCTGCATATAGTATTCCAGGTTCATGATTCCTGCCTCTGATTCCGCCTGCTCCATCACATAATCCAGCTGGCGGCTGCTTGTGATTTCCTCCTCCAGCCGTTTCATAAGTACCGCAAGCTTTTCTTCATCCACCGGCTTTAACAGATATTCGCTGACCTTGGCTGCAATGGCCCTTCTGGCGTATTCGAATTCCGCATAGCTGGTAAGAAGAATACTTTTAAATTTCACGCTCCTGGAGGCTTCCTTTATCATCTCGATTCCATCCATAAACGGCATGCAGATATCTGCAATGACCACATCCGGCTTATGCTCCAGTATCTTTAAAAGTCCCTCCTGCCCATTGGCAGCTTCAGCCACTACGACACAGCCCATTCCAATCCAGTCTGTCGTATAGATCAGCCCCTTGCGGATAATATCCTCATCTTCCGCTATCAACACCCGTAGCATTACGATTCCTCCCTTTGTACAGGAAGGGTCACCACCAGAGTGGTTCCAAGCCCTTCCGCACTGCGTATCTCCACCCCATAAGGCCTTCCATAGAGGATCCTGCACCTCCTGTGTATGTTATAAAGCCCGGAATGACGTCTGTTGTTCTCCTCCTGCTCCAAAAGCGCCTGAATCTCACATAAAACCCCTGGAGTCATTCCAATCCCGTCATCCCTGCAGATCATGATCAGCCGGTCTTCATGAATATAGGCCTTTAGCTCTACTTTTAAATTTTCCTGATTGCCGAACCCGTACTTTACGGAATTTTCGATCATTGGCTGGAGCACCAGCCTGGGAATCCGGCAGGTCAATGCCGGCTCCTCCACATCCACCACATAGGAAAACCGGCGGTTGAACCGGTATTTTAAAATCATAAGGTAATTCTCCAAATGCTCCAGATCCTCTTCCAGGGTAACTTCCGCCCTGCCGCCATCTAAGCTGTATCGAAGCAGGTTTGACAGGCTGAATACCATTTTACCGGCTGTCTCCGGCTGGATCAGGCACATATACCGGATATTTTCCAGGGTATTAAACAGGAAATGAGGATTAAATTGGGATTCCAGCTGCTTATTCTGGGCCGCCGCCACCAGTTCCGTCATCCTCCGGTTGTTCTCCATCTGAAGCTTTAAGCTGGCAATGGTTTCCCGGTAGGCATCGGCTATGATGCGGAATTCATTTTCACTTTCTATTTCCAGTGAGGTCTCTAAATTTCCATCTCTGGCCATCTCCATGACATGAAGGAGGCGGTAAAAATCCCTGGTCTCCCGCTCCGTTACTTTTTTCGTGCTGATCAGCACCCATATGGTCATAAGCACGAGGGCCGATATAATTAGAGCACTGCTAAGCCCCAGGGAAACCACGATATTCTGGATATCTGTCACGGAATAGACCAGAAACATGCGGTGATAGGCGGGATGAACGGATACCAGATACATCTTTTTATCATGAGGCAGATACCTGCCTGCCAATTTAAGAGCTTTCATGACCTGATTGCTGCTGTTCACCAGATTATAATTGCTGCTTAAATAAACCCTGCCGAACCGGTCTGCGATAATGGTCTGGCTGTCTGAACGGTCCAGCACAGGTCCCAGCTGGCTGCTGTTAATGGTGAAAACCAGGTATCCCGCCGTTTTCCCCTCCCGCATCATTGCTATGCCCATGGCAATATCCCGGTCTGAGCCTTTCCAGGCCTCCATCAAACGCACCCTGGTTTCCCCTGGTGTTTTATCCATGGCCCCGAACAGCCCCCAGTTCACGCCTTCCCTGTCTGATAAATATTCCGGGATCTCCTTTCTGGTAGATAAAATCACCTGCTTTTCTCCGTCAAAAACATACAGCTCTGCCTTATATCCCAACTGGCCGGACATACGGTAAAATTCCTCAAACACCAGCCTTCGCCCCGCTGCATCTGAACCTGCCGTAAGAAGCAGATCCGAACCGGAAAGCGCCGCAAGCTTTTCTTCATAACCCATAAGGGCCCTCTCCAGCTCAGCTGCCACGAAAGCGTTGTGGATCTCATTCCCGCTTTTTTTCCCGTAGAGAAGGACAGCAAGAAAAACCAGCGTACAGATCAGGGTAAAACCTGCCGCAGGAATGATGGCATACCCTAAGATCAAACGGCGCAGCTCCTCTTTGAAATATCGTCCCTTTTTCATGCTCCCTCCCCATTTTAATCCAGGGTGTCCTGAAAAATCTCTGAAAAACGATTCAGCCACTCCTTTTTGCTGTCCTTAACCACGGTCTCCTCGTCATAGATGATATGAATGGCCTGCTTATCCAGCAGATACTCCGGTTCATTCACATCCGTCCTTACAGAGCGCCTTCCAAGGCTTTCAGAGATGACCGTCTGGGCATCCTTTCCTGTCACAAAATCCACAAACTGCTTTGCTTCCGGTAAATGCTCAGTCTCCTTGACAATGCATACCACATCAGGCTTGGATATGACCCCTTCCTTCATGTACACCACTCTTACCGGATACCCGGAGCCAATGTAATGTGCGGCCCCCTCTTCAAAAGTGAGCCCCACGGTATAACGTCCCTCTGCCACCCCCTGGTATACCTCAGAGGAGCTTTGAAGAAGCTTTCCCCCAAGATTGTTGCAAAAGGCTTCCACATACCTCCAGCCAGCCTGGGGATCTCCCTCTCCCATAGCATATAGCATGTTGATTAAATGCTCAAAAGCCGAGGAAGAGGTGGAAGGATCACACATGGCAATCTTCCCAAAGAGCTCCGGCTTAAGGAGGTCCTCATACCCCTCTATGGGAATATCCGCCGCCAGATTGGTATTCACCATGAGTATGCTGGGAACATCCGTAAACCGGGTTAAGTTTCCTTCTTTATTCCTGTAATCTTCCTGGATCATAGGCTCATTTTTGCTGATATAGGGTTCAAACAGCTGGCTTTTTGCCATGGTGGTAGACAGGGAGCCTCCCCAGAAGATATCACACCTGGGCTCCTTCCGGTCTTCCACCATCTTTAACAGTTCTCCGGTACCTCCTGTGCATACCTCTACCTTAATCCCTGTCTGCTCCTCAAACTCCGATACAATGGGATTAATGAATTCCAGGGGATGAGGGCAGTAAACCACCATATCCTCAGCCCCATGAAAATCTGCGGGCACAGTCCGTGAACCTTCGGAGCAGCCTGCCAGACAGCTGATACACAGAAGGGCCGCAGTACATTTGATCCAGATTTTCATAACCTGCTTCCTGCCCTTCCCACTTATTAATATGATTCTATCACAGTACTACAGGATGTAAACACCCTTTGGATCAAAATTCAGACAAGCCCTTTCTCCCACTTCATAGATTCTGCGGTTGACCGGATTATAATCTGTTATCTGAATTTCCATATCACCTACCATAACCTGATAGTACTGATAAGAGCCCATAAAAGTGGACAGGGTGACCCGTCCCTCTAAAAGGCCTTCCTCCGCAAGAACAGCCCCCTCGGGCCGTATCACCAGAGTTGCCTCATCTCCTTTGTGGGCCCCTGCAAAGTTGTTGACCTGAAACTCTCTGCCAGCCACGGATATCATGGCTTTTTCTCCTTCTGCCCATAAGACCCTTGCCTTGAGGAAATTGGCTTCACCAATAAAATCAGCCACAAATCTGGAGGCTGGGTGATAATAGATCTCCCTTGGACTGCCGATCTGCTCTACCTTGCCCTTGCTCATGATAATAATTTTATCGGAAATGCTCATCGCCTCAGACTGGTCATGGGTCACATAAATGGCCGTAATTCCCACTTTCTGCTGGATCTTGCGTATCTCTGTTCTCATGGTCACACGCAGCTTGGCATCCAGATTGCTTAAAGGCTCGTCAAATAGCAGAACTCCTGGCTCAATGACCAAAGCTCTTGCCAGAGCCACCCTCTGCTGCTGACCGCCGGAAAGCTGGTTGGTCATACGGGATTCCATCCCTTCCATTTCCACCAGCTTTAATATGTTCATGACCCGTTCCCTGATCTCTTCCTTTGAAATCTTCCTGATCTTAAGTCCATAAGCCACATTGTCAAACACATTATAATGAGGCAAAAGGGCATAACTTTGGAATACCATGGCAGTATCCCTTTTATTGGGAGTCAGATGGTTGATGGCTTCCCCGCCCAGATATATTTCCCCTTCGTCAGGACTTTCGAAACCTGCAATCATGCGAAGGGTGGTTGTTTTTCCACAGCCCGACGGCCCTAAAAGTGTGACAAAGGTTCCCGGCTCAATATCCAGGGAAGTATCCTTAACCGCATAAAACTCCTTGCCTGTTTTTGGATCGATGTATATTTTTGAAATGCCATCCAGACGAACACCTTTTTTTTGTTTTTCCATTTTCTCTTCCTCCTGTTATCAATTTAGTCCCGGGCTTCCTTCACAGCTCTGCTGACGCCGAAAAATTTCATCAAGGCATTCATCAAGAGAACTGCCCCATAGGTTATCAGGATCAATACGGTGGCATAGGCACAGGCCACGCCGTAATTTCCCTTTTCCGCCTGCTCGTTGATCTGGCAGGTGATCAAAAGAAATTGAGGGGTCACCAGCAGAATGATGGCGGAAATCGCAGTGATGCTGCGCACAAACGCAGTAACCAGGCCGCTGAAAAAAGAATCCTTAATAAGAGGAAGGGTCACGGAAAGGAATACCTTGGCAGAATTGGCTCCCATGTCATAGGCAGATTCCTCTATGGATTTGTCGATCTGACGCAGGGCGGATATTCCGCTTCTTGTGCCGGTGGGAAGACTTCGGACGATAAATACGATGATCAGGATGAGACCGGTACCGTAAAGGCCGCTCATGAAACCGGAGCGGAACAGCCCGTTTGCATATCCCCGGATATATCCGATACCAAGCACCGTTCCGGGAACAGCCATGGCCAGCATGGAGACAAACTCAATAAACCCCTTTGCCTTAAACCGCTTCTTTACCACAAGATAAGAAATCACCATGGAAAGAAACGCCGTAAGGGGGGCTGCAATCAAAGACAGAACAAAGGAATCCTTAAATGCCTTTAAACCGCTGGTCTTAAACATATATTGAAACCATTTAAGACTTAGGCTGTAATCCCTTCCCCAAAGGGTAAACAGTGCACCAAAGGGGACCATGATGTACATCAGAAGCACAAAGGCGGCTACCAGACCGCAGAATATGGTCAGGGGTACGGTTACGCTCTTATCCTCTATGAGCATTCTCGCACGGGAGGCCTTTCCGGTTAAGGTAGCCGCCGTCTTCTTTTCCAGATAATATTTCTGGATCAGGAACAGCACCACCGTCAGAGACAAAAGAACCACCGACATGGCTGCCGCACCTGTGGAGTCATAAGCACCCGTCACCTGCAAATAGATGGTGGTGGCAAGGGTGTCATAGGATCCGCCGATCAGCATTGGATTAGCAAAATCTGCCACAGACTCAATAAAGGTCACCAGAAACGCATTTCCAAGGCCCGGGAGGAGAAGGGGAAAGGTAACGCTGGAAAACACCTTCCATCTGGAGGCCCCCATATCCCTTGTGGCCTCTTCCAAAGAAGGATCTATGTTTTTTAAAAGCCCCTTCAGCATTAAATAGCATACCGGGAAAAAGGTGAGGGTCTGAACTATGGCTATTCCCTTAAGCCCATAGACATTGGAATCATAAATCTGAAGCAGGGACCGGCTGATTAAGCCGCTCCTTCCAAAAAGCATAATCATGGATAAGGACAATACAAAAGGCGGGGAGACCACGGGAAGCATGGAAACAAGACCGAAAAGCTTTTCTAAAACCCTGGTTTTCAGCTTTACATATACTTCAACGTAAGCAAACAGCAGTCCGATTGCCGTAGAGGCAATGCCGGTGACAAATCCAAGAACAAGGGTGTTTTTAAAAGCATTCTTAAACCGGTCCAGGTTTAAAACTCTTTGAAACACGTCAAGAGTCACGGTTCCATCCGCATAAAAGCTGTCCACCAACAGCATAAGCAGAGGATAAAGAATAAACAAAGCAAGAAAAACAAGCAGAACAGCAATCATGCTGATCAAAACCGGATCTGAAAAAAACTTTCTGCGCTCCAGCCGGGCGCTCTGCAGGCTGGCCATATTAATTCCTCCTTTCGTCATTCCAGGCAGGAGCCCCGGCCCCCATAAAGGAAAACATGCTGCGTAATGGCCTCTTACGCATTACGCAGCATGTTTTTCCATACAGCAGGACGTTTGTCTCCTGCCCCTGTTTCCTTACTGAGTCAGGAAACGGCTGGCATCTGCTTTGTCAGCAGAGCTTCCCAGGGCTTCAAAGAAATCTTCCACATATTTAGCACTGTTTTCCTTTGCATCTGCAAAATCATAATCAATGGTATTGTTCATATCAAGGCCAAACCTCTCCGCCTCTTCCGGCTGAGTGGCATTCTTTAAAACCAGGAACTGATATGCACCATTTTGTTTTGCGATGTCCACGCACTCCGGGGAAAGGGCATACTCAATCCACAGCTTTGCCGCATTGGGATGGACCGCACCGTTAAAGATCGCAGTGGCTCCTACTTCAAAGGAAGTTCCATCTTCCGGAACGATCAGCTGAATGTTGTCATATCCCTGAAGAATCTGATAGATGCCGTCATGAAGGAAACCGATTCCAATAACACACTCCCCGGGACCAACCATCTTGGAAGGGCCGGAGCCTGATTTTGTGTATTGTGCAATGTTCTTATCCAGATTCTTAAAATATTCCATCGCAGCATCATGTCCCTTCATCTGGATCATGGTATTGATCACCAGCTTCGCCGTACCTGCGGTATTGGGGTTGGACAACATGATCAGTCCCTTATACTCTTCCTTTGTCAGATCATCCCAGGTCTTCGGAGCCTCCAGCCCAAGTCTCTTTAACTCTTCCGTATTGACCATGAAGCCCAGGATCCCCTTGTATATCCCGTACCAGCAATTGGTAGGATCCTTATACTGGTCTCCTATGAGATTCTTTGCATTGACTGCATCATAAGGTGTTAAGAGTCCTGCGGCTACTGCCTCATTGTAAGGATCTGTGGTTCCGCCGAACCATACATCCGCAGATGGCTTCCCGGCTTCTTCAGAGACCTTGGTATAAACCTCTGAGGTGGAAAGTCTCTGGAACTTTGTTTTAATTCCATAAGTCTTTTCAAACTTTTGGCAGACAGCGGCCAGATGTTCCTCTTCACAGGAGCCGTACACAGTTAATTCTCCTTCTGCCTTGGCTGCCTCAATCAAAGCTGATAAATCTCCGTCTGCTCCTGATTCCTTCTTCTCTTCCCCTGCTGCCGCAGGCGCCTCTGCAACTGTGGTCTGGGCCTCCTTTGAGGTCTCTGCCTTTGTAGCTGCCGCCTCCTGCTTGGAGCCGCACGCAGTCAGGCTCAGCGCCGCTGTAAGCGCCAGCAGAAATGCTGTTCTTTTTTTCATAATAAATATCCCTCCCATCGTTTTCTGTTATGTTATCATAGCAGAAAAACCCAGGAGGGAATACCGGAAAACCAGTAATAATGTCGTGAATTTTGAACCAATCTCTACATTTTTTAGTAAAATTACACACTGCACCTTTTATCTTAAAAAGCTTCCTTCCAATGCAAGAAACTGATCCAGGATCATCCGGCTGACTCTGGCCCCGAACACGGTGGCCGGATGATCCGGATAATACATGGCATCAGAAAATTCTTTATGGAACATGACGATGGCATAGGGGCCATAAGGGGTAAATACAAGCCCTCCGTCATTCCTGCAGGCATCCATACTCCCGCTTTTAGAGGCAACGGTGATCAGGATATCATCTGTGTTGTCACAATCCATATAAAACGGTGGAAAATCCTTGGTGATCATGCTGTTATAATGCTGTTTCTTAAAGATCTCCAGCATCTTCCCGTCCGCCTTGGGACTGATAAGCTCCCCCTTTGCCAGGCGGGTAAAAAAACCGGCATAATCCCTGGGCGTACTGGTACCAAGTCTTCGGTAAATATCAAAATGAATCGGGTTATAAAGCACCGTATCCTTGAATCCAAGGGCTTTGATGCACCGGTTGATCGTATCCATACCAAGATAATCAATGATCATATTGGTTGCAATATTATCGCTTACAATGATCATAAAAGTAGCGGCATCCTTTACCCGAAGCATTGCTCCCGGCTCCAGCGCCCCAAGCACGCCGCTTCCATCCACCACATGCTCTTCCCTGTATTGGATCATATCTTCCAGGCTCTTATTTCCCTTTTCCACCTCATCAAACAGGCATGCCAGAATATAAGTCTTAATGGCACTTGCCGTTTCAAATGTCTCATCTGCGTGAACGGAAATCACATTTCCATGGAAATCATCAAGATAGATTCCCATCGTTCCGTCATAGCTCATGATTTCCGCTTCAATTCTTTTCTCTAATGTAAGTCTGGAATCCATATTGTCCGACCCTTTCTCTGTACTGATCCATAAAAAGCCTGCAATGCAGGCACCGCACCAAGGCGGACTTCCTTTACCATTTAGCTTCTTATTCTGGCAGACATATTCCCTCCGCATGGAGCGTCAAAGATACTCCCAGACGCATACCAGCTTTTCGCTAAATCTGCCCTGTAGTCCTCTGCCTCAGGATTTAAGCTGTTGATCACCACGCCGCCGCTGCCGATTTTCCCCGTGGAATGGATATAAGCTCCATGGCCCATGTACATGGCAATATGTCCCGGAAAATACATAAGATCTCCGGGAAGCATTTCATCTTTTGGAATCTTATGGACCGGAAATCCCGGTTCGATCCTGGCATCGCGGTAGATCAGGATCCCGTTTAATAAATAGCTTTCCGAGGTCAGCCCGGAACAGTCGATTCCGGCAGTGGACCTTCCTCCCCAGCGGTACTGGGTCCCCAGATACTGCTTTGCCGTCTCTACCACCGCCTTCCGGAAGGTGGCTTCATCCACAATTTCCCTCTGGGGCAGCTCTCCTGTCCACAGTCCGGACTGGGAAAATTCCTTTGGTCTTAGATTCTGGTTTCGCGTATAACCAATACGTCCGTCCAAAAGCTCTACCCTGGCCCAGCCCTCTGCTTCTATATCAAAGGAAAGCACCTTTATCAGAGATCCTTTGAAAAGGCTTAACAGCCGTACCCCCTGGACCTTTGGAAGGGAAAGGATATCCACGTAACCCCCATCGATGACCATAAGGTCTCCCTGTTCCCAGGCTTTCAGCGCATCCAGGCTCCCTGTTTCCATCGCCTCTTTCCTGATAAAGCCGGCATAATTGTAGAAAGTCCGCACCGGATAAAAGCCCTCCACCTCTTCTCCGGTGATCGCAACCCCCATCCCATACAGCCCTTCATCTGAAATAGCCGACACCGTTTCTCCAAGGCTGTTCTCCTTTATCTCTTCCGGTCCTTCCCAAATAGCGGCAACCGGTATTTTTACAATCCCGTAAGATTCCAGCATCATCACATCATCTCCTTCTGTTCTTCGTTTACATTCCTTCCGGCACTTCACCTTCTCCACTGCCGTGGATACACAGACCACTGTATTTTTCATTATTATATGGTCCGATATGCGGAATGTCAATGATACCAAGAAATATGGAAGACGGAATGCTTTGCTATCTTCTTATTTCATGCCCCTCCCTTTAACCGGAACCGGTTCAAGCAGCTTAAACCACAATGTTTGAAAAGGATTACCCTTCATATAATTCCCCCTTCTTTTGTCCATCTTGAGTATTCCTAATCATAGCAAAGAAAGGCCTAAAATGCAATGAAATATGCAATGCTTGAAGAATCATAAAATTCTATTTTTCTGTCTGGGAATATAAAAATTAATTATATATCAGATTGTATTCCATTCATTGCATATGATATAATCACAATGTTTTTTACTTTATAGCAAAGAAGGATTCCAATCAATGATACGAAAGACAATGAAATTTTTAAGAAGCGATATCGTTTTTACCCTGTCTATGGTTTTGGCTGCTTTATCCTGCATGATAATTCCTCCAAATATTAAATATCTTGATTATATTGATTACAATACTTTGATACTACTGTTCTGTCTCATGCTGATTATGGAAGGGTTAAAAGAACTGAACTTTTTTCAGTATATCGGGAAAATGGTTTTAGACAAAGTAAAAACAGAGAGGGGAATAATTTTTACACTTGTATTTCTATGCTTTGTTAGCAGCATGTTTATAACCAATGATGTTGCTTTGATCACATTTATCCCATTTGGAATATTAATACTGGAAATGACAGGATTGACATCCATGCTATGTTTGACAATCACACTGATGACAATCGCAGGGAATCTCGGAAGCATGTTGACGCCAATAGGAAATCCCCAGAATCTTTATCTTTTTTCTGTATCCCATACGAATATAAAGGATTTTTTACTTTTGATGCTGCCTTATTCGGTTATATCTGCAGTTCTCATCACTGCTTTTATCATGCTGAGTTACAGGAAAACAGCAATAACGATAAGGTTGGAGAAAACGGAAAAGATGGAGAACCGAAAGGTTTGTATGTATCTTCTGTTATTCCTGCTATGTCTTCTGGCAATTACAGGGTTCATTTCCAAAGGACTGCTGCTTATGGTTGTATCGTTCTGCCTGTTAGTTGGAGACAGACATTTATTCCTGAAAGCAGACTATCCTCTTTTATTAACATTTATCTTCTTTTTTATTTTTATCGGAAATTTTAACAACCTTAAAGGTCTCCATAAGATAATCATCCGTATCCTGGAAAATCATGAACGCATCGTTTCCATTGGTATAAGCCAAATAATCAGCAATGTTCCGGCAGCCGTACTATTGTCAAATTATACCACTGATTACAAAGAAATTATCATTGGAACAAATCTTGGAGGCTTAGGAACGCTGATTGCATCTATGGCAAGTCTGATTTCTTATAAACAGATTACAGGGAAATACCCCCACCTAAAGAACGGGTATCTTTTAAAATTTACATCCTGCAATCTGATATTTCTCATACTGCTTTACACGATTTCTGTTACAGCATTGCATTAAGATCATATATCTTACCAGGATACGATTAGTGACAGGTAGTGGCATAATAGGACGAATAAGTAGGAATGCAAAAAAATTGCAAAAAAAGCGGTATCACTCGAAAAGTCATACCGCTTAGCCAGTAAAATTATGAACCCCTCTGTTAATCGCCTGATCTTCGGGTTCCTCCATTGTTTTTCCTTCATCAATCTTTGTATAAATTCTTATATTCTTCGGCCTCTTTCCGGTTTGCCAGCACAAAATGCTCTGGCCTTATCTCTTTCCAGGAAGGCTTTTCCCATGAATAATCGTGAATCAAGGGATCATAGACCAGAAGCTTTTTCTCCTTCTCACGCCTGGGATCTGGCATGGGAATTGCCGATAGCAGCGCCCTGGTATAAGGATGAAGGGCATGGGTAATCAGCTCCTCCGTTTCTGCCATTTCCACGATCTCCCCCTTTCGGATCACCGCGATCCGGTCCGTGATAAACCTCATAACGGATAAGTCGTGAGCAATAAAAAGATAGGTGATCTGCCGTTTTTTCTTCATATCCCTAAGGAGATTTAAAACCTGGGCCCGGACAGACACATCAAGGGCAGATATGGGCTCGTCGGCAATGATAAAATCCGGGTTCATAATCAGGGATCTGGCAATTCCGATCCGCTGTCTCTGACCTCCGGAAAATTCGTGGGGAAAGCGGCTGGCAAACTCCGGAAGAAGGCCAACATCAAGAAGGGCCTGGTCCACCCGCTGTTTCCGTTCCGTCTCCCCCAATCCCTTTTCCATATTCATCAGTCCTTCGCTGATGATGTAATCCACCTTTGCCCTTTCATTTAAGGAAGCCTGGGGGTCCTGAAAGATCATCTGTATTTCCTTAATGACCTTCCGGTCCAGCTCAGCCGATATCTTCCCGTTGATCTTCTCCCCTTTGTAAAGGATATCTCCTCCCGAACTTGGCACGATTCTCATGATCGCCCGGCCAATGGTGGTTTTCCCTGAGCCGGACTCTCCTACCAGTCCAAAGGTTTCTCCTTTGTATAGTTTAAAGTTTACCTTTTTTACTGCTTCATATTTCTTTCTCCGCTCTCCAAAGGTCACATCCAGATCCCTTACATCCAATAACACTTCACGTTCCATTAAAACAGACCTCCGTTTCTGATTTTGCTGACCACAGGCGGCGGGTCTGCCTTAGGTGCCCTGGGATCCAACAGCCAGGTCTTTGCCTTATGGGTAGGGGATACCTGAAAATAGGGAGGCCTTTTCACAAAATCAATCTTAAGGGCCTGAGGATTACGGGGAGCAAAGGCATCTCCCTTTACTTCCGCGTAAAGATTGGGCGGAGTTCCCGGAATAGAAAACAAGTCCGTCCCCTTTACTCCAACCTGAGGCAGAGAGGAAAGCAATGCCCAGGTATAAGGATGCCTTGCATCATAGAAAATATCTTCGCAGGTGCCGATCTCCACTATATCCCCGGCATACATAACGGACACCCGGTCCGCAATGTTGGCTACCACCCCCAGGTCATGGGTGATGAGGATCACCGAAAGCCTGTATTTATGCCGCAGCTCCTTTAATAGATCCAGGATCTGAGCCTGTATGGTCACATCTAGAGCCGTGGTAGGTTCGTCACAAATGAGAATCTGCGGGTTGCAGGCAATGGCAATGGCGATCACCACCCTCTGGCGCATTCCCCCGGAAAATTCATGAGGATACTGGTCAAACCTTTTGTCAGGATCCTGGATCCCCACATCGGCTAAATATTTTAAAGTCCGTTTCTTCGCTTCCCGGCGCCCCACCTGCTGGTGAAGCAGCACGGCTTCCATGATCTGAACTCCAATGGTCTTTAAGGGATTTAAACTGGTCATAGGGTCCTGCATGATCATTGCAATCTCATGGCCCCGTATTCTCAGCCAGTCTTTTTCCCTTTTGACGTTGGTCAGATCCACTTCCTTCCCGTCATCAGCCCCGTAATAAACTGCGCTTCCTCCATCCACATACCCGTTTCTCTCCAAAAGCCCCATAAAGGATTTGGTAAAAACAGACTTTCCGCTTCCCGATTCCCCAACAATAGCCAGAATCTCCCCCTTGTATAATTCCAGAGAAATGCCTCGTATGGCATGAAGAACTTTTCCCCTCAGCTCAAATTTAATATCCAGATCGTTTACCTCTAAAATCTTTTCCTGATTCATGCTGCCCCTCCTTACATGTGATTCTTTGGATCAGCGGCATCCGAAAAGGCATTGCCGATGATATAAAACGATATGGTGACAAAGGAAAGAATGATGGTTGGGTAGACCAGCTGGTAACGCAATGCTGGACTGGTGATCAGGACACGCCCTTCATTGATCAGGTTGCCTAAGCTTGGAATGTTCACCGGCAATCCCAATCCGATGTAAGTAATAAATACCTCGTTGCCAATGGCAGCCGGAATGGTGAGTGCCATGCGCAGCATGATGACTGACACCAGATAAGGTAAAAGATTCTTTAAAATGATCCTGCTGACAGGCGTCCCCAGACATCGGCTGGCAACATTATAATCCCTGTCCCTGATCATGAGAATCTGGTTCCGGATAAACCTGGCCATCTGAATCCAGCCG
This sequence comes from [Clostridium] saccharolyticum WM1, assembly GCF_000144625.1. Lineage (NCBI taxonomy): Bacteria > Bacillati > Bacillota > Clostridia > Lachnospirales > Lachnospiraceae > Lacrimispora > Lacrimispora saccharolytica. The sequence goes on along the minus strand of NC_014376.1, from coordinate 717,002 downwards.
GTCAGGCACATGGCAAATACCAGTGTCTTCACACTGGGCTTTAAAATATAAGAAATAAGGATCAGAACAATGGTATTGGGAATGTTGTCGATAATATTGTAAATTTCCGTAAGGATGAAATCCGCCTTTCTCACATATCCCCAGATCACTCCCACAGTTATACCGATGACCGCTTCTGCAAAGGCCACAGACAATCCGATGATCAGAGACGTCCTGGTACCTGCCCAGATCCTTGCCCACAAATCCTGTCCAATGGAATTGGTTCCCAGTATAAAATCTTTTCCCGGTGGAATGTTGCGAAACTGCATTCCTTTAGCATCGTTGATGATCATATTGGGATCATATTGCCCGGGCAGATAGGGCTGCAGAAAGGTAAACGCCAGAAGAATGATCAAAAGCACCAAAAGAACAAAGGCTCCCCGGTTCTTTAAAAAAGCGCGGAAGGTGCTGTACCAGTAGGAATAATTGCTGTATCCTGTTTTCTCCGCTTCCTCCTGGCTAAAGCCTGCAAAGGAGAACAGCTCTGCTTCCTCCATATTTTCCATGAACTCCGCTTCTTTTGTATGGCGGTAAGAAAACTGTTTCATCATCTGTCACCTACTTTCTTTCCCAGACTGATTCTGGGATCCAGCATAACCATAAGCAGGTCACCCAGCAAAAGGCCCAGAACTCCTACGCAGGCATAGAGCAGAACAATCCCCTGGACCATGGTATTATCGTGCTTTTTGATCACCGTAACAAGAAGCCCTCCCATCCCCGGGATGCTGTACAGGGATTCAATATAAATGGAACCGATTACCGTGTTTAAAAATGCGGTAGGAATATACTGGGCCAGGGGAACAAAAGCATTCCGGAAAATATGCTTAAACATGACTCCCCCCTCTGACATTCCCTTTGCCTTGGCCAGCTTTACATAATCCTTATTGCTCTCATCTACCATATACCGTCTCAGCCACATGCCGTAAAAAGCAATATTACCAAGAGACATGGACACCACCGGAAGAACCCAGTACTTGGGATTATCAATCTGGAAGAGCAAGCCAACTCCCATCAGCCTGGTTCCGTAAAGCTGGATATAGAGAAAATAAACGGCTGCAGGAACTGCCTGGATGCATACAATAAACAGGGTTCCGACCCGGTCGAACCACCTGTATTTATACCGTGCCATCAGAGCTCCCATGGGCAGACCCACAAGCAGGGAAACAACCATGGACCAGACACCCAGTTTCACAGAAACAGGGACTTTATCCGCCAGAATATCTGATACTGGAACATTGGAACGGTAGATCCTGGACACGCCCAGATTCCCATGAAGAAGGTCTTTAAAGAAGTGGATCACCTGGAGCGGAAGCGGATCCGTAAGACCCATTTCCTTAAGACCCACCTGGATCTGCTGAGGCGTCATCTTGTCAAAATTCTGGAAATATCCTTCAATGGGCATCAGGCGAAGCAAACAGAATACCGCGGTCAGAATGATGATCAGCGTAAGAAATGAACGTGCGATTCTTTTACCTAAATACTTTAACATCAGTTTCTCGGCTCCTTTGTGTTTTCTTAAAAAAATACTCTCGGAAGAAGATGTGTCCTCCGGCACATCCTTTTCCGACGGTATTTTTCCGCCGGGCAACGGCTTAAAACCAATGGTCCGGCGCATATACTGGTATTTATGTCTGCTAGCAACGGACCAGATGCCGGAATTTCAGGAATTCCGGCATCTGGCCAATGCTGCAGGAACCAAATACCCCTTAGCTTATCATGGGTTCTTTACTTCACATTGGCTTCTCTGTTGGCCTTATACTCATCCATAGAAATGTAATGATCCTGAAGATGCTGCCCCTTATACCTTAAGTTTGATACACCAAAGGGCGCATACTGGCCTTCAAATACATCCAGCTTAATGGCTAAATATTTGCTGACGGAAATGCTGAAAGGCAGAACAAACGCATGATTGATCAAGCTGGCCTCCGCCTTGGCAAATGCCTCATAGCGGGCATTGATATCCACTTTTATATCCTTGGCTGCCTCTACCAGGGAAAAGTATTCCAATGCCGCATCAGCGGAAGGGGTTCCCTCTTCAATGGCCTTTGCAATGTTTCCGTACTTATATCCCAGGTCATAACCATCCTCGCCTTTTGCCTGGTAGAATGGGTCCGTCCAGGTCTCAGGGTCCGCATAGTCAGCACCCCAGTTACATTTCATCAGGGCAAACTTGCCCCCTCGGCGTACTTCCGTTAAGAACCCATCCGCAGGACCGGCCTCCACGATGATATCAATAAAATCCGTACCAAGAAGGGTTTCCATCTGCTGTTCTACAACCTGGCATTCCTTATCCCAGTTGATCTCAGAAGGATTATAGGGCATGAGCACCTTAACCGGGAAGGTAACCCCCTCGGCCCCAAGCTCTTGCTTTGCCAGGTCTCGGTATTCCTTAGCCTTTGTCTCATCAAAAGTCTGCAACAGGGAGGCCATATCGCCAATGGCCGTGTAATCCACTCCGTCTGCATTAAATGTAAAGTTAGCCGGGGTAATGGAATTGATCACAAAATCGTCAGGAGTAGCCGGCTCTAAGACCGCCACTTCCTTTGACTTATTTAAGCCGGCAAATAAGGCTTTTCGGAAGTTTTCATTATTCACTGCTTTTTTCCAGTTTTCCGGTTCATACTGGGCATCAAACTGAGGGTTAAAGTTAAAGCTGTAGAAATAGGAGTAGCTGGTTCTCGGCCTTTCACGGCTGATTAAATTCTTGGTATCCTCACTGCCCATCCAATTATCCAGGATGTCTGAGGAAATTTCCGCATAATCAACTTCTCCCCGCTTTACCATTTCCGGTCCTATGGTATTGTATTCCGCATTATAGATCTCCTGGATCTCATCTATGTAAACCACATCCGCATCATAATTTACCGGGTTCTTTTTAAAGACATGTTTTTCCTGGGGAGAAAACTCTGCCAAATAAAACGCACCGTTATAATACATCTTATCCGCGCCCGTACCGAAATCCTTTCCCAGTTCCGCAAGCTGCGGGCCGTAAGCCGGCATATATACGACATAGGCCAGAGAGGAAAGAAAATACGGAACCTCCTTTTCCAGGGTATAAGTAAGGGTATGTTCATCAACTGCCTTTACTCCTACTTCTGAAAAATCTATGGCATCCCAGACCGTTCCATCCTTGTCCGCTCCGCCGTTATATACCAATCCATTATAATATTTTTCCGCATTGGCTATGATACCAAATAGATTCTGCACATTTGCACTTTCATACTCAGGAGTCAGTTCATATTTCATGGCATCAACAAAATCCTGAGCTGTCACGTCTGCAACCTCGGTGCCGGTATTGTCCACCCATTTGGCCTCCCGCAGTTTTAATGTCCATGTAAGAGTGGCATCGTCATAGGTCCATTCTGTGGCAAGGCCCGGCTTAATCTGTCCCTTGCTGTCATATTCGATCAGGGTATCCACGCAGTTGGCCCCTATTTTATTGTCATTTTCCGAAGGGGATACAAGATAATTCAGTGTTGTTGCCTCAGCGCCATATAGCTTGGTATACACAGCTGCCTTTCCGTTCTCCCCCGCTCCGCTTTCCTTTCCTGCGGCCTGGGAACCATCTCCAGTGGTCTTTTTCCCGCTGCAGCCGCTTAATGCTGTAGAAGCAGCAAGAACGGTGCATAAAACTGCAGCTATCAATCTTCTTTTCTTCATAAATTCTCCTCCATTTTCCTAATATTTCTAACCCATTTGGGATTAGTACCAATTTATTTTATTTTATTCCAGCAATCACCAAATGCAGGAACCTTACTGATCCCCAAGCCTGGATCTTCATTCATAAATATCTTAGGTCCGTCAAAAACAGGCCCTCCGGTATAAGGGTCTTCCCTGCAAAGAGATGGACCATCTAAGTCAGCCCGGGTAATGATCCCCTTTCCGGCCGCCAGATGAGCCGCTGCGCTGACTGAGATCTTGCTTTCCAGCATGCATCCGATCATGCATTCTATTCCAAAGCTTTCCGCAATGGAGCATATTTTTAAGGCCTCATAAATCCCCCCGGTTTTCATCAGCTTAATATTGATGAGATCAGCCGCCCGTTCCCCAATGATCCGTATGGCATCCTCCGGAGAAAAAACACTCTCATCTGCCAGAATTGGGGTGTATACCTGACTGGTCACAAACTTCATTCCTTCAAAGTCATGGGCATTTACCGGCTGTTCCACCAGGTCCATGTCAATTCCCATATCTTCCAGCGTCCTGATGATCCGGACTGCCTCCTTGGCGGACCAGCCCTGGTTGGCATCAATACGCAGTTTAATATCCGGCCCCACCGCTTTTCGGATCGCCTGGATCCGCTCCACATCTGTTCTTCCCTCTTTCCCTACCTTGATTTTCAAGATGCGAAAGCCTTGTGAAACGGCCTTTCGGCTGTCATTAACCATCTCTTCAATGCCATTGACACTGATCGTCAGATCCGTTTCAATCTCTCCCCGTCCGCCTCCTAAAATCTTATATAGGGGTTTCTTACAGGACTTTGCAAAAAGATCATAAACAGCCATATCTACCGCTGCCTTTGCGGAACTGTTCTTTAATATGCAGCCATGAAGCTTCTTCATGATTCCGTCCAGATTTTCAATTTCCATGCCAATCAATGCCGGAGCAATAAATTCCTGGATGGCAGAAAGAATGGAGCCCTGAGTATCTCCTGTGATCACCGCAGTGGGAGGAGCCTCCCCGAATCCTGTATTCCCATCATCCGTTGTAACTCTGACTACAATATCATTTACGCTGTCAACCGTTCTAAGGGCTGTTTTAAATGGCGTCACAAGGGGAATGCTGACCTTTGCCGTCTCTATTTTTACTATCTTCATTTATTCTCCCTCTATTTCCTGAATTCCTTTATTGGCTTCCCTGTATAATTCCAGGGAAATTTCAGCCATGATTCTCTCAAAAGCAGGAGTATCCGTCTCATTTCCGCAGAAACAAACCAAAAACGGTTCCTTTCCATAGACGATACCCACATCATGAGTGATTCCTGTATCCTCCCCTGTTTTGTGGGCGATCTCCGGACTTTCCGGAAGAGCCTGGAGATAAAATGGAATCTTGCTGCAAAGCTGTTGATTTTTCAAAATAGAAATCATCGTATCACTGGACTCCTTATCTATAAGAGTCCCGTCATACATCATTTTTAAAAGCCTGCCCGTTTCATACCCGGTTATGTAGTTCTGGATCCCTCTGGCCGCCCTTTCTGTGTCGTACATTTTTCTCTGAAGAAGCGTCTGCCGGAACCCAAGCTCTTTGATTGTTTCATTGATTTCTTTCATACCAAGTATATCAATCAAAACATTAGTTGCCGTGTTGTCGCTGAAAATTATCATTAAAGTGACAAGATCCATGCCTGTGACCAGAATCCCGTCATGAAGATAGGTGAGGGCACCGCAGGAAGGAACCCAATCCTCCTTTTTCACAGCAAATATATCATTCATACGGAAGGTTCCCTTCTTTTCCTTTTCAAATGCAGCCGCCATGACAAACAGCTTGATTACGCTTGCCGCCAGCATGGGTTCCTGCTCATGATAAAAAAAACCTTCACCTGTCTTTAAATTCTCATATAAAAAGCTGATTTTTCCGGGAAGCCCTTCCAGCTTCTGTATTATTTCATCCTTCATAACTAAAAATAACCCTCCTGCTGGCTATTTTGACAGCCTGATATAAAAAAAGAGGCACTGCACCTATTGTCTACAGCTACCTCATCGCACCTGATAAAAACCTTCCTAAAGCCCTAAGTTTAGTATAATAAATTCTGAAAAAAAATCAAGCTATAATTTTTATTAATACTGAATTCCGGAGTCATTCACCGTTACAGATATAAAAAAAGAACAGTTTTTATCCGCTGAATAAAACTGTTCTTTTCATGCGCCGGACAAGATTCGAACTCGCGGCCTTCTGGTCCGTAGCCAGACGCTCTATCCAGCTGAGCTACCGGCGCATTTTGTGGTACATGGTTAATATACACCCATTTATTAAATTTGTAAAGCGGGGAATCCAACTTCCCCGATATAGGAAGCTTCCATATCCGTATAAGGAAAAGGACAGCTACTCGCTGTCCTTTTCCTTGTAAACTTCTCTGTTTTCTTCATATCTCAGTGTGTTCGGCCCTAAAAAATGTCCCGTTCCCCAGTGGTTGTTAAAAGTTTCCAATTCCTCAGCCACCTCTTTTTCCGATTCCAGGTTTTTCTTGTTCTTATCCATGCTTATCACCTCTATGATAGTATGGACGATTGTCTTAAAAATTATTATATTTATCAAACAACAAAAAGAAGTCCGGGAATGGTCTTTAACTTTGTTCTTTAACGAATCTTGGCTGCCTTCTAGACCATAATATCATACTGATTCCAGGGAAAAATTAAATCGTCATCCAAATATTAGCCAAATACAAAAAAGGCACCCTTTCCCGGATGCCTTAAATTATGAAAACCCTTATAAAATAAGGGTTTTCTGTACGTGCGTGAGAAGATTCGAACTCCCGACACCTTGGTCCGTAGCCAAGTGCTCTATCCAGCTGAGCTACACACACATATTCACTTATTTGCCTCATCAGGCAAATGCCGGCGACCGGAATCGAACCGGTACGGGAGGTAAGTCCCGCAGGATTTTAAGTCCTGTGCGTCTGCCAGTTCCGCCACGCCGGCATTCTCATGATTTGCGCAAGCAACGAGCCATGCGAACATGCTTGCATGTTCAGTTGGCGACTGCCGCAGCAACGAGCAGAATTCATAAAGCGTATTTCATCTCGTCATCATGGTAATGGGACCTATAGGGCTCGAACCTATGACCCTCTGCTTGTAAGGCAGATGCTCTCCCAGCTGAGCTAAGATCCCATATACAAGGTAGTAAGTATTATACAACTTACCTGCTGGTTTGTAAAGCCTGTACCTTTCAAGTACAGAACGACCCGGATGGGATTCGAACCCACGACCTCCGCCGTGACAGGGCGGCGCTCTAACCAGCTGAGCCACCGGGCCAGATTATCTAATATTTAGTTCAGTGTCAGTGGACCTTCGGGGACTCGAACCCAGGACCGACCGGTTATGAGCCGGTTGCTCTAACCAACTGAGCTAAAGGTCCTAAACATTATAATCTGCAAACATATTAAATTTACTAAAAGCCGATGATCGGACTCGAACCGATAACCTGCTGATTACAAATCAGCTGCTCTGCCAATTGAGCCACATCGGCATTCAATGACCCCAACGAGATTCGAACTCGTGTTACCGCCGTGAAAGGGCGATGTCTTAACCGCTTGACCATGGGGCCAAAGCTCCCCGAGTAGGACTTGAACCTACGACCCAACGGTTAACAGCCGTTTGCTCTACCGACTGAGCTATCGAGGAATATTGAAGCATATACCCTCAAAACCACACATTGCTACATATCTGTTTTCATCCGTTCTTTCCTCTTACCTAAACCAACCTGGTTAAGCCCTCGACCTATTAGTGACAGTCAGCTCCACATGTTGCCATGCTTCCACCTCTGCCCTATCTACCTCGTCGTCTTCAAGGGGTCTTACTCTTGCGATGGGATATCTCATCTTGAGGGGGGCTTCACGCTTAGATGCCTTCAGCGTTTATCCCTTCCCGACTTGGCTACTCTGCCATGGTGTTGATCACCAACAGATACACCAGAGGTCAGTCCATCCCGGTCCTCTCGTACTAAGGACAGCTCCTCTCAAATATCCTACGCCCACGCCGGATAGGGACCGAACTGTCTCACGACGTTCTGAACCCAGCTCGCGTACCGCTTTAATGGGCGAACAGCCCAACCCTTGGGACCTACTACAGCCCCAGGATGCGATGAGCCGACATCGAGGTGCCAAACCACTCCGTCGATGTGAACTCTTGGGAGTGATAAGCCTGTTATCCCCAGGGTAGCTTTTATCCGTTGAGCGATGGCAATCCCACTTTATACCACCGGATCACTAAGTCCTAGTTTCCTACCTGCTCCACCCGTCGGTGTCGCAGTCAAGCTCCCTTATGCCTTTGCACTCTTCGAATGGTTTCCGTCCATTCTGAGGGAACCTTTGAGCGCCTCCGATACCCTTTCGGAGGCGACCGCCCCAGTCAAACTCCCCGCCTGACATTGTCCCCCAGCCAGGTCATGGCTGCAGGTTAGAAACCCAATACCGCAAGGGTGGTATCCCAACATCGGCTCCGCAAAGACTGGCGTCCTTGCTTCTATGCCTCCCACCTATCCTGTACATGCAGTACCGAATCCCAGTATCAAGCTGGAGTAAAGCTCCATGGGGTCTTTCCGTCCTGGCGCAGGTAACCAGCATCTTCACTGGTACTTCAATTTCACCGGGTGCATTGTCGAGACAGCGCTCAAATCATTACGCCTTTCGTGCGGGTCGGAACTTACCCGACAAGGAATTTCGCTACCTTAGGACCGTTATAGTTACGGCCGCCGTTTACTGGGGCTTAAATTCAGAGCTTCGCGTTTCCGCTAACCCCTCCTCGTAACCTTCCAGCACCGGGCAGGCGTCAGCCCATATACCTCACCTTTCGGTTTTGCATAGACCTGTGTTTTTGCTAAACAGTTGCTTGAGCCTATTCTCTGCGGCCTGATTTCTCAGGCACCCCTTATCCCGAAGTTACGGGGTCATTTTGCCGAGTTCCTTAACAATGCTTCTCCCGCCGGCCTTAGGATTCTCTCCTCATCCACCTGTGTCGGTTTACGGTACGGGCACATATCACACAATAGCGGCTTTTCTTGACAGCCCCTACGAAGACTTCCCTACTTGTGTTCGGTACGCGTCACACCTTCCTGTTGCCAGATGGATTTTCCATTCTGGCCAGTAAAATGCTTGCCCCGGTCTTTTCATTCCCGGGTTCTTCCTCGGTTCTGTGTCCCCACAGTTCTGATGATATGCGGTACAGGAATTTCAACCTGTTGTCCATCGACTACGTCTTTCGACCTCGCCTTAGGCCCCGACTTACCCAGAGCAGATCAGCTTTACTCTGGAAACCTTAGATATTCGGCCTGGAGGATTCTCACCTCCATCTCGCTACTCATTCCGGCATTCTCTCTTCTTAACACTCCACATCTCCTTACGGTAATGCTTCTGTGCGTTAAGAATGCTCCTCTACCAATGTATTTACATACATTCCACAGCTTCGGTGTCGTGTTTTAGCCCCGGACATTTTCGGCGCAGGACCTCTCGACTAGTGAGCTATTACGCACTCTTTGAATGTGTGGCTGCTTCTAAGCCAACATCCTAGTTGTCTCTGAAATCCCACATCCTTTTCCACTTAACACGCACTTTGGGACCTTAGCTGGTGGTCTGGGCTCTTTCCCTTTTGACTGCCCAACTTATCTCGTGCAGTCTGACTCCCGTACATCATCTGACCGGCATTCGGAGTTTGATATTCTTTGGTAAGCTTTGACGCCCCCTAGGAAATTCAGTGCTCTACCTCCGGCAGACTAATACGAGGCTAGCCCTAAAGCTATTTCGAGGAGAACCAGCTATCTCCGGGTTCGATTGGAATTTCTCCCCTACCCACACCTCATCGCCACCCTTTTCAACGGATGTGCGTTCGGTCCTCCATTTCCTTTTACGGAAACTTCAACCTGGACATGGGTAGATCACCCGGTTTCGGGTCTACCTTTACTGACTCATTCGCCCTATTAAGACTTGGTTTCCCTTCGGCTCCGCACCTTCAGTGCTTAACCTTGCCAGTAACGGTAACTCGCCGGACCGTTCTACAAAAAGTACGCGGTTCCACTTAAAATGTGGTTCCACAGCTTGTAAACACAGGGTTTCAGGTTCTCTTTCACTCCCCTCCCGGGGTCCTTTTCACCTTTCCTTCACAGTACTATGCGCTATCGGTCACTAAGTAGTATTTAGCCTTGGGGGGTGGTCCCCCCGAATTCCCACAAGGTTTCTCGTGTCTCGTGGTACTTTGGATCCTGCTCGCTGACTATTGCTTTCCCATACAAGGCTTTCACTTTCTATGGCCGGTCTTTCCAGGACCGTTCTGGTAACAAATCGTCTCACTTCTTGCAGTCCATAACCCCAGTATGCACGCATACTGGTTTAGGCTCCTTCCATTTCGCTCGCCGCTACTTTGGAAATCGAGTTTTCTTTCTTTTCCTCCGGGTACTTAGATGTTTCAGTTCCCCGGGTTCCCGACGTATGGCTATGGATTCACCATACGACAGCTGAGGTTTGCTCAGCTGGGTTTCCCCATTCAGACATCTCCGGATCAAAGGATATTTGCTCCTCCCCGAAGCTTTTCGCAGCTTATCACGTCTTTCATCGGCTCTTAGTGCCAAGGCATCCACCCTGCGCTCTTATTAGCTTAACCAATTCGATGTTCACCTGCGGGTGCGGGTTACTAATCTAAGATACATAGCGTTGTATCTCTGGTCTTAGGTTTGTTATTTCACCGTACGTTACGGTTACTTTAACGAGTTTTGTTTGGTTACATCGTTAGATGTAACACCTCGGATGTCTTGATGTTGTCTTTATACTTTACCGTATAAAAACTCTATCTAGATATATTTCAATATGTGGTTTTCAAGGTACATGCGTGATGCAATCAGAAGTGTGCACAATCATATGGAAAACTGTGTTGAACACTTGTGTTCCTAAGCAGTTTTTTATGTGATTGTATAGGCGTGGAATGCCGTGACTGAGAAAAGCGTCAGCTTTTCGAAGTACACCTTCGTAACTACATCAAATGGAGATGGAGAGATTCGAACTCTTGACCCCCTGCTTGCAAGGCAGGTGCTCTCCCAACTGAGCTACACCCCCATAAATAATCTGGCACCCACCTGCTCTCCCATGCCGTCTCCAGCATAGTACCATCGGCCGCTTAAGTCTTAACCATCGTGTTCGGGATGGGAACGGGTGTCTCCCCTAAGCGCATCGGCACCAGAAATTTCGTGTCTCACTAGTAATGCGTGCACAATTAAGCGGAAAACTGTGTTGAAAGCTTGCTTTCATAAGCAGTTTTTTTGATTCATTGTATAAGCGGCGCAGCCGCGACCCAGCGAATTTCATTCGCGAGGTTCCACATTACGGTTCTCTTGGTGTTTCTTTATTCTTTTTACTTCCTTTGAAAACCAAAGACTCAACAGTATCTAAAACCCTTACTTCTTCTTCCTTAGAAAGGAGGTGATCCAGCCGCACCTTCCGATACGGCTACCTTGTTACGACTTCACCCCAGTTATCAGTCCCGCCTTCGGCAGCTCCCTCCTTACGGTTGGGTCACTGACTTCGGGCGTTACCAACTCCCATGGTGTGACGGGCGGTGTGTACAAGACCCGGGAACGTATTCACCGCGGCATTCTGATCCGCGATTACTAGCGATTCCAGCTTCATGTAGTCGAGTTGCAGACTACAATCCGAACTGAGACGTTATTTTTGGGGTTTGCTCCAGATCGCTCCTTTGCTTCCCTTTGTTTACGCCATTGTAGCACGTGTGTAGCCCAAATCATAAGGGGCATGATGATTTGACGTCATCCCCACCTTCCTCCAGGTTATCCCTGGCAGTCTCCCCAGAGTGCCCAGCCGAACTGCTGGCTACTAAGGATAAGGGTTGCGCTCGTTGCGGGACTTAACCCAACATCTCACGACACGAGCTGACGACAACCATGCACCACCTGTCTGGAATGCCCCGAAGGGAAGGCCCCGTTACGGACCGGTCATTCCGATGTCAAGACTTGGTAAGGTTCTTCGCGTTGCTTCGAATTAAACCACATGCTCCACCGCTTGTGCGGGTCCCCGTCAATTCCTTTGAGTTTCATTCTTGCGAACGTACTCCCCAGGTGGAATACTTATTGCGTTAGCGGCGGCACCGAAGAGCTTTGCTCCCCAACACCTAGTATTCATCGTTTACGGCGTGGACTACCAGGGTATCTAATCCTGTTTGCTCCCCACGCTTTCGAGCCTCAACGTCAGTTACAGTCCAGTAAGCCGCCTTCGCCACTGGTGTTCCTCCTAATATCTACGCATTTCACCGCTACACTAGGAATTCCACTTACCTCTCCTGCACTCCAGCACCACAGTTTCCAAAGCAGTCCCGGGGTTGAGCCCCGGGCTTTCACTCCAGACTTGCAGTGCCGTCTACGCTCCCTTTACACCCAGTAAATCCGGATAACGCTTGCCCCCTACGTATTACCGCGGCTGCTGGCACGTAGTTAGCCGGGGCTTCTTAGTCAGGTACCGTCATTTTCTTCCCTGCTGATAGAGCTTTACATACCGAAATACTTCTTCACTCACGCGGCGTCGCTGGATCAGGGTTTCCCCCATTGTCCAATATTCCCCACTGCTGCCTCCCGTAGGAGTTTGGGCCGTGTCTCAGTCCCAATGTGGCCGGTCACCCTCTCAGGTCGGCTACTGATCGTCGGCTTGGTGGGCCGTTACCTCACCAACTACCTAATCAGACGCGGGTCCATCTCATACCACCGGAGTTTTTCACACTGTGCCATGCAGCACTGTGCGCTTATGCGGTATTAGCAGCCGTTTCCAACTGTTATCCCCCTGTATGAGGCAGGTTACCCACGCGTTACTCACCCGTCCGCCGCTCAGTCACTTTTAATTCCATCCGAAAACTTCCTTAAAAGTGCTTCGCTCGACTTGCATGTGTTAAGCACGCCGCCAGCGTTCATCCTGAGCCAGGATCGAACTCTCAAATTTAAGCAGATAGTCTTTGAAAGCGGTCGTAGATTTGCCAGAAATCCCGTTGGAAGTTTACTTCCATAAGGGAGTTATGGGAAAGCTGCGAACATTTGCGAAGCAAATGGTAGCGAATGAAGCAAAGCTTCATGAGCCTACCGCCCGGACTAGCCATCCAGTTCAATCCACGGTCAAAATCAACTAACTAGCTAATTTATTTCCCGTTTTACTTGTTGTTTGGTTCGTATACAATTACTTGTATTCGTTCTGAAATTTTCTCATTCAAAGCCATCAAACATGGCTTGTTTTATTAGAATTTTCAGGGTTTTACATACTGTTCAATCTTCTGTTTTCAAGGTGCTTTGCATCTGCCTGAAACTTTCATTTCCCAGATGCTGACGCAGAAGGAGGGATTTGAACCCTCGCGCCGCTACTAACGGCCTACTCCCTTTCCAGGGGAGCCCCTTCAGCCACTTGGGTACTTCTGCAGTTAGCTGATTCTTCTATGTTATTAGCGGCTAAAAACCTGCCAACGGAGAGGGTGGGATTCGAACCCACGCGCCCTTGCGGACAAACGGTTTTCAAGACCGCCTCGTTATGACCACTTCGATACCTCTCCAAATGTGCTTTTATATTCTAATAGAAGTCCATGCTTTTGTCAAGCACTTTTTTCTATTTTTCCCAAATCTCTTGGAGACTTATATTGCTTATTTGCTGCGCTCATCAGCTGCAACTTGGATAGTTTATCATTGTTTGTTTGTTCTGTCAACACATTTTTACATTTTTTTCAAATTATATTAATAAGCTTCATAAAAGCTCTAAAAGTCGTTGTTTTGCTGCTTCAGCTGTCTTAAAATCTTCTTCTGTCCCTGTCATATAACACACCGCATCTTCCCATACTTTTAAGGGATAATCCGTTGCCGGTATTTTGGCTACAACGTTGCAGCAGCATCTCTTAGAAATACAGTTTCTTAAATCTGACAGGTACATGCAGCCCGAATCCGCCGCTATCCGGTCCAAAAGCCCAGTCTTGGCGTTTTTGTCCATCTCTATCCGGTTTTCTTCAGTTTTCATCTACCGTACCTTCTTTCCTCTGATGCAGCTGTCGACATGATCTGACAGCCGCCCAGCCCGCATGGCGGACTTTTCTGTATAATCATACATTAAATACTTTATATAACTAATAATATTGTAATGAATGCAACATGTCAAGTGATCGATTGCATTATTTACTACATATATTTCATTAAATGCAATACTATGGAATCAGGAGGAGCTACCTATGTATATAGATTTCAATTTTTCAAAACGCCTTTCAGAGCTTAGAGCCCAAAAGGGTGTATCCGCACGTGATATGAGTCTGTCCCTTGGCCAGAATCCCACATATATCCATAAAATAGAAAATGGACTGGCTCTTCCGTCCATGATGGGCTTCTTTTATATATGCGAATATCTGGATATTGAACCAGCTGAATTTTTCTCCCACGGCATCAGCAGCCCGTCAAAGGTAAGAGAACTAATGGAGGATGCCCAGCACTTAAACAGGGAGCAGCTTGACCACCTACACCTGATCGTAAAGGATCTTTTGAAATCAGGAGGGAAAAAATAAAAAGGAAGCTGCACGTACAGCATTCCTTTTATTTATCCCTTTGGTTTCTTTTTATCAACACTGCGGCAATTTCCATATCCTCCGGTGTTGTTATCTTTATGTTGGCATAATCGCCCCGAATCAATTTCACCTTTTCCTGAGTCATGGTTTCTACAACCATAGCATCATCCGTTACTCCCTTCTGATACTTTTCCGAAGACATAAGCTTTTCATAAGCCCGAAGTACCAGTTCATATTCAAAGGCCTGAGGGGTCTGGATCATCCAAAGGCGGTTCCTGTCAGGTGTTATGGCTGCAAATTCATTTTCATCAGACATCTTAATGGTGTCTTTTACAGGCATACCGACCGCACAGGCCTTATGTTGTCTGGCCCCCTGAGAAGCTGCTTCTATGATCTCTCCGGTCACACAGGGCCTGGCACCATCATGAACCAGAACATAGTCACAGTTTGTAACTGCTTTTAGACCTTCGTATACAGAATGATATCGTTCCTTTCCTCCTTCAGTCACCGCGGTCACCTTGCTGAATCCGTATTTTCCTACGATTTCCTCCCGGCAATACCTAACCTCTCCAGGTCCGGTCACAAGGACGATCTCATCTACCGAACTGTTTTCGAAGGCAAGAAGTGCATAATACAGCAGCGGTTTCCCGAAGAGCTCCATGTACTGCTTATGTACCTGGCTGCCCATGCGTGTTCCTTTTCCTGCTGCCAATATGACTGCTGCCGTTCTCCTCCTGTCCTCCATCGGACTTTTCCCCCTAACGTACCCATTTATTTGGGATAAAAAGAATACCTCCAGAATGTCACTTCTTTTCTGCCCGTACTTTTGGGAGCATAAAAGGATATCCCCGGGTTCTTTTTCTTTCCTTCCCATGCTTTTGGAGCATAAAAAGATACCCCAGGGTTCTTCCTCTTTCCTTCCCAGTGCTTTTGGGCATAAAAAGATGCCTCAGGGTTCTTATTCTTTTCTTCCCATGCTTTTGGGCATAAAAAGATACCCCTGGATTTCTTCCCAGCCTTTTTTAGAAGTATGATAGAAAGCTTCTCCCAGCTTCCTATCTTTCCCCAAGTTTTAAATTAGGAACTGCATTTAAGTCCCAGCCAGCTCTGGCTCCATTGATATACTCATAATAAGCTGCCGTACCAATCATAGCAGCATTATCAGTGCAGTAAACAGGGGACGGATAGTAAAAGGCAATTCCTGCTTTCTCACAGGCAAGGCTCATCCCTTTGCGAAGGGCAGAGTTTGAAGCCACACCACCGGCAATGGCTACCTTTTTAAATCCATATTCCCTTGCCGCTTCCACTGTATGGCTTACCAGCACGTCCACCACCGCATTTTGAAAAGATGCAGCCAGATCGGCCACATTGATCTCTTCTCCCATCATGTTGGCGTGGTTGATATGGTTTAATACTGCGGACTTTAAGCCGCTGAAGCTGAAGTCGTAAACGCTTCCCTCTACCTTTGCCCGGGGAAATTTAATGGCATGGGGATCTCCTTCCTTTGCCGCCTGGTCAATCTTCGGACCTCCAGGGTATCCAAGGCCCACCGCTCTTGCCACCTTGTCAAAGGCTTCTCCTGCCGCATCATCTCTGGTACGGCCCAGAATTTCAAATTCTCCATAATCCTTTACAATCACAAGATGGGTATGGCCTCCCGAAACGATCAGACATAAAAATGGCGGCTCCAGATCCGGGTGTTCAATAAAGTTTGCCGATACATGTCCTTCAATATGGTGGACTCCCACCAACGGCTTGCCCGCAGCATAGGCAATGGCCTTTGCCCCGGCAACACCTACAAGAAGGGCTCCTACCAGTCCCGGACCATAAGTTACGCCTATGGCGTCCATATCTTCCAGGCACATCCCAGCCTCCTGAAGGGCAGCTTCTATGACCTGGTTGATTTTTTCAATATGCTTTCTGGATGCGATTTCCGGCACAACGCCGCCGTATAATGTATGCAGGGCGATCTGGGTAGAGATCACATTGGAAAGGATCTCTCTTCCGTTTTTTACCACGGCTGCCGCCGTCTCATCACAGGAACTTTCAATTGCAAGTATATAGACATCTTCCTCTGTATGATTTTTCTTCATTGCCTCTCCCTCACTCCTCATCAAATTCCAGTTCCAAGGTCCAGGCATCTTTTGCCGCTTTTGCGCGGGGAAAAATTTCCCGGACTTTCTCCATATATTCTTCTGGTCTGGTAAGGGAGGGGCTGTAATGAGTCAGCCACATCTGCCTTGGCTGGGCTTCCTTTGCCAGCCTGGCAGCTTCATAAAAGGTCATATGCTTATATTCCCTGGCCTTTGATTCCTTTCCTTCTTCTCCGTACATTCCCTCGCAGATAAAAAGATCCGCCTCCCTTGCATATTCCGCAATTACAGGAACCGGTCTTGTATCCGTACAATAGGTAACCTTAAGCCCGCGCCTTGCCGGGCCTAAGACCATGTCAGGAGTTAACGTCCTTTCACCGTCTTCAATGGTTTCTCCCTTTTGCAAACGGTTCCAGAATTTCTGGGGTATGCCGGCAGCATAGGCCCGTTCTACATCAAACCGGCCCTTCCTGGGAATGGAAATGGAATAACCATAGCAGACCACATTGTGGTTCACCCGGTATGCATCGATCACATACGGCCCGATGATTACCTGCTCCCGTATCTGGTCAAGCTCAATAAATTTCAGTTCAAAGGGCAGTTCCGGCGCAATGGTCCTCAGGGCTCCTACCACACGTTCTAAGCCCTTTGGACCTATAAGAGTCAGAGGTGACCTTCTTTCCGCATTTCCCATGGTCAGGAGAAGTCCCGGAAGACCGCTGATATGGTCGGCGTGATAATGGGTAAAGCAAATGATGTCAATGGGTTTCGGGCTCCAGCCCTTTTCCTTTAACGCAATCTGGGTTCCTTCCCCGCAGTCAATGAGAAGATCACTGCCGTCGCATCTGGCCATCATGGCTGTCAGCCACCGGTATGGCAGAGGCATCATTCCTCCGGTTCCCAGCAAACATATATCCAACATAAAATTTCCTCGCTTTGATTTCTGTCAATGAACAGCGGCAAAAAACCGCCTCATAAAATCATATCACAAAGCAGAGGCAATTAGCAACTATAAATATTCCAGCTGTTCTTCTACCTCCACAGGAATCTTAAATTCCTGAATCATGGTATCGTAACAGTCCTCGCAAAGATCAAAATGATGGATCTCCCCATCCTTCTCGGAGAAAAAGTCCCAGGTATGATTAATACTAATTACCCCCTCCCTGGCAACACCTTCTGACACGATAATTTTTTTGCCACAGCAGTTGCACATAACTGTTTCAAGCTGACCACCGTTTTTGTACTTTCTCATCTTCCTCTCACCTTTCCGCTTAATTGCCCTGTTTTTGGGGGCATAAAGGGATACCCGTAGGGTATTTCCTTTTTCGCATTTACCAGTTAAGCCCTGTTTCCGCTTCGCATCATCTGAAAATAAGAAAAAGGGCATCCTTACTGGATACCCCTACATTATATACGGTGTTTCCCCTTATTTTTAGTGGTAAATGTTTCATATCCGGCGGTTCCACATGATGACGGCATTTTCCTGAGGATCACGATAATAATTTTTACGGATGGTCTCCTCTTTAAAACCATAGGATCTATAAAGGTTTCTGGCTTTATTATTGCTTTCACGGACCTCTAAAGACAGGGACATTACTTCCTTTTTTCTGGAATATTCCACCAGACGGTCCATAAGTTTCTTTGACAGGCCCCTGCCCCTGTACTCAGGATGAACGGCGATCCGAAGCAGTTCTCCTTCCCCGGCAATGATCCGGAAGATGCAGTAGCCAAGCAGGCCCCCCCCCTCTTTAAGTACCAGCCAGGTATCAAGGCTGCTTACTAAGCCCTCTTTCACGGATTCCAAGGACCATGGATCGGAAAAGCAGATCCGTTCTAGTTCAGAGACTCCAAATACATCCTCCGGACGCATTTCATGGATCAATGGCTTCTCCTCCTTTCAGGAACGTTGGATTCAGCTGACAGTTCCGCAACGGCTATTTTTCTAACTACAGTGAAATTTAACCTTGCTTTCATTTAGAAAGATACTCCTCCCGTTCCCGCTCCGCCTGAGGTTTTCTTAAATAAACAGGAGCATGCTCTGCTGCCGTAAGAGTCTTTCCTTCCTCATAATACTTACAGCCCAGAGCTGCCACTGCTGCAGCCCGCTGCCGGTTTAAATGAGCCGGAGCGAACAGGAAGGGAACCGTCATTTTTTGTTGTATCTGTTTTTTGTATACAGGGACGCCGTCTCCTAAGAATATCACCTTTTGCCCGGCTGCATTTAATTCTTCTGCCAATTCTTCAATGTCCATGGCACATTGTTCCTTAATCACGGAAAAGCCCGTCCTGTTGTCATAAATGCCCGTGTAAACCTGATTCCTCCTGGCATCCATAATGGGGCAGACGGTATAGGCGCTGCCGTATAAGTTATAAGCCATGGCATCCACGGTCGGCACGGAAATCAGAGGCTTCTTTAATGCAAGGCCAAGGCCCTTGCCAGTGGCAGAGCCGATCCGAAGTCCGGTAAAGGAACCCGGACCTCCGGAAACAGCAATGGCATCAATGGTTCCTAAGTCCAGGTCCACCATTTTTACAATTTCATCCAGCATGGGAAGAAGGGTCTGGGAATGGGTCCTCTTAAAATTAACGGTATATTCCGCAGTCATCACCTCGTCCTCCACCACGGCAACGGAAGCCACCAAAGACGAGCTTTCAATTCCAAGTATCCTCATTTATATTCCCTCCACGGTGATTTTCCTGTAATCAAACCCTTTTTCCAAATCTTTTTCTATGGTTATGGTTATTACATGGTCAGGAAGAAGCTCTCTGATCCGGTTGGACCATTCAATTAAGCTTACGCCTTCCCCGTAAAAACAATCCTCATAACCGATCTCATCCATCTCGCTGATATCGCCGATCCGGTACACATCAAAATGATAGAAAGGCAGACGTCCATCCTCATACTGGTTTACTATGGTGAACGTAGGGCTGTTCACCGGTTCCATGATCCCAAGGCCTTTCGCGAACCCCTGGGTAAATACGGTTTTCCCCACTCCCAAATCTCCATTTAAACAGTACACATCGGAAGGCCTGGCTTTCTCTCCCATTCTTTTCCCAAGTTCATAGGTCTCTTCTGGCTTCCAGCTTTCTACTACCATATTTTATATCCTCTTTCGCCTTTCAGGAGGCAGTTTTTCTTTCATAAGTCCACGGATGTCCGCCTTTTTTTCTCCCATAATGGAATCAGGCAGCAAATAAGCGTGAACCCGGTCCATATAGAGGATCATCATATCTTTTCCCCGATCCACTTTCCCCACATTCTCCCAGGCAATCGGAAGGTTTTCCTTTCCCTGGGAAACCAGGATCCCCTCCTCGTCAAAGGAAAGTGTCATAGGGTTCTGGATCATGGGAGTCTTTGCCTGTCTGACCGCTTTTAAATAAAGTATGCCCGGCTGCCAGACTGTAAACATCAGGGCGCAGATGACTAACAGCACCCGGTATGGTGTGGAATTAGAGTTCCATGTAGTGATCAGGAGAAAGACAGCAGCAGCGCTGAAAATAATATTAAAAAGTCCCTGCAGTCCCTGATAGGAATGATACATGGAAAACTTCCAAAGATCTTTTGCCGTCAATTTTACTTCTATTACAATCGGGTATTTCTCTTCCACGTTTTCCTCCTTCCTGCGCCCTTGGGGCACAGCACTTTCAGGTAAAATTCAAACCTTTTTCTTTTATAATTTCATGGTCAGGGCGATCCTTTTTTTCTGCACATCCACGCTTATGACCTTAACTTCAACAATATCTCCCACGCTCACCGCTTCCAGGGGATGTTTGATGAATTTATCCGACATCTGTGAAATGTGAACAAGACCATCCTGGTGGACGCCGATATCCACAAAAGCACCGAAATCAATGACATTTCTTACCGTACCCTTTAATACCATGCCTGGCTGTAAGTCCTTCATTTCCATGACATCGGTACGCAGAATGGGCGCAGGCATCTGGTCCCTGGGATCCCTTGCCGGTTTTTCCAATTCCTTTACAATATCCCGCAGGGTGATCTCCCCGATCTCCAGTTGGGCGGCCAGGGACTTATAATCCAGGATCTTTTTGCTGATACCGCTTAAGCCTCCGCGAGCCAGCTCTGTTAACTCATATCCCAGCTTATCCAAAAGCTTCTTTGCCGCCTCATAGGTTTCTGGATGAACGCTGGTTCCGTCCAGGGGATTTTTTCCTCCCTGGATCCTCATAAAGCCAGCGCACTGTTCGTAAGCCTTTGGCCCCAGCTTGGGAACTTTAAGAAGCTGGCTCCTGCTGATAAATGCCCCGTTCTCTTCCCGATAGACCACGATGTTTTTAGCTATGGGCTTTGAGATACCGGAAATGTATTCCAGAAGGGAAGCGGAGGCTGTATTTAAGTCCACGCCTACTTTGTTCACACAGTCTTCCACCACTCCCTGAAGCGCATCGCTTAAATGTTTTTGATTCATGTCATGCTGGTACTGGCCCACTCCTATGGATTTAGGGTCAATCTTAACCAGCTCTGCCAGTGGGTCCTGCAGCCTTCTTGCAATCGAAGCGGCGCTCCTCTGACCAACATCAAAATTGGGGAATTCCTCTGTGGCAAGCTTGCTGGCTGAATAAACGGAGGCCCCTGCCTCATTTACAATGATGTACTGAACCTGCGGCCGTATTTCCTTTAACAAATCCACGATCACTGCTTCTGATTCCCTGGATGCGGTTCCATTTCCTACAGATATCAGGGAAATATTGTATTTTTGGATCAGCTTCCGTAAAACGGCCTTTGATTCCTCTACTTTGTTCTGAGGTGCTGTAGGATAGATGACTACCGTATCAAGGACCTTTCCGGTCTCATCCACAACTGCCAGCTTACAGCCGGTGCGAAATGCCGGGTCCCAGCCCAGGACCACCCGCCCTGCAATGGGGGGCTGCATTAAAAGCTGCTCCAGATTCTTTCCAAACACCCGGATGGCCCCAGCCTCCGCCTGTTCTGTAAGGGCGCTTCTTACCTCCCGCTCAATAGCCGGAGCGATGAGACGATCATAGCTGTCTGCGACCACTTCTTTCAGAATCGGGGTGGTATATGGGTTGTCCCTTTCAATCACCTGCTTTTCCAAAAAACGCAGAATCTGTTCCACCGGAGCCAGTATTTTTACCGTAAGGATCTTTTCCTTTTCTCCCCGGTTTAAAGCCAGAATCCTGTGACCTGCGGACTTTTTAATGGTCTCCTCGTAATTGTAGTACATTTCATATACGGATTCTGCTTTTTCATCCTTTGCCGATGACTGAATGCTCCCCTGGCTGACAGTGGCGTTTCTGATATAAGTGCGGTATTCCGCATTGTCGGAAATCCGCTCTGCAAGAATATCCTTTGCTCCGCTAACGGCATCTTCCGGGGAAGAAACCCCGTTCTCTTCGGAAACGTATTGGGCCGCCGCATCTGCCAAAGGGGCTTTTAACATTTGCATCTGGATTAAGTCCGCAAGAGGCTCCAGCCCCTTTTCCTTTGCAATGGTGGCCCTAGTTCTTCTTTTCGGCTTATAAGGACGGTATAGATCCTCCACAGCCACCAAAGTCTGGGCTTCCAGTATCTTTTTTTCCAGTTCCGGCGTCAGCTTCTCCTGCTCCCTGACGGAAGAAAGAACCTGCTCCTTCCGCTCTTCTAAGTTCCGCAGGTAGCGGAGCCGCTCATCCAGATTCCGCAGGACCTCATCATTTAAGGAACCGGTAGCCTCTTTCCGGTATCTTGCAATAAACGGTATGGTATTCCCTTCATCAATGAGCTTTACCGCCGCTTCCACCTGTCCGCGGGCTATGGAGAGTTCTTCCTGTAATGCCTTTATAATATCCATGGCGTTCCCCTTATTTTTTCATAATTTACTTCCTGATGAATCTAGCGGATTTGCCTGCATATCCGGCTGGTTCATAAACGGAAGGTTAAAAGACGGTTTGCTTTCCCCCTTTTTTCAATTTACTATTATAATTCATCAGCCGGGCTTATGCAATACCCGTCTGGACACGGGGCCCTTTTCATGCTACAATCATACAATAGTATGATTTATGAAAGCATTTTCCTGTTTTCACAATATGCAAACGAGGTAAATTACGAATGGAAGAAAATCATAACAGCAACAACGGGATGCTGCCCCAGGTCCGTCCCACAGGTTCTTTCCTAGCCTTCTGGTCCGTTCTTCTGGGCGGCCTTGGACTGGCCAGCGACTGCCTTCCCTTATTCAGCATCTGGAGCCTGCCGGCCGGCCTGTTTCTCGGACTGATCGGCATCGCATGTGCCGTCCTTTCCAGACAGGGAAAGCCCTTTACCCAGCAGGCCCAGCTCGGCCTGATCCTGTCTGTTATTTCCGCAGTCTGCGGCCTTATGATGGCATTATTTATTATTTTTGTATACGACACGATGGATACCAATACACCTTTGGGCCATTACTTCAGACAGGTTTTTGAGACAGCATCCCAGGCCCTTACCGCTGCCTCTTCTTCCGGAGAATAGGGCCTACCTCATAAGAGGAAGCAGGTCCACTCCCTTAAAAACCAGCATATAATTCTTAAAAATCAAATTGGCTGCCGTAATAGCGGCCCCTGCCAGGATCCATATCCTGTCTCTTTTTCTATGATCTGCGGAAGTCAATTTCCCTTGAAAGGCAGTCCTTAAGATCAACTCCATAAAAAACACGAAACATGCATAAAGGACCAGCGGATGATACTGAAAACTCATCCGCAGGTCCCCCTGCAACAATGACCGGACGGCCCGGGTCCCGCCGCAGCCCGGACAGTAAAGTCCTGTCAGGGAATGGAACAGGCAGGGAAGCCCCAGGCCAAATATTTTTTTTAACCAGTTCATGTCTCTGCCGGCCTTTAATCCGCCAGGTCAAAGGCATCATGAACGGTCCTCATGGCACGGTTTACATCCGCTTCATCAATAAGAACCGTGATCCGTATCTCTGAGGTAGCAATCATCTTGATGTTTACATTGGCGCTGGAAAGAGCTTCAAACATCTTTGCAGCCACTCCCGGATTGCCTGTCATCCCTGCTCCGATAATGGAAATCTTAGCTACGCCTTCCTCGCTGGTCACATCCTGGGCAGTGATGGACTCCTTGTTTTTATTTAAAAGGTCCATGGTATCCTTTAAGTCAGTCTTTGCCACTGTAAAGGAAATATCTTTCCTCTCTTCCCGCCCGATGGACTGTATGATGATATCCACGTTAATATTGTTCTTTGCCAGGAGATTGAAAATCTTAAAAGCAATTCCAGGCGTATTCTTGACCCCGATGACTGAAATACGGGCTACATTTTTATCCGCGGCCACGCCGCTAACCAGCATTCTCTCCAATTTTGTTTCCTCCTTGACAACGGTACCTTCTGCCCTGGTCAGGCTCGACAGAACAACCAACTGAACACCATAGCGCTTTGCCATCTCCACAGACCGGTTATGGAGCACTTTTGCTCCCAGAGAAGCGAATTCCAGCATTTCATCATACGAAACCTCAGGAAGCTTTCTGGCATTTGGAACAATGCGGGGATCTGCAGTATATACCCCTTCCACATCCGTGTAAATCTCACATGCGTCCGCATGAAGTGCGGCTGCAAGGGCTACGGCTGTTGTATCGGAGCCCCCTCGTCCAAGGGTTGTTAAGTCATCGTATTTGCTGATCCCCTGAAAGCCTGTGACGATCACGATTTTCCTGGCCTCCAGTTCATGCCGGATGCGCTCCGTGTCGATCCGTTTTAATTTGGCTTTCCCGTAGGCAGAGGTGGTGTGCATGGCCACCTGAGCCGCATTTAAAGAAACGGCCGGAACTCCCAAAGAATTCATTGCCATAGCCATAAGAGCCACACTGACTTGTTCTCCTGTGGCTAAGAGCATATCCAGCTCCCTTTTGGGAGGGTCAGGATTAATCTCAAGGGCCTTTGCAATGAGACCATCCGTCGTCTTTCCCATAGCGGACAGGACCACTACTACCTGATTGCCTTTTTCATATTCCTCAATGCAGCGCTTTGCCACATTAAAAATTCTTTCCTTGTCTGCGACGGAGCTACCGCCAAATTTTTTTACTACTAACATTGATGCCTCCTGGCGAAAAGTCAAGCGGATATTCCCATCCGCTTTGCTGTATGCTCATAAACTTGTTACACAGTTTCAAATTCTGCGCGGATCCGCTGCCTGATCCCCGGCAGTTGTTTCGCTTTCAACCTGTATTCCTCTTCGGTCATGGCCTTTGTAAGGACTGCAAATTCATCCATATGGTCCAGTTCCACCACATCCACCTTGCCGAACACTTCCTCTACTTCCTTTATTCGCTTTTCAGCGATTCCCTTGACTCTCACAAAGCAGCGGAAGGAAAAGCTGTCTATGGGTGAAATCGTAAGGTTTTCCCTGTCCCATCCCATTTCCACATGGTGGTCAAAGGCTTTCAGGGCTTCAACAATATCCGCCACCACTGCGCTGGCAGTGGGAAGCTTTCCTGCACCGCTTCCATAGAACATGGAAGTGCCCAGCATATTTCCCTTTACAAGAATGCCGTTATAAACATCATCTACGGAATATAGGGGGTGATCCTTTCCGATCATGACCGGGGCTACAAATGCATGGACGTTACCTCCCTGGATCCGGCTTGATCCAAACAGCTTTACAGAGGTTCCCATGGCTTCGGCATAGCGGAAATCCACATCCGTTATTCTTGTAATCCCTTCTGTATAAATATGCTCATAACTGACCTCGTGTCCCGTTGCCATGGCCGTCAGGATGGCAATTTTCCGACAGGTATCGTGTCCCTCCACATCGGCTTCCGGATTCCTCTCTGCATATCCTAGGGCCTGTGCCTCTCTTAAGGCCGACTCAAAGGACTCTCCTGCTTTTGCCATTTTTGTCAAGATAAAGTTAGTAGTCCCATTTAAAATACCGGTGATCTCTTCGATCTCCTCACCAGCAAGGGAAGTGTAGATCGGACGTATAATGGGAATGCCTCCCCCTACGCTGGCTTCGAAAAAGAAATTCACATGGTGTTCTCTGGCAATTTCTAACAGCTCGGTGCCATATGCCGCAACCAGTGCCTTGTTGGAGGTAGCCACATGTTTTCCTGCCTTCAGACTTGCCTTTACAAAGGGATAAGCCGGATTTAAGCCTCCCATGGTCTCAATCACCATGGAGACCTCAGGATCTTTCTCAATGATGGAAAAATCATGAACAATCTTATCCTCCATGGGATCTCCTGGAAATTCCCTTAAATCCAGAACATACTTTACACCAACCATGTCGCCTGCTTTTTTTGCAATCACCTCTTTGTTTCTTTCCAATACCTCTGCCACACCTGATCCAATGGTACCATAGCCCATAATTGCAATATTTTTCATAATTTGTCTCCTATTTCCTTTGTAAAGAAAATCATAACTCTACTCCCTGGCTAAAATTTTAACGTAGTGGACCCCATTTTTTTCTTCCATATCTTCAACCATTTTTGAAACATTACCGGTGGTCTCAAGGACTTCCACACTTAATGTCAGGGTTGCCACTCCGTTGACCGGAATGCTCTGGTGAATGGTAAGAATATTGGCGCGGTACACAGCTACCACATGAAGCAGGTCAGACAACAGCCCGGGTTCATCATCCATCTGCATCACAAGCGTAATGGTTTTCCCTTTCGTATTATCATAAAAAGGAAAGATATCATCCTTATACTTATAAAAAGAACTGCGGCTGATCCCCACCCGGTCAGTCGCCTCCTGAACTGTGATGACACGCTCCGATTCCAACAGCTTCTTTGCCTCAACTACTTTCAGCAATACTTCAGGTACAGCCTTTTGCTTTACCACAAAATATTTACTTTTTTCTTCCATAAAAAAATATCTTCCCTTCTGTGTCCGCAACCGAAATACATCTGTGCTCATAGGGAAGATATTATCATATTTGTGCAGGGTATGCAACTATTTTTCTATTTATTTTCTTCAGTTTTAAAAAAAATACAGGGAAAAGACCTTATTCCCCGCTGTTGTCACCGGCCTTTGCCCCGGTGCTTATCCAGCGTAAATAGGCGTACATGAACTGATCCAGGGAACCATCCAGAACGCTTCCTACATTGCCTGTTTCCGCATTGGTCCTGTGATCCTTGACCATGGTATATGGCTGTAGGACATAAGAACGGATCTGGTTTCCCCAGCCGATCTCTGTCACATCACCCCTGATTCCGGACAGCTTTTCCGCATTTTCCTGCTGCTTCAGCATATAAAGCTTTGCCTTTAACATCTGCATGGCCTTGTCCTTGTTCTGGAACTGGGAGCGTTCATTCTGGCACTGAACCACAATTCCCGTAGGAAGGTGGGTAATGCGGATGGCGGATGAAGTCTTGTTGATATGCTGGCCGCCGGCACCGCTGGAACGGTAGGTATCAATACGAAGGTCCTCTTCGTTGATCTCCACATCCAAGTCCTCTTCAATGTCCGGCATAACATCGCAGGATACAAAGGAGGTCTGGCGTTTGCCTGCAGCGTTAAAGGGAGAGATGCGCACCAGACGGTGAACGCCCTTTTCCGACTTTAAATATCCATAGGCATTGGGACCGTTGATCTGCACCGTAACGGACTTGATGCCCGCTTCTTCCCCATCAAGATAATCCAGGACCTCCAGCGAAAAGCCCTTTTTCTCCGCCCACCGGCAGAACATGCGGTAAAGCATGCCGCACCAGTCACAGGACTCGGTTCCTCCTGCTCCGGCATTAAGCCTTAATATGGCATTGTCACTGTCATACTCTCCTGACAGAAGGGTATTGATTCGCATGGATTCCAGACTTTCCTTGAATTCCCTCAGCATCTCTTCCACTTCCGGCACCAGGGAAGGATCATTTTCTTCATTCCCCATTTCAATCATCACACCGATGTCTTCATACTGCCGCTCCAGCTCCTGATAGCTCTGGACGGTATCCTTTAAATTTTTCGCAAGCTGTACGATCTTGGCCGACTTTTCAGGATCCTCCCAAAAGCCCGGCTCTTCCATAGACTTGTCCAGCTCATCGATCCTCTTTAACTTATTATCTAAGTCAAAGTGAATCCCTCACTTCCACTAATGGTTTTTCAAACGTAGATAATTCGTATTTGTACTGGTCTAACTCTACCACTGTGTCACCTGCTTTCTGATTATAATTTATCAATACAAAATTGGAGTTCCATCCTTAAAAGGGTGCGAACTCCAATTTTATAAAAATACTATACTAATTTACGTCCGCAGCACTGCTTATATTTCTTACCGGAACCGCATGGACACGGATCATTGGGGTAAACCTTGGATTCCACCTTTTTCACCGGCGCCTTCGGAGCGCTTTCATCCTTATTGGTTCCTGTTACCTTGGCAGCCGGTTCTCTCTCCACCTTCTGCTCCACACGGATGTGGAACAGGATCCTTACGGTATCCTCCCGGATGGCCGCTGCCATCTCATCAAACATCTGATAGCCGCTCATCTTGTATTCCACCAGCGGATCTCTCTGTCCGTAAGCCTGCAGTCCGATGCCCTGGCGAAGCTGATCCATGTCGTCAATATGGGACATCCATTTATTATCAATCACCTTTAAGAGAATGACACGCTCGATCTCACGGATCTGTTCTCCCTCCGGAAATTCTGCTTCCTTTGATTCATAAAGCTTAATGGCTTCTTCCTTCAGCATATGCTTCAGTTCATTCTTCCTGATCTTCTTATCCTCGGGAAGAGTGACGGGCTGCAGGGGAATGATGGGAAGAAGGAGATTGTTAAGCTCGGTTAAATCCCAATCCTCCGGTGCCTGGTCGTCGCTGACGGAAAGATCCACTGCGTTTTCCACAATGTCGGTCACCATCTTTAAGATGAAATCCCTCATATTGTCTCCATCCAGAACCTTTCTTCTCTCCCCATAGATCACTTCACGCTGTTCGTTCATGACCTCATCATATTTCAGAAGATTTTCACGGATGCCGTAGTTGTTTGTCTCAATCTTCATCTGAGCCTTTTCAATGGCATTGGAAAGCATCTTGTGTTCGATCTGCTCTCCTTCCGGCACGCCCAGGGCATTGAACATGCCTACCAGACGCTCGGAACCAAACAAACGCATGAGATCATCTTCAAGGGAGATATAAAATCTGGATTCTCCCGGGTCACCCTGACGGCCGGAACGGCCCCGCAGCTGGTTATCAATACGGCGTGATTCATGGCGCTCCGTACCGATGATCTTTAAACCGCCTGCTGCCTTTGACTCGTCGTCAAGCTTAATATCCGTACCACGGCCTGCCATGTTGGTGGCAATGGTCACCGCCTTATGGACTCCTGCATCTGCCACGATTTCAGCTTCCAGCTCATGATATTTCGCATTGAGTACCTTATGGGGAATGCCCCTACGGCGTAACATACTGCTTAACATTTCAGAAGTTTCAATGGTAATGGTACCTACCAGGACAGGCTGTCCCTTCTCGTAAGCCATTTCCACCTCATTGCACACCGCTTCAAATTTTTCCTTTTTGGTTTTATAAACAGCATCCTCCTGATCAATACGGGCAATGGCACGGTTGGTTGGAATCGAAATGGCATCCATGCCGTAGGTGTTACGGAATTCTTTTTCCTCTGTAAGAGCAGTTCCGGTCATACCTGCCTTCTTATTGTACTTATTAAAAAAGTTCTGGAAGGTGATGGTGGCAAGGGTCTTGCTCTCTCTTCGCACATTCACGTGCTCCTTGGCCTCAATGGCCTGATGGAGTCCATCAGAATAACGTCTGCCCGGCATAATACGACCCGTAAACTCATCAACGATCAGGACCTCGTCATCCTTTACCACGTAATCCTTATCCCGGAACATGAGATAATTGGCACGAAGAGCCAGGATGATGTTATGCTGGATCTCTAAGTTCTGGGGATCGGATAAGTTCTCAATGTGGAAGAACTGCTCCACCTTTTCCACACCCTGTTCCGTCAGGTTGACAACTTTGTCCTTTTCATCCACCACAAAATCACCGGTTTCCGTGATTTCCTCTCCCATAATGGCGGCCATCTTGGAGAACTCGGCAGAGGCCTCACCACGTTCCAGCTGACGGGCCAGAATGTCACAGACCTCATACAGCTTTGTTGATTTTCCGCTTTGTCCGGAAATAATAAGAGGTGTTCTTGCCTCATCGATCAATACAGAGTCCACCTCATCAATAATACAAAAATCTAAATTTCTTAAAACCATCTGTTCTTTATAGATGGCCATGTTATCCCTCAGATAATCGAAACCAAGCTCATTGTTGGTCACATAGGTAATATCACAGTTGTATGCGGCACGTCTTTCGTCAGAATTCATGGAGTTAAGGACGACTCCAACGGTCATACCCAGAAACTCATGGACTCTGCCCATCCACTCCGCATCCCGCTTTGCCAGGTAATCGTTAACCGTTACGATCTGGACTCCATTGCCTGCAAGTGCATTCAGATAAGCAGGGCAGGTAGATACCAGAGTCTTGCCTTCACCTGTCTTCATTTCAGCGATACGCCCCTGGTGAAGTACGATTCCTCCGATGAGCTGTACACGGAAATGCTCCATATTAAGAACTCTTCGTGCAGCCTCTCTCACCGATGCAAATGCTTCCGGTAATATATCATCAAGAGTCTCACCGGCGGAAAGTCTTTCTTTAAAAAGCTTTGTATTGTTTCTCAGCTCCTCATCCGTAAGTGCTACCATGGACGGGCGCAAAGCTTCTATCTTATCCACAATGGGCTCTATTAATTTTAATTCTCTTTCACTATGAGTTCCAAATATTTTTTGAACGAGGTTCATGATTCATTCTCCTACTCTTCTTAACGATATACACGGTACAATCTCGTATATTGTAGCACTAACTCCTCTTTAATTCAACGAATTCATAAAAAATTAACATTCTGGTAATAATCCGGCTTCATTTTTGCCAGGACTTTCCTTTTTCCACAGCAAACAACGGCAAAACCGGAAAAAATTATGTCGATCTGACAGATTGCACAAAAAACATGTTCGATTCTCCGCTTTTCCACATTATCCACATCCCATTGTGTATTTTTCCCCCAGTTTTATCCCCACTATGAAATCCCATAATTTGGCGGAAAAACAGTTATACACCGAGTTATCCACATTATCCACATTTTTTCTCCACATATTCCCATATTTCCCATCCTGGCACCAGGCTCTCCGCTTTTTGTATATATGTCATAAACTTTCCTTTTTCGACGAAAATTTCTCTTTTTCCCTTGACTTTTTATCAAGCCTATCTATAGTTTTTCAATAATCCGAATAAAATATAAGTAGAGACATTTTACAAAAAATTACCAGTAATTATCTTATAATTTTACAATGTAATTGAACTGTTCTCAAAAATATGCTATACTATAACCATCTCAAGAAAAAGGAGCTGATGACTTATGCGTTTTACAATTACAGGGAGAAATATTGAGGTAACACCAGGATTACGCGAGGCAGTCGAGGACAAGCTTGGAAAGCTGGACCGTTTCTTTGCTCCTGCCACAGAAGCAACAGTAAGACTCAGCGTGCAGAAAGAAATGCAAAAAATTGAAGTGACTATTCCAGTGAAAGGACATATAATCAGAGCAGAAGAATCCAGTACAGATATGTACGTTTCCATTGATCTTGTAGAAGAGATCCTGGAACGCCAGTTGAAAAAATATAAGAACAAATTAATCGATAAAAAACTGAATACCCCTTCCTTCTCCGCAGCCTTTATAGAAGAAGAAACCCAGACCGACGATTATATAGAGATCGTTAAGACAAAGAAATTTGCGGTAAAGCCCATGGACCCGGAAGAAGCCTGTGTCCAGATGGAGCTTCTCGGTCACAGTTTCTACGTATTCTTAAATGCCGATACGGACGAGGTCAATGTGGTTTATAAAAGAAAGGGCGGTTCCTACGGCCTTATTGAACCGGAATTCTAAACCTGCAAAAAGCAGCCTGGACAATTGTCCGGCTGCTTTTTTTATGCAGGCTGCCGGCCGGGCGAACATGCAGTCATGTTCGCCCGGCCGGCTGCAGCGGTAACCATAAGAATCTCGAATCGCCTGTTCCTTATCCTGTCGTTAAATCCGAGTTAAATACCGCTCTACGCTGGTAATGGCATTGGCGCCATCGGATACTGCTGTAGAAACCTGACGCAGCTGCTTGGTACGGACATCTCCTGCGGCAAAAATCCCGGGAACATTGGTTTCACAGTCTTCGGCGGCTTTAATATAGCCATGATCCATTTCCACCAGATTGTTGAAGGCTTCACTTTGGGGATTGATTCCTACAGCAATAAATACTCCATCCACTGCAAGCTTCTGGGTTTCTTCGGTTTTGGAATTCTTTATGGTCAAGGATTCCACCTGGTCTCCGCCTTCTATCTCCTCTACCACAGTATCCCAGATGACTTCTACATTTTTCTGGTGAAAGAGCTGGGTCTGCAGGGTCTTTGCCCCCCTCAGCTTGTTCCTCCTATGAATTAAGTATACCTTTTTGCACATTCTTGCCAGGAATATGGCATCCTCAATGGCAACGTCGCCGCCGCCCACAACTGCCGCCACCTTATTACGGAAAAAAGCCCCGTCACAAGTCGCGCAGTAGGAAACTCCCATGCCCGTAAGCTCCTCCTCACCAATTACGCTCAGCTTCCGGTGCTGTGCTCCGGTAGCAATGATAACGGTCTTTGTCGCATAGGTCTTCTCTTCTCCAACCACGGTAAACTCTCCGTTAGACGCTTCGATCCGAAGCACTTCATCTGTCGAAAACTCTGCTCCCAGCTTTTCCGCATGTTCCCGGAACTTCATTCCAAGGTCATAGCCGTTGATTCCGGGCAGTCCCGGATAGTTATCTACTTCATAGGTATTAAGGACCTGCCCGCCGCTGGCCATTTCCTTTTCTATGACAACCATCTTAAGCTCAGCTCTTTTACCATAAACTGCGGCCGAAAGCCCTGCCGGCCCCGACCCGATGATCACCACATCATAAATCTCATTCATATTTATCTACCTGCTTTCTCTATTCTATCTGATATTCAATTATCTTTCTTCATTATATCTCACCAGCCCTTAAGTATGCAATGCCTGGTCCGTAACAAAATCACAAATTATCAACAGCCCCTATCCGTCCACGTTGCATTCTGCCTGATGATTTGATAAAATATAAGTATCATAAACTGACAGAAAGGGTGATTTTATGGCTAAAAAAACAGTACTCATAACCGGAGCTTCCCGGGGAATCGGAAAAGCCGTTGCCGTTAAGTTTGCAAAAAAGGGTTACAACGTGGTCATCAACTGTCTTCACAGCGAAGACCGTCTTTTGCAGGTAAAAAAGGAGCTGGAAAGCTATCAGGTATCCTGTCTTTCCTGCATGGGGGACATGGGAGACATGTACCAGTGCCAGGCACTCTTTGAACAGGTGCGCAGACAGTTCGGAACACTGGATGTCCTAGTCAATAACGCAGGCATCTCCTACATTGGCCTGCTGCAGGATATGAGTCAAGATGCCTGGGACCGGATGATCCGCACCAACCTAACCTCCGTATTCAACTGCTGCAAGCTGTCCATTCCAGGAATGGTGGAAAAAAAACAAGGAAAAATCATTAATATCTCTTCTGTATGGGGAATATCCGGTGCCTCCTGCGAAGTCGCTTATTCCGCCACAAAAGGCGGTATCAACGCTTTTACAAAAGCATTGGCTAAGGAGCTGGCTCCAAGCAATATCCAGGTCAACGCCGTTGCCTGCGGCGCCATTGATACGGAAATGAATCAGTTTCTGGAGGAGGATGAATTAATCGCTCTCATCGACGAGATTCCTGCCGGACGTTTGGGAAAGGCAGAGGAAGTCGCCGACCTGGTATACCACCTGGGCTACAAAAATTCCTATTTAACCGGACAGGTTATCGGTCTTGACGGAGGCTGGATTTAAGATATAATACCCCTTACTAAATCATATGTTGAAAACCCCATGGTGTATACTGACGCCGGAATACAGGCCGGAGAGAGCCTCCACGTACGTACTGTTCGGTACACGGCGCTTTCAATAGTTGATGTGCACGGGCGGATTCGGGACTTGCACCCGTTGGAACTTGCGTCCGCCGGGCGCACTCAAGAAGTCCTTATCAGTATTTCAGCACTGATAAGGACTTCTAATATATTTACGATTCTGTTTTTGATCATTCCTTCTTAATACGTTTGCCCTGCTTCCGGATATTCATTGCAAAGCAGGCGGTACGGCGGCTCGTCTTCTTCTATTTCCGGGAACCTTCCTACCGCTGCATCATAAAACCGGTTGTCATTGTCATCATCATTGCACATGGAGACCTCTCCCAGCAGTACGCTTCCGCCTGTATCCGGGACCGCAAAATCGTGGTACATATAGGGAGTAATGGTTATACTTTCTCCCGGAGATAATTTTACTTTTGTTCCGGCAGAGACGATGCTCAGCTTCCCATCCATGCGGACAGTCACATCCGTATCCAGAATCCTTCCATCTTCCGATCCGTTATACACAGTGATATACACATCATTCCCGCCTCTGTTAATAATATCTTCCATCTTATTCCAGTGAAAATGCATGGCAGCTGTTTGCCCTTCATAAAGCATCAGCAGCTTCTCTGCATAGGTTTTTTTATATTGATCCATGTTTAAATTGCCATTGCGGATGGTGAGCAGGGAAAAACCGGTCTGGCTGAATTTTCCCAGACCAAAGTCCGTAATATCCCAGCCCAGCTTATTATCCCTGATTTCATCATATTCATGTCCCTTATCTGACCATTCCCCGGCAGTCCATTTTGTAAAAGGGGGGATTTCAAATTTGTGTTCCATGATAAGCTGCTCCATATCTTTTATTCCCTTATTAATTTCTGACCGTTTCATCAGACCGCTCCTTTCCTGTGCAGCGCCAGACTCTCCCGGGTCCATACGGGTCAATATTTATATTCAGATAAAATGACCTCAGGCTTATCTGCGTCCGTTTCCTCAATTTTTTTCCAGTTTGTCAGCAATTCCAACAATGCATCAATTAATGCCGTTTCTTTTAAGTGAGCGTAATTTTTATAATAATCAAAGGATTCCTTTCTTCCATTGGAGATCAATACGTAATCAGCCAGCTCCGATACCGGTGACTGCCTGTATCCGGTGATGGCCATCATCTTAAGACCTTTTTCCCTGGCTAATTCCATGCCTTGTATAATCTGTCTGGAACTTCCGGATTGGGAAATGGCTATAATAATATCTTCTTTATCAGCAAGATTTACATGATTCAAAAAATATTCCGGCGAGATGCCATAGGTGCATTTCACTCCCAGTCTTCCTAATCTGAAACCCATATAAAGTGCCAGAGGCATTGTATTTCCTACCGCTAAAACATGAGCCTGCCTGCATTCCTTTATCAAATTCACACAGGACCGCATATCTTCTTCATCAATGCATTCCGCTATGGCTGTTAATGAATTCACATACTTTTGGAAAATCTTCATGACAGGATTGGGGGTGTTCTGCAATTCTTCAATTTCTTCTCCCTCTTCTCTTCCCACATCCTTTGCCAGCATCAGCCGGAATTGATAATATCCCTTATATCCCAGATGATGGCACATGCGCACAACCGTTGCATCACTCACACCGCTGGCCTTTGCCAATTCAGAAACATTGGCATCCACCGCTTCCTGTGGATGTTCCAAAACAAAATCCGCTACTTTCTTCTCCGCTGAGAATATTTTTGCATAATTATCCTTGATCACTTCCAATACGGGTTTGTCTAACATCATGTCCCTCCCTTCATACCTTATTATATTGCCGTAAATCACGCCCTTTTTCAAGCTTTTTATTCAAAACACAGCTGCACGCCGGCTACAAAGGAATCTCCTAATCCAATGGTATACCTTGGTTTGTCAATGTATTTCGACGGCACGAAAACCACCTCCCAGGGAAAATGCTCTTTTGCTGTCAATTCCCTGTTTCTCATTCCTTTTTCACTTAAGGGCAGCTTTATGACTTCACGGATCTGTTCTTTTGTACCATACCACCCATTGACCGCCTTTGCAGTGGCCAGCATATTGCCCAGCATTAATCCTTTTTCAATATCCCCGCTTAATGTTTCTCCAAGATACATGGAATAATCCTTGGTGTGTACAATGATTCCTTTTTTTACAGAAAACCGTTCTTTGATATAGTCTGCTCCCTTTATGCAGGAATGGATATCATTGATTTCTATGGGGAAATCATACATGCTGAGGGTGTACTCTAATTCTTCTTCATTTAAACTCAAAATATCAACATAGGGATAAAGCGTCTCCAGGCATACCTGCCGGATTTCCTTATTATGATAATGTGCATCTTCAAAATATACGATGCCAGCCTCATTGTTTGCCTTATATTTTTTGATATGTTCCTTTACATAAGCCAGCCTTTGTTCCAAGATCCCTTTATCCTGAATGGCATTAAAGCTGGAAAGGACATTGCTCTTAATATTTGCGGCATGAGTTTCTACGTAGGTGAAGAAGGAATCCGAGAAAGGAAGCGCTTCATTGACTGTAATTTTGGTTATGATCAGTCTGTTTGAGGCTGGAATTGTGATCTTCTGGCTGCCAAGGCAAATCACATCTCCCTTTTTAAACTGAATGATATAATGTATTTCCTGCTCTGCTGTTTGTGTAATCTGATCTGTATGGATTAATTCTCCTTTGTTGGAAACCGTATAAATATATGGTGAATTTAAAATATCGCATACTTCTTTGGAATCATCTGTCAAATGAATGATGGAAGGGCATGTGACTGCTGCCAAAGCCATAGCCCCCTGGGTCGCAGTCCCGCCCATGCCTTTTTTTACTTCAAACGTATCCCTGATTATACCGAAATCCGAGATATCAACTTCTCCGCCGATTCCATGGGTGCAGAAATACACAATGGTTTCCAAAAACCCCTCCATATCCGTGATCTCTTTTGAGGCTTTCATTCCGGCTAGATCCCCATTGGGAAGAGATCTGCTTAAAAGCTCATTGAATACTTCTATTTGAAAATCACACAATACATCCAGATTACTGGTGTAACCCAGTGCCGTGAAAGCATTCTTTTCAATTCTTCTTCTGATCAATGGTTCTATTTGTTCAAATGTTTCAATATATTTTTCCTCTGCCTTCATTCTATCCGCCCGCCCTCTCATGCTATATATGCCATTTCCCATAAAAAGATCTGCTCCAGTCTGCACGTCTCACTTTGGGGCATATTTGCTCCAAATTTGGTTGGCCTAATCCGCTGTGCACCTTCAGCCGGAACAAATCTCCTACAAAGTGTAACGCACATCTTGGAACATGCAGTCTTCAGCCACACCCTAGTAACGTGCAGCCTTTCCGTCCGCCTTAAAAAGCCGGATCTTGTGATATGCCACTTCCTTCATGGCTTCTATGCACGGCGGTTCAATCATATTGGGTTCCCGAAGGCTGCCGTCTTTTAAAACCTCTCTCATTTTCATGTAATATGCCGCTTTAATATCGCTGGAAATATTGATCTTATTGACCCCTAATGCTACTGATTCCCCGATCTCTTTATCCGGATTATTGGATCCTCCATGGAGTACCAGGGGAATGGATACTTTGGATTTGATCTCTTTTAATAAATCCAGCTTTAATTCCGGCTTCATTCCGGCAGGGTATAATCCGTGGCAGGTTCCGATCGCGATTGCCAGTGTATCAACCCCTGTCTCCTCTACAAATTTAGCGGCATCATCCGGTTTTGTATAAATAATCACCTGATTTTCTGTTTCTGCGGAATCGGTGGTTCCGATTGTGCCCAGTTCGCCCTCTACCGATACATCTGCCCCATGTGCCGCTTCACATACCTTTTTGCAAACAGCAATATTTTCTTCAAAAGGAAGGCTGGAGCCGTCTATCATAACAGAGGTATATCCTGCCTGAATGGCAATCATGATCTGTTCAAAGGATGAGCCATGATCCAGATGGATGCATACCGGTATCTTTGTTTTATAAGCCCTCTGCCTGATTGCCTGAATGATATCTGTTCCAATATGGCTCAATTCATCGGGATGGATCGAAATAATAACCGGTGCATGTTCCTCTTCTGAGGCCTCCATAATTCCATTGAACATCGCATAGGAGCTGATGTTAAATGCAGGCACAGCAAAATTGTTTTCATTTGCAGCCGCCAGCAGTTCTTTCATGTTTAATAGCATAGTTTTTTCCTCCAACTTTTTTATTAGATTTCCGTTTCCGGATAATCATACGTATTAATTTTTTACAGCTCCTGCTGTCATTCCGGCAATAAAGTACCGCTGGAAAAACAAAAAGAGCATCAATACCGGCAAGGAGCCCAAAACGCTCATGGACATCATTTGATTCCACTCATACGCATGCTGCCCCATGAGTAAACTGATGCCCACCGGTACCGTCCGCATTTCATTTGTTTTGGTCAATGCCAATGCAAACAAATATTCATTCCATGCCTGCATGAAGGTATACATTCCCACGGAAACCAGTCCGGGAACTGATACCGGGACCAGCACAGTCCAAAGAGCCACAAACCTGGAACCGCCGTCAATCATTACCGCTTCATCTAAATCCTTTGGCAGAGTATTCATGTATCCCGTAATCATCAAAATGGCATAGGGCAATGTAAACAGCATATACGTAAGGATCAGCGCTCCAAAAGTATTATATAATTTCAAGCTGACAATCAGGCTTAAATATGGGATCAGAAGGGTGATGGGAGGTACTGCCTGCACGCTGACGATGAGGGTATTGATAACGCTTTTTCCCGGAAAATTAAAACGGCTGAAACTGTACGATGCAAGTATCCCAATAATCAGGGTCAAAATTACCACAAGCATTGCAATGCAATAGCTGTTGATAAAAAATCTCACCTTTTCAGGATTGTGAAAGATGGAACTATATGCTTTCAAACTGAAATTCTCTGATATCCATATAGGCGGCCATGCAAAGATTTCCCCATTGGGTTTCAAGGAGCTGAGGAGCATCCATAATATGGGGAACCCCGAAAACAGCGCTCCGGCTCCCAGAAGGATCATAATCAATAGTTTTATGTACCACTTTTTCTTTCCTACCATAATCAGTCCCTCTCTCTCTGATGCCGCACATAAAAAACTGCTATGACGGAACAAACAACCAGTAAGATCACTGCCGATGCAGAGGCCTGGGAATATTGATACTTACTGAATCCCCTTTTATAAATAAATGTACTTATCATTTCTGTGGCATTGATCGGTCCCCCGCCTGTGGTCATCCAGATCAGGGCAAACTGCTGTATGGTCCACACAAAATCCAGCATGAACAAGCTGATAATAATGGGCTTTAACTGGGGAATGGTAATGCGGATAAACTGCTGTACTGCATTGGCCCCGTCAATGGCCGATGCCTCATAAAGATCCGTGGGTATCCCCTGAAGTCCTGCCAGGATGCTGACCATATAAAATGGATATCCAGCCCATATATTGATCAGCGTTACTGAAAATAATGCGAAATTCCGGGAACCCAGCCATTCGATATGGGAAGATGTGAGATTCGTGATTTGCAGTAAGTAGTTTATAATTCCATTGGGATTCATCATCATTTTCCATAAGATGGCGATAACTGATGCCGTAAACATCCAGGGCAATACATAAATCACCCGGAAAAATGCTTTCAAATTTATTCCTATATACCTTGTATTGAGAAGTATGGCAAACAGCATTCCTAAAAACATATGAACAATTACGCTGGCCCCCACAAAAAACAAGGTGTTTTTCACTGCAACAAAAAAAGTTTTGTCTGACAGGATCATGGCATAGTTCTTTAGCCCGGCAAATACAGGATCTTTCTTGACAATTACATTATCAAAAAACGAATACCGGACCACCATGCAGATGGGGATAATCAGCAATAAAAGCATCAGCACAATCGTTGGAAGGAGATAAAGGTAAGGTTCACGCTTTCTTTTCATTGCCTGTAACGTCTTACCGCTGCTTTCCTTTTTCGTTGTTTCTCTTTCCTTAGCCAACTCACTCATTCCCTCCTTTTTAAGATCAGGCTGCACTTTTCTATCATGCAGCCTGACTGGTTGTTATTGGAATGCTCCCTGCCAAATTTCCTGTGTTGCGGACAGCATATCAGCGGTTGAAGCCGTATCCCCGTCAATGGATAACTGTAATTGCTCATCAAACTGTCTCATTAATTCTTCTGATGTGGGAAGCCCGGTAAATTCATTGATTGCGTAGCACTGCTGGTATAATTCATATGCTTTTACAAATAACTCATCCGCTTTGGAATAGTCTGGTTTGGCATTTATATTTCCAGGGAAGGCATTTGCATACACTGCAAGCCTGGCATTTACTTCAGGACTCATTAGGTATTCCACAAACTTCATGGCTTCTGCTTTATGCTCGCAGTTTTCTGCAATCCCAATGCCCCAGTTGGCCACATCCATCCCGCTCTTTCCTGTATAACCTTCTTTTACCGGAACAGGCATGAATTCAAATTTTAAGTCAGGCGCTTCTTTCTTGATCGTTGTCAAATGGGCAAGTGAATCCGTCATAAATGCAACGCGGCCGTTTGTAAACTCCTCCACCATATCTGCTTCTTTCATGGAATAAGCACCCGGTGCAACCACACCTGCATCGAATAAACCTTTTACAAAATCAACGGTATCTGCCATAAGCGGATTATCTGTCAAAGCCGGTTTCCCATCCTTTAGCATGATTCCGCCTGAAGCCCATAACCAGCTCATGAAATTGTTCTGGATCCCGCTGGGTGATTCTGTTGATAAGGGAATGGCCCAGCCTGCAGCTCCTTTATTTGCTGCTGAAACTTTTTTACAGGCTTCCGTAAATTCCCCCCATGTCTTGGGAATTTCTGAAATACCCGCTGATTCTAACAGCGTTTTATTGACATACATGGGATAAGCAAAGTTGACCACCGGGATCATATATGTTTTTCCCTCTACTTTTATCTGATCAGATAATTGTCCGTCATCATAACCATCTGCTGACATCAGCTCCGTCATATTGGTAATGGAACCCTGTTTTGCAAAATCATAAACCCATGATCCGTCAAGACCTACTACATCTGCCATGGTTCCTGCCGCCGCTCCGGCTGCAATCTGTGTCTTGGTATCTGCATACGGATTGCTTAATAATTCGATTTTCACCCCTGATTGTTCTGTGAATCCATCGCAGATTTCCTTAAGGACACCATCTGGTAATTCTACCCCCCACCATTGCTGAAATTCCAGTGTGACCTCTCCTCCGCTTGTTTCGCTTCCTGCTGACGACCCTTGCGCAGTTGTCGTTTGCTGCGCTGTTTCTGTCTGTGCAGATTCTGTTGTCTGGCCTCCGCATCCCATCAGACTGACCGTCATACCTGCTGCCAGCAAAGCAGCCAGACTTTTTTCCATAAACATGCTCATTTTCATCTATGTAGCCCTCCAATACATGATTCGTATTCATTGCTGAATACGGTTTGTGTTTACATCTCGAATTGTAAATGAATTTTTATTTCATGTCAATATCATAATGTAATAATATTTCTTTTCGGAATTATTGCTAATTATTACTGTAAAATCTGGTTTTTGGCTCATACTTTTTGTGGTAATTATATATAATTCTTTGTGAATGCCTTATCATATATTTTTTCTAAGAAATTTCATTTCATCATAGCCAAAAAAGATCCCATGCTGACGGGAGAATCTGGAGCGCTTACGTATGAAGAGCAGGAAGTCTGCTTTTGTAGAATCTCCCGCCGGAGGACTTTTAAATTACAAGACACACGTTTCTATGATATAAAAAAATCCGCCACTACCGTGACGGTTAAAAACAATCGGCCCCCCCAAAAAAAAAGCACCCGGAAAAAGTAAACCTCTTTCCGGGTACCCTGTTTTTTTTAAGCCTGTGCCTTTTCAACTTGTACAATCGCAGTCTTCTGCATAGGAATCCTGCAGTTCTTATTATTGCCAAATTCTAC
Organism: [Clostridium] saccharolyticum WM1; assembly: GCF_000144625.1. NCBI lineage: Bacteria > Bacillati > Bacillota > Clostridia > Lachnospirales > Lachnospiraceae > Lacrimispora > Lacrimispora saccharolytica. Next base: position 675,724 of record NC_014376.1, on the reverse strand, counting down.
GATCACTGTATCATCGGTCATATCAATGATGACACCATAAAAACCACTTGAAGTCAAAACACTGTCGCCGATTGCAATGTTTGCAAACATCTCCTGCTGTTTCTTTTTTTCTCTCTTCTGCGGTCTGATTGCGATAAAATACATGAAACCAAAGATTACTGCGATGTAAATAACCCAGAAACCAATGCCCATAGTACCGCCCGTTGCTGATAACATAACCATTTCCTCCTTATATAACGATCCGCCGCCTGCTTGTCCCCCCTTTTCAGGAAGTCTGCCCCGCCATCATGCGGTCAAGCTTCTGTTCCTTGTACTCCCCATAACGGTGATTCTCGATTGCGTCGCGGATCTCTTCCATCATTGTATTATAAAAATACAAATTATGCAAGACACATAATCTCATGCCAAGCATTTCTTTTGCCTTTAGAAGATGCCTGATATAGGCTCTGCTGTAGGAACGGCAGGCCGGACATCCGCAGCCTTCTTCAATGGGCTTATGATCCAGTTCATATTTGATATTGAATAAATTCATTTTTCCATGATTGGTGTACACATGACCGTGACGTCCGTTTCTTGACGGATAAACGCAGTCGAAAAAGTCCACTCCCCTGTCCACAGACTCTAAAATGTTGGCAGGGGTTCCCACACCCATCAGATAGGTGGGCTTATTCTCCGGGAGATACGGAACCGTCTCCTCTAAGATCCGGTACATTTCCTCATGACTTTCTCCCACAGCAAGGCCGCCTAAGGCATAACCGTCTAAGTCCATGGCAGAAATGGTTTTGGCATGGGCGATCCGGATGTCCTCAAAGGTTCCGCCCTGATTAATGCCGAACAGAAGCTGCTCCTTATTTAAGGTATCCGGCAGTGAATTGAGCCTTGCCATCTCGTTCCGGCACCGTTCCAGCCATCTGGTGGTACGGTCTACACTGTTCTGCATATATTCCCTGGTGGCCGGATGAGGAGGGCATTCGTCAAAGGCCATGGCTATGGTAGATGCCAGATTGGACTGGATCTGCATACTCTCCTCCGGACCCATGAAGATTCTGTGCCCGTCAATATGGGACTGGAAGTAAACCCCTTCCTCCTTTATTTTCCGTAAGCCGGTCAGGGAAAACACCTGAAATCCTCCGGAGTCAGTGAGAATGGGGCGGTCCCAATTCATAAACCGGTGGAGACCGCCAAATTCCTTAATTAATTTATCGCCGGTTCGGACATGAAGATGATAGGTGTTTGACAGCTCCACCTGGGTTTTGATCTCACGAAGGTCATCCGTAGAAACAGCCCCCTTAATGGCTCCCACCGTACCCACATTCATGAACACCGGGGTCTGGACCGTACCGTGGACGGTGGTCACCGATCCCCGTTTTGCACGTCCATCCCTTGCAATAATCTTATAATTCATTTGCATTTCCTTTTCCTGCCCAGGTCTTCCGGGCATGAGGGATACCCCCAGGGCGTCCCTTTCTTAAGATTTCTTTCCGTGGTTAGCAGTTACTTTTGCCGTTTCCTTTTTCCCCTTTTTTTGAACCGTCATCACATACCACAGAGAACCTGTTATGCATACGGAAGAATACGTACCGCATACGATACCAACCATCAGCGGCAAAGCAAATTCACGTATGGAGGACACTCCCAGGATATACAGAACAAACACCATGATAAAGGTCGTCAGGGAGGTATTGATGCTTCTTGTAAGGGTCTGGCTGATACTTAAGTTCACAACTTCTTCCAGCCCAAGCTTTACCTGGGTCTTTAAATACTCCCGGATACGGTCAAAGATCACAATGGTGGCATTGATGGAATAACCTACAATGGTCAGCATGCATGCAATAAAGGTAGAGCCAACGGACCACTTTAACAGGGCATAAAAGGTCAGCACGATGAGAACGTCATGCACCAGGGCAAGGACAGCGCTTCCAGCAAACCGGATATCCTTGAAGCGGAACCAGATATAAAGAAGCATGCAGATGGTAGCGATGATTACGGCAATCATGGCATCCCGCTTCATTTCCTGGCTGATGGCTCCGGATATGCTTTCCGCAGTGATCTTTTCCGACTCTACGCCGAAATGATCCACCATGGCCTTATTCAGGGCTTCACGCTCATCCACGGTCAAGGTTCTGGTCTTAATGATCACTTCATTGGTACCTGCAACCTTCTGGGTCTGAACATCCGCATCCTTTGTTATGCCTTCTACTACAGGCACTACTTCCGATGATATCTTTTCCAGGGACATGTCCTCATTAAAGGTCACGTTGGTGGAAGTACCGCCCTTAAACTCCATGCTGTAATTTAAAATGCTTCCTGTCTGGGATTTATTGACTCCCAAAAATGCAAGACCTACAACTATCACAAGCAGAGAACCCGCAAACCACAGCTTCTTTTTGGAGAGGAAACGGATCACCTTTCCTGCTTTCTTGATTCCATAATACTTGGGATCCTCAAAGCCTAAGTGGAACAGCATGTTTAAAACGAATTTCGTAATAAAGAGAGCCGTTATCATGGATAAAACAATACCGATCGCCAGGGTGGAGGCAAAGCCCTTTACCGTACCGGAGCCTCTCCAGAACAGAACGCCTGCCGCGATCAGGGTGGTTACGTTTCCGTCAATGATTGCGGACAGCGCTTTATTGAATCCTGCCTGAATGGCAGACTTAACCGTCTTGCCATAACCGATTTCTTCTTTGATACGTGTGAAAATAATAACATTTGCATCCACCGCCATCCCCACAGATAGAATAATACCTGCGACACCCGGAAGGGTCAGAGTCACTTCAAATGCAGACAGAAGGACTAAAATAATACCCACATAAATGGATAATGCAATCACGGAAGCAATTCCTGGGATTAAATATACCACTACCATAAATACTGCCAGAATGGCAAAACCAATGGCGCCAGCCTTTAAACTGGTGGTAATGGCCTCCTGTCCCAGCTTGGCTCCTACTACATTGGAGCGAAGCTCTTCCAGTTCCAGAGAAAGGGAACCGATGCGGATGGTGGAAGCCAGTGTTTCCGCTTCCTCATAAGAGGTCATGCCGCTGATCTGGCATTGTCCCTGGGTAATGGCCTCTCTGACCACAGGATTGGAATACATTTTGCCGTCATAGATAATGGCAATCCGTTTTCCCACATTCTTGGTGGTAACATCTGCGAATAGATTCTTTCCTTCCTCTGTAAAGGTCAGATCCACCATATATTCCTTGATGCCGTTATTCTCGGTGATTACCGGCTTTGCCGTTGCCACCTGATTTCCGTTTAATATGGTTTTACCGGTTTCATCTGCAAAAATCAGAGAACCTGGCTTTCCAAGCTCTTCCAATATTGTATTGGCATCTGAGACACCTGGAATATCAACATTAATCCGGTTGTTTCCTTCCTGGTAGACCTCAGCCTCTGTGCTGTAATTCTGAACCCTTTGCTGCAGCTTATAAATGGTATCTTTCATATCTTCAGCGCTGGGATTTTCTTCTTTTGCCTGGTAAGTAATGCTGACCCCCCCTGCCAGATCCAGACCTAGCTTAATGTCGCTCATCGTGGTATAGCCAAAATAAGCAAATAATCCAACCAATGCCAGTGAAACAATCAGCCCTAACAGGCCCTTGCCTTTGTTACTTTTCATCACTCTTCTCCTTTCCTGTTCCTTGCCATGCTTTTGGGTCATGAAGAAGAATACCCGCCGGATAGTTCCCCTTCCTTGCCCATGGCTTTTGGCCATAATGCGGCTCCTTCTTACTCTTTGGCCAAAGCTGCCTTGATCATAATGGCGCATTCAATCCGTTTCTTCTGCATTTCACAACCGATTTCATAAACATCCGTGATGCTTCCATGAAAGTTATTGGAATTGGCCGCACAGCCTCCGCTGCAGTAAAATCTTGCAAAGCAATCCCTGCACTTCTCCTTGGCATAGACATTGCAAAGCTTAAACTCATCACGGATCTGTAAATTTGTCACACCTGTATCTACATTGCCGAGAAGGAATTTTTCCTCACCGACAAACTGGTGGCATGGATAAAGATCTCCCCAGGGAGTTACTGCCAGATACTCCGTCCCCGAACCGCAGCCGGACAGGCGCTTTGCCACGCAGGGCCCCTGATTCAAATCAATATTAAAATGGAAGAAATGAAACCCTTTTCCTTCCTTTTGCCTGCTGATGTATTCCACTGCAAGCTTATCATATTCCTCTAGGATCTGAGGAAGATCTTCTTCCCTGATGGCATATTCCTCTGACGGCTGGGCTACCACAGGCTCTATGGACATGCTTGAAAAGCCAAGATCCGCAAATTCCAGGACATCCTTTGCAAAATCCATATTCTGGCGGGTAAAAGTGCCCCTGATATAATAATCCTTAGTCCCTCTAAGCTGAGCAAACTTCTGGAATTTGGGAACGATCAGGTCATAGCTGCCCTTTCCGCTGCGGAAAGGACGCATCCTGTCATTGACCTCTTTACGGCCATCAAGACTTAAGACCACATTGCTCATTTCCCGGTTACAGAATTCCATGATCTCATCGTTTAACAGAACGCCGTTGGTGGTCATGGTAAAGCGGAAGTTCTTATTATATTCTTTCTCTTTTTTCCGGCCGTATTCAACAAGCTGTTTTACTACATCCCAGTTCATCAGCGGCTCGCCGCCAAAGAAATCCACTTCCAGATTCCTTCGGTTGCCGGAATTGGCAATGAGAAAGTCCAGGGCCTTTTTCCCCACTTCAAAGGACATCAGCGCCCTCCGGCCATGGTATTCCCCCTCTTCCGCAAAGCAATATTTGCAGGCCAGGTTGCAGTCATGAGCAATATGTAAGCAAAGTGCTTTTACCACTGTGCTCCGCTTTTTAAAATCGACTACGTAATCGTGATACAGATCCTTTGTAAACAGCTCTCCCCTGTCGATAAGATACTGGATTTCCTCCAGGGCTTCCTTTACCTCTGTTTCTCCGTATGGTTCAGAAAGACGGCGGATGACTTCTTGTCCAACCTCTTCTCCCAGGTTCTGAGGCTCTTCCATCTCCGGCACCATGCCTGCTGCAATCTTCACCGCGTCATACATGACCGGATCCACCGAATGAACGGAACCGCTGTTGACATCCATAATAATATGGAAGCCGTTGTTAATATATTGATGAATCACTTGTATTCTCCTTAATTGAATAAATTAACCTATAATCGGTTTTGGGCAGACAAGCGAAGGAACCCCTACCGTCGTAACGACCGTAGGGGCATCTGCTTATCTGCCTTATGGCTGTTCTATACAGTTAAAAAATTAACGGTTGCTGTTCTCGCAGCTCTGGTTTCCTACTGTACAGGATGTTTTGCAGGCTGACTGGCAGGAAGTCTGGCACTCGCCGCAGCCGCCTTTTTTCATGGACTCTTTTAATGTACTGGAATTTAATGTCTTCACGTGTTTCATATACTTACACCTCCTGTATTTGCCTAATTCTTTGAGATTATACCACATGTTTTCAGTGAGTGCAAGATGATTTACCCCAGGGAGAACGGGCCGAAAGGATTTTATTATGGGGACATCCAAGAATATCCGCCATACCCATAGAATATACTGAACCATAAGACAAGACATAAGGAGTAGTCAAATGGAAAAATCAAAGCTTCAGGTCACACTGAGAAACCTTCTTATCACCTACATACTGACCGGAATCCTGCTGGTGGTCCTGGCCTTAGCACTTTATAAATTCCGGCTGAAAGAAGGACAGATACGCCTGGGTGTCAATGCGGTTTATATTATCGCATGTCTCTTTGGGGGAGTCTTAATGGGAAAAAGCATACGGAACAGAAGATTCTTCTGGGGCCTTTTGCTGGGGCTTCTATATTTCCTGGTGCTGTTAGCCGTATCCTTTTTCTTAAACAAAGGATTAAACGGCTCCTTGAACCAGCTCCTCACCACCATGGCCATTTGCGCAGTCAGCGGAACTGCAGGGGGGATGCTCAGTTAACGGGCGGGGCTTTAAAAAGAGCAATAGGGAGAGAAAAGCCATATGCTTTTCTCTCCCTATCTTCCCGCCTTCCGTTTAAGGAGCGGAAGGCGCCGCCGGGAAAAGGCCTAGTGCGGCAAATACATCCGCACCTTATCAATCCTGTTCTTGTCCAGCTCATCTACAACAAGACGGATTCCGCAATAGACAACCTCCTCCCCCTGTTCCGGGAGCCGGTCAAGCTGTCCGATGATCAGGCCGCCGATGGAATCATAATCCTCGGATTCCAGCTCCAGCTCCAGCCGGTCATTTAAGTCATCAAGCTTCATAGAGCCCTCCACCAGATATTCATAGGGCGCCACCTCAATCAGCTCATTTTCTTCATCCTCATCATACTCATCCCTGATCTCTCCAACGATTTCTTCCAGTAAGTCCTCCAGGGTAATCATTCCTGCTGTTGCTCCGTATTCATCCAGAACAATGACAACATTATTACAGGTCTGGCGCATCTCCAACATAAGCTCCGCAGTCTTTTTATACTCGTATGTATAGAGAGGCTCTCTTAAAAAATTCCTGATGTGAAAGTCATCGCTCCTGTCAACCAGAAGCAGATCCTTCATGTTAATAATGCCGATTACATTGTCATTGGTTTCCTCATATACCGGAATCCTGGTGTACATTTCCTGCCGGAAAATATCGATCAGTTCATCATAAGCGGCATTAACCTCCACCAGGGTCATGTCAATGCGGGGGATCATAATGTCCCGTGCCACGGAATCACCAAAGTCAAACACGTTGTTGATGATTTTTCTTTCTTCCGACTCAATCACGCCTTCCTCATGGCTTACATCCACGATTGTCCGCAGTTCATCCTCTGTGATCGCATCCAGCTTCCGGTTAGGATTCACATGGACAAAGCGCAAAAAGCCTGAAGAAAGTATCTGAATCAGATAAATGACCGGCGTCATGACGGTCATAAAACCATAAATTACTTTCGCATATTTTAAAGATATTGATTCGGAATACAAAGTAGAGATGGTTTTCGGGGAAATCTCGCCGAACACCAGAATGACCAGAGTAAGGATACCGGTTCCAATGCCTATGGCCTTACTGCCCCAAATGCTCATGACCAGGGTGGTGGACATGGAAGAAGCAGTTAAGTTTACCACATTGTTACCGACCAGAATCGCACTGAGCATCTTACCCTGGTTTTCTAAAATCTTAATCAGCGTTGCTGCATTCTTATTGCCTGCTTCCGCTAAATTCCTGATTCTGATCTTGTTCACCGTAGTAAGGGCAGTCTCAGCCGATGAGAAAAATGCCGACACTCCAACTAAAAAAATCAACGTAAGCAACTGTATATAGTCACTCGAATCCAAAAATATCAACTCCTGTTTTTTAAATTTTTTATATCTGTGATCCTAGGGCATCCGCCTGCATATCCCCATGCCCGGTGAAGCAGGGCACGATGTTCACAAATCCAAGGCTGAACGATGCTTCAACTTTGTCATTGATTCTACAATAGAAAAGCGGCCATGTCAAGAAGACAGCCGCTTTTTTCCGTGTCACTGTTCTTTAAAAGCCTTAATTATTTCTATAATAAGCATAATTCCGGCTCCCAGAAAGATAAACATATCTCCCAGATTGAATACTACCTTTTTAAGTCTTCCATACTGAATGCTGAAATAATCCACCACATAATGGCGGACCAGCCTGTCATATAAATTGCTGACCGCGCCTCCCAGGGCAACGGACAAGGCCAGTTTTTCCCAGACGTTCCCCTTTTTTTGAAGAAGGCATGCCAGCATTCCGCCGATAAAGGACGCCACCGCAAGGGGAATCATCTGTACCAGGGACCGGTGATCCTTAAAGCAGCCAAAGGAAAAACCGGCATTATGATTCTTTTGCAGCAAGATCTTTCCGCCGCTTCCCTCCAGTTCCTTTGGAAAGCCGGCTTCATCCTGATCCTCAATGGCACTTTTTATGAGAAGATCCAGGGAAGCCAGTAATACGATGATACTGATAAATACCATGACCCACACTCCTTCCGTCCTTATTATCTCCACTTCTTTGAGTTTTTTATCCTTTGTCCGGGAATTCCCGCATCATCAGCACCTCATCTGGATGAGGGGGCCGCCGTTTTTATCCAGGTAAGCTCTTGTAATGACAACGGATCCGATGTTGGGATCCTTGGGAACCTCATACATAATATCGAGCATGAAATTTTCTATGATGGCTCTTAGCGCTCTTGCTCCGGTCTTTTTCTTCAGAGCTTCTTCTGCGATCCATTCCAATGCCTCATCTTCAAAGACAAGATTCACCTCATCAAGCTCCAGAAGCCTTTTATATTGCTTTAATATAGCGTTCTTAGGTTCTTTCAGCACCCGGACCAGCAGGTCCTTATCCAGGGATTCCAGGGTTACCGTAATAGGCAGACGTCCTAAAAATTCCGGTATCATGCCAAATTTGCGCAGATCTTCATTTGTTACATGAGACAGGATATTAGGATCCTTCTCATAACGATCCTTTAATTCTGCGGAAAAACCAATGGACGATTTTTCCTTCAGCCGTTCCTTGATTATATCCTCCAGATCAGGAAACGCTCCGCCGCAGATAAAAAGAATGTTCTCAGTGCTGACTGCAGTCATTGGGGTAAGTGCATTTTTCTGGTTGGAGCCTACCGGTACTTCCACCGTACTTCCCTCTAAAAGCTTCAAAAGCTCCTGCTGTACAGACTCCCCGCTTACATCCCTGCTGCTTGTGCTCTTCTTTTTTGCAATTTTATCGATCTCATCAATGAAAATAATACCACGTTCCGCCTTGTCCACATCATTGTCAGCCGCCGTCAGCAGCTTAGAAACCACACTTTCTATGTCATCGCCGATATATCCGGCTTCTGTAAGAGAGGTGGCGTCGGCAATAGCCAGCGGAACATCAAGAAGCCTTGCCAGTGTTTTTACCAGGTAAGTCTTTCCGCTTCCCGTAGGTCCGATCATTAATATGTTGGACTTTTCGATCTGCACATTTTCTTCTTCATCCTTTTTCCTGGAATCCGTTAAGTATACTCTTTTGTAATGATTATAAACGGCTACGGAAATCACCTTTTTGGCCTGTTCCTGACCGATTACATAATCATCCAGCTTCCTTCTGATGACATGAGGCGCCGGAATATCCTTTCGTTTCAGTTCCTGTCCAGGCTCTTTTTCGGATCGTTTTTTCACCCTCTGCTTATTGGGTATCTCCAGATCCTTTTTATTTATACTGCCAAGATCACTTAAATTCAGGTTCATATAAGGCATATTCTGAATCTTTGTTATATCAAATCCGCCCTGAGATACAGAATCAAATGCCTTCTGCATACAGTCATGGCATAGATTCATTCCGCCCGGCATGGAAACCATAGGCCCGGTTACATTCTCCGGCCTGCGGCACACATAGCAGATTTTTTCATACTCATCTTCTTCCTTTTTCTTGTTGCCGGCCAGAGAGCTGCCGGCAGCTGTATCTTCCATCTTTTCTTCCGGAAAATCCTTCTCGTTCAAGCTGTAATCTCCTTCTATCTGTAATTATGCACCGATACCAGATTATTATAAAGCATTTAAAAGGCTCTTACAAGTGCGGACCTGCAATTTAGTTTTTTTTAATTCTTTCTTTTAATACCAGTCAGCGACCGCAAAACCATGCACGAAAAAACAGCATGGAAAATTGAATAGATAAATTTTCCATGCTGTCAGATCATATCTCCCTTATTTCACAATCAAGGAACCGGAATCTGTTTTGCTATTCTGCCAGAGCTGCCCCAAGTGCTTTGCAGGCTGCAGCCGCCTCATGGTCTGGTGCTTCATTGCAGATCACGCTGTCACAAACAAGCTCCACACCTGCTTCTTTGCAGGTCTCTTCCCAGGAACGCATCCATTCACCATCTCCCCAGCCATAGGATCCGAACAGTGCCGCCTTTTTCCCGGTAAGCTTTGACAGGCAGGCAGAGAACATGGGTTCAAATTCACTTTCCTCCAAAACCTCTGCACCCATGGCAGGACAGCCAAAAGCAATGGCATCCAGGGCTTCCATCATAGAAGCATCAAATTCAGAAGGGGTGAAAATTTCGGCATCTGCGCCCCTTTCCTTTGCACCTTCCAGGACGGCTGCTGCCATTGCCTCGGTATTTCCGGTTCCGCTCCAATAAACTACTGCAATTTTACTCATAATGTATAACCAACCTTTCCTGCTCAATCATTCTATATCAAACGGCTACGGTAAGCCGTTCAACAGCTATTCCCTTTGACCACTGGTCAAAATAAACCTCTGTACACTTTTTATACCGGTTAAAGGTCTGCCTTGCCTTTTCTTCATTGCCGTAAACTTTCCAGCATCCAATGCATTTGCAGTGGCAGGCCCTGTTTTCGATGAAGCCCTGAACATCCTCCGGCGGATAGCCAAGAAACAAGCCAATCTCGTGAGGAAATCCGGGGCAGGTGCGCAGCCTGTGAACTAACTGGACCACACAGCGCTGAGGGTTTTCTAAAGAATACCCATATTGTTTCAGCAAATCAGAGGCATATCCGTCAGCCAGATCCCGGCTTAAGCTGCTTGGACGATAAAGATAGATCAAAGCCCTCTGCTTAAAGTAGCGCAACGGTAAAACCCTGACCCCTTTCGGTGCAAGAACGCGGTTCAGCCGTCTTACCTCATCATGGATCTCTTCTCTGGACCGGTAGGGACAGGAAAACATATTTCCGGTTTTAATTCCGGCCAATGTGGGAGCACAGTGCCGGATCAGCATTTCTTCTGACATATTGTTTCCTCCTATACGGCATGTTCTCTCAGGATATTTTTCAGGGCGGACATGGAACTGGAGTGAGACCGGGCAATTACGGTATCCAGCCCTTTTGTTTCACTCAAAGCGCAGCGCACCATTTTATGGGACATGGTGCTGGTAAAAAGCACCAGCAAATCCGGTTTGCCGATTTTATTTTTCAGCCCGCCCTTTATCTCCGTAAAGACTTTTGCACAGCAGCTATATTCCTGGCACAGCTCTTTGTATTGCCGAACCATGCATTCATTACCTCCAACGATCACTACGCTCATGGGATTACCTCCAATCCTTAAGTTAGTTTTAGCTAACTAAATATTAAAGTATATGCGCCTCCGAGGCGCTGTTAATGATTGTTTTATATTTTACCCAAAAAGCCAGGTCCTTTCCACTCCAAAAAGAAAGAAGAAGGCTCCAAACGGACATATTCCCCCAACGGGTCACTGCCTTTTGCCCATTCCCGGACAGTCATGCTTCTTGTATCTCTTTTTTTGTATTTCTATATTCATTGGGCGTCACGCCCATGACATTGCGGAATGCTCCTGCAAATTTACTGCCGTTGTCATAGCCGCACATCCCTGCGATTTCCAGTACGGACCGGTCTGTCCGGCGCAGCATCAGGGCTGCTGCCTGCATTTTCTGTTCCCTGATGTAAGAGTAAACAGATACGCCATACACTCCCTTAAAACTGTTCTTAAGGGCCGTCTGGGAAACGTGAAAACTATCCGCCAGTTCAGAAATCGTCACCCGGCGGTCCATGCGCTCTGTAAGATACTGGCACACGTCCTTGGCAAGGCCGACCTGGGATTTTGTAAAGCAGCGCTGTTCCATCTGGTCATCCCTTAGATCCATGCCGCTTAAAAACAACAGAAGTTCCAGTATCTTGACTTTATAGTAGCCCTTTTTTATGCTGTCAGGCACGGCATAAAGCTCTGAAAAAATGTGTTCAAGGCAGGGTTTTGACCGTGCGACAAAGCATTTGTCATTGCTGCAGAATTTTTCCATAAGGGCGCAGGGGCGCACGTTTACATCATCCAGAAAGCAGGACATGCACCCAGGTACCCTGTCCATTTCAATGACAATGGCAATCCCATCATAGTGGTTGAGAGGAAAACAGGAGTCGTGACCTGCGGCACCCTTTTTGCTGACTGCTAGATCGCCCTGGGTGAGATAAAAAAATTCATCCCGGTATCCGCACTCTATGCGCCCTTCCCGGCAATGATTGATCTCCATCACATTTCCGAGAACCCCATAGTCTATGGAACATTTTCCCATATGTACATCGTAATAGACCAACTGGATTCCGGGGAACACGAAATAACTGGTGATCATCATATCTCCGCTTCCATCGGCAATACGGTAAACGACGCAGCCGTCTGAACGGGAAACAATCTGTACCTGTTCGCCGTATATCTCTTTTTCCTGCTTTGTAGCGCTCATAATACCATCTCCCGGGACATACTTCCTTTTTTAATATTGCCTTCCATTTTCATTTGGGTATGCCTTGGATTCAATTTTGCAGGAAATCGGACATTAAGTATCCCACAATTTACATACCAATGGCAGGAAGGAATCAACTGGCCAAAGCGTATAGTTAGCACAAACTAACTCAATGTTACAATACCTGTCATTCCCATGTTTGTCAAGTACTTTTTTTAACATATAAAGCCTGATGAAACCCACAGCGTCTGTGTTGGTTTCATCAGGCTTTATAAATCCAAGGGTGTCAAAAAAGCCTGATTGATCCGTAACGAAATAATTAAAGCGGATAAACAAATCCATTCTGCCCATATCCGGTTATTTCATATTCGCAGGTCTTTAAATCTGCCTTTAGCCTGGCTTCATACCCTTCTTTCTTCCATGTAATATCAATTTCAGAGCCAACGGCCTGAATATCCATATCAGAATCAAAACCAAATGCAGGAAAGTTATTTCGGAACCGCAGCATCTCAATCTGCTTTTTGACCACATCAAGTCCCATTTTCTCTTCTATCTGCACCAGAGACAGATTGGTACGGTTCACCTCCTTATGTCCTGCTGCCCCTGCCTTTTTCACAGCCTCATAATCATTTTTACCTGCAAAAAGATCCAGATACCAAACCTGGGGTTTTCCAGGCATAAAAAGCTGCAGAGCTCTTGACAGCAGCATCTTTTTATCATCTTCCCCAAGAGCGCTGTAGTATGTGGCGTTTACCTGGTAATAAACATTTTTCTGTCCATGGAGATTTTTGACAAACCCGCCCCGTCCCACAATGGTCTTAATTAATCCTTCAATTTCTTCATCAGGGATCAGTCCCTTTAAGTCTAAAAGGGGAATTCCATCATGACATCCCAGCATATTTACCACTTTGATCTTTTTTACCTTCAGTTCCTTTGCCCAGCCCGTCAGATATTCCCCGCTGCCGCTTTCCAATGCGTGGATAATAAGGCCCGGAAGGAAAAAGTCATAGGTCATATAGCCTTTTCCAGCCAACAGCTCATAGGTTTTTTCTCCGTAGCCGGAATGTATTTCCGGCAGCAGCTGCAAATGATATTGATCCGCCAGGTCCTGCACCTTCTGCAGCAGATCCCAGGTTCCCGGATCATTTAAAAAATTCCTTTCTCCCGGAGCCTTGGGGGCATAGGCAAATGCATCCAGGCGAACGATTTTGGCACCGTATTCAGAAAGGGTTTTTAACGTATTGTCATAATATTCCCAGACCAGCGGGGAACGGATATTCAAGTCCATTTGTCCCAAATACCTCCGTCCTGATTCCAGCAGTTCCACCACACAGTCCCTGTATTTTTCGTAACTTTCAAACTCTATCTCAGAAGGTTTTTTCCCCTCCTGTAATTCCTGGTTTACGATACGGGCCAGATCCTCTGCCGCTGCATACTGTATTTCTGCTGCCTGCATCAGATCCCATTGATCCAACCTTTTGTACTGTACTTCCTGATAAAAAGTATTCCAGTAAGGTACATTTTTTCCATCAGGCAGGCGCACCATTAAAATCGGAAGACCCGGCTTCCGAAAAAACATATCTTTAATAAGTGCTTCATCCGGCTGAATATAGCCTTCCTCTGTCATGGTTCCATAACCTTCCCAAAACTTGTTCCAGTCAATAAAGAAATCCCTGTACCTGGATTTCTCTCCGTTTTTTAAAATATCCTGGAACTCTTTGGATAACACAGAAGAATGGTTCAGAATAAAATCCAGCTTTAAGTCAATCCCCAGGTCTTTGAACGCTTCAAGATCCTTTCTGTCCGCCATCCGTTCATTTAACCCATAATCAATTACTGAAAATCCCCGGTCCAGATCGGTGTTGAAAATACTTGGCAAAATATAAAACGAACGAAATACCTCCGCTAATTCAGGCCTTTTTAAAAAATCCGTAATTTGAGACAAAGTACCGCCCATGCTGTCAGGATAGGCATTGAGCATCACTCCATAATCAACAGAAAATTTGTCTTCCTTACTGTTCATGGCCGCCTCCTCTGCTCTCTTCCATCTGCCTGCAATACTGTTCATAAGTTAATATTTCTCCGCTTTTCGAAAGGATGATCCGGGCTTTTGGGGCCTGAGCCTCCAGCATTTCCTGTTCCAGTTCAAGAACCATAGCCGTAAAGGGGCTGTCAGTGGCTCCATCCCGGTTTCTTGCTCTTCGATGGGCCAAAGTCTCCTGCGGGGTGCTGTTAAGAAGAATGGGAATGTCTACTCCCTGATAATTATCACTGTTTCCATGGGTCCATTCAATGATCATAACATGGATCCCGGAAAAATCCACCTTACCATACCAAAGTTCTGTATCATCTCTGCCCATGCGCTTTAACCAGATCTCTTCTTTTCCATTCTTAAACTGGGTAAGAATCTCCTCAATCTCACCGAAAGCAATTTCTTTTTCTGTTCCAAGGTAATTCTTTAAACCTTCCCTTCCTCCAAGAAGATAAGATTTATACCATGAGTATTTCTTTGTATGTACAGCATTTGCATCATCCTGAACCTGCTGAAGCCGGTGAATTATTTTAAATCGCTCCTCGTTAAATGTCCCGTCTTTTACCATGGCTTTGATTGCTGATTCCCGGAATATATGAAGGCGTTCCCCATCGTTGTACTTTGGGATTCTGTGAGGATAATTGTCTCCGGATAGGGTATAGCTTCCGATTCCCAGGTGATTAAAATAATAGGACAGCAAAGAAGCGATCTCTGATTTACCAACGCCGGAACCACCGCATACTGTCACAACAACTTTCTCAGATTCACATTCCTTTAAAACCTCTGACAACTTGAAAAGCAGTTGCGGAAAAATGATATTTGCCTTTTTTCTATGTACTTCCCCGATTTCAACCTTATCCCCAGGCATGTCTCCGTGGGGAATCCCATCCGGTATTTCAGGTGCTTCCCATATCCCGTCTTTGATTATACGTTCAACCTTATGTTTCAATTCCATATTTCACAGCCTCGCTTTCCATTTAAACCTTTTCATTTACCCATTAAATTCACAGGGCATTACAAACTTTTCAATCAGGAGAGACAGCTCATCCATGGAAATCCCGCATTCCATCAAAAATCCGGCAACAGATCCCCATTGTTCAGAAATTTCATTAAGCAGCTTATACATATTGCTGCCATGGGAACCGGAGATATCAGAAGTAAAGCTTCTGATATAATGGTGGCTTATTTCATAATCAGCAATGATGTCCTCCTGACTTACTCCCACTGCCCCCAATAGCAGCATGGCTAAAATTCCAGTTCTGTCTTTTCCGGCTGCACAATGAAACAGGGCAGGACCTTTGGCATCGATCATGGCCTTGACCGAATCCCTTATTTCAGTTCTGGAACTGGCAATGATCTGGCGATACATGTTAATCAGGGTCCTGGTATCCTCCTCTTTATCATTGACCTGAAGTTTCTCAACAGGTATGGTACCCAGCAAAGAAATCCCCAGCCATTCGGCCCCCTTAACCGGTACGTCCGGCATTTCTTTCCTTTCCTGGGGATAGCGCAGATCTAATATTCTGGATATACCCACCTGTTCCATGATTGCCAAATCCTCTTTCACCGCTTTGTGAAGGCTGGTACTGCGGAAAAACACCCCCCATTTTGTCACACCGCCTTTGCAAAAATATCCCCCTAAGTCTCTGAAATTAGCAATTCCCTTCATAGGATAACGCCGGCAAGCCATCATATGCTTTTCCTCTTTTCTAAATTTTATTTCTCTGGTTCCAATGGCAGCGGATCTCTGGATGTTTCGGCGTCTCCAAAAAAGAAAAAGAAATCCTGAAGCTCAGTTTTCATCATTCCATGAACCTGATTCAGCTTTATCGCCTCCTCCAGACAGTGGCTTCTGTCATAAGAAACCCTGCGTAATTGTATTTCCCCGTTTTCGACCACTGCATAATGTGCGGTCTTATCCGGATCATCAGGTCTCCGGTAAGAAGCGCTTCCAGGATTAAGCCATAACATATCCTGATCCAGAACATGAATGCACTGGCGGTGGGTATGGCCGAAAATCATACGCCTTTTTTTGCTGTTTTTGTATTCCGGTTCCGCATGCTGTTTCCAGAATTCATCAAATTGATGCCTGCTTTCAACCAAACCATAAGCATTGTCAAATTGATGCTGTATCATATAAACATATCCGTCTGCTTCAAAGGTTACGCGGAGGGGGAGCTGTTCCAGATAATGGATCCTGTCTTCATCAAGCCTCTGGCAGTTATGATGCACCCACTTGAATTTTTCAGGAACTACATCCCGGTACTGGTCCTGCTTCCAGATCTCCACTGCGTGCAGGTCATGATTTCCCTGAACCAACACGTTAGAAGAATACTGTCTCATGCAATCCACCACTTGTCCAGGAGCCGTCCCATAGTCCACCAGATCCCCGGCACAGCATAATAAATCAAAGTTCTTCTCCGTATCTAAAATTTTATCCAATGCCCAGATATTGCTGTGTATATCGGATATTACCAGTAATTTCATATCATATTCTCCCTCAGCCAATCAAAACCGCCATACCATCATATGCCACGGTAAAGCCTTCTGCTCTCATCATCCTTTGAAGATCATCATGAATCACTCCGCTCATATGGGACAAATGATTCAGATAATACCGGGTGTTTGGACCGGTACACCCCATTTGCTCCAAACACTTCTTTAAATCAAGGTTTTCCTTTATCCCCATATGCCCATCCCCCGGCAGGGTTCCTCTTGCACAATCCATACTGACCACATCAAAAACAAGGCCCAGGCTGCCAACCATATCCAGGGTTTCTTCTGAAAGAGCCCCTGTATCATTGGCATAAAGCAGACTGCCGGATCCGTCTGTCACAGCGTAAATATGACAGAGCTCATCCTTTTTATGATTGGCCTTCAGAGGACAGAATTTTAATCTTCCCGCCTGAAACCATATCCCTGTTTCCACCGGAATAAACCGGATCCTGGAATCATTGGAATAAGATTCCTCCTCCAATGCCCTGTGAACTGCTGTTTCCACAAAGCTGCTTCCATATACGGACAGGTAATTTTCTTCCTCCATTATCTTTGGCAGCTTGGTCGCCCCATCCCTTGCCCTCAGTCCCAGGAAAAAGGAATCCAGATGGTCCTTATGAGTATGGGTCACAACCAGGTCTTTCACTTTTCCGAGCTCCAGCCCCAGAAGCAGGGACTGGACATAGAGATCGGGAGATAAATCAATCAATACCTGATCATCTATAATTGCACAGCTTCTGGTTTTCAAATTATGTCCGCCGGCCTTTCTGGCCCTCTCACAGGCTTCACACTGGCAGAACATCCCCGGAAATCCCTCTGCTGCGCCGGTGCCGATATACTGCAGCTTCATTAGCTTCTCCTATCCTTTGATTCCTGACATTGTCAAGGATTGAATGAACTGTTTCTGAAACATGAGAAATATAAGAAAAACAGGAATGGTCATTAGCGTGGCAAATGCAAAAATCTGTCCCCAGAAAATATATACATCTGTAGAAAGAGCACGCAGAGCCAAAGGCAGGGTCCGGTATGTCTCATCTCTGGTTACCAGTGTCGGCCACAGCAAATCCCCCCACGAACGGATAAACGCCATAATTGTAACAGTGGCACAAATGGGTTTTGACAGGGGAAGCATTATCCGCCAGAAAATCCCGGCATATGATTCCCCATCCACAATAGCCGCTTCCATCAGCTCCTTTGGCATCCCTTTAAAGTGATTGTAATACAGGAAGATATACATAGGATAGCCAATGGTAGGCAGGGCCAGTCCTATATAGCTGTTCAGCATCCGAAGCTGGTTTGCAACCATGAACCGGTTGATCACTACAGCTTCCGTAGGAATGATGGATAAAGCAATGATCAGGGAAATCATGAAGTTTTTCCCTCTAAAGTCCAGAAGTCCCAAAGCATATCCGATCATGGCATTCACAATTACCACCAGGGAAACGTTGATGACCGCAACTACCGCCGAATTTTTAAAGAATTTCATAAAATCAACACGTTCTATCACCTTGGTAAAATTGTCAAAGGAAAGGGTTCCTACCGGAAGAAAAGCCTTAATTGTGGACATATCCGCCACGATCTGGGTATCTGTCTTCAGGGAAGAAACCGTCATATATACAATGGGAGCCACAAACACGAATGCAACCAGCAGATATGCTGCGTACATCAAAAACAAATACATCATTTTCTTTTGTTTTGACATTGCTGATCTCATCAGTTATCCCTCCCTAAAATCCGATTCTGTATCAAGGATATTAAAAGGACAATCAGGAAAAACACAACAGCGATTGCAGAAGAATATCCTAACTGGTTATTTACGAAACCAGATTTGTAAAGCAGGTAAATTACCGATGTGGTGGAACCTTTGGGGCCTCCGTTAGTCAATACATATACCTGAGTAAATAATTTCAATGTATTAATGGTGGTTGATATCAGAACATACACCAGGGTGTTTTTCAGCATGGGAACCGTTATATACCAGAATCTCTGAAAAGAACTGCAGCCATCCATTCGCCCGGCCTCATATAAATCTTCTGAAATAAACTGAAGACCCCCCAGAATAATTAGCATCTCCATACCAAGAGACTGCCAGATATACATTACTGCAATACAAAACAAAGCCCACCTGGAATCCTGGAGCCAGGCCTGAGGCTGCACACCCAGCAGTCTTAATGCTGAGTTCATAAGCCCATCCGGTCCTGGAGAAAAAATAAAGGACCATACAATCGCCACAACAGTCATGGTTATGATCTGAGGGCTGAAATAAATGGTCCGGAATAATTTTACACCTTTTAGGGAATTATTTACCAGAACTGCCAGCATGATTCCCAGAACCACAATAACAGGAACTACAAGCAAAGCGTAAACCGCCGTATTAAGAAAAGCCTGCTGGGCCGTTCCGTTCGTAAACAGCTTGAGAAAGTTCTTCAAGCCAACAAATTCAACTGTCTTTCCGGCTTTCTGCACCAGCATTCTGTTTGTAAACGAATAAATGATGGACATGCAGAAAGGCAATATGATAAACAGGGTAATGGGAACCAGTGCCGGAGTGCAGAACATCCAGGCTGTCCGTGTCTGCCCGCCTCGTAGTCCTCCTTTGGTTCCTGTTTTCAACTGTACTTTCATCTATTTTTCCTCCTATTTGATAAAGCTTACAAATGGCGGCCTTTTGTTACTTCCATTCAGAAAACCGCCTCCGCCTGGATTAAAGCTGCCGGCGGAGGGGATTGTCTGTCCCTGGATTCTTTGGCGTTTGATAAAAATTCAGGGTATTATTTCAGATTCCATTCATTCTCAACGATAATCTCATCAATGGATTTTGACGCTTCTTTCAGTGTCTCTGCGGCATCAGCACCGCCGATGATATCAGAAGTGGCAGCTTCCATTGCACTGTATATAGTCATATGAGCGGGAGTTAAAGGCCTAAGTACAGAAATTCCTGCTTCCAGCTGTTCCCGATATAAGTACATGCGTCCGCCTTTTTTTAACTCTTCCTTACTGTCCAGTATCGACTTTCTGGAAGGAATCGCTCCGTTAAAGTCTGTCATCTGATTGATATAATCCGGCTGAAGCGATGCTTCCATTACAGACCATACAGCATCGGCAGTTCCATTTTCCTTTGCAGCGGTTGTCATAGCCCAGACAACAGAACCGGAGCAGGTAAATACTCCCTTGCCAAAATCAGGAACAGGTACAAGAATGGCATCATCCCCAAGGTTGGTTACGTGATCTGTGTACTTCCAGTGTCCCAGCAAAGCAAGGGCACTTTCTTTTCTCCCGTAAAATGCATCTTCATAATCACAGGCACCATTGATGTAGCCCTGATTCACCAGCCAGGTGATGTAGGAATAGGCGGCTATGGTTTCTTCGCTGTCCAAGGCTCCCTCTGTCAACATGGTTTCCCGGTTCACATAATCTCCCCCAAAGCTTGCAAGTACCGGCATAAAGGTAAAGTACAAGGATGAAGGCTTATTCTGGCGGATATAAAGAGGATATTCCACTCCGCTTGCTTTTAATTTGGCAAGGGCATCTTCAAATTCAGCCTTGTCCCATGCCTCCTTATAGCTGACCGGAATACGCACACCCGCCGCCTCAAGCATGGACTTGTTGGCCCACAGAGCCATTCCCGCATCAAACTGGGCCGTTGTGACTAAGTGCCCGTTATAAGTGGACTCATCTATAATAGACTGAAGCAGATCCTCTTTTATATTGGATGTCATACGGTCATCCAGATTTTCAATCATACCTGCTTCATAATAAGACGGGATCTGCAGATAATCGGCAATAATCATATCAGGAGCATCCCCAACCACAGGGGCTACCTGCATCTTACTGTCCAGCTCATCTTTTGGATAATACTCATCATTGATATCCAAATTCAGTTCCGTCTCCATCTTCTTAAACATATCCCGGTATATATCGTCCTCAGCACCTGAGCTTACCCAAACTTTAATGCTTCCCGCGCCTTTTGCACCTTCCGCCTGACTCTGGTTTTCAGCCCCACTCTCAGCGGCTGTCGTAACAGCCGTTGTAGCAGTGTCCGTTACTTTCTCTCCACAGCCCGCTGCTGTCACCGCAAATGCAAGTACCGATATGGCAACCGCCGCTTTTTTCCATAATTGTTTCATAGTCTCTATCCACGACAGCTTTCCCGCTGTCGTGTTTCCTCCTCCTTATTTGATAGGCTCATTATATATCCCCTTGCAAAATATGTCAAGCGGTTGATATAAATTTTGTCTAAGTGATTATTGAATTTCTCTTATTTTTAATGCGTTTTTCACAGACTATTATTAGAATTCTTTTTATATTTTTTTACTTTAGAAACTTTTAATTGAATTTTTTATTATTTTTGTTCTTAGTTTGCACATCTTAGTCCTTTGTGGTATACTACTTATAAGTTAAGTGATTAACATGTTATGGATATAGGCGTTCAGGAGGAAATTATGTCAACACTAAAAGATGTGGCTGAAATGGCCGGAGTTACCGTCACCACAGTATCTCGTGTAATCAATAACCGAGGCTATCTCAGTGAAGAGACAAAACAAAAAGTAAAACAGGCCATGAGGGAACTTCATTACCAGCCTAACGAGCTGGCCCGCTCTCTTTCCAAGCAGGTTACCAACACCATAGGGATTATAACCCCTCATATTACCCATCCTTATTTTGCCCAGCTAATCAGCCAGTTAGAGAATGCAGCTTCTAAACGAGGATTCAAAATCCTTCTTTGCAACTCCAAGGAAGACCTTTCCCGGGAGGCAGAATACATTGACTTGTGCAAAAGCAACCGGGTGACAGGGATTATTTTCTGCGGGATGATTCTGGCTTCTGAACAATATACCCAACAGGGAATCCCTTTTGTAGCCATCGAATGCAATAGCCCGTTGTGCGCTACCACCATTTTATGTGACAACTATGTGGGGGGCCGCCTGGCCGCGGAACATCTGATCGCCTGCGGCTGTAAAAACCTGATTCATTTCAGCGGTATTATTGATCAGGAAATGCCTGGAGACAGCCGTGCACAGGCATTTAAGGAGGTCTGCCTGAAACACCAGGTTGCTTTTGAAAGTATATGGACAAAGGACAATACTTATTATTCTATGGATTACCACGATTCTATCAGGCAGACACTGGCCAAGTACCCGGATACCGACGGAATCTTTGCCAGCAGTGATTTGATTGCTGCCCAGGTGATCCAGGTTTGTACGGAGATGGGAAAGCGGATTCCCAATGATATAAAGCTAGTGGGCTTTGATGACGTTGCCCTCTCCACTCTGACCACCCCTCAGATATCAACCATACATCAGCCAACAAAGGAAATGGCCGAAATGGCCGTAGACTCATTAATCAAAAACAGCGGCAAGGAAACAGCACCCAGTAAAATCGTTCTGCCTGTATCTCTCATCAAGCGGCAGTCTACCGGCCAGTAAAAATGATATTCACGCAAAAAAACACCCCGGATCCGGGGTGTTTTTTCATTTAACCCTTCTGAGCGGCATCTGCCGGCTTCTTGCCAAGGGTAATATCTACATTTCTTTCCACGTACTGTCCGTTTTCAAGAGACTGGACCGTAAGTGTTACGGTGGTTCCTCCTTCATAATATTTAAGCATGTTGGTCAGATCATCATAGGTCTTAATGCCCTGGCCGTCGAACTTGGTGATAATATCTTTTTCCCGCAAATCAGACTTGGAAGCAGCTCCGCCTTCCACAATCTTATAGATAAAAACGCCCTGAGGCATACCAAGCTGCTGGCTTGTAACTCCATCAATGTTCTTGCACTGGATCCCCAAATATCCCTGGTTTTCATCGGTCACCTGGGTTCTGGTCTTTCTGGTCATCAGGGTATCAATGATATTCTGAGCCTTGGAAATCGGAATGGCATAACCCATGCCCTCTACCTCTGTGGAAGAATACTTGGCGGAATTAATGCCCACCACCTCGCCTCGCATATTTAACAAAGCGCCGCCGCTGTTGCCTGGGTTGATGGCCGCATCGGTCTGTAGAAGATCACGGCTGGTTCCATCCTCCGTCTGGACGGAGCGGTCAAGAGCACTGACATAACCAACGGTAACAGACTGTCCATAGCCAAGAGCATTTCCTATGGCAACCACTCCCTGGCCAACCTTCAGACTATCGGAATTTCCAAGGGAAGCAATGGCAATTTTTGATAAAGTATCGGAGGAAATATTCTTTAAGGGAACTGCAATCACTGCTAAGTCGCTGTCCGCATCCGTCCCCTTAATGGAGGCATCTACGGCTGCCTGATCGATGAATGTAACCTTCAGTTCCTCCGCCCCCTGTACTACATGGTTATTGGTCACAATCAAAAGTTCATCGTCGTTTTTTCCCACAACGATACCGGAACCGCTTCCCACTCCTTCCCTTTGCATGGGGCCGAACCAGGTCTGGCTTTCATATATCACCTTACTGGTAATGGCGACTACGGAGGGCATGGCTCTGTCCACAATGGTCGAAACATCGTTGGAGGTGGTAATGTTAGATGTGTTGGCCGCCTGAACCCCTTCTGCGTTGGCAGAAGAAGGAATGGTTTCCGCCTTGCTGATCTCCAGGTTGTTGTTGTTGTTTCCGTAAGCTCCCGCCGCCCAGTTGATTCCAACCATGGTGCTTCCGGCAACCACTCCAAAGACAAGGGCGGCTCCTACAAGGCCGGCTGCCTTTTTTACAAAGCCTCCTTTCTTCTTAGTCTTTGGTTCTTCCTGGAACATGCTTTGCTCTGCTGCCCTATGATACTGATATTCCTGGTAATGGGGAATATTCTGCTGCTCTTCATAAGTGTGGTAAGTCTGGGGCCGGATATTTCTTTCAGAATCCCGGGGTCCGGGTTTTTCTGAATCAGGATCCCTCATAATAAAATTTGTTGTTACAGCTTCTTCTTTATGCTCTTCAGGATTCATACGGCCTGTGTCTTTGTTTTCATTCTCGTCATACATAAGATCTATCTCCTTTCAGGTATCTTACTATTTCTTTTGATAATCAGAGTCTATCAATGAAATGTGACCATTTTGTGATAAAATTATATTGAATATGTGAAAAGAAAAAAATACCCGCAGACAGGGCCTTTTGATAAAAAAGGCTGCTGCTGCGGGTATTTATGATTCCTGTCACGAATTAATTGCCGGTTGGCGGCGCAGAAACCACCGGCACTTCTGTGCCTGGGCTGGCCCCTCCATTGGAAGGCTGGGATGAGGCTGTCTCTCCCGGGCCGCCTGGGCCTGCCGAGGTGGTCTGGGGAGCGGTTGTCTCCTCAGCCGCCGTTGTCTGTCCGGTTCCAGGCCCATGGGAGCCTGTAGTCGTCTCCGCCGCACTGGTGGTATGCGAAGGCTTGGTTTCCCCTGGCTTAGTTGACCCGGACGTTGATTCTGAAGGTCTGGTCTCTCCCGGCCTGGTTTCCTTTGTCTCGCCCGTACTGCCGTCCGGGGAATCCGTAGGCTTTCCTGGCTTTCCGTTTTCATCCGTAGCACCTGTTGCACCATCCTGAGAGGAAGATTCCACTGCTCCTGTGGTTTTGTCCGGTTTCGTTTCCTCTGTAGTCTTCTTGGTATCATCTTCATCGTCTTTGGATGCCTTGCCGCCGCCAGACCCCTGTTTATACATGCCGGAATCTGCAGCTATTTTAGCGCTTATTTTTTTAACCATGGCTGAAGGTTCATAGTCTTCCTTATCGAAAAGGAGCTTATGGAGCTGGGAGACATTGGTTTCCAGAGTCTGAGGAATTACGCAGTCCCCCCGTTTCCCGATTGTCATATCACCGCGTGTAAATGGAAAGCCCCCTGTCTGGCCAATATGGTACTTGCTGATATCAAGAAGCAGCTCTGTAAAATCACTAAAGGTCAGGTTTGATCCGATCTGATCCACTTCCATCAATAAGATTCTGTTAAGCAATCCAAGGTCCGCTTTCTTTGCTTTTTCAAAGGTTTTTTGAATCACAAGACGCTGACGCTCTGTTCTTGCAAAGTCGGTATCCATTTTTCTCAGTCTGGCATAAGCTACCGCCTGTACACCATCCAGATGATTCATGCCGGAAGATTTTAAATGAACAGACGGCACTCCTGTTTTTTCCACTGTTTCTGTAATAAAAGAGTTAATGTAACGGAATTCCGCTTTGGTGACATCAATATCCACTCCACCCAGCATATTAATTCCGTCAGCAACCGATTTCCAGTTAAAGGTAACGTATTCACTGATATCCAGATCCAGATTCTTATTAAGGGCAGCCAGAGCCTGGGCGGCTCCTCCGGTAGCATAGGCTGCGTTTATTTTGTTGTAGGCATTTCCATTTCCCGTATTTAAATATGTATCACGGAACACGGATACCAGTCTGATTTCACCGGTGTCCCTGTTAATATTACAGATCATAATAACATCTGCATTGGTTCCCTTGTTCACATTGCCATCCCGGCTGTCAACACCGAAAATGGCTATGTTACGGTAACCAGTCATATGCTTTTTCTGTTCCGGAGACATGATCTCATTGCGTACCTGGTTCTCATTAAAATCATCCGGTCTTTGTATGGAACCCATGAGCCTGGCCACATAAGCATAGGCAAAAATGCCTGCCAGTGTAAAGAGTTCCAAAATTACCATAATCACGATGCGGCGGACTTTTCTTTTCTTTTCCGCCTGGGCAGCAGACCGGCTGGCGGCCACACTTTTTTCCGGCCCCGGCATTCTCTGCTGCTGCCTGATGCCTCCGTCACCTATGACAATCTGGCCTTTTGAAGTGCCCTGGCGGCTGCTGTTTCCTGCGGCACTGCGGCTTCCCGGTATTCCCTGGCCATTGCTGTTTCCTGCGGCACTGCGGCTTCCTGTTGCTCCCTGGCCATTGCTGTTTCCTGCGGCACTGCGACCTCCCAGAGTTCCCTGGCCATTGCTGTTTCCTGCGGCACTGCGGCTTCCTGTTGCTCCCTGGCCATTGCTGTTTCCTGCGGCACTGCGGCTTCCCGGTATTCCCTGGCCATTGCTGCTTCCTGCGGCACTGCGGCCTCCCAGAGTTCCCTGGCCATTGCTGTTTCCTGCGGCACTGCGGCTTCCTGTTGCTCCCTGGCTGCTGCTGTTTCCTGAAGTACTGCGGCTTCCTGTTGGTCCCTGGCTGCTGCTGTTTCCTGAAGCACTGCGGCTTCCTGATGTTCTCTGGCTATTGCTGTTTCCTGAAGTACTGCGGCTTCCCGCATTCCCCTGGCTATCTCCTGAACCAGATCGTCCAGCGGCTGTTCCCCGACTGTTATTTGGACCAACTCCCGATGAGGTCTGACCCTTAAAAGCGATGTGGCTGCTTCCGGATGCAGTTTGGGGACGGTCAGTGCTTCTGGCCCTTTCTCCGCTCCTGCTTTGCCCTCCGGCCGTATCACCAGCCTTTTTTATGGTATCATTCCGGATTTCCGTTTGATTTGTTCTGCTGTATTGCCTTTCCTGATAATCATCATAATCATCATCCAGGTAGTAATCATCATCAGACGGATCTGGTTCTGATTCGAAACCGCGCTTTCTTATTCTAATATCCTCGCGGCCTGCTTCGTCGTCAAATTCATTTCTCATTTAATTAACCTCATCCTAATCGTGTCGTATCCAAAATCAGTACGCATTTTTATTAATAAACCCTTTAAACATGGTAAGGAACAAGATCTTAAAATCAAATCCCAGGGTCCAGTTTTCGATGTAATACAAATCGTGTTCAATTCTTTTCGTAATGGAAGTGTCACCCCGGTATCCGTTCACCTGGGCCCAGCCGGTGATTCCGGGACGGACCTGGTGCTTGATCATATAGCGGGGAATCTCTTCTTTAAATTTCTCAACAAAGAGAGGCCTTTCCGGCCTTGGCCCCACCAGACTCATGTCTCCCCGAAGGACATTGACAAACTGAGGCATTTCATCAATGCTTGTTTTTCTGATAAATCGCCCTACAGGCGTTACACGGGAATCATGAGGAGTCGTCCATTTTGTCTTTTCCTCAGAGGCTGTCTGAACCACCATGGAACGGAATTTATACATAGGAAACGGCCTGTTATGAAGGCCCACCCTCTCCTGCTTGTAAATAAGCGGTCCCGGAGCCGTCAGCTTGATAAGAACTGCAGTTATGAGCATGACAGGGGAAAATAAAATCAGAGCAACGGAGGCTCCTAAAATATCCACCAGCCGTTTTACCAGAGCATTCACCGTATCCGTAAGAGGAACACGTCGGATGTTGACTACCGGCAGGCCCTGGAGATCCTCGATAAAGGGTCTTGTTGGAATCATATTATTATAGTCAGGAATAAACTTGGTGTGGACACCGGATTTTTCACAGGAAGCCACGATTCCTTCCAGGTTCGCATATTCGTTGATACTTAAGGTAATAGCAATTTCATCAAGGGAATTTAACCCGAGAATCTCATCTAAGTCATGAATCTTACCGATGACATTGATCCCCTTGTATCCGGTTCCCCATTCTTTTGTGTCATCAAGGATCCCCTTAACCTGATAGCCCCATTCAGGATTCAACCGAACCCTGTCAATAAAGCCTTCCGCCGCACGGCTGTAACCGATCAGAAGAATGTGCTTCTGATTGTAGCCCTTGGAGCGCATGGAGCGGAGGATCGAACGGAGCATATTCCGAACGGCCGCCTCCAGGGTAATGTTGATAGCGCAAAAATAAAATACCAACCTTCTAGAGAACTCATTAAAATAAGGGTTCTTTTTAGCCAGAAGCAGGATCAGAGCAAAAAGCAGAACTCCCAGGAGATTGGCCTTGCAGATATTGGCAAACTCATACCGCCTCTCCTGGACTCTCTTTGGGGCATACAAATGGAAGATGCCATAAAGCAGCAGATAGACCGGCAATATAATAAGAAGTGCCGCAAAATAGTACTGTGGCCTTAAAACCTGTTTATAAGGGCTGAACAACCGGTTTCCCAGTAAAAGAAGCAACCAGGCAATTACATAGGATAATACAATGACCAGTCCATCCAGTACTACATGAAACCCATTTAATTTTTTCTGATTATCCTTAATCATAGCAGTAAAACCTTCCATCCGTGCATTGCACCATACTTCTCCACCATAATTCCCGTATATTATACATGATATGTCAATATGATGCCATTAAAATATTCTTAATATGACCTGAAAATTTTTAACTTTCTTCGTAAAAATTCCCATATATAGAGGAACGTGCCAAGAATCAGCTCCCCTTCAATGCGAAAATAATTGCCAAGATGGGCCATCCGGAACCGAACCTTCCTGGTCTTCTTCGCCGTCCTAAGCCCCTCTTTCAGCCCCTCGGCATAATCGGAAGCAAAACCGATCTTCCGGAAAAACAGGTATTTTACAAAGATTCCTGCTAAAATGGGAAGGAAATTCACCAGAAGCTGAAAAACGGGCATATTCTTATAATTTAAATAAATATTATTCCTGGCTGCCAGACGGACCTTAAAGGAATTGTACTTTGAGCCGCTGGTTCCGCTGCCCACGTGATAAACAACAGCCGCCGGGCAGTACAGGTTTTCATATCCATAGATCTTTGCCCTGTATCCCACATCAATATCTTCCAGATAAGCGAAATGGGCCTCATCAAACCCGCCGATCTCTTCAAATACTTCCCGCCGGTATATAGCAGCACCTGCACAGGCCGCAAATACCCTGCGGGCTTTTCCATAGCCCTTGCTGCTTTGACCCACGCCCCTTTGATATGCCCAGCCTAAAATGCTGTACATATCTCCTGCGTCATCCATAAGCTCCTTATGGTATCGCTGGATCATTTTGCTGCTGGCGGAAAATATCTTCGGGGACCGGTCCATGGCACGAACCAGCTCCTTTACGTAATCAGGCTCCGGCTCCGTATCATTGTTTAGTAAAATGACGTAAGGCGTTTTTGCCTGGCGGATCCCCACATTTACCGCCCCGGAAAATCCTGTGTTCTCTCCCAGAAAGACAGAAGGAATGTTTTTCTCCTTCAGCCATTCCACGCTTCCGTCTGTGGAGCCGTTATCCACCACAAGAAGCTCAAAGTTCTTATCACTTTGAGCTTCCAGGGCCTTAAAACAAGGTTCCATAAATTTCAATCCGTTATAATTCGGAATAACAACCGTTACTTTTTTCTCCATTTCACACCTCAAGCTCATAGGGTTCCCCGATTTTTTCCTTTCTAAGGTCCCGCAAGGCAAAATTGGATTTGCGCAGGGTTAGGTTGGGGTTGTAATAAGGGTCCCCATCTCTTAGGATTTCCGGCCACTTCTGGGAGAATTTTTTGATTTCCTGGTTAAAACGGGCCACTTTTTCCGGCGTATCCTCAAGCCCTCTTGATTTTGATTCGTAATGATAGAACAGGGCATAGGGAGCGTAAACCACCAGCTTATTTAAGGAACGTATTTTCATGCAGTAATCAATATCGTTAAAGGCAACGGCAAGATCTTCAGAAAAGCCTCCTGCCTTTTCAAACAGGGACTTTTTGCTCATCATACAAGCAGCC
Organism: [Clostridium] saccharolyticum WM1; assembly: GCF_000144625.1. Lineage (NCBI taxonomy): Bacteria > Bacillati > Bacillota > Clostridia > Lachnospirales > Lachnospiraceae > Lacrimispora > Lacrimispora saccharolytica. Next base: position 646,553 of record NC_014376.1, on the reverse strand, counting down.
GTTACAGCACTGTAATTCCGGGCGCACATGGCCTGGTTAAAATAACTGCTCTCAGCCTTGTGAAGTCCGATAAAGGTATGTCCGGCAATGCCGCCGAAGCCGACTACCACGCCGGCATGCTGAATGGTATCATCGGAATATAAAAGCCTTACCCCCACGATTCCCACATCATCCCTCTGGCAGAAGCCTAACATCTCATGGATGCTTTCCGGATTTATTATTTCCGTATCATTATTTAAAAACAGGAGATATTCTCCCTTTGCATGAGCAACACCAAAATTATTGATGGCGGAATAGTTGAATTCCCGTTCCCACTTAACTACGCGGATAAAGCCGAACTCGTTCTGGATCCTCTCATAATACCCGAAGGTTTCCGGGTCTGTGCTGTTATTTTCCACCACAACAAATTCCAGGTTTTTATAGGTGGACTTCTCTATGATGGAGCGAATGCAAAGATCCAAATCAGCGCTGTGGTCCTTGTTGGGGATGATAATGGATACCAAAGGCTCTCCGTTTATTTTAAAAATGGTATGATAGATACCGTAATCGATGCCCTTTTCCACGGACAGGGCTTCCATGCCCATCCGTTCATAATGGGCCTTTATCGCCCTTGCCCCTGCCTCAAAGGCATATAATTTACTTTCCGGATTGCTTGCGGTGGAATTCTGATGGCAGCGCCAGTGGTACAGGGCCTTGGGAATATGGTATATCCTTCTGGCCTTTTCCGTACAGCGGAAAATGAAGTCATAATCCTGGGCCCCGTCGTATTCCTCCCGGAAGCCCCCTACCTCTGTAAGCAACTCCTGGTTCACAACAAACAAATGGCAGATATAATTAACACTTGTTAAAAGATCCGGGTTAAAGTCCGGCTTAAAATGAGGTTCAAATAATTCTCCCCCGTCAATATCAAGCTTGTCCTCATCAGTATAAACCACATCAATTTCCGGGTCAGAATTAATCACTTTCACACACTCAAACAAAGCGTCGGGGGCAAGGGTGTCATCGTGATCCGCCAGTACAATAAAATCCCCCTTAGCCATTTCCATGGCAGCGTTGGTATTACCTGCGATTCCTTTATTTTCTCCCAGGATCACATAACGGATCCGTTCATCCTTTATGGCATAGCGCTTTAATACCCGCTCCACGCCCTCTCCCTTTGGGCTTCCGTCTGCAATGCATACTTCCCAGTTTCCATAGGTCTGGGCCAGAAGGGAATCCAGCATGGCTGACAGATAGCGCTCAGGGGTTTTATAAGCAGGGATTACCACAGACATTTTGGGCATATAGTCAAATGCAGTTTTTCTCTGGACATCCAGTTCTTCATCGGTGGTTTTTGTAAGTGCGTACCACTCCGGATAATCATAATCACTGTCAATTCCCTGAAGCTTGTGCCGGGATTTTAATACAAAAGCCTTAAATCCGTTTTCCCTCCAGAAATCAACGGCTGACTGGAAAGTCTGAACATTCATCATGCTTTTCAGCTTCGCGCTTTTCTTATGGGCAGAGCTGTTCTGTTTTTCTATGATCCGGGCGTTTAGCTTTACTCTGGCTGTTTTCCCGTCACACCGGATCACCAGGATTCTGTCCTCATTTTTTTCCCGGATATATGGGATCCGGATGTCAAATCCCAGATCCCGGTCAGCCGCCTTTTTAAAGTATATCTGGCAAACATCATCTCTGCGGACCGGAACATACTTGAATTCCACACTTTTTTCCTGTCCGTCCAAAACCTGGAACTCGGCTTCCGACTGGAGGCTTTTTCCAATGACCCAGCCATTTAATACGATTGAATTTTCACGGATTCTTGCTACGTCTATCTTATATTTCATCTCTGATCCCCAGCCTCCATGGATGCCGTCATTAAAAGTATCCCTTCTTCTGATTTGTTGTCTGTCTTTTCCGTAAAATTGATTCTCTCTTCCTCAATCACAAGAGGGCGTTTCATGACACGTGCATTAATGGAGAGAACATATTCTCCCACAAGACCAATAAAAAAGATCTGTACGGACCCCAGAAAGCACATGCCGATCAAAAGGGGAGCCATGCCGGCCGGAAAGCGGTCCCAGTATACCAGCTTCATCACCAGGTAGATCAGGGCCACCATCATGCTGGCAAAGGAACAGATGCTCCCGAATATGGTGGCAAGCCGAAGTCCTACCTTCGTATAAGAAGTAACACTTAACATGGCGGCATCATACAGGCGGTAAAAATTATTGCTGGTCTTCCCTGCCCGTCTTTTCGGCTGCTCATAGGGGATCTCCCTGCGCCTAAAGCCAAGCTCTGCCACTATTCCCCGAAGGAAAGGCGTCGGATCGTCCAACTCCCTAAGAACCTTAATAAACGTTTCATCATACAGGCCAAAACCGGTAAAATGCTCAATCTGCTCCACATCGGAAAGCTTTTTAATGGTCTTATAATAGCAGGTTCTCAGCCAGTACATGAGCTTATTCTCTTTGCTGGATTTCTTGATTCCAATGACGATCTTATAGCCCTTTTCCCATTCCTTCACATATTTCGGTATCATTTCCACCGGGTCCTGGAAATCCGCAGCCATGAGAATGGTGCAGTCTCCCCCAGACTGGAGCATGCCATAATATGGAGAATTAAACTGACCAAAATTCTTGGCGTTAAAAATTCCTTTTACCTTCTTATCCTGAGAGCATAAGCTCCGGACAATTTCCCTGGTCCGGTCCCTGGAATCATTATCAATAAAAATCAATTCATAGCTGTAATCTGGCAAATCACTTTTAAATATACGGTCGATCGCCTGGTACATGGCATTGACATTCTCTTCCTCATTGTAACAGGGGATCACGATGCTAATTGTTTTCATATGTTCACTTCCAATCTATCCGAACCATTACTTTAATTAAATCTTCCGGCTTTTCTTTCATAAGCTGCAGGGCTGTCTCCACCTGATCCAGACCATAAAGACAGTGAGTCACCAGCTTTTCAGGATTAATCCTTCCATACTGGACCATTTTTAATAAGCGCTCCATTCTCACTCTGCCGCCCTTTGCCAGCTCTGTGTGGATGGTCTTTCCCGCCATGCCGCGGCCCCCGGAAAACTTGGGGAAGGGCAGGCTACCGGTACCGCCATAGTAATTCACATTGGATATGGTTCCGATCCCATATCTTGCCATATCTACTGCCTGGGCAAAGACCTCATCCCCGCCTCCGCAGATGATGACGCCGTCAGCCCCTAAGCCGCCTGTCCGTTCCATGACCTGGTCCGTCACATTTCCATCCTTATAGCTTAAGACTTCTGTCGCTCCGAATTCCCTGGCAAGCTTTACACAGACAGGCCTGCTGCCAACTGCAAGGATCCTTGCCGCCCCTAAATGGCGGGCTCCTTCCACAGCCATAAGCCCTATGGGTCCTATTCCTAAGACCACTAAGGTATCTCCGATTTTAATATCCGCAGATTCCGCTCCGGTAAAGCCAGTGGTAACTACATCCACACACATAAGGGCCTGCTCTAAGGTGATCCCTTCAGGGATTTTTGCCAAAGTAGTGTCTGCATCCGGAATTAAAAATTTCTCTGCAAACACTCCCGGCACCGATCTTCCCAGCTGATGGCCGGAAAAAGGAGCGGATGCATGCTTAAAATTCCCCTCCTGAATACCTAAGGCTCTCCAGTCCGGGGTTATGGCAGGAACCACTACCAGATCCCCGGGCGCAAAGTCGCAGACCAGCTCTCCGGTCTCCAGGACCTCTGCCACGCATTCATGCCCAAGAATCAGGTTAGGGGCCTTCCGCGAGCCTCCGCCATATACCGTATGGACATCGGAAGAACAGGGGGTCACCGCGATTGGACGGAGTATGGCCCCGTAAGGAGTTACGGTCGGTTCCGGTGCATCATACCAGCCGGCCTTACCAGGTTCGATCAACACAAAAGCTTTCATAGGTTTTTCTTATATCCTTTCCAAATGATTGGATTTTAACGCCAGAATTTCCACATTCCGGCCAAATTTTTCCTTTATGATACCCGCAATCTCATCCGTATAGCCGGGAGCCACAATTAAAATGGCATCCACCGGATCCGCAGGAAAATGATCCGGGGAGACTATGGGAAGATGAGAAGACGGTGCGAATTTGCCCTGCTTAAAGGGAGCAGAATCTATTATATACCTTGCGAACCGGCCTATGGCCGTGGTAGACGCCAGGGTAAAGCCCTGATGGCTGGCTCCCCATATGGCCAGTTTTTTCCCCCGGCCGTGAAGTTCCTCTGCCAGCTCCTCCATCTCCCGGCCAATGGTATCCAGGCTTTCTTTAAGGCCGGATATATCAACGGCTGTCTGCGGACCGGCAGCTTTCGCCGGCCGGCTGGTTTGCTTTCTTTTCCTGACAATGACTGAAAGGGTATCCCGGTTTACCATTTCCTTTTCCAGTACCTCAAAGCCGGCCTTTTCCACCGCATAACCAAGGGTATCAAAGGTATAATAGGCAAGATGGTCCCGGATCAGTTCATAATACCCATCATACTGAAGGATATATTCCAGGCTAGGTACCGTAATTAAGCCCACGCCATCCACTGATAAATTATCCGCAATACACCGGAGCATTCCCACCGGATCCGGTTGGTGCTCCAAAAAATTAAAGGACAAAAATCCGTCATAGGGTCCGCTTGCACTGCCGTCATCCGGTGCCAGGACTTCTCCTTCTTTTGCAAACTGCTTCCAGACCGTAAGGCCCTTTTCCCTGGCAAGCCGGACCAGGCTTTCTCTGTTTTCAATTCCGTATGCTTTAACCGGAAATTCTGACAGCACGGAAAGAAACTCTCCCTGGCCGCATCCGGCTTCGATCAGCTTCTTCCCCTCCAGATGATATGTTTCAATAAAATGCCGATACTGGCCTCTTCTTAAATTTACCATGGTGGTGGTAAATCCGCCGGACCGGATCACATCCTTGTAGTATGCCACAGGTTCACAGTCAAACTGCACCAGGCCGCAAGACTTACACTGATGGAGAGAAAGGGTGATTCCATGCTCCTCCTCCAGCTCATCCCTGACCGGGATATCCTGTGCCGAAGCAGGCATATCCCCAAGAAACATCAACGGTTTCTCCCCAAGAGGCCGGCCGCACACAATACAAATCTTATCTCTCATACCACAAAAATTCCTCCAAGTCAATAATTTTGAATGCTAATGAATCAGTAGATATATCTTCCTTCAACCTTCTGCCTCATAAGTCTTCCGGATCCCCTCCTGAAAACTCACAAAGGGCTGCCATCCGGTTGTCTTTTCCAGTTTTTTTATGTCAGGAATAAGATTTGCCGGTCCCTCTGCATTAGGCTTCCTTCTGCCGAAGCTGTAGCTTCCGTGAGAACCTAAAACCTCATACATGGTCCGGATATAATCCTTTAACGGACGGTTCTCCCCTTCCGGAGCTGCCACATTATAAACTCCGGAAACTGATCCTTTCTCCTGTTCCATCAAAAGAATCAGCGCCCGGATGCAGTCATCGAGATATAAAAAATTCCATATTTGCGTACACTCTCCCAGGGAAATATACTCACCAGCACCAAATGCCTTAAGGCAGCTTTCCACCAGAGACCAGGGATGATCTCCTGGCCCGTATATGCTGAATATCCTGGAATGAATGTATTCCATCTCTGATATGCCTGTTTTTCTCCAGCTCTCTGTCATTGACCTTGCTCTTTCTAAAAAATCCAGCTTTGCCCTGCCATATTCGGAAACAGGCCTGCACTCAGATCCTTCTGTCATGGCTTCTTTATGAATTCCGTATTCCGCCTGAGATCCGCTGAAAAGAAATCGCCGGCAGCCAAGGCGTCTGGCGCCTTCCAAAGCCTTTAAGGAATCCTCCACGTTCTTTTGCTGCACCTCTCGCTTCATCCGGTTCTCACTCCCCGAGCCATCCCAGCCAAAATGATAAAATGACTGACATGGCTCATGGATCACCTGGACAAGCTCATGAAGATCTTCTAAATTCCGCTCAATCCGTATAAGACCCGGCCGCTTAAGCCCAAGGCTTTCCACATTCCTGGATCCGGGCCGTACCACGGCAAATACCTGATGTTTCTCCTTTAAAAGCCGGTCTACCAATGCTCTCCCAAGAAAGCTGGTGGCCCCTGTTACAACAACATTCAACGTTTTTCTCTCCTCGTTGGTTTTTATGTTACTCCCTGATCCGGGAGATGATCATGTTCCGGTCCATTTCTTCATCGGAAAGGAAGGGAGACAGATCCTCTAAAGGCGGAGAAATAAGAGTTCCGTCAGGCAGGCGCTTTGCAGAAGATTTTGGTTCAAAATTCTGGTCCCTGCTTACAAAAATTTCACAGATCACAGGCCCTTTTTCTTTCAGAGCTGACTCAATGGCATTTTCCAGCTGGCTGTTATGATGGGCACAGACATAGGGATACCCGTAAGCGGCAGAAAGCTTTTCCATATCCGGGAAGCTTAGATCCCGGCTGTCCTCCCCGATTCCCACCAAAGGCTCTCCGAAGAAATTCTTCTGTGTCTGGCGGATGGAATGATATCCGCCGTTATTGATCAGGAAAATCTTCACAGGCATACGGTGATGTATGATCGTCTGCAGCTCCTGTAAATTCATCTGGATGCTGCCGTCACCTGTAACCAGGATGATATCTTCTCCCTGGGCTGCCATGCAGGCTCCTATGGCCGCCGGAAGATCATAGCCCATGGAAGCGACTGCGGAATTGGACAGGAACCGCTGTCCCTTCTTAATGATATAAGCATGACCTCCAACCACACAGGCAGAGCCATTTCCCACCACAGTGATCCTGTTTTCAGGAAGCCGCCTGCTTAACTCCTTGACCAAGGCATAAACATTGGCTTGCCCATCTTCTCCATCGTTATAATGCTTTGGAAGAACGACCGGATAGGTTTCTTTCCACATCCGGCAGGTCTCGTTCCAGGTCATGGAATCAAGGCCCTTTCCGCGGTCAAACAAGGGAGCATCTGCAGTGGCCTTGTATTCTGAATCCAGAAGCGCCTCCAAAGCCGTCAGCAGATCCTTTACATGGGCATGAACCCGCATATCTGCATGAATGGAGGGCTTTTTTAACTCCTCCGGGTCAATATCATTGACGATCACATAGGCCTCCCTGGCCCATGTGGTATAATTGTATCCCACCTGGCGGATGCTTAAGCGGCTGCCAAGGGAAAGGACCAAATCGCTGTTTTGAATGGCAAAATTTCCTGCACGGTCTCCCATTCCGCCGCCCCGTCCTGTGTAAAGAGGATGCTCATCGGGAATGCAGTCCTGGCTGTTCCAGCCGGTGACAACGGGAATCCCCAGCTTGTCCACTATCCGCAGGAACACCTCATGAGCCTGTCCGATCCGGATCCCATTGCCTGCATTGATTACCGGTCGGGAAGAAGATTTTATTTTTTCCAAAATGGCTCTGGCAGTTTCCGCCGTCACCTTTTCCGGAAGAATCTGGCGTTTTTCTCCATAGCCCGCCTTATCCTCTTTTATTTTTGCTTCATGATCACCGGCCCATCCGTCTCCGCCCTTTTCATAGTCTTCTGCCGAAAAACCGGCCAATTCTTCCGTCTCTATATAAGCTCCCTGGACATCTAAGGGAATGTCCAGCCAAGCAGGACCTGGACGGCCGGAAAAAGCGAGGTAAATGGCTTTTTCCAATGTGTAGCGGATCCTCATGGGATCAACTACCATTTCGCTGTATTTTGTCATACAGTCAACAGCCTTTGTGATATCAAACTCCTGGTCTCCCATGGCTCTGATTCCCACTCCCGACCATCTTGCTGTTGTGTCATAGCGCACCTGACCGGATAAAATCAGCATGGGAATGGAATCAAGATAACCTCCAAGCACTCCTGTAATGGCATTGGTCCCTCCGGGGCCTGTGGTCACGCAGACGGCGGCTATGCGGCCCTGGATTCTGGCATAGGCTTCCGCAGCAATGGCACAGGCCTGCTCGTGATGGTTATACAAGCAATGCATTCCCTCCTGATGCCCCAGGGCATCGTTTAAATGCATGGCTCCTCCGCCTGTAACGGTAAACACCTGGGTAATCCCGGAATCCACCAGTTTCTGGGAGATATAGTTGGATACTTTCATTCTCATGGATCTTCTTCTCCTTTCCTCTTCCTTGCCCATGTTTGCTGGACATAAAGGGATACCTGCAGGGATTTTCTACTAGCAGGACCATGTTTGGGATCATAATGGTATCCCTGTATAGTTTTTTGAGGATTTTTTATTGTTTGCATTGATGCTTGTGTGGGCTGCGGAGCCTGCGGCTTCTGGTACGCTGTGCAGATTGTATGTCACGTTGTTTCTGCTCCGCAGTGCAGCCTGCAAATCCTGCGGCTTTAATACGCTGTATGGCTGCAGGGACCGCGGCTTCTGGTACGCTGTGCAGATTGTATGTCACGTTGTTTCTGCTCCGCAGTGCAGCCTGCAAATCCTGCGGCTTTAATACGCTGTATGGCTGCAGGGACCGCGGCTTCTGGTACGCTGTGCAGATTGTATGTCACGTTGTTTCTGCTCCGCAGTGCAGCCTGCAAATCCTGCGGCTTTAATACGCTGTATGGCTGCAGGGACCGCGGCTTCTGGTACGCTGTGCAGATTGTATGTCACGTTGTTTCTGCTCCGCAGTGCAGCCTGCAAATCCTGCGGCTTTAATACGCTGTATGGCTGCAGGGACCGCGGCTTCTGGTACGCTGTGCAGATTGTATGTCACGTTGTTTCTGCTCCGCAGTGCAGCCTGCAAATCCTACGGCTTTAATACGCTGTATGGCTGCAGGGACCGCGGCTTCTGGTACGCTTTGCAGATTGTATGTCACGTTGTTTCTGCTCCGCAGTGCAGCCTGCAAATCCTGCGGCTTTGGTACGCTGTATGGCTGCAGGGACCGCGGCTTCTGGTACGCTGTGCAGATTGTATGTCACATTGTTTCTGCTCCGCAGTGCAGCCTGCAAATCCTACGGCTTTAATACGCTGTATGGCTGTAGGGACCGCGGCTTCTGGTACGCTGTGCAGATTGTATGTCACGTTGTTTCTGCTCCGCAGTGCAGCCTGCAAATCCTGCGGCTTTGCAGGCTCACAGGCATTCGCCTTATGAATTAGAACACAAAAAAATTTTCTTACGTGCAAGGCACGACAAAAATTTTTCCGCGTCCTAATTCGCACTGCTCATTGCTTTTGTGAAGATTATACCACACCGTCTCTTATTTTCCTATTAAAGTTTTCTTACTTTCTAAAAGCTTCCATTTTTCGTCAGCAATTCCTTGTTAAGGAAGATTTCTCCTGGGTTTATGGGGGGACCCCTGGCTTTTCTCATCTTTTTTCTTGTTATGTTAGCTCCTTCCATATCTGCCAGCAAACCACACTATTAAAGTACCTTCTAAGTACGTTATAATCGCAGAGTAATGCAACTATGGATTTTCGGCCACGATAAAACTTATTGCAAAAAAGGAGAGAACATATTTATGAAAAAGCATTTAAAATTGATGGCTGTATTATCCGCTGCCGGTGTATTAACCGTTGCAGCTCCAGAGCTGGGCTTAATTAGTACAGCAGCAACCGCCTATGCAAAGGTAGTCGGCTGGGTTGAGGAAAACGGAAGCTGGAAATTTTATGATGATAATGACAGTTACGTAACCGATGCCTGGAAAAAGCGCGGGGAAGACTGGTACTACTTAAACGAAGATGGCGAAGTCGCCACCAATGCACAGATCGATGAATATTATGTAGACGAAAGTGGGAAAAGGGTTTCTGACAAATGGATTTCCATGGCAAACGAAGAATTCTGGGACTCTGCTGATGCCCCTGAAACTTTATGGCATTACTATGGAAAAAACGGTAAAGAAGTTATTTCCAAGTGGCAGAAAATCAACGATAATCTGTATTACTTCAATGACCAGGGTGAAATGATGACCGGAAAAGTTGAGATTGAAGGAAGTACTTATTATTTGGGAGAAGTGAATGACGGTGTCATGAAAACAGGCTGGATCAAGCTTGAGAATGATTCTGAAGATCTTGATGAAACCCACTCCTGGTACTATTTTGATAAGAGCGGCCATATGGTAAACAATCAGGTCGACAAAAAAATCGATGGTAACTATTATACCTTTGTAAACGGAATCATGCAGACCGGTTGGTACAAGCTTCCTGAAACCGCCACTGCTTCCGAAGCAGCTTCTGATACTCAGACCGCAGCCGGATACCAGTATTATGATCTGGAAAGCGGTGCACGGGTTGAGGGTTGGAAGGAAATCGAAGGTATTGCCGGACTCAGCGAGGAAGGCGAGATCAATACCTTCTATTTCAAGAACGGCGCTCCTTACTCCGCAACAAAGGGTCTTGAATTATTTACCATTGATTCTAAAAAATATGCATTCAATACTAAGGGAGAAATGCAGACCGGACTGGAAGTCGTTAATCTGGAAGGCGGCGGAATTGCCAACTTCTACTTCGGAACAGACGGCGCTATGGTTACCGGAAAGCAGACAATTTACGATGAAGATCTTGGTGAGGACCAGGTATGGTTCTTCCAGACAGAAGGTACAAACAAAGGCCAGGGTGTTCACGGTGTGCGTGACAACGTCCTGTACGAATATGGCTTAAGAAAAGAAGCTGATGCCGATTTAAAGGTTGCTCCTATTTCCTTTGAAGGCAAGCAGTACCTTGTAAATGCCAGCGGTTCCCTCCAGAAAGCTACTTCCTCTTCCAAATCAGCTACAAAGCCGGAGCTGGGAGCAGGATATAAGGATTATAAGGATTCCAATGACAAAGTATGGATTGTCGATGTAAACGGCATTATCCAGTAAAACAATAACAAATTACAAAAGAATCATCCGTTCAAATAGAAAGAGGTCCACACGTTAATAGCGTGGGGATCTCTTTTATGCATTCTGCACGAATAGTACAGGGGTTTTTGTGTAGCTTCCATAAATTTGGAATTTTTTTATATATTTTGTATCTTTTTGCGTTATAAATTGAAATATTTTACGTTATATATTATAGAGGTAGATTGTTTTCAATCTAAAAAAAGGAGGAGACCGATGAGAGAACTGTCCGTGTACTATTGTCCTAAATGCGGCTACTATGGATATTATCAGCTTCAGCGGAACGCAGTTTGCCCCAAGTGCAGGGAGGATATGGTGACCTTATCCATCAGTTATCAGGATTTTATGGATCTCTCCTGCGAAGCAAGGGACGAATTGCTATCCGCCCATATAATAGCAGCTGCTTCTCCCTATGTCCGGCGCCTTTTGGCGCCACACAAGACCAATAACAACCGGGAGATCATCGCCCGCATGGGGGATCGCATTACCGAATTAGAAATAGAAAATGAAAAGCTGAATAAAACTATTGAATGGATGCACCAGACCATCTGGGAACTGATGCGCAAAACCAAAGGGTTAGATCCCGGCAACAAAGAAAGTTCTGAAACCGGGATTGATCCCTGACAGGGATTTTCCCGGGAGTGCCCCCGCACTCCCCGGCCATCCCTGGTCAGGCAACTCCGTCAACACTTATGTAACGACCAATCAATCTGTTAATCGTTTGATTTAACCTTTTAATCACTTTATGGAGTTTCTCATTTTCTTCCATAAGCCTCTCATTCTCCATCTCTATAATCCTTAGCCTCTCAGCGTCTGTCATATAGAAAACCCTCCTTTTTTCGCTTTTCTTGTAATCACTATAAGCCGTTTCCAACTGTTTGAAAAGCGAAACAAATCGCAATATTCGACAATATTTTGTCATTCATTAATAATTAAGCCATATTTTTTTCTAAAAAGAGACCAAAATACTACATCTATTTATCCTAATGGAATAAGGTACAATATGTGCCATGGTATATTGTCGATAAAATTGACACAAAAATTAATACTTTTATATATTTTTAAAGGGATTCGGGAAAGAATTTATCATATTTATTCATTATCATGGACGTTGGAATTGGCAGGGAAGGCAGCTGATTGGATTTATTCGGAGGATGTATACCCTTTGTTTAGCGTTTGTTTTTATCATTGTGAGTCATTGATTAACAGAATAAATTGCAGGATGAATGACTGAATGATTTGGTTCTATCGATATGGTTCTGTGGCTATTTTGATATGAACGGGTTGATATGGACGGGTTCATGCTGCCGGATTGATATTGCTGTGGCGAGAATGTTGGATTGATATAGCTGAGGGCATAATGCTGGGGCTATAATGCTGGTTTGATATAGCTGGGGGCATAATGCTGGATTGATATGGCTGGGGGCATAATACTGGATTGATATGGCTGGGGGCATAATGCTGGATTGATATGGCTGGGGGCATAATGCTGGATTGATATGGCTGGGGGCATAATGCTGGATTGATATGGCTGGGGGCATAATGCTGGATTGATATGGCTGGGGGCATAATGCTGGATTGATATGGCTGGGGGCATAATGCTGGATTGATATGGCTGGGATCACATCTGACGAGTCGTAATTCTTGGTCATAATACCAGAGTCATAATACTGAGGTCATAATATTATGTTCATTTTACCAGCCTTATGGTGCAATTATTGCTCATATTCATACAATCATTTTTATTTCTATTACCATATCGCTGACTGCACATATTAATACTTCATATACAATCAACGGGCCCGTGAGTATCTTTCAAGTATACAACTCATATATCAAATTATAAAACGATTTTTTACTTAAAAATATGTAACTTATCCGTCTTTGTTCCACGATAACATCCTACAGTTCTTTAATAAGAATATCTTTATTTTCTGGATCTCTAAGCTTTCTGCACATATAATTGAAGGATCCCAGGATACCCCCAGAGCCTGATGTTCTTGCTATCGCTATATGCAGTATAAAAATGACGGCAGGAACTATTAACATTCAAGACCATTTTTTCCATGTCTGATTATCGCAATAAGAAAAGCAAGCGTATGAATCCTTCCTACCGTACGCTTACTTTTCCTTAAATTGTTTTAATTTATCTTTCGATCCTGACCCGTTTGGAAATGTCTTCTTTCTCTTTTGGATCAGGTTCATTTCCAATGCCACCGAAAGGCATTTGAGCGATCAATAAATAGCTCTCCGGCAAATCAAACAATTCACGTACTTTTTGGTCTATTACCGGGTTATAGTGTTGTAAGGAAGCACCAATCCCTAATTCCCGAAGCCCGCTCCAAATGCTGATCTGAAGCATTGCACTGGATTGCATCGCCCAGGCTGGAAAGTTATCCGCATACAGAGGAAATTGCTTTTGAAGTCCTTTTACTACCTCCTGGTCGTAGAAGTAAAGAATCGTCCCTGCTCCGGCTTTAAAGCTGTCGATTTTTTCTCTTGGAACCTGGCCTCCAAAAACGTCATAAATGGAGTCCCATAACACTTCCTGCTTATCTTCCAACGCCACCAAAATACGGGAGCTTTTCATATTAAATGCATCAGGCACCAGTTCCGTTAATTTCTCAATCTGCTGAATGACCTGACTAATCTCTACAGGCAGTTCCTTGTTAATGTTGTAATAGCTTCTTCTTTTTTCTAATGATTGAATAATGCTCATTTTATACCTCCTAGTTTCATTTAAAAACACTTTTATTTGTTATCATATGACATTTCTTTTTGTAAAAAAGTTCCTTTGTCTAGATCTGCAAAAGCTTTTTGCAACTCAGCTTTTGTATTCATTACAATTGGCCCTCCCCAGGCTATAGGCTCTCCTAACGGCGTTGAACTTATAAATAGTACCTGGGCATTTTTTTCATTACATTTTATCTCAACTCTGTCGCCGGAAGTAAGCTTTGCTGCTGTCTTTTCTTTCACCAGTTCGCCATCAATAGAAACCTCTCCTGTCAGGGTGAAAATCATAACTAAGCGATCTGGATCCGTATCTAAAAGAACAGAAGAATTGGAATCAAGATGGATATCGTAATAGTCCAGAGGAAGATATTTACTCCTGTATCCCTTTTTGTCTTTGTATTGGCCGGCAAGCAACCTCAGCATTCCATTCCCAAGGTCAATCTCTTCAATCTCAGCATTTTTTATGCTGTGGTAGGATGGGGCGGTCATTTTATCTTTTGCCGGTAAATTCAGCCATAGCTGCACTCCCAGCATTCGTTCCGATGCCGGCAGCTTCTCTTCATGCAAGATGCCAGAACCAGCCGTCATCCACTGGACCTCACCGTCAGAAATCGAATCTTCATTGCCTAAACTGTCCCTGTGTATCATCTGCCCGCGGTATACATAACTGATAGTTTCAATGCCTCTATGGGGGTGCATGGGAAAACCATCTGTGTAATCATCTGGATTTGTGCTGTCAAAGGAATCCAGCATCAAAATGGGATCATATTCTTCCATTGTTTCATACCCTAATACCCTGACCAGCTTCACTCCTGCCCCATCCTGAGTTCCGAAACCTCTGACCTGTCTTTTAACCTTTCTCTCCATTGATCTCATCTCCAAACTTTTTTAATAAGATAGCCAGCTGATCTTTTTCTTCATCAGTCCAAAGGGACATTAACTCAATGATTCTGGCTTCATTTCTTGGGTAGACCTGGCCAATCAGCTCCTGTCCCTGGGCAGTGATATGCAGAATGCAACGCCTCTTATCCTTGGTATCTGTTTCCCTTATAAGATAACCTCTTTTTTCAAGATTATTTATAATTAGTGGCATGGTCCCACTGGAGCTTAGTATTTTTTCCTGGACCTGGCCAATGGTCATGTCACCTTTGTGATACAAAGCTTCCAATACAGCAAATTGTCCCAGGGTAAGTTGGTAATCTGAAAATATCTTCGTTGACTGGCGGTCAATATAGTTTACGGCCCGATGGAGGCCGATTAGGATTTTTAACTCTGTTTTTGCCATTGCTTCTCCTATATTATCTCTATGTAGTTATATATTACTCTATGTAGAGATAATTTGCAAGAGGATTTTAAAATTATAATTGGGAGAATTCGATTCTTTTTGAGTAAGTGTCAAATAAGTTGGTGTATAGAAAAACAGACAGCCTCTGTTTATAATTGGAGGTTGTCTGTTAACGGCAAAGTTATTGAATCATCGGATCCCATGGCACATCCTTCTGTCGGCAGAGTCTTCTCAGATTTCCTGCCAAACCGATTCTGTGTAAGAATAGAGATTTGTTCCTTTAGACTTTCAACTTGATGGAGCATCTGCTCATTCTGCTTTTGAATGGTAGTATTCTGCTCCGAAATAAGCTGGAAACTTTCATGCAGCTGCAAGTAAAGCATAACAATCATATCTTTAGAGAGATTATTCAGTTCATCCTTAGTAATAGTAGTCTTTTCCATAGGATCATTATACCATGAAAAGCTCTGAAATTCATCGTATTTCTGGTGTTTTTTAGCTTTAGGATAAAGGATTTAACTGTCAAGGTACTTATGTAATTCGCAGTTAATAGAGTTCCGGTTTTACCTTGGATATGATTCTTTTTTGTTCGATGGAAAGACCCTCCATCAGCCATCGGAATTGCTGTTCGGTAATTGATTGTGCTTCCTGCCTACTGCGTGGCCACTTTAGATGACCGCTAGTCAGCCTCTTATATAAAAGTAGCCAGCCATCGCCCTCATACAAAAGTGCTTTTAACCGGTCTGTTTTTCTTCCACAAAACAGATAAATACTTCCGGGTTCCGTTGGATCGAGCCCAAAAGAGCCACTGATAATAGCTACCAGTCCATCCACTCCTCGGCGCAGATCCACATATCCAGTACAGATATAAATGTGCTTAAAGCCGACAGCATCATTAAGCATTACGAACCACCTCCAGCACTTTGGAGAGAAGTTCCATTGGAGTTGATTCGCTAACTCCCAATATAGTATTTCCAATAGCAATAGTCATTTGATAAGTAAAAAGATTTTCACTTGTTGTTGCAGGAACAGTTTTTTCCGGGAGAGCCGGCAGTTCAACAAAGCTGTTATGAATCAGAGCAGCTTCTTTCACTTTTCTTAGCCAGTAGTAATAGGCGTGGCGTGATAACTGGTGTCGTTCACAGTATTCATCGACCTTTATACCACTTTGACAACGGTCTTTAATGATCCTGGTCCACTCACTGAGTCGGATCTGGTTGGTTGCAAGTCGTGTGTTCATGTGGAGTTTCTCCTTGAGTTCTGAGCGAAAAGTTTGTTAGAAACTTTTTCAACTTTACACCATTATCTCAATTTTGCGAGGAACCGTAAGCGCTTAATAAAACAGTGCCTTATATAATGATTAAGATCCATGTCATAATTAATTCCATATAATTGAGCTTTTTGAGTTATAGTTTTTCAAGTTTTTCAAGCTCTAGGAATGGAGGCATTTATGGATCAAGTTACTCAAACAAAAGTTTTATTCCGCAGAGAACAATGGAAAAAGATCATTGCGGAATGCCAAGCTAGTGGCCTTCCCGTTAAGACCTGGTGTGACCAGAATGGTTTCAAAGAACAGTCCTATTATTATTACCTTAAGAAGATTCGTGAACAGGAAATCGAAAAGATTTCTGTAGCATTACCTGATCCAATGGAGAAACCGGTTCTATTTAAAAAGTTGGAGGTTCAGACACCTATTCATACACAAGCTGCTGTAATCATACATCTTCCGGTTGCAACACTTGAAATAAACAATGGTGCCACGCAGCAGACCATTGAAATGGTGCTCCTTGCACTGAACTGCTTATGTTAGGAGATATTACCATTGCAAAGGACATTTACATTGCCTGCGGTTATACCGATATGCGTAAGTCGATTGACGGACTTGCCGCTGTCGTACAGGAGCAGTTTAACCTCAATCCGTTTACCCCATCACTTTACCTATTTTGTGGAAAACGCCGTGACAGGATCAAATGCCTGCTGTGGGAAGGAGATGGATTCTGCCTTTTATACAAGCGTCTGGAGAATGGAAGCTTCCGCTGGCCGCACTCAGAGGAAGACGTAAAGCCTATCACATGGCAACAGTTCCGCTGGTTGATGGAAGGTCTTGAACTGGAACAGAAAACGGTTATTCTGCCAGCAAAACCGGCTTCGTTCTGTTAGCATTCAGTGCCAGAAAAGCCCGTATTTACTGGTTTTTTAGCCATTTTTATGGTATAATTATCTTATCAAAAATATAAGGAATGAAACCATAATGGACAATAAAGATGCTTATATCATGCACCTTGAAAACACAATACAAGACCTACAGAATCAGATAAGCAACTTAAATGAAATAGTCCTGCTTCTCCGTAAAGAGAAGTTTGGTTCTTCCAGTGAAAAAACTACAAAGGAAGAAATCGATGGTCAGCTTTCTTTATTCAACGAAGCGGAAATGGAAGCAGATGCTTCTCTTCCTGAGCCTATAGTAAAGGACGTCAAAGGTTATAAACGTAAAAATACAAAAACCAAACGCGAAGAACTGATCAAAGATCTTCCTATAAGAGAAGTTCCATGTACACTACCAGAAGATGAGCAGTTCTGTGATCAGTGCGGTACACCATTAAAAGTACTTGGTACACAGGTTGTACGTGAAGAGCTGGAATACATTCCGGCAAAACTTCGGATCGTTAAGTACATAAAGACTGTTTATGAATGTTCGAAATGTAAGCACTCTGAGCATCCATATATTGTGAAGGCAGAAACTCCAACATCACTTATGAATCATTCCCTTGCATCTGCGAGTTCCGTGGCAAATGTCATGTACCAAAAGTATGTCAATAGCATCCCTCTTTACCGACAGGAAAAGGATTGGGAACAGCTGGGGATTGCTCTAAGCAGAGCAACTATGGCGAACTGGATTATTCGATGCTCGGATGACTACTTTAAACCAATCATCGACCACCTTCAGCAAAAGCTGTTGGAACGCGATGTTCTCCATTGCGACGAAACGCCTGTCCAAGTCCTTAAGGAGGAGGGTAAGAAACCACAGACGAAATCTTATATGTGGTTATACTGTACCGGTAATGATGGAAAAGAACCAATTATTCTTTATGATTACCAGCCTTCCCGAAATGGGGACAATGCAGTAAATTTCCTGAAGAACTTCAAAGGGTATGTCCATTCAGATGGATACTCCGGATACAACAAACTTTCCGGAATAACCCGTTGCGGCTGTTGGGCTCACCTACGAAGAAAATTTGTAGAAGCCATCCCCACAAAGAAAGCCGAGGGTGCTTCATTGACTCAAGCAGAAATTGGAAGGGATTACTGCAATCAGCTTTTTAAAATTGAAGAAGGATTAAAAGATCTTTCCTCAGAAGAACGATTAAGCAAGCGTCATGAACTAGAAAAACCAGTTCTTGAGGTCTTTTGGTGCTGGCTTAATAACCTTAATTATCTCAAAGGCTCGGCCCTTGGAAAGGCAGTTGTCTATGCAAAGAACCAGAAGCCTTACATGGAGAATTATCTTCTTGATGGGAGATGTTCTATTTCAAACAATGCCGCTGAAAATGCCATTCGTCCATTTACCGTGGGGCGGAAAAACTGGCTGTTCGCAGACACTCCAAAAGGAGCAAATGCGTCTGCTACTGTATACAGCATCGTCGAGACCGCAAAAGCAAATGGTCTTAATGTATATACCTACTTAGAGTATTTATTACTTTACATGCCTGACACTGATTGGAGAAACCATCCAGAATTACTTGATGATCTGATGCCGTGGTCAGCGGATGTACAAAGTGAATGTAAGAGGTAAGGCTCAGGATTGGTTATTATAACTGATCCTGTTTTTAATTTTAAAGGCACTCTTTTATTAAGCGCTTACAAACAATCGTAAATGGTAAATAACGCGTCTACTTTCTGGTTCCTCGCAAAATTGAGATAATGGTGTAAAGTTGAAAAAGTTTCTAACAAACTTTTCGCTCAGAACTCAAGGAGAAACTCCACATGAACACACGACTTGCAACCAACCAGATCCGACTCAGTGAGTGGACCAGGATCATTAAAGACCGTTGTCAAAGTGGTATAAAGGTCGATGAATACTGTGAACGACACCAGTTATCACGCCACGCCTATTACTACTGGCTAAGAAAAGTGAAAGAAGCTGCTCTGATTCATAACAGCTTTGTTGAACTGCCGGCTCTCCCGGAAAAAACTGTTCCTGCAACAACAAGTGAAAATCTTTTTACTTATCAAATGACTATTGCTATTGGAAATACTATATTGGGAGTTAGCGAATCAACTCCAATGGAACTTCTCTCCAAAGTGCTGGAGGTGGTTCGTAATGCTTAATGATGCTGTCGGCTTTAAGCACATTTATATCTGTACTGGATATGTGGATCTGCGCCGAGGAGTGGATGGACTGGTAGCTATTATCAGTGGCTCTTTTGGGCTCGATCCAACGGAACCCGGAAGTATTTATCTGTTTTGTGGAAGAAAAACAGACCGGTTAAAAGCACTTTTGTATGAGGGCGATGGCTGGCTACTTTTATATAAGAGGCTGACTAGCGGTCATCTAAAGTGGCCACGCAGTAGGCAGGAAGCACAATCAATTACCGAACAGCAATTCCGATGGCTGATGGAGGGTCTTTCCATCGAACAAAAAAGAATCATATCCAAGGTAAAACCGGAACTCTATTAACTGCGAATTACATAAGTACCTTGACAGTTAAATCCTTTATCCTAAAGCTAAAAAACACCAGAAATACGATGAATTTCAGAGCTTTTCATGGTATAATGATCCTATGGAAAAGACTACTATTACTAAGGATGAACTGAATAATCTCTCTAAAGATATGATTGTTATGCTTTACTTGCAGCTGCATGAAAGTTTCCAGCTTATTTCGGAGCAGAATACTACCATTCAAAAGCAGAATGAGCAGATGCTCCATCAAGTTGAAAGTCTAAAGGAACAAATCTCTATTCTTACACAGAATCGGTTTGGCAGGAAATCTGAGAAGACTCTGCCGACAGAAGGACAATTATCTTTCGATCTTGAAAACCTGTGTATCCTCAATGAGGCTGAGTCACTGACTGAGAATGGAATTCCCGAAGAACTAGATATGGAAACAGTCCTTGTTCGTAAGCGCAAGCCTCGTTCCAAGGGAAAGCGTGATATCAACCTGAAGGATATCGAGACCATCGTCGTATCGCATGAACGTACTGAAAAAGAGCTCTCAGAACACTTCCCAAAGGGCTGGCATTATCTGCCGGATGAAATATACAAAGAGCTAAAGTATGTACCGGCTCACTTCGAAGTACTGGAGCATCACATCAAAGTATATGCCGGAAATCATGATACCGGTGGGATTCTTCGCGCAGAGGTTCCTCTGCGTCTATTAAGTCACAGCATCCTTACCCCGGAACTGGCAGGAGCCATCATTAACGCCAAGTATGTCAATGCGGTACCATTAAACCGGCTTTCTGAAGAGTTTTTAAGGAATGACGTTAACATTCCAAGACAGGATATGGCAGGGTGGATGATCCGTATTCACCAATACTATCTTGGCCCGATACATGACATGATGAAGGCAGAGATTATGAAAAGCCATCATATACACTGTGACGAAACCCCTTTTGTAATGCCAGAAAAAAGTAAGCAGTACATGTGGGTCTACCATTCACCTGGCAGTTCGGAAAAACCACCGGTCTTCCTTTACGAGTATCCAGGAACGAGAGGGACTGCCGCCCCAAGAGAATTCCTAAAAGGATACAAAGGGACTCTTGTGACAGATGGTTATCAGGTATATCACACCCTGGCGAAGGGACGGTCTGATGATCTGAAGGTTGCTGGCTGCTGGTCTCATGCCAGAAGACGGTTCGCTGAGATTGTAAAAGCCAGTGGAAAAAACGGTCCTTCCACACCTGGACAGAAAATAGCAGCTGAAGCAGTAAAAAGGAATCGCTGCTATCTATCATGTGGATCATATGTATGAAAAATCATCCGATGAAGAAAGACTGGATCATAGAAAAAACTCAGTCAAACCTCTGATGGATGCCTATTTTGAGTGGATAAAAGAGAATGCAGGTAAAACGGGACTGGATAAAAGTTCAAAACTGGCAGGTGCTCTTGATTATTCCATTCATCAGGAACAGTTTTTAAGAGTATTTCTTGAAGATCCGAAAATACCTCTTGATAACAATGATGCAGAAAGAAGTATCCGTTCATTCTGTGTTGGTAAACACAGCTGGCACATCATCGATTCGAAGAACGGTGCAGAGGCTAGCGCTGCCTTATATAGCATTGCTGAAACAGCAAAAGCGAATGATCTTAAGCCGTATGAGTACTTCTCTTATCTGCTTGAGCAGTTAATGCATTATCCAAGAAATAATGTTCCGGATGATGAACTGGTAAAACTAATGCCGTGGTCAGAGGAATTGCCAGATCGTTGTAGAAAACTAAAAACACGGTAAATATACCGCCGCCCCAATCGGGCGGCGAACTTGTTGGCCGGGACTGGTTATTTACCATTTACCATCCGGAAGCTAAACCTATATGCAGATACCAGTTTGAGGTAAATACTATAGCTCAACACCAAATCACTTCACCTTATAAGCCCAAAACTTATTAATCACAAAGTTCAAAGGTATTGTTATTAAAAGATTGGCTATCGGTGCAATCAATTGATTTATCCCTAAGGTGCCAACTTCTATGTGCAAAAGAACACTATTTAGCAATATTCCTGTTAATCCATAAGAGATATAAGTTTTTAAAAAAGTTAACAGCCAAAAACGTTTACTTTCTCCATTATCCTTAAATACATATCTATTATTCCAATAAAAAGAATTTGCCACACCGATCGTAAATCCTATAAAATTAGCAAGCATGTATTGGATCCCTAACAGGAGGCATACCAGATAAATAAAGTAGTGAAGCATTGTATTAGAAATTCCTACAAAGCAAAATCGTATGAACTGCATAATATTAACTAATTTCTTTTCATCAAGCGACATACGAAAAACCTTCTTAAAAAAAAATCTTACTAGAGTTGCCAGAATTCTCTCTATTTTATGCATCAATCTATTCATGTCTCATTTCCATAAGCATTAATATTTTGTATGACATACTCCTGTTCCTCTGTAGTCATCCCATTATACAATGGAATGGATAATACCTCTTCAGCATATGCTTCAGTTATAGGTAACGTCCCCTTTTGTTGCCCTAAATAAGAATATGCTTCCGACAGATGTGGTGGAATAGGATAGTGAATAATCGTACCTATCCCTCTCTCATTCAAATAATCAATGAGCTTCTGCCTATTACGACAACGTATCACGAACTGATGCCATACTGTTGTAGCACCCTTACGAATAGTGGGCAAAACGATATTATCATTACAAAGAGAAGTCAAATATGTGTTACATAACCTGACTCTTTCTTCCGTTAATTCATTCATATGTTGTAGTCGCACTCTTAATAACCCTGCCTGTATTTCATCTAACCTAGAATTGGCACCAACCACCTTATTATAATACCTTTTTTCGCTTCCATAATTTCTAAACACTCTGAATTCATCTGCCAGCTTATCATCATTAGTTATAATTGCCCCTGCATCCCCGAATGCACCCAGATTTTTGGAGGGATAGAAAGAAAAACACCCTATATCTCCAAACGTTCCTGTCATTTTTCCATCGAAACATGCTCCATGGGATTGAGCACAATCCTCCACAAGACGAAGATCATATTTTTTAACTAACCGCATAATTGGTTCCATATTAGATGCTTGTCCATAAAGATGAACTACAAGAATTGCTTTTGTTTTTGTAGTAATTCTCTCTTCAATTTTAGATGCGTCTATGTTATTATACTCGTCCGGCTCCACAAAAATAGGGGTAGCACCATTTATGGTAATTCCCATTACACTTGCTATATATGTATTTCCCTGTACAATTACTTCATCTCCAACACCAATTCCAAGGATTCGAAATGCAATCCAGAGAGCATCCAATCCATTAGCAAGACCTACGCAATGTTTTACCCCTGCATACTTAGCAAACTCTTCTTCAAACTTCTTTACCTCGTTTCCAAGTACATACCAGCCCGAACGTAAAACCTCCAGTACTTTTTGTTCAAATTCTTCCTTGTATACCTCAAATCCTCTGTCTAAACGATTTGGCATTATCTTCATAACTTCTTGTCTCCTTACTTTGCAATTTATGCTTCTAAATATTAAAGCCATTCTTACAAAGGGCTTGATACTCACAGCTTAATATAGAGTACCATTTTAATGATCTATACTCATCTTCTACCAACAAATGGTTTCTAAATTCACCCTCAAATGTAAAACCACATTTTTCATATAATTTAATCGCTCTGAAATTATTAGAAAAAACATTTAAATATATTCTTTCAAATTTAAATTCTTCAAATGCAAGTCTAAGTATTTCCTTTGTCGCTTTAGATGCAATTCCTTTTCCTTGCGCTTTCTTTCGAAGACTTATAGCATATTCCGCATTTTTATTAACAGTGCTTACCTCTTTCAAGCTAATTGTTCCAAGATACTCATCACTCTCTTTATCAGCAATGGCATAATGAACACTATTTCCTTCTATTGGCATTATCTCTGCATTCTCAATAAACTGCAAAATTTTTTTTTCATCTAACCTATCCGTACCAAAACGAAAATTCTGACGAATATCAGAATCGCTCATCCACTCAAGCATACCCTCCATATCTTCTTTTTGAAGCTTTCGTAACTTCACTATCCTTCCCCCCTTACTCGATTTCATTCTCTTCTTCTACAATGAAAGGCGGCCTATTTCGAGAAGCATCAAAAGTTCTCCACAAATAACTGCCTAAAATTGCCAAAGTCAACATTATTATTCCAAAACTGAATAAATTAAATATAAACAAAGTTGTCCAGCCACTGACTTCTATTAATCCAAGTATCTTAAAAATCAATACCAATACAGCCCAGACCAAAGCCCCAGTAAAAGATAAAGTTCCAATTCCTGCTACCAATGTAATTGGCAA
The DNA here is from genome assembly GCF_000144625.1 of [Clostridium] saccharolyticum WM1. Taxonomy (NCBI): domain Bacteria; kingdom Bacillati; phylum Bacillota; class Clostridia; order Lachnospirales; family Lachnospiraceae; genus Lacrimispora; species Lacrimispora saccharolytica. The sequence continues at coordinate 622,731 of NC_014376.1, read as the reverse complement.
TGTTGAAAAGCTAAATAAAGAATCAGAAACCAACTTCAACTTTTTTTTAAGTGTCCATCGGCTTGTTCCGATCTCTCTTGCTAAACGGGTATAATAAACTTTGCCAGTTCTAAAACCACTCCATAATATCTGCCCTGTCAAAGCACTGTTTTTTTCATCCAATTCCATTAAAACATCTATTACCTTTCGATCAAGTAAATAAACATCAAATCCACCCTTCGGCATAGAGGGCAGTGCTGCCTTACGCACTAAGGCATAATATAAATTGGCAAATAACGACTGACTCAGTTTTTCATCTCGCCCATTTCTTACTGCAAGAACCACATTATTTCCCTGTTTCCAAGATTCTGTCATTTCAAGAATTAATTCTGTTGGTTCTTGTAAATCCGCAGCTTTAACAACAGCACAGTCACCTGTACATCTAGAAAGCCCACATAAAATAGCGGAATGAGAACCAAAGTTTCTGGATAAACTAATGATTTTGATATGAGAATCCCTTTCTGATAGACTCTTCATCACCTCATAACTTTTATCTTTTGAACCATCATTTACAAGGACAATCTCATAATCATAATTAATTACATCAATCACTTTTTTCTTGATATCATCATACAACGGATACAGGTTATTTTCATTATAATATACCGGTATCACTATGGACAGTTTCATTCTACAAAACCTCCATTTACAATCTCTTCGAATTCATCATAATTCCTTATGTATTCCTCCGTATCATAATGCTCACTAGCAAGGCAAAGCAATACTGAATCTTCACTAAATTCATACATATCCTTCCATACCATCTTTGGTAGATAAATACCTGTATGTGGACGATTCAAAACAAAAATTGCCTCATTCCCTTTTCCATCTTTTACCCTTACCTTACTTTGTCCAGAAACATTTATTAATATAAACTCAGTCTTTTTATTTGCATGTTGTCCCCTAACCACCTCAGCATCTGAACCATATATGTAAAATATTCGTTTAATATCAAAGGGAATGTCTACACCTCCCTCTACAACAACCAGATGTCCTCTTGCATCTCCGTTTTGCGGAAACTCTAACATTTGCACAGTTTGTTCTTTCATTGTATTCTCCTCATAAGTAATTTAATTCCCTATTAGTATTGTAGCATTTTCAAGCATTAAGTTCGTGTTAGCCGATAAAGTAAAGCATAGCACTATAAACACAATAAATGATATCCACTCCAGTAATGTACTCTTTTTCAATCTATTCAATACATCACTGATATTCAGTGTATAGCAATTGGCAGCATAACACAATATAAAAATAGGAATAAAAAATCTAGGTTCAATTGCACCCATTATAGACAACAACGCAGGTAGCACTATTATAATATAAGTTATGCCTTTAACTAAATGCCCTGATTCAATCTTTTTTACTTTTTTCACCTTTGCCAAAAAGAAAAACCAAAGAGTGTAATTTACCATAGAGAATATAATTCTATTTTCATATGCATTTTCTACATAAGGCGTATTATAATTAATATCAATTCCATTAAAAATATGTCTGAAATAAATACAAATAAAGTCTACGGGGTACTTGAACAGTAACTTAATATATTGCCCTATTGAACTTATAGTTGAAATATTTTCTTTTTGTAAAATACCTTGCCCCTGAAAATCAATATATCTCATCGCTGGTTCAAGTCCATTTCCGATATAAGTCTCATATTTTTGCATGAATATGCCCCATTCAATTTGTTGTATAAGCAAACTTTTTCCATAAGAAGATAAGGAGGTCTGAATAAAGGGGCTCAAAACCTGAAAATTAAAGTAATTGATATAAATTTGTGGAATGAAACAAATTAATAACCCTACCACAGTGCAGATAATATATACTGCAGCAGTTTTCCTGCTAACCCTTTTATAAAAACAAATAAATAATAGGAAAAAAAACGGAATTATTATAATTTGATACGAAGGTCTTATATTCACTGAAGCAGCAATACAAACACCTGCCAATATATATTTAATAGCTTGTGTTATCTGTACTCTCTCTATTCGTTTATAATAGTTTTGTAACACTATATATATTCCTGCCAGTAAAGCAAATAATGCCGGAAAATCTGATAAAGGATACAAAAAATATCCTCTCCAAAAAATAGTAGTTATTACACAAAACGCAAGGTTCTGAAAAGCAGTTATCTCTTTATTAAGTATCAAAGAAAATAACTTTGGTATCAATACAGCTATTAAAAACGCAACGATAACTGCATTCACGCTCCTAAATAAAAATATTTCATTTAGATGCAATGCCTGCGCCAAAAGGTAGAACATTGAATTAATTAATGGATACAAATATCCCCTCAATGCTTCTTTATAATTGAGTATATTAAACCTCCCTTGTCCAAAAAATGTTTTCCCTAATTCCCAATATCCTGATGCATCGTAGTAAAAACTCAAATGACTACTATGTAGATTAGATAATAAAATTATTAAAAATACGATTAAAAAGCACATAAGATATTTATACTTCTTATACTTTTCATATAAATAATAAATCTGTTCCATAGTTTTCAATCCCTCTTATAATAAAATACAATCTAAACTCTAACCTGCTTTTTACTCTTATGCTTCCTTTCAAAAACCATATTTGTTTGTTCATCAGCCTCATCGGGCATAACTGCAAATAATATAGCAATCAACAGATAGGGTACAATGTTATGAGTAAAGCGATAACTTTGCTCCACAAGAGCGATGAATAGCGTAAGAAAGTTAATAATCATTGGTAAAAATATAATGTTTCGCGTCCACCTTTTTTGCGTAAAATTGAAATAAATCACCCATGCAGCGACACAAATCATAACTCCATTTCGCCATAAAAAACTATCCCAAAAGGGGTTTTGCCAGGAGGTGGCAGATAAAAATTTATCCAGCAAAGTCTTTAGCGTCGTGTCCTTATGTGCAAAGCCGAAATCATTTTCATAAATATCTTTCTGATATCGCGAATTTAGTGATCCCTGTGCCTCAGACTGATTGATAAAAAGGTTAGTATCATTCATTGCCATACGTTCATAAAATATGATGTCGGGATTGCGCAAAAACAGACGCAAAATGATGCCAATTTGTTCAGCGCTACTTTTGCCCGCATAAATACTTGATAGGTTATGTTCCCCATTATAAATATAGTCAAACGCAAGGAACGGTGCAAACTGAGCTTTCCAAAAATCTACAGTAGCAGTCTGTGTGGCCTCTTCCAAAATATCTTCCGGAATCTCTCCATCGTAATAAATTGTATAACCAACGCAGTCTGTTACTGTTCCAGCTAAGCCAATTCCGTAATGCTTCACATTTAGCGCTTTATAAATCGGTCCGTTGAATAGAAAAACAAAAGTCGCTGCCAATATTATACTGACAACACTATAAAACAAACGCTTTTTTAATGCTACAATGAGTAGAATCAAACCACAAATCAGTGCTATCAAAAAACCATTGTGCCTTAGCAACGACACTCCACTCAATGCGATAACCAATGCAATATTCTCTAAAGCCCCAATTTTTTTGTCCATAAAAATCTTTTGCATGAGGTAAGCCAAAACTAAAAGAGCTAACAGGAATACCACATCTTTCCATTGCGTCACCACATAAATAGATGAGTTGGGAAGAAGAGCAACTGCACAACCAAGTACTAACAGTACTTTTTTGTTAAAGTTCCATAAGGAAAAGTAATTAAGAATATAAGCCAATATAACTGCAGTTGAAATTATTTGTACTAATATCACCATTGCAGGTGATTGCCACAGGAGACTGCACATACGAATCCATAGCGTAGAAAAAATTGGATGAGCATCAAGCAGCGGACTTACCCCTATTGCCTGCCCCCATTGATCCACACTATCTGGACTCATATTGGCTGGATAATATGCAACTAACCAAATAAGCCAATATAAAATCATAAAAATCAGTAATATCGGAAACACTTTCAGTTCGTTTTTTTGAATTCGAATAGTTCTTGTCGTTATCCATTTTTTAGATATTTTGTTTTTAAACAGTTGTAAAAGTGTCAATATACTGATGCCAAAAGCTGCAGCATACACCATAGATATACCCAAGAAACCAATAATGGATATACCTCCCTGTATTTTGTTCGGGGAAAGTACAATTTTATTATAACTCCACAAGAATACAGTGAAGAAAGTAATGCATACAAAGAAAAGGATTTTTACTCTGCTAACTGCTTTCTCAATTTTACTATATTTAAAATCGAACTTTTGACGCAATACATATATTGCAAAAAATAGGATAAAAAACAAAAACGATGTTACCAAAAAAAGTGATCCTGTTGTCCAACTCCTCAGCCAACCACTAAGAGGTAAAACAATACTTAGAAGAAAAGGTGGAACCATTACGCCTAAAAGACTTGATGGCATAATATGAAATGAAAGGTATAAGGTTAATGTACATAACGAAAACAATAGGGAGGACTGTAAATAAAAAATCGCTGTAAATGTAGGATGAAATTCTAAATTGTAAAGATTATTTACTAATAGGAACACAACAAATACTGATAATATGATTGCGATAACAAAGGCTCGCATATTGTATCGCTGTACATTATGTTCTTTTAGAACAGCAAAATATGCTACACCCGTTAATATTAATAAAACGGAAAATGCACCGCATAAGAGAGCAAAATATGCCTTTGAATATAGTTCTATACTTGTATGTCGGAAAATAAGGAAAGCTATTCCCATACATACTGCCAATATATAAAGCAACTGATAATTACGGGGGGGACTCAGAGAAGACGTGGAACTATTTTCCGTCTTAATTGATTTACGCCATATCAAAAAACAGATAGCAGTATTGATAATATCTAGTAAAAGTATAAAACAGCCTATTCTAGCTATCCAATCCCAAATGAAAGAGACTCCCCTTTCTCCTGGCAGAGAGAATGTAACATTACTGCTTTCTTTATCTTCCGTACGATACAAATCAATCTTTTGATTTTTTTGATTGCTCTTTACAAGTACTTCACCACTCCATGGATGCGACAAAAAATCAATTTCTGTATTTCGTGCGCCTGGCAGTTCAAAAGCTATAGTTGAAGGTTGGTTTTGATAAGAAAGAAGATTAGCATTATCTCGATATTCCCATTCGGGTGCAAGTGGTACTTTTGATAGATCATACTTCTGACCATCTATTTTAATCTCGGTAATCCAAACCTCGGTACCCTTCTGTCCTACATGAATTTCTCCAGTTTTCCCCAACGCTGTAATGGATATACTTATTGGATCATATCGCCATCCAACAAAAGCATCAAAACCAACCGTTACAAAAACTACTGTTATTAAGATTGACACCAGATTTTTCGCAACTTTTTCTTGAATAGTAATTGGGGGCAGCTTCAGATACCGATGCCTTAACAACCAAAAAAAAAGAAGAATAAGTAAAAAGTAAATGAACACAAATATTTTTTGAAACCAGGTATCTAAAGTGATTTCGTCAATGCGCCATGTCAAATAGTAAGAACCTAAAATGCAAAGAAGGCCCATCCTAATATAGTTTAATGTTTTCAAATGTACTACCTCCCTCGTATAATAGAGCTAAGCTACAAAACTACTTTTTCTGTCCAACCTTTGAACTGGGCAAGTAGCATCATATTTCTCTATTAACTTTTTCAAAAATATAAAAATCTGATGCTGATGTGCTTTCCTCTAACCCTATAGCATAGGGATATTTGTTCGGTATGAAGGACACTAGTTTCCACCCACTAATATGCTCTTGAAAGTACTTCATAAATTTTCTATGCCTATATTCAGGCCAAATCGTATACTCCTCGTGGTTAGATGAATATATGATTATATATCTACTTGATAATTAAAACAAACCTTCCATATATTTCTCGAAAACAGACTCTTCAAGTAAATGAAAAATGACATCCATAGAAATAGCTAGTTCATATCTGTTGTCTATATATAATGCCCTTTCCGTTAATGCACAAAAGAGTTGCTTAGAATTATCATCTTTAAACTTAACTCTATTCTGTTCAATAATAGTTTGAGAAACATCCACTCCTACGTACCGCTTGTATTTAATCTGCGAAAGTTGATTTCCATCTCCACACCCTATTTCAATCGCAGAGCATATGTGTTTATTGCTTAAAACTCATTTACAATATCAGCCAAAACTCTGCTAATTTATTATAGGATCCTGTCCCAGAATTCCCTCCCTCCGAATAATTATTGTCCCAAAATTCAGAAGAATCATTTATCTGATGCATATAATTTTGTACAGAAAGTTCTTTTTTAAAATATCATTTAAATGCTGTAATTCTTGCCTCTCCGAGTATGAAGCTTCTTTTTGTTCTTCCAAATATTTCAATCGATATGCCATCTCATCTAAATTAGATTTGAAATCGCTTACTTTGGTTAATGCATCTTGTAGTTTCTCCCTCTCTACTCTTATTTCATCAGATCTTCGCTAAAGTAACGCATTTAAATTCTGCAACTCTGTTTTTAATTCTAATACTCTTGACTTCTCATTTTCTAATTCATCTAATCTTTTTATAGTAGTCTCTAAGCCATGTAACCTCGGAATATAAATAATCTAGTCTTGATATAAATTTACTGAAAGGCCAAATATACGAAAGTATAGTTCGAATCAAACTTCTCATTTCCATATTATGCTCCTAGATAATTCCTTTCTTTTCACCAAATGTACTTAACAGAACATAATTATATATGGAATATTTTTTTGTTAATCTCAATAACTTTATCATTATCATATATATATGACTTTAGATTTTCTTTTAATGCATCTATCCTCTCTTGATTCATCAGAATAGTTTCCAGCATACTCTCAATCTTTCTTTCATTGTTTTCTACAAGCCATCCATTTTCTCCATCGGTTATCTGCGTTGAAATACCTCCTACATTTGTAGCTAGGACAGGTACCCCTAAAACCAATGCTTCATAAATAGTATTCGGTAACCCTTCATAGTCAGATAATAATGCAAACACATCTGATTCCTTTAATATGCGGAAAGGGTTAGATAATGGCCCAGTCATAGTAACCTCATCTTGTAAACCAGATGTTGAGATAAGAAGTTTTACACGTTCAAAATCTTCTCCTCCACCAACTATTGTCCAAGTAAAAAGATATCCTTCCCCTTTTAATCGCGATAAAATCTTAATTAGCCTAGGATATGATTTCTCAAAACTTATCCTTCCTATAGTTACAAAATGTACTGGTTTTCTGTTTTTAGGGCTGAGTGGTTTTGATTTTTCTTTAATTTCATCAACAGGTATTAAGTTTTTATTCACAATTATTTTAGACTCCAAATGCGGATACAATTTCACAAACTTCGCCTTGATATTGTCTGTCAAAACTACGATAGTGGTAAACTTTTGATATAGCTTTGCATCATTTAATGTGATTTTTTTTGTCCAATCATTTTTATCTTTCCATTCGCAATAGTCTGTATGAATCCACTGAATTTTAATTTCACAATTAGATTCTGCTATAGCCTTTCTATATAAGGAGGCTTCAGATATTACACAAATCGTTGGATATTTTGAAAACAGAATTGTTATTTTTGGTAATACCATCTCATTATAATTGAATTTTTTTAAATAAGAACTAACTGTATATCTCAACTTTCTCATTCTCTCCTCTTTCGTCAATTTAGGACTAAAAAGGCAATAAGTAAGACGAGAGGTGAATATAGTATTTTCCTTAAAATTCTTTAACCCCAAAAAATTTACCCCTAGCAATTTTTCACGTATTTCTAAATTGGGAACATTGGAGGAATAGATTGCAACTTTTTTTCCAATTTTTACAAATTCCCTTATTTGTAATTCAGTTGCTATATGAGCACCGCCCATATAGTTAATATCATCTATGACATAAAGAATATCTACATTCTCTTTGCTTGAAACTCCCTCACAGATAAGTTCATCAAAGGAATCTATAATTTCTTTGGTGTTATCAAAACCATTGATATTATTTTTGATTTGCTCTCTAACTTTTTCATTATTAAGCAGAGCTTCTAAACAATCCGTAATATCACTTACACTAAAGTCTGTTAAAATCCCCGTTCTCTTATCTTCAATTTGTTCAACAGCACCGGAGGTCTTAGTTGCGATGATTGGTTTACCTAAAATCTTAGCTTCTGTGATGACCATTGACCAAGACTCATAATCCGAGAGTACAGCTACTATATCAGCTTGTTTCATATAACTGTATGGATTTTCTTTCGGACCAAAAATCAGGAATTGATCTGTTAATTGATTTTCATCGCGAATTTCCTTTACTCTTGAAACCAGTCCCTCGTCAGAAGTGGCACCTATATTCACCCACACAAATTCAACACCTCTTTTTTTCAATTCAACCATAACCTCTATCTGACGTAAGTGATTCTTCTGTGGTCGAAAATTTGCGCATGTGAGAACCATTAGCTTATTATTTTCTATTTTATAATCACTCTGCTCTTCTGCTCTTTTTCTAATATAATCAATGTCATTAATATTATAAATAGTGACCGCTTTCTTTTTCAAAAATGGAAATGCGGCTACACTTGAATCAAGGGAGTGTTTCGACACAAAGATAAAGTAATCAAACATATCCGCAAAATAAAAATAATGCTCCGCATCAAAATATTCTGCCTCAGATAAATCATTATGCATCCAAGCCGCTTTAATATTAGCTTCTACCTCATATGCAACAAAAGAGGGAGAACACCATTCTCCCACAAAAAATGCCCAGTCGTAATATTTATCCTTTATAAAATCAAGAGCAGTGAAGTAATAAGCACCTTTTTGTTCTATTGTATATAATGCTTTTGCTCGTATACGATCAAATATAGTTATTTTTTGATATTCCATATACGCATCACAAACCGTTACACTCTTATTAATACGATTAATTAATGACACGGCATCCTTTACTGGACACTGATTTAAGATTAGTAATTCAACAGAATACTTAGAATAGTCCAGATGATTAAGTAAATTGACTAATGAGGTTTCGGCTCCCCCTTTATATAACTGGTTAATCACAAACAGCAATTTTTTCATATTGTCCTCTCCCATATTCATTATCTTTGACGTAAAACCTAAACATTCTCTAGATTTTATCACAAAATCACTTTCTTGACCAGTGTTTTGTCTGAAATTTATCCTTCAACGATTTTGATCATCTTCTCAAAAATTGTCCTATTAATTATATCTATTGATACCACTTTTTTTTCATCAATACCATCAATAGCCAGAGTAAACTCCTTATATAAATTTCTCGTTCCTTCCAATAACTTACCACAACCATACCGCCTCAACTGTTCTGGAATTCCTCCTACAGGTGTTGATATTACAGGCAAATCTAACACAACCGCCTCATCAATAGTAACAGGAGTTCCTTCATAATCTGACAACAGAACAAAAATATCACATTGTTTCATCACGGGATATGGATTTTCTAAACGTCCCAATAAAATAACATTCTCCTGCAAATCCAATCTTTTGATCTGTTTCTGTATAGATTCTCTTAATGGTCCATCTCCAATCACGTACCATGTATAATCAATCTTATCAGCGGATAAGCATTTACAAATATCAAGTATTCTACCAAAATTCTTCTCTTTGTCTAATCTCCCAACTGTAACAAAATTATATGCTTTATCGGTTATGAATACTTCCGCTTCCTCCAACGATTTTCTCTGTATATCTGTAATATTTACCATATTAGGAATTACAACAATTTTTTCACTTAATTGGGGTATTCTTCTGATCATTCCCTGTCGGCACGATTCTGAAAGAACAACAATACAATCATACTTTTTATAAAGGCACGAATCATTTTTTGTAACAGCCCTTGTCCATTCAGAATACTGACACCAACGTTCATAATCCGTATGAATCCATTGGACTTTACGGGGTTTGGCCAAACCTCCAACCACATTTCTTAACTTTGAGGCCTCACTTACGACGACTACAACATCAAACTTTTCCAATTCTTCTATAAGTTTCTTATATAAAAAAAAGGTTAGAAACAGCTCTCCTATTCCCAGTCGCATTGATATGGCATAGAATATTCTTCCAGCTTTTTCCGAAAAGCCCTTATTACTTATGAGCATTTCCTTAAAGCTTTTCGTATAAGCATCTGCCTTTTCCCACAACGTTTCTTGCCTTATGATTGTTGCTGTAATCTCCAATTCTTCATCAGGCTTGCTAAGTGACATAGCATATACGTCATATTTATCTGATAAACACTGCATCTGATAAAAAGCTGCTTTTTGAGCACCGCTCTGATAATTAATATCATCAAAAACATATACAATTTTTTTCAAATTCTCAATCCTCTAAAATTGCTAAAAATTCTTCTAAAGTTTTTTGCTGCGTGGAAAATCCTCCTAGATTTATGCGAATCTTTTCCTGGATTTCTTGGTTTTCTAGTAGTTCTTTTACAGAATTTGCTATGTCTTTTGGCTCAAAAGAAACCAAAATCCCACTTTCCCTGTCCTGGATCTGTTCCAAAGCACCAGAGGTCTTGGTTGCAACCACAGGAATTCCTAAAAGCTTCGCTTCAGTAATCACCAATGACCACGACTCAAAATCTGACAATACAAGAACCGCCTTACTCCTGCTCATATATTTATATGGATTTTCGCAAGCACCAAGCAAAATAAATCTGTCCTCTAGTTGATACTGGGCCAGCAAAGATTTTACCTTATTCAGGATAAATACATTTGCTGTGGAACCAATACACAACCATCTTGCTTCAACTCCCATGTCACATAAACATTTCATGGTTTCTATCATGCGGGGATAATTTTTCTCTTCTCGTAGATTCGCTACGCTAAGAAGGTATGAATCAAAGGCTTCATCGTCAACGCTTAACGGTTCTTTGGCAAGACGATAAATTTCTTGATCATCACACATGTTATGTACCACAGAACATTTGCCTTTTAAAAATAAAAAAGCCTGTTCCGCTGCCTTACGTGACTGTTCTGATACAAAAAGATAACGGTCATAAGCCCTGTCATAACCAAATAATATTCTTTCGTCAACATAAGCCGCTTTATCAATATCTGCATGAATCCAGACCATCTTTTTTTTAGCTTTTACTTTCTGGGCTACAAATTCCGGTGACATCCATTCCCCATAAGAAAACGCCGCATCATACTCTTTTCCTTTTATAAAATTATATGCCCGTTTTCGATAAAGTTGGTGTTTAGTAACCCTGCGATAAATTTTAAACCATATTTTCTTAACAACTGCCAAATGCCCCTCTGGTTCAGCAGCATTGCATACATTCACCCATTCCGGAATTTGAGGAATCAAAGACGTGGCTTCCTTTAATATCATCTGATCAAATATTAAAAAGTCAATTTCATATTCCTCTGGCGAAAGACGGTGAAACAGATTTAACAGGGCTACCTCTGCTCCCCCCTTATAAAACTGAGTGATAACAAATAACAGCTTTTTCATAAAATCCCTTTCGTTTATACCATGTTTTCATAAGCAGTACAAACCTTATCGGCAGTGTCATACATTTTCACTGTTCCATTATCCAACCATAATGCTTTATTGCATACCTTACGCACCTGAGAAACGGAATGGGATACAAATAGAACGGTTGCTCCTGAATTTAATATCTTTTGAGTTCGTTCAAAACTTTTCTCCTGGAATTTATAGTCTCCAACAGATAAGACTTCATCTAAAATCAAAATATCTGGCACATTCATGGTAGCCACAGCAAATCCCAGACGTGCCTTCATACCAGAAGAATAGTTTTTCAAAGGAACTTGCGTAAAGTTTTTTAATTCCGCAAAGTCAATGATTTCTTCATAGCGTTCTTTCATGTAATTTCTGGAATATCCAAGAATCGCGCCGTTCAAATAAATATTTTCTTCCGCCGACAAGTCCTCATCAAATCCTGCGCCTAACTCTATCAATGGAGCTATGCTGCCAATAGTATAGACTGTTCCTTCTGTCGGCTTCATAACTCCTGCAATCAGCTTTAGCAAAGTACTCTTTCCGGCTCCATTCAGTCCTACAACTCCAAGGGAGTCTCCCTTCTCCAGTTCAAACGATATGTTTTTTAACGCCCAAAACTGTTGAAACATCAATTCTTTCTTTACCAGACGTATCACATATTCTTTGATATTATCAATTCTCTCATTGCTCATATTAAACATCATTGATACATTATCCAAGCGTATCATCGTACCCAAACCAACAACCTCCTAAATAAATAGTACAAAGCGATCTTGCTTTTTATAAAAAACAACCACACCGATAACTAGAGACACAACTCCAAACATAAAGCAGACTAAATTCTCTTTCAGTCCAGGAAACCGCCCAAATAAAATCAGGTCTCGCATATAGTTAACATAATGATACATTGGATTCCAATATATCAACTTCATGGCGGCAGCAGGCAAAATGCTTACTGGAAAAAATATCGGCGTGAAATATGTCCATGCCATTACAAACACACCGTAAAAATTTGCTACATCTCTGAAAAAAACAGTAATCGCTGCCAAAAATAAACCTGAACCTACCGAAAATAAAAACACGTAAAAAATAGGAATTGGAAGTAATAGTAAAGTAGGGCGAAATTCTACACCCAAGATAATCATCACAATAAACATAGCAATCATGGAAAATCCAAGATTAACCAATCCGGATACAGTCTTGGAAACTGGAAAAAGGTATTTGGGAATGTAGACCTTTTTCATCAATGGTGCATTTCCGATAATTGAGTAAAGCGCATTGCTAGTGGTTTCAGAGTTAAAAGAAAATACCAGCGTTCCTGCAAGGTAGTAAATTGGAAAATGCTCAATATTCTGCTTAAATAACGTTGAGAACACAACAGTAATAACCGTCATCATCAAAAGCGGGTTAAGTACGGTCCATAACATACCTAAAACAGAGCGACGATAACGTACCTTTATATCCCTAGCTACTAACTCACGAAGTAAATTTTTATATTTTAAAAAAACATCTATTCTTATCTTTGTCTTTTCTAACATAAATCCTCCTGAAGCATATTGCAATAAATATCACGCATTGCAAGAGCTACCATCTTCTTATCATAATTTTGTATTTTATTAAAATTATATTTCCCCATAGAATATATATCTGCATTTTCAATCTGTATCATTCTTTCAGCCATAGTTTCCACATCATTCGAAGGAATAAGCCAACCTCCTTTTCCTTCATCAATCAATTCATTGTTTCCACGTATGTCGGTTGCAATAATCGGCAAGCCTGTAGCCATTGCTTCCTGAAGCGCTACTGACAAGCCTTCCCGAAAAGATGGCATAATAAATACATCTGCTTGTCTCAAAACTGATTTCACATCCTTCTTATAACCAATGAGACGAACCTGTCTTTCTAAATTGTATTTTTTCACCAGCTTTTTTAAATTTTGTTTCTCACTTCCTTCTCCACATATGATATAAAGAGCTTTTTCAAAGGTACTCTTATGCAACGCTTCTATAACCAATCTGTGATTTTTATTAGAATTTAGTTCCCCCACTGATAAGAAAGTGATTTTTTTATCTGAACCAAAATCACGACTTAAATATCTTTGTTCAAAAATATCCTTAAATTTATCTACTTCAATTCCGACGCCGTTGATTTTTTTAACTTCTCCATGCCTCTTTAATTTGAAACCGCAAGCCAGTTTATAGTCTTCATCGTTAATAGTTATAAGTATGTCCGTTAATCTTGCCAAAATCCTCTCAATGGGATAGTAAATCAACCAATTTCTAAGAGGGGACCCATGAAAAAAATGAAAACCGTGAACTGTATAAATTACTTTCATTTCTTTATTTTTACATTTCGTTGAAGCAAGTCTGGCTATCGCACCTCCAACTGGTGTATGACAATGCAATATGGAATATTTCTCCTCATTCAAAAGACGGCGCATCTGCTTATAAGCTTTCATATTCTGTATCACTCGAAAAGGAGACCGCGCAAAATCAATTTGGTGACACAGCACATCACTATTCTTTAATCTGCTATTATCATTGCCATATTGTGGATTTTTAAAATTTGCCGCATAATGAACTTCATATCCTAACCCCTGTAGAATTTTCACATTTTCCATTTCAAATTGAGGCAAAAAACCACTTACGTGTGATACTATCAAAACCTTTTTCAACGTTTCACACCTTCTGAGCTTTCTTTCATAAATAAGACTTTTGGTGTCATAATGATCAGTTTAAAGTCTAATAAGAGTGAATACCCCCGGATATATGTTAGGTCCAATTTCAACTTATCATAAGAAGTTGTATTATACTTACCATAAACCTGAGCGTATCCTGTCAAACCAGCCTTTACCTTTAAACGATATTCAAATTCTGGGATTTCTTTTATAATTTGTTCTGCTAACTCCGGGCGTTCTGGTCTAGGTCCAACTACAGACATATCGCCTTTTATAATATTAAAAAGTTGGGGAAGTTCATCCATACGTGTAGCTCTTAGGAATGCCCCCAGTGGGAAAATTCTATCGTCCTCTTCTTTTGCAAGTCTCGGCCCACTTAAAGCTTCAGCATCTTGGATCATTGTACGAAACTTATAAATTTTAAACTTATTCCCATTTAAAGTTAGTCTCGTTTGTGTGTAGAATACCGGACCTCGATCCGAAATTTTTATTCCTAATGCAATAAACAAAAAAATAGGACTACAAAGAATAATTCCAACCAGTGCTATACTAATATCAAGGCAGCGTTTTAAAAACTGCTGTTCAATTGTCAATCCAAAATTTCTTGATAAAAGCAGAGGGGAATCAAAAAGGTTCATTTCATCCGAGCTTCTTAATAAAATGTCTGATATTTTCGGAACACTATATGAGCGAATTGCCTCTTGAAAACAATATTTTAATATCCAGTTTCTATCATTAGAAGGCATGTCACCAATGATAACTCCATCGTATTTTACGATCTCAGCCTGTATTTTTTCAACTCCTTCACGGTAATTAATTAATTTACATATTTGATATTTATCATCCCTTGCGTTCATTTTCTCTAGCAAATGGTAATCAGATTTATCTCCTGATATGAGTAACATCTTCCTTGGCGGAAATATACTCTTATAAAATGCATGAAATAATATTGTCCAAGTAATCATAAATGCTATATCGCATACTGTCATTATAAACATATAAGCAGGATTCACAAATCTCTTATCTATCAATGCTATTTGAAAATATGTAAATACATTGGCAAAAATAGTGGATAAAATTTGAGAATATAACAAATTACCAAATCTCAATTGTCCTACCTTAAACCCACCATATGTATTAAAAAAGAACATTAGCAATATACAATAAAGCAATACAATCATCCAATTACCGCGTCGGTAAAATCCCAGTTGAATCACGTGTTTATTATAATATTCAATCCAGACATATGCATATATACTACCTAATCCCATTACCATAACAGTAGAAAAAAGAAGCTTTATAATACGTTTATATTTTTCTTTAGATTCTTTCAATATAACCTACTCCCTATTTATAAAATATGCATTTTACATTTTATGTTTTATAGAAATATTCAAGTATACTTCCATAGTATAGCATCTTGAATAAAATACCGCAACTCCTTCGGCTATTATAAGATAATAATATTTCTTTACATTTTTTCTAATATTTTCATATATTACTTAATATTTACTTAATGACTTGCTTCATTAATATTAGCAATGGAGAGGCTGCCAAAAGCTTCCTTTCCATTAATATTATAATTCTTCTATAGATTTTGCACTTCCCTTTCCCAATAACAACCAGAAAATTGGTGTAACTATAGGAAAGTTAAAATTTACAAATGCTTGAACACTATAACAAATTATACCAAAGGCTTAAGCTATCATAAGCGGATTTTCAACTTTATGTCTAATACAATTTTTTATGCAAGCCAATATAAATGCTACATAGGAAATAAGACCAGCAATTCCAATAGTAAGCAGATATTGCGAATATTCATTATGTGCGCTATCAAATATCTCGTTATAAATATTGCCCTTTGTTTGATGCATCAATAAAATTCCAAATGTTTCCTGACCAAATCCTACCAACTTTTTCCACAGTGGAAATCCAGAAAAACATACCATAGCATTTCTCCATATATAACCTATGTGGGTACCCCATTCATCATTAAAAAAATAGCTCTAAGCAAAGAATGGAGCGAGATTCAAACGAATCCCACCCCAACTATTGACAAAGAGCCTTAATAAATAAGCTCTAAATGCAAGAGCGGAGCGAGATTCAGATGAATCTCACCCCAACTGTTGACAAAGAGCCAAAAAACTCCCAAAAGTTATAATCATCAGAATCTTAAGTTTTTATTTTTATCTCACCATTACTCTTCCATTGATTTTACAGCTCCCATACCTAACAGAAGCCAGAATATAGGCGTAACAATCGGAAGGTTGAGATTTACAAACGCTTGAACACTATAACAAATAACACCAAACATAATAGCCACAATATACGGTGTTCTATTTATATAATGAAGGCATCTCCTTATATATCCAAATATAAAAACAAAATAAGCTGTCAATCCCGCGAATCCAACCGTAGTTAGCAAATGAAGATATTCGTTGTGTGCACTATCATACAATTGGTTATATGGATTATTTACAGTTTTTTGCATTACTAAAATTCCAAAAGTTTCAGGCCCAAATCCGACGATTTTTTTCCACAAAGGCAAACTCTGATAACATTCCATACCTTTTCTCCAGATATATCCTCTGCTAGTTCCCCAATCATCATTAAAGAGAAAATATGAGCTTAAATTTCCATATCTATTCGCATTGCCAGATACATTGCAATCATAAAGTACATATAATACTGACAATATAATAAGTAAAAGAATTGCAATCCAAAGGTATCTGAATATTTTTCCAAGCTTATCAGAATCAAGTTTGCTCTTATATGCAATTATATGAGATAATATGGCAATTCCCCATAATAACATTACTAAATATAATAATCCACGAAATCTTATAAACACATCAAATGCGCTTTGGATTCCAAGAACACTTTCTCCAAAATAATTATTTATCCAATCAATGCATTGAATTACTGAAAAGAAAGTTGCTAATATAATGATATATCTTTGAATACCTTTTACATTTTTAAATAAATATAATGGTAAAAATCCAAATAATACACCTAGAGAAAGATATGCATTGTCACTCACTCCCATAATAATTGCAAAAAAACTGATCACCATACAGAAATAGTGCCACATCATGTTTTTAATTTTTCTATCTGTCGCAAACAATACTGTGGAAATAGCTACCAGTATCCCAACATATGCGGTATAGGTATTAATGTTTCCAATCGTTGATGTAAAAATTGACCTCTGTTCTTCAATCATAGCAATTTTAAAATGAAAAATGTCTAATTTAAAATAATCGGTAATCCCAAACAGACAAACAAGCATTCCTGCCGCTAGAATAACATCAATATACCAATTTTTAAACTTCCAATATCTGCTTACACAAAAATAACTAATCACATACCATATTGTTAAAAATAGGCCTGTATATCTTCCCTCGTTACCCCAGAATGACTCATATAGATAGTCTGATGAAAAAGTCGATATAATAGCAACCAATAGATATATTAATACAGCATAATCCGCGATAGTACAACTTTTTAGACTATTCAAAAAAAAACTTTTAATATTGAATATTCTCTGCCTCGCACCCGTCACGATAAAATGCCCCGCTACCAATATTGTCATCAATATCGTACAAGCACAATAAAAGTAATACTTAACTATAAGTATATCAAAATACCTATCCCTAACAACAATAGGAATCCCAACACCTATTAATAAGACATATATACTAATAACCAATGATAAAAAAGGGCTTTTTCCTTCTTGTTTCTCCATCCTTATTCTCCCTTTCAAATTAATTCTTTTTTTAGTATATCATTTAATTCTTGTATCTGCAAGATAGTATTATCCTAGGATTCTCCTAGGATTGTAGGATTACAATACAAGAGTACAACTGAATAATCAAAAAACAGAAATACCATTTCTGTGTTATATACTAATCGCGGTCCCAAAAGAACAAACTGAAAGAGATATTTCCACAAGGTCAGTATACACAGGATATGATGCATCGTCTATACTTTTAAATATGCCCAAAATACGGGGTCTTTAAGGCTGTCATCAAGTCCAAAACCAATTGAGACTGTTCAATTGGGTCTCTGAGTGGTACAGGCAAGCTCTTCACCCTCCCAATCAACATTCCTCTGAGGATATCAAGCAATTCTGGATATTCGTAAGTGCAATCCTCATACTGGCCCCATAGTATTCTGGGTGAGTTTTATGCAGTTGGGATATTCACGCTTCCAGGCTTATACTGATTTCTTAAAAAGAAAGGGATTATGTCTGTTAAGCCTCCTTAGCCTAAATATATCCCAAAGCTGTACAATCAATAATTATCCCAGCCAGAGGATAAGTAGATGTAAATTTGACCCTCTTCAATTTTAAAAACAGCCAGAGAGACATTTTTCAGTATATTATCATAGTTAACAAAACAGTTACAAATGCATGAATGAGGTAGAATTCAAATAAATTCCACTCCGAACATTGAAATTGAATCCATAAGTCAAGACCACCGGCTTAGCCGGTGGCTTGCTCTACCCCTATAAGGGGTTATTACCGACATTGGAGCCTAAAGGCTCATCGAAAAAGTTCTACAGCCGCACAAACTTTTTTCTACAGAGCCCTTAAGGGCTCACTATTTCTTGTTTTGTTTTACCGGCTCACCCGTGAACGGGTCTATATATTCTTTTAATGTCATTTGATCATATTCTAAATCCTCTTTTAATTGATTTTGAATATACTCTTGTATTTTCTTTGCATTCTTCCCTACTGTATCAACATAATATCCACGACACCAAAAATGTCTGTTTCCATACTTGTTTTTTAAATTTGCATGTCGTTCGAAAATCATTAGCGTACTTTTTCCTTTTAGATACCCCATAAAGCTTGAAACACTAATATTCGGTGGTATTCTCACTTACATATGCACATGATCTGGACATATTTCTGCTTCTATTATTTCTACACCTTTTCTCTTACACAGCATACTCAAAATATTTGCAATATCTTGTTTTAATTCTCCGTATACTACTTTTCTTCGGTATTTTGGCGCAAATACAATATGGTACTTACATTCCCATTTCGAATGTGATAAACTATTCATATCCATTTGGATAACCTCCTTTGATTAATTTGTGCGGTTGCGAACCCACACTTATTATATCACTGGAGGTTTTTTACTTGAAGTTGAAGCCGACTGTGGTCACACCTGCATAGCAGGTGGTTTATTAAAAGACCGCCATACAATAATGGAGCGGGATTAATAATAATCCCGCTCCGTATATTAGCATAAGTCTAATTTATTAGTTTTCTACGAAAACTCTTACGATGTTACCATTGCTTGCTACTTCATAGCAACGATCATTACCATCTTTGGCTTTGCTCTTGCTCTTCTGAACAGTACCAGAAGTATTAACTACTCTGTATTCAACAGTAGCACTGTCTGTTACTGCAGCCGGAATAGTATATTCTTCAGAATACTTGTTAGTATCTGTTACAACAGATACTACATTAAAGTTATCTTCCATGTCTTTTAAGAACTCATCAGTTGTCATGATCTGAACATAGTTAACATTTGAACCAGTCTTGTTAACTTTAACAACAGCATACTTGTCATCTTTGTCGGCTGCCATTAACATACCAGACTGATAATATTTCTTATTGTCGATACCAGTCTTACCAGCACCCTTGAAGCTTCCGGACTTGTTGAATAAGAAGCTGTGAGAATCGCCATCGATGTCTACATTCTGCTTATTGATCTTCATAGAACCGTCATCGCCAGATCCGAAGTAATAAAGCTTGTAGTCAGAAGCTTCCCAAGAAGAAGCATGCTTCTTAAAGCCGTCGGTTGTATCAAACTTGTAGTCACTATCAGATACTAACTTAACTGTAGGTTCGTCTTTAGTATCCTTATTTGCAATAGCGGAAATAGTTTTATTATCAGAAGCAAGTTTAATGAATCTAAATCCATCAAGCATAACGCCGCTGTTATTAAAAGCATACTTCTTGCCGTTGATTGTCTTCATTTCACCAGCAACTAATTTACCATCTTTGTCAGAATAGTACCAGTTCTCAGAATCGTCATTATAGTCGTCTTCACTTAAGTATGAATCCGGCACTACCTGGAACCAACCTTTGGTTACTCTTGCGCCATCTTCTGGACTTCCATAATATCTGAAACCTTTCGTGTATGCAGCAGTGCCCTGTGTTGCAGTAGCTGTTGTTGGAGTTGCATCCCAGTTAACCCACTCAGCATTCATACGGCCATCTTCATCAAAGCTGTACTTTTTGCCATTAATGGTCTCACCTTTTTTGTCAACCATTTTCTTACCATTACCCTTGAAGTAGAACCAACGATCCTGTTCTTCATCATCAAAAGTATTTTTGCTAGAAACGCCTATGTCCTCAGTGGATTCCCACTGATTATCAGTGATGTGAAGGAATACCCATCCATTTGCCTGAGCACCATCGTTCTCATCGCCACAGTAATATAAGCTATTATCTGTTCTCCAAGCATCATCACCAGTTTCTCTCTGTCCAGACTCATTAATCCAGCCATATAACATCTTAGCTTCATCATCAAAGATATATTTCTTGCCGTTAATTGTCTTAAAAGAAGCTGTGTTGCTGCTGCTGGAGCTCTTATAAGCCTTACCATTAGCTCCGAAATAGTACCAGTGATTTACCGGCTCATTATCATCATCGCCATCATAATTGTCATTTTCAATGGAAACCCACTTATTAGCTACCATGGAACCGTTCTCATCAACATAGTAGTAATTGTCATTGTACTCAACAAGAGCATCGGTAGCCATCTCGCCATCTTCGTTAAGGTAGAACCAGTTATCACCGGATTTTGCCCATTTCTCTGTTACTGTGTCGCCGTTCTTGTCATAGTACACCCATGTACCATTTTCTTCCTGCCAGCCAGTTGCTGCGAAAGAGGACATGGAAGCGCCTAATGCAAGCAGTGCTGCTGTAGATAAAACAGCAACTAATTTTGTCTGCTTTCTCATAATTAATGCACTCTCCTTTTTTCTTTTTGAAATACTTTTCGAAATTCCTAATTGCATTACGAGGTAATTATACTTCCTATAATGGAAATTATCGAAAGCAGAAGGTATTTTATATGTGTTTAACCAATATTTTTTACTATTTTTTCGAAATTTTCTTGATTTATTTGCACTTTACTTATATACTTGTGGTAAACTATTTTTGCATCATGATACAAGGAGGAGAAATAATATGACAACAAACGCTGTAACTTGTTCAGAAGCAGAGAATAAAAGCCCCGTAGAACAGAGCCTCGATGATTTCCATGACTACCTGGAATTTAACAACATGTCCTCCAACACCATTCACGTGTATCTATACGCAGTAAAACAATTTCTCGGATTATATCATGTGATCAGCCATGATAACCTGATGCTTTATAAATGTTACCTTATGGAGCATTATAAGCCCCAAACCGTTAACTTAAGAATCAGAGCTCTCAACTGCTATATGGAGTCATTAAAGCTGTCATCTTCTAAAATGCTGATGATACGGATCCAGCAGAAGACCTTCCTGGAAAACGTCATCAGTCAGGCAGATTACGAATATTTAAAAAAATGTCTCATACGGTCCGGAAACATGCTGTATTACTTTGTCATACGCTTTATGGCCGCCACCGGCGTCCGTGTCAGTGAACTGGTACAGATCAAGGTAGAGCATGTGAAATGCGGCCATATGGATATTTACTCCAAGGATAATAAAATAAGAAGGATTTACATCCCAAAAAGCCTTCGTGTGGATGCATTGAAATGGCTGAACCAGATTGACCGGGTAAGCGGTTACGTATTTCTAAACCGTTATGGGGATCCTATTACGCCTGCCGGGATCCGCGGGCAGCTGAAAAAATTTACCGTTCTCTATGACCTGGATCCCAACGTGGTTTACCCCCATTCCTTCCGCCACCGTTTTGCAAAAAACTTTATTGAAAACTGCGGGGACATATCCATGCTTTCTGATATTTTAGGGCATGAAAGCATCGAAACCACAAGAATCTATCTTCACCGCAGCAGCACAGAACAAAAACAGATTGTAAATCAGATTGTAAATTGGTAGAAAACTATGGAAAATGAAGAATTACTTAATGATTATAAGAAATTTCTGAAGAAAAAGAATTTGTCTAACAATACGATTACCGCCTACGAGGGCAGTGTCCGCCTTTTTTTCAGCCTGAATAAGGAAATTACACCGGAAAGCCTCCAGCGGTACAAGAACTACTTAATCAGCCACTATCGTCCGGCAACCGTCAATCAGCGGATCCATGCCATGAACCATTATTCACGGTTTCTGACCGAAACCAGCGGAGAAGAATACACATTCATTGCCTCATACCATTTGCCTTCCGTGAAAGTCCAGCAAAAAACCTTTATGGACTCCGTTATTTCAAATGAAGACTATGAGCTATTAAAAGGAAAGTTAAAAGAAGAAAAAAATTACTTCTGGTATTTTATCGTCCGATTTCTGGCAGCGACCGGCGCAAGGGTCAGTGTGCTGGTGCAGATCAAGGTGGAACATTTAAACCTGGGGTATCTGGACCTCTATTCCAAAGGCGGAAAGGTGCGACGCATTTATTTTCCGGATTCTTTATGCCAGGAAGCCCTGGAATGGTGCCATGATAAGGACAAGCGAAGCGGCTTTCTCTTTCTAAATAAAGACGGACGTCTGATCACTCCCAGAGGCATTAATTCTCAGCTAAAGCATCTGGCGAAGCGGTATGGGATCGATCCTGACACGGTTTACCCCCATTCCTTCCGTCACCGTTTTGCAAAAAACTTTTTAGCCTGTTTTAATGATATCTCTCTTTTAGCCGATTTAATGGGGCATGAAAGCATTGAGACTACAAGAATCTATCTTACCCGTTCCAGCCAGGAACAACAGCAGCTTCTTGACGAAATTATCACATGGTAATCAACTTTTTTTGCATTCTTGTTTATTTTTACATAATTTTACAGTATAATTTCGAAAAGGAGGATAATATACCATGATAATTTCTTTTCGCTTTAAAAACTTCCGTTCCTTTCTGGATGAAACTTATATTGATATGAAGGCGGTTAATTACAAGGAACACCCAGACCATCTGGTAAAGGCAGGCAATAAAAAACTGATTAAAACACTAGCCGTATATGGGGCTAACTCCAGCGGGAAAACCAATCTTTTTCTCGCCTTTACCAGCTTCCATTCGTTTATTTTCTGGCAGCTTTTTTCAATGGAAGACATTCCTAGAAAACATTTTATGTCCCTCCTTCAGATCAGTTCTTTGGACAAGATCCTTCCGTTCCTGGATGAGGAAACCAATACTCAGCCCACGGAAATGGAACTTTCCTTTATCAGCGGACAGCGGGTCTATGAATACGGCTTTTCTGTCCTCAACAGGAAAATTCTCACGGAAAATATGGCTGTGGACAATCATGTGGTATTTACGCGGAATGAGGATGAGATTACCATTGGACGACAATATGAAAAGGTCCTGCGCCAGAAGGCAGGGATCCACCCTCATCAGGACCGTTTATTCTGTTCGATCTTATCTTGCCTTGATATTCCTGAAATCACGGCCTTTATGGAACCTTTTGAAACCTTTTTTTCCAAGCAGATCGCTTATTACTGCGATTTCCTTGAACCATTTCAGCTTGCAGGTCATTTGATTATGGATGGAAGGGTATACAAGGCCCTTGAAAATCCGGACGCCCTTAATTATGCATTGGCCCAGCTAAGAAAACTGGGAATCCCCGCAGAAGAATTTATTGTTGATAAGGGGGTCCCGAAACTTGGATACCTGGTGAAATCCCGGGACACCGGCCAGTACCGGATGCAGTATATGGATTATACAAAAGTGTCCCTGGGCACAATGAAATATCTTCAATTATTCATACAGGTATACCATCTGTCCCAAAGGGGAGGCGTTCTGATCATTGATAATATATCAAACGAATTCCATCCAGCTGTAATAAAATTTTTTATTGACACCTTTCAGCAGGATAAAAATATAAACATACAGATCCTGTTTACAACCTATGATATTTCCATATTAAATAACCAGCAGTTCCGCCGTGATGAAGTCGCTTTCGTAGATATGAATGAGTATCATGAATCCAGACTCTACACCCTGGCAGACATAAAGGTCCGGTCTGACGCCAGTTTTTCCAAGGACTATCTTTTAGGAAAATACGGAGCGATCCCTTTACTAAAAGAATGCTTTCCCTAAAGGATTAAAAAAGGCATAATGCCAAAATGGCATATGTCTTTTTTAGTTCAGAAGTCGGAAATCCGCTGTGGCCTTGGAGTGAATATCCAGCACAATGTTGCATTCCGACACATGCTGGTAATTTATATCAAGAGAATAGGCCACCCTTACCTTTAAACGGTCTTCTTCTTCATCAATCAGAATATCCTTTGTGCTGATCCCGATCATCAGCTCACCAAAGGGGGTTGCATAACAGGACATATTTTTTTTATCTTTTTCAAAGGTCATATGAACGCTGGAGGTACCGCGTTTTATAATGTCAAGCCCAGATTGGCGGATTTTAATGGTGTTCCTTGTCACTCCCCCTGTATCTTCCTGGATCTCGTCATACAGGATGTAGTGATTGCCGTTTTTCAGGAAATAATCACCGGCCGTTATCATCTCAACGGAATTGCTGTCATCCTCTGCGATCTGCATTCCGCTGATGCTGATGAGAACATCTCTTGTCATAGTCAAAACTCCTTTAGTACTCCTCAATGTTTATTTGCTTTGTCTCTTTTACCTGTCCCGGAAGAATGGAAGCGGCAAAGCTGGTGAATTTCTCTGCCAGGTCGCTGACATAAAAGTGGTATTTTTCCACATCATTGCTTTCCTGCCCGCACAGAAGGTCTTTTCCTTCTAGAATCTGTTTTAATTCCAGGGCAGTTTCATAGGCAGGGTTCACCAAAGTCACCTCTGGCCCCATAAGCCTTCCAACCGTAGAACGCAGCAGGGGATAATGGGTGCAGCCCAATACCAGTGTGTCTATATATTTTCCCTTTAATTCACTTAAATATCTGGAAGCGATTTCATCCGTAACGGAATCATGCAAAAGCCCTTCCTCCACCAGGGGAACCAAAAGAGGACACGGCTTTCCTGTCACATCGATATCCTCTCTCATTTCTTTCATTACTCTGGTGTAGACCCCGCTCCGTATGGTCCCTTCCGTTCCAATGATGCCGATCTTCCCGTTTTTTGTGGAGTCTACGGCGGTCCTTGCCCCTGCATGGATTACACCAACAATGGGAATTTCCACTTCTTTTTCCACCGCTTCCAAAGCGCAGGCGGTAGCGGTATTGCAGGCGATCACAATCGCCTTTACATCCTGGGTCAGCAAAAAACGGATGATCTGCCTGGTAAAGCGGATCACTGTGCTGCAGGATTTGCTGCCATAGGGTACTCTTGCCGTATCTCCGAAATATACAATCCTTTCATCCGGCATCTGCCGCATAATCTCCCTGGCGACCGTAAGGCCGCCTACACCGGAATCAAACACCCCTATGGGCGAATTTCTGTCTGCCATTCCATTTCCTCTTTTCCGCCCTGCTTGTTAGGCATAAAGGTATGCCGCAGGCATTTCTCTTTTCCGCCCTGCTTCTGGGCATAAAGGTATGCCGCAGGCCGGTCCTTTCCCGCATATAAAATATCTTATAACCGGTAACGGTCCATCGCATGCTCCATAAGACGGCCCACCAACTCATCCTTATTCATTCCGGCCGCTTCCCAAAGCATGGGATACATGCTGATGGCCGTAAATCCGGGCATGGTATTGATCTCGTTGAATACCACACTGCCGTCCTCTTTTACAAAAAAGTCCACTCTGGCCAGGCCGTAACCATCCACTGCCTGGAAAATCGCCTTGGCAGCTTCTTTCACCCGTTCTGCAGCCCCCTCAGGCAGCACCGGGTCCACTACTGTTCTGGAATCAGAGTTGTAATATTTGGCATCAAAGTCATAAAATTCCGCTGCAGCAAGGATCTCTCCTACCCCGGAAGCTTCCGCCGGCAGATTTCCCCCTCCAAACACAGCGCATTCGATCTCCCGGCCTACGATCATCTCTTCCACCAGAATCTTGCGGTCGTGGACCGCTGCCTCCGTCAAGGCTTCCATAAGCTCTTTCCGATCCTCTGCCCGGCTCACACCCTTTGATGAGCCTGCATTGGAGGGCTTTACAAACACAGGGTAAGAGAACCTTTCCTCCACCTTACCTACCACCAAATCCATATCCTTTAAGTCATGGCGCATCACCGGTACATAGGCCGCCTGAGTGACTCCCAGGTCATCTACAATAATCTTCGTATATAGTTTATCCATGGAAACAGCAGAAGACAGTACTCCGCAGCCCACATAAGGAATTCTTGCCAGTTCTAAAAGCCCCTGTACGGTTCCATCCTCTCCCAGAAGTCCATGAAGCACAGGGAATACCACATCAGCCTTAAGTACTTCTGTTTTTTCCCCATCCAGTAAGATTATGCCTCCCATAGTGGCATCAGGAGAAATGACAGCAGAAACGGTCCCGTTTTTCCATGTGCCCGTTTCAATATCTTCTACAGAATCTGTCTTGATCCACCGGCCCTCTTCTGTGATTCCAATCAAAGCAACCTCATACTTTTCTCTATCTATATGGTTAATCACATTGACTACCGACATGCAGGATACAATATGCTCTGATGACTGGCCGCCAAATAATACAACCGCAGTTTTTCTACCCATTTTGATCTCCTTACAAATTTCTCAATTTTACAGTGTTTATATTATAGCACATATGGTAACAATTACAAATAGATTCCAGAAAAAAGGAGGAACACCAATGAAACAGAAACGTGATTTATGCTTATGTATTACCTGTTTTCTGATTGCATTTTTACTGACCCTGTCAGGGGGAAGGCGGGAAGAGGAAGCCCTGGCCGCAAGGATCGCTCCGGAAATCCTGCGCTTTCACGTATTGGCAAACAGCGACCGTTCTGATGACCAGAACCTGAAATTAAAAGTGCGCACCATGCTGCTCAATTCAATTTATGAGGAACTGGGAGAAAAAGCATCCCTGGAGGAAACAAAAAGCTATGTCCTTTCCCACAAGGACAGCCTGGAAAAAAAGGCAGAACACTACATGAAAAAACTGGGATATGATTATCCTGCACATATGGAACTGACCAATTGTTATTTTCCTACCAAAACCTATGGTGACATGGTATTTCCCTGCGGTAATTATGAGGCTGTCCGTGTAAAAATAGGCGAAGGAAAAGGACGCAACTGGTGGTGCGTCCTTTATCCTCCTCTTTGTTTTACAGATTCTTCCTATGCAGTTGTACCGGATACTTCCAAAGAAATCTTAAGAAGCTCCATGGATGAATCTGATTATAAGAGGATCAGCCGGGAAAGCCCGAAGATCCATATCCGTTTTAAGCTGGCGGAGCTGCTTTCCAGCAAGCCAAAGCCTACTGTTCCGAAGAATTAATGATCCCCTCCACCGCCCAGCGGTACGTATCATAGGCCTGATACAGGGTGTTATAAGCGCTCTCCTTTGCACCCTCGGCCTGTAAAAATGCCATCTGGGACTGGAGATAGCCCAACTTGCTCACCATGCCCAGCCGATAGGAACGGTCTGCCTTATTCTTTTCCAGGACCGCTTTCTCATAAGAGGTACAGGCAGCATCATAAGCGGACTTCGCCTGAAGGATTCCCTGGTAATAGGACTGCATGGCAACCGTAACATTCTGCTCTTCCTCAGAAAGACTGGCTTCCTTGTTTTTCACGCCTGTGGTCGTCCGGCCGGACCCTCCGTGGCGCTTCTCAATCAAAGTGTAATTATTTCCCAGAGCCATTGCCGTGTCCGCCTCCAGGTTCAGGGAAGAAATATGGGAAAGATCCAGCTGAGGAATCCCTCCGATCTGAATCTCTGCATCTGCCGGATATCCGGTCATCAGGCACAGGGAACGTTTCAGGCCGTCAATGGTGTTATCAAGCTGTTCCAGTGAGGCCTGCGCCGCCAGCACTCCTTTATTGGCTTCCAGGACATCTGCTTCCGTGGCCATGCCCTGCTGAAAGCTTAAGGTCTGGGCTTCATAGCCTGCCTTGCTGACGTCCAGCACCTTCTGGACCATTGCCCGGTTAGCCAGGGCGCTGTTATAGCCTATCATGATCTGGCCTACGGCAGAAGAGAAGGTTTTGGAATAGCGGTCTACGTTTTTATTGACCCCTTTATCAATCCGTTTGATCACTTTGTCCAGAGTCTCAGCACCGTTATTCAGTTTCTTAACCGCATCTTTTAAAGCCTGATATGCCTGCTTTCCGGCGTCGGTATCTGCGGCACCTGAATCTTTCAGGGATTTGGCATTGTCATTGAGATCCCGGATATATATTTTCATCTCGTCATAGACGTACTGCTGGTTGCTCTTCTCATTTCCTGCGGAATCAACAATGTTCTGTAAGTCTGGGTTAAAATACCTTACCCTGTCTGAGAGCTCTTCAAATTCTATGGTCTGATCCTGGAGTTTGTTCCATTGTTCCTCCGTCATCCCGGCTGGAATGGATATTACCGTCTGTCCGGGTCCTGCTGCCCCATAAACCGGCAAAGCGGAGGAGAGAGCAAGGGTCACTGCCATACAGGCAGGTAAATAGCCTTTCTTTCTCATCTTTTATAAACCTCCTGCCGAAGCCAGTCCGTTTACTGCATTATCATAATTCTGAACCGCCTGGAACAAAGTAAGCTCTGCTGTCTTCATGGCAATGTTCTTTGTATCATAGGCATTTTTCTGCTTTACATAATCCAGTCTGCTCAAAGAGCCCAAGTCGAATTTCCTCTGTGCTGTATCCATATTTTTAGTTTCCAGGGCAAGTTCTGCTCCTGCCTGGTCGTAAGCCGCCTTTGCCTGAAGAACAGCCCGGTAACATTTTGTCACATCGGAACCGATATTCTGTTCATTGCTGGCAATGGTCCTGTTCAAGGTCTGCTTCGTCACATCCCCCACGGCATTTTCCAGCTTTCTTTTATTGATCTTTAAGGTATAGTTGTTGCTTAAAGCAGCTTCCTTATCTGTGTCGGGATTCATGGCCGCAATGCGTTCCATGTTCACAGCAGGTATTTCCCTGATCTCCGGCATATCGTTGTATTTCCAGCCCAGCATGACGCAAAGCTTCTGTCTGGTCTCTTCGATAGAGGAAGTCAGCTTGTCGATGGAAGTCTGAGTACTCTGAACACTCTCCAGGGCCCCCAGCACATCCGCCTGGGTAGCCATGCCCGCACTCTGTCTTACCAGCGTAGACTGGTACACAGCCGCCAAAAGCTCCAGGCTGCTTTTTGTACTCTCCAGCTCATACTTCTGCTGAAAATATGTGACCATCGCGGATTGAGCCGATGCCACTAGATTGGCTTCCTCCTGGTCATAGGTAAGCTGGTATACCTTTATATCCTCCACATTGGAATCTGCCGCAGCTTCCGCCCGGTTGGCATTTGCCGCATTGCTTGCATCGCTGTAGGGATCTTCTCCTGAGATGTTGCTTCTGTAATCATAGGCCGCATCCCGGTAATACTGGGCATTCTGATCACTGGTGATCCGGTCATCCTTTTTCTTGTCATTCATATCCAACTGGTTTTTCTGGACTGACACATTATATTCACGGATCAGGCCAGCCAGTTCTTCGTATTCCATCACATTATCCCTGAGCCTTGCCCATTCTTCAGGAGTTCTTGCAAACTCCGGGCTTCCGGCCCAGGCTGTGGATGCCGGGCCCATGACAGCAAGCACTGCCGCAAGACAACATGCACCTATCTGTTTCCATTTTCTCATCCTTAATCCTCCTTAACTGGGATTTTTATGCTGTATTCCTGCCAATATATTAACATATCATGCTTAGAAGATGAAATCCACTTTCTTCCAGCAGGGAACCGGATTTATAAAAGACCCGGTTCCCTGCAGCCTTTTAATCCGGCAATAAGTTCTTATCCGTTTTACCGCTCATAAGGGAATAATAAATCGGAAGCATGAGCAGCGACAGTATGGTGGAAGCTGTCAAACCGCCTACGTTTACCAGAGCAAGACCCTGCATGGTTTCCCCGTTCTTTCCGATGGCCATAGCCATAGGAATCATGGCTACCACTGTGGTAAGGGTCGTCATAAGGATGGGGCGGAGTCTGGTTGCCCCTGCTTCGATCAGAGCGGTCCGCTTATCCATGGTAGCCCGGTACTGGTTCACCGTATCCACATATAGGATACCGGAGTTTACCACCGTACCGATGAGCATCAGAAATCCAAGGAGAGACGGCATGCTGATGGCAACTCCCGCAGCCGCCAGAAATCCAAAGGAACCAATTAAGCTGAAAGGTATGGTCGTCATAACCATCAGAGAGAATTTGGGCGATTCAAACTGTGCTGCCATTACGATGAAGATCAGGAATATGGCAGTCGCAATTGCCTTAAACAGACTGGAAAATTCCTCCTGCATGGATTCATCCTCACTGTTTTTTGCCCTTGTAACCATGTCATTTAAATACTTATTAACAATCGTTTCATCAATATTCTTTTTTGCTGCCTCTTTATCCTTTGCTGTTTTGACCACATCGGTAAAGGATCCTGTTATGGTAACCAGATATTGTTTGTTCTTTCTGTTGATAGCGGTAGGACTGTCTTCATAACCGATATCTGCTATGTCCGTAAGTGCCACAGACCCTCCTGAGCTGTTGGGAATCATGATTCCCTCTACTTTATCAAGAGTATCATAGGAATCCTCCGGATATTCCACTTTAATATCAACTTCCTGACCTGCCACATCCATGGTGGAGGCCTTGGTACCGCTCAGCATACCGTTTAACAAACTGCCTATGCTGGAAGGGGCAATGCCTTCAGCCGCCGCTTTTATGGGGTCAACACGTACCTTGACAACAGGTGCCGCATTTTCCAAGTCCGAATGAACCTTGATCAGCTGGGGGTTTTGAGTCAGTTCATCCACCATCTGCTTTGAAACGCTTTTCAGTTTATCCAGCTGGGAGCTTTGAAGGATTACCTCAAAATCCTTCTTACTGCTCATTCTGCTCATTCTGCTCATTCTGCTCATACTGGAAGTGGACTCCACAGTGACGTTGCAGTCGGGCAGCTGGTTCATTGCCTTTTTCCACTTATTGACCATCTGGTTTGTGGACAGCTTCCGGTCGCTTTTTAAGTATGCCGTCAGGGTTCCATTTTTTGCACCGCTGAAGCTTAGGCCGCTTCCGCCATAGCTGACCATATAGGATTTTAAATCTTCTTCGCTGGTTACGATGTCTTCCAGCTTCTTTAAGATTTTATCTGCTTCTTCCACTTTAAGTCCCGGCTTGATTTCCGCAGTAACGGTGATCGTTCCCTGATCCACCTCCGGCATCAGCTCAAAGCCCAGCCTGGTAGCCAGGACAAAAGAGGAGATCAAAAGCAGAACCGACACGATCATAACCGCAGCCCGCCTGTTTAACAGCTTATCCACGATCCTTCGGTACCCGTTTTGCAAAGCCTTTACAAGTCCGCCCATTGGAGAATTCTGTTTTTCAACAGGGCGGAACCGGCTGTAGCACAGCGGTACAATGGTGATGGCTGAAAGCAGGGACGCCAGCATACAGAATACAATGGTATAGCCTAAGGGCTTAAACATCTGACCTGTCAGACCCTCCAGGAGGGCAAGAGGAATGAATACGACACAGGTCGTAATGGTTCCTCCAAGAATAGACTGCAGTACAACTCCAGTGCCCTCCAGTGCTGCCTGCATATATTCCCGGAATCCGGTGCCCTTTTGGGAACGGAAACAGCTCTCCATCACAACGATGGAGTTATCCACCATCATTCCCACACCAAGAACAATACTGCTCATGGTGATAACGTTCAGGGAAAATCCCATGGCCGCCATTAAGATCAGAGACACCAGAATGGATACTGGAATGGAACTTCCTACAATGAGAGAGGCCTTTATATCTCCAAAGAACAGGAAAATAATGATCATGGATATGACAACAGCCATGACCATGGTATTCTTAACACTGTTTAGTGCGGAAGTGATCTGATCGCTGGTATCGTCAATAACTACAATATCCAGGTTCGGGAACTCCCTTTTTAAGGTTTCAATGGTCCTGGTCACAGATTTTGACACATCCACCGCACTGTTCTTCTGCTGCTTATTGATGGATAAGGTAATGGTATCTTCCCCATTATACCGTCCGATTGCTTCCTGGCTTTCAGAGGTTGACGTAATATCGGCAATATCCTCCATATAAATGGTTTTTCCGTCACCAGCTACTACCGGAACCTTTTTTAGACTCTCAACGCTTCCTACCTCGACTCCCGTGCTGACTGACAGATCTCTTTTACCTACTCCCGTATTTCCTGCCGGATAAGTAAAATCAGCCGCCTTGATTGCCTGGCTGATGGAGTTCATGGTAAGATGATACTGGTTCATCTTTTCCGGGATCAGGCGGACGCTCACATAGCCCTTCTGTCCTCCGCTCATGCCTACGCTGGCAACGGAAGAAATCTTCTCAAATTCCGGTACGATCTTATCGTTTACATAATTGTATAGATTGTTCTGGGATGGATCCTTTACTGCCAGAGTCACCACAGGCATTTCATTGATGTTGAATTCCATAACGCTGGGCGTTTCCACGTCATCGGGCAAATCAAGGTTATCCATTTTCTTTTTTAAATCCGAATATGCTTTATTCATATCCGAACCATACTCATACTCTAACACCACAATGGAAACATTTTCCTGGGAACTGGACTGTACATTCTTAATTCCGGAAAGGGTTCCCACCGCCTCTTCCACCGGTCTGGTAACCAGGTCATTCACGTCCTCAGGATTGGCTCCCGGATAAACGCTGCTGATCAGCAGCATTGGAAAATTCATTTCCGGCGTCAGCTCCATTTTCGAGGATAAAACAGAGGATAAACCGAATACAAACAAGCATAATACCACTAAGATGGTGGTTACGGGCCTCTTTAAAACGCCTTTGGTAATTCCCATAATACCGCCCCCTTACTGTGCAGGACCGGAAGCTTCCGTCTCGGTTCCTTCTGCTTCTGCCGTGCCTTCTGCTGCCTCTGGTTTATTTCCGCTATTTTCAACAAGGGTTACCTTGGAACCATCATACAACTCACTGGTCCATGTGGTCACTACCTGATCATCCGCGGAGATGCCGCTTTGGACTTCTATGAACTCATTGTCTGATAATCCTACGGTCACTGCATTTTTCTTTAGAACTCCATCAGCATATGTATAGATGAAGGGATTGCCGCCCTCATAATAAACGCTGTCAACCGGAACCGTCAGGACACTTTCCGCCCTTTGGGAAACAACGTATAG
Organism: [Clostridium] saccharolyticum WM1; assembly: GCF_000144625.1. Taxonomy (NCBI): domain Bacteria; kingdom Bacillati; phylum Bacillota; class Clostridia; order Lachnospirales; family Lachnospiraceae; genus Lacrimispora; species Lacrimispora saccharolytica. Next base: position 589,262 of record NC_014376.1, on the reverse strand, counting down.
CTTCACGGAAGTTCCCGTTGCCAGAGAATCTCCGTTGGGAATGGATGCCTTTACCTTGAATAAACCGCTTGCCGGGTCAATCATAGTGCTCACTTCCGTAATGGACGCTTCATGATTGGTTCCGTTCTTTTCTACTTTGATGGTATCTCCAGCCTTCAATCCTCCTACGATTCGTTCTGAAACATAGAAGGTCAGGGATTTCCCCCCTTCTCCTGATATGACGCAAAGGGTGGTCTGGGGAGACACCATATCATGTACGCTGATATTAAAGCTTTCCACCCGTCCAGATATAGGAGCCGTTACCTGACTGCTATCCGTCTGAATCTTATACGCAATTTTGGCATTCTCATATTGGAGCCTTGCCATTTCCACCTTATCAACCAGAGACTGATAATCCGCCTCCGCCACATCTCCGGCTGCGTGTAAAACCGTCATCCGGTCTAAATTCTTTTTCGCGTCTTCATAGGTGATTCTGGTGGTCTCCATGGTAATTCCGGAGCTTTCCACCTGCTTTGTGTCGATGACACAGAGAAGCTGGCCCGCAGATACCAAATCGCCGGTTTTCACCCCAACACTTGTGACCTCACCGGCCCCAAGGGGCATAACATGGACAATGCTGTCCGGCTCTATGGTCCCGACCAGCTCACTGCTTAATTCAATGGTCCTGACCTGAGGTTTTTCAGCGGTCACGGCAGGCGGAACCTCTGCCACAAGCTCTTTCTTTTTTCCTTCCATCAGCTTTGGAAAAGTCAGTCCTGCCACTGCCGCCACAATGACAACTGCCCCTGCAATAATGAATGTTTTCTTCTTTATCATGTTGAACTCCTTATTTAGCCATATTAAGATTGTAACGGTTGTTTACGAATTCCATATTGCAGAATTTCTAATTTTTCCCGGAAAAGTTTCTTAATTTTTTCTTCATCTTCCGGATGATGATAGTACCAGCCCATGCAATGGGCAAGTTCAAAGAAAATCATGGTTACCAGCTTTCCAAAGGTTTCTATGCTTTGGTCTTTAAAATCAGATGTATCGATGGAATGATACATCATCTCCTGCATTTCCTTCTGGCCCTGGGTGTTTTCCTTACATAAGCGGTTGGTCACGCCGAACATCTTTTCACTGTCAACAATGTTCTTAACCAGCTGCAGTACATTTTCCTCCGTATGAACTATGCTGTAATACAAAAATGATTCCGCCGTCTTCCAAAGATCGCCGCCGTTTCTTTCTGCGCAGCGCACCCAGCCATTCTGAAATTTTTCAGCGGCATCTTCAAAAATGTAACCAAGGACATCACGCTTATCTTCAAAATAAGTATAAAAGCTCCCTCTAGATATTCCTGCGGCCTGGATTATCTTATTGATAGAAGCCTTTTCAAACGGCACCCGTGTGAACTCTCCCAACGCGGCGTCGCGGATTGTTTTCTTTTTTGCTGCCGGAAGATGATAAAACCGCTCCGTTGGCATTTTTTCACCTCTCCTTTCCGTTACTTCATGTGAATCCTTAGAATCACATCAAGGTGACAATATGCCACTTATTATAATGATACGTTGTCACCTTGTCAAGAAAGGTTATATTTATTTTATAATTTTTCCAATTCTGTTTATGTTTTCCTATTACAACCCAAGTTATCCGGGCATAGAAGTATGACCCTGGGCCTTCCTGTCTATAAGCTCCTTTAAGGCTTCATCACTTTCCTCAATCCATACATCCTCTTCCTCTTCATTAAGGCCGAGAAACCGGGCAAGGGTTTCAGGGGTGCTGCCGTTATTCCATTCTTCAATAAAATCATCAATCGCTTCAAATTCTATCTCACCGGCCAGATACTTCTCCTTAAATGACATAAGATACCTCTCCTTCTTATTCCTGTTCCTTGATATTCTTTGATACGGTAATCTCCTGATTATCAATATGCTCCCGCATGGCTTCCTTTGCTTCCTGGACCTTCCGCTGTCTGACCGCCTTTAATATGTTGTCGTGCTCCAGAAGAAGAATCTGGCGCTTGTCCTCATCCTTAATGTATTCCAAACGGTAACGGTACATCTGCTCCCTTAAATTATTGATCATCTGCACCAGACGGTCATTGCAGGTCCCTTTATATATCACATCATGATAGGCCTCATCTGTCTCTGCAATTTCCATAGCATTTCCGTTTTCAACGGCGTTCTTAAACTCCTCCTGCTTCTTTTCAAGCTCATCCACTGCCTCCCGGTTCATGCGCTGGCAGGCCAGTTCTATGGCCAGCTCCTCTAAGGATCTGCGGACCTCCAAAACATCCCTTAAGCTTTTTTCTGAGATCTTAGCGACTTCCGCTCCCTTCCTTGGTACCATTAGCACCAGACCTTCCAGTTCCAGCTTTCTGATGGCTTCCCGGATGGGGGTGCGGCTGACTCCAAGGCGTTCCGCAAGCTGGATCTCCATAAGCCGCTCTCCCGGCGCCAGCTCTCCTTTTAAAATCGCCTGCCGCAGTGTGTTAAAAACCACGTCCCGAAGCGGCAGATATTCATTCATATTAACCTTTAAATCATTGCTCATTGGTAACCTCCCTGGTATTGTAAAAATTCGTCAGATAAACCTGCTTTGCCAGGTTTTTTGCTTCGCCGTATCTCAATTCCTCATAAGCCTGCTGTGCGGCCCTGGGGCTGGTAAATATGCCAAATACTGTGGGACCGCTTCCGCTCATCATGGCATTCACCGCTCCCAATTCTTTTATTTTATCCTTAATCCGGGCGATCACCGGATATTCCGGAATAGTAACCGTCTCAAGCACATTTCCAAGGCGTTCCGATACCTGGTAAATGTTATGATTCCCAATCGCCTGGATCATGCCGTCAATGTCCGGATGGTCCTCTTTCCTTAAGACAGATAAATCCAGATGTTCATAGACAAACTTTGTTGATACGCTGATCCCTGGCTTTGCTATGAGGATCTGGCACTGGGGCATATCCGGCAAAGGGGTCAGGATTTCTCCGATTCCTTCACTAAGGGCAGTCCCTCTCATGAGACAGTAGGGCACATCTGCCCCGATTTTTACCCCCCGTTCCATCAATTCTTCTCTTGTCAGGCCAAGCTGAAACATCTTGTTGACTCCAAACAGAACGGCTGCCGCATCGCTGCTCCCCCCGGCCATGCCGGCAGAAACCGGAATAAATTTATTTAAGTGAATGCGGACACCGTGAAGGACATGAAATTCATCCATAAGCAGCCGGGCCGCTTTATAAACCAGATTATTTTCATTCACCGGCAGATAATATAGGTTTGTAACCACCTCGATTCCCGGTGTCTCTTTTAAATAAATATCAATTTTATCATAAAGGCCTACGGTCTGCATGATCATCCGTACCTCATGGTATCCGTCTTCCCGTTTTCTTAAAACATCAAGCCCCAGATTCACCTTTCCGTATGCTTTTAATCCCAGATGTCTTATCATAGGCAAACGTCCCTCACTTTAATTCCTTCAGATTGTACTTTTTTATTTTTTTGTATACAGTATATAGTATATATCAAAACGCCAAAAAGTACAAGTCCTTTATTCCCACATGTATTTTTTATTCTTGTGAATTTTTTACAAAATTTTCGTTTAAGCCTTTCAAAAAATGTATTTGACAGGAGACATCAGTCGTGTATAATGTTGGTATACCGAACAAGGGCGTTCCATCACTGGAACCGCCCTTTTTTTCTGTAAACAAATATAGAGGAGGATGCGCTGTATGAAAAAGCTGGAAATTATCATCAGATCAGAAAAGCTTGAAAGCCTGAAGGCTATTCTGGAAGGCTGCAAGGTCAATGGACTTATGATCAGCAACGTAATGGGGTATGGCAATCAAAAAGGTTACACCCAGATGTACCGCGGTACCAAGTATCATGTGAACCTGCTGCCTAAGGTCAAAGTGGAAACCGTTGTACCAAAGGAACTGGCCGACCCGATCATTGATGCCGTGGTAGAGGAAATCAACACGGGCAGCTACGGAGACGGTAAGATTTTCGTTTACGATGTGGAGGATGCGGTGCGGATCCGGACCGGGGAACATGGCCGGGAGGCACTGTAGTTTTCGAAAAGAGCACGATTTTAATTTCATACAGAATGGACATAAACTATCAACGGGGATAATTGCTTTTTAAGCGGTTATCCCTGATTTTTATTCCCGGTAAGGAAATGAAGCACAGCCAGGCCCGGTTGACTTAGTCTCTGCCCTCGGGATCGGGTATTCCCAGGCTGATGCGGGTGATGTGATTTATGATTCTGTAATGATACCATTAAAAAATTATTGGAGGAGCTAAAATTATGGAAAATACAACCTTGTTACTGAATATCATATGGACCATGCTGGCTGCAATTCTGGTCTATTTTATGCAGGCCGGCTTTGCCCTGGTGGAAACCGGTTTTACTAGGGCAAAAAATGCGGGAAACATCTGCATGAAGAATATGATGGACTTTGTTCTTGGTTCTCTCTTTTATTTTATACTGGGCTTCCCTCTCATGTTCGGGTACAATGTAGCAGGGCTTTTCGGCGGTTCCGGATTCTTTGATCCTTATTCTCTGGCCGACGCAAACGGCTTGTTCAATGGCCTTCCCATAGCCGTATACATGATATTCCAAACCGTATTCTGTGCCACTTCCGCCACCATCGTCTCCGGAGCTATGGCAGAGCGCACAAAATTTTCCACTTACTTAATCTACTCAGCCGCCATAAGCGTAGTCATTTATCCCATAACCGGACACTGGATCTGGGGAGGCGGCTGGCTGGCGGACATGGGCTTTCATGATTTTGCAGGCTCTGCTGCAGTCCATATGGTGGGCGGTGTCTGTGCCCTGGTAGGAGCTAAAATTGTGGGGCCCCGTATTGGAAAATACAATGAAGACGGAACTGCAAATGCCATACCCGGCCACAACATTCCCCTTGGCGTTCTGGGTGTCTTCATTCTCTGGTTCTGCTGGTTTGGATTCAACTGCGGCTCTACAACTGCCGCTACAGCCACACTGGGCGATATAGCCATGACCACCAACCTGGCAGCGGCGGCTTCTACTCTTGTCACACTTTTGTTTACCTGGGTGCGTTACGGCAAGCCCGACGTATCCATGACATTGAATGGCTCCCTGGCCGGTCTGGTGGCAATTACTGCCGGCTGTGATGTGGTAACTCCTTATGAATCCATTATCATAGGGGCGATTGCAGGTTTTGTGGTGGTTCTTGCTATCGAATTCATTGATAAAACCGCCAGAATTGATGACCCGGTTGGCGCTGTGGGAGTCCACGGCTGCTGCGGACTTTTGGGTACCCTGCTGGCAGGGATCTTTGGAGAGGGATGCAATTTTCTGACACAGCTTCTGGGCGTTGCTTCTGTTCTTGTTTATACAGCCATTGCTGCCTTTATTATCTTTACCCTTCTTAAAAAAACCATTGGCTTAAGAGTCTCCGATCAGGAACAGACAGACGGCCTGGATCTGCACGAACATGGCATGACCGCCTATTCAGGCTTCCGGATGGATAGATAATCTGCTTTCCCCATAAAGCTAACCCATGCGAAAGCCTGTATGCAGCATTATAAAAGCACGCTCCAAAGCCATGGATCCTACATCTCATGGCTTTGGAGCGTGCCTTTTCTTAATATAATCTCAGAGAAACTTCTCCATTTCCTCTTCCATCTTCCTTAAGGCTAAGGCATATTCCTTCAATTCCTCTGCTGCCGGTTCCTTTTGTTCCCCCTTATAACAGATGCGGTGCTCCATGCTGGCCCATAAGTCCATGGACATGGTACGAAGCTGAATTTCCACCGGATAATATTCCATGCCGTCGGTATGATAGACCGGAACCCCAAAAACCAGGTGATAGCTTCGGTATCCATTTGGCTTTGGTTCGGCAATATAATCGCTTTCCTTTATGATCACAATATCTGACTGCTTCTTTAACAGGCCCACAATGGCATAGATATCCCTTACAAAATAGCAGATGACCCGGATTCCGGCTATATCCGTCAGATAGTTTCTGGCTGAATCCATGCTGGCATCATATCCGTTCTCCTCCAGCTTATTCTCAATGCTTTCCTTTTGCTTGATTCTGTGCTGGACATAATGGATGGGGTAATTCTGATACTTCCTTCTGTAATCGTTATTCAGTACCTCCACTCTGACACGGATGTTTTTAAGCGCATCCTCATAGGGCTGAATAAAACAGAGATACTCTTCTTCAGTCATATTCCACCTCCCAGGCATTTCCTTGTCCAGTTATCAAGTATATCTTTTTTTTGTGAACATATGGTGTCCATACTATAAAATCCCCATAAAATACCAGATGCCGGAGAACTAAAAAGCAGCCGGACAGGGGCCACAGGCGCCCCTGCCGGCTGCCGGCAGAAATTATTCCTGTTCGTCTTGTGTTTTTTTAAGTTCAGTTCCTTCGTTCCCGGATGGATCTTCCCCATGTTCGTCGCCTTTTGCCATCAAAATGCTGCTTACAGGTTCATCCTCATCTGCAAACAGAGGTCTAAGCTCGTCGCTTTTCTCTTCTTCCTTCGGCATGTACAGGTGAAACACAGGAGACAGGATATAGGAATTGATGAATGCCAGCAAAGGAAAGCCAAACAGCATGAATATCATCAGCACAGGCGGCACCATGAATACAAATGCAGCCGCCACCAGGGCCGCGTCAATGGCAATCATTCCAATGGTACGGAATAAATGGCGCAGGGACATGAAGAATGCATTGAAAAAGGTACGTTTTACTGAATTGAAAAATCTGGCCTGAAGTGGGAAAATATAAGTAAAAACAGCCGCATAAATAAGAACCATTGCCAGGAATACCGTAAGCATCACCGTCCGGAAGGACCCGGAGCCTGTAAACAATCTGGTAAAGAAGAATACATCCACCCCAAGGATCACTCCCACAGCCAGAAGAATGAGCCAAATCACTGTGGACTGCTTAAAGTTTTCTTTGAACGATTTAAAAAAAGAGCGGATGGTATATCCGTCATCGTCTCTTGCAAGCTTCAGGGTTACATAATATACAGCAGTGGTAGAAGCCCCTATGGTAATAACCGGGATACTGCATACCAGCCACAGAATATTTAAAATAATCAGATCTCCAAATTTACCGATAAACCGCCATACCGGATTATCATAATTAAAAAAACCAGAAAACATACGTTTTTCCCCTTCTCATAATGGCATTAAAGGATATTATAGCGGATTTGCATTTAAAAAGCAAACGTTCTTTCTTATTTCACCAAAATTCTATAAATATTATAATGAAATTCCTTCGTTGTGTGATATAATGAGCGCAAGAAGCAAAATGAGCTGGTTATCATCGCAAACTGCGAATATTTATCATGGACTCCAGATTCATGATAGAATGGAAAATTACCTGCAATAAAAAAGAAAGAGGCAGAAATCATGACCCCATACGAAGACAAAACCTTAAAGGACACCCTGCATGAGGAAGGTCAAAAGCTTAGAAACATGAGCGCAACAGACAGGCTTTGGTACATCTGGGAATATTACAGGATTCCAATCATCATTGTCATTGTAGCCGCAGTTCTAATCTCTTCCATCGGTTCCGCCGTCTACAACAACCGGTTTGAAACCGCACTTTCCTGCGTCATACTAAACAGCAGTCCCACCGGTGAAACCGATAACGTAGATGCTTACTTTAACCAGGGCTTCCGCCAGTACATTGAACTGAAAGAGGATGCAAAAATTGATGTGGACTATTCCATGTCTCCCACCTTTGACGAATCCTCCATGAATGAGTTTACCTATGCTCAGCTTGCCAAAATAACAGCCATGATATCCAGCAAAGGACTGGACGTTATGATCGGAAAGCCGGATACCATAGACCATTTTGGGGAAATGGGCGGATTCATCGACTTAAAGGTACTTCTTCCTGCCGATCTTTATGAAAGCTGGAAGGACAGCCTCTATTTTGTAACCAATCAGGAAACCGGTGAAAAAATAGCCTGCGGCCTTCTCATAAGCAGCACAGATTTCAGCCGAAAAACCGGCCTGGTCATAGACGAACCGGTTCTCGCCGTTATGAGCAATTCCACTCATACAGACACAGCCCTGGAGCTGATCCGCTATGTGTTCGGGCAATAAGCCGGAATCCCAGTCCCTCTGCCAGCTTTCTTGACCCGGAATTTCCCTCATGAATCCTTGCATAAATCCTCTCTGAGACAGCGGAGGCGGCATAGGACAGGATGGCACTGCAGGCCTCCTTCCCATACCCGTTCCGCCTGTATGGAGAAAAGATATGATATCCCAGTTCCACCGGGGTATCATTATTTTTTATTGCATGGAAAAGCTCATCCTGCCCCTCAAGGTCCAGATTGGAGATTCCCGCCTTTCCAACAAGCTTCCCAGACCCCCGTTCGATCAAAGCCCAGATTCCGTATTCATAAAACCTGTATTGATGACGGATATATTCCTTTAAGGATTCTTCCTTTAAAAATATGTCTCCAGACGCCCCTGCCTCAGGCTCATGAGGCAGGAAGGCAAAATCCCCGGGCACGAACTCCCGGATCGTCAGACGCTGTGTTCTGGCAATATTCCATGGAAGTCCCTCATTTCTCCTTACCACCCGCTCCAGAAATTCATCGTTTAAGTCCCCGAGGGATTCCACCACATAGGCTGCAGGAGCAAGATTCTGATTGGTCCGCCCACGGTCCCATAAACCAACAACAGCCCTGCCTTCCGCAAAAGCAGAACGCAGGGCCTCATGATCATCAGATATGGTAACCTGGAAGACGTTTCCTTCGATTGTGAGTTCTTGTTCCCAGGTCATAGCCTTAGCAGGTCTCTGGTTCCGGATATTCTTCTCCAAAGGTTTCCACAGTCATGGTCTGGATCTTCTGCTCTTTCATGGGGCGGTCATTGTAATCCGTCTTCACATCGGCAATTTTGTTTACAATATCCATTCCCTCGGAAATTTTCCCGAATGCCGCATAGGAACCATCCAAATGGGGAGCTGCCTTATGCATAATGAAAAACTGGGAACCGGCGGAATCGGGGTGCATGGCTCTTGCCATGGAAAGGACTCCCTCCGTATGCTTGAATGCGTTGGTAACCCCGTTCTGGCTGAATTCCCCTTTAATAGAATAGCCAGGGCCGCCCATTCCGCTGCCTTCCGGACATCCGCCCTGGATCATAAAACCATGGATGACCCTGTGGAAGATCAGTCCGTCATAATAACCTTTTTTTACCAGACTGATAAAATTATTGACAGTGTTTGGAGCTATTTCCGGATAAAGTTCTGCTTTCATTACATCACCGTTATCCATTGTAATCGTTACAACCGGATTTTTCATATTTTTTTCCTTTCCTCTCTATTGCCCATGAGTTCTGGGCATAAAGGTATGCCTGTTTTGGCACTGCCTGCGTCATATTCCGCATATGGCTATATTTTATCAAATACTCCTGTTTTTGTACAGCCCCATTTGAAATAGATCCTGGGTTTGAAAATTGAAAAAGTAAATTCCACTACCATTTACCCAGGTAGAGTTTACCTCTGCACAGTTTATATTTACTCTTTCATACATACATGGTATCTTTATAACTCCTTCTGACAGCAGTAGAAGGAGATTTTATGAGTAAATATATTCCTGGTAACCAGAAGCATCTCACTCTGAAGGATCGTGTTTTTATTGAAAACTCTTTAAATCAAAATCATACTTTTAAAGATATTGCAAAATACCTGTGCAAAGATCCAACCACCATCTCTAAGGAAGTGAAGGCCAGGCGTTCCTCTGACTGGTATCATAAAGGCACCTTTTACAATACCAAGAACTTCTGCATTTACAGGTTTAGCTGTCGAAAAGTAAATGTCTGCAAAAAGATTCTTGTCTGCGGGATCAAATGTGCTTCCTGTCCGACCTGTAATCAAACCTGCCGGGATTTTGTGAAGGAACGCTGCTCCCGACTGGATAAAGCTCCCTACGTTTGCAATGGCTGCGACAAAAAGATCTCTCACTGCACCATTGCTCACAAATACACATACAATGCACGGTTTGCTGACCGCAAATATCATGAGTTACTCACCAATTCCAGAAACGGTATCTGCATGACAAAGCACGAACTGCATCAAAAAGATATGATTGTTACTCCTCTAATTGAGCAGGGGCAGTCTCCCTATCAGATCTCCATAAATCATCCGGAACTGGATATGTCTGTCCGCACAATCTATACCTACATTGACAAGGGTCTGTTTTCCGCCAGAAATGTAGATTTAAAGCGTAAACCTAAGTTCAAACCGCGAAAATGCCACAAGACACAGATTACGGATCGCTCTGTTTTTGTCAACAGAACCTATCTTGATTTTCAGTCTTTGGATCTTGAATACTTTGCAGAAATGGACACGGTTCATTCTTCCCGTGAATCTAAAAAGACTCTGCTGACGTTCTACTTTACAAAGGAAAAACTTTTTCTTGCATTCCTGATGAACCGATGTACCAAAGGCGCCGTACGACTTGTATTTGATCAGCTTGAGAAACGACTGGGAACCTATGAATTCGTTTCCTTATTCCAATACGTATTAACTGACCGTGGCTCCGAATTTGGCGATCCTATAGGCCTGGAGACTGGGATCAATGAAATTCAGCGCTGTAATCTTTACTACTGTGATCCAATGCGTAGCGGTCAGAAGGGGGGCGTTGAAAATGTTCATACCATGCTTCGCATGGTGCTTCCAAAAGGAACCAGCTTTGAATTTCTAACTCAATGGGACGTGAATCTGATTGTTAATCATATCAATTCCACACCACGGGAGAGTCTGGGTGGTGAAACGCCATATAATCTGGCTCTAGAATCATTTGGCGAAGACACCTTAAAAGGACTTCAGCTTAGGCGCATTGTCCCTGACGAGGTCAATCTGACACCTAAGCTGATTCGCTACAACCGTTAACTAACTTACTTAAATCTGCTGTCGGACTGGAAGTTAACTTTTCACATTTTTTGAATGTGGCCGGTGGAATTTAGTCTCGCACACGAAACTCCAGTGGCCTGTTTTCTCTGCCCTAAAACATGATTTTTGGTAAGAAGTTAGCTTAATTATATCAGAAATCTTAGAACAGTGCGCAAAAACCTCTACCATTTATGACAACTTTTAAAGGGCGGTGGAATTTAGTCCTGCACTGGAATTTACTTTTTCAAGTCAGCTAGATCCTGGGTTGGAATCTATGAATTTTTGCAGAAAGTTACTGTAATGGCAATGTTTGTATGCCCGTTCATACTTTGTTTAAATTTCATTCAAAAACCTTTTACACAAACAACATGATTTCTTCATGATTCATGGATATACTTAAAACATAAAAACAAATTGCTTATAAGATTTTTTTCATAATACTCGAGCTGGTAATTTATTATCAGCTCTCCTCCCTTTTGCAATAACTTTTTCATGGCGTGTTCCATGACCGGCTCCCAAGGCCGGCCATGGAATGCGCCGTTCTTATAATCCCCCCAGACTCACAAGATCCTGGAATTGAATGTAGTCCTCAAAAAGGCTTGCTGTTTCTACCTGGATGTTATCATAGGTCTTAAAAAAATATTCACAGGTAGCCGTATTGATAAAAGCTGTATACTTGGTATAATCGTACGCATTCCGCTTCGTTATGACTGCACCCTTTGGTATGGTAACACTCTCCATCACGTGAAAGCAGGAAACCACTGCTTCGGTGCGGTCCTCTGGTGTGGGTATAAATGATTTTAAGTAAGCGGCCCTGACAAAACGCTCCGGTGAAGTAAATCCCCCCGGTAAAAGCTGTGTGCCTCCCGCCTGTCCAAATGGAGTCAGGCGGACATTTCCCCAGCAGGCCTCTTCCGGCTGATAAGGAGATGCCCCCATGTAATTTCTCAGATTTGTCATATGCCACGGAAAATCAGGACTGTTTGCCATAACGCCTATGGGATTTGATATTACTTCCATACCTCTTTCTGTCAGTTCTATAACAACGCATTCTCCGCTTCGGTCAACTGCCATCCAGTGCAATGGTGCCACGGTCTGGGTCACAGGATCCTCAAAGCCCACGATGGACAGATTCTTCATCAACTGCCGAAGCTCATGGATATCTGCACATCTTCCTAAAATATAATGAAGAAAGTCATAGGATACGATCTGTTTCCCAGGCTTCTGTGTCGGCATGGTATCATATTTGGCACAGCCGGCAAAATAAAGAGCGGCTGCCGCAAATCCCATTTCATTTACTCCGTCAAAAAATGCAAGGATTCCATCCAGTTCCTGTCCAATGCCGATAAAGCGGTAGGTATTACGGATTTTTTCCTTACTAACGGCATGATCCCACTCATAATTGGGGGGAACAACGTAAAGATGGGGATCAATATCGTATGAGAAATCCATATTTCTTCCAAAAAAAGTCTCCCCCTGCCGGGACGTTAAGGTGATTGCCGTGCACATACAAACTACCTCCCATTTTGAAAATTGCTTACTTATTTATATGGGAGCCTGAGGTTTTTATGTGTACAAAGTAAAATCCGGCAAAAGGAGGAGGGCACAACTGCCCCGCTTAAAATAAGATACAAAAAATGAGCCTTGATATCGCCGGTCAGTATCAAAGCTCATTTCTTCTGAAGTCTCCTGCAGACTACAGAGACTGAAGGATTCTTTTTAATTCTTCCACGCCTTCCACAGGCTTCCTGCATGCGCCATTGCGGCATACATAATAGCTGCTTCCCTTGGATGGAATGGGATAATCCTCCGTAAAGGGAGCGGCCTCTGACAAGGCCTCCCCGTTCAAAGGCGTTTTTAAAATCACGCTGACATCGGGCATGCGGCTTCTTTGTAAATCCTGTATTTCCTTTAATAGAGAATCTTCAGCGAAAGCACATACGATTTCTGTAGACGGATAAAGGATATTCTGAAATGCCAGCATGGAAAAACAGTAGTTTGCAGGGCTTTTCTCCACTTCCTGCATCATATAAGAAACCTGCTTTTCAAGGACTCTCTGCCATTTGATTTTCCCGGTCATGTGATAGAGCCTGCCCAGCACAAAGGCGGCCACAGAGTTTCCCGAAGGAAGTGCTCCGTCGTAAAGCTCCTTTGGACGGCTGATCAGTTTATCCCTGTCGTGGGCATACATATAAAAGCCGCCCTGGGCTTCATGGAAAAACAGTTCAAGCATCTTTTCCGAAATTTCAGAGGCAATCGTAAGATACCTGATATCAAAGGAAGCTTCATAAAGCTCCAGCAGACCAAATGCATAGAACGCGTAATCGTCAAGCTTTCCATCATGAACTGCCTGTCCATCCCTGTATCGGATATAAAGCCTTCCTTTATCAGAAGTCAGATTCTTCTCAATAAATTCTTGAGCTTTCATGGCCCCGATAAGGCACCATTCATCTCCCAGGATCTGATAGGTCCTTGCAAGGGCCCCTATCATAAGTCCATTCCAGGATGTCAGAATCTTATCATCCGTATGGAGTGTTGTCCTTGCTATCCGGTAATCAGAAAGCCTTTGGTTTAAGTCTTTGAATTTTTCCATGCTTACAGGGTAATTCTCATTTTCAATGAGGTTTGGAATGTTTTTCCCTTCAAAATTTCCCTTTTCCGAGATTCCGAACCATTTGCAGAACTCCTCTCCATGATCCTGAAGGACCTGGTGAATTTCGTCTTTCCAAAAAGTATAAAACTTTCCTTCTACCCCTTCACTGTCCGCATCCTGTCCGCAGTAGAATCCGCCCTGTTCATCCGTGAGTACGTCCCGGACGTACCCAATAATCCCCCTGGATACATCCGCATAAAGGCTGTCCCCTGTTATGGCATAGGCCTCCGTATAAGCGTAAAGCAAAAGCGCATTGTCATAAAGCATTTTTTCAAAATGAGGCACCAGCCATTTCTCATCGGTGGAATAGCGGGAAAAACCTCCACCAATGTGATCATAAATGCCGCCCCGGTACATTTGCCTTAAGGTCTTTTCCGCAGCCAGCAAAGCATCCTGATCCTTTTCAAAAAAATAATGCCTTAAAAGAAAGATCAGGTTATGGGGCATGGGAAATTTAGGAGCTCCTCCAAACCCTCCCCACCGATCATCAAAGGACCGTTTTAACTGGCCGGCAGCGGAGAGAAGCAAATCCTTTGAAGGTTCTTTTCCCCCGCTTTTTAAAGATTCCTCTTCCCTGATTAAATATCCGGTTATCTCATCCCCTGCTTCCAGAAGCTTACTTCTCTCATTCTCCCAAAGAGTCCGTATGGAAGACAAAACATCCAAAAGACCGGCAGATCCCCATCTTGAATGTTTGGGCAGATAAGTCCCGGCGTAAAATGGTTTTTGTTCCGGTGTCATAATAATGGTAAGGGGCCACCCCCCGGAACCGGTAAGAGCCTGGCAGACCGACATATATACGGAATCAATATCCGGCCGCTCCTCCCGGTCTACTTTTATTGCCACGTAATAGCGGTTAAGAACCTCCGCTGCCTCCTGGTCTTCAAAGGACTCATGAGCCATTACATGGCACCAATGACATGTACTCATATGCATCCGAAGTTAGCTGTACCCAATAGATAAAAAAATCGGCTTATCTTCCGCTTTTGCTTTGGAAAAAGCCTCATCTCCCCAGGGAAACCAGTTCACCGGGTTGTATGCATGCTGAAGCAGATACGGGGATTTCTCTTGAATTAATCCATTGGGCACTCTATCAACGTTTGACATATGGCATCACCTCCTTTATCCTGCCAGCAGTTTTATGGTTTTTGGTTAAAATTAGTTACAAGGCATACAATGTGCCATGACTTTGGCAGCCCTTTCCTCATATAATCTGGCAGCTTATAAAAAAATAGGGTCATTTCCATGGAGCACTGCGTTTTACCATATATTTAGGTTATACTTAAAGTTGATTTTTATACCAGCAAACATCCTTTCTGTTCAAGCAAACACTTGTTTCTGTCATTATCCAATGATGATATTTTTTATTTGTTTTTCAAACGGTTTACCCGTTCAACCAAAAAAATCATAGCCAATGCAAATCCCATAAGGTAGAAGGGATATAACCGGATGGTCAGGTGTTCTGCGATCAAACCCATAAAAAGAGGCATAAAAGCAGCACCCATGTATGCACACGCCATCTGTATGCCCATAATCGCCTGTGATAGCTCCTTGCCGAAATTCTTCGGAGTCTCATGCAGCAGGCAGGGATAAACAGGTGCGCAGCCCATTCCGATCATAAGGAACCCCGCACACAAAAACCGGCTGCCCTGCGCCAGCAGGACCACCAGGATTCCAAGAATAATAATCCCCTGTCCGATACGGATCATTTCTTTATTGGATAATTTCATGGCAGCAAATCCATTTAAGAACCTTCCAATCGTGATACCAAGAAAAAATAATGAAGCCCATTTTGCTGCTGCATCCGGGGAAATGCCCTTTTCCATCACCATGTAGCTGCTGCACCACAGCCCTGTGGTGGCTTCCAGGGCACAATAACAGAAAAAAGCGGCAAGCACAGGCTTTGCACCCTTAAGCTGAAGTAATTCTTTTATGGTTACATGGCGGCTTTCCCTGGCTTCTTCTTCCACTTCTCCATGGCTTATCTTCCAGAGAGGCAGAGATAATATGAGAATACCGGTCAGCACCATCTGAATGAAAGAAATGGAGCGGTATCCCAAGGACCACGACATGCCTCCGGTCAGAAAATATCCCATGATATACGGACCTGCGGTTGCTCCCACACCCCGAAAGCAATGAAGCCAGCTCATATGCCTTGCCTTGTAATGAAGGGCTACAAAATTATTCAGCGCTGCGTCCACAGAGCCTGCCCCTAATCCATAGGGAACTGCCCACAGACACAGGACAGGAAAAGAGGGAGAAACGGAAAAACCCCACAAAGCCGCAGCCGTCATTCCCACACTGGCGGCCGTTACTTTGCCCGTGCCGAACCTCTTAATAAGGCGGTCGCTGTTTAGGCTTGAGAGGATGGTGCCCCCTATGATAATCGTTGAGATCATGCCGGCATAGGATAAAGGAACATTCAGCTGACGGTACATGGTCGGCCATGCAGACCCCAGCAGGGAATCCGGCAATCCCAGACTGATAAAGGATATGTAAATTATGACAAGTAATAAGGACAGCATGTGTTTTCCTCCTGATAAAATAGGAATCCGAACCCCATTTTTTCTATTAATTATATTTCGTACATTTCTTCTGCTATATCTGTAAATACAATCCCATCCAGGTGGTCGATTTCATGACAAAGGCATTTTGCCATAAAATCAGATGCTTTTATTTTTCTTTCACAGCCATTCTCATCAAGGGCTTTTACAACAACTGATTTCGGGCGGCGGACTTTACCCCATAAGCCGGGAAAGCTTAAACAGGCCTCAGGTTCAAATTGTTCGCCTTCTGACCATAGGATCACAGGATTAATAAGCTTTCTTACGCCGTCTCCAAGATCGATTACCACCAGTCTTTTCAGGATTCCCACCTGATTCGCTGCTAATGCTCCTCCATTGGGAGTATTGTGTAAGGTTTCTGCCATATCATCAAGAATCATCCGAATCCGGTCATTAACCTGTTCCACAGGCTTGCTTTTAAGCCTTAATTCATTATCATCAAAGGTCCTTATCTCTCTCAACGCCATTTTTTACACCTCTGCTTAAGTCTGAACGGGATTTCCTTTCACTGTCTTCAAATAAAAACACATGTTCAATGGGCTCTTTAAATACCTGTGCGATATCATAAGCAAGCCAGATAGAAGGTTCATTTTTTTCTGTTTCCAATGCATGGATCGCCTGGCGGGAAGCACCCACAAGCTGACCTAATTGTTCCTGGGTAATGCCAAGCTTTTCCCGCAGCTCTTTCATTCTATTTTTCATGAATATCCCTTTCTATGTAATGTTTACTTTACATTCAGTGTATCATATTATGGAAAGCATGTCAAGTTCCCCTTACATATCATACCGCAGAATTTGAAACCCACATTACAGGTATTCCATATCCAGCGCCAAGGCACTGGGAACTGACAGGAAGGGATGAAAAGGCAATCAATCATCGGCGCACAATGGCAGGCCGCAACGAATCCCCATATCAGCGTGTAAAGGAAACAGAGGACGGCAGCCGTTTTGCGGCTGCGTCCCCTGTTTTGTATCCGTCCTGTTATCCCGTTTTCCCATTGCCCATATGCAGACGCCCTGACTGCGCCAGTGCTCCGGCACTACTTCTGGCGATTTAGTATTTCATCGATTAAGCCATAATCCTTTGCTTCCTCTGCCGTCAAATAATGATCCCGTTCCATATCCTCCTGGATTCGATTAAGCGGCTGGCCGGTAAGCCGGCTATATATCTCATGAAGCTTTTCCTTTGTTCTTTCAAGCCATTCACTGTGGATCCTGATATCTGTAGCCTGTCCCTGGAGTCCGCCGGATATGGAAGGCTGATGGATCAATATTTCACTGTTTTTTAACGCAAAACGCTTTCCCTTTTTCCCCGATGCCAGAAGCAGGGAAGCCGCACTTCCCGACTGTCCGATGCTGATGGTAGAGACATCGCATTTGATGTAGTTCATGGTATCCATAATCGCAAACCCGTCTGTAACGGAACCGCCGGGACTATTGATATAAAGGTTGATATCCTTGGTGCAGTCTGCAGATTCCAAAAACAGCATCTGTGCCATAATCAGACTTGCCGTTTCATTGGTCACCGTACCGTTAAGCATGATAATGCGGTCATTCAGCAGCCTGGAAAAAATATCATAAGAGCGCTCCCCCCGGGTTGTCTGTTCAATGACCATAGGGATAAGATTGTTCATATTCACCTCCACAAGCCTGTTATGCGGCTAAATTCGTAATTTTATTGATGCGGTTGCTAAGATTGATTCCTGGATTGGAGCTGCCGCCATTTCTTCTTCGGTATTTCCCCGGCGTCAGTCCATAAATCTTTAAAAATGCCCTTGAAAAAGATTCCTGGGATGCATACTGATATTCCAGGGCGATATCAATGATTGGCTTATTGGTTCGGGCAAGCTCTTCCGCGGCCTTCTCCATCCGCCTTCTGGTGATATATCTGGTCACGGATTCCCCTGACACTTTGTGAAAAATTCTATGATAATGATATTTCGAAAGATATGCTTTTTTTGCAAGATCGTCAAGATCAATTCTTTTGTTTAAATGTTCCTCAATATACTTTAAGGAATCCCGCACCTTTAAATGATAATCCATAGACCTGCTCCTTTCCGAACCATAGGATCATTATATACCCTATTGAAGATTAATTCTTGATAATTTTTGCTTTCATCCGGTCTCTTCTATCCCTGTCCGATCCGGTGTGTTTCAATCCATGCCACCATAAGAGCAGTGGAATTTTGCTCGGGTATATGATATGATTATAACTTCTATATTAAAATGGGAAAGGGGGAAAACCCTTGAAAAACGTTTATCGAATAGAATTTCATTCAGGAAGCAAAGAGGAATTATTCCCTGACTTTACGCCGGATTTTCCGTACACTGCATCCTGTTCCCAGTTGGATCAGTTTATGGGACGCTTTGTACCATGGCACTGGCATAAAACCGTGGAGCTTTTTTACATGGAAAGCGGCAGAATGGAATATTGCACACCAAAAGGTACCATGATATTTCCTGCTGGTTCCGGTGGTATGGTCAATTCCAATGTGCTGCATATGACAAGGCCCCAGGCGGAATCGGAAAAAAACATTCAACTCCTGCATATTTTTGACCCTTCATTCATCGCCGGGCACCACGGTAGCAGGATCGAGCAAAAATACGTCACTCCCATAACTGCAGCCCCACAGGTGGAGATCATCCCTTTATCTCCTGAGGACCCGGTGCAGGCGAATATTTTAGATGACATCCGTGAATCGTTTCATCTTTCTGAAAATGATTTTGGATATGAAGTAAAACTAAGGGAGACGTTGTCAGATATATGGATCCGGCTTCTTGCCATATCACGGCCCTTGCTGGAGGAAAAGGGGGACCACAGCAAAGCAAATGATAAAATAAAAACCATGATGGTATATGTCCATGAGCATTTTGGGGAAAAAATTTCGATTTCAGAAATTGCTGCTGCCGCTTTTTCCAGTGAACGAGAGTGCTTCCGGGCATTCCATGATTGCCTGCACATGACTCCGGTGGAATACATCAATAACTACCGGTTACAAATGGCCTGTCACCTGCTGGCTAATGGCAGGGAACCGATCACTTCCATAAGCCATGCCTGCGGACTGGGCAGCAGCAGCTATTTTGGAAAAGTATTTCGGGAATATATGGGCTGTACTCCCTTAGAATACCGCCGCAAATGGCAGGATAGTGATATTTAAGGGCAGAAATAAGATATTTATTTTAATAAGATTGCACTATAATGATATCTGTAACGGTGATAGGGCAATCCTTTTATTAGGAAATCATTGCTTTCACCATAGGATCACTGTCTTTTCAATGGAGGTATTGTAATGATAAAACTGAATATCTTGAATATGAGGAGTTTTTTACAGACGGTAAATGAGTGCAATCACCCGGTCCATATGCTTTATCCGGATGGACGAAAGGAAAACATCAACAAACAGTACGAAATCCAGGACCAGCTTCTTAAAAAGTACAGGGAAAACAGAAATTGCCTTCATCTTTCATTGGATATTCCGTCTCCAGAGGATTACATGAGCATAGTCTCATACTACACTGGGGATTGTTAACAAACTGCTTGCAAGTAATTCATCATAAAGGGGGTCTGACGGATATTCCGTCAGGCCCCCACCCTATTTACAGACGGGAACCTTTCTGTGCCCGTTTTTCTGTTTTCCCCGGGACAGTTACCTCTCTCATAAGGAAAATCAGGGCAATGATATTGGGAAGTGCCATCAGTCCGTTCCAGATATCGGAAAATTCCCACACCGTTTCCAGCTTTGCCATACATCCTAGAAATACAGCCCCCAGATAAAGCAGGGTATACACCTTTCCCCTTAAAATACGCTGCAAAAAGTAAAGGGAGCCCCGCTGTTTCAAACTCTCCGCCAGGTATACGGCTGCCTGACGTCCCAGATAATACCAAGCAATGATCGTTGCAAAGGCAAATACCAGCATGGCGCCTGACACCACATATTCCCCAATGGGCCCCAAACGTTTCGAAAAACAGAAGGCAGTCAAGGCCGCTCCGTCATAGCCGGAACCTGCCGCATCCCCTTCTGTCATACACAGGATCACAAAAGCTGTCATGGTACAGATCAAAATAGTATCAAAAAATACCTCAAACATAGCCCACATTCCCTGTTGTTCCGGTGTGGTATCCTCTGCCGCTCCGTGAAGAACCGCCATGCTTCCAAGCCCTGCCTCATTGGAAAATACTCCTCTGGATACGCCGTATTGCAGGCTTTTGCTGATCTGATAGCCTGCGGCACCGGAAAAAACCGATACAGGACGGAAGGCATCCTGAAAAATACACTGAACTATGTATGGGATCCTGTCGTAGCAGGACATGATCACTACCATGGAAAACAGCATGTAGGCACCGGCAGAGATGGGAATGAGCCGTTCAGACACAAAGGCGATCCTTGCAATTCCTCCCAATACCACCATGAATACGATCCCGGTAAGCAGAATCCCTACGGGAACCGGAGAAATGCCAAAGGAGTATTCCAGAGTTTCCGCAATGGAATTGGACTGCACCATGCTTCCCATTCCAAGGGAAACCATGATGCAGAGAAAGCTGTATATCATACCAAGCACCGGGAGCTTAAGCCCCCGTTCCAAATAAACCATAGGCCCGCAAATCCAGGCACCGTTTCGGTCCCTGTAGCGGTAGCGGATCCCAAGCATTGTCTCCGCATAGCCGGTCATCATACCGATTGCTGCAGAAACCCACATCCAGAATAAGGCTCCTGGTCCGCCGGCTGTTAAGGCGGTGGCAACACCGGCTATGTTTCCCGTTCCAATGGTAGCCGCCAGAGCCGTACAGGCTGTCTGGAATTTTGTCACATCCCCTTTGTCCTCTGCTTCCTCCTCCTGTATGCTGCCAATGGTCTGTTTCCACCAAAAGGGGAATTTCCGGATCTGGAAAAACCCGGATTTTACTGTAAAAAAGACTCCGGTTCCCAGAAACAAAACCAAAAGCCACGGTCCCCACACCAGTTCATGTATGCCATGTATCATAGGATCAGCTCCTGAACGCTTTCCTTAACACTTATTCATTCCGGCCGGGTAGTATGAAAATTTCCAATGATTTTTATACAAATTTAAATTTCCTATGGTATAATCAAATTATATGGTTACGGTATTGCCATGCCGTTTTAAATAAGGCAGCATGAATTTATATCCAAAAGAAACTAGGGCATCAGACAAATAATTCAGAAAGTTAAAATGGTCATTGGCTCATCAAAAGCTGTTTCATCAGGTGAAACTGTAACAAATTGTATTTTTAACGCGAGGTGAACAATATGCCGGGTTTTACCACTCACTATCTGCTGGGAGTCAGGGTTTATAATGACATGCCAGGCAGCGCTTTAAAGCGTATAATCTCCAAATACCGCTGGCTTTATCAGCTTGGCCTTCAGGGACCGGATATATTCTTTTACAATATACCGATTCTCCGCCACAGGGATTACAGAAACGTTGGTTCTTATATGCACGAAAATCACGTGCATGATTTTTTTGTTTCCTGTTTAAACCACTTGTCCCAAATTGAATCCCGGCAGCAAAGAGAGCAGGCCATATCTTATATGAGTGGTTACTTCTGCCATTACATCGGAGACTCCATCTGCCACCCTTACGTATACGGCAGGATCGATTATGACGTGAAAAATTCAGGCAATTTTCACCACGGCCTTCATGCCATGCTGGAAAATGACATTGATGCACTGCTTTTGATGAAGTACAAGAAGAAAAAGCCATCCCAGTTCAATCAGGCGGCCACCATTTGCTTAAACGGCCAGGAGCTGCAGTTTATCTCCGGATTTTTGTCTGCATGCATTAATGAGGCCTATTACCCATTGAATTACAGGAATAATTTCCGGGTAACTTCCCCTATGGTATCCCGCTCCATACTGGCCATGCGCTTAGGCTGCCGGACGCTTGCAGATCCTTCCAGCCGCAAGAAAAACAGCATTGAATTTATGGAATCTCTTTTTCTCCGTACGCCTCTTGCTTCCCGGAAGCTGGTAACAGACATTCCTCCTGATCCTGTGGTTACCATGAATTTAAACCATGAAACCTGGTGCAATCCCTGGAACCGCCGCCTGGCATCCCAGGCCTCCTTTCCGGAGCTTTTCCATCAGTCCATGGCAAAATGCAGTGACGTGTTCTATCTGCTCAATGAGGAGCTGTCCTCCACGGTTCCCTTAAACAATCTGGACCACAATAAGCTTTTAAAGGAGCTTGGCAATTATTCCTTCCACAGCGGACTATCGGTTGAGCCTTAACACAAGGGAGTCCATGCAGAAAAACAGGGCTGAGAATTGGTTATTGAACCAGTTCCTCAGCCCTGTTTTTTTGAACTATGTAATCATTTATTGGTCTGACTCGGAGCTTTCCGTATCCTCTTCCTGATCCGCAGCCGTGGTTTCCATAACAACTGCCCCTTCCTTTGGTACGATTTTTTCATCAGATCCCTTGGGGATGTCCATATCCACCAGCCAGTACTTCTTATCTTTCATCGTATAGTCCGGCATTACGATAAGATGCAAATCATAAATCTTAAAAAATCCGCCGTAAGAGGTATTGCTTGACTTTTCATAGGAAAAATCCTGCATTGATGCCTCATCATTTAAGAACCGAACCGCTACATCAGCAAATGTAACCGCCTCTTCGGGAGTGGTTCCTTCTTTTACAATCAACGTCAAATCAATGCTTTTATTCTCATTATCCACACTGTAATTGACACTTAACGCCATAGGATATTCCTCGTTGTCCACAAACTCATCGTCCATATCATTACCAATCTGAGTCCAATCCAAAACAATCCCCTGCTGAGTCTCAAAAACAGGTTCCGCTGGACCTCCGGAAGCTAAAATATGGCTTTCCGTACAACCGGTCAGCAGCATTGCCGACATCGCACATATTATTAGAGCTTTGTTCTTCATCATAATTTCCTCCTTAATTGAACACCTAACATTATATCGGATGTATTCCTTTTTTTGTAGTGGTTTATGTAAAATGTCAGAAAATCTTCACAAATGCGTCAGACTTTTTATTGGCAGGAATGCCTAGTTATGCCTTATTTACCAAGTGTGTTATCAAACAGCCGTTCTTAAGAAAATTATTCCCATTTATTTCTTGCATTTTCTGGTTATCCATGGTATTATGTTCAATATCTAAATTAATTATATTTTTTTGAACACTCTAGGAGGCTACGTACATGGATCACAATGAGAAAAAAGCTTTGTTAAAAAAGCTGGATTGGATAACAACCCTGATTCCTTTTATCTGCATCATCCTTTTATGCTTAGTTTTTACCTTAAATCCTACCGGGTCTGCGGATACTTTGGCTGCTATCCGGTCATTTTTAGGGAATGAACTGGGAAGCTACTATCTAATCATCGGACTCTTCACTTTCCTCTGCTCCCTGTACATCGCTTTTTCCAAATACGGTACCATAAAGCTTGGGAACCTGGAAAAACCTCAGTATTCTAATTTTAAATGGGGCACTATGATGTTTACTGCCGGTCTGGCAGCGGATATCCTGTTCTACTCCCTTTGTGAATGGATTCTCTATGCAGGGGAGCCTCATATCACGGAACTGGGTGCTATGCAGGACTGGGCCTCCACCTACCCGTTATTTCACTGGGGCCCGATCCCATGGAGCTTTTATATGATACTTGCCGCTGCTTTCGGCTTTATGCTTCATGTTAAAAAGCGGTCAAAGCAAAAATACTCAGAGGCCTGC
Source organism: [Clostridium] saccharolyticum WM1 (assembly GCF_000144625.1). Lineage (NCBI taxonomy): Bacteria > Bacillati > Bacillota > Clostridia > Lachnospirales > Lachnospiraceae > Lacrimispora > Lacrimispora saccharolytica. The sequence continues at coordinate 565,445 of NC_014376.1, read as the reverse complement.
CGTCCCCTTCTGGGAAAACATGTGGATGGACCATTTGGAAAGCTCATTGATTTAATTGCCGTATTTGCTTTACTGGCCGGTACAGCAACTACGTTTTCTCTGGCAACTCCCCTCCTTTCCATGGCATTCAGCAGGGTGACCGGTCTTCCGGAATCCAGATTTCTGACCATTGCAATCCTGGTTATTATATGCATTGTTTATACCATAACGGTTTATTTTGGAATGAAGGGCATTGCAAAGCTGGCAGCTTCCTGTACATACCTGTTCTTTGGCCTGCTTCTCTATGTGCTCATCGGCGGAAAAGAAGCCAGGTATACCATTGAAACCGGGATTACAGCCATAGGAACCTTAACCCAGAACTTTATCAGCCTGTCCACCTGGACCGATGCTCTGCGGACCTCTTCCTTCCCCCAGAACTGGACCATTTTTTACTGGGCTTACTGGATGGTATGGTGCGTGGCCACTCCTTTCTTTATCGGCTCCATCAGCAAAGGACGCACCATTAAGCAGACCATCCTTGGAGGATATGTCTTTGGAATCTCCGGAACTTTTACTTCCTTTATTATTTTGGGCAATTACAGCCTTGCCCTTCAGACCAAGGGAGTGCTGGATGTCATGGGGATTTACGCCTCTACAGGCAACTTATATCAGACGATCATTGCCATATTGGAGACCCTGCCAATCGCTAAGCTGGGGCTGGTCCTTTTAGCCATTACTATGATCGCTTTTTATGCAACCAGCTTTGATGCCCTGGCCCTGGTTGCTTCCACTTATTCCTATAAGGAGCTTCCGGAGGATGCGGAACCGGATAAACATGTGAAGCTGTTCTGGTCCGTGCTATTAATGCTGTTTCCCATTGCACTTATATTTTCCGAAAATTCCATGACCAATCTGCAAACGGTCTCCATCATTGCAGCATTTCCTATAGGAATTATCATACTCCTGATTGTATTCAGTTTCTTTAAAGATGCGAAGGAATATTTAAACCAGAAACAGGAACAACGTTGACCGGCTGAAACCGGAAACCGCGTACCAAAACATAAAAATCCGCATTGACAGGGCTATTTGCAAGCCCCTTCCATGCGGATTTTCTATCAATATTATTGATGCATGTTAGTGAAAAATTTTAATTTTTGTACTGGAATGGGTTGGTACCTGTTTTTCTTCCGGAGGAAGCTTCTTGTAATCGCCATAGATCCAGGTTAGGACCTCATGCCAGCCCTTTGGTGCCATCAGCCTGGTATCTTCAAATTCTAAGTCCACGGTTTCATCACACCATTCCTTTTTAAGCGTCACATAAAGGTAATCAGGCTGATAATTGCTGTAATACCTAAGACTGCTTTTCCCTTTCTGATCCTTGACGGCAGCCATATGCTGAAGTTTTCTCAAGATCCTCATGGGGATCATTTTCCCGAAAGAAGCCAGCACACCGATAACGATTTTATTTATCAGGCTGTGCTTCTTAAAATCCACGCGGTAGCGGTGCCCCATAGCCATACCATAAATCACCGTATGAAGCAGACGGGTAAAGGCAGAAGCAGCTTTTCCTTCAGGAAGCTCATCAATGACGAATAAATCCACCCACAGGTGGTTCAGCTTTCCTTCATAAAATCTCATCTCATCGGAGTCTTCATGGGTCTGGCTGTTCTTATAGATGATCCTGGCTGCAAAATCATAAAAAGCGGTTCCGCCTCTCAAATCCTTTGGTTCAAGAAGCTCCATTCCTTCCGGAAGTTCCCGGCGTACCACTTTTAAAAAGGCATCGTAATTGGAACGGGTAAATGCCACATCCGCATCGTCATCCCAGGGAATAAAGCCCTTGTGCCTTACTGCGCCCAAAAGCGTACCGGCATCCAGAAGATATTTAATTCTGTATTTCCGGCAGATACGGTCAATTTCCTTTAAAACAGCCAGGTTTGCCTGATGTACCTCCGTCAAATCATATTCTCTCATGTTTCCTCTTTCCTGCCCACTGATCTTCTACAGGCTTACTGCCTCTTTCATGGTTTTTGCCATAAAATCGATCATTTCATCAGTCATTCCCGGATATAATCCAACCCAGAAGGTGTCCTTCATGATCCGGTCGGTGTTAGTCAGCGCTCCAACGATCCGGTATCCTTCTCCAGACGTTCGCATCTGATCAAAACAGGGGTGCTTTGTTAAATTTCCGGCAAACAGCATCCTTGTCTGGATTCCTTTGGATTCCACATACTGCACCACCTGATTCCGGCTTATCCCTTCCCTGCAGGTTATTAAAAATCCGAACCAGCTTGGCTTGGAGCCCGGACATGGTTCCGGCAGGATAAGTTTATCAGATGCCTCCTCAAGTCCCTTATATAGGCGGTCAAAATTATGACGTCTCCGTGCCACAAAGGAGGGGAACTTGTCAAGCTGGGCACAGCCGATCGCAGCCTGCATGTCCGTTGCTTTCAAATTGTAGCCGAAATGGGAATACACATATTTATGGTCATAGCCCACAGGAAGCTCTCCGTATTGCCGGTCAAACCGGTGTCCGCATAAGTTATCACGTCCGGATGGGCAGACACAGTCCCTGCCCCAGTCCCGGAAAGAACGGATAATTTTATTTAACAGAGGGTTGTCCGTATATACCGCGCCTCCCTCTCCCATGGTCATATGGTGGGGCGGATAAAAGCTGGAGGTCCCGATATCACCGATGGTGCCGGAAAAACGCTCTTCTCCATCAATGGTATAGGTTGTGCCAAGGGCATCGCAGTTATCCTCCACAAGCCATAAATGATGTTTGTCACAAAATGCTTTAACGGCAGAAAGATCAAAGGGATTTCCCAGGGTGTGGGCAATCATGACTGCTTTGGTCTTTTCTGAACGTGCAGCCTCAAGCATATCTGCTTGAATGTTATACTGCGGAATCGTAACATCCACAAATACGGGAACGGCTCCATACTGGATCATAGGGGTTACCGTAGTGGGGAATCCGGCCGCTACCGTAATCACTTCATCGCCGCGCTTAATCTGACGCTCTTTTAAAAGCGGGGATGTAAGGGTCATAAATGCCACAAGATTTGCTGAGGAACCGGAATTAACAAGAGAGCAGAACCTGACATTTAAATACTTTGCCAGTTTTTTTTCAAATTCATCGGTATACCGCCCGGATGTCAGCCAGAACTCCAGAGAGCTGTCCACCAGGTTCACCATCTCCTGATGATCGTACACACGGGAAGCATAAGGGATTCGGTCTCCTTCCTTAAACGGATCTTTCTGATTGTGATAGGTGCTGCAGTACTCCTCCACCAGGGAAAGGATCTTCTCCCGCGCCTCTTTTTCTGTTTTATTCTCAAACATTCTATTTTACCTCTTTTCTGACCATGTTTTGTGCATAGAGGGATTCCCATGGGCGGGGCTTCCTCTCATGCTTTTATTATTTAAAAAAGTCTTCTATCTGGAGGTCCATAAATGCAGCCATATCTGCCCCTTCCAAATAGGCCTTGGTCCATTCCACGGTCTTTTCCACCGCTTCCTTTACCCCATACCTGGGACACCAGCCAAATACCTTTTTGATTTTGGAACAGTCCAGCTTTAAGAAATTGGCCTCATGAGGGCCGCCTTCAAACTTGTCCAGCCACCGTATTCCCTGGCCCCAGGTCTCACAGAATAAGTCTGCCAGCACTCCGGTGGTCACACAATCCTTATCATCAGGACCTACGTTGTAATATCCCTGGAACCGCAGCTCTTCATACTGCTTCATGGCAATGGTCATGTAAATTGCCAATGGTTCCAGTACATGCTGATACGGCCTTGTTGAATGGGGATTTCTGACGATAATATCCTGTCCTGCTGCCGCTGCCCGGATGCAGTCGGGTATGATCCTGTCATTGGCAAAATCTCCTCCTCCGATTACGTTACCAGCCCGGGAGGTGGAAACAGCCACACGTCCGTCGGAAAAAAAGGATTTTGCATAGCTGTGAGTCACCAGCTCGGAACAGGATTTGCTGTTGGAATAGGGATCATATCCATCCAGCGGGTCTGTTTCCCGGTATCCGTACTCCCATTCCCTGTTTTCATATACCTTATCCGTTGTTACATTTAAAAAGGATCTGACAGAAGGGGTAAGCCGTATCCCTTCCAGCACGTTGACCGTTCCCATGACATTGGTCTCATAAGTGGAAACAGGATCCTTATACGAGTCCCGTACGATGGGCTGGGCTGCCAGGTGGAACACGATTTCCGGCTCCTCCTGGGAAAATACCCTTTTTAAATGCTCCAAATCCCGGACATCTCCGATGATGGAATTAACATTCCCGGCCCCCCCTGCCGCTTCAAATAAGTTCGGGTCAGTGGAAGGGGTGAGGGAATATCCCGTTACCGATGCCCCGGCCTTAACAAGGAGATGGCTGAGCCAGGTCCCTTTAAAGCCTGTATGCCCTGTAACCAGAACCTTTTTCCCTTTATAAAAATCACAAAATCCGCTCCATTGTATACTAGCCCAACTTGTCATGTCATTTCTCCCAAATCTTCCATGGCGCCTGTCCGGACTGCCACAAGTCTTCCAGCTTCTTCATTTCCCGCTGGGTATCCATACACTGCCAAAAACCATTGTGATGGAAGCTCATTAGCTGCCCCTTTGCTGCCAGGCTCTGCAACGGTTCCTTTTCAAATACGGTGGAATCATCCTTTAAATAGGAAAAGATCTCCGGATTCAGTACCATAAAGCCTCCGTTGATCAGGCTGTTGTCTGCCTCATCCTTTTCCCGGAAGGAACGGACCACATCCCCATCATCAATATCCAGAACGCCCTTTAGCTGAGCGATATTCACGGTGGTCATGGTAGCGGTCTTACCATGGCTCTGATGGAATTTCAGCAAAGCCTTTAAATCCACATCACAGACTCCGTCTCCATAGGTCATCATAAAGGGCTCATCGCCGATATAAGGCTGAATGCGCTTTATACGGCCGCCGGTCATGGTATTTAACCCCGTATCCACCAGAGTCACCTTCCATGGTTCCGAATAATTGTTATGTACCTCCATCTCATTATTGGCAAGATCAAAGGTCACATCGGATGTATGAAGAAAATAATCTGCAAAAAATTCCTTTACTACATACTGCTTATATCCAAGGCAAATGACAAAATCATGAAAGCCATACTGGGAATAATACTTCATAATATGCCACAAAATAGGCTTTTCCCCGATTTCAATCATTGGTTTCGGCTTTAAATGGCTCTGTTCGCTGATTCTGGTACCAAAGCCTCCCGCTAATAATACTACCTTCATTGGTTCATCCTCCAAATTTCTATTTTATTCGTACTCCTTATAAGCCTTCCGGTAAAAATGCATCAGTACCTTTACCACCGGTTCCGGCCACATCTTTGAAAACATATCAGCTTCCTCCTTAAAACGGCTGTTGTCCGCAATACAGGCCTTGGTTGTGGCCTCTCCGTGGACCCTGTAATACAGGATGGGCCTTTCTGAGCATATAAAACGGCCCGGCAGCCCGGACATCTGATAAAGGGTATCCCAATCCAGGGCAAACCGATAAGGAGAGGTGAAAAGCGACTCTCCTAATTGTTCCTTATTATATGCGCATGCAGGACAGCAAATGGAGTTTCCAAACAGCAGAACGCTTTTTTTGACCCAGGACAGGTGGCTGATGGACCGGAGCCGAAGCGGAAGCCTTAACAACCGCTTAATAAACTCCACCTTTTCAAATACAGCCGGGCGGTCCCCCCTGATTACGGTATATCCTCCCGTAAACAGCGTCATATCCGGATATTTCTTATAACATTCCAGAAGCTTTTTCACATAGTCCTTCTGGTATAGATCATCCTGATGGGCAATGGTAACAAAACGGGCCTCAGCCATGTCATAGGCAAAGTTCCAGTCTTCCCGTATATTGCTTTTTCCTTGCCGGACAAGCAATGGGATCTGATACTTGTCCGCTATTTTTTCTATAAAAGGACTGGGCGTTGATGTGCATAATATGATGTCCGACCGGACGCTTTGCTTCAGAAGAGACCGGATGCAGGCTTCAAGATAAGGTGAGTCCTTATATGCACAGACCGCAAATGCATGTGGTTTCATATTTCTCCTTAAATGGTCTTGTTTTTATCTGGATATGATTATACCATAAATACCCCGGAACATTCCACAACATTCATTATTTTGAAAGAAATCCAAAATGAAACTTAAAATCTACTTCATATGCCTCTGGTAGAATAAAATTCGGTATAAGCCTCCTAAGCCTTCGTCGGCTGGATGAATCTGTTTCACAATGAAAGAACGGCCCACAGCTGATATCAGTTCGCTGTGCACCGTTTATTCTTCTCACCTGCAGGGCCTGTTTTTTCCCGCTAAAGGACTCGGGGCAGGCGGAGGTGACTCCATAAAGTTTCTTTTTATAGCCTTAAAAGACTGACAGAAGCCTCCTGACCGCCAGATCAGAATTCACCCGGATGCAGTAAAGGATTTCATCATGATCATAGACCGGGATAAAGCCTTCATCTCTTTTGATCATGCCCCGGAACTCTTTATTTTCATATTCCACGGCAGCCCTTACCATCCGGTATTCCCCAATGGAAGGATCCTCAGCAATCACCATTGCCAGCGGATCATGAACAACGGAGTTGTCCAGGCATCCCATGGATTCATAGCTGAACTGGAAATAATACTCCAGGGCAGACTGTATATACTGAACTACCTCCCGGTTTTCTTCCCTGCAGTACTTGCAAAGGAGGGTGATATCCCGGGCTGATAGGAAGGTCTCCATGGTAACATCAAGACCGACCACTGTCATTGGAAAACCCGCCCGGAATACTATATCAGAAGCTTTTGCATCACCGTAGATATTTGCTTCCGCATAGGGACTGATATTGCCCGGTTTATGAAAGGCACCTCCCATGACAACCATATGCTTTATTTTATAGGGAAGCCTTGGATCCTTTTCTAAAGCTGCTGCTATATTGGTCAGCCTCCCCAGGGCAACAATGGTTAAATCCCCTTTTAATTCCTCTGCCTTCTTTATTATAAAGTCCGCTGCATCCTCATTTAATGGTTTTTGCTCTGATTCCGGCAATTCCACGTTACCGATGCCGTTGTCTCCATGAATATGGACCGGATAAGGCTCTGCGTCTCCGGTCATGCTCTCATTTGCACCTACAAGGACCGGTATATCATAGCCGCACTTTGCCAGCTTGATCAGCCGCAGTGTATTTTCTGCCGCCTGCATGGAAGAGGTATTTCCGTACACAGTGGTAAAGCCCTCCACATGAAGTTTATTACTTTTTAAAGCATATAGAATGGCAATTGAATCATCAATGCCCGTATCGCAATCCACAATAATATGTTTCATTCATTCTTTTCCCTTTCCACTGGCTCATAAAACCATTTAATATTTGTTCCGTCTATTTCAACAGGTTCTAACAGGCCGTTTATGCGCCGTAGGAACGTTTTTTCCTATCCGTCTTAATGATCTGTGTCATTGCTTCGATTCCTACCTGGATGGCCCGGTCCTCCCATTCTCTTGGATAGTCCTTATGGTCATTGGTATAGCTCTTGTAATTAGTCGCACTGATCATAACGGAAGACATTCTGATGCCCAGAGAGGCCGCTACCAGGAACAAGGTGGCACACTCCATGCTGGAATTGGTGGCTCCGCCTTTTTCGTAAGCCTCCCATTTGCTTTTCAGTTCTTGATACACCGGCTTTGTCTCAGGGGAAACCTCTGTATAAAAGGAATCCTTTGAAATTGTAATTCCAATATTATAAGGAATATTTAATTTTCTTGCCGCTGCTTCCAGTTCCTTCAACATCTCATAATCCGGTATTGCCGGGAATTCTTCAGGCAGATAATGAAGCCCGGTTCCCTCCATCCTTACCGCTCCGTTAGGAATTATCACATCCCCAACCTTGACCTTTGGGGATGTGGATGCACAGGAACCTATTCTCATCATGGTATGAGCACCGCATTCAAACAATTCTTCCACCGCAATGGCAGAAGAAGGTCCCCCGATCCCAGTACTTGTAACAGAAACGGGAACGCCTGCCAGGGTTCCCGTATAAGTAAGGTATTCCCTGTGATGGGCTATTTTCACCGGATTGTCAAAATAAGCCGCTATTTTGGCCGCCCGTTCTACGCTTCCCGGCAAGAATACATATTCGCCTATCTGATCCTTGGTAATGCTTAAATGCATCATCTTTTTTTCCTGCATCTCCTGTCTCCTTTTTTACTTCTTTTATTCTGTCATACTTTGGGGGCATACAGGGATGCCCCCAGGGCGTTACCACTTTTAAAATTTCTCTTTCTCAAAACGGTAGATAGCCTCCAGCACCACCCGGATCTCATCATCCCAGCCGGCTGCCAGTCCTCTGTTTTCCATTTCATAGATCACATCACCTGTGACAATATTACCGGATACGGCACTGATCATGGCCCCCCTCACCTTCCGGCGGTGGCATACCGTATACAGGGCGGAGCTTTCCATCTCAACGTTCAGGCAGCCAAGCTTGGATAATTTCTCGATCCACTCCTGGGTTTCTCCGTAAAACGCATCATCACTGGCATTGATTCCATAATAGAGGCTGCCTGAAATCTCATCCTTCATATCCTTTGCCGTATCGATCAGCACTCTTGTCAGATCAAAATCCGGTACCGCAGGGAAACAGTCCGGCACGTAAAACCTTGACGTTCCTTCGTTTTTCATAGAAGCGGTGGAAATCATTAAGTCACCGATTTTGATTCCCTCTTGAAGTGCTGCGCTGCTGCCGATCCGGATAAGGCATTTAGCACCGATATTAATCAGCTCTTCTGCTGCAATGGCTGCCGACGGACAGCCCATTCCCGTTGAGGTGACGGAAACCTTTACTCCTTTATAAGATCCTGTAAAGGTGCGGTGTTCCCGGTTATCAGCCACCAGCCTGGCATCTTCCAGATATTTTGCCACCCTGTCTGAACGGGCTGGATCGCCTGGAAGAAGAACGTAATCGCCAATGTCTCCCGGGCTTAAATGAATGTGGTACTGTCTTTTTCCAATGGTTTTTTCATCTTTATTTAATGGCATTTGGGGTTATCTCCTTATACTTTTTAATTTTCTGCCGCTGCTTTTGAACAGAATAGATGGTCAGACCGAAAATGGTTGCCCCATAAGGCAGCATCTGAACAAACTCAGACGGGATCTGTAAAAGCTGCAGGATATTGGAAAGCCCGTCAAAGAAAGAAAAGACCATAGAGGAAATTAAGGCTCCCATAGGATTCGCATGTCCCATAGCACAGGCCGCAAGTGCGATAAAGCCCCGTCCGGCCACCATATCCCTGGTAAACATGGATAAATAACCCATAGACAAATACATTCCTCCCATTCCTGCCATCACTCCACATAATAAAATAGCAAGAAACCGGATCTTAACAACATTCTGCCCAACACTGGAAGCTGCACTGGGATTTTCCCCTACGGCTCTCATCCGAAGTCCCATGGGAGTACGGTATAAAAAGACCGAGATGACAAGCACCATGAGAAAGGCAAAATAGGTGATCACATTGTGGCCGGATAATATATCTCCCAGCACAGGAATGTCCTTAATAATGGGAATCCTGACTGCAGGAAAGCTGAAGCTTTTTAAGGATGAACTGGAGCCTTTTTCCCCTGTTGCAAGCTGGAGAACGAAGACCGTAAGTCCTCCGGCAATGGTGTTGACCGCTGTTCCGCATAAAACGGCATTTGCCTTTAACATCAGATGGAAATATGCGAAAACCCCGCTTACAATCAAAGCCGCTCCGATGCCTGCTACAAGCCCCCAAAACAGGCTTCCACCCCAAGCACTTCCCAGAACCCCGAACAGGGCCGAAATGAGCATGATTCCATCTAATCCAAGATTAACCACACCTGTTCTTTCGCAGATCACTGCACCCAGGGAGGTGAGTAAAATAGGAGTTGCCACACGGATCCACATAAAAAGAAAATCCACCATAAAGGAATACTCAATCATTTTGCCGCCCCCTTCATACCCGTTTCCGCCTTTGCAGCCTCCACAATCATTCTCTGCTTCCATTTTTTTAGCAAAGCTTCGGCTGCAATCATAAGTATCATGACACCCTGGATGATTTTTACCACCTCGCTGCTGACATCGCTGTTTCTTGCCATAATGTTTGCCCCCACGTTAAGATATCCCATAAAAAGTGCTGCCAGGGGTACCAGAAGTGGATTATTTCTGGCAAGCAGAGCCACGGCAATGCCAGTCCAGCCGTATCCCGGGCTTGAGGTCCATTTGAAGCGGTTATACATGCCCAAAAGTTCCGCACCGCCGCCTGCTCCTGCCAAAGCTCCTGCAATCACCTGAGAGACCACCATGATTTGGGTGACTTTTATTCCTGAATAATTCGCAAACCTCGGATTATTTCCCACGATCCTCAGCTTCATTCCAAAGGTGGTATGGAAAAGCAGGAAATAAGTGAACAGGCAGAGAACAATCCCCAATAGGATCCCCCCATGGATCCTGGTCCCGCCTATGATCACCGGCAGCAGGGAGGTGTCCAGAAATGCAATGGAAGCAAGGCTTGAGCTGCTTATTTCACGGAAATAATAGCTAACCATATAAATGGCAAAAAACTGAATAATATAGTTTAGCATCAGGGAGGTTACTACTTCTGATACCTGCCATTTCATCTTTAACAGGGCCGGAATCAAGGCTGCGGCCGCGCCCATGGCTGCCGCTACCAGCAAAGCCACTGCTGAATGGATTCCTGTAGGAAGTGGAACCGAGGTTGCAACCATCATTGCGCCAAGAGTACCGATAAAAAAAGCGCCTTCTGCGATCATGGAAAACTGTCCGGCTCCAAAGATCAGGATAACGGCCAGGGCCGTAAACATTAAGGGGGCAGCGGCCTCCACAATATTCCCGATACGGCGGAAGGAAGTAAAAGGGCCGATAAAAAAGCTGAAAAAAGCATTCATGGGTTCAGTACTGGTTCCTAATACAATGGCCGTAACCAGGCCGCAGGACACCAGAATAGTTATCATCAGTTTTGCTATATCCACAATCAGGTGAATTCGTTTGTTACTGTCCATGACAAACCTCCTTTATCTCTTCATCAGACTGCTTCTCAATACCTAGCATATATTTGCCCAGCTCCACCTCACTGATCTTCCCTGCATCAGGAAAATAAGCCACAATCTGACCTTCATGCATGACCATGATGCTGTCGGATAATCCAAGTACTTCATTTAAGTCCGAGCTGATGAGCAGTACTGACTTTTTGTTATCTCTCATTTTGATCAGCCTTTTACGGATGAATTCCGTGGCTCCCACATCTACGCCCCTGGTCGGCTGGTTGGCAATGATGATCTTGGGATCACTTGACAATTCCCGGGCCAGTACCGCCTTCTGAATATTCCCCCCGGAGAGACTGTCGATCCTGACATCAGGATTTTTGCACAGTACCTGATATTCCCTTGCCATATCAAGCCCGTATTGCTTAATTCTGCGCTTGCCAATGATCCCATGTTTTGAAAACTGTTTGGAGGAAATCTTATCAGAAAGGGCATTCTCCGTAATGGACAGAGCAGGCGCCACGCCTGTCGTCATACGGTCCTCCGGTATATGGGAAACAGAAAGCTTCCGGATCTCCCCAATGTTTAAGCCGGAAATCTCCTTTCCGCACAGCTCAACGCATCCGGAGTCATACTTTCTAAGACCTGTCAATGCTTCCGCCAGTTCTGACTGGCCGTTGCCTTCCACGCCTGCAATCCCAAGGATTTCCCCTTCTCTTAAAAGAAAGGACAATTTATTTACATAAGTCTTTCCACTTTCACCGGTTATGCATAAATCCTTTACGTGAATGGTGGGAGCCCCCAGCTTAGGCGGATTTTTCTCAATGTTCAGAATAACATCTCTTCCCACCATAAGGTTGGAAATATCCTGTTCTGTTACTTCCTTCATACCATACAGGCCCATGGACCTTCCCTGGCGTATGATGGAAATCCTGTCGCACAGTTCTTTGACTTCGTTCAGCTTATGGGAAATGAAAATTATGGTATAACCGTTGTTTTTAAGTCTTTTCAGCTCCTCAAACAGTTCCGTCGTTTCCTGAGGTGTCAATACTGCAGTAGGCTCATCCAGAATGAGTATTTTCGCTCCCCGGAACAGGGCCTTTAGAATCTCTACCTTTTGCTTTTGACCCACGGTCAGCTCCTGGATCCTTGCCCTGGGGTTAATCTGCATATTGAATTTTTCAGCCATTTCCGCTACCTGCTTGTGTGCATTTTTACGGTTGATCAGAAAGCCTTTTTTAGGCTCTACCCCTAGGATGACATTTTCTGTAACCGTTAGAGATGGTACCAGCATGAAATGCTGGTGTACCATTCCGATTCCCAGGCTGATGGCTAATTGGGGGGAAGTAATGATGGTTTTAACACCATTGACGTAGATATCCCCTGAGGTCGGCTGTTCTTCGCCAAAAATGATTTTCATTAAAGTGGATTTACCTGCCCCGTTTTCCCCGGACAAAGCATGGATCTCTCCGGCACGAACTGAAAAATTAATCCCCTTATTCGCCATGACGCCATTGGAGTAAACCTTAACGATATTTTCCACCCGCAATGCTTCTTTTCTCTCTTCCATCCTTTTACTCCTTAAAAATCCTTCTGGAAAGGGCAGCAGCAAAGTCAAGTCGACCATATTGTTTGCTGCTGCCCCAGGTTATAATAACAGGCCTATTTCATGCTGTCACGTAAGGCGGAGACTTCTTCCGTAGTCATCTCCATGGCACTTCCTACGGTAATTTCACCCTTGATGATCTTATTCTTTACCGTATCAAGATTCGTCTTGATGTCCTCAGGAACGATGGTGTTAAAGTTATCATTTTCAGCCAGGCCTACGGCGCCGCTGTCAAGGCCCAGGGCATATGTCTTGTCACAGGTCATGGAGCCGTCCATTAAGCCCTTGGCTGCCGTTACCAGGGAATCCCCTACGTTTTTTAAGGTAGAAGTGAGAATGTTCTTAGCGATTTCAGGGTTAGTATCCTTTAACTGGGTATATAAATCCTGGTCACAGGCAATCAGGTATTTATCAACATTGCTGGCTGCGGTTGCCGCGCCCAGAATACTTTGGGAGGCCGGTGCATATACGATCTGGGCCCCCTGATTGTATAGCTGGGTGGTCATTTCCAGACACTTTGGGACATCCTCAAAGGAACCTACATAGGAGGGAATTACCCGGATGGTGGGATCTACGTATTTCACACCTTCCAGATATCCCACCAGAAAATCATTGATGTTTGCCACATCCATGGATCCGATAAAGCCTAATGTCCTCTGGGAAGCATCGACTTTTTTATCTCCGGAGTCAAGCATCCGGGCAGACAGTACACCTGCCAGGAAGGAGCCCTGGTTGGAATTGTATGTAATGCCCATCATATTTCCTTCAGTTACCACATCCCGGTCCACATCACTGTCAAAGAAAATATATTTTTTATCAGGATACTGTGCGGCTGTATTTTGGGCTACTTCCTTCACCGACCAGGTGCCAGCGATGACTACATCCCAATCCTGCTCGGACACATCGGTGAAATGTCCTTCATAGCTGGTCTCGTCACGGCCCATTTCAACCACCTTTATTTCAGCCCCAAGTTCATCTCTCATTCGATAAAGACCGCTGGCGGCAGAGTCATAAAAGCCTTTGTCCCCTAAGTTTCCATTTACCAGATACACTGCCTTTAACGGCTTTGCTGATGTCTTCTCTCCATCAGCGGTATCCGCTCCTTTTGTTTGCTCCAGTGCTCCATCAGTACTTTTGGCACTGTCATTTGTCTTGCCGCATGCGGTGAGCATGGTACAGACAAGTACTCCTGCCATAATCAGACTTAACGTTTTTTTCATTCCCTTTCTCCTTTCCGTTGCTGAACTGCTTTTTTGCTTATTTTTAAAAGAGTTTCTTGTACCGTCCGTGATCCTTTCGCCGGTGTTTCTCTTTTAATTACAAATGGGACTTGCGCTCCATCGAAAAACGGTATTTACTTCCCAAAAGCTGGTGCTTGGCATAGCTAAGCTGCCTGTCCCCCTCATCCACCAGGATTTCTTCCACGATGATGACCGGTTCATTTTTATTAACGCCTGTAATATAAGAATCCGCATCTGCATTTAAAACATTGAATACAGTCTTAGCCCGCTTTGCCAGCCGGTACAGTCCATAGGTGCTGAATTCCTTCATTTTTTCCGTATCCTTCATATCTAACTGGAATTTTTCAATATGTTCCGCATCAAAGATGGTGACTGTATTTGCCATGTGGCGTCCATTGGAAAAATAATCCGTGCTGGTAAAAACCATTAAATCTCCCGGCTTTTTATATCCCAGTTCATGGGCGACGTAAACGCCGCAGGGCTGGTACTGGACTGATATCCTGATTTCATCAATAGCATCCACACAATTTTCAATGCAAGGATTAAACAGCCACTGGAAACCATCCTTGTATTGCAGTGCATGTGTTGCAACCACTGCCTGTTTTCCCTGGGTTTTATTTATGTACCCATCCTCTTCCAGCTTTCTCATGGCCATTCTGACTGTGCCGCGGCTGACCTTCCAGTAATCAGCCAGCTTATTTTCACTGGGAACAACATCTCCTGCTTTGATAACGCCTTCTACGATCAAATTGAAAATAATATCATAAATTTTTACATAGTTTGGCATCACCAGATTCTCTGATATGTCCTCTCCTAAAAGCGGCAGCCTGTTGAAGTCCATCATACCATTCACCCCTCCAAATCTTTTTTTATGATAGCTCTCATCGCCTCTATACCAACCAGGATCACCCGGTTCTCCAATTCCGTAAGGGGTACCCTGTCCTCTTGCGAAGTATTTTTATAATCGGTGGCACTTACCAAAACAGAGGCCGCCCGGATACCTAAGCTGGCCGCAACCAGAAACAAGGTGGAGCATTCCATGCTGGTAGAGGTGGCTCCGCCTGCCTCGTATGCGCTCCACTTATGAAGGAGCTCATCCTTTACCGGTTTTTTCTCTGGCTGTGTCTGACTGTAAAAGGAGGCCTTTGTAATGGTAACTCCCACATTGTATGGCATGTTCAGTCTTTTAGAAGCTTCCTCCAGCTCTTTGATCATGAAAAAATCCGGAACAGCAGGAAATTCCACCGGCAGGTAATGGTTCCCCACGCCTTCCATTCTTATGGCTCCGTTGGGAATTACAATATCTCCTGTCTTCACCTTTGGTGAGGTGGAAGCCCCAGAACCGACACGCAGCATGGTATCCCCGCCACATTGGGTAAGCTCTTCCATGGCTATTGCGGCGGAAGGTCCTCCGATACCCGTGCTGGTAACAGCCACCCTTATACCGTCCAATTCTCCTACAAAGGTCCTGAACTCACGATTGTATGCAATTTCCTTTGGGTGATCAAAATATGAAGCGATCTTTTCCGCCCGCTCCGGACTTCCCGGCAGAAAAATATACCGCCCCACATCGCCTTTGGAAATCCCGATATGCATCATCTTTACCTTTTCCATCTTCTCCTCCTGATGCTGTATTTTAATTGTTTTTAACTTGGCAGCCAAGTTGTTGGCATTAGAATATCACTTGGCTGCCAAGTTGTCAATGGGTTTTCTTCTAAAATTCGTTTTTTTAAGTGCAAAATATATAAAATAAGATAAGATTTTTTGATTTAAATAGATACTATTTAGATTTATTATTTTTTTCCTCTATAAAGAATTGTGCAAATTATTGTATTCAAGAAACTGCGCTGCCGGCAAAAGCCTGAAAAACAGCTTATGAAATCCTTCCTGTAAGTCCGGTATGGCCGGAAAAAACAGGCGCCGCCAAACGGAGGCAGATGCCAAGCACAGGAAATAAGCTGCCTGAAGCCGGCGGAAAATCCAGTATGGGAGAATCAGATATGTGGGGTTTGTAAAAAAGAAAAGTAAAAACCATTGTCTGGATATGCAATCTGATGAAAAGAGGTCTATCCGGCCCCTCTCCATTGACGAACCGGTGAATATAAGATAAGCTTAGTATAAGCATACGAATATATTAACAGAAAAAGGAGATTACCTGACATGAGCATCCGACTGATCGCCTCCGATATGGACGGCACCCTTTTAGACCCTCAGACCAAAATTTCTAAAGCCAATGCAGATGCAATCCGCAGGCTTAAAAGCGCCGGAATAGAATTTTTAATCTGCAGCGGACGTGATTATGAAGATGCCAGAACAGCTATGGAGACCTGTGATATCTCATGCAGCTACATCTGCTTAAGCGGAGCTGCCGTATACAGTCAGGATGGCGAAACTCTCAATGAGATCCCTCTTTCCTCCCAGAATCTGGTGGATATTGAACGGATCCTTAATTCACAGCAGGCAGATATGGATATCCTCACCTCCCACGGGCGGTATACCAATGCCACGGAAGGCCGGAGACTTAAGGAATTGTACTCCTTTTTAAGCGGTAAGCCGGGGTCCTCTGACGTCATTTCCCAGGAGATTGAAGAAGCGGTGCAAAAACGGATGGAAACAACTACATTTCTTTCTTCTCTTAAAGATCTGCCCGATGATGTCACGGTATTTAAAATATGCAGCAACGCGCTTCCTGTGGAAAAGGTTGCAAAACTAAAGGATATTTTTGCGGGCTATCCGGATCTGGCTGCTGCCTCCTCCTTTCCTAACAACATAGAGCTGACCAACCAGGCCGCCCAGAAAGGGCCGGCCCTGAAAGCTTATGCAGAGAGCAAGGGCATTTCCCTAAAGGATGTAATGGTCCTGGGAGACAGCGATAATGATCTATCCATGTTTACACCAGAATTTGGCTGGACCGTTGCTATGGAAAATGCCATGCCATGCATCCGGGATGCTGCAAAATACCATACAAAATCCAACTCAGAAGACGGAGTTGCCTGGGCCATACATAGGCTCGTGTTCCGGGAAGATATGCAGGCTTAACGGAAAAAAGCCGGTAGAGACAATAGGTTTTCCTCTGTCTCTACCGGCTTTTACAGCATATTACACTTCAATAAACCCAAATATTTTCCATGGTGCAATATAATTTAACAGCACCATTTCATAATCCGGAATATGGCCGATCACATTCTTTCGCCCGTCATTTGGCATATCCTTTAAAACAACGTGAAGCTCCCCTTTGTAACGGGAATACCCGTCATTTAATATTACAACATCCCCGCGCTTTAGATCCCGGGTATTGGCCGGAGGAACGGATTTGTCCGCAAATGATACTCTCGGCCAGGTGGACCGTATCATGTATTCGCTGATATCCCCCCTGATCACGTGCTGACGGTCAAAGTAGAGGATCTCCCTCTCTATTTCCGTCAGCTCCTTTTCCAGGCAAAGGCCAAACATCAGCTTTCCGGGCGTCACGGAGGCACAGGCTTTTAGTTCCTTCTCCGATGCATAGGCATTGGCAATGATCACGTCATCCACCATGCGGGTAGCCAGCATATGCCGCACCTGGGCATCAATAGGCAGGCCTCTGTGCATCTCCAGAGTGCAGAGCCCCTCATTCACAGGCCATGGGCCAAAGGTGCCCTCATTGTTGCTGGATACAAAGGCCGCCACTTTCAGGCCGTGCTTCTTCATTTCCTTGTTGCAGAAATCAAAATGCTCCAGGCTGATCCCCGTATATTTCTGGGGATAAAAGTTGTGGCAGGTAATGATCCGTTCCGGCACCGGATGATGGTTCATGATATTTGCCACATAGCTTGGATCGGTGCTGGCGTTCAGCTCGATCTTCAGCCCTTCCTGGTTATAGCTCATGGCAGCTTCCTTCATGCCGTCAAAGCCCACATCCAGCCGGATCCCATCCGCATGCATTTCCTGAAAGGGCGCCAGATTATCATAGGAAGCCCCCAGGGCATCAAAGACAGGAGGAGCCACATCCAGGATCACCTCCATCCCGGACTCATGTGCCGTATCGATCATATCCCGAAACTCATTGATGATTTCTTCTTTATCCTTATTTCCTACGCTCAGCAGGCAGGTAAAAATCCGCTGAAACCCGTATTTGCCTGCCAGCCTGATATATTCCTTATCCCGTTCCGGAGTGGAATGCTCCGGATACAGGGAAATCCCAAGTCTTCCCATCATAAATCCTATAGGATCATAACCGAAAGCATATGATCCTACTTTCCTTTCTTTTATATTTTGACTATCATTGATTCAAATGCTATGGATTTTAAATCTTTTATCGTATTCCGTATATCCCTACTTCAGGCAATGGCTTAAGAAACGCTGAAGCCTGGCATCCTGGGGAAAATCCAATATCTCCTCCGGGGTTCCGTCCGCAATGATGGTCCCCTCATCCATAAACAAAATCCTGGTAGCCACCTGCCTGGCAAACCGGATCTCATGGGTGACAAGAAGCATGGTGACTCCTTCTTCCGCAACCGCCCGTATGGTGTTCAAAACCTCTCCCACCAGTTCCGGATCCAGAGCAGAAGTAGGTTCGTCAAACAGGAGCACGTCGGGGTTCACTGCCAAAGCTCTGGCAATGCCTACTCTTTGCTGCTGCCCTCCGGAAAGCTTTGACGGAAAATAATCTCCCCGATCAGCCATACCCACCTTTTTAAGAAGATTTAAGGCGATCTCCTGGGCCTTGGTTTTATCCATCTTAGCCACCGTGATCAGGGCTTCCATGATATTTTGCTTTGCCGTCTTATTTTTAAACAGGTTATAATTCTGGAATACCATAGAGGAGTGGCTTCGAAGCTCTGCGATTTCCTTTTTGGTATGCCGTCTGGCATCCACCTTGGCCGAGCCGATTCTTATGATTCCTTCCGTAGGCTCTGTCAGATAATTCATGCACCTTAACAGGGTAGATTTCCCGGTTCCGGAAGGACCCAGAACCGCCACCACTTCTCCCTTTTTAATGGTTAAATGAATGTCCTTTAATATGGCGGTCTTTCCGTCAAAGGACTTGGTTAAATGGTTTATTTCAATCACGGAAAGCCCCTCCTTTGGCCGGTTATTCCTGGATCAGCTTCGTCATGTCGGAATACATCCATTTGGTAATGATTTTAGAGGTGGTTCCATCCTCCATCATCTGATCCAGTACCTTATCCACTTCATCGCAGAGGGCCTGTCCCTCGTCGTTTTTCTGGAAAAAGTAAGCGACGTTATTGGACATAAGGCGCTCATCCAAGATATGAAATTTCATATTCTGAAGGTTTTCATATTTATAAACAAGGCTGTCTGTGGTTGCCATGGCATCGATTCTCTTTAAATAAAGGTCCTGGTATCCGGTATCACTTGTCTCATAAACGGTAACCTTCCAATCATAGGTTTCCGCCATGGCTTCCACCGATACCTGAGAGGCCTGGCCCTGAGCCACACCGATGGTCAGGCCCTTTAACTGGTCAAAGGAATTTACATCGGCCTTATCTTCATTAACAATGATGCACTGGGCATCTCCATAGTAGGGATGGGACGTGATGTATTTCTCCATACGAGCGGGCGTTGTTGCAAAGCAGTTTGCTGCCACATTCACACGCCCTGTATCCAGCTCACCAAAAAGGGCGGAAAACTCCACCTGCTTTGGTTCTACCTCCCAGCCGGTACGCCTGGCAATCTCACTCCACATCTCCGCATCAATGCCGGTCCACGTCTTGCCGTCTTCGCCAAGAAGGCTATAAGGCTCTCCGGAACCGCCGGTGGCAACGATGACCTTGCGGGTCTGGTCCATTTCACTAGTACTTGCGTTATCTGCCGCGGCCGTAGTAACCGCCGCTGCTTCCGTGGATTCCGCCGCTGAGGATGCATTGGCCGGTGCAGGGTTGCTGTTGCAGCCTGCCAGAAGAACAGCAGTCATGGTAAGTAAAATAGGTAACATTTTTTTCATTTGAATTTCCTCCCTTTATGGTAAAAGATTAATACATCTGTGTGCATTTCCAGTCAAGAACCTTGTGGATCCTGGTAAGAGCCAGAACCAGCAGCCAGTAAATCAGCATAACCGCCAGATAAATCTCAAAATAGCGGAAAGACTGGGCGCCTTCGCTCTTTGCCTGTCCCATGACATCCCGTATGCCCAGCATGAATGCCAGAGATGTTGCCTTCAGCAGGTTGATTAAGTCATTGAACAGGGACGGCAGAGCCACACGGAAAGCCTGGGGCAGAACGATCCGCAGGATTGTCTGAAGCTCCGTCATCCCCAGCATGGCCGCTGCCTCCTTTTGTCCCGGCTCAACAGAAAACAAAGCCCCGCGGATGCTCTCGGACATAAAGGCCCCCGTGTTCAGACTCAGGACCAGCGCAACAGCCGTCATCGGCTCCATATTCAGCACAATTTCACTGAGGCGGGCCAGACCATAGTAAAAGAAATACAACTGGGCCACCAGAGGCGTTCCCCGCAGCACGGATAAGTAGAAACGGGTCAACGGATATAAAACCTTAATTCTGTAATAACCGATGACAGCAATGACAATTCCGATCACCAGCGAAAAAACAGCCGCCGTAAAAGTCAGGCTGAGAGTCACCTGCAGCTTTGACAAGATTTTAGGAAATACTTCAAGAAAATAAGAGAAATCAAACATCTCTGTATTCTCCTTTCATATGTATTGAAAGACTGTTTTTCATTGTACCATTCTTCTCAGGCAGGGACTAATAGAAAAAAACTATATCGGTATTGGGTTTTTCTATATGTCTCCTCAGACTGTACGAAAGGTTTCAAAACTCCATCTCTTCCAATCTCCTCGTATATAGGGATACAAGAAAGTGCCGGTCATCAGGCATACATCTTCCGTCTCCCAGCACTTTCATAAATTCATTTTCATATTTCCTATGATATGCCTGTCTTCAGCCCCTTAAGGCTGCTCCTATAGCCCCTGCATAACGGGACAGGGCGGAAGTCTCCACCGGGTAACCCACCTGCCTCTCCAAAACGGCCGGAAGCCCGTAAAGCTCTGCCAGCCCCCCGGTTAAAAGCACCGGAGGTTCAAGATCCATACGGCCTGCTAATGCCACGACACGGGTGGCTACGGATTGAAGGATCCCCCCGGCAATTTCCTCCCGGCTTTTTCCTGCTGCCAAAAGGGATACGATTTCTGAATCGGCAAACACGGCACACATGCTGCTGAGTGAACAGCATTTACCAGGTTTCAGCAGATCCGATAGCTCCGATAAATCAATACCCAAACGGTGGGAGGACATCTCCAGAAAACGGCCCGTACCGGCCGCGCATTTGTCATTCATCTGAAAGGATACCACCTTTCCCTGTTCCACCGATATGACCTTGGAATCCTGACCGCCGATGTCAATGACCGTCCGGACCCCCGGCATAAGGTACTCAGCCCCCAGGGCATGACAGGTGATTTCCGTCACTGCTTTGTCTGCAAAATCGATTCCCACCCTGCCGTACCCGGTGGCAATGATCCCCATCTCCTGGCGGACCGCCCCCGCTTCCTCCATCAGTTCCTCAAGAACCGCTCTTGCCGTCTCTTTCGGACTCCATCCCGTGGGCTTCACACACATGGCCGCAATGGTTTTATCCTTCATCAGAACTCCCTTACAGGTGGCTGAGCCGCAATCAATTCCTGCTGTTATGCCCCCCATGCTACAGCATCTCCACAAATGCGCCGGCACGGGTGGAAAGCTGGCCGATGTCTGAGGTTCCATAATCCGTTTCCAGATGGAGGTAAGGAATATTCCTTTCCTTTAAAAATGTTTTCACCGTATAAGATTCCACCGCATAAGTATGGCAGGCCTGTAAGGTCATCTCCACCACACCGTCTACTTGAAACTGGTCACACAGACGGTAAAGCAGCTCAAACCGGTTCGGGTTGGGGGTCATGACGGAACAGCCTATATTCAAATAATGGTCCGCTATGTTGGTGATGGGATCTCCCTCCTCCCGGCACTGGCGGTCCATCTGCTTGGCGCCGGTGCAGTTCTCAAAGGCAACCACAACAGCACCTGCATCTTCAATCACCTTAACCACCTTTTCCGTTACCCCGCCCATGGGACAGCCGGTGATCAGAATCCGGGGAGCTTTTTCCGCAATGGGCCGTTCCCCATTTTCATAAGCCTCCTTTATGCTGTCAATGGCATTCTGTATTTCTTCCACTTTTTCCTGCCAGTCAAACTTAAACTGGGCACCAAAGAGAATCTGGAGCTGCCGCAGACCGCTGATGGGAGGCGGGCACATGGTACTGAGCTCATACACTTCTTTCAGAAGCCTGCGCTCCATATTGCGCTTACGTATTGCTTCTTTGAGCATTTCATCCGTAATTGCAACACCGAAATCCTTTTCCACACGCTCAATCAGCCTTACTATTTCTGCCCGCCAAAGGGCCTTGGCTTCGGGAGTGGTCTGACGGTGGGGAAGTTCCAGGACGTGGACATTCTTGGTCTGTCCAAGGAGCTCATACATCTTCACCTTGCCGTCGCAAGTTGTCTCCCCCACCACCAGATCGGAAAAATACATATAGGGACATTTGTCCGTGATCGCAAAGCCGTAGCTGGATTTGATGAGGGGACATAAGTTGGCAGGCAGCACCTTTTCTGCCTCCGGTATGGTCTCGTCACTGGTAGAGCAAAGGCTTACGCTCACCAAATCCGCGGCCATAAAAATCTCCAGGGGAGTATAAGTACAGAACTGTCCCACCACCCCCTTGCCGGAATCCTTAAGTTTCTTCATGGCGAGAAACCCATTTTTTCTTGCTTCTGCAAAACTGTCAAATACCAAGGGTAATTCCGTATTCTTCTGAACCATAGCTATCTTGTATGATATATCCGGAAACAGATAACCATACTTTCCTTTCTTTTTAAATTTAATATATCATACATTCAGATGCTGTGGACTCTATTGTCTTTCTGTAATTCAACTGCTTAATGTGTATATTGTCACTGCTTTCTCTGAATTGTAAACGATTTGGATGGGCTGGTGCCGTCTGGTCCTGATCAGCCGCTCTTGTTAAGTTGTTATCTCAATGATCTTTTCAAAGGGGTTATTAAACTCCCTGATATACACCACCGGAGTGCCGTTTTTGCTTACAATGATGCTTTCGACCATAATGATAGGAGTATTCAGCTTTACATGAAGCAAGTTAATGTACTTTACGGGAACCGTAATGGGCAGGAACTTCTGTGTGACCGATCCTTCGTCAATATATCCTTTCAGATCCAAAAGTTTATTCAAGTTGTTGTAATCACTGTCATTGATCAGGCTTTGGATCAAGTAGATTTCTTCAACGCTTGATGGCTTTCCGTTCTTCCTGTTTAAGCGGACAATCCGGATCATCCGGTCCTCAGGCCCGATCTCAAGAATCGATGCCACCGTTTCGTCGGAAAAGCAGGAACTGAAATAGATCACATTGTAATCATAAGTGTCATCAATGGGCTTGTTCAGCGTTTCGGCTGAAGTGTTTTTCTTCATCAGCCTTTGGTCTGCAACAAAAGTTCCTTTATTTTTATCTCTGTACAATACTCCCTCTTCCACCAGTTCATTTAAAGCGTTGCGCACGGTCATCCGGCTGGCTTTATACCGGCTGGCAAGCTCCCGCTCTGAGGCAATAGGGGTATTGACAGACGCGTCCTTAATTTCTTCCATAAGGTCCTGTTTTATTTTCTGATATTTCGGAGCCCCCATTGTATCACCTCTAATCACAATTAATTCTCTTTTGCCTCCTGCGGGCAGCCGTTACATGGATATTCAGATAAATCCCCCTGGCTCTCTGCCTTCGTGCGAATAAAGCTTTCCATGGAAGACAGCATCCTGGAAATCCTCTTTTTTGAAGATTTTTGATAAAACCAGGAAACAATTTTATAGTTTAAAGAGTAGGAAGTACTCCCCCCCTCAAATTTCTCTCTGTAGTGTACCATAATGTTTCCGTCTTTGCTATCTTCGATCTCATAAAGTATAAAATTTGTCCCATGGGAGGTACGAAAACTTGCCTCATAGCAGCTGGGAGAGACAAACTGCTTGATCACCACATCTACATTGCTCTCCTGTCCCATCCTGCTTTTCATTTTCTTTTTATAACCGTAGCCGGAATATATCTGGTCTGGATTTACCTTTTTCCCTGTGGCCTGGCTGATATCATAGGCAACCGAGGCCGCCAGGGCATTAAAGAATTCCTTTGCCTCTACGTTCAGTTTTTGATTTACTTCCATATGTCTCTCCTAT
Organism: [Clostridium] saccharolyticum WM1; assembly: GCF_000144625.1. Taxonomy (NCBI): domain Bacteria; kingdom Bacillati; phylum Bacillota; class Clostridia; order Lachnospirales; family Lachnospiraceae; genus Lacrimispora; species Lacrimispora saccharolytica. The sequence goes on along the minus strand of NC_014376.1, from coordinate 541,350 downwards.
TTGCCAGATTCAAAACCGTTGTTTTTAAGCAGCTCCTGATACCAATAGCCCGACTTTTTTATGGTCCGTTTCTGGGTTTCCAAATCCAGCTCCACAAGCCCGTAACGGTTCTTATAAGCATTGAGCCATGACCAGCAGTCCACAAAGGTCCACACATGATATCCAATGCAATGGCTGCCCTCTTCCATCCCCTTATGAAGCCAGGTCAAATGCTCTTTATAGAAATCAATGCGGTAATCATCCTGTATTATGCCGTCTGTCTTAAAACGACCCTCATTTTCCACGCCCATGCCATTTTCCGTAACCATCCATTCAATGTTCCCATAGTTATCACGAATATTGAGGGCAATGTCATACAAACCTCTGGGATAAATTTCCCAGCCTCTGTATGGATTCATCCGTTTGCCAGGCATGTCATAGTTATCAAAATAATATCCCGGCGTAAACGGAGCTGCCGGATTGGGAAGGCTGGCCTTTGCGCAGACACGGAAGGGATGGTAGTAGTTTACTCCCAGAAAATCCACTGTATTTTGACGGATGACCTCCAGATCCTCTGAAACAGCCTCAGGAAGCAGCCCATGCTTTTCTATGAGCGTAACCAGTTCCGGATCATAAGCCCCCTTTACGGCAGGATCCAGAAAACTCTTATTCTGGAACAGTTCGGCAATCTTTGCCGCCTTCTGATCCTCCGGATGGGAACTTCTGGGATAAGCCGGGGTCAGGTTTAAGACAATCCCGATCTTTCCTCCCTGCTTCATGCTGTGATATTCCTTCACCGCTAAAGCGCTGGCCAGGGCCGTATGATAAGCCACTAAAACCGCCGCTTTGGGATCCACCTTGCAGGGATAGTGATAGCATTGCAGATATCCGCATTCCACATGGACGATGGGTTCATTAAAGGTAAACCAGTGTTTAACCAGATCACCAAATAAGTGAAAGCAGGTCCAGGCATATTCCTTATAATAATCCACAACCTTTCTGTTTTCCCATCCCCCCATCTCCTGGAGTTTCACCGGCATATCAAAATGGTACAGATTCACAAACGGCTCAATCCCCTGTTCCTTTAATTCCAGAAACAGGCTGCGGTAAAATTCTGCGGCCTTATCATTGACTTCTCCATAGCCCTGGGGAAACAAACGGGACCAGCTAATGGAAGTCCGAAAAGAATTATGGCCTGTCTGCTTCATTAGCTGAATATCCTCTTTATAATTCTGGTAAAAGGAAGAGGTAATGCCCGGGCCAATGGCTCCATGAAATTTATAGCTTTCCTCTTCATACCACAAATCCCAGATATTCTTTCCTCTTCCGTCATTTTCTGTGCCCCCCTCGCACTGGGTAGCGCTGGTGGCACTGCCAAAATAAAACCCTTCCGGAAACTTGATCATCATGCCATACCCCCTTATTTTTTTCTCTTTATCAGCATAACTGCGCCCAGCAACACGAATATCAGACCGACGGCCATATACAGGGCAGAGGATGGAAGCTGAGGTGATACGGTGATGAACAGGCAGCCTATGGCGATTAAAAATACAGTCCAGCTTTTCATGAAAAATTCCACCCTTTCTCGTTTTACTGGGAAAAGCCGCCAAATCAGTTCTGTCAGGACAACCCCTGCGAACTGGTCTGGCAGCTCCTTTTTATACGATTCTGTTATTCATTTTTCATCTTATTTGCCATTATTACAAAAGGTGCCCAGATGACAAAGGATATAAACAGGTTGAACAGCGATACCAGCGCAGCCATAAAGTTTCCGCCGGTTGCAAGGAAGGCGTAGATGCCTGCAGGCATTACCCAGGGTACAGATACGAATACCGGCGGGATCAGGCCTATGGCAGTTGCCCCGTATGCGATGGCCGCACATACCGGAGGAACGATCAGCCATGGAATCAAATATACCGGGTTTAATACGATAGGCATACCGAAGATGATCGGCTCATTGATATTAAATACACCCATGGGCCAGGACAGTTTGGCAATGGCCCTCTGGTCATCTCTCTTGGAAAACAGGAAGATGGCGATGATCAGGCCTAAGGTAATTCCGGAACCACCCATCTGGCAGTAGGCATCAAAGGAACCACGGGTCCATAAGTACGGAAGACTTGCAGTACTCTGGCTGGCTGTAAATGCCTCGATGTTCTGGTTCAATGCTGTTAAATAAATACCATCCATAATGGGAGCCAGTACGTTGTGTCCATGTAAGCCAAAAAACCATAACAACTGAATTAAGAATACCATGAGGATTACGCTGAAGAAGCCCTGTGACAAGCTGAGGAGCGGCCTCTGGATATATCTGAGCACCATTTCATTAATGGTGGAGCCAGTAGCAGTAATGCAGATCTGGGTTAAGATACCCGCCACATAAATGGCGATCACACCAGGAATAATTGCCGCAAATGCTTTGCTTACTGCCGGCGGTACGGAATCCGGAAGTTTGATGGTTACCTTCTTCTGCATCAGCTTTATGTAAATCATGGTACAGATAAAGCCCATAATCAATGCGGTAAACAGACCGCCGGAACCGGTGTATCCGGAACCTAAGTATCCATAGCCGCTGACTCCGTTTAATGTAACACCGCCGCCTGCTGTGGCAGCCACATCAAGTCCTAGGCCTTTTAACTGATCAGCAGCAGACGCTGCAACGCCTGGAAGCTCATAGTCGAAGATTGCGCTTTGTCCCATACAGGTAACCAAGCTTGCAAATGCGATGACTCCGCCTGCAATGGCGTTAACATCATAAGTTTTTGAAAGGTTGTAACCCAGGGCAAACACAAATACCAAAGCAAGGATTACAATAGAACCAAAATATACGTTACCGTTAACACTGATAATCGGACCCATGGCACTGACAAAACCTGTCATTCCTGCCTGATTTGGAAGATCTCTTAAAAATACATTGAGCAAAACCGCAATGGATCCCACCATGGTAATGGGCATGATGGCGATAAATGCATCACGAATGGCCACCAAATGTTTCTGGGAACCAATTCTCGCTGCGATTGGCATAAATTTTGCTTCCATGAATGAATTAAATGCACCCATAACTTTTCTCCCTCTTTTATTATCCCCTGAACCATTGGAAGGGGAATTTCTTTTTCATACCTACCCGTTTAATTTCCCCAGTGCCTGATCCAGGACCTTGGCACCGTTCATCGTGCCGTAAGCCATCATATCGATGACAAGCACCGGCTTTTCATTCTTGACTCTCTCATTCATTTTTTTCTCCAGGTAACGAACCTGAGGCCCTAACAAAATGATATCTGCCTTTTTCACTTCCTCAACGGATTCAGCATCTCCAACCGCCCAAATGGTGGCCTCCACGCCCTTTTCTGATGCTGCATCCTGCATTTTTTTTACAAGCATGCTTGTAGACATTCCTGCAGAGCAAACTAATAAAATATGATACATCTCGCACCCCTTTCTGTGGTCTAGACCACTTCTTCTTGCCCTTATCATACTATATCCTATGCAAAAAAACAAGTAAATTCTAAAATTAAAATAAACTTTTTATTTAATTCTTAAAAACTCCCCCTTATTCCAGGCAATTTCTCCGTTATAATGTCAAAAAAAATGCTGTGAAAATGGCTTTTTCAGTCATTTTCACAGCATTTATCTTATTCCTGTTGTTCCTTCCTGAAAAACTGCGGAAGGTATTTTCTGTGGGCTTCCAGTAAATCCCGGACCACGGCATTGGCATCGTGATCACTGGTGCACAGCGGGTTCATGTTGAGAGCCGTCACAGCCAGATCCCGGTTTCCGGTGACAGCCGCTTCACAGACCAGGCGCTCAAAGGTCTTGATGGTCTGTATGGTTCCGTTGATCTGGGGTTTCAGCTCTCCCACTGCAATGGGCTTTGGTCCGCCGCCGGTGATTATACAGGCAGCTTCCACCGCACTGTCTGCCGGAAGGTTCGTGATGGTTCCGTTATTTCGCACGTCCACATACTGGATATCCCCGGTATTGTTATACAGCGAGCAGATTAAATTGCAGGCGGCATCGCTGTACCTGGCTCCGCCTCTCATCTCCAGCTGCTTTGGCTTGACATCCAGATGTTCATCCTTATACAGCTCAAACAAGTCCTCTTCCACCCTTTTCACAACTTCGCCCCGGACCCGGCCTTCCTGGTATTCCTTCCATTCCTCCTCCAGCTGCTCTCTGGTAAAGAAATAATAGTTGTGATAGGGACAGGGAATGCAGTGAAGCCCCCGGATAAATTCCGGAGAAAATGGAAGGGTAGAAAAATTCTTCATGGAAATAGCATCCTCAGGGCTGATGTGCTCATAGATTTCCAGGATTTCTTCCAGCCTTGACTGCCCATCCACAAATACATCTGTGGCAAAAATATGGTGGTTTAAGCCGGACAGCTCCATGGTCACCCGCTCAGGCTCTACGTTTAGCAGCCTGGCAAAGCCATTGACCATATTCACCGGCACATTGCAAAGGCCGATCACCTTTTTAAAATCCGTATATCTTAACACTGCCTCTGTGATCATTCCCGCCGGATTGGTAAAGTTTATCATCCATGCCTCCGGACAAAGCTCCTTTATGTCCTTTACAATATCCAGAATCACCGGAATGGTCCGGAAGGCCTTGAACATGCCAGCCGCTCCGTTGGTTTCCTGTCCGATCATGCCGTGGCTTAAGGTGATCCGTTCATCCTTGATCCTGGCATCCAAAAGCCCCACTCTTATCTGCGTTGTCACATAATCCGCATCCTTTAAAGCCTCCCGCCTGTCATAAGACAGGATCACCTCCATGGGAAGCCCCGCCTTTTTCACCATGCGTTTGGCCAGGGCACCTACGGTCTCCAGCTTTTCCCTTCCCTCTTCAATATCCACCAGCCAAAGCTCCCTTACCGGAAGCTTATCATAACGTTTGATAAACCCTTCTACTAACTCCGGCGTATAAGAGGATCCGCCTCCAATGGTTACGATTTTGATCCCTTCCATAATGTCCTCCTTTTTTCTGGATTGCAACAAACCTTCTTGCTCCTGAAATACGTTCAGTGTGCAAGAAGGCTGTTTTCGGCAAGCTCTTATTTATTTTTCTATCTGATCCTTTAGATCCTTGATCATCCGGTAAAGGTTCAAGATCTCTACCGCCTGGTCTTTTGCCATCATCGCCATGGTCAAATGGTCCTGGGCATGTACCAGAATGATGTTTACATCCACAGGATTCCCCTGAGCCTCCTGCTGGATTAAATCGATTTGGGACTGATGGGCGGACCTCATCTCCACTTCCGCTTCTTTTAAGTATTTTTCCGCTTCCTCAAAGTTAAATTCCCTGGCTGATTCCATAGCCATCATGGACAGCGATTTTGAATTTCCAGCGTTCATAATGAGCTGAAACGCAACTGCATAATTCTCATCCATATCTAATTCCCCCCTGTGCTTAAATTTGCCTATATACTAGCACAAGAAACTTTCTTTTGCAAGAAAAAGGTAAAAAGAGTAAAGGATGCCCTAAGATCAGCCTTCAGCGGGAAGACCGATAAACCCTTCAATCAGCTTTAATGTCTGTTCCAGTCCTTTCTCATGAGTCCGCTCCGTTCCATGGGAGGCATGGACTCCCGGTCCGATCAAGGCTCCCCTGATATCATGCCCGCCCCTGATAGCGCTTCCCACATCGGAGCCGTAGTGGGGGAACACATCCACCGCATAGTCCAGGCCTCTCTCCTTCGCAACGCCGATGAGGCGGTTTGTCATTTCATAGTCGTAAGGCCCGGTGGAATCCTGAGCGCAGATGGACACCTTTCTTTCATTGCCCGTTAAATCATCCCCAAGTGCTCCCATATCCACAGCAAGAAACTCCTGGATGTCTTCCGGGATCCAGCTTGCCCCAAATCCAACCTCTTCATAATTGCTGATCAGGATCTTAAGGGTCTTTTCCGGCTTGAGTCCTGATTCAGACAGATCCTTTAACACTCCCAGGAGGATTGCCACGGAAGCCTTGTCATCCAGATGGCGGGATTTTATGAAACCGCTTTTGGTATGGACGAACATAGGATCAAAGCTGATGTAATCCCCGGAGGATATTTCAAGATCTTTTATGTCATCGGCACTATCGGCCAACTCATCCAGGCGTATCTCCATATTTTTCGCCTTTCTCTCCAGCGATTTGGCATTGTCAAAGGTGTGTACCGATGGCTCCTTCGTAAGGATGGTTCCTGTATAAGTCTTTCCGGTCCTGGTATGTATTTTGCAGTACATCCCTTCAATGGTTTCCATCATGTAGCCTCCTACCGGCATCAGGGTAAGCATCCCTTCCGGCGTGATGGAGCGGACCATGGCTCCCAAGGTGTCCCCGTGGGCGGATAATCCGAGAACCTCCTGTGTCTGTCCGGGAACTTCGATGATCAAGCCTCCTTTTCTGTTGTAAGCGGAATGAAAACCAAATCCTGAGGCTTCTTCCTCTATCGCCTTCATGACCTCCCTGGTGTAGCCGCTGGGACTTGGGATATTTACGATTTTTTCTAAAATTGATATGACATATGACATGGTTTCCATGGTGATCTACCTTCTTCTTTCTTTTTAGTATAGGAATCATGTGGACAGCAGGCATATCCTGTTGATTCACAGACGCAAGGGGTAAGGATGTGAGCTTTCTTTGTACAATTTACAAAGAATGCAAACTTCTGTACTCCCTGGGCGTACAGCCATAGCTTCTTAAAAACAGCTTGGAATAATAGCTGAGATGGTTAAATCCGCAGGCAAGGGCAACCTGGGTTATGCTGGCGGCCGGGTCCTTTAATAGGCTCCGGCTGACCTCCAGCCGGTATGCATTCAGAAACTCAATGGGCGACTGCTGCAGATAGCGTTTAAATATCATGCAGCATTTGCTCCGGCATATGCTGCCAGCCCCAGCAATATCCGATAAGGACAGCTTTTCCGCATAATGCTGGTAAATAAAGGATACCATATCCTTCTGGGCCGAAAGATCCGAGCCTGTCTGTCCTGCTGTATCCGGAGATATGACCTCACATCGTTCATAAAGCCGTTTCCATAAGGTGAGTATGAACCCAATGACCTCTATTTCATATGCATCATTTGCCTGCTCTTTTGAGAAATAGATCTGGTCAAGGAGGGCCGCTGTTTCCTTCCCTTCCCTGCTGAAACCATCAAAGTAAATGTATTCCATACGCTGATTTTCCATAATGGGAGATATGTATTTCTGGTAAAGCAGTTTATTTCCGGTAAACAGCTGGGGATGGAACAGGATGCAGATGAAATCGCAGTCCTTGCGGTTAAAGGAATAACCATAATGCATCTGTCTGGCATTAACCATGATGCAGTCATCCTTTTTCAGCAGAACCCGTTTCCCGTTGATATGGTAATTCATCTGGCCCTCTAAAATCCGGATAAATTCCATGTCCTCATGCCAATGACAAAGAGCCTTCCAATCCGGATAATCTGACAGTTTATCTCTCTGGATATAAAGAGGGATCCCCATCTGATCGTAGGTGACGATTTCAGAAGCATCCTGCATGACAATGGTATCCGTCATCATACCTCCCTCACATTCTATAAATACGATTGTTATAATAACTGAAAAAAATAGTGATAGAAAATTCAGTCTCAGAGCATTATCATTATATCGAAACCTGCGGTTCTCGATCAGCATTCATCGTTGGTGCCCATGAGCAGGCTCATCTTTCTTGTGCTCATTATATCATACAAATAAGAAATGAGCAAAAAAGTTAAAAGAAAATAATACAAAATGAGAATGGAGGAAGGTCACATGCTGTCAGACTATCATGTGCATACTTATTACAGTGATGATTCGGAGTGTTCCATGGAAGAAATCATCCAAAGGGCAATTCTGCTTGGATTCCATGAAATTGCCGTTACGGATCATGTGGATTATGGGGTAAAAACAGATTTAAACTGCAATTATAAAAGTTATTTTAAAGAAATTGAAGAAATGAAGGAAAAATACAAGGGGAAATTATCCATAAAAGCAGGAATCGAATTCGGTGTCCAGACCCACACCATTCCCTTTTTCCAAAGGGATTTTGAAGCATATCCCTTTGAATTCATCATTTTAAGCAACCATCAGGTGAATGATAAGGAGTTCTGGAATTACCAGTTTCAGGAGGGAAAGAGCCAGGAAGAATTTCAGACCGCTTATTATGAGGCTATTTATGAAGTAGTAAAAAACTATAAAAATTATTCCGTTCTTGGACATCTGGACATGATCAAGCGGTACGACACGTACGGAGAATATCCGGACGAAAGAATTATGGATATGGCAGACAAAATACTCCGTCAGGTAATTGCCGACGGAAAAGGGATTGAGGTTAATACCTCCTGCTTCCGGTATGGTTTAAAGGACTTGACCCCATCCAGAGAGATTCTGAAAAGATACCTTCAATTAGGCGGGCGAATCCTTACCATTGGTTCTGACACCCATGAACCGGAACATCTGGGAGCTTACATACCGGAAGTAAAAGGAATGCTGAAAGAACTTGGATTCCAGCAGTTTTGTACCTTTGAGAACATGCAGCCCCTATACTGGGATCTATAAAAAAGATGCTGTCCGGTAAACAGGACAGCATCTTTTTAACTTGTATCCGGCCATTACACTTCGAAGATTAAATCTCCATAGCTTGGCATTGGCCATAATTCTTTATCCACCATCATTTCCAGCTTATCCGCAGGCGCCCGGAGGGCTGCCATAGCAGGTACCACCTCATCATGGTAAGCCGTCGCCTGCTCCTTGTTGCCTTCGATTGCCGCACATTTCTCAGCAGCATCCGTCAGACCGGCCAGTGCTACCTTCATGTCGGATAAATGGGCGCTCACCTCGATGAGAAGCTCCTCCTGGACACTGGTATCAGCTGCAGGACAAGCTGCCTTTACCTTTCCCAGGGAATCAGCCAGCAGGGAGGCATATTTCACGGCAGACGGGATGATCTGCTTTCCGGCCATATCGATCATGGTCTTTGCCTCAATGTTAATGGCCTTGCTGTAAGCCTCATATTCGATCTCAACCCTGGATTCCAGTTCCGCCTTTGTAAATACCTTAAATTCCTCAAACATTTTTACCGAAGCATCTGATGTCAGGGCAGGAATGGCTTCCACCATTGATTTAAGGTTGGGAAGGCCTCTTCTTTCCGCCTCTTCCACCCAGGCCTCGGAATAGCCGTTACCGTTAAATATAATCCTTCTGTGGGCGCAAAGCTGTTCCTTGATCATGTCATGGACAGCCGTATCAAAGTCATCTGCCTTTTCAAGAATATCGGCGGCTTCCTTTAATGCTTCCGCGGCAATGGTATTTAAAACCACATTGGGAGAAGAAATGGAATCAGAGGAACCTACCATGCGGAACTCGAATTTATTGCCGGTAAAAGCAAATGGGGAGGTCCTGTTTCTGTCGGTTGCATCCTTGAATAAATCAGGAAGTGTTCTCACGCCTGTCTTTAAGGTGCCGCCTGCCTTGGAGCGGGTGGCTTCTCCTGTGCTGCAAAGCTGATCCACCACATCTTCTAACTGTTCTCCGATGAAAACAGAGATAATGGCCGGCGGTGCTTCATTTGCTCCAAGCCTGTGGTCGTTTCCTACATCTGCTGCAGATTCCCGGAGCAGATCCGCATGATTGTCAACCGCCTTTAAGATACAGGACAGCACCAGCAGAAACTGGATGTTTTCATGAGGGGTCTCTCCCGGATTTAACAAGTTGATCCCGTCATCCGTGGTTAAGGACCAGTTGTTATGCTTTCCGGAGCCATTGACTCCTGCAAAGGGCTTTTCATGAAGCAGGCAGTTTAATCCATGGCGTCCTGCCACCTTCTTTAAGGTCTCCATTACCAGCTGGTTATGATCAACTGCCACGTTTGCCTGTTCGAAAATAGGCGCCAGCTCATGCTGGGCAGGCGCAACTTCATTGTGCTGGGTCTTTGCCGGTACTCCCAGCTTCCAAAGCTCCTCGTTTACTTCCTTCATATATGCCGCGATCCTCTCACGGATAGAACCGAAGTAGTGGTCCTCCAGCTCCTGTCCCTTTGGAGGCATTGCTCCAAACAGGGTGCGTCCGGCGTAGATCAAATCTTTTCTCTGTAAATACTTGTCATGGTCAACCAGGAAATATTCCTGCTCGGCTCCTACGGAGGGAGTGACCCTCTTGGAGGTGGTATTTCCGAATAATTTTAAGATTCTTAATGCCTGTTCATCAACAGCCTCCATGGATCGTAAGAGAGGTGTCTTTTTGTCAAGGGCTTCTCCCGTATAAGAGCAGAAAGCGGTTGGGATGCAGAGAGTGACTCCAATGGCATCTTCCCTTAAAAATGCCGGTGAAGTGCAGTCCCAGGCGGTATAGCCTCTTGCCTCAAAGGTTGCTCTTAAGCCGCCGGAAGGGAAAGAAGAGGCATCCGGCTCGCCTTTTACCAGCTCTTTACCGGAAAACTCCATGATCACCTTTCCATCCGCTGCAGGCGCAGAAATGAAGGAGTCATGCTTTTCAGCGGTAATGCCGGTAAGGGGCTGAAACCAGTGGGTATAGTGGGTCGCTCCTCTCTCAATGGCCCAATCCTTCATGGCATGTGCTACCACATCAGCGATTGATGGATCCAGCTCAGCGCCGTCTTCAATCGTTTTCTTTAATTTTTTGAAAACAGATTTTGGTAAGCGCTCTCTCATTACGGTTTCATTAAATACATTCCTGCCGAACAGCTCGGCAACATTTATAACTTCGCTCATAAATTTTCCATCCTCCCATAGTTCCATATGTCAACTGCCTGATTGGTCTCCTCACGATCTGAATATGCGCATAAATCAGAAAAGGCGCCCTCCCGGTATTAGGAGAACGCCATCGTTCTTAAATTAAATTAAACCATTTCTCTTAAAAAATCAAGTACTTTTTTAAAAAAGTTTCTTTAAGCTTTTCCTACAGATCCAAATAATTCCATCTTTTCTTTTACAGTGGCTTTAATTGCTTCTGTTCCGGGAGCCAGAAGCTTACGGGGATCAAAGCCCTTTCCTTCTAAATCTTTGCCTGCCTCAATATACTTACGGGTTGCGTCTGCAAAGGACAGCTGGCACTCCGTATTCACATTGATCTTTGCAACGCCAAGGCTGATGGCCTTTTTGATCTGATCTTCCGGAATGCCTGTCCCGCCGTGAAGTACCAGAGGCATATCACCTACCTGATCCTTTATGGCAGCCAGGGTATCAAAGCTTAAACCAGCCCAGTTTTCCGGATATTTTCCGTGGATGTTGCCGATTCCCGCTGCCAGCATGGTTACTCCTAAGTCAGCAACCTGCTTGCACTCGCCGGGATCTGCGCATTCGCCCATACCAACAACACCATCTTCCTCACCGCCGATGGAGCCTACCTCTGCTTCAATGGAAAGGCCTTTTTCCCCACAGACCTTTACAAGCTCTGTGGTCTTTTCCACGTTCTCAGCAATGGGATAATGGGAACCATCGAACATAATGGAGGAGAATCCGGCTTCCATGCACTTATAGCAGCCGTCATAGGAACCATGGTCTAAGTGAAGTGCCACCGGAACAGTAATTTTTAATTCTTCGATCATGGCCTTCACCATAGCAGCTACGGTCTTATAGCCTGTCATGTATTTGCCAGCGCCTTCGGAAACACCCAGAATCACCGGGGATTTCAACTCTTCGGCCGTCTGTAAAACAGCTTTCGTCCACTCAAGGTTGTTGATGTTGAACTGTCCAACTGCATACTTTCCGTCTCTTGCCTTTTCAAGCATATCTTTTGCTGAAACTAACATATCGCAAACCTCCATTATAATTTTTTCTCTTATATCTTTTTTATTATATACCATCTTACCCTATTTGGAAAGAATAATTTTTCCAGATTGTCATTTTTATAACGAAGTTACATTTTGCTTTCATCCGTACTTTGCTTTATAATGGATCTAAGTTACAAATACATGATAGGAGATTTTTTATGATACGAAAGATGAGAGAGGGCATTTTCCAACGCCTGAGCTCTGAAACCACAGAAATGAAGGAACATCAGGAAACGCCGGAAATGTTTTCCGGCAAGCAGCTTCGCCAGTTGATTTTTCCCCTGGTGGTTGAACAGATACTGGCGGTTTTTATGGGAATGGCTGATACCATTATGGTGGCCTCCTGCGGGGAAGAAGCCGTATCAGGCATATCCATCGTGGATACTATTAACGTCCTGCTCATCGGCTTGTTCGGGGCAATGGCCGCCGGAGGCTCCGTGGTGACCGCCCAGTACATGGGCAGAAGGGATGAGAAAAGTGTTGCCAGGGCCTCAGGCCAGTTATTCCTGGCCATTGGGGGCCTTTCTATTTTCCTTATGGCTGTGACCCTTCTTTTTAACCAGCAGCTTTTAAGGCTCATTTATGGAAATATCAGTCCGGAAGTTATGAATAACGGGCGGACTTATTTCTACATATCCTCCCTATCCTACCCGTTTCTGGCATTTTACAACAGCAGTGCAGCTCTTTTCAGGACCTCCGGAAACTCCAAGGTCTCCATGCAGGTCTCTCTGGCTGCCAATCTCTGCAATATCGCAGGAAACGCCCTGCTGATCTACGGGCTACGCATGGGTGTGGCAGGCGCCGGACTTTCCACCTTATTCTCCAGGATTTTATCTGCAGTGGTCATGGTGGTCCTTCTCCGGAAGCAGAGCTATTTCCCTGTTGAATTCCGTCTTCGGGTTGACAAGGCCATGCTGCGCCAGATCCTCTATATCGGTGTGCCAAACGGTCTGGAAAACAGCATTTTCCAGCTTGGAAAGCTTTTGCTGTCCAGCCTGACCGCCAGCTTCGGCACCATGGCCATTGCAGCAAATGCGGTAGCCAGTACCATCTGCGGCCTGGAGACCATTCCGGCCAACGCCATAGGAATTGCCCTGGTTACCGTGGTGGGACAATGCATCGGGGCCGGAGAACTGAAACAGGCCCGAAGATATATGGGGAAGCTTTTAAAAACAGCATATATCTGGCTGCTTGTATTAAACCTTTCCATCATACCATTTTTAAAACCAATATCCGGCCTGTTTCATTTATCCGGGGAAACAAGTGCCCTGGCCGTTAAACTCATGCTTTACCACAGCATCTGCTGCATGATGTTCCATCCATTGTCCTTTTGCCTTACCAACGGCCTGCGCGCTGCCAACGACGTCCGTTTCACCATGACAGTATCCATCTGCTCCATGTGGATCTGCCGGATCGTCCTGGCCTACGTACTGAGTCTGTATTTCGGCCTGGGCCTAATGGGAATCTGGATCGCCATGACCATTGACTGGCTGGTGCGGGCAATTTTCTTCTCCACCCGTGTCCTAAGCGGAAAATGGTGCCAGTACGCCAACAGAAACCTCCGTTAGCTTAAAAAGCCTTCCACCGCTTCCTTCAGCTTATCGACATCGCATTCCGTATTATGGCGTACCGGTGCAGTGCGGATTTCTTCCACTGCCTGGGGAACAGGAACCCTGGAGACCTCTGCCAGATGGTCAATGACCCGGAATTCATCCGGCTCTTCCTGTTTCCCTTCCATGGCTTCCAGAACGCTTCTTGAGAATTTATAGGGACTTGCCGTGGAAGCGATAACATTCTTTGTGTGATCCTTTGTCTTTGTCCTGTACCTGTCGTACACACAGGCGGCCACACCTGTATGGGGATCCATCAGATATCCCGTATCATCAAATACCTTCTTAATGGCTGCCCTGGTCTCCTCTTCTCCTGCAAAGCCTCCCTTAAAATCATCCATGAATCCCCTCATAAAATCGGTTACCGTATAGGCTCCGTTTTCACTTAAGTCCTTCATGAAAGCGGCATTTGCATCCGCATCACATCCGGCGCTTAAATAAATCAGGCGCTCTAAGTTGCTGGAAATCAGAATATCCATGGACGGAGAGCTGGTAAGTATGAAATCACGGTTCCGGTCATAGGTTCCGGTCTGAAAGAAATCATAAAGAACTTTATTTTCATTGGAGGCACAGATCAGGGTTTTAATGGGAACTCCCATTTGTTTTGCTAAGTAAGCTGCCAGAATGTTCCCGAAGTTTCCTGTGGGTACGGTCACATTGATCACTTCTCCATCTGCGATCTCCCCGCTGGAAAGCAGCTTTGCATAAGCATAGACATAGTAGACAACCTGGGGAACCAGCCTTCCGATGTTGATGGAGTTGGCAGAGGAAAGCTGAAAGCCCTTTTCAGCCAGTTTACGTGCAAATTCCTTATCACCGAAAATCTTCTTCACCCCTGTCTGGGCATCGTCAAAGTTTCCATGAATGGCAGCCACATGGGTGTTTTCTCCCTTCTGGGTCACCATCTGAAGCTCCTGGACCCGGCTTACCCCATCCTTTGGGTAAAATACAATGATTTCCGTCCCTTCCACATCGGCAAAGCCTGCCATGGCAGCTTTTCCTGTATCTCCGGAGGTAGCCGTGAGGATCACAATTTTATTTTTTACCTCATTCTTTTTTGCGGCAACGGTCATGAGATGAGGGAGAATGGAAAGAGCCATATCCTTAAATGCAATGGTACTACCATGATATAATTCCAGATAATAGGAGCCGCCGGCCTTTGCTAAGGGAGCAATCTCCTCTGTATCGAATTTGCTGTCATAAGCCCGTTCAATGCAGGTTTTTAACTCCCCCTCTGAATAATCCGTAAGGTACAGCTTCATGACCTCATAGGCCGTTTCCTGATATGTCATTGCCGACAGTTCCTTCATGGATTTGTCAAGCTTTGGGATAAAACACGGCATAAACAGGCCCCCGTCTTCTGCCAGTCCCTTTAAGATTGCCTGGGAAGCCGTTACACCGGCTTCACCGCCCCTGGTGCTTTGATAGGATAATTCCATGGTATGTTATTCCTTTCCTGCGCTTATATTCTGCCGAAAGCAAAGAACACTTTCGATCATCGGATGGACGGGCGAAAAAACAGCCCTTTTATTGAAACCTGCTTTGCAAGTTCCCATAAATAAATGATGTTACAGTTTATTGGATCAAAAAACCTTGCCAGCATTGTAGCACAATTTCCTCCGGGGTGCAAGAAAAAAGGCCAAAAAAGTTTCCATCAAACGGACAAGTGTGTTCACTATAAAGACAAACCAGTGAAAAGATATTTTTACTTTTAACCTCATTCTTCTTATGGTAAGATACACCTATGGATTCTGAAAGGAGAAAACTTCATTGAAATACGAACACATGATGACAGGAACCTTTATAAGCCGTCCCAACCGTTTTATTGCCCATGTCCTGATTACAAGGGAGGGGAACAGGGAAGAGACGGTGGTCTGCCACGTTAAAAATACAGGGCGCTGCAGAGAGCTTCTCATCCCCGGCGTAAAGGTACTGGTGCAGTATCATCCGGAGGCAGCTGCCCTGGGGAGAAAAACGGAATACTCCCTGATCGGTGTATGGAAAAGGCGGGAAAAAGGCGGTCCTCTCCTCATCAACATGGATTCCCAGGCCCCTAATCAGGCGGCCTATGAGTGGCTGAAAGCCAAAAGGGAAAATCCGGTTCTGCCTTTTCATCAAACAGGGGAGCAGCCTTTCCCATATAAGCCAACCATGGAAGGCTTACGGCGGGAGGTTTCCTATGACCAGTCACGGTTTGACCTTGCCTTTTTGACAGTGTTTCCGGAAATAAAAGGGGAACAGCAGAAGGTGATCCCTGCATTCATGGAAGTTAAGGGAGTCACCCTGGAAGAAAACGGCCTTGCCATGTTTCCCGATGCACCTACGCTGCGGGGCGTAAAGCATGTCCAGGAGCTTATAAATGCCTGCAAAGAGGGTTACGAGACTTACATCCTGTTTGTCATTCAGATGAAGGGAATGTATGGATTTACGCCAAATATAAAAACCCATCCGGAATTTGGAGAAGCGTTAAAAAGAGCAGAAGAAGCCGGGGTCCATATTCTGGCCTATGACTGCAAGGTTACGGAAGACTCCCTTTCCATAGACAGGGAGGTCCCGGTATATCTTTCATAGCTGAGGAAAGGGCTTTACACCATAAAACCTGCCGGCAAATCCCTTGGGTTTTGTCAGCAGGTTTATATTATTTCCATGAGAAAACATTTGATCAAAACTTCCTTCCTCCGCCTCCCATGGTTCTTCCAGAGGATGTATGGGTGGTGCTTCTGCCACCGGAAGACATGCCTCCGCCGCTTCCGCCCCCGTTCCCCTGATTCCGGGGTATCATGGCATAGGTTACAGTTTTGTTGACAAGATGATCGGTCTGGTCTGAATACCGGAACTGGCTATCCCCACGATAGGCCATAAGGGAATTCCTGGCCCAGTCTCTTTCCTTTTTCATCGAATACCGGCTGGTCACTCCCCCGCAGGCGATACCGGCGGCCACGAGCCCTGCCAGGGCTGCCAGGGCTGCCTCATACCAGCGGATGCTGCGGTAAACGCTTACCTTTCCGGTCTCTTTATCGTAATTGTACTGTCCTCCGGGAATACCTGCCCGGTAGTATTTTGTCACACCATCCAGAAAGCTTTGTGCACAGGCTCCGTATTTCTGGCTGCTGACCTGGTCATAGGCCTCATCCAGGATGGAATTCCAACGTTTATCTGTTAAAAACCGGTTCATGGTCCCCACGGGAAGGATATACAGCTCCCGGTTATCCATATCAATGAGGAACAGGACTCCGTTGTAATCCTTGCCAACACCAAAGGAACCCCTGATATAGAAATCTTCCGCATATTCTCCGGCACTCTTGCCGCCGGCCTGGTCTGTGGTAAGGATCACCACATCCATGTTCATCTCTTTTCTCATGGCCTGGATCTGAGTCTCAAATGTTTCTGTTTCCTCTTGAGAAAAAAGTCCGGCATCATCATAGACCCGCTTCTCACGGGAAGCGTCCCGATCACCATTCTTTTGGGCAAAGGCCTTCAATCCTCCCGGAAGGAAGGAAAGAACCAGAAGGAATGCAGACAGAAAAACAGCTCCCCGGATTATGGGAAGGAACAGTCTTTTCATTTTCATCATATCAGATACCCCACAATCAACAAGGCAAGAAATACAGGCAGGAATATTTCCACAAACAAAAGCATCCGTTTATTCCGGTCCACAGGAAGCTTACCGCATACCTTTCCGGTCTGCCCGTTCACCGTAAAATAATACATCTGGTCCTTTGCTCCGTCATGGTATGTAAGGGTCCAGACAGGCAAAAGGGCATACTCCCATGTTTCGTCTTCCAGGCGGATGGTCTGATCCTGGACTCTCACAGAATCGTAGGAGGTAATGCTGTTCTTTAGGGAGTCCTGGGCAAACTGACGCACCTCAGACTTAACATCCTCAGCAAATTCCCGTTCTCCCATATCCCGTTTCTCCGCCACAAAACCGGAAAGATATCCCATGGAAAATGGCTTCATCTTCTCTGTTTCATAGGGCAGCACCCCTTCCACCAGCTCCCGGTTGGATTTTTTCAGTGCATTGCGGGGCACAAATTTTACAGGCATGGAGCCTTCCCTGCGCACCTCATAGGTCTGGGTTTCCGTATAGCGGCGGTCCCCGCTCACCCATACCCGCAGGCGGTCTGCTCTGGCATCCAGGCTTCCCTCTGCCCGGCAGCTATAGAGCATATAGGGAAAATATACACCTGAGATCTTTTGGATCTGCTCCTCACTGTAAAAGGCTTTGGGGACAAACCGCTTCTTTTTCATCCAAAGCGTAAAGATCTCTGCCGCCTGTTTCTTTTCCATGGCAAAGGGAATCACATAATCGGGATGGAACTCTCCGGAAAGCCTGCCGGATAATATTACCGGATTATGGCAGTAGTAGCAGAAGGTTGCTGCAGTGGTCTCATCTGTAACGATCTCTGCTCCGCAGCTGGGGCAGGAATAAAGCACAGGCTCTCCTTCTATTTTTTCTGCCTTCGTCCCTTCCGGCAAATTGTTACTCTTTTCTGTTTTAAGTTCTTTCGGGTCTCCGCCTTCCATTTCCTTCTGGGCAAATTCTGATAAACAGTATTCACAGGCATACTTTTGCTTTTTCGGATCAAAGATTAGGGGCCCCCCGCAATTTGGACATTTATAACTTATGATCTCACTCATGGTCTTGGTTTTCCACACTCCGAACAAAATCTGCCATTGTTTACCGTGTTACATTCACAGGTCCAGGTTCCTGCCGGCTTTGGACTGCCGCATTCCGGACAGAATTTTCCCTTATTCACACTTCCGCAGGTACAGGTCCATGGGGTCTCCAAAGAGCTTTCCGGTTTACGTTCTTCCCCTGCTGCCATCTGTTCCCCTGGGTTTCCCTGCTGGGTACGGTTCATCTGCATCTGCTGCATGTTAGTGCCTGAAGCTGCTCCCATAAAGCCTCCGGCCGTGTTCATCCCCATGCCCATGCCCATAAATCCTGTCATGGAGCCGTTAGAGTTGCTACCCGCCGCTTCTAAGCCTCTGGCTACAGATCCCTGCACATAGCCTTCCCGAATGCCCGGATCGCTTAACATGGCGCCCTGGTTGCGCATATGGATCAATTCCTTTGACTCTTCATCATAGGAAATGCTGGCAATACCAACGGACTGGATTTCCATTCCTCTCTGGTCCTTCCATTGGCCGTCAAGGACATCCGCCATATACTGCCCCAATTCTCTTCCTTTGGAAGCCACATAGGAGATCCGTATGCCGTCGGCGGACATCTGGCTGATGGAAGACTGGAGCGCTTCTAAAAATTCTGATAAATACTGGGCGTTGATATCATCAACCTCAACACGGGAGGCATTTTTCGGTATGACCTCCCCATAGAACAGCAGAGGGTCCGTCACCTTGATGGAATACGTTCCGTGAGCCCGTAAAAACAATTCCGCTTGATAAAACTGGTCAAAATAATTAATGGGATTGGGAGTACCGAACTTGATTCCTTTAATCTCCTGCAGGTTGATGAAATATACCTTTTGGGCAGTGGGCGTCTGACCACCGAAACGAATCCGGTCAAAGGATTCTTTTATGGCCTCATCAAACTGGCCGTTAAAAAGGGAGGGGAGGGAAGAGTTTTTTACGGTAAAATAGCCTGGTTCCCCTGTGTAGTCGACCACTTTTCCCCCATCCACCAGAATCATGAACTGGTTGGGGTAAACATGAATGACAGAACCATCGGAAATGGTATAATCCGTACTCTTTGTATTGGATCCTTTTCGTATCTTCACTCCGCTGGCAAATACGGTCTGATCACCCATGCTGCCTGCTTCTATCACTTCAAGCCACTGGTCTGCCAGTGAGCCTCCTACTGCGGTAGTAAGCGCCTTAACAATTCCCATGCTGCTGCCTCCTCAACAAATTTATTTTCCCCATTATACTACACAATTCACTGGTTGGCTATACTGTTTCTCTCCTTCGCCCACGCTGGTCTTAAAATGTAATTAAATTGTAAATGAGTGGACTGCCAAAGAATCACAAAAATTTACTCTGATGATCCCTCCAAATATATACTATCCGCTTTTCATTTATATAGCACGCAGCATGGCAATTTCTTTGGCATACCCCGAAAGATCATTGGGCGTCTCCAAATAAAAGGGAAGGCTCTTTAAAGCCGGGTGAACCGTCAGCCTCTTCAGAGCCTCAAATCCGATAAAGCCTTCTCCGATCTTTGCGTGGCGGTCCTTGCGGGCTCCCAGGGGATTCTGACTGTCATTGAAATGGATGGCCTTTAATTTGTCCAGTCCGATGATCCGGTCAAACCGGTTTAAAACTCCGTCCAGATCACCGGCAATATCATAGCCTGCATCCCATACATGGCACGTATCCAGGCAGACTCCCATATGGTCCTTTAGTACTACCCGGTCCAGGATCTCCCGTAACTCTTCAAATTCCCGTCCTATTTCGCTGCCCTTGCCGGACATGGTTTCTAAAAGCACTGTGGTACGGTGTTCCGGTGTCAGGATCTGATTCAGCATATCCGAAATAAAACGGATCCCTGCTTCCGTTCCCTGCCCCACATGGCTTCCCGGGTGAAAATTATAACAGTTTCCGGGAGTGTATTCCATCCGTTCCAAATCGTCCTTCATGGTTTCTGCGGTAAGGGCCCTTAAGCCTTCATTGGGGGAGCAGGCATTGAAAGTGTAGGGCGCATGGGCCAGAATCTGGTCTATCCCATGTTCCCGTGCAAAGTCCAGATATCGGTTGACATCTTCAGGGTTCATGGCCTTTGCCCTGGTCCCCCTGGGATTTCTTGTAAAAAACTGAAAGGTGTTGGCTTTTATCTTCACTGCCTCCTTTCCCATGGCATAATAGCCTTTTGAGGAAGACAGATGGCATCCGATCGTAAGCATAGAATCCTCCTGTTATATTATTTTTTTATCTTTTTCCCTTTGGATGGGCTGATGGCCTTTACAGCGATAAACATGAATAAAACCGCCAGGGCAAGCTGGATGAAAATGCTCAAGACCACCCAATGTTCCATGACAAAGTTATCCGGATGGGGACCGAACCAGCTGTTTAGGCTTCTCACCACCTGATTATCTCCTGTCTGGCCGTTGATCATTGCATAGAAGGTGGCTGCCGGGTTTAAAAGGAGCAGATAGAGGAATGCACCGGAATTGGTCTGGTCCGCAACGCCTCCCACGGACATGGCATAGGCGCTGCTCATGTTCATCCGGGAAATGGACAGGGCAAATGCATTGATCGCATAGGTCCCTGCAGCAATAAGGATCAGGACTCCATAGCTTACCACGGTGGCAATGGTAGACCGTTTGAACAGGGAAGAAAAGCACACCCCCATGCTTCCGCAGAGAAGGGCCACTGCCAAATAACACAAGAGCAAAAGAAGCACGTCATAAACCATGACTCCCCCGTATACAAAGGAGACCGCCAGAAGGGGAAAGCTGGACATAATCAGGAGAAACATGGTGCCAAAGGACGAGGTCAGCTTCCCCCATATGATCTGCCATGGCTTTAAGGTGGTGGTGAGAAGAAGATCAAGGGTCTGGCGTTCCCTTTCTCCGCTGATGCTGCCTGCCGTTAAGGCAGGCATAATGAACATCAGCAGCACAAATTCCACTGCAGCCACAAATACGTACAGATTGGTAAAGGAAGAATACTGGATCTCTGCCGTCAGCTTAACCCTCTCCACCACGGAATACATGTTAAGCAGGACCACAAGAGCCAGGATGGTATTAAAAAGAGCCAGGATCAGGGCCAGACGGAAGCTTCTGGAACTGACCATTGTCTCCCTTTTATAAACCGGATTCAATTTCATGTACAAGCACCGCCTTTTCTTTATCATGATCCGTGATCTGCATAAATAAGGATTCCAGACTTCCCTGCTCTCTGTAGAAGCCATGCACCAGCACATCGGCATCCACTAACTGCTGCAAAAGGAGCGCCTCATCCTGCTCGTCACCGTAAAAGTTCACCCGAATGTCCTCGTCCTTTACCGCTATGGTCTGGACGCAGGGCTGGCTCTTTAAAATGGTCAGCGCCTTTTCCTTATTCCCCAACACAGAAATAATCAGGGGATTGGAAGCGTTGACCCTGCGCAGGATCTCCTCCATGCTTCCGCTTAAGATCATTTTTCCCTGGTCAATGATCCCAATGTCCGTACACAGCTCAGAAAGCTCGGAAAGTACATGGGAGCTGATCAATATGGTCTTTCCCTGTTCCTTTAATTCCTTCAAGATTTCTTTAAACTCAAACCTGGTTCGTGGATCCAGCCCAGAGGCAGGTTCATCAAGCACCAGCAAAAGAGGGTCGTGGATCAAAGCCCTTGCCAGGCAGAGCCGCTGCTTCATTCCCCTTGACAAGCTGTCCACGTAAAAGTTCACCTTATCCTCCAGGCCCACCTGCTCCAAAAGGGTCATATACCGGGTCCTTGCCTTTAAGCCGTCGCTCCCGTAGCAGGAGGCAAAGAATTCCATGTATTCATTGACCTTTAAATTGTCATAAACGCCGAAAAAATCCGGCACATAGCCGATCTTCAGCTTTAATTCATTTAGGCCTCTGGACACATCCGCCCCGTCGATCATTACCTGGCCGCTGTCAGCGTAGAGAAGCCCTGTCATGATTTTAATGGTGGTGGTTTTACCGGCGCCGTTAGGTCCAACGAACCCGTAAAGAGATCCTTTTGGAATATGAAGGTCCAGTCCGTTCAGCGCATGGAATTTACCAAATTTTTTCCGTAAATCTTTAATTTCTAACATTATTTATCCCTTCCTGTCACAGTCAGCATGGGCAGAGTCACATACCAGTTATTCTCGGCCGTATTGTCACATACATATTTTACGGTCAGCGTGTTTCCAGGAGACAGATAAGGGGTGAGTTCCCAGGCTTTATAAGCCGTTTTACCAGGATCCATGGCATCGTAATTTCCCGTATCGTGATTATAAAGATAAAGGCTTCCCTTAAATATGGTGGTGTAATAAAAGCTTTCGCTGTTTAAAAACTCATCCGAGGGATTTTCAAAAGTCAGGGTCTCCACCTCCAAGTCATTTCCAAGGAAATACTCCAGGGCTACCGGGTCTACGCCGTAAATTGCATTGGAATCCGCATAATACTGCCCGCTTACCACCGTAGGCGTTTTCATAAGGGCAGAACGGGAGGTCTCATTGCCTTTCTTTGTCTTTACGTCAATGGTAGAGGTGAACATGGACATGCCGTAAGTTTCATAATTTCCCCTGGCAAGGAACTGGCTGTCCGACTGGTCTTTGCTGAAGGCCACGATCCTGGCCTCCGGATTATAAAAGGAAGAATATTTATCCAGGTAAAAGCTTAAAATATTGGTCCTTGAAAGGGCCAGCATATAAGCCGGATCCTCAATATCCGCTTTTTGATACTGGTAGCTCCCCGTCACCCGGGCGGACACCAGAAAAGAATTATTAATGGGATAATTGATCACCGGAAGCCCCTCAAGGTTCATGGTTTCGCCTGGCTCCAGCTTTTCAATGGCCACCATTTTCCCGTACATCAGGATTCCGACTTTTTCTACCTGGAAGGGGTATTCATTGGTTACGGTGCCGTACACCTTTCCTTCAAACAGGGTGATATCCCCTGTAAGACCCTTATGGTCCGTATTAGGCGTCCTTTTTTTCAGGGAATAGTATTTGGGGGTAAAGGCTGCCGCATTCTGGGCAGAAACCCTGGTTTCATCTTTTCCATAGGATATCTTTACCTTGAAGTCCTCATTTCCCACGAATCTAGGAACCGGCTTCATCTCATAGGAGCTGCTCCTGGTAATAGGAAGCAGGTCATAGGTCGGATCCAGGGCAATGGTATATGCCTTGTTGTAAGGGGTCCTCATGTTGAGATAGGTGTATTCGTCCACATAGTCCGACCTGGTATCCAGAATGGTGGCATAGGTAAAGAAGGTATCCTTAAACCTGGTCCCCATCCCCATTAAGTATACCACTGCCGCAAACAGCAGGGAAATTGCCGCCACTCCTGTCCGGTACAGTTTTCTCTGCTCCCGCTTTTTTAAGTACAGGTAAAGCCCCGGTCCCACTAACAGAATATACCCCAGGATCACTGCTGCATAAAGGATCAGATCAGGCAGCTTATCCACGTCTCCGGTATTCAGCATATTCTGCACTGACCAGTACTGGGCGGAATTGCCGCTGTAAAGGTAGGAGGATAAGTTGTTTAACTTGGCTTCTCCCAAAAGTGCCGTAAAGAGCTTATCCACATAAGAGCGCTGGACCTGGCAGAAGGAAGCGATATCCACAAAATCGTAGGCTGCCACTCCAATCTTTCCTTTTCCCTTTGACACGGAGGTAAGAACCGGAAATTCATCATTGGACAGCACTCCGGTTCCTCCCTTTAAGGAAACGTCTGCGCAAATCAGATTCATAAAGGAATCCCCGGGGCCGTTGACGGAATACTCCACTCCCATATCCACGGACTTCTCCGAGGGAGGAGCATAGTCCTCCTGCAGGATATCAGACCGGAAGGCATATAGGGTATCATCCGCCCGGGCACCGGTTCCAAGAAGAAGGGTGCCTCCCTCCTTTACCCATTCCCATATGGCAGATACCTGGTCTGCTGACAGCCTTTTTGTATCGTAATCCGTAATGACAAGCACATCCAAAAGATCCAGCCCGATCACATTGTCAGGCATTTTGGCCCCGTCCATTTCAAAGGTCTTGATCCTGACAGAGCTGTAATTCACTCCCACGCCCTCCATATAGGACAGGGTTTCCGGTTCATCGGACAGCACTCCCACAAACAGCTCTGCAATGTCCGCTGAAACATTCATTTTTAAGCGTTTGCGGATCAGCTCTCTTCCCTGAGAGTCCAGCAGCTTCACAAAGAGGACATCTGCCCTTCCTACGGGAATATCCAGAGATTCCTCCGCCACTTCAAAGGCATCTAAGGAAACCGGATACTCATATTGGTATATGTCGTAATCGGATTCCATGGCTATGGCCTGGACCGTTCCCAAAAAGGCAGAATCCAGCTGGCTGTTTAACGTTATATTTACCGGCACGTAACGTCCGCTTTTTGCATTCCCCTCATAGCCGTAGGAAACATCCATGGAAACACCGGAATTTGTAGCCGCATAATTTCCATCCATAGGGGAATCCCCCGCCTCCATCCCTACTGATGTTTCATATGCCATACCAAAAGCAGGCAGCACAACGCTGCCTGCTATGGTGACCGCCATGGCACAAATCAGGGATATCTGTCTGAATTTCATTGTCTGTCACCCTATCTTTCCAAAGTTCTCTTTATTAATATCAAAATCCACTAAAAGTTTTACCGTAAATACCGTACCGGATAAGTCGCTGGACACTTCAATGGTGCCGCCGTGCATATCCACAATATTCTTTGCAATGGCAAGCCCCAGCCCCGTTCCTCCGGTATTGGTGGAACGGGAGTGCTCCACACGGTAAAATTTGTTGAAAATAAGGGGAAGCTCCTCCTCGGGGATCACGTAGCCGTAATTGATCACCTGGACAGTGACCAGTTCCTCGCTTCCGTGAACCTTTACCAGGATGCGCTTTCCATCCGCTCCATATTTGATGGCATTGTTGATCAGATTGTCAAACAGACGGGCTAAAAGGTTTCCATCCGCCGAGATGGTCTGGACGGGGACATTGCTTTGAAGCTCATAAGAAAGGTTTTTATCCACAAAGCTGGGATAAAATTCTTCCAGAAGCTGACTGATGAGCTTCACCACATCCACTTTTGATACGTGCATGGAGATCTTTCCATAATTCAGCTTTGTAAATCCAAATAAGTCCTCAATCAGCTTTTCCAGCCGCTTTGTCTTCACGTATGCAATTCCTATGTATTTTTTCTGAACCTCCGGGTCAAGCTTGGTTTCTCCGGACAAAAGCTCCAGATATCCGATAATGGAGGTCAGGGGAGTCCTTAAATCGTGGGCAATATTGGTAATCAGCTCGTTCTTGGTACGTTCTGCCTCCCGTTCCTTATCCATGAGACCTCTTAAGTCTTCCACCATCTTATTTAAGCTGGCAGCCATGACAGAAAACTCATCGTCTCCCTCAATGTCTACCGTGATGTTTAGATCTCCATGGGAAATGCTCTGCATGGCATCAGAGATCCGGCTGATGTAACGCATGGACTTTTCCTGGAGAAGAAGGAAGGTGACCGTGAATATCCCGATTCCGAAAACTACATAAATCAGGATCACCACCACGTCAAAGGATGTAAGCATTTCCACAAATGCATTGTCCCTCTGCGTGTTTCTCATATAGGCTGCTACCAAAGAAACGTTTGTCACCAGAAATATCTCGATCAGGACCGTGACCACTGCACTGTAAAATATGTTGGCAATGACCCTGGTATGGAAACGGCGATTGATATCATTTTTCAATTTTGTATCCTACCCCCCACACCGTGGTGATGATCTTGTTCTGTCTGGTATCTTCCTTCATCTTGCCCCGCAGGCGTCTGATATGTACCATTACCGTGTTATTGGCCTCATAGACCTTTTCATTCCAAACCTTTTCAAAAATCTCATCCGTACTGAACACTCTTCCAGGATTGGAGGCCAGTAAATAAAGGATATCAAACTCAATGGGAGTGAGCTTGATCTCTTCTCCATAAACAGTCACCTTATGGTTATCCTTGTTAATGGTCAGCCCTCTGATTGCGATTTCATTCTTAACTGCCTCGTTCACCGCACTGTTGGGATTTAACTGGGTATAACGGCGTAGCTGGGATTTTACCCGGGCCGTCAGCTCCAGTGGGTTAAAAGGCTTTGTCACGTAATCATCCGCCCCGGTTCCAAGTCCCAGTATTTTGTCCAGATCCGTGGACTTGGCGCTTAGCATGATGATTGGGATGTTATTTGTCTCCCGTATTTTCTTGCACATTTGCAGGCCGTCCATTCCAGGCATCATGATGTCTAAAAGCACCAGATGGATCTGGTTCTTTTCCAGAACTCCCAGTCCTTCTTCCGCATTATTTGCTTTATATACTTTATATCCATCACTGACCAAATAGATTTCCACCAGGTCTGCAATCTCTTTCTCATCATCCACAACCAGAATGCTTATTGTTTCGGACATGAAAAATACCTCCCTTGTCGTATGTATATATGAGGTTCCCAGGTGCATTCATCTTTTGGCCGGCGCCAAATGATGATGACGGGCGTTCCGCCCTATAGAAACACTTGCACAATTTGTGCATCGTGAGCAAGCTCCCACGCACAAACCGTGCAAATGCTTCTGCACCGCTTAGACTCTTAACCATTTTACCACAAGAAAGGGTTCTTTGCCTTACTATTTTCTTACAAAAAAGCTATAATTCGGTAATTATAAGGAGTCCTCCTCCTCCCCCTGACTCTCCGTAGGAATAAATACCCGGCTGCCTATGGGGTTTAATTTCCCAAGCTCCTCCTTCACGTTTCTGACCGCCTCCTGGCAGAACTGTTCCTGGCTGTTGACCAGGACCTTGCCCCTTTTATCAGGCTTTTCATAGGTTCCGGAAGGCTGGAGGATATGGGCCTTTACGTTATCCTGAAACTGCACCTTAAGGACATGGAGGATCTGCTCCACCAGGGTCTCATCCTCCACCGGAAACATAATCTCCACCCTTCGGTCTAAGTTTCTCGGCATCCAGTCAGCGCTTCCCATATAAAGCTCCGGGCTGTTGTCATTCTCAAAATAAAAAATCCGGGCGTGCTCCAAAAAATTTCCAACAATGGAATGAACGGTAATATGTTCGCTCAGACCAGGAATCCCTGCCTTTAAACTGCATATTCCCCTGACGATCAGCTGGATCTTCACGCCTGCACAGGAGGCCTCATATAGAGCCGCTATGATCTCCTTGTCGCAGAGGGAATTCATCTTGGCCATGATATGAGCCGTCTTTCCGTTCTCCGCATTCCTGGCTTCCCTGCGGATCAGCCTCAAGAACCTGGCCCGCAGCCAGATGGGGGCTAAAACCAGTTTATTCCAGTGAAGAGGCTCGGAATAGCCTGAAAGCATGTTGAACACGGCAGTGGCATCTTCTCCGATCTGAGGATTGCAGGTCATAAGGCCAAAATCCGTGTAAAGCTTTGCTGTGGAATCGTTGTAGTTTCCTGTGCCTAAATGGACATAGCGGCGGATCCCATCCTCTTCCCTGCGCACCACCAGGGTGATCTTGCTGTGGGTCTTTAGGCCAACCAGCCCGTAGATCACATGGCACCCGGCCTTTTCCAGCTTTTTCGCCCAGTTAATATTGTTTTCCTCGTCAAATCGGGCCTTTAATTCCACCAGCACCGATACCTGTTTCCCGTTGTCCGCTGCCTCTGCCAGGGCTGCTATAATAGGAGAATTCCCGCTGACCCTGTAAAGGGTCTGTTTGATTGCCAGGACTTCCGGATCCTTTGCTGCCGTTTTCACGAAATCTACCACCGGATCAAAGGTTTCATAGGGATGGTGAAGGAGAATGTCTCCTCCTCTGATGTTGGTGAAAATATCCTCCTCATTCATAAGCCTTGGAACCTGCTGGGGAATATAGGGAACGGCTTTTAAGTGTTCAAAGCCTCCCAGTCCATACATTTTCATGAGAAAGGTCAGATCCAGAGGGCCTGCGATTTCAAAAATATCGGCAGAGCTGATGTTCAGTTCCCGTTTGAGTATCTTTAACAGGCGCTTATCCATCTTTTCTTCCACTTCCAGGCGGATAGCCTCGCCCCACTGCCGTTTTTTAAGCTGTTTCTGGATCTCTTCCAAAAGGTCCTCCGCCTCCTCTTCATCAATGGTTAAGTCCGCATTTCTCATGATGCGGAAGGGATGGGCCGTGATCACGTGATAATTCAAAAACAGGCTGCCAATGTTCCGTTCCATGATCTGTTCCAGCAAAATAACCGTACGTTCTTCCTGTTTCCCGGAAGGCAGCTCTACGATTCTTGGCAGTACGCTGGGCACCTGGACCATGGCAAATTCCAGTTCCTCCTCTCCGCTTTTTTTCTGCAGGAGAGCTGCGATGTTTAAGGATTTGTTGCGGATTAAGGGGAAGGGCCGGGAGGAATCCACAGCCATGGGCGTCAGCACCGGGTATACATTTCTCTCAAAATAGCTGTCCGCATACCTTCCCTCCTCCTCACTTAAATCCTCATGCCACTGGATCACCCGAAGCCCGTTCTGCTTTAAGGCAGAAAGAAGGGAACGATTATAGGTGGAATACTGCAGGGCTACCAGTTCATGGGTCCGCTCACTGATTTTTTCAAGCTGCTCCGAAGGCTTTAAGCCCGCAATATCCGGCTTGGTATATTTGGCGTGGACCATATCCTTTAACGAAGCCACCCGGACCATATAAAATTCATCCAAGTTGGAAGCAGTGATGCTTAAAAACTTCAGCCGTTCGAAAAGAGGAAGGCTTTTATCTCTTGCTTCGCTGAGCACCCGGTTATTGAATTCGATCCAGCTCAGCTCACGGTTTACATAATTTTCAGGATTGTTATAGATTGCTTCATTGACAACCGCCATCAGGATAACCTCCTCTTCTGCTTCAAAATGGGCCTGATTCCAAATATCTCTTCAAAGAAATCTGCTTTCTGGTGAAATGCCACCGCTTCTAAGGTAATGTCATCTTCATAGGGAACGGTTACCACTAATTGGCCGTTTTTCACGCTCATATGGCTTTCAGAAAGCTTCTGCTTGTGGCTGCGGTCCATGGAATTTGCCAGCCTTAGGATGGCGGTCAGCTTTCCTACAAGAATAAGGCTGTCCTCATGAGGAAATTCGCCCTTTGTGTTACGGAATCCATCCTCATTTAAGCGGATCCGGTTATAATCAAATTCCACTCCGTTGTAACGGACCGCATTGGCAATGATCTCTCTCTCCATATGGGACAGTCCGATGATCTCTGTTGACATGATAATATGGTAAGCGGACTCGCTTGGGTTTCTCATGCTGATGAATTTGCCGCAGGCGTGAAGAATGGCCGCGATCTGCAATAACAGCCTTTCCCGCTTTCCCATTCCGTGGTATTTTTTCATGGTGTCAAAAATGTCAAGTACGTATTTTTCCATATTTACCGTATGAGGGCCATGACATTTGTAACGCTTTGCCATGTTGCGGGAGGCCGCAAGTATATCCTCGGAAAAATCATGATTGAATTTTACCGCCTTTGTCTCTTCCGCAAATTCCGCAGCAATACTGTCGCACAAACGGATTCCTGGGATCCAGAACAGCTCCGCCCTGGTCAGCTCCAGAACACGTTTAAAGATAATGGCAGCCGGAACCAGCAGAGACGCATATTCTGCATTGACTCCAAACCGTTCCTGGATCTGGTCCAGGGACATTCCCACGATCTTTTCATAAAAAAATGCAAATTCCTCAGCCGTGACCCGTTCCACAGGCTTTCCACCCCGGCTGCCCCGGGATAAGTAAAGGATGCTCTCTCCGATTCCGATGAGATTTTTAATCTCCCTGTCCTTTAAATAGACCTTTCGGAAGGTGTACAGCTCATTGTCCACCAGTTCTTCGATCAGGGTATTCTGGATCCGGTTGTCAACCTGGACATTTCCCATCATTTCACGGATCCTTAAGACCCCCAGCATCAGGTTATGGGTGGAGACCAGGGCATCCCTGTCAAACAGAGAAACCTGCATGCTCCCGAAGCCAACATCAACGATGGCAGTTCCCTTTTGTATGACCTTATGAAATTCCGCATCCTTTGAAGCAATGGCCTTATAGCTGATAAAGCGCTGCTCCGAGTTGCTGATGACTCTTACTTCGATCCCGGTCCTCACCCGGATCTGATCTAAGACGATCTTACTGTTTTTTGCCTCCCGCAAAGCGCTGGTGCCGTATGCCCGGTATCCGATCACCTTATAGGACTGCATAATGGCGGAGAAATCCTTGATGACCTGACACATTTCCTCCATCAGCTCATAACTGATCTTACCATCTTTATAGGTATCCCTTCCAAGCCCGATGACATGGCGGACATGGTCCACCCTCCGGATCCCGGCTTTCTGGGAAATCTCATAGATACCAAGTTCCAGTTCAAACGACCCAACATCAATGGCAGCAAATAATCTTATTGCCATAATTATCCTCCTTACTGCCCATGAACCTGGCAGCTTCTAACTATTCCGCTCTGTCTTTTCACCTGTAGTTCCCAAAAGGTGGGTGATAAACTGGCTTGCCGTTCTGCCGGATAAGCCTCCGTGGTTTAATTCCCATATATTGGCCTTTGCATACAATTCTTCCAGGGGCATGTTGATATCGCTGCGGGCTGCCAGTCCCTTAACAATCTCCTGGAACTCCTTTTTATCCGGCGATCCAAAGTATATGGTCACGCCGAAACGGGCCACCAGGGAAAGTTTTTCCTGGACGGTGTCATTATTATGTAAGTCATCATCCAGTTCCCTTTTATCACTGAATTTTTCCCGTATGAGATGACGGCGGTTGGAAGTGGCATAGATCAGCACATTACCCGGCTTCTTCCCTAGCCCCCCTTCAATGATGGCTTTTAAATACTTATACTCCAGTTCTGTATCCTCAAAGGATAAGTCATCCATGTAAATGATGAATTTATAATTCCGGTCCTTTACCTGCTCCTGAACCTTTGAAAGAGACTGAAACTGATGCTTATAGACCTCGATGATCCGAAGGCCCCTGTCATAATATTCATTGAGAACTGCCTTGATGCTGGAGGATTTTCCGGTTCCGCTGTCTCCGAACAGCAGGACGTTGTTGGCTGCCCGCCCGTTTAAGAAAGCTTCCGTGTTCTCGATCAGCTTCTGTTTTTGACGCTGGTAACCGATGATGTCATCCAGGCGGACATGCTCCATGCTGGTAATGGGCAGAATCAGCGGTTCGGTTCCTGTATTCTCAATCCGGAAAGCCTTATTCAGACCGAATTTCCCCACTCCGAATCTGCGGTAAAATTCTGTAACCCGTAAAGCAAAGACCGTTTCATTTTCAGCCTGTTCCAAAGCTACGGCCAGGGCCACGATCTGGTCCCTAATCCTCTTATTATAAACCTTGCTGCTGCCGTCTGCTGCCCGGTAATCAGCCAGGGCGGTCCATATTCCTTTCCCATGGAGAAAGCTGTCCAGGGTTCGGATGTCATAGTCAAACAACTCCTTGATAACCCGGAAATCATGGGCTGCCAGCTCATTTAACGTCCCTTCCACAGGGCCTACGATCTCACAGGAGGTGCTGTAGGCATTTTCATCATTTGCCAGGCAAAATGCTAAAAAACAATGCCATAGATTTCCCTCAAAGCCATAGGAAGCCGCCAGCTCTATGAGCTGACCGGCACAGGCATAGGAATCCGGCATTGTTTCTGTTCTCTCTCCCGCTTCCAGGCTTAATAGCCCGGAGATTTTGTCAAAAAGTTCACGATAGTTCATGTTGCGGTATAATATCAATTCCTGGGATTTCATAATCTTTCAGCCTTCCTTCTTGTGTAAATCCAGGTCCGGTCCTATCATCAGGCCGGACCCTGCAAGCCTTTAATAATTTCCTAAAACCCTCATGTTGCTCCCCTCTTCGGATATTCCCTTTAAAGCATTCTGTATGGAGGCATCACTTAAATTCCCCTCAATATCTATGAAAAACCGGTATTCCCAGTTTCTCCCCAATATGGGCCTTGACTCGATCATCCTCATATTGACCCCATTGTAGATAAAATTACTCAGCATATTATAAAGAGAGCCGCTCTTATGAGGGAGTTCAAAGCTGATGCTAATCTTTCCCGCATCTTCCCGGTATACCGGATCCTTTGACAGGATAATGAACCGGGTAGCATTGTTTTTATTATGGTTAATGGATGTTCTTAAAACCTTCAGGCCATAAATCTTCCCCGCAATCTCGCTGGCCACTGCCGCCTGGGACGGATCTCCATCCTCTAAGACCTTTTTGGCAGCTACGGCGGTATTCTCCACACTGACCTGCTTCCATTCTCTGTTGGCATTTAAGAATTCGGAGCACTGCATCAGTGCCTGGGGATGGGAAAACACCGTCTGAATGTCTTCCTCATTTGCCTCCGAAAGCCCAAGAAGGGCATGATCCACGGAAAGAAAGGTTTCCGCCACAATGTAATTTCGGTATTTAATAAGCAGATCATAATTGTGAGTGACTGCTCCTGCTGAGGAATTTTCAATGGGAAGCACCGCGTAATCCGCAGTTCCTGCCGCTACCTCTTTCATGGCATCCTCCCAGGAGTCCACATGGCGGATATTTCCGTCTTCCCCGAAGTATTTCAGGGCAGCCTCATGGCTGTAGGCACCTTCCACCCCCTGATACACCACCCGGGCCTGCTTTATGGGAAGGCTTTGTACCGGACGGAAATCATGCTCTGCCTTAAGCCCGTGTTCCGCCATACGCTTATACTGGAAATGGCGGCTGATGGTCATTACCTGGGTATACAGCTCTCTTACCGCCTGTTTGTGGAACTCATCTTCCACCATGCCTGTCACAGCCCGGATCTTCTCCTGCTCTCTCTCCTTATCATAAACCTGCTTGCCTGTTTCAATCTTATATTCCGCAACCTGTCCGCTAAGCTTCATCCGCTTTTCAAATAAGGATACGATTTCATGGTCGATCCCGTCAAGCTGCTTTCTGATCTCCTGCAAATCCAATGTTTTCATGGGTCTTATCATTCCTTTGTCTTATCTGTCTGTATTCTTATGCCCTGCCGGAAAGCTTTCCCTGGCTGATTAACTCCGCTTCCAGCATGGCTTTTATCTGACTCTCCACATAGGCACCGGGGAATTTCCTGAATTCCGGCTCCAGCTCCTTTGTGTAAATGGGCGTTCCAAATTCAATGGTTACCTGTGAGGGACGGATGAAAGGAAAATGGCTTTCAAACACCTCTGCGGTTCCTGTCATAGCCACCGGCACCACCGGGCAGCCGCTTTTTTCCGCAATTTTTATGCTTCCTTCCTTAAAAGGCAGTAAATCCAGGGGGTTTTCCTCCCGGTTTCTGGTACCCTCCGGGAAAATCCAGACGGAAACCCCGCGTTTTACCTGTTCGATCCCAGTAAGAATGGTTTTTAACCCTTCCTTTAAGTTCTGCCTGTCTAGAAACAGGCAGTTTACATTCTTCATCCAGGCAGAGAGGAGAGGGATCTTCTCCATTTCCTTTTTTGCCACAAATCCCATGAGGCCGGGAACTGACACATAGCCCACCAGAATATCAAAATAGCTTCTGTGATTTCCCACATACAAAACGGCCCGGTCTGCGGGAATATTCTCTCTTCCCTTGACCGTAATAGACACACCGGCCATTCCAAGGAGGATCCGGAAAATCCACTGGACCACTGCCAGACTCTGAACCTCCCGCAGGTGACGGTCTTTTCTTCCGATCAGCCACTGAACCACCAGAACCGGAATGCTTAAAATCAAAAAGATAATGACTGTTGCTGCTACAAGAATAAAACGTATCATTGGTCTCGTCCTCCATTTCATCTATTATATAAAATGGCGACTTTAATTACAATACTACCCGCCTTTCTTTTTTGTAATTTGTTCAAACAACAGTCCTGTGGCAAACCACAGCGGCGCAAAATCCAGACGGATCAGTCCGTCAATATTGGTGCTTCGTCCCGTATAATCCCAGGGACACATCCCCCCGCCCCGCAAAAGGGAGCCGGCAAAATATTCCGCCACAAAAATGAGGACCATGTAAAGAAATCCGTGGCGGATAGCCAGCTCCGTCTTCCTGGCTACGAGTCCGGAACCAGGGGTCACCCAGCGGTCGATGATCGTTCCAATAGGGCCTAGAAGAGCTCCGCAGCCATAGATGGGGAACATTAAAAGAGAGGTCTGCCCCATGAGCCGCCAGTCATGGCGTAAAATGGATTCCGTGGAGGTAAAGATAACTTCCAGGCACCAGCCCGTCACCCCGCATTTGAAGAAATTAAATGGTAACTGTTTTAAGTTTAGTTGTGTTAGTGTCTTCATACCTTTCATTATGCGTCGGTTGGCTGGATATTATGAACATAAAAAGATAATTTCTACAACCGTCAAACAGGTGATGTTTAAGAAAAGGGTCTATAAAAGAGGAGATAACAGCCTGCTTCCCTGTTCCTTGATCCGGATGAAAAGGTTTCTCTCCTCGTACACCTCTCTGGTGATCTCCTTGCACCTCTCTAAATCCCGAAGGAACAGTTCCTCCAGCCTGCGGGTAGTTTCTTCGTCATATATTACTGCATTTACTTCAAAATTAAGTTCAAAGCTCCTGATATCCATATTGGCAGTCCCATAAGAGCTGACTTTCCCGTCGGTCATAACCCCCTTGGAATGGAGAAACCCGTTTTCATAGGTATAGCATCTGGCTCCGGCAGAGATTAAATCCCCAACGTAGGAATAGGATGCCCAGTAAACAAAGGGATGATCCGGCTTACAGGGGATCATGAGTCTTACGTCCACACCAGAACGGGCAGCTACCTGCAAAGTGGTCAGTACGGCGTCATCGGGCACAAAATAAGGGGTCTGTATATAGATGTGGTCCCTGGCCTTTGAAAACAGGCGGATATAATTGTCCCGGATCTGACGGCTCCTGGCATCAGGACCGCTTGCAATGATCTGGATTCCAAGATGCTTTCTCTCATCACTCATATCAACCACTCCCATGGAATCCAGGCATCTTCCGTCTTCATCCTCGCAGAAATATTTCATATTCCGAAACAGGTTTTCTCCTGCTGCATAGTTCCAGTCCAGGGCAAAACGAATCTGAAGGCTCAACACGGAGCCTCCCATAAGCTTGAGATGAGTGTCTCTCCAGTAACCGAATCTGGTATCCTTTGAAATGTATTCCCTGCCGATGTTAAAGCCGCCCACATACCCCACCCGGTTGTCAATGACCACGATCTTTCTGTGATTTCTGTAATTCACCCGAAGCTGGAGCCTGCCCAGGTAAGGCGGGAAAAAGATTCCTACCTTTACCCCGTTATCCTTCAGCCTGTTCCATTTATCCTTTGGCATGAAGCGCCCTCCCATGCCGTCGCATAGAATGCGCACCTCCACCCCGGCCCTCGCCCGCTCTATGAGAATAGGGATTATGGAATCAAACAGCTCATCATCTTTAATAATATAATACTGCATATGAATGAAGCGGACGGCTGCTGAAAGCTCCGCTCTTAGATCTTTGAATTTTTTCTCTCCGTCCGTAAATATATCCACGGTGTTGTCAACGGTCAGCACAGCCCCGGAAGTCTCCAGATTGTATACCACCAGATCCGAATAGTCACGGGACAGGGAAGATACCAGGCTGATGTCATGGCTTTTTAAAAATTCCTCCTGGTTTTTTGCAGAATAACGCACCCGGTCCTCAACTTCCTTGACCCGGAACATCTTGCCCTTTCGCATATCCTGGCCCAAAAGCAGGTAAAAAAGAATGCCGAATACGGGAATGAAATACAGGGCCAGAAGCCAGGTCCAGACCGCTTTGGGGTCACGCCTCTGGAAAAACACGATAATAATTGACAGGATCAGGTTGATGTAAATCAGATGATCCATCAACCAGTTCCATATTCCAACCGTCTGTATCCAAGCTGCTTCCATAATAGATCCCTCCTGTCTCAGCGGACATCTGATCCGCCTGATTCCCACAGGCAATGAGCAAGGATTCATTGCCCGCGCAAAAAGAGCCACCGCAACGGCGATGACCCCCTTTTATACAAACTGATTTCTTCCCCTGTCGTAATAATAATTAATTGCAGCCAGAGAAAGGGTCAGATCCTCTTCCTGGATCCCAAGACTATGGCAGCATTCCTCCAGAGAAGGATAATAGTCTCTTAACTGAGTATTGATATAGCTTAACAGCATTGCCGGATCTTTAGGTATGTTAAACATTTTTCCCTCCTCCTATTCTGTTCCTATGTATATTTTATCATAAATTTTCATTGTTGTGAATCTCCCAAAACAAGAATCACGGATTCCAGCCAGAAGAGGAAGAATTTAAGCTGTCCACTTGATTTCGGCGTCAAAATCTCCTTAAAGGAGACTTCGAGAAAAGTAGCACTGTACGAATGGGGAAATCAGTGTTACAATCAGATATTGAAATCCCTCAGGAGGTAATCCATATGAAAAAAATACTAATGCTTGGTACAGGAGGCACCATTGCCTGTAAACGGAGCGACAGCGGCTTAAAACCTCTCCTCACCTCAGACGAGATCCTTTCCTATGTTCCAGAGACATCAATATTCTGCAAGGCAGACAGCCTACAAATCCTTAATATAGACAGCACCAACATGCAGCCTCATCATTGGCTTTCCATGGCTAAAGCCATTGAGGCTCATTATGAGGACTATGACGGCTTTGTAATCTGCCACGGCACGGACACCATGGCTTACACGGCATCCGCCCTTTCCTATCTGGTCCAGAATTCGGGAAAGCCCATTGTCATCACCGGAGCTCAAAGGCCCATTGATATGGAAAATACCGATGCCCGTACCAATTTATCTGACAGTCTCCGTTTTGCAAGCGAGCCTAAGGCCCATGGTGTTACCATTGTTTTTGACGGAAAGGCCATTGCAGGCACAAGGGGAAAAAAAGAGCGTACCAAAAGCTACAATGCCTTCTCCAGCATTAATTTCCCTTATATTGCCACAATCCAGGATGGGCATGTACTGTTTTATGTAGATGACAAGGCCTCCTGCCCGAGACAGGCACAGTTTTTCCATGAAATAAATCCCCATGTGGCATTGATGAAGCTCATCCCTTCCATGGGAGCGGATGTCCTGGATTATATGGCGGCGCATTATGACGCGGTGATCATAGAATCCTTTGGCGTAGGCGGTCTTCCCTCTTATGACACAGGAGATTTTTATAAGGCAGTGAAAAAATGGATCGCCCTTGGAAAAACCGTAGTCATGACCACCCAGGTGACCAATGAGGGCAGCAACATGTCCGTATACGAGGTAGGCCACTCCATTAAAAAGGAACTTGGACTTTTGGAAGCCTATGATATGACCCTGGAGGCCACAGTGACAAAGCTCATGTGGATCCTGGGACAGAGCAGGGATAAAAAAGAGATCCGGGAATTGTTTTACCGCACCATTAACAGAGATATTCTGTGGCAGGCATAAGAAAAAAGGCGCTGCAAAGGGAGGATTACCTTTCCTTTGCAGTGCCTTTTTTCAAATGCAGCAACTCTTTCCTTTTACTCCAGATAGGCGATCAGCTTCTGGCCGTCTTCCGATACATCAATGACGATCACATTTCCTGCCCGAACCTCATCCCCAAGGATGATCCTGGCTGCTAAGGTTTCCACATGCTTTTGCAAGTAACGTTTCAGGGGACGGGCTCCGTAAACCGGATCATATCCCTGTTCCACCACAAATTCCTTGGCCTGGTCAGTCAGTTCAATCTTTAATTCCTGATTTTCCACCCGTTTATTTAAATCTGCAAGGAGCAGATCTATGATACCTGCAATATTTTCCTTGTCAAGAGGCTTAAAGAGGATCATTTCGTCCAGACGGTTTAAGAACTCGGGACGGAAATGGTTCCTTAAGTCGTTCATTACCATTGCCTGTGCATCTTCCTTAATAT
Source organism: [Clostridium] saccharolyticum WM1 (assembly GCF_000144625.1). Lineage (NCBI taxonomy): Bacteria > Bacillati > Bacillota > Clostridia > Lachnospirales > Lachnospiraceae > Lacrimispora > Lacrimispora saccharolytica. The sequence goes on along the minus strand of NC_014376.1, from coordinate 503,497 downwards.
ATCCTTCTTCATCAATGCCTGCCAGCAGATACTGGGAGCCGATATTGGAGGTCATGATGATGATGGTGTTTTTAAAGTCAACGGTTTTTCCGGTGGAATCTGTGATCCGGCCATCATCAAGAACCTGAAGCAATACGTTAAATACGTCTGGATGGGCCTTTTCCACCTCATCAAAAAGCACTACGGAATAGGGCTTTCTCCTGACTGCCTCTGTCAGCTGGCCACCTTCGTCATAGCCCACATAGCCTGGAGGCGCTCCGATCAGTCTGGATACGGAATGCTTTTCCATATATTCGCTCATATCGATCCTGACAATGTTATTTTCGTCATCAAACAGGCTTTCTGCCAGGGCCTTGGCAAGCTCCGTCTTGCCAACACCGGTAGGTCCTAAAAACAGGAAGGAGCCAATGGGCTTTGTGGGATCCTTGATTCCTGCTTTGGAGCGGATGATGGCCTCCGTAACCTTTGATACTGCCTCATCCTGGCCGATGACTCTCTTATGAAGCTCTTGATCCAGGTGAAGGGTTTTATTTCTCTCCCCTTCCGTCAGCCTGGATACGGGGATTCCCGTCCATTTGGACACAATCCTGGAGATCTCCTCCTCTGTGACGCTTTCATGGACAAGGCTCAAATCCTGGTTTCTCACCCGTTCCTCTTCCGCCTCCAGCTCCTTTTGAAGCTGTGGAAGCTTTCCATACTGCAGCTCCGCCGCCCGGTTTAAATCATACTTTTGCTGTGCCGCCTGAATCTCCCTGTTTATGGTTTCGATTTCTTCCCTTAAGGAGGACAACCGGTCAACAGAAGCTTTTTCATTTTCCCATTGGGCCTTTTGAGAAGTAAACTCGTCATGAAGCTCTGCCAGCTCCTTCTGAAGCTCTGCCAGGCGGTCCTGGCTCAAACGGTCGGTTTCCTTCTTTAAGGCAGCTTCTTCAATCTCCATCTGCATGATGCGTCTTGACAGCTCATCCAGCTCTGCCGGCATGGAATCCAATTCTGTTTTTATCATGGCACAGGCTTCATCCACCAGGTCAATGGCCTTATCCGGAAGAAAACGCTCGCTGATGTAGCGGTCAGATAATGCTGCCGCCGATACCAGGGCTGAGTCCGTGATCTTTACCCCATGATAGACCTCATACCGCTCTTTTAGCCCTCTTAATATGGATATGGTATCTTCCACACTGGGTTCATTCACCATGACCGGCTGGAACCGCCGTTCCAGGGCCTGATCCTTTTCAATATACTGGCGGTATTCGTCAAGAGTTGTGGCGCCGATGCAGTGCAGCTCTCCTCTGGCAAGCATTGGCTTTAGCATATTGCCTGCGTCCATGGAACCTTCTGTTTTCCCAGCGCCTACAATGGTGTGAAGTTCATCAATGAACAGGATGATCTGTCCGTCACTTTTCTTCACCTCGTCAAGAACTGCCTTTAAACGTTCCTCAAATTCCCCCCGGTATTTGGCACCTGCCAGCAGTGCTCCCATATCAAGGGCAAACAGCCTTTTATCCTTTAAGCCCTCAGGCACATCGCCACGGACGATCCGCTGGGCCAGGCCTTCCACCACTGCCGTCTTACCTACTCCCGGTTCCCCGATGAGAACCGGGTTGTTCTTGGTCTTTCTGGAAAGAATCCGGATAACATTGCGGATCTCACTGTCCCGTCCGATGACCGGATCCAGCTTCTGGTCCCTGGCCCGTTCTACCATATCAAAGCCGTATTTGGTAAGGGTATCATAGGTAGCTTCCGGATTGTCATTGACCACCCGCTGGTTTCCTCTTACGGTGGAAAGGGCCTGTAAAAACGTTTCTCTGGTTATGCCGTAGTTCCGGAACAGTTCCTTTACGGATTTTGACGGCGTCTTTAACATGGCAAGAAACAGATGTTCTACGGAAACGTATTCATCCCCCATGACCTTTGCCTCATCCTCGGCGCTTATTAAGACCTTATTTAAATCATTGCTGATGTATAGCTGCCCGCCCCTGACCTTAGGAAGCTTTTCCATTGCCTGAGCCGTTTCATTGATAAACTGCTCTTTCTGTATATTCATCTTTGTTATTAATTTTAAAATCAGGCTGTCTTCCATGGTAAGAAGGCTGTAAAGCATATGTTCCTGCTCTATTTGCTGATTTCCGTATTCATAGGCAAGCTTTTCGCAATTCTGGACGGCTTCCATCGACTTTTGGGTAAATTTATTAATATTCATAATTGCTCCTCCTTTTTCTCCGTTTATGTAAAAACATTGCTTTATTTGTTCTATATGTAATATAACAAATAGTGTTCCTGGTGTCAAGATCGTTTTCCCGTATTCAGACAGAATTCAAACAAAAATCTTACGTTTTTCTTCCCTGGATTGTTTTTTCCAAGACCTTCGCCTATAATCAAAGCAGTTATTTTAATCCTTGCATTCAGGAGGTGACGGTTTTATGAAACATCTTTCCCGCTGGAAGCTTATTCGCCGGGCAGCGGCAGTTTTCGCAGCTTCCCTGTTTCTGTCAGCAGGCATCCGTCCGTTGGACAGCTTCGCCCACACAAAGGATGAGTCCATATACCTGGCTGGTACCTGGATAAAGGATGAGGTGGGCTGGCGGTTTTTCAACCAGTGGAATTCCACCTTTCCTTCCGGGAAATGGGCGGAATACCAGGGGCATTCCTATTATTTTATGGACAACAGCTACATGGCAACGGGATGGCGTCTTTTAAACAACCGGTGGTATTATTTCAATCCCCATGAGGGAAAGGATGAAGGCTCCATGGTCACCGGCTGGGTTCATGATCCGGATTATGGCGGCTGGTTTTATACAAACCAGATCGGAATCATGGTCACCGGCTGGCATAAGATCGATGGCTTCTGGTACTATTTTAACCCGAATTCCGACGGCCTACTCGGACGAATGGCCGTAAATCAGGTAATTGACGGCTCCTATGTCGATGCCGGCGGCCGCATGAATGAAGTCCGGTAATTATGAAAAACACGCTTTTGGTTTTTCTTGATCCGGCTCAATGTCTGCGCAAAAGAGCAGTGCCGCTTATATCAGGCACTGCTCTTTTTATAATTTCCCGGAAAATCCGGCGAAAATACGTTATCATATCTCAAACGGATAGCGGATTCCCCACTGTCTTCTTAACTCGTCCATAACCTTCATAATGGCCAGAATGGTCTTATGGGGCATCTGGGGACACTGGGTCCAGCCATTTCTGATGGCTTCCCTGCTGGCCTCGATCTGGTACTCATAACCGGATATCTGCTCCGGCTGGAGATGAGTTTCCACCAGCTGCCGTTTGGCATCATAGACCCGGATAGCTTCAAAATTATTGACATTTTCAACCACCAGATATCCCTTGGTCCCGTAAATGATCCCCAGTCGGTCGGACAGCACCCGCAGGGAGCTGTTTAAGATCGCCATTTTTCCTCCCGGATAGCACAGGGTCATGCTGTTCTGGGCATCCACTCCGCTTTCCGTTTTGATCACGCTGGACTGGATATCTGATATTTCATCGCCAAAAACGAGAGAAGCGAAATTAAGAGTATAGACCCCCACATCCAGAAGGGCTCCACCGGCAAGCTCCGGCTTTATCAGACGGGGCCTGTCAGAAATCAGATAGCAGAGATTAGCGGTAAGGGTCATGGGCTCTCCGATGATGCCGGAATGTAAAATCTCTTTCAGAGTCTTTGCCATGGGCATATAGCGCACCCACATGGCTTCCGTTATCAAGAGCTTTTTTTCCCTGGCCAGATCAGTCATCTCTTTTGCCTGGGCATAGTTGGCTGCAAAGGCCTTTTCGCAGAGAACATGCTTTCCATTCTCCAGGCACAGCTTTGCATTGCTGTAATGCTCGGAATGGGGCGTGGCAATATAGATCAACTGGATATCCGGATCTTTAACAAGCTCTTCATAGGAACCGTACGCCCTTTCTAAGGAAAAACGCGCCGCAAATTCCTCCGCTTTTTCCAGACTTCTGGACCCGGCTCCCATCAGAGCCACCTGCGGCATCTGAAGCATTGTTTCTGCCAGTATTGATGCGATCCCACCGGTGCCCATGATTCCGATTTTTAACGCTTCCATCTCTTAAACCTCCGTGCACTTTTCTTTTATCTGTCAAGTATAGCACATGAAAACTGCCTGTACAATCACTCTTTTGGCAGCTCCCCAGGCGGTTTTATTCACTCCCCTGCTCCATCCTTTGGACCAGTTCTATAAATGCCTTCATCTCTCTGCTGATCCATTTATCCCTGTGATAGACCATCTGCCTCCAGGTCTCTAAGTGAAAATCCTTCATTTTAAGGGAAGTTAAGATCCCTTCCTCTATATCCCTGGATATGGTAAACTCCGGCAGAAAGGAGATTCCTGCATTGCTTCGAAGGAGCTTGATGATGAATTCCGTATTGCCGATCTCCAGAAAGGGATGGACCTTTTTTCCGCAGGAAGCCAAATGCTGCTCCAGCATAAACCGGTAGCTGGCATCCTTTTCCGTCAGCAGCATCGGCTGAGAAATGACCTGATCCATGGTAAGGCCAGCTTCCATTGCATAGGGATGGTTTTTTGACGCGGCAAAAATAATGCTTTCAGGCTTCTCCATTACCTTCACCCATTTTTCATCGTACATAAGCTCATCAAGAAAATATACCAGGTCAATGGTATTGTGATTCATCATGTCAAGAAGGACGCCGGGTGAATCCACCACAATGCTTACGTTGACCAGGGGATAAAGGCGGTGGAACTCCCGGATCAAAGGCGGAAACAAGGTGGAGCAGATGGACTCTATGGTTCCAATGACCAGCCTTCCCGAAAGCTCCGAGGATTGGGATAAAATATTTTTTACATGAGTTAAATTCCTTACCACCTCAGCGGCGTACCCGTAAAAGGTTTCTCCTTCATGAGTCAGGGTTGTCTGCTTTCCCAGCCGGTCAAACAGATGAACATTTAATTCCTTTTCCAGCTGCTTGATCTGTACGGTAACGGCAGCCTGGGAATACCCCAGCTTTTCAGCCGCTCTGCAAAAGCTTTTCCTGTTTGCCACTTCTAAAAATGTCTTAATTTCGCGCAGCTCCATCTTACCATCCCTTTCTTTCTTGATTTAAATATTTTAAATATAATCTTAAAAACATTAAATTTTACTTCCATTTCTTTTTATGTTACATTATAACCAGCAAGAAATCAATGCTTATTCACATTGTCTTTATAAAACAAATCAATGATACTATCAGAAAGGAATTAATGTTCATATGGAAAAGGCAGATAGTAAATACCGCGCTTATGTACAGATATTAAAGGAGGAGCTGCTTCCTGCCATGGGGTGTACCGAGCCCATTGCTCTGGCCTATGCCGCCGCAGTGGCAAGAAAAGTATTGGGAGAAATGCCTGACAGGGTGACGGCGGCCGTCAGCGGAAGCATTATTAAGAACGTGAAATCCGTGATTGTTCCCAACACCGGCCATTTAAAGGGCATCCCTGCGGCAGTCACGGCAGGAATCGTGGCAGGAGATCCGGATAAGGGGCTGGAGGTGCTTGCAGGGGCCACGCCGGAGCAGATTATGGCAATGAGAACCTTTTTGGACGAAAGGACGGTCACGGTGGAACATTTAGACAGCGGCATCAGTTTTGACATCCTGATGACTCTGTATAAAGGCGATTCCTACAGCAGGGTGCGCATTGCCGGTTATCACACAAACATTGTTCACATTGAAAAAGACGGAACCATAATCCAGCAGATGGATGCTTTAAACGAAGAGACTCCCACCGACCGGAGCCTGCTGAATATGGAGGATATCTGGGACTTCATCAACACCGTGGACATCGACCACATCCGGGAGATCCTGGACCGCCAGATCCGTTATAACTGGGCCATTGCCGAAGAAGGGCTTAAGGAAAGCTATGGGGCCAATATTGGCAAGGTGCTCTTAAAAAATTCCGGGAATGATCTGTCCATAAAGGCGAGGGCCATGGCAGCGGCTGGCTCTGACGCCAGAATGAACGGATGCAGCCTGCCTGTAGTTATCAATTCAGGAAGCGGAAATCAGGGGATTACCGTTTCCGTGCCTGTCATCGTATATGCAAAAGCCTTACAAGTCAGCGATGAAAAAATGTACCGGGCCTTAGCCTTATCCAACCTGGCCGCCATTCACCAGAAAACCCCCATCGGCAGATTATCCGCCTACTGCGGAGCAGTCAATGCAGGGGCCGGTGCAGGCGCCGGGATCGCCTATCTTTGCGGAGGGGGATATGAAGAAGTCATCCATACCATTGTCAATGCCCTTGCGATTGTATCCGGCATTGTCTGCGATGGTGCCAAATCCTCCTGTGCGGCAAAAATCGCCTCATCCATAGAAGCCGGTATACTGGGCTATAACATGTACGTTCAGGGACAACAATTTATGGACGGAGACGGAATCGTTACAAAAGGAGTGGAAGCCACCATTCGAAACGTAGGCAGATTGGGGAAAGAAGGGATGAGGGAAACCAATAAGGAGATCATCCGGATCATGATAGGGCAATAGAACAGGATCCGTTTCCATAGAAAAGACAGCAGCTCCAGATTATCTAAAAGCTGCTGCCTTTCTATGAATAGGTGTTTTATGCTGCGGGTACCATCTTATTTATCGATTCTGAAGGGATCTCCATACATTTCCCACTCAAGAGGTTTTGTTAATGAGAAATTCTTTTCTTTTAAAAATTTCCGCTGAGCAATCGTTCTGCTTAAGTCTTCATGAGCATCTTCCAGTCCCATCACCTTATCTCTTTCATCAAGAAACGCCGTCAGATACTCTGTTTCATCTCCTCCAGCCGCCGGAGGCTTCGCTTTCTTTCCTGCGGCCTCCCTTATGCCCGGAAAGCTTTCTTCATAAGGGACAGATCCATCTCCGGGGCCATGCATTACTATGGCATCATAGTAAATAAACTGGCCTAAAACGGATAATCCATCGTTCAGTGCCTGGTCCACAGACGGATTAAAATACATATCATCCCGGATTTTATTCTGGGCATTTTGAAATCCCATATCTTCACTGGCCGCCTTCCAGTCATTTTCAAAAGCTTCCCCTAATCCTTCATGGGAATCCGTGCCGTTTACCTTTTCAAGAGCCTCTATGTATTTCCCTAACAGATTCTCTGGTTCGGCTTCTGTATAGTCCCTTACTAATTGCAGCATATCTCCGGTCCCGGAACAAAAACCGATGATTCCGGCGGTATACCCCCGCCCATCATGAATATCTTCTATATAGCTGTATTGGGCTTTCCAATCCAGAGATGAATTTTCCGCACTGGAGACCAGTTCCATGGCTGTTTCTTTCTTTTCCGGGTCTTTCAAAGAAATACTGCTTTCCATCTCTTTTTTAGATTGACAGTTGGCCTGGTTTACCGTACAGCCTGACAAAAACAATGCCCCTATGAGCAGTACAATGATTGTCCCTTTCCCTGTTTTGTTAATCAAGAAGATTTATCCCCCTTCCTCAAATAAAAGAATGCTTTCACCTATTGAAAGAAATTTGGAAGATATTTTTTATGTGCTTCCAATAATTCCTCCATTACCTGTTTTGCTACATCTCCGCTGGTAATCAGAGGGTTCATCATAAAGGCCTGCAGCAATGTGCCCCGATCCCCTGTAACAGCCGCTTCAATGGTCAATTCCTCCATGGATTTCATTAATTGCAGCAATCCTCTTTCCTGAGGCTTAAAGCTTCCGAAATGATAAGGAACCGGTCCTTTTCCTGTTAAAGTACAAGTAACTTCAACCGCACAATCATCAGGCAAATCCGTAATCGTACCGTTATTTCTGGTACTGACGGCCATGGTAGTCCTTTTATCATTATAGATCGAAGTAATTGTTTCACAAGCAGCATCACTGTATCTGGCTCCGCCCCGTTTTTCTAACTGTTTAGGCTTATCATTTAAATCCGGATCTTTATATAATTCATACAATTCCGCTTCAATTCCTTTAACCTTTTCCCCACGGGTTCCATTGTTTTTAAAATCTTCCAATTCCTCCGCAAGCATTTTATCCGTATAGTAATAATAATTATGATAGGGGCATGGAACCATATGCAGATTCTCTACCTGCTCAAAAATCAACCGGTTATCCTTGATATTTGCAACAATGGAATTTGTTTCTCCGCTTCCATACATCTTTTTAATGAGTTCATCGGTCCGGTCAACCCCTTTTTTATCAAATACAGTGTGCCAGTGGAGATGGTTAATACCCGCAAACTGGAAGAACAGGTCCGATGGATCTTCATCAAGAATTGCAGCTTCTTCATAAACAGCATTAACCGGAATGTTACATAAACCAACCACCTTGTTCCAATTTCCATATCTTAAAACAGCCTCAGTAATCATACCGGAAGGATTTGTAAAGTTGATCAGCCAGGCATTGGGACACAGTTCTTTCATTTCATCGACAATGTTCAAAATTACCGGAATGGTTCGCAATGCTTTAAAAATACCTCCTGCACCGTTGGTTTCCTGACCAATTAACCCATGGCTTAATGGAATGCGTTCATCCAGAATGCGTGCATCCAATAATCCAACCCGCAGCTGAGTGGTTACAAAATCCGCGTCTTTTAAGGCTTCCCGCCGGTCCAAAGTTAAGTATACCTGGCAATCAATTCCTGCTGCCTTTACCATGCGTTTCGCCAATGCTCCCACAATCTCTAACTTGTGTCTGCCCTCTTCGATATCCACTAACCATAATTCATTAATGGGAAATTCATGGTATCTTTTTATAAATCCCTCCACTAATTCCGGTGTATAGCTGGATCCCCCGCCAATTGTTACAACTTTCAGTTTTTTTGACATAACAAATTCCTCCCTCCTTAATCTTCAACCGCTGCCGCCACTTCATTTTCCACTGTTTCAAAGGATTGATTTTCTTTCTCCAGCATTTGTTTCTCAGCAATTTTGAAAAATGGCATATAAATGGCGATAGCAATGACGATTTCAATAGCAGACCAGATTGCGGCTCTTATATCCCAGCCGGTGGCCATTAAAGGTCCAATGATCGGGGGCATCGTCCAGGGTACCATCATCATGGGTCTACCCACTAATCCGACAGACATCAGGAAATAACTGCTGGAAGCCAATACCAGTGGGATCAGGATAAAAGGAATCATCATCAAAGGATTCATGATAATTGGAAACCCGAAAATAACCGGTTCATTAATTTCAAAAATGGAACCTGGCAATGCCACTTTTCCTAATTCCTTATACGTTTTTGATCTTGAGAAAATCATCAGGAGGACCAGCGTTAAGGTAGCTCCCGTCCCGCCTACATTGACAAATAAGCTGGAAAAACCAGAAGCTGTGATATAAGGAAGTGCTTCTCCTTTTGCATAAGCGGATGCATTTGCTGCAACGAAAGCTAAAAATATGGGATCTGCAACCCCCTCCAGGGTCATATCCCCATGAATGCCTGCACACCACAGCAAACTCACCAAAAATGTGTAAAGCAATATTCCTGGTAAACTGTTTAATGCATGCAGCAAAGGCGAAAATACACTGGCAATAAATGTAGTAATATCAAAATTCAGCGGTACACGAACGGTCCAGAACAACAGTAAAATCAGCATAGCAGGTATCAAAGAAACAAAGGAATTGCTTACTGCAGGCGGTACGCCCTCCGGCAGCTTAAAGACCCAGTTCTTTTTAATACAGAAATTATAAATTTCAGTAGTAACAATCCCCGCAATAATTGCCGTAAACAACCCGGTAGAATCAAAGCCCGCAGGATCAATGACAAAACCATCGGAAAGCTGTGTGGTGACAAAAGCCATTACCGATAAGGCTGCACCTGATACTGCATCAAGCTCATAACTTTTACTTAGCTCATAACCAATTCCAATTGCGGCTAAAAGGGAAATAATCCCAAAGGAAACTCCCACAGCAGCATTGATCATATTTTCATAAGGTGCTAAAAAATTAGTCCAGCTTTCTATTGGGATATTTCCGATAATCAGAAATATACTTCCGCTTATGATGGCAGGTAACGTTAAGGTCAAACCATTACGCACTGCTACCAGATGCCTTTGACTTCCTAATTTTGTCAGCGGCGGTATAATTGTGTCTTGCAACCAATTCATCAATTTATCCATCTTTACTTCCCCCTTAAATTTGTGCCGGCCCTAATCACCCAAAGCCTTTTTTACCTGGGCGATGACCTTGGCCCCGTTCATAGTGCCGTAGACCTGCATATCGATGCATTCAATGATTTTGCCCGGGCAATCCTTCTCTACCTTATCCTTGCTGAAGCGAACCTGTGGCCCTAACAGAATCATATCTGCCTCCGGTCCTTTGTCCTTGGTGCTTGCAAGCGCATAGGCACTGATTTTGCAGTCATAATTTTCTTTGGCTGCAGCCTCTTTCATCTTATGGACCAAGAGACTGGTAGACATTCCTGCCGCACAAAACAAAACAATGTTTCTCATAAACAGCTTCCTTTCTATCGTGAATTATTTTTTTTTAAAATATCAATCATTTCCTTACATAAATCCATGACCGTCATGGCATTCATCAGATGATCCTGAGCATGAACCATTAAAAGTCCTACTTCTACCTTTTCTCCGTTTAACTCATTCTGGATCATTTCCGTCTGGACCTCATGGGCTTCCTGAATCGTCTTTTCCGCATCCTCCATCCGTTCGTCTGCATGTTTAAAATCGCCGTTTTTTGCCGAACGCAGTGCTTCAATAGCACTGCTTCTGGCATTCCCTCCGCAGACCACAAGCTTCATAACAATCATTTCAATATCCATTCCCACACTGCCTCTCTTTTAACCTGTGATTATGTGTTTCATAAAGGCAATTACGTAGATGCAGATATCATGGTCCCATCCAAATCGGGCAATGACTTTTTGACTTCCATGCTTTTTAGTTCTTTATCTCTTAATTGCCTCATGTAGAAGTATTATCTGTAATATACCGGTTCTTCTGTCCCCCTCTCCCGGCGGAACATGAAATCAGGAAAAAATGAACAACGCTTACTTCTTGCACATTCCCATACTATCATACTTTTTTCCACAACTCCACGCTGCCTTTTTCCATTTTCATAATGGCACCCCTTTCCTATCTTTTTCCTCAAATAGTGCTGCTCACAAATGAGGTCAGGGGCCATAACCAAGAAAAAGAACAAGACGCGGGCAAAATGGTTATGGTTTTGCACACGTCTTGTTCTTTCTTACATCCCCTATACTTCCTTGGGAATCTGGGCTTCTATACTGCTCATGGCTTCTATGAACGCATCATAATCCTGTCTCTTGACCAGGTCCTGGATTTGTTTCTGGCTTAAAAGGAAGGCCGCCGTCATCTGATAGAAACGCTGCAGTTCATCACTGGTATGATCCTTATTGGCTATGGAAACCAGGAAAACAGCACGTACTTTTTGCCCTTCCCAGTCCACCGGTTCATCGAGGATCCCCACACATACAAACGTCTCCTCGCTGATGGCCTTGTAAACGTGAGGCATTGCCACCATGTTTCCAAAAGACGTCCTGGCTAACCTTTCCCTCTTCCACACTGATTCATAAAATTCTTTTGGAAGATTCTTCTTTTCCATAACAAACTGGCACATACACTGAAGAACCTCTTCCTTTGTCCGCAGCTTCAGATGAGGCAGAAACAGTTCCCGTTCATAGTAATTCTCCACGGAAGAGGTCTTCTCGGAAGTGAGAACCCTTTTTACGTTCTTAATGTCTTTGTCATCAAGAAAATACTGCACCTCCAAAATGGGAAGAGGTACGGAAACCGTAATGGGGACGGTTGTAAAGATATAATCATATTTTGAAAAATCCACTTTATAAATGCTTCCCACATCACAGGCTGTGATTTCGTTGATATATTCCTTAAAGGAATTCTGGTATTTATACTGAAGAAGCTTTGCACTTCCCCGCCCGGAGGAGCATACCAGAAGTATATTTTTCTTCTCTATCTCCGTCTTCTTCCGCTCAAGGGCAAACGCGAATGCAAAAGCAAAGTACGCAATCTCATCTTCTGATAAAAGAATATGAAAGTGCTCATTTATCACGGTGACCGCATTGCAGGCCATGGTATAGGGAAGGAAGAACTTTTCCTTTACATCCCGAAGAAGAGGATTCTTTAAATCCATATCATATTTGATCCTGACACTTAAGGGCACCAGGTGCTGGCACAGCAGCATGCGAAGCTCCAGATCATTGCGGAAATCAAATTTGAACAGATCATACACCCGTTCCAGCATAACAGTAACCAGATCACTGATTTCCTGGGTGATGATGATATTCTGATCTGTTTCATCGGCATGATATATCATCTTCTTCCCCGCCAGGTGTATGGCAATGTAAACAATCTCTGTTTCAGGAAATGAAATGCGGAATGTTATTTCTATCTGCTCAGCAATTTCTTTTGCGATCTGATACTCATAACGGCCATTCATATTCTTTAAAGGTTCCTCAGGCATGGGCACATAATGGCATTCCATGATTCGGCTGATGGCGATGTAGAGATGGACAACAAGGTTCTGATAAGCCGTTCCTGGAATCATAAAATCATTCTTTTTAAGAACTTCCGATACACAGGCCGCAATCTCATCCATACTCTCATTGCCCTTATGAAGCCGTTTTCCGGAAAAAGAGGCGATACAGAGCCTGGACTCAAACTCTCCGCCTTCCAGTCTGATTCCGTAATTTGGTTTTCGTACCACCTTTATGTTAAACTTATTAAGATACTGTTCAACCTCCTTTAGATCCGCGGTCAGTGTTCTCTTGGATATATACAGACTGTCACTCAATTCATCCAACTTCACATAGGAAGGGCTGTTAAACAAATATTCCAGCAGGTATTGTATTCGTTCCTCCGACGAATCTGGCAGATATTGATCAGAAAGATGGGTGCAGAATTCCTGGATAAACGCATTGTACATTTCCTTATCCCATATGTTCAGATAATATCCTACCCCGTATTTCGAAAGAATCGAAGCCCCATGGTGCTCCATTTCCTGATTTATTTCTTTCAGAAGATTGCGAATGGTCTTGGTTCCGACACGGATCCGCCCTGCAAGAGCTTCTGCCGTATAGTATTCATTGTCTGATAAAATATCCAGGATCTGCCGCTTTCGCCTGTCCATATATCCTCACTCCTAATGATTCATGCCAGCCTTCATTTATTTATGATATTGCTAAACAGAATTTTAATAATCAAAATATTTTATCTGTACTGGTCAATGGTTTTTGTTTGTTATCTGTTCTTTCATAATTTAACCGCATTTTTTAATGCATATTTAATAATAACACGGTTTACATGGGAACTAAATGATTCTTTTTTCCAATTTTAAAGTGGTAATCTCTTCTTACAGGTAACTGTGGCTTTTCGTGATCCACTGTTAGAAGAACAGCAATTCCGAAGAAGTTATACTCCGGTAAAACAGAAAATCCATAACACAGATAAGCGGAATGAACCTATAAAAAAACCCCGTTCCGCCACGGAACAGGGTAATAATACTTAACTGTTTTTTTATTCCGCATCAGACCAGTGATACCGTTAATCCGGTATTGTTACATCTCTTCATTTAATTTGCTTAAGCGCACAGCCTGATCTGCAGCAATAAGGGAATCCAGTAGCTCCTGAATATCCCCGTTCATTATGGAATCAATTTTATAAAGGGTCAGCTTGATCCTGTGATCCGTTACACGTCCCTGAGGGAAATTATAAGTACGGATCTTTTCAGATCGGTCTCCGGTGCCGATCTGGCTTCTTCTTTCCTCGGCTTCTGAATTCTGCCTTTTCTCCAGCTCAATGTCATAAAGCTTGGAACGCAGCAGACGAAAGGCCTTTTCTTTATTCTGAAGCTGTGATTTTTCCGTCTGGCTGTAAATTACGATACCAGTGGGCATATGGGTCAGACGAACGGCTGAGTCGGTGGTGTTTACACACTGTCCGCCGTTTCCGGAGGCACGCATCACATCGATCCTTACGTCTTTATCCTCGATTACTACGTCGAACTCTTCTGCCTCAGGCATGACGGCTACCGTAGCCGTGGAGGTGTGGATCCTTCCTCCGCTTTCAGTCTCCGGCACACGCTGAACCCGGTGAACGCCGCTTTCATATTTCATCTTGGAATAGGCGCCCTTGCCGGTAATCATGGCAACCACTTCCTTAAAGCCGCCGATTCCATTTTCATTGACGCTGATCAGTTCCACCTTCCAGTGGTGGCCCTCCGCATAGTTTACATACATACGGTACAGCTCGGAAGCAAACAGGGCTGCTTCGTCCCCGCCTGCACCGGCACGGATCTCCAGGATAATATTCTTATCATCATTGGGATCCTTCGGTAAAAGCAAGATCTTAAGCTCCTGCTCCAGCGCTTCAATCTGCTTCTTGGCTTCGGATAATTCTTCCTTTGCCATCTCCCGCATCTCCTCGTCGCTTTCTTCCTCCAGAAGCGCCAGACTGTCCTCTACCGTCTGCTTTGCTTTCTTATACTGGGTATAAGTCTCCACCAGATCCGCCAGATCCGCCTGCTCCTTCATCAGCTTCCGAAACCGGTTCTGATCCTCCGTTACGGAAGGATTGTTAAGCTCCTGCATCAATTCTTCATAATGAATTAATATATCATCTAATTTATCAAACATTGGTAACCTCCTGAATTTCCCACAAAGGACTGTTGTTCACATGAATAAGTCCGCAATACAGCTCATTGCTTTCGTGCACATACCACTCGGTCCAGCCCTGCCGCATCCGGAACCACCCGGATCTGTCCAAAGCCGGCATCCTTTAATAAGCCGCTGACCGCCTCTCCCTGGTCATAGCCGATTTCAAAATAAACCGCTCCTCCTAAAACCATATGGGAACGGCTTTCCAAAGCAAGGATTCTGTAAAAATACAGTCCGTCTTCCTTTCCGTCAAGGGCCAGCATGGGTTCGTGATCCCTGACTTCCGGCTGAAGGCCTTCTATTATTTTCGTTGGAATATATGGAGGATTGGATACGATCACGTCAAACGTTCTCTGGTTCTTAAAAGCTTCAAATAAATCGCTTTTCACCAGCGTAATCCTTCCCTCTCCCAAATGCTTCCCTGCGTTCCGTTCTGCCACCAAAAGGGCTTCTTCGGAAATATCCGCGGCGGTCACACGGTCAAACCCGCCAAGCTTTGCAAGGCTGATTGCAATACAGCCGCTTCCGGTGCACAGATCAAGGATCTTTGGCATTTTCCCCTTATAATCCTTTAACACCAGTTCTACCAGAGTTTCCGTATCCTGCCTGGGGATCAGCACATGCTCATTGACTTCAAAGTCAAGTCCCATAAACTCCCGGCTTCCTGTGATCTGATGAAGGGGAATCCTTAAGGATCGTTTTCCGATCATGGACCTGTACACGGATAGGGACTCTAAAATAGAGTCCTCTTCCGGAAGCCTCTTGTTTCTATCCAGGAGAAAATGGGTCATATCCGTGTGAAATGCTTCTAAAAGCAGGTATCTGGAATCAAGAGAGGCCTCTTCCACCCCTGCCTTTAACAACGCTTGTGTTCCTTCCTCCATCAGAAGCTGTAATGTCAGATTCATGCCTTTCTCTCCGGAAAATTCCTGTTGAGAAACGCCTTCCAGTCAAAAACAGCTTCCACAGAAGCGATTCCCACCTGGATCATGTCATCGTCCGGCTCCTTGGTGGTCATTCCCTGCATCCACATACCCGGGCGGCTCAACAAATCCACCAGCCTTGAATCACTGCGCCCTGCCAGACGCAAAAATTCATAGGATACTCCGGCTATGACAGGGATCAGCAGAATCCTGCTGAGGATTCTAAGAGGCAATGTATCCACTCTCACCACCATAAAAAACAGGATGCTGATGATCATGACGATCAAAAGAAAGCTTGTTCCGCAGCGCTTATGTTCCTTGGAGCTGTTTCTGACATTATCCACAGTAAGCGGGAGACCATGTTCCAGACAGTTGATGCACTTGTGCTCCGCTCCATGATACATGAAGGTCCTGCGTATGTCCTCCATGCGGGAAACCAGACCGATGTAAGCGATAAAGATCCCGATACGGATCACACCTTCTAAAACAGCCATAACCGTCTGGGACTTTATAAAATGTTGAAATATATTGGCAAGAAACATGGGGAATACCATGAAAATCAGAATGGCCATTACTACAGAAAAGGCCATCACCACGCTCATCAGCACCTTTTCCATCTTTTCCCCAAACAACCGTTCCAGCAGCTTTTCAAAACCGGAAGGCTCGGATGCCTCTTCATCATCTTCAAAAAAACTGGCAGAAAAGGTCAGGGCTCTCATGCCCAATACCATAGAGTCCACAAAACTGAATATCCCTCTGATAAAAGGCAGGGAAAATAGCTTTACCCGTTCTCCCATGCCCACATAAGTATCCTTTTTCACTTCAATGGTTCCGTCCGGCTTGCGGACCGCTGTGGCATACTCATCCCCGTTTTTCATCATAACGCCTTCAATCACGGCCTGACCGCCGATTCCTGAATACTTCATACGCCAAACCACCTCTCTGTTTAAAATGGAAGCTTTTCACTTGTTCTAATCCCAAAAAAGGCTGAGCTAAAGTGTTTCCACCAAACTCAACCTTTTCTTTGCCCCTGATATAATAAGGAAGTTCGATACGCCATGAGGGCGTACAGAACGGCTGATTTCCCAAATTCCTGCTGTGCTTCGACTGCATTCATTGAAGAAATTATGCCTCAGCCTTAACGCCATATTTACGATTGAATTTATCAATACGTCCACGAGCGGAAGCAGCCTTCTGCTGACCGGTGTAGAATGAATGGCATTTAGAACAAACTTCTACGTGGATATCTTCCTTTGTAGAACCAGTTACAAATTCATTACCGCAGTTGCAAACAACTTTGGCCTGATAGTAATTTGGATGGATTCCCTCTTTCATGATTTTCACCTCGCATACTCTGATTTCTATTAAATCGCAGTCCGTAAACCGACTTTGTCTAATAAACAGCTTACACAGTATAACATAAAAAAATTTCTAATGCAAGCATTTATTTCTACAAAAACCTCCCACTCCCTAGAAAAAGCGCATTTTTTTGGAGGTTTCCACGAATTCCCTGTTGTTTCTTGTCCTTGAAAATAAGTCCAGTATTTTTTCCACTGCATCTTCCGGTTTCAGGGTATTGGTAGCCTTCCGGACGATATCAACGGCCTCCGCCTCTTCTCTGGTGAGCAGCAGGTCATCTCTTCTGGTACCGGATTTCAGGATATCAATGGCAGGGAAAATCCTCTTCTCTGACAGCTTCCGGTCAAGAACCAGTTCCATATTACCGGTGCCTTTAAATTCCTCATATATAACATCATCCATACGGCTGCCCGTATCCACAAGAGCCGTGGCAAGAACGGTAAGGCTGCCTCCCTCCCTCATATTTCTTGCTGCTCCGAAAAACCGTTTCGGCATATGAAGAGCTGCCGGGTCCAGACCTCCGGATAAAGTTCGGCCGCTTGGAGCCACTGTTAAGTTATAGGCTCTCGCCAGACGGGTAATGCTGTCCAGCAGGATCACTACATCCCTGCCATGCTCGACAAGGCGCTTGGCCCGCTCGATCACCATTTCTGACACTCTCTTATGGCGCTCCGGAAGCTCGTCAAAGGTGGAATAAAGCACCTCCACATTATCTCCGTAAATGGATTCCTTAATATCGGTAACCTCCTCAGGGCGCTCATCGATCAGCAGGATCATGAGATGGATCTCAGGATGGTTTACGGTTATGGCCTTTGCCACGTCCTTAAGCAGGGTGGTTTTTCCTGCCTTTGGCGGGGACACGATCATTCCTCTCTGGCCCTTTCCAATGGGAGCCAAAAGATCCAGAACCCGCATGGCCGTAGTGTTTTTGCCCCCCTGAGTCTCCATATGAAGTCTTTCATCCGGGAATATGGGAATCATATTTTCAAAGTTCGGACGGCGTTCCGCCATACTGGTGGGATACCCGTTAATTTTCTTTACGTACAGCAGGGCTGCAAATTTTTCAGCAGCCGTCTTCACCCTTCGGCTTCCGTGAATGATGTCACCGGTCTTCATATTGAACCGCCGGATCTGGGAAGGAGCCACGTAGACGTCATTTTCACCTGGAAGATAGTTTTCACAGCGGATAAAGCCAAAGCCATCGGGCATGACCTCTAAAATTCCATGAGCTTCAATGCCGCTGTCCAGCTCCTGGAGCTCAGGGCTTGGCTGGAAATCTCCTTTAGGTTCCTCGGGAATAAATTCCGTTCTTGCCTCATTCCTGGGAGAAGGCTCTGCATTGTTTCCCTGGGCAGGCCGGTATGCGGCAGGCCTTTGCTGCCCTTCCGGACGGTAGGACCGGACAACGGTCTTTCTTTGGTTATTTCCCTGGGACAAGGTCTGCTGATCCATATTCATCTGAGCCTGTTGGTTTGTTACTTCTGACTGAGGCTGTGCCTGAGCGGCCGGCTGAGCTGCGGCTGCCTTAGTGATCTGTTTGTTTGCTTCCTCTGCCTTTTCTACCGGTACACTCCCTGTCGAAACAGAAATAGGAGAAGCTCCCTCTTCCTTTTGGCAAAGCAAATCTATGATTTCAGCTTTTCGCATGGAACTGCAGCCCTTGATCCCCTGGGCTTTGGCAAGCTCCTTTAGTTCCGCTAACGGCAATGTCTGTAATTTTTCACGCATATTATTCTCCTTCATGATTCCTTATAACAGTTGTTTCATAATCTTGGGAATGCTTCACGATAGAATATCGCAACAGATGGCCGGAAGTTTCATTCCGGCCTAAATCATGTTCAATCAGGTCGTACGATACGCCTATTATATACCTTTATATAGAAAAAGAAAAGTTATTTTTTCAGTTCCCTTAATCGCTCTTTAATTTTACGTTCATAGCCATTATCTGTGGGATGATAAAACTCAGTGCCTTCCATCCCATCCGGCAGATACTGCTGTTTCACGTAATTGCCGGGATAATCGTGGGCATAAAGATAGCCCTGCCCATGGCCCAGCTTTGATGCTCCCTTATAATGGGAGTCCTGTAAATGGGCAGGTACCGGCATGGTTTTCTGGTTCCGCACCGAATCCAGAGCCTCAAACACTGCCATACAGGCTGCGTTGCTTTTAGGTGCCGAAGCTACATAGGTTACCGCCTCCGACAGAACGATCTGGGCTTCCGGAAGCCCGATCCTCTCGGCGGCCTGGGCTGCCGCCACCGCCACAACAAGAGCCTGAGGATCCGCATTTCCCACATCCTCTGCAGCGCAGATCATAATCCTTCTGGCAATGAATTTAATATCCTCTCCCGCATAAAGCATCCTAGCCAAATAGTAAACGGCTGCATCCGGATCCGACCCCCGCATGCTCTTTATAAAGGCTGAAATGGTATCGTAATGATTATCTCCGGTCTTGTCATAGCGCACCACTCGCTTCTGGATGCATTCCTGGGCAACCGTAAGATTGATATGGATTTTTCCGTCGGATTGATCCCGGTCCGTGGTCATCACTCCAAGCTCCACCGCATTTAAGGCAGCTCTTGCATCCCCGTTGGAAACATCCGCCAGAAATTCTTCCGCATCTTCGTCAATCACTGCGTGATAGGAACCCATACCCTTGTCCCTGTCATAAACTGCCCGTCGGATCAGTTCTCTGATGTCCTCCTTCTCCAGTGGCTTTAGCTCAAATACCCTGGACCTGGAAAGAAGGGCACCGTTTACCTCAAAAAAAGGATTTTCCGTGGTAGCGCCTATGAGGATCAGCGTTCCATCCTCCACAAACGGAAGAAGATAATCCTGCTGCCCTTTGTTGAAACGATGAATCTCATCTACGAATAATATGGTCTTTTTCCCATACATTCCAAGAGAATCCTTTG
Organism: [Clostridium] saccharolyticum WM1; assembly: GCF_000144625.1. Lineage (NCBI taxonomy): Bacteria > Bacillati > Bacillota > Clostridia > Lachnospirales > Lachnospiraceae > Lacrimispora > Lacrimispora saccharolytica. The sequence goes on along the minus strand of NC_014376.1, from coordinate 483,694 downwards.
CTTCCTTTACGATCTCCTCCATATCCTTTTTCCCGGCCACCGTGGCATTGATCTGCTTAAAATCTGCACTAGTGGTATTGGCGATCACCCTTGCCAGAGTGGTCTTCCCGGTTCCTGGCGGGCCGTAGAAAATTACGGATCCCAGTTTGTCCGCCTTTATGGCCCGGTAAAGCAGTTTATCCCTGCCAATGATATGCTGCTGCCCCACCACCTCATCAAGAGACGCCGGACGAAGCCTTGATGCAAGTGGGGACTCATTTTTCATGGTGTTTTCCCTCATATAATCAAACAAATCCATTGTTATTCTCCCGTATCCTGAAATTCCATTTAAAAGGACTTCTGCCGGTTAACCCGGTAAAAGCCTTCCGGTTGTAACAAGAGTATATCCCTGCTTTCATTAAGTGTCAACAGCATCCCAACTTCCTGTAATCGCCCGAGAGCATTCTAGGATTCTTCGGGATATTTCATATTCCAGTCATTCCGTATCCTTGTCATCATGTTCATGACATCTGATGTATATTCCAGGTGCATTTCATTGCATCCCCCGGAAACCGCCTTCTCCATATCCAATATTTCATACAGCAGCGCATCGTCCGTGTTTCCGGCTTCGATCACCTCCTGGCGGTTGTCTTCCGTATAGGTGATCACTGCCTTGTCTGCTCTGGGATATTCATATATTTCAATATGACCTTTATCAAAAGCCACTGTACCGCGCTTTGGCTGCTTTGCATGCAGGGACAAAGAAATGGAGGCCATTTCCTGCTGTTTGTTCATTAACAGGATTCCAGCCTGTTCATCGACACCGCTGGGAGCAAATTTTACCTGTGACAGGATCTGGTCCGGTGTTTCTGTCATAAACCATCTTGCAAAGGAGAGGGCATATACCCCGATGTCCAGCAGTGCTCCGCCTGCAAGATTCCGGCTGAAAAACCTGTTTTCCATATTGTAGTCCTTGTAGCTTCCAAAATTCAACTGCACAAAACGCAAAGGCCCCAGCTGACCGCTTGTTATAATTTCTTTTAATTTCTTGTAAAGGGGCATATGATAAACGGTCATAGCCTCGGCAAGCACCAGATTGTTTTGATCTGCAAGACCAGCGGCCTCAGAAAGCTCATGGGAATTCAATGTAATGGACTTTTCACAAAGCACATGCTTTCCGCTGTTTAATGCCTCGATTAGATACTTGATGTGGGTATTGTGAGGTGTTGATAAGTAGATAATGTCCACCTTATCATCACGAAACATATCCTGGACATGATCATAGACCTTTTCCACTCCGTATGTTTCCGCAAACTTAACTGCATTTTCATAGCTTCTGTTTCCCACCCCATATAGGGTTTTCCCCCATTTTTTCATGTTCTCTGCCAACTGCCTGGCTATTTCTCCACAGCCTAAAGCAGCCCAACAATACTCTTTCATCCCTCAGTCCTCCTAAAATTAGTTTCAATGATGCAGCTTAAAACTGCCTATATAGGATTATTATGGTCAGTAAGCGCCGCTTTGTCAAGCGCAGCTGCCAATGCTGCAGACGGGGATCTAAGGGAGTTTCATGATTACATAGGCCCCATTTGCTTCAGCTGATAGGCTGCCTGCAAATAGGGGCTTAATCCTGAATTATTCTGGTTGTCAATCATTCCTTTCTCGTTTATATAGACAATATTCTCATTGTAAGCATCTTAGCGGAATCATCCCTTCAGCAAGTCCGGCCCTTTCTTAAGGAATGTTTTTCTTTTCCTCCCTGTTTTTCCATATTTCCTTTCTTTTCCTTCCTAATCTGTCAGCAGTCAGGATAATAAGAATGGTAAGAAGCAGGAGCTTTAGGATAGCTAAGGTAAGAGAGTTTGTCCGCAGCCATTTTAAGAAATTCCAAAATCCCATTCTCCCGTTCTGTTCGTAGACTCCCGTAGCCTGTATCCTGTAAACTGGCCGGCCTGTCTGGTTCTCTGGGTCTCCTTCCACATAAACTCCGTGATAAACATTGGCTTCTATGGAAGGGAAAACCACATCCCCTCCATAGATTCCCCTGATATCCTTTACCAGCTTCCGGCCATAGGCAGTAGCTTTTCGTGTCATCTCTCCTTCCTCTCCCACAGGTTTCCCATCCCACTGAATTCTGGTGATTTTGTAATATTGAGTGGGAAGATTTAAATAATCCAGGAATTGATCCCCATGGTCTATTAAAGGTGTATTCTTAGATATTTCCAACTGACCCAACATGTATGAATCCGCATCATAACCGGTTACGGTAATGGGAAATGTAAAATGATAATCCCAGTAAGTGCCCTCTTCCTCATAATTCACCGCAGGAAGCCTGACCTTTTGTTCCTGCTTGGAATCCTCATTAACCACTTTGACCTCCGCATCTCCCGGGAGATTATCTATGTATTCCACCCCTTTATATAATATGGAGGCCTCTGTATATTTTATTGTTTCTTCTGTCATTACTTTTTTAAGTTCACCGGATTTTAAATGGTACCTCTTCCCTTCCTTTACAACCGATTCTTTTGGTGCATATTCCGCCGGATCTCCAACAAAGGGATCGGAGTCATATGTGATTATGTTTCCTGGATAGACTTGTTCCACATAATTTATCTGGACAGCTTTTAACCGATAGAGGATTCCGTCTTTTTCATATACTTCCTTAAACTGCGTCCTTCCATCATCCTCTTTTATGGATGTCTCATATTCCTTTTTAATTTCAATCCGCGTTTCCTCCGCATGTACTATTCCAGCGTACCCATATACATTGAGTACGGCAATAAATATAGCAACAAAATTTTTAATAAGCTTAATTTTCATACTTCTTATCTCTTCTTCTCCTTGCGATGGCAATTCCAATCACAATTCCAGCCGTCCCGAAACATAAGAACAATCCCCAGCCCAGGCCTGCGTCACCTGTCTTAGGTATACTGTTCAGCCAGCCCCAGAATCCTTTTCCTTTCGAACGGATAATTCCAAGTCCATGTAGGTTCGATTGATATTTTGCAGTAATATATCCTTTCTTCTTACCGATCTCCGGACGGTTGAACATCGTGAATTCTCCTGTTACGGTTCCGTCATCCGTTACATATATCGTTAGGCAGGAATTAGTCCTTCTATATCCTTTCGGAGCTTTTATTTCATGTACCGTATAGGTTCCGGTGCGTAACGGGTAGAATGGAATCACACCGTTGTCATCTGTTATTCCTTTGAATACCGGCTCTCCAGCTTCATTTCTGATCTCCAGCTCAGCTCCAGCTAATCTTTCCATTGTTTCAGCATCTGCTTTTTGAATTATCACTTCCGGAGAAAGGTAATTAACAACTGATATTGTACTGTTTTCTGATACCTCACCGTTTTGAATGGTAAAGGAGTAGGTATGATCTGTTGCAAGGTAGCCGGGAGCTGCTTTTGTTTCTTTGTAGGTATAGGTTCCGTTTTCAGGCATATGAAATTTTGCATATCCACCCTCTCCAGTATTCACAGTCAGGTATAAGCTTCCGTCATGGCGGTAAATAGAAAATTCCACTCCTTTCATCCCTTGTCCTGTTGTGGCATCTGTTTTATAGAGATACATTTTATCGGAGCCAGGGCTTTGCTGCTTGGGATCGGTCATAGTGACTTCCAATAGTTCAGAGCCTTTTGGCACTGTAAATGCGATATCAGAGGAAAGGAGATATCCGGATGGGGCTTTCACCTCATGAAGGTAATAGGTTTTTCCCGCCTCTAATCTTCCAGTGATATCTATAGCCTCACCTGTTGTCTCAAAATCTGGAATAACCACATTTTTCTGATGATCCAACACCTGTAAAATAGCTCCCTTTAGAAATGCACCGGTTGAATTTACTTTGTTAAGTCGAACCGCAGTAACTTCGTTTTTCATTTCAACCATGTCAACCGTTCCATTTTTACTTACAATAAAAGAAACATCTTCCGCATACGAGTATCCATCGACTGGACGGATTTCATGGAGCCAGTACCGTTCTCCCGCTTTTAATTTTGCAATGAGTTCATGAGGCTGCTCTCCAGATATCCACTCTTCTACAATTTTTCCGTCTTTGTCTTTTACGCTCATATGATTTCCTGGCAGCTCCTCGCTGCCTGTGATAGCTTTTTTAGACAGAATCACATGGGTTGGATCGTCGATCATAACAATCACATCCTCATCACCATTAATACTGACGGTAAATGGGAGATCTTCTGCATAGGCATATCCATCTGCCGGGCGGATTTCATGGAGCCAGTAATCTTTTCCGGCCTCCAGCTGGCCCTTGAATTTCTCAAACTGCTGACTCGTAGTAAAGATAAGATCATCCCCGGCCTTAAAACCGTTTCCATCACGGATTGCCCTTGCTGGGGTTTTATCTTCATTTAAGATCTGAAGCGTACTTCCCGGTAACTGGCTGGCCGCTTCCGATGGTGTTCCAATAAGAAGGGACCCTTTCAATTTTTTTATTAAAACATCTGTTTTTTTGTCCTTCATGACAACAGTGATCAGACCTGGTTCTTCTGGAACTGCAAAGATAACACTTTCGCTATAGGCATATCCAGCCGGTGGTTCTTCTTCTGAAAGTTCATAAGTTTTTCCAGCAATCAGAAGTCCTGTTAATACTATTGGCCCCCCATTCGCAGTGAATTCCTTAATCAATGTTCCAGTATCCATTTCCCGGATATAGAAGCGGCCACCTGTTAGCATATCTCCAGTCTCTGCATCTACTTTTAAAATCTCAACCTCTGTTTTTTTATCCTGCATGATGATGGTTGACCGTATGCCGCTTTCCTCTGCCATGAAGCGGATCTCTTTTTCATAAGAGTATCCCGCTGGTGGCTGTTCTTCCAAGATGATATATTCTTTCCCAGGAGTAATCAGATCTGCTGGAATAAGTACCTCCTTTCCTTCTTCTTTCGTAAATTCATATATGATACTTCCCGTTTCTGCATCAATCAGGTTATAGCGGCCTCCCGTAAGTTCCTCTCCTGTTTCCGCATCCACTTTCGTGAAATATAAGTGTACCGGTCGATCTTCCATATCCACATTATCAACCATTCCTGAAGTATTTAGCTGAAAGCGGTAAACTCCGCTTATCAGGCTGCTTCCGTCACTGTAAGTTGTGGTTTCAGTGAGGCGGTAGTTTCCTCCTGCAGTTAAGATTTCCCGGATGGTTTCATTGTTCCGGTTGTTTTTAAATACTGCGCTCTGTATGGCCTTAGTGACCTCTCCTGTAATCGTTCCTCCATCTGTTTGCCCCGTAGGGCTTAGTATATTGTCATATCCATCTTTTGGCTCCTGTGTGATTTCATATCTTGTTCCGTAGGGCAGTCCTGAAAAGGTAAAATATCCGTCGCCGGTTATCGGGATAGTTCCTTCTCCTTTGATCCGTCCATCCACCGATCCGCTGTATGCCTGGTACCCGGTTAAGGTTTTATCAGCAGAGTCCAAAAGTTTTACATGGAAGTTAAACTCATCTGCCTGATCCTCAGCGTGCCCCGTACTACCGGGCATTCCGGTTCCAGTCAGTTTATTTATGATGGTAATGGAACCATCCGGAGCAATAGGATTTGTAAGAGTAGTACGCTTCGTAACTGAGTCCGCCTTTGTTTCAAAGTACACATTTGCCTGCGTTCCCGTTTCACCACTGACTACGGCCACCAGGTCCACCGTACCACTATCATGGGCAGCGATATCCGTGAGATTCCAGTTTATAATTCCGTTTTGCTCTGCACCATAGTCGGTAGATCTTAAATAATCAAGCCCATCTTTAAGGACTGCATTAATACGGATATCTACCGGATGATTGTAAGGATTGCTATAGGTAACCGTGTATTTTATGACACTTCCGGTTCTTATTGCACTGTGATCCGCTCCTATGCCGCTTGTTACTTGTGCAATAGGGATTTCCCTGGTTACTGGATTTTTGATTGTATAATCATGGTTATTCTCATTAACAGTCCAGCTTGCAAGGACCTTTCCTTCTGCATCGGCCAGCTCCTGCCTGGTATCCAGATATGTCCTGGAAGGAATAGTGTAAGATCCGTCTTTGTCAATATAAATCCTTTTGATTTCTTTCGATGATTTCTCTGTCCTACCATCAGAAAACTTGGTATACTCAGTGATTTCATATGTATGACCGTTTATGATACCATTTTCTGCCGTTACAGCCTGGCCGCTTCCCGTTCCAATCAAGGGAGGAAGTTCATTTCCTGCGTCTAAATCTTTTAATACGGTATATACCTTTGCCGGAACCCTTCCAGTTACAGTCAGATTTTCTATAGCACCGCTATCATTGGCCAGCTTTAAAATACTAAAATCATTTGATACATTTTTGATTCCCGTTCCCGCTTTATTTAAGGTAAAGATCACCGGCTTTGAAAGAGTATATCCGGCTGGAGCTTTACGTTCTTCCATGATATAGACCCGGTTTGCTGATAACTTCTTTTTTAAAGTAAAGCCGTCCGGTCCAGAAACAAAAGTCTCAATGGCATTTCCAGCCTTTTGGTACTCCCCATCCATGACCACCGCCTCATATACGGCTATCTCAGCCCCTTCTACCGCCATCCCGGTATCAAAGTTTGTCTTTTTGAATTGAATCTCTGTAGGATCATTCAAAACTTCATAAGTATATAGGACTTCTCTTCCGCTTTCGGTTCCATCAAACTGGAACTTCCTAATTCCAGGGGTGATCCGGTATAAATCTGGTGGAGAAATTTCTTCTATGATATAGTTATAGGGTTTTATGCTTCCGTCTTTCTGAACTATGCCCACTGAAAGACTGGTTATTTCTGCCTTTCCATCTGTACCGGTTGTCATATACCAGACCACCCCGGTATCCTTGTTTGTCACCTTAAACCGGGCGTTTTCCAGTCCCTTTCCGGTATCGGAAGCTTTCTTTTTAATTTCCAGCTTTCCAACAATTGGAGTATTGAACACCCGATAAACAGGGATTTTTTCTGCCCCTACAAGGATCTTTACCGGCTCTATCTTCTGCATGTAGGCTGGAGCCGTTAGCTCTGCTATATAAAAGGTTCCATAGGGGATTTTATCAATCCGGTGAGGCTTCAAATCTCCTACGGAAAACCCCTCCGGGATGTCACCATTAAATCTATCGTTTTCCGTATATCTTCCATCTGATCCGGATAGCCAGGTTTGTATTAGGTGGGCTTTATCTTCTACAAAATTCCCGGCTTCATCGGCCCGGTAAAGGGCCAGTTCTGCGCCCTCTGCGGCATACTCATTGGTTCCGTCCGTTACTACTTTGAGGACGTTAATATACTTTTCCTCGTTTTCCAGGCTGAATCTCTGTACAGCCCCGGTTTCAGTCAAGGTAATAGCCTTGGGGTCGGCTGTTTCAAATCCATCCGGCGTCTTTTCTTCCACCAGGACGTAATTTCCTACCTTCTTCCCATCTTTCTCTGCATGGAAGGGCAAATAATCAATCCTGTGCATTCCTTCTATGGTGTCATAGCTTTTTACTCCGTTTTCCTCTTTATAATTGAACTGATACTCAAAGTTCAGAGGAAGCTTTCCATCTGGATCAAGGGAACCATTTTTCACATTCCGATAGATAGTGATCCGGATTGTCTTTCCGGCATCAGTGGTCCAAGTCTGGACGGTTCCATCTCCTTTTCCAGTCTGAATGCTTTCGATCCGCTCGGCCGTCCGCTCCCCATCTTTTGTGTACCAGGTGAGAGTAGTAAGGCTTTCCCCTATCTCCCTGTAAGAAGCTTCAAAGTCCGTAATAAAACTGGACTGATTTTCTGACAGACCAAGAAGATCCTTAATGCGATCCTTTATGCCAGTACTTTTTTCTGTTTTTTCTGTATACTCACTCAGATCATCGGTCAGCCATCCTGTTATTTTCTCTTCCTCTTCATAAGCCGGCTTTCCTTCCGCCATTACAATAGATCCACTACCGTCTGTCTTTGCTTTATAGAGGGCCAGACCAGCAGCATGATCATTGGGAAGCTGCACCTTGTTCTTTTTGCTGTCCTTATAGTACTTATAAATTTCCAACTTAGTATGATCGTTCTTTAGGTTTACAGTCTGTACCTCTCCAGTCGCTTTTACCGTAAGTTCCATGGAGCTACGGACATAGCCGCCAGCTGCTTCTATCTCTTCCAGGATATAGTCTCCTGTAGGAATTCCCTCAAAATATTTCGGGGTTCCATCTGTGATCCAGTCGGCCACGGTTCGCACCGGTGCATTATCAGCGGTATTTTCTACTGTCCATTCTGCCGGTGTACTTTCTGCCTTTACATAATAATATCCTTTTGGATATGTTTCGCTGTCTGTAGTATAGACCCGCTTCGCCTTGTAAAGTACCAAATGCGCTCCGGAGACCTGTTCGTAACTGTAAGCTCCTTTCGGTTCTGTGACAGCAAGACCTTCCTGGTAATCACTGATTACATCGATCCGGTACTGATCCGGTGCATCGGTTTTCACAATTTCTATCTTGATTTTTTCATCTTCCATACCGGCCTTCTGGATTTCCGTCGTTTCAGTAACTGTAATCCCTTCAGGAAAGCCCTTTGTGTAGCCGGCTGGAGCTTTGACCTCCTCCATAATGTAGGTTCCTGGGATTACTCTTTTCAGCATGTCGGCTTGTCCCACAGTCGCATCCGCTTGAAACGGATCATTTGGATACTTTTCTCCGGTGATCCAGGTGTTTTCCATGATCCAGGCTTCGCCCTGGCGGTGGTAGAGCTTCTTATCGTCTGTGGTATCCTCCGCCTCCCCGATATCTTCCACGCCGGTTTTATCATTAATTTTGTAGGCAGCATCATTATAAGCGGAAAGAAGATCATCGTATCTGTAGCGAACGTAATCCCCGTCTATATCATAAATGGGATCCCCTTTTTTATAGGTTTCGACCGACCTTTGGTAATACTCCGGGAGGCCATGGCCATTCAGAACCGGATTCACGCTTTTAGCCAGATTGTTTCCGTCATAAGTCCCTGTAACATATTCCTGATCCGTATCGGCATTGACAGAAGCAATTCTCCAGGTTTTGATTTTTTCCCTGGCAATGACCACCCCGTTTTCTGTCCGGGAGATCTTTACCGGCCATACCAGGAGCTTTTGCCCTTCCCTCGTAAAGGCCATCCCTGTTGTTGGATTGACATATGCATCCCTGTTTCCGTCACTGTCCAAATGGTACATGACAGTCCCGGAGCTTAAGGAAAAGGTTTTATCCGCTGCTGAATACTTCACCGCAGTTAAATCCCCTCCGGTCAGCTCAAAGACCGGCTGACCGGCTTTCAGCACATAGATGGATTCCTGATTTTTTACCTGTACCTTATTTCCTTCCCGGTCATAGCCATACAGTTTCCCATCGGTCCCAATTTCTCTTACCTTCAAGTTTCCAAGGGAGTAAAACAGGATATCCGTATCTTCCCGGTCTATGGTTTTATAGGTCCAGGTTCCCTCTCCGGTTTCTCCTGCAAGGCTTCCCTCCGGATCCTCTTCCCGGATAAACTCTACAGTGCTTCCGGCTTGGCCTTTCAATACTTTTATGGACTGGAAATTGTTGTTCCGGTCCCGGTTAACTTCTACGCCGTCATATCCATAATCTCCGCTGTCCCCGTTCTCCTTGATCTCTATGGCATCGTAAAGAGTCATCTGTGCCCCGGCCACGTAGCGGTTGTTATCGTCTACGGTATCTAAGGGCCTGGATATCAGGCCATAACCGGCAAATACGCCATCTACATAAACCGGCTCTGCATCTTCCCCTGTGGCCTTTCTGGATTCTAAATATTCCAGGGTACCTTTGTACCAGGCATAACCTAAGAAAGTCCCGTTCTTGTAGGCAAATTCCAGGTTTTCGGATCCATACTTCTGTTTTAATTCCAGCTCTGTTCCTTCCAGTCTGGTGTTGGTTTTGTAAGTGACAGTGTTTTCCGTATCCTTGATTTTGGATACTTCCAGGCGGACCGGAGTGTTTCCTATGTAAATCCTTGCAGTGTTTGTAATCTCCTCCGGGCCTTCTCCTGTCTTATCTTCGTAAATAGCCGCTGCTACCCGGTTATCCCTGTTTCCTTCCAGGTAATAGGTGGTCTGATCAGAGTAAATTTCTATGGCTACCGGCTTTGTCCTTACGTAACCAGCTGGGGGCTTCACCTCACAAAGCACATAGGTTCCTGCCCCAAGGGGCTGGGGGGTCGTAAGGTAGCCAACATTCTGATCCTGGTATGATAGGCTTACAGGATTTTCTTTCTGAGCTTGAAGGCCGTCCCTGGTGATCGTAAAGGCTTCAAACTGTCCTGTCCTTCTCCCTTCTTGATCGGTAAGGATCACCTGTTCCGATTCCTTGCAGATGGGGGTTCCTGCCTGAACAGTTCCCTTCCAGGCATTCCCTTCCAGGGCAATATTTCTGGCTCCCATGGCCACTAAGAATTCCTTCGATCCTTCGATCCGGGTATCTGTTTCAAAAAACTTTACCAGGCCGTCCGTATTCTCCCCGTCCTCCCTGGACGCTGCATAAAGGGCAAACAAGGCTCCGTCATGAAGAAGGTTTTCCCCTGTTTCTGAATCCAGTTTTTCGATTCTCAGCTTTGCTTTATAAAAACTGTTTCGAAACTTCGTATACCCAAAGCCTTTGTATGAACTCTCACCATTTGCGGAAAGGGCGCTGTCCGCTACCTCTGTAACTGAATTGTCAGAGGCTACGATCGTCCACGGCACAAGCATAGGGGCATATTTTCCATCATAAGCAGTCTGTACGCCCTGCATGGCCGTTACGTTGTCTTTGTACTGGATTCCAGCTTCATTCCCCTCCGTAACAGTTCCCCCTGGGAATGGGACATCATTTGCGATGCCTTTGTTTTCTGCTACAGAGCTGTAACGGTAGTATTTTGCTACTGCTTCTCTACCACTCATGCCCTCTGACAGATAATAAGGAACATTTCCACTCATCCTGTCATCCTGCTCATTGTAGTAGTTTTTATATGGCTTGAATTCGTTCTGGCTCAGTGCAAAATAATCACCTGATCCAGTTCCAGTCATGCCATTTCTGATGTTGTCTATGTCCATGCCGTACTTGTAAACTTCAAAGTCGCCATCCGCATTTCTGCCCTTGATTACGTTCACACTCTCCTCATTGAAACGGATCTTATATTTTCTCTCCATCTCAGGCTGTGTTATGCCGGCAGAATAATTGTAATAATTATTTGTTACCTCCGGTGTAGCCTGGGAGCCATCATAATCCGTATATACAGACGGGAGAGAGACTTCTCTTGGCTTATCAATTTGGTAATGCTTGTTCTTTAAATCCCCCAGGTTACTGAATTTCGGCTGCTGTTCTGCCACTACATAGGTTCCGTATGGCAGATATTTCGATGTGGCGAAATAATAACCATCGCTACTTTCGGAAACGTCTCCGTACAGCGTATCCGCTGAAAGTGTTGTGATATCTTTATCTGCCCCGCCTTCCTGTGCACTGTCCCATTCAATGGAATAAATCCGGTCAAGGTCATATGAAAAGAACGGTTTTAAATAGTTTTCTGCCTTTTTTATTGCTTCTGAAAGGGCTTTGTCATAAACTTCATCGGAATACACACTCTTCCCTGCAGCGCTTTGCGTTTCCTCAGACGAATTCTTTTTCACCAGCTTCGCAACTTCGTCTTCCAGATACCAGGCAATCGCAAACTGGCGGACGTTGTCTGAGCGCAGGGCATTATCTGCAGCTATATCTGAGGTGTTGATTTTATTCTTAATCTCTGCATTGTTATGACCCGCTGGATATTGATTTTCTGCCCCTCCAGTTCCAAACAGGAACTTCTTTATTAGAGCAAAAGGCTTAAAGGCTGTGCTGCTGTTTTCTGTATGATCCCATTTATCCGCATTGGCCACATTTATGGCATCAAAAAACTTATCGTAATTATAAACACTTGCTTCGCTACCGTTATCTGCCTTTACAGATATGGTTTCCAGTACGGAAGTATAGCCGTTATTCTGGCTCTCATTTATGAGACCATCTGAATAGCTGTATAAGGAATCGTTGCTTACAACTGCATCTTCTGAATTCTTATATAAAGGAGAGGTAATGTGCTGGACTTTCGTATAAACCTTATTTACCAGGGCTGGAAATCTCTCATTTTGGTCAGTCACATTTATTTCATTTCCTAACCGGTCCTGCCATATGACATTACCATCGTTGTCCCGGTGCAAGCGTTCCAGGTTTGATTTTAAGTACACTTTAAACCGGAAGTTGTCCATCTTCCTGGCCACCGTATTCCTTCCAAAATGCCCGCCAAATGTCCTGGTGAACCAGTCCTCATGAGCTGTGCCATAGGTGTTGGTATTTTCGTATGAATTTTCATCAATGGTCTTAGTGACTTTAATTTGTTGCCCAATAATACGCTCCTGGATCGGAGTCGGTATGTCTCTTGTGTTTCCGTCCTCATTCAAGTCGTGATACCCATTGCTGATCAATCGCTGATTCTTTATGAAAGTTTTGTTGTTATCAAAGTCTGCGGAAGTAAATGCCCCAGCTCCGGCACCGGAAACTCGAATAACATATTCTGCATTGGATATGCTGGATCCAGCTGCGTAACCCCATACATTATTGGAGCCGATCCTGTTTATATCTTCATTGGTTACTTCACGTTTTCCATTATTAAGCGCTATTGTAAAGTTCCCTGATTTTACACCTCTAAGATCCATATCGTTTGAGCCAACATGAATGGTATACTGCTTTGCCACCTGATCATAGTAGTAATAAGTGCTGCCAGTCTGGTCTGTCACTTCTTCCATGGAGCCAACCTTGGGAATCTTTGAGGAACTTACATTTTCCTCATATACAACAACTTCCTTGTAATTTGGCTCCCAGACTTTTCTGGTTACAGGAGCATGGCCAACATACGTATCACCATTTAAGTACCAGTAATCGTAAAGGGTTTCACCTGCAGCGTAATGAAGGTACCTCTCACTATCCGTTGGATATATAGTTTTGTCTATTGGAATCCCATCGTCACCGACTTCAAAATCTGGCGTTACATTGATTATGTATTTGCCTGTATCCTCCACTTTTGCAGCATTTAACTCATCTCCTGTGTATTTTCTTATGACATATCTTCCATAGGTTGTATTCAGTTTTGTTAAGTATGCGGCTACCACATCACCACTGGAATTTTTCTGATACAGTAAAGTCCTGGCCGGAGTCATGCCTGCCACAATCGTCACAATTGCTTTTCCACCAATGTATTCTATTTTTTGAAGCCCCCCATAAGTAAATACCTTTTCGTTGATGTAATAATTTAAAATGGCTTCGATAACGGATTTATTGGTTGTGACATTTTCAATTTCAAGAACGATTTCCGGCTTTCCGTAGACGGTTTTTCCATTCACCGTCCTCTTTTCATCATAAACCGGAGTATTGATTGTGGAATAATCACCATCTTTCGGAGTTTCCATCTGCAATGAATCACGCATCATCTGCTCCAGTTCGGCTTTCACATACTTTACGTTGCTTTCTGAATTGGTAAATGCACCGGCAAACCTTGCCTGATCACTGGCAACCGCAGTACTTTCTGTCGGAAGTTTATCTGCTTCAATTCCAGCTGCTTCATAAGGAACTTTTACAGTCGCAGATACTCCTGGCTTTTCAATCATATTTCCATTGATATCACGCTTATAAACAGATTGAGATTCTGTCGTCTGATAATAAGGAGATTCTTTTGCATCAACCCACTTTCCTCCATCCACCTGCTGGATTACTACCGGCTTTAATGTGACGTTATTTATGTAGATATCTGCACCCTCCGGGATTCCATCAAGCACTACATTATAACCATTGGTAGCATCCTTTGATTTTGTTTCAAGAAGAAGTAAGTTTTCTTTATTTCCATATGCGGCATTTCCCTCTGGAAAGGTAACTGCATGATAAAGCTGCTTTGTGATCCAGGCGGATCCCACCGGAGCTGTTCTTGAATCAGCGGTCTCACCATAGGTCTCACGGGTACCTGGTACAGCATTTGTAACCTCCCTATCTTTTCCTGTGATAGAAAGTTCGTATCCTTCGGAACGGGTAAGTTCTTTAATATAATAGTTGCCAAGGATTAAAGGTCTTCCGATCCAGCTGTCTCCATTCATGGACTTATTATCTTTATAGATCCGCCCCCTCTCTTCTTGTGGCTGCGCCTTTTCATAACCATCTTTCACATACAGATTTTCCGGATAGCTCTTTCCGGTGTATTCAATTTTTCCGGTCTTATAATTGTAAAAGCTGTGAGGTTTTTCTGTTATTGTTAAGAAGGAACCGTCTCCATTTTTATCTGTAGTTGCCACGGCAACAAGATCATTTGCATCAAATACCACTCCAATTCCGGAGGAGACATTTCCATTCTCATCTCTTTGGGTGTCTGGACCGTAAATATCATCGGCTGCAAACAAACCGTATACAGCGCCTTCTAATGTGGCATCCCCTTGGGTATCTCCAAAGGAATCATAGTTTTCGGATTCTCCTGCCTTTAGCTCCATATCTCTTTTATTAAAATGAACCTGCCCAGGTACACGATGATCGTACACTTTAAAGGTATGAGCCGTATGATTACCTGGTCCTTTATCCACTTCTGGCTGACTGTCTACCTCTCCTCCTTCAAAATCACCACTAAGAGTCTTTAAACTAAGTGCTGTTGTCATAACTGGTTCTTCATCTGTGTCTTCAGCCGCAAATAAACTGATTTGCCTTGTGGCTCTTTTTTCTTCAGATTTAGACGCTATCGAATTAGTTGCCAGGCTAGATCTCAATGAATAATTGATAAAGTTCTTTTTCGCCTGTGAGGGGGTTGATTCATCATCATCTATAGATTCATCCAGAAATTCATCATCCTCTTCAAATTCGTATTCCTCAAACTCATCATCTAATAGCTCTTCATCATCTTTTGCAACCAGCTTTACGGTTATTTCCTTCTCTTCCGCAAAAGCAGTAGGAAGCCCGATAAATTTAAGTAATTTATTAATAATTCTTTCTCCCAGCGGAAGATCATAGGTTTCTTTCAGGATTAAATCTCCGCTTTGATCCGGATCTTCAAAACTTTCGGAAGGACTTGCTAAAAGATTGTCACTGTCAGAAAGTAACATTTTGTTTTCACTGATAAGATCATAATCCTCTGATTCAAGATCTGCCCTGTTTGCTAAACTCTGTACAGCAAATCCTTGGAGATCTTCATTATCCGAACTATCTTTTGTCATGTTGCGCACATATCCTGTAACTCTAATATCTGCATTACTGGAACTTTTCCATTTTGCAGATCTTTCGGCTTCAGAAGCCGCTGTTGTGATAATTTCTATGGGAACATCATCTGGATGGCCCGGATCATGAATGATATAACCATCTCTTGGCTTTGTTTCCCTAAAGGTATAATCATATTCAAGATTGATGAAAGTTTCATATGCTGCGTCTCTAGCTGCCTTACATCCTGACGCTTCAAAAGCCTCTTCTTCAGATGGTTCTTCCTCGTTTCCGCATTCCCAATGATGAAAGGTTCCGCCACTGGCTGCAGCACGGGCTTCACAATCATCTACCCCTGCCTGCCATTCCTCCATCAGTCTTTCATACTCTTCTGCAGCTTCGTCCGCTTCATCGCTTCCTTCCCCCTCTTCGCCTTCTTCAGATTCATCAATTTCCGGTTCCGGAGGAATCGGATGACCATTGCAATAAGCATGTCCAAAGTCATAATAGCGGGTATCTTTATGTGAAATACGTCCACTGGCATCTGTAACCAGATCATCATCAAACACCATCCAGTCTTGCCACGTTGTGGGTTCTTCTCTCATGTTATCTTCAATGATTCCACCATCAGTTTCATCATCGCTTAATTGACTATCATCAAATTGCTCCAATACCTGCCATGTGGAACCCGGTAAAGGATTACCCGTTTCATAATCCATTTTTTCCAGTCCAACGTTGTAATTGGATTCAAAGGTTTCATTGTGCTGATATACTTTTAATGACACTTCTTCATCTCCCAGAGTCGGGGTTGGAGCATTTGCACTATATTTTGTAGTGAGGTAAAACTCACAAGTCAATTCTTTCAGTCTTCCTTTCGCCCGATATAACTGCTGGGAGCCTGGTACATTACACTGGAAATACTCCAGGCTACCTGTGACTTCCAATACTCTAAAAGCAGTTGGATCATAACTGATCTTCATCACTGCTTCCGTTGGTTTCTGACCAGCCGGGGCATTGGGGAAACTCCATGAAAGATTCTGACCTTCTGTATTAATGACCATTCCAGAGGTTACTTCTGTAATCTTGCAATACCTTTTAAAGGTTTCCCAATCTTTAAGCCCCGTTAATTCATAAAGTTTTTTCGTATCTATTTGACCGGGACCACTTCTTAGATCATTAATATACATAGCCTGTCCAGAGGTATTGTGTTTACTAATAAGGTCAAGGATTTCCTTTGGGCTTTTACAGCCTTCCGGTACGTTCTCCAATGACATAAATCCATCATTGGCCATGTTTTCAATCCAGGCTGATCCACCATTGCTTTTCCCTTTAGACCATGCAACTTCTCTCGCTTCTTCTCTTGAAATCTTCCCAAATCGATCAAGCTGAGGGTTTCCATCGTGACTCCCAAATGCTCCAATATAAGCCCAAAACATCCGTTTCTGCTCAATGGTTCCATTATTATAATCAATGTTTGCATTAACTTTGGAATAGTCATAATTGCTATGAGCAGAAGCACCTTTGTTCATACAAAAGAAGTAGGTCTCTTCTTTATCACCAGGTGCCTTCCCCATCAGATATGGATGTCCTGCCTGACCGGAACTGACAAACTTTAGTCCAAACCCCCAGGAATCAAACATACTAGGTGGTAAGTAGGTAAATACAGGTGTTAGTAATAAAACCGCTACAAGCATTGCTGCAATTCTTTGATTTAGTTTTGTACCTTTCTTCCAGTATCTAATCATTGATTCTCCTTATTTCTATCTATTACACTTGATTTTGAATACAAAAAAGCTACCGATTATATTTAACCGATAGCTTTTCTTTATGATGTAAGATTCAATATTTAATTAAACTTTATAAATGGTGCTTGTTTTCCATAAATAATACCATAGGAAATGTTGGGGAACTTTCCTTCTACACTCTCTGGAATTTGATAGCCAGTTACTTTACAGTATTCTCCTAACGGAGTTAAATGAGGTTCTCCTGCCAGATAATATACAGGGGTATAAACCTCTGCAATATTAAAGTAATTATCCTTACTTGTTGGTTCATAAGACAACCATACACCATCTACTAAAAACACTGGGTAAGCGTGGCTTACAGAGCCAAGACTATCATTAGGTAACCCAACACAAGCTGCCAGTAAATTCGCTGCCCAAGTATAGCCATTGCAGTTAGCCTTTCCTTCCACCAAGCAACTATAGGGATACTGTGTTCCTTCCTGATCCAGATAATCTGCTTTCGTAATTCTCTTTGCAATCTGAACTGCTTTCTCATAATCTGAAGCATTTCTCCAATCAAAGCTGTTTAAAAAGTTTCGCACCTCTGTTGCCAGACGATCAACATTCCCCTGATCTGGACTTAAACCAGTAGTTTGATAATTGGCTAACTCTGCAATAGAAGCCAACTCTTCTCCTCTGAAATAATTTAGGGAAAGTGGATCTCTGTTTTTAACTGCAAGATCAAATGCATATTGTCTATGATTATTAGACAAATAAATAAAGTTATTTGGATCACTCTTCCAAGCTGTTTCTCCAGTCACTGGGCTATTTATAAGCCATGGTTCAATATAGCCTTTTAATGGATATTGCGGATCATACGTATCCGCAAAGGATGTTATTGCTGTTCCAATCAATAACATAGCTGACATCGCTGCCACTAATAAATTCTTTTTCATACATCGCCCTCCTATCACTTACTATGATGATAACATATATTAATCCACTTATCAAGGCGCTGGGAAATGCCCTAATATATGCTATCATCTATTTAAGACTATTAAAATCTCACTTTTTTAACTTGCGGATTCTTCTAACCGCAGTCGCTGGAGCATCTATGTATTCTCCTGTATTTAACAGTATCCCAACAATATCATTACTTGTGCCTATGACAACACCGTACCTCTCTTTACTTTCTGAAATCACCATAACCGGTATATCTCTGCTCTTTTCTCTCATTATAAGTTTCATCTTATCTCCCCTTCTCAAATTGTGTTTATTCTTAGCCTGGAATTAAACAATGCTCATTCCATTCTTTCTTTATAATTCTATTAATGAATACTATTCTACAAGGGTAAGTCCATCTACTGCATAGCCACCCCGATATTCTTCCAACAACACGCACTCTGTACCGCACAGATCCCATGGCTCACTGCGAACTACAAAGACCTTTCCCTTGTTACCTTCAGATACTCTGTAATTATCATTCATGACAACTCTATCTCCAATTTTCATAAATCCACCTTCCTCCCTGTACGCCGGGAAATAATAATTTTTATAATATAACTATAATATATACGTACGTTTATAATTATGTGATATAATCTGATCAGAGGTGATTATATGTCTGCGTCTGAAAGTCAAATTAAAGCAACAATTAAATATGCCAAGGAAAAGTTGAAGCGTGTTCCTCTTGACCTCAAAAAAGCAGAGTATGAAAAATACAAATCTTTTTCTGAATCAAGAGGCATGAGTATGAGAGGTTTTATCATTGCTGCAATGGAAGAAAAAATGCAAAGAGATTCTGAATAAGAATCTCTTTTATTTCATTCATCACATATTTTTTCTATCGGTTCATATTCAGTTATCAAGGTGCTGTGATATTGGCCACACGGGTGGCTACTGCAATGCAGTAACCACTTTCCCGCCCTGTACCCACTGGCCTTTCTCATTCACTTCATACTTTCCATCAATGACCGTACCGGTCATCAACTTTCCTCTTGTTCCATCAGAAACCAGATTAAAATAATACCAGGCTCCCTCTGCAGCATCCCCCACTTCACCGGGTAAGTACTGCCAGCCGGTAAGCATCTGTCCCTGGGTTCCATCGGAGGCAGCTTTTAAATAATACGTGTTCCCCTCTGCATCCGTGTGCCAGCCGGTCATCATGAAGCCGTCCTTATTAAATAGGAACCAGGAAGCTTTTTCCTGACTTCCCGTTGCATATGGGTTACTGATATATGCCCATTCATTGGTGTACGTCCGGTTTGATGCAAAGATCCATTTCCCATTTGCCGTCTGCGTCCAGGTTCCCGTCACGGCTTCAGTTGAAGCTGCCGGTCCCTGGGTGCTTCCTGCGGTTGTCACTCCCACAGACCGCCCAACGCCGCCTCCGCCGCCTGAAGAACCGCCACCGCCTCCTCCTCCCGAAGAATTGCTGGAGGTCGTGTTATCTATCACTTTAAAATTAAGGGTTACAGTAATCGGATCCGATTGCTTTCCGTCACCTGTGGCCGCATAAATTGTGGCCGTCACGGTTCCGGTATACGGGGACCTCGCCATAGCCTCCTTGATCCAGCTGGCCATGACCTCCTGTTTCTCATTTAAGACCACCGGAGTCACATTCCCATTGTCTGCTGTGAGAATCCCCGCATCAGAGGATCGCCATGTAACACTCTTTTTACCCTGGCTTCCGGAAGAGTCCGCCCCACTCCACCGGGCGTAAACGGAAGCACTGAATTTCTTACTTTCAAGCCCAGTCCAGGTAAGAACCGGATTGCTTCGTCTCCCGGTTTTTGTAAGCACTAGGTTAAAACTTTCACTTTCCCGGTCCGCCTCAATGCATTCTGCCTGGAAGGTTAAGGATACCATACAGGAAGCGGCTTTCTGGCCGTCCTTTGTGACGGCTGTGATCTCCACGTTCTTTTCTGCCCGGTAAGGTGCCTTTGCAAGAGCTTCCTTTATCCAGTCTGCTCCGTCAACCGGGGTAACATTTCCTTCCGGATCCACCGTTACCGCTTCCGGATCGGAAGAGTTCCATGTAACGGTCTGATCATATGGCTTATGTTCCTCTGTTTCTTCCACATCCGGAAGAACAGCTGCCGAAAGCTTCTTTGTCTCAAATCCGGTTTTCATCACCACCTGAGACTGAATATCTCCTGTCATCTGATAGCCAAGGTTATAGGAAATTGCTGTCTGATCTAAGGTAATTCCTTCCGGAACGATTCTGGTCCGGTCATCGGTTACGAAATTCACCGTTACCTGGCAGACCGCCGCTGCCTGATTTCCCAGCTTATCCCTGCCGTTTACGGTAACAGTCACTTTCCGGCTTCCTGCCCCGGATATCTTAGCGTACTTATCGTTCTCCCGGATTCCGTTATCCGTTGCCATGATATTCCTGATCCAAGCGGAATCCTTTAAAGCTGAAACTGATGCCTCTCGGTAAGCTTGGTTATCCTGAGATACTGAGATCACCGCCGTGTCCGAACTTGTCCAGGTCACTTCATCTCTGGAGAAAAAGTCCGGTGTAAAAGTTGCGGTTAATGACTGAGGAGCCGTTACAATAACCGTTTCTTGCGGATTAGAACGGTCCCCGGTTAAGGTTCTTGTTACGGTATAGGTAAGAGCTCGTTTATCAAGGGCGGCTCCCTCCGTTGCTACTAAGGTATTATCCAGGATCTGGAATGTAACATTGATCCGGCTGTTTGCCGTACAGGGCTTACCTTCAAAGGAAGCGGAGGGCCTGGTTTGTGCTGTAAGGACCGCAATGCCGCCGTTCTGATGGCCAGCTCCATAAATCGTATTGGGGATCTTATACTGGTAATTCCCTTCTACCTGGATTCTCTCTGCCTCCTCAATAATGCTTGTAAAAAAGGAGGAGGAAAGATTTACGGAAAGACTGGCAGATTTGGCAGAATAGCCATCAGTTCCCTCATCATCGTTTTTTGCCAGGCTGATAAGCTGGGGATCATCAATACTCCATTTCACCCGGCCATCGACCACATCATTATTGGCATCAATGGTAGCTTTAATGTTCACCGGCTGTACTTCGGTTCCCTGCTCTAACACCCCGTTAATAAAACGTGCAAGGAGCTTCCCTTCTTTGTCCCGAATCTCCTTAATCTTTACCGGATTTTTCCGGTCTCCGTTTCTGGTCTGTGTTACTGCAAAGGTATAGTTTTCCGGCTCTACCTTGATGGATACAGCCACCTTTTTATAGACCGCTGATACGGTTATATCTTCCTGCGGCATGGTAAAGGTGTAGGCATGGCTCCCGTCTGAATAAGTGGTACTTTTCTTTACCCCTTTTCCGTTGGTATAGATTGGTGTTCCTTCCATCTGGAACTTTTCTGTATCCGTATTTTTCGGGGCCGTTGCCACGCTGACCGTTGTCCCGGCTGCAATAGCTCCCCGGTGTTCTTTATCAAGGGGCCTGGAGTACTGGGAGTTTCCCCTTACCTCCAGAGTTGCGATATCATAATAGCTCTGGCCATTTGCCACCGTGTCGATCTGGTTTACGTTTAACAAATATCCTCTCACGGGTCGGCCCAGGGAATTGGGGGCAAAATGATCCAGGGTATAATCCCCGCTTTCTTTGTCAGTGACGGTCAAGATGCCGTTCTCTAATTCCTCGTAGAAGTACCGATCTGAGATGGTCTTTTTTGCTCCGCCCTGCACCAGGGTGTAGTACAGGTCTCCCGTATGCCAGTATCCTACATGGGCAGCATAGGTGTAATCATTATCATCACTGATCTCTGATCCGCATACATTGGCGCTGATCTTGCTCTCGGAATCAGCAAACAGATAGGCCACATCTTCTACGTAATTAAAGTTTGTTGCAGCTCCCTGTCTGGTTCCAATGAAGGTCCCCTCTCTTGCCAAGGACCCAAGCTGGGAGTTTCCGATAGTCCCCTCAAACCGTGCCACTTTTATCTTTCCGGCAGCATATCTTCCGGTAATTCCTCCGATGGCCGTTGAATGATAGCCGCCGATGGTTCCGCTGACACGGGTATTGTAAATATAAGCTGCGTTCTGGTATCCAACGATCCCACCAATGTAGCCTGTTCCCTGGATCCTGGCCGTGGTACCGTCCCCGGTAGAAACATTTGAGTCTACGATATAAGAATTCGATGCAATCCCGGCAATTCCTCCGGCATAAATCACATCTGTCCCGCCTGTGGCATCAATCATCACCTTTTCACAGGTAACATTTTCAATAACAGTACCGCTGATCTCTCCTGCGATTCCCCCGGCAATGCCAGAGGAACGAATATAGGCATTTTTCACGGTCACGTTCCGGATCTGGGAATCCTCTGCATATCCGGCCACAGCTCCGGTCCTATCTTTTCCTTTAATCTCGCTACTGTCCGGTATGATAGTAAAGTCATGGATTCTTGCATCCTTGACTGCTCCGAACAGCCCGACATTGTTATAGCTGGCAAAGGAGGTAAGCTTTAAGTTCTTGATGGTATAGCCTTTTCCATCAAACTCACCGCTAAAGGGATAAGGGACCGCACTGGAGTTTTCTGAGGAATCCCGGTAAAAGCCAATGGGTATCCAGTCCACTCCCTGTAAATCAATGTTTCCTCCAAGGGCAAAATAGCATCCGGAATAATCTCCGGCATATTTCGCTCCCTCGGCATCCGGGACCATCATTCCCATGGCGGTCAGCTCCGAAAGACCCATGAGCTGTTCCCGGTTTTTGATGAGATAGGGTTTTTCCTCCGTTCCCTCTCCCTGGTTTCCGCTTAAAAATTCAAAGCTGGTTTTTCCTGCCCAGGCATCCCAGATATCCCCCAGGGAACTGGAAGCTCCAGTCGTTACTGCCATTTTAGCGGGGAGGACTGTTACCGGAAGTTCTTTTGGTCGCTCTTCTGCTTCAGAAGGAGTGGCTTCTCTTATGTCCTCTTCCTCTCTTTCCTCTGTTTCTAAACCAGATTCCGGTTCCCCGCTGGTTTCTTTCTCTTCCTCTACCGCCTCATTGTCTCCTGTATCCCGGTCCGCCTCGGAGGGGGTAGCTGTATGTATCGTTTTTTCAATGGTTTGTCCATTTTCTGCATATACCGCCCAGGGCGGAACTGCTGTTATTGCCAGGGCGGCACACATGATGTATGCCAGCCCCCTTACTAATCTTTTTCTCATTCTTCCTCCTGCTTAATTGACCCAAACACCATTTTCATCTACCAGATACCCATCTGGAGTCATCTCATTCCGGTACATGGAACCATATGGTTTTCCGGGTTTCGTTGGATCATAGTGCCAACCGGAGCGGTTACTTCCGTAATAAGTCTGGGCCTCATTCTGTTTGGTGAAGTAATACCATTTGTTATCAATTTTCTGCCAGCCTGTAAGCATCTCTGTTGTGGACGGGGCAAAGAAATACCTCTTATCATCCATTGACTCGTAATTCCAGCCGATCAAAGCAGCTCCAAACTTATCTCCCGGTTCCCTATTAAGCTTATACCAGGTCTTTTCCCCTTCCAGGTACCAGTCATAACTTAACTTTCCGTCTTCATCAACATGATACCAGTCCATACCGTCACCAACCCACTCATCCCTTGCTGCCGTACCGTCTGGTTTGGTGTAGGTAACGTCATATAAATTGTCCGGATTTACGATAAAATTACCACCAGTATCCGGTACATTTGGCTTAGCTTTGCTGTCAATGCTTGGTGGGGCAGGGACGGCTATGATCTCTTCCTTACCCCTGCTCTCTGGCTTTGATGGTTGCGGTTCCGTGGGTTTAGGTTCCGTAGGCTTCTGCACGATATCCCAATGTGCGTAATAGGTGGTCTCGCCAAGTGGTGCTGGCGTTGTTTCTATTGCCTTTTCCCCTCCGGTTGGATCTGTGTGCCAGCCTAAGAAGGTATATCCCTCTGCATTTATGACTGGTAGATCTCCTACCACCTCACCATAAGTGACGATCTTATCCTCTGGATTTTTTTCGATCGCACTCAGGTTCTTATCAAAATGAATGAAACACTGCAATATTTTCCAGTTTCCATAGTAGGTCAAATCCTGCGTTCCGGTTTTGGTGTTTTCTGTTATTCTCTCTCCGGTCCCATTTCTTCCTGTCCACCAGCCAAGGAATTCCCATCCGTAGATTTCAGGTGCAGGAAGGCTTCCAAGTTCTGTGCCAAAAGTGTATATTCTCTGGATTAAACCTCCTTTCCATTTTTCATGGTCAGGATCAAAGTTTACTGTGTAAGATTTCTCTTTCCAGTGTGCATATACGGTGATATCTGATGCCGGCATCTGGTTTCCACTATAGGTGTATTTATCCCCTCCGGTTGGAGAAGTATACCAGCCGTCAAAGGTGTATCCCGGCAGACTGACTTCCTTTTTTCCATCGGTAAGGATCTGGTCGAATGAATCCTTATAGGTTACGGTCCATTCCTTCCCCTTGCTTCCTTCCATACTGCCCCCGTTTCCATCTAAGGTCAGCTTGTAACTGTTTTTACTATACTGAGCTGTAATCGTTGTATTAGCCTGGATATTAGTAGACTCCTTATCCCAACCGGTAAAGGTATATCCCGGTCTGGCCGGATCTGTCGGGGGTATTGCATTTCTTCCGATCGCTACATCCTGACGTTTGATGATTGTTCCATCCCAGTCCTTATAGATAACCTCGTTGGAACTTCGGGTCCAGTGGGCATACACCGTAACATTTGATGCCGGCATGGTATTTCCACTTCCAGGGTATTTGCTTCCCCCGGCCTTTTCGGTATACCATCCGTCAAAGGTATAGTATTTCCATCTTACCTTTCCTGCCCAGTCTGTAAGGATCTGGTCAATGGAATCTCCGTAGAAAAGCGTCTGCTCTCTGGTATCTTCTCCCTCCAGACTTCCACCGTTTCCATCCAGGATCAGCTGATAACTGTTTTTACTGTACTGAGCCGTGATGGTTGTATGGGTCTGGATATTGGTGGAGGGTTTGTCCCATCCGGAAAAAGTATATCCCGGTCTGGCCGGATCTGCCGGTGGCGCTGCATTTCCTCCAATCGCCACCTCCTGACGCTTAATAATCGTTCCATCCCAATCCTGATAAATAACCTCGTTGGAAGTGCGGGTCCAGTGGGCATACACCGTAACATTTGATGCTGGCATGGTGTTTCCACTTCCAGGGTATTTGCTTCCCCCGGTCTTGTCGGTATACCAGCCGGCAAAGGTATAATACTTCTGGCTCGCTTCAGTTCCTCCTTCTGTAAGGATCTGGTCAAATGAATCTCCATAGACAAGCTGGTGTTCCCTGGTATCCTTCCCGTTCAGGGTCCCTCCGTTTCCGTCCAGAGTCAGCTTATAACTGTTTTTACTGTACTCAGCCGTAATCGTTGTGTCAGCCTGGATATTGGTGGAGGGTTTGTCCCATCCGGTAAAGGTATATCCCGGTCTGGCCGGATCTGCCGGTGATGTTGCATTCCCTCCAATCGCCACCTCCTGACGATCAATGATCGTTCCATCCCAATCCTTATAAACCACTTCGTTGGAACTTCGGGTCCAGCGGGCATATACCGTTACATTTGATGCCGGCATGGTGTTTCCACTTCCAGGATATTTGCTTCCCCCTGTCTTGTCGGTATACCACCCGGCAAAGGTATAATACTTCTGGCTCGCTTCAGTTCCTCCTTCTGTAAGGATCTGGTCAAATGAATCTCCATAGGCAAGCTGCTGTTCCCTGGTATCCTTCCCGTTCAGGGTCCCTCCGTTTCCGTCCAAAGTCAGCTTATAACTGTTTTTACTGTACTCAGCCGTAATCGTTGTGTCAGCCTGGATATTGGTGGAGGGTTTGTCCCAGCCGGTGAAAGTATATCCCGGTCTTGCCGGATCTGAAGGAGGTGTTGCATTTCCTCCAACCGCTACATCCTGACGTTTGATAATCGTTCCATCCCAGTCCTTATAGATAACCTCGTTGGAAGTGCGGGTCCAGTGGGCATACACCGTAACATTTGATGCTGGCATGGTGTTTCCACTTCCAGGGTATTTGCTTCCCCTGGTCTTGTCGGTATACCACCCGGCAAAGGTATAATACTTCTGGCTCGCTTCAGCTCCTCCTTCTGTAAGGATCTGGTCAAAAGAATCTCCATAAGCAAGCTGCTGTTCCCTGGTATCCTTTCCGTTCAGGGTTCCTCCGTTTCCGTCCAGAGTCAGCTTATAACTGTTTTTACTGTACTCAGCCGTAATCGTTGTGTCAGCCTGGATATTGGTAGACTCCTTATCCCAGCCAGTGAAGGTATACCCCGTCCTGTTAGGATTTACTGGCGGCGTTGCATTTCCTCCAACCGCTACCTCCTGACAGTCAATGATCGTTCCATCCCAGTCTTTATAAATGACTTCGCTGACTGCTCTGTCCCACTGAGCGTAGAGTGTCCGATCTTCAGCCAGCCGATCTATGGCATCTATCTTGATTCCGCCTACAGGTAACGTATACCACCCCTTAAAGATATGAAATTGATTCTCTAATTGGCCTTTTGCTGTATTCATAGCAGCATTGACAGATCCATCCGCTTCCATATTCGCTGGAAAATCAAAAATCTTTACGGTATCTCCGCTATCTTTGTACGTTCCACCATTTGATTGTAAAGTCAGACTATAAATTTCTGTTTCGTATTGAGCCGTTATAACGGTATCAGCCAATACATTGCTTACTGCACCTAAATCCTTATCCCAGCCTTTAAATTGATAACCGGCCGGCGGTATGACTGCTGGATAAGGGATAGGATCTCCATACTTAACCTTTGGAGAGGCCAGTACGGTTCCATCTGCGTCCTTGAAAGTTATGGTACTTTGTTGATTTGCATACTGGGCATAAGCATATATGATTATCGAATTGGAGTTTCCATCATCGTAAGGGGATAATGGCTGAGTAAAATCTATATGTTCCCCACTGCCATCCCGAATCGTTGACCAATAAGCAAAAACCTTTCCTGTGGGTGCGTATGATGTTGCATTTGGTATATTTTTCATCGTCTGGCCATAACTATCCATACCATGATTTTGAAATACCATTGCATCAGTAGGGGTTCTATTCAAATAAGCATTTACGTATACACTTTTAGGCACCCACTTAATAAATACTGGTATTTCCTCTTTATCCGCCCACCAAGCGGTGGAATCCACGGAAGTAAGATCATATTCATACCAGCCGACATTATAATACCCAGGCTTTTTGAATGATTTCATTACATCCGCTGTTTTGGGATATTGAGGCAATTTACCTACCTTATCCCCGCTTAAGCTAGAGTTGAATGATAGCTCCTTTGTCCAGCCATCTGAAGGAAAATCTTCATAATCAAATAAAAGCTTGCTGTCAAAATATCCCCATTGGGCATATGCTTTTATGGAAGCTTCTCCCATGAGAGTGGCACTTGCGATGTCTTCTCCTGCTCCATTGGCAGAAGTATTCCATCTTACCACCTTCTTTCCTTTTTGAGGGGCCAGGTACAGAACTTCACCTAATGGTTCTCCATAGCCAACTGTATTCGTAGTATACGATGTATCAGTGCCATCAAGATTACGGTACATAAACAGCGTATATAGGTTCTGCTTCCATTGAGCATAAAGTTCTAAATCACTGCTTGGAATGCTATATCCTGTATAAGCTGTTCCCTTACCATCTGGATCAGTATTCCATCCGGTAAGTGTGTAACCGGTTTTTATCACACTGCTTTCAAAAGATGTCCAGTCACTCCATGTCCCAAGCTGTTTTTCTCCGGATAGAACAGCATGATAAGATGGCTGTCCATAAATGCTTCCAGTGTTTCCATGAAAGGTGATATTAAATACCTTTTCATATGTTGCAGTTACAACTAAACTTGAAGTTATCTTATCAAAGGCATTATCCCAGCCGGTAAACCGATACCCTTCTCTTGGCAGCACTTCCGGAGCCGCTGCGGAACTTCCGGATGGCACTGTTTGCTCACTCAGTACAGTTCCATCCCAGTCTTTGAAGGTAACCGTGTTACTGTTAGGCGCCCAGCATGGATATAATCTGTTTTCTCCGGGGCCAAAGGTGAAATCATCAGCTGCCCCATACTTTGTACCATTATCATCAATCCATCCGTCAAACTGATAACCGTCTTTGCTTAAATTTCTTGAATAATACTCCAAATTCAGTTTTTCACCAGCGTTTCTGACTACAATATGCCTCATCCATATCGTATCTTCCTGGAATAATGCATATACCCGCTCCTGATACCCATTTTTGTATGAGTATCCGTATGAGCCAACATCATCGATCTTATCTACAAATATAAGATAGGAGTAACCGTTGGGTATCCATAAACCGGAAAGGGATAAGTCGGTAAACGAATTGTAAGTACCAGATGTTCCGGGCCTTATGAATCTTCCTCCATAAGAGTAATATTCATATTTTTGTGGATTGCTATAGGCATCAAAACCTATGTAATTTCCATGGCTGCTTGTACCATAGTACTGTGTAGAATCCCCCCATCCCAGGAATGTGTACCCTCCGTAACTATTCGATTTTACCGTGTAAACTTTATTATTTTGATCAGATTCCCATGCACCCTGTTCATTGTAATTCTGCTTTGAATCCACAAAATATTCATCATAAGTCTTTCCATCTGGCGGCTGCGGATTATTAGGGTATGTGTTCCGATAGGATACCGTAATTTGTGTAAAGGTGGAGTATAAGCTCATTCTAAACTGCCTGATTTTGCTTAATACGTTTCCGTCCGTGTCTGCACGATACCACTCTGCTCCAGTTTCGTTTCTACTTTGGTTTTTAATCCTGCCATAAAAATAATAGCCGGTTTCCCCTGTCTCTGTTTCTTCAATCATCCAGATATCGTAATTGCTGAGATCCCAGTTTTTAAAACTGTGAGATTTCTTCCCATACTTTAATATCGTCTTTGTATCATTCCATACCTGGAAAGATAGATTGGACCAGTTTGAATCGGTCGGAGGAATGCTCTCATAAATATATGGAGCCAAATCATAAAATTCCTCGTCAAGATTTATGGAAACAGAATGTACTTCTACCATTCCCTTAGAATCTGACTCATACCAGAGAGGAAATTCCGCCTCTCCCTGGACAAAACCATAATTCCTGTATTGTTCGTTTCCATAACGGTCCTCAAACTTCCAGAAGTATTTGCCCGATTGAGATGTTTTATTGTAATATTCCGGGATTTCCTCCGGCTCTACTCTTACAAATTTCTTTTCTGCCTCAGAAGGTGCTTCCTTTTCTTCCGACGGTACTGCCCCTGATGGCGTGGCCTTATTATCCCGCCGCACAGCCCCTGATGGCGTGGCCTTATTATCAGGCCGCACAGCCTCTGATGACGTGGCCTTATTATCAGGCCGCACAGCCTCTGATGGCGTAGCTATGCTTGCATCCTCCTCAAGTTCTATGTAGGGCATATACTGGGCTCCCACCGCTGGCGGTCCATATCCTATGGATGTTGCTATAATCGCAACTGCAAGAAATAAGCTTATAATTCTCTTTGCTTTCATTCTCATATTCCTTTCTCCTGCCTTTTAATCCCCGTAAACGTTGTATCCTGGTAATCACTTTATTCCTTCTGCTCTATATCATTCCATTCCTTATGTTCTGGATTTACCAAAAGTACACGGTGAAAGAAGAAAACCAATAATGCCAATAGGGTAACTCCAAACATAAAAATGATGATTCCCATATATTTCTCCTAACCCTGGGGAATTGCCATGGCTGGCCGGATACCATAGCTTGTCTCTTTCACACTTACTGGTTGGATATTCCCGTCTACCAGGCTGACTGCATAAATCCCATCTCCATACCAGAAATCATCCACCCCTCCATCCTGTGGAGTCCGGAGATAATATCCTTTTGAATAAGCGGAAACCTCTGATCCCGGATTGTTGATTTCACTACCGGAAAACTTCCAAAGAACATCCCGGTATTTAAGTGCTTCCTCTACTGATAAAATAAATACCCTGTCCTGTAAAAGCTGAAATATCTCTTTCATCGCCATCAGACGGTTGTCATTCATCTGTTCATACATTCCCTTCCACGTTGCTCCTATGTATGACCTGGTGGTCCCAATATAGGTTTCATGGACAAAATCATCAGACGCTTGATCCTGAAGCCATTCCCGGATATCTGAATATTTGTAATTGTTGTTATATCCAAACCTCAGTTTATTTGCTGCTCCATCAATATCAGACCGAATCACACTGTCGCAAAGGAATAGTGCCGTCCGCTGGATGTTTCCCATAGCATCCTCATAATCCTCATCGATGCAGCGGAATAGATAAACCTTGTTTCCTATAATACGGGCCTGTACATCTCCAATGCTGTAATGTACGGCTTCCGGTGTTTCATTGGCTGGTCTATCGCAGATTTCACAGATTCCGTCATGATCCGCATCCACATGGCCGGCTGCCGGCAATATTACAGTTTCATCCTTTCCGCATTTCCGGCACCGTACCGTTTCATGGCCGTTCCCCATACATGTGGCATTGACTTTATCCGTAATCTTATAATTGTGGCTGCAGGTGCTTTCATCATAGGTTTTCTCAAATCCTACTTTCACAACCGTGTATTTCTCATAGGCTATCGTGAATTCATCCATGACCAATTCAGATAAGTTCTTAATAGTTTGAAAGGTCTGACTTACGATCACCGTATTGGGCACATGCCGTTTTGCAATAAGATAAATTTCCTCTCGCTCTGTACCATCCGCCATTGATACCAGATTAAGCAGCCTTTCATTACTTCCTTCTATACTCGTAGTAATGAGCTGCTGGTATGATGGCTCCAGACCGCTTAGCCTAATATCAGCTGCCTTTGAAACATCCAGCCATTTTTCCAACTTGTCTTTAGCTTCCTGATCCGGATCAGGCTCTTCAGGTAGGCGATCCCCTTTCTCATACTCGATGTAATATTTCTGAACCCCATTGCCATTTACGAAGACTTTCCAAGGACTTGATACAAGAGAATAATAATAATACCGGTCTGTCCCAAGGATTGTATCCGGAAAATCAATGACAAGGGGTGTCCCCTCATCGGTCTGCCCCTGCTGGGGTTTTAATATCTCGTTGCTGTGATTCCCCCTTTCCACAAAATAGAGACTCCAGTCAACCCTCCGGGCTTGCGAAGGGGAGGCCAGGTTTTCCTTCTCATAATAAATATTTAGAATCATGGAGTCATTGATCAGCTTAAAGCTTTCCTTCTGTCCCCTGCATATCTTATAGCCGTCAATAACCGGTTGTATGATACCAATCGTTCTTCCCTCCTCTCCCACTCCTGCCGTCATATAAAGAATTGACTTATCATGAATATTCAGATACTGTACCATATACCTGTACTGCTTTTCTTTTGCATCTGTTTCCTTAACCTCCTCCTTCGATTCCTCCGGTATAGAAATTTCTGGCTTAGCCTCTGGCTCCTGTTCATCAGGCTCAGGACTTTTTAATCCTCTCTCGGGCCTGGAACCGCCTCCACGCACTCCGGATCCACCTCCTTTCCCTGACAATTTACCCGCCGATGATATCTTTTCAGCAATGAATGAACGGATCCCTTTACCAGCCATGTAATGTGCGGATCCGTTTTCATCAATCCATGCTCCATAAGAATCTACCAAATATCCATCCGGAGTCCTTTCACTTTTGTACATGACTCCTTTAGGATATTTATTTCCTGACTGATCCGCAAAATAATAACAATATCCGTCAATCCATTGCCAGCCGGTGAGCATTTTCCCTTTTGATCCATCGGAAATGGTATTAAGGAAATACCATTTGTCTCCGATCATCTGCCAACCGGTAGCCATAAAGCCGGTATCATCAAAGTAATACCAGGCCCCGTCAATCAGCTTCCAGATATTCTTCTCAAAGATCCCCTTCGATTCATACAGCCAGTGACCTTCCTTTTGTACCCATGCACCGTAGCTTGGCGTAGAAATACTTAATGCCCCTATGACTGCGCTCATTAAAACAAAACATCTTCTTTTTTTCATTACGAACCTTCATCACTCCTTCTATAATTGTTCTTTCTCCCGTCAAACCAATTTTTTTATTAAAACTTGCAAGTAAACACTTAACCGTTTCTGACCGACGGGAATCCCCAAATTTAACGGTGCAGAACCAATGCAGCAAGCTCTGCCGGCTGTCAGTACAAGAAAAGGAATATTGACTTGATGAAATTTTAAAACGGTCTTCTGGAGAAAAGTTTTATGACAATTTTATTTCAAATTAACAGACGTAACGGAAACAAACGATGAAGTAAATATTAGATCTTACTTCACAGACTGGCAGATTAATGCGCCATAGGGCATCAAATAAAACAATAGGCTAACAGCAGAATATGGAATGGGAAGATATAATTAAGAAATCAGAATTCCAGATCAGAAGATAATACATGATGCAATCACATAAAACTTAACAAAGCCAATGGCACCATAAAACTTATCGGCAACTTTCAGGAATTTCAATTCATCGCTATTTTTAGGACTATTCCGCAAATAGCCTTGCATCACATTACCGGCGGCCTTCCGTTAATTCTTCCAGCCATGGACGCATTTCACTATGATAATACCAGAGGCAGTCTTAATGATATTCCAAAAAAACTTCCTGAAACAGAAAAAATCCTGGGATTAAAAGAGTTTTATTTAGAAAATACCTAGGGATTGAGAATATACAATAAGTAATTGTCAGAATCATATCAATAGAGATATGACGTAGAAAAATAATTTGTCTATAATAAAATAAAAAATAGGTCTCATACGCCTTATGAACATATGGACTTAAAACCTTTAGAAATGGATAATTGGCCGATGATGACCTGAAAAATTAATTCATAACTAGAAATGTACTTAACGAATTCCATTTAGATCATTTAACTTGAAGATAAAAAAAGAACTGACCGCCTTTTTTTCAATAAACATGATTCCTTACTCTAGATGACAGAACAATTATCTCCGATTCCCTAATCGGGCCGATTCCTGTCCTGTAAAAAATACTCCTTTTCCATTAAGCGGCTCTTGGAAAGAAAAAACTCCCTGCAATGCAAGGAGCCTTCTAACCGTACGCTTATCACATCAAACGGTAAAAGGGATCACCCGGATTGCTTATCTTTTGCACCTGCTTCAAATGTCTCAAAGAAAATTCCAGCTTACCGTAACAGTATACAACAAACCTGGGAGAAAATCAACAGACTCATTGGGAATATGTACCAGATACATAATAGGAACAACAGACTTTTTGCGCAGCAAAATTCCAATCCCCGGGTTGAATATGCAATGGAAACAATTTATCACATATTATTGGTATGATATCCGATTCCAATCAATCGATCAGCAGCTCATCTACCGTAACAAAGGTATACCCCTGCTTTGTTAAAGTATCGATTACCTCCAATGCTGCTTCCACCGATGACGGATATACATCGTGAAGAAGAATGATATCTCCGGGTTCTACATGCTTTACAATATAGCGCGCTACTTTTTTGGTATTCTTTGATTTCCAGTCGAGAGGATCTAAGTTCCAAAGCACAACCGTCATGTTGGTCGTACACTCCAATTCCTCATTCCAGGAACCATAAGGCGGGCGCAGATACTGAGGTCTCACTCCGGTAATCTCCTCAATCTTCCGGTTATTTTGTTCAATCTGCTGGCAGGCGGTTCCTACCAGTTCTTTGCTCATCTGAACATGGGAGTATCCGTGGTTCCCAATTAAATGTCCATCCTCATCCATCTGTTTCACGATGGCCTCTTTCCCCTCCACATTTTCACCAAGTAAAAAAAAAGTGGCATGAACCCCTCTTTTACGAAGCCCGTCTAGAAGCCTTGGGGTATAAACGGAATGAGGACCATCATCAAAAGTCAGGGCAATCTGCTTATCTCCGGAAAACTGACGCCTGACCTCATCGACTGCTTCCTCATCCGCACCTGCAGGAAGAAACAAAGAATTTTTTACATCCATATATGATAGATACATGGTTTTTGCAAAAATGATATCCAAAATAAAAACAACCAGGAAACAGGCCGTCTTCCATCTTATTTTCATAATCCCATAAGCTCAGCTTTCTGTCATCATTATTAATAAATCTATGGAGTATTACAGTAAAATAATACCAAAACATTTCTGGCTTTTTCTATCTTTTCTCTTAAATGCCCCTATACCAGGATATAACTGTACTAAAAAAATATACACGATCTAATATTGCTCTGATGCAGCAGACCATAGCCCCTTATGAAAAACTGCGGTCATCTCTTAAGATAAATCAATGGACCGTGATACAATTATTCTACCAACAGGAAAGAAAAGGGCTGCTCCCATTCGAAATGAGAACAGCCCTTAAGCCTACCTATAAGCGGAAGTTTTACTTAAGCCATGCAAACGTTAACTGCCTGCAGACCACGGTTTCCTTCTGTTGTTTCATAAGTTACTTTCTGGCCTTCTTCCAGAGTCTTGTAACCATCAGCAACGATGCCGGAGAAATGTACGAAAACTTCCTCGCCTGTTGCGTCATTTACGATGAAACCATATCCCTTAGCACCATTAAACCATTTTACTGTACCGTTGTTCATAACGTGTACCTCCTATAAAATAAAAAATATTTGATATATCGCCTGAAACAAAAAATCACATATTTTTGTAAATCATCATCCGAAAATAATGACTTACAAAAATATGTGAAATCATAACTCCATTCGATAATACAGATACATTCTACCCCGAATTTGCAAAATTGTCAAGACTATTGTGTTATTTTACATGAGAAAGGACAGGGTCCTGTCCCTGTTGAAAGGAGACAATCCCTGTCCAAAACAACCATAAAATATAATTACTTTAAGGTTACTTTTGCGCCTTCAGCCTCTAAGGAAGCCTTGATCTGCTCAGCCTCTTCCTTGGAAGCGCCAGCCTTTAATACCTTAGGAGCGCCGTCAACTACGTCTTTTGCTTCCTTTAAGCCTAAGCCGGTAGCTTCACGAACAACCTTGATAACCTTAACCTTGTTAGGGCCAACTTCTGTTAATTCTACGTCGAATTCAGTCTTCTCTTCCTCAGCTGCTGCTGGGCCTGCTGCTGCAACTACCACGCCTGCTGCTGCAGATACACCAAATTCTTCCTCACATGCCTTTACTAATTCGTTTAATTCTAATACAGATAATTCTTTGATCGCTTCGATAAATTCAGCTGTTGTTAACTTTGCCATGATAATATACCTCCGTATTTAATATGTTTATTTTTTAGGAAGTTCGATTCGCCTTTGGCTTCTCGAACGGCTGATTTTCTAATCTTAAGCAGCTCTCAGCATGCTTTTATTAAGAAAATTAAGCCTCTGCCGCTTCTCCGCCCTGAGCATCTGCAATCTGCTTGAGAACGCGGGCAATGTTTGCGATAGGAGACTGCATGCTTCCAAGCAGCTTTCCAAGAAGGATCTCTCTGGAAGGAATGCCGGAGATCTTCTCCATACCCTTTGCATCGTAGTAATTGCCTTCTACAACGCCGCCCTTGATTTCAAGAGCCGGAGCTGTCTTAGCAAATTCAGCCAGGATTCTAGCCGGAGCGGTTGCATCTGTCTTGGATACAGCGATTGCTGTAGGTCCTTCCAGATTTGGATCCAGTGCTTCAAATGCTGTACCCTTAGCTGCAAAACGGATCATAGTATTCTTATATACTTTGTAGGAAACACCGGCCTCTCTTAATTTCTTACGAAGCGCTGTATCCTGAGCAACTGTGATACCACGGTAATCTACAACTACCGCTGACTCAGCGCCGTCGAGTAATTCCTTGATCTCGCTTACAACTGGCTGTTTTAATTCAACTTTTGCCATTATGGTTTACCTCCTGTTTAGTCTGAACCTTCCGGTTGCCCGAAAAGGTCCGCTCGTATAAACCGCAAAGAAAAACCTCTCCGCCATATGGACAGAGAGGTCTACAATTCATTTATAAAAAATGATTCTTGTACATTCCTCGGCAGGCGTTTGCACCTTATGCCTTACGGCACCTGCTGTCTTCGGCAGTTAATACTGAAATATTATAACATTATTTATAATTAATGTCAACCACAAAACAAAATTAGCTCATTAACTTTGCTACGTTCAGCTTTACGCCGGGTCCCATAGTGGAAGCCAGTGTAACACTCTTTAAGTAAGCACCTTTAACTGTACTTGGTCTTGCTTTGATGATTGCATCAACAAGCGTCTGGAAGTTGTCCGCTAACTGTTCTTCTGCGAAAGAAGCTTTTCCAACTGGCACGTGGATAATATTTGTCTTATCAAGTCTGTACTCAACCTTACCAGCTTTGATATCGTTGATTGCTTTTGTTACATCCATGGTAACTGTACCAGCTTTTGGGTTCGGCATTAAGCCCTTTGGTCCCAGGACACGTCCCAGACGTCCAACAACACCCATCATATCTGGTGTAGCAACAACTACATCAAAATCCAGCCAGCCTTCGTTCTGGATCTTCGGAATCAGTTCCTCAGCTCCAACGTAATCTGCGCCTGCAGCCTGTGCTTCATCAGCTTTCGGGCCTTTAGCGAAAACTAAAATACGAACGGTCTTACCTGTACCGTGGGGAAGTACAACTGCGCCACGGATCTGCTGGTCTGCGTGACGTCCGTCACAACCGGTTCTGATATGAGCTTCAATGGTTTCATCAAATTTAGCACTTGCATTCTGCTTAACTAAAGAGATTGCTGCCGGTGCATCGTAGAGAACAGAACGATCTACTGTTTTAGCTGCCTCTGCGTATCTTTTTCCTCTTTTCATTCTAAATAACCTCCTAGTGGTATTGTCGGGGATTTTCCCTCCCACGTTCTTAAAACATCATCACTGCTATATTATAAGGAAGTCCGATTGGCCTTACGGCTCTTCGAACGGCTGTTTTCTAAATTCAAGCTGCGCTTGCGCCCGCTTTTAATAAGAAAATTATGCCTCTACTACCGTGATACCCATACTTCTTGCGGTACCGGCGATCATGCTCATAGCTGTCTCAACGGATGCAGCATTTAAGTCTGGCATCTTCAGCTCAGCAATCTTCTGTAATTCAGCCTTGGTAATTGTAGCTACCTTTGTCTTATTGGGAACCGCAGATCCGGATTTGATCTTGCAGGCCTTCTTCAATAATACAGCAGCAGGCGGAGTCTTGGTTATGAAGCTAAAGCTTCTGTCAGCATAAACAGTGATAACAACCGGAATGATTAAGTCTCCCTGATCAGCCGTTCTAGCGTTAAATTCCTTTGTAAACTGTACAATGTTTACACCATGCTGTCCAAGTGCCGGACCTACAGGAGGAGCTGGTGTAGCCTTTCCTGCTGGAATCTGCAATTTGATATATCCCGTTACTTTCTTTGCCATAATTAGGCACCTCCTAATAAATGTGGTATTGTCGGGGATTTCCCTCCCACGAGCCTATACACCGGTATAAGCCGCTTTTACTTGTTACATCTTTTTTACTTCGCTGAAATTTAATTCCACCGGAGTTTCCCGGCCGAACATCTCAACGCTCATGGTGATGGTTTTCTTACCTTCATTGATGGACTTGATAGCACCAACGGTATCTTTCCATGCACCGGAAGTTACCACAACAGTATCTCCCTCTTCAAAGCCAACGATAATCTCTTCGTTCTTGAACCCAAGTTTCTCCATCTCTTCTTCTGTCAGAGGAACCGGTTTTGATCCAGGACCTACAAAGCCTGTCACTCCACGGGTGTTACGCACCACATACCATGTGTCGTCATTCATGACCATGTGAATCAGTACGTAGCCGGGAAACATCTTTTTATCGGCCTTCTTCTCAACGCCATTTTTCAGTTCAATGACGGATTCCAACGGAACCGATACTTCCAGAATCTGATCCTGCAAGTTTCTGTTTTCGATTGTTTTCTCAATGTCAACTTTTACTTTGTTCTCATAACCTGAATAGGTATGGACTACATACCAATGTGCTTCTGACATAAACTCACCTTAACCCTTACGAATTATAAGACAAAACTGAGACCAAACTTGATGATCAGATCAATAATCGCAATAATCAATCCTAAAGCAATCGCTGATGACATAACAGCGATCGTCTGTTTCGTTACGGTTTCTTTGTCAGGCCAAACGATTTTCGCAAACTCAGCTTTCAGACCCTTAAAAAAGTTCCTCTTCTGTGCACCCTCGTTGTTCACTGTATCTCCCATAATTTGCCTCCTAATGAAGGAAACGGATATGCTTGCATATCCAGTCACTTCACAAATTCAAGGTTGGAAGACGTCTTTCTTTCAACCTTCACGTCCTTTACAAACTGATTACTTTGTTTCCTTGTGCATCGTATGGCTCTTACAGAATCTGCAGTACTTCTTGGTTTCCATTCTGTCAGGATGAGTCTTCTTATCCTTGGTCATGTTGTAATTACGCTGTTTGCATTCAGTACATGCCAGTGTGATTTTTGTGCGCACGACTTCCACCTCCACTTAAATTTTCGTTGTTGTGTTTCAGTCTCTTCATCTGCTGCAAGTAATTTTGAGCATAAAAAAAAGACCTAAGCTCTTCCATTCGCCCAATTACTATAACATATGAGGCAGGATTCGTCAATCTTTTTTTATGAAAAACAATGGTATTTACGGTATTTGGTCATTATATCACGTATGGAGAGAAATTGCAAGTCCGGCCGGGAGGATCAAAGAAACTAATTGACCATTCCCTGCCGGAAGTGCTTCCTCTGTCGTATGTAATCCGTACTTTATTATTAAGGCCGGACCGGTGTTCCATCAGGAAGCCTGGAAAACAGCCAGCCGTGATCCATATCCACTTCCGGATATTTCCTTGCCGCATTTTCGTCAAATCCCACTCCGATTCCCGGATTATCATTTACATAGGCATACCCTTCCCTGATCACCGGGCAGCCTGGAAATACCTCCTGCTCTTCATTGCTGAAGCCGGAAAATTCCTGTATGCCGAAATTATGGCTGTTTAAATCCAGATGCATCTGTACCGCCATTCCAATAGGAGATAAGTCATTTGGTCCGTGCCATGCAGTCCGTACCCCATAGGCCTCACAAAAATGAGCCAGCTTTCTGGCAGGGGTCAATCCTCCGATATCACTTAAATGTACTCTCATATAATCAATCCATTGATTTTGTACGATGGACTTCCATTCATTGGGATTGGTAAACAGCTCTCCCATGGCCAGAGGAAGGATGGTATGGTGCCGCAGGGTCTTAAAGAACTCCACGTGCTCCGGGGAGAGAGAATCCTCTAAGAAGAACAGCTTGTACTGCTCCATTTCCCGGGCAAACTCCAGGGTTTCGGCAAAGCTTAAGCGCTCGTGGACATCATGCATAAGCTCTATATCCCAGCCAATGTCCCTCCGGACCCGGTCAAACAGCTTATAAACACTGTTCATGTACATTCTGGGATGGAAATATGCTCCTTCCGGGGCATTGGCTGGCTTTACAATTCTTTGGATCTTTCCGTCAAAGTTTCCGCCATAGGTACCCATATGGCATCTGATGTAACGGTATCCTTCTTCCATGTAGCCACGGATGCACTCTTCCACCTCTTCCATAGAGCTTCCGTCCGCATGACGGTAAACCGCAATTCCTTCCCGGCATTTTCCGCCAAGCAGGCTATGAAGGGGCATACCCGCCCGTTTTGCCTTAATGTCCCACAAGGCCTCGTCCACACCGGAGATGGCATTATTTAAGACCGGCCCGTTTCTCCAGTAGGAGCTACCCATCATCGTCTGCCAGATTCCTTCGATGTCGTCAGCAGGCTTTCCCTTGAGCATTGGCCGAAGGTATTCTTCAATGGCTGTGACCACCGCCTTATGCCTCCATGTAAAGGTGGCACAGCCATATCCGTATAGCTCCGGCTCTGTTGTTTCTACCTTTACCACAACCAGGTTGATTTTTCTTGGAGCTGTTACAAAAACTTTAATGTCATGGATTTTTATATGATCCATTTTGATTACCTCCGTAAGTCATATTCTCTGCAAATCAGCTCTTTACAGCCCCTCCGGTCATTCCAGCGATAAAATACTTCTGAAAGCTTACAAACAGAATTACCAAAGGAAGACTGGATATGCTGGATGCTGCCATTAAGTCATTCCATTTAATTTGATATTGGGAATTTAAGGAAATGATCCCAACGGTGAGCGTCTTTAATTCATCCTTGGATACCAGAACAGAAGAAAACATATATTCATTCCAACCGTTAAACAGCACAAACATGGCTACCGCTGCTATTCCGGGAACGATCAGGGGAAGGATAATATTCCAGAAGATGCGGAAGCTGGATGCTCCATCCACCCGTGCCGCCTCATCAAGCTCCAGGGGAATGGTCTTAAAATAGGAAACGATCATCCATGTGCTGAAGGCGATATTTGTGGCCGCATATACAATGACCAGTCCAAGAAGGGAGTTGACAAGATGATACTTGGAGAGCACTGCGTAAAACGGCACCACCAGCATAACTCCCGGAAACATCTGTGTAATAAGAAGAAAGCTCATCAGCTGTTTTCTTCCCTTAAACCGGAATCTGGTCACTCCGTATCCGGCAAGGCAGGCACAGGCCACGCAGATGATCATGGCAGATAGGCAGACCACCAGACTGTTTAGGGTCATGCGCCCAAAGTTATAAGTATTGAAAAATTTCCGGAAGGAATCCAGGGAAAACGGATCCGGAATCCACTTTGGCTGAGGATAATACGTCTGTGGTTCGGTCTTAAAAGCGGTGGATATCATCCATAAAACCGGGACCACAATAAAAGAAGCCATGAAAACCAATATGGCATAAGTTGAAAACAAGCTGTTTCTTTTCTTTTTTGATCTACTCATTCTCCTTAGTCACCACCTTACTTACCAGACTGATCAAATAGCATATGAAAAACACCAGAATTCCCCAGGCAGAAGCTTTTCCGAATCTTAAATCATGAAAGGCCGTTCCATAGATGCTTAAGCTGATTAAATTCGTTGCAGTTCCCGGTCCGCCTGCTGTCATGGTATAAACCAGGGTATACTGCTTAAACCACCAGACGCAGTCCAGGATCAGAACCGTTGTCAGAATGGGCCTTAAGGATGGAACGGTAATATACCGGAATTGATTCCATTTGCTGGCGCCGTCGATTTCCGCCGCCTCATAATAGTCCCTGGATATACTCTGTAAGCCTGCCAGGATCATGGTCATGACCAGGGGAAATCCCTTCCAGATGCAGACAAATACCACTGCCGGAAAAGCCAGCTCCTTACTTCCCAGCCAGGAGATATTGGTGGATATGAGCCCGAGTCCTTTTAAAGCACTGTTTAGGATCCCATACATAGGGTTCATGATCCAGGTAAATAAAAGGGCCACCACAGCCTCTGGGAAAAACCAGGGAAGCATGAAAATGACCCGGAAAACGGTTCTCCCTTTAAATTCCCGGTTAAGCAGCGATGCCAGAATAAATCCCAGAATAAAATGTCCTCCCACGACCAGGACCATAAACATGGTGGTCAGCAGAACCGACTGGTAAAAGGCTGCTTCTTTGAATGCTGCTGCATAATATTTCAAGCCTACAAAATTCCATTTGGTCACCAGGTTTGTGTTGAAAAAGCTGATATAGAACCCATAAACCATAGGATAAATGATAAGGGCAGCCAACATGACGGCAATCGGCAGAGTAAAGTAGTAGCCTTGCCTCTGGGACTTCACTGTTATTCCGGCAGTTCCATTTTTGTTCATGAAATTCATCTTACTCCCTTCTCAATTTATTGAGGGAGGATGATTCCTCCCTCGTTTTATGATCAGTTATAATCTTCTAACAGTTCATCAATATCACTTACCAGGGATTGAACAGCTTCCTGGTTCGTCTTTTCATTGGAGAATACAGAAGCATAGGCATTTCCCAAAGCGCTCTTTAAGCCGCTGACACCTGCAAACTTAACGGTAGGGCGGCAGCCGTCTGCAATCTGCTGTAAAAATCCCGCATAATCTTCTCCGGATATATATTCTGCCTTCTGTCCTTCTGCTGTTGCCGGAATCTTTCCGCTGCTTTGCCAGAACTGCATGTCCTTGTCATGCTCTACAAAAAACTTCAGGTAATCAATGGCGGCTGCCTTCTCCGCATCGGTTGCATAGGCGCTGATGGCATACCCTTCGGTTCCAAGCATGGTTCCCGGATAATCTCCAGGCATCTTAAAGGATCCAAGATTTCCCTTTAAGTCAGGGTTATTGGCATAGGCCACACCAAGAGCATTGGGTCCGGTAAGGAACATGCTGGTATACCCCATGGCAAAATAATTGGCGGCAGTAGGATAATCCACTTCTGTGATTCCCGTTGGAACGATTCCGTCTGCATTCATGTTGGTCCATCTAGAAAATGCATCCATTAATTTCTGGTCTTCAGAAATATCAGTGATCCACTTGCCGTTTTCTTCTTTTACGCAGTCAATTCCGTTGGACCATAAATACGCCATGAAACGGCTCTGTCCGGAGGAGTTATTGGAACCAACCATATCAAATCCCCACTGATCCATCTGCCCGTCATTGTTGGTATCCTTTGTAAGGACCTTTGCGGCTGCTGCAAACTCATCCCATGTCTTTGGAACCTCTAAACCAGCTTCCTTAAACCTGTCTGTACGGTAAATTACTGCCAGCGGCTGAACGGCAACCGGGAAATAGGACATCTCATCTCCCAGCATACAGGAATCCACAACTCCATTGGCAAATTTGGCTTTTACGTCTTCCGGCACAAGTCCGCTTATATCCGCTGTCAGCCCCAGATCACGAAGGGTGGCAACTGCATCTGCTGATGTGAAGAAAATGGTCGGCACATCTTTTGGGGTGGCAGCCATAGCTGAAAGCTTTGTGTAAATGTCATTGGTGCTGACGGCCTGTACATCGATGACCACATTGGGGTTCTTGGCCATATACTCTTCCGCATACTGATAAATAAACGTTCCATGAGGATCCTCTCCTGCATAGCCGTCAAAAATGGTAAGCAGTACCTTCTCACCTTCTGTTTCTTTTCCTGCAGCACTTGTTTGTACTTTTTCAGTCTCTTTTTCTGCCGCCGTAGTTTCATTCTGGCTGTTTCCGCCGCAGCCTGTCATCAGCGACATTGCCATAACAGCAGAAAAGAATAATGCAAGAACTCTTTTTCTCATAGTAAACTCCTCCATTGGTAATGATTCATTGGTTTCTTTTAACTGCTATTATCATATCTTATTCCTTTTGTTTATTCTGTATAGATTTTAGTCAATAATCACCATTTTTTAATTACACTTTCAAAGCTTTTCCGTCCCTGTTATCTTTCAAAAACAAAAATCCTGTAAAACAGGCGCTAAGACCATAGGAAGATTGTTTCCAATTTCTATGACGGAATCTCCCATAAATGAAAAAAAGACCGTAATTTCTTACG
Organism: [Clostridium] saccharolyticum WM1; assembly: GCF_000144625.1. Classification (NCBI taxonomy): domain Bacteria; kingdom Bacillati; phylum Bacillota; class Clostridia; order Lachnospirales; family Lachnospiraceae; genus Lacrimispora; species Lacrimispora saccharolytica. The sequence continues at coordinate 440,495 of NC_014376.1, read as the reverse complement.
GCCTTTGGACTTCTTCCTTATTCCTTTTAAACAGCTCTTTGATGGCTTTCCGGTACTGCAGGGGAGTTGTTTCCATTACTGCTTTAAACTGTCTTAAAAATGTGTTCACGCTGTCATAGCCGCATTTTGCAGCGATAGCGGTAACGCTCTCATTGGTGTTTTCCAGGAGTTTTGCAGCCTCACACACCCGGACGATGTTGATATACTTTATCAGCGTTTTTCCAAAATATTTGTTAAACTCCTTACTGATGGTAGCTGGATGGAGGTAAAAAAGTTCACTTAGCATCTTTAAGTCCAGATTTTCCTGATAATGAAGGTCAATATATTCCTTGATCCCTATCATTCTTAAGTTCATCTCAGACAATTCGCTTTCCGTCCGCACCAATCCGAATGCCCGGAACAGCAACACGGTAATCTCCGTGATGATGGACCGCTCCATCATGGACCGGAACGGCTTATGAATCTCCTGCTCTTCATACAATTCCTTTATCAGACCGGTCACACGGCGGAATACCTGTTCATCCACATGCTTATAATGCTGCTGAAATGCCTGCTGGGTAGGTGTGGAAAAAACCTTTTTTAAGTCTTCCCCAAGGTTTAAGCTCTCATAATAGGAGGGGCGGACGGAAAGTCCGTACCGAAGGAACGGAAGTCCCAAAAGTCTTCGCTGATGGTGCTCCTGCCCTCCGATCACCATGATATCACCTTTTTCCAAAAGATACTTCTTTCCGACTACATAATATTCCGCAGAACCTTCTTCTACAAACAAAAGCTCACTGGCAGTATGAATATGATGCATCCCGTTTTTTTCGTACTCACAGGATCTTGAGACATTATAATTGTCTTCGCTTAAGGCGCGGAAATGATCCGGTTCCCAGTAATCATTGATTTTGATTTCCATATCCCCTCCTGCTGCTTAACCTGGAAAAACGACCTCCAGATACCGTTTTAAGGCATCCTGCCAGGAAGGCAGACGGAGAAAACCGTTTTCCTCCAGCTTATCCTTGTTCATGCGGCTGTTGGCAGGCCGTTTCGCTTTTGCCGGATACTGGTCGGAGCTGACAGGCTCCACTTTTACATCCATTCCGGCCTGTTTAAAGATTTCGCAGGCAAATTCATGCCAGGTGCACATGCCTTCGTTTGTAGCATGGTAACGCCCGTATTTCTCAGTTTCTATCATGTCCACCAGAAGACGGGCAAGATCAAAGGTATAGGTAGGAGAACCTGTCTGGTCAGCCACCACCGTTAATTTATCATGGGTCTTTCCAAGATTCAGCATGGTCTTTATGAAGTTCTTTCCATTCACGCCAAATACCCAGGCAATTCTGACGATGAAATATTTGGTGAGGTTTTCTTCCACTGCCAGTTCTCCCTCATATTTGGTCTGACCATAAACATTTAACGGCTCCCTTGGATCATCAGGCTCCCATGGGCGGGTTCCCTGTCCATTGAACACATAGTCTGTGCTGATGTACATCATCGGGATATCCAGCTCCCGGCATACCTTCGCAATGGACTCTGTTCCTTTTGCATTCACATTCCGGCACACTTCCTCATTCTCTTCCGCCGCATCCACAGCCGTATAAGCGGCACAGTGGATGACTGCATCGGGAGCTGCCGCCTGAATGACCAGGTTCACACTGTCTCTGTCGGTGATGTCCATTTCATCAATGTCTACTCCAACCGCTTCATGTCCCCGCTTTTTCAGTTCATTTACCACATCAAATCCAAGCTGGCCTTTCACGCCAGTAACAAATACTTTCATAGATACCTCTTTTCTTAAGAAAGTTTCATTCGCCTTTGGCTCCTTAAAAGGCAGATTTCCTGAATACAGGCAGTGCAAACAGCCTTCATAAAGGAAATCATGCCGGAAAAATTATAAGCGGTTGCCGTACATATTGTCAAAATAATTCTGGTATTCCCCGTTGATGATGTGCTTCCACCAATCCTCATTATCCAGATACCACTGAATGGTCTGACGGATCCCGGTGTCAAAGTTATATTTCGGTTTCCAGCCAAGCTCGGTTTCCAGCTTCTTCGGATCAATGGCATAGCGTCTGTCATGGCCCGGACGGTCCGTAACGAATTTGATCAGGCTCTCCGGCTTATCAAGGGCCTTTAAAATAGTCTTAACCACTTCTAGGTTGGTGCGCTCATTATGTCCGCCCACATTATACACTTCACCGGCTATTCCCTTGTGTATGATCAGGTCAATGGCCTCACAGTGATCGGATACATGGAGCCAGTCTCTTACATTTTCTCCTGTTCCGTAAACCGGAAGTTCTTCATCTGCCAGGGCGCGGCTGATAATAAGAGGAATCAGCTTCTCCGGGAAATGATACGGCCCGTAGTTATTGGAGCATCTGGAAATGGTCACCGGAAGTCCAAATGTCCTCTGGTATGCCAGTACGAAAAGGTCTGCACTGGCCTTGGACGAGGAATAGGGACTCGAGGTATGAAGGGGTGTTTCTTCTGTAAAGAACAGATCCGGGCGGTCCAAAGGCAGGTCGCCGTATACTTCATCCGTAGAAACCTGATGATAACGCTTGATGCCGTACGTGCGGCACGCATCAAGGAGAGTTGTAGTCCCCATCACATTTGTTCTTACAAAAGCCTCAGGATCCGTAATGGAACGGTCCACATGACTCTCTGCCGCAAAGTTTACCACCACATCAGGTTTTTCCTTTTCAAAGAGGTCAAAGACAAAGCTCCTGTCCGCAATATCCCCTTTAACAAATTTATAATTAGGCTTATCCTCCACAGGCTTTAATGTCTCTAAGTTTCCTGCATAGGTCAGAAGATCAAGGTTGATGATCTGATAATCCGGGTACTTATTTACCATATGATGAACAAAATTTCCACCGATAAAACCGGCTCCTCCGGTAACAATAATTTTCATTTATATATTCCTCCTGCTTTTTATTGACATGATTTTCTTAATGAAAGCAAACCCCGACCCGTTAACCATGTAATTTGTCAATGTATTTCCCTGCAAGGACATCCATCAGATATTGTCCATACTGGTTCTTTTTCAAAGGCTCAATGCTCGTCAAAAGCTGATCTTTTGTGATCCAGTGGTTCAAATAAGCGATTTCCTCCAGACAGGCGATCTTCCTGTGCTGGTGTGTCTCCATCGTCCGGACAAAATTGGTGGCATCTACCAGCGATTCGTGGGTTCCCGTATCAAGCCAGGTAAAACCCTGTCCCAAAAGCTCCACATCAAGCTTTCCGTCTTCCAGATAAATGCGGTTTAAATCTGTGATCTCCAGCTCGCCCCTGGCAGACGGCTTTAATTTTTTGGCGTATTCCACTACCTTGTTATCATAGAAATAAAGGCCTGTCACGCAGTAATTGCTCTTTGGCTTCTCTGGTTTTTCTTCAATGGATACTGCTTTCCCGTCGGAATCAAATTCCACAATGCCAAAACGCTCCGGATCATCGACATAATAGCCGAATACAGTGGCCCCATCCTTTTTATTGGCCGCATGCAGCAGGCGCTTATTCAGTCCGTGACCGGCAAAAATATTATCTCCAAGGATCATAGCCACACTGTCGTCTCCGATGAATTCCTCTCCAATGATAAATGCCTGGGCAAGGCCATCGGGGGAAGGCTGAACCGCATAGGACAGGCTCATCCCGAATTGGCTTCCGTCTCCTAAAAGTGCTTCAAACCTGGGTGTATCATCAGGTGTTGAAATAATCAGGATATCCCGGATCCCCGCATTCATTAAAACAGACAGGGGATAATAAATCATCGGCTTATCATAAATAGGCAGTAACTGTTTGGAAGTTACCATGGTCAGCGGATATAGTCTGGTGCCGGAGCCTCCGGCAAGTATAATTCCCTTCATTCGTTTTTCCTCCGTATTAATTTGTGATATCATCATACAGGGTGACGTAAGGTCACTGTCAAGTCCTTTTCCATTAATATTTCATTACTTTCTGCAGATAAATGCTCCGGCCCGCTTCGTAATATGGATAAACCCCTTCTTTTCCATCTTTTTCTTTAAAAATTCCCGGAACTCCTCATAACGGTCGCTTAAATACTCCTGCTGGTTTCCATGGCAGGAAAGAATGTACTCCATAAGCGCTCCCGGGTCGCTGACTTCCAGGTAATCCTTATACTCTTTCTTCTCAACGGAATGAAAATGGCTTTTTAAAATTTCCTCTCCGTTTTCAAGACCAAACACATCGTATAAATTTACTTCGGAAAGGGCAATTCTGGAATCAAATTCCTTTACCAGCTGGCTGATTTCCTTCATGTGGTCCGAGCCATAGGTGCTGCAGTAAAAAACGCCCCCCGGCTTTAAAACCCTTTGTACCTGATCCAGCGCCCCATCCAGATTCGTTAAATAAAACAGGACATGATTGGCTGCCACAACATGGAAGCTTTCCTCAGGCTTTGGAATCTGCCGGCAGTCAAACACTTCAAAGCAAAAGGCGCCGGTAACATTTTTCAGGCCTTCTTCCACATCCCGGATCATCCCTTCGGATACATCAGACAGGCAGATGTTTGCATCCGCGGGCAGCCTGTCTTTGTTTGCACGCCACAGTTCCCCGTTGCCGCAGCCCAGTTCCAGGATGCTTTTTCCATCCATAGGCTCCATAAGACCGTACAGCCACTGGAACCATCCCATGGGATTCTTTGTATATTTTTTGTGAAGTCCGATGCGGATGCTGATATTGGCTGCATCCTTATACTGCTCCACAAGAGACCGTTCCATATTGGTAATATGGATTAAGTGTAGGATTTTATTCCAATCCACAGACTGGTTTTCCGTCACCAGCTTTGACGTTTCCGTAAGAGTCTGCTCCACCAGCTTTAAGTGCTCAATTCTCTTTCTGATAAGATTTAACTGAAGCCGGAGAGACCCTTCCACGTAATCATTGTCTTTGTCATTAATGGTAATAGAACGGATCTCATCCAAGGAAAAGCCCAGATATTTTAAAGAAAGAATTTTCTGAAGCTTTGCAAAATCGGAATCCGTATAAAGCCGGTATCCTCCCTCACTCATTCCCGAGGGTTTTAACAATCCCTGTTTGTCGTAATACCGGACGGTGCGAATGGAAACATTGGCCTTTTTGGCAAACTGTCCCGAGGTATAGTATTGGTTCACCGGCATCACCTCCTTTTTTCCTGAGTTCTCATGTATGTATTATAAAGGGTGACGTATGGTCATGGTCAAGCGGATTTTAAAAGTTCCTAGAAAACAGGTTCTGTTTAAATAAAAAAAGCCCGCAAAATGACTGGCTTCCGTCATGGAGCAAGGCTCTTTTCTAACATTTTATCAAATGGTTCAAGCCATAAAACCTGTTCTAAACCATCATCTGATAATTCTCAATATCCAGCATCTTCCCGAATTTCTCTCCCACTTCCCTTATGGTTCCGCAATGAATAAATCCAAGCCTTTCATGGAGCCGGATGCTGGCCTCATTTTCTCCGGTAATAACAGAAATTACCGTATGAATATCATCCCGTTCCTTAGCAATTTTAAGAATTGCAGAAGTTAAGTCCCCGGCCACCCCTCTGCGGCGGTAATCCTTATGAATGTATACGGACAGTTCCACGGTAGCTGCATAAGCCTCTTTGGGACGGTAAGAGGAAAGGCTCGCATAGCCCACTGCTTTTCCGTCTTCCTCTGCCACAATCAAGGGATGATTTCCCACGTTATGTTCCCGGAACCAGGCCAGCCGCTGCTCCATGGTTTTAGGATTTAAATCAAACGTGGCCAGCCCATGCTCTACTTCATAATTATAAATATCCAAAAGCTCCGGCATATCCTTTTCTTCTGCGGTTCTGATCACCATATTATTTCCTCCTAGGCATGATTGCTATAATAATTGATATCATACATCAATCTACTGTCCCCGTCCAATACAAATCGCAAGAAAATATACCCTTTTTATTCCCGCCTTTTTCAGCGCCCGTGTACAGGCCTCAATGGTGCTTCCCGTGGTATAAATGTCATCCACGAGAATCACCCCTTCCACCCTATTTTTAACGTTTCCCGCAGCAAATGCCTCCTCCAGATTCTTAAGTCTTCCAGCCGGATCAAGTCCTTTCTGGGGCATGGTTTTTTTATTTCTGGCCAGCATTTCAGGGCAGACAGGGATTTTCATGTAATCGCCGATCCTGTGGGCTAAAAGCTCTGCCTGGTTAAACCCTCTTTCCCTCCTCCTGGAAGGATGGATCGGAACGGGAACAAGGATGTCTGCCTCCATACGCCGGATCACGTTCTCATACCGCACGCAAATTGCCTCCCCATAAAAATCCAGGTATTCCCGCTTATTCTTATATTTAATCCTTGCTATGGAATTTCCGGCTTTATCATCATAATTCATAAGAGCCCTGCCATACTCAAAGGTGCGCTTATGCCTGATACAGTCAAGGCAATACTCCATATGCGGACTAATAATCTCCTTTCCGCATTTTTTGCACACAGGATCCCTGACAAATGACAGCTTTGCCACGCATGGCGGGCAGATCAGCCCGCCCTTTGGCATAACAATCCCGTCACAGACCGGGCAGCGTCTGGGAAATAGGAAATCAATAAAAAAAGATGGGTACATAGAACGATTCTCCTTAAAAAGAACGAATAGAAGCAAAAGAAAGTAGATGGGCAGACGATACCTAGACTGTCTGCCCAGAGAATTTACGAAAGTGACGAACCAAACCAATTTGCAGGCATGTTCACGCAGCAGATGCTGCAATAATGGAAGGAACACACAATGTGTGCTTCTCCCTTTTAAGATATCCGGGTGATTTCACAGATCCGTTCTTTTAAGCCGGAATATCTGCGCTGTTCCATTTCATTGTTTACCATATCCCCGAAGACCTCCGGCATTCCTACAAGACAAACGCAGGATTTTGCACGGGTCACCGCGGTATAAATCAGATTTCTGGTCATAAGCATCCTAGGTCCGGAAAAGACAGGGATGACAACTGCCGGATATTCGCTCCCCTGGGATTTATGAATGGTAATGGCATAGGCAAGCTCCAGCTCCTCCAGTTGTTTAAAGCTGTAATCCACCATGCGGCCTTCGTCGAATTCCACCGTCACCAGCTCGGCAAAGGAATTGATCTCCCGGACAATTCCCATATCTCCGTTGTAAATGCCCGTTCCCTTGTCCACAGGAATGCCGTATCCATTGCGGACCTCCCACTCAATGTTATAATTGTTCTTGATCTGCATGACCTTATCCCCTACCCGGTAAATGACCCCTGCAGCTTCCTTTTCCGCCTTCCCATCCCCGGGAGGATTTAAATATTCCTGTAATATGGCATTAAGCCGTTCCACGCCAATAGCCCCTTTTCTCATGGGCGTCATAATCTGGATATCATAGGTCTTTGCATGGACATAACCCGGCAGCTTGTCCTGAACCAGAGTGATCATGGCATTAATGATGGCATTGGGATCCTCTCGCTTGATAAACAGAAAATCATTGCTCTTCTTTCCCAAAGGCACCTGTTCCCCCCGGTTGATCTTATGGGCATTGACCACGATGTCGCTTTGGGTGGCCTGCCGGAAAATCTTGGTCAGCATGACAACATTAAAGCCTTGGGAATCGATCATGTCCCGGAGCACGTTTCCTGGTCCAACACTGGGAAGCTGGTTCACATCTCCCACCAGGATAAGCCTTGTACCCGGATTAATGGCCTTTAACAGAGACTGCATCAAATGAATATCAACCATGGATGTCTCATCAATGATTACTGCATCGGCGTCCAGGGGATTTTCCTCATTCCGCTCAAAATGCATTCCAATGGAGCGGTCGTCTCCCGGAACTCCGGTCAGCTCTAAAAGCCGGTGAATGGTCCTGGCTTCATAACCGGTGGCTTCTGTCATCCTCTTTGCCGCTCTGCCGGTGGGAGCTGCCAGCAGAATCTCCATTTCCTGACTTTCAAAGAATCGTATGATGGTATTGATCGTGGTAGTCTTACCGGTGCCAGGCCCTCCGGTGATGATGAGAAGCCCGCTGTTGACCGCTTCCACCACCGCCTGGATCTGCTTTTCATCCAACTCGATCTGCTCTTCGTTTTGAATCTTAAAAAGCTGGTGCCGGATTTCCTCTTCCGGCATTTGACCTCTGATATTTAAATCATGAAGCATCTTTGCCACATTCAGTTCCATGTAATAGTACTGAGCGGCGTAAACAATGCGTTTTCCTTCTGATTCGCGGATGACAAGGCGCTTATCCAGCTGCATGTCCATCAAATGCTTCTCTATATAGGACACTTCTATACGAAGAAGCTCCGAAGCCTGGGAAAGAAGCTCTTCCTCCGGCAGATACGTATGGCCGTTTGCCGTCGCCTGCAGCAGGGTGTACTGCACCCCGCATTTGATACGGAAATCCGAATCCGTGAAAATGCCGGCTTTTCTGGCAATCTCATCTGCCATTTTAAATCCTACCCCCGGAATATCATCCGCCATCTGGTAAGGGTTCTCCTTTAATACGCCGTAAAGCCTGGGCCCATATTCCTGATAAATCTTTACCGCCAGATTCATGGTAATCCCATATTCCTGAAGGAACATCATGGCCTGGCGCATTTCCTTTTTGTCCTCTACCTGCTGGGAAATGGACATTGCCATCTTTTCACTAACTCCCTTTACTTCGGAAAGCCGCTCCGGCTCTTCCTCCATGATGCGGAAGGTATCCGCTTTAAAGCGGCGGACGATTCTGGCTGCCAAAGCCGCCCCGATCCCTTTGATGGCCCCTGACCCCAGGTACCGTTCCATGGCCGCAGTGTCCTCCGGAGCCTTGATCTCATAGCTTTCAACGGTCATCTGCTCTCCATAAACCGGGTGCTCAGTCATAGAACCTACCGCTTCGATCATTTCTCCCTCGCTTATGTAGTGAAAACTCCCCACAAGGGTATATTCTTCTCCAGCGTCAACAAGGCTTAAGACGGTATAACCGTTGTCTTCGTTCCTGTATTTAATTTTTTCTACAAATCCGCAGACTGTTGCCATGGTTCCTCCCGTCAATCATAAGAAACACATTTTGTACGTTACCTATGATTCTTGCAGCAGCCGCCATAGGAAGTTCCAGGCATATCCCACGGCTCGCCGCACACATAAATACAAGTGGACTGCTTTGGAACAGCCCCGCCGGAATCCTAAGATGCCGCCAGGGTCGTTCCAAAGCAGTCCTGTCAACCATTCACAGGACTGATATTTCTATCAGCCCTGTGAATGGTTAAAATTCTGTTTTATTATCTCCGCCATGGGAGAATTCAATGAATTTCCCTGTTCCAATGGCTACCGCAGTCAACGGATCCTCTGCGATCATGGTGGTGATACCCGTCTTTTCTTCGATCAGGGAATCCAGACCGCTTAAGAGAGAGCCGCCTCCGGTAAGCACAATTCCCCGGTCAAAAATATCTGCAGCCAGCTCCGGCGGAGTGCGCTCCAGCACATTATGAACTGCATCTACAATCTGCATGGCCGGTTCTTTTAATGCATCCAAGGTTTCGTCAGAAGTAACAACAATGGTCTTTGGAAGACCCGTAACCAGATTACGTCCCCGGACCTCCATGGTCAGGACTTCCGGCCTTCTGTATGCTGCACCGATGTTGATCTTAATTTCCTCAGCCGTTCTCTCTCCAATCAAAAGATTATGCTTCTTTCGCATGTAGCGGACGAGAGCTTCATCAAAATCATCTCCTGCAACCTTTATGGAGGTGCTTACTACCGTACCCCCAAGGGAAATAACGGCAATATCAGAAGTTCCTCCTCCAATATCAACAATCATATTACCGCAGGCCTTTGAAATGTCGATTCCTGCGCCGATAGCTGCTGCAACCGGTTCCTCAATAATCGAAACCTCTCTGGCTCCTGCCTGATAAGTCGCATCCTCTACCGCTTTTTTCTCCACTTCAGTCGCACCGCTGGGAATGCAGACACTGATCCGTGGCTTTCTTAAGGTCTTCTTTCCAACCGCCTTGTTAATAAAATACTTCAGCATTTTTTCCGTTACGGTATAATCAGAAATAACGCCCTGGCGAAGAGGCCTTACTGCCACAATGTTGCCCGGTGTTCTGCCGATCATCAGTCTGGCTTCCTCTCCAATGGCTTTGATTTTATTGGTGTCACGGTCGATGGCTACAACGGATGGCTCCTTTAATACAACTCCCTTTCCCTTAATATAGACCAGTATGCTTGCTGTACCTAAATCAATTCCAATATCATTGGACATCATCATCTTGTTTCCTCCTGTTCGCTGTATCCTGTTCCCAGGGTTTCCTTTATCTTCAAAATTATATATAATTCGTCATTGAAGTCACAGTTCCTATTTATTATATACAATAACCATGGGAATTCAAAGGCTTTTTTTAATTTTTATTATGTTTATTTTTTTTTAATATGTGGTACACATTTTAGTCACAATTTCTTCGTATACTAATAATACGTTATCCGGAAGGATAACGGGCCTTTTGTTTCAAGTAACTTACTTGAAATCACAAAGCTTTTTCATACTCATACCGGACGGCGCGAGCCGTCCGGCCCCCCTAAAAGAACATTTTCTTATTTTTATATACTTGTTATTCCCAATCGCAGCATGTTAATTGGGGTTTGGTTCCTTAAGGAATCAGACCCCATTTTTTATTTGCACCAGCATTGAACCGAATGAATATACAATCATATCCATTCGGCGAATGCCGCATCATCCAAGAAAAGTTCCAAAAGCGTTTTTTCTTAGTTATTTTTTGGATTCTTTCCCAGTATCCTATCTTTTATGATAATCGGAGCGCCCATTCCCTGCAGTCCAGCACCCTGGTGGCAATCCCCTCATAAAATTCAGGTTCATGGCAAATCAAAAGAATGCTTCCCTTATACTCCTTTAAGGCTCTCTTTAATTCTTCCTTTGCCTCCACATCCAGATGGTTGGTAGGCTCGTCCAGAAGCAGGACATTGGTTTCCCGGTTAAGGAGCTTACATAAACGGACCTTTGCCTGTTCTCCTCCGCTGAGCACCCGCACCTGGCTTTCAATATGCTTGGTGGTCAGTCCGCATTTGGCAAGAGCAGAACGGACCTGGTACTGGGTATAGGAAGGAAACTCCTTCCAGATCTCTTCAATGCAGGTGGTAGTATTTCCAGGAGCCATCTCCTGTTCAAAGTATCCGATGGAAAGGTAATCTCCAAGCTCCACATTCCCCTCTAAGGATGGCACAAGCCCCAGGATGCTCTTTAAAAGGGTGGTCTTGCCGATGCCGTTTGCGCCTACTAAAACCACCTTTTCGCCGCGCTCCATGGAAAGATTCAAAGGCCTTGACAAAGGTTCCTCATAGCCGATGACCATATCCGTGGTTTCAAAAATGTATTTTCCGGCTGTTCGGGCTTCCATAAAATGAAATTCCGGCTTTGGCTTATCCTTTGACAGCTCAATGACCTCCATCTTATCCAGCTTCTTCTGCCTGGACATGGCCATGTTCCTGGTGGAAACTCTTGCCTTGTTCCTGGCCACAAAATCCTCCAGCTCCGCGATCTCCTGCTGCTGCCGCTTATAAGCCGCTTCCAGCTGCGCCCTTTTCACCGCATATACCTCTTGGAACTTTTCATAGTCCCCTACATAACGGTCCAGATTCTGATTTTCCATGTGGTATATGATATTGACCACGCTGTTTAAGAAAGGAATATCATGGGAAATCAGAATAAACGCATTTTCATATTCCTGAAGATAACGCTTCAGCCACTCAATATGCTGTTCATCCAGATAATTGGTCGGCTCATCAAGAAGAAGGATATCCGGCTTTTCCAATAAAAGCTTGCCTAAAAGAATCTTAGTCCTCTGACCTCCGCTTAGTTCCGTTACATCCTTATCCAAACCCATGTCGGTTAAACCCAAGGCTCTGGCCACTTCCTCTACCTTGGAATCAATAATGTAAAAATCATGAGCCATAAGAAGATCCTGAATGGTTCCCAGCTCCTCCATCATGGCGGTCATAGTTTCCTCATCGGCTTCTCCCATATGGTCACAGATCTCATTCATCTGCTCTTCCATCTGATACAGGAAGGCAAAGGCGCTTTTTAATACGTCCCTGATCGTCATCCCCTTTTCCAGTACGGTATGCTGGTCCAAATAACCTACGCGGACCCGTTTGGCCCACTCCACCTTTCCTTCATCCGGCTGCAATGTTCCGGTTATGATATTCATAAATGTGGATTTACCTTCCCCGTTGGCTCCGATCATGCCGATGTGCTCTCCCTTTAAAAGGCGGAAGGATACATCCTGAAAGATCGCACGGTCCCCAAATCCATGGGTCAGATGTTCTACGTTTAATATACTCATTGAAAAACTCCTTTATAAATGCGGTTTGATTTCTTTTTACCCTGCTGCAGCCCATGGCCTTTCCCAGACCTTTTATGTTCTGAATATGAAACATCATAATTCTACATGACAGACGCGATTAAAGCAAGCAAAGGTTGCAAAAAACGACAAAAGCGTTTATGATAATCCCAACAGGAATATATCAAAGAGAGGATGATATCTTATGTATTTATATACTTGGTATCAATGGCTGCTGTTTTTTTTCATATACTGCTTTATCGGCTGGATCATAGAATCCACCTATGTTTCCGTAAGAAGCCTTCATTTTGTAAACCGGGGGTTTCTAAGACTTCCCCTTTTACCCTTGTACGGAAGCGGAGCCATAATCATGCTGTGGCTGTCCCTGCCTGTCCAGGGCAACATTTTCCTGGTATTTCTCTTTGGCATGGCTGGCGCCTCCGCCCTGGAATATGCCACCGGTTACGTTATGGAGCGCTTGTTTAAAATGAAATACTGGGATTACAGCAACAATCCATTTAATATAAACGGATATATCTGCCTTGGTACCTCTCTTGCATGGGGGTTCCTCACCCTGCTGCTGACGGAAATTATTCACCGCCCCCTGGAATGGCTTGTCCTTCGCCTGAACGGGACTGTATGCATCGTCCTGGTGGTGGTGATCGGGATTCTTTTTGTCACCGATGCTGTACACTCCACCAAGGAAGCTTTGGATCTTGGCAGAATCCTGGAATCTATGACAAAACTAAAGTCAGAGCTGGAGGAAGTACAGGTACAGATTTCCTTATTAAAAGCGGAAACTGCCCAAAAAATGTCTGACATAAAAGCAGAAACCGCCCAAAAGGTGTCAGACATAAAAACTGAAACCATTCAAAAGGCCGCCAGTTTAAAGGATGAAACCATAGTAAAAATCTCTTCCTTTAAGGCTGAAACAGCCAGCGCCTTAAAAGAATCGGCGTTGGCAGAGCGCCTTCAGTCTCTTACCGAAACGAAAGACAAGCTGACCGGACGTTTGACCTTTTACCGAAAAGGAATCCTGCGCAGAAACCCTACGGCTTCATCCCGGATGTTTGGGGAGGCTTTAAGGGAATTAAAGGAATATACCAAAAAGTATAAAAAATCATAGCTGAAAAATGCAATAACGGAGCCAGGTCAAAAGCCTGGCTCCGTCTTATTTTTAAGTCCTTACATCATCTTATCCACCATAGCCATGACCGCATCTCCCAGCTTTGCAGATCTTTCATCCGCATCCGCCATGGAAGCACCCTTAACACCATAGTAAAATTTGATCTTTGGTTCCGTTCCCGATGGCCTTACACACAGCCACCCATCCTCTGTCAGTTCATAGTAAAGCACGTCAGACTGGGGAAGTCCCGTAGGACTCACTTCTCCCGTGCCCATATCCTTCACTGTATCAAGCTTGTAGTCTCTGGCAGAAAGGACTTGATAACCTCCAACTTCCGCCGGAGTTTCCTTTCTCATGGCTTCCATGATGGCCTTGATCTTTTCCTGTCCTTCCAAGCCCTTTAAGCTTATGGACGTTACCGCATCCTTATAATACCCGTATTTCTCATAGAGAGCAGTCATGGCATCCCACAGAGTCATACCCTTTGTCTTATAATAGGCTGCAGCCTCGCACAAAGCCACGGTTGCAGAGATGGCATCCTTATCACGGGCATAGGTTCCGATAAGACAGCCGTAGCTTTCCTCCAGGCCAAACATATAGGTTCCGCAGCCGGTGGCTTCTTCCTTTAAGATCTGCTGTCCAATGTATTTAAAGCCGGTTAAAACCTCAATCAGCTCACAGCCGTAGGCTTTGGCCACTGCATCCACCAGATTGGTGGTAACAATGGATTTGACTACCTGTCCGTCTGGGGGGATCGCTCCTCTTTCCTTTTTCTGACTCAGCACATACTCACACAGAAGAGAACCGGACATGTTACCGGTCAAGGGGATATATTCTCCGGATTTCTCATCCTTTACATACACCCCAAGACGGTCCGCATCCGGGTCCGTTGCCAGAACCAGGTCCGCATCCTTTTCCTTTGCAAGAGCAAGGCCCAGTTCAAAAGCCTCTTCAGCCTCGGGATTGGGATAGCTGACTGTTGGGAAGTCGCCATCCGGCAGCTCCTGCTGCGGTACCACATATACGTGAGTAAATCCGATTTCCTTTAACGCTCTTCTTGCAGGAAGATTTCCTGTACCATGGAGGGGAGTATAGACAATTTTAATATCCTTCTGCATCTGATTGATGGCATCCTGATTCACAACCTGAGCCTTTACATGTGCGATATATTTATCATCCAGATCAGCTCCGATGATTTCATACATTCCTTTTTCCCTTGCAGCTTCCTCAGTGGTGGTTTTTACTGTGGAAATATCTGTGATATTTAAAACTTCTGCAGTTACCCCTTTGTCATGAGGCGGAGTAAACTGGGCACCATCCTCCCAATATACCTTGTATCCGTTGTATTCCGGAGGATTATGGCTGGCCGTAATATTAATCCCGGCAATACAGCCTAATTCCCTTACAGCAAAAGAAAGCTCCGGCGTGGGACGCAGAGATTCAAATTTATATGCCTTAATCCCATTCGCAGCCAGTGTAAGGGCTGCCTCCTGTGCAAATTCCGGGGACATATGCCTGGAATCATACGCAATGGCTACACCTTTATCTGCTCCGCCCTGGCTTTTAATATAATTTGCAAGCCCCTGGGTCGCTTTTCTGACTACATAAATATTCATCCGGTTGGTACCGGCACCAATGATGCCTCTTAAGCCGGCGGTGCCAAATTCCAGATCCTGATAAAAACGCTCTTTGATCTCGTTTTCATCATCTGCTATACTCCGAAGCTCATCCTTTGTTGCCTCATCAAAATATGGATTTAATAGCCATTCCTCATATATACTTCTGTAATCTTTCATAAGCATAATACCCCTTTCTTTCCATTTCCGTTATGGCTATTATAAAGCATAACAGGTTAAAAGAAAAGCGTATTTCCATTATTTTGTATCCTGATGAAATCAGGCGGATCCTTCTCTCAATCCTTGATTCTTGACAGGAAAAGATTCCGCATGGGCTGCTGAATCTCTAAATCCTTAAGCTTTTCAATATTCCGTGCGGGAATCCAGGCCTTGTTGGCATTATAATAAAAATTGATCTGCTTCCAGTACTTTTCCGGATATAAGAACAAATAGTAAAGGCATATCCTATCTGCATCCGAAAGAGGAAGAACCTTTGTATAGGTTTCCAGCATGGCCATTCCCAGCTTTAAATTCCAGTCATGTTTTTCCATGGCCTTCCTCATAAAGTGGTATAAATCCTCCATTTGCAGCCCCTTGTGCATGCGGTTGAATTCCACGATGGCCACATCATGAAAGCACATGAGGATGTGGTGCTGGTTTAAGTCCCCGTGGCACAGATACTCCTCACTGTTCTCTCTATTTTCGTAAAAGCCTGCCATCCCTTTACAGGCTTCCATGGCCTGTTCGAAAAATATGTCATAATTACCCATTACGCACAGTTCAAACTCAGACTTTTTCCGTTTATTCCGGATGAACGTGCGCGCACGCACCAGCTCCCGGTTGTGCCGTTCCATTTCCTCAGCCGGCTGCTGTACCAGAATGGATCCCAGATTCCATTCCTCTTTAAACTCGATCCGCCGCAGCATTTTATGTAAAGAAGCAATTTGTTCGATGGCACATAATACCTCTTTGCTATCCTTCAAATTACATTCCCGGTCCGCATACCAGTCTTTGACGATCCACCGGGTTCCATCCTCGGCACTGGAGAGGAGTTCACCATCTTTATTCCTGACGTAGCGGTCTACGTTTAAATGACAGACTTCTTTCATCTGTGAAAATACCTGATCCTCAAATTCCAGGCGCTTTAAGGTTCCTTTATATTCCCGAAGCAGTTTGAGCCCTTGATTCGTTTCACACAGCCAGGCGCCCCGGCCGCGTTTCACATCAAGAATTTCAAGCTCATACTGCGAAAGCACCTCTGTGTATTTCTCGTTCACAACCACCCCTCCAACTCTTAGCTCATCAGCTACTTCTAGGGTATGAAGAGGTGGAAAAAAATATGCAAAATACGGCGGAAAGTTATACGTGCCTTAAGCCTGTTCCTCTAAAAAATGTTCTGCTGATTTCATCAGATATTCCCTGTTATTGCATTCCGGCCGGTTAAGAACTATCTGGAATAAGCGGTTTAAAACTGCCCCCATTTCAGGTCCCGGCTTCATGCCTGCATCCATCAGTTCTCTTCCGGTAACGGCCATGTCCTTTAAACGGATACAATCCCCTGCTCTTAAGATTTCCTCTGAAAATTGCTCTACCACCGTTAACTGGGCCTGATAAGGGTTGGGACAGAATACTTTCTGAAAACACAGAAGATCCTCAAAAAGTTCTTGGGATAATCCGCTCATGACATGACGGATGGCCGGCTTATCCGCCGGGATCTCCATTTTCCAAAAACTGACAAGAGTTTTTGTCTGATGAATGGTATCATTGTCCAGCTTCAGCTCCTTAAGGATACGGACCGCATCCTGAGGCTCTTCCTGCCTTAAAAAACCGGACCAGCGCATATGTTTTTTAAGCGGCAGGTTTCCGATTTTTTCGGTTTCTTTAAGACGTCTTCCTGCTTCCTTAAAATGCGGGGAAATATATGGGGCTATTCCATTATCATACACGGCCTTGATCCTCTCCGGATGACCGGAAAGGAGGAGCTTTGTAAGCTCCACCTGGATCCGTTCCTTACTGACCTTTCCCATATTGGGAGCCATAAGGGAAATTGCCGCCCTGGTATCCTCTTCCAGGGTAAAGTCAAGCTGGGCAGAAAAACGAATGGCTCTTAAGATCCTTAAAGCGTCCTCAGTAAACCGGTCCAAAGAATTTCCAACGCAGCGGATAGTCCGGCGCTCAAGATCCATTTCCCCGCCAAAGGCATCTACCAGCCCTTCCCGGTCACTGTAAGCCATGGCATTGATGGTAAAATCCCGGCGTTTTAAATCCTCAAGTAAGCTTCCGGTAAATTCCACAGATTTGGGATGGCGTCCATCCTCATATTCCCCGTCTATGCGGTAAGTGGTGACCTCATATCCTTCATGGTCAATCAATACGGTAACCGTGCCGTGCTGGATTCCTGTATCCACTGTTCTTTTAAAGATTTCCTTAACCTGTTCCGGCTTTGCCGAGGTGGTGATATCCCAGTCTTCCGGCATCCGGCCTAAGAGGCTGTCTCTCACACAGCCTCCCACCACATATGCCTCAAAACCGTTGGTATTCAGTTGTTCGATGATTCTCTTTGCCGCATCTGGAACCTGAATCTTTATCACTTTTTTACCTCCTGGTTTTCCTGTCTGCCGGGATTAATATGCCCTGCCCCAGTAAACCATTTTTACTGCTGGCTTACCGCAGCATACACAGGCATCGGCCAGTTTCTCCTGCTTAAAGGGCATACAGCGGGACGTAGCCCCGGTGATCTCCTTGATCTGATCCTCGCATTCCTGGCAGCCGCACCACATGGCCTTTACAAAGCCTGGCTTTTCCTCTACGGTCTTAACAAAGGTATCCATGTCCGTTGCCTCATAGGTATGGGCATCCCGGTGGGCTCTGGCCCGTTCCAGCATATCCTTCTGAATGGTATCCAAAAGCTCGCCTACCTTGGCATTTAACTGGTCTATGGATACAGTGATCTTCTCATGGGTGTCACGGCGTACCAAAACCGCCTGATTTTCTAATATGTCTCTGGGCCCGATCTCTACACGGACCGGAATCCCCCGCATTTCTGATTCGCTGAACTTCCAGCCAGGGCTCTTATCCGAATCGTCAACTTTTACTTTATAATTGGAAAGAACCTGCTTTAATTCAAAGGCCTTTTCAAGAACGCCCTCCTTTTGCTGCTGGACTGGAACAACGATCACCTGGGTGGGAGCGATTCTTGGAGGAAGTACAAGGCCGTTGTCATCGCCATGAACCATGATAATGGCCCCTATGAGCCTGGTGGTCATTCCCCAGGAAGTCTGGTGGACATACTGAAGCTTGTTTTCCTTATCGGAATACTGGATCTCAAAGGCCTTAGCAAATCCGCTTCCAAAGTTATGGCTGGTTCCTGACTGAAGAGCCTTGCCGTCATGCATCAAAGCCTCAATGGTATAGGTCGCCTCTGCTCCTGCAAATTTCTCCTTATCGGTTTTCTGGCCCCGGACAACAGGCATTGCAAGAACTTCCTCACAAAAATCCGCATATAAATGAAGCATCTGCTCTGTCCTTGCCTCCGCTTCTTCCGCCGTGGCATGAGCCGTATGGCCTTCCTGCCATAAGAACTCTCTGGAACGTAAAAACGGTCTGGTGGTTTTTTCCCAGCGCACCACGGAACACCACTGGTTATAAAGCTTTGGCAAATCCCGGTAGGACTGGATCTCTCTGGAATAAAAATCACAGAACAAGGTTTCAGAGGTAGGCCTGACACAAAGTCTTTCCTGCAGCGGCTCCAAACCTCCATGAGTCACCCAGGCCACTTCAGGAGCAAATCCCTCTACATGGTCCTTTTCCTTTTGAAGGAGGCTCTCCGGAATAAACATGGGCATGTAGACATTTTCCACCCCTACTTCTTTAAATCTTCTGTCAAGCTCGCTCTGGATATTTTCCCAGATGGCATAACCGGCCGGCTTAATGGCCATGCAGCCTTTTACACTGGAATAATCGATTAATTCCGCTTTCTTTACTACATCTGTGTACCACTGAGCGAAATCCACATCCATGGATGTGATCGCTTCTACTAATTTCTTGTCCTTAGCCATAACTAATTCTCCTCTCCTATTTTCTGCCCAACTTCCGGGACATAATGACATTCTATTTTCCTGTCCGCAATATTGGCGAATCATGAGATTCCTGCAGACAGACACTTTGATAAAGCAAAAAGAGCCGTTCGTTCCCACGAAAGGGACCGAACAGCTCGGCGGTGCCACCCAATTTAGCCATAGAATGCCATGACTCACTTTATCTCCCATAACGCAGGACTGCGCCGCAGTTTGCTGCGGGACTCCGAGGGAGGTTGGGTCATGAGAGGTATAAAGGCCTTCCACCATCCGGCCTTCTCTCTGGAATACATCATCACTTACTGATCCTCTTCAACGTCTTGTTTCTTCATTATAAAAAAGATTGTATGGTTGATTTTACGTTATTTGCAAATGTTTGTCAAGTAGGTCAACGCTTGCCTGCACAGGACGGAACAAATTTTTGTATCACTCCTCCGGATCAGCTCCCTTTTTTCCGTCATGACAATATGAAACCTCATATACTTCCACAATATCTTCCACAATCAATAAGCCAATGGGACCAAGGATAAATCCAAGAAGTCCGAAGAGCTGCAGTCCAACGTACATGGAAGCCAGGGTTTCCAAGGGCGTAAGTCCTACCTTGCCTCCCATGATCTTTGCTTCCATAATTTCCCTTAAAAAATAACAGATAACATAAATGAGAATCAGCCCGGTTCCATATTTCCAGTTTTTATTGATCATGGAAAAAAGAGCCCAGGGAATGAATACGGTCCCTGTGCCAAAGATGGGAAGGGCATCCAAAAGTCCGATCCCGATTCCGAAAAGGATAAAATAGGGGTTTCCCAATAGAAACAGCCCGATGGAACATACCACCATGGTAAACAGCATAATGGCTCCCTGTGTTTTAAGCCAGGCACTTCCCACCGTGGTCAGTCTTCTCCCAAGCATGGCATATTCAAAGCAGAATATGGAATTATCCCGCCTTTCCCGTATCTCATCCATTTCCTGAAGGGAAAGGACTGTGGCAATCAGCAATATAATGAGGATCACTGTTGCCTGAACCATCCATTTCATTATGGTCATGGAATTCACCATGAGAAACGGCATGATTCTGCCTTTTATGGCAACCTGGCCTCCTGAGATAATATCTCTTACCACCTCTACCATATATCCGTCAGGCAGTTTTAAAAACCGCTCCGCAAAAGAACAGTTATCCATAAGCCACCGGTCGATTTCTCCCAGGATTACCGGAAGATTCTGAAGCAGAAGCCTGGCTTCCATGAATATCTTTCTTCCTCCTACGTAAAGGATAATTCCAAAGACGATCATGAAAAGGATGATCTCAATCCCTCCGATCATTGCAAGGGGAACGGAAATCTCCCGCCCCTTTATGGCAAAACGGGTCTTTCTCTCAATCCAAAGAGCCGAAGGCCGAAGAGAGAGGGCAAATACATAGGCAATCAAAAAGGGAATCACAAGGGGCAGCAGATATCGAAAACTGAAATACACTGCCCCTGTAACTCCCAATATTAATAATGTTTTCTTCAGTTTCCTGCTCGGTTTCACCATGGACTCACCTGTTTCTGATTTGTACTTCTTTTGTACAATCACTATTATGAGCCGTAGGGAATGAAAATATGCGAAATCTCTTTAGTAAAAAATTCCTTCTTTATGCCATTTCCGGCAATAAGAACGTTTCAAAAATATCTCCCTTTGGTTTTACGGAAAAAGTCATCCGTTTCTTCGTAACCGGATGGGTAAAGGTAAGGCTGTAAGCAAACAAAGCCACATTACCGCTGCGGTATCCCTTCTGAAAAAGAGGATTATACTTTTGGTCTCCCCAAAGGGGTGTTCCATGGCCAGCCATCTGCACCCGGATCTGATGATGGCGGCCGGTTTTTAAAATGATCTTAGCCAGGCTGCATACCTCATTCCCTATGCTCCGTTCATCCACAATCTGGTAGGATAGTTCTGCAAGCTTTGCACCTTTTATCCCCTTATCCACAATTTTTGAACAATTATTTTTTCCGTCCTTCCACAAATAATCCACGTATGCTCCAAAGTTTTCCACAGGTTTTCCACAAACCACTGCATAATAGATTTTCTCCATCTGATGCATGGAAACCTGCCTGCTTAAAGACTCTGCAGCGTCTTTTGTTTTAGCATAAACCATGACGCCCCCCACCGGTTTGTCCAGCCTGTGGATAACTCCCACATATGGCTCCCCTTGCTTTGGGGATAATCTGTTGATATGTTTCTTTACCTCGCTGACCATATCCGGCTCAAAGGATCTGGCTGATTGGGATTCCATTCCCACCGGCTTTTCCGCCACCAGTATCTCTTCATCCTCGTATAATATGTTTAGCTCCATGGCTTCCTTTACTCCTCTTTCTTCCATGACTCTATCATGGCCTCCATTGACCGGCTCATTTCAGTGCTGAAATCAGAATTCCATTTGCGTTTGCAAAATGCCTTTACCCAGTGTTCAAAATCCTCTTCCCTGCCCTGAATACGCTTAAGTTCCCGGGTGAATTCCTCAGGATCTAAACGGCGGTAGGAATTTTCAAACACCACAGCCTCAGGCCTAAGCCGTTCCGGCTTCTTCCTCTC
Source organism: [Clostridium] saccharolyticum WM1 (assembly GCF_000144625.1). Lineage (NCBI taxonomy): Bacteria > Bacillati > Bacillota > Clostridia > Lachnospirales > Lachnospiraceae > Lacrimispora > Lacrimispora saccharolytica. The sequence continues at coordinate 418,817 of NC_014376.1, read as the reverse complement.
CGCCTGCTGCTTTGTAGGGTATCCAAAGACTACCATTGCAGCCGGAACTGCATACTTAGGAAGGCCGAACAAATCTCTGTGTGTCTCATACTGCTCCATAATATCCCCGATGTAGCAGGAGCCTATGCCCAGGGATTCTGCTGCCACAACCGCATTCTGTGCGGCGATCAGTGCATCATCACAGGCCAGCATAAGATCTCCCAGGCCAGGTTTTCTGACCACATCCTCATAATGGCAGAACAACTCGTACCACCTATGATAATCGGCCACAAAAACAAGCACCAAAGGCGCTTTTGCAATAAATGGCTGGTTGTCACAGGTTATTGATAAGGTTTCCTTCCGCTTCTGGTCCGTCACGTCAATGATGGAATACAAGGTCATGTTCCCGGCAGTGGGGGCCTGTAACGCCGCTTCCAAAATAGCCGCCTTTTTCTCCGGTTCAATGACCCGTTCCTCATATACACGGACGGATTTTCTTTCCATAAGTTCTTTAATCGTCTGATTCATAGGGCGGTCATACCTTCCTTTCCCTTTCTTCCCTTCCTCTATTCATTATATTTTATTGTTTCAATTCTGGCAAACCCCTTTTTGAACTTTATACCGTAAAAAACAGTTGCATTTTTTTAGCTAAAAGAGTATAGTGAATAAAGATGTGATACATAGTATTAATTACTACATCATAGGTTATCATTTTCTACAAGGAGGTTTGTTATGGAATTTAAAATCAAAGATCCGGTCAGTGCCATCACTCATTTCATCGCCATGATACTGGCACTCGTTGCCGCAACCCCGCTGCTTATTAAGGCTTCATCCGACGGAAGGCTACATCTGGCCGCATTAACGGTCTTTTGCATCAGCATGGTCTTTCTTTATGCAGCCAGCACCATCTATCATACCCTTGATATCTCTCCCAAGATAAACCGTCTGTTAAAAAAAATAGATCACATGATGATCTTCATCCTGATTGCAGGAACCTACACACCGGTTTGCCTGATCGTTCTGGGAGATGAGACCGGCTGGGGCCTGCTGGCTCTTGTATGGGGAATCGCTGTTACAGGGATTCTGATTAAAGCCTGCTTTATCATGTGCCCCAAATGGTTTTCTTCCAGTCTTTACATTGCCATGGGCTGGGTGTGTGTTCTGGCATTTACAAAGATCATAGATGCTCTTTCTCCTGCCGGGTTCCTCTGGCTGCTGGCCGGAGGCATCATCTACACCCTGGGCGGTATCATTTATGCCCTGAAGCTTCCTGTTTTCAACGCCAAACACAAAAGCTTCGGCTCCCACGAGATTTTTCACCTCTTTGTCATGGGAGGAAGCCTGTGCCATTATATCCTGATGTACCATTTTGTTGCCTAGAACGGGTAAAACCGTCAGTCCCCTGCTTTTGCGGTCCTGACGGTTTTTCTCATCCAATTTCCCCCATGAGCTTTAGCTTGTCCCTCCTGGAAAGCTTTTTTATTGCAGCCTCACGGCGCATAGCCTCTTCCTTCGTGGAAAATTCTTCCCAATAGGCTAAAACCACAGGCCTGCGCGCTTTTGTGTATTTTGCTCCTTTTCCCTGGTTGTGGGCGGACAGGCGTTTCTCCAAATGGTTTGTCCAGCCGCAGTACAGAGTATCATCCGCACATTTTAAAATATAGGTGTAATTCATGATCTTCATTCTCCGGTATCGGTAATTCAGGATATGTAAACGGTAATAACGCCTTGCAATCACGTCACTACCGTCCAGGGTAACCTGTCATCTATCTAAAGCACCAGCTGGATGCGTTTTGGCGCCATCGATGGTTGAAGCTATAGCTTAGCTATAGTATATTATATAACAGGGCAAGCTGATATGTGAATAGCAATCTTTATCTTACCCTTTTTTAAAAAAATCATTCAAAGTCTAAACCAAATATGCCAGGCAAAAGTGAATCCTTCTGCCTGGCATTCCATTTTAAGACAATTCTTTTACAAGAATCAGACGATCCCCCGGTTTTACGGATTTATCTGTCAAACCATTGGTGGCTATGATGGTATCTATGGTGGTATGGAATTTTTTTGCAATTTTCCAAAGAGAATCTTCTGGCTGTACGATGTATCCCACAATTCCAGGAAGTTTCTGCAAGCTGTTTAAATCCATGGGAGCTTCCGACGCATTGGTAATGATTTGCTGGCAAACCGGCTGGAGAGCCAGTAAGTCAAGGGAAATCGTCGACTTCACTTCAATGGTTCCTCCGCCCATCATAACAGCGCTTAGCTGCTCTAAGCCCGGATTTAACTGACAGATGGTCTTATCATTGATCCCCGGTGCCTCAATGAGGTAATGGAAGGGGATATCCTCCACCGCCGACTGGATAGGCTGGCTGTCGTCAGAGGTCATATAAAGAATCCGCACCTCTATCACACCTTCCACATGAAGTCCGTCCTCCTTGATCTCCGTATCATCAATTTTGACCGCTCCCTCACTGTGGCAGATCTGAAGAATCCGGTCCGCCTGATCCAGGCTGATTTTCTCCACGATCTTGCACTTGCTCATGTTCTTCGTCAGGATCTTATCAAAACAGGCTTCCCCTGTCTGCAGCGTCAGCTCCCGGTTGGTGGAATATAAATCATTAAGCAGCTCCATATTCTCTTCCCTGTAAAGCTTCATATCCAATTCAAGAACCGCGTCTGCATCCATTTCCCGCATCTCGCCGTCAGAATCCGGCTTTGCTTCTATGTCCTTATGGATCAAATGTACCGTCACCACGGGAACCATATCCTCAGTCATATCCGGCACATCCAGTTCTCCTGAAAACGGAATACTTTCCTCAATCCACTGGATGGGGGCTCCTTCCCCTTCTCCCTGGTAAATAACAAAAACCAGCAGTTCCCCGTCAAGCATCATTTTTCCATCCATGGGCCTGGTGGCTACGCTTCTCAGCTTCATCTCGGTCCACAGAATATGATCAATGTTTGGCTTGTTTCCTGACAAGGTAGTGGTATCCTTGATCCGGAATGTATCTTTGTGGCGGAGCGCTACGGAAACCACATCCAGATTGCGGCGGAGAGTTTCCACCATAGGCACATCGGAGGAAGCGCTTCCCGTGTCCACATCTACGGCAGCGTTTACGTCGCAGGAGGTTTCTACCTTCACGGTAAGCGTTACGATTGCCTTTACACTCAGCTTCCTGGAATTAATGATCCCTGCGTTCAAATCCTCAAGCTCCCATGCCAGCTGGACGATATCCCTTTCCTCCAGTCCGGGCACATTGATGGGTTCCTCAAAGTTAATGCTTCCTGAAAGGGTCTGAAGCCCTCCTTCCGCTCCCCGGTAGAGGATCATAAAGTCCAGCTTTCCCCGGACCACCACACGCTCTGTCTGGTTTTTAACAGAATCAATGGTAATTTCACCGGAACTTAAAATCATCTGATCCACGTCATCCATACTGTCAGGGACGATGAAATCATCGTCAAGAGTAATCTGAGACGTAGCATATCCTTTCCAGCGATTCATATGTATGTTTTTCTTCACCAGCTCCAACATAAAAAAGCACCTGCCTTACCTTCTTTATTCCTTTAAGAAAGTTTATGCAGGTGCATGTTTCATTATACTTTTTTTGTTCCCATTCCACTACTTCAGGAAAAACATAGGCTTCAAAAGCTTCTATTCCCTGTTTCCTTCTTCCTCAGACCGTTCTTCAGGAGAAGCCTCCGTCTGGATCGCCCCTTCCTTTTCCCTGTACGATGAAAGCTCTTTCTGAAGCTTTAAAAGCGTTTCTTCCATATCCCTGACCCGCTCCTCCATCTTGCAGTAATGGTCCATTGTCACCAGATTGCTCTCCTTCTTTGGAAGAGGGACGCCGTCTATCTTCACCGCACGGGCGGGGATTCCCACCGCTGTCACATTGCTCTCCAAAGGCTTTAAAAGCACAGCATTGGCCGCTATGGTACAATTATCTCCCACCTCAAAGGATCCTAAGATCTTTGCCCCTGCGCCTACGGTTACATTATTCCCAAGGGTGGGATGACGTTTTCCCTTGTTAAGTCCTACCCCTCCCAAGGTTACACCCTGGTAAATGGTACAGTTATCTCCAACCACCGTGGTCTCTCCGATGACCACTCCGCAGCCATGGTCAATTAAAATCCCGTGTCCCATCTGAGCTCCGGGATGGATCTCGATCAGTGTAAAGAATCTAGCCAGCTGGGAAATAAACCTGGCAATAAAAAACATCCTGTGCTGGTAAAACCAATGGGCAAAGCGATGCCAAATCAGCGCATGGACTCCCTGATACAGCAAAAGCACCTCCAGCTTGCTTCTGGCCGCCGGATCCCGCTCCTTTACTGCTGACACATCAAGCCATATATCCTTTAATATCATATGATCTTCCTCTTTTCCTTACTGCCTATTCCTGTTTGAAGTAGTATATCATATGACAGCCTAAGAAAAAAGGGGAATTTACAGTTTTCCACGGTAGGAATCCATATTATCCCCGCAAAAACAGCCGTCCCGCATTTGCCATCTGCGGAACGGCTGTTTTCTCCTTATTTCCTACTGGAACACCACCGGAAGCTCCGACATCTCTGTTTGAATGACGATGAATGGATAGGAGGGTTCTGTCCCCGTATTTTCCCCCTTTTCCGGTCCGATCAGCTCCGTGTCCAGGACAATGGAATTATCCGTCAAATACAGTTCATTTACTGCGATGCTGTAACCTCCGCTGGCCTGTTTTCCATAACCAACTACTATGTATAGATTCTTATCATCGCTGTAGGTCAGCTTAAAAGGCGACTGCTGCTTCTCCGCAATGATCTGTCTAAGTTCCTGCGGAATATCCGCGTCAGCTACCACGGTAAGTTCCATATCCCGTACTTTATCCCCATTATCCCCGTTAAAAGTGCACCCGCTTAAAGTACGTACAACCAATACCCACATGGCCAGGCCGAAAAAAATCATCCATTTTCTGCTTAACAGTCTCTTCATAGCACACTCCCCAACTTATTGATTATTACTATATATATGGGGAGAGTGCCGGTTTTATGAATAAATTTACGCCTTTTTGCTGATATCCCCATACATCCCTGGCCTGCGGTCCCGGAAAAGTCCCCAGTTTCTCCGGTCGGCCGCCAACTGGTCAAGGTCAAAGGAAGCGCATATAACGCCTTCCTCCTCCCTGTCCATAGATGCTACCAGAGCCCCGGTATGGTCCGTGATAAAGGAGGAACCATAAAATTTCAGAGAGGAACATTGATTCCCATTTTCCATGCATGGAATCACGGATTCTACTCCTACCCGGTTTGCTGCAAGAACCGGGATGATATTGGAAGCAGAATGCCCCTGCATGCAGCGCCTCCAGTGCTCCATACTGTCACATTCCAGAATAGGCTCGCTCCCAATCGCCGTAGGATATAAAATCAGCTCCGCTCCCTGTAAGGCCAGGCATCTTGCAGTCTCAGGAAACCATTGGTCCCAGCAGATTCCTATGCCTATTTTCCCGTATCTGGTATCAAACACCCGGAAGCCCGTATCTCCGGGAGTGAAATAAAATTTTTCCTGGTAATAATGGTCATCCGGGATGTGGGTTTTCCGGTATACCCCAAGATTTGTCCCATCCCCGTCAAGGACTGCCACCGAGTTAAACATGGTATTTCCAGACTGTTCATAAAAACTGATGGGCAGGACCACTTGAAGCTCAGCGGCAATTCCTGCAAAATGCTTTACCGCCTGGTTCTCCTCTGCCGGTTTTGCATAATCATAAAAGTCATACCGCCGTTCCTGACAAAAATACGGCCGTTCAAACAGCTCCGGAAGAAGAATCACATTGGCACCTTCCTCCGCTGCCTGCCTTACCAGCCTTTCCCCATGCTCTATATTTTTTTTAACGTCATCGCAGCATTTCATCTGAACTGCTGCCGCTGTTATCATTCTCATGAAACCCTCCTTCCGGTATCTGCGTTACAGATCACGATACAAAGACATCGCTGAACTACAACGGAATTTGTTGTGTGATGCAGTGAATATTACCGCCTCCCACAATGATATCTCTTGCATACACCGGATAGATCTTTCTCTCCGGGAAGCACTCCCCTAAGATACGAACCGCCTCTGAATCGTGATCATCACCAAACTGGGGTACTACCACCCCGCCGTTGGATATATAAAAATTCACATAACTGGCGGCCAGACGCTCACCAGCCTCCCTTTCATCCTCTCCAGGCTCAAAGGACAGGCCGGTAAGCTCCTCCTCTGTTATGCAGACCGGCTTTTTCGGTATTGGGAGCTTGTGAATCTTAAAATGTCTTCCTGCTGCATCTGTTTCTTTCTCAAGAATCCTTAAATCGGCCAGGGACATTTCATACTGAGGGTCATGTTGATCATCTGTCCAGGCTAAGACCACTTCTCCCGGCCGGACAAAAGCGCAGACATTATCCACGTGCTCGTTGGTTTCATCCTGATAGATGCCCGCTTTCAGCCAGATGACTTTCACGGCTCCCAGATAACATTTTAACTGCTCCTGGATCTGAAGCTTTGTAAGAGAAGGATTCCGGCCCGGGCTTAATAAACAGCTTTCCGTCACCAAAAGCGTGCCCTCTCCGTCAGAATGAATAGAGCCCCCTTCCAGGACAAAATGCCCCGCATCATAGACCGGATATCCAAATCGCTCGCAAAAACGCCCTGCAAGCAGGTCATCCTTCTTCCAGTCCGGATACAGCCCGTCAAAGGTTCCGCCCCAGGCATTGAATTGCCAGTCGATCCCCCTTACCCTGCGGTCCTTATTCACAACAAAGGTAGGCCCCACATCCCTTGCCCATGCATCATCGGACTCCATGACAGCAATCTGAATCCTGCCGGAAAGCATCTCTCTTGCATTTTCCGCTACATCTTCCTCTGCCAGCATAATCACCTGCTCGCTGTCTGCTATGGCCTCTGCGATCCTTGCAAAGGCCTTCCTTGCTTTTCCGGCCCCGAAGGGCCAGGAGCCGGGCCGTTTGGGCCAGATCATGATACAGCCCCAATGGGGCTCAAATTCTCCAGGCATGTAAAACCCGTCTTTTGCCGGGAGGCTTTTTAATTTCTCCATAGTTTGTCTCCTAATGAACAAGCGGGCAGTCAGGCCAGCCGGTTCTTAAAATCCTCATAGCCGAACCTTTTTATAACATGGCAGTCCCCTTCCTTATCCATAATGGCTATGGCAGGAAGGGGCATTCCGTTAAAGGTGTTGTTCTTAACCATGGAATAAATGGCCATATCCATAAAATACAGCTTATCCCCCGGCTTTAATTCCCTGTCAAAGGAATAATCCCCGATCACATCTCCTGCCAGACAGGTGCAGGAGGAAAGCCGGTAGGTAAAAGCTTTTTCTCCCGGCTTTCCGCTGTCCTTTAAAGGGGGCCGATACGGCATTTCCAGAACATCAGGCATATGACAGGCTGCGGAAGCGTCAAGGATCAGAGTCTTTATCCCGTTATCCACCACATCCATGACCTCTGTCACCAGATATCCTGCATTGAGAGCAACCGCCTCTCCCGGTTCCAGATAAACCTGCAGGCCGTATTTTTCCTTTATCCTCTTTATACAGGTCTCCAGCAGTCCGATGTCGTAATCCTCTCTGGTAATGTGATGTCCTCCGCCCATGTTCAGCCAGGACAGTCCGGATAAATACTTTCCGAACTTTTCCTCCACCGCATCCAAAGTCTTTTTTAAATCATCGGAGTTCTGTTCACACAAGGTGTGAAAATGGAACCCGGAAAGCCAGGGAAGCCACTCCTCCTTAAAATGATCAAGGGGAACACCAAGTCTTGAACCGGGAGCACAGGGATCATAAATTTCATGACCTTCCTGGGTAGAGCACTGGGGGTTGATCCGGATGCCGGCCTTCACCCCGCCCAAAGAATTATGATACTTTTCAAGCTGGGAAAAGGAGTTGAATACAATATGATCGCAGATTTCCGTCAGCTCCTTAAAGTCCTCCTCCTTATATGCCGGAGCGAAAACATGAGTTTCAAGTCCCATCTCCTCCCGTCCCAGCCTGGCCTCGTAAAGTCCGCTGGCAGTCGTTCCGTCAAGGTATCTGCCTATGAGAGGATACTCTGCAAAGCAGGAAAATGCCTTCTGGGCCAGAAGAATCCGGCATCCGGTACTTTCCTTTACCTTCTTTAAAATATCCAGGTTCTTTTCCAGCCTTCCCTCATCAATCACATAGCAGGGAGTCTTTAAATCCTCAATCCTCATTCTTTTTCTATCTCCATACCGTAACGGTTTCCGGGTCCTCGCATACTACCCAGGGAAGTCCCCATTTGTTTAAAGCTTCCATGTAGGGATCCGGATCAAACTCTTCTACATTGAATACGCCCGGATTCTTCCACTGGCCGGTTACCACCATCATGGCCCCGATCATGGCCGGAACCCCGGTGGTATAAGAAATGGCCTGGGACTCCACCTCTTTGTAGCATTCCTCATGGTCGCATACGTTGTAGATGTAAATGGTCTTTTCCTTCCCATCCTTTACTCCCGTGAAGATGCAGCCGATGTTGGTCTTTCCCTTGGTCCTTGGGCCAAGAGATGCCGGATCAGGGAGCAGGGCCTTTAAAAACTGAATGGGCACGATCTCCTGCCCGTTAAACATCACAGGAGAGGTAGAAAGCATACCTACGTTTTCCAGACATTTCATATGGGTCAAGTAGCTTTGTCCAAAGGTCATGAAGAAACGGATCCTCTTTACTCCAGGAATGTTCTTTGCCAGGGATTCGATCTCCTCGTGGTGAAGCAGGTACATATCCTTTTCCCCTACTTGAGGGAAATGATATCTGGATTTAATCTCCATAGGCTCTGTCTCAATCCAGCGGCCCTCCTCCCAATAAGAACCATTGGAAGACACTTCTCTTAAGTTGATTTCCGGATTGAAGTTGGTGGCAAAGGGATATCCATGATCCCCTCCGTTGCAGTCCAGAATATCGATGGTATGGATCTCATCAAAATAATGCTTTAAGGCATAGGCGGAAAAAACACTGGTAACCCCCGGATCGAATCCGGTTCCAAGGAGGGCGGTGATATTGGCCTTTTCAAAACGCTCCTTATAATCCCACTGCCAGGAATAATCAAAAAGGGCGGTAAACCCAAGCTCCTTGCAGCGCTTCTCATAGATCGCCTTCCATTCCGGATCATCGGTATTCTCAGGCTCAAAATTAGCGGTATCAATATAATCCACCCCTGTTGCCAGACATGCATCCATGATGGTTAAATCCTGATAGGGAAGTGCCACGTTTAACACTGCATCCGGCTTATAATCCTTTATGAGGGCAATGACCTCATCCACATGATCCGCATCCACTTTCGCCGTCTCGATCCTGGTTTTTGTTGTTCCTGCAAGCTTATCCTTTAAGGCATCACATTTTTCCTTTGTCCTGCTTGCGATACAGATGTCCGTAAACACCTCACTGTTCTGACAGCATTTGTGGATTGCTACTGAAGCAACCCCGCCGCACCCGATAACTAATAATCTGCTCATTCTTTTTCCTCCTCTTCCAGTAAATCTTCCACATATTTAGGCAGCATGAAAGCGCCCGTATGAAGATTGGTTGTATAGTACCATGTTTCAATTTTTAACTGATTCCATGCTGCTGGCTTAAAGTCATTGACGGGATGATATTTTTTTGATGCGAACCCAAACAGCCAGTAGCCTGACGGGCAGGTAGGAATATGGGCCTGATAAACACGGCTGATGGGGAAGGATCGGTATACCTTCCGGTGCATACTCCTGCAGGCTGCCTCATCCTCATCATAAAACGGACTTCCATGCTGATAAACCATGATGCCGTCGCTTCGCAGCGCCTTATAGCAGCTGCCGTAGAACTCCTTGGTAAACAGCCCTTCCGTATGTCCGAAGGGGTCCGTGGAGTCATTGATGATCAGATCATACGCTTCTTTCTTGTTTCTTAAGAAACGGAGCCCGTCATCGTAATAGACCTTGACCCGGGGGTCAGAAAGGCCGCAGGATACCTCCGGAAAAATATCCCTGCAAACATCCACAAACAGCTTATCCGTCTCAACCACATCAATAGACCGGATCAGGGGATACTGCAGAAGCTCCTTTGCCACCCCTCCGTCGCCGCCTCCGATGATCAGCACATCTCTTACATTGGGATGAACTGCCATAGGTACATGAGTAACCATTTCATCGTAAATAAATTCATCCTTTTCAGAAAAAACAATATCTCCATCTAATGATACAAACTTCCCAAATTCCTGGGATTCAAACACGTCGATCCTCTGGTACTCACTTTCACCGGAAAAAAGCTGTTTGTCGATCCGCACGGAAAGCTTTACATTGGAGGTGTGAAATTTCGAAAACCATATCTCCATTTGTTCCTACCTCTCCCCTTCCCTGATCTGCTCCTTTAATACCATCAGCCGTTCCACAGCCGGGTCTTCGGTTCCCTGCATGGAGCATCCCACTTCCCTGGCATAAATGATGTACTCCACGATCTCTTCTGTAATCATCTCCCCCGGTGCCAGAATCGGAATTCCGGGAGGATAGCACATGACAAACTCCCCGCTGATCCTTCCTGCGGATTCCCTTACGGGAACGGATATTTTTTGTGAATAAAAGGCCTTTTGGGGGGATACTGCCACTTTGGGAGCAATGTATTCTCCCGACAGCATTCCTGCTCTGTCTTTCTTATAAAGGCGTTCAATATCCGCCAGGGCCCCCACCAGGCGTTCTATATCCTGGATCCTGTCACCGATGGAGATATAGGCAAGGAGATTGCAGATATCTCCGAATTCGATCTGAATATCATATTCATCCCGAAGGAGATCATAAACCTCAATACCAGCCAGTCCATTCCCCAGGGTATAGACGGATAGCTTTGTTACATCATAATCAAAAATACTGGTCCCATTGATCAAGTCCCTTCCATAGGCATAGTACCCGCCGATGGAATTGATCTCTCCTCTGGCGTACTCCGCCATTTCCACTACCTTTGCAAAGGACTCTTCTCCCCGCAGAGCCAGATTCCTTCTGGATATATCAAGGCTTGACAAAAGCAGGTAAGAGGCGCTGGTGGTCTGGGTCAAATTTATGATCTGGCGTACATAATCTCCATTCACCCCTTTGTTTAACAGGAGCAGGGAGCTTTGTGTTAAGCTTCCTCCTGACTTATGCATGGATACCGCCGCCATATCGGCCCCTGCTTCCATAGCGGAAACCGGAAGGCCTTTTCCGAAATAAAGATGAGTCCCATGAGCTTCGTCCGCAAGGACCTTCATCCCATGGGCATGAGCCACCCGGACAATGGAACGAATATCAGAGCAAATACCGTAATAGGTAGGATTGTTGACAAATACTGCCGCTGCGTCAGGATTTTCCTGGATCGCCTTTTCCACCTGACCGATCTCCATGCCAAGGGAGATGCCCAGCATGCTGTTCACTTCCGGATTTACATAAATCGGAACCGCTCCGCATAATACCAGGGCATTTAAGGCACTTCTGTGGACATTTCTTGGCAGGATGATCTTATCTCCCGCCTTGCATACGGACAGGATCATGCTCTGAACCGCCGATGTGGTCCCTCCCACCATTAAGAATGCATCTGCTGCCCCAAAAGCCTCCGCTGTCAGCCGTTCCGCTTCCCGGATCACGGAAACAGGATGGCATAAATTATCAAGGGGTTTCATGGAATTTACATCAAGTCCCACACACCGCTCCCCCAAAAGCCTGGCAAGCTCTGGATTTCCTCTTCCCCTTTTATGGCCCGGCACGTCAAAAGGAACCACCCTTTTTTTTTGGAATGTTTCAAGAGCTTCATAAATAGGCGCCCTCATCTGATCTTTTTTATTCATATGGACTTTACCTTTCCTTGTCACGGGAATAACACTCCCTCTTTTGTCACTGAAGCCAAAGCGGCGCCTGATGGGCGCATGTTTTTTCACAGCAAAAAGGCAGGTGATCTGCCATCACCTGCCTGTAATTTCATGAACCGTATTTCCAATAAGAGCATTCTGCCCTTTTTATTCATGATAATTATCGTTTTCGAGTCTACATAGCAAATATGTTGTCCCTGCTATTATTGATCGTTTCACAAGTGATGTGCTATTGCACGGATTATAAAGTAATCAACTTATAAAATTTGAGCTTTTAACTCAATCAATAATGTGGTTTCCCACGCTCGGCACCTGACCCGCCTGTCCGTCTGGGCTTAACTTCTACGAAGTGGTCAATATTTGCATGAAAACGATAATGTCTCTTCATACCGGGGTAAAGAATAACACATTTTTAGGCTTCATGTCAACTAAAATTTTTTCCAGTTCAAAAACAGCTTCTGATGGGAATCTGATTCCAGTCCCGTCAGAAGCTGTTTTCACTCCTTTGTTATGCTAATTCTTTTTGCTGCACATCTGAAGACGGTGCTGGTATTTTTCTTTGGTTGCCAGGCCGCCCCGTATATGGCGCTCGGATTTGTTAATGTCCAGGATCACCCTGGCCCGGGCTGCCAGGGACGGATTGATGTGCTCCAGTCGGTCCGTCACATCTTTATGTACCGTAGATTTGGATATCCCAAACTTCTTCGCGGTCTGCCTCACGGTCGCATGATAGTCTATGATGTAGTTGGCGATCGCAACCGCGCGTTCTTCAATATATTCCTTCAAGAAAATCCCCCTGCTAGGACGTTTTTACATACTTATGCAGGAGGAGCAGCAAGTATGAATGGTTATCCCCACAGTTTTTTTTTGGTAGAATTATTTCAATCATAAGATTCCCCTTCTTTGATCTTCTGCTTTAAAACTACCCTATGACCCTGACTGAGTCAACTCAAATTTTAATGGATATAAAAGATATAATGAGTATTTTGCACGAAATTTCCCCAGATTTTTCTCTGCCATATGAGTGTCTAAAATGTAAATTTCCATTGACGCATTTGTTAATTCCAACTATAATTTAATGTGTCATTGTGTATATATTTCCAACTTTAACATAAAAAGGAATTTACGGACAGCATAAAAAGGAAATTGAGGAACAGAAAGAAGAGACTGCGTTTTGGTCTGTTGAGGTGAAAGAATTGATTTATCTTCCTATTGAGAAATTGACTGAAGGTATGGAATTAGCCCGAAACATCCCGGGAATAAACCCAATGCTTCCTTTTGCAGTTACCGGCTGCAAATTAAGCGAACGTATGATCAACCGCATGAAAACAATCGGAATTCAAGGAGCTTATATCTGCACAGCGCTTACGGAAGGCATTGAGCCCGAAGATTTTGTGGAGCCGGAATTAAAGGCCAAAATGCTCACAAGCATCCGCGATGTCTTTGACCAAAGCTTAAAAAAATTTACTTTTCAGTCCAGCAGACAGGTGTATGCAGAAATTGCCAAAGTGGCCGAATCCGTTGTTATGAACGTCCTGAATAAGGACAAGTATCTCTTTCAGATGATTGATATCAGGGATTATGACGGTTATACTTATTCCCACAGCCTTTATGTAGGCATTTTAAGCGTTCTATTGGGGAAATATATTGGACTTTCCATTTCCAATTTAAATGACCTGGCACTTTGTGGTCTTCTTCATGACATCGGAAAAACGGATATACCGATTGATATTACCAATAAACCGGGCCCCTTAACCAGCGGTGAATTTGAAATCATGAAGCAGCACCCAAGTCTCTCCTATAAAAAGCTGGGTGAGCACTTGGTGATTTCACAGGCGGTTTTACAGGGAGTCCAAACCCATCATGAAAAATTTGACGGAACCGGATATCCTTTTGGCCTTTCAGGTAAGGATATTCCTCTTTATGCCCGGATCCTGGCCATTGCAGACGTATATGACGCTCTCAATTCCACCAGACCGTACCGGAAAGCATGGTCTCCCAGACGAATTTTTGATTATCTCACCAGCTGCTCCAACACCCATTTTGACCCGGAGCTGCTGACTGCCTTCCTGAATTGTGTTTCGGCCTATCCCATCGGTACCATTGTTCATCTCAGTGACGGAAGCTCAGCGGTTGTCAAAGATAACACACCGGGATTTTCTCTCCGTCCCATCATCCGCTTTATCAGCCCTCATCAGAAGGCGGGCAGGGATGTTGACTTATCCTGTGAATCCTTTAATCTTACGATTATTGACGATGATGATATATGAAAGTTCTTTTTTGAAAGCAGAAAGGAGCGGGCTTTTTTAACCTTATGGAAAAAGCCTGCTCCTTTTCTTTCATCCCCAAACCTGTGTTTTCGATTCTACTGTCTGTCCACTTTTAAGTGCCTGCTCCATTAGGATCCTTACATAGGCATCCTGCAATCCCTCTGCCAAAGGATAAACCTCCACGCCTTCTTCAATAAACCGCCGCATCCCAAGCATAAGAGTTCCAATAGCCGTTTCATCCTGAGGAAGCCCATTGGCTTTTCCCAGATCAATAAACGGGTTTCGGTAAAGCAGTTCCTGCCCCATAGTGATTTGCTTAATTCCATTTCCTGTTTCAAAAGGTTCTTTTATGATCTGAAACTCCCTGGACCGGTTGTCTTTTCCTGCATAACGCAGCGTCCAGTCATCCAGCTCCCCTCTGGCTCCCTGAACATTTAAATGCCGGCTTCTGATCCTGGAATGGTATTGAATGCCGTTAAAATCGTAAAAAGCGGTTTTTCCTCCTTCAAATTCAAACGTCATCCTGACCCGTTCTCTCTCACTTATTCTGCCGTCTTCCACAAGTCCATATCTGGAATCCGTTTCCACCACAGGATACAGAAATTTCTTTCCATATAGTTTCATGTTCTCAAAGCCGGTTCCCAAAAACTGCCTGATCAGGCTGGCTCCATGGTAATCATGAACAGCCGACAGATTGACCATATAGGGTTCTCCAAGATATCCCCGCTTTACAACCTCAATGGCCGCAGAAAAGACCGGATACTTAAAATACTGCTCTGCAACCTGGATTCTTGCACCTTCCTGGGTATGAATGCGCCAAAGTTCCTGCAGATCTTCCAATTTCATGGCCGCCGGAGTCTCGCAAAGCACAGGATATCCCTTCCGTGCCCATTCCCCTGTCACCTGAAAGATAGAATCTTTATTTACAGCCACAACAATGAAATCCGGTTTCTCTGACAGACACTCCTCTGGGCTTGTTACCGCCTTGATTCCGGTTTCCTTTTGGATCTGTACGGCCTTTTCTTCTGTCCGGCAAAGAAATGCCGTCAGGTTAAAACTATCCGGATAGGCTTTGGCGATCCTGGCATAAAACAGGGATCTCCATCCTGAGCCTACTACCATAAAATTAAGCGGTTTCATATAAGATCCTCCTGCTATCTTTAATTTTTTATCGATTCCTTCTTCAGAATGTACGCCAGAAGCGCCTGGCAGCCTTCATAAATATCATCATAGGTACGGTCAAAGTCCCCTGTGTACCATGGATCCGCAATATCTCTTGGAGCAACGGAAAAATCCATCAGCCGTCTGACCTTTTCTTCCGGGTCCCCACCCAGGATCTTAAGCATATTTGTCACATTCCTCTGTTCCATGCCAATGAGATAATCATATTTATCATAATCCTTCCTGGATAACTGTACTGCATATTTACCCTCAGTGGTAATTCCATGTTCCTTAAGCTTTTCTCTTGTCCCACGATGCACCGGATTCCCGATCTCCTCCGTGCTAGTAGCCGCTGATGCAACAAAAAAGCGATTGCTTAAGTGCTTCTTTTCTATTATATCCTTCATGACAAATTCCGCCATGGGAGATCTGCATATATTGCCAAGGCAGACCATGAGTATCCGAATAACATTCTGCTCTCTCTTCATTCCAAACATCTCCTAAATTCTTTCATAGTTTACTTTCCTGCATTTATTCTGAAGCTCTGTAAAAATTATTAATTCTCTCTCTTCATTTACCTTAAAATGCTTTTCAAAGCAATGGAGTCCTCACATATAAGAAGCTTTTATATATATGAAAAAAGCGCAAACCCATATCTGGATTTACGCATTAAAATTCTGTGTTATGCATAATAGTTTACTGCATATACCCTCAAAACCACACATTGTTACATATCTGTTTTCATCCGTTCTTTCCTCTTACCTAAACCAACCTGGTTAAGCCCTCGACCTATTAGTGACAGTCAGCTCCACATGTTGCCATGCTTCCACCTCTGCCCTATCTACCTCGTCGTCTTCAAGGGGTCTTACTCTTGCGATGGGATATCTCATCTTGAGGGGGGCTTCACGCTTAGATGCCTTCAGCGTTTATCCCTTCCCGACTTGGCTACTCTGCCATGGTGTTGATCACCAACAGATACACCAGAGGTCAGTCCATCCCGGTCCTCTCGTACTAAGGACAGCTCCTCTCAAATATCCTACGCCCACGCCGGATAGGGACCGAACTGTCTCACGACGTTCTGAACCCAGCTCGCGTACCGCTTTAATGGGCGAACAGCCCAACCCTTGGGACCTACTACAGCCCCAGGATGCGATGAGCCGACATCGAGGTGCCAAACCACTCCGTCGATGTGAACTCTTGGGAGTGATAAGCCTGTTATCCCCAGGGTAGCTTTTATCCGTTGAGCGATGGCAATCCCACTTTATACCACCGGATCACTAAGTCCTAGTTTCCTACCTGCTCCACCCGTCGGTGTCGCAGTCAAGCTCCCTTATGCCTTTGCACTCTTCGAATGGTTTCCGTCCATTCTGAGGGAACCTTTGAGCGCCTCCGATACCCTTTCGGAGGCGACCGCCCCAGTCAAACTCCCCGCCTGACATTGTCCCCCAGCCAGGTCATGGCTGCAGGTTAGAAACCCAATACCGCAAGGGTGGTATCCCAACATCGGCTCCGCAAAGACTGGCGTCCTTGCTTCTATGCCTCCCACCTATCCTGTACATGCAGTACCGAATCCCAGTATCAAGCTGGAGTAAAGCTCCATGGGGTCTTTCCGTCCTGGCGCAGGTAACCAGCATCTTCACTGGTACTTCAATTTCACCGGGTGCATTGTCGAGACAGCGCTCAAATCATTACGCCTTTCGTGCGGGTCGGAACTTACCCGACAAGGAATTTCGCTACCTTAGGACCGTTATAGTTACGGCCGCCGTTTACTGGGGCTTAAATTCAGAGCTTCGCGTTTCCGCTAACCCCTCCTCGTAACCTTCCAGCACCGGGCAGGCGTCAGCCCATATACCTCACCTTTCGGTTTTGCATAGACCTGTGTTTTTGCTAAACAGTTGCTTGAGCCTATTCTCTGCGGCCTGATTTCTCAGGCACCCCTTATCCCGAAGTTACGGGGTCATTTTGCCGAGTTCCTTAACAATGCTTCTCCCGCCGGCCTTAGGATTCTCTCCTCATCCACCTGTGTCGGTTTACGGTACGGGCACATATCACACAATAGCGGCTTTTCTTGACAGCCCCTACGAAGACTTCCCTACTTGTGTTCGGTACGCGTCACACCTTCCTGTTGCCAGATGGATTTTCCATTCTGGCCAGTAAAATGCTTGCCCCGGTCTTTTCATTCCCGGGTTCTTCCTCGGTTCTGTGTCCCCACAGTTCTGATGATATGCGGTACAGGAATTTCAACCTGTTGTCCATCGACTACGTCTTTCGACCTCGCCTTAGGCCCCGACTTACCCAGAGCAGATCAGCTTTACTCTGGAAACCTTAGATATTCGGCCTGGAGGATTCTCACCTCCATCTCGCTACTCATTCCGGCATTCTCTCTTCTTAACACTCCACATCTCCTTACGGTAATGCTTCTGTGCGTTAAGAATGCTCCTCTACCAATGTATTTACATACATTCCACAGCTTCGGTGTCGTGTTTTAGCCCCGGACATTTTCGGCGCAGGACCTCTCGACTAGTGAGCTATTACGCACTCTTTGAATGTGTGGCTGCTTCTAAGCCAACATCCTAGTTGTCTCTGAAATCCCACATCCTTTTCCACTTAACACGCACTTTGGGACCTTAGCTGGTGGTCTGGGCTCTTTCCCTTTTGACTGCCCAACTTATCTCGTGCAGTCTGACTCCCGTACATCATCTGACCGGCATTCGGAGTTTGATATTCTTTGGTAAGCTTTGACGCCCCCTAGGAAATTCAGTGCTCTACCTCCGGCAGACTAATACGAGGCTAGCCCTAAAGCTATTTCGAGGAGAACCAGCTATCTCCGGGTTCGATTGGAATTTCTCCCCTACCCACACCTCATCGCCACCCTTTTCAACGGATGTGCGTTCGGTCCTCCATTTCCTTTTACGGAAACTTCAACCTGGACATGGGTAGATCACCCGGTTTCGGGTCTACCTTTACTGACTCATTCGCCCTATTAAGACTTGGTTTCCCTTCGGCTCCGCACCTTCAGTGCTTAACCTTGCCAGTAACGGTAACTCGCCGGACCGTTCTACAAAAAGTACGCGGTTCCACTTAAAATGTGGTTCCACAGCTTGTAAACACAGGGTTTCAGGTTCTCTTTCACTCCCCTCCCGGGGTCCTTTTCACCTTTCCTTCACAGTACTATGCGCTATCGGTCACTAAGTAGTATTTAGCCTTGGGGGGTGGTCCCCCCGAATTCCCACAAGGTTTCTCGTGTCTCGTGGTACTTTGGATCCTGCTCGCTGACTATTGCTTTCCCATACAAGGCTTTCACTTTCTATGGCCGGTCTTTCCAGGACCGTTCTGGTAACAAATCGTCTCACTTCTTGCAGTCCATAACCCCAGTATGCACGCATACTGGTTTAGGCTCCTTCCATTTCGCTCGCCGCTACTTTGGAAATCGAGTTTTCTTTCTTTTCCTCCGGGTACTTAGATGTTTCAGTTCCCCGGGTTCCCGACGTATGGCTATGGATTCACCATACGACAGCTGAGGTTTGCTCAGCTGGGTTTCCCCATTCAGACATCTCCGGATCAAAGGATATTTGCTCCTCCCCGAAGCTTTTCGCAGCTTATCACGTCTTTCATCGGCTCTTAGTGCCAAGGCATCCACCCTGCGCTCTTATTAGCTTAACCAATTCGATGTTCACCTGCGGGTGCGGGTTACTAATCTAAGATACATAGCGTTGTATCTCTGGTCTTAGGTTTGTTATTTCACCGTACGTTACGGTTATTTTAACGAGTTTTGTTTGGTTACATCGTTAGATGTAACACCTCGGATGTCTTGATTTTGTTTTTATACTTTAACATATAAAAACTAATCTAGATATATTTCAATATGTGGTTTTCAAGGTACATGCGCGATGCAATCAGAAGTCTTCGCTTTTCGAAGTGCTCCTTCGTAACCGTACCGCTATGACTGAAGTTTATCAGTCATTCGAAAGCTCGATCAACTCAAACTCACGAATCACTGGTAAAAACCAGCTATATAAAACAGCACTGCCCTGCTGAATCAGGTTAACACATTCTTTAACACAGGCTTCGCTTTTCCCTCCGCCCATTGGAACGTGTCCGTTCTATATAAAACACTCCTTCGAGTGATTTTTTTTATGTAATCTGGCACCCACCTGCTCTCCCATGCCGTCTCCAGCATAGTACCATCGGCCGCTTAAGTCTTAACCATCGTGTTCGGGATGGGAACGGGTGTCTCCCCTAAGCGCATCGGCACCAGAAATTTCGTGTCTCACTAGTAATGCGTGCACAATTAAGCGGAAAACTGTGTTGAAAGCTTGCTTTCATAAGCAGTTTTTTGATTCATTGTATAAGCGGCGCAGCCGCGACCGAGCGAATTATTCGCGAGGTTCCACATTACGGTTCTCTTGGTGTTTCTTTATTCTTTTTACTTCCTTTGAAAACCAAAGACTCAACAGTATCTAAAACCCTTACTTCTTCTTCCTTAGAAAGGAGGTGATCCAGCCGCACCTTCCGATACGGCTACCTTGTTACGACTTCACCCCAGTTATCAGTCCCGCCTTCGGCAGCTCCCTCCTTACGGTTGGGTCACTGACTTCGGGCGTTACCAACTCCCATGGTGTGACGGGCGGTGTGTACAAGACCCGGGAACGTATTCACCGCGGCATTCTGATCCGCGATTACTAGCGATTCCAGCTTCATGTAGTCGAGTTGCAGACTACAATCCGAACTGAGACGTTATTTTTGGGGTTTGCTCCAGATCGCTCCTTTGCTTCCCTTTGTTTACGCCATTGTAGCACGTGTGTAGCCCAAATCATAAGGGGCATGATGATTTGACGTCATCCCCACCTTCCTCCAGGTTATCCCTGGCAGTCTCCCCAGAGTGCCCAGCCGAACTGCTGGCTACTAAGGATAAGGGTTGCGCTCGTTGCGGGACTTAACCCAACATCTCACGACACGAGCTGACGACAACCATGCACCACCTGTCTGGAATGCCCCGAAGGGAAGGCCCCGTTACGGACCGGTCATTCCGATGTCAAGACTTGGTAAGGTTCTTCGCGTTGCTTCGAATTAAACCACATGCTCCACCGCTTGTGCGGGTCCCCGTCAATTCCTTTGAGTTTCATTCTTGCGAACGTACTCCCCAGGTGGAATACTTATTGCGTTAGCGGCGGCACCGAAGAGCTTTGCTCCCCAACACCTAGTATTCATCGTTTACGGCGTGGACTACCAGGGTATCTAATCCTGTTTGCTCCCCACGCTTTCGAGCCTCAACGTCAGTTACAGTCCAGTAAGCCGCCTTCGCCACTGGTGTTCCTCCTAATATCTACGCATTTCACCGCTACACTAGGAATTCCACTTACCTCTCCTGCACTCCAGCACCACAGTTTCCAAAGCAGTCCCGGGGTTGAGCCCCGGGCTTTCACTCCAGACTTGCAGTGCCGTCTACGCTCCCTTTACACCCAGTAAATCCGGATAACGCTTGCCCCCTACGTATTACCGCGGCTGCTGGCACGTAGTTAGCCGGGGCTTCTTAGTCAGGTACCGTCATTTTCTTCCCTGCTGATAGAGCTTTACATACCGAAATACTTCTTCACTCACGCGGCGTCGCTGGATCAGGGTTTCCCCCATTGTCCAATATTCCCCACTGCTGCCTCCCGTAGGAGTTTGGGCCGTGTCTCAGTCCCAATGTGGCCGGTCACCCTCTCAGGTCGGCTACTGATCGTCGGCTTGGTGGGCCGTTACCTCACCAACTACCTAATCAGACGCGGGTCCATCTCATACCACCGGAGTTTTTCACACCGTGCCATGCAGCACTGTGCGCTTATGCGGTATTAGCAGCCGTTTCCAACTGTTATCCCCCTGTATGAGGCAGGTTACCCACGCGTTACTCACCCGTCCGCCGCTCAGTCACTTTTAATTCCATCCGAAAACTTCCTTAAAAGTGCTTCGCTCGACTTGCATGTGTTAAGCACGCCGCCAGCGTTCATCCTGAGCCAGGATCGAACTCTCAAATTTAAGCAGATAGTCTTTAAAAGCGGTCAGAGATTGGTAGAAAAGTCTGTTGAAAGCTTGCTTTCATAAGGACTTTTTTTGCAAATCTATGAACATTTGCGAAGCAAATGGTAGCGAATGAAGCAAAGCTTCATGAGCCTACCGCCCGGACTAGCCATCCAGTTCAATCCACGGTCAAAATCAACTAACTAGCTAATTTATTTCCCGTTTTACTTGTTGTTTGGTTCGTATACAATTACTTGTATTCGTTCTGAAATTTTCTCATTCAAAGCCATCAAACATGGCTTGTTTTATTAGAATTTTCAGGGTTTTACATACTGTTCAATCTTCTGTTTTCAAAGTGCTGATTTTGCTTTGCTGTCTCAGCAGCAACTTTTAAAGTTTATCATATCTGATTGTTTTTGTCAACCATTTTTTTATTTTTCTTCAAAACTTTTTCATCGGTTATTGATGTGTTTTGGAAGAAGTTCTGCCGCCGTTTTCAGCGGCGAGTTACATCATACCAAAGCCTTCGACAAATGTCAACCATTTTTTCTATTTTTTTCGAAAAGAAAAAAATAGCCATAGAATTCTCTTTGTTTCAGCCAGGTTATTGCATCATAACCGCTCTTTTCCTCATCAAAGATGAAAGTGTTCATTTTTCCTCTTTTTATTACCGCAATCAAAAAAGATACCGTTATCTCCTGAATTTTGAACCGACCCCCAAAAGTTAGACCAAAAATCTAACGATTGGGAGGTTGGTTTTTGCATGGGATAATTGTACCTTTTTCTTAATGATGGATATTTATTTTAATCATAATTCATATCATTAACTTGGATTCTGCCCTTTGAAAAGAGCGGAAAACCAGGTTCACTAATCTAGCTTTTTTTCCCGCAGCATTTCTTATATTTTTTTCCGCTGCCACAGGAACAAGGATCATTTGGATAGATCTTTGGAGGATTTTTTCGCTGAACGGAAACTGTTTCTAACCCTTTCATCACCATTTCATACGGCTTGTGTCCTCTGTTCAACACCATCCTGGTATGGTTCCATACATCTGTGATAATACTTGTGAACCGTTCCATATGCTCTTCCGATTCAAAAATGATACCGGCCGCCTCTATGCCATCTACAATTTCAGGGAGCTGGCCGCCCATGCTGATCTCCGCCTGCACCTGACGCAGAATATAGGTGATCTTTTCATCGGAAACCTTCATTTCATCCCTTAAGAATGTGCTCAGCAAACCTAATTCCTGAGTCATTAAAAAGCCCCCATGGTCCGCCAGAAAACGGATCTCCTGCTGGGCAGGGATATAATAAGGAACTTTTTTCTGCATCCGAAGTAATTCTTCCATGCCATTCTGTTCTGCCAGAGCCCCATCCACAAATTTCCCATCCGTGTACACAGCCACCGGACGGAAGGACTGAAGAAGCTCATGGGCCTGAAGAAGCTCTTCTGCAGTAAGCTTCTTATCTTCGTATTTATTAAAGGTTTCCAGAAGTACCTGGATCGGAGTGACGGCATACAGGGAATTGGCTGCCCGGAAATAATCCCCGATCTTGCTGAGGCGTTCACGCTCTTCTTTAAATTCCGGAGTATTCACCTCTTTATATGCCTTTATTACCTCTTTTGCAACCATAAATTGATTGTTAAGTCCTGCAGTTACATAGCCTCCTGCGTAAAGAAAATCCATTTCCTCTAATTCAGTAGAGGGAACTAGAAAATCACCCTCTGCCAACTGCTCGAACAGCTTGATTTCTGAATCACGGGCACAGAGGAAATATCGGCTCATGACCTTCTGATCCAGGATATGGGCAATGGTCCGTTCAGCCAGCTCTTCCTTTTTTAATTTAGAAAGCCCGCTCATGCCGTGTCTTTTTGCAATCTCAAGAATACTGTTCTTATCATAACAGTTATAAATGTCTTCCATACGGACCTCTTCCGAAGCAGACTTCCCCCCCTGGCTTAAGCGACGGTTGACTTCAGTAATATTATATTCTTCGGATCCTTTGGAACCTGATTCTAATAGTTCATAATACCCGGCAATGCTTCCGCAGGTTTCAGGAACTTCAGCCCCTTTGAATTTAACCACCTGACCACAGCTTTCTTTATAATCCACAACCATATCTTCTACTTGGATTGAAAGCTCCCAATTCTTATCAGCACCATATGTATAGGTAAACTTGCTGTTACTGGACACCAGTCTGCTGATGGTTTCATCACTGAAAAGATATTGAAATTTGGGAGACCAGTTCTCCTTATTGGGAACTACCCTTACTCCTTCAGAACGGAATTCAAATTCATACAGGTATCCATCGGACCAGCAGAATGCTGTCTGAATCATTTGGTGAAGCTTCCCAAAGGTTATCCCTTCCGGTACCAGAACCCTTCTCCAAATAGGCGGCTTGCTGCCTTTGATCGTGATTTTCAGTTGATATGCTCCCATGAAAACGCCCTCCTGTCTTGTATCCTTTGTATCCGTCCTTTATTTACGGAATGTATTTTTATATTTCTACTATAAAATAAGCGCACGTTACAATTTACCATATTTCTTCCTATTCTGTCCAGTCCATCCCGTTAATTTTTCTACGAAAAAAGCTGTTTTTTATAATTATGCCAGTCTTTTCTCCTCTCCCATTGCCTCATGGCAGATGTAAAGGAATTTCATTTTCCCATTCTGCAAATACTAACAGAAGAAAAAAGGGTGCAGTCAGGCTTTACACAACCTTTACATTTTCTATACCAAAACATGATATCAGAAATATTTTCAGGCTGATATACTCCATAATGTAAGCGAAAGCAATTAAAAAAAGAAAAGAGGAGAAAGTAATTTATGAAAAAAAATATAGGAAAAGCACTTGCATTAGCTGGATTGGCAGTTCTTACCATGGGAACCTTAGCAGGCTGCGGCAGCAATAATGCAGAGACACCGGCTCCTAATACAACCACTGCGGCTGGCGCTTCCACTGAAACAACCTCTGCCGGATCCACCACCGCCAAGGAGGAGGCATCTGCCGATTTAAAAGGCTCTGTCAGCATGGTTGGTTCTACCTCTATGGAGAAGTTCGCAACCGCTTTAAGTGAAATCTTTATGGAAAAATATCCGAATGTTACCGTACAGGCTGAATTCGTAGGCTCCGGTGCAGGAATTGAAGCAGTCTCCAATGGTTCTGCCGATATCGGTAATTCTTCCCGTAATTTAAAAGAGGAAGAAAAGGCAAAGGGCGTTTCTGAAAATATCGTTGCAATCGACGGCATCGCTGTTGTGTCAGACCCCTCCAATACCGTTGAAAATTTAACAAAGGATCAGCTGATCAGCATTTATAATGGTACAATCACCAACTGGAAGGATTTCGGCGGAGCTGACCAGCCGATCGTTGTCATCGGCCGCGAGTCCGGCTCTGGTACAAGAAGCGCTTTTGAAGAGCTGTTAAAGCTGGAAGACGCCTGTAAGTACAGCAATGAACTGGACAGCACCGGTGCTGTCATGGCAAAGGTCGCTTCCACCCCAGGTTCTATCGGTTATGTTTCCCTGGATGTTCTTGACGATACCGTTAAGACCATGAAGCTGGAAAACACAGAGCCTACTCCGGAAAACATCAAGGCCGGCTCCTATTTCTTAAGCCGTCCATTCGTTATGGCTACCAAGGGAGAGATTTCCGAGCAGAACGAGCTGGTGAAAGCTTTGTTTGATTATATCCATTCTGCGGAAGGAACAGAATTGGTAAAATCCGTTGGTTTAATCCCGGCAAACTAATCAAAAAGGATCTCTTCTCATACTGCATAAAGATAATTTTTAAAGGGGACGCGGCCAGAGATTATGCTACGTCCCCGTTTTTGAAAGGAGCTGTTGTATGCGACCAAAGTCTTATTCCATATTTAGCGGCCATGGTAGTAAATCAGGGGTTGAACATGCTGCAGAGGTTATTTTTACCGTCTGCGGCTTCTTTGCCGTTCTGGCCGTTGCTTCTATCAGCCTGTACATGATCATAAGCGGAACTCCTGCCCTTTTTAAGGTAGGGATCCTGGACATTCTCTTTGGAACTATCTGGAAGCCGGAAGCCGCTTCTCCAAGCTTTGGCATTCTCTATGTCATTCTGACCTCCATCGTTGGAACGGCAATGGCTATATTGATCGGTGTTCCCATTGGAGTTATGACCGCCGTTTTTCTGGCTGAGGTAGCGCCTGCCAGGCTCACTAAAATTGTACGTCCGGCTGTGGAGCTGTTAGCCGGCATTCCTTCTGTTATTTATGGTTTGCTAGGAATCCTGATTTTAAATCCCATGATGTATAAACTGGAACTATCAATATTTGAAGGTTCCACTACTCACCAGTTTACCGGAGGCGCTAATTTAATCTCAGCCGTTTTGGTGCTGGCCTTAATGATTCTTCCTACGGTTATCAATATCAGTGAAACCGCACTCCGGGCAGTGCCCCAGCATTTGCGGAGCGCTTCCCTGGCCCTTGGAGCCACCAAGATCCAGACCATTTTCAATGCGGTCCTGCCGGCAGCGAAATCCGGTATCATCACTGCCATCGTCCTAGGAACAGGGCGGGCCATCGGTGAGGCAATGGCCATCAGCCTGGTGTCCGGAAGCTCCGTAAACTTTCCTTTCCCCTTCCGCTCGGTCCGTTTTCTGACCACTGCCATTGTTTCAGAAATGTCTTATTCCGCCGGACTCCACAAACAGGTGCTCTTTACCATTGGCCTTGTCCTGTTTGCTTTTATTATGATCATTAACATTACACTTAATAACCTGTTAAAGAAAGGAGAGGAACGTCATGACAAATGATATGGTCATTCCTGTTCATAATCATTCTGCTGTAGCCCGAAGCATTTATAACCGGAAAAACCGGATTTCAGATTCCGTATTAATGGTGCTCATTTACTTATGCGCTTCCATCTCCATTCTGGTTCTGATCGGAATTATGGGTTATGTCTTTGTCCGCGGCATTCCGGAAATCAGTTTGGAATTTCTGACCACTGTGCCAAGCACCATCAAAGGAACCTTCGGTATCTTAGGGAATGTTGTAAACACCTTATACGTTGTGATCATTACCCTGCTGATTGCCACTCCTTTCGGCATCGGGGCCGCCATCTATCTGAATGAATACGCAAAAGGCGGAAAAGTGGTCCGCATGATCGAATTCACCACAGAAACATTATCAGGCATCCCTTCCATTATTTTCGGCCTTTTCGGCTATGTTTTTTTCGGAATCACCCTTGGCCTTGGCTATTCCATACTCACCGGTGCCTTGACTTTATCCATTATGGTACTTCCCCTCATTACCAGGACCACCCAGGAAGCCTTAAAAACCGTTCCGGAAAGCTACCGCTCCGGGGCGCTGGGCATTGGTGCCACCAAATGGTATATGATCCGGACTATCCTTCTACCCAGTGCTATGCCGGGCATTGTAACAGGAATCATCCTGGCCATCGGACGTATCGTGGGAGAGTCCGCTGCCCTTCTTTTTACAGCGGGAAGCGGCTACCTGCTCCCCAAAGACTTTTTCGGAAAGATCTTTGAATCAGGCGGTACCTTGACCATTCAGCTCTACTTATGCATGCAAAAGGCAAAATACGGCCAGGCCTTCGCGATTGCCGTTGTCCTTCTGGTCATCGTTTTGGCAATAAACGGACTTGCAAAATTTCTGTCACATAAATTCAATACGGAGGTTAAAGAATCGTGAATACCAACACAGTAAAAATTTCTACCAGCCAATTAAATCTATATTATGGGACGAACCACGCATTAAAGGATGTAAACCTAAATTTATACACAAATAAAATTACGGCCTTTATCGGACCTTCCGGATGCGGAAAATCCACCTTTTTAAAAACCTTAAACCGAATGAACGACCTGATCCCTAGTGTAAAGATTGAGGGAGAGGTTCTTTTAGACGGAGAAAATATTTACGATCCCCGGGTAGATACCACTTTGCTGCGCAAAAAAATCGGCATGGTATTTCAGCAGCCCAATCCATTTCCAATGAGTATCTATGACAATGTGGCCTACGGTCCAAGGATCCATGGAATAAAGAATAAATCCGAACTAGATGCTATTGTGGAAAAAAGTCTGAAGGGGGCGGCCCTTTGGGATGAAGTGTCAAGCCGTTTAAAGAAATCTGCCCTTGGCCTTTCCGGCGGCCAGCAGCAGCGTCTCTGCATCGCCCGTGCCCTGGCGGTTGAGCCGGAGGTACTGCTTATGGATGAACCAACCTCTGCTCTGGACCCGATCTCCACCTTAAAGATCGAGGACCTGATGGATGAACTAAAGGAAAAATACACGGTTGCCATTGTCACCCACAACATGCAGCAGGCAACCCGAATCGCTGATTATACTGCCTTTTTCCTTGTAGGAGAGGTAGTGGAATATGCTTCCACAACTGAGCTGTTTACAGTTCCCAAGGACAAAAGAACCGAAGACTATATTACAGGCCGCTTCGGCTGATCCATGATATTTATAGAAGAAAGAAGGAGAACAGAATATGACAACGAGAGTTAATTACGAACATGAATTAAACCTCTTAAATTATGACATAAAGGAAATGGGGCGTATGGTTGAAACCTCCATCGAACAGTGCTTTGTGGCATTTGAAGATCAGGATTTTGAAAAAGCAGAGGATATCATAAAGGGAGACCGTACCATCAACGACTTGGAACGCTCCATTGAAGCACGCTGCCTCTCTATCATCCTCCGCCAGCAGCCCGTTGCCGGAGACTTACGGGTAGTTTCCAGCGCCCTGAAGGTGGTTACTGACTTAGAGCGCATCGGGGACCACGCTTCCGACATTGCCGAGCTCATCCTGCGCATTAAAGGCGAGCACGTCTACCACGTAGTCCGCCACATCCCTTCCATGGCATCCGCTGCCCGAGAAATGGTACGCAGCTCGATTGAAGCCTTCATCAATCAGGATGTAGAGACAGCTAAGAAAATAGAAAAGCAGGATGATGTGGTAGATGAATTATTTGATAAGGTGAAAAATGATGTGGTGGATTTATTAAAACTCTCCAACGAGCATATTGATCAGTGCATAGATTTATTGATGGTTGCAAAGTATTTGGAACGAATTGGCGACCATGCAGTAAACGTATGTGAGTGGACCGAGTTCTCCAAAACAGGGGCTTTGAAAAATGTACGGATCTTGTAAAGCTGAGAACAGTGCATCCACAGAATCAAAAGTGGTCATAAGAATGTTTCCATTCTTATAACCACTTTTGGTTTTATGGACATCGGCTGCCGGCCGTTAAGTAAGTAAAAGCGGATCCCAATCCGTTCTCTTCCATCTCCCACTCTAGAGCATAGCCACACCTCTGCAGTAAGTCTGAACCACCTCATAATCATCCCGGAGAACCACAAAATCCGCATCACATCCAGCAACCAGCCTTCCTTTCCTGTCATCCACACCAAGACACCTTGCCGGATTAATCGTACAGGAATTCAGTGCCGAATCAAAAGGTACCATAGCCTCTTCCACCAAAATCTTCAGACCCTTATTCGACTTCAGCGTACTTCCGGATATCGTATCTGTCCCCTTCAGATAGGCCAGGCCGTTCTCCCTGATCTCAATGCTGTGACCGCCCAACTGATAATCATTTCCCACAGGGCAATGCTTTGCACAAAGAGAATCCGTGATCATGATGGCATGATCCCTGCCCTTTATGGCGTAATAATTATTAAGTGCTGCCAAGTGAGAATGGCATCCGTCACAAATGATCTCACCGTATATATCCCTTACCCTGAATGCAGTTCCTACCAGCCCGGGATTCCGGTGATGATAAGCTGTCATACCGTTATATACATGGGTCATAGAAGTAGCTCCGTTTGCAATCCCCATAAGCGCCTGCTCATAGGTGGCAGATGAATGCCCCATGCTTACCACCACGCCGGTATCCTTACAATACCGGGTAAGAGCAAAATTCTCATCATGCTCCGGTGCCAGGGTAATATATTTGATCATGCCCTTCGCTGCTTCCTGATACTCCTGAAACTGTGCTATGGAAGCAGTCGCTATTGCCTCCGGCGGCTGGGCCCCCTTATACTTCATATCCAGATAAGGCCCTTCAAAATGGATCCCCAGGATCTCTGCCCCCTGGTATCCGCTTTCTGCCACAGCCGCTACGTTGGCAACCGCTTTCGTCAATACATCCGGCATCTGTGTAACGGTAGTTGGAAGAATGGAGGTAACTCCCTCTTCCGGGATCCGTCTCATCCATTCCCGCAGTCCTTCCGGTTCTCCGTCATTGGTATCATATCCATAGGCTCCGTGGGTATGGATATCAATAAACCCCGGTACGATTCTGTCATCACCATAATCCTGGTCTGCGGCCATCTCCCCGTAGTCAAGAACCTTCTTGATCCTTCCATCTTCCACCTGTAGCTGTGCCGGGATAAACTGCCCTGCAATCCAGACCCGCCTGCTCTGTATTATCATATCCGTAACCTCTCTTTCCTGATAATCTGCCCACACTCCGGGGACATAGTCCCTCCCCTTTACCGGCCGAAAGGGACATCAAAGGGTACTTCTTCCCATTCTTAAACCAGTTTGCACATGGGCCTGCGCTTATCTATAGTATAATCAGTTCCACCCCCGTTTTCAAGAAGTTTTAAGCCAGTTTCCATTCTTTTAATCCATTATACATCAAACTTAAGAAATCGGCCACCGGATGATCACCCGGAACAGATCAGCCTCTACTTCGATTTGAAGCTTTCCATTTTGCAGCTCCACAAAGCTCTTTGCAATAGCCATTCCAAGGCCGGAGCCTTCCGTATTCCGTGACTGGTCTCCTCTGACAAACCGTTCGGTTATTTCATCCGGATTAAAAGTAAGCTCTGCGGCAGAAACATTTTTCAAGGTAGTGACTACATACTCCCCTTCCTTCTTCATATCAATGTAGGCCCTGGTGTTAGGCATGGCGTACTTTATAATATTAGACAGCAGATTATCAAATATGCGGTAGGTTTTCTGGCTGTCCAGAGGAAGAACGATTTTTTCGTCCGGCAGATTCCACCGGAAATCTATGGTGGATTCCTCTATTTTATCACTCAGCTCCAGACTGACCTCCTTTAACAGGCTGACAATGTCTACATCCTCCAGATTCAGGGTCACATTGTTGCTGTTTGCCTTGCTGATCTCAAATAAGTCCTCAATGAGTGACTTCAAACGCATGGATTTCTGTTCCAGTATGTCAATATAAGCCTTCCTCTGCTCCGGCGTCGCATGGTCATCCCTTAGTAAGTTTACATAAGTTATAATCGCCGTCAATGGGGTTTTTAAATCGTGGGACATGTTGCTGATTAAGTCAGTCTTAAGCTTCTGGCTTTTCACTTCCTCCACGACCGCCACTTTAAATCCCTTCTGGATCTTTTGTATCGACTTTTTAAATGGTTCAAATACGCTTAAATCCTCTTCTATGGAAACCTCTAAATTTCCCTCTGCGATCTGGTTTGTTGCTCTTAAAAGGATGCTGTATTTATCACTTAAATCCCTGTAGTATTTCCTCATCACGATAAACAAGGCAATGGAATAAAGGATCAGGGCACCGATCCCAAAAAACCACAGGCTGCAAAGAATGGCGAGAATGATGAAGTTCACTCCCACGATCCGGAATATGGTCCGGTCCGACCGCTCCTGCAGGTTGATGTTTCCTACAAAGGTATAAACCCTGTGGCAAAGGTTTTTCACCCATTGCCAGAACCAGCCGCATAAGGTCCGCTCATGAAGATAACGCTTCAGTCCGATGCGGAAGACATCACGGCTGCATATGACCGCCCAATAGACAATGGCAAAGGGAATGGACCACCACATTAAGTTCCAGAACTTCACCATGATCCTGGCCGCCAGGGGCAGGAAATTTGCCCGCATAAGAGCATCATATAAATCTCCCCTGTTTGTCACCACCACAAGATTTGTAAGCCCTGTTCCGAAAAATACAGCACCACAGGCCACCCCTGCAACGACCTCCAAAGGTGTTCTTAAAAGCCTGCTGATATCCGGAAGCCCCGGGTCCAGACAGGAGAAGAAAAAGGCTGCGATCACAACGGCACAGATCAGGCCCATAAATATCCTGGAAACGCTTCCTGAGTAGTTATACGCATTCCAGACAGTTTCTCTCTCCTCTTCAAAAGCGGCGATCTGCTGGGACCTCATCCCATAAGCAAAGGTAACATTTCTTGGGTTTTTCAGTTTCAGATCTGTCTCGTAACGATACTGGTCCCAATAGTAATCACTCATAGGATCTCTGCCGCCTAAGGTCCCCAGAGAATTGAAAAGCCTGCTTCCATTTACTCCGCTTACCTCTCCGGTCTCCATGCGTCCCAGATCGTCATACCGAAGCACTGCCTTGAACGTATATTCATCACTTCCTGCAATGGACCGGCCTCCCGCATGATCCGTCAAGACTTTCCCGCTTGCATCAAGGATTTGATAATCCAGGAAATTTCTCATACCTCCAAAATACCGGTTCCAGGATTCATATTCCCTGACACAGCTTTGGCGCAGTTCTTTTAAATACTCCCGGCGCTCTTCCTGTGCGTCCATTATAAACACTTCTTCATCTGCATCTGCATCTTCAGCCGCATCCCCGCCAGCTCCGGCCTCCGTTTCACTTACTTCTGATGCCGCCTCAACTGCCATGGCATTCCTTAATTCTTCTTCCGCCAGGGGGAAATAGAACTGGAACGGAGAGATGACACTGCCCTGTTCATACTGGGCTTGTTCCAGATAAAGCACGTAATTGCCAAGAACCAGATGCTTGAGGAATTCATCCTGCCCATAAACTGGCTCCTCATATCTGGCTGATTCATTCTTAAAAAATGGGTAAAGCCCCACCATAACCGAGGCTGCCAGCAAAACCACAATCATTGCCAGGATAATGCTGATCCTATGCCTGTTTCTCAATTTTATATCCAACGCCCCACACCACCTTTAAATATTTCGGCTCTTTTGGGTTGATCTCGATCTTTTCCCGGATCTTCCTTACATGAACCATGATCGTATCCGTGTTAATGGCCCGCTCATTCCAGACCCTCTCATAAATCTCCTCCGCAGAAAACACCCGTCCGGGATTTTTAATGAGAAGAGCCAGTATTTTAAATTCAATGGGCGTCAGCTTCACCGGCTTTTCATCCACCGTCACTTCCACCGTATCCTCGTTAAGCTCCAGGCCGCCGATGGAATAAACATTGCTTTTCTCCTTTTGTTCCTTCTCTTCCAGCATATCCATGTATTTTTTATATCGCCTAAGCTGGGAGTTCACCCTGGCCAGCAGCTCCATCGGGGTAAACGGCTTAGATACATAATCATCAGCACCGATATTAAGTCCCATGATCTTATCCACTTCCTCAGACTTTGCAGACAGGATGATCACAGGAAAATCATAGGCTTCCCTTAATTTCACGGTCATGGTGATGCCATCCATCCGGGGCATCATTACATCAACAATGGCAAGATGGATCTCTTCCCGCTGTAAAACCTTAAGGCCTTCCACACCATCCGCCGCCTGAAATACCTCGTAGCCCTGGCTCCTTAAATATATTTCGATCCCTTCCCGGATCTCTTTATCATCCTCTACTAATAAGATGTGGTTTGCTTCCATGTTCTCTCTCCTTTCCCCATTCCTGCCCGGCCTTTGGGGCTTAAAGGGATACCCATAGGGTATTTCCTTATCTGTGAATGGGCTGCTGCCTGTAGCATCCCATTTATGATACCACACTTTCACTTTTTTTACTTCATTTTAAGGATACGAAAGCATTCTTAAATGGAATGCCAGAGAAAACGAAAGAAATTCTAAAATTTACTTGAGTTTTCTAAAAGACATTGCCAAAAAAACGAAAAAAGCGCACCAGGAGATATAAAATCCCGATGCGCCCTGTCTTCTCTATTCCGATGTTTTCCGTATATTGCTCTCCATCAGCCGGTTAAATCCCAGCCAGCCGTTATTGTCTCCCGCACCCTTTAGCACCTCGATCATAGTCTCCATCTTGGCATCCGTGTTATCCGCAAAATTTAAGGCCAGGGCTTCGATCAAAGCAGGCTTTTTAGGAGATCCGTATTCCAGTTCCCCATGATGGGCCAGAATGCAGTGCTTCAGCTCGGAAGCCGTCTTTTCCGGAAAGCCTGGGATGGTCCGGATCCGTTCTCCCACCATCTCCGTTCCAATGATGATGTGGCCCAAAAGCTGACCGTCATCGGTATAATCATTTTCCGGAAATGTGGAAAGCTCCCGGGTCTTGCCGATGTCATGGAACATGGCGGCTGTTATAAGCAGATCCCGGTTAATGAGAGGATAATAACCGGCATAATAATCACACAGCTTAACCACGCTTAAGGTATGCTCCAAAAGTCCGCCCACAAAACCGTGGTGAACGCTTTTTGCTGCAGAATGGAACTGAAAAGCCTTGGCAAAGGCGGCATCCTCTGCAAAAAAGCTTTCCAAAAGCTTTCTTAAGTAAGGGTTCTTAACCGTCCGGATAAATCCTAAAAATTCCTCATACATCAGTCCTATATTCTTCCCGGAAACAGGAAGGTAATCGCCGGGGACATATTCCCCTTCTTCTGCCTTTCGGACCCGCTTAATATTCAACTGGTTGGAATTCTGGAAAACAGTCACATCTGCATCTATGTATACATAATCCAGAGTTTCAAAATTCCCGATTCCCGGAGATCCAAGATCCCAAATCTTGGCATCCACGGTCCCTGTCTTATCCTGAAGAATCAGGCTTCCATATTCTTTCCCTGACTTTGTAAGGGCAATCTGCTTATTTTTGCATAAATACACATCTGAAACATGCATTCCTTCACGGAATGATTCTACATACCTCATTGTTTTCCTCCACATACTTTCTTTCAGCCTTAGCCTCAGGCAATAAGGAAGCCAGGAAGATTACCTGGCTCCAATGGTTACCTGATACTGTATCTCTTTATATTCTTCCCTTCCATTGCGGGAAACACTCACAGGAATCACATCCCCGGGGGTAGAATTTTCAAGCACCGCCTGGAAGTCCTTCATCGTAACGATGGTTTCCTCTCCCATAGTCTTTATAATATCTCCGCACTGGATCCCGGCATTGTAGGCAGGGCTGTCTGCGTTCACATCAACCACATATACTCCCAGAGGCATGCCATTGCTGTTCATAACGGCGCTTACTTCTTGTCCAATGATCCCAAAGTACGGAAAGGACCCGCCATTGCTCATCTTTTCCAGAATGCTCTTATAGTCGGATATGGCCATAGCTGCCGTCATATCCTTACTACCGTCATTCTTATGCTCATCCGTCACCCAGCCGATGATCTGTCCGGATGTGTTTATGAGGAAGGTGCCTGTCTGGGCATTTCCCTTCACATCAGAATACAGAATACGGGTTATCCCATCCGTAACCTGTACGTTTTTCGTTATATAGGATATAAATCCATATCCAACAGAATGGACCATGCCGGCCGGGCCGCCGATGGCCACGACCAGATCCCCCTGTCTTACAGAATAGGAATTTCCCAGCGGGGTTGCCTTAATCTCCTCCAGCAAGGCTCTTCCCAGATCCGCGGTGGATACACTCACAATGGCCATTCCGGAAAGCTTATCCGTCTGCTTAATGGTCCCCTGGACCTCCGTTCCGTCAGAAAACACCACGCGGATAGCCTCAGCATCCTCCACAGCCCCATCCGGGGTAAGCACCAAAAGCTCCTGATTTGCGGAGGCAATGATCACTCCGGCAAAAAGACCGGAGTTTTCCACAGGGTTGTTAAACCAGTCTGTCTGGGTCTTAACGGAATGGACCGTCACGATCCCTTTGTCTACTTTTTGGACCAGAGACCTCAGGCTTCCATACAGGGTATTTAAATCATCTACTGAAAATGGATATTTCTCCATGGCTGACTTTAAAATATCTTCAATGGGTTCCGTCTCAGCCGCCGAAGTCATGGTCTCAGTCTCGGAAGGCGCCGTTTCCGGATCATCCTTTGGTATGGTTACGGGAACGCTTTCGCTGGTGGATCCTTTCGCAAAAAATCTTTCAGCTACAGGCCGGGATACGGCAAATGTAACCGCTGCAACGATTCCGAAGATAACTGCAGTCGCAAAAAGGCCCAAAGCCCTTTTTAGCATTTCCCTTTTTGACAAGGGCTGTCTCACTATCTTTTCATTGATAAACTGACGAGGCTCCGATTTTTTATCATCTGGCCCGTTATTTTCCGGCATACAACCCCTCCTTTGCAGAAGACCTAAATACTATTATAAGGTCCTTCGCCCCTTAATGCAAGAAAAACATGTGAACTTTGTCCCCTCTGCCCTGGGATCTTTCAAGTTTATTGTATGATTGGCCTTCTGTATATAAAAAAAGTGCTTATGTATGGATTGGTGCACCTATACATAAAATACTGCCTGATGTAATACTGAATTTACAATAATAAATTCCTATCCCAAATGAATCAAACTATAGAAAACAAGGCAGTCATTCCGTCATTGATTCATTTAATAACTCCCGGATAATCCATTGCGGCTGATTGATCATATTGGATCCTCTTTCACCGGATCTGTCAGGAAAAATAACCTGAGGATTGCAGTTTTCATCCCAAATATGCTATACTGTAACAGATACTATCATCATCGGACCACAGTGGAAAGAAAGCAGAATAAATAAGGTATAATCTATGAATCAGAAAGCATTAAAAACTTTAGAATATCATAAAATCATCACACAGCTTGCCCAGTACGCCTCCAGCGACTCCGGCAAGGAGCTGTGCAGAAACTTAATCCCTTCCACGGACTATCATGAGATCGTAAGGGCCCAGCAGGAAACCACCGACGCCGCCACAAGAGTGCGTCAGAAAGGCAGTATCTCCTTTGGGGGCGTGAGGGACATCCGCCCTTCCTTAAAGCGCCTGGATGTAGGAAGCGCCCTGGGAATGGCGGAGATTCTCTCCATCAGCTCCCTGCTTACTGTCTCAGCCAGAGTGAAAGCCTATGGACGCCATGAGGACTCGGAGCTGCCGGAGGACTCTCTGGAGGAATCCTTCCGGATGCTGGAACCCCTGACCCCTGTCAACACGGAAATCAAACGCTGTATCCTTTCCGAAGAGGAGGTAAGCGATGATGCCAGCCCGGGGCTTCATCATGTCCGGCGCTCCATGCGTTCCATCAACGACAAGATCCACACCCAGTTAAACTCTATATTGAATTCCAACCGGACCTACCTTCAGGATGCGGTGATCACCATGAGAGACGGGCGTTACTGCCTCCCGGTGAAATCCGAGCATAAATCCCAGGTATCCGGCATGGTCCACGACCAGTCTTCCACCGGCTCCACTCTTTTTATCGAGCCAATGGCAATCGTAAAGCTTAACAACGATCTCAGGGCTTTAGAAATCCAGGAGCAGAAAGAGATCGAAATGGTTCTTGCCGATTTAAGCAACCAGCTGGCCCCTTACCTTAATGAGTTGGAAACTGACTTTGAAATCCTGACGAAGCTGGATTTTATCTTTGCAAAGGCGGCCTTATCCAAGCATTACAATGCCAGTGAACCAATATTTAACACAAAAAGGATCATTAACATCAAGGATGGCCGTCATCCCCTTTTAGATCCTTCCAAGGTAGTCCCCATCACCATACATCTTGGGCGGGACTTTGACCTGCTAATTGTGACCGGGCCAAATACAGGAGGAAAGACGGTTTCTTTAAAGACCGTGGGATTATTCACCCTCATGGGACAGTCCGGCCTTCATATCCCGGCATTTGACGGTTCAGAACTGGCGGTGTTTGACGAGGTATTTGCAGATATCGGAGATGAGCAGAGCATAGAACAGAGCTTAAGTACATTTTCCGCCCATATGACAAATATTGTCCATATTCTGGGACAGGCAGACAGCAATTCCCTCTGCCTGTTTGACGAGCTTGGAGCAGGTACCGATCCTACGGAAGGGGCAGCCCTTGCCATTTCCATCCTGTCATTCCTTCACAACATGAAATGCCGCACCATGGCAACAACCCATTACAGCGAGTTAAAGGTGTTTGCCCTTACAACTCCCGGCGTGGAAAATGCCTGCTGCGAATTTAACGTGGAGACTCTTAAACCTACCTACCGCCTTTTAATCGGCGTGCCTGGAAAAAGCAATGCCTTTGCCATCTCCCAAAAGCTGGGACTTCCGGATTATATCATCGACGATGCAAAGACCCATCTGGAGGCAAAGGATGAAACCTTTGAGGACCTTTTAACCCACCTGGAGGAAAACCGGGTTACCATTGAAAAGGAACGGATCCAGATCGCCTCCTATAAGCTGGAGGTGGAACAGCTGAAGACCCGTCTGACCCAGAAGGAAGAGAGGCTTGATGAACGGCGGGATCATATGATACGGGAAGCCAAGGAGGAAGCCCAAAGGATCCTCCGGGACGCCAAGGAGACCGCAGACCAAACCATACGCAGCATCAACAAGCTGGCTGCAGACTCCGGGGTTGCCAAGGAGCTGGAAGCCCAGCGGAGCAAATTAAGGAACAAGCTGCAGGATGTGGATTCCTCCCTGTCTTTGAAAAATGAAAAAAAACAACCGGGAAAACAGATTGACCCCCGAAAGCTGAAGCTGGGAGACGGAGTAAAGGTTTTAAGCATGAATCTAAACGGAACTGTAAGCTCCCTTCCCAATGCCAAGGGAGATTTATATGTGCAGATGGGGATCCTACGTTCCTTAGTGAATCTTTCGGATCTGGAACTGCTTCATGAAGAATCGGTTTCCACACCTGCCGGAATTGGCTCCAGGAAAAGCGGCAGCGGAAGCAGCTCTACCCGTATGTCCAAATCCTTTTCCATTTCCCCGGAGATCAATCTGATTGGAATGACTACTGATGAAGCCATACCCCAACTGGACAAATACTTAGACGATGCCTATCTGGCCCACCTTCCTCAGGTACGAGTGGTTCACGGGCGTGGAACGGGTGCTTTAAAGAATGCTGTGCACAAGCACTTGAAGAAGTTAAAATATGTAAAAGATTTCCGCCTGGGTGCCTTCGGGGAAGGAGATTCCGGTGTGACCATTGTTACATTTAAGTAAAATACCCATTGCAGTCTGCAAGGTACTTTACCCCACAGGCAATGGCCGCATGGATATGCAGCCATATCCATGCGGCTCGCTGCCTTTGGTTGAATCATTTGAGAAAGGGGGCCATTATGGCAGAAAAACAGCGGATATTGATCGTAGACGATGACAGCAACATCGCGGAATTAATTTCCCTCTACTTATTAAAAGAATGCTACGAAACAGAAATCGTAGGCGACGGAGAGGAGGCACTCCGGGTATTTCCGGAATTCCGGCCTCACCTGGTACTTTTGGACCTGATGCTTCCCGGCATGGATGGCTATCAGGTCTGCCGGGAGATGCGCTCCGCCTCCCAGGTTCCCATTATTATGCTTTCTGCAAAGGGAGAAGTTTTTGACAAGGTCCTTGGCCTGGAGCTGGGGGCTGATGACTATATGATCAAACCCTTTGATTCCAAGGAGCTGGTGGCCCGTGTAAAGGCTGTTTTAAGGCGCTACCAGACGTCCCCTGTACCTGCCGCCCTTCATACGGATCACCAGGGAGAATATGTGGAATATCCGGACCTTATTGTAAACCTTACCAATTATTCTGTCATCTATATGGGGCATTCCATTGAGATGCCGCCAAAGGAACTGGAGCTTCTTTACTTCCTGGCCTCCTCTCCAAACCAGGTATTTACCAGAGAGCAGCTTTTGGACCACATCTGGGGATATGAATACATCGGTGATACCAGAACCGTTGATGTCCACATCAAGCGGCTACGGGAAAAGATCAAGGACCATGCTGGCTGGGCTCTCACAACGGTTTGGGGGATCGGCTACAAATTTGAGGTGAAGCGTTAGATGACACACTCTCTCTATTATAAATTCATCCTGGGCTATCTGCTGTTCGGCCTCCTGGGATTTGTGACCATTGCCACATTTTCCTCTGAGATCACGGACCAGTATCTCCTTGGCCGCCGTTCCGAATCCCTTTATGACGAGGCCACTCAGATCGCCTCCTCCTACAGCGGCATGTACAACGGCAGGGATATGAGCCTGTCTTCCTCTTATCCGGAGCTTGTGAAGGAGGCCAATTATCTTCATGCCCAGATATGGATCGTAGACCGGCAGGGCAAGGTGGTGTCTGACAGCGCTCAGTCTGACAAGCAGGGACAGGTCATTGAAAACTTTGATCCTACTTTCATGGGCAATAAGTCCTATATTATCGGAAACTACTATCATCAGTTTTCCTATGATGTCTTAAGTGTACATGCGCCAATTACAGGAAACTACACCACACACGGCTACGTGGTGATCCACCTGCCTTTATCCTATTTAAGAACGGAGCGGGATGGGATCTTAAACATCGTCTACGTCACATCGGCAGCGGTGTTCGGTCTTTCCTTAATTATCCTTCTGGTCTTTACAAAAAATGTATATTTTCCGTTAAAAAAAATCACGGCCGGAGCAAATGAATACGCTCAGGGTAATTTAATGCATCACATTG
This sequence comes from [Clostridium] saccharolyticum WM1, assembly GCF_000144625.1. Taxonomy (NCBI): domain Bacteria; kingdom Bacillati; phylum Bacillota; class Clostridia; order Lachnospirales; family Lachnospiraceae; genus Lacrimispora; species Lacrimispora saccharolytica. The sequence continues at coordinate 379,050 of NC_014376.1, read as the reverse complement.
AGGTGCATACGAGAGATGAAATGGGCTATCTTGCCGCAACCCTTAACTATATGTCTGCTGAGCTGGGCAAGATGGAGGATTACCAGAAAACCTTTATCGCCAATGTATCCCATGACTTTCGTTCTCCCCTGACTTCCATTAAGGGCTATCTGGAAGCCATTCTTGACGGTACCATACCGCCGGAGATGCATGAGAAATATTTAAACAGGGTCATTTCAGAAACTGACCGCTTAAATAAGCTGACGCAGGGACTTCTGACCCTTAATTCCCTTGACAGCAAAGGGTATCTGAACCGTACCAGCTTTGATATCAACCGGGTCATTAAAGATACGGCAGCATCCTTTGAAGGAACCTGCAATGGAAAAAATATCACCTTTGATTTGACCTTTTCCGAAAGTATTCAGATGGTTTATGCGGACCTTGGAAAGATACAGCAGGTCCTCTATAATCTCATAGACAATGCCATAAAATTCAGCCATGCAGATTCTACCATCTACATACAGGCTTCGGGAAAGTATGAAAAGATTTTTATTTCCATTAAGGACACGGGAATCGGCATCCCAAAGGAAAGCTTAAAAAAGATCTGGGAGCGATTTTATAAAACAGACTCATCCAGGGGAAAGGATAAGAAAGGGACAGGACTTGGCCTGGCCATTGTCAGGGAGATCATCCAGTCTCACGGAGAAAATATTGATGTGGTCAGCACGGAAGGAGTCGGATCGGAATTCATCTTCAGCCTTCCAAAGGCCGGAACCCCTTAACTGGCGGGGGGCTCCGTACTCCTGTATATTTAATCTAAAATTAAAATCCGGGCAGTCTTTTCTTATGATCTAACAAGAAAAACTGCCCGGAAAATTTTTATTTCTTCCACTGTAGGTGGTGAAGCTCCCCCTTCATGGTCATACGTTCAAAGCCATTCTGCCTTAAAGCCTCATACAGCACAATGGAAACAGAATTTGATAAATTTAAGGACCTGATATCCCCCCACATGGGGATCCTGACACAGCAGTCCTGATTTTCCAGGAGAATCTCTTCCGGTATTCCGGCACTCTCCTTTCCAAACATCAGGAAACAGTCCGGATCATATTCCACATCGGAATACACGTGAAGCCCTTTTGTTGTGGCCATATAGATCCTGGCTCCCGGATTCCGGTCCAGAAAGTCCTGATAATCGCTGTACACATTCACATCAAGCTTATCCCAGTAGTCCAGCCCGGCTCGCTTGATCAGCTTGTCATTGAGCTTAAAGCCCAAAGGCTCAATCAAATGCAGCTTTGTGCCTGTTGCCACACAGGTCCTTCCGATATTTCCTGTATTGGCTGGCATCTCCGGTTCCAATAATACAATATTCATACCTTTACGCTTTTTCCTCCAGTCTTTTGATAAATCGGTCCATACGGCTTAATGCCTCCTTCAGATTCTCCAGAGAGTATGCATAAGAAATACGCAGGTATCCTTCTCCGCAGTCTCCAAAGGCAGTCCCAGGCACCACCGCTACCTTTTCTTCCCGCAGAAGCCTGGTGGCAAATTCATCGGAAGTCATACCAAACCGTTTGATGGATGGAAAGGTATAAAATGCCCCATGAGGCTCAAAACAATCCAGCTCCATTTCCTGAAAGGCATGGATCAGATAACGGCGTCTCTGGTCATAGGATTCCCGCATCATCTGAACATCCTTATCACCTTCACGGAGGGCAGCTACTGCAGCATACTGGCTGGTGGTAGGTGCACACATGATGGCAAACTGGTGGATTTTTAACATCTGCTCCAGAATCACCCTGGGAGCAGCGGCATAACCAAGGCGCCAGCCGGTCATGGCGTAGGATTTTGAAAAGCCGTTTATGAGCACAGTTCTGTCCCTCATGCCGGGAAAAGCGGCAATGGTCGTGTGATCGCTTCCGTAAGTAAGCTCTGAATAGATTTCATCCGATATAACAAATAAATCCTTCTCTATTACGATTTTAACGATCTCTTCCAGCTCCTCGGCCTTCATAACAGCTCCCGTAGGGTTGTTGGGGAACGGAAGCACCAGCACCTTGGTCTTTGGAGTGATCTTCTCCAGAAGCTTTTCACCAGTCAGCTTAAACTGGTCCTTTGCTTCTAAGTCAATAATGACAGGAACACCGTTTGCAAGAATGGTGCAGGGAACGTAAGAAACGTAGCTGGGCTGGGGAATCAGCACCTCATCCCCTGGATTTAACATGGCCCGGAGGGCGATATCAATGGCCTCGCTGCCGCCCACCGTTACCATGACTTCATGGTCAGGATCATATGTAGCAGCAAAACGGCGGCTTAAATAGTTGCATATTTCTATCTTTAATTCTTTTAATCCTGCATTTGAGGTATAAAACGTTCTGCCTTTTTCCAGGGAATAAATACCCTCTTCCCGAATATGCCAGGGCGTGTCAAAATCAGGTTCCCCCACACCCAGGGAAATGGCATCCTTCATTTCGCTGACAATATCAAAAAACTTGCGGATCCCGGAAGGCGGGATCTCTACGATTCGGTCTGACAATGGATTTCTCACGGCGTAATCAACATCCTTTCATCGGTTGTTCCTTCAGCAAGAACGGTTCCATGGTCTTTGTACTTCTTTAAGACAAAATGAGTGGCAGTGCTGAGAACCGACTCCATGGGCGACAGCTTATCTGATACAAACTGGGCCACCTGTCTCATGGTCTTTCCCTCTATGAATACGGTAAAGTCAAAAGCGCCGGACATAAGATATACGGCGTTTACCTCGCTGTATTGGTAAATGCGCTCAGCGATCTTATCAAACCCCATCCCTCGCTGAGGAGTGACCTTAACTTCAATTAATGCCATAACCTTTTCATCGCTGGTATTATCCCAGTTAATCAGGGTGTGGTATCCGCATATGATATGTTCTTTTTCCATTTCGGCGATTTCATTGGCAATGGCGGTCTCACTTTCCCCCAAAAGAATCGCCAGGTCCTTTAAATCAATCCTGCTGTTTTTTTCTATAATTGCCAATATTTTTTCTCTCATATCCTGCCTCCTGATTTCCTTATAATTGTCCATGTTCTTTGGACATAGAGGTATGCCCATGAGGGCGTTCCTTATGATTGTCCATGTTCTTTAGACATAGAGGTATGCCCTTGAGGGCGTTCCTTATGATTGTCCGGGCCTGTGGGTTATAACGGTATGTCCCCAGCTCATCCCTGTTTATTTGGTAAGACCTTATATAGTTCATCCTCTGAGGGCCGGTCAAGATAACCGGTGCTGTCCCCGTGGTCGATGATCCGTTTGATGCCTCCCGTCACTTTCCCAATCACCGCAGCGTGGATTCCCTGCTTTTTTAAAGCCTTTACCAGATCTCCTCCGTTATCCGCCGAGAAAAGCAGACAGCCGGTTGAGAAAAGGCGGTACGGGTTTAAATCGTACCGCTCACAAATCTCAATGGTTTCCTGTTTCACCGGTATGCTGTGGAGAGAAAACCGGATTCCTGTCATGTAGGCCCCGGACAGGTCCCATAGAGCTTTTAAAATCCCGCCCTCACCAGCCGGTTCACATTCTGCCGCTCCAAACTTTTTCCATTTTTCCAAACCGCCTTCCGGTACCATACTTTCTTGTTCCGAAATCCGTTCAATATAGCCCCTGGAAAACCATTGATATAATTCTTCTTTTTTATACTTTACAGTTTCTACCGTTCCCCAAAGGCCGGCATATCCCGCAACAACGAGATCCTGCCCTGGCCGTAGGGTTCCGGCATTTTCCCTTTCAATCCGTCTCATATGCTTACCTGCCTATACTCCCGGCCCTGCCTCAGGCGGGATCTCTCCAGGCATTTCAACCGCTCCCGGCCCTGGATCCGCCGTCACTGCCGGAGTTGTTTCAGGCGGAGGTGCCGCCGGTGATGTTTCTATGGGAACTCCGGGAGTCTCGGCCGGGACGGCTACCGCAGGAGCTGCAGGGCCGACTTTTATGATGGCCTTTGAAGGGTTATAAGTATCCGTATGGAGGATCTCTCTGCTCTGCTCCACGCCATCCACATATATCACCTTCCACAGTCTGGACTTCATTCCCCTGTGTGCGGACTGTACCTGCTTTCTGCTTCCCGGAGGCATGGCAGGATCCACCACTTCCTTGGGAGCACCGGGATCCGTTACGCTTAAGGTCTCGGAAACAAACTCAAAGGTCCTGTTTGCAGGCCTGGTTTCCTTTCCGTAAATGGTAAAAGTAAGGGTTTTCCCGGAAGTATAGCCCTCAATATAAATGGGAGTGCTGTAATTGTTGGAAAATTTTATGTCCTTGTACGTACCTGCAATGGCCGCATCCTCCGAAGGCTTTACGTAGCCTACCACCATGGAATGGTTCTGTCTCTGGTCGACTGCAAGCTCTGCCCGAAGTACGGCATTATAAAGGGTGGTAGCGATCTGGCATACGCCTCCGCCTACACTGTCCACCACCTGGCCGTTCTCATAAGCGGACGCTGTAGCATATCCATTGGCCAGAGTAAAGGGATGCATGCATTCATAACCGGACAGGATTTCTCCAGGCATGAGCACACGGCCGTTGATCTTGCTTGCACCTACTTGCAGATTTTTAGATCTGGAAGCGCCGCTGGAAGAAAAGCTGGTGGAAAAGGTTCCAAGCACATCATTTATCGTAGATAAATCTTCCGTGGTGATCCCGGGCTTCACCTCTGATACCACTGCAGTGGCCGTTACCGGCTCCTTGAGCCCGTTGGCAAGAGCTGCGTCAAGGGCTTGCTTGGTGGCAGCCACATCCACGTTCTTTCCAATGGAAGAGGGAGTCACGATAAATGCCCCTTTGTCGCGTACAATGGTGGCGTTCTTAGGCTCCACCATCGCCTGTGAGCATTTCTCAGCAACAAAGGCGGCCACTTTCCCATCGTCAAGAGCCGTTTCCAAAGGAATGATCACATGGTTCTTCTCAATATCCTTTTTATTTAAATATCGTTTGATTAAGTTGCCTCCCTGCCAGGAAGATGCGGCCTGGGCCACAGCCTCAGGGTTGCTCCAGTGAAAGCCCAGCTCTTTTGCCACGGTTTCCACCGGCTGTCCATCAACGATTAACGTTACCTTCTGATTCTCCATTTCATTAACCAGGCTCTGGATCTTTTGGCTGGCTTCTTCTTCCGTCATACCTCCCAGATTATATTCTCCCACATAGATCCCATCCGGAAGGGTATCAGCCATGACATAGGTGGGAGAGAGAAATCCAATTCCCGCAGCTATGATAACCGCCGCCAGGCTCATGGATAAAGTTTTCTTTTTCATATTCATTCCTCATGCTCTGCTGCTGTGCCTGTATGCTGCCAATACACATCCCTGACCGTTTACATAAACTGAAGCATCATAGGAAGCACCATGGCGGCAATCAGTAAAATGACTACCAGGATCAAGACTACTGATAAAAATTTTCTGTTGTTTTTATTGTTAAAATTAATCATAACGTATCACCTCGCTTATATTCTTCCATACTGTGCTATAATTTTATCCGTGATTCTTGATATTTCATTTCTGGACATATGTTCCGTTTGCACAGATAAAACTATTTTATGATATTTTAATAAATCCTGCAAGTGTTCTTTTTGCCTTTTTGAGGCCGGCTGTTCCTTTTTTGCCTTATAGATCAAAGCCTGGGAATCAAAAATCTCCGGCGCTTCTTTTCCGTACCGTTTTGCCATTTCCTGATACAGTCCGTGGGCCGCACTTGCATCTGCAAGCGCCCGGTGGCTCATGGTTTGTTCAATCCCGAAATATCCGCACGCTGCCCCTAAATTTTTCTTCTCTTCGGGAGGCATGAACCTTCTGGCCAGCTTAAGGGTATCTATCCCCCGTCTCTCAAAACTATAACCTTCATTGATTGCTGCACGCTTTAAAAAGCTGTAATCAAAAATCACATGATGTCCCAGAACCGGCAGTCCCTCTGCAAATTCCAGGAATTCCCCGATCACCTCTCCGATCCCCGGAGAAGCTTCCAGCTGACGGTCGCTGATGCCCGTAAGAATGATCACCCGGGATTCCAGCTTCCTGAAGGGGTTGATAAAGGTTTGAAAGTGCTCTGTCATCTGCCCTTTCACAACCTTCACTGCACCGATTTCAATGATTTTATCCAGCTTGGGGTCAAGGCCGGTAGTTTCTAAATCAACGGCAATATAGGATGATTCCAAATTAAGCCTCCTTCTTCTTACTTAACTGCGCCTGAGCACTGGGACAGAGGGTTTGCAGAAAACACTGGCAGCACTTGGGGTTTCTCGCAACACAAATGGATCTGCCGAGAGTGATAATCTGGATATTCCATAAGATCCAATGATCCTTTGGAAGTACCTTCATCAGCTCAAACTCGATTTTCTCAGGATCCTCTTCCCTTGCAAAGCCAAGCTTTCTGGAAATCCGCTTTACATGGGTATCCACCACTATGCTGGGTTCGTTGTAGATATTACCCCGGATTACGTTTGCTGTTTTTCGCCCTACTCCTGCAAGGGAGGTCAGCTCTTCCATTGTCCGAGGAACCTCACCTCCGTATTTTTCCACCAGATCCTGACAGCAGGATATGATGTTTTTTGCTTTCATATGATAAAAACCTAGAGAATGGATATCCTTTTCCAATTCCTTTAAATCTGCCTGGGCAAATTTCTTTGGGGAATCATACTTCCGGAACAAATCCGGTGTTACCATGTTCACTCTGGCATCGGTGCACTGGGCGCTTAAAATGACCGCTATCAATAGCTGCCATGGATTTTCATGGTTTAAATAGCATACATAGGACCTTCCATACTCCCGGTCAAGGGCCTCAAGCACTTTTATTACACGAGCCTGCCGCTCTGCTTTTGTCTCTTTCTTTGCCATTACTTCCTCCAAATGCCAATCTCATAAGCCGCTGCATTATGGGACAGGGCATCCCTCTTTTTATAATCAAAAAGTACTGCCCTTCCATCCCGGAACACCTCCACATGGGCCATCTTTATAAGCTGTCTGGCCTCATAACCTTCATACCCTTCCTTTAAATACCCAAAGGAAGCTGCTTCTCCCTCAAAAAATGCCCGCACCTGGTCCTTAAAAGGTTCCTGGTCCGCGGCAAAAGGAGGCCGGCTCTTTAAATTTTCCCTCAGGTAAAGATCATATACCAGAAGATCCCGGTACAGGGAACGTTTATCCGGTACCTGACTGAGGATGAATCTTTCCAGAATCTCATACCGTGCCATCCGGCTGTGGCTGATGCCTGACAGCTCCTGTTTATCATAATATTCAGCCAATGCCTCAAACATATCAAAAGGTGTTTCAAACTCTTTATAAAGTTCTTGTAAGGTGGTCCGGAACTGTCCGCTGTTTCCGTATACCTCCAGCATTTCCTCCAACCCCTTCAGCTTCAGGATCCCGCCATAATCCAGCCACCTGGTGGACAGCACCTCGTAGGGCGGCTTCCGCTTAAACTTAAGTCCGTATTCCTCAGCCTTTTCTGACAGGAAGGAGCCTTTTAATACCTTTAAAAAACCAAGTTGAAGCTGCTCCGGCTTCATCTCGTAAACTTCATTAAAGGAATTCCGGAAGCTTTGGTAATCCTCCCAGGGAAGTCCTGCAATCAGGTCCAGGTGCTGATGGATATTTCCAAAGCGGTTGATCCTTCCAACGGTTTCTTTTAAGCGATTTAAATCCATAGTTCTGCGGATCTCCCTGATGGTATCCGGGTTGGTACTCTGGACCCCGATCTCCAGCTGGATGAGTCCCTTCCTCATGCGGGACATGATCTCCAGCTCCTCCTCATTTAGAAGATCAGCGGAAATCTCAAAATGAAAATTGGTGACTCCATTGTCATGTTCGATGATGTGCCGCCAGATCGCCATAGTATGTTTTCTGTTGCAGTTAAAGGTCCTGTCCACAAATTTCACCTGGGGGACCCGGTTGTTAAGAAAAACGTCCAGCTCCTTTAACACCAGCGCTGTATCCCGCAGCCGAACGGACTTATCCAGGGAAGAAAGGCAGTAGCTGCAGGAAAAGGGACATCCTCGGCTGCTTTCGTAATATATAATGCGGTTCTCAAACTCTTTTAAGTCCTGATACAGGAATGGGATGGAGCTCATGTCAACTGTCGTCTTTGGGGCTATCTCCACTACATTTCCATCCTCGCTTCTTACAGCCGTACCTTCAACGGCTTCAAAAGAAGAGCTTCTGCTTTCTTGGTTTTCTCTGCCCCGCTTTAAATAACAGCGTACAACCTTTGAAAAGGTTTCTTCCCCTTCTCCCATCATAATCCCATAAACCTGCGGTTCCCGGCAAAGGATCCGGGATGCGTCATAAGACACCTCGGGACCTCCCAGCCAGATCTCCACATGAGGGAGAATCTTCGGAAGGTCCCGGACCAGCTCCAAGACATAAGAAATATTCCAGATGTAACAGGAAAATCCCACGGCATCCGGCTTTCTTAAGTAAATATCCTTTAAGATCTCATCGGGCTGATTGTTAATGGTATATTCCTGGGTTTCGATCCGGAACCTTCCATCCTTCAGTTCCGGCTCTTTTACATGGGCTTCAGCATAAGCCTTTAAGCTGTAAACGGCAGGATTGGAATGGATGTATTTGGCGTTAAGCGCCACCAGTAAAAATTTCATGTCAAACCTCAATCTCTATCTTTCTCCCGGTAGGCTGATACTGGTAATACCTTACCCCGGCTGCATTGAGCATACGCTTGGATGCATTGACGGCAGGCGTGCCCTCGTACTTATCCGAGCCGTATACAATGGTCTTTATTCCAGCCTGTATGATGGCCTTGGCGCACTCATTGCAAGGGAACAGGGTCACATAAAGCTTGCTGCCTTCCAGGCTTCCTCCCCTGTAATTCAGGATAGCATTTAATTCGCTGTGAGTGGAATAGAAATATTTGGCATTATAAGGATCTTCCTGCTCATTTTCCCTGTCCCAGGGAAATTCATCGTCTGAACAGCCCATGGGAAAACCGTTGTAGCCCATGGATAAAATTTTGTTGTCCTGGCTCACGATACAGGCTCCCACCTGAGTGCTGGGATCCTTGGAGCGTTTGGAAGAAAGGGCCGCCACTCCCATAAAATATTCATCCCATGTAATATAATCTTCTCTTTTTCCCGCCATTTGTTTCCCTCCTTCTTGCCCATGCTTTTGGGGCTTATCGTATGCCCCAGGGTGTTTCCGCCTTCCTCCCCATGCTTTTGGGGCATAGCAGGATCCCCCCGGGTCTTTACACTTTCGTTCTTATACTTTTATCACATGATATCCGGCTGCCTTGGTAAGGCGGTTCATAATGGCCTGTCCAAGGTGATTTCTGGAAAAGCTTTCAGAAAATATAACATCCGCTTCCAGATCATCAAATTCCCGCAGCACCCCATATAGGTTGTGGGCTATGGTCTCCTCCCTGGTACGGATCCCCATGCTTCTCACCACTCCCGCATGATACGCTTCCTTTGTTTCCTCCGTACAGATGATCCCCACCCGTAACCCCTGGGTAAGCTTTTCTTCTGCCAGCCGGTTTATGGTCTCTATAACAGCTTCTGCATCCCCCTCCACCAGGGTCAGCTCCGCCTTGGGTGCATAATGCTTATATTTCATACCTGGGGCTTTTGGCCTTACATCCGCCTTCAATGGCCCGGATACAATGGCAGGGTCAAGAGGTACCTCTATTCCAAGAACAGCAGAAGCCATTTCCTGAGTAATGGCTCCGGGTCTTAAGATTACTGGCCCGTCACCTGATACATCAATGATGGTGGATTCCACACCGATCCCAACTGCCCCGCCGTCAACAATCATATCAATCTTTCCGTTCATGTCCTGCCACACATGGTCTGCCGTCGTAGGGCTGGGACGCCCGGAGGTATTGGCACTGGGTGCAGCCACCGGTACACCTGCCAGGCGAATGAGGGCCCTTGCCACCGGATCCACAGGCATGCGTACCGCCACCGTATCAAGCCCTCCCGTAGTTCCATAGGGTACCAGGCCGCTTTTGGGGAAGATCAGGGTCAAAGGCCCTGGCCAGAATGCTTTCATCAGCTTTTTTCCTGCTTCAGGAATTGCTGAAACCAGAGGAGGCAGATCGTCAAAATCTCCGATATGGGCGATTAAGGGGTTGTCCGAGGGCCTTCCCTTTGCCGCATATATTTTTCCTGCTGCCTCTTCATTTAATGCATTGCCCCCCAGCCCGTATACGGTTTCTGTTGGAAACGCCACCAGGCCTCCCTTTCTTATAATATCCGCAGGCTTTATTAACAGCTCTGCCTCCGGATTTTCAGTATCTTCTATAATAATTCGTTCCGTTTTCATATCACTCTGCTCTTTTCTTTTAACTTCCATTTATCATATCACAGCCCCAGTCTCCATGCAACTTTTTTGCAGGCAGGCAAACGGGTTCCTGCGCATTTGAAAGAAAACAATGGTTGCACGTTTTTCATATTAGTGATACCATAATAAAAACATTTTATTTGGGAGGAATACCACATGGAACTCATCATACCGGAAAACTATGACCCCAGGCTTTCCGTCCGGGAGACCCAGGAAGCCATTAAATACATCAGGGATACGTTTCAAAAAGAGCTTGGAAAGGAAATGAATCTGGAACGGATCTCAGCCCCCTTATTTGTGGAGCACAGCAGCGGTTTAAATGATGATTTAAACGGTGTGGAGCGTCCGGTGCAGTTTGACATTGCCGGAATTCCCGGAGAAACCATTGAAGTCGTCCATTCTCTGGCCAAGTGGAAGCGTATGGCGCTTCATGAATACGGTTTTCTGCCGGGAGAAGGCCTTTATACCAATATGAATGCCATCCGGAGAGATGAGGACCTGGACAACCTTCACTCCTGCTATGTGGACCAGTGGGACTGGGAAAAGGTCATTACCAGGGAGGAGCGGAAGGAAGAGACTTTAAAAGATACCGTCCGCACCATCTTTAAGATCATCAAGCACATGCAGCATGAGGTCTGGTACAAATATCCCCAGGCTGTAAAGCACCTTCCAAAAGACATTACATTTATCACTTCCCAGGAGCTGGAGGACCGTTACCCTGACAAAACGCCAAAGGAACGGGAAAATCTGATCACAAAGGAACACGGCTGTGTCTTCCTCATGAAGATCGGGGACAAGCTGGGCAGCGGAATGCCTCATGACGGAAGAGCTCCGGACTACGATGACTGGCAGTTAAACGGGGATATCCTGTTCTGGTTTGAGAATTTAAACTGCGCCCTGGAAATTTCCAGCATGGGAATTAGAGTCGATGAGGAATCCCTGGCAAAGCAGTTGGAGAAAGCAGGCTGTGAAGACCGGAAAAATCTTCCTTACCACAGGATGCTTTTAAACGGAGAGCTGCCCTGCACCATCGGAGGCGGCATCGGGCAGTCCCGTCTCTGCATGCTTCTGCTGGACAGAGCCCATGTGGGAGAAGTTCAGGCCAGTATCTGGCCAAAGGAAATGCGGGAGGAATGCAGAAAGCATAACATCATCCTTTTGTAGGCTGAGTGACCCTTTCCCGGCGATATCGGTTAAATAAAAAGGGGTGCTGCAAAATAGCAATCTATGGCTATCTTGCAGCACCCCTGTTTTATACTGTAAATCTGGAAAGGCACTGTGCTTTTAGAATTCCTAGTGGGTTATTCTAAAAGCTTCATCTCTTTCGCAGGGCTTTTTCAGCTTGAAGGTCTGTACCATTTCCTTCAGTGTTTCCGCCTGCTTGTACAGCTGGGCCGTTGCAGCGGTACTTTCCTCGGACGCTGCCGAATTTGCCTGCACCACGGTAGATACCTGACTGATTTCGTCATTTATTCTGGCTATACCGGAAGCCTGCTCTGACGATGCGCCGGCAATTTTTTCCGCCAAACCGGCAACCTTCTCGATTCCCCCAACTATTTTATTAAAAGCATCTGCGGTAGTCTGTGCGATCTTCATTCCATGTTCAGCTCTCTGTATAGAGCTTTCAATCATATCTGCAGTTTCCTTTGCTGCCTCTGCGGACCGGGCCGCCAGGCTTCGCACCTCATCCGCCACAACCGCAAAGCCCTTTCCGTACTGACCGGCTCTTGCAGCCTCTACCGAGGCATTTAATGACAGTAAATTTGTCTGAAAAGCAATGTCTTCGATGGCCTTTATAACCTTTGAGATATTTGATGAGGATAAGTTGATTTCATCCATGGCTTTGAGCATTTCCTCCATGTGCCTGTTGCCCTCCTCGGCTCCATGCCTCACATCATTTGCACACGCCCTTGCCAGTTCCGCATGATCTGCACTTAAGGTGATCTGGTTTTTTACCTCCGTAACGGCCGCTGCCAGTTCCTGAAGGGAGCCTGCCTGACGGCTCGCCCCTTCTGAAAGGCGTATACTTGCTTCCGATATCTGTCCGGCTCCGTTTAAAACCTGCCCCGACGTGTCACATATCTGAGACAGAATGTGGTTGTTCTTCTCTACGATGCTGCTTAAGGCAATGCCCAGAACATCCTTATCCGAACTTATTTTTACAGGGACGGTTAAATCCCCCCCTGCTATTGCTTCTGCTGTCTGTGCCTGGCCCCTTGTATTTTCCACCATCGCCTTGAAGGATTTCATCACTTCTCCCACCTCATCCTTTGTGAGCACCCGGACGTTTGCGCTTGCATCTCCCACCGACAGCTGCTGCGCAATATTGTTGAGAATTTTAAGAGGACGCACAATGCTTCGGTTTAAGGCCCTGCATATGATGAAGCTTGCAACAGCGGATACGGCAGTCAACAGCAGTATTGCGGCCGTATAAAGCGCAAAAAGTCTTGCTGATGCACTGCCTGCGGAATATAATCCGTAAATAGTAAAAAGGCTTATCAAAGAAATTAAAACTGTTAAAATGTTCACAACCCCGAATCCCATTGCCATTCTTTGATTTAGGGCAATGGAATTCTGCTTTTCCTGTTTTTTCATAGTAACTGCACCCCTCAATTTGTTTTTATATATGTATATCGACCGTTTTTGTGATTATTTTAGCAAATAGGGAATTTTATCCACTTAATAGAAAGAAAACCTTCTGCACACCTACAATCCATGAAAAAAAGGGCACAGCAAAAAACAGTTGGAGAAGTATTCCTTCTCCAACTGCCGGCATCATTGACGTAAATACAAGCCGGAAACGCTTTCTGTGTCCCGTTCCATTTGAGTATTCAGATCTTTATAATACACATCCTCAAACGGCAAATAAATACGCCGTTTTTCCAAAGAGGACAAATAGATTCCTTTCACCATTTCCAATGTCTTTCTGCCCTCCAGTCCGTCTATCATCACAGGCCTGTCATGGAGAATTGATTCATAAAAATCCCTGATCTGGAGATGATGGCTGCTGCCCCAGTAATCCGGTCCAACGTTCGTGGATTCATACGTATTTCTGATTTCCGTATAGCATCCATCCGCTTCGTAAAACCCCATATCCTGTATGAGGCCGCAGCGTCCTTTCTCCCCCTGGAATTCTATGGTTATAGGCGCATCGGATGCATAGGAATTGCAGGCGTAAAGATGGTACATACAGCCGTCTTGAAACCGTATGGCAGCCTCCGCGGTATCCTCCACATCCACCATTTCATGGCAATGGTTGTGTACGCTTCCTTCGATCCAGTCAATGTCACTGCCCAGCATATACCGGACCCGGTCCATGCTGTGAATGGCCTGGTCAATCAGGACACCTCCGCCCTCTTTATCCCAGGTTCCCTTCCAGCCGCTCCCCGCATAATAAGAGCCGGGCCGGTCCCAGGTAAGATAAGAACGGACAGATAATATCTTTCCAAAATATCCCTCTCCAATCAGCTGCTTTAATTTTTCCACACTCTTTGTATATCTGGTCTGGAAAATGACCCCCAGCTTTTTTCCTGTCAGCTTCTGCACCTCCATCATCCGGTCAGCATCCTGCAGAGAAATGGCAATAGGCTTTTCCGTCAGTACATGAACCCCTGCCTTCATGGCTTTTATGGCAATGACGGGGTGAAGATAGTGGGGAAGACACAGATGGATCACATCAATCCGGTATTGCAGTGCAGTTTCCAGATCCGTACAGTAATGGCAGTGAAATGTTTCCCCAAAGGCTTTTGCTTTGTCCAGGTCAATGTCGATGGCACACACTAATTCCACATAATCCGAAAGCCTGCGAAAGGCGTCTTCATAGCAGGCAGAGATCCTTCCGCAGCCCATAATTGCTGCTCTTAACTTTTCCATTGGCATACCTCCGTTTCATAAGAAAACAATATGGATCAGCCGATAAAAAAGCTTCCGGCCATATCCTGAGTAAACTTGTAATGAATATCAAAAAAATATTTCATTGCGCCATTATATAAGGCACTGGAATCTAAAAGGCTGTACCGGATGCTGACAGAGCTTACCATGCGACGGAATCCCATGGTGCGCAGACATTCCTGGATCTCCTGAAGAAATAAAGGCCCAAGGTCTTTTCCCTTGCCTCCGATAATGATCAGCTTTGGGTGGACCATGCAAATTAAATTGCACAAGGCGATGGAAAATTCATCGGCAATATCCCGTACCACCTTACAGGATACCACATCCCCATAGACACTGGCCTGACCCAGATTCCCATAAGTAACGGCCGGCGATTTTCTGAACGCAGGGCTTCCACCTGCCCTGGCAATACGCCCTTTTAAGGAAGCTTCCCCGATCATCAGCTCCAGACATCCACGGTTCCCGCAGGAGCAAAGCTCTCCCTCAGGGTCAATGGAATAATGGCCGAACTGGGTATAGGAAGCACTGGCACGTCCCAGCATCTCATTGCGGATAAAAAGAGTGGCGCCGATCCCTTTCCCGAAGTTGATAAAGGCAAAATCCTTTTCCATGATCTGAGTGTAAACCTTTTCCGCATAGGCAAAGCAGGCCGTATCATTTAAAAGAGCTACCGGAAAACCATTGAAAGCATGCTGAAGCTCTCCTACAAAATCTTTTTCCGGAAGGTTCAGGGTCGTGGCAAATATCTCCCGACGGTCCGGGTCGATCATAGCCGGAACAACCACACAGATGCCCAGAAACTGCTCCTTTTGAATCTGCTGCAGCACAATCTGATGAATGTATTCCTGGCATAAGGGGATGTAATCATCAGGGGAAGGCACTTCCATTTGCTGATTAAAGGAAGCAGAACCTGTGATGTCCACCAGGGCAGCGTTCAGCCCCTTCTCCTCCAGACAGAATACGGCTACATAATACTGTTCCGCCCGCAGCAGCAGGCTGTTGGGCTTGCGCCCCACATTGGTACTTCCGCTGGCGCCGGAATCGTATACAAATTTGCGCGCAATCAATTCATCCACCAGGGAAGAAACTGCGGTTTTGCTTAGCCGGGAATCCTTGGAAAGCTGCGCTCTTGAGATCCCTGGATTCCGGTATATGGAATTATATAACTGCTTCAGATTTGTATCTTTAATTAACTGTTGGTTAACAAGTTTCATAATATCCTTCTGTCCTTTGCTTGTTTTAATAAAATACCGGTTCAACTGCATCTTCCTTGCCATCTCCAAACGGATGAACACAGATGTTTTCCCTTGCTCTTTTCATGATCTCATGATGACGAATCGCCTCAAGCACACCCCCTTATACTTCATTTGTAAAGTCACATTATTAAATATATGTTATCACAAACCAGGATCAGTTGCAATAATCCTGAAAAAAATCCAGAAAAAACAGCATTATTAAAAAATCCCATAAACATTACCGGTAAATGATATTTTCAAATGATATAATTCTAAGTAAATAAACAAAATTAGATGATATAATTGTAAACGCAAATGATTAATATTTTAATTTTATGTATATTATATAATTTTTATAACTATATATCGTTATAATTCACATATTATCCATTAAAAATAACGGTATTCAAAAAATATATTGACATATATGTTACTTAATGCTATTGTAAAGCCAAGAATCAAATCCGTTTTATACAAAACAAAAGCCGATATTTTGCATTTTAATTTCAAAGGCTTTTAATTTTTCAATCTATTAGTAAGGTCACTGTACAAACTAAGGAAAGAGGTTAAAGAAATGAAAGTAGGACTGATCGGATGCGGAGGAATGGGCACGACTCATAACCTGTCGTTAAAAGCACTGTCAGAAAAAATGAATGTAGAAGTAACGGCTCTGGCAGACTGCAGGACCGAATACCTTGAAAAAGCGGCCCTTCAATGGCCAAAAGCAAGACTGTATCAAACCGGCATGGAACTTTTGGAGTCGGAAACCTTAGACAGCGTACATATCTGCCTTCCCAGCTATCTCCATACAGAACACGCGCTGGCTGCCATGGACAAAGGGATCCATGTGTTTGTGGAAAAACCTGTATGTCTCACAGAGGAAGAAGCCCAAAAGCTTATACAAGCAAAGAAAAAAAACAAAGTCCAGGTTATGGTAGGGCAGGTGGTACGATCTTTTGACGAATACCGCTATCTGAAAGAGTGCTGCGAAACCGGCAGGTTTGGGGAACTAAAATCCATCACAATGCAAAGAGTCAGCGGAGACGCCGCCTGGGGATATGAGGACTGGTTCCACCAGGAAGGAAAAAGCGGTTCCGTGGTTTTAGACCTCCATGTCCATGACCTGGATTTCCTCAGATATATGCTTGGAGAGCCGGATTCCTTTGATGTAAGGGCAACAGCCTTTTCCAGCGGCATGATCAACCAGATCTTCACTGCTTACGAATTTGGCAAGATCTTTGCCATAACGGAAGGCATATGGGATGTAAGCTCCGCACTTCCTTTTGAAGCCAGCTTCCACGCATGCTTTGAAGAAGCCAGCGTTGTATTTAAGGGAAGGGAAAAACCTTCCCTGACCGTCTATGGAAATGACGGCAGGATCCAGCATCCCAAGCTTCACCGGGAGTATGACGTGAACGATGATTCGGCAGGGATCAACATCTCCAATCTTGGGCCCTATTATACGGAAATAAAATATTTTATCCAGTGTCTCCAGGAAGGGAAGCCTGTGGAAATCGCTCCGCTTGAAGAAGGCATCCAGTCAGTGAGTCAGGCCATAAAAGAGTGGAAGCTGGCTAAGGAGTATGTAAATAAAAGGTATCTTTAAAAAATTTCATATTTTAGGAGGAAAATTATGATGAAAAAAGCAAGAGCACTGGCAATCCTGACGGCAACCGCATTAACGGTCCCAGGCCTGACGGCATGCAGCGGAAGTGTTTCCAAGAATCCGGCAAAAACAGCAGAGGAAATCACCTTAAAGGTATTTGACGCCCACGCCTACGGCCTGGAAGAATATGGGGAAATGGCCAGGAAATTTGAAGAAGCCCACCCAGGTGTGAAAATCGAAGTACAGCATGCAGCCAATGACAGCAGCACTTTGCTTCAGTCCCGCGTTAATTCAGGAGACATCCCTGATGTATTCGATGTGGAGTCAGGCACGGCAGCCCAGAAATATTACGAATATGCCTATAACTGGTCAGAGGACAAAGAGGTATTGGGAAAATTCAAAGATGCCGCCCTGGAAACCGGAAAGGACGGGGCCGGAAACATTATGTCCCTGCCATGGACCTATGAAAATTTAGGTCTGATTTATAATAAGGATCTGTTTGAAAAAGCCGGCATCACGGAGCTGCCAGATACCATGGATGAGCTTGAAGCAGCCTGCGAGAAGCTGTCGGCGGCCGGAATCACGGCATTTGCCCTTGCAGGAAAGGAAACTTGGGTCCTTCATCACCTTTCCACCCATTTCATGATGGATAAGTCTCTGGATGCCAAGGGAGTTGTGGACAAATTAAACAGCGGTGATTTAAAATTTGCCGATATGAAGAATTTCCAGAACCTCTTCCGCTTCCTGGATCTGGCTGTAAAATACGGTCCTGACAAACCTCTGGAAGTGGATTGGGAAACAAGTGAAAATATGCTGGCAAACGGGCAGGCTGCCATGATCCACATGGGAGACTGGTGCCAATCCACTCTGGATTCCTTTAACCCCAATGCCCGCCTGGCATTCCTCCCCTGTCCTGTCAGCGATAATCCGGAAGATGCCACCCTTCTCTCTTCCTGTAACTGGACCTATATTGTGAACAAGGATTCCAAGCATTTAGACCTGGCTAAGGAGTATCTGGAATACATCCTTACTTCAGACGAAGGACAGAAATGGATGTGCGACGGGGTAGGAGGCGTACCTGGGGCCAAGACAACCATGGAAGTAAAGGGCGCTCTGGCCAACGATGCGGCTGCATACGTAGAAGCCGGCAAAACCAATGGATGGATCCACACCATTGCACCTAACGGATATTCTGACATTGTAGGCCCTGCCATACAGGCATACATGATTGGTGACATGACCGCGCAGCAGGTGACAGAAGAATTCCAGAACGGCTGGCCGGTCCAGAAAAACTAATCTCTGGCTGAAACGGCCGTATCTTTAGGAAAGGGAAATTGGGAGGCGTGAAAGTGATAGAGAAAGGGAAAGCAAAAGATTTCTTAATATTTGCATTGTTTGTATTTCCGGCGTTAGGTTTTGTGCTTTTTTCCACTGATGTGCCATTTCTGATGAACCTGTACTACTCTGTCTTTGAATGGAACGGGATCAGCAGGGACATGAGGTTTGTAGGGCTTCAGAACTTTGTACATATATTCTCAAATGATGCTTTGTTTTGGAAAGGCGCCGCATTTACACTTAAGTTCTCAGTATTTTATGTGGTAGCGGTGAATCTCCTGTCCCTGACCGTGGCTCTAGTCATGGCAGAGGAGAAAAAAAGCTCAAGTGTGGGGCGGGCATTTTATTACATCCCATATATCATCAGCCTGACAGCCATCAGCCTGATCTGGAAATTCATTCTTGGCCCGGGCTTCGAGGCCCTGTACCGGACCACCGGCTGGGAGGTCTTTCACTGGAGCTGGCTCGGCACAGCAAAGCTGGCATTCTTTGTAGTGGTGCTCATGACTGTGTGGCAGAATCTTGGATTCTATATGGTAAACTACATTGCCGGTATCATTTCCGTGCCAAGAGAACTGACCGAGGCTGCAAAAATCGATGGGGCCAACCGGTTCCAGGTGCTGAGAAGGGTGACCATTCCACTGATCATGCCCGCAGTTTCCATCTGTATGCTTACCTCCCTGACATTCTCCTTCAAGCTGTTTGATGTTATTATGGTATTTACCAAGGGCGGGCCTGCAAATTCCACTGTATCCGTGGCCTACAATATCTATAAGGAAGCATTTTTCAGCAACCGGTATGGCATGGCCACTGCAAAGTCCCTGGTTTTTGTCGTATTCGTGCTCATAGTCACAGCGATACAGCTTAAGGTTACCAAGGGTAAGGAGATAGAGGCGTAATGAAAAAAGTTAAAAAAGTAAGCGTGCTTTCTGCTATTGTGTTTGTCTGTTCCGTGTTCTGGCTGATGCCCCTGCTTCTGATTTTTATCAATTCCTTTAAGCCTTACAACGATATGCTTCAAAGGTTTCTGTCCCTGCCAAAGAGCTGGAGCTTAACCATGTACTTGGAAACATGGACGAAATTCCGTTTTCCCCTGCTCATCAGCAATACCCTGCTTTATACGGCATGTACCGTGCTGGTGATCACCCTGCTGGCTCCTATGGCCGCCTATCAGCTGGCCAGGACAAAGGGACGGCTGTCCGCAGTATGCTTTATACTCATTATCATGCCCATGATGGTGCCCTTCCAGTCCTACATGATCACTCTCACTAGGCTGGTGGCCAGTGTGGGCATGACCGGGCATAAATCGGGATATATTTTGGTTAATACAGGACTTTGCATGCCCTTAGCGGTTTATATGATCCACGGTTTTGTAAAAAATGTCCCAATTGAGCTGGAGGAATGTGCATGCATTGACGGTGCATCAAAAGTAAGGACCTATTTTGCCATTGTTCTTCCCCTGCTAAAGCCCATCCTGACCACAGTGGTGGTTCTGGATACTCTTGCCATATGGAATGACATCATCACCAACCAGCTGATTGTCGGAGGCAATGCCAAAGCCATGAACATTCAAAATGCTCTTTATATGCAGTTTTCTGCACAGACAGCGGACTGGGAACACGCCCTTCCCGGAATCGTCATGTCCATGGTTCCAAGCCTGGTATTCTTTGTTATCATGCAAAAGCACATAGTAGGCGGTATAACAGCAGGGGCCGTCAAGGGTTAATAAAAAGAAAGAGAGGGATTGTTCCATGAGAATCGGAGTTATGGTTGAACTTTTCCGGGATACGGATGTGGATGAAAGATTTAGGGAGCTGCGGTCCATGGGGATGGAAAGCTGCCAGCTGGTATGCTGGGATCAGGACCTGATGAGTCAATGCACGGCAGATCAGGTAAATGCTGCCGCAAGCCGCCACAACGTGGATATTACAGCTTTCTGGTGCGGCTGGGAAGGCCCCAAGGTGTGGGATTTCTATGACGGGCAGCTTACACTGGGCCTGGTACCGGAAGCCTTCCGTTTTGAGCGGATGAAGACACTTCAAAAGGGGATTGATTTCGCAGCCATGATCCAGGTGCGGGATGTAGCGACCCATGTGGGATACATGCCGGAAAACCCCTATGATCCCAATTATCCGGCTGTCCTGGCCTGCTTGAAAGCTTTGGTAAAACAGTGTAAAAAGAATCAGCAGAACTTTCTTTTTGAAACAGGGCAGGAAACTCCTGTTACGTTAAAAAGAGCCATTCAGGACATAGAAAAGGAAACAGGAAAAGGCAATGTGGGGATCAATTTAGATCCTGCCAATTTAATAATGTATGGAAAGGCGAATCCAATAGACGCCCTGGAAGTATTTGGGGAATATGTCATGGGGATTCATGGAAAGGACGGAAACTATCCCACTGACGGACATAAGCTGGGCCAGGAGGTGCCCCTTGGGAAAGGGAAGGTCAATTATCCCGCCTTTGTGGCAAAGCTGAAAGATATTGGATATACCGGTGATATCACCATTGAACGGGAAATATCCGGCGAGGAACAAAAGAAGGATATTCTTATGGCCAAAAATCTTTTGGAGCAGTTGATAAACGAAAACTAAGAAGACGAATTGCCGAATGCAGCCGTTGCTGCGCCAAATCCCTGGGGAAGAAATGGGAAAGCTGTGCCGCCCCCAAACGGCGCTGACCCTGACCGCAGCAAAAAACGCCTTGATTGGTCTGAAAAGACCATATTCAAGGCGTTCCTTTATGTAATTGATACGTTTTCCTATTCACTTCACCTACCATTTAGATACTCCATGATTCCCATGTGAATCGTCCAGGCCAGCCGGTCCTGGTAATCCGGAGAATTCAAAAGGGCGGATTCCTTCCAATTGGTCAAAAAACCGCATTCCACAATTACGATAGGAGTCTTTACATGCAAAAGCAGATAGTAATTATCATTGGGCTTTGCCAGTCTGGTGTTTTTTTCACCCAGCACATAGTCAAACCGGTCTTGCAGGATTTCCGCCAGTTTTTTTCCGTTATCAGACCTTTTATAGTAAAATACCTGTCCTCCGGAAACGTCCTCCTGATGATAGCTGTTCTGGTGAATGCTGACAGTGAGTGCCGGACTTACATCATTGATAATCTCACAGCGCTTGCTCATATCCGCCATCTTTTTTCTGCTGTCTCTCTCTGAATACAGTCCGTTGTCATCTTCTCTGGTCAGGACCACTTCCACATCGGAAGCTTCCAGATATTTCTTCAACCGTTTTGCAACCTGCAGATTTATATCCTTTTCCAGGCTTCCGTCAATGCCGATTTTTCCCGGATCATTTCCTCCATGTCCCGCATCGATGACAACCACAGGTTTTTTTCTCCCGGGCTTTGCGTTGACTCCTGCCGCCATTTTTCCGGCCTGGGTTGATATCACATATACCAGCACCAGCAATATCAGTGCCATAAAGGGTTCCCATTTCTTTAATTTCACATTTCCTACCTGATTCATCTTCTTAATGAATTATATCTTTCTGCGAAATAAAAAAGAACTGCTCCCTGCGACTTTCCTGTCATTCTGAGCTCAATGTATTATAGTCCTTTGTCCCATCGGAAGTGATCCACTCCAGATATTGGGCCAGAATGCTGGGATACCCTTCCTCTTCCCACATCTTGTAGCCGGCCTTTGCTTTGGCCTTATCCCGGATATCCACTACCTTTCCTGCATAGCAGGCGGTGTTAAGCTCTGAATAGACCTTTGCCATCTGTTCCTTCTGATATTTGGTCAGTCCCTTAAAAGTATCAAGTCTCTTGAATTCATCCTGTGCCTGATTATAAAATACTCTGCTTAAAAACTTTTTCCCAAATTCATCAAAGCTTAAAAGATTCTTATCAGTGCTTCCCGTGTTTTTTGCCCAACCCTTCATATCCAGAGATTTCGTATGATACCGGAAGTTGCCGTCGTTACCATAATACAAAACCCCATACTGACAGGGTGGGGTGGACAGGGAACTGGTGACAATCTCGTAAATCCCGGAATCGCTGCCTGATCTCATATAATGCTGCACATGAAGGTGTCCGCTTAAAAACAAGGGCACTTCCCAACTTTCCAACTGGTCAATAAGCTGTTCACCGTGTTCAATGGTGCAGTCCTGTAAGTATACCTCACTTTCTTCAAGAAGATTATGGTGGCCTACGGGAATCACGTTCATACCCAGATTCCAGGCCTCCTCCATCTGATCCTCGATCCAGTCATAGGTATCATCCTTTATCATTCCCCCCACCAGATTTTTAGGTTCGTACTGACAGGTATCAAGCATTAAGGCCCTGGTATAGTCATTTACCTGATAAACATAGCTTAAGGAAGAAGGATCCCGGCTGACTGCCTCATTGTATCCGAAATCCTGGTAAATCTCCTCAAATTCATCCGAAGTGATATTTTCCGCCCCTAAAAAGGTATCTCCGACAAACTGGGCTGCCAGAGGATTATTAATATCATGGTTTCCCGGAATAACAATCACGGGTATTCCGGCATCTTCGATCTCCCCTAGTTTTTCAGCAAAGTTCTTATGGCTTTCTTTCTCTCCGTTATAGGTTAGGTCACCGCTTAGGATCACCAGATCCGGGTGCTCCGCCTTTACTTCTTCCACAAAGGCATCTGTAATTTCCCATATGTACTGCATCACCTTGCCGTCGCCATGGTCTATACTATACTGAAAGCCCTTCTGAAAATCCGTCAGATCCCTGGCCAAATAATGGATATCCGTCGCTACAAGGATCTTGCAGCCGTCTTTAAAGGATTCCTCTGCAGGCTCTTGAGCCGGGCTTTCCGAAGTCTGGGGAACTTCCTCTATGGTGGGCGGTTCCGCATTTGTTGTTTCTGTCTCCTGGGGCGAAGCGCTCTCTGCGCTGGTACTTTCCGGCACGGTTCCCTTAAAAGAACAACCTGCCAGCATGCATACCACAGCCAGCAATGCTGCCAATACGATCCTGTTTCTCATAACCTGACCTTTCTGTCTATTCCCTGTTATCTTTTAATTTTTATCAAGCCGGATTTTATCCCACAAATCTGCCGGTTCAAAGCCCAGCTTCCAGCAGGCCACCCCTGCCAGGCCATACTGTCTGATCAAGTCCATCTTAAGTCCTATGGAGCGCTCCTCCTCCAGCCACAACTGCTTAAGGCCTTCCTCTGTCTGCAATTCACCATAATACTGTCCCAAATCATCCTGCCAGTACAATTCAACCTTATTTTGGCTGACCCATTCCTTGGCACGGGCTATGCCCATTGAGGATGAGTTGGTCTTTCCATCTGCCCCCTGAATCCAAACCCGTGTATAAAGAGGAATCCCATTGATCACTTTTTCCTTTGGCACCTGGGCCAGGGTATCTTTGATTCCGTTTTCCACATACCTGATAGAAGCTACGGAACCGGCCTCCCCGCCAGCATAGTGCTCATCGTATCCCATGACAATCACATAATCCGCCACGATTCCCTGTTCCTTCCTGTTATAAAACTGATTGCCGGGAGCCGGAACATAATTATCCACGGACAGGACAATCCCCTTTTTGCGGCAGGGTATGGAAAGCTCCCGAATGAACTGGATATAATGGACTCCGGCCTCTTCCTTGATTCCCTCAAAATCCAGGTTGATTCCATCAAGGCTATACCGTTCCACCTCCGCCATAAGGGCATCGATCAGCTTCCGCCTGGTGGAAGTCTTTGACATGAGGATCTCCGTATTGACGTCAGGGCTGAAATTATTGATGAGAGCCCAGACCTTCAGTCCCTTGTCATGAGCTTTTTTAACATAGTCCTCCTGAGCCAGGGACCGGAAGTTTCCCTCATTGTCCGTAAGTTCAAACCAGGTAGGAGAAATGACATTGACCCCTTTTGTATTGGCGATCAGGCTGTCAAAAGAAGCGTTTCCTTCCGGATTTGTCATCTGGTGCCATGCAAGGATAACCGGTTCTTCCATGGAAATGCTTGTATAAACCGGCTTTACAAAGGTGCTGACAGGAACCTCACTGGTAACCTCTCCCAGCCGTTTGCGTTCCACATAGCCCACAAATCCGTCCTGAGTCCGGACCTTGTCCCATTTTTCCATGGATTCCAGAACCGTCAGCTGGCTGCCCGGGGAGATCCATGTGACAATAGGGCTTTTTACTCCGCCTTTGACCCTGACGTTGCCTTTTTGGGAAACCACGGCTTTTTTCTGGGCATCCCAGTTATTATTTATGAAGACCCTCTTGTATTCAGCGCTGTCAAAGGCTGTGATGCGGATATCCGTATAGTTTGCCACCAGGCCCATGGAAAGATAGACCCCGTTTTCATTCACCCATATAAGGGGTTTTCCTGAACTTCCCATAGTAGAATGATCCGCATAGACAATGGAGTCCGGCAGGGCATACACCAGAAGCTTTTCGTTGCTGTCCCAGTAAAACCGCTGGTTCAGCATATCATTTACCCACTGAATGGGGAGGTAGGTTTGACCCTCCAGAAAAAGCCCCTTTGCTTCCTGCAGATCCTCATTAAGATAAAGGGCCACTTCATCTCCCTGTACTCCCAGAAGCTCGGTCATATCTGCCTGTTCCTTGGACGGGATATACCGTTCCAGAAACCGGGCCCCGAAAAATCCCGCAGTCACTATCAATATCATTCCTAGCGCCGCAAGAACCGGCACTGCTTTTTTCTTCATCTGCTCTCCTCCTGGATCGTGTCTTCTTTTGCTATCACTGTCGTCAATGATATCATGAATCGGCAGTTCATGTTCGGCATACGCCGTTCTTCAAATACGCAGGCGCATTTTTCTCTTTCGCTCATTATATCACAATTCTGCATTTTTGAAATTTACATTTTCATTACGTTCCAAATCCCCTGATCCCTCCCTGACGCGCTCCTATGGCAAGCTTTCGGCTGAAGATGGCATCCGGCCGCGTCCCCTTTGGAACATTCTGACATTTATCGGTTATACACCCGGTCAAATCTTATTTCCTGCAGCTTTCCGGTCTTTTTATCAGGAATATAATCGGCCATATAAAAGCTATCATCCTCCCTCACTTCAAATATTTTGTTCCAGTCTTTTTCCGGCAGCTCTTCTCCGTCTATCAGAATGGCGATTCCCTGATCCCGGTATTTTTTAAGCCCTGCCAGATAATCACCTTCTTTTGTGCGCTCGTTCCTTTCTCTGGCATCCTCTGTTTTCATCCGCATCTCCCCCGTATAATTTCATTCGTGCCTGATCAGCCCGGGAGAAGACCACAAGGGTATTGCCGTGACACAATCTCTCCCCCCGGCCTTAAAAAAACTGTTGGTAAAAGCCTATGATCTCACTGGTGACAGCAAAAACGTCTACTGAAACCGGAATTCGGAAGATGGGTATTTTAAGCCTCTTTTCCGCACTTTTTCTGGCTTCCTCGCTGCCAAATGACACGAGCGTCTTCCAGCCTTTTTCCGCTTTTTTCCCCTTTCCCTCAAACTCCAGAAACGCTTCCATCTGCCACTCGCTTAGGCTGCCGAGAACAAACTGCCTGTCACATCTTAGAAATTCATCCAGATTTCCTTCCTTTACAGTTCCGTAATCCACAATCACTGCCTGGTATCCGGACTTTTTACACAATAACAGGGTATCAATCCCCGCCCGTTCATAATAATCTGCTTCCAGTATCTGAAAATATCCGGCCTGTGCCTTTTCCTTCCCGCACATCTTTCTCATGTTCTTAAAATCTTCGCGGCTGTTCCATTCCAGAACTGCACATTTTTTTCTTAAAACTCCGCCCAGATATCCTGCCGTCAAAACCGTAAAATGGGTCACTCCCACGCCTCTGCCGGTTCCGATGATCCCTATGACCTCCTGGCTCACCGGTCTTTTACCGGTGTGCAAAAGCTTCCATACCTTTATAATTGTTCCATTCATGAAGCATTTACCTTTTCCCTGGGGTACGGCCTTTGCCCGGGATCATTCCGGTCAGCCGCTCTATGATCCAGCTTTTCAGTCCGCTTATCCCTCTTCTTCTGATTTTAATTTCTAAAACTTCTTCCAGAAGAGCCTTATAAAAACCTTCCGCTTCTGCTCCCGGCTCAAAAGGATCCGGATAATATGGAGCCTTTAAGCACTTAGAAGGGACCGCCCCGTCAGGCAGAGTTATCCTGGTTTTACCAGCTGCGTGGTTGTAAATGATCCCGTAGGATATACGGCCCTTCACCACCTGCTCCGCAGACAAAAAGGTGCTGTTTCTGCCCCAGTCGCTGCCGTCGCATACCAGTATCACCCTGTGGGAGCCTCCCGTCAGAGCCAGGTTAATATTTTTTCCATAATCCAGGATGCGAATTTGAAAAGGCGGCTCTCTCAGCTTCACTCCCGGTCCGTAATAAGGTTTCCAAAGAAAGCCCCGGTACCTCATCAGGCCATACTGGTCCCGTTTCGCTGACCATACGCCACCAAGCCCGGCACTCATGCCGGAATCATTTTTTTCTTCAAATAAATTGGGATATCCATGATTTCTAAGATAGACAGACAGGCCGATCCCTATATGAGTCGTTCCGGCCCCTGATTTGCTCCCTGCAAGAGCAATGATAAGAGATGATGATTGTAGACGTTCCTTTGCAGCCGTTCCCATGCGCTCAAGCTGTCTGAGCCTTTCCCCCAGCTCCTGTGCTGATGAAAACCGTTCTTCCTTTTCCAATTTTATGCACCGTTTTATAACGGCTGCCAGATCGGCATCCATGGATGCAGCCGGTTTATAAGGCAGCTTTGGAAATACTCCTGTAAATAGATAATGAATGATAGTACCAATGGCATAAATATCTGTTCTCTCATCCAGTGCTCCATCCTTTGAATACTGCTCCGGCGCCGCACATCCCACGGTTCCGTACCGCTCTTTGGGCATATTTGCATCACCCAAGGACGCGGCAAGGCCAAAGTCAATCAATTTTATGGTGTCATGGCACAATAACAGGTTTTTCGGCTGTAAATCTAAATGTAATATGGGGTTTGGTCCTGCGAGATGCAGGTAACTGATGATGCTGGTCAACTGAACTCCATATGAAATGGCCAGTTCCCGCGATAGATGGCCCTGTCTTTTTACAAGGTCATATAATGATTCTCCTTCCAGATACTCTTCGATCAGATAACTATAAGATTCGTCTTCTTCTACGTCATAAATAATGGGAATTCCAGGATGGCGCAGTTCCTTAAGAACCAGTGCTTCACGCCTTAGATCTTCAAATTTCAGAAAGCTTTTGGGTACCCGCTTGATCGCCCGGTATTCCTCAAGCCCAAGATGAACCGCCAGAAAAACTGTTCCTGCCCGGCCGGTTCCCAAGATGCCGTATAGCTGATATTTTCCAAACAGAACGGCGCTAACAAAAACCACCTCCTTTTGTCTGTCCAATATCATCTCTTGGGGTATATTCTAATATATTCCTCCTGTTTTTTCAACCATTTTTTAAAAATAAAAAAATAAAGCCAAAAGCCATACACCCATCAGAACGATTTTACTCATCCTCTTCTTTCCTGAATGGTGTTTACCTGCTATAATAAAAATCAGAAATAAAATACCTATTTGTGAGGCGGTAGGAAGATGAATGAGAATTATCGTATTGCCCGGTTGAACATTGACTCCATAAAAAAATATGGAGCTTTGGACTTGGTTTGGAAAATTTTTGAAGAATTTGAAGCCCCGGATTATCCGGATGAAGGCATTGAGGAATTTCGGAAGTTTTTAGATTTTGAAACGATAAAACAAAAAATCTCCAGAAATGAAATGTTTTTCTGGGGATGCTTTTCCGGGGATGCCATTGTGGGGGTGATCGCTGCCAGACAGCCCTGCCATATTTCGCTTTTATTTGTGAATAAAGAACATCATCGGCGAGGTATCGGACGGGAATTGTTCCATACTGTAACATCCTTTTACGCAGCTGCGGGCATTCACCAGGAAATAACCGTTCATTCATCGCCTTATGCGGTCGAGGTATATCATAAACTAGGATTTGTGGATACCGATACCGAGCAGCTTTTAAATGGAATACGGTTTACTCCAATGAAATATATTCTACGCTGATTCTCCCTGACATCTGAAGACAAATGAGAAGTTTCTGGTTTTCTTTATGGTTCCATCGTACTCATAACTTAAAGGTTTTATTCTTGCCTTATAACAATATGAATCAGTTATATATTCACGAATCGAATTAAGTTTTTAGTACGTTTTTCCAGATTATACAGAAAGACTTAAAAGAGATTACAAGAAACAGGTGCAGTTTCCCATCCTGTCCAATAAAAAAACCGGAAAATCCAATAATCAAATAGGATTCCCGGTTTTTAGCATACAATCCTTAAAAATATATAAATTTTTTCACATAGTAATTGCTTTTTCGCTATATTATATAGTATAGTTATGTTGAGGAAGTATGTAAACATTCATTCACCATTTTAAAAAGAACAGGAAGTGATCCTATGAAGATAGAACGTATTAATGAAAATCAAATTCGCTGTACGCTTACCAGCTTTGATTTAAGCGTCCGAAACTTAAATTTAGGCGAGCTTGCCTATGGCAGTGAAAAAGCCCGCAACCTGTTCCGCGAGATGATTCAAAAAGCCTCTAACGAAGTGGGATTCGAAGCAGAAGACATTCCTCTCATGGTAGAAGCAATTCCGTTGTCCAATGAAAGCGTCATGCTGGTGATCACAAAAATCGAGGACCCGGAAGAATTAGATACAAGGTTTGCTAAATTTTCTCCAGCAGCCGACGAGGACTTGGATTCCATGCCAGGAGATCTGGCAAGCGAACTTTTGGAAGGCGCCGACGGACTATTAAACTTGTTAGGAATTGACAAAAAAGAAGAACCGGAGGCAGAGCAGCCAAAAGAACCATCGGGTGCTTCCTCGATACGAATTTATAGTTTTCAAAGCCTGGATCAGATATCTGATGCTGCAAGGACCATCGGACAGGTTTACGATGGCGAGAATACATTGTATAAAAAACCTGATACCAGACAGTATTATCTGGTGATCAGAAACACCCCTGATAAGTCTCTGGATTTCAGCCGTGTCTGCAACCTGCTTGCAGAGTATGGTTCCAAGATTCATCAGGACTACGCCTCTGAAGCGTACTACAAGGAACATTACGAGGTGCTGATTGAAGGCCATGCCCTTCAATCTCTTGCAAAACTTTAATCCGTTCCTTTGTTCATAGTACTTCATCACAAATTAAAAATGAGGTTCGGCCCTGAAACAGGACCGAACCTCATTTTAAAATCCCAAAGCTTCTTCTAAAAAAAATGCAAAAATCAAATCCAAAGTGGCATCGGTTTCTTTACAGGGGATCAATATCCAGTCATGGATCATTCTGGCCCCTTTTCTGTATATGATTTCCGTTCCCTGCAGCTTCCCTGCCATCTCCGCCAAAAGCTCACAATCCGGCGTAAGGATCTCTTCTGTCCCGGAAAATACCAGGATCTGTCCCAGATGATCCCAATTCCCATAGAGGGGAGAAACAAAGGGATGATCCGGCTCCAGAGGCCCCCGGTAACGAACGCCGGCCTCTTTCAGCGCTTCCACGGGAAGGATCGGGTCTGATTTTTTCACGATCTTTATTTTTGGATTGCTGAGAGCGATATCTAGCCAAGGTGAAACTACGGCAGTTCTCACCGGCATAGGCAGGTTCCCCGTGTCCCGCAGCTCTTGTAATAATGACAGAGCCAGGCCGCCGCCGGAAAAGTCCCCAAACAAGAAAAACTCATCCTCCGGATACTCTGCAGCAAGAAAGCTGTAAACCCTTACCAGATAACGGTGGGCATCTAAGGCCGTATATTCCGGAGCCAGAGGACATAGAGGTATGGTCACCCTCACCTGTTTCTCTATGGCAAAATGCTCCGCCATTTCTCTGTAACGTCCTGACGGCTCCAGGGTATAGGCCCCGCCCGGAAGCATAAGGACATGGGCCGCCTTCGTATAGCTTCCATTGATGGTGAAAGCAGGAAAGCCATCCACGTTCCAGGCTTTCACACGCACCCTTTTTGTAAATCGTTCCTGGTCCAAAGCTGCTGTTCCCCTGGCGGGGTGCTCCAGTTCAAGAGCCATTTTTCTGTCCGATTTATTAAGTCCGGCGAAAATCCTTGCCATCTCCGTTTTCATGCTCATGGTTTCCATTTCTCCTTTCCCTGTATTTACAGGATACAGCCTGGCCTTAGCCCTGCTGTATCATTCAAATTATGTATCTTTGCAAAAACGGTTTAATTTTCTCATTTCATACAATACAAACTGGCTGACAATGATCATTGAGGTGATATCCGCCGCAGGCCCTGCATACAGGATTCCTTCCAGACCAAAGGTCAAAGGAAGAGTAAGAATCAGAGGAATCAATAACAATAGCTGGCGCAGCATGGACAAAACGGAAGCCTTTAGGGGCTGTCCCGTGGACTGGAAATAGCTGGTGGTCACAACCTGGAAGCCTGCAGAAAAGATTCCCAGCATATAAATCTTTAAACAGCGGATGGCAAACTGGGTAAACAATACATCCTTAGTCCCAAATAAACTAAGAATCTGTCCCGGGAATATCTGACAGGCAAGCCAGCCTGTAATTGAAACTGCTGTTGCCGCCCCGGCCGCCAAAAGAAATGTCCTTCTCATACGTTTTGGCTGGTTTGCCCCCTTGTTAAACCCTAGTATGGGCTGAGATCCAATACCGATCCCAATGCAGATGGAAATAAGGATCATACCTATTTTATTTACAACGCCCATGGCACTTAAGGCCACATCGCCGCCAATATCAGTCTGGTTTCCATAGTACACCAGAGAATTGTTCATGACAACCTGTAATATAGTAGAAGCTACCTGGGTGATACCGCTGGATATTCCAAGTGGCAGTGCCAAACGGCAGATCTTCCCATCAATGGATAATCCTTTTCTATGAAGGCGCATATGTTTTCCTTTAAATATAAAATAATGCACCAGCACCACTGCGGAAATGATCTGAGAGGTGATGGTGGCAATGGCTGCCCCGGTCACACCCCAGTGAAATACAAAGATATAAACAGGATCAAGAATGGTATTTAAAACAGCACCCACCAAAATGGCGTACATGGATAAGGACGGATTCCCGTCGGTTCTGGCCATATTGCTTAAGACCACAGAAAGCATGTTAAAGGGAGTGCCCATCAGTATGACGGAAGTGTACTGCCTGGCATATCCCATGGTATTTTCCGTGGCTCCAAAGACCTTTAACATGGGGGTCATAAGCGGAAAAGCCACTGCCATAACCACAACACTGGCTGCCAGGGTCACCGCGAATACGGTTCCAAGGGTCTTGTCCGCCTCCTTCTCATTCTTTTCCCCCAGCTTAATGGCCGCATAGGCGCTTCCGCCGGCTCCCAGCAGGGTGGATATGGCCAAAATGATGGTGACGATGGGGAATGCAATGGTGGTAGCCGCATTTCCCAGATATCCGATCCCCTGTCCGATAAAAATCTGGTCAACAATGTTGTAAATCGAATTTACCAGCATGGCGATAATTGCCGGAAGTGCAAACTGCAGCAGCAAATGTCCCACTGGCTTATATCCCAGGGGATTCTCCCCCTGTTTCATCTTGTTTTGTTCCATATAAGGTTCTATTCCTTTCCTTTCTGTTCCATAATGTGATGGCTGGCATTGTATGCCATGCGGATGAGCATTTGCTCCGCTGCATCACGTTCCTCCTTGGTAAATCCCTTCAATATAATATCCGCCCATTCAGCCACACTCTCCAATGTCTTCTCCACAACAGCCGCCGCCTTATCCGTAACGTAAATTCTTCGAAGGCGCTTGTCCTCTTTTGCCATCTCAGTCAGAACATACCCCTCTTCTTCCAGCTTCTTCACCGCCCTGGTGGCAGTCGCTTTATCGTAATGGCCAAAAGAAGCCAGCTCATGAAGGCTCATGCCCGGATTTTTATAAATCTGCAATAAAAAAAACTGTTGTCCACAGCCTATCTGATAAAAGGATAATTGATTTGCAAAGTACATATTGTTCAGTCTTTGGAGAATCGAGATATACTTCCCGATTTCCCTGTGCTCGTTCATGCGTTTTACCTCCAAGCCGTATGGTCGAATTACACTTTTTCGGGTGATAATCAGCATATCACAAAATGGTTGCACTCGCAACTATTTTTTTCAAACAATGAAAAGCAGCACCGGTTTCCATAAACCGGCGCTGCCTTTCACAATTAATTTACTTTGATTGAAATATCTCACAGGCCCTTCCGCAGGCAGCTTCAGTAATCGCACAG
This sequence comes from [Clostridium] saccharolyticum WM1, assembly GCF_000144625.1. NCBI lineage: Bacteria > Bacillati > Bacillota > Clostridia > Lachnospirales > Lachnospiraceae > Lacrimispora > Lacrimispora saccharolytica. The sequence goes on along the minus strand of NC_014376.1, from coordinate 346,462 downwards.
CCGCCAAGGGAAGTTTCCCTTAATTCAAACGGAATAGACCGCCCCACCGCCATCATGGTGTCCAGCATCTGGTCAAAGGGTATAAACTGTTTGACTCCTGATAATGCCATTTCTGCACATACCAGTGCATTGGCAGCACCTAAAACATTGCGGTTCTGGCAGGGATATTCCACCAGGCCGGCTACCGGGTCGCAGACCAGACCTAAAAGATTTACCAAGGCAGAAGAAGCTGCGTCCATGCACTGCTGCGGCGTTCCGCCCATAATTTCCGTCGCAGCTGCCGCTGCCATTGCGGAAGCAGCACCGACTTCTGCCTGACATCCGGCCTGCGCTCCGGCAACGGTAGCATTCCTCATAAACAGATAACCAACCGCACTTGCCGTAAAAAGACCATCTATGATCTGGTCACTACCCAGGGAAAATTCTTCTTCCAGGGCAAGGAGCAGCCCGGGCAGCACTCCGGAGCTTCCGGCCGTAGGCGCCGCCACAATCAGTCCCATGGAAGCATTCACCTCCAAAACAGCCAGCGAATAGGTAATCGCCTTGGACAGCATGCTTCCGCATATGGATTTTCCTGATCTCCTTCTGTCCCGTACCTTTGCAGATTCACCCCCGATCAGTCCGCCAATGGATACCACAGGTTCATCTAAAGGCTTATGGCAGGATTCTTTCATAATCCGGTAAGCTTCCTTCATCCGGCTGATGGTCTCTTGGGAACTGGCGCCGAACTCACTGGCTTCACGTTCCCTCATCACTTCTGAGATCCGGCATTGATTTTCCTCACATAATTTCAGCAATTCATTTCCTGATATAAAATCCATAAAAGCCTCCTAGACCTGAATAAGCATAACATCTTCTACTTTCGGATGTTCCCGCAGCTTTTCCAGCAATTCCTGGGGAATCTCCTCATCAGATTCTACCACTGAGTAAGCGGTCGCCCCTTTCCGTTCCCGGAACAAACGCATGAACGCGATATTGACATTTCGCTCACTTAAACTGGTGGCAATATAGGCTACCATGCCCGGATAGTCCAAGTGGCGGATGACCAGTGTGGAATATTCTCCCGTAAAGTCTACATCAATGCCGTTGATCCTGATGATTTTCACTTTACCGCCACCTAATGAAACGCCGCGGACCGACATGGTACCAGCATTTTCTCCAGTCACATGGATCTCGACCGTATTTGGATGTACCTCTGTTTCTTTTTCATCCACGCAGAAGGAATACATCAGTCCGCATTCATCCGCCAGCTGAAAGGAATTTTTTATTCTTAAGTCATAAGTCTCAAAACCCAGGATGCCGCCAAGAAGCGCCCGGTCGGTACCATGACCTTTATAGGTTTTTGCAAAAGAGCCATACAATACAAATTCTACCTTTTTGATCGGCCCGTTGAACATTTTTTTAACCAGAAGAGCTATTGCCACAGCACCCGCGGTATGGGAACTGGATGGCCCCACCATATTGGGACCGATTACATCAAAAATACTGATAGACGGCATAGACGGTCTTCTCCTTTCCCAGTCACCTTAACCTAGATTGTCCTTTTTAATATATTTGTGGTAGTACATATCAACCAGTGCACTGATGGCATTATCTCCCGATACGTTGCAAGCGGTTCCAAAGCTGTCCTGGGCTATATACATTGCCTGAAGAAGGCTGGCAATATCTCCTACTGCCGGTATCCCTACAATCGGGAAGAAAGGAGTCGCCGTAAAGATGGAGCCACCCGGAGCTCCCGGAGACGCAACCAGGGCGATTCCCAATACACAGATAAACGGAAACAGGGTAAGGAAGCCATGAGACATACCGTAAATAAGAAGGGTTGCAGTCACACAGCAGGTAATGGTGATCATAGAACCGGCCATATGAATGTTCGCGCACAGCGGAATAACGAAATTACGGATTTCTTCTGAAATGCCATTGCTTTCCGCACATTTGATATTAACCGGAATGGTAGCTGCGGAAGACTGGGTGCCGATTGCAGTTAAGTAGCCGGGCACCTGGTTCTTCAGCATGGTGACTGGATTCCGTTTGGTCAATATACCTGCAAGACCAAAAGCAGCAAGCAGATAGATTAAATGAAGCAGTATAACAATCAGAAATACCTTCCAAAGCACGGACATAATCGCAAAAGTAGTACCCTGATAGGTCATCTTGGCAAACGTTCCGCAGATATACAAAGGAAGAAGCGGAATAATCACACGTCCCAGCACCTTTGTAATAATTTCGGCAAACTCTTTGATCACATTGTACAGGGCATCTCCGATCTCTTTGCCCCGCATGGTGCTGATGCATACGCCCAGAACAAAGGCCAGCGCAACCGCTGCAGTCGTTTCAAGGAGCGGTGTGATGGTCAGAGAAAAATATCCGCTGATGGCCTTATCACTTGCAGATGCAACCTTTGCAACTACCTCTTCATTTACAAAAGACGGAAAGAACGTACTGGCAACTGCATAAGCAGCACTTCCTGCCAAAAGTGTGGATGCATAGGAAACCGCTGCGGTAAATGCCAGCAGCTTTCCGGCTCCCTGAGATAAGTCCGCAATTCCCATGGTAACAAAAGCTACGACCATAAGAGGGATGATAAACATTAAAAACTGTTTAAACAAATCCGATGCGGTAATCAATATTGAAGTTACAAAGCTGGGACAGTACTTTCCAATCAAAATACCAATGATAATTGCAATAATCAGTCTTGGTACCAATCCCAGTCCTTTCTTACTCTTTTTACTTTCCTCCATATCAATACCTTCCTTTCGTTGAATGAAATAAATTTTATCTAAATAATTTATTTGATGTAATTTATTTTATCATAAAGTAATACAGAATGCAATGTCATTATATTTTTCTAATAGTCAAACAAAAATCCCGCAGTTTCTTTGTAATATTGCACAAAAAGCTGCAGGATTTTTCTTAGCCAACAAGTTCTACTGTATTAATGTTTATTCATTCTTCTTTTCTGTATTTACTCCCGCATTCCGAATGTGCATATATACGGTATTTTTAGAAATCCCCAGATAATCAGCTACCTTTACCACCGCATCTTTCAGGGTAAAAACCCCCTGTTGGTGCAGGGAATTAATAATTTCCTTATTTTTAAGAGACGGAAGTATCCCGTCATCTTCCATTACCGCATTCCGAACCTCTTGGACTTTGCCGAAAATCAGTTCATCCAGATTATTTGCAAAAGTTTCAGTTTTAACCAGGGAATGAGTGGATATTTGAGGAATATAGCTGTTCAGGATCTGGGCAAAACCTGTATTCAAATAAAAATTGATACATAAAAGTCCGATGATCCTTCGTTCCTCCCCCCGTACCACAATGGTGGAGGATTTTAATGGCTCTTCTTTTTTGTTCTTGGTAAAATAGGAAATGTAGCTCTTTTCACCATCTTTTTCAATTTCTTCCAGCATCTGAAGAGCCAGGTCCGTAATCGGCATTCCTTCCGTACGTCCTGTGTGGTGTCCGTTAATGATCTTAATGACGGAATGTTCCGTATCTTCCAGACTGTGAAGTACCATCTCATAGCCTCCCCCAGGTAATCCGCCAGCCCTTCCATCATGATCTTATAGGAATCCAAGATAATTCTGTCAATCAGTGTTAAGTGCACATTATAATCCTTCATTTAATCATCCCCTATGCTCAGTTTTTGAGGAATAATGCATTATTTTTAGGAATTATAACATGCTGTAAAATTTTTTTCAATAAAAATGAAAGGTTCCTGAAAGATAATGTAATTTATTACATTAAAATAGTCCAGTCAATGCCTGACCGGACTATTTTTCTTATTCCTGTTTAATATCCTCACAAAAGCCCTGGAGCCTCAGCCTGAGCCAACCGGCATTGACCGGATTCAGGACCTGATAATTGTCCCGGTAGGTACATGGTATTTTGTTATATTTACCGAATCTCTTTCCGTATCTTTTTCCGATACTGGAGAGGGGATTCCCCCTCGGTCTTTAGAAAACTTTTGCAGAATACCGAAGCATCATGAAAACCGCAGGATAAACCGGCTTCCGTGATACTCAGCCCTGTTTCCTCCAGCAAACGCTTTGCCTCCATGATCCGGTAGGCCGTCAGATACTGCTTGGGGGAGATGCTTTTGTATTTCATAAAAAGCCTGTACAAATAGGTCCGGTCAATGCCCACATAGTTTGCAACATCTCCGATCTGAATGGGGTAACTGTAATTATGGCGGATATACCCCTCTGCACGGGACAAATAGCTTTTTTCGTATTCTCCCCCTTCCCTGTCCTGCATGGGAAACCGGGAAAACAATAGATAAAGGTATCCCGCCATTTCATCCATATTGTGTCCCCCCCTCTGGAAGGCATCTGCCAGCTGAACGATAGAAGTACGCCATTCCTCTCCGTGAGAAAAATGGTATACATACCCGTTTTCATCCTGGCGGTAATCGGATAAAAGCCGCTCTGCTTCCGTGCCGGCAAAAGCCGCCCAGGCATATTCCCATGGCTCGTCCTTATCCGCCTGATAATAAGTAACCTCCTGGGGCTTTATTAAAAATGCATCTCCTTCCTTTAACGCATATTCCATGCCCCCTGCCCGGTAGAGGCCTTTCCCCCCAAGTACCACATGCATCAGATAATGTTTCCGGATTGCAGGTCCGAAAAAATGCCCGGATGCACACTGCTCACGGCCGCAGTAATAAATGGTCAATCCTCTTGCCGATTGATTCATAATACTCCCTCCATACAACAAAACGACAAATTCATGAAACAAACATCCTATCTTTTTTCCTGCTGCAATTATACAATATCCTCATAAGACAGACAAGGAAAACAAGGAGGAAGAAACATGGTAAAAATAACTTTTATGGGCGCTGGAAGCACGATATTTGCCAGAAATGTACTGGGCGACTGCATGTGCACACCGGTACTTTCTGATGCTCAGATCGCCCTATACGACATTGACCCGGTCCGGCTTGCTGATTCAGAGCTGATTCTTAATGCAATCAACAAAAATGTGAATCAGGGGCGGGCTGACATAAAAACTTATCTGGGAGTGGAAAACCGGAAAAAGGCACTGTCCGGCGCCACCTTTGTCGTGAACGCCATCCAGGTAGGCGGATATGATCCCTGTACCATCATTGACTTTGAGATCCCTAAAAAGTATGGCTTAAGGCAGACCATCGCGGATACCCTTGGGATCGGCGGCATCATGAGGGGATTAAGGACCATTCCTGTTATGGAGGATTTTGCCAGAGACATGGAAGAAGTTTGTCCTGATGCATATTTCTTAAATTATACCAATCCCATGGCAATCTTAACCGGCTACATGCAGCGCTATACGTCCATTAAAACCATTGGCTTATGCCACAGCGTTCAGGTATGCTCAGAAACTCTATTAAAGGAGCTTGACATGGAGGATAAGCTGGAGGGTAGGACCGAGCTGATTGCAGGAATCAACCATATGGCCTGGCTCTTAAAGCTTCATGACAAGGCGGGTAATGACCTCTACCCTATGATCCGCCAGAAGGCCCTTGAGAAAAATCAGATGGAAAAGCATAAAGATATGGTCCGTTTGGAGTACATCAGCCATTTGGGCTATTATTGTACGGAATCCAGTGAACATAATGCGGAATACAATCCATTGTTTATAAAATCCGGATATCCGGATATGATCGATGAATTCCAGATCCCTCTGGATGAGTATCCCAGACGCTGCATCAAGCAGATCAACGAATGGGAAGCGGAAAAAAACTCTATATTAAATCATGGGGAGATCACCCATACCCGCTCCCGTGAATACGCCTCCTACATTATGGAAGCCATCCTGACCAACAAGCCATACAAGATCGGCGCAAGTGTATTAAACCAAGGTCTGATCCATAATCTTCCTGCCGATGCCTGTGTGGAAGTCCCCTGTCTTGTTGATGGAAGCGGGATCACCCCCTGCCATGTAGGCCGTATCCCTACCCAGCTGGCAGCCATGAATATGACCAACATCAATCCCCAGCTTCTCACCATAGAAGCAGCCCATACCAGAGACAGAAAAACCATATACCAGGCTGCCATGCTGGATCCACATACTGCTGCCGAGCTTAGTTTAAAGGATATCCGTTCCATGGTGGACGAACTCATAGAAGCCCACGGCGATTACATGAAAATGTACCGTTAATTGATCTAACCTTTTCAAAAATCTTCAAGCAGGAATTCGGCGTCAGCCCCATGCATTACAGAGAGGATAAGCGGCAGCCATAAGAAACCCGCTCCCCGATTTCTTATGGCTATCGCTGCAGTCGCAGAGGAACCTGCAGCCATGTCCGCCCGGCTCGTTGCCCCCAAAAAAACAGGAGGCTGGTCCTTAAGGACTGCCTCCTGTAACATATTCTATCTGTCTGCCAACACTTCGTTAATCTGGGAAACCAGAACATCACAGTCTATTCCATGAACCTGGCAGGCTTCCTCCAGGGACTCACCCTGAGATGCCGGGCAGCCGAGGCAATGCATACCTGCGCGCATTAACATAGGTGCAATGTTCTCGTCCATCTCAAGCAGTGCGCCTATTAACATATCCTTCTGGATCTGCATCTTGTGTTCCTCCTTAAAAATTGTACTTACTGTCTTTCTAATATAATACTTTTCCATGTGATTAGCAAGAACTAAATTCCTTTTTTTCGTTCCGGCGTCTTATAAATGAATTTTTCTCATGAATGCATCTTGACATTGTATACAGTATTCATATATAATGTATTCATACAAAGATTGTAGGAATTATAATCTTTGCCGGCACTCATTTATAATTCACGCTTATACATGAAGATATTACGGAGGTACAATACTATGAGAACAGAATGGAGAGCTTTCACGGGCGGTGTTTGGGAACGGGAAATCAACGTCAGGGACTTTATACAGAAAAATTACACTCCTTATGACGGCGATGATTCTTTCCTGGCCGGGCCGACCACAGCGACAAACGAACTTTGGGCGCAGGTCATGGACTTATCCCGACAGGAACGGGAAGCCGGAGGCGTGCTGGATATGGATACAAAGATCATTTCCACCATCGTATCCCACGGCCCGGGATATTTAAATAAAGACAAAGAGACTATTGTAGGTTTTCAGACCGATAAGCCATTTAAGCGTTCCTTGCAGCCTTACGGCGGCATCCGCATGGCGGAAAAAGCCTGTGCGGATAATGGCTACACCATTGATCCTGAAGTCAGGGAATTTTTTACGATTCACAGAAAGACACACAATGCCGGTGTTTTTGACGCTTATACCCAGGAAATGCGGGACTGCCGTTCCAACCACATCATCACAGGCCTTCCCGACGCTTATGGCCGTGGACGAATCATCGGAGATTACCGCCGAGTGGCCCTTTACGGCATCGACCGCCTGATTGAGGACAAGGAGGAGCAGAAGGCAACCACCCGCACCATCATGTACTCTGATGTAATCCGGGAAAGGGAGGAGCTTTCTGAACAGATCCGTGCCCTTAAGGAACTGAAAAAACTGGGAAGCCTCTATGGCTTTGATCTTTCCAAACCGGCTGCCAATGCAAAGGAAGCCATCCAGTGGATGTATTTCGCCTATCTTGCCGCGGTTAAGGAGCAGAACGGAGCTGCCATGTCCCTGGGCCGCACCTCCACCTTCATAGATGTTTACGCACAAAGAGATTTAGAGGAAGGGACCTTTACTGAGGAAGACATCCAGGAGTTCGTGGACCACTTTATCATGAAGCTCCGCCTGGTCAAATTCGCCCGCACACCAGAATACAATGAGCTGTTCTCCGGCGATCCTACCTGGGTGACAGAATCCATCGGAGGAGTTGGTATTGACGGACGCCATCTGGTGACAAAAACCTCCTTCCGCTACCTTCATACCCTTAAAAACCTGGGAACTGCTCCGGAACCAAACCTGACTGTTCTCTGGTCCACAAAGCTGCCGGCAAACTTTAAACGATTCTGCGCCAAAACCTCCATTGAGTCTTCTTCCATTCAATATGAAAACGATGACTTAATGAGAGTAACCCACGGAGATGATTATGCCATCGCCTGCTGCGTATCTTCCATGAGGGTGGGAAAGGAAATGCAGTTCTTTGGCGCAAGGGCCAATCTGGCAAAATGTCTGTTATACGCCATTAACGGTGGCATTGACGAGGTCACCAAAAAGCAGGTAGGCCCCAAATACCGCCCCATCACCTCTGAATACCTGAATTATGAGGAAGTGATGGACGCCTATAAGGACATGATGAAGTGGCTTGCAAGGGTTTATGTAAACACATTGAACATTATCCACTATATGCATGACAAATACAGCTATGAGCGCATTCAGATGGCACTTCACGATAAAAAGGTGATCCGCTGGTTCGCCACCGGAATCGCAGGACTATCCGTAGTTGCCGATTCTTTATCAGCCATCAAGTATGCCAAGGTAAAAACCGTTCGGGATGAAAACGGAATCGTGACCGATTACATCGTGGAGGGGGATTTCCCAAAATACGGCAATAATGATGACCGGGTAGACCAGATTGCAAATGAACTGGTTCACACCTTCATGAATTATGTAAAAGGGAACCACACCTACCGCGGAGGAATCCCTACCACCTCCATCTTGACAATTACCTCCAATGTGGTTTATGGTAAAAATACGGGAGCAACTCCTGACGGACGTAAAAAAGGAGAAGCATTTGCACCAGGTGCAAACCCCATGCATCACCGGGACACCCATGGTGCGGTTGCTTCCCTGGCTTCGGTGGCAAAGCTTCCTTTCAGGGATGCCCAGGATGGTATCTCCAATACCTTCTCCATCGTTCCAGGTGCCTTAGGAAAAGAAGACCAGATCTTTACAGGAGACTTAGAGGTGGATTTAGAGCTGGCTCTTAACGAAGATCAGGTTTAAAAGAACTACCCAATCATGACCGCATCATCCGGCGGTATTTTAATAAGGAGTGGCTGTTATGGCAGACCCAAAGGAAAAGCAAATTGAGGATATCGTATCCATGCTGGATCAGTTTATGGCCGGTAACGGGGGTCACATGAACATCCGGGTATCGGAAGACGGTATTGTAAGTACGGATAAAACAATGGCAAAATCAGTAACCACCATGAATTCCACGGATTGCTCAGACGGAAATTCTGCCTGCAGAGTCCCCACCCTGTTTGAGGCAATGGACACGGAAGAGGAAGATCCGGAAAGCAACCGGCTGTTTATGGAAGACACTTTTTAGCACTTAAGCACAAAAGGAGGTTTATATTATGGCAAATATCAGCGAATCCCAAATCAATAACCTTGTAAATTTATTGGATGGCTATGTGGAGGAAGGCGGACACCACCTAAATGTCAATGTATTCACCCGCGATACTCTAATAGATGCCCAGAAGCATCCGGAGAATTACCCCCAGCTTACCGTACGGGTATCCGGATATGCGGTGAATTTTATCAAATTGACAAAGGAACAGCAGGATGAAGTAATATCCCGTACATTCCATAACAATATGTAATAACAGCAAAGAAGGCGATCTATATGACAGGATATATCCATTCCATTGAAAGCTTCGGCACTGTTGACGGGCCAGGCGTACGTATGGTGATTTTTTTGCAGGGCTGCCCCATGCGCTGCCAGTACTGCCACAATCCAGACACCTGGAAAATGGCAGGAGGCACGCCAATGACTGCGGAGGAACTGTTAAAGCAGTTTGAGTCGTCCCGGAATTTCTACCGGGGCGGCGGCATAACGGCCACCGGTGGGGAACCCCTTATGCAGCTTGATTTTGTGACCGAGCTTTTTGAAGCTGCAAAAAAGAAAGACATCCATACCTGTCTGGATACTTCAGGCGTCATGTTCCACAGGAATGGTCCGGATTATCTGAATAAAATAGACCGGCTTCTGGAACATACGGATCTTGTCATGCTGGACATCAAGCATATGGATGACCCAAAGCATAAAGTCCTAACCGGTCAGTCCAATGAAAACATTCTGGACTTTGCCCGGTATTTAAGCCAGAAAGAAATCCCGGTATGGATCCGCCATGTGGTGGTGCCCCAGATCACAGACCAGACCCCTGATTTATACAGGCTTGGGCGCTTTATCGGAGAGCTTAAGAATGTAAAGGCCCTGGATGTCCTGCCCTATCACGACATGGGAAAGGTGAAATATGAAAGCCTTGGCATGGACTATCCCTTAAAGGATACTCCTCCAATGTCAAAAGAAGGAGCTATCGCTGCCAAGAAGATCATCTTAAGCGGAATCAGGGATGTCCGCACAGGAGTTCCCGACCGGTATTGCTCCCAATTTTAAACAAGAATTGTATCATTTACTACTTGAATATTTCCTATTAATAGTATAAAATATAGAAAAATCTATAAATTATAAGGAGGTAATTTGTCATGGCACGTGTTATTAGTGACGCTTGCGTTAGCTGCGGAAGCTGTGAAGCTGAGTGCCCAGTAAGCGCTATTAGCCAGGGTGATTCTCAGTTTGTTATTGATGCTGATACCTGTATCGATTGTGGTGCTTGCGAAGGTGTCTGTCCAACAGGAGCTATTTCTGAAGCATAATTATGGATACATAAATGCCTCTTCCCTAAGGAAGAGGCATTTTGTTCTATCATCACGTTCTCTATACCTGCATACGAATAAATCAAACGGATATGCAGGCATATCCCGTTGATTCGTAACCTAAAGGTGGAAGGATAGGCTTCTTTCAACCTTTAACCAGGAAAGGACATTTCTAATATGAAAAAACCACTGATTGGCCTGACCCCCGCCCATGATACGGAGAACGGGGATATTAAGACACGTCCTACTTACGTACGGGCATTAAAAGCAGCGGGAGCAATCCCGGTCGTAATGCCCTTAGATGCCTCAGAAGAAGATTTAAAGCAGCTTTCCCAGGATCTGGATGGGTTTTTGTTCACAGGCGGTCCCGATGTTCACCCCTTTCTTTTTGGAGAAGAAACACAGGCACACTGCGGCAATGTATCTCCTGCCAGGGATCAGATGGAGATCACCCTGCTTCCTATGATCATGGAACTTAAGAAGCCTGTACTTGGAATCTGCCGGGGGATCCAGGTTTTAAATATCGCTTTAGGAGGAAACATCTGGCAGGATATCCCCTCCCAGGTGACACGGGAATTTCCTCTTGCCCATACCCAGCCCTTTCATTACGACATGCCATGCCATACGGTCTCTTTAACAAAGGGCAGCCTTCTTGCCCAGATATCAGGGAGCTCCTCGATAAAGGTCAACAGCATGCATCATCAGGCAGTCAAGGATGTGGCTGAGGGACTGATTGCATCTGCTTATTCTCCGGATCACTTGATTGAGGCCGTGGAAATGCCAGGCTATCCCTTTTTCATCGGGGTCCAATGGCATCCGGAATATTTGTGGGAAAAGAATGAAGAAGCGTTTCGACTGTTTCAGACGTTTGTAAATGCTTGTAAAGAGTGACTTGTTTGATAAAAAATCCGCAGCTCCCACTTCCAGCGGCAACTGCGGATTTCCTTGCCTGAGCCTGCTTGACAGCCCTGATTATCTGAAAGTAGTGTGGTTCTATAACTTTTTTCCATTTCGCCCAAACTTCTTTTTACGGTTAAAAAACGGGATTCTGGAAGCAGCCGCTTCCGCACGCCCTTTGTTATCTTTTTGATACGAACGCATAAGCTCGTCCAACTGCTTAAACCGCTCCTCTTCCTTTTCTTCTTTTAAATTCATTAAATATTCCATTTCCTTAATGACCTTGTCATTGACCAGACTGCTTACATCCTGGCTTAACTGCTCATTATTCACTTCTAAGGCACGTCCAATGATATGGTTCATGATCTCCTGAAACTGCTCCATCTTTTCCTGTGCAATGGAAATCGGTGCCGTGTTATGTACCTCCAGGCCTGCCCCGTCCTCTGTACCAGATATTGCACTGTCCTTTAATTCCTGAGCTACCTGTCCCTCTAATAATTCATCTGGTATGACAGGATCCCTGCCGTCCTCAATCACCTTATCAAGCGCAGTCTTAATGGCTTTTAACTGATATCCCTTTTCCTTTAAGTCTTTGATCTGCTTGAACAAACGGATGTGTGCTTCAGTGTAATACCGGTGCCCCATCTCATTTCTGGGAATTTTCAACTCCAGCTCGTCCTCCCAGTATCTAAGGACATGAGACTCCACATCGACCTTCCTCGATGCATCCGATATTAAGTAATGTATCTCAGCCATAGCTATATCCTCTCCTTTGGTTCGTTAAGTTTTCATAACCTTACTATTTATATCATATGCTGGATTCGAAGGGATTATGAATGGGAATTGGAAAATTTTTGAAGGGAATTGAGAAATTTTTTTAATGGGGAAAAGAAATGGAGGATGGGAGGTGGGGCATACTCTTGATTGGTTTGCTTTTTTCTGGTACGCTGGGCCATCTGGGAGAATGGATACGCAAAGAATCCATTCTCCCAGATGGGGGGCATTCGCCCCATAGAAACAGAGGGCCCCCTTGCCCGGGATAAGCAAATGAATTTGTTTTTCCCGGGCAAGGGGGCCCTCTGTTTCTATTCTGCTCATTGCTTGGCCATGTTTGCAAACTTCGTATACTCTGGCCTCCAGACCAGATTTACTGTTCCGATAGGGCCATTTCTCTGTTTAGCAATAATAACTTCCGCAATATTCGGCATATCTGTATCCTTATTATAATAATCATCACGATACAAGAACATAACTACGTCAGCATCCTGCTCAATCGCTCCGGATTCTCGTAAATCGGAAAGCATAGGGCGGTGGTCTTGTCTTGTTTCGCAGGCGCGGCTTAACTGGGATAAGGCAATTACAGGAGCGTTCAGTTCTCTTGCAAGACCTTTTAAGGATCTGGAAATCTCTGAAATCTCCTGCTGGCGGTTATCGCCGCTTTTTCCGCTTCCGCTCATCAACTGAAGGTAGTCGATAATGACTACGCTAAGACCGTATTCCAGCTTCATCTTACGGCATTTGGAACGCAGCTCTCCGATGGAAATTCCTGGAGTATCGTCGATTATAAGCTTAGAGTTTCCAATAACTCCGATTCCCTCTACCACAGCATCCCAGTCGGAATCGGATAAGGTTCCGGTTCTGAGTTTCTGGGAATCCACATTGGATTCCATGGCCAGCATACGGTTTACCAGCTGTTCCTTTGACATCTCAAGGCTGAATACCATGGCGGGCAAACCTTTTTTTACTGCAATATGGTCTACCAGATTCAGTACGAAAGCTGTCTTTCCCATGGAAGGCCGGGCAGCAATAAGAATAAAATCGGAAGGCTGCAAACCAGAGGTCTTATAATCCAGGTCAATAAAGCCTGTAGGAATTCCTGTCACGGTTCCCTGGTTTTTGGAGGCCTCTTCAATCTTCTCCAGAACGTTCATGGCAACCTGGCGGATGGGGACGAAATCTCCGGAGTTTCGGTTCTGAAGCAAATCAAATATTGTCTTTTCCGTAACAGCCAGAATGGTTTCCAACGGTTCTTTTCCTGCGTAACAGGTATTGGCTATTTCTTCATTAGCCTTAATAAGCCGTCTTAGAACCGCCTTGTTCCGTACAATATTAGCATAAGATTTTATATTGGCGGATGTCGGTACTGTAGTGATAATATCCCTGACAAATTCCAGGCTGGAAACCTCCGGAGGGACATCCTTTTCCTTTAACCGGTTCTGAAGAGTAACCAGATCCACCGGTAAATTCTCATTAAAAAGCTCCAGCATAGCCTCAAACATGATGCCATACTGGTGCTGGTAAAAATCTCCTGCTGTAACGATCTCGGAAGCCGTGATGATTGCATCCCGGTCCATCAGCATGGAACCGATGACGGATTGCTCTGCCTCAATGCTGTGAGGGAGTACCCGTTTGATCAGGGCATCATCCATATCCGTGCCTCCTAGCTTTCTACTACCTTAACAATTATTTTCGCAGTTACATCCTTATGAAGCTTCACCGGAACCTCATGGGAACCAAAGGTCTTAAGGGGTTCTGAAAGAATCAGCTTCTTTTTATCAATATCATATCCCAACTGGTTCTTAATGGCAATGGAGATCTCCTTTCCAGATACCGAACCAAAGGCTCTTCCGCCCTCTCCCGCACGCATGGAGAGTGTGACAGATCCTTCTGAAAGCTGGGCCCCCAGCGCCTTAGCAGCCTCCAGCTGTTCTTCCGCAAGCCTGGCTTCATTGGCCTTTTGAAGCTTTAAATCATTTAAATTTTTAGCGGTTGCCTCAATCCCAAGTTTTTTCGGGAGAATGAAATTTCTTGCATATCCATCGTTTACCTTAACGATCTGTCCCTTCTTGCCTAATGCCTTTACGTCTTCTAATAACACAACTTCCATTATGATATGTCTCCCTTCTCTAACATCTCTTTAATAACCGCTTTTACGCGGATTTTGGCTTCTTCAATGCTGACCTCTGCCAGCTGTGCACCTGCTATGGTACGGTGCCCGCCGCCTCCCAGCTTTTCCATCATAACCTGTACATTTACTTCATCAATGGAGCGGGCACTAATATAAACGGTATGATTGTAATCTGTTATTACAATGGATGCCTTGATCCCGGCTATGTCAAGCAGCTCATTGGCTGCCTGGGCACCTATGACCGTAGGGCTTCCGATTCCTTCTGAGGAACATACGCTGATGGCAAAGCAGCCCTCAAAAATCTCCGCATCCCGAATGGCTTCCGCTTTTGCTTTGTAGTCATCCAGGTTATCCCGGAACATCTTCCGTACCCGGACCACATCTGCTCCGTTTCTTCTCAGAAAGGCAGCCGCTTCAAAGGTCCTGACACCTGTCTGATTGGTAAAATTATTGGTATCAATAACGATTCCCGCATACAGGGCATCCGCTTCCGGCGACTTGATCTTAATTCCATCTGCAATGTATTGCAGTACCTCTGCTACCATCTCGCAGGAGGATGAGGCATAGGGCTCTACATATGAAAGAACCGCATTATCAATGATCTCACTGCTTTGTCTGTGATGATCCAGAACCACAATCGTCTTTATAAGACGCAAAAGCTCCGGTGCATCGGTAATGCTGGGACGGTTTACATCTACCACCACCAAAAGGGTGTTGGCATCTGCCAGCTCCGCCGCCTTGGCTCCGGTCAGGAATAAATCATCCGGGTAATCCGGATTTCCCACAAAACGGTCCAGCATAGGGCGGACCGAGGTCGTCACCTCATTAATAATAATATGTGCCTTTTTATCCATAGCCGTTGCAATACGGTAAATTCCAACTGCTGCACCAAAGGCATCAATATCCGTTAAACGGTGTCCCATGATCATCAGCCGGTCCTTCGTTTCCATCAGTTCCCTGAGGGCGTGAGCCTTTACACGGGCCTTTACACGGGTGGTCTTTTCTACCTGCTGGGCCTTGCCTCCGAAATACTGGATCCGTTCTCCATCCTTGATCACCGCCTGGTCACCGCCCCGTCCAAGAGCCATATCAATGGCAATTCTTGCGAAATCGTAATTCCGGTAATAGCTTTCTCCGTTCATACCTAGACCAATGCTAAGGGTAACTGCCATCTCATTGCCGATATTGACGGTTTTCACTTCTTCCAGAATGGAAAAACGGTTCTCCTTAAGCTCTGTGATATAGGACTGTTTAATGGCAATAAAATATTTATCCTTTTCCAGCTTCTTAACGATTCCGTTCATGTTGGTAATGTACTTGGTGATTTTACGGTCAATGAGGGCAGTTAGCAGAGATCGGCGTACCTCCTCCACACTTTCCAGCGCCTCATCATAGTTATCAAGATATATAAGACCGGCCACCATTTTCTGATCATCCACCATCTGCTTATAGGTGAGGATTTCCGTTTCATCAAAAAGATAAACTGCCACAAGCATCTGCCCGGCAGCCTCTGCACCTATGGATGAGACAATGACTTCCGGCGAATCCTTCATCTTGACAGCCTTTAAGCGAATCCGGTACATCCTTCCATTGCGTGCCACATGAACAACAGCCGTGCCTTCATTTAGCTTTAGCACCTCCTTGGTTATCTCCGGAAAAAAGGCCATAATGTTCTTTCTTGAAGTCTTCAGAGGCTTTTCTTCCCCCAAAACTTCTGAAAACGCCGTATTCCCCCAGAGAATTCTTCCGTTCTCATCCGCCATTCCATATGGCAATTCCAGATCGGTAAGGAGCTGCTTCTGCATCCAGGAATATTCCGCAGAAAATTCCACAAGGCCGCCCATCAGAAGTCTCCTTCTGTAAGTATAAAGCCAGACTGCTATGCCAATATACAGAAGTGTAAAAGCCGCCATGATGATGCCTGCCTTTGTACTGGCTGCACCGATCACCGTATTGGCGGCAATCAGCAATGCACTCAGGTAAAGCGGCCACTGCATATACATCCTTAGCTGTCCCTTTATTTTGAACTTTTCTTTCATTTCTTTCTCCTTATGGAAAAAAGGGTTCTCTTTTTCACTATCTTAATATTATATCATAGTCATCTGGGTTCGTCCATTAAAATACAAAAACTAAGGAAATACAAGGCTTTCCGTAGTTTTGAAACAAATTTTAAAGGGCTTTTGCACGGAAAAAACGCAAAAACCCCTTTTGGTAAAAACCTGTATCGTTATTGCTGTAAATGCTGCCGTAAGCTGTCTTTCTCTGCATTAAACCACTCTGTTTTTTTCCATTATATATTGATCAATCATTTTAACGATCTGCATTTTTGTATAGGGTTTTATAATAAAACCAAAGGCCCGGATCTTCCATGCCTCCAGCGAAAAACCGGGTATTCCGGAAAGCAGCACCACCTCCGGCGGATCCGGATGCTCATACAGCTTTGCTGCAAGAGTAATTCCGCTGATGTCCGGCATGACTACATCCGAAAATACCAAATCAACAGGATTTTCTCTCACATATTGCATGGCTGTTATGGCTTCATGAAAGCTGCCGCAAAGCTCAACTCCATCTATTTCCTTTAATATTCGAGTCAGTTTTATTAATAATTCCTCCGAGTTGTCCACTGCTATGACCCTGATGTTCATAATGCCTCCCTGGTTCCTTTTACTTTTTTCATTAAGTGTAATGAAACTATTATACTTAAAAATGCATATTGTTTCAACGGGGGACATCAATAAACCATGATTAATCGATTCATCGCAACTACAAAATAATCATCAGATTAACTGACCTCCGGTTAAAAGTTTTCTTCATTTGTTTTTCTTTCTTAGGAACAAATTTATTCATATCCTGTTTCCATCCATCTTATTCCATTTCCTTTTAATATTTTGACTTGCTCTTATTAATTGCCTGGAAAAATGGAAATTTGGGAATAAGTTCTGTAAATGCATGAAAAGCACGAACAGTTTCCTAAACCTTGTCTACCGCATAAAATATATAACAGGCATGTTTGTGCACTGTAGTTTTTTGATTTAGAAAAGTATGGGGAGGAAATACAATGAGCAATTCCGCACTACAAATAGACCTAAATACATCTGTATCAATTGGACCCGGATCAAATGTCCTCTTCGATTCAATCGTATATCTTTCAGGAAACATCGGTTATGATCCATCCACCGGTAATATCCTTATTCTTGAAGCCGGAAGATATATTATCCACTGGTGGTTAGCCACACAGTCTTCATCATCTACAAATGGGTCTGCTTTTGCTATATCTTCATCACAGGGAGATTTTATAATAGGCAATTCTCCAATAAAAACAGGTGAGGTATATGGAGTTGGAATTATTGAAGTAACGGATCCACCGGTTACCTTTTCACTTGTGAATATCAGTACATCAACTATATATTTTTCTCAGAATGTTCCGCTGAAAGGGACTCTGGTTGTTTTAGAAAATGCTGAAAACGGAGCCATCGGACCTACCGGACCTACTGGGCCTATCGGTCCTGCCGGACCTACTGGACCGACCGGGGCAGCCGGTGTTACAGGGCCCACTGGGCCTTCCGGTACTACAGGGCCTACTGGTGACACGGGGCCTATCGGACCTACTGGCCCCACCGGTGCTACAGGACCTTCCGGTACCACTGGGCCCACTGGGCCGACAGGTGCTGCTGGGCCTACTGGGCCTACCGGTGCCACTGGGCCTACTGGTGCTACGGGTCCTATGGGTTCTACTGGACCTACTGGGGCCATAGGGCCGACTGGGCCGACTGGACCTACCGGGCCTATCGGACCCACCGGGCCGACTGGGCCGACCGGAATTACCGGTGATACCGGGCCGACCGGACCGACTGGACCCATCGGAATAACTGGTGATACCGGGCCGACCGGACCGACTGGACCTATCGGAATTACCGGTGATACCGGACCTACCGGACCTATCGGGCTTACCGGTGATACTGGGCCGACCGGACCTACTGGACCCATCGGACTTACCGGTGATACCGGCCCTACCGGGCCTATCGGTCTTACCGGTGATACCGGACCTACCGGACCTATCGGGCTTACCGGTGATACTGGGCCTACCGGACCTACCGGTCTTACCGGTGATACCGGGCCGACCGGACCTACCGGACTTACTGGCGATACTGGACCGACCGGACCGACCGGTGATACCGGGCCGACTGGACCTACAGGACCCGTGATTTAAGGAAAACTGCAAAAAACCTTATTCTATGCGGGATAAGGGAATACCAAAATAAAATATGAGCTATCACATTACACAGGATACTGCCTAATTGGACAAGATGGGCGGTATTTTTGTATATAGAGATATAACTTCGAGCCAAGTTGGCCCGAAGTTATATCTAAAATACATTTTATTTATAGTTATGAAAGATCGAGCAATAAAACTTCAAAAATATAATTCAACAAAGGGGCAAATATTTGCATAGACCTATATACCGTTGTGTCAGTTGCAACAATTGATGGATTGTGTACAAACATGTCAAGATCTATTTCTTTAAGGTGAGCGTTTATGTTTGTTTTTACATCTTTAGATAAGAGAAGCTGGTATTCAGTGGATATACGCTGATATTCCTCAATGAATCTTGGGCTTTGCGTACTAATATATTTTATATAATCTGGACTTTTAGGATGGCAATCGCGAATATTCAATATCCTATTAACCAAACTCGGAAAACTATCAATTACCTCTTCATCTACAAGATGTTCAAAAAATTCTTTAGCAGATGATTCAATTAATATCCGAATTGCCGCCATACAAAGGGTTGGTGCTTGTACATAATAAGATGATATAGCATCGACTAATTCAGGTAGTTTAAATGAATGTGCTCGTAAATCATCAAGCTTTGGAAATAAAATATCTATTCTAGGAGATTTTGCACCAGCACCAGGTTGACGTTCTATTTCTTTAACAGTAATTGACAATGTACGCTGAAAATCCTCATAGCGATAAAATACAATATGTTGACCAACTGAATTATTCTTGTCGAATACATCATTTTTTATAATCGTATCTTTACCCTGCGACTGTATATCTATGCTGTTAGGAGTAACATCCTTACAACTTGAGGCCACAATGAAATCTCTTAGGTTTACTGAGTTACCTTTATATATCGTAATCATGTTTTTTTGTAAATCAAATTCAGGAATTACATTTTTATAATGAATTGTGAATGTGTGTGATTTACTATCAAAATTTAATTTAATATTATAAGAGCCAGCTCGATCAGTTGAAACCATCCAATCTTCGGTTATAGAGATTTGAGACTCATCGAAATCCAAATCAATATCATCCAGTCCGATGTTATTACAAATAACTGCATTTGCTAAATTAAATGGTTCTCCAACTTTCACTGTTACATTATTATATCTTAGATTAATTGATTGAATAGGTGGGTTTTTAACTGCTATATCAATCCTTGAAAAAATTCCCACAATAACGTCACGCATAATATGTATGAATTTTCTTTGAGCCATTGAATCTACGAAATCATTTCGTTCCTTGGATATTTTTAATTCATGGTTATGTTCATTGTAATTAGTTAAATCTAAATACCCATATGTGTTTTTTAATTTGTAGTTAGTAGCTTTAACATTTTGGCTTACTTCTGAAAGGGTGAGCCAATCATTTTCTTTATCTAGATACCTATATAAGCTATAGTTGTTAATGTATATCCTGACACCTACCGGCCATTGTTCAAGGTCATCATTTTTTCTATGTCTCCATGTATATAAAACTCCTGAAAAAGCAGGCAGGTCAATCGGCAAATACTGTTCACTAAAGACTTCTGATTCACAAATGCTTTTAATAGGTGCTACTCCGCTTTCAGGAGCACGAATATCACTTACAAAACTATCAACAGTACGCTTATCTCTAAGGTCAATGCTCTTTTCATTAAAAGTATAGAAATTTGATATATTATCTTCATATGATAAAGTAATCTGATTATTTACATAACTAAAACTAGCTTTTGCAATGAAACCACTATTATCACGTTTGTTTCTGTTATAGTAACTCTCAAGCGGTTCTGCAGGGTAATAAGATTCTTCCATACCGTCAACAACCAGCTTAATACGTGGCAGATTTTCGCTATCTGTAAAGAATCTTATTGAAGCCATAAAAAGTTTAACTTTCTCTTCTGGTAAGAGAATCATTTGAAGTTTAGCGGGTTCAATATTCTTTAAGGTAATAGTGGTTCCTTGAAATTCACTCTTTGCTTCAACATATGTATATTTTTGCTCTCCCTTTTTCCAAACGAGATAGTACGATTTTTTATCTAATATTGAATATGTTTCAATTTCTAAGGTATCAGCAATAAAGAAAGCTGTAAGAAGGCCAAGACCCTTACTACCTGACAATGGGTTATCAATTGGAGATTGGATATTATTGCCGATCATTTTAGAAGAATAACCAGCTTCCCCTAAGTGCTCTAGTTCATTTTTTGATAAACCCTCTCCAGAATCAGTAATCGTAATTACTTTGTTTTGTGTATTAATGTTAATAATTATTGGGTCATGCTTATTAAGGCAGGAATCTGAAGCATTTTTAACTAACTCTGTTAATGCAATTACTGGGCTTTGTACTGCTGCTAAAACATCTTCATATTTTCCAGCTTGAATATTTGCTTGAATCTCCGGCATTTTAGTGTTCTCCCTTCCTAAACAATAGTACCGTCTCTTTTGACATTGAATCAACAGGTTTACCATCTGATAATCTTGAAACGCGAATTGGCATTCTTTTTTTCATTATATTTCGGTTAATAACGTGTATCAATTCCAATCCATAATATTGCGCAATTTCTTTATTTACGTCAATAAAGGGAAATTCCAAACGATCAACCATTCTATTTCCTAGAGTTAAAAGCATGCTTCCTTTTGGTTTTAACAGACGAGTCATTAACCGAAATGCATTTTCGTAATCAGTGTAAAAACGCTTTATCTTTGTTTGTTTATGAAGAGATAATTGAGAGATATATGACGAAATAATGGGTGAATAATAAAATGCATTATTCGCCGAATGTGCACCCCCTAAACTCATTGAATCGATTTTAGAAAAATTATCTACGCAATTGGAATCATATTGAAAATCGTTATTATCAATCCAAAGCAACTGTAATATAGAAAATTGACCATACGTTACTGTAGTTGCATTGTCTCCATAAGGAGGTGATGTGCATATTATGTCGAAAGAATTTGGTTTATAAGTCTTCATTATTTCTATAGAATCACCACAAGTCAAATGGAATGGTCCTAATTTGGGGTAGCCAATTAGTTTATATGTTTCCTTTATTTTATTAAAAAAATCTTCTAAAACATTGTTTTGCATTTCAGAAATTTTTTCAGATTCTTTAACATGCAGTTTGAAAGTAGAAGTCCTCGTATTACTATACCGCTTAACTATTTCTCCAAAACAAAGCCAATAGTATCTGCGAGTTTTTAAGTTAGATTCCATGGTTATCGCTGTTCGAATAATACGAAGATCATCAATGACGTCATCACGGAACCACTTTTGAATATTGTCAAAAGAATGATGAATTGCAAGATTACTTTTTTTTAAGTTTTCTATTCGCTGTATTATTTGGTGATTTGCAGGCTCGATTATTTTAGGATCGTACTTTTCAAGCTTTGCGAGTGAAATAATATGTGCATATGGGTTAATATCCATTCCCCAAACTTCGAGCCCTAAAGATTGTCCCTCGACTAAGGTTACCCCTGAACCATGAAATGGATCAAGCATTTTCTGATAACCTTGATTCTCTCTTAAAAGAAGATTTAATAGTTCATGTTGCATGGGAGCAACCATAGGAGCTGGATAGTTTGCAATACTATGTATACCATCATTCTTTGCATCTTTGAAATCCCAATATTCATCGCTATATGAATTTAATACGTTGGCTAAGTTCATGTTATCCCCCGATTCAAGCTACTTTATATGTAATTTAGCACAGATATTATTTCTCAAATATATTTTATCACTATTTGGCAATTTTGTGAAGAAATATGTAGATAACAGATGAAGAATTTTCCGTTTAGTTGCAAATATGAAATATGGATGCTGTCCAAAAGAGACTATGGATAACACTTATATTTAGATAATAACCACTTCGGGCCAACTTGTCCCGAAGTCGAAAGGAGGGATTGCAAAAATCCCGTTGGGGCTTGACCTAAAAAATCAGGCCCCTTTTTTCATGCCATAAAACAGACAAGGAGGAAAAACGCATGGCAAAAAATGAGCCAAACAAGCCAGAAGAAGTAAAAACCGCCCCCGCACAGGAAACAACAACAGAAGAAAAAAGCACTCTCGCACCCATGCCGGAGATTAGCGGCGAAGCTCCTGCCCCGGAAAAGACTGCCGAAGAAACAGCGGCACTTCCCCATGAGGACGGAGCCGCCCTGCATGAATCTGATAAGAACAGGCCGGAAGTACCTACCTCCATTGACATTCCTGCCCCCGGTGATGTGGTGGTTTCCTTTGACAAAATCAATGAGATTGTTTCCGGGAAACAGGCGGCGGTAAAGGAAGCGGAGCAGACTGCCCCCGAAAAGCAGGAAGTGGAAAAATCAGCCCCTACTGAAAAAACGGCAAAGCCGGAGAAAACAAGCCCGAATAAGAAAAATGATAGCAAGTCCAAAACTGCCGAAAAAGCCGATAAAAAGCCCTCACGTCCTGCCAAACAGGAAAAAGCCCCAAAGGCTGTAAAACCGGAAAAGCCGGATAAACCGAAACAAGCCGCAGAAATTGGCGGTAGAGCCTCTGCTTTCCCACAAGCTACGGAACAGGCACAGCAGGAAACGCCGCCCCCTACTCCAGAACTGCCGCCCGAACCGAGGGAAGCACCCCGCCCCGGTGAACAGGAACAGATTGTTTACCTCAATCTTTCCGAGCTTTACGCTTTCAAAGACCACCCGTTTCAAGTCCGAAATGATGAAGAAATGGCGGCTATGGTGGAAAGCGTTAAAGACAAGGGTGTTACCCAGCCTGCCATTGTACGTCCCCGCGAAGATGGTGGGTATGAAATCGTATCCGGACACCGCCGCCAGAAAGCCAGCGAATTAGCCGGATTTACGGATATGCCTTGTATTATCCGCAACATGACGGACGAACAGGCCATCACACAGATGGTAGAGGACAATACCAACCAGCGTGAAAATATCCTGCCCAGTGAACGGGCCAAAGCTCTGCAAATGCAATTAGAAGCCATTAAGAAGCAGGGCGCACGAACTGGCAACGGGCAACGCTCCAATGAGGTAGTAGCCGAGCGCAACAAAATGACGGTCAAGCAGGTTCAGCGGTATATCAAGCTCAATGAGCTGGTTCCTGACCTTATGAAAATGGTGGACGAAAAGAAAATCGCGTTCACTCCCGCCGTGGAGCTTGCGTTCATTGCACCCAAAAATCAGCGGTATATTGCTATCGCCATTGAGGGTCAGCAGTCGGCTCCCTCACTCTCACAGGCACAGCGTATGCGTGACCTTGACCAAAAGAAGCTGTTAAACCCCGATGTGATTGACGGAATTATGTTAGAAGAAAAAAAGGAGGCAGACAAAGTGATTATTTCAAGTCAGGAATTAAGCCAGTATTTCAGCAAGGAGAAAACACCCCGCGAAATGAAGGATACCATTATGAAGCTGCTTGAGGAAAACAAAGATAAGCTGAAAGAGGTTTCGGTTCCCCAAAAGAAAGCCGAACAGGAAAAATAAGCACTTCGGGTCAAGTTGGCCCGAAGTCGGTGTATGCGGGGCTTTGCCCCGCACCCCAAAGCTCTAAGGATATAATATATTCCCCGTCGCCATATACCAGGTAGCACAGCCGGGAAAATCAGTCAAGAGTGCGAAGCACCGCCAACGGCGGCTATGCTCTTGACAGATTTCTCCCGGCTATGCTTTAAGGCAGTCAAGCGACGGGGATATATATTCCTTTGAGCTGCCCCCTTTCCATGAATGGAAAGGGCGGGGGGATAGGTTGACACATTCAGCGCAACAAGAACGGAGGTGCTTAAATAATGAAACGACCTTTAGCATACATTACCGCCGCATGGAGCGGCGACCATGCCGCAGATACCAAACAGGCGGCGCAATATTGTCGGGCAGTCTATGAAGCCGGATTTTCACCCATCTGCCCTTGCCTGTATCTCCCACTGTTTCTGAACGGTGCAATCCCAGAGGAACATAAAAGTGGAATTGATATGAGTCGGGATCTCCTGCGCCGCGCCCATGTGGTGGTTGTCTGCGGTGATGGCATGAATGAGGATATGAAAAACGATATTACCATAGCTGGGCGGCTGAACATTACGGCAACTACGCTGAACGGGATTTTGACGGTAAAAACACAGGGGCAGGAAAAAGACCATGCTTCCCCAAAAGAGCCACACCGCACCGACCTATGAGGAACGGTAAAGCCACTTCGGGCCAACTTGTCCTGAAGTGCGAAAGGAGGTTAAAGCCTATGGCAAAAACGAAAACTACCGTTGAACCACTTTTGGATAATGAGCATGTGAAAGAGCTTTTGGCGATATTGCGGGATAACAACTCCCCATCCACAAAGGATTTTCTTGCGGTTCTGAATCAGGTGGGCGCAATGGAAAAACAGCTTGACACCGCTGTAAAGGAACTTACCGCCATGCGGCAGGAATTGAAAACAGCGCAGGAACAGAACCACCCGGTCAAGGCCACTTTGCAAAAAGCGGTCATTGTCATGCAGGGGCAGGTGCTTGACTTGAGGGAACGGCTTGCAAATCTAAAGCAGAACGTCATAGACGGCTGTAAAAACGCCGTTGCCGCTTTTAAGGAAAACAGCATTTCTGCGCTGGATAACGTGGTCCGGTTCTTCAAAATCAGACCCAATCTGGAAAACATGCGGGATACTCTCGCGAAGAATATCCAGTATGATGACAAAGCCATAGCCAAAATCGAAGCAATCAGCACCGAATACCATCAAGCCGGGCGGCATTTGAAAAACATGGGCCGTACCATGCTTGGCAGAGAAGCGGCACAGGAAGTAAAACAGCCCGGCAAGCTGGCGGCGGTCATATCCGCTCCATTCCGTGCGGAGCGTTCCCATTTTTCCAGTATAAAAGGCCATGTAGAAAATTCTTTGATTACGCTGGCACGGTTGGAGGAACGGGCGGCAGAGAAAAAGCCCTCTATCCGGGAAGCTCTTGCCACTCACAATGAAAAAATTGCGCAGGCACAAAAGGACGCTCCCAACCCAGAGCGTCCCCGCCCTGCCAATGCGGAAAGGTAGGCAACTTCGGGCCAAGTTGGCCCGAAGTCCTCCCGCCTATACGATTGTTCTATCTGGCAGGAAAGGAGGAATTTCATGCAGGAAGATATTGAACGCCGGACGGTTGCCCTATCCGTCAATGCCACAAAGCTGACGGGCCGGACGCTGGCAAAGGTGTTGGCGGTAGCACTCCGGCAGATACAAAAGAGCCATCAGAAACGGCAGACACCACAAGGCAGACAGAGCGTAAAAAAGCTGATGAATCATGGCGTTTCGACCAACAGCCTTGATTTATCCGGGGATACGAAGCTGTTTGACCGTGTGGCCCGGAAATACAATGTAGATTATGCTTTTCACAAAACCGGGCCGAACAAATATTTGTTATTCTTCAAAGCCGGGCAGGCAGACGCGATAACCGCCTGTTTTGGCGAATACACAAAGCTGGTGCTGAACCGGAGCATGAGTCGCCGCCCCTCTATTCTGAAACAGTTAAAAGCCTTTGCCGACAGGGAGCGCACCAAAACGCGCCAAAAGGAACGAAAACCGGAGGTGGTGCGGAATGAACGATAAAATCCGTAAATATATGATTCCCAATGTTCCCTATCTGTTCGTGCTGTGGTTCTTTCTAAAGCTCGGCACAGCCTACCACCTTGCGGCAGGTGCAGACTTCGGAAATAAGCTGGTTGGCATGATAAAAACCATAAGCCCGGCGTTTGCTTCATTTGCGCCGGGCTTTGTGCTGTCCGATTGGCTCATTGGCCTTGCCGGGGCGGTCATACTCCGGCTGGTGGTATGGTATAAGGTAAAAAACGCAAAAAAGTTTCGGAGGGATGTGGAATATGGCTCGGCTCGGTGGGGAACAGCAAAGGACATCAAGCCCTTTATCGACCCCAAATTCACCAACAACGTAATACTCACAGGCACAGAGCTTCTTACCATGAACACGCGCCCCGCCAATCCCGCCAACGCCCGAAACCTTAACTGCTGTATCATAGGCTCCAGCGGAAGCGGGAAAACTCGCTTTTGGCTGACCCCACAGCTTTTACAGGCTCATTCGTCCTATGTGGTGGTTGACCCAAAGGGCGGCATTTTAGAGCAAGTCGGCTCTTTTCTGAAAAAGCAGGGCTACAAAATCAAGGTATTCAATTCCATTGATTTTGCCCGGTCAATGCACTATAACCCGCTGGCCTACTTAAAAACGGAAAGCGATATTTTGAAGTTTGTAAATGCCCTGATTGAGAACACGAAAGGCGACGGTAAAGAGGGCGACCCATTTTGGACGAAAGCGGAAACGCTTTTGTATTGCGCTTTAATCGGCTATATCGTCTTTGAGGGGCCGGAGGAAGAACGTCACATCAATACCCTTGTGGATATGCTGAACAGTATGGAAACACGGGAAGATGATGAAAATTTCAAGAACGCCGTGGACTATATGTTCCTTGGCTTGGAAAAGCGCAATCCTAACCATTTTTAGGTGCGCCAGTATAAAAAATTCAAGCTCGCCAGCGGGAAAACCTCGAAAAGTATCCTGATTTCCTGCGGAGCCAGACTTGCCCCATTTGATATTGGACAGCTCCGGGAGATTATGAGCTATGATGAAATGGAACTTGACCGCATGGGCGATAAGAAAACCGCCACCTTTTTCATCATTAGCGACACCAATACGACCTACAACTTTATTGTTGCCCTTGCTTTTTCGCAGATGTTTAACCTTTTATGCGAACGGGCCGACAGCAAGTATGGCGGCAGGCTTCCCCATCATGTAAGGGTATTATGGGACGAAGCCGCCAATACGGGACAGGTTCCGCAACTAGAAAAATTGGTTGCCGTTATCCGTTCCCGCGAAATATCCTTATGCCTGTTTTTACAGGCGCAAAGCCAGCTCAAAGCCTTATATAAAGACCACGCTGAAACCATTATGGGAAATATGGACAGCGTGATTTTTCTTGGTGGTCGGGAACATTCCACCATCAAGGAACTTTCGGAGGTTTTGGGGAAAGAAACCATTTCCATGCAGACGGAAAGCCGGACGCGGGGCCAGTCGGAAAGCTACGGACAGAACTTGCAACGGCTCGGCAAGGAGCTTATGACAATGGACGAATTGACCACCATGCCGGGCAACAAGTGTATTTTACAGCTTCGCGGCCTGCGTCCTTTCCTTTCCCCGAAATACGATTTGAAACAGCACCCTAATTACAGGTATACCGCCGAAGCCGACAAGCGCAACGCTTTTGACACTTCAAAGCTGGTAAACCGCCGCATGAAAAAGCTCAATCCTAATGAGCAGTACACCGTTTATGAAGTAAGTGCCGACGATGAAACCACCGCCATAGACGAGAACGAGGACATTCTCAACTATGATGATGTGGACGACCCGGAAGCATTTGCATAACTTCGGGCCAACTTGGCCCGAAGTGACAGCCGCCGAAAATGGCGGTTTTTTTGTACCCGAAAACAATATGAAAACATGGAGGTAATTAGATTATGGGATTTTTTACGAGTGCAGTTAGTACCTTACAGACCCTTGTTGTGGCTCTTGGCGCGGGTCTTGCCGTGTGGGGCGTTATCAACCTTTTGGAAGGTTACGGGTCGGACAATCCGGGCGCGAAATCGCAAGGGATTAAACAGCTCATGGCCGGGGGCGGTGTTATCCTGCTGGGAACAACGCTTGTACCTATGCTTTCCAGCTTGTTTTAAGGTAGGCCGGTATGGATTTTCTCACCGACTGGATTAATGAATGGATAAAGGGCCTGCTGGTAGATGGTATCATGGGCAATTTAAGCGGCCTTTTTAAGAACGTGAACGACCAGATCGGAGAGATTGCAACACAGGTGGGAACCACGCCGGGGAATTGGAACCCCGGCGTATTCTCCCTCATACGCAGCCTATCCGAAACGGTTGTCTTGCCGATTGCCGGACTGGTGCTTACCTTTGTCATGTGCTATGAGCTGATTCAAATGCTCATTGACCGGAACAACCTGCACGACATTGACACATGGATTTTCTTCAAGTGGATATTCAAAACCTTTGTCGCGGTACTGCTTCTTTCCAACACGTTCAATATCGTGATGGCGGTATTTGATGTTTCCCAAAGCGTCATTAACAGCGCAGGGGGCGTGATTGCAGGAAACACGGCGGTAAGCCCCAATATGCTGGACAGCTTGAAAGCCCAGCTCATGACAATGGAAATCGGCCCTCTGCTTGGTCTGTGGATGCAATCCTTTCTGATTAAGATTATTGTCGTAGCAATCAACATTGTTGTGTTTGTCATTGTGTACGGCAGAATGATTGAAATTTACCTACTCACCAGTTTAGCACCTGTGCCGATGGCAACCTTGGTCAACAGGGAAATCGGAGGCATGGGCCAGAACTATCTGAAATCCCTGTGCGCCGTGGGCTTTCAAGGCTTGCTGATTTTGGTATGTGTGGGAATCTACGCAAAGCTGGTGCAGAGTATCGCCGTAGGCGGCGACCCCATTGGAGCCATATGGACAGTAATCGGCTATACGGTTCTATTGTGCTTCACCATGTTCAAGACGGGAAGCCTTGCGAAATCTATTTTTGGAGCGCACTGACAACTTCGGGCCAATTTGTCCCGAAGTGAGAAAGGAGAAATTTTTATTATGAACAACGAAAAAACAACGGTTCCGCAGGAAACGGAACAGGCGGCAACGCCGCTGAAACTGGATGTTACCGCCCGGCTCATTGAGCCAAAGGGCAACCTTGTAGGCTTTGCCAGTCTGAAGCTGAACGACTGCTTTGTGATTGATGATTTTAAGATTTTGCAGAGTGATAAGGGCACTTTTGTTGGTATGCCGAGCAAGCCGGATAAGACCAGCAAGACCGGCTACCGGGATACGGCCCGCCCCATTACAAAGGAGTTTCGCGCGGAACTGACCGAAGCCGTGACAGCGGCCTACCATGCAGAGCTTGAAAAGTTGCAGACCCGCGCCGCTGCCATTGCTTCCCCCGAAAAGCAGTCTATCCCGAAACAGCTTGCGGAGGGCGCGAAACAGGCGGCACAGGAAAACGCCGCCCGGCCTGCTCCGGCAAAGGCTGAAAAGGTAAAAAATGCAGAAAGGTAACTTTGAGAATTGGAAAAGCATGAAACACAGGGGGGAATTATCTACCCCTGTGTTTCTCTTTACGCTTTTGTTGCCGCAACTCAAACTGACGTTGTTTTTCGTCCTCTTTTTGCTTGCGGCTTTTTTCTCTACGAGTAATCTTAGTTCTTCTTGTTGGAGTTTTAAGGCTTGTTGTGATTTGGTTCCGATCCCCTGTACTTCAAGTTGCTTTTTTATAGAGCGTTGCATACGCTTAGGATTAATTTTTATATCCTGTTTGCTATCTGCTTTTACAGGAGGGCTAAACCGCAGCTTATTCCAATTTTTAAGAAGAAAGTCATATACTTCATAATCTTTAGGCTCCGCGCCAAACGTTATTTTGCAGACTTCCAATTTTCCGTCTGTAAAACGTTCACAGACCCCGACCCAAAATGGGTCATCAAAAAACACCGTCAGTTTACTTTCGATTTTTTGCATAACAAATGCCCCTCGTTTCTACGGCAAAGAATGGACAACCGAGGAGGCAGGTTACTGACAGGTGTTTCTGCGCCCGGACTACCAGCCGGGACTGTGTTTTTATCTTTGCGCTTATTAATTTATATCTTTATTTTACACTAAATATTGTTATTTCACAACTACGAAAGGAGGTTTTTTATGCTCTACCAACAGCCGGAACAATCGCCGTGGGGCAAGGTGCAGACCTGTGATGTGCTCTGCCCCGGCGTGTTTCTTGTGAGTACCGCTAGTCATGGCGGCACAATGGTTGCAAAGGATATGGCGGCGGTGCTTTCTCCTGCCGCTATCAAGTGCGGCTTTCGTCATAGCGGTTTTCTCTGCTTTGAGGAAGATACGCAGGAAGATGTTGCCCTGCGGGAGCTTTTGGATAAAAAGCTGTGGACGGTTCCTGACCGCATTAAGGATAAGTCCGCTTTTGAGGAAAACATCAACAGGTCACTCCGGGAAAATAACCCGGACTATTGGCGTATACGGCAGGCCGGACTGGAAAAGACCCCGGCCCGACAGGCTGTTCCTGCTCACAGCGCAGAACGATAATGAACTTCGGGTCAACTTGGCCCGAAGTCGGAAAGGAGGATTTTTCATTGGCCTATGTAAGCGTACCAAACGATTTATCAAAAATAAAAACCAAAGTGGCGTTTAATCTCACCAAACGCCAGCTTTTATGCTTTGGAGCGGCAGCGGTAGTCGGGATTCCGACGTATCTGTTTACCCGTACCGCCATTGGCAATACCGGGGCTATGCTCTTAATGATTGCCCTCATGCTTCCTTGCTTTCTCATTGCCATGTATGAGCGTGACGGACAGCCTCTGGAAAAGGTGGTGCGAAATATTGTCCGTTCCAAATTCCTATGGCCTCGCACACGCCCCTACCTGACACAGAATTTCTATGCGTATCTAAGCAAACCCGGAAAGGAGGTTTCACCCAATGGCACAAAAAATAAAACGCCCGCCAGTTCCCGTAAAAAGCGGAAAGTCTAAAAAACGTGGGCCGCAATCGGCACAGCAGACCATTCCCTACAAGGAAATGCTAAAAGACGGTATCTGCAAGGTGCGGGAGGGCTACTATACAAAGACCCTTTCCTATGAGGATATTAACTACGCCGTGGCTTCCAGTGAGGACCAAAGCACTATTTTTGACGGGTACTGCGGCTTCCTCAATTACTTTGACAGTGCCTTGCCCTTTCAGCTTTCCTTTATCAATCACCGCTCCCGCCCGGAGAACCGTTACAGCGTGAACATTTCTCCGCAGGACGACGATTTTAACAGTATCCGGGGCGAATTTACCGCCATGCTGGAAAACCAAATTGCCAAAAGCAACAACGGCATTGTCCGCTCCAAATACATCACATTCGGGATTCATGCGGACGGAATCGCGGCGGCTCGACCCCGCTTGGAACGTATCGAAGCGGATATTATAGGGAACTTCAAGAAGCTGGGCGTACAGTCGGCAACCCTTTCCGGGCGGGAACGCTTGGAAGTGCTGCACAGCCAGCTACACCCCGGAGGAAAGGAAAAATTTATTTTCTCTTGGGATATGATACCCAAAACAGGCATCGGGACAAAAGATTTTATTGCTCCCACGTCCTTTGACTTTCGCCAAAGCCGCGCCTTTCGTGTAGGGACTACATGGGGCGCGGCTCTGTATATGCAGATTATGGCTTCCGAGCTTTCCGACAAGCTGTTAGCGGAGCTTTTGGAAGTGGACGCGGAAATGACCATTACCCTGCATATCCAGACGGTAGACCAGACCAAAGCGGTGAAAACGGTCAAGGCCAAACTGACCGACATAGACCGGATGAAAATGGACGAGCAGAAAAAAGCCGCCCGGGCCGGGTATGACATTGATATTCTTCCCCCGGATTTGCTCACATACAGCAAGGACGCGGCGGCACTCTTAGCAGATTTACAAAGCCGCAACGAGCGAATGTTTTTACTTACGTTCCTTGTGGTGAATACGGCCCCCACCCGCCAGCAGTTGGAAAATGACATTTTCACGGTGTCGGGCATTACACAGAAATACAACTGCTTTCTCAAACGGCTGGACTTTCAGCAGGAACAGGGCTTTATGAGCAGTCTGCCCCTTGGCTGGAATGGCATTGAAATACAGCGGGGCATGACAACAAGCTCCACGGCGATTTTCGTTCCCTTTATGACGCAGGAGCTTCGCATGGACGGGCAGGCATTGTACTACGGAATGAACGCTCTTTCCCACAATGTTATCATGGCAGACCGCAAAAAGCTGAAATCCGCCAACGGTTTATATCTTGGCTCCACCGGTTCCGGCAAGAGCTTTGCCGCAAAGCGTGAGCTAATCAATGTGTTTCTTGCTACCAAAGACCGGATTATCGTGGTAGACCCAATGGGCGAATATGCCCCGTTAGTCCGGCGGCTTGGCGGGGAGGTCATAGAAATATCGCCCAACAGCCCCCATCACATCAACCCAATGGACTTAAAACTGAATTTAGCCGGAGAGGACAGCCCGCTTTCGATGAAAGCGGATTTTTTATTGTCATTATGTGAGCTGATTATCGGCGGCAAGGAGGGGTTACAGCCCATTGAAAAAACGGTCATTGACCGTTGTGTGCGGCTGGTATACCGGGAGCTTGCTCTTGGTATCGGGGACGGGAAAATGCCGCTTCTGCAAAACCTGTATGAAACCTTATGCCAGCAGCCCGAACCGGAAGCCAGACGGATTGCAACCGCCTTGGAGCTTTACTGCACCGGTTCCCTTAATATGTTCAACCACCCTACCAACGTACAGACCGACAGCCGTATTACCTGTATCGTGCTGAAAAGCATGGGTGAAAACCTGCGCAAAATTGCCATGCACATCACAAACGAGCTGGTGACACAGGCGGTAGACGAGAACTTTTCCAGAAGTCTTGCGACTTGGTGTTACTATGACGAATTTCATATTTTGTTGCAGGACGCACTTTCTGCCAGCTACTTTGTCCGTGTATGGAAAATGCTTCGTAAAAAGGGCTGTGTACCGAGTGCCCTCACGCAGAATGTAAAAGATCTTTTAGCCAGCCGTGAGATTGAAAATATCTTGGAAAACAGTGACTTTATGATATTGCTGTCACAGGCGCAGGGCGACCGGGCAATTCTCGCCAAACAGCTTGGCATATCGGAACATCAGCTTTCGTATATCGCTCACAGCAATTCCGGCGAAGGGCTTTTGTTCTTCGGCAATACTACCATTCCCTTTGTAGACCGTTTCCCCCGTGGTGAAATCTACAATCTGCTAACGACCCGCCCGGAGGACATAAGGGAGGCCCAAAATGCGTGATACGGGCAGGCCGGGCCGCTTGCAGTTTACGCCAAAGGGACAGGCGGTAACTTCGGGCCAACTTGGCCCGAAGTCGGGAAAGCTCCGGCAGGACAGCAAAAAGCCCAGCCCCTCGGAACGTCTGCGGCATGACGGAGAGCCGCCGCCCGGTAATGAAAAAACGGACACCCCGCTTGACGGTGAAACTGCTGGAGCTGATTCACATTCTGGCTCTACTGGCAAAAAGGCGGCGCAAAACGGCAAGCGTATGGAGAAATCAAAGCTCCGTATGGAAAAAAGCGGCGAAAAGCTGAATACCGCCCGTGAAAAGTTGGCGAATCAGAAGCCGCAAAAAAGACCCGGCCCCATTAAAACCATCAATCGTGCTGCCCGGTATCAGTCATGGCAGTATGTGCATGGAAAAATCCATCAGGTGGAGAATGAAAATGCAGGCACGGAAGCCGCCCACAAAACGGAGCTTGCCGGGGAACACCTTGTCCGGGGCGGTACACGCTTTATCAAGCACCGTATCCGCACCCGTCCTGCCCGGCAGGTTCGCAAATGGGAAAACAGGCATATCAGCGCAAGAGCCGATTATGCCTACCGCCAGCTTGTGCAGGACAATCCGGGCTTGCAAAGTAACCCGGTTTCCCGGTTCTGGCAGAAGCAACAGTTAAAAAAGCAGTATCGAAAGCAAGCAAAGGAAGCGGCAAAGCAGGGCAAAAAAGCGGTGCGGTTCACAGAAAAAGTAACCCGAACGGTTGCGGCCTTTGTAAAGCGCAATCCAAAGATTTTATTGCTTGGGCTGGTGCTGTTCCTGTTGATTGTGGTTCTACAATCCTGCATGGCGGGAATCACCACCATCGGCAACGGCCTGATTAGCGTGGTGGGCGGCACTTCCTACGGTTCGTCGGACAGTGATATTGAAGCCGTGGACGAAAGCTATACCGCACTGGAAAAGGATTTGCGGGAACGGCTCTCCCGGATAGAAAGCGATTATCCCGGCTATGACGAGTACCGCTATTCCGTGGACGAAATCGGGCATGACCCCTTTGAGCTGGCTTCTTATCTGACCGCAAAATACGGCGGCTACACTCTGGCGCAGGCGCAGGCAGAACTGCAAGCCCTGTTCGGGCAACAGTATATCCTGACCATCACAGAAACCGTGGAGGTACGCTATCGCACGGAAACCGACACTTGGACGGACGAGAACGGCGAAACCCATACCGACACCTACGAGGTTCCCTATGATTACTATATCCTCAATGTGTCTTTGAAGAATAAGTC
Organism: [Clostridium] saccharolyticum WM1; assembly: GCF_000144625.1. Lineage (NCBI taxonomy): Bacteria > Bacillati > Bacillota > Clostridia > Lachnospirales > Lachnospiraceae > Lacrimispora > Lacrimispora saccharolytica. The sequence goes on along the minus strand of NC_014376.1, from coordinate 311,749 downwards.
ATTGGGAGCCGTGGCTCTTTCCAATCTCGACCCGGAGCAGACGGAACGCTATGCCATTTACCAAAAGACCAAAGGCAACCGCCCTTATCTGTTCGAGGGCAATATTTACGCCCATGCCGGGGAATACACCGATTACGACATACCGCCACAAGCTCTGGCCGACCCGGAATTTGCCGCCATGATTACGGAAGCGGAGAAATATTTAGGCTACCCCTATGTTTGGGGCGGTTCTTCTCCCTCCACTTCCTTTGATTGTTCGGGCTTTGTGTGCTGGGTCATCAATCAGTCGGGTGTGGGAAGCGTGGGGCGAACCACCGCAACGGGGCTTTTTAATTCCTGTTCCCATATCCCACCGGGTGAAGCACAACCCGGCGACCTGATTTTCTTTCAAGGCACCTACGACACTTCCGGCGCAAGCCATGTGGGAATTTACGTTGGAAACGGTATGATGATCCATTGCGGTTCTCCCATACAGTACACTTCGATCAATACAAACTACTGGCAAAATCATTTTTTAGGCTATGGGCGTTTGCCATAACGAAAAGGAGGTAACTTTTGAACGTAAAAATTGAACGTGTTAGCAAGGACATACAGAAAACTAAGGATAAAATCAATGAGTTTCAAACGAAGCTCCGAGAACTGGAAAAGCAGAAAACCGAGCTGGAAAATCTGGAAATCGTGGACGCGGTGCGCGGCATGGATATTTCCCTGACCGACCTTGCCGACCTGCTGAAAGCAGCAAAGGCAGGCGGCGCCACTTCGGGCCAACTTGGCCCGAAGTCCGCAGTACCCGCCCAAACTGAAAAGGAGGAAATCGAAGAATGAAGAAATTTCGTATGATGGCGGTGCTATGCGCCGCTTTTTTAATGGCATTTTCCTTTAGCACTGTGGCCTATGCCAGCGGCGGTGAGGAAACCCCGGAAGTAACGGAATCTCCGGCGACTTCTGAAACAACCAGCGACCCCAATCCCTTTACCCCAGCCGGAACGGGAACCGTAGTCAATACCGCCACGGACGAGGATGGCAAGCAGTTTTACACCATCACCACCCCGGACGAAAATGTATTCTATCTTGTCATTGACCTTCAGCGGGAAACGGACAATGTATATTTTCTGAACGCCGTGACGGAAAAAGACCTGCTGGCCCTTGCGGAGAAATCCGAGGATACCGAGGAAAATGAAACCGCCGTTGTATCCACTCCCGAACCGGAAAGCGATTCTGAAACGGATATAAGCTCTGAAACTTCTTTAGAAACCTCTACGGAGCCGGAGCAAAAAAGCAATACTACAATGCTCCTGTTTGTGCTGACGGTTGTAGTGATTGGCGGCGGGGCCGGATATTACTTTAAGATTTACCGCCCGAAGCAGGAACAGACCGCTTTGACCGAGGACGAATTTGACGAATACGAAGCCGACCCCTACGACGAGCAGGAGGACGATACCCCGCCGTGGGAAGTAGACGGGGAGGCTTCGGATACTGGGGAGGACGAGGACGTATGAATTTCACCAACAGCCCCTATGAAAAAATGATGAAAGAAAAGCCCTGCCCCTGCCGCCCGGCTCCAGCGCACAAGCCGCCGAAAGGCTCTCCCTGCCGGGATTGTAGTTATTGGAACGGCTCTGTCTGCGTGGGCGTTTGCTACCGAGATTTGATTTTGCCGCAAAGGGAGGGAACTTCGGGCCAACTTGGCCCGAAGTCGGACAAATGAGTACCGATTCCCGCGAACTGACCCGCCGGGAACGTGCCGCAATCCGCAGACTGGTAACGGGAATGTGCGCCAACTATGACCCGGAATATGGCTGTCTGCCGCTGGATTGTGAGTGCTATATGCTCAATAAATGGTGGACGGGCGCAGACTGCAAGTATTTTCAAAAGGCCGTACTTCCACTTGACCCGGTACTGGAAGCCGATTTAGCCGGAACCCCTGCGGTGCTTTCCCGTAAGACCTGCCCGGTCTGCGGTGCGGTCTATCTTCCTGTCACCAGTCAGGTCTATTGCTCCGAAGCCTGCCGCCGGAAAGGAAAACGCGAAGCAGACCGCCGCCGCCAACAGCGGCACAGGCGCAAAACAGGGGGTAAGGTGTCACGAAGTTTGCTTGAAAAAGCCTTGATTTCCGGGGCTTTCCGGCTCCGGTTTCAAGGAAAAGGGATCTATGCTTCCTGCCCCCACTTTTTGAGGGTAACAGCGTGACATTTCCATGTATGAGAACGGAGGGAAAAATGAGCGATAACGTAAAAGGATATGAAATCAAACGGGCCATTGCCTTTGAGAATGACCGGGGTTTTACTCTTGGGGAAAATCCGCAGGCGGTACAGCCCTTTGCCACATGGCAGTTTACCGAGGACGCAAGCGGCAGGCGCGATTATTATTGGGGGCACTATACCACCGATAAAGCCGCCGCCACAAGGGATTATGAGAACCGTGTTTCCGAATATCAGCATGACTACCGCATATCCGAAAAATCGGCTTACCGGTATTATTCTACACAAAGGCCGGTGGATATTGGCACATTCCCCAAAACGGAGAACGGCCCGTTATACTTTGTGAACTTTGATAAGCGGGACAGTGTGGAACAGGGCCGCTTTCTGGCATGGGGCTATCTTGTATATGACGCACCTCTGACAGAAAAGCAGATGGCCGATTATGAGCTTCGGGCGGCTCCCGGCAATCCCGACAGAAAAGCCCCCTTGCGGGAACCGGGAGAAAGCAAATCCATTGCCGCACGGCTAGCAGAGGGGACAAAACAGGCCGCACGGGACAACGCCACCCGTCCCGCTTCCGAAAGAAGCATAGAGAAAGACAGGTAATCACTTCGGGCCAACTTGGCCCGAAGTCACAAAAAGGAGGTTTTTTGAGAATGGAAAAGGATAACTATTTGAAAAATGCGGAGCTTTCCACGGAACAGAATTATAACATGATTGATGGGATTCCGAATAATGCCCCTCTGCCTGTTGTGCAGGCCATGCCGGAGGAAAGGCCGAAAGACCGGGTAAAGGAGCCGCCGGCAAAGCGCAGAAGCCGGGAACGGGAAGAACGGTGAGCCGCCCCAAACGCAGGCGGGGCGTTCCCCTTTATGTTTGGGTCAGTGATGACGAATACGCCGCCATTCAGGAGCGTATGGCGCAGGCCGGAACACAGAATTTAAGCGCCTATATCCGCAAAATGGCCCTCAATGGATATGTGCTGAACGTTGACCTTGCCCCTGTCCGGGAGCTGGTTTCCCTGCAACGCAGATGTGCCAACAATCTGAATCAGGTTGCCATTCATGCCAACACCTACGGTGTTTATCCGTCCGAAATTGCCGCCCTGCAAAAAGATTATACCGAGCTATGGGGCCGGGTTTCAGAGGTACTCAAACAGCTTACGGCGATAGTGGAGCTATAAGGAAAGCGGGGAGCGTTGGCACAATGCCGCCGCTCCCCGCTTTTGCTCTATCCTCAATTATTCCTTTACCATATCCGCTATGTAGGTAATGACTTCTTCTGGCGTTGGCTGTTCTCCTTTGTGGGGAATGGACTTCCAGAACGCCTGCGCCTGTGGGTCAGGACTTTTCATTGCTTCCTGTATCGCAATTTCAATTTCCTGGCGTACAGCCCTCTCGCTGATTCCCTTTTGCTTGGCAAGTTTTTTCAGTGCCTTTTTTGCTTTTGCAGTATCCATTTTGTTCTCTCCTTTTTCGTAGTATGTGCAAGATGTCTAATTAGATTACTTAGAGCTTACATCTTAATTCTACTTAGTACATACTATATATGTCAATGATGTGGAGTGTTACACAGGAAGGAGGGGCTTTCATGGAGTATGGAACCATTCGCATAAAGCTGGACGAACTGATTGAACAGCAGGGTATCAGCAAAAATAAATTGAGCCACAAAGCGGAAATGCAGCGCACCCAAATCAACAATTACTGCAACAATAATATCACCCGACTGGATATTGATGTTCTGGCCCGGATATGTACGGTGCTGGATTGTGAGATTGGCGACCTGCTGGAATTTGTACCGCCGGACAATAAAAAATAAGAGAAAAAGAACGCAGACGCGACAGTCCCTGACAGGCTGTCGCGTCTTTTACATAATCCACTTCGGGCCAACTTGTCCCGAAGTCCCGGGACAAGATCGGTGCGGCCTCGACAACATTGTTGCACCCTGCCCGAAATGGTAAAATATAGGTAGGATACAACAAGAAAGCAACTCAATGAAAGGAGCATTTTTATGAAGTTTATCAAGCTGATATTTAAGATTATCGCCGCGCCGTTTGTGGTTTTGCTGACGATAGTAACACCCATGATTGAATTTGTGTTCTGCTATGCCGCCGCTTTCTTACAGGTAGTTTCCGGGATAGGCGTTCTTATCAGCATTGCCCTGCTGATAAGCGGCGAGAAGCTGGGCTTCGGCGTGTTCCTGTTCCTGTCATTTTTAATTTCTCCCCTTGGGATTCCCGGCATTGCGGAATACCTCATTGACGGATTGCACAGCCTGAACAATTCGCTCCGTTTTTTTATTGTAAGCTAATAGTAGAATAACAGAACTGTCGGGCAACTTCGGGTCAACTTGGCCCGAAGTTGTTTTTTCGAGGAAAGGAGGAACCGGACATGGCAACCACCCGCCTTATGACCCGTCACACTGGAAGCGGCATGACCATTATGGAAACCCTAAAGGACGGTTTTGACTACGGGAAAAATCCAGATAAGACCCGCAACGGCGATTTAATTCTTGCCTATGAATGTGACCCCGCCACGGCTGACGCAGAATTTTTACTATCCAAAGCAAAGTACAAAGCTATTACAGGGCGGGAGCAAAAACGGGAGAATGATGTGCTATATTACCAAATCCGGCAGTCGTTCCCGCCCGGTGAAACAGACCCGGAAACCGCTCTTAAAATCAGCTATGACCTTGCCATGCGCTGGACGAAAGGCCGACACGCCTTTTTCGTGGTTTCCCATGCTGACCGTCCCCACCCTCATTGCCATATTTACTACAATTCTACCTCGCTGGACTGCACCCGGAAATTCCGGGATTTTATCGGTTCAGCCCGTGCGGTGCGGCGGCTCTCCGACCGGATATGCCTTGAAAACGGATTGTCTGTTATCACCAATCCGAAACGCCACAGCAAGGGAAAATTCAAGCACTACGGGGAATGGCTGGGCGGTCATAAGCCGCCTACCTTTCAAGAGAAATTAAAGGTGCAGATTGATATTTGCCTTGCAACCAAGCCGCCGGATATGGAAACCTTTTTACAGGCAATGGCGGCGGCTGGCTATGAAATCAAGCAGGGGCGCGGCGGCACAATCAGCTTTCGGGCAGAGGGGCAGGAACGCTTTACCCGGCTCCGTGCTTCTACGCTTGGCAAGGGCTACGGGCAGGAGGATATACAAGCGGCGATTGATGGAAAAGCCGCTCCGCAGGAACGGCGCAAGGTCAATCTGATTGTGGATATTCAATCCCGTATGAAAGCCGGAAAAGGCCCGGCCTATGAACGCTGGGCAAAGGTATTCAACCTCAAGCAGATGGCGGCAGCCTTACAGTATTTGCAGGAAAATGGTTTGCTGGAATATGCGGATTTAGAGCAAAAGACCGCAGAGCTTACCGACCGTTTCCATACACTTTCAGACAGCATAAAAACCACCGAGGCCGCTCTACATATCAATGCAGAGCTAAAGGCGGCGGTGGTAGATTATGCGAAAGCCAGGCCTGTGTTTGAGGGATACAAGGCGGCGAAGTATAGCCGGAAATATCTTGCGGAGCATGAAGCCGATATTGCCGCCTACCGGGCGGCGCAGGACACGTTCCGGCGTTTGCTGTCCGGGGCGAAGCTCCCCAAAATGGATACGCTGAAAGCAGAATTTCAGCGGTTGTCGGCTGACAAGAAAAAGGCTTATCGGGAGTACCGGGAAACCAAAAAGGCCATGCAGGAAATTGTAACAATGAAAAGCAATATTGACCATCTGCTCGGCCTGACGGACGCGCAGAAAAATAAGGAAATGGAGCGATAGCGACATGACGTAACATGAGGTGCGAAGCAATCACCTCGGGCCAACTTGGCCCGATTGCGCAGTATCCATAAGAAAGTAACTCACCCAACATAAAAACAATGAGATAGACAGCCAACAGACTACAAATGTATATTTAATAATCAGAGTGGTTTTGAATCATATCTATGAAGGAGTTCACAGTGGGATTATTCAAATTTTTAGACGTTAAAAGCTGAACATTTAGGCTGCCAATATCCTTTGCTGGAAATGTTTGAATACCGCTTGCCTCTGGTAATACGTTTTGGGGCAACAAAGAGATTCCCATTCCTAACGATACAGCTTTAATGATTCCTTCAACCGTATCGTATTGAATGATATCTGGTTGTCGGTTAGTGTTTCTTATTACCCAAGTTTCAAGCAAATTGCGATAGGGACAGCCGCAGATATTTGTAACAACAATCGGCTGATATGGGATATCACCAACTTTCATATTTTGTGGAGTAATAAACACAAGTTCCTCCTGAAATGAAAATACAGATTCCAACCTAGGGTGATTAAATTCTGAATTTACAAAGGCACAATCTAAATCACCGTCTGCCACGGACTGTATTAGATTGATTTGTGTATCTGTGAAAACAGATAAGTTCACTTGCGGATATTGTTTTTTAAAAACAGACAACCATAAAGGCAATCTGTGTGCGGAGAGTGTTTGTGTTGCCCCGATTCGTAGTGTCGGCAAACTTTTTATAAAGCTATTTTTAGCATTATCCAATAAGCTGATAACTTGATCTGCATAGGATAATAATTGTTTTCCATCATCAGTAAGGGAAACCCCTTTACTATGACGAATAAACAATTCTGTTCCTAACTCTTCTTCAAGATTATGAATATGGGCTGTTACATTCGATTGAACATATCCCATTTTTTCTGCGGCTCTTGAAACAGATTTTTCATAAGCCACTTCTCTAAAAATGCGTAACTCTAAGCTTTCCATTTTGATTCCTCTCATCATTCATACAGATAGGTCGTATCATTACTAACTATTATACATTATTTTGTTCAAAAGGTATAATGAACCTATAAACATACGGAAAGGAAGAATGAATTTATGGATATTTATAATAAAGTGATTATAGTAACGGGAGGTGGCACAGGTATAGGGAAAGCTGCCTGCAAGAAACTTGCTGAAAAAGGTGCCAAAATCGTTTTGAATTATAACCATTCAAAGCAAGAGGCGATTGATACAGCAAATGAGCTTAAAACTATTGGTGCTGAAGTTTTGCTTCTTCAAGCAAACGTATCCCAAGATAATGAGGTTCGTGAAATGGTGCAAAAGACGTTATCTCATTTTGGAAATATTCATTTTTTAATTAACAATGCGAGCATAACGAAACAGATTGAATTGTCAAACTTAGAAGCAGTAACCGATGATATTTGGAGCAATCTACTTGATGTAAATTTAAAAGGGATGTTTTATTGCGCACGCGCAGTTGCTCCTATCATAAAACAAAACAAAGTAGGCTCTATTTTGAATATGGGAAGTATTGCCGGAATTACCGGCTCTGGTTCTTCTCTTCCATATGCCGTATCAAAGGCGGCTGTTCACGGCTTGACGAAATCGTTGGCACATGCTCTTGCTCCAGAAATACGTGTTAATTGCGTGGCACCTGCCGCGGTATCTACCCGCTGGTGGACAGGAGAAGAAGAAAAAATGAAAAGATTAAGCGGACACCTCCCGTTGCAACGTATATCCACCCCCGAAGATATTGCGGATTTAATCTGTGCCATACTCACACAGGATTCAATGACTGGGCAAATTATTAGTCCAAATAATGGCATGATCATAGTGTAAATATCAGTATAACTTCTATACCTATAAAAAATAGCAGATACAAAAAGCTATCGGCCAATAGTTAATTTCTCTACTGCTATGAGGTGCGAAGCAGCCACTTCGGGCCAAATTGGCCCGAAGTTAAACAAGGAATGAGCGACAGCGAATGACGCAACTTTAACCGGGTTTGGGGTGGCTACCCCAACAAGCAATTTTTTAGTTTTCCCGTCAGGGAAAATCTCAAAAATGTGCAAGTGTCAATACACTTGCACTGCTTGCCGGTTAGCATAACCTCCGTTAATGAGAGCTACACAAGGAACTGCTTAATCAGTTTTGTTAAGCTTGTTAGGCCAACTCCTTGACATTTTGTGTGGTTCTGATATAATAGTAACAGATGTTGCGCAACATCTGTTTCCGTTCATATTCATTATTAAAAAGCAATTTTTTCAATGATAAATATTCATTTAGGAGGACTTTATATGCCGCCAAAGCCATTAACTAATAAGGAAGCAATTTTGAGGGCTGCTATTTCTATAGTACGCGAACAGGGCATGGAGGGGATAAACGCAAGAAGTATTGCTTCCGTATTGAACTGCTCAACCAAACCTTTATTCCGCGTTTATGAAAATATGGAAGCACTAAAACAAGATGTCATTACTCAACTCAATATATATTATAACACTTTCATGGAAGCCCGAATGAGTAATGATAACCGCCTCCTAATGCAAGGAATTGCTTACATTGAATTTGCCAGACAAGAAAAAAATATATTTAATACCCTTTTTATGAACAAAGCTTGTGCGGGGAAAAGTATTAAAGATATTCTTGATGCTGATTGGAACCAACTTTCAATTCTAAATGCAAAGGAAATAACGGGCCTTAGTCTGGAAAACGCACGAAATTTATTTAGGGATGTGTGGCTTTATTCACATGGTATTGCAACTCAAATTGTATCAGACGATATTGACTTGCCATATGAGGAAGTAATTACGCTTATTAAAAATGCTTTTCACCGATTTGCTTTAGTAATAGAGGACAAAGAACATAAGTGATACTCCTATTATCTAACCCAACGCAAATCAAATAATCAATTCATTATTAACAGCTTTTATGAAAGGACAAAATCGTTATGCTAAAAAGTAAAATCCGAACTCAAGAGGAAACCAAAAAATATTTAAGCGAATTAAAAGATTGGCTTGATGGGGTAAAGAATGTTCCTGTGGAAGAAATGGCGAATTTTTTCGCTAATAGGATTAGTGAATATAATAATGTTCATTTAAAAAACTGGGGCGAGGAATACGCTCATATTGCAGATTTCTTTGATGATGGTTTGAAAACATTACTTGATATTGGTTGTGGCACAGGTTTGGAGCTTGAATCAATGTATAAGAGATTTCCCGAAGTCAGGGTTACAGGTATTGATTTGTCTGAATCTATGCTTGACAAGTTGCGAGAAAACTATGGTGATAAAAACATTGAAATAATCAATGCGGACTATTTTGAATACCCGTTTGAGGAAAACAAGTTTGACGCTGCTATGTCTTTTGAAACACTTCATCATTTTAAATATGAAAAAAAGCAACTGATTTATAATAAACTTTATCAGACGATAAAAGCTGGTGGATATTATATAGAATGTGACTATATTGCCTGTTGCGATGAAGAGGAAGCGCTTTGTCTTGAGGGATACGAATATAGGCGCAAGCAAAATAATATACCCGAAGATATGTTTATACATATTGATATTCCACTGACATTGGAACATCAATTTGAGCTTATGAAAAATGCCGGTTTTAAAACTGTTGAGGTTTTGTATCAAAATTGTGGAACGGTAATTATTAGAGCAGAAAAATAGTAACTGATGAAATGATGTAGGGGGTGATAATGATTGAAGTTCAATGGTTACTATGTCCTATATGTGGTAATAAAACAAGACTGAAAATTAGAGAAGATACGAAACTCGAAAACTTCCCCCTATACTGTCCCAAATGCAAACAAGAATCTCTAATCAATGTGCGACAACTGAATATGTCAGTTATCAAAGAGCCAGACGCAAAGACGCAGAGCCGATAATCAATGAGTACACATCTCTTGATTATCGGCTCTTTTCATACAACAATTTTCTGCTATACGATTGCTGACAAATTTAACAGACATACAAAGCCGTCATTTTCCGTTTTAAATACCGGAAAGAGTATATCTGTAATTCTTCTTAATCTGGCGGCTTTGGGATAAGGAGGTTTTTATGTGCCCCAAAGCGTTTTTTTCTCTGAGAGAAACGCCGCCATATTGTGACGGTTTAATATAGCAGAAAAAATTCATTTACATAGTTTTAAAATATTATATCAACTAATGGGCGGCTATTGCGCCCATTTTTTGTTCGACACCTTTCGCGCTAATTTGCGTAAAGGTGTTTTTTTGTACCCTTTTTTCACTGACAACGTATGGGACAAGCTTTGTCACTTCGGGCCAACTTGGCCCGAAGTCCGACCCCGCTGTCGTTCCCCTCCCGCTCCGTTTCGATTCACTATTCCCTAAAAAATCGAAATGGAGGAACGCCCTATGGCTAAAATCAATCTGCGGGATTTTTACCCGTTTTATAATTCCGACTTCTTTGTTGAAATACCCGATGTAATCAAGGACGCTTTGCTGGAAGCGGAACGTTTGGAGAAAAACTACATTCGCCGCCGCTTCTATAACAAAGCCCACTATTCGCTGGACGCTGGCGACGGAATCGAAAAGGATATTCTTTTCGTATCCCTTTCTCCCTGTGAGATTTACGAACGCAAAATCACAGCCGAACAGTTACACTCCGCGATCGCTTCCCTGCCGGACAAGCAAGGAAAACGGATTTACGCTCATTACATACTCGGCATGAGTAAATCCGATATTGCACGAGCAGAGGGTGTAAATGAAAAAGCAGTCCGGGTTGCTATTGAGAAAGGATTGAAAAGCATGGAGGAATTTTTGAAAAAATCTTGATTTCCAGTTCCGAATTTGTCCTCTAAATCACATGGCTATTAGAAGGAATTTTTCTCCCTCTGCTGTTCTTTGACAACTGAATACCGATAACCCGGATACGTTCAATCAAGAGGGAGCCAGGCCGCAGGGTACGCCAAGACCGCCCGTTGAAAGGGGGAAAACCCAAACGGAGCGTGAGCGATTCCTACTAACTGTGACAAGGCAGATGTGGCAATCTGCCCGGCGAAAATCTTTTGATTGATACAATGATACTTACGGTTTGAACGCTTCACAGCATTGACCGTCGCGCCATCAGCATGGGGCGGGGTGAAATTCCCATGAGGGCGGTTGCCGCCGCCCGTCCGGATTATCGTTTTTTATATAAAGGGAGTGCCACGCCGCTTTTTCTGTCTTACGACAAGCCGACTTATAACGGCGCGGCATACTCCCGATTGATGAATGGAGTTTTACTATGGATAAGGAATTACAGTCATTGCTATATCAGCAATGGAGCAACGGCGCTTGCCGTGGCTATGTCATTCGGGCTATGGAAAACTGTGATTTCAGCCCGGACGATATAAAGCGTGTGGTTTCAGAGCTTCACTATGTTTTCGATACTTGCGGCATAGAGGAAGCGGAAACCCACTATCAGAACAGCCCTTATTGACTTCGGGCCAACTTGGCCCGAAGTATGAGGCAAGATTAACAGCCATCACTTTTGCTGATAAAAATGGTGGCTGTTTGTGTTTTCTCATAGGACAATCAGAGCATTTCATATACATGGAAAGGAGGGGGCGATTGTGATTGAAGAAACGTATCCCAATTTCAGAGTTGGCAAGCGTGGACATAGAAGCAGTAAACAAAGAGGATTTAGTTGATGTGAGCGGCTTCACCTTTGATACGACTGTACCGCAGGAACAACGTGCGGCGAAAGTCATAGCGGCGGTTAAAAATCCCTATTGTTTTCGTGTGGGCGATATGGGCGTAAAACTGGAATTTCCAGAGAACGCTCCACCCTTACAAGATGTGTTTGCCGACTTCCTCAAACGTAAGAAAAGCGGCCTGTAAACTGGCTTTACAGGCCGTGACAACATTGTTTGCATTACGCTGAAATGGTATAATATAAGTGTAATGTGATAGGAAGGAGGACACATGGCACGAACAAAAAACAGGGGCTTTGAGGAAAAAATATCCGCTCCTCAAAATATCCGCTGGAAACTTGGCCAATATATCCGCTTATCCAAAGAGGACATAAACCGTGGAAAGGATAAAGACGACAGCAACAGCGTTACCAATCAAAAGGCTTTGCTTGATGATTACTATAGGCAGAACATAGACGAGTTTGAAAGCGTTCAGCCGCCTTATGTGGACGACGGGTACACCGGAACAGACACCAACCGGGACAGCTTTCAAAAACTGCTTTCCGACATATACGCCAAAAAGGTAAACTGTGTTATCGTCAAAGACCTCTCCCGCCTATCCCGTAACTATACGGACGCAGGGAGCTTGATTGAAAATCTGTTTGTACAGATGAATGTACGGTTTATCAGCTTGGCAGAGGGTATTGACAGTTATTTGAACCCGGACAGTATTTCTAATCTCATTGTGCCGATTACCAATGTTATCAACGACAACTTCTGCTATCAGACTTCAAAGAAGATACGGCAGGTTTTTGATATGAAGCGGCGCAATGGTGAGTTTATCGGCGGCTTTGCGGCTTATGGCTATACGAAAAACCCAAAGGACAAAAACGCTTTAATTGTTGACGAAGAAGCCGCTGAGATTGTAAAAAACATTTATGAGTGGTTTCTGGACGGTATGAGTAAAAATGCTATTGTACACAATCTCAATGACCGTGGCATTTTGTGTCCGTCCGAATACAAAAAAAGCAAGGGCTTAAACTATCAAAATCCGAGCGGTTCGGAAAGACCCTTATGGAGTTCAAAAACCGTAAGCGACATTTTGAAAAACCGCCTTTATGTAGGGGACATGGTACAAGGCCGCCAGCGTGTGAAAAGCTATAAGATACATACGCAGGAACAGGTTCCCGAAAATGAATGGTACATTGTGGAGAATACCCATGAGCCAATCATAGAACGGCCTATCTTTGAAAAAGTGCAGGAGTTGCTAAAGCGTGACACCCGCACCGCACCGCAGAAAAAGAAACTCTATCTGTTCAGTGGCTTTCTCCGTTGTGCCGATTGTGGTAAGGCTATGAGCCGCAGTCAAGTAAAAGGCACGGTGTACTATTTCTGCCGCACCTACAAAGACCAGTCAAAAACAGCCTGCACCAAACATTCCGTGAAGCATAACCGGCTGGAAGCGGCTGTCCTGTATGCCATTCAGCAACAGGTATATCTTGCAGTACACTATGCAAATACTTTAGAATACATCAGCACCGCACCGCTTCAAAAAAGCCAGTCCATACGGATTGAAGCATTGATAGACGCAAAAAAAAAGGAATGCTCCAAAATCATGCGTTACAAGCAATCCATTTATCAGGATTGGAAAGACGGAGAAATTACCCACAGCGACTATCGCCATATGAGCGAAGATTACGAACGGCAAATAGCCGCTTTAGGCGAAGTTTTGAAGAACCTCCATGCAGAGCGTGAGGAATTGCAAAACGGTATTACCGCTGAAAGCCCTTGCTTAGTAGTTTTCAAGAAGTTTGAAAATATCGACAAACTGACAAGAGAGGTTTTAGTTGAGCTTGTAGACCATATCAAGGTACATGAGAACGGTAACATCAGTGTGAAGTTTAAATTCGCTGACGAACTACGCCGGATAATGGAATACATAGAAATCAACACTCAATCCGAAGCGGTTTAACAGACCGCTAATAAAAAGGCAGTTTGTTTTCCTAATATTACCGGGTCAACTGGGCCTACCGGACCTATCGGAATTACCGGTGATACTGGGCCGACCGGACCTATCGGGCTTACTGGCGATACCGGGCCGACCGGACCCACCGGGCCTATCGGGCTTACCGGTGATACCGGCCCTACCGGCCCTACCGGACCTACCGGTGATACCGGGCCGACTGGACCTACTGGGCCGACCGGACCCACCGGGCTTACTGGTGATACCGGACCGACTGGACCTATCGGACTTACCGGTGATACTGGGCCGACCGGACCCATCGGACTTACCGGCGATACCGGACCTACTGGACCTATCGGGCTTACTGGCGATACCGGACCGACCGGACCGACTGGACCTATCGGACTTACCGGTGATACCGGGCCGACCGGACCGACTGGACCTATCGGTCTTACCGGCGATACCGGCCCTACCGGGCCTATCGGGCTTACCGGTGATACCGGGCCGACCGGACCTACCGGTCTTACCGGTGATACTGGGCCGACTGGGCCTATCGGACTTACCGGTGATACTGGGCCGACCGGACCGACTGGACCTACCGGACTTACTGGTGATACTGGACCGACCGGACCTACCGGTGATACCGGGCCGACTGGACCTACTGGGCCGACCGGGCTTACTGGCGATACCGGGCCGACCGGACCCACCGGGCCTATCGGGCTTACCGGTGATACCGGCCCTACCGGACCTACCGGTGATACCGGGCCGACTGGACCTACTGGGCCGACCGGACCCATCGGACTTACCGGCGTTACCGGACCGACTGGACCTATCGGGCTTACTGGTGATACCGGACCGACCGGACCTACTGGACCTATCGGACTTACCGGTGATACTGGGCCGACCGGACCCATCGGACTTACCGGCGATACCGGACCGACTGGACCTATCGGACTTACCGGCGATACTGGACCGACCGGGCCTATCGGGCTTACCGGTGATACTGGACCGACCGGACCTATCGGACTTACCGGTGATACTGGACCGACCGGACCTATCGGACTTACCGGTGATACTGGGCCGACCGGACTTACCGGTGATACCGGGCCGACCGGACCTATCGGACTTACTGGCGATACCGGACCCACCGGACCTATCGGACTTACCGGCGATACCGGACCCACCGGGCCTATCGGGCTTACCGGTGATACTGGGCCCACCGGACCCATCGGACTTACCGGTGATACCGGGCCTACCGGACCTATCGGACTTACTGGCGATACCGGACCCACCGGACCTATCGGACTTACCGGTGATACCGGACCTACCGGGCCTATCGGGCTTACCGGTGATACCGGGCCGACCGGACCTATCGGGCTTACTGGTGATACCGGACCGACTGGCCCTATCGGACTTACCGGCGATACCGGACCTACTGGGCCGACCGGGCCGACTGGGCCGACCGGACCGGCCGGACTTATCGGACTTACCGGCGATACCGGACCGACCGGACCGGCTGGCCTTGCATCAGGATATATCATTCCGTTTGCGACAGGTAATGCAAATGCAACTCCTGCCACAAACTCTTCTGGTGCATCATCCGCTATTTCTTTAACCGGTTATGGTGAAAGTGCAACAACGTTAACCCTGACATCTGATACCACCTTTTCCATTAATACAGCGGATGGATGGTATACCTTTACAATGCCAACCGATGGAACACTTCAGACTATTTATGCAAATTTTGCTACAGTTGCTGCATTTACGCCAACTACTAATATAACATTATATGTAGCAATAGCAACCGCCCCATCCAACAGCGCTGATTATACAATTATTACCAGTACCCTTACGCCGGCAACTCAGGCCTATACGCAGGGTACTCCCTATGATGCTTATGTAACCAGGGAAGGCTCGTCCACCGGACTGAATATACCGCTTACAGCAGGTACTCAGGTTGCAATTGTGTTAGGATTTACTACCAGCGGCGGTACGCAGGCACAAAGTTTGCCTTTCTTCTATTCAGGAGGTCTGTTTATACAATAAAAACAGGCAGATAAAAAGATTCTATTCTTTTAGAATGCTATAATATAAATTAAGCAATGGGAGTGTTGCGAAATGATATGAAATCTTTATGATTTCATATCAGGAGCAATACTCCCATTTTAAAGGGTATATCAAACAGTCTTGGCTTCTTTTTACACTTTTACACAAGTTCCTACTGAGCCAGTACCTTTTTCCCGGCCTTGGTCTTGGCCATGTCCTCATCTTCTTTTCCAATGAGCTTTTTCATTCCTTCAAAAGCAACAATCACACCGAGGATAAGAAGGAGAACGGCAAACACAAGCTGCAGCGCATTTCCAAATACAAACTGTCCGGAAAGTGCTGTGATCAATTCCTTAATCTTTAATCCAAGTGCTGTAAAGGTCACTCCCAGCATAATGACCATTGGCCCCCATAGCATAAATCCCTGACGGTTGGTTTTCTTTAAGTATACGGCACAGGCTATCAAAGCCAGTGCAGACAACAGCTGGTTGGCTGAACCAAATAGCGGCCAGATGCTGGCATATCCGGCCCTGGACAAGGCATAACAGAGCAGCAGGGTAAGGATGGTAGAAACATATTTATTTGTCAGAAACTTGTTTAATGAACTTATTTTCTCCGGTTCCAAGGAATCATCCGTAAAGAATTCCTGAAATGCAATACGTCCCACACGGGCCACAGAATCCAGACTGGTCAGGGCAAACGCAGATATGGACAGGGTAATGAGCGTATAACACACTGATTCCGGCAAACCCAGGCTTGTTAAGAAAACGGCAATGGCCCTGGCAAAGAGCTGGGGCGGTGTGCCTGCCGGAAGCCCTTCCTTGGTTGCTATAAATCCGGCTGCAATCAGCGCTGTAATTGCCAGCAGACTTTCCAGCAGCATGGCACCGAAGGAAACCGGCAAAATGTTTTTCTCATTTTTGATCTGCTTTGATGCGGTTCCTGAGGCTACCAGAGAATGAAACCCGGATACGGCTCCGCAGGCAATGGTAACAAACAGGGTCGGAAACAGATATGATACGCTGCCATTGGTACCAGTCCGTTGAAACCCGGTAAAAGATGGCAGATTCATAGAAGGATTGTATACCAGGATCCCCAAAACAGCACCCACGATCATAGCGATGAGCAGATAACTGTTCAGATAATCGCGAGGCTGTAAAAGTGCCCATACCGGCGTAACGCAGGCAACCAACACATATAAGAATACAAAAATCAGCCAGGTATTCTGAGGTACATAAACCGGAAAGGCAAGACCAAGTCCAACAGCTAACATAAGAAATACTATGGCAGTTAGCGTATTTACTGTTTTTCCGAATTTTGTGTATTTTAGAAAATATCCCAAAGCCACGGCAAATGCAATGAACAGCAGGGAAGTCGTGGCAACGGCTCCGTTTGCCGGGATCGCTGAACCATCGGCAGAAAATCCGTTAAAAGTTCCAGCCACAATGTCAGCAAATGCAGCGACTACCAGAATGGAAAACAGCCAGGTAAACAAGAGGAATAACTGCTTTCCCAGTTTTCCTATGTAAAGTTCAATGATGTATCCAATGGATCGCCCTTTGTTCTTTACCGAAGCATACATGGAGGAAAAATCCTGTACCGCTCCAAAGAAAACACCGCCTAGGAGGATCCAGAGCATAACCGGCAGCCATCCAAACATAGCAGCCTGTATAGGACCGTTGATAGGGCCTGCACCTGCAATCGATGCAAACTGATGTCCGAAAACAACATTGGTATCAGCAGGAACATAATCCACGCCATCCTCCATTTCAAAAGCAGGAGTCTTCGCTTTCGGATCGATCCCCCATGTCCTGGCAAGATATCTGCCATAAATTAAATAGGCGCCGCCTAATACCGCAACGGCCAGCAGCATCATTGTTAAACCATTCATACTCTCTCTCCTTCTTCAATTTCATTGGAATTTCCATTCCCCAAACAATCGGTAAATCGAAAAAACGCCCCTGCATCATAAGATGCAGAGACGAATCAATCAATCCGCGTTACCACTCTGTTTGCTGCGAAGACGCAGCCACTTCAATCTGCCGCCTGTCGGGCCGCAGCTCTTCGTTAACGGAAAGATCCCGTCCTTACCTAATCGTATTTCCTGTCGGGAAAACTTTCAGTTCGGAACTCCTGGGGGAGATCACGCTCTTTCCTCTGCGCCCATTCCACCAACCGGGCTGCTCTCTGTAAAGGAATGTGGGATGAAGCCATGATATGTCCCAATCATCATTTTTTCGATATAACTCTTGTTGAAGAGCAGTGTATCACTTTACTTATTGAAAATCAAGAAATTTTAACGTTTTCTTTATACCTAATATCCATGGCTTTCATAACCTGAGGTTATACAAAAGGCGTTCCGGTTTGAAACTGTTATAATACCCCCATGTTTCTCTATTTTTACTACCGGGTGCTTCCTGAAATAATCCAAAGCGAGCTGGGGAACCTCCTTACCAATGCGCTTTAAGACCCGGCATTCCTTGTATACCTCATAGCCTCCGGTACCGCTGGCCCGGTAATCGCTCATGCAAAGGCTTAGGGTGCGGCCTGCAAGAGGCTCTCCCTGATACAGAATCCTTTTCACCCGGTTTCCCACAGGTTCCTTTAAGTCCATTTCATAGGTAATACCGGAAAAATAGTCATAATTATAATGTTCCACCTTTGGCTTTAAAAATGCGTCTGATATCGTTATCTCCCCATCCCTTAGGGCAAAATATTCGGCGCACCGCTCCAAAGCCTTCTTAAGGGATTTCTCATTGACTTCAAGGACCACAAGAGTATTGGAAAACGGGTATACCCGTACCAGATCCCGCATGGTCACATGATCCGGCAGGCTGATGGGCGAGTTTCCCAGGCCAACACAGGAGATATCAGCTCCTGAATATTCCAGCTGGACCTGATTGAAAAAATCTGCTATGGCAGACCCGTTAAGAGCCATCTCAACCTTATTTTTTTCCGGAACCGGCTCTATTAAGCGGCCGATGTCCACATCCAGCCATTCCTGTACGGCCTCCTCCAAAGGAAGCAGGGATTCATACGGTTCCTTCCCATGGACCCCCCCGGCCGGACAGATGGCAGACTTCACTGAAACCCTTCCGTCTTCCACCTTTATATCCACACAGGCATACTGCAGGGCATTGGGAGCAAGCTGCAGAGTATGAGTTCCAAAAAGCTCTTTTCCGGGAACAGACATGTGCTGATGGGCAGTTAAAAGGATGTCATAATCCAGTTCTCTTAAAATGCGGCAGCCCACATTTTCCCCTGTTGTACTTAAAACCGCTCCGTTGTCAAGATCACACTCATAGCCGCCGTGATAGATGCATACAGTAACATCCGCCTGGCTCTTTAACTGCAGCAGTTCCTCCGAAGCTGCTTCAAACGCATCGGTGATCCGGATTTTTTCTAAGTGCTCCGGCTGTTCCCAAACGTTTACATAATCCGTCACTATTCCTGTCACTCCCAGACGGAGCCCATTTTCAAGGACAAAAATGTGGCTCCTTGATATCCGGGCCTTCCCTTCCAAGTCCCTGGCATTGGCACAGAGGCATACCCCCTGAAGGGCCTGAAAGTACTCTGCAAGGCGGTTATAGCCGAAGTTAAAATCATGGTTGCCCGGCACAACGGCATCGTAGCCTGCGGCGTTGTATACCTTTGCTATGGGATCCATATCCGGGACAGCTTCTTTCCGGGAAGCCATGTAGGTTGCCAGTGGAGCGCCCTGAAGGGAATCTCCTCCGTCAAAAACAAGGGTATTTCCATCCTTTTTAAAGTTGGAGATACAATTTAAAAGGCCCATGGGCCGCTCTTCCCTGTCCCCGTAAGAGGTAGGAAATAAGTAACCGTGTACATCTGAGGTGTAATAAATTTTTGCCTGTTTCTCCAACTGATCACCCCCTGGCCAGCTTTACGCGGATTTTTGTGGATATGTATTCCACCGCAAGAACCAGAACTACCAGACCTACTAAAATCGCTCCCGCCTCGTTCCAGCGGTAGGAATTCATAGCAAAAATCAGGGGTGCACCGATGCCTCCGGCTCCCACCAGTCCCAGAACTGTTGCGTCTCTTAAATTAATATCAAACCGGTAGATCACCGTTGATGCGAAGTTTGGAATCAGCTGAGGCAGGATCCCATACCGTATCTTCAGAAATGTATTGCAGCCGCAGGCATCTAAGGATTCCAAAATCCTGGTATCCAAGTCTTCTATTGCTTCAATATACATTTTTGATACCATGCCAATGGAGCAGACAGACATGGTCAAAAGGCCGGTAAATGCGCCGGGCCCGCTGACCCGGATAAACATCAGGCCATAGACAAAGGCCGGAATGGTCCTCACTGCCATAATTACCAGGCGGCTTATATAGGCAATGGGAGCAGGCATTAAATTGGAAGCCGATAAAAAAGACAAGGGAATGGCAAGAAATGCCCCCACAAGGGTTCCTAAAAACGCAATACAGACTGTTTCCAAAAGAAGGTATGGAACTCCCTGTACGGTAAAGTTAAACAGCAGCTTCGTGTCGGGATGAAAGATCCCGTATAAAATATTCCCGGCGATTTTAAGCCCGCCAAGGCCGCCTCCTGAAAAATCCACGGCAGAACCGGACCATAAAACAAGAGCCAGTACGATGATAGTGGCAGTGATTCGGTAAACCGTGCTTCTTGGGCGCTCTTCATATGCTTTTTCAATCTGTTTATTCATCTGTCAGCCCTCCTAAACCAGCTTCCGGCGGCAGTAACGGCTCACCGATTCGATCAAAAACACGGCAGCAAACAGCATGATAAGGATCATGCCCACACTGGGGTATTCCCGCCAGCCCAGTTTCTCATTCAGGATCAGTCCCAGGCCTCCAGCACCTACATAACCTAAGATGGCTGCATAACGGACATTTCCCTCAAAGCAGAACAATCCATTGGAAATATAGGAAGGAAGCACCTGGGGAATGATGGCGCTTACAAAGGCACGAACCTTGGTGGCTCCAATGGCTTCCATGGCTTCAAAGGCTCCCATATCGGCAGTTTCGATCTCTTCATATAAAATCTTACCCATATAGGCAAAGGTAAAAACCCCTATGGCTGTAGTTCCTGCCAGAGTGCCCAGGCCAAACACATAAGTGGCAATGAGAGCAGTCACCAAAGTCGGAAGGGTTCTTACAACACTTAAGAACAGCCTCATCACGCTGACCACTGCAGGGCTTTTTATAATATTGGTGGAAGCAGCCATTGCAAAAGGAATGACCAGCACCGCCCCTGTTACCGTCCCCAGAAGAGACATTTTAATGGTGTCAAACAGGGGCTTCCATACCTGAGAGCTATAGGAAATGGCCGGAGGAACCATCATACCCAGAATAACAAAGAACTGGTCCCCTCTTTCCCCTAAGACCCTCATATCAAAGCCGGTGATTTTCACGGACAGCACGGTTAAGAACACCAGGATCAAAGCCGCCAGAGGAAGCCTGGATGCCGGCCGGAACACGGTCTTTCCCCCGGACAATACCATTTTCCTGGGGGGAAATATCTTGTCATAGAAACTCATCCTGCCGCCTCCTCTTCTTTTCCTTTGTATATTTCATCTAAAATATCCTGGGTAACGTCCGAAGCCGGGCCGTCGTACACGATCTGGCCTGCCCGTATGCCTACAACCCGGCTGGCATATTGGAGTGCTAAATCTACATGGTGGATGTTTAACAGGATGGTGATATTCATTTCCTTGTTGATCCTTAAAAAATCTCCCATGACCTGCTTTGCAGTGACCGGGTCTAAGGAGGCCACCGGCTCATCTGCCAGAATGATCTGTGGATTCTGGGCCAGAGTTCTTGCAAGGGCAACTCTCTGCTGCTGGCCTCCGGATAACTGATCCGCACGGACAAAAGCCTTATCAAGAATTCCCACCTTGTCAAGTGCCTCCAAAGCCTCCAGCTTATCCTCCTTTGGGTAAATGCCCAGTAGCGCCTTTAAAAACGGCAGCTCAGGTACCTTTGACATAAGAACATTGTTAATGACCAGAGTCCTGGTCACCAGGTTAAAGGACTGGAAGATCATGCCGATCCTGCGGCGGAAGCGCCTTAACTCCTTTCCCTTTAACTGCATCACATCGGTCCCATCCACGGTTAAGGTTCCTTCCGTAATGTCATGCATACGGTTGATGGTCCGAAGAAGCGTGGATTTTCCTGCACCTGAAAGGCCGATAATCGCCACAAATTCCCCCTGTTCAATTTTCAGGTTCATATCTTTTAAGGCCTGAAAGCCATTGGGATATTTTTTACCCACCTGATTGAATTCAATCATATTTTCCTCATTTCCCAGGATAAAGAGCGGAGGCGCCGCAAATGTTTTCCGTTTACGACGCCTCCGCAGCCTGTGTGTATTATTATTTTGCATTTAATTCCTTGATCATTTTCTGTGCGGCCCGTTCATTGTCATAATCAGAACTCTGTGCAGGCTCATATCCCTTATGGCTGTAGATAGCGATGACTTCCTTACCCTTTTCCGTATTGCCGATGTTGATAAACGCGTTCTGAACTGCCTTTTTAAAACCATCATCCATAATTTTAGAGGTTTTACTTACGCTGACCGTATCATTGAAGATCGGAGGAGTCACACCGATAACCCCTGTTTCTTCCCAGATAGAACCGGTTCTGCCGTATTCGGATTTCCACTTTTCCTCATAATCCCTGCGGGCATCTGCATAGGTACAGAGAACATCCACCTGGCCGGAAGCAAGTCTTGCAAATGCACTTCCATAGGAATCAGACTGTACTGCATGGGTAAGGTTTAATATGTTCTTCTGGAAATTATCCTGAAGCCATAAGGAGGGGTAAATGTATCCTGCTGGGGAGGAGGATGACATAACGCTCCAGTTTGCTCCGTCTAAATCCTCAAAGGCCAGTGCTTCGCCTTTGTTTACCTTTTCAGCCAATGCTTTTCCCTTTTCGGAAGGACCTGCAAGGATAAGAGCCCGGTAGGAAGTAGCCTGTTCCGAAGTGCCCTCGGTGGCCTTCCCGTCATTCCAGTCCTTTGCGGAATCGGAGTTTTTACTCAGTGCATCTCTGGTAGCCGTAAGAATTACTTCTGCCCCGTCATCGTAAAGAACATAAGTGCCACCAGGAATCAGGCCGATATCCGCAGTTCCTGCGGAAAGTGCTTCTCCAACCGCTTCGTAGCTGGTTCCCACCGTGATCACTACTTCGCCTATGTCATAGCCTTCTTTTCCCAACTCCGACTTCAGCATGTCTTTTAAAGGCTCTGTGGCGGTTACAATCTCTTCCGGCTCTCTGGAAGGAACAAAGTATACATTCAGTTTGTCAATCTTCTTATTCTCCGCTTTTGCCTCCGCCTTTGTGGTCTCTCCATCTGCAGTGGATGCTTCTTCTGTCCCTGCTGCGGTTGTGGCTCCTGTTTGGCTGCCGCCAGAACATCCGCCGATCATTGCTGCACAAAGTGCTGCTGCCATTAATACAGAAACTGTTTTTTTCATACTGCTCTCCTTTTTGTGTGATTCATCGGTTCTTGGGATCATGAGTCATCATGCACTGTCTCCGACTTCCAGCTTTGTTGGGAGATAAATTGTCATATTGTCCTTGCGGCCTTCCTGGATCTGCTCCAGCAGAAGCTTGATCGCCGTCTGCCATACGATATCAGGAAACATCCGTACCTTGGTGTAAGTGGGCCATTGGGACTCCAGCGTTTCAATGTCCTTATAGATGACAACCGCCACATCCTTTGGCACACGAAGCCCGGCATCCTGAAACGCCTCCAAAGCACCTTCCGCCACTTCTTCGCTCCCCAGAAGCACCGCTTCCGGAAGACGGCCTGATTCCACTGCCCGCTTTGCCTGCTGATAGCCGCTTTCCCTGCTGATATCGCCTATGTAAAAATTCTCTTCCTCATAAAAGCCTCTCTGCTTAAAAGCTGCCTGGATTCCTTCCAGTCTCCTGTAGCCGATCTTCACCTGGCCTTCTTCGTAAAGGCCTCCGATGTAGCCGACACTGCAGTATTTTTTCCGGTCCATGAGATAATCCAGCATTTCATGGATTCCTTTATTAAAGTCCATGACAATGCTGTCGTATTCATAATCCTTTGGGTCCGAATTAATGAATACGATGGCATAGCTCTGCATGCGGAGAAACTCCATCTCTTCCTCCGAAAAGACACCGAAAGCCATAATGCCGTCGTACTGTCCCGGCTGATTTTTATCCATCCGTTCAAACCGCACATCATTTTTCCCTGACATGGACTTCACGATCAGATCCAGGGAGGAAAGCCTGATGTTGGTTCTGTTCTTCCGGATAATATGCCAGTCAGCCACACCTATGACAATTCCTTTTTGTTTTTGCGCATGACGCATCCTGGGTGGGACATATTTTAGCTGGTGGGCAATTCTGAATATCCTTTTTTTCACTTCCGGACTCACTGCAATGGTTTCGTCCTGATTCAGCACTCTTGATACCGTTGCAATGGATACATCCGCAAGCTGCGAAATTTCTTTTATTGTAGCCATAATCTATATCCTCACCTTTCAATTTTCATTATAATTGCAGTTTCTGTTACCGTCAATAAGTAAAGTAAAATTTTACTAAATTTTTACCAAACCATAACAAAGCAGGTAAAAAAAGGATGTCCCAACCGTATATTTAAAAGCACAAACATACTTGGGACATCCTCTCTATGGCCTCCCGCTGTCAGGCAGGGATAAGGGATATTCTTTCGGAATAGGTTACTTCCCATTATCTCCAAGGTTCAGCTTTGCAAACGCATCTGCAAATGCCGAATTCATGGGTTGATTCCCTTCCTTCTTCTGTTCACTCATATACTTTGCCACATCCCTTTTGGAAACTCCGGCCCCTTCCTTGGCACGACGCTCTTTAAAGGAAGAAAGCTTTTCCTTATATCCGCATTTGCAGACAAAAATCTGTGAATCCCCTTTTCCTTTCAGCTCCAGCTTCTTATGGCAGACCGGGCATCTTGCATTGCTGGTCCTGGAAACCACTTCACGGTGCCCGCACTCCCTGTCCTGGCACACCAGCATCTCGTTATTTTTCCCCTTCACTGCCAGCATCCGCTTACCGCAGACCGGACATTTATGGCTGGTTAAGTTGTCATGGTGAAAGCTTCCTTCTCCCGTCTTGATCTGTCGGATCAATTCCCCGGAATACTGCCTGATGTCCTTCATGAATGCGGCCCGTTTTAATTTTCCCCCTGCAATTTCAGACAGCTTCATTTCCCATTCTGCCGTAAGCTCCGGTTTCTTTAGATCCTCTGGCACAAGAGTAAGGAGCTGCCTGGCCTTGGAGGTAAGGAAAATATCCTTTCCCCTTTTTTCTAACAGAAAGCCGGAGAATAATTTTTCAATGATATCCGCCCTTGTTGCCACAGTCCCAAGTCCCCCGGTTTCTCCCAGGGTCTTAGCCATGTCCTTATCCTTTGTTTCCATATAGGAAACCGGATTTTCCATGGCAGAAAGAAGGGTGGATTCCTGAAACGGGGCCGGAGGCTTTGTCTTTCCTTCCGTCATGGTCACGGTCAGCCCATTGATCATGTCCCCTTTTTTCATGACAGGAAGATTCTGTTCCTTTAATTCCTGCTCTTCCTCTTCCTCATCCTGATTTTCATAAACTTCCTTCCAGCCCTGGGCTTTCACGGTCTTTCCCCTGGCCGCAAGTGTCTCTCCCCCTAAATCCAGGGTAATTTCCGTCTGTTCATATTCAAAAGGCGGATACAGCACTGCTAAAAATCTTCGGACCACCAGGTCGTAGATCTTCCGTTCCTCAATGGTCATATGGTCCAGCTGGACAAACTGCTCTGTTGGGATGATGGCATGGTGATCCGTCACCTTCTTATCGTTTACAAAGGAAGGAGCTGTCTTGATTTTTTGGTTTGCCAGCCTTCCTGCCAGCTTCCGGTACGGCCCGACGCCGCAGGCCTCAAGCCTTTCCTTTATAGAAGGAACAATATCCGAGCTTAAATACCTGGAATCCGTTCTGGGGTAAGTCAGGACTTTGTGGTTTTCATAGAGCCTCTGCATGATGTTTAAGGTCTCTTTTGCAGAATAGTTAAACCGGCGGTTGGCTTCCCTTTGTAGCTCTGTCAGATCATAAAGCTGAGGCGGTTCCGTTTTCTTTGGAACGCTTTTCACCTCAGTAATCACACCTTCGCCGATTGCCTTCCTATGATTAAAAAGGGCTTCCACCCGGTCCCTGTCAAAGGAACGGAAGCTCTTTGATTTCTCATCCCGCCAGGTAAAGGAAAGGGCCGGATCAGCACATTTGGCAGAAATTCCATAGTAGGGCTTTGGAACAAAATTTTTGATTTCCTCTTCTCTCCTTGCAATGATTGCCAGAGTAGGAGTCTGCACCCGTCCGCAGCTTAAGCTGGCATTGTACTTGCAGGTCAGTGCCCTGGTAGCGTTGATGCCCACCAGCCAGTCCGCTTCGGCACGGCACATAGCTGCATCGTACAGGTTATCATACTCATGGCCGTTTTTTATTTTTGCAAATCCTTCTTTAATGGCCTTATCCGTGACAGAGGAAATCCACAGCCTTTTTATTGGCTTTTTGTTTCCTGCCTTTTCCAGGATCAGCCTGGCTACAAGCTCTCCCTCCCGTCCGGCATCGGTTGCAATGATAATTTCCCCCACATCAGACCGGTGGATCTGGGCTTTTACCACCCGGTACTGCTTTCCGGTCTGTTTGATGACTTCCAGCCGGAACTGGTCCGGCATCATGGGAAGATCTTCCATTTTCCATTCCTTGTATTTGGGATCGTAATCTTCCGGGTCAGCTAATGTGACCAGATGGCCCAGCCCCCAGGTTACCACATAGGCTTCCCCTTCTATCACTCCGTCATGGTTTTTTGTACAATGAAGCACCCGGGCAATGTCCCTGGCAACCGAGGGCTTTTCTGCTATAATCAAAGATTTCATATCATTCCTCCAAGCTTATCTCTCACCCAATTATAGCGTATTGTCCTGTTTATTACAACTTTTACATGGCATCCGTATTTTTATTTCCCTGATGGGAGGCCGTAAGAAGCGAAGATGTACAAGACGCAGTCGTGAAGCTATATCAAAAAAGCCGGCCCTGTCATGCGGGAACAGGAACGGCTTTTTTGCAGGAGTCTTAATCCTTCACGGGACAAATTCCATCTCCCTTTCACGTTACAATATTATGTATCCAAACACCTTTTTTTACCAGCACAAATCCAACAATGCATTTGATGATCTCCACCATCTGGCACATAAAATACAGGGGCACAATGGGGATGGAGGTATACCGGCTTAAGGTATAGGCAACCGGTATGCTGACCACCCACATGAATACGCTGTCAAACAAAAAGGTGATCACTGTTTTTCCGCCGGAACGGAGGGTGAAGTAGGCCACATTCATGAACGCATTCATGGGCATGCACAACGCCAGTATGCGGATAAACCAGACGGCCAGGCTCCTGACCTCATCCGAAGTGTTATAGATCATGGGGAACAATGGGGCAGTGATTGCCAGAAGTCCTCCCATGATCACACAGGAGCCAACGGAAAAGGCAATGAGCTTTGTATCCGTATCTTTGGCTTCTTCCATTTTTCCGGCTCCCAAAAGCTGTCCCACAATAATGGAGACCGCACTTCCAAGGGCCAGATATACCACGTTGAACACGTTTCCTATGGTGGAGGATATATTAAGGCCAGCCACTGCAGTCAATCCTCTTACAGAATAACACTGCATTAAGGTAGCCACTCCGGCTGCCCAGAGGGCTTCATTTACAATAAGAGGCGTTCCTTTCACCAGAATCTTCCCAACAAGACCTGACGGGATATAAAAGCTTTGATAGGCTCCAGATATAAACGGATGCTTCCTCTCATTTCTATGGGTCCATATAACGATGATCGCCGCTTCCACACACCTGGCCATAACGGTGGCAACTCCTGCTCCCACCACTCCCAGTGCCGGGGCACCCAGCTTTCCAAAGATCAGGATATAATTAAACACAAGGTTTACCAGAACCGCCACGATTCCGGCTTTCATGGGTACAACTGTTTCTCCGCACTCCCTTAAGGTACTGACATATGCCTGTTCCAGTGCAAAGGGTATGGTTCCCACGATCATGACCAGCATATACTGCCTCCCATGATGCAGTGCCGTAGCAAGCTCCGCATCATTGCCGTCTCCATGAAGATACATGGCGATCATGTCCTCCCCGAAGAAGAAAAACACAGCAACTGCAGCCAAAGTCAAAAGACCGCAGAAGATAATCTTAAAACGGAACGTATGCCGGACTCCGTCATGCTTTCCGCAGCCGTAAAATTGGGCGCCGAAAATACCTGCTCCTGAAATGATCCCAAAAACGCTGATGTTAAAGACAAACATCAACTGGTTCACGATCGCTACGCCGGACATCTGCTCCGTTCCTACCATGCCCACCATAATATTGTCCAGCAGGCTGACAAAGTTCGTGATCCCGTTTTGGACCATAATGGGAATGGCGATTGTCAGCACCATCCTGTAAAATGCTTTATTACCAATAAGTTTTTTCATAAATTCTTCCAGCAAAAGCGTACTTTTCTGTTATACCTCCGTGATGTAATTTTCTGTTGATTCAGCCTAATTATTTCCGTATCATAACTTTATATGGAATGAAGGCCTATGTCAACAAAATCCTTCCATTTTATCTGGTTTTTCGGTTCTGTTACCATAGACAGGACATTATCAACGGAGATAGTCTCAGATTGTTTGCAACCTTTATTCATAAAAGATTACAAAAAGCATTCAAAAGGAGCTGGGCACCAGCTCAGCCCCTAAAATTTTCACTTTATCGCCTGCTACTTTTCCTTTGCCTTGGCAAACAGGCTCTGAAGAATGATAAAGAATGCCAGCAGTGCGGCAATGGTGATTTTCGTCCACCAGGAAGAAAGGGTTCCCTGGAAGGTGATGAACGTCTCTATGGTTCCCTTAATCAAGACACCGAACAGGCTTCCGAAAACATTTCCCACCCCTCCGGTTAATAAGGTTCCCCCGATCACTGCCGAAGCAATGGCTTCCATTTCAAAGCCCTTTGCCTGCTCTACAAAGCCAGCACAAGTATTGAGACAGAACAAAAAACCACCCAAGGCGCATAAAAAACCATTGATAACATACACCAAAAGCTTGGTGCGCTTTACATTCAGACCCATCATCAGCGCGGACTGTTCATTTCCTCCCACTGCATAAATCGTCCTTCCGAATTTCGTATACCTTAGCACTACAAAAACCAGAACCAGGACCACCAGCGCGATGATCACACTTGAATAAATAAAGGGATAGTTGACCACACCCTTTTTGTTTACCGTTCCCCCAAGAAAAGTCAGATTGATCTTACTCTTTGCCCATTTTAAGAACAGCTCATTCTTCACACTGATCATTTCCTGACTGATCATGGCCGTCATTCCTCTGGCAAAGAACATACCGGCCAGGGTAACAATAAAGGGCTGGATCTTTAGGTAAGCAATCAGAAACCCCTGTGCCAGTCCAAAGAGGGTTCCCATGACCAGTACCGTCAAAAGAGCAGGAACGGCACCGGTTCCTTTTATTTCCATCATCCATGCCAGCATCATACAGGTAAGTGCAACAACAGAACCTACGGAAATATCAATGCCACCGGTTATCATGACCATTGTCATACCGGCCGCTATGACAATCAGGCCGGCGTTTGAAATAAAAAGGTTTAAAAATACCTGGGGCTTTGCAAAGCCTTTGCTTTTGAAAATAACGATTCCGGCTATGTACATTCCCATAAAAAGGACAATCGTAATCAAAAGCAGGAATATCTTTCCATCGATTTTTCCTTTATTCTTCATTTACGCCACCTTCTTTCCAGCTTTATATCCTGTTTGAAACTTCTTTGCCATTTTCTTTAGTTCCGTTGACTGAAGGGCTACGATAATTACTACAACCACAGCCTTATAAACCGGAATCTGGTCCGGAGAAACACCCATGGCATATAAGGTGGTACTGAGGGCCTGAATGGTGTAGGCACCGATTACACTTCCAAGCAGGGAGAATTTACCGCCGCCCAGGCTGTTGCCGCCCAGGGCTACCGCAAGGATGGCATCCAGCTCCAGGTTAAGCCCGATGTTATTGGCGTCTGCCGAATAGATTCTTGACGATGCAACCAATCCGGATACACCGGCGCAGAGGCCGCAGAAAGCATAGGAAAGAAAGATGATCATGGTGGACTTGATCCCCATGAGCCTGGAAGCTCTGGAGTTGATCCCCACAGTCTGGACATAAAGCCCAAGGGTGGTTTTTTTAAGCAGTACATAGGTAAGTACCACCACCAGAAGAGCCACGAACACAGGAGTCGGGACAGGGATTCCAGGAATGCTGGCACCCAGCATTTTATAGGATTCCACCCGGATATAGGTGATCTGCCCTCTGGTGATCAGCTGGGCAATGCCCCGCCCTGCCGTAAACAGGATGAGGGTTGCCACCATAGGCTGGATCTTCATTTTTGCCACCAGATACCCGTTAAAGCAGCCACACAGAATCCCTGCAAGGACTGCTGCCGCCACGCCTAATAGATAAGGATTCTGAAACTCATTCACCGTCTGCTGGCCGCCTGCTAGAATGTAGCAGCATACGGCTCCTGCCACGGACATAACCGCCCCCACGGAAATATCCGTCCCTCCGGAAGCCGCCACCACCATGGTCATCCCCACTGCCAGGATCACCAGATCACTGGCCCGGTTGATTACATCAATAATGTACCCGTACAAAACGCCGTTTTTTATAGTCACCTGAAAAAAGGTGGGCGTTTTAATGAGGTTTGAAAGCAGCACCAGAACCAGACAAAACAGGGGCAGGAACAAACGGGTTCCTGTCAGCTTTTTCACAAACACCGTCATCCTATTCATCTTCCGTACCTCCTGCAATCGCCTTCATAATGTTGTTCTGGTCCAGTTCCTCTTCCTCCAGCTCTCCCACCTTCTGCCCATCCCTGAGCACAGCCATGCGGTTGCAGGTACGCAGCATTTCCTCTATTTCCGAGGAAATGAACATCACGGATTTCCCCTCCTCTGAAAGCTTTACCACCAGCTTCTGAATCTCTGTCTTGGTCCCTACATCGATCCCTCTGGTGGGTTCATCCAAAATAAGGAAATCCGGGTCCGTAAGTAACCATCTTCCTAAGACCGCCTTCTGCTGGTTTCCTCCGCTTAAGCTCTTTATGGGGGTCTCTCTGCTGGCTGTCTTGATCTGTAAAAGCTCAATATATTTATCTGCAAGCTCCTCCTGCTCTTTTCTTCCAATGGGATGAAGCATGCCCTTCTTTGCCTGAATCGCCAGAATAAGGTTCTCCCTCACAGTTAAATCCGCTACGATTCCTTCTTCTTTCCTGTTTTCCGGAAGATAAGCCATCCCAGCCATCATGGCATCATGAGGAGCAGTCACTGAAACCGGACGGCCTTTTACCTTCAGCTCTCCGCTGTCCGGCTTATCCGCTCCGTAAAGACTTCTGGCCAGCTCCGAGCGGCCGGAGCCTAAAAGCCCCGTAAGACCGATCACTTCCCCCTTCCGTATGGTAAGGTCATAAGGCTTAATGCTTCCCTGCTTTCCGATCTCCTTTGCATGGATCACCACTTCCTCTGATCTTTCCCTGGAATCTCCCCGTTTCTTTATGGCAGCCAAATCGTCAAAATCCTTTCCCATCATCTTAGCCACCAACTGCACTCTGGGCAGTTTTTCCGTTTCATACGCTCCTACTAAAGCCCCGTTTCTAAGAACCGTAATCCTGTCGCATACCTCATACACCTGCTCTAAGAAATGAGTGACAAAAATGATGCCGACCCCTTCCGACTTCAGTCGCTTCATCAGCTTAAACAGCTTCTCCACCTCATGGTCATCCAGGGAAGAGGTGGGTTCGTCAAGGATCAAAACCTTTGCGGACATATCCACTGCCCTGGCAATGGCAAACATCTGCTGCAGGGCGATGGAGTAATTTTCCAGGGCCCTGGTCACATCTATGTGGATATCCAGACCTTCCAGAAGGTCTTTTGCCCGTTTATTCATGGTTTTCCAGTCGATCAAGCCTGCCCGTTTCGGCTCTCTGCCGATAAATAAGTTTTCTGCTACAGATAAGTTGGGACAGAGATTGACCTCCTGATAGACCGTGCTGATCCCATGAGCCTGGGCCTCCTGGGGAGAATGGTTGATCCTGTTCCCCGGAAACCCGTCAATGGTGATTTCTCCTGATTCAAACTCTTCCACTCCTGTCAAAACCTTGATAAGAGTGGATTTTCCGGCTCCGTTTTCTCCCATCAGGGCATGGACCTCCCCCCTTCTTAAGGTAAAATCCACATGATCAAGGGCCTTCACGCCTGGAAATGTTTTTGATATGCTCCGCATGGCTAATACGATATCATTGGGCATAGAAACCCTTCCTTTCCTCCCCTGTCCTGCTTAAACCGCAGATCCGGGGATCAAAAAAGGTGGGGAGGGGAGGATTTTATCCGACATCCTCCATTCCCCCCACACCTGTTTATTTTGACTCGCTCCTATTTACGGCTCCATGTCCCCTGGGGATCAATATGCCCGTTTGGGTTTTTCCTGTTCCGCCGTATCAGCCGGATACACGCCTTCCTGTACATAAGCGATCTTATCTACGCTTTCGCCCTTTTCCAGTTTCTGAATGATTTCAGCCACACGGGGACCGTGAAGAGGATTGCACTCTACAGATACGTTCATATCTCCGGCGATCATGGAATCAAATGCAGCTGCAACTGCGTCAAAGGAAATGATGATAATATCGCCCTTTGGTCCGCAGGTCTTTCCAGCCGCCTTAATGGCGTCAATAGCCCCAAAGGCCATGTTGTCATTTTCAGCAATCACAACATCAATGTCATCATAGGTCTTTAAGAAGGACTCCATAACCTCCTGCCCCTTTGCCTGAGTAAATTCTCCTGTCTGCCGCTCTAACATCTTCCACTTGGGATGATCCTTCATCTTTTCTTCCACGCCGTCCGTACGACCGATCTGGGCAGAAGAACCGATGGTTCCCTGGAGAGTGACAATATTGATGTCATCGTCTGCACGGTTGTTTTTCTTTAAATATTCATCAAGCCACGCTACCGCATCATAACCTTCCTGAAGGAAATTGGATCCGACCCATGCGGTATAGAGGGAATCGTCGGAAACATCGATCATACGGTCAACGATGATAACCGGAATCCCCGCATCCTTTGCTTCCTGCAAAACCGTATCCCAGCCTGTTTCCGTGACCGGAGCGATCACAATATAGTCCACATCCTGCTGAATAAAGTTGCGGACAGCCTTTAACTGGTTCTCCTGCTTCTGCTGCGCATCATCAAAAATCAGCTTATAACCATTTGCCTCCGTAAATGTGGATTTCATGGACTCGGTGTTGGCCGTTCTCCAGTCAGACTCCGCACCTACCTGGGAAAAACCTACCACAAGCTGATCCTTTTTTTCCTCTGCCTTAGCAGCTTCTGTCTTTGCCGCCTCTGTCTTTGTTTCAGCAGCAGCCTCTGTTTTTGTTTCCCCGCCGGCCGTTGTTGCTGCAGTCTGAGATCCGCTGCAGCCGGATAAAACCATGGCTGCGGTCATGGCCGCCGCCGTCATCATGCCCAGTAATCTTTTCTTCATATCCGTTCCCTCCAAAATGATATATGGTGTTTGCATTGCAACTACCTGTATCATAGCCATTATAAACCCTTTTCTCAATGGAAAATCTTTTGCAAAGGGTTGAGTTTTTTACGTCTTTTCCACACATTCCAAAACAAAGTTGGTTTTTTTCGGAAAAAGGTTGGTTTTTTTATCTGTTCCCCTTTAAAGAAGCCGGTATCCTGACAGTCACAGAGGTGCCTGCCCCATACTCACTTTCAATAAGAAGCCCATACGCTTCCCCGAAATTCAGCCGGATCCGCTCCGCCACATTGGCAATTCCAAAGCCTTCCCGCAGGCCCACATCCTCACCGCCCCTTCGTACCAGCTTCTGCATTTTTTCAAGTTCTTCCGGCTTCATTCCAATGCCGTTATCCTCCACCCTCAGCAGGATGTCCCCTTCCTCCTGCCAGCCGGTGATCTTTAGAAATCCCTTTTTTCTGCAATTTTTGATCCCATGATAAAGGGCATTCTCCACAATGGGCTGCAGGGTCAGCTTTAAGATGGAGTAATCCATGATCTGCTCCTGAAAGTGAATCTCATAATCAAGAATGTCCTCATAACGGAAATGCTGGATCTGAAGGTAACTGTTTACATGCTCCGCTTCTCCCCGGACGGTAATAAAATCCCGTCCGTTATTTAAGCCCATGCGCAGAAAGGAAGAAAGTGCTGTGATCATTTCCACCACCTCCTGATGGCGTTTTCCCTCTGCCAGCCAGACAATGGTATCCAGAGTATTGTAGAGAAAATGAGGGTTGATCTGAGCCTGAAGAAGCTTTAATTCCGTCTTTCTCTTTAGCTCCTGTTCCTCTTTGATATGGTTGATCAGTTCTCCGATTCGTACCACCATGTGATCATACCGGTCGCTTAGCATCTGGATCTCCCGGATGTTGCTTCTGGGAGCATTGACCTTTAAGCTGCCGTTTGCCAGTACCATGGTATATTCACACAGTTCCTCTATGGGCTTTGTGATCTTCTTGCCAAAGGAAGAAAAGGACGCCATTAAAAAGACGATGATATAAGCCGAAACCATAATGCATAAGGCAATGACCCGCTTGGTCTGGGAATCCAGCTTTTGCCGCACGGATTCCAGGGTCTTTGTTTCATTATAGATATAATCCGACATGGTCTCCTCAATTAAGTCTGTGATAACGTAAATGTCCTTATCCAGGCGCTCCATGTTCCGGTCATAATCTCCGATGATATTGCTGGTTTGGATGTCCTTAATCCTTTTTTCCAGAATGCCTATGAGGATGATGATCCCATCCAGCCCCTTTTTGCTGTTTTCCTGAGGAGTGGAATTCTTAAGCTGCTCAAAAAGTCTTCGGGAATTCTCCAGCTCCTCATAGGGACTTAAGGTGTCAAAGGTGTCTGCTCCAATGACAATGCGGTACATCTTATAATCAATGTTTGATTTAAAATCAAAATTAAACTCGGTTGCCATGGTTAAGTTTCTGATGCTCTGCCGGTACTGCTTATTCTGCCATGCCATCATATACAGCAATATCCCAATCATAATAATGACCGGGATAAATACGATTGCCTGCATGGACTGTATTTTCGCTTTGATCGAATCACGTTCGTGCTTCATTTCTGCCTCCTGCCCGGAATGCTTTGGGCGTAATTCCATGCGTCTTTTTAAAGATATAGCTGAAGTAATGAGGATCCTTGTATCCCACCTGATATCCGATCTCCGAGGCCCGAAGGTCCGTTTTAAGAAGCAGCTCCTTTGCAGCCTCCATGCGCACCTTTGTTAAATATTCTACAAAAGTGATCCCCATTTCCTGGCTGAATATGGTGCTGAAATGATTGGGACTTATATTCACGGTGGAAGCCACCACATTTAAGGAAATATCCTCGTCCAGATAATGGCTTCCAATATAATCCCTGGCCCTATCAAGGACCAGGCGGTACTTCTTCTGGGAACAGGTGGTGCGGAATGTGATAGCCTTTGTGAGGATCTCCCTGGCATATTTAACTGCCGCTTCTTCCGATCCCACCCAGGGCTTTATGGTCTCTGCATCTCCGAATTCCTTTAGCACCTGCTCCGGCTCAAAGCCCAGCTGGGTGACAAAGCTTACCACAGCGAGATACATGTCCATGATCAGATACTGCCGGAAAATCAGGGATTTCAAATTATTTCCGCATGCCTCTAAATATTCTTCCAGAAAATATTTTACCTCAGGGACTGAACCGTTTTTAAGAAAATTAGGGACAATGTCCCTGCTCAGCTTGGTCATATCCATTCCTTCCAGGCTGATGCTTCCAGAATCATCGTGAAGGCGGACAGCCGCCTCTGCCGTAAGAAACTGGTTATATTCCAGCATATAACGGCAGGCATAAGCTCTGCTGGCCGCTTGAAAGCAGGATTTAAGCTCACTGAGTCTGCGGACCGGTACACCGGTTCCGCCGAAATACTCCATGCCCGGACAAGACTCCACCAGGCGGATCAAAAGCCCGGAACAGGCAGCCGATTTTTTCTCTAAGTCTTTAAAGTCATTTCCCATGATCAGGAAAGCATACCCCTCTGTCAGGCGGTTGAAGGGGATGACCTCTGTCCGCCCCTCCAACTGCTCCTTTAGCATCTCATCAAAAAGAACCTCCTGGTCTGTATACTGTTCCTGGTTATGGGAAGCTCTTGCCTGAAACAGAATCAGGTTATAAGCGGGTGCGCTGAGAGACAGGCTGTGCTCCCGCCCCTTTAACAGGATTTCCTGGAGGCTTAAATTTCCTGAAACAATGGTATCAAACAGCCGGTCCCGCTCCATCCGTTTTCTCTCCTCCTGCTGCTTTAAAAACTCCAGCTTATAACCCTTCTCGCTTCTTTCCTGGATGATGGCTTCACTCATCCGCTCCAACGCCTCCAAAAGCTGGCTGCTGCTTACAGGCTTAAGAAGGTAGTCCGCCGCGCCGATTCTTATGGCACGCTTTGCATACTCAAAATCATCGTACCCGCTGAAAAACATGATGCGGATCCCCGGCAGCTCCTTTTTCACCATCTCAGCCAGTTCAAGCCCATCCATAAAGGGCATGCGGATGTCTGTCAGCAGAATATCCGGCTTAGATTTTAAAATCAGAGGATAGGCCAGTTCCCCATCCGGCGCCTCCCCGGCGAATTCGAATCCGTATTTTTCCCATGGAATGCCGTTTTTGATTCCCTCACGGACTATTTTTTCATCCTCTGCCAGAAATATTTTCACCATATCCAATCCCCCCTGTCTGACCAAACTCATAAGTAAATTATATAAAATCCACAATAGAAATATAAGGGAATAATTTCCGCCCCTGGTTTTTCATTCGTAAAAAAATATACTTAATAATACCACAAAAAAATGCTGTTTCCAGCCCAGTCCAGGCTAAAAACAGCATTTTTTCTTATTTCACAACACTTTATTTTATTTTTTGATCCTATTTCTCCGGTGCACTTTGGTTCCAGCAGTCTGTTTCATTCCAAGGTTTAAAACCCCTTAATCAGTTCTCCATTCTTAGGTTCAAAGCGTCCGGTAAAGAAACGCAGAACGGCTGGCTCATATACCCATTTAAGACCGCTGATGTCACGTCTCATCTGATATAGCTGGATGATTGCATCAGCAACATAGTCAAGATGTGCATAGGTATAAACCCTTCTTGGAATGGTCAGACGGATTGTCTCCAGCTTCGGCACATGGTCCTCTCCTGTCTTAATGTCTCTTCCTGCGGAGATAATGCCGCGCTCCATGGTTCTGACGCCGGAGAACTCGTAAACAGCGGCTGCCAGAGCCTGTGCGGGGAAGTCCGTTTTCTGATCCAAATGGTCTAGGAATGCACGGGCATCTACGAAAATTGCATGACCGCCGCTGGGCTTAACCATAGGAACTCCTGCAGCATCCAGCTTCTCGCCAAGATAACGGATCTGATTGACGCGGTGACTGATGTAGTTGTATTCCATTGATTCTCTAAGGCCGATTGCCATTGCCTCCATATCTCTTCCTGCCATTCCGCCATAGGTAGGCATACCTTCATATTGAACCACCATCCCAGTTGCACGGATATATAAATCTTTGTCATTCATACATAAGAACCCGCCGATATTGGTCAGGCAGTCTTTTTTTCCGGACATGGTGCAGCCATCGCCGTAGGAGAACAATTCGTGAACAATCTCCTTGATGCTCTTATCCTCATAGCCTTTTTCTCTTGTCTTGATGAAATATGCGTTCTCCACGCATCTGGTGGCATCGAACATTACCTTAATGCCATGCTTATGGGCCAGCTCGGACACAGCCTTGACGTTAGCCATGGAAACAGGCTGCCCGCCTGCCAGGTTAACAGTCACTGCAAGGCAGATATATGGGATCCTTTCTGCTCCGACTTCGTCAATGAGAGCCTGGAACTTATTTAAGTCTATATTGCCCTTAAAGTCCAGGATTGCATTTGGATCATGTGCTTCGTCGATAACCACATCCCGGAAAGTAGCTCCATTGTGTTCCTGATGAAACCGGGTTGTGGTAAAGTACATGTTGCCTGGTACATAGTCTCCTGGCTTAATGGTAAGAGAAGACAGAATGTTCTCTGCACCGCGTCCCTGATGAGTAGGAACTACATATTTGAACCCAAACAGTTCGCGCACGGTCTCTTCTAGATGATAAAAGTTCCTGGAGCCGCCGTAAGCTTCGTCACCCAACATCAATCCTGCCCACTGCCTGTCGCTCATTGCATTTGTACCGGAATCTGTCAGAAGATCAATAAAGCATTCCTCTGATTTTAACAGGAACGTATTATATCCTGCTGTCCTGATGGCATCTTTTCTCTCTTCTTTGTTTAAGTTGCCCATAGGCTCTACCATCTTAATTTTGAAAGGCTCTGGTGCAAATTTCATCATATCCATTTTTATTCCTCCTTTAAAATGTTTTTATTTTTAATTAAAAAATTCTTTTCATAATCCTTAAGCGATGCAATGGCCTGGCCTGACAACGGAATGATTGCCAGCATATTGAAAATGGTCATCAGCCCTACTCCGAGATCCCCTAAATCCCACACAAAGCTGTATGCAGCGATTCCGCCGATAAATAGCATCACCAGTGCAAAAATCTTGTATCCCGTCTGGGCTGCCCATGTATCCTTAAAGATATAAGCCACATTACTGCGTGCATAGTATAGAATGCCAATAAATGTAGAAAAGCTGAACAGGAACAGGATAACTGCGATAAAAATAACTCCGAAACTACCCAAGTGATAGTTCATCGCTCCCTGCAGAAGATCCATTCCCTCTAATCCTTCGGTAACCTCAGCCGGTGCCAAAAGCATCAGGAATGCGGAACAGCTGCAGATTGCCAGGGTATCGATAAAAACACCAAGAGACTGAATCAATCCCTGCGTTACCGGGTGATCCACCTCGGCAGCCGCTGCTGCACAGGGGGCGGAGCCGCTTCCGGCTTCATTCGAAAAAAGTCCACGCTTTACACCATTCATCACAACAGCTCCCAACCCTCCGCCTATCATAGGCTCAAGTCCAAACGCCTGGGAAAAGATGGTTCCAAACATAGCCGGAAGATGAACAATGTTCCTGACAATGATGAAAAGCGTAATAGCGAAATAGGTACATGCCATCATCGGCACAACCTTGTCGAGCACCTTCACTGTGGCATTCTTGCGGAGCACGATGCATGCGGAAACTGCAACCAGAACCACTGTCGTAGTTATTTGCGGAATACCAAATGCATTTTTAAAAGCAGTTGAAACTGAATTTCCGATTACCTGACTGATACCGGCCCAGCAAAGCAGACCGGAAAGCGCAAATGCAATTCCAAGGATTTTGCACTTGCAGCCCTTTATGTAATAGGTGTTGCCGTCCATTGCCACATACTCTGCTTCCTTTTGTACATCCTTTACAAAGATATCTTCACGCTTCACCTTTGTAATAAACCGGATCCGATTCATAAAGTAGGCTGGCCCGCCTCTGTATCCTCCATAGAGCGGATCCTTTTCCTTGTAAATCTGCGCAAGCGTTGATTCAATGAACGAAGTAGACGAGCCTATGATAGCAGTCACCCACATCCAGAATACTGCACCTGCCCCACCAAAGGAAATAGCTGCTACCACCCCTGCCAGGTTCCCCATACCCACGCGGGTGGCTGTAGCGATAATCAGTGCCTGAAGACCGGAAATGGAATTCTGATCCTCTCCAGTTTTTTTCCTCAAAGTCGCCCGAATCATTTCAGGAAAAAGCCGGAATGGCAGGAATCTCGTTTTAACAGTGAAATATAGTCCTGCTGGAATCAACAGGATTACCAGCAATGATATGCCAAACTTGGTTTCACCATTTGAAAATTCCAAAATGAACATGTCGCCCCACAACAGGTTATTGAGTGCCATTACAATCTTCACGATGTAATGCACCAGCCATTCAAATAGTTGCATTTCCCCATCCTCCTTCTCATATTTAATTTTTTCAATTCAACCTTCAAGTCCGTCCTGTGATGCATGATGTATGATGCATCATATTCGTTAGTTATATTATACAATAGAAAGGCATTTTGTCAATATTTTTTTTAATATTTTTATATTTGTGTAAATCGGGGAATTATATAGGAAAGTCCTATTGGCCATTGTCCATTTTATTGCATTTAAAAGTAATTTATAGTAAAATGTAAAATACTAGCAATTAAGACAAGCAGGAAGGAGAGGAAAATGAAGAGTACTCTTGTGAAAATGACCTTAAGTGAACAGATATACAACATCCTGAAAAATGAAATCATGAGCGGAACCATTCCTCTGGGAAGTAAAATAACAAACAGAGAATTGCAGGAACGCTTTTTAGTTTCCTCCACACCGGTGCGAGATACCATCAACAAACTTTATCAGGACGGCCTCGTAAAAGAAGTTACAAAAACAGGTGCCCAGGTAATCAGCTTTGACTATGGATATGCGGCAGAGATCAATGAATTCATTGCTGCGATCTCCGGTGTAGCGCTCCATATGACCATCGCCAAGGGTGCCGACAAGGAAGTGACAAAGCATTTGAAGGAATATCTGGAAAAGCAGACAAGTGCTCCGGATGACGATGCCTATTTTGACGCAGATTTCCATTTTCATAAGTCGTTCTATGACTTCTGCGGCAATCAGTTCTTGAAAGAGACCTACAAAAGATACAATCTTATCCGGTTCCTTCTGATTAAGTTTGCTATCCGCACCGCTGAGGACCGGTCCTGTTCCACCAAGCAGCACAGGGATATCGTCAATGCCTACAGCTCCGGCCAATTTGACCTTGCCTCCAGGCTTCTTGAGCA
The DNA here is from genome assembly GCF_000144625.1 of [Clostridium] saccharolyticum WM1. Classification (NCBI taxonomy): domain Bacteria; kingdom Bacillati; phylum Bacillota; class Clostridia; order Lachnospirales; family Lachnospiraceae; genus Lacrimispora; species Lacrimispora saccharolytica. The sequence goes on along the minus strand of NC_014376.1, from coordinate 271,212 downwards.
GCACTATATCCACGGCCTTTCACTGATTAAAGGATACAATCCATAGAAAAATCAACAGGCTAACGTCTGTTGGTCCTGGCTAAACTCTTTCCGCTGCCGGGTGGATTTCAGGACCTTCGTCTTATAGAACCTACAACATTGAACGCAAAAAAGAAGCTGCACACTAATTACTTAGTGTGACAGCCCCCTCTTTCCCTGCTGAATTATCTTAAGCTTTTCCCCCAATCCCCTAATATAACAGCCGGTTGCCTCACAAGGTGATCAGTCATCTTCCTCCGGTGCCAGTTCCGTTGTCTCAATCCTGGGCGGCATAGCAAAGGAAAAGATGATAAAACAGATGAATGCTGCAACCAGTCCTGGTATGATGGGCTGGCTGAACTTGATCCCAAACAGAATGCCTTTGGAAACATGCTCCAGATATACAACCACAATGGTACCTGCTATAAGGGAAGCAATCGTTCCTGCCGGTGATGCCTTCTTCCAGTAATGTCCCATGACATAAGGGAAGAAAGAACCCGCTGCCCGGAGAGTAAAACAGAACATGAGAATGGATACGATGCTCTGTGTATTAAACAGTGCAATAAGCATGGAGGCCACTCCCACCAAACACATGACGATCTTTGTAACTCTCATGACAGACTGGCTGGATGCATCCGGCTTCAATACTGCCTTGTAAATATCGTTGGAAAAGATCGAACCTGCTCCCAGTAAGTCTGAATCCGAACTGGACATAGTGGCGGAAATAATACCGGCAAACAGAAATCCGCAGACGATGGCCGGCATGGTATTGATCGCCAGAATCGGAAGGGCGTAACGGGCTCCTACCTTTGCAAACTGATCTGTACTGAATTTACCCATATTGATTAATGCCAGTGTAATTATTCCAAGAATTGTAGGAACAAATGCATATATGAAATTTATGAGCGCGGCCAGCCAAGCACCGCCTTTTGCCGCCTTCTCATCCCTGGCCGCATAAAAGCGGGATACCGCCTCTTGTCCCACAGAGAACGTGGCAGTATACATGATAACAAGGGAAATGATTCCAAACAAATCATAGCCTTGGAACATGTTTAATGTTCCCGCCGGAATATTAGTCGTCACATTGTCCCAGCCCCCTGCATAACGGAGCGCAAATGGAACAGCAATGATCATGCCGATCACGATGAGAAACACCTGGACAAAATCCGTCAGGGTAACACTCCATAAACCACCCATAATGGAGTATACCGTTACTACCACTGCCACAATGATTACCGCCACCTGATAATCAATGCCAAGCATGGTGGATAAAATGACCGCAGAGGCAATAAACTGCCCAGCCGTAAGACCGACCAAAGGCAAAAGCATGATAACAGCCGTAATAATACCGCAGGATTTGCCGTAACGCCTCCGGAAATATTCCGGCACTGTTTTAACCGTCGCTGCACGGAACCGGGGTGCAATAAAACTTAATATGACAAAAGCAATCCCCATGGTAATGATGTACCAGGCAGCACTGAGGCCAAAACCCGACATACCGTTCTGCACCACTCCCAGTGAACTTCCACCCCCGATTTCCGTGGCGGCAAGTGTACCGGCCATTAAAAGCGGGCCAAGACGGCGTCCGGCTACCAGAAAATCCGTATTGGTGGAAATCTTGGTGGATGAATACCAGCCGATCCACAGCATGAGCAGCAGATAAATGATAACAATCGCAGTTACAATAACATTTGCTCCCATAAAAAACCCCTCCTGACTTTTTTTATGAATACTCTTTTGTAAATTCAGTTTAACACAATTATAATTCCAATAACACAACCGAATCTGCCGATTTCCCACCAAATATGCAGATTCTTTCTCCCTGCTTGACTTCTGTGAAAAATCTCAATACAATGGAATGAGATCGGAGGTACTTTTCTATGCTGCGTATAGCCATCTGTGACGACAGCAGAGAGGACAGGAAGAGGATTCTTGACTTTGTGCGCGACTATTATAAAACCCATGATATGGATGTTCAGATTGATGATTTTGAATCTGCGGGGAAATTACTTTCCGCAGAAGATACCTATGATATCTATCTTCTGGATGTTATCATGCCAGACATGACCGGAATAGAAACTGCCAAAAAACTGCTTAAAAAGAAAGAAGCTCCTGTGATCATCTTCATCACTTCCTCTCTGGAGTCCGCTGTAGACGGTTACCGGGTCAACGCCTCAGGCTTTGTCCTGAAACCACTGGTGGAAAGAGATTTTGAGGAAACCTTAAAGCGGGTCATGGAACAAAATTTTAAATCACGGGAAGCCTCCATCTCCATCGTTCATAACCGGGTCCCTATGGAGCTGAAACTAAGCCGGATCCTGTATTTTGAAAACAGGCTGCACCGGGTCTATATTGTCCTTAAAAGCGGAGAAGTCCTTTCCGTCCATCAGAAGCTCAATGAGATTCAGGAAGAATTAAAGGCCCAGACTTACTTTATCCGCTGCCACCAAAGCTATATCGTGAACTTAAACCATGTGGAAGCTCTGGAAAACGCGGGCTTTGTGATGACCAACGGAGACTTGGTGCCTGTTTCCCGCAATTTTTATAAAGAATGCAAACATGTATTCTACCATTTTCAATTGAAATGAGGCCGATATGAACGAAGCAGCATGTAATGTCATATTAAATCTGATCAATCTGGCGGTCCGCATGATGCCTATTTTCGTCTGCCTGGAACCCAAAAAGAAGAACCGGGAGAACATTGCGGCCGTATCGGTATATCTCTGGGTCATTATGGTCTCCCTCCAGTCCCTGTTTCACATCAGGGAACCGGTGTTTCTCTTTGTCCAGGGAATCTTTTCCTGTCTCTTTTTTTTGCTGCTCCTTATATTTTTTAATGGAGAGCTGTTAAAAAAGGTGTTTCTTTATATATCCGCCTGGCTTTTTGCAGTCCTGTCCATGTCATTAAATGAATTTGCCGCCACGGTATTGGGGAAATCCATATTTCTTTCCTATAGCCAGATCTGCGTCATCGTCTCCTTCCTTTCTGCCTGCGGCTTTTATATTTTTGTCCGTTACTGGTTAAGGACCATGACCGGCCAGCTTTTTATCCAGCTGTCCAGACGCTCCCATCTGCTCCTTGCATCCTATCCGGCCATTTCCCTGGCCATTTCTCTGTTTGGCACCTCCACCATATTTTCCAGGGAATCCCTGGAAAGAAGAGGCTTTGAGGATGTGGTATTTTATCTGGCGTTCTGTACCATGATCCTGGTGCTGTATGTCATGATCCTGGATGGTACCCTGGAGGCTGTAACCAGGAAAAAGACGGAGGAAGAGCTTATATTCGCAAGGCAGCTCATCGGGAAGCAGAGAGATCATTACAATCAGTTGCTGGAACATGGGGAGGAGCTACGTATCATACGCCATGATTTCAGGCATCACATCCATGCCCTTCTCCATATGGATAAGGACCAGCAGAGAAAATACCTCCTTGATTTAAACAAAGAGCTGGATACCTCAAAGGAACAAAACTACTGCGAAAATCCCGCCGTCAATCAGGTCCTTCAGGAATACGGCGCCCGTTGCCAGGAAAACCATATTGAATTTGTGGCAAGCCTTGATATATCCGCCCATATCCCCATTGATGACCTGACCCTTTGCATCGTCATGGGAAACCTGCTGGAAAATTCCATGGAAGCCTGCTTAAAGCTTAAGGAGAACCGTTTTATTCATCTTCAGGCAAGATGGATGCAGGATCATTTGATGATGCTGGCGGAAAATTCCTATAATGGCCAGGTCAAAGAAAGCGGAGGAAGACTTTTATCCAGCAAACAGGATGGCGGTCTGGGGCTTATAAGCGTCCGCAGGATCCTGAACCGCCCTGGAGATGATTTTGACGTATGCTTCAATGATACCACCTTTACAGCCATGGTAACCATCATGGACCGCTCCAGCATTTAAAAAACCATGGCTTTCGTACAAAGGGAAACCATCCGGTTTTATAAACCTATCCCCGCAGATAAGTTCTCCTAAGCAGCAGACAGGATTAAATAAACCATTAACATCATGGAAGACTATAAAAAAGAGGGGTTACACAGAAAACAAGCATGAAAAGTTACCGGGAACACCGGCATTTTCCATGCTTGTTTTTTCTTGATCTTATTGTGTCATGTAACTTTATATAAGGCAACAACCGCCAAACCAACTTATTCTCTCTGCCTTTTCATTGCATTGATGACTGATAATAAAATAACTGAACCAATAACAGAGACGATCAGGCTCCATATATTGAAGCCGGTGATACCGGTTCCTCCCAGGAGGCTCATTATGAACCCGCCGATCAGACCGCCCACGATTCCAACTAAAATATTGGCACCAGCCCCCATACTTTTATTGTTACCGGTAAACATACTGGCAATCCAACCGGCAAGAGCACCAATAATAATCCAGCTTATTATTCCCATCATTTATTACCTCTCTTTCCATTCATTTATAATAAATTTTTCAATCACCCTGGCAATGTCCCAAGGGATACCACATATAAATTTCTATCCATAGTTATATTGTACCAAAAATGTATCAAATATACATGGAATATAAAAAGAGACTGATTAATGCTTTTTTGAATTACCCGGATCTGATTTTTTAACTGATGTTTCCTGCTTTTCTTTTCCGGCATTGGAATTGCCTTTATTATTTTCAGTTTTATCATTGCTCTCTGTTCCGCTTTCGGTACTTTTTATCGTTTCTTGAATCCCATGCTCCTCTTTATTCTCATTCCTGGGCAGTTCTTTTTCTTCTGCTTTTTCAGCCTTGGATTCTGCTTTTTCCAATGCCTTTTCTTCCTTGTTCTGTACTTTTATCTCTGAATCAGTCTGCTTTCCTGTTGGTTCTTTCTTATCCCCGGAAGCGTTCCCGTTGGTTTGATCTGCATTGACGGATTTTGCCTGTTCTTTATCCGTTGCTTTTTCCTTTTTTGTTTTTCCTGTGCTTTCGTCATTTTTACCGGAGGGGATGTTGATGTCAGCCGGTCTATTGCTTTTTGCAGAAGAATCGGTTGCTTTGTCATATGGTGCTTCAGAGCGATCCTCATTGGCAGCTTTTCTATTATTTTTTATTTCTTTCATAACATCTTTGACAGGTTTATTCAGCCATTCCTCAATTACTATGCTGTCCGGATCACTGGCACTTGCCCTCAGCTTCTCAACTAAATTCAGCTTTCCAGGCGTTACTCCCAGCTCCCTTGCCTCTTTGACCCGCTCTAGCCCTACCCTTGAAACCTCGACCTCCACATTATCATCTACAAATTCTCTGACCGCATTGCGTATTTCAAGGACAAATTCATCGTCCAATTTTGCATTAGCGCTGGAAACTGTGATAACAATGCCTCCATCGATATATTTCGCAGAACCGGTTACCGATCCTTCACCTGTATGACTGCCTTCCGCAGCTTCCCTTGCTTTGGCAGTAACCGAACCAGCCTGACTGTCTGTGAAATAACCCTCTTTTGAAATCTGCTGCACCGTTGCCATGATTGCATCTTCGATAGATTTATGATTGAAATCCCCAAGGTTGATTTCATTTAATATGTCTTGTCCGTCATCGTTTACTGCATGAACCCTGATTACCCTTTTAAAACGGTTCAGTGTGTATTCAATCGAAGGATTCACATCCAGACTGACATAGGAATATGGAGCTGCATAGGCCCATATCCCTGCACCGGAACATAATAACATGACCGCCACACATGCTGTACATAATACTGACTTTTTCGTAAGTAAGCTATTCAATTTCATCCCATCCTTTTTTTGTCGTATGTGTATGCCAGGTCTCTTATTGGAAAAGGTATTTTCTATTATTTGAACCTCCTGACCTACCGCATAATCTTTATTTTTAATTTTTTTCATGCTGCCATCATCAGACAGTACTGCTGCAAATCGCCCTTTTATTTCGACTACAACTGATTTCATTGTCTTCTCTCCTCTCTGATGTTACGCAGATACTCTGCTAGCCCTGGATACTCTCCGGATAGTATCACTACGGCTGCTATTATATATTTTCGATGGCGCTCTATGATTTTTCGGGGTGTATTTGTGTTTTTTTCAAGAATTTTTACTGGTAATAATTTCGTGATTTTTAAAACATTTGCAGCCACAGGATCCTCTATGCAATAGGCAATGACTTTCCCACAGGCTGATTTTGTTTTTGCTGCTTTTGGTGAACATTTTATTAAATCATAAAAGGTAAAACCAAAATCCTTAAAAACTTCGTTCACTGTATGGATCTCAATCGAAAGGCTTTCCTGTTTTTGAGACTCCATTGATCTTTGGGTAACTGCAAATTGGATATGGCGGTTCTCATCCTCATCAAAATCTGAGTCAAATACAACCGGATTCACACTGATCTCCTGTTGGTATTTAACCTGCTGTCTGATATAATCAATCAACCGTCTTTTTACAACTAATTTTGCAAATTTTAAAAAACTGCCCTTTTTTAAATCATAATCCTTAACAGCCTGTACAAAAGCACTTAAAGCTATAGACCACTCATCATCGCTTTTTGTTATGTAATGACCTGTAACCTTTGATGCTGTATTCAAAATGACCGTTTCATGCTTTTCAATAAAACCGTTTAATATTTTTTCATTCTGGGCTGCTTCCAGAGCCAGATAATCCAGTTCTCTCAGGACAATCCCCCCTTATCCGATTTTTTTATATCATTAATTTTACTTATTTTTTTTATTCTATATATGATTATTCGGCAAATACATTTTATTTTTTGGGGTACCTGTTGTAATTCACAATGAATTATTTTTTCGAATTTTAGAGCATTTCAATTATTGAAGGCTGGTTCCGTTCATTGTAGAAGCCGGAATTCTATGATATCATAAAAAAAGGAACCTCACAATCCAATGTAAGGTTCCTTATATCTTCTCATCTTCTCAAGGTCATCCGCACAACCTGTTTCCATAATCCCTTTTTAATATCCACCAATCATACAGGATCAACTTCGCCATTGAAAGCTGCACCATTTATTTATCACTGAGACTGAGTCCCATGATTCCTGCCTGCACCTCATTAAGCAAGTCATTGGCTATGATTGCTTTCCCCGTGATTCCATCCAGACGATCTATCATCTCTCCATCCGGCACATTTATATATGCTCCATTGGTATACTTCAATACGGAATACTGAGTTTTGTGATTACCAAAATAAGGAATGATCAGATCATGATATCCATTTTCCGACTTATCACTTACAATGATTGGTTCATTTACTAATGTAAACTCCTGGGTAATGTGCAGTTTTCCTCCATTTTCCGATATCAGCAAGGCACTGCTTCCACCGGTACCGCTGGTGTATGGACCTGTAACCATAACAAATATTTCATTTTTTCCGTCATCATTTAAATCAATATAGTTATAGAAGTAATGGGTTGTATCGTAATAATCCTCCGGTACCTCCATATCCTCGATGATCAAATCCCTCAGCTCCTTCAAGGGCTTTGTCTCTGCTTTCATGCCTGATATGCCCTCCGGCAGCTTCACCATTGGTATCCCGTCTGCTCCAGGCTGTACGTTATCAGCAGTTGAAGTTGCAAGGGAAACCGAAGTTTCTTGTAAATCAGCTTGTTCAGAAACAGTACCTTCTTTCTCTGCCGGTTCTTCCCTGGTCGTTTCCTCAGAAACGTTTGCAGTACTGTGATCCTTTTTCACGTTTGATGTAGTATTTCCGCAGGCACTTATTGACAATGCGGCAGCAACCGCAAGGCTTCCTAACAGCAGCATTCTGTTATTTTTGTTTTTCATTTTAAAATCCTCCATTTGTTTTTATGTTATACTGTATTTTCACAAACAAATGTAACAAACTTGTATAATCTCTAGGGTTTCTTTAAATATTCTTTCCACTGGATGTTCAATGCAGCATCTTCTTTTCCAACCGGCTGAATAAGCAGAAGCTTACCGCTTTCTTCTTCCAAGGCCACCTGGTACTTCATATCCTTTATTGTAAGAAAGCCTTTCCAGATCAGCATAGAGCTTGACGGTGTCTCTGAGTCAAGGAACAGGTAAGGAGTTATATTGATCTCACTTAATATGGGACCATAGATACTGGCTTCTAAAACAGGTATCTTGCACAGTTCCCGGAAGCACTGCCTGCGTGCCTCATATAAGCTATACCGGTCTCCTGTCTTAAGCTCAATATGCATCAGTTCTGCATTGCTTTCCGTTATCATCATCAACTTTTCTTCCAGGGTGAAAGAATTGGTTTCTACTCTGTCCATGTGAAAAACATTCATTTCCAATTCACTGATCTCACTCAGCAGCTTCCGGTCCTGATATTGAAAATAAAAATATGGAAAGAACAGGATTCCAAAAGCAAAAACAGTGATCTTTGTTATATATAATCCATAATTAAACTTCCTGTCCATCTACAATTCCCTTCCATATCAATGTTACTGTAGTTCCTTTGCCGACTTCGCTTTCAAACAGCATCTCGCCCTTATGAATCTTCATAATATTAGAACAGATCGCTAATCCCAAGCCTGCTCCTCCTTCTGCCCTGGAGCGGGATTTATCCACCCGGTAAAAGGCTTCCCGGATTTTCGATAGTTCCTCTTTTGGCATGCCAATTCCGTTATCCCTTATGGATATCCATACTTTCCCTTCCTTGCAGCCAGTTTCAATGGTAATTTCACCATTCCTGCCAGCCGCTTTTCCGCCATTGTCCAATATATTTAATAATACATTCTTCATAAGCTCCATATCTGCCCTTACCGGAAAATCTGTAGATGACTTTTTTACAGTAATATTTCTTTTGACAAAAACCGGTTTCATTGCTTCCAGTGCGTCATCCAATAAATTTTGAACTGTACTGACGGTATCGCTGGGCATTGCGTTCTTATGGATCAAAAGCTGCATCATCCTGTTAGAAAGTGTCTCCAGCCTCTTTCCCTCAGAAATAATATAATCTACCGCATACAGGAAATCTTCTTCCTCCATTTTGCTTCTCTTTATCAGATCCGCATATCCTATCATGGCTGTAAGGGGCGTTCTGATCTCATGGGCCAGGCTTCCAGCCAGCTCCTCCTGCTTTTTTGCCGTTTCCTTCAGCAACCGGATTTTTTCTTCCAATTGCTCCGCCATACGATTAAAATCAGATGCAAGAATGCCCACCTCATCTTTTTCCTTATATTTCACTCTCTCCGTATAATCTCCTGACCTGATTTTTTTCACTGCATCAATCAGATTATGGATTGGCTTCGTTAATTTTATAACGTTAACCGCATTGATCAAAGCACTTAAAATACCTACTGCAATTACGGTTATCATGAATACTTTTTGCTGCTCTTCTTTCTCATCGAATATATGTGTCAAGTCTCTTTGAGTCTCAAGGACAACAGGTTCATCCAGCAGTTTTGCAAGAACCGTCATTTGTAAAAAATATTCATCCCCTTTTTTTTCCACGCCATATACAATCCTATAAGGAGACAGCCTGTCAGCCTTTATACCGGAAAACTCTGCATCATCGTTTTGAAAAATCACCTTTCCGCTTTTATCACTGATTCTGTAAGATTCCTCTTTCCAATTATCTTTTAAAACATCAACAGCTTCTTCCACGCTTTTCATGGGTTCCTTATACAACGTACTGCTGTCATTTGCAAGTACTGTAACCAATTCTCTATGAATATTCTCGATATTTTCCTTTTCTCTTTCAACTTCCAGTAAATATGTTTTGTGGAATGTCATTGACAGCAATACAACCCCTTCCAGAGTTAAGGAAAATAAAACCACAAGAAAGGTATTTGAAAATATTTTCCAGGAAAGCTTCATTTATTCCTCCAAACGGTATCCAATTTTAAACACAGATACCAACTGATCATATAAATCCAATTTTTTGCGCAGTCTTTGTATATGCATATCCACGGTCCTGCTGTCCCCGGTATATTCTCCTTCCCATACCTTCTCATAGATCTGCTCCCTGAACAGTGCCAGATTCTTATTGCTGATAAACAGCACCAGTAATTTAAATTCCTTTTCCGTAAGTGTGACCTCCTTTTCACCCTTTGTAACTCTGTGAGAGGACACATTTACGGAAATATTCCGATAAGTCAGAATTTCATCAGTTTTGTAGTATCGCCGAAGGACGTTTTCAATTCGGACTTGCAATTCCTCTATCTGAAATGGTTTGGTCAGGTAATCATCCGCCCCCAGCCGAAAGCCTTTCACTTTGTCCTGTACACTGCCTTTTGCAGTCAGAAATATTACCGGAATCTCCATGGGACGAATAAATTCCATTAATTCAAACCCATTGGCTTTGGGCAGCATAATATCCAGAAGAATCAGGGAAACCCTTCTTTCTAAAATTTTATTTGCGGCTTCTTCTCCGTCATAAGCCTGTTCACACCCATACCCCATAGCCCGCAAGCTTAGCTTGATGAAATCAGAAATAGGTTTTTCATCTTCAATAATTAAAATATGATGCATTTTCATTCCTCTCTGCAAAACTACCTGTTTTGGGCACAATTCCATATTGTACCTCTTACCTTATAAATTAACATATACATGTATCAATCTTGTAAAAAAACAAGACCTCACACTTATGTGAAGTCCGTGTTTATCAACAGCTCCTTTTTCCTGCCGTAAAAGCAACTGCAAAGGATTCATGGACATGGACGCTATCCACGGGCATTGACTCTTAAAGCTTCCAGACTTTTTGCCCGTTTAAACGCCTCCTGCAAAAATTCCTCTGCCGGCAAATGCTTATAATCCCAATTCATAGCTTCGATTGCAGTTGCACCTGAATAATCCGCTTCTGCAATTCTTTTCATGGCTGCAGACCAATTAATTGGGCCGTCAAATGGTAACTGGTGTTGGGCATAACTCCCCCCAATATCATGCAGATGCAGTGCCATCAGCCGGGAACCGTAACTGGATAAAAAATCATGGTCCGGATAGTAGCGGTAATGATGTCCGCAATCATAGCAAAATCCCAAACGCTGGGAATCCACTTCCTCCAGCACATAAGCCAGATTGGTAAGGTTTCTTAAGTTTTCAAACGCTACATTGATACCAAGCTGTTCTGCTTTTTCAGCGATTCTATTGATTCTGTTCAGACCTAAAATATTGTATGGATTATCTTCGTCCGGCAGGTGTACCACCATGGTAGGAATCTCAAATTCGGCGCAGTCTGCTGCACATTGCAAGTAACAATTCGTTAATGTCTCTCCGTCCAGATTGTCAAGCCAGAGGTCGTTTTGATTTTCCACCGGCGCATGGATATTCTCTATAAAAAGACCTGCCTCCCTTGCAATCATGGGTGCATTGCGGTAATAATTCCGGCCAAAGCCTTCACTCCACCATAATAAAACACCTTCAAATCCGACTCTTTTTATTAACTGATATCGTTCCCTTATTGGTAATTCATAGCCAAACCAATCATAAATTGCAATCATAAGCCGCCGCCTTTCTTATTATCATCATGCTTATAGAAATCTAAGTTCTTATCCCCAGCTTTGTATCCTATGGAATCTGCTGTTAATAATTATATATCAATTAGTTTATATTTACCAGATGTATATTCCCCGGTCTGAACAAGCATACGGATCATCTAATAAACATGCTGCTCTATGTGTGAGATAACATTTTCAGGCATGATTCTGGAACTGACTCATATACAGTTTTTCATAAAATCCTTTCCTTGCGATTAATTCATCATGGGTTCCCTGTTCAATAATCGTACCGTTCTTCATAACAAGGATTAAATCCGCACTTCTAATGGTCGAAAGGCGATGAGCAATTACAAAGCTAGTCCTGCCCTTCATAATATTTTTCATTGCTGTCTGAAGCATTAACTCAAGTCTGGTGTCCACGGAGCTTGTCGCCTCATCAAGAATTAAAATTGCAGGGTCTGCTAAGAACGCTCTGGCTATTGTTAAAAGCTGCTTTTCACCTGCTGATACGTTTGAAGATTCTTCATTTAATATCATATTGTATCCATCTGGCTGTGTTTTGATAAAGTGATTGACATTTGCAGTCGTTGCAGCATTTACAATCTCCTGCCGGACTGCATCCTCTTTCCCGTATTTTATATTATCCGCAATGGTTCCGTTAAATAACCAGGTATCCTGAAGCACCATGCCAAAAATTGAACGAAGATCATCCCGTTTCATATCCTGAATATTCACCCCGTCAACCTTGATTTCCCCTTCATTGATGTCATAAAAACGCATTAACAGGTTGATCAGCGTAGTTTTTCCTGCACCGGTAGGACCGACAATTGCTACCATCTGACCGCTTTTCACCGTAAGATCCAAATGCTCTATCAGCATCTTATCTTTGCTGTAACCAAACGATACATCTTCAAAGGTAACATTACCCTTTAAATTTTCTATTTTTACCGGGTCGGATGCTTCTGCAACCTCTTCTGTTTCTGAAAGAAATTCAAATACTCTTCCTGATGCTGCTATGGCAGATTGAATGGAGGCCGATAATTGTGCCGCCTGCTCCAGAGGCTCATTTAGCTGCCACATATACCGGATAAATGCCTGGAGCTGTCCAACCGTTATAGAACCTGTAATTGCAAAGGCGGCACCTAATATGCAGACAGCTACAATTCCAATATAAGTGATGAATGAAATTAACGGCGACATCAGGCCGGAGATAAACTGTGCCATAAAGCCGTTTTCGCATAGATTATTATTAATTTCCTTAAACTGCTCAATGGAATCTTCCTGCTTTCCGTATAGTTTGATTTCCGTTAACCCGGTATATCTTTCCTGAATGTATCCATTTAAGTCGCCAAGTGCAACCTGCTGTTTATCAAACAAAACAGAAGAACGTTTCATGATGATTTTCATAATCAAAGCACTTCCCGGAATCAGAATAACTGCAACAGCACCCATAACCGGATTAATATAAAACATTAATACTGCTGCCAATAAAATGGATAAGAAAGCACTCAATATCCTTGATAAACTTTGCTGCAGCGCATTTGACATGGTATCAATATCATTAGAGATGATACTGAGAATGTCTCCCACGGTACGTGTGTCAAAATAACTGATTGGCAGCTTGGAAATCTTTTTCTGCACATCGTTTCTTAAATCACGCATTGTATTTTGTATGCCGTTTGTTAAAAAGTATTGTGAACCGAAATTGCTAAGTACATTTCCAATATAAATGATAAGTAAGAGCTTTAAGATTTTAATGATATAGGAAAAACTGATCGAAGCCCCGGGGACGTTGTTTGCAATATCTGCAATATCATCTTTTAATCTGGTTGTGATGAAACCTTCCACCATTGGTGCCGCGGATAAGAAGCCGGAGTATCCTATGGTCAGAAGAACCGCCGCTATAAAATATTTTAAATATGGCTTTATATATGGATATAATTTTCTCATCGCTCCAGTTCCTCCTTTGTTAATTGTGAATCTGCAATTTCATAATATACATTGCATGACTTTAACAGCTCTTTATGAGTTCCCATACCAACCACTTCGCCCTCATTCAGTACTATTATTTTGTCTGAATTCATGATTGTACTGATTCTTTGTGCAACTATGAATACAACAGATTCCCTCGTTTCTTCCTTCAGTGCAATACGCAAAGCAGCATCTGTTTTATAATCCAGTGCAGAAAAGCTATCATCAAAAATATAGATTTCAGGTCTTCTGACCAATGCTCTGGCAATGGAAATCCTCTGCTTTTGACCTCCCGAAATATTTTTTGCACCTTCACTGATTTGCTCCTGTAATTTATTGGGCTTATTCTGTATAAAGTCCTTAGCCTGTGCTGTTTCAACTGCATGATCGATTTCTTCCGGAGTGGCATTAGGATTGCCGAATTTAATATTTTCCTCTATGGTTCCTTTAAATAAAAATGCTTTTTGAGGAATAAAACCAATCTTTTGGCGGAGTTCCTTTAAGTCATAATTACGTGTGTCCACTCCGTCAATTTTAATAGAACCCCTTGTTGCATCATAAAATCTTGGAATTAAATTGATTAATGTACTCTTTCCGCTCCCTGTACTTCCGATAAATGCTACCGTTTCTCCTTTGTTCGCAATAAAGGAAATATCCTTTATCACCGGGAGCTCCCCATCGGGATACTGAAACGTAACATGGTCAAATTCTACCATACCTTTATTTTCGGCGGTAATACCCTGGGAAGGATTATTCACCAAGGGGACTTCATCGAATAACTCCTGTATGCGGTTTGCTGATACCCGGGCTCTGGGGTACATTACAAATACCATGGAAAACAGCATAATTGAGAACATTGCATGAAACTGATACTCTAAGAAAGCAACGAACTGTCCAACCTGCAAGCTGCCCTTCTCAATCATAACACTTGAAATCCAAAACACTGCCATCATTGCAAGGTGCAATAAGAAGAAGAAGGCCGGCTGAGTAAATGACATGATCTTATATAGTTTTCTGGAATCAGCCGTATAGTCTTCATTGGTTCTTGCAAAACGCTCTGCCTCATATTCACTTTTCCGAAAGGCCCTGATCACACGGACCCCAGTTAAACTCTCTCTTGAAATTCGATTCATCCGGTCCATACCCTTTTGCTGCTTCTCAGAAAGTGGATTGGTCAATTTGGCAATGATTATGACGCCCGCTACTATCAATGGGAGACTTCCTCCGATTACCAGAGAAAGAGTCATACTGGTTCTGATGGTCATAAAAACACTGATAAAAATCATTACAGGCGCCAAAAGTGCCGTTCGGAACAACAGATTAGAGAACAGCATTAACTGAAACGCATCATTCGTTGTTCGTGTAATCATAGAAGATACCCCAAATTTATTGTATTCTGTATGGGAGAAGTTCTGAGACTGGACAAAAACATCATTCCTGATATCACGAATCATATAAGTTGAAATTCTTGATGAGGCATAGGTTAATAAAATGGTCCCTGCTCCTCCAAGGATACAGACCATCAGCATGATTCCTCCCATGCTTTTTATATAAGCGATATCACCATTCCCTATTCCGTTATCAATCATCCATGCCATGACCGTGGGAATTCCCAGCTGTACTGCTGCGAAACTAAAGATCCCTATGATGTTTAACAGAATTAGTAAGGGATATCTTTTTAAATATTTTAACATTAATTTCATAACATAACTCCTTTGCTTAAC
This sequence comes from [Clostridium] saccharolyticum WM1, assembly GCF_000144625.1. Lineage (NCBI taxonomy): Bacteria > Bacillati > Bacillota > Clostridia > Lachnospirales > Lachnospiraceae > Lacrimispora > Lacrimispora saccharolytica. Next base: position 256,111 of record NC_014376.1, on the reverse strand, counting down.
GATATAGAAACATAAATAATTCAGCCATCATCCTTGACAGGAAAAGGCTGTTTGACTATTATAAACTATAAGGTTGTCTTATAGTCAAGAAGAAAACATCACACGGAAGTAAATGATACATAAACACAGATGCAGCAAGCATGAAATTGGCAGGATGCAGCATAGAAACCGAGGTATTTTTATGTCTGAAAACAAAAATGAGTACTTAACAACAGGTGAATTTGCAAAAATCTGCGGAATCCCCAAGCATATATTATTTTATTACGATCAGATTGAACTTTTTCAGCCCGAGATTACAAAAGAAAATGGCTACCGTTATTACTCCTTCCGGCAGTTCGATACTTTTTCTATTATTTCTGCGCTTAAAAAGCTGGGAATGCCATTAAAAGAAATTAAGAAGTACATGGATGAAAGAAATCCCGCAAATTTAATAAGCTTACTGGATCAAAAGTCAAAGGAAGTAGCAAAGGAAATTATAAAATTAAAAAACACGAAAAAAGGGATTGATTTTCTAAAAGATTTAACAGAGAAAGCCTTAACCGTTGAGTTTAATCGCATTCAGCCGGCTTATCATAAAAGCATGAAGGCTCTATGCAGTACCTATTTGGATAATGGGAAAGATGATTCTTACGCAGGCTTTTTAACAGAATTGATTGCATTCCGCAATGACAGCAATGCAAGTATGATTGATTTTCTGGGAGGATCACTGACCATTGATAATATTCGTGAAAAAAAATTTGACAGCTTTTCCTATTTGTATACGAAAGCTAACAGCGCTGATAAAAAAAACAACACTCTGGTACGAAAGGAGGGCTGGTATCTGCAGGTCTACTATAAAGGGAGCTATCGTAATATTGATGAAATATATACAAAGATCCTGCAGTACGCAGATGAACAGCAGATTAAACTAGGGAAAAATGCCTATGAGGAATATTTGATATTTGAGATAGGTACAAAAAACAGAGAGGATTATGTTACCTTAATATTGGTTGAAATTGAGGACGGCCATCTCAACCATGCTTAGATTCAATTAGTTTTCTTATCTCCCTCATTTAATATATTATCAAATTGATAGGTGCTGTATTTCACCTCTTGCGTACAGTTTTTGTACCGTTACCCTGCTTTTGATAAAATGGCAAAAAAGACTCCAGAAGAAAGATAAATTGCAGCACTTTATAGTCTATTTAATATTTCAATCGCTTTATTATTTAATTTTATTAATCCATCCCTTTCCATTCTGGAAAATTCCCTTGACACAGAGGTTCGTTGTACTCCAAATCTATTAGCAAGCTCTGTTTTTGAAATAGGTAAAGTAATGATAGAGGAACCCTGAAATAAACTTTGTGAATACAAATATTCCATAATATTATTCCTTAATGACTTTCGCTTGGCAAGCCTGATTTTACCGCCCAGACTTATAGCACGATCGGAAATAAGAATTAAAAACTGTTTAAGTACCTTGGGCCTTTTTATAAAAAGATCAAACAAAAACAACTTATTAACTTGCAATAAGGTGCCTTCTGTTTCAGAAAAAAAGGACAAGGGATACTTTGGTAAAGTTCCAAACAGGATATTACCGGCAATTATTTCATAGCTTTCAAAAGTATTTATCACTAATTCTGTCCCATATTCATCAATTTGCATGCTAACAATACTGCCAACCAGCAGAATTTCCAGGTTAATACATTTCTCACCCTCCAAATGTAAAAATTGCCCTTTATAGAAATGCTTAATTATCAAATCAGAATTCTTGCGAGCCATCCTTATTTCATCATCTGTCAATTGACATCCAATAAAAGTATTTTTTATCAAATCTACATATTTCATCAAAATTCGCCTCAAAATCGTAGCATGTGACACGGTGGGTTATCTAATTATATGCTAAAATTAATTAACTGTAAAGTCTCGTTATTAGCAATTAAACCACAAAACAGGAGGTTTCCACTTGTTAAATGTTATGCCTTTTATAATATGACAAATCGATCAATGAGGCTTTAATCAAAGGAGGGATTTCATACATGAAAAAAATCCATAGAAAAATTGCTAAAGAATATGGTGTTACTGTGTCAGAATTAAAAAAGGAAATGCATAAGGCCATTTGATCATGCCTGCAGAGGCTCTGCCGAAATCTTTGTAGAAAAAGAAAAATAATAAAGTATTCCTTGCAAGGAAAAACACCTGCCACCAAAGAATTAATAAGTTGCATTATTCAATATTTAAAAATCAAAACATTTAAAATCACAAAATATTACCTGGAGGTTAAGACCATGAAATCAATTAAATACAAGCTTTTACTGATATTTACAGCAATTATTCTTATCTTAAATATAGGCATAGGGACCTTTACAACAACTGCCATTACCAACCAACTTGTCCGGGATGCCCATGACCATTTAATGGATATGGCAAAGCAAGAGGCAAGGTATGTACAGGCAAGAATTGACGGGCAACTGGCATATATCAGTTCTCTTGCCCAAAATCCTATTTTATTAGATGAAAAACTGACGTTTGATGAAAAAGTTGCCTTTTTTGAAGAAGAAGCCAAACGATCTGGTTATCTTGCTTTCGCCTTTGCTGATAAGGAAGGAAACGCAACCGTTTTCAACTCTAAACATGAAACCACAAATGTGGCTTCCCGCGAGTACTTTAAAACTGCCCTAAGTGGCCAGGCATCGGTATCAGACTTGATTATCAGCAGTGCTACCAGTGAACTTGTTACCATTTTTTCCGCACCTGTTTATGATCAGGGCGAGCTTGTAGGTGTCATCTATGGAAGAAGGGATGGCAATACACTAAGTGAAATTGTAAGCAGCGTAAGTTATAAGCAAACAGGCTACGCTTATATGATTAACAATCAAGGCGTAACAGTGGGTCACAAAAATACAGATTTGGTTTTTGCTCAGGATAATGACATCGAAAATATGAAAACTGATGAATCTTTACGAGAACTGGGAGAGCTTACCCAAAAAATGACTTCTCGCGAAATTGGCAGCGGGGAATATACATATCACAAAGTTACTAAAATCGCAGGCTACGCACCAATTCAGGATACTCCCTGGATTATCATATTCGGCGTTGAAAAAAATGATATTTTATCCAGTATTAACTTGCTGGTAAAAACCCTTGCGTTGATATCTATTGCGGCAATCCTCATAGGTGCATTAATAACGTATTTTGTCAGCAGCAGTATATCTATGCCTATTAAAACGGTCACTACTGCAGCACAGGAAATCGCTCAAGGCAAATTTGATGTTATGCTCTCTATAAAGTCCAAAGACGAAGTTGGCCAGCTTGCTGATGCGTTTAACCTTACCATTAAGCAGCTGGTAAATTATCAGGGATATATAGATGAAATATGCGATGCTTTACAAGATATGTCACATGGTAATTTAAGGATTGAGCTTCATAAGGAATATGCAGGCCAATTTAAAAAACTTAAAGATAATATGCAGGCATTACTTGAAAATTTAAATTCTACATTACTGCAAATCAATCAATCTGCAGAACAAGTGAATAGTGGCGCAGAGCAAGTTGCAAACAGTGCACAAGCCCTCTCCCAGGGAGCAACCGAACAAGCCAGCTCTATTGAGGAATTATCCGCTTCACTTGCAGAATTAACTGAACAAATTAGAAAAAGCGCTGAAAATGCAAAATCAGCACATGAGAAATCAGGATTTGCAGAAAAGGAATTACATGGCAGCATTGACCAGATGAAGGATATGATAACCGCAATGAATCAGATCACCTTAAAATCATCTGAAATATCTAAGATCATTAAAATTATTGATGACATTGCGTTCCAAACAAATATTCTCGCATTGAACGCTGCAGTTGAGGCCGCCCGTGCAGGTTCAGCCGGAAAGGGCTTTGCTGTTGTTGCAGATGAAGTCAGAAACCTTGCCGGGAAGTCAGCTGAGGCAGCAAAGAATACAACTGTTTTAATCGGTGAAACAATCAAAGCGGTTGAAAATGGATCCCGAATTTCCAGCAATACAGCAGCTTCTCTAGAGAAAAACGTAGAAGTGACAATGGAGGCAGTTGCATTAATAGACGAGATTGCACAAACTTCTCAAGAACAAGCTATGGCAATAGTTCAAATAAATCAGGGAATTGATCAAATTTCATCAGTGGTTCAGACAAACGCCGCTACCGCGGAAGAAAGTGCCGCAGCAAGTGAAGAACTATCTGGTCAATCCAATGTTCTAAAGGAGCTTATTTCTAAATTCAGCCTTACTGAAACCAATGATTTGTTATATTCAAAGAATGATAATGTGGACTCTGATGATTCCTTTTTGCTTAATAACAATATGGTAAGCGTTACTGATGGAAAGTATTAAAATAAACATTAATAAGATTTAATTATTGTTATTTCTGAGATATAAAGTATATGGCTCAAATAAATACAGCTGCAAATTCCAATATGGTATTTGCAGCTGCAGCAAGACTGTAATATTTGTTTTTTTACTTTCCTATGCTGACTTCAAACATTACGGCATTAGATTTTTAAATTTTTCCAGCTGGGCTTCGCATCATTTTGAGTAAAAAAAGACCCCGCACTTTCATGCAGAGTCTCCCTGTAAGCATCCAATTCTTCTGATGTTTATTTATAACTTGTTTAAACCAGGCCCAAGCGGCAATAAACCGCTTTATTCCATGGTGTAAGGCATCAGAGCGATATGTCTTGCTCTCTTAATTGCAACGGTAAGCGCTCTCTGATGTTTTGCGCAGTTACCTGTAATACGTCTTGGAAGAATTTTTCCTCTTTCAGACACATATCTTTTTAATTTATTAACATCTTTGTAATCAATAACGCCATTCTTCTCTCCGCAGAATACGCATACTTTTTTTCTTCTGCGCATGCCGCCTCTTCTGATCTTAGCGCCATCAGCTTTATCATTCTTGTTATATGCCATTGGTACTACCTCCTGTTAGATTTAGTTGAATGGAAGCCCTTCGTCTTCGACTCCATCCGGAATATTCATAAATCCATCACCGATTGCACTGGAAGGTGCCGGTCTGGAGACTGGCTGATAACCGCCGCCTTCTCCTGCTGCTCCGCCCTTGCTGTCAGCGAATTCCTGATCTTCTACAACGATATCCGTTGTATAAACCTTAATGCCGTCTTTATTCGTATAACTTCCAGTCTGGATCCTTCCGGAAATCAGTACTCTCATGCCCTGACGGAAATACTTCTCCGCAAACTCTCCTGCTCTGTCAAATGCAACGCAATTGATAAAATCGGCTGTCTGCTCATTACCGTCCTGATTCCTGCGGCTTCTGCGGTCTACCGCAAGGGTATACCTTGCAACCGCCATAGCACGCTCTCCCTGGGAATATCTTACTTCTGGATCACGGGTTAATCTGCCCATAAGGATTACTTTGTTCATACGATCACGCTTTCTTTATCTATTATGCCTCTTGTCTTACGCATAAGTATCTGATGACAGGTTCCATAATACGAACGTGTGCTTCCAACTCGTTGGGAGTTGTGGAATCGCCATCAAATTTGATGAAGTAGTAGAATCCTTCTTTCATTTTCTGAATCTCGTAAGCTAATCTCTTCTTACCCCATTCATCAACGTTGGTTACAGTGCCGCCGAAACGAGTAATATAACCTGTAACTTTTTCGATGGCTGCTGCTCTCTCTTCATCTTCGAGCTTTACGTTAAGAACAACGGCTAACTCATATTTGTTCATGCTTCTTTACCTCCTTGTGGTCTCTGGCCCCTGCTTTCAGTTTCAGGAGCAAGGAATCTATATGTCACGGATTAATATTATACAGGAAACATTTGATAAAAGCAAGTCCTTTTCCCATTTTCCCGAACTTTTTCCTTTGTTTTTCGTCATATTATGCCTTTGGCAGACCGTCATGCCCCTTTAATCCTCTGGTGTTCTTTTCCACCAGCTTCCTTGAAACCATGACCTGATGGCCGCAGCCCATGCATTTTAAACGAAAATCCGCTCCTACTCTTAAGATTTCCCACTCCTGGCTTCCGCAGGGATGCTGCTTTTTGAGTTTTACAATATCTCCAACCTCATAATTCATATCATTTACAAGCCCCTTCTGCCTATGAAAAAATATCCTTATTTTCTGCTTATTTTAAAATGGAATCTATTCTTTCCAATTCTTCTTGTGTAAATTTCAGATTCTCAAGACAGGATGTGCTGTCCTCCAGCTGCTTTACACTGCTGGCACCAATGAGAACAGAAGTTACAGCCTTTTCCCGAAGCACCCAGGAAAGAGCCATCCGTGCCAGTGTCTGTCCCCGCTCCAGAGCCAGTTCATTTAACTGCCTGATCTGATCCAGCTTTTCCTCTGATAAATAGCGGCCGCCTACGGTGGTACCCTGCCTTGCGGCTCTGGAGCCCTGTGGAATGCCTTTTAAATACTTGTCGGTCAGGGCTCCCTGTGCCAGAGGGCTGTAGCAGATGCAGCCCACGCCGTTTTCAAGGAGTGTATCAAACAGCCCTTCTTCCGCCCCTCTCTCAAACAGGTTATATCTTGGCTGTTCGATCAGGCAGGGAACTCCCATACGTTTTAACATGAGAACCGCTTCCCTGGCCTCTTGATCTCCATAATTGGAGATTCCCACATATAGAGCCTTCCCCTGTCTAACCATGTCGGCCAGGGCCCCCATGGTTTCCTCTAAGGGAGTCTCCGGATCCGGCCGGTGATGATAGAAGATATCCACATATTCCAGCCCCATTCGTTTTAAACTTTGGTTCAGGCTGGCCATTAAATATTTTCTGGAACCCCAGTTGCCATAAGGTCCCGGCCACATATCAAATCCGGCTTTGGTAGAGACCATCAGCTCATCCCGGTATTTTCCCAGATCACTTTTTAGTATCTCTCCGAAATTTTCCTCTGCTTTCCCTACTGCCGGGGAACCGTAATTGTTTGCCAGGTCAAAATGAGTGATACCCATATCAAATGCCTTTAAAAGAATCTCCCTCTGCTCCTGCAATGGCTTTTCCAGACCAAAATTCTGCCATAAGCCAAGGGATACCATGGGAAGCAGCACTCCGCTCCTTCCGCAGCGCCTGTATTCCATCTTCTTATATCTGTTTTCTGCAGCCTGATACATATCCTTTCTCTCCTATTCATTCTTTTATCATGGAAACATGACAATAGCTTCCCCAGCCGGGATTTATCAGGTTAAGAAAACCCCGGGTAAAATATAAGGCGGATTCAAACGAATCCGCCAAAGCTTCTGTGTTTCCATCCGGCGAAAGCTCCTAGGTGATCTCATCAAAGAACACTCCTTTTAAAGGCCGGATCCGTTCCACCATGGACCGTCTGTCCTCTGGCACGGTTGGAATCCCGTATCCAAAAAGCCAGGAAGTCATTTCACTGATCCCCAGGGATAAATGAGGCCTGATCTTCTCCCCAGCCCTTACAGGTACCAGAGAGGAGCCTTCCTGCCCCAGCCGCCACCGGAACACTCCGTCATTTGGGCGGATAAAATCATCCTTTACCTCAATGAGCAATTCCATCTCACTGACCGGGCATTCTTCCTTTAAGCGTATCACGGAAACGAACTGTTCCAGGTGAATGATCCTGCCCATGACAGCCGGCTTTAAGGGGCCTGTTTCCTTTACAAAATCAGGCAGGCAAATCAGCTCTCTCTGGTTTGCCGCCGTTTCACCGTAATAAGCCCATACTCCAGCCAGTCTTTCCCTTTCATCCCGGGTGAAAAGAAGAATTAAATCCCCTCTGTCACTTCTGACTTCCCTGCTTAAGTTCTGATAATACTCCTCATCTCTGAGCGTATAGACCTCATACCTTTTTTCCAACTGTTTTCCAACAAATCTGGCAGCCTCCCGGCATTCATCTGACCGCTCCACAAAAGCCCGGCGGCTTAAATGCATGCGTCCCTTTTCATTCAGGTCCGCTTCCGGCAGGTCGCAGATATAGGTGAAATCAAAAGGAAAATAAATGGCCGGATCCGCAGGCACCAAAAAGCAAAAGCCCATCCGTTCCATATACATATCGGAAAAACAGCGGCTTAAAAGCCGCCTCATGAGTCCCTGATGGCGGTAATCCGGGTCCGTGGCAACTCCCGCAATATAGTCCGCCTTCCACAAGCGGTCTTTGACCACTACCTCATAAGGATTGCGGTGCAGCATGGCAACCACATGATCCTCCTTCCAGGCAGTGAGAATCTTATTTTTCCGTACCCTGTCCGAATAATAATATTCTATAAAACTCTGGGAATCCTCTGCGAAAACCTTTTCCCACAGCGCCCGGCTCTCGCCTTTTTCTTCCTGCTTCAAGTACCTTATCATAGTGAAAAGTCCTTCTGAGCTACTCCGTATTTTCTTGCAAAATCAATGGGATAATAAGACATCTTCGCCTTTCGCAGGCCTTCCATGCCCACATCATCCTCCCGGTTGACAAGCACCGGTTTTTCCGGGAAAGCGTGAATCAGAAACTGCTGGTTGATAAACTGGTAAAGTCCCTTAACATTGGGATCCGCCTTTTCAATATGAATGACCGCCATGTTTTCAAGGGGATTGTAGGTGCCGATGGTAAAGGCCTTTAATGCGCCGTCAATAAAAACTCCTGCCATCCGCACGTTCAGCACGGAGCAGTTCTTTAATATATCGTGAATTCCCATTACCTCATAATCAAGCTGACGGACAAATTCTGCGGCTTCCACCTTATTTTCCCACCATTCATCCAGAAATCCCAGCACATCATCCCTATCGGAACAGCAAAGGGTACGGTATTCATATCTCCCCTCATATTCCCTTATAAATGAGTTTAAATGATTCTTTTTCTTATGAAGCTTTTTCCCAGCCAGCGTTCTCATGGCTTCCCCATCATAAAGATAATCCTTTAAGTCCTCTTCTTCCCGTACTTCAAATTTCTCCGGATCCAGCTTTAAATATTTAACTGCTGCTTCATCCGCAAGGAAAATGCGAAAAGGCTTTTTTAAAACCTGATTGAAATATTCCACCATTTCCTGAAAATAGTGAGGCAGGTCTTCTTCCTTGCACATTGGCATGGCAGAAAAAGGCTCTCCATCCTTTTCCATTAAAAACTGCAATGCCTTCCCGTCGCTGATGGCGTATTTCACATGGTAATAATTTCTCCAGATAAAACTGTCTAAATATACACTGTCACATGTCTTATTGGGCCGTAAGGCATAAAAAGGAGCTATTTTACTTATGTCCTCTGCCTCGACCGGCTTAAATTGTAAATTCATAATCGTTCCCTTCTATATTAATGCTAACTTTTTTTAATAAAATCATTGCCGCATTTGGGGCAGTGGATGCTGATTTTTCCTTTCCCCCTTGGAATCCTGATTTTCTGCCTGCAGCTTGGGCATTGATAAATATGAAATTCTCTGCTTTGCTGAAACCTAAAACGCCACTTCCGGATTGTTTCCGAGAAACGAAACCTGATGCGCTCAAATTTTTGATTTTCTTCGAAACGCTTCCCGATATTCCTTGAAAACATACGGAAATAGCACAAAATCAGGAGAACCAGCCCTGCTGTGTCCAGAAGCCTGCTTCGGGAGAAAAAACCCGCTGCAATAAATACCAGCGCAGCTGCGTTTAAAAACTGCCCGAACCTGTCCATGCCGTATCTTCCGATCATAAAACGGGCAAAGCGTTCCCTAAATCCATTCATCCCGTGTGTGCCGTCCCTTCTTCATTTTGCCTTAACTATAATAACCTGCGGGATGAAAGTCAATCTTCCTGGGAAATATTTCATAATCTTTTCAGAATTAGTCCTTTGATTTATCCCTGTACTGCTTAGGCGTCATACCATACCGTTCCTTAAACAGCCGATGAAAATAGCTGCTGTTTTCATAGCCGATCTCCGCAATGATCTCTTCCACCGGCTTTGATGTGGATGCAAGAAAATTTGCCGCCCGGATCATCCGAATAAGCTGCAAACACTCCGTAAACGTTAATTGAAAATGCCGTTTAAACAAACGGCTGATATAATAAGGCGGCTGCATGGAAAGAGCCGAAAATTCTTCCAGAGTTGCGGAAGGATAGTTGTTCTCTAAGTACTGATATGCAGTCATTGCGATTTTCTCCTCATATTGCGCCAGGTCATGCAATTCTGCCTTATCTCCATTGTGAAGCAGCTCCATAATCAGAATTCCCATGGTGGCCTGATTAATTTCCTGTCTGCCCTTTTTATCTCCGGTCATGGACCATATCATATTCTCCAAAAGGTTCCTTGCCGGCAGCATGTCCTGTAAATGAAAATGAAGGTAATCCGCTACGGAATGTCTTCCTGCGGCTGGTCCGGTAATAAAATGGCGGAGAACGCTCCCATCCTCTGCCATCAGCTCCGGATGGAAAAAAAATTCCGGCATTAAAAAGAAATGGACCGCAATGTCCTCTCCGTCTGCCGGTTCTGCAGCATGTATGGTTCCCTGCCTTAACAGCAAAAGGTCATTGGCCTCCAGCCGCAGGCTCATGTTTTCATTAATCACATAAACCGCAGACCCGCTGTACATATAGACCAGCTCCACATATTCATGGCTATGAGCAGGAATCGGGACCTTGTGAGGCTGGCAGCACATATCCATCAGCTTCCCCCGCCCCATTGCATTGTCCTTGTCAGCCCTTCTGCATCCCGGTTTCTCTGCACAGTGACACAGGACAGCCGCCGCTTCATTCCAGATACCGTTTTTTCCTTCCGATGCATGTCTTAAATATTCCAGAAGTTCCTCTTTCATGCTTTCCTCCAAACGGCAGATTCCCGCACTTTTCCCTGTCCATTATACCACCATCTCTTCATTATTTGCAAGAAAAGACGGTTTTTATGCAAATTTAGACATGGCTTATTTTATATGAAGATCATATAATCAGCTAGGAAATCCATTCCAACAACCATCTTTATCAATGAGGTGAGACATATGAAAAGATATCCCATCTGTTTAAACAGCATAGACGAAGTGACTGCATTCGTCAAGGCAGTCAGCCAGTATGACTGCGACATGGATTTATGCAAAGGAAGCGCTGTTATTGATGCGAAATCCTTTCTCGGCATTCTGACCATTTGCCCGGATAATGATCTGGAGCTAATCATTCATGACAATGACCATAAAGAGATCCTGGATTCCTTGTCCAGTTTTCTCCATGATCAAAAAACGGCATAACCAATACATACAAAATCTAAAAGATGTCCGGTAAACCATGATTTACCGGACATCTTTTCTCATTTAACCTGTTATTGTAATCTAAACTCGTTTACCAAATCCTTTAACAGCTCTGCCTGGTCAGAAAGCTCTTCGCTGGCTGCCGCTCCTTCCTCCGCAGTGGCGGAATTGGTCTGAACCACACCGGATATCTGATCGATCCCAACGGAAACCTGCCGGATCGCCTCAGACTGCTGAACCGAAGCCTCTGTCACTCTTTCTATCATTTCAGAAACTGTACGTGTGCTGTTCACTGCATTGGTCAGGGATTCAGCCGCTTCATCTGCAAGCCTGGAGCCATTTTCCACAGCCCGAATGGAACCTTCAATAAGATGGGTGGTGCTTTTAGCCGCTTCAGAACTTTTGGAAGCCAGATTCCTCACCTCATCGGCAACGACCGCAAATCCTTTTCCCGCCTCTCCCGCACGGGCTGCTTCCACCGCCGCATTTAAAGCCAGAATGTTGGTCTGGAAAGCAATGTCCTCAATGGCCTTAATGATCTTTCCGATTTCCCCGGAACTTTCATTGATCTCCGCCATAGCAGAAACCAGCTCATTCATGTGGCGGTTGCAGGTTCCCAGCTCCCTGGACGCAAGGACCGCCTGTTCATTGGCTCCGGCAGAATCCTTTGCATTCTGCTGGATCTTATGGGAAATATCACCAATGGTTGCCGCAAGCTCTTCCACGGAACTGGCCTGCTCTGTGGCGCCCTGTGCCATAGCCTGAGAGCTGGCAGAAATGCTCTGAGCGCCGTAAGCCACCTGATCAGAGGTCACGGTGATCCTTTCCATAGTGGCAGTAAGGGTGCTTCTGATCTTCAGCAGGGATCTTTTGATTTTCTCAAAATCACCTTTATAATCATACTGTAGCTGGAAAACAAGATCTTTTTCCGCTATCTGGTTTAGTACGGCAGCAATTTCATTTATGTAATTCACATAATTCTTTAACTGGCTCACTGTATTTCCCAGAGATGATGCCACCATACCGATCTCATCATTGCCGGATACATCCACGTGAAGATCAAGATCTCCCTCTGCGATCCGTTCAGCAATAACAGACAGCTTTCTAAGAGGCCTTGATATTCCTTTGGCCATGATGAAAATAACCAGGAAAAGAATAAAAGAGCCCAGGGTAAAGATGGTAGTTACAATACTGACCACCGCTTTTTTGGATGAAAGCACCTCTGACTGGTGGATGCTTGACAGCACAAGCCAGCCCGAATCACCTACCCGGTTGACGGAGCCGAAATAAGGCACCTTTTCCATGATATATTCGTAGTTTCCAACCGCCTGTCCGGCGAATGCATCCTTGATATTCTGGGAAATATCGATCTCTGAAACGGTATTCTGGATCAGATCGTTATTGGGATGGTACACGATCTGCCCGCCTTCTGTGGCCAGGATCACAGAGCCGGTCTCCCCGATCTTATAATTACCTAATACTGTAACCAACTGGGATAATTTTATATCAACTCCCACCACTCCTAAGGGTTCCCCTGTTTTGTTACTGAATACTCCGCAGACAGCGCTGACAATGGTCTGCCCTGTGCTGGCATCCACATAAGGCTCTGTCAGAATGGGATGATCCACCTCCATGGCCCGGTACCAGGGTCTTTTAGAAATATCCCAGCCATCTTCTGATGTAAAATTATCCGACTGGGTCACCTGGCTTACGTCAAGATCCGCAACCCATGCCGCAAGAATATTCTCCTGATCCGTTGCCTGGAGCTTATCAAGGGTCTTTTTTACCTCCGGATAGCCTTCACTGTTGGGCAGTCTTACCTTCCCGGAGGCATTCGTAAGATAAGTTTCTATCTGGCTGCTGGCAGCCGCACTCTTTACTTCCGCTAAATAAAATGTCAGGAATGAATTCACCTGGTTGGCAGCCGCAAGGGAAGCAGAGTCCAAGGTCTGTATTGACTGGGCCTGCATGCTCTTTCCTGCCTGTGTTGAGATGAAAACTCCTGACAGAACAAAAATAAATACCACTGGAATGGAGATACCGAACAGCAACTTTGTAAAAATGTGTGTTTTTCTTTTGTGCTTCATATACTTCCGTCCTCCTTTGTTTAGTTACACTAAATATAGCATGGAGATGGTTGGTCTGCAACCAAAAAAATTTATTTTTTAAGGTATTTCAACACTGTATTCCTGCAAATGTGGGAAATAAAATTTCATAGTCTTTTTTAACATTTCTTTGTCCTTATCCTGCATTGGGGTCAGAGGGAGCCTGTAGCTTTCTTCACACAGATCAAGGAGGGAGAGGGCCGCTTTCACCGGCACAGGATTCACATCCATAAACATGGCATTCATAATGTCAATCAGCTCTAACTGCATGTTTCTGCTCTTTACCATATCACCTTCAAAAAAGTACTGGCAAATCATATGCATCTCAAAGGGCATGATATTGGCCAAAACAGAGATCACTCCCTTGCCTCCCAGAGCGAGAATGGGAACTGTCTGATCATCATTTCCCGAATAAAGGTCAAGCCTGTCACCGCAAAGTGCCGCGACTTTGGCAATATGGGAGAGATTCCCCCCCGCCTCCTTAGCGGCCTTAATGTTTGGATGTTCCGAAAGCTTAGCATAGGTTTCCGGATAAATGTTCACCCCGGTGCGGGTGGGGACATTGTAGAGAATGATGGGAATATCCACACTGTCTGCCACTGCCGTAAAATGTTCCACCAACCCATGCTGGGAGGTCTTGTTATAGTAGGGGGTTACCTGCAGCAGTGCAGAGGCCCCTAAGGACTGGGCCTTTCGGGACAGACGGACGGCGTGTGACGTACAGTTGCTGCCGGTCCCCATGATGACAGGAACACGGTGATTTACATAATGTACCACAAATTCGATCAGTTCCAGTTTTTCCTTTTCTTCCAGAGTGGCGGATTCTCCTGTGGTCCCATTGACGACAATGGCATCCGTGCCGTTTTCCAACTGAAATTTCAGTAATTTTTCCATTGCCATAAAATCCAGGTTTCCATGGCTATCCATGGGTGTAACGATGGCTACCGCAGAGCCTTTAAAAATCGCATCTTTCATAGGCATTCATTCCCAAAATTAGAGGTTCATACTAACAAAAGTATGACAAACATCCCCTGTTGGTACCATACACAAATCATTTTTTTCATCATATAAACCATTATAAGGAGTGATGACCGTATGCATAATTTTCTTCTTTTAGGCGGCGATTCAAGGCAGCTTTATTTAAACAAAATGCTGAACCAGAACGGCTTTCAGACTACCCTTCACCAGAACGGGGAAGATCCATCGTTTTCCATGGAAGAAGCCATAAAAAACAACGATGTTATCCTATGTCCGATTCCTTTTACCAGGGACAAAATCAATCTGTTTTCCGACTACGGTTTGGATGACCTGGGAATCGGTAATTTTTTAAGTCTTCTGACATCTGACCATACCCTATTTGGCGGAAGCATTCCAGCCTATGTAAAGGAATATGCCAATGAAAACGGAATTGTATGTTTTGACTACATGGACATGGAGGATGTTACCGTAAAAAATACAATTGCAACTGCAGAGGGTGCTGTTGCCGAAGCCATCCGGCTTAGTCCCGGCTGCCTTCACAAAAGCAGGTGTCTGATAACCGGTACTGGCCGGTGCGCAAAGACTCTGGCGCTGAAACTAAAAGGCCTGGATGCAGACGTGACCATTGCAGGCCGGAATGGAACACAGCTTGTTGTGGCGGCTTCCATGGGACTTCATACCAGATTCCTTGGCGGGCTGTCTTCGGATATGGAAAAATATCAGTTTATCTTCAATACCATCCCCGCCCTTGTCCTGGGAAAAGAACTGATCGGTTCCATGAATCCGGACGTAACCATCATTGATATCGCCTCCGCTCCCGGCGGCGTTGATTTTGAATTGTGCAGACAGAGGAATATCCGCGCCAAACTTTGTCCGGGACTTCCTGGGATCTATGCTCCCCAGTCGTCTGCGGAGATTTTATTTGAAGCAATTATAAAATACCTGTCGTAAAGGAGTGTCCTATGAAGCTGGAAGGAATAAAAGTAGGCCTGGCAATCACCGGGTCCTTTTGTACTTTTGATAAAATCGAAAAGGAAATAAAGGTTTTGGTGGATAAGGGAGCCTTGATCTATCCCATTTTCTCCAACAATGTACAGACAACGGATTCCCGTTTTGGCGATACCGGGGAATACATGAATCGGATCTTTGCCATGACAGGCAATGCTCCCATCCTAAGCCTGGAGGAAGCAGAGCCCATAGGTCCCAAAGGCTATCTGGATATCCTGCTCATAGCCCCCTGTACCGGCAACACTCTTGCTAAGCTGGCCAACGGCATTACCGATACACCGGTGCTCATGGCATCCAAAGCTCATTTAAGAAATTCCAAGCCGCTGGTGATCTCTCTTTCCACCAATGATGCCCTTGGAATCAACTTTAAGAATGTGGGGGAATTATTTAATACAAAGAATATTTATTTTGTTCCCTTTGGCCAGGATGATCCGGTGAAAAAGCCAAATTCCATGATCGCACATACCGAGCGCATTGCCGATACCCTGGAATTTGCTTTGGATGGGAAACAGATTCAGCCTGTTATTTTTTAATCTCTTGGCAAAAAGGCCTTAAAAACCTGGAATCACCGGTTTTTGAGGCCTTTTTGCTGTCATAGAATCACCAGTACCCTATTCCGTCCACGGACCATATGCCATAAGACATACCATTCAGAAATCCAGTCCATTCTTCATGTTAGCTGCTGCAAATGCGGTCTACATAACTTCTGATATGATTCCTATGATCTATCTCATTTTCTTCGTTTGGATGAAAGCTCATGAAATAATGGGTTCTTGACTGGTCATAAATTTTAAATCCAAATTCCTTAAACATATCCTGTATTGGATCAGATTTGTAAAGAATCAAAAATACCGGCTTATCTGCCGCCTTGGATAGCGATGTAACATGACTTAAATAAAACGTTACCATTTCTTTGCTTTGTACTGATCCCATAAGGTGGAAAGATAGTTCAGCGATCTTGTCCGGCTGCTCATCATATGTGAAAAAACCGACAATGGTATCACATAGCAGTATTTTCTGAAAACACGAACAAGTTTGCATTTTATGAAAATTATTGGTAATTATGATCACTTGTATCTCATCCAGCCAGCCGCCATTGTATTCGTCTACGTATTTTTTGCAGCAAGCTCTTTTAATATTTATGTACGTTTCCAGATCATCATCGCTTACCGTTTGTAATGTGAATCCTTTTTGAATTAATCCATCTGTCAACACCATATGTCCTCCTGAAGCCAACGGCCATCTGCCAGTTAGTTGCTGCAGAATCGGATCATGACAGGAGATGGATAAGCCGGCTGTTTTTATTTTATTGCTTGTACTATCGTAATCCGATGAGTCCATTAATATTACTGATTTTATGAACATTTTAATATAATATTCAAAGCTCATAGGATAAACCAGTCCCCGCTTTGCAGTACCATCCTGCCGAAAATATTGAAAATAGTCCAAGAGTGACAGGTACTTATCAGGTTTTTATCACATAACATAAGACAAATTGTTTTATTGAAAGGTAGTAATATTATGGCTTCTTGCCCTTTAGGACAGATTCCTTATACCATTCGATCCGGTGATACGCTATGGCTGATCTCACAACGCTATTATACTTCTACCAGTGCGATCATGGCCGCAAATCCAGGCCTAAAACCAAATAATTTACAAGTGGGGCAGACCATTTGTATCCCCTCAAGAAGAGCGCCCCGCCCTCCGGTTCCCACTCCTCCTTCCGGCGGTGGTCCGAGCCGCTGTCCCGTAGGCCTTCGTACTTATACCATTCAGCGAAATGATACCTTATGGCAGATTGCCCAGCGCTACTGTACCACGGTCGACAGCATTATGACTTTAAACCCAGGGCTGAATCCCAATAATCTGAAGGTCGGACAGACGATCTGGATACCAGCCGGATACCGGCTTCCTAATCTTCCCATCTGG
Organism: [Clostridium] saccharolyticum WM1; assembly: GCF_000144625.1. Classification (NCBI taxonomy): domain Bacteria; kingdom Bacillati; phylum Bacillota; class Clostridia; order Lachnospirales; family Lachnospiraceae; genus Lacrimispora; species Lacrimispora saccharolytica. Next base: position 238,965 of record NC_014376.1, on the reverse strand, counting down.
TTCCGTTCCCAGGCGGTCGTCCCGGAAGCATCAGACAACGGTGATGAGGTTCCTTTATGCCCGGGAAATACCGATACCTATGTCATAGAATCAGGTGATACCTTATGGACGCTTTCCCAGCGTTTTCAAACCACTCCTGAGGAGATCATGGCAATAAACCAAGGAATTAACCCCACAAACCTGTTTGTCGGGCAAGTGCTCTGCATTCCCAGAAGGCGGAATAACGTTCCTCAGCCTCCTATTCCGCAGCCAGCTCCTCAACCTATGCCTATGCCTCAGCCAATGCCCCAACCAGTACCGCTGCCAACTCCTATGCCTGAACCTGAGCCGCCTATTTTCCTCTGGGTAAGCAAGGAAGAGCAGAATTTAAACAATTACCTTCGTCTTTTATGGGCACAGCATGCTTATTGGGCCAGAATTGCAATGCAGGGCATGATCCTTGATTCCCCGGATGTACCATCAGACGCCAACCGTCTCATGCAGAATCCCAAAGACTTTGAAATAGCTTTACAGACGTTCTATGGAAATAATGTTGCAGCGAACTTTGCAGAGCTGCTCAACCAGCACATTGCTCTTACCAATGAATTCCTTATGGCAGCAAAGGAGGATCGTTCAGCAGCAGCGGCTGATGCTGAAAAACGATGGAATGAAAATGCGGATCAGATTGCAGACTTTCTTGGGAATATAAATCCTAATTGGTCAGCCGAAGAATGGAAGCAGCTGCTTTACGACCACATTGTCCTTCTAAAGAACGACATCTGCAATATGCTGTCCGGAAATTTTGATGACAGCATTGGTACATTTACCGATGTTGAAAGCGGTGTGCTTGAAATGGCGGATATTATGACTCTGGGAATCGTTAAACAGTATCCTCAATATTTCAGATAAGCAAACACGTATCACCCCCGTCCTATGATTAAAAATTATCCCAAAACCAAGTGTCCGGCTTTCCTGGAAAGCCGGACACTTGGTTCTATGTATTTCGTCAAACCTGCAAAAAAGAATGTTCCAAGTCCGGAACCATAACCCCTGCAAAACCAGAGCGCACTTATCCGGGATTAAAATGCAAGATGGCATTTGAAATGCAATTTCATAAATCTCCTGGACCTGATTTACTTTGGTAAAAAATTAACTATATTGGTTTATGTGGATTGACAATTCTGCAGAATAAAAATATAATGGCTTATATAGATAAAATTTTATCGATATAATGATCTAAGGAGGAATGAACATGGCTAATATAATTGGCAGTCCGGAACGTTATGTTCAAGGCAGAGGAATATTAAATGAGTTATGTAAACATTTGCAAAATTTAGGAAAGGCGCCCTTTATTTTAGTTAGTGAATCCGGGAAGGGTCGTATTAAAGAACCAATCGAAAAGAGCGCAGAAGAATATAACACAAATCTATTTTTTGAAATTTTTCAGGGTGAATGCTCACGGAAAGAAATTGACCGTTTAGTAAAAGCTTATCAGGCATCTGGTTGTGATGTTGTTGTTGGAATTGGAGGCGGAAAGATTCATGATACGGCAAAAGCTCTTGCTTATTACGCGGAAGCTCCTGTAGTAATCGTTCCTACGATTGCCGGAACAGATGCACCATGCAGCGCTTTATCGGTAATCTATTCAGAGGACGGCGCATTTGAAGATTATCTTTTTCTTCCTAAAAATCCAAATATGGTTTTAGTTGATACTGAAATAATCAGCCGCGCACCGGAACGTTTGCTAGTATCCGGTATGGGAGATGCATTGGCAACGTATTTTGAGGCCCGTGCATGTATGCAGTCAAACAGTCCTAACTTTATAGGCGGTTATTATACCATCACCTCTATGGCAATAGCCAGATTATGCTATGATACTTTACTTTCTGACGGTATGAAAGCTCTTGTTTCTGCACAAGCAAAAGTATGTACAAAGGCACTGGAAAATATTGTTGAAGCTAATACATATCTTTCAGGCATTGGTTTTGAAAGCTGCGGTATCGCAGCTGCCCATGCGATTCATAATGGATTTACAGCGATCCATGAAACCCATCAGTGTTACCATGGCGAGAAAGTGGCTTTTGGAACATTAACCCAGTTAGTACTTGAAAATGCTTCTCCTGAAGAATTTGAAGAAGTAATGAATTTTTGTTTGGATGTCGGATTGCCTACAACTTTGGAGGATCTTGGAATTCATGAGATTAAAATAGATGAATTAATGAAAGTAGCAGAATTAGCATGCAGCCCTAATGATACAATGGGAAATATGCCAATAACTGTAACACCTGAAATAGTTCGTGATGCAATCATTGCCACAGATAAACTGGGTCATTATTTTAAAGCAAAGCGGCTTTAATTAAAGAACATTGAGGGCGTCCCTCTGGGAGGCTCCTTCCTATCCAACACTTCTTAATCGATGTTGCTGAGATTGATAAACTATATAAAAAAACCTCAGATCCTCTTCATTTTCAAGGTATCTGAGGTTTTTGTAAGGATTGGCTGCCACAGATTTAAACAGGAGGCCGCTTTCATAACAGCACTTTAAGTAATCTGTGAGCCGTATCAGGTCTTATCTGAGAGAAAAACTTTTACGAGCTCAGGGTCAAATTGTGTTCCCGCACATTTTTTAAGTTCCTGGCAGGCATGCTCACAGGAATGGCTTTTTCGGTATATTCTCGTGCTTGTCATGGCATCAAACGCATCACAGATAGAGGTAATTCTTGCAATAAGGGGAATTTCATAATGTCTGATGCCGTAAGGATAGCCATTCCCATTCCACCACTCATGATGGTACATTGCTGAATCCATCGCCAGCTGATACAAATGTTCAGGAATCCCTGATATAAGACCCTGTCTTATCTGCCCAAATAGCTTATGGGCAAACACCGGATGATTGCAGATGATAAGCCTTTCCGGTTCTGTCAATCTATCTGGTTTTGTCAATATGCGATTGGGAATCCATGCTTTGCCGATGTCATGATAAAATGCGGCTTTCCCAAAAAATTCGTATCCTTCAAAGCATTCATTCAATAAGTCACATAATAGAAGCTTTTCTGTAAAGCGATCTACCAAAATGCCAACACGCTTCATATGTTGCATTTCTTCTGCCGGGAGAAGTTTAAGAATCTCCGTGACAGAACTCATTGGCTCCAAAGCATTTACCATCTCTCTCTCCCCCCAAGGAAACATTATGTAATCCATATCGTTAGGAATATTTTAAATTCTTCCTATGATGGACACATATATTATGAATAAATTAATTGGATCATCTTCTCTAGAATGCAACTGCATATTTTTCATCCTGCTCCGTTGGAATCTGGTTCTGTTCTGTAGATGCTTTTAACTCGTTAGTCAGTTTAAAATGTGCAACAAGCGCATTTAATGTCTCCGCCTGGGCAGAAAGCTCCTCGCTGGAAGCTGCACTTTCCTCGGCTGTCGCAGAATTTGTCTGTATTACGCTGGATATCTGATTGATTCCTAAATTGATTTGTTCAACAGAACTGGCCTGCGCTTCTGAAGCAGCCGAGATCTTTTTTATCAGTGTATTTACTGTTTTTGCTCTGCCTGCAATTTGATTTAGATGTTTTTCCGTCTCAATTACCATGTTATTTCCATTTTCAATGGCAATTAGGGTATTTTGAATAAGTTCCGTGGTGTCTTTCGCTGCTTCAGCACTTTTGCCTGCCAGATTACGTACTTCATCTGCCACCACGGCAAAGCCTCTGCCGGCTTCACCGGCTCTGGCGGCCTCCACTGCCGCATTAAGAGAAAGAATATTTGTCTGAAATGCAATATCTTCAATCGCCTTTATGATTTTTCCAATTTGACTGGAAGTATTTTCAATTCCATTCATGGCTTCCACAAGCTTTTTCATTTGTGCATCACCGCGATCGATTTCCACAGTCGTTTCATCCATATTTGCGCTTGCCTGCCGTGCATGATCCGCATTTTGTTTCACTTTTTCAGACACTTCGTTTATGGACGCCGCGAGTTCTTCTGCAGAGCTTGCCTGTTCGGTTGCGCCCTGGGAAAGTGCCTGTGCCCCGGCAGACATCTGTGCGGAACCAGCCGTCACCTGCTGTGAAGCGATGCTGATTTTTGAAAGAGTTCCGTTTAAAGAAGCAGTAATCTGCTCCAATGATTCTTTAATCGGTGCAAAATCGTTCTGATATTCAATGTCAACAGTGACCCCCATATTGCCGTTTGAAATCTCACTGGTAACGTATGCAATATTGTGAATGTATTCCTTAAGCTCGGCCACCATCATACGCACGCTTCCAGCCAGTTCACCAAATTCATCTTTCGAGGTATAGCCTACTTCCACATCCAGCACACCGCTGGAAAGCTTCTTCATGGCATGCTCAATCTCCTGAACCGGTTTCGTAATATTTCTGATCATATAAAGGCTCAGCAGGATTACACAGAAAAGAATAAAGATACTGAAAATGAGAATAATAAGATAAGCCTTGTTTTCAGCCTGTCTGGCATTTTTATAATACTGATCTGCTACAATCTTTGCAGAATCATTGATGGCACTGGAAAGATCACGTGACGATCCGGCTGCTGCTATAAAATCGGAAAAATACAGTTCTTTTGCTGCCTCTTTATTTCCGCTTTTGTATAAATCAAGCATTTTTTGGTTGAGCTCCTGCCCTGTTGCAGAGTCCTGGATTAACTCATTTAATTTATCCTTATTGGACTGCAGTGTCAGTTTATTTTGTAAAAATGTAATTTTCTCATTAACCTCCGTTCTTTTGCTGTTGAATTCTTTTTCATATTCCGCAGCTTTTTGTGCATCATCAGTCGTAATCATCATAAGCAGATACTTTTCCAAAGCATTCAAGGATTGATTTAATTGCTCAGTTGTGTATACTACCTGATATGCGCCGGAATAAAAGCCGCTAAAATAATGAGATACCGACCGCATGCCTATAGTCACCACACAGGCAAGAAGCGTTCCAAACAGCACCACAATCAGGGTAAAGCTGGTAGACAGTTTTTTGGCAACAGAAAAATTTTTCATTTTTAACCTCCATTTTAATATGTAAAACGGGGGGATACTTTTCTAGGATTTTTACATGGGCCATGAGCCATTGGCCACCATAACAGTAGAATGCCACCCAATGAAATTTCATTGGCGCAGTTTATCCTAAACCCCGAAAAATTCATGTAAATACACGTTGTTACAGCATTTTCTAAGCAACGGTGACTGAGTCTTTGACGGTTAATAAAGGTGTTTCCGTATGCATTACGTACATGGCATTTAGTTTTCCGATTGCTTTCTTTTTTTGTTCATACATGGAATGTGCATAAATATTTAGTGTAATGGATACGTTGGAATGACCCAGAATTTCGCTTAGTGTCTTAATATCTATCCCCAATTCCAAAGCCCTGGTGGCGAACGTATGACGTATGGCGTGGAATTTACGTTTTTTCACGCTGGCGTGTGTCAGAAGCTTTTGAAACAGCTTTTGATATTTTCGCGGATCCATTGGATATTCTGAATTGGTCAGAATAAAGTGATTATTATCAGAACGCTCCATCTTAAGCTCACGGGCCAATTCCAGCAAAAAATCCGGCAATGGAATTTTCCGGACGGAATGGATACTTTTTGGCTTTCCAATATAAAGTACAGTCTTTTTCTTTGTTTCATCAAAGTTTTTGATACGGGATACCGTTCTTGTAACAACCATGGTTCCCGCTTCAAAATCAATATCTTCCCATTTAAGACCACAAACTTCGCCAAGGCGGATTCCGGTATAAAAACAAAGGAGTATACCCAGACATCTTTTATCAGGCGATTGAATAATAGTTCTTTCTAACATTCTTTGTTCCTTCACGGAAAAAGCCTGTACCTCTGCGGAAATTTTCCGTGGCATTTGAATGGCATTTAAAATACTGTCACATTCCTTGTTCCTTTTCATAATCTCCCGCAGAGCTGTTTTATAAATCGTCAGTATTTTTCTTCTGTATGATACGGAAACCCCCTCATGATTATTAATTCGGCATGAAAAGTCAGAAGTTGTCTGAAGTGAAATTTGTTCATTCCCTTTTTCCTGATAAAAAGGAATGACATAACCAACGATACACCGATAGTAGCTTTCGTAGGTTGACGGCTTAACACGGCCTGTGAGATCCCCGTGGAGCCATGCTGTAAATTCTTTTGCGGCATCGCATCTGCTATGTGTGTTACTTGGAAGCTCTTTGGTTATACCCTCCTGCAGCAATTTCTTTTTTTCTTTTACCTCCTTGTAGGTTCTGGCATAGACATACTGATATCTCCCTGGGGATTTTAAGACCCGGCCTTCCCACCGGCCATCTTTTCGTTTGTATATGTTCTCTCCGCGTCTTGGCATAGATAGATTCTCCTTTCCTTTGATGTGACCACCTTTTTGACGGCGAATAGTTAGACTATATCAAAACAATCTTTATTTTCCAACAAAACATACGCTAAAACAGCAGAGCTACTGCTTCAGGAAACCAAATTTCCTTTCATTATCATAATAAATAAGGCGTATGTAACCTATTGACTGTTTTAATAAAGTCGAATATAATAGAAATATGTCGTATTATTAGTAACATTGAGGACGGGGTTTAGGATAAACCGCGTCCTTTTTTATTATTTAACTCATTCTTTTACGTTTTATCAATACATGTTTTGGGCCCGGATATAGTTGCATGCTGAAGGTCTGTCCTCTCTAAGCCTTATGACACTGCATCTGCAGATTATTGTTATAACAATGGGACTGTCACTGAATGAGATTTTCACATAAGATATTGAAATGGCCAACGGCCAGAAACTACCTCTTATAGAATTTTTCATAACTTGACAGTCCCACTGTTTTATTGAGCAAACTTTAAATCAATATCATTCCTTTCAATAAAAAAGATCTCATTCGGCCCTCCGTATTTCTTTCCTTGTCCTGGACAAGAAGAACCGGTAAACTCAGCTCATTTTGCAGTCTTTTGATGAATTTTTCAATTTATTACTCCTCTTTTTCATTATAATTCCAATATACTTGTTCCCATTTTTAGTGTAAGATATTTTTAAACGATCAGAAAGGTAGAAATTATGTCAGAAAATAATAATAATAAATCCTCCCACTCTGGATTAGCGATTGGTATGAGTTTAGGATTGATATTTGGACTACTGTTTAATAATCTTGCCCTTGGCCTATCATTGGGCCTGTTATTTGGCTATGGGAGCGACAAGAAATTAATGAAAAAGAAATAAGTAAGAGTAAATCATATTTGGAAATGGATATTTACCGCAAGCCGTTACAACGGTTAATTTTTATCCTTCAACTACATATAGCCCCTTCTAGCTACACCTCAGTCACAGTGCCAGCCTAGCTTCCTATAACGATGGAACCAGGCATCGGCTCGTATAGGAATAAGCAGATCTTATTACGCTGATGGCTATTACAAGAGGTCCTTTCAGGATATAATCCTGTTTTACTGCCCTTAGACGTTCCGCTAATAACCTTATTACATATCTTCTTACCTACTCAATTTATCCGTTCTCTGTTATTATCCGTTCATGATAAACTGCTGCTTTAAAAGTTCAATCTTAATGCAGCTCTATTGGCTTGACATACCTAGGTTATCTATGTATAATATCCAATATACCAAGTATATCTAGGTATATAAGCAAAAAGGAAACAGACACGGAAAAAAGGAGGAAATTCTATGGACAAACGGTACATGGCTCTGGGGACTTCCATGTTGGTTCTCAAACTTCTGAAACAGCAAAGCATGTATGGATATCAAATAATCCGCGAGCTGGAACAGCAAAGCCGAAATGTATTTCAGCTTCAGGAAGGTACACTCTATCCAATCCTGCACACCCTGGAGCAGCAAGGTGCAGTTACCAGTTACCAGCAGACCGCAGACAATGGACGCCTGCGCAAATATTACGCCATCACCTCTCACGGGCTGAAGCTGTTAGATGAAAAATTAGACGAGTGGAAGGTTTACCAGACTGCCATCAACCAGGTGATAGGAGGTGTTCTGTTTGAATAAAAAAATGCCTGATTCAGACGTTTCCCATTTTCTTAATGAGGTCACCGACCAGATTTCCTATCAGCCGCTGCGTCCTTCCATCCGCCAGGAACTGGAATCCCATATCCAGGACAGTATGGAGGAATTTAAATCCCAGGGGCTTTCCCCGGCCGATGCGGAACGTCAGGCTCTTCGTTGTATGGGAGATGCCGTTGCCATCGGTACTGAACTGAATGAAGCCCACAAGATCCAGAAATCCCCTCTGCTTACATTTTTTACGGCATTGTTCCTCCTCACAGGATTTATTCTCTCAGGCTTTCTGCAATGGACGCCAGAGCAGATGACAAACGGATTTCTTTACTACATTCCAGGAGGAATTCTTCTTATCTTTATAGTGTTAAAGGGGTATCCTCTCCTGATCCGGTACAGAAAGATGCTGGCAATCATTATATGCCTTCTGTATCTGGCTCAAATAGTAATATTTATCCTGACATTTTATAGCGGAGTACGATACGGTATGGCCAGCACTACATATTTTGCCACATTGCTGTTCGCCCCTGTGATTACGGTTCTGCTGTATTGTTCCCGCCTGAACAGAAAAAAATTTCTGACAGCCTCTTTGGGAGGTGTCGTGGTATGGATGTTTTTTATGTATTCAGCATGCCTGTTCCTCGGAGATACTGCAGAAGTTATATTTCTTCTGAGTACATTCGGAACTGTTTGCTTCATGATTCACCGAGGAATACTTCCCGGCAGGAAGAAATATCTTTATCCCATTGCGCTGGCTTTTCTGGTCTTTCTCGGAAGTCCTCTTTTTCTCACAGCTTCCGGCCGCGGTAAAATGAAAGATTTTCTGTTTCCACAGTCTTCTGTACACAGTACCTGGGACGATACATACAATGGGATACTGATTCAGGAGCTGCTTTCAAGAACCCCGCTTACACACGGCCTGGAATTGACACCAGAGGAAATGATGGATTACGGCACCGGTGCATGGTATTTTGCCTCCCGTGATCCACAGAAGATTGGCATAGATGCCAGAATTCAGACCCCCAAACAACAGCAGGAATTTGAAGAAAAAGTGGATGCCCTCCGGGATCAGGGATATTTGCCTCGATATATCAATTACCGGGCGGATGATGTGACCATTTGGGACATTCTTCCTCAGCACTATCATAATAATTACCTGATTGCCGTATGTATCTTCTTGTTCGGATGGATTCCGGGGCTGATGCTGATCGGGGCCTTGGGCCTGTTTTACCTGCTTATTATTTCTTATACCACCGGTCGGATCCACGGGCACCTGGCCTCAGCCCTGGCCTTTAGCTGCAGCCAATGCCTGCTCTGGCAGGGTATCCTTTACATATTGGGAAATTTCGGCCATCAATATGCATCCTTTCCCAATCTTCCTTTGATTTCAGAGGGACGGATAAGTATTACCTGTAATATGTTGCTTCTTGGTCTGATTTTCTCGGCCTATCGTTACGACCATGTAATTGAAGAGCCCGTAAACTACAGGCCTGTTATTCCTGGCTGAAGGATTTAATTGAAACATCAGCACATATTTGTTTAAAAACTTAATGCTATAGGAAAGATAACAGTACTGGTAACCCGCTGCGGCTGCAGTGAACAGCCCTGCGATAGTATCACGATCTCCCAATTATCATCCCGCAAGAAGATACAGCGGCATAAATGAGGGCAATCCCCGGCTGATTGCCCTCATCCCAGTCCTTGGCAATGGTTCCCATTTCTGGGCCCGCTTAATCGGAATTGATGGTGCTAATAATCAGAAATTAAAGGGACTTGACAAAAGAGTATAGCAACCATATACTAATGGCATGGATAAAGAAATTAATAACAAACATAAAATTGCATACGATATTCTGCATTTAGCGCTTTCCTTGGTTGATCTGGATAAAAAAACTCGTTACTACGGGACAGATGTGCCGATTTTTTACTCTGAAATACACGTAATAATGGCTATAGCCGAGCATCCTGGTATTCATGTAGGTGGTCTAGCCGATATTCTAGGAGTAACAAAAGGGGCTGTTTCCGAAATTCTAAAAAAACTAGAGCGAAAGGCTCTGGTTATAAAGGAAATTGATGATCTTAATTTATCGAGATATTCATTGGATTTAACGGAAAAAGGTAAAAAAGCTCATAGTCGCCATATGTATTATCATACTATTTTAAACAATATGGTTGCAGCCGAGCTACAAGATGCCTCCGAACATGAATTAGAATTTTTGTCAAATTTTTTATCATCACTGAAGGATAAGGTTAAAACTTCCAATGATATTTTTGATGAATAAAAATTTCACCCAAGCGTATGGTTGCTATACACATTTTTTTACCATGGAGTTAGGGGGTGCTAACATTAAAAAGAAGAACAAATCATCACAGTCATATCTGGCTTCTGAAGATAAAGAGGTGAGTAAACAGAAGTATAAACATAAAATATCTAAAGCTGATGAAAGGAGTTTATGGGCTATTTATAATTATTACGCCTCATGTATTTCCTTTTCTCTTTATCCATATAATTATTCAATATTTCCGCAAATTACTTTTGAAAATAAGTTGGAGAATAATACAATTAATAAACACCTAAAAAAGGAAGACGAATAAATAATTATAGCAAAGAGTATAGCAGCCATACGCATTTTGTCTATATTCGCATGAGGAGGGTCAATAACGGTGAATCAAAATATGTGTTATCATTCGGGAAAAAAACTTAGTACCTCAAAGGAGGAATATTTAAAAGCTATATATAAATTATCTAAAAAAACACAAGCCGTACGCTCAATAGATCTTGCTGTTTATTTAGGAGTTTCAAAGCCAAGTGTTAATAATGCAGTGACTATATTGCAAGAGGAGGGATTCGTTGTTAAACCTTTACGCGGCGAAATCCACCTTACTGATGAAGGGTATAAACAAGGGCAAATCATTACAGCTAAGTTTCAGATTATAAAACAATTACTAATTACCTGTTGCAATGTTAATGAACGGACAGCAAGTAAAGATGCTTGTAAAATGGAGCATCTTATCAGTGATGAAACTGCTATTGCACTAAAAAAATATATGATCAAGTGTAAAGAGATGTTCCTTGAGCAATAAAAAATGGGAAAGATAAGTCTCCATTCCCTTTTCACTGGCGGTGGCGGTCTGGTATTTCTACAAATAGTAAAAATATCAATATTCATAAATAAAATCAAAACAGATAAACGTCAATACCTTACAGTAAATGATGTTTATCTGTTCTTAACGGCTATAAAATTTTCTGCAAATTATCCGTATCCCGCATGAAAGCCAATCTGTAAATACCTTTCAGACTGTCAACAAAGCTACTATCCCCGTCGATTAATTTGGATAAATCCATAGCATATGCTAATTGTTTACTATCTCCGTTCATATCAAAGACCGCATTTGCTATCCTTCGTCCTTTTGCGGCCTGATAAAAATCCTTTCCAAATGACAGCTGTGAATCATATAACTGATTTAAAGCAGCTATGATATTTGTATGCTTATCTACGGACAAAGCAACCCGATAATTCTCTGGCAGCCATTCTAAGCTTCCCCATACTTCACAGCCATAGAATCGATGTGGCCTTGCGGCCTCCGGCAGTCTCCGAACCGCTTCCATAACTCTGACTGACGCTGCGGCATGGGTAAGATGCCGATCTAAAAAGCTATGGCAGTATATCACCTCTGGCTTCACATACGAAATGATTTTCATCAGCTTAGCAACAATATCATCCTGTCCTGGTGCCTTAATTTCCTGACTTTTGCAGTTCATGAAGATGTGGGCCGAATATTCCCCGACCATGGCAGCCATTTCCTGTTCTTTCCGCCTAATGCTGCACATTTTAGCCTCAGAATAAGGTGTATAGATACCACCCCGGCAGCTTCCGGCACCATCGGTTAAGGTGATGCCGCCGAACCAGCTTTGCTCCTGATGAAAGCAAGCAGCAATCCCATCGGCTGCCATCAGCTCAATATCATCCTGATGCGCACCGATTGCCAGATGTGTGATTCTTTTTAAAGCCTTGGAAACCTCCTCACTATCAGGAATATAGACATCTTCTTCATTCAAGCCAAGCTCGGATAACAGTTTACCAGCCATATTTTGATGCTCCCCATTCCCGACGTTCGATTTCCTGCTTCACAATAATTACGGAATTTGATGCCACATCATGGTCTGCTATAAATCCTGGTCCAAGTGCGCAATTGGAACCGATTTTAATACCTGGCAAAAACACATTACATATTCCGGTCCGGGTATAGTCACCAATAAATACACCATTGCTGAAGCGGCTATGGTAACGCTTGTCGCCTGCTTTCTGCCAGCTTTCTGCGTCATTGAACTTCACAATACCGGTCTGGCAGTTGGCGGCGATATCGACATTAGTGCCAATCACACCATAAAGCTCGCAGTTGTGAACTGCTGCGACCCGGTCAAAGGTAACCCCAGTCACCTCTGCCAGATATCCGATTTTATTATTATTGCCGATAACCGTATGATCGGATATTTTACAATAATGCTGCACAAGACAGTTGTTACCTATAACTACATTTTTACCAATAATGGCACCATTTTCGATTACAGTATCATTGCCGATCTGACAATTGCCTTCGATAATTACACGATCACCGATACGGCTATTTTCCCCTAATGAAATTTTTCCCTTAATTACTGCCATACTGCTGATTTCGGAACCTTTGGCAAGCTTGTCTTCACGCATGCTGCCAACTATATGTTGGCAGTAAAGGTGATTGGCTTCCATAATGTCCCAAGGAAGATCGATGTCTGTAAATACCTCGGAAACATAAACTGCGGCAATCTCAATTCCATCTTCAAGTGCTGTCTGCAGACACTGTTCCAGGTAAAAGCCATCCGGCGACATCCCACCCACAGGCATATTTAAAAAGCGGCCTGGCGCATTCCTGATATATTCAGTCATCTGGCCTTCAAGGGCAAATACTCCGCCACTTCTAGCGTTAACATAATGTGGCCGTGGGTGTCCATAATATGCCTGAACCATCTCATTCGCTGCAGCACAAATATAGTTTGTCGCATCAAAGTTTCCCACCTGACGCTCCAGTAAAACACTCGTCCCGCGCTCCTGATAAACCTCGAGTAAATGGTTTAAGTCAGCATCTTCCAAGTAAATATCACCATAGTAGAGAAGTGTCCCATCGTCTTCTGACATCTGTCCTGCGATTACTTCATTCATATTAGCATCTGTTGCAGACAGAAAGTGCAGACCCGGATACTGCCGCAGCAAATATTTAACCTGTTTTTCCTGATATCCTGTTATCAAGGTTATTTCCTCGAATTCGGCCCTCTTTAATTGTCTGACGATTCTCTCAACATTGGGAACACCGCCTACTGGTAAACATGACTTTTGATTCTTGTCATTAAAAGGCCAGATCTTCTTTCCGCTTCCGCCACATAGAATCATTGCTTTCATGATAATACCCCTATTTGAAATATCCATAATACTGATCAAAAAGCTGATCATTATATTCATCAGCACCGTCAAGATTAGAGCTTTTAAAGACTGGCGGAACACAGCCGGACTGAACCAGATTCTCAATTGTCTTAACAATAATCGATTGGGCAATGGCGGTACCGGTAGTATCGGAGGTCGGCCCGGTCGGCACTTCAAAGCCCGGAATGTAATACGCTGCATCGCCCTTATCGGCATGATTGTCGATAACTACGTCAGCTATCTCATGAATCCGCTTGCCGCTTTTATGCCTTGAGGTTTGCTGTTTGGCATGCTGCAAAGAGGTAATCGCAATTACTCTTGCACCGATTTTTTTTGCTTCCAGGCACATCTCCACCGGAACACTATTTCTTCCTGAATTAGAAATCACCATCAAAGTGTCATCTGGTCCGACTTTATAGAGGCGAAGCATAGATTCGGCATATCCCTCCAAACGTTCCAAATATGTACTTTTATTAGGCATTTCATGCAGCATCAATTCTGGCAGAAGGATTGCCTTTACATAAGCCAGTCCGCCGGCTCTGATATAGATATCTTCTGCAACCATATGGCTGTGCCCGCTGCCAAAGACATAAAAACGACCATTCTTCTTGCAAGTTTCCGCAACATATGCGGCGGCTTGCTCAATATTTTCAGCTTCCTGTTGTTTCACATCCTGCAATTTCTGAATTGTAAAATCCAAATAATCCTTAATTATATTCATAATATTTCCTCCAAACTAATTATTCGATTGCTAACCTAAAATACCGAAATAATTGCCGATAATACCAATAAAGAACAGGATAAAGATAATAACTATCGGACTTATTTTCTTATTCAGTAATTTCATACATGCAAATGTCAGCCCTAACGCCAAAATCCCTGGTACTAACTCATCCAAAACATTCTGTACGGTCGTAACCACTTCCTTGCCTTCAACCATGAGCCGGGTTATAACAAGCGGTACATTGATTGAAGTCCATTGATTCACCAATGCTCCCATGATAAACAGGCCCAGAACGGAAGCGCCTTCGGTTAATTTTTTCAAAGCATTGCCAGATATATCCGCCAGTAGTGATAGTCCTTTTTGATATCCAAAATCCAGGCTGTACCACATAAAACCAAGTCGAATCACGTTAAATAGTAAGAAAAATAAAAGCGGTCCTAAGAAATTACCCTGTAAAGCAAAGCTTGCTCCAAGTGCTGCCAGTAATGGGCGTAACGTTCCCAGGAAAACCGGATCACCTACACCAGCCAGCGGTCCCATCAGACCGATTTTGACCGCGTTAACCGCCCCATCATCAATATCTCCTCCTAAGGCGATTTTCTCTTCCAGTGCGATATTTACACCAAGAATAGGATTTGCCATAAACTGATGCGTGTTAAAATATTCCAGATGCCGCTTATAAGCCTCGATTCGATCTCCCTTTTTGTCATAAATCTTATTCAAAACAGGAATCAGATCAAAACAATATCCTAAAGCTTGCATTCTTTCATAATTCCATGATCCCTGATGAAAAAATGTCCTTACATATACTTTTAATAAATCCTTTTTTTGTATTTTATTTGTTTCCATTTTTGCTACCTCCCCTAATCCAAATCATCACCCACTGCTAACGGCACACGGTTACCATATTCCGGATTCAGTTTCAGATAAATAAGAGCGATACAGGTTCCAATCACACCAAAGGCAATCAGGTTGTAGTTGCTAAAGGCAGCGATGATAAATCCAAGAAAGAAGAATGGCATCAGATATCTGGCTTTCATCATATTAATAACCATTGCATAGCCCACAACTACGATAAAACCACTAGCTACTGTAAGACCATCGGTGATAAACGCAGGAATTGCATTTAAAGCAGACTGAACCATTTCGCCATTAATAAAGACACACACCAGCAGTGCCGGAATAATGATTCTCAGAGCATGTAGCAGCATCGGAATGATATGACAAATCTCGATGCCTCTCCAATTACCTTGCTCCGCATATTTATCAGCCTTATGGATGAAATAGACAGCAATTGTCCGAATAAAAGTATTTAAAATCTGACCTGTCATTGCAATCGGAATAGCTACCCCTATTCCGGAAGCAATACTCTGCTTTCCTAAAATTACAAGAATCGTTGATATTACTCCCGCCAATGCAACATCGGGCGGCAGCGCCGCACCAATATTCATCCAGCCTAAACTCATCATCTCCAAGGTACCGCCCAGGATAATACCCGACTTGACATCACCCAGAATCAATCCTAAAAGGGTACAAACAATCAGGGGTCTTTCAAATTGAGAATTTTCCAGCACACTCTCAACACCTGCCAGGCCACCAACGAAAAGAACAAGAATAATCTGTATGCCATTCATCTCCCCATTACCTCCATTAAATCAATCTGGTTATCGGATGACAGCATCCGAATTTCCAGTCTGACACCAGCTTCATGAATCTGAATTAAATTAGCTTTGTCATTTTCATCAATAAAAACCGCTGTTGCCAACTGCTTCTTACCATTTTTAAAGCTCATTCCCCCAACATTAATGGATTTCAGTTGAACACCGTTTTGCAATAAAGCCAAAACATCCATAGGATTAGCAAAAATTAACATCGCCTTCAGATCCTGATGCTTTGGATTATGATATACTTCCGCCGCTTTCTTTATTGTTAGCACATTAAGTTTTATACCCGGAGGAATTGAAGCTGCAAGCAGTCTTTTTCGAATTTCATCTCCGGCCACCTGGTCATTGACTATAATGATACGTTCACATTTGGTATATTTCACCCAATCCGTAACAACTTGTCCATGCACCAGCCTGTCGTCAATTCTTGCCAGAACAATATTCATTCCAATTCCTCCAAAATCTCTTGCTGCTCTCCCAGCCGGCCAGACAGCAATACAATTGTATCTGCCTTAATATTCATGATTCGCTCTGTCAGCGTCTGTAATGACAGCATTTCTCTTATCTGCAGTACTTCCAGTAACAACGGCAGGTTAACCCCAGCCACCACTTCTACATGCGGCTGGCTTAAAGCTATCTGCGCTGCTACATTATATGGACTTCCTCCTAATATATCCGTTAGAATAAGATAACCATCCGGATTACAGGAATCTAACACTTGTTCCATCTGCTGAGTAAACTGACTGATGTTTTCGCCAGGATAAAACCCCAGAGCAAATACCTGTTCTTGCCTTCCAAAGAGCAGCGCCGATGTCTTCAAAAATGCATCTGCCAATTCCCCATGGGATGCAACGATAACAGTTACCATCGTAACATACCTCCCCTAAACTAATTATTAATAATCACATCAATTGAGTACTTGTAGCCATTATACAAAGCAATTTCATACTCGATTGGTTTTGAGTTCTTATCATAGCCAATCGAAAATGACCTTAGTGCAACGCCCTGGTCTTTTTGGAATAATATCTGTGCCTGTTCACCAGTTACTTCGACCGTATTTATCGTCTGTACAGCGCGCTCAATTCTGAGTCCATATTCTCTCTCCATTGTTTCATATAGAGAGCATGTTGAAAATTCATACTTTTCTAAGTCAGGAAGTTCGATAGCTGGAAGATAGACCTGTTCAATGGATAAGGCGACGCCCGAAGCTTTACGAATCCGTGCCAGACTATAAACCATATCCCCTTCAATGATTCGTAGTTTCCTGGCAATTTCATCAGATGCAGGTACCTGCTCAAAGGATAACACTTCACTGCTGGCTTCATATCCCTGTTCTTTCATAATCTGTGTAAATCCCTTTAAGGAATATAACCGGTCATATTCAATCGTAGACACGAAAGCCCCTTTTCCCTGCGCCTTAAATAAAATTCCGGTTGAAACTAATTCATCCAATGCTTTTCTTACCGTCATGCGGCTGCATTGAAACATCTCGCATAATTCCTGTTCGCTTGGTATTGCCCCACCTCTGATATAAACTCCGTTTTTAATACATTTTTCTATGTAGTCAATTATCTTTTTGTAAATAGGCATCTGGCTACTTCCTTCCATCTTCTTTATTTATCACACCTTTCATTATAACATACTTTCTGTTTCTCAGATCTTTAAATCAAGGCCTTGGTCGAACATTGTATATATACAACTTATATATACAAGTTGTATATATACATTAACACGAACGCTCTGCTCTGTCAATAAAAAATTACATAGATTTAAAAAAACAGCTATGAATACGAAGTAATCAAGGAAAACAAAGTCCATCAAAAAGAAGGGAAGCGTTTTATACTATTAACAACGAATGCAAAAATCATTTTAGAAAAAATCAAAGAACTTAATCCTAAGAGTGATTATCTATTCATGCGTAATGGTACGCCATTATCCACCTGCACATTTAACCTCCATATTTGGCGTTGCTGTGAAGATTTGGGGATGAATACCGTTCTTCCCATAAGGTACGTTTTTCAACCGCTTCTATTATGTACAAAAATTGGGTTGTTACACCTGAATTCCAAAAAATGTTAGGACATACCACGCTTGCAATGACAGCTCACTATCTGCGCTCTGTAACGTCGGAAGAGGATACCTTACAAAATTATATGATTTTTAGGTTAAAAGGACCCTGCACCAATTTGAACCAATTATATATAAAATCAAAAATGCTTCAAACCATTGTTAAATGTAAATGGTAAATAACTCGTCTACTTACGGGTTCCTCGCAAAATGATAATGGTGTAAAGTTGAAAAAGTTTCTAACAAACTTTTCACACAGAACTCAAGGAGTTACGTGTAAATCGTTCCGGCGAAAGATTACTGGGAAGGGCTCGTTTGATTTCCGGTTCAAGGGCCTTAACCATATCAACGATTGTCATATTTTTTGTCAGCTTAACCGAATGACTTTTGCCTCCACCGCCTGCTGCCCTCTTCTCTAATTCCTGTTTTACATCTGACAATTTCTCATTCCTTTCATTTTAATTTATTTAATTAATTAAAAAGGACCATCCTGCATCCAGCAAGACGGTCTCTCTCATCAATAATCAAAATATTATATTAGAATAATCACGTCTGGAATCAACGACTGCATATATAAATACCGTTTGATCCCGCTCTCTAACCTTAAAAAAAGCCAGATGATTTTCCACAGGTACAATTCTGAATTTCATTTTCTTTAAGCTATTGTCCGATTCTTTTGTCGAATAGTCATACTTAGAGTATCCGAGCTCTGTATCCAGTTCCGCCTCCAACATACCTTGCAAAGTATCACCAAGCAGGTTTCACCGCACTCGCGAGTTCCATAGAAAACTTGACTGCGTGTTCCTCGTTCCTGCTCAATTAATCACTTCCTTGTAGAAATCTCAGTTTTGTTTACTGTGCTACTTTTTTAATGGAATTACTGAAGCTGTCAAAATAGAACTTTTTACCAATTAGTTTTATGTTAAACTCTCCTTCTCCCGGTACTCAAGGAAATTTCAATTCCGCCTTTAAAATACATCCATCTACCTTGCTTGTATGATACAATTGGAATACCATCTTTAAATTTCCCAAAGGAGACCTTAATGTGAAGAAAAAAGTTAAGAGACAGAAGCGCATAGTTAATATAACAATAATCGTGTCCATATTAATCCTTACCATTTTAGGCTCGGTTTTTAAAAACATTCCATATAAAGCCTTAGTGCTGGCTAATTGGATTATTGTCTCTGTAATATCCCATAAAGTTGATCGTTGCCCATATTGCAAGAAATACTTGGGTTTTAGACACTCTTTTAGTTGCCCTCACTGCAGAAAAACATTTAGTACCACTTACATTAGATAAATCTTAATTCTCTGACCGAAACCAGAAGCCCCGGCTAACCAAAATTTAAAACCATTCTATCGTCCATTACTTGAAAAGCTTCTGGAACGCATGAGCTGAACAGAACTGCGTCAAACTCATGTTTTAGAGAATGAACGAATGCATAATCAAGAATAACCTGATCTGCTCTTTGGCCATCCAAGTACCGTTCTTCTGGACGAACCACAATATACTCCGTTCCGCCTTGTGTTCGTATCATATTTTTTTCCTGGTCACAATAGGTTCCATCTCTTTTCTATGTACCGCATCAAGAACTCTCATACCTCTTTGCATATTCTCAGGAATGATTAGTATTTTCAGCATTTCACGCCTCCTCAAGTTCTAATCTCCTGGCCGGAATACGCAGATCTGGAACTGGACATAATCCTGTATATGTATAGGCCGGCGCCTGAGCAGAAAAGGTCATAACCGGTGGTGCTTTTATCGACTCATCCGCTTCAGCCTGCAATCTGCGATTTACACTGTTCTTCTGTGCCCGGCAGTCTTTTGATGATTTTGTATTATATCTCTATTTTTCTCATTAATTATGTAACACCAATATAAACAACTAATATAATACTAGTAAAACAAGTGCTTAAAAAATAGTTGATTTTATAAGGAGTCAAAATTATGAATATAAAATCTGTAATTGCTTATCGTATTGATGACATTATTAACGTTTTAGTTTTAGCTGACCTGCCGCGTCCGTGTGATTATGCCAGAATTTATGGTACATATCCGGGAAATATATATCATGTTGCGGATCCTGGCAAAGCAGAAGTATATATTGAATTTTATGAGAGCCCTGAAACATGTTCTACAGTTATTCAACCATGGTTATCAAGTGTACATATAAAAGACACTGCTTATAACGAAGTGGATGTCTTTGTTGATGGTGGAAGCGTAGTATCTGTTCCAATATTTAATTATTCTATGCCCCAACCCACAACTTTCTATCTAAGATAAGTTTATTGATCAAAATTCATCCACAACGTTTCCGCCCTCGGAAGACTGTTCTGCGCTCTGGCCGGAATCTGCAGCTTACGCCAGCCTTTCAAATACTTCTCATACAGCTCACAATCATATCCGGAAAGCATTGTCTTAGCTTTGCTGTGAATACTTGTATCTAACAACTCCTCATGATCCTGGTCAGACATTTCATACCGGCATTGCTTCCGGCCTCGTGCAGACCATACATAAGGCGGATCCAAGTAGATCAACACATTCTCATGATCGAAGGCTTTGATCAGCTCCAGCGCCGGCTTATTCTCAATCTGCACACCTTTTAGCCTGATCGCCATCTCCACCAGTGCTTCCGGAAGTAGATTCCAATACCGAACCGCATAAGCTGCTTCCCTGCCGTAAACATCTTTCTTCCAACCACAATCTCCATTCAGTCTAAATCCGTGACTCTGCATGGATTTAACCGCAAAGGACCCGACCTGCTCCACAGGTGACTGAGTCTCTCTTGTAAAAGATTCCTCATAGATCTGCATGGAATACGACGTATATATAAGCCACTCCTGCAACTCCTGACAGCTTTCCGGATTCTGAATCACCCGAAAGAAGTTCACCACATCGTCGTCAAGATCGTTTACCGTCTCAATCCTGGAAGGAGGCTTCTCAAAGAGGACAGCCCCTCCTCCAAAGTATGGATCCAGATAGCTGTGATGCACTGGTATATTTCCGATTATTTAGGAGGCAAATTCAGCCAGCATACAGCACGCCTTAGGTATTCCGGATGCATACATCATGAGCCGTGGCGGTTGGGGGAATGATGGAGTATTAAAAAATGTATATCGTCATGCCATGACAGGAAAAGCACAAGAAATGAACCAGATTGCAAACACTGATATGCAACACGAAAAGAAAAATCCCTAGTATTTACTAGGGATTTAGAGAGGCGACAACCAGATTTGAACGGATTGTATCGCTGAAGACACTTGTAGAAAGGAGCTTTCTGCAATCCCTCTCTTGATTTGCATACATTTTGCATACACTGTATAATCATCATCATTTAAAGGAGACTTTAAAAGAAGTGACAACCAGATTTCCTACAAATACATATTAAGGCTAAACTATTTTTGCGAGATAGGAATTGAAACCGCTCTTCATACAAAGCATAATAAATATAAGAGGTTGAGAGTTGTCTTCTATACTCTAATCCCATATATTTACTTTTAAGAATAGTGTTGATAATTTAGATATTAAAAAGGGAAACCCTTCTCAAATTTTCCCACAACTCACATATGCTGGTATATTCATTAGATGAAAATCACTTTATACATCTTGATTTCCACAAGGTTCATTATGCTGCCACCATATTTACTTTTTTAACTTCCAAAATTTTATATTTAACTTAAAATATTGGATTGAACCATATTTATTCTAGGTCCCTCTTCTCCATAAGAAATAAACCTATATTCAATAAAACTATAATTCCGCAACTTTATTTTTAATAGTTTACTAAAATTATGGTCATGTGTACTAATAATATAATTCTTATTTACATGTTTCGAGCGAATCAATGCACGTAGTAAGTCAATAAAAGATACTACATTAATATCGTCAAGGCTTTGTACTGGGTCATCTAAAAAAATCTGTTGAAACTCATAATTATTTATAGATAGAATCAAACCAAGAAAAATACTTAAGGATAGCACATTCATCTGTGCCTCACTGAAAATATGGTCTAAATAAACATCATTATCCTCTGCCGATAAAATGCTAGTTTCATCTTTGACAATTTTTAAGCTTAACTCTCGGAAATACGGGTGAGGATTGATCTTACCATAAATCCAGTTTATCAATTCATTATTTTCAACCAATGTCTCTATAAGATTGTTTTCCATAACTTTGCTATTATTATTAATAATAGAACGAAAATTGATCGCTTCCTCCAATAATGATACCTTAGATTCTAATTTACTACTACATTGGCACTTTTCCTCATATTGTCTTAATATATTTCGATTCTCTGTTCCTATATCAAAATCAAGAATTTCATCAACATATTTTGTTACCTTTGTTATTAAGTTTCTTCTTTTAAAAAGTGGTAATATTGATGCAACATTCATTTTTTCCGCTTCTTTGGAGAAGTTTTCGAAATCATACATGTGAAATCTTATACGTAAAGATTCCTCTATTATACTTTTATGCTCTTTTTTCTTTCGTATAATATCTTCAATCTCAAAAATATTTAATTGATATTTTTCTTTGAATTCATTGATTTGATTGATTCTAGTCAATACTATTGACAATCTTACTCCTAAATTACTAAATGATAACTCATTGCATTTGATTCTCAAATCACATGCTTCAACAATAGAGTCTTTTATCCTATTTATTTCAACATTTAATTCATTAAGGTTTGTCTGATATTTGATTCTAATAATCTTTTTTATTTTTTCATGGCAATCGCTAAGACGTTCCTCTATTTTAACTAAATTATCATTTCTTTCCTTTAGATTAAGATTCCCCTCTGCTATCCTTGTACTAATTACCTCAAGCAATTCTTGCTTTCCATTCTGATTTTCTTTTATAAATTCCGTTCCTCCGCAAACCGGGCAACTGTTAATTTCATTCTGCCCATTTACATAGCCCTGAACCTGTATCAATAATTCTTTTTGTTCTGTAAGTATTCCTTCCACTTCTATAAAATGCGTTTTTTGTTGTGAGACAATATTCTCAAGGCTTTTTAGAAAACCCACATATTTTTCACTCTTTCGAAACTCCCTTTCAATGTTATAAGCATCAAGCTTGTAATTTCCAGAAATCGAAAAATTCATCCCAACACTTTGTAAATCTTTGTAAACGTTTAAACAGATCTCATAGTATTCCTTTTCAGTTTTTGTTATACCTATGGATGTATCATTTTTAACAGGGGTAGGCATAACAACATCTAATAGAATTTTTTGCTTCATTTGGTTTAATTCATTTAAACTTTCACTATAAATTTCCCTCAATCTGATAAAGCGAGACTTTTCCCCTTCTAACTCTGTTAGATTTGATTCTTTAAACAATAAAGCACTATTTAAGAAATGCTGTATCCGATTCCACTCATACTGTAATCTATGTTTTGTTGCTTCTGCAATCTGCCTATCATCCATAGCTATCTGTTTTTCTAATGTATCCTTAAGTATTCTAATCTTTTCAAAAGAATTTAATAAGTCATTCAAAGTATCATATGATAGCAAAGAATCCTGGCATATTCCAATTTTCATCATCTTGCCTTGATAAGAATTAATATTCTCTAACAGCATTCTTATATTTTTACTATATTCCTCAATTGATCCCCATTTATTACTTTTAAAAATTTCATCAATCCTTTTTACTTCCATAATCACATTACTATATTCTGTTTTTGCCTTTTCATAATTACTATTTAACTTTCTTCTTTTTTTAGGATCAGATTCTGTAACAATATCATCTAGGAGCTTCAGACCCATAAATTCAAGCAACGAACCCGTTCTATCCTTAGCTTTTGTTGATTTCACGAAGTCTGTATTTCTATTTTGACCATTAAAACTTAATTTAAAAATTTGATCCGGCAGCTGTCCAGTCCATTGCTTTATTTTTTCATCAATAAATTGTTGTTTTATATCTTGTTCATTTAAATCTGTGAGATTATCATAATAACCATTCTCTTCTAGAGCATTACATTTTGTTCTCCTTGTAACACCCCAACCATTGTCAAAAATAATACGGACAACTACTTCCCTTTCTCTCTTTTCCTTTCTACTCTGAAATTTTAGATATGAACTTTTTTTCATGGTATTTTTAGCATAAATATCTGTTTCCTGTAATCCTTTTATTTTCCCCGTAATACACCATTCAATAGCCTCAAAAAAACCCGTTTTTCCAAATCCATTATAACCGGAAAAAATTACGAAGTCGGCGTCGTTTAGATGCTCAAACAAGTACATTTCATCAGTCGTATTATTTTCTCCATAGCCTCTAAAATTTTTTATATATACTTTAGCAATTCTCATCTACAATCTCTCCATATTCATCCGCATTTACTTTATTTAAAAAATTTAGGATATCCTGACAAGACTTTACATTAAATTTTTTTACATATTCCTTGCCTGTCTGTTCCGCATCACAAATATTATTACAATTATCTGCATCTGAATATTCGTATCGTATCTTTCTCACAACACTATCAATGTATTGCTCCGGTCTCAATATATTTAGAATTATATTCGATAATTCATCTATGTTATTTCCTTGAATCAAATACTTTTTAGAATACTTTTTATCTCTCTGTAACATAAAAATTTGCTCTTCACTAGCATACTTTTCTTTATTAGTCAGAACAAATAGAATATACACATCCCACAAAATTTGTCGTATAGAAAAATTATCGTATTTTTCTAGTTTTTCCTCTTCAGCTTCGATCTGCAATTGACGAACCTTTTCCATAACTTCATTATTTATTCTATCTGTTTCTGTTATAGAATAATCATTTAGAAATGCAATTACAATGATACGATCACTATCATATATTTTCATCTTTTCCTCATCCCACACCTCTATATCGAATCCGTTTCTTTTCAATTCATTTTTTAAATCCTCTTGCATAAATTTCCTCCCCCATTCTTAAACTTGTTATAATCTACTTCATCATTAATATCCAAACATTTTGTGCATTTATAATTCATACAGCAAAACATTAGAAAATCATTATAATTTTCATCAGATTGAGTTATATCATATACTTCTGGCCTTAGATTTATATTATCACATGGTTTCTCATTATTTTTATAATCGGCATCTATAATAAAGATCTGATTTTCATTTATACTTGATTCTTGTTGATATTTACTGATCAATTCTCCAACTATATCTTCCATTCTACGATACGCGCTGCTGAAAGACTTTTTATATGAACACTCTATAAAATTTTGTAGCTTTATATTATTTATACCTTGTTGAAAAATAATCTCGATATCTGCTATTTTTATATGCTCCTTTGTCATCATAATTGATAAAATATATATTATTTTGATTAATATTTCAGATACACCGGAACTTCCATTTGTCTTTAATTTAAAAGTGTGAGCAAAAGATTCGTATCCGTCTGAGTCTGCAATCTTACTAAGTATCATTTGTTGTACACACTTATAATTTTCTTCAAGTATATCTATTTCTTTTGTTAATGCCCTATTCCTAATATCTTTTAATATATCTTCTTCCTCTTCTTGCATAGATTGTATACAAGAAAAAATTTGATATTTTGAAATATGTTTATCTTCTATTGTTTGATAGTTTTGTATTATTTTTATATACTCTTTGCTTTTAACTCTAAGGTTACTTTTATTTTGGCTATTTAATAATATCACTTCTAAAAAACAATCTATCATTTTGTTAATTATAAGATCATATTCATCTGCTTCTAATGGCTTCATGCTTAGCTTAAGAATTGTTGTTTCTATGTTTTTTTTAATCTTGTTTCGAATTTCTGATATCAAGTCCTGTTTTTTCATACTTTCAAAAGAAAATTTCAGTAACCCGATAAAATCCTTATATTCAATATTAGGATTTATTACTGCGTAATCATCATACTTATATTTACCAGCCATATCTAAAGTTTCTTCTATTAATAAATCAATATTTTTTTTACCATCAATCTTTGCTCTACTTTTAATCAATGGGTCATTGCAAAACTCTTCAAACTCTTTTTTACATTTTCCTTCCACACTTTTTCGTAAAATACATTCCTTAATATATCTTTCCTCGTTTCCATTATTACCCCAATTATTAAAAAAGTCTTTGCATTCTCTTGTTGGTGACGTATTTGTCGTAAAAATGAGTTTTTTAATATCTTTGTTATATGCTGTATAAAAGTTATAAATAGTTTTTACAATATCTTCTGCCTCCTTACCAAAATTACCTTGATGCAATTTTGCTTCAATATTTACAATATCTTTTGATATGGAAACAACATTGACATCTGCTCCCGTTTCCACGCCTACTTCTTCTACCTCACCATATCGTGAAATTTCTTTACAAGCCAAGAGTATTTGATAATAATATCCTGCAATTGATCCAGGAACATCTGTATTACGTTTTTTATCTAATTCTGCCATTATACACCTACTTTTTCAAAATTTAATAATTATAATTTTTTATATTTTTATTAATAAATTTATTTAAACAACCCAACATTTAAAGGATAACTTAGCATAGCATATGTGTGTGGCATTTCGTGTTTATAAAATATTTTAAATATTTGAATTAATCTAATATGTATAAATTCATTTGCAAAATATTAACCAAACATATACCTTTACTATATTCCAAACTCGTTTGATAATTTTCTAAGTATTTACTTTTATTTTTAATTTAAGTAATTTATAAGTATTTTATCACACTAATAAATAAACATCTATATTGTTATAAGAATTTACATGATTATTTATAAAAAAGAAGCCGTAAAAATAAATCCTTAATATTTAAAATAAGGTACTTCTAACTTTATAAGTTAGCAGCACCTTATGAAATCCAAAATTATATTTTTTATTAATTAAGCGATGTATTTTAACACCTCTATAAAATAAATCTAACTTTTATTTTTATATATCTGTTTATTTACTATCATCTCATTTTAATTCCTGTATCTTTAATTATTTTGAGTACATTCAAGTGAGTCTAAAGTTAAGCAACTCTAAAATTTGAGCATAATATTTATTTACTTTCAAAATAAAAATGCCTATCTCTTCCTTTATCATCAGTTTGATTAAAGATACCATAAGTGTAGCCACATATAATAGTAATATCTCCTGGAGAGGAATATCCTCTCCCTGAATAATCCTCACCTGCATCAATAAAAATACTAAGATAATTTTGATTAGAATTAAGTTTCCCCTTATTATTATTTTCTTTAATTGGGTCTTTTAAAACCTGTACGGTATAAATCATTTCTGGAAATGATTCATCAGCTTCCCCATATAAAATTTCAGCTTCCATATATGGAGTATTCTTATTATTCTCAAAGTAATGTAAACCCCAATCTTTACTGATTTCGATACGTGAATTATGTTTGGCATCCCAATAAATACCCGGTGTCAATCCTCGCCACTTAGTATTTCCTTCAACATCTCTTCGTTGACTTATTGTCTGCACTTCATTATCCACTATCCACATGCCATCTCCATTAACCTTCTTACCATCTATTATAGTATTTGTTGCAAGCCAACCTCCATCAAAATAATATCGATTTAAAATCCCATCTTTTATACCATTTTTATCTTCATCAATCCATATCCAACCTTGAGCATATACATATCCCGTACTATTAGCGTTATTTCCTGCATAGTAAAGATACCACCAACTATTATCATACTCTCTATTCATATTATCCGGCTTACTAACCTCTCCAGTCTCATATATTCCTGTTAAATCTGCATCTATCCCTAAGTACCATTTACCCCCTATAGGGGAATCATTCACTAATGTTCCATCTTCACCTACTTGCTTTCCATCAGGAGTAGTAGCATTTCTGTACATCTTACCATCTTCTCCTACATAGTACTTGCCATTAATCCATCCATTAGCAGCCATCTTACCACTTGAATAACAGTAATACCAATCACCGTTATCTTGTAGCCAGCCAGTAGACACATACCCATTATTATCAAAATGATACCACTTGCTATCAATGTTTTTCCATGTATTAATCGGATAGGTTCCATCTTCTTCTTGATACCACACCTGATACCGCCCATTAGTATTGGCGACTTTCCATGTTCCCGCATAAGTTGGCCTTGAAATGAGTACAACTAATACAAGCATTCCAGCTGAAAATAATATTGATTTCGAAAGTTTCATTTTTATTTTCTCCTAATCTAAAATTTATTTTTACACCACCCATTTTTGTCTAATTTATTATATTAATGGCATAAATGAAATGATTGAAAATAATACAGACTCATCAGTTTTGAAATCCCAATGTCGTGAGCCATTCTAATATGAATTTCTTTTAACCTCTAAGGCATTAACGCAATATAATCTATTTACTAATTAAGAGGCTCTCAACATCAAGTTTTTTGTAAGTTTCAGTGGAAGTAAATTTATAACTTTTCCTAATTGTATCATAATATCTTTTCTCTATTTTTATTTCATCTTTTCCCTTATATATGGTATATGTTCCCCAATAGTTTCCATTTAAACCTATTACCCAATAGTCATAGCTATTTTTATCTACCCCACTTTCACTAATTTTATGATTCGTTCTATTCTGGCCGGATTCTATATATAAATTGTTTTCCAAATCTCTATTAAGAGTTTTTTCTGTCACCAAAGAGTTATGAGCTAAATAGTAACTTCCATCTGGCAAAATTTGCTTTTCTTTCACTTCGTACTCTTCTTCTACAAATTCAAATGATATGATTGGATTGTACTCATAGGCCTGATTATAGGGATTATAATTTTCCACATATGTAAACTTTTCATTATCGTATTGCAACTTAGGCACAGTCTTTTCTTCAATAGTTCTATCACTATGATTAATTGTATTTTTTAAATAATAAAGACTATTTGTATCCATTCCTTGATTTTGTAAATAATTTTCAATCTCTTCTCTCGATAGCACTAACCTTTTGTCTTCTAAAACCTCTTGATAGCCATCTAATGTGGTAGAGTTTCTTAACTTTTCATTTTCTACAATTAACTTTATATTTTCTAATTCAACTACATTAAGCATACCGTTACTTTTTGCCTCAAATTCTGCTGCTTCATACTTTGGCTTGTACCAGATTTTCTCCGAAAAGTAACTTTGCAAATCCTCTGATGAAAATTTTCTACCATGCTTTGCATAAATTTCATTTCTAGCTAAACGTAACTCTTTCGAAGATAATGAATTTAATTCCTCTGCCGAATATATCTTGCTATCACTTTCTGGAAGAATATAATCGTCTGGAGATATTCCTACTGACTTTTCTTCAATACTAGTGTCCTCGAATAGACCCGGGAGTTTTTCATTGTTCACTTCATCTCCATTTTTTGCTTCCTCAATGCCTTTTACTGCAATTGTCTTAGAAACAAATGCCTCTGAATTTTTATTTGAAGTATGCAGTAAAATAATTAGAATTATAATTATTGTAAGCATCACCAACAAACAAACTTTTATAAATAAATTTTTTCTTGCTTTATTTGTTTCAATATTAGAATTTTCCTTTACTAAACTCTCTTCTTTATTCGTTAGTGAGCAACCACAATTATAACAAAATCTAGCAGCATTATTATTTTCTTCTCCGCAATTAGGACAAAACAATATTTTCACCTTCTTTATTTTTTTTAATTATAATTCTTATATAATCTCCTGCATAATAATTATCGTAATTAGAATATAAGGTTATCTTATCAATTCCATTGAAAGTTGTCAATATCACCAGGATCTATTAAATCATGCCCTCTCGGTATTATTGTAATTTTATGATTATCATAACTAAAATGTCCCCAGAGCTGAAAACTTCTGTAATCAGTATTAGTCTCAATCTGCATGACATTATTTTCTCCATCTAAATTCTTCTCTACAAAAGTTAATATTACTTCATCATCATCATTATTTTGAAATCTATAGCTTCCATAAATAGAACTTTCTTTTATATATTCTCCGCCACCTCCTACCTTATATCCATCAGGAGTTATTGTATTAACATACATAGCGCCATCATTGCCAACATAATATTTTCCTGTAATCCAACAATTTGTTGCTAATTCTCCATTTAAATAACAATAATACCACTTCTTTTCGTACTGTATCCAGGCAGTCTCCATATATCCATTTTCATTAAAATAGTACCATTTACTATCTATTCTCTTCCAGGTCCCTCTTGGACTATTGCCATCATCACTTTGATATGACCACCCATTAGAATCATGCGACCATGTTCCTGCATAGATCGGAAAGCATATAAACGCCCCCATTGTTGATAAAGATACTGCAACTAATATCTTTTGTAGTTTTTTCATCATACTTCTCCTTAAAAATTTTCCATATGTCCTGTTATAGGACAAACATTCTTGTTTTTTACATTATCATATATTTTGTCTTATTACAAGACATTGTGAAAGGAAATATTATGGCAAGAATAATTGATGGCAATAAAATGAATATGGTGGGAGAAAAAGTAAAACAAATTCGTAAAAACCAAGAAATGAGTCAACAGCAACTATCGGATAAATTAGAAACATTAGCAATCTATATATGCAGAGGTTCAATATCTAGAATAGAAGATGGCTCCCGCACAGTTACTGATATTGAACTTTTTGGATTATCAAAAATCTTAAACGTACCTATTCAATTTCTCTTTGATGAATAGAAAATTAGTAACAATCCCATATATTTATAATAAAGGGACAAAGTATTTTTATTCTTTACTCTGTCCCTTATATAACGTTTTATAAATATTTTATTTTAACGTCAAGTTTTTCTAACTTAGCATTACATTCATCATCAAATCCGAATCTATCTATAAAATCATCAACTTCTTCTGGATAATATTGATTAATAACCAATATTTTTTTTAGCATTTCTTTTTTTATATCTTCGTTCATATATTCACTATACGTTTCCCAATCACATTCAATTCCATTATAACTATATTTTTCATTTGTTGAAAATACTTCATAAATAGTTTTTTCTAAAGAGTTTCCATCTGACAGCTCTAATTCATCATGAATTTTTTCATACCTTTCTCTTCTTTTTTCAATTTCCTTTTTAGAAGTGCGTCCTTTATAAATCTTATCTTTATTTAGATGGTATCGATAAGATGCCACAACTTCTAATAAACTTTCGTTGTCATTATCTATTTCTAAAATATTACATAAATCTTCAACTAACTGTGCATTAGGCTTTTTTGATTCTAATCGCTTTCTTATATCATCAGGCACATATTTTTCATATTTATCGTGATTGAATTTTAACAATTTATCTAATAGATAAACATTACTTAACCCTTTATTTTCTTTTTCCATTATGATCCTAAATGATAAATTATCTTTTGCCCTTTCCATATCATTAAATATCTCAAGTATTTCGCTAAGTTCCATTTTCATCATCTTAAAAGTTGTTTTCATGTCGTCTCCTAATAAAAGTCAAATTTAAAATATTTTTTTACTAAAAAAAGATAAAGCACATGAGGTTACTTTTGACCCTCCCATCTATATAATATAACCATGGTCGACCAAAAAATAAAGCCTGTACATTGAAAATAGAATAACACATTTCATGTGTAAACAAAAGAATTAAATTATAAGTTGCAATAAATAGATATTCTCAAAATAAAGTAACCTTAAAAATTTATGAATTCCATTTTTGCAGTTATAATTTAAAGTTAAAATTATAATAAAAACTATTTGCCAAAGAAAGGACGGTAATTGTAAATTATGAAAATATCTACTCTTATCAATTATATGACAAGCATTCCCAAAAATTCTTTCTCACGTTTTCAAAACGGAGAAATACAAGCTTACTCCGGTGAACCCTTACGTGGTAACCTTTATCTGAATAATAATCCTGCATTGAACTACTACATCTTTAAACCAGATCAAATAGAACTATGCTTTGTTTTAAATGATAATAGCATTATTGGTTACGAAAGATTTGTATTTAATGCAACGGAGAATTTAGATCGAATTTCAGAAGTCGGAAAAGAATATTCTATTTCTCAAGATATTGTATTATATTTCAAAAGTCTATTAGAACACAAAGGACTAAAGGAGGAAGTTAAATGAGACCATCAGACATTATTATTAAGAGGTTTTCTGATTTAGCCAACAGTGAACAGGCTATGTGTGTAGGAGTTCGCCCTAGAAAGGCTTATCACGATGGAATCGCAGGAGAAATAATTGGATTTACTTATGATATCGTCCTCCCATCAAGAAAGTACGAGCGCATTTCTTTAATTATTGAAGGAGATGCCATTATCGACCCCGAATTATTTAAAACGGAAAATATATCTGTGCCGATAGAGAATATCAAAAATTTTGAAGGAAAATGGTACAAAAACCAGCAGATGGCTGATTATGGCTTATCTTGTAAAGCTACAGGTTTTGTTATTTGTAAGGAGGTTAAACTGTAAATGAAAAATTGGTTTTCTAACTTCGATCAATTTTCAGAAAACCTTTTGGAGGGGCTAAAAAATGCCCCTCTGAAAGTCAAAGAAAATAAACGGCTAATTTTTAAATTTTCTATTTTCATCATTGGATTGCTTTTTTGTTTATATTTATTAATTCTGCTATTCATTACATTGATAGCAAATGCTGTTTATTTTGTACTAAAAAACAAAGAAGTGATTATTATAAGCTTCATTGTCATTTGTATGATATTTAGCTCGATAAGTTCCAAAAGAGATAAGGCTAAGCAAGAACAGCTGCGCAATAATTTAGAAGAACAGAACCGACAAGAAAAGCAAGCCATGGCAAGATATACTTATCTTCGTATGTTTTTATTCAAAATATTAGATGATCGCCTATGTAATTTAACAGAGATAGTAAAACCAGTGACCCCTAACTTACTTAACGCCCTAACTCCTATAACGGTAGATGATTCGAGATCAATTATATACTATAACTTTCAGGTTCATAAAATAAAGACCTTACCATTTTCGCAAGGAGCCGATTACGTCCAGAATCTTCTATCATCTCATGTGATGGCTAAAATGCAAATAGAAGGAATTGAAGGAATTACAGCACCAATTAATGATAATCTTTTATATCCCCTCTACGTTGATGAAATTAAGGATCTTGGTTCAATGGCTATTATTGTTTTAGTAATGGACTGCGAAGCTTACAGAGCCTTAAAAGAAAGCCAAGGAGCCCTTCAATCCAGGAAATTAATCGAGCATATCTAAGGAGCCATTTATGAAATTAGGTTACAATTTAACAGATTGGGAAAAGTATGGAATCAAGACCCCTGTTAATACTGATTTAATTAAAAACCCCCACTGTTTGATTACAGGAAAATCAGGATCCGGCAAATCCCAAACTTTTCTTTGGTATATGTATGAAGTCCTGAAAAATAGAGAAAGCCTTATGTATTTAGCGGATTTTAAAGCCGGAAAAGAATATGCTGGTTTAAGAACTTGTTTTCCCTATTCTTATGCAGATAACGCCATTCAAATGATACTGAATTACTATGATTTATACTGCCATATGAGAAAAGAAGATTGCATGAATACACCTCATATAACGCTAGCTATCGAAGAATGGTTCGGCCTTCTATCGTACATAGAGAGCTTTGACAAAAAATTAAAAACAGAAATCATGAATAAGGTAGGTGAAATTCTCGCTTTAGGTCGTGGTATTGGCAACGGTATCGGTATCATACTTTTAATCCAGCGTGCAGATAGCAGTAATTTTACTTCTGGAAGTCGTGAACAATTTCAGAATATTTGTTGTCTTGGCCGCATTTCAAAGGAGCAAAAAACTATGCTATTTTCAGGAGAAGATATTGACCTAAATAAAAATTATTCTGCCGGACAAGGACTTACTTTGATAGATGGTCAAGGCACTATTCAAGAAATCATCATTCCTTGGATACCTGAACAGAGCAAATTATTATCTGAAATTCGTTTTTATTTGGACAAGCAATCCACGCTTCAGGAATTAATTGCTCAATATCTGCCAACGGACTGCGGTGCGTAGCACAAGCAGAAAGTTGGCTGGGGCAGTCATATAATGACTGCCCTACATCGAAGTTGCTTAGTATTACCACAACTTCGGTGTCAGTGTCAAAAATGCATTAAAACCTTTTAAAATCAATGATTCCGGCATATTTCCGAGTGTGTCAGCTCTGTGCTGGAATATAGAAAGGAAATATTATGACAACCAAAAAGAAAGATACTAATAGTAACCGGCGTAGCCGAAAGTATCAATTAACATTTAATAACCCGGAAAAACATAAAAACTGTTCCCATCAAGCAATTAAAGAGCAATTGTTAAACTGGGAGAATATTATTTATTACTGCATGTGTGACGAAATTGCAAAATCAGCACATACACATCTATTTATACAATTCAAGAATCCCGTTTACTTTTCCAGTGTAAAAAAATCCTTTCCTACCGCCCATATCGAGGAGGCCCAAGGGTCAGCGGAGGAAAACCGGGCATATCTCCGTAAAGAGGGAAAATGGGTGAATACAGAGAAAGAAACCACCAATTTGAAAGAAGCCTTTGAAGAGTGGGGAACTATGCCTCAAACAGGGCAAGGACGAAGAAGTGATTTGGCTAACCTTTACCAGATGATTAAAGATGGTTATTCTAACGTGGAGATTCTGGAAATTAACCCCGATAATCTTTTAAACCTACAGCACATTGATAAAGCCAGATTAGAGATACTCTCTAACCGATACAAGGCGGAACGGCGTACCAATTTGGTAGTAACTTATGTAAGTGGTGCAACTGGATATGGAAAATCAAGAAATATTCTTGATAATCATGGCGATTCAAATGTATACCGGATAACAGACTATAAACACCCCTTTGATACATATTCGGGGGAAGATGTGCTTGTATTTGAAGAGTTTAGAAGTGATTTGCCTATTGGCAATATGCTAAACTATCTGGACATATATCCCCTACAACTTCCTGCCCGGTACAATAACCGCCAGGCGTGTTATAACTTCGTCTACATCGTATCGAATTGGATACTGGAAGATCAATATCATAATATCCGCTTGGAACAGCCTGAAACATACAAGGCATTAATGCGAAGAATCCATAAAGTAAGAGTATATGAGAGTCCCGGCAAATGGAAGGAATGCGATACAGAAAGTTATCTGCATGGCTTCCAATACACTGATCAGAAAGATACTCCCTTTAGTCGGACATAAGGACTCTAGAACATATAACATAATACATGGTGTAATGGTTCAACTTTACCAAAAACAAAACCAGATAAACAAACTCATTCTAACTAAATATAAGTAACGCTTACAAAATATAAAATAATTTAAATCTATTCTGAATAGTCATAAAAATTCCAATATAAAATTAGAACCCTTACACCACCTAATAGGTGGCGTAAATGAAAAGTAAGTCTAAAAATGAATTGATTTATCCCCCTACGCATGATACATTATCGCTAGAGGGAATTGCAGAATTATATAAATTCATGCAAAAAGAAAAACAA
Organism: [Clostridium] saccharolyticum WM1; assembly: GCF_000144625.1. NCBI lineage: Bacteria > Bacillati > Bacillota > Clostridia > Lachnospirales > Lachnospiraceae > Lacrimispora > Lacrimispora saccharolytica. Next base: position 203,585 of record NC_014376.1, on the reverse strand, counting down.
TTAAAAGAAGTCTGTAACTTGGAACTCATTAAGGTACGCCCTAATGATAGCAGAAATTATATTTACATCAACCGGAAACAATTCATTGGAAGTGACAGGGCAGACTTAATCAACAAACTATATGACCATTTCTATGGAACCTCTTTAGAGGGACTATACCCGAACTGGCTCAGATGGAGGAGGGATTGTACTCACGTAAGTAATAAGACCATTAAAGAAAATATTTTCTTATGGAATGCTTATTTTAAAGACAAGTCCATCGTTAAAATACCAATTAAGGACTTGAAAGCTACGGATTTTATAAAATTCTTCCGTGCTATGTTGAAAGCAGAGTCTATGACTAGAAAACGTTTTAATGACGCAAAGAGCGTTCTAAATGGATTGTTTTACTACGCTATTGAAATCGAAACGGTGACTCATAATCCCATCAAAGAAATAAACTTTCGCCAGTTCCAATTTAAGCCTGTTAATGGAAAGAAAGAGATTTTCACCCTGGCTGAAAGGCAATTACTACTGGATTATCTGGAACCTATAAACGATATATTTAGTCTTGCTGTTCAACTAGATTTTTATCTAATATGCCGTAGTGCTGAACTTCGTGCCTTACGTTGGACAGATATAGAGGGCGATATTATTAAAATCCAAACGCAACTTTTAGATGACCAAACAATGAATGATGACCTCACCTTTAACCCCCGCACATACGAAAATGTCACTCATATAAAAGGGAATACTGATTATGGCTATCGTTATATGCCACTGACAGACGGGGCAAAACAAGTGCTGAAACGTATTAAGGATATAAACCCAGACGATGAATTTATTTTAATGAATGAGGGTAAACAGCTAACCACAATTACGTTTAACAGGCATTTAAAGGCTTATTGTGAAGCAGTTGGCATTGAACCTCGAACCAGTCATAAAATCCGCTTTACAGTGGCTTCTCTGCTTTATAAGAATGGCGTTCCGGCAACTACCCTACAACGCTTGTTAGGACATTCCACTTTAGCAATGACACTTCACTATCTTAGAGATATCACCCCAGAGGAAGATACCTTTAATGCCATGAAAGCTGTTTTAGGATAGTAGAAAATACCTTGCATACATCTGCATACTAAAAACCAAAAACAAAAAATGCTTCAAACCCTTGTAAAATAAGGATTTGAAGCACTTCTTAGAAGAGGCGACAACCAGATTTGAACTGGTGATCAGGGTGTTGCAGACCCACGCCTTACCACTTGGCTATGTCGCCATAAAATTAATTTTAACTAACAAACTCCAGTGACCCCAACGAGATTCGAACTCGTGTTACCGCCGTGAAAGGGCGATGTCTTAACCGCTTGACCATGGGGCCGCACTTACATTTCGTTCTCCTCATAGTCTTTGCTTGAGTATCACGAACTCCCCGAGTAGGACTTGAACCTACGACCCAACGGTTAACAGCCGTTTGCTCTACCGACTGAGCTATCGAGGAATATTGAGGCATATACCCTCAAAACCACACATTGTTACATATCTGTTTTCATCCGTTCTTTCCTCTTACCTAAACCAACCTGGTTAAGCCCTCGACCTATTAGTGACAGTCAGCTCCACATGTTGCCATGCTTCCACCTCTGCCCTATCTACCTCGTCGTCTTCAAGGGGTCTTACTCTTGCGATGGGATATCTCATCTTGAGGGGGGCTTCACGCTTAGATGCCTTCAGCGTTTATCCCTTCCCGACTTGGCTACTCTGCCATGGTGTTGATCACCAACAGATACACCAGAGGTCAGTCCATCCCGGTCCTCTCGTACTAAGGACAGCTCCTCTCAAATATCCTACGCCCACGCCGGATAGGGACCGAACTGTCTCACGACGTTCTGAACCCAGCTCGCGTACCGCTTTAATGGGCGAACAGCCCAACCCTTGGGACCTACTACAGCCCCAGGATGCGATGAGCCGACATCGAGGTGCCAAACCACTCCGTCGATGTGAACTCTTGGGAGTGATAAGCCTGTTATCCCCAGGGTAGCTTTTATCCGTTGAGCGATGGCAATCCCACTTTATACCACCGGATCACTAAGTCCTAGTTTCCTACCTGCTCCACCCGTCGGTGTCGCAGTCAAGCTCCCTTATGCCTTTGCACTCTTCGAATGGTTTCCGTCCATTCTGAGGGAACCTTTGAGCGCCTCCGATACCCTTTCGGAGGCGACCGCCCCAGTCAAACTCCCCGCCTGACATTGTCCCCCAGCCAGGTCATGGCTGCAGGTTAGAAACCCAATACCGCAAGGGTGGTATCCCAACATCGGCTCCACAAAGACTGGCGTCCTTGCTTCTATGCCTCCCACCTATCCTGTACATGCAGTACCGAATCCCAGTATCAAGCTGGAGTAAAGCTCCATGGGGTCTTTCCGTCCTGGCGCAGGTAACCAGCATCTTCACTGGTACTTCAATTTCACCGGGTGCATTGTCGAGACAGCGCTCAAATCATTACGCCTTTCGTGCGGGTCGGAACTTACCCGACAAGGAATTTCGCTACCTTAGGACCGTTATAGTTACGGCCGCCGTTTACTGGGGCTTAAATTCAGAGCTTCGCGTTTCCGCTAACCCCTCCTCGTAACCTTCCAGCACCGGGCAGGCGTCAGCCCATATACCTCACCTTTCGGTTTTGCATAGACCTGTGTTTTTGCTAAACAGTTGCTTGAGCCTATTCTCTGCGGCCTGATTTCTCAGGCACCCCTTATCCCGAAGTTACGGGGTCATTTTGCCGAGTTCCTTAACAATGCTTCTCCCGCCGGCCTTAGGATTCTCTCCTCATCCACCTGTGTCGGTTTACGGTACGGGCACATATCACACAATAGCGGCTTTTCTTGACAGCCCCTACGAAGACTTCCCTACTTGTGTTCGGTACGCGTCACACCTTCCTGTTGCCAGATGGATTTGCCATTCTGGCCAGTAAAATGCTTGCCCCGGTCTTTTCATTCCCGGGTTCTTCCTCGGTTCTGTGTCCCCACAGTTCTGATGATATGCGGTACAGGAATTTCAACCTGTTGTCCATCGACTACGTCTTTCGACCTCGCCTTAGGCCCCGACTTACCCAGAGCAGATCAGCTTTACTCTGGAAACCTTAGATATTCGGCCTGGAGGATTCTCACCTCCATCTCGCTACTCATTCCGGCATTCTCTCTTCTTAACACTCCACATCTCCTTACGGTAATGCTTCTGTGCGTTAAGAATGCTCCTCTACCAATGTATTTACATACATTCCACAGCTTCGGTGTCGTGTTTTAGCCCCGGACATTTTCGGCGCAGGACCTCTCGACTAGTGAGCTATTACGCACTCTTTGAATGTGTGGCTGCTTCTAAGCCAACATCCTAGTTGTCTCTGAAATCCCACATCCTTTTCCACTTAACACGCACTTTGGGACCTTAGCTGGTGGTCTGGGCTCTTTCCCTTTTGACTGCCCAACTTATCTCGTGCAGTCTGACTCCCGTACATCATCTGACCGGCATTCGGAGTTTGATATTCTTTGGTAAGCTTTGACGCCCCCTAGGAAATTCAGTGCTCTACCTCCGGCAGACTAATACGAGGCTAGCCCTAAAGCTATTTCGAGGAGAACCAGCTATCTCCGGGTTCGATTGGAATTTCTCCCCTACCCACACCTCATCGCCACCCTTTTCAACGGATGTGCGTTCGGTCCTCCATTTCCTTTTACGGAAACTTCAACCTGGACATGGGTAGATCACCCGGTTTCGGGTCTACCTTTACTGACTCATTCGCCCTATTAAGACTTGGTTTCCCTTCGGCTCCGCACCTTCAGTGCTTAACCTTGCCAGTAACGGTAACTCGCCGGACCGTTCTACAAAAAGTACGCGGTTCCACTTAAAATGTGGTTCCACAGCTTGTAAACACAGGGTTTCAGGTTCTCTTTCACTCCCCTCCCGGGGTCCTTTTCACCTTTCCTTCACAGTACTATGCGCTATCGGTCACTAAGTAGTATTTAGCCTTGGGGGGTGGTCCCCCCGAATTCCCACAAGGTTTCTCGTGTCTCGTGGTACTTTGGATCCTGCTCGCTGACTATTGCTTTCCCATACAAGGCTTTCACTTTCTATGGCCGGTCTTTCCAGGACCGTTCTGGTAACAAATCGTCTCACTTATTGCAGTCCATAACCCCAGTATGCACGCATACTGGTTTAGGCTCCTTCCATTTCGCTCGCCGCTACTTTGGAAATCGAGTTTTCTTTCTTTTCCTCCGGGTACTTAGATGTTTCAGTTCCCCGGGTTCCCGACGTATGGCTATGGATTCACCATACGACAGCTGAGGTTTGCTCAGCTGGGTTTCCCCATTCAGACATCTCCGGATCAAAGGATATTTGCTCCTCCCCGAAGCTTTTCGCAGCTTATCACGTCTTTCATCGGCTCTTAGTGCCAAGGCATCCACCCTGCGCTCTTATTAGCTTAACCAATTCGATGTTCACCTGCGGGTGCGGGTTACTAATCTAAGATACATAGCGTTGTATCTCTGGTCTTAGGTTTGTTATTTCACCGTACGTTACGGTTACTTTAACGAGTTTTGTTTGGTTACATCTTCCGATGTAACACCTCGGATGTCTTGATTTTGTTTTTATACTTTAACATATAAAAACTAATCTAGATATATTTCAATATGTGGTTTTCAAGGTACATGCGCGATGCAATCAGAAGCGTGCACAATCATATGGAAAACTGTGTTGAACACTTGTGTTCCTAAGCAGTTTTTTATGTGATTGTATAGGCGTGGAACGCCGTGACTGAGAAAAGCGTCAGCTTTTCGAAGTACACCTTCGTAACTACATCAAATGGAGATGGAGAGATTCGAACTCTTGACCCCCTGCTTGCAAGGCAGGTGCTCTCCCAACTGAGCTACACCCCCAAAATGCTTGGATGTGGGTCTACCCTGTAAAGGCTATCCCTATATTTATTTATTGGATTCATCATCTGGTTTTACAAACCAATGGGCTTAAGTGGACTCGAACCACCGACCTCACGCTTATCAGGCGTGCGCTCTAACCAGCTGAGCTATAAGCCCATAAATAATCTGGCACCCACCTGCTCTCCCATGCCGTCTCCAGCATAGTACCATCGGCCGCTTAAGTCTTAACCATCGTGTTCGGGATGGGAACGGGTGTCTCCCCTAAGCGCATCGGCACCAGAAATTTCGTGTCTCACTAGTAATGCGTGCACAACGGAATGGAAATGTGTGTGGAAAGCTTGCTTTCCTAAGCACATTTGTATTCTGTTGTATAAGCGGCACAGCCGCGACCCAGCGAATTATTCGCGAGGTTCCACATTACGGTTCTCTTGGTGTTTCTTTATTCTTTTTATTTCCTTTGAAAACCAAAGACTCAACAGTATCTAAAACCCTTACTTCTTCTTCCTTAGAAAGGAGGTGATCCAGCCGCACCTTCCGATACGGCTACCTTGTTACGACTTCACCCCAGTTATCAGTCCCGCCTTCGGCAGCTCCCTCCTTACGGTTGGGTCACTGACTTCGGGCGTTACCAACTCCCATGGTGTGACGGGCGGTGTGTACAAGACCCGGGAACGTATTCACCGCGGCATTCTGATCCGCGATTACTAGCGATTCCAGCTTCATGTAGTCGAGTTGCAGACTACAATCCGAACTGAGACGTTATTTTTGGGGTTTGCTCCAGATCGCTCCTTTGCTTCCCTTTGTTTACGCCATTGTAGCACGTGTGTAGCCCAAATCATAAGGGGCATGATGATTTGACGTCATCCCCACCTTCCTCCAGGTTATCCCTGGCAGTCTCCCCAGAGTGCCCAGCCGAACTGCTGGCTACTAAGGATAAGGGTTGCGCTCGTTGCGGGACTTAACCCAACATCTCACGACACGAGCTGACGACAACCATGCACCACCTGTCTGGAATGCCCCGAAGGGAAGGCCCCGTTACGGACCGGTCATTCCGATGTCAAGACTTGGTAAGGTTCTTCGCGTTGCTTCGAATTAAACCACATGCTCCACCGCTTGTGCGGGTCCCCGTCAATTCCTTTGAGTTTCATTCTTGCGAACGTACTCCCCAGGTGGAATACTTATTGCGTTAGCGGCGGCACCGAAGAGCTTTGCTCCCCAACACCTAGTATTCATCGTTTACGGCGTGGACTACCAGGGTATCTAATCCTGTTTGCTCCCCACGCTTTCGAGCCTCAACGTCAGTTACAGTCCAGTAAGCCGCCTTCGCCACTGGTGTTCCTCCTAATATCTACGCATTTCACCGCTACACTAGGAATTCCACTTACCTCTCCTGCACTCCAGCACCACAGTTTCCAAAGCAGTCCCGGGGTTGAGCCCCGGGCTTTCACTCCAGACTTGCAGTGCCGTCTACGCTCCCTTTACACCCAGTAAATCCGGATAACGCTTGCCCCCTACGTATTACCGCGGCTGCTGGCACGTAGTTAGCCGGGGCTTCTTAGTCAGGTACCGTCATTTTCTTCCCTGCTGATAGAGCTTTACATACCGAAATACTTCTTCACTCACGCGGCGTCGCTGGATCAGGGTTTCCCCCATTGTCCAATATTCCCCACTGCTGCCTCCCGTAGGAGTTTGGGCCGTGTCTCAGTCCCAATGTGGCCGGTCACCCTCTCAGGTCGGCTACTGATCGTCGGCTTGGTGGGCCGTTACCTCACCAACTACCTAATCAGACGCGGGTCCATCTCATACCACCGGAGTTTTTCACACTGTGCCATGCAGCACTGTGCGCTTATGCGGTATTAGCAGTCGTTTCCAACTGTTATCCCCCTGTATGAGGCAGGTTACCCACGCGTTACTCACCCGTCCGCCGCTCAGTCACTTTTAATTCCATCCGAAAACTTCCTTAAAAGTGCTTCGCTCGACTTGCATGTGTTAAGCACGCCGCCAGCGTTCATCCTGAGCCAGGATCGAACTCTCAAATTTAAGCAGATAGTCTTTAAAAGCGGTCAGAGATTGGTAGAAAAGTCTGTTGAAAGCTTGCTTTCATAAGGACTTTTTTGCAAATCTATGAACATTTGCGAAGCAAATGGTAGCGAATGAAGCAAAGCTTCATGAGCCTACCGCCCGGACTAGCCATCCAGTTCAATCCACGGTCAAAATCAACTAACTAGCTAATTTATTTCCCGTTTTACTTGTTGTTTGGTTCGTATACAATTACTTGTATTCGTTCTGAAATTTTCTCATTCAAAGCCATCAAACATGGCTTGTTTTATTAGAATTTTCAGGGTTTTACATACTGTTCAATCTTCTGTTTTCAAAGTGCTTTTTGCGTCGTTGTCTTTTTCATCGGCAACTCATTAAGTATATCATATGGCCGTTTTTTTGTCAACAACTTTTTTTACTTTTTCAATCTGTTTTAATTGATTGCCCATGCGGTCTGTCTCGCACCGGGTCTTTAATATAACATGTCCGTATCATATTGTCAAGGGGATTTGTGCCATTTGTTCAAACAATTTTTCCAAAGTTCTCATGACCACTATATATAAGCATACTTCCTGAATTTTACCATATTTTGTGGTAGCTGGAACGATCTGCAAGCCGGAGCAGTTACTGCTTTGCTTGCAGATTTGTTCAAATTGAATATATGATAGCTACAATTCACTTCTTATAGGAAGCCCCGCAGTACCCCTAAAACCATCAGATTCAGGAAATTATGGCTGTATAAATAGGACAGCCATTTACTCGCTTCTATCTGCCGGGTCAAAATAAGGCCCCACTGGGTTCCGGAGAAAGCGGTGACCAGCAGACCGGCAATCCACAGGAATACAAGTCCTTCTACTCCTCCCAGCACGGCACCTGCTATCTTGTTGATCCCTGATAGAATGGGAAGCCTTGCAATGATATCCAGCCATCTCATGACCAATCTTGAGAATAGGTAGATTGCAGCAAACAGCAGGACAAAGCCTGCAGAATTAAGAATCACATCTGCCAGATAGCTTCCGATATAGTCTGTAAACGCCTGCACTCCCAACATCTGATACACTTCACTGTTATTATTTTCTATGAGAGCATTTTTCATATTTTGAGGGAGCTTAAGGTTCTCAATCACCGTGCGCTGGACAGAAGGCGCTTCCAAAGCTTCTCCGTCAGGCTTCTCTTCCGGCTCCAGGCCAATGGATTTTTTCATATTCTCCGAAATGGTCTGCTGAAGCCCCGTATTTTCTTTTAAGAATCCGGTTACAGAGGGCAATGCGGCGCGGACTACGGTCAGGGATAAGACCACTGCCAGCATTGATACCACCAGCCGGATAAATCCTCTGTGATGGCCATAAAGGACCATTCCTAAAAGATAAACTCCGGCCAACACAGACAACCAGTTTTCCATATACAGCTTTGTCATAATTTTTCTCCTAATAAATCAACTGGATATGCAAGCATATCCAGTTGATCCAAAAACTCAAGGCTGAAAGATCATTTTCCTTCAACCCTCTGTTCCGAATATGATTCGGTTAATAGCGGATGCTACTCCGTCTTCATCATTGGTATCCGTTATATAATCGGCAGCCCCACGGAGTTCCTTACTCCCATTTTTCATGGCTACTCCGATTCCAGCTTTTTGGATCATGGAAAAATCGTTTTCTCCATCCCCGATTGCCATGGTCTGTTTTTCACTGATCCCCAAATGGGAAGCCAGTCTCAGGATCGCCTCCCCCTTTGTGGCACCGAATGCGTTGATTTCCAGATTGTTTGGAATGGAAGAAGTAATCAGAACATCGCCTCTTTTCTCCAATTCGGCCCTTAGTCTGTCCCTCTCTTCCATATCCGGGAAGAACAGGTTGATCTTCTCCACAGGTTTTCGGCTTTTTTCAACGAATTCGATAATATTGGGATGGACATCCCTGGTCTGGTAGACCATCTCCCGCAATTCGGAGGTCAGGCCAAATTCTGATAAATGTTCGTAAAAGCGAGGTTCCGTGATCCCCCGCCTGTCTATGTAAGGATCGTACATAACATGGTAGGAATCCACCAGGCGTAAAAGCTCCAGGGCATGCTCCCAGGATATCGTCCGGGTATCTATGATTCTATGTTCTTCCATATCCTCAACAACCGCTCCATTGGTGGTTATTGCATAACGGATCCCGGAAATATCTTTTATTTCTGCAGGGATCCCATGTACCGTCCTTCCGGTGCACGGAACCACCCATATCCCTTTTTGGATACATTGGTGAAGTGCCTGACGGTTTGCCGGGGAAAGACGCTTTTTGCTGTCTAGCAGAGTTCCATCTAAATCAAGTGCAATGAGTCTGATATTCACGTTTTTACCTCAATTTAATAAATGAAATGTTCCTCTTTTAAAACGAGAAGACCGTCTTTATCATATTTTGTGGAAAATAATCCTTTGATCCGTTTGCCAAGGGAAGGCTTTTCTGCGCGGTCAGCCGCTTCTTCGATCAGGCTTTCTGCATTGGCTCTGTTGAGAGGAAGGCCGTCTTCTTCCAGAATCTCGATTCTTTCATATAATGCAAGCATGCTTTTTCCGGTAATGCTGCAGTCGATCTCATTGGCATAGCGGCAGGCGTACTGGGCGAATTCGTCTATATCCATTTCCTCTCCCTGAAAGCCAGGACCTTCCTCATCCCGGACAGACGGGCGGAATTCCTGATCCTCTTCATAGAAATCGTCGTCTTCATAGACATTCTCTTCCCCGTAGTGATTCTCCTGCCAGGAATCCTGTTCATAATGATAGTCCTGGTTTCTGTAATCTCCATAGGATTCTTCCTTTTTGGCGTCCTCTTTTATGACAGGAGTAAAAGGCTTGTGAACCGGCTCCTTAGGCGTCTTAACCGGTCTTTCCGCCCGTATGGTTTCCCTGACACAGAAGGCCGGCGCTCCATCCCCGCTTCCAATGCATTCAAATTTGCTTGCCAGTACCGGATGCTCCCGGTGCAGTGTCTCCATTTGCTTGGGATTATCAATGAGAACCACGATCATTCCACTGGTATCCCGGTCCATCAGTTCATTTAATTCTTCCAAGGCTTCCCTGGTAAGATCTCCGGCTTCTTCAATGACCAGGTCCTTTCCTGCCAGCTTGTCTGCAGAAGCCAATACTCCCCGTATAGACAGCTTGGCGCCGGAAATCTTTGCCACCGGATTCTTTACACCGCTTTCATTATGAATCTGCTTTAAGGCCTCTACAGCCATCTGAAGCCCTTTCTCCTGAGTCCTTGCTTCGATCATAAGATGGTTCTGAACCGGCGTTTCATCCGGTTCCTCTTCCTCTTCTTCATACAAATCTTCAAACTCCAGGTTATCTTCAACATTGAAATTTGGGAAGCTTTGATTCATAACCGGACTGTCTTCTTCAGCAGTTGGGTTTCGTGATGCATAATTCGGTTCTGCTGCCTCTTCTGACTCATGATACAAATCATCCGGCTGGTCGTATTCATTTTCATCAAAGCCGTAATCATCTTCCGGATGATCCCCGGTTTCCTGAAAGTCCTGGAAAGCGGCGGCAGATTGTTCTCCTGCATCATTAAGTCCTTCGTCCTCCATGGCATAACCGTCATAATCGATTTCATCGCCGTATTGTGACTCAATGGAAGACTCTTCCAACCCAGGTCCTTCCGGCTCTTCTTCCTCAAAGGTAGGCTCCCCATGACAGGAAACCGGCTCCCCATTCTCAGGGATATAAATGCCCCTTAACCTGGCCGCCCCAGGACGGCCCACCCTTTTGATATCCTCCAGCACTCTGGTTTGTTCCAGCCCGGATTCTTCCTGGTTAATGGGTTCCTCATAAGAGATCTTGGACATTTCCCTTGCAAGGGTTTCCTGAACCGCAGCATCCTGAAGTCTGGCTTCCAGATTATCCTCCATCGGGTTCTCTCCAAAGGCCATGACCGGCTCCTCTGAAATCCCGGGCTCTTCTTCATCGTATTCTTCTGCCGGCTCCGGTTCCGGGCTTTGCCTTCTTCCGGCGCTATACTCCCGTTCCACCGCCCGCAGCTTGGCTTCGTATTTATCCCGGTTCTCCACCAGATCCATCTGATAGTTGGTAAGAGGTGCATACTGTATTTTTAAATCCATCGCCTTGTCCACATATTTTCCAAGACCAAACATCAGCATAATTCGGTCGCAGGTATCCACGCAGCGGTCAGGCATGCCTGCAAGACTGTATAGTTCAGCCAGCTCATACAGCCATTTTTCATCCAGTTCCACGCTGGTATAGGATTCCAGGGAATGGATAAGCTGCTGGGCCGGGGCTCCTTTTGCTTTTAAGATCATATAGCGGAGCAATTGCTGTCTGGGATCGTCAGAGGCCAGATCGCCAAATTCTTTATAATAGGCTTCTGCCTCTTCAATATTTCCCTCTTTGATCGCCAGCTCTGCCAGTTTATAAAGCAGACGTTTCCCAATAGGGGCGCGTTCAAACGCCTGGAGAAGAATCTCCTTGGCTTCCTGGTAATCTTCATTTTTCTCGTAAACCATGGCAACCATGGAAAGCAGATTGGTGTTGCGGACTCTCTTCCAGTCTATTGTGTCAGCTATTTTCATAGCCGTATCATAGTCGTTTTTGCCGACCAGTTTTTTAATCTGTTCAACCTTTATATTAAACTCGTACTTATCCATTATTTGTCTCCCAATGAATCAGTTGGATATGCGTGCATATCCAACTGATACAATATTCAAGGCTGAAAGAAGTGTTTCTATCAACCTGTATCTTCTGACAAGGCAAATGAGCTACAATTCGACCCGGCCTTCCAGGGCCCGTAACAATGTCACCTCATCTATGTACTCTAAGTCTCCTCCAACGGGTACTCCGCTGGCTATACGGGTAACCCTGATCCCTGTGGGTTTGATCAGCTTGCTGATATACATAGCCGTTGTCTCTCCCTCAAGGCTGGAATTGGTGGCAATGATCACCTCATCCACATCTCCCTGCAGCCTCTGCATCAGTTCCTTTAGTTTTATGTCACCAGGTCCGATTCCCAGCATGGGAGAAATCGCCCCGTGCAGAACGTGGTAAACTCCGTCGAACTTACCTGTTTTTTCATATGCGGCCAGGTCCCTGGTGTCCTCCACTACCATGATCACCTTATGATTGCGTTTTTCGCTCCGGCAGATGGGACACATCTCCTGATCCGTTAAGGTAAAGCATTCCTTGCAATAGCGCACATTCCGTTTCGCTTCTGTAATGGATGAAGCTAGGCCTGCCACTTGTTCCTCAGGCATGTTGATAATATGAAATGCCAGGCGCTGTGCAGATTTACTGCCTATGCCCGGAAGTCTGGACAGCTCTTCAATTAATCTTGTTATCTGACTGCTGTAGTAATTCATAATCAGAACGGAAAGCCTCCGCCTAATCCGCCGAGGCCGCCTGTGAGCTTCGCCATGGCAGAGCTGCTGTCCTCTTCCATCTGGCGGAACGCTTCATTGGTAGCCGCCATAATAAGATCTTCCAGCATTTCGATGTCATCAGGATCCACAACTTCCTGGGATAATTTAACTGAAGTCACTTCTTTTTTGCCTGAAACCGTAACTGACACAGCTCCGCCGCCTGCTGCAGCCGTATATTCCTTTTCCTCCAGCGACTTTGTTGTTTCTTCCATCTGACGCTGCATTTTCTGAGCCTGCTTCATTAAATTATTCATATTGCCAGGCATAGCGCCTGGAAAACCGCCACGTTTTGCCATGGTGTGTATCCTCCTGCTATTTTTATGATTTTTAATCTTCTATCGATATATCCATTAAAATATTGGCTTGTAATTCTTCATCGCTTACATAAATGGTATCAGACCGTTCTCCTCCACCCCGAAGCCTTGTCTTAAAGGTTATGGATTTCTGGTAATGGTCTTCCACATACCGTTCGATCTCTGCAACAGTGGCTTCTCTGCTCCCAATCATGTAATTGCTCTGTTCGGAAAAGACAACGCAAAGACAGCTCTCTCCCGCAGGCTCTACCACCGTATCCCGGAAGCTGGCCCGGATAGGCCCTCCCAGTTCCCGTATGATTTTCCCCCACTCGCCGCGGATCAGGTTTAAATCCTCTAACTGGCCCTTAGGAAGTGCCACCCGCTCTGCTGGGGTCAATTCCCTGGCAGGGGCATTGCTGCTTCCTTCTCCTTCCCCTGTCTTAAAGCTATTGGGGGAAGCGTTTACCGCAATACCGTTTTCCAGCTGCTTTTCAATATTGCTGATCCGCTGAAGCAAGGAATCTAAATTCTGTTCCATCTGAGGGCGGGTCAGCTTGATCAGTGCCACCTCAATGAGGACACGTTTCTGGAAAGCGTAACGAAGCTGATTGGATAAATCCGAAAACACCCGGATATACCGTAAAAGGGTCTCATTGTCCGTAAGCCTGCTGTCTTCTTTTAAAAGGGTCTGGTTCTCCGTTGACATATCCAGAAGATTTTCCCCGTTGTCTACGGATTTTAATATTAAAAGGTTCCTTAAATACCAGATAAAATCAATGACAAACTGCCCCAGCTCCCGGCCCTGAATCACCAGCTCTTCCAGACAGATGATGCAGTCTTTTGTCCGGTTCTCCACGATCGCCCGGAACATGGTTCCAAATACGGTGATGTCCACAGCTCCCAGCACATCAAGCACATTATCATAAGTAAGAAGCTCCCCGTAATGAAAGGCAATGCACTGGTCCAAAAGGCTTAAGGCATCACGCAAAGCACCGTCAGCGGACTTGGCAATATAAGTAAGAGCCCGGTCTTCCACCTGGATATGTTCTGCGGCAGTCAGCTCTTTTAAATGCTCTACAATGGTCTCCACCGTAATGCGTTTAAAATCATACCGCTGGCACCGGGAAAGGACCGTCACCGGTATCTTCTGGACTTCTGTAGTTGCCAGAATAAATATTACATAGGATGGCGGTTCTTCCAAAGTTTTTAACAGGGCATTAAATGCTCCTGTGGAAAGCATATGAACCTCATCGATAATATAAACCCGGTATTTGCCTTCCGTGGGAGGATACTGGACTTCATCCCTTATCTCCCTGATATTTTCTACGCCATTGTTTGATGCAGCGTCGATTTCCACTACATTCAGGGAAGCTCCTGCTGCAATATTCTTACAGGTCCGGCATTCCCCGCAGGGACTTCCGTCTTCCGGGCATTCGCAATTAACCGCCTTTGCAAATATTTTGGCAATACTGGTCTTACCGGTTCCTCTTGTTCCGCAAAACAGATACGCATGTCCGATTCGCCCGGCTACTATCTGGTTTTTCAGTGTTTGTACAATATGGTCCTGGCCCTTTACATCCGAAAAGGAAGGAGGGCGCCATTTCCTATACAATGCCGTATATGACATGCCTGTAGACTCCTTATTCGTCGCCGAAGCTGATGCCTATCATCTTGGCTTCCTTAACGATAGAGCTTTTCGGATCGACAGTTTTTAATTTTCCGGCTACGTCGGCTAAGGGGATCTTAACGATTTCATCGTTGTTCACCGCTACCATATAACCGTATTCTTTGTTATTTATGAGCTTTGCTGCTTCTGCTCCAAGACGGGTGGAAAGCACTCTGTCGTAGGGGCATGGATCGCCGCCCCTCTGCATATGGCCTGGTACGGTGACCCGTACTTCCTGCCCGGTGCGCTCAGTGATCTGAGCTCCGATCTCATATGCTACAGAAGGATAAACCACGGCCTTCTTCTTTTTTTCCTTTAATTCTTTTTTCGTCAGGCAGGCATCTTCCTTGGAAATTGCTCCTTCCGCCACAGCAAGAATAGAAAACTTTTTGCCGTTTTTTGTCCTGGTTTTTAATGCTTCCACTATAATACCCAGATCATAGGGAATCTCCGGAAGAAGGATGATGTCCGCCCCGCCTGCAATTCCTGCATACAGGGTAAGCCAGCCTACCTTATGTCCCATAACTTCCACAATGAAGACCCGTCCATGAGAAGCCGCTGTTGTATGGATGCAGTCTATGGCATTGGTGGCCACATTGACGGCGCTCTGGAAACCAAAGGTAGTATCAGTTCCCCACAAATCGTTGTCAATGGTCTTAGGAAGGGATACCACATTCAGCCCCTCCTCATGAAGGAGATTGGCCGTTTTCTGACTCCCGTTGCCGCCTAACACCACCAGACATTCCAGTTTCAGCTTTCGATAAGTATGCTTCATGGCTTCCACCTTGTCGAGACCATTCTCATCAGGTGTCCGCATAAGTTTAAACGGCTGTCTGGAGGTGCCGAGAATGGTTCCGCCCTTTGTCAGGATTCCGGAAAAATCTTCCTGCTTCATTATACGGTAATCCCCGTAAATCAGCCCTTTGTACCCATCCTCAAATCCAACAATTTCCACTTCGCCGCATATCCGGTACAGTGCCTTAGCCACACCGCGCATGGTGGCATTCAAACTCTGACAGTCGCCCCCGCTTGTAAGCATTCCAATTCTTATCATGAAAGCACACCTCTTTTTGATTAGATTTGTCATTGGGAAATAGGTAGTATTATACCCATTTTATAATTATAATACAAAGGGGAATGCGGGGCAAGGGGAAACTTTATTTCATAAGAAATGTAAGAAAATATTAAAAATGAATATACAAATTGCAAAAGACACCGCAAAAACAGTTTCCTGATTTCCGGCGTCTGAAAATTCTTTATATTAAATCCGTGCGTCTCACTTTGAACCGCTATCACAGGCGTTACCCTGACAGTTAACTCGGTCCAGGCACCCTCACGGCACACAGAAGGTTCCACTTAGTGCTGCTGCATTCCTGCCCTGACACGGTTCATGAAGATCTGTTGCGTGAGACCCAAACGTCATCGCCACTTATCAGGGGCAGCCCTGCAATAGACAGCCCTGGGTGAGACATCACCCCTGCTAGAGCGGATTGCAGGTACAGGGCACCGCTATCTCCCCGGCTGCACGGAAACTTTATGACATGTGTTGGTTTAATCGCACTTTAGTATACATGGAAACGGGCAGGTTGTCAAGGAGTTATGAAGGATATTCCTTCTGGTTTCTTTTTACTTTTTTCTCTCAGTGCCTTAAAAAAATCCTTCATCAGCCGGGAGCACTCATCTCCCAAAACCCCGGATTCCGTTTCCACCTGATGGTTCAAGCCGTCCTGGTGAAACAGATCAAGGACTGATCCCGCGCAGCCAGCCTTTGCATTCATACAGCCCATAATAACTTTTGGAATCCTGGCCTGGACAATGGCTCCTGCGCACATGGGACACGGTTCCAGGGTCACGTACATAGTACAGCCCTCAAGCCTCCAGTCCCCTACTTTTCTGCATGCTTTGCGGATGGCATTGATTTCCGCGTGGGATAAGACATTTTTATCAATGGTACGCCGGTTATATCCTCGGGCAATGATCTTATCTTCATAAACAATGACGCAGCCGATGGGAACCTCACCCATGGCGCCTGCCTTTTCTGCTTGTCTGATTGCTGCCCGCATATATTTTTCATCGATGGTCATAGTCGTTCCTCATTGTTTTTCATATGATTATTAACGCTTTTTGTGCAAAGTTCATCACGTTATAACGGGGGAAGAAATACCTGGAAACTTAATATCACAGCCTCATATTTCAGCACAAAGGGATACCCTTTGGACGTTTTCATATGGTATACTGGTATAGTATATCATGAAAAAAAGGAATGGTGAAGGTATGAAAGTATGTGGGCTTCAAAAAACAACGCTTCTGGACTTTCCCGGCCATGTGGCAGCCACGGTCTTTCTTGGGGGCTGTAATTTCCGCTGCCCCTTCTGCCATAACAGCGGACTGATCGGAAGTGAAGCAAAGTCAGAATACAGCAAAGAGGAACTATTAAATTTTTTAAGCAGGCGAAAAGGGATCTTAGAAGGGGTCTGCATAACAGGCGGGGAACCCACCTTATCTGAGGATTTGGAATCCTTTATCCGGAATATCCGGGAGCTTGGCTATCTTATCAAGCTGGATACCAACGGCTACCGGCCGGATGTCTTAAAAAGGCTGGCAGCCAACGGCCTTTTGGATTATGTGGCAATGGATATAAAAGCCGGCAGGGATAATTATTCCGCGGCCGCGGGTGTAAAGGACATAAAGATATCAGAGATTGAGGAGAGCGCTGAGTTTTTGCTGGAAGGATCCGTTCCTTATGAATTCCGTACCACCGCGGTAAAAGGAATTCACAGCATACGGGATTTTATGGATATCGGGGAATGGCTGGCCGGCTGCTCCCATTACTATCTGCAGAACTATGCAGATTCCGGACAGGTCCTATGTTCCGGCTTTCAGCCGTTTTCCAAGGGAGAACTGGATCAATTTTTCAATGTCCTGAAACCATTAATTCCCAATGCCTTGCTCCGTGGCATTGATAATTAGGGTATATGCTGATAGGGGGCCGGATCAGCCCCCTAATTTTACATCGGTATACCAGAATCCAAACCTGCCGTCTTCCATGGGCTGATCTTTAGACAGCACGAAATTTGGAAAACCAAACATGGAAGCCATATAACGCTCATTGCTGTAATAATGTCCTGGGATCCCCAGAAGGTAACGGGGCATTCCACTTGGGTTCAATAATTTTGCCAGGATTAAGTAACGGTAATTGTAGTAACCGTGGAGAAGAAAGCTGTTATTACCATAAACCCAGGCATCTCTTGGAAGCAGACCGATATCCTGCGGTTTAATGGTGAGAATTTCACAGCCATCCTCATAATCAAAAGCCAGAATTCTTGTATGTTCACGTTTCAGTTTCTCCCAGATCATTTCATGGGAGCTTAATTCCATATCTTCGTTTTGACGCAGGCGCTCTAATTCATCCGGATTTCCCAGCTCTGGCCGGACCTCCGGATCGCTCCTGTCTTCTTTTATCACAGCATCTGCCCGGTAGCAGAGGGTATGATCTTCCGTCATATCCTGGCCGCTGCAGGGATATGGTTCGCTGAACACCGCTTCCCTCTCCTGGACATCCACCGCTTCCCGGTTTTCCAGTTCCTCCCCCTGTAATTCATCCGGTATGTCTTCCTGTCCTGCACTTTGCCGCTCTTCTGATACCGGTTCTTCTGCAGACTGCAATTCTTCCTGCAAAGCTTCCGGCATTGGTTCTTCTGCAGACTGCAGTTCTTCCTGTAAAGCTTCCGGTATTGGCTCTTCTGCAGACTGCAGTTCTTCCTGTAAAGCTTCCGGTATTGGCTCTTCTGCCTGATCCCAATATTCCTGCTGCCGGGCATTCATTGCGGCGGAGGCATCAGGCTCTGTATCAGACTCTGCGGCTTCTTCCAGCCGGATCTCCTCTGTTCCATCATACTGCACTTCTTCCTCTGTCTCAATCTCTGTCTCTGTCTCATCAGACATGATCTGTTCCACGTTCTCTGATTCCGCATTCACCAATTCTTTGTCATCCGGTGCTGCCATTGCTCCGGTTTCCTCATCCGGTTCCTCCGCCTCTGCATCCAGGTTTTCTGCCTGCAAATCGTTCTCTTCCGGCTGTTCCTGTATTTCGGACGCCGGAGCAGCCATCTCATCCTCCTGATCTTTGGAAGATGCCCCCAAGGCTTCGTCTGCATGAGAAACATCTGTCTGGAGTGCCTCCTGGGACTCATCAGACTTCAGTGGGAATTCTTCTTCGATTTCACGTACCGCCCGTTTAATCTGCTCTTCTGAAATAACGGCCTGTTCCTTACCGGAAATTGCAGCGGCCATGCTTCCCAGATCGACTTCTGCCGCATGGGCTACGGCATCTTCCCAAATGGTCGTGTAAGAACGCCATGTATTTTTTACATCATGGATGGTCAATCCATAGCACTGATCCACGTTAATTCCGGAGTGTTCGATATCACTTGCAGATACCACAGTCCTGAATTCACCGGAACCGCCGCGTATGAAAATATTGCCCAGGAATATTTCCTGATCTGCGGCTGCTAATAAGAATACTCCAATATCATTGCCGCCCACATATATCCTTTTGACACTGACCGTAATCTTGCACTGGACCCCTCTCGTCTCTATCTTGGCAAATCCGATGTTTTTTCCTTTGACTGCGCCTTCATAGGCATAAATATATGAGATTAGTCTTCGATAATTAGGCATGCCATCACTCCTTTATAGTTATTTTATGCAAAATGCCATTGCATCTATGACACAAAAATGATATCCTAGGGAAAAGAATATAATAAAATATTTTTCAAACGTATGGAGGGATAAAGAAATGAAGCTTTATCGCGCGAAAGACTACAATGATATGAGCCGTAAGGCAGCTAATATTATATCTGCCCAGATCATTATGAAACCAAACTGTGTTTTGGGACTGGCTACCGGATCCACGCCTGTAGGCACTTATAAGCAGTTGGTTGAGTGGTACAACAAGGGAGATCTGGATTTCTCCCAGGTAAAAACCGCAAATCTGGATGAGTACAAGGGACTTACCAGGAATAACGATCAGAGCTATTATTATTTTATGCGTGAAAATCTGTTCCGCCATGTGAACATTGACGAAGCAAATACAAACATTCCCGACGGAACGGAAACAGACGCCAGCAAAGAGGCCGCCCGTTATGAGGACATCATAAGAAGTCTGGGGGGCGTAGATTTACAGCTCTTAGGGCTTGGGCACAACGGCCACATTGGTTTCAACGAACCTTCCGACATCTTTCCAAAGGATACCCACATTGTGGATCTGCAGGAAAGCACCATCGAGGCCAACAAGCGTTTCTTCTCATCCATTGATGAAGTTCCCCGCCAGGCCTATACCATGGGAATCGGCACCATAATGAGAGCCAAGAAAATCCTGCTGATTATCAGCGGAGCTGATAAGGCGGACATCCTTCATGATGTGATCTGCGGACCGGTCACTTCCCGGGTTCCTGCTTCCATTTTACAGCTTCATCCAGATGTTATCATTGTTGCAGACGAAGCGGCTCTATCCAAGGTGAAAAACATATAATGGAGTGCTTCACTCCTCTGATGTCAAATAATAGGTTTGTTTTAGCCCGGCTCCTGCGCCGGGCTTTTTCAGACACTTTTTTAAAAATGGAATCTACCAGGGGAATCAGGACGGCAAACACCAGAATTCAAGCAGAAATCAAGAAGGCGTGGAATGTACCCTGGCTCATAACAGCGGAAAAATTACCGGTTGGATTTTTATTGGAAATGGTGTAGAATGAGTGTAAAACGTAAGATAAGGAGAGATAAATATGGCATATACATTTACAAAAGAATTGGAAACCGGCAATCAGTTGATAGATTCTGAGCATCGCCAGTTGATCGATGCGATCAATAACCTGCTTGCCGCCTGCTCTACCGGAAAGGGACGTGCAGAGCTGGCCAATACGGCAAAGTTTCTTCAGGATTATACGGCCAGGCATTTCGGCAATGAAGAAAAGCTTCAGGTTCAATATCAATATCCAGATTATGTAAATCACAAGCGTTATCATGAGGAATTCAAAAAGGTAGTTGCAGGCATCTGCTCAAAGCTTGACAAGGAAGGCCCCACCATCGCCCTTGTAGGGGAGGTAAACAGCGCCATCGCCGGCTGGCTGATCAACCATATTAAAAGAGAAGATGCAAAGGTAGCTGCTCATATTAAAGGCAGGTCCTAGTCTTCCGAAAAGCAAAGGAAGGTATATGATTATGAAAGATCCAAATTGCGCATACTGTATGAAGGGAGAACTTGTGGCAAAGTTCGGCTATCCCATCTGTGAAATGGAAACAGGATTTCTGTATTTATTTAAAGAACAGAGCAAGAGAGGCAGAGTCATCCTGGCTTACAAAGACCACGTCAGCGAGCTGGTGGATATTGAGGATGTGGAGAGAAATGCTTTCTTTTCCGATGTAGCCAGAGTATCCAGGGCCGTTCATAAAGTATTTCAACCGGATAAGGTTAATTACGGAGCTTACGGCGATACAGGCTGCCATCTTCATATGCACATTGTTCCCAAATACAACGGTGAGGATGAATGGGGCAGTACCTTTGCCATGAATCCGGACAAGGTATATCTGTCAGATAAGGAATACGAGGAAATGGCTGCCGCGATCCGTGCAGCATTATAAAAAGAAACCATACTTACTCATGAAAGGAGGCCGGATCATGCTGGATGAAATCAGAACACAGGCCGCAACGGCCGCAAAAGAACTTTTGGAAGCTGCACATTTAAATGAGAAAGACTTAGTCGTTATCGGCTGCTCCTCCAGTGAGATCTCCGATCACAGAATCGGTTCCCATTCCAGTGCAGAGATCGGTCAGGCGGTATTTTCCGCAATCTACGAGGTTTTCCAGGCTCAGGGAATTTATGTTGCCGCACAATGCTGTGAGCATCTAAACCGGGCTTTAATTATGGAAAAAGAAGCGGCAAGGCTCTATGGCTATGAGCCTGTCAATGTAGTTCCCCAGTTAAAAGCCGGCGGCTCCCTTGCCACTGCTGCCTGCCAGACCTTTCAGTGCCCCGTGGCAGTGGAATCCATTAAGGCTCATGCGGGCATTGATATCGGGGATACTTTAATCGGAATGCACTTAAAGACTGTGGCTGTCCCGGTACGCATTAAGACCCGGTACATCGGTTCTGCCCATGTAGTCACCGCCCGGACAAGGCCTAAATTTATTGGCGGTGCCCGCGCTTGTTATGACGATACCCTGGGATGATCAGAGGCATCTGCTTCGAAAACAGGAGTAAGTCTGTATAAAACCAAAAGCACAAAAATAACCGCGTCTTGAAACAGCTTTTACAGCTTCGTCAAGGCGCGGTTATTTTTACTTTTATAGGATTTTATAATATTTATCTATTTGGACCAAAGAACTATTCCATGGTGGCCTGTGTAAAGAACCAGAAACCATATGGAGAGTGCCATGTTCCCTTTAACTCAGGCCTCTGTAAATAGTAATCGCTGGAGTATACAAGCGGGGAAATCGGTGCATCTTCCAGGATCATCGTTTCTGCTTTGTGAAGCTTCTCATAATGCTCTGTCTTATCTGCTGTATCACGAGCCTGTTTTAATAAGCTGTCCACCTCAGGATTAGAATATTTTCCATCGTTGTTTCCGCTTTCCGTGGTGAATAAATTCAGCATATTGGAAGGATCATCATAGTCGTATACCCAGCCTCCCCGGGCGGTCTGGAAATCACCGGCCCGGCGGGTTGGCGCAAAGGTAGACCATTCAACAATCTTAATATCCATTCTGACTCCCAGTTCGCTCCAGGCACTCTGTAAATACTCGGCAATCGGCTTATTGTAACCTGCTTCATTGGTCATATATTCGATCATCGGGAAGCCTTCCCCGTTTGGATAACCGGCTTCTGCCAGGAGTTCCTTGGCTTTGGTTAAGTCTTCCTCATAATTGCTTACATGAAAGAAATCCCCGCCGTTGAGCTTTCTGGTTATTTCCTCAAAGGAAGAACCGGATTCCTCATCCGATATACCAGGGCCCACAAAGTTAGTAGCCGGCACAACGGTTCCAGCCATTACCGTATTGGCAACGTAATCACGGTCAATGGCAAGGCTCAATGCACGGCGTACCAGCGCATTATCAAAGGGCGCCTTGGTAACGTTGAAAATTGTATAGGAAGTGGCCATACGGGGATCTAAGTGATAATCCGGTGTACCCTGAAGGCTTGGGATCTCATCCGTAGGAATATCCTTGATCATCTGGACCTCACCGGTCTGGTATGCGCTGTACGCTGCATTGGCATCTTCCATAAGAACAAATTTTAAGGTGTTTAAGGTTACCTTTTGTGCATCCCAGTAATTTTCATTCTTTGCAAAGGTTATATGGGATCCTGGTACCCATTCGATCATCTTTAAGGGTCCGTTGGATACATAGGTATCCGGAGTTAAGGACCATTGGTCCCCCTTTGCCTCAACAACATCCTTTTTTACAGGTACCATGGTGGCATGGGTAATAATTTTATCAAAATAAACGCAGGGAGACGCCAGCTCCACCACAAATGTTTTCGCATCAGGTGCGGTTACGGCCAGAGCATCTAAATTTCCATCCGCTGCTTCTTCATAGCCTTTAACCATGGAAAGCATATCTGCTCCGTAGGGAGCTGCCGTAGCAGGATCTGCCAGACGCTTCCAGGAATATACAAAGTCTTCCGCCGTAAGGTCGGAGCCATCGCTCCATTTTAAACCTTCCCGTAAATGGAAGGTATATGTAAGTCCGTCATCACTTACATCATAGGATTCCGCCTGTCCGGGAATAACTTGATTGTCCTTGTCAAAGGTCATAAGAGTCTCGAATGCATGCAGGATCATATTCGCAGCATCAGCCGTGGAATTTAAGGCCGGGTCAATGGTTTCCGGATCTGGACCTATCTGAACCGCCAGATCAAGACCTCCGGCTGTAGTATTTCCTGCTGCTTCTGTTTTCTGTGTTTCGCCGCCTGCTGTACCGGACTTGCCGGAACCGCCGCATGCCGTCAGGATCATTCCTGAAGCAAGGACTGCCGCTAATACAAGCGCCATCTTCTTCATATCTATTCCTCCATATCTTTTTTTCGCGTCCGTCCATCACAGACAACGCAAGCTCTAGCATACCACAGAAAGAAGGTTCTTGCAACGAGGAATAATTCTACACTTTCTTTATTCAACGCAGTGTTATCATGATAAAGCAGTAAAGGGCCAGACATTTCCTGGCAGGAAAATGTCTGGCCCAAAAAGACATTTATATCAATTATCAGCGGTATGAGGTCTGAACTGCTTTCATTAAAACCTTAGGGTCCTTCACATATGGAGTGACCGGACATATCTTTTTATTCACTCCCATAAGAGTGTAAACAGCCATCCTTGCAGCCCGCACCGAATATTCCTCGGTAAATACCATATCTTCCGGTATTTCTACAAACTGGCTTACCATGGCAAAGTTGGTGGATCCGGCTGGCACTACCTTCGGGCGGTCTGTCATCTTACGGGGCTGGAACTGGGCGTCAACGTACGGCATCATGCAGGGTATGACATTGACCACATCGGCCAGGATCTCATCCTTACGGTTCTCCATATGAAGGTGATGGAGAAGCTCAATCAGCATCTCCTCTCCGGTGCAGTCCTTCATAGGCTTCTTTATATAATCCCCTACCCGGTCCGTATAAAGTCCATATCCCCAGAAGATTGTCTGGTCCATAGGCTGATTGATGAAATGAGGCTGTGCAGCCACAACAATACTCATCAGCCAGCTGGAATCCTTAAAGGTCATAAGCGCTCCGCTTCCTGGAACATTGCCGGAGTAATTCTCAATCAGTTTAAGCAGTTTATTTCCCCGGCTGGTTACGGTAAAACTCTCCCAGTTGGTTTCATGAACATCCCCAAAGAAGGGGTAGGGATTTCCCAGGCCTGCCTTCTTTGCAGATACCTTGCTCCATAATTCTCCGGATATTGGCCTTAAAACAGGCTCCGGAGCCGGAGTATGGAGATCTCCCAGGGTTGCACTGTCGGTCATACAGGCATTGGTCATAATGCAGATATCCCCATCCTCAAGCTGGATCTGACGTTCAATCCCGTTATCTTTTAAGTGAAGCACCTTTGCCGTAATTCCGTCTCCCTCTGCAAAATCAATATCAGTAACGGTACAGTTTTCCGCAAAGACAACTCCCTGCTTTCTTAAATAGGTTTCCAGGGGACGGATCACGCTGTCATACTGGTTTAAAGGAGTCCTTGTTACTCCTGCCAGAGTTTCGATCCTTGAGAATTCCAGGATCATCCGGCGCATGTATCGGCGGAATTCAAAAAGACTGCTCCATTTCTGGAACGCAAAAGTGGTCTGCCACATATACCAGAAATTCGTGGTAAAGAAATGAGGCATATCTGCGAACCATTCTTCTATGGTCATATCATCCAGTTTTTCTTCCGGTGTGTTCATAAGCCTTAACAAGGCCATGCGCTCGTTCTGGGTAAACCCCATGCTCTTTACATCAAGGATAGTTCCATCCTTGTCCACAAGTCTTGCCTTTGCATGAGTGGGATGGGCATGGTCAAAGCTTAAGATTTCCTCGGTCACGCTTCTGGCCGGATTATTTAAGGACGGGATGGAACCAAACAGCTCCCAGAAGTTCTCATAGGTCTCTTCATTTAACATACGTCCGCCCCGGCATACAAAGCCTTTTTCCGGAGTTCCGATGCCGTCGTTGCTTCCTCCTAAAATATGCATTCCTTCAAAAATGGTGATCTGCTCTCCAGGCATGCTGCAGTCACGAATAAGATACGCTGCACCTGCCATGCTTCCCAGACCGCCGCCTACAAAATATGCTTTTCCTGAAGTCCGGCCCATGTTTGGTGACATCATGGTTCCTTCATCTTTTAAATCCTTCTGCTTTTTGGAATAATCATAGGCCTTTTTAGCTGCCATTCCTGCTGCGGTGGCAGCAGCTCCCCATGCAAGCATTTTTCCGAAATTATTTTTTCCTTTCATATGCAACGCTCCATTCTATGAATTATGATAACTGATTTGCTTGATACGCTTATATTATCATACTTCAATTTATCCGTCACCATACATGGTTTTTCAGATGTATAAAAAAACGACATCTGGTCAATGATGTCGGAAAACCAGACATTTTTCCGGTTTTGTCTATGGGTTTTTTTCTTGTCTTCTCTTAAAATAAATTTAGTTTAAAAGGAGGGCTTTTTATGTCAGCCATCATTCACAAACACATCCGGGAGTCCGTCCTGAAAACAGCGCTTGTCCATCAATTAAAAAACGGGCAGAAATCACCGGAGCGGACCGCCAGAAACTTGGAAGAGCTGCTGCAAAGGTTCAGTCCAAAATCCGGAGAGCTTTTTTCCTATTCTGATCTGGTTGCTCTTATTAAAAGCTGTTCCTTGGAAGAGTGCCTGGATATCATCATGCATAAGCTTTCTTAAAGCTCCGCCTGGCCCCGTAGGTAAGCGATCCGTTCCGCAGCCCTGGCCAGGCTTTTTAAACGCTCCGCCACCAGCCGCGGCTCCATTTTCATTCCCTTTTCCGCCCAGTCAACGATGATCCCGCAGATGCCGTATGCAAAAAATTCTGCGTCAAAATCCCTTTCCTCTTTGGTGAGCTTCTTCTTTTCATCCAGCGATACAATCGCTTCAGTAAACAGAGCCTTTGCCATCTCAAACAAATAGCTTTCAAAGGTATGCTCCTGTTCTTTTATGGTATTCATATAAAAGGCTTTTTCTTTCTTCATATTTAAAAGCAGTTCATAAATCTTCTGATCCCAGTTTCGCAGGGTGATGTCTTCTGCAATTTTAGCAAAATTCTCATGATAATAGATCCAGCTTAAAAGTTCATATTTATCCTGAAAATGGTAATAGAAGGTCTGCCGGTTCAGCCCCCATACGGACGTAATATTGGATATGGATATTTTATCAAAGGGTTTTTCCCTGCATACCTGCTTTAAGGCTTCCGCAATTGCGCGTTTAGTAATCAGCGAATCCGACATAGGACCTCCTCTCTTTTAATCTTTCATTTTTGTGAAATAGTTGCTTAGGGAAGCAAACTGCTCCAATGTCAATGCCTCTCCCCGTATAGATGGGCCAAGGCCCAGGCTTTCCACTGCTTCGGCGATCTGCTCTCTGGAATAGGGGATTTCCGGTGAATTGTTTAAACCGTTTTGTAAGGTCTTTCTTCTCTGGTTAAAGGATGCCCGGATCAGCCGGAACATCAGTCCTGCATCCTCTGCCTTTACGGCTGGCTCCTTGTGGCGGGTTAAGCGGATCACCGCCGACCCGACGTTAGGACGGGGCATAAAGCAGTTGGGGGGAACATTGGCCACAATATAGGGCTGTGCATAATACTGGACAGCCAGGGAAAGAGCCCCGTAATCCTTGGAACCAGGCCCTACCTGCATGCGGTCAGCCACTTCCTTCTGGACCATGACCGTAATATTATCAATAGGAACATTATTTTCAAAAAGGCCCATAATGATGGGTGTGGTAATATAATAGGGAAGGTTTGCCACCACCTTAATGGGGCGCCCCCCGTTATACTGCTCTGCGATCTGATTGATGTCCACCTTAAGGATATCATCATGAATGACCGTCACATTCTCATAATCTGTCAGGGTTTCTTTGAGAATGGGAATTAAATTGGAATCAATCTCCACTGCCACCACATGCCTGGCATTCTCAGCCAGGTACTGGGTCATGGTACCGATCCCCGGTCCGATTTCCAGGACGCAGTCGTCCTTTGTTACGCCTGCTGCGGTTATGATCTTATCCAATACATGGGTGTCAATTAAAAAGTTCTGACCAAACTTCTTTTGGAATGCAAATTCATATTTCTGAATGATCTCAATGGTTTTTTGGGGATTTCCCAGTGTTGCCATGCCTGTCCTCCGTTTTCTTTAATGGCTGTCCCTAAAGGTTGTATAACCTTTTGGCATTCTGATTGGTGATTTCAATGACCGCATCTTCCGGTATCCCCTTGATCGTGCTGATTTCCTGTACCACATAAGGCAGATACAAGGAGGAATTGCGCTTTCCCCTGTTGGGTGCCGGAGCCAGGTAAGGACAGTCTGTTTCCAGAACCAGTTGTTCCATGGGCATGTACTCTACCACCTCTTTCAGCTTTCTGGCATTCTTAAAGGTGAGAACGCCTCCGATCCCCAGATAATACCCCATATTCAAGTATTCCCTGGCGATCTCCTTTCCATAAGAAAAGCAGTGGATCACTCCGCCAATGTCCTTTCCTCCCTCGGCCTTCATCATATCCAAAGTGTCCTTTGCCGCATCCCGGCTGTGGATGACAACAGGAAGCTTTACCTCCTTTGCCAGACCAAGCTGACGGATAAACCATGTTTTCTGGGTCTCATGGTCCGGCTCATCCCAGTAATAGTCAAGGCCGATTTCGCCGATTGCCACGATTTTTTTATGAGAAGACTGTTCCTTCAGCCATTGCATGTCTTCTTCCGTCATCTCTCCGGTTTCGTTGGGGTGAACACCGATGGCCCCATATATATATGGATAATTCTCAGCCAGCTCCAGGGTGCTTCTGGAGGTTTTCATGCTGGCGCCTACATTGGTGACAGCCTCAATGCCATGGGCAAAAAGGCTTGCAAACAGTTCCTCTCTGTCTTCATCAAATGCCTCATCATCATAATGGGCGTGTGTATCAAAAATCATAGGAATCTCCTTTAAAAAGCAGGCTACCTTCCAGTCATGAAGATGCCTTTCTTACTGTATGATAAATAACCGCAGGATATAGAGCAAAATCAGGTGCGCGGGATAAAACCAATAAAAAAAGTATTTAAAATTTCCTTTTCCCCTTGTTCCGTTATACATGCGGATGGGGATGAAAGCCAGAATAGCGGCCCCAAAGCACCCAAGACTTTCATAGGCGGCCAGGATTCCTGCAAAAATGGTCTGCATTTTTTTATTCCCGTAATAAATATAAAACAGCAGGATCATAGCAATCCCAATGATATTATAATCACATTTCAATAAAACAGCCGCGACGCAACCGGCGAAAAATATCAAAGTCCTCCTGACCAGATCCCCTGAGAACTTTTCATACCAGTAAAGGACACAAAGGCCGATAAACAGGGTAACATATACATTCTGATAATCAGGGTAATACCATTTGCCAAAGAGCGCCAGATCAAAGGGGATCTCGGAAATAAGTGCGAACAAAAAAAGTCTGGTTCCATACTTTTTTATATCCCTGGTATGGAAAAACCCTTCAACCAGAAGAAAACAAAAGATGGGAAATGCAATCCTCCCCATGGTCCGAAGTGCCAGGTCCATGACGGTCCACATGCTTCCTCCCGGCATGCCGAAAGCTTCGTAAGCCGGTCTGACGGTTTGGTATCTTAATACGCCGTTTTCAATGACAGCCACGCCGATGTGGTCTATGAGCATGGTTACAATGGCGATCATCTTTAAGGTATTTCCTGATAATCCTCTAGTACGGGCACTGATCGGCTCCTTCATAGAACCCTCCTTCTTAATAAAAGGTACATTGAAGTCAAATACCCCGTAGCTTCCTACGGGGTATTTGACTCTTGCAGCGTTTATCACATGCAGGAACGAAACCACTCCTGCCCCTGGATCTTTGCCTGCAGAAATTAACCCGGCCGTTCACTGTTTTCATTCAGGTGTCTCCTGATGGTTCCTTTTGTCAGCAGATTTCGGCTCCTGACGGCATGGATTTCTCGGGTACCATAAGGGACAGATTGCCTTCTGCATCCTCTGCGCAGAGAAGCATACCTTCAGACATGACTCCAGCCAGTTTTGCTGGTTTTAAGTTTACCACAACCATCACCTTTTTGCCAACCATTTCTTCGGGAGAGTAGTGGGCTTTAATTCCGCTGACGATTTGTTTTACCTGGCTTCCGATCCTTACCTGGGAGCACAGAAGCTTCTTTGACTTTGGAACTGCCTCACAGGCAATGATTTCGCCTACCTGAAACTGCAGCTTGGCAAAATCCCCGTATTCGATCTCAGCCTTTGCTTCAATATCGATCCCATCAGTGGCAGCTTCCCTGGCAGACCCGGCGGACTCTTCCTTTTTATTCCCAAACATGGCTTCTACTTTCTCCATAACTTCCTTCATATCCATACGGGCAAACAGGATTTCGGGCTTGTCGGTCACCTTGTTTCCAGAGGGATACAGACCGAATTCATTCATCTGGGACAGCTCTCTCTTAGAAGTATTAAGCTGGCTGAGAATCTTTTTGGAGGTATCCGGCATAAAGGAATCAAGAAGGCTGGCTCCTATGGCAATGGCCTCTGTCAGATTGTAGAGGACGGTTTCCAGACGCTCTTTGGAAGCTTCATCCTTGGCGAGAGTCCATGGAGTTGTTTCATCAATATATTTGTTGCTTCTTCGGAATATATTGAAAATGGATGTCATGGCATCTGCTACACGGAGCTTCTCCATCTTTTCCTGGACTTTTTTTACTTCCTCCAGAACCACTGCCTTTAAATCCTCATCAACGGCTTCCGCTGCTTTCCCGTCCTTTACAATGCCCTCAAAGTACTTGTTTGACATGGAAATGGTGCGGTTCACCAGATTGCCGAGGATGTTGGCAAGGTCAGAGTTCATGCGTTCTACCATAAGCTCCCAGGAGATGATTCCGTCATTATCAAACGGCATCTCATGAAGGACAAAATAACGGACAGCATCCACACCAAAGAAATCCACCAGAGTATCTGCATAAAGGACATTTCCTTTGGATTTGCTCATCTTGCCGTCTCCCTGTAAAAGCCAGGGATGGCCGAATACCTGCTTTGGCAGGGGAATATCAAGAGCCATAAGAAAAATCGGCCAGTAAATGGTATGGAAGCGGATAATATCCTTCCCGATCAGGTGAAGGTCTGCCGGCCAGAGCTTAGAAAACTGTTCCCTGCTTTGTCCGTCACAATCGTACCCGATCCCGGTGATATAGTTGGTCAGTGCGTCAAGCCAGACATAGGTGACATGCCTGGGATCAAAGGACACGGGAATCCCCCATTGAAACGTAGTCCTGGATACACAAAGGTCCTGAAGACCCGGAAGCAGGAAATTGTTCATCATCTCATTTTTTCTGGATACTGGCTGGATAAAATCCGGATTCTCATTGATATGCTTGATTAAACGGTCTGCATATTTGCTCATGCGGAAGAAATAAGCCTCTTCTTTTGCAGGCTTTACTTCACGCCCGCAGTCCGGACACTTGCCGTCTACAAGCTGGGATTCGGTGAAAAAGGATTCACAGGGAGTGCAGTATAAGCCTTCGTAATAGCCTTTATAAATATCATCCTGCTCATAAAGCTTTTTAAAGATCTTCTGGACCTGTTCTTCATGATCCTTGTCTGTGGTGCGGATGAATTTATCATAAGAAGTGTTCATCAGATCCCAGATCTTCCTGATTTCTCCGGCCGCCCTGTCTACAAACTCCTTCGGGGTGATTCCTGCTGCCTCTGCCTTTTCTTCAATCTTCTGTCCGTGCTCGTCGGTTCCTGTCTGAAAAAACACGTCATAGCCTTCCGCCCTTTTATAACGGGCAATGGCATCCGCCAAAACAGCCTCATAGGTGTTGCCGATATGGGGTTTTCCTGATGCATAGGCAATAGCTGTGGTGATATAGTATGGTTTTTTGTTAGAATCTTTACACATTCTGGTTTCCTCCTGTTTATTTACTGGGAGCAGCAAAAGGGCTTTCTTCCCTATCTGCAAAGAAAAACCCGCCTAAAAATATCCTTTCGGAAATTTAAAGACGGGGAACTGTCCCGTGTTACCACTTTAATTTATCCGCACCTTGCAGTACGGACCTTACCGGCTGCGTTGATTTCCGGAACCTTCCTGGGTTTCGGATTCCTCCTAGCAGTCTGACACGATAACGGGTGTGACCGTCGGAATTTAAAGGCACCGCTTTGCCATTCAATCCCGCTGCTCCAAGGCCATGTTGGGAAATACGCTCATGCTTCCTTTTCAGCTTCCGGAAGTCTCTGGACATGAGGTGGATTTCTTACTCTTCTTTTCTCAGCATTCTCATATATCAATTATCGGTATTCCTAGTGTAATGGTTTCCATAGGGTTTGTCAAGCAGGTAAGTTTGCACATCAGGGCTTTTGTCATGACTTTTTTAATATCATCATATAAATAATACTAGCGAATCACGGAGGAATTAAATATGAAAAACAAAGTTTTCAAACAGGGCCGCCGTTTTCTATCCCTCATCCTTTCAGTTACCCTGCTTTGCGCCTGTGCTCCAATGAAACAACCGCCTGCCTCCCCGTCATGGGCCGAGTATGAACAGTATCATGCCAAGAATCTGTCCGCTCAAAACAAGTTTGATCAGCTGACGAACGACCTGTTTCGGAAAGAGATCAGCGAATCCGGGATCAGTTTTCATTTCAGCATTGCTGACCCGGCTTCCCGGGGACTTGACACGGTTCCCCTGACCCTGGGGGATTATTCCATGGAGAAGATGAAAGAGGGAACAAAAGAACTTCTTGAGTTAAAAAAGAATTTAGATGGCTTCAACCAGCGTCAGTTGACCGACGAGCAGCGGTTCACATGGCAGATCCTCCGTTCCTACATAGACACGGAATTAAGCTCCGATGGTCTGGAGCTTTACGCCCAGCCTTTAACAAATACCATCGGGATCCAGGCACAGCTTCCCATCCTGTTTTCAGAGTATGCCTTTTACACCCGCAATGATGTGGATCACTATCTTGCACTCCTTTCTACCATTGATGATTATTATGGGCAGATCATGGAGTTTGAAAAGAAGAAATCGGAAGCCGGACTTTTTATGTCCGACACCTCCGCCGACAATGTATTAAAATCCTGTGAAGCGTACCTGATCCAGCCTGACCATAGTTTTCTTGCAGAGACCTTCAATACCAGAATCGATGCCCTTACGGACCTAACCCCGGAAGAAAAAGCTGCTTATAAGGAAAAGAATTTAAAAGTCCTGGAAGAGCATTTTATTCCTGCCTATAAAAATCTTGCAACCGGCATTACTTCCCTGATGGGAACCGGAACCAATGACAAAGGCTTAAGCTGGTATCCGAAAGGAAAAGAATATTTTGAATATCTGGTTAAATCCAACACAGGAACCTCTTATGGCTCCATAAGAA
Source organism: [Clostridium] saccharolyticum WM1 (assembly GCF_000144625.1). NCBI lineage: Bacteria > Bacillati > Bacillota > Clostridia > Lachnospirales > Lachnospiraceae > Lacrimispora > Lacrimispora saccharolytica. The sequence continues at coordinate 171,157 of NC_014376.1, read as the reverse complement.
GTCTGACAAAGGCAATCGAAAAACAGCTTAATTCCGATATACAGGCCATTGGGCAGATCACAAAGGAGCATCCTGAGGTACTTAATGCCCTTGACAATTATTCCTTCCATTATACCAAGCCGGCGGAGATACTGGAATCTTTAAAATCCCTTATATCTAACGATTTCCCGGAGCTTCCAGACTGCAGCTATACGGTAAAATACGTTCCCAGCTCCCTGGAATCTTCTTTAAGCCCTGCCTTTTATTTGGTTCCTCCTCTGGATCGTTATGAGGATAATGTCATCTACATCAACGGAAATCCGCGATTTCAGAACGAGGATCTTTTCACCACCCTGGCTCACGAGGGCTATCCTGGGCATTTGTATCAGAACGTCTATTTCTTAAGCAGAAAGCCTAACGATATAAGAAGCCTCCTCTCCTTCCCCAGCTATTCGGAAGGTTGGGCCACCTATGTGGAGTTTTATTCCTACACCCTAGATAACGGCCTGAATCCGGAGCTGGGAAAGCTTCTGGCCCATAATACTGCCGTTACCCTGGGTCTTTATGCATATTTGGATATCTGCATCAATTATGAGGGATGGGATAAAGACCAGACAGCCAAATACCTGGGCACTTTTTACAATATAGAAAAAACAGATATCGTGGATTCCATTTATACCAGCCTGATTGATAATCCAACCAATTACATGGAATACTATGTAGGATATATGGAAATTATGGAAATGCTGAATACATCCAAAAAGATTTTAAAGGATGATTTTAACTTAAAGGACTTCCATACCTTTTTACTTGATGTGGGGCCTGCTCCATTTACCGTGATCCAGCCTGCGTTTCGAAACTGGCTGGCCAAACAATTAAGAAGCCATTAGATCCAAAAGGCAGAAGCGGTCATTTGCCGCTTCTGCCTTTTCCTTTAGATTCTATTTCAATTTCTTATAATTTTTATCGTATTCCAGGTAATCATTATCACCCTGCTTGATCTGCCCGCCGGAAAAATTCTTTCCATTTACAAGCAGTTTTAACTTGTTAAGCTCAAAATTTTCAGTAAAGGTATTTCCAATGGCTGTCAGCATGATGATATCTCCGTCTGAACTCTTTTCCGGTACCTTGGATAAATCTAGGGTGGCGGTTCCATCCCCTTTATCAAATTTCAGAACCTTTGTACCCTCTTCTAATACCCCATATTCGATCAGCTTGTCCACCATGGCTTCTGCTGTCAGCTCAGATACCGCATCCATCGCCTGATTCAGGCCGGTTGCATCATCATTTTTGCTGTATATGGAGATGATCTCCATAGGCTCTGCATTGGGATCTGGAACTTTATCACTGGCGCCTCCCGTAGAAGCCATGACCTGAGGATCAGGTGCAGTAGTCTCCATCTTAGGCTGTGTTGGTGTACATGCCGCCAGGGACATCATCATCATTGCGCTCATTAAAAACACGATGAATTTTTTCATAATTGCATATTGCCTCCTTAAATTCTGTTAAAGGCTCCGGAACCACTGATTCAGCTTGGTCAGAGCTTTGATCAAAACTTCTATCTCATTCTCACTTAAGCCTGCAACAACGCCGGCTATCATCTCCTGATGAAATCTGGCATGGTGCTCGTAGGCTTCTTTCCCTTTTTCTGAAAGAGAGATATATACAACGCGCCGGTCCTCTTTTCCTCTCTGGCGGGTCACATACCCCTTTTTCACAAGACTGTTCATGGCTATGGTCAGGGTTCCCACCGTTACGGACAGTTCCCTGGCTATTGCCGACATATTCTTTGGCTCTCCAATGCCAATGGCCTCGATGACATGCATATCATTATTCGTTAAATTACTAAATTCCTGGGTAATGATAGCCTGTTGTTCTATATCCATAATATCCCGAAACAGTCTTACCAAAACTTCGTTAAGAGTCCCGTAAGTATCCACGTTTATCCCCTTCATATATGACAATAAAAGCTTCTTCGTAATTATACATGATTATGTATCCCAAGACAACCACCTGAATTCTTATGAAATTCTTAAAATCAGAACAAAAAAATACCTTTTATACCAGAAAACGGGATAATATAACGCTGGCAGCTACTCCTGCCGCCGTAGCAGCCAAAGCACCGCCCAGGGTATACCGGGTTTTCTTGATCTTTACGGTTCCAAAATAAATGCTCAGACAGTAAAAAACGGTTTCCGTACAGCTCATCAGCACAGAAGTCAGCATGCCGATATAGGAATCAGTTCCATATCTTTTAAAAATATCAAGGACAAGTCCTGTTGCCGCTGAGTTTGATACCAGACGTATTAAAATTACCGGTACCACCGGTGCGGGAAGAAAAAGAAGAGCAGCCGGCTTTGTCAGACATTTTGCCAGAAAATCCAGGAAACCGGAAGCCCGAAGCACCCCAACTGCAGTCATAAGCCCTATCAGAGTTGGCATGATTCCTGCCACTGTTTTCATCCCTTCCTTCGCCCCGTCCATGAAATCATCAAAGACCGGCCTCTTGGACAATATTCCGAAACCTACCATATAAAAAATTATAAGCGGCACCGCTGCCTCTGACAGAAATAATAAGAATTTCATATGATACCTCCTGATGAAAGAAGTGGATATGCGCCTAAAAAACTTGATTGTTATAGTTTATTCCAATTCTTTCCTTTTCATTCAAAGCGTTTCAAGGTAAAATAGAAGGGGAAAAGAAAAACCGAAAGGAGATTCGAAACTATGAGCATTTTATTTTTACAATATCCTCCCTGCAGTACCTGCAAAAATGCAAAGAAGTGGCTGGATGCCCATGAAATATCTTATGATTCCAGAAATATAAAGGAGGAAAACCCAACCGCAGAAGAGCTTGCCGCCTGGATCAAAAAAAGCAGCCTTCCAATAAAACGTTTTTTTAACACCAGCGGAATCCTTTACAAAGAAAAAAATATAAAGAACCTTTTGCCTGACATGAGTGAAGATGAGCAGATCACCCTTCTGGCCTCCGATGGAATGCTGGTCAGGCGCCCCCTGATCATTGGTGATCATTTTGTACTGGCAGGATTTAAGAAAAAGGAATGGGAGACGGCATTGCTCCCGTAAATGATTTTTCATGATCAGCCCTTCTCCTGGTTAAATACCCAAAGAACCCGGCGAAATTCAAGATTCCAGATCTTTCTTTTCCGCCGGGCACAGTGCATTACAGATTCATAAATGCAATTCATGGGATACACCGTTAATCATCTGAATGCTGATCCCAGGTTGTTGTTTTATTTTTTCATATGCATTTGACAGCTTGTTAGCCCTGAGAACCTCGCTTTTGCTCTTCCCTGCATTCTGCTCTCTCATTCGGTAATCATTTGCCTTTTTTGCAGATGCTCCTATCGCGGAGGCCGCCAGTATGATCAGAACCACCATCACCACGAGCAGGGGTTTTTGCAGAGAATTCACAAATCTATGGCCATAACGCAATACCTTTAACTGTTTTCTAACCACCGTCTTTGCTCCCCTCCGGTTAAGTTCCGCCATGATCTTCTGGAATTCGCCGGGAGGAGGGGATGGGGGCTCCGGTGTTAATTCCGGGTGTTTTTGCATATAATCAAGCAGATGGGCTTCTAATTTTTCCTGTGACGAATCATAAACATTCATCCGTTTTAAAATGGAATTTTTTTTTCCATGGTTTCTCTCCTTCACCACGTATACACCTCTTAAATACAAGTTATCCTTAAGTTCCCACAAGCTTTGGGGTTGACTTTTTATCGCTAACGTTTACTATAATAGTATATCGATTTTGGGAGGCAACGCTTTTATGAAAAAAATCATTTTAACCGGCGGCGGTACTGCCGGTCATGTTACCCCGAACCTTGCATTAATTCCCTCTTTAAAAGAGCGAAACTACGATATTCACTATATAGGATCTCACCAGGGAATCGAGCGGAAGCTCATTGAGGGAGCTGGCATCCCATATGACGGTATCTCTTCCGGTAAATTCCGCCGGTATTTTGACTTAAAGAACTTCTCTGATCCCTTCCGGGTTTTAAAGGGATATTGGGAAGCTATGAAGCTGATAAAAAATCACAAGCCGGATGTGGTTTTTTCAAAAGGGGGTTTTGTAGCCGTTCCCGTGGTGATGGCCGCAAAGCACTGCAAAGTACCTGTCATCATTCACGAGTCAGACATGACTCCGGGACTTGCCAATAAGCTGTGCATTCCGGCTGCAGTAAAAGTATGCTGCAATTTTCCGGAAACCCTCCCTTATCTTCCCAAAGATAAGGCCGTGCTCACAGGCTCTCCTATACGGAAAGAACTTTTAAAAGGAGATCGGACCACAGGATTAAATTATGCCCGGTTATCTTCAAGCCGGCCGGTGATCCTGATCATCGGCGGGAGTTTAGGTTCCGTAACGGTCAATACCGCCTTAAGGGGCATTCTTCCGAAACTCCTTAAAAATTACCAGGTGATACATATCTGCGGAAAAGGCAATCTGGATGAAAGCCTGACCGGAATGGAAGGATATGTACAATATGAATATGTAGATGCCCCTTTAAAACATCTTTTTGCAGCTGCTGACCTTATGATATCAAGAGCCGGGGCCAACTCTATCTGCGAAATTCTTGCACTTAGAAAACCCAATATCCTGATTCCTCTTTCCGCTGCCGCCAGCAGGGGCGATCAGATTTTAAATGCCAGATCCTTTGCCAAGCAGGGGTTCAGCTACCTTCTGGAAGAAGAAAACTTAACCGGTGATTCCCTGTTAAAGGCCATTACTGAAACCTTTGCCAACCGGCAGACCTTTATTTCAAAAATGGAACAAAGTGAATTATACAATGCAATAGATACCATCATTGATATGATCGAGTCCCAGATCAAAAAATAATCATTAGATATCAAAATTGGGACCAAGAATCTTTTTTAAGCAAACTCTTGTACGATATATCCGGGAACGGCAAACCGTTCCCGGAATTTTTAAGATTTCACAAATCTCAGGAATTGTAAGCTGTTCTAAGAAATATAGAACAGCCATTTCCTTCCATTCATCCCTCATATTGGATATCTCTCTGGTAATCTTTAACAGTGCTTCTTCTCCAAGGATCACATCAAGGGGATCCGTGACCACATATCTCGTAAGCATTGCCACCTCATTGACTGCATCATCCTCATCCAGGCTCACCTTTTCATAATGACCGTTTTTACGAAGACAATCAATGGATTTACGCTTTAATATCTTAATCAGCATGCCTTTCTTTCGCGTATCGGACCATGATAATGAATAATTCTCAAAATATGCAATAAAAGTTTCCTGTACCACATCATCCAGTTCCATGTCCGGTACATGGAGTGTTTTCGCTATCCTGCGCAGCAGTCCCTGGTACTCGCCATAGATGGACTGAAGCAGCAAATTTTCATCTTCATGTATGCTCATCGATTATGTCCCTCTGATTGCAGGGCGCTCCTTATAGCGGCTCCTGTCTCTGTTAATTCTTTTGGACCTGCTTCGCCAGGCACCCATGAAACCATAACAGGACCATCCTCATAACGAGGAATCAAATGCACATGAAAATGAAAAACTGTCTGACCTGCTTCTTCCCCATTATTCTGCACAACGTTGAATCCGGCACAGCCTAATGATTTCTTCATGGCGTTTCCTATTTTAGCCGCTAATGGAAGAACCTTTTTTGCTGTTTCTTCATCCAGCTCACAGAGATCTCTGTAATGCTGTTTTGGAAGGATCAGGGCATGTCCCCTGGAAGCCGGCCCTAAATCCAGAATCACGCGGAAGCTATTATCCTCATATATGGTTTCAGAAGGTATCCCGCCATTTGCAATTTTGCAGAAAATGCAATTATCTTCCCTCACTCTTTCACCTCCTTCCATATGGATTAACCCCATTTTTTCATATCACAGCGTTTTCTCGGCTTACGATACAGGAGAATCCCCAGTACAATGCCAAAAAACAACCCCCCAATATGGGCAGCATTATCAACCCCTGTACTGGTAAAACCAAAATACAGGGAACAAGCGATCATAATAATCAGCTGTCTGGCACTTAAGTCCTCCAGCCGGCCGCGATTAATAAACACCGCATATAAAAGGCCTCCAATCACGCCAAAAATAGCGCCTGAAGCCCCTGCCGAGACCACGCTCCGATAATCACCCAGGTTCAAAATTATGGATATCACATTGGCGCCCACCCCGCAAAGCAGATAAAAAAGTAAGTATTTTATATGGCCCAATGCCCTTTCCAGATTATCTCCCAATATAAACAGAATGAGCATGTTATTCATAATATGATTGATACCAAAATGCATAAAAACAGAGGTGAGCAGCCGGAAGTACTCTCCTTCCTCCAAAACAAGCGGAGCGTACATCGCTCCATGGTTCACCATAAACTGCGTATTCACCGTGGAACCTGCCATCTCCAGATAAAGGAAATAGATGACATTCATAGCAATTAAACCAATATTTATAAATGCCCTCTTTCGCCTGTACACGTCTTTCATTACCGCTCTCCTTGATAAATATTATGCTTATTTTAACACAGTCTGCCGTATTATGTAAATATAAACACGAAATTTGCGGAAAAAACTTCACCTTTCCTCTTAGTGAAAGTCTTTTCTCAATTTGCGAAATATTCGCAAATTATATTGACAATCTTCCAATTCAGAAGTACACTTATTTGCAAATAAACCGCAAATTTAGGAAGTGAATCCCTTTGGCAAACTATAAGACAGAACAAAGAAAACAGCTTGTTGCCTTTTTACAGGAGAATCCTGACAAGCAGTTTTCTGCTAAACAGATTGCTGACTGCCTTTCCGATTCATCCGTGAGTTTAAGTGCAGTGTACCGTAATCTCACTTATCTCCAGGACAAAGGACGGATCAACCGTTTTACGAAGGAAGGGAGCAGAGAATTTTTCTACCAGTACATCCATTTGGATGATTGCCGTAATTGTATTCATATGAACTGCATAAAATGCGGAGAGACCGTTCATATGAATGCCGGCATCGCCGACAGAATGCTGGATGACATTTTAAGGATTGACGGGTTCCAGATCAAAAAAGAAAAGTCTGTGATTTACGGCATCTGCAAAAATTGCATCTGATAATCCTGTGATTTAAAAGGAGGAAGAGACATGGTAAAAAATCGAAAGCTTCTTGCCAGGCTTATGACTCTGGCAGTTATTTTTATGCTGCTCTTTTCCGTACTTTTTATAACTGCCGAATCCCGCCATAACTGCATAGGCGAAAACTGCCCCATATGTCTTGAGGTCCAGGCTTGTATCCAGGTGCTTAACAACCTGGGAACAGGTCTTTTCACTGTTGCTGCCGTATTTGCTGCAACTCAATTCTTTATTATCTGCACGAACCCGGTAATTCACCGGAACCCTTCACACACCCTAGTTTCTCTTAAGGTAAAGCTGACAAATTAAATATTGTATGATACAGGGGAGAAGTCTGCCCAATTTTCAGGCAGATATTGATTTTATTTTTACTCCTCTGTATATCCATGCCCATTTTTAATCATCAATATTTATCTGGAGGTACTGAATAATGAAAAAATTATTTATGGCCTGTCTTTTGACAGGACTTCTTTTAATTGGAGCACTTACTGCCTGCTCCAGCACCAATGCAAAGACCAGCGAGAATGACAAACTGCGCGTGGTTTGCACAATTTTCCCGGAATACGATTGGGTCAGGGAGATCCTGGGCAGCCACGCCGGTGATGTAGAAATTACCATGCTTCTTGATAACGGCGTAGACCTGCACAGCTACCAGCCCACAGCGGAAGATATCATCAAAATTTCAAACTGCGACATGTTTATCTATGTTGGCGGTGAATCCGACCAATGGGTAGAAGATGCCTTAAAGGAGGCAGCAAATAAAAACATGACTGTAATCAATCTTCTGGAGGTTCTGGGCGACACCGTCAAGGAGGAAGAAATGATGGAGGGAATGGAACCAGAGGAAGAAGAACATGACCAGGAAGGTGTCGGGGAAGGCCCGGAATATGACGAGCACGTCTGGCTGTCCTTAAAAAATGCCAAAACCTTCTGCAATTACATTGCATCAAAGCTGGGGGAGATCGACAGTGCAAATGCCGGAGATTATTCTGTAAATGCAGATACCTATGAAAAAAAGCTGGATGAATTAGATAAAGGCTACCAGCAGACTGTGGACTCCGCCCAGCTGAACACCGTTTTATTCGGAGACCGCTTCCCCTTCCGCTACCTGGCAGATGATTATGGACTTTCTTATTATGCCGCCTTTGCCGGCTGTTCGGCTGAAACGGAAGCCAGCTTTGAAACCATTGCCTTTCTATCAAAAAAGGTCGATGAATTAGGACTAAAGAGCGTGCTGACAATCGAAGGGACCAAACATAAGATCGCAGAAACCATTATTCAAAATACAAAGGACAAAAATCAGACCGTGCGATCCATGGATTCCATGCAATCCACCACTTCAAAGGATATGGAACATGGCGCTACCTATCTTTCCATCATGCAGACCAATCTGGACGTACTGAAAGAAGCGTTGAAATAAAAAGGAGGAATCAAAGTGGCACAGCTAACATGTAACAGCCTCACCCTGGGTTACGATGGCAAAACAGTTCTTGAAGGACTTGATTTTTCCGTAAACAGTGGCGATTATCTTTGTATTATAGGTGAAAACGGCTCCGGTAAAACTACTTTGATGAAGGCCATTCTGCGCCTTCATTCCCCGATGGAAGGAAGCATTGTTATGGAAAACGGATTTCAGTCTGCCGGAATCGGATATCTGCCGCAGCAGACAGTGGTCCAGAAAGACTTCCCTGCTTCCGTCTGGGAAATCGTCTTGTCCGGCTGTTTGAACCGATGCGGGCTGCGCCCTTATTATAATCATAAAGAAAAGCAGCTTGCCCGCAGCAATATGGAAAAAATGGGGATCTCCCACTTATCAGGACGGTGTTACAGGGAATTGTCCGGAGGCCAGCAGCAAAGGGTTCTGCTGGCACGGGCGCTGTGTGCCGCAGGAAAAATGCTTCTCCTTGACGAGCCTGTTTCAGGACTTGACCCAAAGGTCACCGCTGAAATGTACGGTCTGATCCGTAAGCTCAATGAAGAAGGCATCACCATCCTTATGATTTCTCATGATATCAGCGCTGCCGTAAAATATGCAAGCCATATCCTGCACATTGGAAATCCTCACTTCTTCGGAACAAGGGATGAATACCTGGACAATGATACAGGCAAAGCATTCTTATCTCGGGACGGGAGTTCAAACGCATGAATGGATTGATGGAAAAACTAATTTTATATTTTGAATACCCCTTTGTGCGCTATGCACTGATCGTGGGAATACTGATTGCTCTCTGCTCCTCTCTTCTGGGTGTTACCCTGGTATTAAAACGCTTTTCCTTTATCGGTGACGGGCTTTCCCATGTGGCCTTTGGGGGGATGGCAATCGCTACGGTGATTAAGATGACCAACCACATGTTACTTATTCTGCCGGTCACAATCGTCTGCGCGATCCTTCTGCTGCGTACCGGACAAAATGCCAAAATCAGGGGAGACGCTGCTGTTGCAATGATTTCTGTGGGCGCATTGGCCCTGGGCTACCTGCTGATAAATATTTTTTCCGCCTCCGCCAATCTGGCAGGAGACGTATGCAGTACGCTGTTTGGATCAACCTCCATTCTGACGCTGACAAAGACAGAGGTTTGGCTTTGCGCTGCACTTTCATTGGTAGTGATCGCCGTATTTCTTCTCTTTTACCATAAGATCTTCGCAGTCACCTTTGACGAAGAGTTTGCCAAAGCTGCCGGAATAAATGCCGGCCAATACAACCTGCTGATTGCGGTTATCATAGCCATCATCATTGTACTTGCCATGAATCTTGTAGGTTCTCTGCTGATCTCAGCTTTGGTCATCTTTCCTGCCCTTTCGGCTATGCGGCTGTTTAAAAATTTTAAGACCGTGATTATATGTTCTGCAATCTTGTCTGTTTTCTGCGCCGTACTGGGAATTCTCACCTCCATACTGGCCGGAACGCCGGTAGGCTCCACCATTGTTGCCGTAGATATCGCGGCATTTGCCTTATGTTCACTCATCGGAAGGATTTCAGGAGGAGTAAGGAGATGAAGCATATCAGGAAAATAATGTTGTTACTCATGGCATGCATAATATTGACTGGATGCAAGAAAGTTACGGGTGCATCCTCCGGACTGTCTTTCCCTCAAGGCAATGCGGCAGAATCCGGGCAATCAGAGGGAAACAGCCCCCCAAAATATGATATGGCAGATTCCGGACCTAATGATCCGGAAAACCCGGAAGTTGCCGGCAGTAATCCCTATCCCCCGGATTTCGCTGGTCCAGCCCCTAAGCAGCCGCCGGAGAATGACGGCAATTCCCCCCAGGAAGGTCCGGCGGACTCCTCTGGTAATTCTGCTGTTGATATTGACTTATCAAAATTAAGCAGTACTATGGTTTTCTCTGAAGTATACTACATGATGACATCTCCGGAGCAATACATGGGAAAATCAGTGAAAGCTGAGGGCACATTCCAGGTTTATCAGGATCCCGGCACAAAGAAAAATTATTATGCTGTGGTAATCGCAGATGCCACTGCCTGCTGCCAGCAGGGACTTGAATTTATCTGGAACGGGGAACACACATATCCGGATGATTACCCGGAGCAGGAAAGTGAAATAGAAATAACAGGTGTATTTCAAAGCTACCAGGAAGAAGGCAGTACGTATTATTACCTGCTGGTGGACGAGGTAAAACCGGTATAGAATACCTATCGAAACAAAACCGGCCAAAAAATGGCCGGTTTGCTGTTTCATAGACAAAAAGTTTTCATTATGTAAATATATAAGCAAAGTTTGCGATTAGAACCTCATCTCCCTTCTTCAATCCGACCGTCTCATTAGTCTCTAATACCCGCCCGTTTACAGTGGTTCCATTTGTGGAATTCAAGTCACTGATCCGGTATTCCTCTCCATCCCGGTCGATCCTGGCATGAATCCTGCTGACGGCATCTCCGGAAAGGACGCAGTCAACCATGCCTTCCTGCTTTCCGATCAGAAAGGGGACATAAGTTATTAATATATCTTCCGTATCTGGACCCAACGCCCGTAAGTACCGGATATTCTTATCCGCTCCAGGATCCGTCAGCAGGGTCGTCTGGATTATTTCTTCATCTCCCGCTTCAAATTTGGGAGCCTTTTCCTTTATTTCTTCCACAAAGGCCATTTTCCAGTCATCCCTTTCCACCGGTTGACGGCCCCCTTCCTCTCCTTTAACCATAGCCTCATTTTGCTGCCCGGAATATCTTCTCCACGCTGTCAACGCCGTGAAAGCCGTAAAAATTCCTGCAAAAGGCACCGCATACCAGAATTTCAGGATTCCTTCCAGCCCAGATAACAGCCATAACACTAAGGTGATACCGATCATGGCTGAAAACGGAATAACAAACAGAAGCCCTTTTTTTCTCACATCAGAAAGGCTTATCCGTTCTTCCATTTCCTCGTTTAAATCCCTGAGTCCATATGGAAGTGGAGACATCTGGCTTTCTTCCGGTGCTTTGGTATCATCTGGCTGTGGGATATTTTCATCACTGCCTTTTGTCCCGGAGCAATTTTTTCCTGCTATTTCAAGAAGATCCTTCATCCCGTAATTCTCCTTAAGGCTTTCCTGGTACAGTCCATAGGCCATTACCACACATTCCTTATCCTGATGATTGACCTTTCCCAGAAGATATCTCAGCAAACCTGTCATCTCTCCTGGAAAATCCACGTGCCTTCCGGGCACCAGGCAAAGGAAAACCTTAAACTGCTCCGGCTCCACATAAATATATTCCGGTTCTAAAAGGATCTGCTTTTCCTTAAGGAGGTAAAGCTCCAGCCGCCCCAGGGTCTGCCCAATATCACCAATTAACCTTTTAAGCTCCTCACCGCCCAGGCTATGGTATTCCAGAACCCTACTTAAGGGCTGCTTTGAGGTGATTTCATAATAGTAAAGCACTCTGTCATCCATCTGCTTCGCACGAAATTTCAACAGGCCCTCAATTCCATTTGAAGCCAGCATAAGTATTTCGTAGCCGTCATATCCAGTCTCTTCCAGCTCTATAATCAAATAATTGTGCCTCATTTCCCGCCTGTATGCAGCCTTCATTTCATTCCTCCTGATTGACGAAACTCAACACCCTTAAAAAATTCTCCGGATCAAACACCCCCTGTTCCAGTTCCAGCTTCCAGGTACCCCCTGCCCCCCTCGCTTTTACCTTTCTGCCTGTAACCGGATTCCCCGTCATCTTAATCTGAAAATCGTATTGTTTCCAGGAAAAGGGACTTCCAGCCCTTCTGGCCGCCCACCTCTCTGCTTCTTCCGGCAGCTCCGTTTCATTGTGGCGCAGCCTTTGCGCAGACTCTTCCAGCGCCATGGATCCTACCACCTCATCCCGAAGACGGTAAGCTGCCTGAATGGATACCACCAGCGCCCATAAAACAATTGCCATAACAAAAGCAGCTTCAACCGTATAACTTCCCCTCAGCTTTCCCCTCATAATATCTCCAGTCCGATCCAGACCGGGACCAGAAAGGGCAGGAAGGGTACGGTTTTCTTTTTCACATCCTTCCCCCTGAGAAGGCCAAAGACATACATTCCTCCGCAGAAGATGCCATTTAATAATGATCCGAAAATCAAAAGCTTCAGGTTCATAACCGCGCTTAAATAAAGGCCGCTGACTGCAAAAAAGCATCCATCCCCTATTCCGATTGCCTCACTTGTTAACCTGCTTAAAAGAAGAAGTCCCGCTCCGACCATACAGCTTAACAAACGCTCTGCCCCCATTTCTCCCTGCAATAGAGCCATGATCGCCCCAGCTATGGCTGCCCCTTCAAAAACCCATACGCTGACGGCCTTTTCCCTAACATCCTCCCAGGCAGCCGCCAGTAAAAATATTCCGAATAAAGACTTATATACGCCTTCCATTATAAGACACCTCCCTATTGCGAGCAGTAAGAACATGCTCCCATGTGACGGACCTCAGATAAAGGAACTGCCTCCACATATGCCAAGATGGAAGAGCAATTCCTGTCACTGTGATATCTCTCTCCTGACGGCATGATAAATACACTGCCGTTTTCCTCTGCAAATCTTCCGCATCTGCTGCAGGGCTTGTATTTTCCGCCGGATGAATTACGAGCATTCTCCAACTGGATAAAAGGAATCTGTTCCAGGTCATTATACAAATAGTGGCAGGTCCGCTGCCGGTGATATTTTGTGCCCGTCCTTCCCACATATACCAGCGCGTCCTCCTGGCCCGCCTTTTTTCCCTTACCTCCCTCCTGTCCGATCCAGGCCCTTCGGCTGGATCTGGCTGTCATTGGTATGCTGCTTAATCCAAAGACGGAAAATGGAACTCTGACTCTGTAATCCATGATCAGGTCGATGGTCTCCCCATCCCTTAAAACAGAAGAGCGAGCAAAGGATATCGCTTCAATCCTTTTACTCCCCGCCCGTCCTTCCATCCGTTTTCTCACAAATAGAAGCATCCCTTCCTCTGTGAGTCTGTCTGATAATTCCTCTGAAAGGCCGCCCGGCCCAGTTGACTCCAGCCCCTCTCCCAGTTCAAGCCGATGCAGCACATAAGCATACTGGCTCACCTCTTCACCTGCTGCCTCCAGGGCGGTCTGAATACGCCTTCCTTCCTTCATAGCCGTCATGGGTAGCATGAGAATTGCCATAAAGAACAGGAAAAGCGGCAGGACAAAGGCTGCCTCTACAGTCAGGCTTCCCTTTATTCGGGAGAAGGAGGCAGATGACAATGCCCTTTTTGCAAGGAATCCTTGTATTATGAAGGGGATTTGTACCTGGAGAGTAACCTTTTTTTTAATATTTTTTCCTTGAAACTCCTTGAAAAAGAGCATGATCATCTGCCTCCTTCCCTTAATACGCCTTTTCAGTCCGGACTTCTACCGGAAAAAAGGGATCAATTCCTCCGAAAAACATATGCCTTGATTTTACCCTCCCACGTATTTCTGCCTGATAGACACAGTGTATCATGCGAAAATCCTCCTGTTCCCTGCATAGATTCATCTGTATCACGTCCATAACACGGTAATACTGACGCCTGATCTCCCCTAAGAATAGAAGCAGCTTTAAATAAGCAGTATAATCAATCCCCGTTTCATCTCCTGAACCGCCTGTACAGGTTCCCGTTTTTCCCAGCTCCATAAGACCGGTAAGAGACAGCCTCCAGGTATCCCGCGTTTTCAAAAGGACCACCTTTTTCCCTTCCAAAAGCATTTTTACATCTGTAATTGCCTCTCCTAAGGCCCATACGCTCATTACAAAAAATGCCACGATTCCCGTAAGAGGAGCCATTCCCACAGCCCCGGTAATAAGGCCGGCAAGAGCCCTTGCCTCCTCCCGTTTCTGGCCGTCGGATAAAATATGGATCAGGTTCAAGCCCTCCCTCACCATGAGAACGTCTGCAACCGTCTGTTTTAAGTTTTCTTCATCTGTATGCTTTCCTGAAATCAGATACTCCATTTCGTACCTTACCTCCTTATCCTCCTCGGAAAGAAAGTTGGTAAGAAAACGACTGCAATATTCTCCAAACAGGATCCGGTCCATAATTCCCGCATCTACTCCCGGTCCCTGCTCTTTCATACAGGTGACGGATGGAAAAGAATTGTCAGATATAATGCCTTTGGATATTTCCTTCCCCTCAGGCAACACCAGAGCCAGCAGCCCAGTTTGCAGAAAACCTTCCACCTGTTCCAGGAGTTTTTGTTTTTCCGGATCCTTTACACCATTGGAATAGGAAAGAACGGGAATATCCGCTTCGTGCCATATTTCCCCGACGGAACCCCACAAGGAAGTTAAATCCGGTCCATCATCTTCTTCATCGTCACTGTCCCACTGATCAATGATGCTCTCCACCTCATAGGAACGCTCCTTCGCCCGTTCGGCCACTTGCCTCACCAGCTCCATCTTTTCAGGAAGTACCTGGATTTCCTTTCTTCGGTCTCCATCCTGATTAACATAAGATTCATAGCAGGAGGTATCACTCATGAAAGCTTCATTGACCTTCTGGCTTAATTCTTCTTTAGCTTCAGACAGGGCTTTGTTTGTCTCGGTTATACTACTTTTTAAATCATCCGCCCTTTTCTCATAAGCCTTTACAAGGGAAGGAATCCGGTCCGTCTCCCGTTTAAGCCTGTCCGCTTCTCTTCGAAACTCTGGACCGTCAAAATCTGCGATCCCTTCTTTCGCCGCCTGCCAGAAAGCCTTCTGCTGTTTTAGGGAGATGTTAATATCCTCTAAGGCCCGTTCCAGACGGACCGCTTCCCGCTCATGACTACGAAATGAACTGGACAGCTGTTTCACGGCCCTGGCTTCTTTTAAATTTTCAAGCAGCACTTCCCCGCCTTTTTCATCGGTTATATTTTCAAAGATTCCATACTTCATATAATCAAGGATCTCCTGATTCAAATAATGGCCGCCCCCGTCGGTAATAGAAATAAGCTGCATGGTATCCGCCTGCTCCATATTCATGGAGTACCAGCCGGAGGTGTCCATATAAGGCTCCATATATCCCTTCCACACCTTTGCCAATTCATCACCATTTTCACATTCCAGAAGGAAGAGCCGGTATTTTTCCCAGGCCTCCTTATGATACCTGCTGAATACCGAGTCCATGGAGGAATCAGCCGCCAGCTTTAAGTAGCACCTGGCCCCGGCGGTCCGTGCGGACTCTAAGAGTCCGCACATCAGACTGAATACACATAAAAGGGCCAAACTGAAAAATACCGTGATCTGTCCTTTTTTGCGCATTAATACACCTCTTTTGACTGGTTATTGATTTCCTTGAATATGTTATCCAGCAGGGTTGTTATCTGTTTTTTAAAGATGATAACAAGTCCGATTAAAACCACCAGGATCAACACCACCTCAATCACACCGACTCCATCTTCTTCTCTTAAAAAGTCCCCGATCTGATCTTTAATCCAATCCAGCATTCTTTCACCTCCCTTCTAATAAAATGACAGGAACGCAGGAACCACGATCATGACCATGACTACTCCCAGCATCATGAGAAGGGGCAGCAATAGCTTGGTTCCGGCTTCTTCCCCCAGCTTTTTAGCCAGGTTCTTCCTCTGTTCAAAGGCAGACACCATTTCAAGCTCCAACGCCGGCCGAAGCTGGCGGCTCCCGTTTTTCTGGCTCTGTTCCAGAAGAGCGGAAAGCTTAATGTAGACCTGAACCCCGCAGCGCCTTCCAAATTCACTGTAGGCCTTCCCTTCTGACAGCCCGCTGCCAAGCTGTGCTGCCGTTTTCACCATCTCCTCATAAGCCGGCCTTACGCTTCTTTTTCCCTGTTTTACCCCGTCCTTATAGCCCGCCGTGATCCGTTCCCAGGCGCCTCTGACCGTAAGTCCTGCGCCCATGTAAACCACCAGCTTGGAAACTACCTCTGAATAATCAAAAAGTAATTGCCGCTCCCGCACCCTTGCCTGATTTTTCCTGTCAAACTCCCCTTTTAAAGGAAGAAGTGCAGCCAGCAAAATTCCCAGCACCGGCAGGATCCGATAATCCGTCTCTTCAGGCTGGAAATATGTCAGCCGCTCCCCCATATAAACCGGTGGCAGAGACAGGCGGTCCTCCGTTTGCTGTTTAAGATCGATTTGCCCGATCCACCGGACAAAGTCATCGGCAGCCCTTTGTTCCCGGGTAAGAGAAGCAGGGTAAACGGTAACCTTAAACTCAAATTGCCGCTCATAGCTTCCGTCAGTCACCCTTGCCCTTAACCAAACCGACTTACCCTCTTCCGGTATATCCTCATTGTGTACGATCCCGAAGGCATCAATGACCTGAGGATTCTCGGATTCCCAAATAATTCTAAGCCCGTACTCGCCAAGGCTTCCCTTTAGATTTAGATTTCCTCTCACATCCTCCAGGGATTCATTTTCTCCCAACATCTGTTCTGTCAGCTCAGGCTGGATCTTTTGGAACAGCTCTCTTGCCTCCTCCTCACTGTATTTCCTCTCTCTGACAGGAATTTTCACCGGCACTCTCTTATCTTCATTGTCCTTATCAAGCCCGGATACCAGGACATCATAGGTAGACTCCCCCTGGCCCGGTCCTGCTCTTTTAAGCCCTGCCCCCTCCGATAGCTCCCTGCCCCCTGACCCAAATACCAGCTTCATGGCAATATAAAAAACAAACCCCGACACTGCACAGACCGCCTGTACTCTGGTAAAAGGGAAAATCCACTTTTTTTCGCTTTTCCTTACCATTCTCTTTCCTCCATTCATATCTCGATCTTCATGATATGCCTTGCTATGGCGATAGCCCCGATGTAGACGGCCAAGCAAAGAGTCATAAGAATTCTTCCAATTCCCGTATTGTACATGATGTTAAAGAAGCCTGGAGAGGTCATGTCAATATAGAGAACGATAAAAAAGGGAATCATGGTCATAATCTTTTGTTCAAATTGCTTTGAGGCTGTCATGGTCAAAATCTCCTGCCTTACCTGCATCTTATCCCTTATTACCGCCGCTGTATGGCTGATGATGGAAACCAACTCACCTCCACTTCGTTTTGCAGCGGCAAATACTTCCGCAAAGTTTTTAACATCATCCAGGCCGCTGCGTCCCGCAAATTCAGAAAGTGCCTGCTCCACGGAGCGGTTTATCCGGATCTGGCTTACAATATGGCCAAATTCCATGGAAACCATCCCTTCTTCTCCATAAAGAATAACCAGTTCCTTTACAGAGGCTGAAAAAGCATTTTCCACAGAGTATCCGGCACTAAGAAAAGAGGCTAAGAGAAGGATTCCTTCCTTAAATTCCAGATTCAGCTGTTGAAGCCTTTTCTTCTTTAATTCACTTTTTTTAATATGGGGAAAAATAAAAATCATTGGAAGAAATAACAGAAATGACGCAACACTGCGGTAAAAAACGTAAGAGAAAATTCCTGCCGCTGCCAGACCCTGGAACCCGTACAGGAACCATTGAGCCGGCGTCAGAACATAATTATCATATCTCAATGCCTGCTGCTTTGAGTTTTTCGGTATTTTGAATGCATCCCACCTTTTTAAGACTCCCCCGGACGGTCTGGCTCCCTTCCCGGTCTTCATAATCTTCCTCAAACCGGTATAACGGATTGAGCCTGATTTCTCCATTTTCATAGCCAACCACCTCCACAATGGACAGGACCCTTCTGCTTTTATCCCTCAGCCGTCCTAAGTGAATTAATATATCAATTGCCGCCGCCACCTGGCTTCTGACTGCCGCCAATGGAATATCTGCCCCCATGAGCACCATAGTCTCAAGTCTGGAAAGCATGTCTCTGGGACTGTTTCCATGTCCGGTACTAAGACTTCCGTCATGTCCGGTGTTCATAGCCGATATCATATCCAGAGCTTCCTTTCCCCTTACCTCCCCTACGATGATTCTGGAAGGATTCATCCGCAAAGCCGCCCGGATCAGGTCCCCAATCGTCACTTCCCCGTCTCCTTCCCCATTGGCTTGCCTGGTCTCAAGCCGTACCAGGTTTGGGAGGTGGGTGATTTTTAACTCCGCCGAATCCTCAATGGTCACGATCCGCTCATCCTTTGGAATGCAGGCAGACAAAGCATTGAGAAACGTGCTCTTTCCGGAATTGGTCCCGCCGCTGATAAAAATATTGTATCCGGCTTCTACAATGCATTTTAAAAAATCCGAAGCCTCCTCCGTAATTGAACCAAGCTTTAACAGTCTTGCCATGGTAATGGGCTTGGGGAACTTCCGGATGGTCACTGCAGGGCCATCCAGGGCAATGGGCGGGAGTACCACATGGACCCTGGAGCCGTCAGACAGACGGGCATCAGCGATGGGTCTTGATACGTTTACCGTGCGGTTTACCCTGCTGACAATCTGTTGGATGGTATCCTCTAACTGCTCCGGGCTGTCAAAAGCTCTGACCCACGGTTCCATTCTCCCGTTTCGTTCTACAAAAACACGGTCCGCCCCGTTTACCATGATCTCTGTCACATCCTGGTCGTCCACCAGTTCCTGAAGTGCCCCCAGCCTTCGGAATGAGTCAAACAGCCGGCTCCGAAGCTCCATCTTATCCTTTAGGGGTAAAAAATTGTTTTTTCCATATTCCAGAATTCTACTGTCAATGATATCACACAGCTCTTCATCGGCCACCTGCTGCCGTTCATCCAGTTCTCTTAAGATTTCTTCCCGCAGCTTCCTTCTCTGTTCTTCCATGACGGTTCCTCCTTGTGCTGTCATTTCCTTACGGCTAATGACAGTTTCCTCCTTGCCCGATCTGTTTCCCTTAATCGCCTCCCCTAAGGGAATTTTCTCAAAAGCTGTCTTGTGTAATCCCCCAGCTCTCCCCACAAAAGCTGTTCCAGATAGTTATCTCTCCGTCCAAAGCTGCTGTGGTAGGGCGGCTTTATCTTCTGAATCCGGCTTATTAGTGCTTCATGACCGGATGAGGTTAAGTATTCTTCAAATTCTTCCACCTTTGCTGCAGACACGCAGTCATCCTTTACCGGCATGTATACCACATCGCATACTTCCAGCAGCTCTGCTCCTTTCTTACCAAACTGGCCAAGATCCAGGATAATGGACCCATAAGTGCTTTCCCTTGCAATATGGCCCACCAGCTCTGCCATCATCTGCCCGGTCACCTGGCAAAGATCCTCGGGATACTGTACCGGAGGCACATAATCCAAGTCCCCCCAGGTATGAACTACTGCCCCAAGCCTGCCCCAGTGAAATCCCTCCTGCCCATAATAATACAACAGATCTGACAGTCCTCCCTTATACTCCTCTCCCATGAGACGCCCAAAACCGGAACAATCCTCAAAGTTCATATAAAGAACCTTTAAATCCCTGGCCAGCAGTTGTCCCATGGTAAGGGCAAAAGAAGTTTTTAAGCACCTGTTTATGGGCGAGTAGACCCCCATGACCCTTCCTGACCTTGAAACCATGGCATATCCAGGTTCCCCGGAATTATTACAATAGAATCCCATCACCTCACGCATGATTCTGTCTGCGGCCTGGTACTTATAAACTCTTGGATATGGCTCTTCCAAGGGGGCCACCTCCCCGTCAGCCAGCAGGATCACAAAGGCTGCTCCTATTTTCTCTATATCCTCCCGGGATACGGAGGAATCAACCAGCAGAAGCTCTATCCTGTGATCTGCTCCATAATCCGTCAGCCGCTCCAGGGCAGTAAAACCCAGTACTGAGAACGGGACCTGTTCCTTCTGGTTTACATATTCCGCCAATCTCTCAGCATACAACGGATCCTCATCATAAACCGCCATCACTCTTTTTGCCAATACATGACCTCCTTTTGATTACTCAATGAACCTGGCAGAAATACTGCCATATTCCACTACCCGCAGATTTAGGCTGAAATTTCATTGTTATCAACTCATTTCACGAAAATCATAGAGCCTATGGTCCCTAAAAACAGGCAAAGGCCCAAAGGAATTACCACATCATATCCATCCTGGACCGGATCGTAGTAGGTTGTAAGTTTCCCAGTTTGAAATACACGCCTGATATAGGCAAAAAGACAGGAAAAGCGGATGAATAGACTGCCTCTTACTGTCATTTTAATAAATGACCAGATAGCCCCTATAAGAAAACCAAATCCAACTGCCAGAGCACCAGCTCTAAGCCCCAGAAAACCGCATATCAAAGCGGCCAGCTTAATATCCCCTGCGCCGATCATCCGGCACAGAAACAATAAAAAAAATACCATGGTTACAATCAAAAGCCTCAGAAGGAACAGAAGGCCTGCCAAAGGCTTTCCTGACCCAGCAATCTCAAGCAAGAAGCCGATGATAACTCCCCAAAGCACCAAACCGTTAGGAATGCGGTGCTCTTGGGCATCAAAGAATGCCCCTGTCCCTAAAATCAACAGTAAAACAACATATGAAACGATAGAATCCCCCCTCTTTTCTTAAAAAATCAATTCTGGAATGTTCGCTGGATAATCAGCTTTGCATTATGGAATAGAGCATCCATAACTCTTAGAAAATGTTTGAACTGCTGTATGCGGAACGCATAAAAGAATGTGCCTTTATTATGCACAAGAGGGGTTGAAATGTCAACCGTTTTTTTTTAAATGTTATATATCTTTTCAAAGTGTCTATTGATAGCCATCTGGCCCCTCATCACTTTTATTGTTATTTTCAACAATTTTTCCTATATTTTTTCATTTTTTGCAGCATAAATCACAAATATTTACCGATAACACATTGACGTTATCCTGCCAGGATGATAAACTATCATTAGTTTACTTTTTTAAACCAAAGGAGGGATCCGTTCATGCAAGCCCAGGAATTTAACGAACTTTTCCAGAGTTGCATGCCTATTTTTATCGCTCTGGGAGATGAGGTCCGCTTCTCCATCATAGAGGGTCTTGCACGCACTGGCTTTTATGGCAAACCGGAAAACGATGTGACAAACAAGGACGGCTTATATATAAGGCCCGGACAGGGAATGAATGTTAAAGAAATCACGGAAATGACCAGATTATCACGCCCTGCCGTTTCCCACCATCTAAAGATATTAAAAGAAGCCGGTCTTGTAAGTGTCCGCCAGGAGGGGACAGCCAATTATTATTATCTGACCATCGGTGACAGCACGAAAAAACTTTGTTCCCTTGGGCAGTATTTGCAGCAGCTTTTGAGCCAGGTTTCATAGGTTTTAAAAAGATATACAGGTAATTTATGAATAAAGTTCCAATTTCCAGGCATACTGAATTTATTGGATTTGGTAAAATGATAGATCTGGAGATGATGAAATGAAACATGTACAATTAAAAAAACATCTGGCCCCGTCAGAGGAAGAACGGAACTTAAGACGTGAGATTGAACGTTCCAAAACCGCCATAGATGCAGCCAGAAACCACTTTGAACAGGTGGTTGACCCAACACTTATTGATTGTTATATTTACGAACTTAACGCGGCACAACTGCGTTATCAGTTCCTTCTGCGCCGTTTCAAAAGCCGGGAGGTATAAACTAATTTAATCTGGAGGATAAGTATATGAGCAAGTGGTATGAAAGGGGAGTTTTTTATCATCTATATCCCCTGGGGCTTGTGGGCGCTCCGAAAGAAAACAGGGAATCCTCTGTTACAGATCGTTTTGGGGAGCTTTGCCAGTGGATTCCCCATATCCGGTCTCTTGGGTGCAATGCGATCTACATCGGGCCACTGTTTGAATCCTCCACCCATGGGTACGATACACGTGATTACCGGATGGTGGACCGCCGTCTCGGCGGTTTTGAAAACTTTCGGGAGTTTGTTTCCCGCTGTCACGAAACCGGTATCAAGGTAGTGGTCGACGGCGTCTTTAACCATACCGGACGGGAATTCTTTGCATTCCAGGATATCTTGGAGCACAGGGAGAATTCTCCCTACAGGGACTGGTACCGGGGGATCAATTTTGCCGCTGGCAGCCCATTGGGAGATTCTTTCGGATACGAAGGCTGGCAGGGACATTTCCAGCTTCCTTGCCTGAATCTTTTAAATCCCGAAGTAAAGCAGTATTTGTTTGATACCGTACGGTTCTGGATCCATACCTTTGGCATTGACGGGATACGTCTTGACTGCGCCAATGTATTGGACTTCGGATTTATGAAAGAACTGCGGGAACACACCAGGGACATGAAAGAGGACTTCTGGCTTATGGGGGAAGTGATCCATGGAGAATACGGCAGATGGGTCAATCAAGAGATGCTTCATTCCGTCACCAACTATGAACTACATAAGAGCATTTATTCCGGTCACAATGACCACAATTATTTTGAAATTGCACACAATGTAAAGAGGCTGGAATCCATAGGCTCCCAGCTCTATACCTTTGTGGACAATCATGACGAAAACCGGATCGCAAGTAAACTTCACGATCTCCGGCATCTTCCCCTTACTTACCTCCTGCTGTATACCCTTCCGGGAATCCCCTCTATCTACTATGGCAGCGAGCTTGGGCTGGAAGGAAAACGCACCAATACGGACGACTCCATGCTGCGTCCTGCAATATCCATAACTGAAATAAGGGAATTTTCCTCCCCACTTAAGGACTTAATCAGCAAGCTGGGGCATATCCATGAAGAAAATCCGGAATTCCACGGAGGGCGTTACCAGGAACTGCTTCTCACCAACCGGCAGTACGCCTTTGCCCGGTTCCATGATGGACATACAATCATCATTGGAGCCAACAACGATGAGTCCGGTGCATTTGTTTCGATTCCCTGTCCTTGTGAGGGAAATACTGCCGTAAATCTTCTGAATGGAGAAGTGTTCCCAGTGACTGACCGCAGAATCGGATTGACCCTACCTGCAAACCAGGGTGTTATCTTAAAGATCATGGAGGGATGAGCAAATGGAAATAGACAGAGCTGAAATCGGAACCGGATTTATCACAGAAGTTGACCGGTACCTTTATAACAATGGAAGGCATTACGAAATCTATGAAAAGCTGGGCGCCCATCCGGAAAAATATGAAGGAAACGACGGAATGTATTTTGCCGTCTGGGCACCTCATGGCAGTCAGGTCAGTGTGGTTGGAGATTTTAACGGCTGGGATCCTGAGGCAAACCTGATGTCATCCCTTTCCGACTCCGGGATATGGGAAACCTTTGTTCCGGGCCTGGGCATCGGGGAACTGTATAAATATGCAATCACCACCAGAAGCGGCAAGATCCTTTTCAAGTCGGATCCCTACGCCTTTCAGGCGGAGTACCGTCCCCAGACCGCTTCGGTTACTGCAGACCTGTCTGTTTTTCAGTGGAAGGACCGGTCATGGATGGAAAAGCGGATGACCAAAGACCCGCTTCATGAGCCTCTTAGTATCTATGAGGTGCATTTGGGCTCCTGGCGGAAGAAAAACAGAGCGGAAAAGGATGGTTTCTATACATACACAGAAGCCGCCCATGAACTGGCGGACTATATACTGGAAATGGGCTACACCCATGTGGAACTGATGGGCATTGCAGAGCATCCCTATGATGGCTCCTGGGGTTACCAGGTTACAGGATATTTTGCCCCGACATCCCGGTATGGGACTCCAGAAGAATTCATGTATTTTGTTGATTACCTGCACAGAAAGGGAATCGGGGTCATCCTTGACTGGGTTCCTGCCCATTTTCCTAAGGATGCCCACGGACTGGCAGATTTTGACGGAGAACCCTGTTATGAATATGGGGATCCCCGGAAAGGCGAACATCCGGATTGGGGTACAAAGGTTTTTGATTACAGCAAATATGAGGTAGATAATTTCCTTATAGCCAACGCCCTTTACTGGGTGGATAAATTCCATGTAGACGGCCTGCGGGTGGATGCAGTAGCTTCCATGCTTTATCTGGATTACGGCAGAAACAACGGGGAATGGGTCCCAAACCAATACGGGGGAAATGAGAATCTGGAGGCCATTGAGTTTTTTAAGCATTTAAACAGTGTCATTAAAAACCGGGGAAACGGGGCCATGGTCATTGCAGAGGAATCCACCGCCTGGCCCAGGGTCACCGGAAATCAGGAGCAGGCAGGCCTTGGCTTTACCTTTAAATGGAACATGGGCTGGATGCACGATTTTTTGGAATACATGAAGCTGGATCCCTATTTCCGTAAATACAACCACCATAAGATGACCTTTGGTCTTTCATATTTTACCAGCGAAAACTATATACTGGTATTGTCACACGATGAGGTAGTGCATTTAAAATGCTCCATGATCCACAAAATGCCGGGACTTCTGGAGGATAAGTTTTCCAATCTAAAATTGGGATATACCTTTATGCTGGGCCATCCCGGGAAAAAGCTGCTGTTTATGGGGCAGGATTTCGGGCAATTCCATGAATGGGATGAAAAGTCAGCCTTAGATTGGTATCTGTCAGAGGAGCCTTTAGGAAAAGATCTGAAGGATTATGTAAGGGACCTTCTTCACCTGTATAAAAAATATCCGGCCCTTTATGAGAAGGATTTTGACTGGGAGGGATTTTCCTGGGTCAATGCCAATGACAAGGAACGCAGCATCTTCAGTTTTATCCGGTACAGCAAGGATCACAAGCGCAGTCTCCTGTTTGTTTTAAACTTTACTCCGGTGGAACGCCC
The DNA here is from genome assembly GCF_000144625.1 of [Clostridium] saccharolyticum WM1. Lineage (NCBI taxonomy): Bacteria > Bacillati > Bacillota > Clostridia > Lachnospirales > Lachnospiraceae > Lacrimispora > Lacrimispora saccharolytica. The sequence goes on along the minus strand of NC_014376.1, from coordinate 146,080 downwards.
GGATTACCGGGTGGGAGTTCCAAAACGCGGAGCCTATACCCTGGTATTAGATGAAAAACACGGATTGTACAAGAGGGGAGAGAAAGCGCCGTCTTTCCGTTCCGTAAAGACGGAATGGGATGGGCAGGAACACTCCTTCTCTTATCCTCTTCCGGCTTATGGCGCTGCCGTTTTCCGTTTCTAGTTTTCAGGTATATTCAGTAGATTTTTCCTGATATATGCCAAAAACAAGCTATACTTTTTATGGAATTTGTAGTAAAATATAAGTACAAAATCATTACATAATGGTTCATACAAATGGTTGGATGGAAGGAGAGGTTCTTATGGCAGCAGAATTAATTGCTACAACTGCAACAAAAAGTGTCTTTCGTGATGGAGAGAAAGCGATCAAGGTTTTCAACGCTGATTTTCCAAAAGCAGATGTATTGAATGAAGCATTGATTACCGCACGCGTGGAAGAAGTCGGCGGCATTAATGTTCCCAAGGTTTTAGAAGTTGGCGTTTTCGAAGGAAAATGGTCCATTACCTTTGATTTCATTGAAGGCAAGACTCTCCAGCAGCTCATGGAGGAAAATCCGGATAAACTGCCGGATTACATGGAACATATGGTGGACCTCCATTTAAACATCCTGTCAAAGCAGTGCCCGCTTCTTAACAAGCTGAAAGATAAGATGTCAAGGCAGATATTGGATACGGAGGAGTTAGGCGATATAACCAGATATGACATGAGAACACAGCTGGACAGCATGCCGAAACATACCAAATTATGCCATGGAGATTTTAACCCCAGTAATATTATTGTCAAGGAAGACGGAACCATGTATGTTCTGGACTGGGTCCATGCCACCCAGGGAAATGCCAGTGCAGATGTGGCCAGAACTTATCTCCTGTTCTGCTTAGAGGACCAGAATAAGGCAGATATGTATATGAACCTGTTTTGTAAAAAGACCGGCACGGCGAAGAAATACGTACAAAGCTGGCTTCCCATCGTTGCTGCTGCACAGCTTTCAAAGAAACGGCCGGAGGAGGCGGATTTGCTGCAGCAGTGGGCCAATGTATGTGATTACCAGTAAAGATATCTGACATAAAAACGCGTTTTGACCAGGCAGTAAAAGCCGGATCAAAGCGCGTTTTTTAACTTTTCTCATGAGCGGTATCCAGCATGCCTCATGATCCCTCGAAGGTTTATGACCCGCCTGTTCCGGACATGGTATCATGTTCCTTCTTAAGCTCCAGATACAGGTCATAAAATTTCCACTTACAGTTGGTATCGGTAATTACCGCCTTTAATAGGATCTTGGGAACTCCTGCCCGCCTTAAGTTTAAAAGCAGTTCATCGATCCTTTGGTTTGAAAAATTTTTCATCACCAGGATCTCCTCTTCCACAGAAGGGCAATCCTCCTGCTCCGACTCTTCAAAGCCGTTAAAACCTGCCAAGTATCCTACGGTCTGATTTACCTGATCCGGGGTAATATTTTTGATGCGTATTCCCATACGGACCAGGACCGCCTTCAGCTTCGCGGTCTTTGTATCATTCCCGCTCTGCCGTTCCTTCTCAGGCTGGTAATACAGGACCATTTCCTTTCTTACTGCCATTGTCTGTTCCTCCTGCCTCTTGATTTACAACAGATGACCTCTGAGCTGGTCACCGCTTAAAGCACTTAAATATGCCGGTGCAATATCAAACACGGTTTTGCAACCACTCTGGCCTTCCTGATTCAGGCGGTAAGCGGCTCTTGCATAAGCGGTCAGCACGGAGGCTGTAAATTCCGGATTGGAGTCCAGCTTCAGGCTGTATTCGATCACATGACTGTGTTCATCCTCCCAGCCTGTCTTTCCGGACCGGATGACAAAGCCGCCATGAGGAATCCCCTTGTGATCCCGGTTAAGCTCCTCCTCACTGATAAAATGGACCGTGGTATTATAATCCGCAAAATAATAGGGCATGGATACGATCTCTTCCCTGATCCGATTTAAGTCTGCATTCTCTTCCGCTACTACAAAGCATTCACGGGTATGCTTTTCCCTGGCGGAAAGCTCTGTATACTTCCCGCTGCGAACTGCCTCAAGGGCAGCCTCCACCGGAATGGTATACTGTCTGGCATCCTTTACCCCCTGGATCCTGCGGATGGCATCAGAATGTCCCTGGCTCACTCCCCTGCCCCAGAACGTATCATCATGACCGCCTGGCAAGACAGCATCTGCATACAGGCGGTTCAAGGAAAACATGCCCGGATCCCAGCCAACGGAAATGATCCCTACCTTGTTTCCTTTCTTTGCCGCCTCATCCACCGCCTCGTAATGCCTGGGGATCCTGGCATGGGTGTCAAAGCTGTCCACCACGTTGAAATACCTTGCAAGAAGGGGAGTTTGTTCAGGAAGATCCACGGCACTTCCGCCGCAGAGGATCATAACATCAATGGAATCCTTTTTCGAAACGGCTTCATTCATGGAATACACCTTTACACCCGGAGTAAGAAGGGTCACCGATGCCGGTTCTCTTCTGGTAAATACGGCGGAAAGCTCCAGATCCGGATTGTGGCGAATTGCACATTCCACCCCTTTTCCCAGATTTCCATAACCTGCTATCCCTATTTTCATCGTCATATGTTCATCAACCTTTCAAAAAATTATTTGATTTATTATAACTCTAAAATGAGTCTCATGTAAATCCCGTCTTTTTCGGATAACCGGCCTGTTTTCTCAGAAAAAAACACAGGCAGAGTCACTCCCCTGCCTGCGGATTTTAAATCGTATTAAGCAAATGCCTCCACCTCCGGCATTTCTAACGCCGTGGTCTCATATTTGTCCAGAATGACCTTTTGGATCATATCCCGCGTGTCGGAATTAATGGGATGTGCAATATCCCGGTATTCCCCATCTGCTGCCTTTCGGCTGGGCATAGCAATAAATAAACCTTTTTCTCCTTCGATCACCTTAATGTCATGAATCACAAATTCATTGTCCAGTGTAATGGATACAATGGCTTTCATCTTTCCTTCTTTTTCAATGCGTCTAACCCTCACGTCTGTAATCTGCATGTCAAGCCCCTTCCCCCACATTTCCTTATAATGTGTATCTTTCGTTTTTCTCTAAGACAACCTTTATGTTGTCTGGTGTCCCGATATGGGTAGTATTGGCCCGGATCGTATCCCGGCTCTCCACAATACAATTTTCAATAACCGTATTATCACCTATGTATACGTCATTTAAAATAATTGAATTTTTAATGACACAGTTATTGCCTACATATGCCTTTTTAAACAAAACGGAATGTTCAACCACTCCATTGACAATGCTGCCGCTGGAAATCAGGCTGTTTTTCACCGCGGCTCCCGGATTATATTTTGCCGGAGGCAAATCATCTATCTTCGAATAAACATCCGGATACTGGCGGAAGAAATAATCCCGGACCTCTGACTTTAGAAAATCCATGTTGGTCTTGAAGTAAGACTCAACAGAAGCAATATTCCTCCAGTAGGTGTTCATCTTATAAGCATAAATTCTCTTTAGATTCCTGTAACGTATTAATATATCGTTTACGAAGTCATAACGGTCTTCCATGGCGCAGCGCTCAATGAGTTCGATCAGCTGCCTTCTGCGGATCACATAAATGCCGCAGGATACGATATTAGAGGAGGCCACCATGGGCTTTTCTTCAAAATCCGTGATCCTTCCATCTTCATTGGTCCTTACCAATCCGAACCGGGTGATATCCTCTCCCCCCGGAAGCTCCGTGCAAACTACGGTAATATCCGCCTTTTTCTCAATATGATATTCCAGAACTTTCCCATAATCCAGCTTGTAGATGCCGTCGCCGGCTGCAATAACCACATAAGGTTCATGACTGTTTTTTAAGAATGTAAGATTCTGGTAAAGCGCATCTGCGGTCCCCCTGTACCAGTCACTGCTTTCCGCAGTTATGGTTGGAGTGAATACGAACAGTCCCCCCTGCTTTCTTCCAAAATCCCACCATTTGGAAGAGCTTAAATGAAGATGAAGCGATCTGGAATTATACTGGGTCAAAACCGCTACGTTCTGAATATGGGAATTCGTCATATTGCTGAGGGCAAAATCAATGCTGCGGTAATTCCCTGCAATGGGCATTGCCGAAATTGCCCTTTTATTGGATAATTCCCGCATTCTTTTACTGTTTCCGCCTGCTAATACAATTCCTATCGCTCTCATCGTATACCACCTGCCTTTATGATGTAGTCTCCGCCAGCCAGTTCTCCGTCAGCATAATCCTCTGCTGTTGTCTCACCGGCAATTGCCGTATTCTTGCCTACCTTCACATTTTCCGGTATGATTGAATTCTCACCGACGGTTACCAGATCGGACTGATAAACTTTAGGGTCGTATTTGCTTGTAACAAATTCCCCAAAACCCAGCTCAGAGTTTGCACCTATTTTCACATTCTCAGCGATAATGGCCTTCTGGATCTTAACATTTTCTCCTATCACACATTCTCTCATGATGATGGAATCCTTAATAACGGCTCCATGTTTAATGGTAACGCCGGCACCGATAACGGAATTGCGGATCTCTCCGTAGATTTCCGATCCTTCCCCAATGATGCTTCTGTCTATGACAGCTTCCTCCGCCACGTATTGAGGGGGTATGATGTCACTTTTGGTATATATTTTCCAGTATTCTTCGTAAAGATTAAATTCCGGAATGATATCAATCAGTTCCATATTGGCTTCCCAGTAGGAGCTTAAGGTACCCACATCCTTCCAGTAACCATTGTACTCGTAGGCAAATACCCGGTCCCCTGATTCGAAGCAGTAGGGAATGATATGCTTTCCAAAATCACAGCCCGGAACCTCGGACATCCGGATCAGTGCCTCTTTTAATACCTTCCAGCTAAATATGTAGATTCCCATAGACGCCAGGTTGCTTCTTGGATTCACCGGTTTCTCCTCAAATTCCGTAATCCGGTTGTTTTCATCGGTTATGAGGATTCCAAAACGGCTGGCATCCTCAATGGGCACCGGCATAGCAGCAATGGTGATATCAGCATTATTCGCCTTATGATATTCCAGCATCACCTCGTAATCCATCTTATAGATATGGTCACCTGACAATATAAGGACATAATCCGGATTGTAGGTTTCCATATATTCAAGATTCTGATAGATGGCATTGGCCGTACCGGTATACCAGTCACTGCCCTTGCTCTTTTCATAAGGAGGAAGGATTGTAACGCCGCCAACGTTTCGGTCCAAATCCCATGGGATTCCGATACCGATATGGGTGTTCAAACGCAATGGCTGATATTGGGTCAGAACCCCCACCGTATCCACTCCTGAATTGATGCAGTTGCTCAGTGGGAAATCAATAATACGGTACTTGCCGCCAAATGATACTGCTGGTTTGGCCACTTTTTGCGTTAACACGCCTAAGCGGCTTCCCTGGCCGCCTGCCAAAAGCATGGCAATCATCTCTTTCTTGATCACGTTATCACCTCTCGCTGTTGTAATTTTATTGTACTAGCATTATAGCACACATTTATAAAATAGTGAACAAAATTTTGAACTATATCCATAATTTTTTGTGCATTTTCCGACATTTTTCTACTTTTTTTTAATTCTTTTACATTTTAAGCCATATCTTGCGTTTTTACACCCATCCCCCTTGAATCAAGGCTCGAAATACAGTATAATCTTACTAAGTATGCGAACATATAAAAGGAGAAGCCAATATGGATTTAATCACTGTCAGACAAATATATAAAAACAAAGAATCACTTCTTAACTCCCAGGTTACGGTCGGAGGCTGGGTGAGAAGTTTAAGAGATTCCAAGGCATTTGGATTCATCGTATTAAACGACGGAACTTATTTTGAAACACTACAGATTGTCTACCATAACACCATGGATAATTTTTCTGAAATCTCCAAATTAAATGTGGGGGCCGCAATCATCGTCACTGGTACCCTGGTGGCTACTCCGGATGCGAAGCAGCCCTTTGAGATTCAAGCGGAAAAAATCACGGTTGAAGGAGCCTCTGCACCAGATTATCCCCTTCAGAAAAAACGCCATTCCTTTGAATATTTAAGGACCATCTCCCATCTGCGTCCAAGAACCAATACCTTCCAGGCTGTTTTCCGAGTCCGTTCTCTGATTGCTTATGCCATTCACCAGTTTTTCCAGGAAAGGGATTTTGTCTATGTGCACACCCCCATAATCACGGGAAGCGACTGTGAGGGAGCCGGCGAGATGTTTCAGGTCACTACCCTTGATTTAACAAATATTCCAAAGACAGAAGAAGGTGCCGTGGATTTCACCCAGGATTTCTTCGGAAAGCCTACCAACCTAACGGTAAGCGGCCAGCTTAATGGTGAAACCTATGCCATGGCATTCCGCAATATTTATACCTTTGGGCCTACCTTCCGTGCAGAAAATTCCAATACCACACGCCATGCGGCAGAGTTCTGGATGATCGAGCCTGAAATGGCTTTTGCCGATTTAAGCGACAATATGGAGCTGGCGGAATCCATGCTGAAATATGTGATCCGCTACGTCCTGGAGCATGCTCCGGAGGAGATGAATTTCTTCAACCAGTTTGTGGACAAGGAGCTGCTTAACCGCTTAAATCATGTTCTGAACTCTGAATTCGCCCATGTGACCTATACGGAGGCGATAGCGCTTCTGGAAAAGCACAACGATGAATTTGATTATAAAGTATTCTGGGGCTGTGACCTGCAAACCGAGCATGAGCGCTATTTAACGGAGCAGCTCTATAAAAAGCCTGTATTCGTAACGGACTATCCAAAGGAAATCAAAGCCTTTTACATGAAGATGAATCCGGATAACAAGACCGTAGCTGCCGTGGACTGCCTGGTTCCGGGAATCGGGGAGATCATCGGCGGAAGTCAGAGGGAGGACGATTATGACAAGCTGGTGGCACGCATGGATGAGCTTGGCCTAAGGAAAGAGGATTATGACTTCTACCTTGACTTAAGAAAATTCGGATCCACCCGCCATGCAGGCTTTGGCCTTGGATTTGAGCGCTGTGTAATGTATTTAACCGGTATGTCCAATATCCGCGACGTGGTTCCATTCCCAAGAACTGTCAACAACTGCGAACTGTAAGCCTGTAACGCAAATTCCCTTCCTCACCGGCAGGGAATTTGTGGTTTTCGTTCAGCCATGGAGAGTACTGTAACTATTTGTGCAGAAGACCAGCGAGGTAATGACAATGAAATTCATACATATTGCAGATGTTCATTGGGGTATGAGCCCGGACAGCGACAAACCGTGGAGCAAGGAACGGTATCAGGACATCAGGGACACCTTCGCAAAGGCGGTCAGCCAGGCAAAGTCCCTGGAGGCCAACTGCCTCTTTATTTCCGGAGACTTATTTCACCGGCAGCCCCTTGCCAGGGATCTTAAAGAAGTAAATTATCTTTTTTCCACCATACCGGAGGTCCACGTGGTCATCATTGCCGGCAACCATGACCGCATCCGGAGCAACTCCGCCCTGCTAAGCTTTTCCTGGGCACCCAATGTATCGTACCTCATGGGTAAGGAGCTGGAAAGCGTTTACTTTAAGGAAATCAATACGGAGGTTTACGGCTTCAGTTACCATACGCCTGAGATTCCGGAAAACCGCCTGGATCATTTAAAGGTACCAAACAACGGACGCATCCATGTTCTTCTTGGCCATGGCGGGGATGCCAACCACATCCCCTTTGACAAGGGCGCCATGGCCAATCTGGACTTTTCCTATATAGCCATGGGGCATATCCACCGTCCGGAGATCCTTTTGGAAAACCGCATGGCATTTGCCGGCTCCCTGGAGCCTCTGGACAAAACGGAATCCGGCCAGCACGGTATGATGGTGGGAGAGATCAATGAAGTGACCCGTATGGTGACTTCCTTAAAGTTTATACCCATGGCAAAGCTTCAATACATCTCCCTGGCCGTCAATGTGACAACAGCAACTACCAATACAGAACTTGCCATGAAAATTACCCAGGAAATCCAGAACCGGGGGCCTGAAAACATATTCCGGTTCCGGATCCGGGGCATGAGGGATCCGGATATTTCCTTTGACTTGGAGATGCTTTCCACCCGGTTTAAGATTATGGAAATCATTGACGAATCCGAGCCTCAGTATGACTTTTCCGCCTTGTTTGCCGAACACCCAAGCGATATGATCGGATTTTATATCCAGGCCCTTCAAAAGCCTGAGATGAGCCCGGTGGAAAAAAAGGCCCTTCATTACGGCATCAATGCATTGCTTCGTACAACGGACGAAAGGAGCTGACCCATGAAAATAATTGATCTCTATATCAATGGCTTTGGGAAATTCCATGGCAGAAACCTTACCTTCCGGGATGGGCTGAATATTGTATACGGCAAGAATGAGGCCGGAAAATCCACCATTCATACGTTTATACGGGGAATGCTTTTCGGTATTGAGCGTCAGAGAGGCCGTGCCTCACGGAATGACCTTTATACAAAATATGAACCCTGGGAAAACAGCGGTACCTATGAAGGACAGATACGGCTTGAGCACAAGGATCACATCTACCGGATCGAACGCACGTTCCAGAAAAACAAAAAGGAATTTAAGATCGTAGACGAAACCGCCGGACGGGAAATAGAACCTACGAAGGCATTTTTAGACGATTTATTATGCGGTCTCAGCGAAGCCGCCTACATTAATACGGTCAGCATCGGCCAGCTTAAAAGTGCTACCGATGAGGGAATGGTTTCTGAACTTAAGAATTACATTGCCAACTTAAACACAACAGGAAACCTGTCCCTTAACATCACGAAAGCCGCCGCCTTTTTGAAATCCCAGAGAAAAGATTTAGAATCCCAGATGGTTCCTGAGGCGGCCCGTACCTATACCTCATTGTTAAGCGAGATACGCAATACGGAAAAAGAAATCTCATCTCCGGAATATGAAAATCAGATCCAGGAATACCAAAAGCTCCGTTCTCATATCAAATCCTCCATTGAAGAACAGCAGAAGGAGAAGGAGGAGCTTCTGCAAAAGGCGGCAAGGGGCAGGCAGGTGCTGTCCAGCAACCAGTTTTCTGACCAGTCCTCCATAAACGCCTGTCTGGCAAAGGCTCAGGAAAGCTATGAAGAGTATAGGGAAGCCAAAGAATCCTGCAACAGAAAACCAAGAAAAATACTCTCCGTCCTTTCCCTGTTTATTGCAACCCTGCTTTTATGCGGCACTGGCGTCCTTTACTATCTGGGAGAAGCAAATTATTTTACCGCCTATTATGGACTGGACCTCATTCTTTTGCTGGGCATTTTCATTGGAACAGCCACTATTTTCTACCTGATCGGCCTGATCCTGTTTTTACGCCTGAGACACAGCCAAAAGGACATGGAAATGAGTGCCAAGATCCTTCAGGAGATCCTTTCCAGACATTTGGGAACTACCGATATCTCCCCGGAAGCCCTTCGGGCCTTCCAGACCAGGATGGCGGAATTTACCCGCTTATGCTCTGCTGTCTCCAAATCCGAGGCGGTCATCGCACAGAAGGCGGCCGAGCTGGAGGATCTTTCGAAAAAGCAGGAAAACTGCGGAGAATCCATTGAAAAACAACAGAAAAGCCAGTGGGAGCTGGAAAAGAAGCTGGAGCATTTGTCTAGCTGCAAAACTCAGGCAGAAGGGCTTAAGCACATCCTGACGGAAAACGACCGGATACGGGAGGAAATTTCTGCCATTGACCTGGCTCTGGAAACCATGACTAGCCTCTCAACCTCAATCAGAGACTCCTTTGGCTTGTATTTGAATAAAACAGCCTCCGACCTCATTGCAGGGATCACTGGAGGAATTTATACCAGCATGAGCGTGGATGAGAACCTGAATGTATTTTTGAATACGAAAACAAAACTGGTTCCACTAGAACAGGTCAGCAGCGGTACCATGGACCAGGTATATCTGGCACTTCGTCTGGCGGCCGCTACACTGATACAGGAAGGTACAGAGCGTATGCCGTTCATATTTGACGACAGCTTTGTGCTGTATGACGATGACAGACTTAAGACTGCCTTAAAGTGGCTGGTAAATGCTTATTCCGACCAGGTCATCATCTTTACCTGCCATCAGCGGGAGGCCCAGATGCTGACAGCGAACTTAATCCCTTACCATCTTGTTGAGATATGACCCAGTAAAAAATTGAGATATAAAGTGTCTGCATCGCCTGCTTGACTGCCGGTATTCACTGGCTTCAACTGCTGCTATCATACTTTTGCCTGCTCCGGTATTCATGGAAGAATCTATCCGGCTTCCCGGAACTCAATGTTCCGGGAAGCAAAAAAAGACTGTCCAGAAGGATCCTCCGCCTTCCGGACAGTCTTTTTTCATCGTTACTATTTTTCCATCAGTACTGCATTCCTACCAGTTCTGCCTTCCAATCAGTTCTGCTTTCCTACCAGTTCTGCCTTCCAATCAGTTTTGCTTTCCTACCAGTTCTGCCTTCCACCAGTTGTGCCTTCCTACCAGTTCTGCTTTCCACCAGTGTGCCCTCCTATCAGCGACTTCCTTCCTGTCCATATCTCTTTCCTCCAATACCGGCCAGGGCACCGGCAGCGATCCCTGCAAACGCAGGCCCCATCCATCCAAGTCCCACATTATAAAGAGGAAGTCTGGAAAGTCCGGCATTTAAAAAGACAAAGCCTGCCTGCTCCAGAGCCAAAAGCACGCTGGCGGTTCCGGTAAAGCCTATGGAACAAACATAAACTGCCTTCCACCGCCTTCCATCCCGGAAGGCAAAGGACAGCAGAATAAGAACAATGGCTACCGGATAAATGGCATTTAGCACCGGAACAGAGACTTCCAGTATTTTGTTAAGGCCGATATTGGAGACCACCAAACTCACCATGGCAAAAAGAAACGCCCAGGCACTATACCCCACCCTGGGTATAATGGTACTGAAATACCTGCTGCAGCAGCTGATAAGTCCGATACATGTATTTAAGCAGGCAATAAAGAAGACAGCGGCCAGCATCACAAGCCCTACGTTCCCATATAAAAAACGTACCGCCTGGTTTAAGGTCTGGGCACCGTTTTCTCCCAGTCCCAAGGTACCGCCTGTAACGGCTCCTACGTGAGCCAGAGCGCTGTATACCAGGAGAAGGACTCCTCCAGCGATAAAACCTGCTTTAATCGTCTCTCTGACCACAGAGGCCTCTTGTTTGACTCCCATTGCCTGTACATTCAAAGAAATAATAATTCCAAAATTCAGGGCGGCAATGGTATCCATGGTCAAATACCCTTCAAGAAATCCTTTTACAAAGGGATTGGATCCATAAGCCTTTTCCGGAGTCCCGTAGGAGCCTGCCGGATGGACCATGCAGCCTGCAAAAATTACCACGATCAAAGCCAGAAGACAGGGAGTCAGTATTTTCCCCAGCCTGTCCGTCAACCTGTCCGGCTTTAAAGATACAGCAAACGCTGCGGCAAAGAAAAAAGCCGAATAAAGGAACTGGATAAATGCTCCTGAGCTTCCTTCTTTTAAAAAAGGGACCACTGCCATCTCAAAAGATGTGCTGGCAGTTCTGGGAATGGCAAGACACGGCCCTATGGACAGATAGATAAGCAGTGTGAAGATAAATGCAAATTTCGGATGAACGCGGCCGGCCAGTCTGGCCAGACCGCCGGACCTGGCCACTGCTACCACGCCAAGGACTGGAAACCCGATCGCTGTTACCGCAAAGCCGGTCATGGCCGTCCATGTACTGGTTCCTGCCAAAGCACCCAAATAGGGCGGAAAAATGAGATTTCCCGCCCCAAAAAACATGGAGAAAAGTGTAAGACCCACTAAGATCAGTTTCTGCTTCGATAATTTTTCCATGGCCCTGCTTTACCTGTAACCTGCACGGTAGCGTTCTAAAAGCCGGTTAATTCTGGTTGTGGGATTCAGAAGCTCACTTAAGGAGGCGTCATGGTTTAAATTGTCTATGATCAACGCAATGTATTTGCTCATATCAACATTGATATAGTATGGTCTGGATAAGAGATCAGGAGTCTGGTATACCAGATTGGTAGTAAGAATCCTGTCAATGAATCCGTTCTCATAGTATTCATCAAACTTTGCAAGACCGTTGGTAAACAGGCCAAAAGTGGAGCAGACAAATACTTTTCTGGCCTTTCTTCTTTTAAGCTCCTTAGCCACATCAAGCATGCTTTCGCCGGAAGAGATCATGTCGTCAACAATGATCACATCCTTGCCTTCTACGCTGCTTCCCAGAAACTCATGGGCAACGATTGGATTGCGGCCGTTGACGATCTGAGTATAATCCCTGCGCTTATAGAACATACCCATATCCAGGCCGAGAACATTGGCAAAGAATACGGCTCGTCCCATACCGCCCTCATCCGGGCTGATGACCATCATATGCTCGCTGTCAATATCCAGCTCCTTCTCTTCCCTCAGCAGGTATTTAATAAACTGGTAAATTGGCTGAACAGTCTCAAAACCCTTTAATGGAATGGCATTCTGAACTCTTGGATCGTGGGCATCAAAGGTAATGATGTTCTCCACTCCCATGTTCACCAGCTCCCGAAGGGCAAGAGCACAGTCCAAGGATTCTCTGCTGGATCTCTTATGCTGTCTGCTTTCGTATAAGAAAGGCATGATCACATTAATTCGGCGGGCTTTTCCTGCCGATGCAGCAATCAGACGCTTCAAATCCTGAAAGTGGTCATCCGGAGACATATGGTTGGTCATCCCGCAAAGGGAATAGGTAAGGCTGTAGTTACACACATCTACCATGAAATAAAGGTCATCGCCGCGTACAGATTCCTGCAGGGTACCCTTTGCCTCTCCGGTTCCAAATCTTGGCGTGCTGGCTCCGATTATATAGGAATCCCTCTGATAGCCTGAGAAAGCGATGGTAGATTTATGCTCGCTCTCCCGCTCCTGTCTCCATGACACCAGGTAATCATTGACCTTATCTCCCAATTCCTTGCAGCTTTTTAACGGTATCAAACCCAGCGGACCTACCGGAATGGTTTCTATCGTTTTTTCTTCGTAAAGCATTCTTCTCTCCTCCAACGTTTCTAATACAATGCAACGGTTCTTTTATAACATTATGTGCGAAAATAGTCAAGTTAAACGATGGGTTTCATACTCTTTCCTCTCATTGTAACCTTTGTGACCACTTGATGCAACTTCTAATTTCTTACACTTAAACCGGAAGCTCAGCTTTAAATCCCTCCGGGCAAAAACCCCCAAGTCCAAACGGGAATCTATGGCATGCTCCAGGAGATTCTCATAATAGATATTTATCCGCATAAAATGTATTATGTACCCAATAAAAGCAGGGAGGATTACTCGTGTCAAAAATTTTGGATAATAATTATTATGACTTAATTATCAGCAATACTCTGGCTCCTTCCTATGATACTGGAGATAATATTACCTATTTGGATATAAGGGATTCCCTTCTGCACGTTCCAGTCAGCACCGTGAACCCCTGTGATTTAGGCCGGCACCCCTATAACAATTTTCCCTTTCTCTATACCCTCACTTCCACCACCAGTCTGGAAAAATCCGGCATCTCAACGGTTCAGAGAAACCCCTTTCTTGCCCTGTTTGGAAGCGGGGTCCTGGTGGCCGTTATCGATACAGGTATTGATTACCAGCATCCGGCATTTAAATATAATGACGGAACCACCCGTATTCTCACCATGTGGGACCAGACAGACCAAAGCGGCACACCTCCCGAAACCTTTACATACGGCACCCAATACACCAGGGATCAAATCAATACCGCTTTAAGCGCAGAGAATCCTTTGTCCGTTGTTCCAACCACAGATTCCATTGGACACGGAACTGCCATTGCCAGTGTTCTGGCTGGCAGCCCCAACACAGCAGAATCCTTCAGCGGCGTGGTTCCTCAGGCGGAACTTGTAATCATAAAATTAAAAGAAGCAAAACAAAATTTAAAACAATTATTTTTTGTTCCGGAAAACGCTCTCTGTTATCAGGAATCCGATATCATACTTGGCATTCGCTATGCATTTCAGGCCTCCCAACAGTTCAACCGTCCTCTTGTGGTATGCATTGCCTTGGGAAGCAGCCAGGGCGGCCACGACGGCAGAGGTGCTATGGACAGTTATATTGATTATCTCTCATTGCTTCCGGGTATCGGAATCTGCGTTTCAGCAGGAAATGAAGGAAACAATCAAAGGCATTATTTTAACTCCACCACCGGGGCCCCTTACTACAATGATTTCGAGCTAAGGGTCGGGAGCAATGACAAGATGTTTTCCATGGAAATCTGGTCTTACGCTCCGGCAAGGCTTTCCGTGGATATTTCCTCTCCCAACCGGGAATCCACCCAGCCGGTATTTCCTTCCTTTAATCAATGCAGGAGGTTCAGTTTCATATTTAACCAGACCACCATCTACGTCAACAATACCATATTTGAGGAGGAGAGCGGTGACCAGCTCATTCTGCTCCGGTTTAACAATCTCCTTCCCGGCATCTGGTACCTGCGGGTGCAAAGCATAGAAAACGAACCCTTTGCCTTCCATTCCTGGCTGCCTTCCGGAGACTTAATCACAAGAGAGACGTATTTCCTTAACTCTAATCCTGATACCACCCTGACCTCACCTGGAAACGGGAGACACCAATTAACAGTGGCCGGCTACAATGATGCCAATAACAGCATTCTGCCGGAATCCAGCAGAGGCTTTACAAGGATCGGAGAGATCAAACCAGACCTGGCTGCACCAGGCTATCAGCTTACCTGCGCGGTCCCGGGAAACATGTATGGAACTGTGACTGGTACAGGAGCGTCGGCGGCCCAAGCGACCGGGATCGTTGCTATGGTTCTTGAATGGGCCATTGTCAGAGGAAATTATCCAAGAATGACCGGTAACAATGTTAACCGCCTCTTAATAAACGGGGCGGCCCGCAGCAGCTCAAACATTTATCCCAATAACATATGGGGCCATGGGCAGATTGATGTGAATAACCTTTTTGAACGGCTTGCCAGTATATAATAAATATCATAACCGCCTGCACCTGCCAAACAAAAACAGAAGATCCAGGAGCCTGCTTCCAAAGGCTTCCTGGATTTTTACTAGTTCACACGCTTTTCTTTTTTTCTGATGCGGATGTCATCTCCGTAAAGGGGAATCACCGTATAACGGCTGATGAGCCTGGAGGTGACACGCTCCGTATACCGGTCTCTCAGCTCATTGATGGGATGATTGGTGGAAATGATGGTTGATTTGGAAGAATTAAGCCGTTCATTGATGCAGTAAAACAATTCTGAGGATGTAAAGCTGTTATTCAGTTCCGTTCCCAAATCATCAATGATTAAAAGGTCACAATCCAGTATATACTGATACATCCCTTTCATATCTTCTTCATCCTGGTAATCAAACCGGTTCTTGGAAAAGACCTCAAACAGGTCATTGGCTGATAAGTAAATGACGGAGTAATACCGGTCAATCAATTCCTTTGCAATGCAGTTGGTTAAGAATGTCTTACCAACTCCCGTAGGGCCTGTAAACAGCAGATTCCCATGCTCTGCAGAAAATCCCCTTACAAAGCACTGGCAGGTCTCCACCACCTGCTCCATATACTGTCTGACGGTTCGGTTAAGAACCGGAACAACTCTGGTATGATCAAAATATTCATAAGAAAAATTATTAAAATTTTCCACCGCAATGATTTGTTCAATGTTTGACTGGGCATATAGATATTTCATTTCAAACTGGCGGAAACAATGGCACTTTGTCCCATCTGAGTATCCGGTATCCTTACAATCCTGGCATCGGTACCGCATCTCCATATAATCCGCGGAAAAGCCGGCAGCCTTTAAAAGCACGCCCTTCTGTTCTCTCAAGTCTGCGATTTCATTCCGAAGGTCCTTAAGAGCACCCCTGTCCCCTTCAAGAAGCCTTCGTGCACTGGCTACTGCACTGGTGCTGATGAAATCATCCAGCTCTTTTATAACCGGTATCTTCCGGTATACTTCCTCAATCCTCTTTTCCTGTTCATGGCGGTTCTTAAACTGTTGCTGTCCATATGCCCGCATAATGGCATCGTACTGCGAATTGCTCAGCGCCATAATTACCTCCATTCCTCTTACCGACGTTTGCTGACTTCGCTAACCTTTGTATAAACTACTTCTGTTCTGTCAGCTGCCTTAAAACAAGGGCATCATAATCAATCTCCCTTTGAGGGAAATTCTGAAACTGGTTCTGTCCCCTTCTCCCCTTAGGGGCCTGGGTCTGTTTGTATTCTCCGCTTTTTCCCGCCTTATTATCTCCACTCTTCATACGGCCGGCATACTGTTCATCCAGCTTTCTGACCTCCTCCATGGAACGCACTCCGGATTTTTTCCAGCCCTCCAGGATTTTGTCCGCATATTGGAAGCTGGGGGTGTGGGTAGCAGCTAGGGTCCGGTTGCAGGCTTCAACCACAAGATCCCTGGTAAATCCATAGTTTCGGAACCATCGTTCTATAAGATCCCTCTCCATATCTCCTGGTTTCCTGTCATTTAATCCAAAAGCCTTCATGACGGCAAAGGAATCCTTTGTAAAGGTAAGGGCATAGCTCTTGGCATCCTCTACGGTGCGAAATCCTTTTTCATGCCAACTGATAGCCACTGTTTCAATATAACGGATGCTGCTGTGGCCGCCCTGTACGCAGTATTCCACCACAAACTCCAACAGCTCGGCCGACATGTGAAGGCCGTCATAAAGATAAGCGAAAACCTCACACTCCCGCTGGGTGAATACCTTATTCATATATTTCTGAGCAATATAAAGGAGCTGGGAAAAATCTTCATCTCCCGCAAGTCCGCTTATTTTCTCAGGCGGATAGACCATCCGGCGGCCTCCTGCCTCCGGCTTCTTTTGCTCCTCCCTGCCAATTCCGGAACAGGCCGTCTCGGATACCGCAGGGGACTCCGTCTGTTTTAGCGGGACGCTCTCTTTAAGGACCCCGGCATTCTTCCAGTAAGATAAGGCCCGTGTTACATCCGCTTCCGTATGGTTTAACGCATCCGCAATCATAGAAACGGTGATTTCTTCCCCTTCATGGCGCATCAAATATATATATTCCTTTATGTACTCCCCATTGGCCGCAGCCATATATTCATCAATGAACTCATTGGAAATCACTGTAGCGCTGATCTTGAAACTGCTCTTTATTTTCAATGCCTTAACCTCACCTTTTTTATATCGCCAGCCCGCCGTACAGCGGGTAAAGCCTGTGGCTTCTCTCACTCACGGGCATTCCATTTGTGAAACAGGGCATGGCCGGATTTTCTTAAGTGCAAGCACAACGAAAAATTTAGCCGTGTCCTGTTTTGCACTGCTCTTTGTCTTCATGAATATCATACCACAGGTCTCATCAAAAGAAAATAGCCCCAGTTATCCACTAAATGAATTGTGGATAATGTGGATAATGTGGAAACCAGGTATACATAAATAGAATTTCTTCTTCGAATCATGTCGATTTGCTGATAAAACCTAGATTTTTTAAATTGTAAGACTATAAATTATGTAAATTAAAAAATCCACATAGTTTCTTAACATAAAATGTTGAAAACTATGTGGATAATGTGGATAACTATAAGCCTAAAAGCTTCTCTCCCACTTTTACAATGTCTCCGGCCCCCATAGTTATCAACAAATCACCGTGTATACAATTTTCTAAAATAAAAGTTTCAATCTCATCAAAGGATGAAAAATAGTGGGCTTTTACCCCTCTTTTCCCGATTCTTTCCGCAATATCCCCGGAGCTGATGCCTAAATCATCTGTCTCACGGGCTGCATAAATATCTGCCAGGATCACCTCATCTGCCAGTGACAGGGCATCTGCAAATTCCTCCAGAAACGCCTTAGTCCTTGTATAGGTATGGGGCTGGAATGCCACCCAAAGCTTATTGTGGGGATAATGCTTCGCCGTCTCCAGGGTCGCCCGGATTTCCTGTGGATGGTGGGCATAATCATCAATGATGGTAACCCCCGACAGCTCTCCCTTCTTTTCAAAACGACGATTGGTGCCGGTGAAACGCTTCAGCCCCTTCTTAATCAAATCAAATTCAATACCCAGTTCTGTACATACGGCCGCTGCTGCCAGGGAATTATACACATTATGCTCTCCCGGAACGCCAAGTGTTACGGTATCCACAACATTTCCGTCCAACTTTAAATCATAGGTAGCCCTTGCGTATTCATCAAAGCGTATGGCTTCGGCCTGATACCGGCTCCCCGGCTTCTTCCCATAGGTGATCACCTGGCATGGCAGTCCCTCAGTGATTTCCTCTCTGCTTTCAATGTCATTGTTGATTACCAGTGATCCGTTTGGGGGAAGTTTTTCGGCAAAAAGACGGAAGGAATGTCGGATATCCTTAATATCTTTAAAGAAATCAAGATGATCCGCCTCTATGTTCAGGATCACCTCCATGGTGGGAAAAAAGGAAAGAAAGCTGTTGGTATATTCACAGGCTTCCGTTACAAAAAGTCCGGGACCTCCCACACGGATATTTCCGCCTATGGAATTTAAAATCCCGCCCACTGATATGGTAGGGTCCGCTTCGGCTGCCAGAAGAATCTCCGTTATCATAGAGGTAGTCGTGGTCTTACCGTGGGTTCCTGATACCGCTATGGAGTTCTCATAATTTTTCATCATCTGTCCAAGGAGCTCCGCACGGCTTAATATGGGAAGTCCCTTTTCCTTTGCTTCTGCATATTCCGGGTTATCCGGATGGACTGCGGCCGTATAAACAACCACATCAATTCCTTCTTTAATATTCTCCGCTCTCTGGCCATATGCAATGGCCGCACCCTTTGCCTCCAAATGGCGAGTCAGCTCTGATTCATGGGAATCTGACCCTGTCACGGTAAATCCCTCGTCAATGAGAATTTCCGCCAGTCCGCTCATGCTAATTCCGCCTATTCCAATAAAATGAATTGCCTCTGGTTTATGAAAATGAATTTGATACATGCTTTTTCCATCCTTAATTATGTTTTCTGTAATATCTGATGCCTTCCTTCACTTTTACCGCTTTTCTTATGTAAAGGCAGCTGCTTCCTCTTTATTATATAAGAAAGCACTGAGAAAATCTACAAAATAATTATAATCAAAAAATGCACCTTACAGATTTTATGTCCTGTAAAGTGCATTTTATGACACAGTCCTTATAACCCTAAGGCAATGGTCGAAACCTCATCCTCATAGCTTTCGGCTCCTGCCGTTGTTGCTCCAACTACAGATACAATCAGATAAAGCATCTCCTTAAAGCTGCGGAAAGTCTGTTCCGCCCTGCCTTCCCTCCAGTGAATAATGCCTTGCCATGTAGAATGGTCACAAAACATGATTTTTATTGTAAAGGTTGCCTTTTGTCCACTTTTTCTGCATATGGAACAGATTTCATTGGAAACCAGCCTGCCATAATTCAGTCCATAAGCTGAATATTTTTCTTTTAAGGCTTTGGCTTCCATAAAATTTCCCAGCGTTCCAGCCAGGTCGGCAGGAACATCATACTGTTCCGTCAGGACAGCAGGAATACTCTGGTAATTTCCCACAATCCGTCCGTAATCATACGAATCAATGGCTACATGAAAGAAACTCAGCGCTTCCCCTTCCTGTCCTGCCTGAAAATCCCCTTTCAGCATCCGGCTCATAATGAGAATCAGTTGGAGCGTGCTTTCAAACAGCTCCTGCCGTTCTCCCTCCTCCCATTGGATCAACCCCTGCCAGCTGGCGTGGTAACGGTACTGTACATATATACGGAAGGTGCTTAATTTTCCTTTTCGCACCTCTTCATCACTGGTCCGTGTCTCAAAATCAACGGGATTCGTTCCTGGAAAATGCCGCATTTGAAATGTCTGTTTAGGGCCGCTCATGGAATCAAAGATACGGTCCATATTTAAAATCATCTCCAGCGTACTGCCGTATTGGATTCCCTGAGGATCATCGCAGTGGAACATAATTCCCTTTATACCACAGGCATCGCATTCATCCACTGCCAGCGTAATGTACCGGTCGGTGCCTCGAACTACACTCATTCTTCCTTTTGCCATAATTTCACCATTATCCTTTTGTTGTTTTATAATTATAAACCGGGGCGGTTACATTTTGGTTACATCTGCTGTTTTTGTCAAAATTTCATATTCCGGTTGTAACCTTTCAAGCCTTTATGCTATGGTACAATTTGCCATGCTCTTCCAGACATTATCCTGCAGCCGGAGTTGAAATAAAAGGAAATCCGGCCGCCTTTTCAATCATGCAGCCGCCTTTTCCAAAATTTACCGGGAGGAATATTCTTCTGCTTCGTTATTATGGGGTTTTTTTGAAGTTCTTGGGCAGGGGATACGGAATAATGAAAAAAGCTTGTCCAGGCAGTTTATGATGCAACACCTGAACAAGCTAAAATACGGCTTACAAATATGTTTTATTCTTTATCTGACAGGAAACGCCCGAATATTATGTGCCTGTAGTTATTTAAAACACCAATCAGGATATTGCCAAGGATCCCTATCACAAGAATTTCACCGATACCGACTGTTATCATGGCATACCAGATCATGTCCTCTGAGCCATAAGCATAACGAAGAACCCATGGGATGATGATAGTATTCGCTAAAATCGGGGGGACGCATACCAGCCATCTGCTTTTCCTAAGCTTGTAGGAACCAATGGCTCCTAAAAGGGTGGCAAGGCTGCCGAAAACCACATCCAGGGTCGCTGCTCCGCATAATAAATTAGACAGGAAACAGCCAATAAACAATCCGGGAATCGCTGCCGGCGTAAAAAATGGGAGAATACAGAGGATCTCTGAGATTCGAAACTGGATAGGTCCGAAGCTGACAGGGGCAAAAATCACGGTCAGCACAGTGTAGACTGCAGCAATCGCAGCCGAAAAGA
The DNA here is from genome assembly GCF_000144625.1 of [Clostridium] saccharolyticum WM1. Classification (NCBI taxonomy): domain Bacteria; kingdom Bacillati; phylum Bacillota; class Clostridia; order Lachnospirales; family Lachnospiraceae; genus Lacrimispora; species Lacrimispora saccharolytica. Next base: position 125,206 of record NC_014376.1, on the reverse strand, counting down.
CCATAAAATAGGTCCTTTCTGATGTTTTGTAATGCATATTCATTTCTCCTTTAGTTTTGTTTTAGGTGTGGAAGGTCTCGAACACACCGGTCATTGTTGTGAGAATCCCTTTAAAATCAAGGGTTCCTCGGCCTTATTACGGGGGATACTATAGCACAAATCCAGAGAAAATGCAAGCTGTACCCATAAATTACCGGAAATGGCTTACAGACCGTTTTCCGTTCTATCCTCTTATAAACCATGCACCAGATATTCCATTTATTCTTTCCGCCACCACTCCTTAGGAATCGTTTCCAATTCTATCAGACAATTTATCTGGTGGGACAGCACATCCTTCGTCACCTCGTAGACTCCATTGGCATCGCACAAAATGCAGGCAGCATCGCCGAAAGTGGCCTTAACCGCAGCTTTTCTGTCATAGAAGGCCTGTTCCAGCTTCGTGTAATTCTCTGAAATATGATCCGTAACAGGATTTTCATGACAGTGCATGAAGGAGGGCTTTATCTGATTGCCTGGCATAACTATCTTAAAATAAGTAGGTTCCTTGGTCAGCCGCTCCGGCACCTCTAGATGTTCTTCTACGCAGTGGATAAACGTATTTCGCTCGTGACCAACTCCAAGAAGCAGGATTTTCCCATTTCTGTCTTTTAAACGGTCATAGCAGCCGCCTGGCGGGCAGGGCGTTGTCCGATGTTCCTCTCCCTCAATAAATGCTTTTCCATCCTTTCCGTATACAGCCACACTATGGGTTGGATGTAAGGAACGAAGCACACCTTTCCGTTTCATAAAAAGATTAGGTAAAATTCCCACACAAGCCGGCTCTATTCTTGGATCATATACATTGTGGTATTCAGACATGGCAGCCCAAGTATGAGTGGGCAGTATCAGCAGACCGTCAGACATATATTCCATAAAAGCATCAAGTACGGTATCCGCCCCGCCTTCCACCTCTCCGATTGCCTTCATGGATGAGTGCAGGAGCAAAGTGTCATGGGGCATAATTCCCATTTCCTTTAAATTCTGCTTCAGATTTTGTTTTGTAAACATCATAACACCTTTCTTTTTCCAGATAAATTTATCACATCCTGCTTACCATCATAAGGAATCTAACGGAATTTTTCAAGTAAGTCCCATCTAAATTATAATAAAAATATTGGCTTTTCAGAAAAAATAATCAGAATTTAAACCCAAACCATGGTTTTTGACCAACAGGAATGATAGAGGGTATGATGGATAGTATATACCAGCACAACAATAACAGGCTGCCAATTTAGCATTTAAGCAGCCTGTCCTTCCTGTTTCATATTTTATTACTGGATTTTTCCTTATGACACCTGCAAAACGCCCTTCCCCTTTTTATTTCTCTCCAATAAAGTCCTCTCGCTGGGGTGTAAAAATATCCAGGATCACAGAATCTTCCAATGCCGTTGCGCCATGCAGGGATTCCGGTTCTACGTAGTAGCTGTCTCCGGCCTTCAGAATATATTTCACACCATCTGCTTCATACTGGAAGGAACCGGATACGATATAGCTGACCTGCTCATGAGGATGCTTATGGATACTTCCCACTGCTCCCTTTATAAAGGAGGCCTCTACCCCCATCAGGCTTCCGCCCCTTGCAAGAATACGCCTGGTGATTCCCGGCTCCGGGTTCCCGGGAATTATATCTTCATATTTTAAAACCATTATGCCACTCCCTTTCTATATTATCAGATAAACACCTGGCCGCCATTGATCTGTATAATCTCTCCTGTAATAAAGGAGGCTTTTTCAGAAACCAGGAATCCGATCACTGCTGCTACCTCTGATGGTTCTCCAAGCCGTTTCATAAGAATCCCTTCCTTCCAGGATTCCAGGATCTCACGCTTTGTTGCAGAATGGAATGCCGTATCAATGGTACCGGGGGAAACGGCATTTACACGGATTCCATAATCCGCAAGGTCTTTTGCCAGTGCCCGTGTCAGTCCTTCAATTGCTGCCTTACTTGCAGCATAGATTCCCGCGCCCGGGCCTCCGCCGGAGGTAACTGCAATGGTACTATAGTTAATGATGGATGGATGATTGCCCTTTTTCAGCAAAGGAATGGCTGCACGGCTTGCATAAAATGCACTGTCAAAGTTAAGTGCCATTACCTTTCTCATAAAGGAAGTCTCCATCTCTTCAAAACGCTGCCTTCCGCCAAGACCTCCCACATTGTTCACCAACACATCCAGGGAATCATAGGTCTGGGATATTTTTTCAAAGCATCGATTGACGTCTTCCTCATTCATCGAATCTGCATAAATAAACTCACTGTTTATCCCATGGCTTTTCAGAGTTTCCAGTGCCGATTTCCCATCCTCCTGGCTAATTCCGGTGATAATAATGTCATAACCAGCCTTCCCTAACTCTATGGCAGCGCTTAAGCCAATTCCACTAGTTCCTCCTGTAATGACTGCTCTCATTTTTGTTCTCCTTTTCTCTGCTTTCTTTATTGTTTATCCTCCGCCATTATTTTTAAATGATAATGGGGAGATGTTCCTGTATTCCTAAGTAAAATGGTATTTCTCCTTTGATTCACCGGATTATCCAATGTTTTTAAGAGGTATAACTGGTGTCCCCCAGTCAGATCGATCCAGATACTCCACATTACGTCTTCTGCCCCGGCCCGCAACACAACATGGTTTTCTTTTGTTTTTACCCGTTTGGTTTCAAGGATATGCTGATAGCCATTTTTTTCAAATCCCAGGTTCCCATCTTCCAGATCCAGATCATATTCCAGATGAAGAGCGGATTCCAAATGAAACACGTAGTCAAAGGTCCCATTCCTTCCGCTTTCCACAAGGAAATCATCCGTAAACGTATTCCCTGAGATCTGTATCGTCCTGGTATAGTGAATACCGTCATAGACATCTCTTGCCGCTGCAGTCACTTTATTTTTATCAAAAAACAGGCATTCCCCCGGACTTACAGAGGTAATATCCATGCCATTCCAGCAGACCGTATTGTGAGACAGGGTTTTCCGGTGCCATTCATTGCACAGGCGGGACCGGTACCCTGCATTTGACAAGTCCCTGGATATTCTGTGATTCCCATACATCAGTTCCACATTCATGATGTCCGGATGGGCGTGTGATTTCCCATTTAGCCCATATTTCATAAACCCGTTCCATTTGTCATATCTCAATATTACAAAATTGGATTCAGGAAAGTTGTTTGACTGCTGCTTAACCGGTGTGAATTGCTCATAATCAAAGTCAATGTTAAACAGAAGCTGTTCCAGACAAACGCTGTTTTTGCAATAATATGGCTCTGACAAAGGCAAAGGCGTACGAACGGAACCGGACGCTTCAATGTTCTTCACAAGATTGCCGATCGGGCTGTCCTCTCCCATCGCCCTGGCAGCCGTATGGTAAATATAACTGAATGTGCGTAAATTCAGATTGGGCCAGCCATCGTTGGGATTGGGCAGAAATTGATTGTCAAATGCATAATTGTATGCCTGTACAAACATATTCTGCAAAATTTCAGTCCCGGTTTCACCAAAATCATAACCGTAAACCTTACTGAACAAAAGCAGATACGTAATGCCTTCCAGCAAAAAGAAATTATAATGAATGGATCCTTCGTACCAGAAAAAGTCTTTCGTCACTCCTGTTTCAAGCTGTTTTCTTATATTGTACTCACTGGTAAACGCAAAATCGATCATCTCCTGATCCTGGAATGCCAGCCCCATAACACCGATAGCGGACAGATTCCAACAGCTGATATTATGAATTCTGGTGGCCTGAGGGGCCAGCAGAAAATACATTTCCCGGAACATATTGTGATACACCAGATCAAGAAATTCCGGACTTAATTCATCTCTTAAGATCTCAATGGTCTGGATAAAACGTATGGCGACAATGGATTCATTCAGCCCTTGGGGCATCATTCTTCCGCAGCCCCAGGGCATTTCGTCATAAGAATCTGCGGTCAGATTTTCTTTGTTATGCAGCAGAAACTCCTTATAATGATGGGCGTAATATTCCATAACTGATACAGAATAGTCAAAATATTTCTTTTCCTTTGTGGCTTTATAAACAAATGCAGATACCAGCGCCATGATCACCGCTTTGTTCCGGTAAAAATAAACCCAAACGCCATCTAAAATCTCACTTTCATACACCTTTTTGCACACTTCACACCGATGCCTGTCAGGGGAGTTTATATCAAAAATCAGCCTTCCTCCGTCATCGTCACAAAAGTAGCAGTGCCCCCAACGGCTTAACCGGTCCGGAGAGTCAGAAAAATCAGGCAGAAACTCATCTACCTCTCTTTTCATTTCCTGTATCAACTCCCGGTTCCTGGCCTCTCCATTCATCCGTTCATAAAATCTTTCATTAACATACTTCATTCCCAACCCTCACTTTTTCCCTGTTTTACGGAACCCGGTAACTTTTTCTTTCTCCGCTGTTGCTGCAGACCTCAATGATAGTTACATTCATTTCATTCCCAAAAATCAACTGATAATCTTTGTCTCCGTGTCTGATGTGGAGATTCTCACCTTTAAAGGTAATCTCCGTATTCATTCCATCAAAGGTAAAGCATTGAATCAACGTTTGTTTTTTTGTGGGAGCTGCTGATTGAAATGACAAAGTATTGATGAAAGTTCTGCAAAGCTTATCCGGCTCCTGGGATGTCATCACACTGACAATTTCCTGGGTGTACTGATCCGAAGAGATTTCCTGATCTGAAAAAACAGTATATGTAATACCTCCGGTCTCCATTGGATAATAGTAGGTATGATCGTTCTGCTTTTGTGCCGGCATATCCGTATTGGAAATTATGCGGTAAATATGATCCCTGTCAGACACACACACATCAACAAACAGGAAAAAGAATAGCTGATCGGTAAATAACAGCCGGCTTACCTCCTTCATGCCAAGGGCTTCCGGATAGATCCCGGAGGTTTCGCCTTTGTAAATAACCATGGTATCATCAAGCTCTAAGAAAACCACATCTCCCCGGTACTTCTCTTCCATGGGATAGAAGGGATCTTTTTCCAGCCTTTTTTGGGCACTGCTCATATATATATCATTTACATTTTCCGCATCTGTGTATTGGTTATCCACCAGTATGACATTATGGTTATCCGGCATAAGATTCCGGTTATATCCGTCTTCGCAGGTCAGATATTCACTTCCTCTTGCAAAGATATAAGAAAGATTATCGGAATGATGGTGGGAAAGGGAAAGACAATCCAAACCTTCCCTGCGGTATAAGTTCCAGCCATTCATCCACTGCTTCCTGCCTCCGGGACAGCCGCATTTTATTGTCAGAACCTTGCTTCTTCTGCTCCAGTCTTCTCTTATGGACAGCAAACCCAAATCTTCAAAGTACCTGACTTTTGGAAGAAGAGAAAGGGGCTTCTCTGTTACCTGGGGATCATACCAGAGAAATTCAAATGCAGCCTCCGGCAGGATGCCCGGTTTGATCTTACTTTTTTCCGCTTCCGCCATAAGGAATTCATCAAGAACAAGATTGGCAAAGGTCTGAGCAAAGCCATCCCCATACTCGGCAGCCGCCTTATAATAGACGCAGGGGGCATGTCCGCTGTGGCGGTCATGGCTGTCTCCAAAATTCATCTGCTGCTCAAGATCGCCGCAGGATTGGTATAACCGGTAATAAAAAGTATTCTTCAGGTAATTGCTTGTCTGAAAATAATCCAGCCCTTCCTGTACTTTAAGCAGATGGGCATATACAAACAGCCACATTCCCCCGTATCTCCAATAAGGGACACCTTCATAATTGGAGCCGTCATCTGCAAGGAGAGAAAACACTCTTCCAAAATTCTTTTTTGCCTCCTCGGTATATTGGACGGCTTTGTCATAAGACTCTGAAAGCGCATATCCTGCCGCAGCAAGACCAGTCATATTGATCCAGTTGTGGTTCTGATAATAGCTGGTTGACCATCCATGACCGTAAGTGTCTAATTTGTACTGGTACATAAGATCTGCGTGATGTCTGATCTTAGCCAGAATTTTCTCTTTTTCTTCTTCCCCTAAAAACGGCTTCAGCCAGTCATATCCCAGGGATAGTCCAAATAAGATCCAGGAAGCGGATAAATCCACATTCACCAAATGGGCATTCCCCCATTGCTCATAGGACAAAACCGCCCCCATAAACCGCTTTGCCTGGAAAAGATACTTATCCTCTCCGCTCAGGCTATAGGCTAGAGCAAGATTCATGATCGCAACGCCTAAATAGGTAGTGCTCTCTTTTGGATGGTGCTCCGGCAGTTGATACGCCTCATACCGGTCCGCCTGCTGAAGCAGTCTTTGATACTGTTTTTTTCTCACGCCTCTGATCTGTTCTTTGTAAGGCCCCAGATCACCAATAAAAACCAGATTGCTCATGTCTCTACTTCTCCTCCTTGTTCCTCATTTCGGCCACGGTATCCATCAACCCGGTCAGCAGGTAATAATAGATGGTGTAAATCACAGCAAAGCCAATGGGTTCTCCCGGGATGGTGACCGTTCCTTCCGGAAGGTGAAGCAGTCTCTCCAGCAGCAGATTTACGCTTTGGTACGTCATATAAATCAGAAACGCAAGAACCATATTTTTTAAGATTTCAGCCAGCTTTAATACTGCATTTTGCCACCCGCTCCGTTCAAAATAGGATTGGTTGTAAATTCTCCCTTTTCTTACTATATCAAACATCCGGTAAGCAACCGGATTATAAAGAAACAAGGTTGCAAGCCCTAATCCCAGCCCAAGGAAAAAAATCATATCCAGAGGATCGGCAAAGACTCCGGACTGGGTGCCAAATCCAACAAAAAAGTAGCACATGCCTGCGATCCACCACCGGAATATTCCTGCTTTCACATTGTCTGAAATCTTCTTTCTACCATATTTTCTTTCTCTGTCAGTCATGATCCCTTCACCTGTTCTTAATTAAATCAGCTATCAGTAAGAGGCCGGAAATTACATAAGCCAAAAGAATAGCCATACTGAAAACTACCGCACGATTTACCACACCCACATTAAGGGAGCGCTGCACGGAAATCGCATCCCGGTAAATCATGACCAGATACGATCCTAATCCTGCTGTTACAAAACAAACCAATGCAGTAAAAATCCGTTCTGCAGTTTCTTTATTCTTAATGCGGGTTGTCTCAAAGAAAGCCACCAGTCCCATCAGAACAAACAGGAACATCACAAAACCGCACATCTCATGTTCCAGGAGCAAAAGGGCTTTTACATGAATATTGGTAAAAATCAGGTGCACCACAGAAGAAATCATAATCATCGCTTTCGCTATACCAGTTAACTGTTTACTCATCATTCTCCCCCGCCCTTGCATGCATCAGCAATTCTGTTGTCTCCTTATCATAAAAATAGATATGTTCCATACCAAAGCGGATATTAACCTGCCCGCCAAAGCTGTCCTCCTTGCTTTCGATCTGGCAGGCCAGGACCGATTCTCCGATTCTTACATATAAAATATAACAATTCCCTAAAAACTCTTTGTTTTCCAGTTCCCCAGCAATCACATTGATATCCTCCCCATTGGAGATGGAAAACTGCTCCGGCCTGATCCCCAATATGAGTTCCCTTCCAGAATATTGTTTTAAGGGATCCGCGATTTTCTGGGGCAGGAAAAGTGCATGAGAGCCAAACACAAACCGGCTGCCCTCCACCCTTCCTTCAATGAAATTCATCTGAGGCGCTCCAATAAAACCTGCTACAAATAAATTGCAGGGTTCATAATAAATTTCATTGGGAGTTCCTGCCTGCTGGATTATTCCGTCCTTTAATACCACCATACGGTCTGCCATTGTCATGGCCTCTGTCTGGTCATGAGTTACATAAACAGTCGTAACCTTTAATTCTCTCTGAAGCCTTACGATTTCTGCCCTTGTACTGGTTCTCAGCTTTGCATCCAGGTTTGACAACGGTTCATCCATAAGAAATACCTTTGGCTTTCTTACGACGGATCTGGCCAGAGCCACTCTCTGTTTCTGCCCTCCGGAAAGTTGTCCCGGCAAACGTTTTAACAGGCTGCCGATTCCTAAAATTCCGGAGGCTTCCTTCACCTTGTCATAAATAACCGTATCTTTTTCATGTCTGACACGCAGGCTCATTCCAACGTTGTCATAAACCGACATATTGCCATACAGCGCATAGTCCTGGAATACCACTGCAATATCCCGTTCTACCGGCGGGCATTTATTGATTACCTTATCATCCAGAACCAGATCACCGTCAGATATCTTTTCCAGCCCGGCAATCATACGCAGGAGGGTTGACTTTCCACAGCCTGACGGTCCCACAAGAACAATAAATTCTCCATCCTGAATCTCTAAATTGAAGTTATTGACCGCACAAAATCCATTTGGATATGCTTTGCTTATATTTTTAAACAGGAGTTTTCCCATATTTTTCACCTCATCCTAGCTGGCTTCTGACTGCTGTAACTGTTCCTGAAGCCTTTGTCTTCTGTTGGCATGCTTCAAACTGATGAAGCCGGCCGCAAGAAGCATGACCCCTCCCAAAAGATTTGCAGCCATGATCTCCGTGTGCCTGGCATAAGGCTTTAACACAAGGGGAACCAGCACAGACATTCTGACCAGCATGTAAATACCAAGAAAAACAGCAATGACCGCCCAAATTTTATGATAGATATTGACCTTTACGGCACAGGTAAAAAGTACAAACAATATCACAATATTAATCATTACCGTGGCTCCCATGAGGTAACTTACAGGCATTACATCCAAAACCATGATATTATAGATGAGTTCCGCCAATATGGCACATAGGATCAGTGAATATGGCAGCACATCCTTTTTATATAATGACACGTATGCCTTTTTTTCTTTTTCAAGCAACCGATTATCCATTCCTTGTGCTCCTCTTTTTCTGATTCTTCTGGAATTTAAAATGGCTTCTGCCAATGGCAACGATATAAAAAGCACAGCAGAGAATATAGGTCATGTAGATTCCCAATCCAATTCGGAACGTGGCAAAATGAGGCTTATAATCACCAGCACTTTCCAACCGCAAATACTGGAAATCCAGGCCGGCATAATAGCTTTCTATGGCCTGAAGATTAAACAGGGCATAGGCGGAACATGCGCAGCATATAAGAAGTGACAGCCCCATTATGATTAAAGCAAATTTATCCGGTATTTTACCGAAGATCTCCAGCAGAAAGGAAAGTAAAATCACCAGAACTCCAAATACCGCAAAGGCAAAAATCTGTTTATTAAATATCTGCAGGATGTAATCATGGAAAAAAGAAATCTGGTCATTTTGTGTTAATTTCAACCCGAACAAATCTTTATACTCCGTCATGAAGCAAAGAGTATAGATGAATACAAGGATAACGGTCCCGGTATAAATTCCTGCTGCTAATTTTTGAGTTTTAAAATACTTCTGCATCATCAGCTCCCACCTTTTTATAAGGGAGGAGAAAGCCTCCTCCCCCGGTTTAACTACTGTTTCCCCAATGTCATAACATCATAAGCGGCCTGATAAGTTTCTTCATATATATCAAGTCCCCGTTTCTTAAATTCTGCCGCATACTCTTCATAGCTTTTTGCCACTACCGCCCCCTGAGGCGCATTGCCTTTTGCCTGATAGCGGATGATATTAAACATGAATTCTACAATATCTTCGGTATCAAGGGATGTGGTATCTGAAATCATTTCCTTCTGTCTGGAAGTCAGGGAGAAGAACGGCGGAACCATTTTATAATAATTGGGATTATCCCCGCTTATTCCTTTTCCCGCATAAGTTGCAAAGTTGGTTGTGGAATTTTGAAGCAGGGCCCAGCCTTCAAACCCCCGCTCCGAAGTATACTGATACTCAAAACCGATTTCTTTCTGATATCCAATAGGAATCAGACAGCCCATCCAGTCTCTTAAGAACGTTGACAAATCTCCTTTTGCCACTTTGCCTGAGGTTTCATATACCCAGCTGGTGAATAAGGGATATTTTAATCCATCCGGTCCTGTATAATCTTTTCCTTCCTCCAGATTCATAGGTAAGCCGTAATTCTGCAATCTGCTTCCTTCCTTTGTAAAAAGGTAGTCCATAACTGCACATGCCCTGTGGATCTGATCTTCCGTAGACCCGGCTACAGAAATAGCCCAGCCATCGGGCTTAATGGCTCTCCCGTTATCCAGATAATACTGCCATGCACCATTCACCTTGGCAACCGGAGGCAGGATCACAACCGTATCAGGATTTAAGGAGTCAGAAGTAGATGAAGCAATCCAATCGTAAGTCATAAAACCAAAGGAAGGGGCTTCTCCGTCGTCAGTTCCCCATAAGGTGGAACGGTAATTGGTCTTTTCCGTCAGATCATAAGCGTCGGAATAGATCAGTCCTTCTGCTTCCATCATGGATAAATACTGTAAGACGCGGTATACGCCTTCTTCTGAATAGGAATACTGGATATGCCCGTTCTCGTCTATATACCACCTTGCGGTATAGGAGTCTGCTCCATGGACCTTCACACCGTCAAAATAGGTAGATAACCGAAGCAAATCCTCACGGTAGTTGGACTGTCTCACAAAAAGAGGCCATACAACATCAGCTTTCCCCTTGGTCAGCAGGGCTGGGTTGGCTTTTATGCAGCGCATCAGCGCAATCATCTCATCCATGTCATAGGCTGCCTTTTCCCCAAGGAATAATTCCGACGGACTGCTGTAATCGTAGTTGTCTTTGATATACTGAATCAACGCCCTGGTTAAGGTTTCCCCATTTTTTACTTCCAGTGCATTCTGAATTTCAATAATATCCTGGTCCGTTTTCTTTACAATATCGATTCCTTCTTTGGGAGTAACTGTTCCACCGTTTTCCCCTGTTCTGCGGTTGTTATCCACATAAAAGCCTTGATAATGCACATCAAAGGGATTCTTATCATAGACTGCGTCTTTCGCATCTAACAGCCCGGTCACCCAGGATTCCCGGATAACAAAGGTTCTTGCGATCTGATTCAGTTCTGCAATATAAGGCACATGATAAATGTTTCCGTCGTAAGCGGTAATTGCAGTTTTAACGTCAGGATTCTTTGATAAATATTCCTTGAAATTAGGCATATAGCCGGTTTTCATCATTTCGGTCAGATTCACGAATTTTCCTTCGGTTCCATAAAACATAAGCCGTTCTGCAATTGATTCTCCTCCAAAGATATTGGCTCCGGAAAAGTTAGATGTAGATTCTGTCTGAATCATATCGCTGGCCTTCACATCCTGTACCGTTACATCGGAAAACTTGCTGTTTAATTCCTTTTCCATATAAGACCACATTGGTTTCAGCATACCGGCGGTTACAACCGAACCATCCGGCAGGGTCAATGGAGACTCCTGATTATAAGTCATGGTTCTTGACTTATTTCCATTGGCAACGTTAAACTTCAGCTCCACCGTTTCAGTTAAATCGGTTTTATCACCTGCTGCCTCACTGGTTTCCTGCTGCGTTTCCGCTGCTGCCCTGGTTGAGGCCTGATCCACAACGGATGTACCGCATCCGGTCAATGCCGATGCAAGTATTGCGGCGCACAGGATACCCCCTGCTACTTTGTTCCTCATAAAATCCTCCTTCTGCCTTTATGGCGAATAAAACATTTATCCTTTTACTCCCCCCATATTCACACCTTTTGCAAAGTACTTCTGAATATACGGGTAAATAACTAACACCGGGATGATCGAACATATAATAATGGCATAAGCCAGACTGTCTGCGGAATATGCAAGATTAACCGGAGACTCATCATATAGTTTCTGATAATTTTCAATCAACTGCCGCAGATATACCTGAAGCGGCTGCTCGTAGGGGTTTGCCAGCAGCATCCTTGACCAGTAATAACCATTCCATCTTGAAATGGCATAAAACAAGGTTACTGTCGCAATGCTGGCAGTGGACATTGGTATGTAAACTTTTCCAAGCATCTGAAACTCATTGGCTCCATCCATGATTGCAGCTTCTTCAATTTCTTTTGGAATGCTGCTGAAATAATTTCTGAGAAGAATAATGTTATATGCTTGGACACCGAAGGCTATAATCATTCCCCACCGGTTATCCACGTGCATGGTCTTATAATTTAAATACAGAGGAATCATCCCGGCACTGAACCACATGGTAAATACCAGCAGAAAGTTCCATTGCCGTCTGAACATCAGCTTTGTTTTCTGCAATGCATAAGCACCGGTAATGGAAATTGCCATACTCCAGGCAGTACCAAGCACGGTATAGAACAAGGTATTGGTATACGCAATCCAAAATCCTTTGTTGTGCAGCACCATATCATAGGCCTGAAATGTCACTTCCTTTGGAAGGAGTACAATCTGGCCGCTTTCATACGCTACCTTTCCGCTGATTGAAACGCTGAAAGCGTACAAAACCGGATACAGGGCAAGCAATGCAAAGATGATAATCATCGTATAGGAAAACACCTTAAATATCTTTTCACTTCTGTTTAAGCGCTCCATTGTTTCCGCCTTTCTAATCTACCACAGGGATGTTTCTGATATATTTCTGCTGATCGTATTGGCACCGATCACCAGTGCAAACGCAATCAGGGAATTAAACAGGCTGACTGCAGCTCCGATTCCGTAATTGCCTGACAGAATACCGATTCTTTGTTCAAAAGTGGAGAGCACATCTGCTGTCACATAAATATTGGCATTGTATAAAAGCAAAACTCTTTCATAGCCAATGGTCAGCATACTTCCTATCCTCATGATGATCATAATGATCAGAGTCGGAGCCATACCCGGAAATGTGATAAAGCGGATTTCCTGGAATTTGTTGCCCCCATCCACTTTTAAAGCCTCATACAGTGTAGGGGAAATCCCCATAATTGCTGCAAAATAAACAATGGAATTATATCCGCTTTCTTTCCAGATCCCTACCATAATATAAAGGGGCCTGAAATAATTGGATTTCTGCATGATGGATACTCCCGGCTCAATAAGCCCTATTTGCTGGAGCAGAGAGGCGATAATTCCGGTTGAGCGGACACCGCTGTAAACCAGCATAAGGGCAATTCCAGTAATTGTAACCTCAGAAAGGAAATGAGGCAGATAGGTTGCTGTCTGCGTCAGCTTTCTCACCGTATCATTTCCTATTTCAGCAAATAATAAGGCCAGTATAATCGGTACAGGGAATCCAAAGATCAGGCTGTAAGCACTGATTATAAACGTATTTCTGAATGCCTGCCAAAACTCAACCTTATTGACTCCGGAAACAAGGTTGATAAAATTGTCAATTCCTTTAAATTCACTTCCCCAGACCCCAAATTGAGGATCAAACCGTTTAAACGCAATGAGAAGCCCTCCCATTGGCTTATAAGCCCACATCGCAAACCAGATCACCAGGGGAAGCAGAAGTACGTATAAACGCCAGTCCTTCCTCAAAGCTTTCCATATCTTTTTTGTCTGGGGCTCCCGCATTTTAATCTCTTCCGTTTCCATTCCCTTCTCCTTCCATTTCAGTAAAATAATATCTCATATCGCAAATCAGCCCTTTCCGCATTTGCAGCACACAGCATACAATGATATTGATCATCAAGGTAAAAAATGTTGCCCCAAAATAATCCTTAGCTCCTGTTGTTTCTCCGGTCAGTAAAAATATCATCACTCCCTTTCCAGCAGACAGACTGCAGTGAGAAAGAAGGATATAAAGCAGCAAAAACACATGCCCGTCGGCAATTTTGTCCCTGTTTCTGTCTCCATAAACCAGCATGGGAATTCCTACAAATGCATTTGACAGGACATAAAATAAAATTCCGGACCAAAGCGGCATATCAGAAAACAGGATACCGGGTATTCCTCCGATCATGGCTACTACAACACCCGTCGCTCCCCAGCGGATCATGGAAATGAGACAGAGGGCCATGGAAAAGCTGAAATAGAAACTGCTGTTCCAAAATTTCAAAGTCTCATAGCTCATAATCTCTGAAACAGCGGCAAGTATGGAAAAAAACAATAAGTCCAAATAGGGAAATAAAAAAAGCTCTTTTGTCTTGTTCATAATTACGAACTCCGTTCACAGTACTGTTTATTAAATGAGATCTCTTATGAGAGATCTTAAGGTTAAAAGTTCATATATAAGAACTAAGTTTTCAATATGAGCATATTATACATTTCATTTTAATTCTTGTCAACATAAATGTGCAATTTATATTGATAACCTGATTTTCAATCGGGCAGCATTGAAAAACATACAAATAAAAAAATGCGAGAATGCTCTTTGTACTGTAAACTTCATGGTAAACAAAGGATTTGCTTCTCGCATAAGAAAATCTCCGTGCAGCGGCTGGAGTTATAATCTGAAATCATCCATAAAAAAACGATTTCATTATGGATTGGGATGATATCCTAAATTTTTTGAAATGTGCAGCGCTGCTTCTTTGAGTTCTTTCGCAACCTGCTCATCATCAAGCGTTTCATCATAAATATCGGACAAAGAAACAGCCGCTACCACTTTTCCCGTATAGTCAAAAACAGGAGCTCCGCAGCAGCTGGTGATGTCCTCCAATTCCCTTTGATCCAAAGAATACCCCCGCTCCTTCGTTCTTCTCAATTCTTCCAGCAGCTGTTCTTTGGAGGTAATGGTATAGTCTGTTAATGGCTTAAAATCAATCTTATCTAAAATTGCGCTCTGTTCTTCCTTCGATAAAAATGCAAGAATTGCTTTTCCCAGGGAAGTTGCATAGGCATCCTTTCTGGTTCCAATGGCACAGGAAGCCAATCTTGCATTCTGAGCCACGTATTTATGGACATATACGATTTTGGTTCCATTTAAAACTGCAACAAAGGCTGTCTTGTTATATTTTTCAGCTATGGGCTGCAGGTTTACGGTACATTCTTTTATCAGACTCATATCATCTACATATTTCATACCTAAGGAAAAAGTCTCTATCCCTAAACAATATTTCTTATCATTCTCCCGGAGTGTTGTAATATAGTTCAACTCCAATAATGACTGCACAATGACAAAAACGCTGCTCTTAGCCATCCCCATTTCATTGGTAATCTCCTGTAAGGTGATCCCCCTTTTCCTGTCAGCGATCAACTGCAAAATCATAAATGTACGTTCTACGGTCCGATTCATTTCATACCTCCGAAAGTTTATATATACGAATCAAATTCATAATTAGATTGATTGTATTCTTTTTTTCCCCCAGTGTCAATATGTAATGCAATGTTCTGTTCAGCCAGGCACTGGACAGAAAAAACAAAACACCGCAGAAATACTGAATTCTCAGCACTCCGCGGCATATCAAAGATTCCTCTCCTCTAAACACCGGAACCGGCTATCCGATCGGCTACTTCAAATGAGACTGCTTAATGATCGTTTCCACCGTAATATTCATCTTTTTCTTCCGGGACTCATCCTTTAAAAGCACCAGGCAAAGAAGATCGATCACATAAAGCGCCGATAATTGGCTGTTTACAAATCGTTCCTGGTCAACAAAAAGAGGATTTACTACGGGGAAGCAAAAATCAGAGCACTGGGCGATGGTGCTGTTGGTAAAGCTGGTAAGGCAGATGGCCTTTGCCCCATTCTGCTTCGCTACCCTGACCGAATTGGCAACCTCGGCGGTTTCACCGGATATGGAAATTGCAATGATCAAATCTCCGGCTCCCAAAATGGAGCTGTAAATCAGCATCAAATGGGAATCTGTCACACTTTGCACATGGAATCCCATTCGTGACAGGCGAAGCATGAATTCATCGGCAGTCAGTCCTGACGACCCGACTCCAAACACATAAATATTTCCTGCCTGAACGATCTGGTCCGCCAGATTCCCCAGGGCATTCATATCCATCATCTTATTAGAGTTTTCAATTACCGTTTTGTAAAAATCATAAACCTCCGTAACAAGGTCGTTGGAGTGGGCAATTTTATTTCCAGCTCCTGCGCTCCCAAGCTGGATTTTCAGTTCTGCAAAGGATGCGCTTCCTATCTTCTTGCAGAACCGGGTGATGGTACCATCGGAAACACCCACGGTAGCCGCCAGCACAGAGATATTCATATTCCGGATGTTATTGCCCTCCTGCAGAATATAATCTGCAATGCTTCGTTCTTTATCTGTAAATGTCTGATATTCTTTTTGAATCGATGTCAGTATATCCATATTGGTACCCCTTGCACTCTTTTTGTTAATTAAAACACTATGCCCGCCAAATACTTTTCTAAATGCTCATATTATATCATAAACAAAATAAAAACACAAAAAGGTTCCGCAGAAAGACAAAAAACGCCCTTCCCAGGCTTTTTTAACAGCCATAGGAAGGGCGGCATAAATTTATTCAGAAACCTTTGACACTGCCTGGGCAAATCTTTGGGTGATGCACTGAGGGCGTGTGATCGCAGTTCCAACCACCACTGCGTAAGCACCCAGCCGGATCGCCTGAGCGGCCTGCTCCGGTGTGTTGAAATTTCCTTCTGCAATGACAGGATGTTTACACTTTTCTATCAGGGACTGAAGCACCTGAAACTTATCCAGTCCCTGGGACTGAGGCGTATATCCCAGCAGGGTCAGGCCCACAAAGTCAAATCCCATTTCATCCGCCCGCAAGCCCTCTTCTTCCGTTGAAATATCCGCCATAAATTTCTGCCGGGGATACTTATCATGGAGCTTTAGGAGAAAATCCACATCCTGACTTATGGTAGCATCCACTGCAATCACATCCACGCCGGTCCTGACTAAGGCGTCCACCTCAGTCATTGTGGGCGTTATAAAGGGCTTGCCCTCTGCGTATACTTTTTTGATAATTCCAATAATCGGGAGATCCACATTTTTTTTGATCTCTTCGATATCTTCAACGCTGTTGGCACGAATACCGATTGCGCCGCCTTCCTTTGCCGCCACTGCCATACGTCCCATGATAAATGAACTGTGCAGGGGTTCCTCCGGAAGCGCCTGACAGGATACAATTAAACCTCTATTCATAAGTAACACATCTCCTTAATCCTCACCGATTATTTCATTTATTTTTGATTTGATTAAATCTGCTTTTGCACCGAATATCGCCTGAATGCCTCCCTTTACCTCCAGCACGGCCGCTGCTCCTTCCCGCTTGATGGCGTCTTTGTCAACCTTGCTTATATCCTTTACTGCCACACGCAGACGGGTGATACAGGCATCGCAATCCTCAATATTCTCCTTGCCTCCAAGGGCTGCAAGCACACGAACCGCAGTTTCCGCTATGGTGCCCTTTGTTTCTACATTGATCTCATCATCCTCCCCCTCTTCACGGCCTGGAGTCGGGATATTAAACTTCGTAATCAGGAAACGGAACAGCACATAGTAAAGGGCCGCCCAGAATACTCCTACCACCACCACATAAATCCAGTGGGTCTTTGCATTGCCCTGCAAAACTCCAAACAGGGTAAAGTCAATAATACCGCCGGAAAATGTATTACCGATACGCACGCTGAGAAGGTCAGCGATGGCAAAGGACAGACCATCCAAAAATGCATGAACCACATACAGCCACGGAGCTACAAACAGGAACATAAACTCAATCGGTTCGGTAATACCAGTTAAAAAGGATGTCAGTGCTGCTGAAAAGAATAAACCAAATACCATCTTACGCCGTTTGACCGGTACGCTGTGGTACATGGCAAGACATGCTGCCGGCAAACCAAAGATCATGGTATCAAAACGTCCGGCAAAAAACCTGGTCCCCTCCGTATACATTCCTGTAAAATCAGGATCCGCCAGCTGGGCGAAGAAAATCTTCTGGGCGCCTGCAATCTGCTGGCCGCCTACAGTGGCAACTCCGCCTAGTTCAGTATACCAGAACATAGGATAGATCATATGATGCAGTCCAACCGCCCCGCAAAGTCTCATTAAGAATCCATACAAGAAGGTTCCAAATACTCCCATGCCAGCAATGGTCTGCCCGCTGGAGATCAGTAATTTCTGAAATGGCGGCCAGATCAGAAAGAATACCGTGCCAACAAAAATCGCTGCAAAAGAGGATATAATCGGAATGAAACGGGAACCTCCGAAAAACCCTAAAAATGCGGGAAGCTGAATGTTGCGGTACCTGTTATGGAAATAGGTAACCATACAGCCAATTACAATGGACCCAACCACTCCGGTGTCTATGGCACTGCCATCAGGATTAAAGACAGAAAGCAATGCACCGATGGACGCATTCATGACTAAAAATGCAACCGCTGCAGCCAGTCCTGCCGTGCCCTTGTCTTTTTTCGCAAGGCCTACTGCAAGACCGATACACATAATAAGTGCCAGATTTCCAAATACTACCTCTCCTGCCTTGCTCATAACGGTAAATAAGGCCTGAAGTGCGAAAATGTTCAGAAACGGATAGGCAGCCACTGTGTTTGGATTAGACAGCGCTCCGCCGATTCCCAGCAGAAGACCTGCCGCCGGAAGAATGGCGATCGGAAGCATAAATGCCTTACCCAATTTTTGCAGTTGTTTAAACATAAAAAATACCCCCTTTTCTACGTGCATATTGCACAATTAACATTGAAACTTTTTATACCATTTAGGTATTTTCATTATATTATATAAAATCATTTTAGTCAATACTGTTTTAATAATAATTATTTTAATACTTGACCCATTATCATTCTGCTGTCTCCTCATAAAATTGTGCCCTCGATCAGGTTATTGATTTGCTTCCTGAAACCTTTCATATTCATTTACTTATTGATCCCTTCCATATCCATCAGAAAAGGAATTAGACATTTTTTCCAATATAAAGTATACTCAAATCATAGTAATTCCGCTGACAGCTCCTGTTATTTCCGGCTTAAGCGAAATACGAAGGAGGAATGATAATGAAGAGTATAAAAACGAAAATATTGCTTAGTATGGCTATGACGGTTTTTCTATCCCTGTGTGCGGTTGGAGGCACAAGTATTTATTTAAACTATTCCAGTATGATCGGGACCATGAACCAGACCATGACGGAGCTGGCCCGCACCGCCTCACAGAGAGTTTCCAAAGAACTGGATATTTATACGAATATTGCCTATGAAGTGGGCAGCATCAGCCGCCTTTCCAGCTCAGAAACCAGTGTGGAAGACAAAAAAAACATCATAGACCAGAGAGCCAGGACACACGGTTTCCAGCGCGGTAACATACTGGGAACGGACGGAGTCAGTATATTTGACGGAAAAGACTATTCTGACCGGGATTATTTCCAGAAATCCATGAAGGGAGAGACCGTGATTTCCGATCCTCTGATCAGCAAGGTCACCGGACAGCTTACCATCATAATATCTGCCCCATTGTGGGACAAGGGCATTCCGGATTCAAAAGTAGTGGGCGTCGTATATTTTGTCCCCACGGAGACCTTTTTAAATGATATTGTTGCCAATATAAATATAAGCAAGGGAAGCAGCTCCTACATATTGAACAGAAACGGAGCAGTCATTGCCGATGTGGATATGGAGAAGGTAACCAATGGAATAAATATCCAGGACACTGCAAAGACAGATCCCGGGCTGGCAGCCCTTGCCGCGCTTGAAAAAGGAATGACGGAAGGAAAAAGCGGCTTTGGCCGTTACAACAGGGGCAGTGTAAGAGAATTTCTGGCTTATGCCCCCATTGAAGGAACCGACGGCTGGAGCTTCGGGCTGAAAGCACCAATGTCTGATTTTATGGGAGCTACCATGACCGGAATCGTTATTTCGTCTGTACTGCTTATTGCAGCACTGCTTGTGGCCGGAGTTATATCTGTTGTTCTGGCAGGAAAAATCGGAAATCCCGTGACTGCCTGTGCCGAACGCTTAAAAAGGCTGGTACAAGGAGATCTGGATTCTCCGGTTCCTGAAATTACTGCCCAGGACGAAACCGGTATCCTGGCAGGAGCTACCCGTGAGCTGGTGGATGGGTTAAAAATGATCATCGGTGATGTGGATCATATTCTCAATGAAATGGCAGACGGCAGCTTAACAGCATCATCTGCCTGCGAATCCGCCTATGTGGGTGGATTTGGAGGAATCCTTCAGTCCATGACCCAACTGCGGACAAGACTTAGTGAGACGCTTTTAAAGATCAGTCATTCCTCAGGGGAAGTGGCCTCAGGCGCAGAACAGGTTTCCGCAGGGGCGCAGGCTCTCTCCCAGGGAGCTACGGAGCAGGCCAGCTCCGTGGAAGAACTGCTGGCTACCATAAGCCTGATTTCTTCTCATGTGGATCAAACTGCAAAAAATGCAGAAGAGGCCAAACTCCAGGCAAAAGAAACCTCTTCTCATCTGGAAAGCGGGAAAGAGCAGATGGGGAGAATGACGGATGCCATGAACGAAATTAACCAGACTTCAGGGGAAATCAGTAAAATCATTAAAGCCATCGAAGATATCGCCTTTCAGACCAATATTCTGGCTCTGAATGCGGCGGTGGAAGCCGCCCGCGCCGGGGAGGCCGGAAAAGGATTTGCTGTAGTTGCGGATGAAGTACGCAATTTAGCATCAAAGAGCGCAGAGGCATCAAGGAATACCGCCATCCTCATTGAAAGTTCTGCCCATTCCGTACAGAAGGGAACCGATATCGCTGGAGAAACAGCGGATTCCCTGGACCGGATCGCAGCTTCCTCCGAAAAAATGGCCTCCCTGATCTATGGGATCGCCACAGCCTCCCAGGAACAGGCTGATTCCATTGCTCAGGTGGCTCAGGGTATCGACCAGATATCAAGTGTGGTTCAGACCAATTCCGCAACGGCAGAAGAAAGCGCCGCCACCAGCGAAGAGCTCTCCGGACAGGCCCAGATTTTAAAAGGGCTTATGGACCAGTTCCGGTTTTGATCCATCAGGAATAGGAAAAAAGGTGCCGCCTCAAAGCGGTACCTTTTTTCCCCCTTATTCTTTCCATGTCCCGCCGGTTTCCAGGTTTTCATTGCGCCGGAAGATACCTCCTGCAGGGATATTTTACGGAATGATCAACCGTATTGACTAAATTCGTAGAAATAACTATAATTATTAATAATTCCAAAATTTGGAATTTTACTAATAGAAGGAATATTGTATAATAATGTAATTAAATGTTTAATTTGGTAACTTTCCAAAAGTACATGGAAGCAAGCGTTTTACGGAAATATATTCTAAAATCAGGGAGGAAGCTATATGTTAAAAAAACGAAAGGTAGGGAACCGGCTGCTAGTTGCATTTCTCATTGTAGTATTGTTTGCAGGTCTGGCCGGAACCATTGGAATCCTGCTCATTCGTACCGTTAATGAGGAATATCATGCGGAGCTGCAGGATTATGGATTTGCCCAGGGGGATATCGGAAGCCTGGGACAGGCGTTTCAGGCACACCGGGCCACAGTCTTATACATCATCTTTTCAGAAGACGACGCGGAAACTGCCAAGCAGAAGGAAAACCTTACCAAACAGATCGATGTCATAAACGAAAAGATGCAGCTGGTTCAGGCAAGGATGAAAACAGCTTCAGAAAAGGAGCTTTACAGCCAGCTTACAGAAAAGATGAAATCCTATGAAGACATCCGCAGCCATACGATTGAGCTTGCATCAAAATCCCCCCAGGAGTCCATGGAATTTTTCCGAAGCTATGCAGCTCCCCTGGCAGCAGAAATCGCCAATACCATCAATACCATGCTGTCTGACAAGTCAACCGCCGGAGATATCAAGTCTGCGCATCTCTCCCGTCAGACCTCCGTATTCATTGCAATTATGGGTGCAATCATCTTTATTTCCATTGTTACATCCGTTATGATTGCAATCGCAATTACAAGGGGAATTACCCGTCCCATCGATGAGCTGAAAAAGGTTGCGGACCGTATGGCCCAGGGAGATTTGAAATGCCGGCTGGAATACCGCTCCAAGGATGAACTGGGTCATCTTGCTGACAGCATGAGGACCATGATGGAGCGTTTATCTTACTACATGGATTATATCTCTTCCACCACAAGCCAGATGGCACAGGGGAACTTTCACATTCCCCATGACCCGGAGGAGTTTAAGGGGGAGTTCCGTTCCGTGCAGATCTCCATACAGAATCTGACGGATTCCTTAAATGATGTTATGGCAAAAATAACCCAGTCTTCCGACCAGGTGGCATCAGGAGCCGAGCAGGTGGCAAGCAGCGCCCAGGCCTTAAGCCACGGTGCGACAGAGCAGGCCTCATCCATTGAAGAACTGGCCGCCACCATTAACGATATTTCCAATAACATAAACCAGAATGCGGAAAATGCGAAAGAAACCAACCAGCAGGTAAGCAATACTGCGGCAGAGCTGGAATTCGGAAAAACCCAGATGCAGGAGCTGACCAATGCCATGGCTGACATCAGCAGCGCATCATCAGAAATCGGAAAGGTAATCAAAACCATAGAAGACATCGCCTTCCAGACCAACATTCTTGCTCTTAACGCAGCCGTGGAGGCAGCAAGGGCAGGTGAAGCAGGAAAAGGCTTTGCCGTGGTGGCTGATGAAGTCCGGAATCTTGCCAATAAAAGCCAGGAAGCTTCCAAGAATACGGCCGCATTGATCCAGCGTGCTTTGGCTTCCATCGAATCCGGGAACCACATCGCCAAGGAGACTGCCACATCCATGGACCGCATAGTCCAGTCTTCCAAAATCGCGGCGGACTTAGCATACCAGATCTCCACAGCATCCAAGGACCAGGCCTTTGCAGTAGCCCAGGTGACTCAGGGAATCGACCAGATATCCAGTGTAATCCAGACCAATTCCGCCACATCGGAGGAAAGTGCTGCAGCCAGCCAGGAAATGGCCGGACAGGCCCAGATGCTGAAGCTTTTAATGAAGAAGTTCCAATTAAAGATTTAAAGAAAAGGTGTCCCAAAGCCGGAGTGTGGCTTTAGGGACACCTTTGCTATATCATCCTTATAAGCTTCTGTTGAAAACTGCTGCTATGTTGTCAGACCAAACTTTTCCTCCATAATGGATCTCAGCATGTCCACCGTTTTTCCAGCATCAAGTCCGTTCTCATCCATGATTATATCCGCATATTTCTCATAATAAGGGACTCTTTCCTCATATAAGTCTCTTAAGGTCATTCCATCCTTTAACACGACTCCCCGGTCTACCAGATTCCCCAGCCGTTCTTCTATGCTTTCATAGCTGAGCTTTAAATACACCACTGTACTGATCTTTTTTAAATGCTCCATAGCTTCTTTTCCATAGATCACACTTCCTCCCGGGGCAATGACGCTATGGTGGGCCTTTAACCCGGCATTGATCCTGTTTTCCACAGCCATAAAGCCTTCCTGGCCCTCCTCCGCGATAATTTCCTTTAACAGGCGTCCCTCCTGTTCCTGGATTACAATATCCACATCCACAAAGGAATATCCAAGGCGTTTTGCCAGCAGAACGCCCACCGTGCTTTTGCCGGAAGCCGGCATGCCGATCAGCGTAATGTTATCAAGCTTACTTATCATTTGTTTTTCCTCCTGCCAGACGGCCTTTTTTCTGCCTTTTTCACAGAATAGCCGAAACTTCCAAGTTTTTTCCCCAGTTCAAAGTATTCTCCATGGGAATAGGCGATAAGTCCTGCCTCATTCAGGCGGAATTTCCCCTTTTCATCCAAGTACCTGCTGTTTACAGACACTCCGGTCACCTCAGCCAGAAACAGGTCATGGCTTCCCAAATGTTTGATTTCCACTACCCTGCAGGCTAAACTCACCGGACTTTCCTCTATACCGGGGGCTTTGATATGTTCCAGGAAACACGGAGTCAGCTTCATTTCCTTAAATTTATCCACTTCCCTGCCGGATTTTACCCCACAGTAATCCGCTGCCCGTACCAGATCCTTTGTTACCAGATTTACCGCAAACTCTCCCGTTTCTTTTATGATCCCATAGGAATGACGCTCCGGGCGGATAGAAATGGACAGCATGGCAGGAGATGAACATATGGTTCCTGCCCATGCCACGGTAATAATATTGGGGGCTTCCCCCTCTCTCTGACAGCTTACCATGACCGCAGGAACCGGGTAAAGCATATTTCCCGGCTTCCAGGCAGTCCTGGAGCTTTTCAAAGAATTTTTATTTTCAATGGTTTCCTTCTTTTTCATGGATCCGGCCGCCCCCTATTCCTGGACTGCCAGCATGATGCCAGGTATCAGCTGTTTCTTTCTGGATACCACCCCGGGCAGGCTTACGATGTGGTCTTCTGCCCCAGACTCTTCCTCTTCTGCCCGGAAAGCTACTGCAATCATCTGCTTCGCTCCCTGTCCCTCGCACAGCAGCTCAGTGGATTCCGTCAGAATGTTGGTAAGCATAAAAAACATCATGTCCATGCCATGTTCTTCTCTGGCCTTTTTCATGTAAGGCAGCATCCGGCCCTTCAGCTCCTCCAGCTCCTTGGCGTTTAAGGAACTGATTTGTCCTACTCCGAAGGACACCTTTCCGACCATGAACTTCTTGAAATCCTGATAAAAGATCTCTGCATCTGTTTTTCCCTTTAAGTTGCTTCCTGCCGCAAACATGGAGGAAGCGTATTTCTCCACCTGAATGCCTGCTATATCAGAAAGGGTGAGAGCTGCCTGTTTGTCTGACTCCGTACAGGTAGGAGAACGGAATAACAGGGTATCAGAAATTATGGCACTGCACAGCAGTCCTGCAATCTTTGGCTCAATCTTCACCTTGTTTTCCTGATACATCTGGTATACGATGGTAGCCGTACAGCCTACCGGCTGATTACGGAAAAATACAGGGGCAATGGTTTCCACCGTCCCGAGTCTGTGATGGTCGATGATCTCCAGGATCTCTGCACTTGCCATGCCTTCCACAGCCTGTGTTTTTTCATTATGATCCACCAGTATCAGGCGTTTTCCCTTTGCGCCCAGTAAGTTCCGGCGGGAGATCATTCCCATGTACTTCCCGTCTTTATCAAGAATGGGAAAATCACGGTGGCGCTTGCTTGCCATTACGTCTTTTATGTCATCAATGTAATCTTCCTCTTCAAAGGATATCAACCCTTCTGTGGTCATGAAATAGCTTATGGGAATGCTCTGGTTCACCAGACGGGCGGCCGTATAAGTGTCATACGGGGTAGTCATAACGGTACAGCCCCGTTCCTGGGCCAGCTTTTTGATGGTCATGGATACCGCCGCACCCTCGCAGACAATGATGCAGGCCGCCTCCATCTCAATGGCGCACAGCTGGGATTCATAACGGTTCCCCAGGATCACAAGGTCGCCCTTGGAAATGTAATATTCCATCATATCTGGGTTTGCTGCCGCGATAAGTACCTTTCCATGATTAAAATATTCATTCTTCCCGCCGACTACCATGGCCCCTTCCAGGGTTTCCACAATATTTTCGTACTGGGTATTTGCCTTTGATAAAATGCTGCTGTCATATACATTCATATAGGATCTGGCAATATCTCCTACAGTGATCAGCCCTTCCAGCATTCCATCGTCGGTCACGGCAGGAATGGTCACTACATTCGCTTCCTGCATTAAATTCCACGCTTTTTTCAAGGACAGGTTTTTCTTTACGCCCTTTGTTTTACGTATTTCAATGTCACGGACCTGGGTTTTCACATTCTCCACTAGCTCCGGAGCCTCTATGCCAAAGTAATGAAGAACGAATTGCGTCTCTTCGTTGACATGACCCGCCCGGCCCGGCTGATAATCTTCTCCGGTGAGCACTCTTTTTAAATTTGCATAGCAAATGGCAGAACAGATGGAATCTGTGTCAGGATTTTTATGACCTATTACGATTGTCTTTCTGTTCTTATAATTTTCTCCCATATTTTCCTCCCTTTTTCATAATGTGTTTACAGGCCGTTCATATTCCGTTCACATATTTTTTTTATACTAAATACATAGAAAATATATGAGTCAAATTGATTAAATCGTCAAATTGCACATAGATTTTTCATAATTGCCCCGGTTGCCTGTCAACCGGGGTCTCCTCATTTTATGGCTCTTTCTTTGTTAAGTATTCCCATTATATCATAATATAGTAAATTGTAAATAAGAGGAAAGGCTGTTGCTGTCCCTTCAGAAACTTAAAGATCAGGATACAAAGGAAAAAGGGAAGAAAGGATGCCATAAAAACCTCCTCTCTTCCCTCTTCTTTTCCCTCTTCTTTTCCTTAAACCGGAACGCAAATACCAGGGCACGAAACGCCCAGTCCAGGCACATGGCAATCCATACACAAATGGCTCCTGCCTAAAACCCTCACCAGGAAATTGCTGTAATACAACCGAAAGCGCCTTACCCGGATTACCCGCAAGGAGAAGCAGCTCCTTATTTTCATCTATAAAGGCATCTATGTATTTTAAATACATGTTTTAAAACAGTACCTTTTAGCTATCATACCGCCTAGGGGGGTTATATCATGTTTAAATACCGGATTGCGTTTAAGTGAGTATGATCCAGCCTTATGGTCTCCAAGAAGGCCTCTCTTGCCTCCGCCATGTCTCCAAGACCCATTTTTCCCAACCCTATGAGATAGTTGCAATGGGCTTTGTTCTTCTTATCCAGGTCTTCTTCATAAATCAGAAAATCCGGAAGGGATACGGCGAAATATTCGATCTTCATATGATCAGGCATATGCTTTGCCCCATAATCCAGCAGCTTATCGAACCTGGCTCTGGCTTCCACCGGTTTCCCCAGCTTTTCCTTTGCCAGACCCTGGTAATAAATCATATCCGCCGGCTGGTCATTGTAATACATCATGCCCGACGGTTCATCGGTTCCTACGCAAGCCATTTCAAAATATGCTCTTGCTTCCTCTGCTCTTCCCAGGTTTTCCATAACCACGCCCAGATAGTAGTTGATATGATTATCCTTGGTGCCTTCCAGTTTCCCTTCTCCCAGGTTCTCCGGGTACTTTAGGGCCTTTGTCAGGTATTCTTTTGCCCTGTCCCATTCCTTTTCATCCATAGCCTGCCTGGCCAGCTCCACAAGGGATACCACATACTGGGCGGTCACCTTTCCTTCCCCGCCTTCCCAGGGATGGAATTTGTGGTTCATAATGAATTCATACGCCTCTCCGTAGCGGCCCAGAAGATTTAAAAGGGTCGCATATTCAATCATCAGGTCGTCACGCTTCATAAATACATCTCTTGCGGCCTCATATCTTTCCAGGCGTTCCGCTGCCGGCATATCCAGCTTTTTGTAAAGCTGATCCAGCTCCAGAAAGATCCTGGCATCGGCGGGATTTAAGCCATAGGCCGTTTCCATGGCCGTTTTGGCTCTTTCCCTGTCCTTTTCCTTGTTGTAATAAGCCAGTGATAAATTTCTCCATACCGTTGGGAACCGGGGATTTAACCGGGCGGACTGTTCCCAGTAAGAAAGAGCGGTACGGTACTGAAGCTTATCATAATATAAATTCCCAAGATAATAATAGGCATTAGCCCCTTCCGGGTTCTTTTCCGTTGCAAGCTTTAACACCAGAATGTCCTCCAGCTTATTGGGAAAACAGTAATCCGTGGAGCAGTCCTCTGCCTGCTTTAAGGCTTCTGTACTGTCTCTTCCCATAAGCTCCTGATAATAAGCCTTATAGTAATAGACCATGGGCCATTTCCGGGAACACTGATCCAGAGTCTGGACAGCGGCTTCATATGCGCCAAACTCCCCATAATGCCGGGCTGCCATTAAGTAGTTTTCGTGAAAGCCTCTGGCCAGCCGGCTGATCTTTGTCCTGATTTCCGCCTGACGGTCAGGTTCCAGATATGCAGACTCCAGCCGGGATACATAATCAAAGGAATCCACCTTCAGATTCTCCCCAATGAGGGCCCTGGCCTCTGCGGTCCTGCCCAGCCTGCGAAGAAGATAAGCTTTTAAGGCTCTGGCCTTTACATTATGGGTATTTCTCACCAGTCCCTTTTCCACAAGCTCCAGGGCGCTTTCGTAATTTCCCCTCATAGATTCAATACAGGACAGGTAATAAAAGCCCATCTCCTGCTGCTGGCCGGACCAGGTGGCCTTATAAAAAGCGTCAAAGGCTTTCTCCGTCTTCCCCTGATACAAAAGTGCAAGGCCCAGATTGTAGCAAGGTTCTGAATCGTAAGGATTGGGGTTTTTCCAGACTGCCCGTTTCAGTGCTTTCTTAAAATGCTCCTCAGCCTCCTCAAAACAGCCTCTGGCCAGAAGCAGGGAGCCGTAAGCGTTATTAATGCGCATATCCCCAGGATCCCTTTTTAAGCCTTCTATGTAATAGGGGTCCGGCCGGTAAGTGGCGTGGCGGTACTGCTCAATATGAAGCCCGGTCAGATACAGTTCTTCATTTGTCATGATTTTTTCCGGGTCACCGGCCGCCTTGGCGGGACTTGGCAGCTCTGGGACTTCTTTCTTTAAAGGCGTATAGGAAACCAGCTCCCTTCCGCCGGAAAGCACCTTAAGGGTCAGCCTTGTCTCATCCTCCACATAGGTATGCAGCGTCTTTTCATAGGTATGAACCGGAGAAAGGAGGGTAGTCTCATCTAGCAGCGTCTCCTTGCCGTAAGTCAGCAGTATTCTCCCATGAGGATACTCCTGAGTTCCGTATGCCAGGATATGGATCTCATTTTCCCTTGTCTCTAAGTTTATGACGGCGTGAATGGAGGCGTTTTTTACAGGGCCAACGGCTTTATAAGGCATGAAATACTGGGTAAAAGTTTTTTCCTCCATGGGCTTTAGCCAGGTGAAATCCGGCTGGTTATCGGTGTAGACTCCGGTCATCAGCTCAATGTAAGGACCGTCTTCATCGGTTAAATTCCGGTCCCAGGCCTTTCCGAAATCGCCGCAGCCCCAGGTCCACTGCTTCTTGCCCGGGGAAATGTGATGGTCCGCCACATGAAGTATACCTGCCCCTACCTGGTAATCATAGCCGCCTACAAAGTTAAACTCACTCTTTTCAGCCATGTAAGAGGTGGGGACCGGGATATTTTTATAACGGGAAATGTCTACGCCTTGGCTGTAGTCATGCTTATAATATACGCCCGTAGCAATGGGAAAACGGGATACATCCCGTTTTCCGTGGTCCATGACAGCATGGACATCCGGCGGGAAAACAGACTGGGTGTAATCATTGACCGGGACTGCCGGATTAGCCCACCATAAAAAGGTCTGGGGCAGCGGCGTTGGATTGTAAAGCTGGCCCTTTATTTCTATATAAGCCTTTCCCGGATACAGAGTGAAACTGGCCTCCCCCTTGGTTCCGTACATTTGGTCCACGTCGCAGACCCGGCAGGTTTTGGAACCATCCTCATTTTCTATCAGCATATAGTCCACAGGGGAAAAGGTGGTAGGCCGGTGGTGCTGGGGCCAGTTAAATTCGATCCCGCCGCTGATCCAGGGGCCGCAAAGCCCTACCAGGGCAGGTTTTATAACGTGATTGTAATAGACGAAATCATAATGGTTGGTTTTATCAAAGGCCCGCTGGATCCTTCCGCCCAGCTCCGGGAGTATCATTACCTTCAAATATTCATTTTCCAGCCATACTGCCTGATAGGCTTTATCTATCCTGGTATCATAGATCTTCTCAATGGTAGGATACGGATAAATCTTTCCCGAGCTACCCTGATAAACACGGCTTTCCAGAAACATCGGATTTTTATCTGCTTCCCCCACCTCATAGGTGGGTATGACCATGGATTCCTCCCAAATTTTTACTGCTTCCATTCTTAGACCTCCTTTTTAGTTCTTGCCTATACTATATAACCTTTTATTCTTATTTTCATTACATTTAGTTGCCTATTCATTTATAAAAATTGCTTTAATACAATTGACGAATTACCGTTTTTTTTCTATAATGGTTTCATAGAAAGAAAGGAGGGCCCATGTATGCTGTCTACAGAACGAGGGGTCATTTCAGGATCTGATTATTATGTATACACCCCCAGTGCCCTGGCCAAAAAAATCTTCTTATATCCTATCAATATGGGACTTTTCCGGTACGAACCCGGCTATTCCCTTCATCGGAATGCCTATGACAGTTTCCTCATCATGTTCATCCGAAGGGGAGAATGCCAGGTGGAGACAGGAGGACGAATCTATAACGCAGGCCCAGGACAAGTAGTATTATTAAACTGCTATGAGCCTCACGCCTACTGGACATCAAAGGGCTGGGAAGCGGAATGGCTTCATTTTGACGGCAAAGGCGGGGCAGGATATTATGAAGCAATCCTGGATGGCGGCCCTCCGGTCATCTCCTTAAGGGATACCTACCGTCTGGAAAAATATCTCCACAAAATTTATCTGCAGTTCCGGGAATGTATTTCCACAAAAGAGGCCTGGCTGAACAATTACATTGTTAATATCCTAACGGAGCTTTTGGTTAACAGAGACAATGAGCATTCCGAAAACGTCTCTTCCAGCATCATTGAGGATACCATTGCCTACATCAGCGAACATCTGACCGATCCCCTCACCCTGAAGGATATGGCGGACCAGGCCTCCTTAAGCCCCTTTTATTTCAGCAGGCTGTTTAAAAAGGAATCCGGATTTTCACCTCACGAATATGTGATCGCTGCCAGGGTCAACAATGCCAAGTTCCTTTTAAAGTCCTCTGACATCTCCATTAAGGACATCTGCTTCAGCACAGGCTTTACCAGTGAAAGCAGCTTTTGCACTACCTTTAAGAAAGAGACGGGAATCACTCCTTCCCAATACCGTTTTTCTATCAGAAACTGAAAAAGAGCCTCTGCATTGCAGAGGCTGCTTTTTTCATCACCGGGCAAATCGGTTTATTCCGCTGCTTTCCCCATCACTTCCTTGTAATTTTCGGGGGTAACGATCACTGCATCTACGGCTGTCTCCATTGGAACCTCTTTTCCGCTGACCACATCGTATAAAACATTGACCGAGCCTGCTCCTACAGAATCGGAAGAAAAGTAAGCGGCTGCCTTCATACAGGTTCCGTCAGCTCCCTTGTTGTTCCATTCATCCTTTGCCATATAAGCTCCCAGGCCTACTACCGTTGCATTGGCATCCAGGCCTGCGCTCTCTAAGGCGCGGACTGCACCGATGGTGCCTTCCTCATTGGCTCCTGTTACCAGCCATTTCTTGATTTCCGGATGGGCGGTAAAGACGGATGTGGCGGCTACATTTCCCTTATCCGTGGTTCCGTCATAATCCGCTTTGAAAATCTTCTCTTTCCCAAAATCAGGGCAGGCTTCCGTAAACTTGTCATATTCGCCTTCCGCCCGGGGAACACAGGAGGAAACCGTGTCCATGGTGAGAATCAGCAGTCCGCAGTCCGGATCTTGTGCCAGATTATTTTTATTGGCATAATCCGCCAGCCACTGGCCGTTGGCCTGTCCGATTACGTAAGCGTTAATGCCGACCCATGGAGCGATTTTTTCTCCCGCCTCCGTCTGAAGCGCGTCATCAGCCGCTATAATGGGGATGCCCGCTTCCTTGCATTTATCAACAACGGCCTGGGACATGGTTTGGTCCGGGATGCAGGTAACGATTCCCTTGGCCTTATTGGCAATGGCATTGTCAATGGCCTTTAAGTATTCTTCCGGGTTCATTTTCGCATCTACATAGATAAACTCGTCGCCCTTTTCCTCCACCACTTTCTGGGCCGCCGCCCCTTCGTCAATGAACCAGGTCTGATCCCCGGCCTTGTAAATTCCGTAAACAACGCCCTTCCCTCCTGCCTGCGCCTGGGTCTTTTCTTCCGCCTGGGTACCGGCTGCCGTTGTCTCTGTGGTACCTGCCTTTGTGGTTGCCGCCGGCTCTTCAGCGGAAAATCCGCTGCAGGCTGTCAACCCCATTGCCATTGCTGCTGCCAAAATAATGACTGCTGTTTTTTTCATGATTTGTAATCCTCCTGTTATAGTTTTTGCTTTATTGAAAGAAAACCTGCAGGTTTTCTATGGAACACCTATAAATTCTTCATGGATGCTGCCAATAAATCCCTCTCTCTTTTCTGCTTTCTCATATAATCCGTTGCCAGAGCGAATAAGAGAAGGCCTCCCTTTGCCACAAACTGCCAGAAGCTGGGGACATTTACCATGGTAAGACCCGTATTAAAGGACTGGATCAATATAATACCAAGAATGGTTCCTCCCATATTTCCCACTCCGCCAATAAAGGATACACCGCCTAAAATTACCGCTGTAATGGCGTCAAATTCCAGATTCACATTGGCTGCCGGCTGGCCGGAATTCATACGAGCCGCAAATATAATCCCGCCGATGGAGCAAAGGACGCCCATCATTACATAGCAGGTGGCAATGATCCTTTGGGGATTTAATCCGGCCAGTCTGGCGGCCTCCATGCTGCCGCCGATGGCATAGACGCTTCTTCCGAATTTGGTTTTGGACAGGATGATCCCGAAGATGATGATGCAGATCACCATAATCCATACGGAAAGGGGAATATTCAGTATCCTGGCCTTTCCCAGAATAAGAAAGGTTTTGTTGCTGATGGAAATTGGTTTTCCGCCGCATATGATATAGGCAAACCCCCTGATAATGGACTGGGTCACCAGAGTTGCAATAAATGCCTCCAGATGAATCCTGTTTACCATAAAGGAATTGAAAAGTCCCATGAGAACCCCGCCAGCAATGGTCAGAAGCACCGCAGCACCGAAGGGAACCCCTTTTCCCACCAGCAGAGCCGCCGCAACGCCGGAAAATGCTGCCACGGAGCCGGGGGACAAGTCATTTTGCCCTGCAATGATCAAATATGTATGACCCACAGCCACCAACCCCACCAGGGAAGCCGCCACCAAAATATTGATCAAGTTGGTAACCGAAAGAAAATTCCTGTTCAGAGAGGTGAAAAGCCCGAATACTACTACGATTGCTGCCAGCAGTACGATCTTGTCACCGTTAATTTTGATTCTGTTTTTGATGTTTTTTTCCATTATTCCTGTACCTCCCCAATCATACCCAGGCTCAGAAGCTTGCTTTCGGTCGCTTCCGCCGCCGCTATTTCTCCTGTGATTCTCAATGATTTCATCACAATGATCCGGTCTGACAGGCCGATCACCTCAGGAAGCTCGGAGGATATCAGAATGATCCCCAGTCCTTCCCTGGCAAATTTACAGATCATATGATAAAATTCAGATTTGGCGCCTACGTCAATTCCCTTGGTGGGTTCATCTAAGATCAGCACCTTTGGATTGGTGCTGATCCAGCGGGCCACAATGCATTTCTGCTGGTTTCCGCCGGAAAGCTCCACGATTTTTTTGTCAGGAGACGAAGTCTTGATCTTAAAGTCCCGGATTCCGTTCAAGGCCAGCTTCTCTTCCTTTTCCCGGCTGACAAACCCCAGCTTGCTGGAATTGACATCCAGCATGGCAATGTTCATGTTGTCGCTGACGCTTAAATTTGAAAGGATGCCTTGCATCTTCCGGTCCTCCGGCACCAGGACGATCCCGTGCTCCATGGCTTCATGAGGGGAACGGTTGTGAATTTTCTTTCCTTCCAGATAAATCTCACCGCTTTTTGCCTCATCTGCTCCGATAATGGCCCGCATAAGCTCAGTCCTTCCCGCCCCCACAAGGCCGGAAAAACCCAGCACCTCTCCCCTTCGCAGCACAAAGGAATTCTCTTTCACATAGTCTGAGGATAAGTTTTTCACCTCCAGAAGCACTTCGCCCATAACCTTGTTCCTGTCCAAGTTTCTGTAGATATCTCCCAGGTCACGGCCCACCATCATGCGGATCAGTTCCGCTTCCGGCACCTTTCCCGTCTCTACCGTAGCCACATATCGGCCGTCCTTGAAAATTACCGCCTTATCGGTAATCCGCCTAAGCTCGTCCATGCGGTGAGACACATAAATGATGATCTTTCCCTCTTCTTTCAGCTTCCCGATAACCTTAAACAGGGATTCAATTTCCGAATCCGACAGAGAGGCCGTAGGCTCGTCAAAACAGATCACTTTTAAATTTTCTCTGGAATAAGCCTTCATAATTTCCACCATCTGCTGATAGGCGATGCTTAAATCCTTCACCTTTGCTGTGGGACTGATGGGAAGGCCAAAATCCGCGATGATTTTTGTTGTCATCTCATTTGCCTTACGGGCATCGATGAACCCCAGCCTGGTCACAGGCATCCTTCCCAGATAAATGTTTTCCGCTACGGACAATTCCAGAAGAATCTGCCGCTCCTGATATATGACGGAAATCCCTTCCTCAATGGCCTCATGGGGGGACTGGAAATGCTTCTCAACCCCATCCAGAAGATATTTCCCTCCGGTAGGCTGGTAATCTCCATTAAGAACCTTTAACAAAGTGGACTTTCCTGCCCCGTTTTCCCCTAAAAACGCCAGAACCTCCCCGGAGTTCGCCTGGAAGGATACCTGGTCCAGCGCCTTTACTCCGGGAAAATATTTGGATATATTCTGAAATTCCAATACACTCCCCATGCCTTGCCTCCTTTTTATTCCAGCAATACGTTTTCATAGGTTAATTATATCATGTAATCAAAATTCATCATTACGTAGGCTTGCTCAATCATTGTAAAAAATTGCTTTCATCTTATACCAGCCCTCCTGCCAAAACAACAAAAGGGCTGGTATTCATTCAAAAACTTGCCATTCATTACCTCTTTTATCTTAAACCTGCCCCGAAACTTTCTTTCCATACCTGTTTTTTCTGTCAGGCCGTTTATTTTCATACGTCCATTGCTTCCTCTTGCTCTGTCATTTTGAAAAATTGCTCTTCTTATCTTTTCCTCTTCATCTTCTTAAGGAGAATCCTTATACTGGTTCTAAATGGAGGATATGCTTATGAAGATCAAAACCAGAGAATTATGGAATCAGGAGGGAACTGCTTATAAGGTTTATGACATGGTCACCAGCCTGGGCATGACGGTCACCGTAACGGCGCTGGGAGCAGCCATTCAAAAGGTAGCCATAAGGGATGAAACCGGCAGGGAGCTGCCCGTTACCCTGGGTTTTGAAGATATGGGTCAGTATGAAAGCTGCATCTGCTATGCAGGAACCACTCTTGGTCCCAATGCCGGAAGAATTGGGGAAGCCCTTCTTCCTGTAGGGTCCCGGATATACCGGCTTTCCAATAACGACGGAAAAAACCAGCTCCACGGAGGAGTTAATCATCTGTCCTCCCGCCTTTGGCAGGCAGAGTCTGTGGCATCCGGACTGGAATCGGCCTCCATCCTCCTGTCTGCCTTCCAGCCTGACGGCCTGGACGGGTATCCGGGCAACAGAACCTATCACACCAGATATACCCTGGAGGACACCAACTGGCTTACCATAGAATACACTGCCGCAACGGACGCTCCTACCTATATTAACATGTCCAATCACACCTACTGGAATCTTTCCGGTGATTTTTCCGTCTCCGGACTGGAACAGGAAATCCAGATTTTTGCCAACAACGTGTGCATAAATAATAAGGAGCATCTTCCGGCGGATCTCATTCCCGTGGCAGATACTGTCTTTGATTTCCGCTATGCCGGGCAGCTCCTTTCCCGGATCCGGTCCGCCAAAAGCCCGGTCTGCAAGGAGCAGCTTTCCATTGGACGGGGATATAATAACGCCTATATTCTTAATAGAAACCAGACGTTCCGGCCTCTGAGGTTTGCAAAACGGCCCGAAGAGCTAAAAAAGGCCTGTATCCTGCGGGATAAGAGGACGGGCCGGACCTTGAAAATAATGACGGATGCGCCTGCCCTTGTTTTATATTCAGGCGGGTTTTTGTCCCATGGAATGGCCTTGTCCGGCGGCGCACCCTCTTTCCCCTCCTGTGCCGTTGCACTGGAACCACAGGATATTCCCGATGTAATGCACCTGCTGCCTGAGAGTTACCGGCTCACCACTCCGGACCATCCCTTTAGCAGGACCATCCGGTACCATATTTCATAGTCCAGGTGTCCGAAACACGGTCAGAAGGAGAGATCCTGCCCTCTTGCCATACTCGTCCTATTTGATATAATACAGATATCCAACAAATATTCCATCACCCGAAAGGAGAATGGTATGGAACTGAAGTGTAATTTTTGCAGCAAATTGTGCACATCAAAAATCCCCCTTTTCGAGCCCCTCTCCTTAGAGGAACAGAAAGAGCTGATATCAAAGGCCCGGCATTTGGATTACAAACGGGGGGAAACAATTTTTTATGACAATGACCCGGCAGATAAAATACTGGTCATCCGTTACGGAAAGGTCAAGGTCAACCGCTATTCCCTGGAAGGAAAGGAATCTGTGCTTGATATCCTGACAGAAGGCGACATTTACGGCGAACAGAACATATTCGGCGGAACAGACTTTGATGCAAATGCCGTTGCCCTGGGAAAATGCGGGGTATGCCTTATCTCCTTAACAGACATACAGGAGCTGATATTGAAAAAGCCTGAAATAGGGGTCAAGCTGTTAAATGCAGTAGGGCAGAAGCTGTCCGCAGCAAATGAGCTGGTGCAGCTATTATCTGTGAACGATGCGAAGGCAAGAGTCGCCGGTTTTCTATTATTCAGAAGCAGCCGGATTAAGGGTGAAACCATAGAATTGACCAGAGATGACATATCCGCTTATATTAATGTCAGAAGAGAGACCATCAGCAGAAAGCTGGGGGAACTGCGCAGGGATGGAGCCATTGAGCTGGAAGGAAACCGCAGGATCCGCGTCAAAAATAGAGATATGCTAAGGGATTCGTTTGAAAACGAAGCATAAAAAATTTTAAATAATGATTCAAATCACATTTTTCCATCTCTTTCCCGGTTATACTAGCCTTACAAACAGAACAACAATTTCTGAAAAATCATGATCTTGGGAAAAGAGGAGGGAAATTATGATTACAGGTAAAATGAAAGTAACTGATGTAGTTAAAGCTTATCCGGAAGCCGTTGAGCTTTTCAATGATTTTCATATTGATTACTGCTGCGGCGGAAAGGATGAACTGGAGAAAGCCCTGCAGCAACTGGGAATCGAATCAAAAAGCTTTATTGAGGTCCTGAATAAAAAGATTGTGAATCAACCTCATAAATCAAATAAAGGACACGTGCTGGCGGTGGAACGGCTGGCGGAAATGGATATCCCGGTTCTGATCGATTATATTATTGATACCCATCATTCAAAGGAGAGAGTCCTGCTGGCAGAAATCGACGAATTGATCAATAAGGTACTTCTGGTACATTATGAACACCATCAATCACAGCTGGTTCCCTTGCACCGTCTTTTCTCAGATTTGAGAAAAGAGCTTCAGGAACATTTTGCAAAGGAAGAAAAGCTTATCTTCCCCTTTATGAAAAATAGCTTTACAGAGAGTAAGAGTACCGGATTCGTAAAAGAACTGGAGGATGAACACGAAGGTGCCGGAAACCTGATGAAAGAGATCACGGCCTGTACCAATGATTTCACTCCGCCGGAAGACGGCTGTGCTTCTTACCGAATGGTTTTTCAGAAGCTGGAGGAACTTGTTAAGGATGTATATATCCATATATTTACAGAAAACTCTCTGCTGTTTCCAAAGTATGAAGGAGGTATCGGACAATGAAAAAACTTGTAAAAAATAATGTATACTGGGTGGGCTTTATGGACTGGGAGCTGGAATCCTTCCATGGAGCGGATTATTCCATTAACCATGGCTCAAGCCAAAATGCCTATTTAATTAAGGAAGAGAAAACAGTTCTCATTGATACGGTCTGGAGGCCCCATTCCACGGAATTTATGGACAATTTGGAAAGAGAAATCGACCTAAAAGAAATTGATTTTATTGTTGCCAACCACGGAGAGGTGGATCACAGCGGTTCTCTTCCCGCATTGATGGAAAAAATACCCGGCACCCCAATTTACTGCACTGCAAACGGGGTGAAATCCCTTACCGGGCAGTATCACCACCCGGAGTGGAATTATCAGGTAGTGAAAACAGGAGACTCCATTGATATCGGCAATGGAAAGAAGCTGGTATTCGTGGAAATGAAAATGCTCCACTGGCCCGACAGCATGGCCACTTATCTGACCGGTGATAATATCCTATTTTCCAACGATGCCTTTGGACAGCATTATGCCGTAGAGGAATTATTTAATGACAAGGCTGACCAGTGCAGACTTTGGGAAGAGGCCATCAAATATTATGCCAATATCCTGACTCCATTTTCCCCTCTTGTGAAAAAGAAAATAGAGGAAATCCAGGGACTGAACCTGCCCATCGATATCATTGCTACCAGCCACGGCTCTATCTGGAGGGAAAATCCGCTGCAGATCGTTGAAAAGTATTATGAATGGTCCCAGAACTATCAGGAGGACCAGATCACCATTGTTTATGATACCATGTGGGATGGAACGAAACAGCTGGCCCATAAGATCAGTGCTGAAATTGCCCGGATATCGCCGGACACCCGTGTAAAGATCTACAATATTTCCAAAACAAATAAGAACGATATTATGACGGAGGTTTTTAAATCAAAAGCAATCGCCCTCGGCTCACCCACTGTGGGGGGCAGCATCCTTTCCTCTGTAGGGGGATGGCTTGATTTCCTGAAAGAATTGAAATACAAAGGGAAAAAGGCGGCTGTGTTTGGTTGCTACGGCTGGAGCGGGGAAGGAAATAAAGTCCTTCGGGAAAGGCTGACAGAAGCCGGGTTCTCCGTGGTGGAGGCGGAAGCCAAATGCCTTTGGAATCCGGAAGAAGAGGATTTTAACAAGGCGGCTGATATTGCCGGAGCCCTTTGTCAGAAAGAAAGTTAAAGAGCAGTTAAAAAGGCGGATTCCAAAGAATCCGCCTTTCTTTCATTTAATCCAGGATGAGCCTGGCCGCACCATATATTCCTGCATCATTTCCCAGCTTCGCCAAAACGATTCCGCTCTTATTTTGGGAAATAGGAGTGTACTTATCAAAATGCTTATAGAGTACATCTATCAGGAAGGCTCCGGCTTTTGAAACGCCTCCGCCAATGACAAAGACCTCCGGGTCTGTGACCATGGAAATCTGAGCCAGGGCAAGGCCAAGATAATGGCCTACCACATCCATGACCTCACAGGCTAGTGAATCACCCTCCTTGGCAGCATCAAGCACATCTTTTGCCGTTACCTTGTCGCCGAATGTTCTGAGAACCGAGGGCGTA
This sequence comes from [Clostridium] saccharolyticum WM1, assembly GCF_000144625.1. Classification (NCBI taxonomy): domain Bacteria; kingdom Bacillati; phylum Bacillota; class Clostridia; order Lachnospirales; family Lachnospiraceae; genus Lacrimispora; species Lacrimispora saccharolytica. The sequence continues at coordinate 86,290 of NC_014376.1, read as the reverse complement.
TCAACGGCAGCCATTTTTCTTCTGGCTTCCCGTGCAATGCCTGTGGCGCTGGAAATCTGTTCCACACAGCCAACGCCGCCGCAGTTGCAGCTTTCCGTTTCATCATCACGGATATGAATGTGTCCGATCTCTCCGGCCAGGCCATGCTTTCCGGCTACAATCTTCTGGTCAATGATGACGCCTCCGCCCACTCCTGTGCCAAGAGTGACCATCACGATGTCATCATAACCTTTGCCGCCTCCTTGCCACATTTCACCAAGTGCTGCTACATTGGCATCATTGCCGCTTTTTACAGGAATGCCGTCTAGCATTTCACTCAGTTCTTTTTCCGGATACATATCACGCCAGCCTAAATTTACGCATACCTCCACATATCCGCTGGGCATGACAGGCCCCGGAACTCCCATACCTACTCCCTTTACCTCTTCTAAGGGAATGCCAAGCTCTTCCAGGGTTTTCCGTATGGAAGCGGCAGTATCATTCAGGATGTATTTTCCTCCCTCTTCCTTTCTCGTGGGAACCTCCCACTTATGGAGGAGCTCCCCCGTCACTTCAAATACTCCGATCTTTACAGATGTACCGCCGACATCAACGCCAACACATTTCATTCCCATTTTGTATACACTCCTTTTTAACTGTCGTACCATAAATCCGCAGGGGAGCTGGTAAAAACAGTAGTTTTTCCAGTCCGCTCCTTTTATATTGCTGTATCATGACTCCGCAGTGGAGCTGGTAAAACAGCGGTTTTTCCAGTTCGCTCCTTTTATATTGCTGTATCATGACTCCGCAGGGGAGCTGGTTAAACAGCGGTTTTTCCAGTTCGCTCCTTTTATATTGCTGTATCATGACTCCGCAGGGGAGCCCTCAAATCCTTCGGCTTTGCGGGCTCACGGGCATTCGCCCTATGAAATAGGCCATGAGAAGATTTTCTTATGTGCAAGCACAACGAAAATCTTCTCCTGCCCTATTTCTCACTGCTCATTGCTTAGATGGATAATGCAGCTTCTGCTATGCGCTCTGCGGCAAATCCGAAATGTTCAAATAATAGATTTGCAGGGCCGCTGGCTCCGAAGCCGGTCATGGTTACATAGGTTCCGTCAAGGCCTACATATTTGCCCCAGCCGAAATCACTTAATGCCTCTACTGCCACGCGCCTGCGGACTGCCTTTGGAAGAACGGATTCCTTATACTCCTCTGTCTGCTCCTCAAACAGATCCATACAAGGCATGGAAACCACACGTACCTTATTACCGGTTAAAAGGGTTTTCGCTTTGACTGCCAATTCCACCTCAGAACCGCTTGCCATCAAAATAATCTCAGGTGTACCTTCGCAATCGTCGATCACATAGCCTCCCTTTAAGGCTTCCTTGCTGCTTCCTGGCATAGGAGTTAAGTTCTGCCTTGTAAGCACAAGGGCGGTAGGTGTTTTTTTAGAGGTCAGCGCTGAATACCAGGCTGCTTCTGTCTCTGTCTCATCGCAGGGACGGAATACATGGAAATTAGGCATTGCCCTTAACATAGCAAGCTGCTCAATCGGTTCATGGGTTGGTCCGTCTTCTCCTACCCCGATGCTGTCATGAGTGAATATATAGGTCAGGGGAACGCCCATTAAAGCGGATAAGCGTGCCATTGGCTTTGTATAATCACTGAACACAAAAAAGGTTGCCACATAGGTACGAAGGCCGCCATGAAGCATCATTCCGTTTCCAATGGCCGTCATACCCAGCTCTCTGACTCCAAAGTGCAGATTGCGGCCGCTGCTGTCTTCTCTAGAAAAATCACCCATGTCAGTCATGTTGGTCTTATTGGAAGGAGCAAGGTCCGCAGAACCTCCGATTAAATTAGGCATATATGTTTTTAAACGGTTTAATACCTGACCGGACAAGTTTCTGGTGGCATCCGCCTTTTCAGACCGCTTCCAGAAGTCTTCGCATTTTTCAATGGCCTTTTCTCCCGCATCCGGATCATGGTAGGCATTCCAAAGCTCTTCCATATCAGGATACTCCTGGCAGTATGCGGCAAACATCACGTTCCACGCCGCTTCTGTCTCCGCCTTTTCCTCTGCAATCTTTCTGTAATTGCGGTACACTTCTTCCGGAACGAAGAACGGCTCCATGGAAGGCCAGCCTAAGTTTTCCTTTAAGGCCGTCACATTATCGGCTCCCAATGGCTCCCCATGGGCACTGGCTTTTCCCTGCTTTGCCGGGCAGCCATAGCCGATCTGGGTCTTTATGGTAATAAAGGAGGGATGCTCCGTATCAGATTTTGCTTCTTCAATAGCCCGTCCAATGGCTTCTAAGTCGTTTCCATCTTCCACCGTAATAGTCTGGAAATGGAATGCTTCCATGCGCTTTTGAACATCCTCGGTAAATGCAATATCCGTGCTCCCTTCTATGGAAATTTTGTTGGAGTCATATAAAACAATCAGTTTCCCAAGGCCAAGAGTTCCTGCCAGGGAAAAGACCTCAGAGGAAATCCCCTCCATCATGCAGCCATCCCCGCCAAGCACATAGGTGTAGTGGTCAACAACCGGATAATTCTCCTTATTGAAAACGGATGATAGATGCTTCTCGGCAATGGCCATTCCCACCGCCATACCCATACCGGCCCCTAAAGGTCCTGTGGTTGCTTCCACACCGATGGTATGGCCATACTCCGGATGACCTGGAGTTTTGGAACCATGCTGGCGGAAATTCATCAAATCCTCTTTTGATAAATTCCCATAGCCGAACAAATGAAGCAGGGAATACAAAAGCATGGAGCCATGGCCTCCGGATAAGATAAAGCGGTCTCTGTTGGCCCAGTCTGGATCAGCCGGGTTGTGGTTCATGTGGTTTGCCCATAATTCATAAGCTGCCGACGCGCAGCCTAATGGAAGTCCCGGATGGCCGGAATTGGCTTTTTGGATGGCATCCGCTGATAGGACACGGATTGCATTGACTGACATGGTATGGATGTTGCTCATTGGTATTGTCCTCCTATTTGTAATCTTATTTCTTTCATGTTTTGGGGGCCGGTTACGATCAGAGTATTGGGAAACCTGCCGTTTCGGATCTTAGATATCGGAAAATCAAATGTACCGGCAAATTTAAGCCTTCCGGACATCTTATAGACTCTGCAAGAATCTTCATTATACAAAATTACATGGTCCCCGTCAATATCAGCATGGGTGTACTGATATTGGAAACCTTTGGAAAAGACAAGGGCTCCATTAGGTTTGTATACATCCAGCCGGTAGGGATTCTCCCCTTCCTGATTATCCACAATAAGACCCACATATTTCTCGGAATAAAACACACTCTTTATCTCCTCTTCCACCGCTACCTGCCGGATCAGTTCCGGGGAAAGCTCATTTTTGGTGGAGTAAAAGGATACGCTGTTATCAGCAAAGGCACAGGAGTATGTATTGTCCAGAAAATGGACCTGGGCAACCAGTGAGGCATCATAGGGCTCGTCAAAGCCGCCCACCAGCCTGTCCGGAATGCTCTTTCCGATTTCCGCAAAATTGTGGAACGCCACCCTGCCGTTTAAGGTTCCGTTTTTCAAATATGCGTAAGCACCGATCAGCTGGTTGCCGTCGGGAGACAGGCTGATATCCACCGGATAACCGGAATCACCGCCTAAAAGCGCCTTGATCTTCACATCCAGGACGCTGCCATCTCTTTTAAAGAAATAAATATAATTGGATGTGGAGTCCTCCAGGATAGCCGCCACCACTCCGTAGGAGGACACCGTCGCCTTTACAATAGGTAGCACGGTGGTCGCTATGCCCGTATTTCCCGTTTTATCAAAGATATAGATGGAATTCCCCTGCTGGTCTGCAATAGCCGCATAATTCCCGCTTACCCAAGCCTTGGGAGATTTCATCTCATAGCTTTGAATCCACACTTCTTTGCCCTGGGAATCCAGATAGGAGGCACCATCCTTGCTGTATTTCAGCACATTGGAGCCAAAGCTTAGATATCCCACATAACTTCCTTCATTCATCTGCTTATCCCAGACCACGCCGTATTGGGTATATTGATAAAGTGTAAAATATTCATACACCCCTATGGCTCCTGCAAAAAGCACCAGAAACAATACCAGGGCTATCTTGATTTTTCTTTTTCTGACCCTGGTGAGAGCTTTTTTAATGATCTCCTGGCTGTCTTCCACCGCCTCAGGAGAAGAGGAAACAATTTGCCGCCGAAGCTGGTTTTTCTTAATCTCTCTATTCATAGAGTCCCTGTCACTCATGCTCTTTTCTCCCAAAAATGCCCATATATATTGGTAGTATACATCATTTCAGGAAGAAACGCATTATATTTTTCTAAGGAAGAAGTAATTTCTGTCCCGCAACGATCTTATTTTCATCGTCCAGCCCGTTCAGCTCGCAAATTTCTTTCATCTTATTCATCGTTTGATATTCAGCGATACAGATCCCGTAAAGAGTTTCCCCCTCCTGAACCACGTGAACCCGCGGATCCCCGCTTACGGCTGCTTCTGTTTCCTGGCTGGCCGGCTGGGTTGCCGCCTCTGTGGCAGGCTGGGTTGCCGTCTCTTTGGCAGGCTGGGTTGCCGTCTCTTTGGCAGACTGGGTTGCCGGAGGTAAAGTCTCTGCCGCCTTGCTTTCTGCCATGGTATCCCCCTGGGCCCCCCTTGGCATGGTTTCCGACATGGTTTCCTTATTTACTGCCGTCGTAGGATAAACACCGCCCTCCGCCTCCTCCACAACCACCTTGGATTCGCCCTTGCTCTCCTTTTCTAATCCCTTTTTCCCGATGAGGATCTGTTCCGCCTTGGCCGGAATGGCTGATGCGATCACGCTTTCCATATCCCGCATCCGCTCATAGTTATTAAACATAACAATTCCGCCAGCTAATATGACGACTGACATGGCCATACACATGCCCCGGAGAAGTCCCACCGTCTGATGCCGGTCCGTCACTTCTACCTTATGCTCGTCCATCCGCTTGCGGAATTCCTCAATAACCTTATCATTTGTATCTGTTTCGATACGTTTTACATCCTTTCGCAGGACCATATAATCCTGCATCATCTGGTTTCGTTCATAATAAATGCTGTATCCCTGCAGCTTGTAAAATCCATCCTCAGATGTTATGTAAATGTTTTCCTCTCCGTCTGTACCGTTGCTTAAATACATCAGCTTGTTTGGCTCCCCAAAATACTGGATATGCTGTTTCCAATAATTAATAGGGCTTAAATCATCCCCGGGCCTGCCGCATATAAACCAGCCCTGAATGGTCCTCTTGGGAAAAAGCTGCTCCATGTTCCGGTAGGCTCTTTTCCAGGCCAGCTCGGAAAACATCACCCGCCTGCCTGCATCCGTCACATCCTCCATTTCCAAAGCTCCGTCAATGAAGATATATGGCGTTCCGTCGTTGAATTCCATACCGCCTAACAAAAGACCAACCCGCAGTTCTTGTCCACCCGCAGGATACAGACGTTTCAAATAAGTATTTACATAATCTTCCACATAAAGTTTTACAATCTGGTCCCTTTCCCCGATCTGCCTGATATTCTTCGGCAGCTTCGGGAACGGATTATATAATTCACCCATTGGCTCACCCCGCTATTCTTTTTAATCCAATGAATCATAGCATACAATGGGTGAAAATCGTGTCAAAGCAGGGCAGTGTTTTCCCATAACTTTTCGACAAGATAAATACTGTAACTGATGCAGTCAGCCATTCGCATGACAATGGAAAGCCGAATGCTCTGCAGCATCAGAGGATCGTAATTCCCGCAGCTTCCTACGATGCCGGTAATAAAAATATCCCCCACCGCACGAAGCTCCTTGCTGACTCCAAGACCCGGCTTTAAAGCTCCTTTTCCCAGGGTCACATAGCCAATGTGTTCCATGCTTCCCACGGAAGCATCCACTGCCACCACCACATGATTCGGATAACGAAGCTTTAATATCGCCTGGTATGTCTCCAGATTCATGGCGTGGACCGGCCGTTCCAGAGTTCCCAGGATCTCGATATTTTCCAGTTCCCTTTCCTTCAGCTTGTAGCCGATCAGAGGCCCAAGACTGTCCCCGGTGGAACGATCTGTTCCAATGCATAAAAACAGCACCCCCGCCGCCTTTCCGTTTTCCATTTCTGTTCGTATCATGTCGTAAAGCCTTGAAGCAAACTCCTCTGCTTCAAAGGTCTGCTTTGTGTCATAATAAAAAACGTCCCGGTTTCCGCGGATCGCAATTCTTTCCCATAATTTCATAATATCCTGCCTTGCTGTCCTTATTATGCAGGCAATGAACCAAGCGCAGGTTATTTTGTTCTGCATTTGGCGAATGCTGCAGGAGTCAAATAACCCTCAGCCGGCTATGGATTATTTGACTTTCCATGTTCTATTATAAGCCGCCATTTATGGAATTATTCACCACACACCCGGGGAAAGTTTTGAAAAAAACAGGTGCAGGGAAAAAGCACATCAATGCCTTTTCCTGCACCTTGATTCTCATGAAGCCAGCAAGCCTGGGAAAAGCGTGCTTGCCCTTATTCCTTAAGACTTTTATAAAGGGTTTTTGCTTCACTGATGGTGGAAGCCTTGCCCATCCGGATCATATCAGCCAGTTCATCAAGCCTTTCCGGAACCATAAATTCTTTTCCAATATAGGATGCATAGTTGTCATTGATAAACAATGTCTGCTCTTTTACCCTGATTTCCGCCTCCTTGGCATTGGCTGCTGCCCCTTCATAGTCTTCCTCAAGCTTTGCGATTTTCTCCCTGCTGTTGCTTGCGATCTCATCCGACAGAATGGTCCTGGTCACCTTATCAAAGGTGTTTAAGGCTTCCCGCTTCTTATCAGCAATGTCTGCTAAATCCTGGTCGATCTGGGCGATTTCGTCATCGTATTTTTCAAGATTGTAAACGGCTTCATCACGGTCCCGTTTTATGGTCCGGACAATCACCCGGATCTTTCGGTTGTTCGCCTTTATAAGATCCCTGATGGATCTTCCTTTCTTCAGGGCACTCTGATGCCTCACCTTGGTAAGATTATTAATAAGGATATAAATACCCCCGAAAAACAGGATGACAGCAAAATATATCCCCATCAGGTAAAAAGGAGATTTATTCGGAAGGAACAGATAAACGCCGCAGGGGATTGCAAGAAAGAACAGGAGTATATTCAGAAGCAGCACCATGGACTCAGTAAAACCCCTGGGAAAATACAGGGCATAAAACCAGCCGCTTTTGCAAAAACCAGGAACCCGGTCCTGCTGAAAAACAGCCTTCATCTGAAGCTTCAATTCCCGGTTGTTACCCTTAAGTTCCGCTGTCTCCTCCTCGATCCGTTCCCTGATGCCCTGGGTTTTCGCCTTCTCCCGCTTACTTCTCACCCGTTTTAAGCGCTCCTGTTCCCTGGCAATCTCCCTGTCATAGGTGTCGTTTATTTCCTCCATTCGTTTCTTCACCGTAAGGCTGATGGCATCTGTCACAGCCTTTCTCTCTGCTTCCAGTTCCTTTTCCAGACGTCTCTCCTCCAAACGGAACTTTTCCAATAAATTCCTGCTTACAGATAACTCCTGGACAGCCCTGCAGGCCTCTCCAAGAAAACCAACCTGATCCGATATGGGTTGCGCCATCTTAAGTCTTCCTCCTTCGGTTTTTCCTACAAAGATTCTATCATATTTTTCATTGTTTTACAATGTCCGGCATTTTCCTTCTTGCCTTTCTCTGTGCAATAATGCTATAATCGTTGCATTATAAAAGCAACTGACGGCAGACGCTTATTTCAGAAAGGAATTACCGTTTATGTTTCGCATGTGGGCAAAATTAATAAAAGATACGAGAATCGTGAAAGATACCGTCATCTCCATCTCAGATTACAGCCTTTCCAGGACTTCCATGGTCTTTCAGGCGCTTGATGATATCTGCCTCCAGTTTGATCTTGGGAAACCCATATGGCTGGATGCCACCATCCATGGGTTTCAAAAGCATTCCAAGGTCCGGTTTACCCAGGATAATTTTATTGAGCAGATTGAATTTGATTTTCTGGAAATCCAGGTTATTGAAGAATAGTGGCATATCCCACTATAAGGAAATTTATCTCATCCCAAAAAATGCTGTCCCTTTCGCTCTCTGCGAAGAAACAGCATCCTTAATTGGCCGCTAAGCCTGATTTTCACCCTTCCATTTACTGACACTTCCCCGGACCATCAATTTTGTAGGCAAGGAAATATGCATACTGATTTCACGGCCGGAATAAATCCTTTCCGCCAGTACACTTACCGCCTGAGAGCCCATAAAATCCATATAAATATGAACGGTGGTAAGCGGGGGAATCAAATATTTCGCTATGGAGATATCATTAAATCCGATCACGCTGATATCCTCCGGAATTTTCAGCCCTGCTTCCTGTATGGCCTTATAACAGCCGACGGCCAAAGAATCATTGGCAGTAAAGATAGCGCTTGGCTTATCTTCCATGGCTAAGAGTTCCTTTCCAAGCCGATATCCATGCTTAGGGGTATAGCCGCCTATTTTAATATATTCCTCTTTTAAAATCCCTCTATCTTCCATGAATGAGCGAAAAATAGGAATCCTTAAATCCACAACTTCTTTTCCATCCACATCTACATCACGGCCGCCAATGAATGCTATTTTTCTGTGACCTTCCTGCATAAAATAGCTGAGTACCTTCTTTACAGAGTGTGTTAAATCTGTCACCACAGAATCAAATAAATCCAGGTCGCCTAATGCATCCACAAAAACAGCCGGCTTATGAAAGGCTTTTACCTTATTTACCATGGATTCACTGAAGGTTCCCAGGCAGATCAGCCCATCTAAATTGGAAGTGCTTTCTACAGAATCCCCTATATTCACCGGGAACCTTTTAAACCCTTCTTCTTCTATTTTCCTCTCTATGGCAATGCGTACTGACAGATAAAAGGTATCTTCTAACTCCTCTTCCAGGGAATAGGAAGATATCATACCAAGCTTTAATTTCTTTTTATATTTTTTCTTGTCCCGCATCTGATATTCCAATCGTTCTGCGGCCTCAAACACCCTTTGTTTCGTCTCGTCCTGTACATTTAACGTGTCATCAAAATTAAGGACACGAGATACGGTCGCAGCAGAAACACCTGCCATTTCAGCTATTTCTTTAATTGTTGCCACTATTTTATCCTTCCTCGCTTCTTATATTGTCCTTATTTTATCATATCTGATTTTGTGCCGCAACCACCATCATAAGACTGCCGCCATCACAAGCTGGCTGATCCCCGGTCATATGATCCATTATCCTTCTACGATTTCCAGAAGATCTGAAAAACGGTCCAATTGATAGGTTGCAATGTTACATGTTTTCCCATCCCCAATAGCTCCGCAGTCCATATTTCCGGCCTTTGCAGCTTCCAGTCCTGCTTTGGCATCTTCCACCACAAGGCAGTCTATGGGGGCCTCAGAAAGAAACTGCGCTGCTTTTAAAAACACTTCCGGATCAGGTTTGGAATATGTAATATTATTTCCGTCTGAAATGGCGTCAAAATACCCGGAAAGGCCAAGGCGCTCCAGAATAAAGCCTGCATTTTTGCTGGACGAGCCAATGGCAAGCTTTAATCCTTTCAGGCGGAGGGCAGCCAGGGTTTCCTTTACTTCCTGAGAAAGATCTTTCGGGCTCATATGTTTCAGTAATTCCTTATAGACCTCATTTTTCTTTTCTGCATAAAACGTCTTTTCTTCCTGGCTCATGCTCCCATAATAATTTTCTAAAATAATCTCAAAGCTTTCCATGCGGCTTACCCCCCGCAGACGGTTATTGATTTCTTCATCAAAATAAATCCCAAGATCATCTGCAACCTGCTTCCATGCCTGATAATGGTATCTGTCTGTATGGCAGATCACCCCATCCAGGTCAAAAATTACTGCCTTATATTTCATAAGATATTCCTCCTATTCTACCTGTCCGGACTCTGAAAGGTTTGATATTACAACTGCTGCCAGGATGATCATGCTGCCTGCCAGCATGCGGGGAGTGACTACTTCCTTAAGAATCAGAATGGAAAACAAGGTTCCAAAAACGGATTCCAGAGACAAAATAATGGCCGCTTTTGTTTCATCCACATATTTCTGGCTGGCTGTCTGAAGCAGGTAACATACTGTGGTGCTGATCACTCCTAAATAAAGCACACTTAATATTCCTTTTCCAGTCACGTGGAACTGTGTCTCTCCAAAGGCGATCAGGCTGATGAAGGATAAAAGGAATGCGGTTATCATCTGAATAAAGTTCAATACAGTAGCGCGGTATTTCTTTACAAATTCACTTGTAAGAAAGATTTGAAATGCAAACCCAACAGCGCAAATAAGGGTCAGCCCGTCCCCAAGGCCTAAAGAAAAATTACGATCCAAGGACAGCAGAGCCACGCCTGCTACGGACATCACTGCCCCGGCTATCCCTCTTGCTCCTATTTTCTTTCTTAAGATCAGATATGAAATAAACGGAACAATCACTACATTTAATGCTGTTAAAAAAGCATTTTTAGAGGGTGTTGTATATTGAAGCCCCACAATCTGAAATGCAAATCCGGCAAAGAGGGCAAGCCCCATAAGCCCCCCTGCCATTACTTCTGATTTTGTGATTCCCCCCAGGGACCGGATGCTGATCAGCCCCATGAATACCGTGCCTAACAGGAACCGGACCGCCATAATCTGGAATGGCCTCATGCTCTCCAGTGCCATGTCGCTGGCTACAAAACCGCCGCCCCATATAATGGTTACTAAGATAAGCCCCCCGATTGCAAGCCTTTTTTTCATGAATATGTCCTCTCTATTCCCTTACTGCCTTTACGATCTGTCCATTCACATTTACTTCCAGAGCTTCTCCTTCCAATACCTTCACTGAGACGCTGTTATCTCTGCTGATGGTGATCCTTAACCGGGAATTCCGATGGCGGAGGCAAAAATCCAGTCCTTCCCACTCTTTTGGCATGTGAGGACGTACCGTCAGCATACCGTCTTCCCCAATGGAAACCCCGGCAAAGCCAAATACCACGGTCTGCCATACGCCTCCTGTATTGGCGGCATGAATCCCTTCCCTTGTATTTTTCTGTAAATTCAGCAAATCAAGGAAGGCTGCTCTCTTTAAATAACGGTATGCCTTGGAGTCATCTCCTACCTTTAATCCCATAACAGAGTAAATGCTTGGGCTTAAAGAAGAGCCATGAAGGGTACGTTTCTCATAATACTCGTAATTTTTCCGGATCTCATCTTCCGTAAATTCCTGTCCCATCAGATGGAGCAGCATGACAACATCCGCCTGCTTAATAATCTGTGTCTGGCTCGCTCTCTTGGTTTTCAAGGCTTCCGGGCGAACCGGCCAGTCATGTTCGTCGTATTTCTCAATCACCACATCTTCCAGCTTAAAGTAACCTTCAAACTGCTCCAAAAGGTCTGTGCCTTCTTTTCTTGGAAGATATATTTTTTCCTGGACGATCTCCCAATCTTTGATTTCCCTGGCAGTCAGCCCTGTTTTTTCCATCAGCGTATCATACTCTTTGGAATGTCCTTTCTTAAGAGTATCAATTAAAGAAATTACATACCGCAGATTCCACTTGGCCAGATAATTGGTATAAAGATTGTTATTTACCGGCTCATGCCATTCATCAGGTCCGGTTACCTGATTGATCTCATAGCGGTCCTTTTCTGCCACATATTCACACCGGCTAGCCCAAAACCTTGCTGTCTCTGTTAAGATCTCCGCTCCCTGATTCAGTAAAAAATCCAAGTCCCTGGTGATTTTCACATAATTATAAATGCCATAAGCAACTGCTGCTGTCACATGATGCTCATACACGGCCACATAGCAGCGGTAGCATGAACCATCCGGCTCAATGGTCCAGTCCGGGCACTGCTCTGTGCCGTCATCCGCAGATTCCCAGGGATATTGGGCGCCTTTAAAGCCGTTTTTCCTGGCATTTGCCTTTGCCGCTTCCAGCAGATGATACCGGTAGGATTCCAGGTTTTTGGCTGTTTCAGGGAAAATATATGCAAAAAAGGGAAGCATGAAAATTTCCGTATCCCAAAAGGCATGCCCTCCGTATTCTTCACCGGAAAGGAGCTTTGCCCCCACATTGACCCGGGAATCGTTCTCATTGCCCGTGCTCATTAAATGGAAAACATTAAATCGGATTGCACGGTCCAGTTCAAAATCTCCTGCAATACGGATATCCGCAGCTTTCCACATCTCTTCATAAACCGTCTTATGGGCTTCCAGCTCTTCTAAAAACCCCTTTACCATAAAACCATCTATTTCTTCTTTTACCTTTGTATGAAGGGTGTATCTTGCAGCCTCACGTTCCGTATACATGGACACGTATTTTATGATTTCTACGGTTTCCCCTTCTGCGGCATCAAAATCACCAAACTCCACTCCCTGTTCCCCAAAGGCATGGAACATCCTGTTTTTTAAAATACTCTTGCCGTTTTTATAAGCTTCGATCCGGCAGCCAACTCCTGTATGAAGATGGTTATCCCTGGTGGCAACCTCCATATAAATACCATCTTTATCAAGGGGTTCATTTGCTGTCATATATGTGTGCTTCACTTTAAAACGGGGGGCATCATAGAAGTTAATGATCGTGCCGTCGATGATATTTTCCACTTCTATGATCCCGCTGTAATTTAACGGTGTGACATACAGTTTGATTCCCATGCGGTGTACATTGGCACGGCTTACAAACCGGATCCCTTCCACCAGGGTTTCTCTTCCCTTTTTGTCCCGCAGTATCAAGCTTTTTGCAAGAAGGGCCTGTTTCATATCAAGAGCTCTTGAAAACTTAAGAATCTGGCAGTTCTCTATTCCTATCAGCTCTTTTTCAATAAAAAGCTTTATCCCAAGCCAGTTAGGAAGGGCAGCAAGCTCCCGCATAAAGGTCTCTGATTTATCAAATACCCCGTTAATGTATAAATAGGGAAGGGTTATTTTCCCTCCTTCTTCATGACTTCCCCGGATCCCCAGATAACCATTGGATAAACTGAATAAGCTTTCAAACTTCAGATTTTCTTCCGGATCATATTCCGGCTGCAAAATCATCCATTCATCGGAGCTTAACATCTCTTTTAATTTTCCTGAAAATCTGTCTTTTATCATACTTTGACTGCTCCTTTATCTCTTCCTAGTCCAAATAATGCTTCTTTGCTTCCTTTCTTACTTCCCCATCATCAACAACCTGCATCACAAATGCCATAGAAAAGTCCTGAAGCTTTACTTTATATTCTTCTAACTGTTCCTCTCCGCAGCTATTGCTTCCAAGTCCGGATTGCAAATAATCCAAATGGATCTCCACATGGTCTGCCCTTTGTATCTGGAATGGGTGTTTTGCCTCTTCCAGGCTTTCATCTGTATAATTCCCAAGATTCAGTCCCATAGGTGCTTCCATCTTACATAACAGGCTCTTGTTCCCGTCTCCTATCCCAAACCACTTTACTTCTTCCCTGTGGCCGTTTTCCTGGGGAAATACATAATTGGTTCCCATCTCATCCACAGAGCTGGAATAAATCCCCATAAGGCTGGCAGCTTTGCTGTCAGAATAGTTTTCACCGGGGCCAAGTCCGTACCACACTGCATTTTGCAGGGACTTATTCCCCTTCATAACCACACCGATTCTGGGAAGAAAAGAAGGTTCCAGTTTTCCTCTCTGAACCGCCTTGCCCTTCAAATCCACTTTGACCTGACCGCAGGAATAGATGGTATATTCATAGTCACATTCAAAGCCCCAGGACTGGTTTAAGCATCCAAAATACTTTCCTATAGAAACAACTACTTGATCCGCCTCTGTTTGATAAGTAAAATATTCTGTCTGTTCACTGGATTTCTGAATGAAATATTTATTCAGCCAATCCTCTTTTTTATACATGTCATTATCAATGGTGGCACGGTATACGTTCATTACCGGACCTTCATTTATATATACCTGATCTCCTGCTCCAACAGAAAGCAGTTTCCCAAATATTTTATGGAAGGTTACCGTAACCGCCCCATTTTCTACCTTAAGGAGATCCGTGGTTTCAGATACTTGTAATGGTTCTCCTTTTGGACGTTCCTCCAATACATCACAGCTTATATTCAATGGAAACTGTACTTTTGAAATTTCATGGCCGGCTTTTGCAAAATTCGTATCTTCTTTCTGGCATACCGTTATATTCAGATAGTAATCGGTATTTGCCTCAGGCAGGAACGGAAGGAAGGGTATGGTTACCTTTTCTTCTTCATGAGGGAGGGCGGTCATATGGGTAATGGTTCCTTCCTGAATATTATGTTCTTCCGTCCGGATCTCCCACTTTAATGTAACGTGACCCAGTGTCAGGAAGTCATAATGGTTCCTTACAAGAACCTCCCGTCCTGTACCTGCCCTTATCACTTCCACCGGGGCAATGACCTGTTTGTATTCCAGCATAGCGGGGGAAGGGGTTCTATCCGGCATCAGCAGCCCGTCGATACAGAAATTCCCGTTGGTAGGAAAATCCCCGTAATTGCCTCCATAACGGTAATAGGTTTCTTTGCCTTCTTCCGTATAAATTCCATGATCATACCATTCCCACAGAAACCCGCCTTGAAGCCGTTTATATTTGCGGTACAGCTCCTGATATGCCTTTAATCCGCCCGGTCCATTCCCCATGGCGTGGCCATATTCACACATAACATGAGGTTTATTCCCTTTTATATCTGATTCTCCAATCTCCTTTAACCGATTCAGCCTTGTGTACATAGTGGAATACACATCAGCCACTTCTGCTTCATAATCTCCTTCATAGTGAAGCAGCCTTCCAGGGTCCAGCTCTTTCACCGCCTCAGCGGCACTTTTAAAATTGCAGCCGAAGCTGGATTCATTTCCCATGGACCACATGATAATGCATGGATGATTCCGGTCCCGCTTTACCATGCGCACACTTCTGTCCACATAGGCTTCCTTCCAGGACGGGTCATCTGTAATCCAGTCATACCGCTCTACCCATTCAAATCCATGGCATTCCAGATCTGCCTCATCAATCACATAAAGCCCATATTCATCGCATAAATCATATAAATATCCATTGGCAGGGTAATGAGAACAGCGCAGTGCATTGATATTATTCTGTTTCATAAGCAGGATATCAGCTTCCATCTGTTCCCGAGTGACGCAGCGTCCTTCTTTTGGGTGAAAGTCATGATGGTTCACACCATTTAACAGAATCACCTGGTTGTTTACTCTGAAGTTATTATCCTTTATTTCCACCTTACGGAATCCCACACGAACCACAATTTCATGATTGCCTGCAGATACTGTTAATTCGTATAAACCAGGGGTTTCTGCCGTCCAAAGCTCTGCACCGGGAATCGTCTCTCTTACTTGTGCCTTCCCTTCTTCTGCCTGAAAGATGCCACGAGTAACCACCTGGCCATCTCTCTCTAATTTCCATATACCTTCACACGTTTTCTGTTTTGTGGTAATATTGGCTTTTAAGATCCCATTTTTATAAGTACTGTCCAGATCTCCCTCCACCGTACAATCAATGATACTGTCTTTTGGCTCATTGATTAATTCCACATCACGGTAAATCCCGGAAAGCCACCACATATCCTGGTCTTCCAAATAAGTACCATCGGACCATTTATAGACCCGAACTGTAATGTCATTGTCCCCTTCCTGTACATAGCCGGTAATATCGAATTCACTTGGAAGACGGCTGACCTTGCTGTATCCTGCATGGGTCCCGTTGACCCATACATCAAAGGCACTGTCCACACCGTGAAATTTTAAAATCGTATCCTTCTGAATCCACTCCCTGTTTAAATGGACTGTTTTTTTATAAATTCCTGTAGGATTTTCCGAAGGTACAAAAGGCGGATTGATCGGAAACAAATATAACACATCCGTATAGTGCATCCGGTCATATCCTCTTAACTGCCACACAGAAGGCACATCAATCAAATCCCAATCTGTTCCTGTTTCTCTGTTCATAAATCCTTCCGGGGACAGTTCCGGCGCTTCCAGATAGAGGAATCTCCACTCTCCATTTAAATTAATTCTGGAAGCAGAATCTTTATAAAACTCTGTACGGGCTTCCCTTCTTCCAATATGCCCCAGGGTCTGGTCTTCCCATCTCTTTTTTGTTCGCCTTGTCATCTTTGTTTCTCCTCTATGTGTTTATGTCAAACAAATATATAGCCGGGAAGAAAACAGTGCGTAGATGCACATGAAATACTCAACCCGGCTGCTCTTTCTATTTAATAGAACCACTTGTCCCTTCTACAATATACTTTTGCGCAATAATGAATATAATAATTGGCGGGATAATCATAATGATCGTAATACAAAGCATAGGGATAATCCGTGTGCTGTGAACTCCCTTAAAGGTTGCAAGTCCTAACGCAAGTGTATATTTACTTCTGTCATGAAGGAAAATCAATGGTCCCAGATAATCATTCCACACCGTAATCATATTTAAGACGCCTACCAGAATCAGGGAGGGCTTTAAGATCGGCATGAAAATTTTCCAATAAATCTGAAATGCATTGGCACCGTCAATTCGCGCCGCCTCTTCAAAATCCTTGGGAACCCCCATTAAGAATTGCCTCATTAAAAAAATATAGTAGGCAGAGCCAAACCATGCGGGTACGATCAGTGGCTTTAACGTGTTAATCCAGCCAAATAAATTAAATTCCATATATTGAGGAATCATGGTAACATCCCATGGAATCATCATCGTTGAAAGCAAAATCATAAATAACAGATTTTTTCCCTTAAATTCAAACCTTGCAAAACCGTATGCCACCAGAGAACAGGAAAGGATCTGTCCTGCAGTTGTCATAACCGTAATAATAATAGAATTTTTTAAATACGTACCAAAGGGCTGTGATTGCCATGCATTTTTAAAATTATCAAACAGCCATTTGGAAGGAAATAACCGGGGCGGATAAGCAATGGCTTCTGCTTCCGTCTTAAAGGCAGTAAAGAACATATAAATAAAAGGGGCAAGAAAGTAAACTGCAACAGCAGTCAGAAGGGCATAGATCATAACTTTTGATTTTTTGGACATCTTCATTATTATTTCCCTCCTTTTTTCTTCTTACCATTTTTTGCTTCCGTTTCATAAAATACCCATGT
Organism: [Clostridium] saccharolyticum WM1; assembly: GCF_000144625.1. Classification (NCBI taxonomy): domain Bacteria; kingdom Bacillati; phylum Bacillota; class Clostridia; order Lachnospirales; family Lachnospiraceae; genus Lacrimispora; species Lacrimispora saccharolytica. The sequence continues at coordinate 69,197 of NC_014376.1, read as the reverse complement.
AGAAGAAGACTTGAAGATCAATGCCGTCAGAATTAAGATAATAATAAACATCACCCATGCATTGGCACTTGCATATCCCAGCTTATGATGCTTAAACGCATTGTTATAAGTATAAAGCCCATAGAAATAGGTGGATTTTAGCGGACCTCCTCCGGTCAGCAGCATGACCAGCGTCACCTGCTGGAACGAACTGATGACAGAAGTGATTAAATTAAACAAAATAGTAGGTGTAATAATCGGCAGTGTAATGCTGAAGAACTGTTTTACAGGACTGGCTCCATCCAAAGAGGAAGCTTCATACAAATCAATTGGTATATTTTTAATATCCGTGTAAAATATCAGCATCATGGTTCCTACGCCAAAAGCACTAGCCAAGACAACTGCAAACAGTGCCCATGCAGGATCCACCAGCCACCTGGGGCCTTTAATCCCCAGTAAGGACAATAAATAGTTTAGTACTCCATAGTCCCCATTTAAAATCCAGCCCCAGATTATGGATACTGCCACACCGGATATAACTGCGGGTATATAGAAGATGGTACGGTATATTTTTACGCCATTCACCGGCTGCGTGATCAGCATTGCAAGGAACAGGGCAATTGCCATATTTAAAGGTACAAAAATTGCTGCATATTTTAAGCTGATTGTCAGGGACTTCCAGAACTGGTTATCCCGGGTAAACATTTCAGCATAGTTGCCAACCCCTTTAAATACCGGATCAGAAGTCAATGGCCAGTCAAAAAAGCTCATGCCCAGGGACAGAATAAGCGGTCCGATTGTAAATACTAAAAAACCAATGATCCACGGAGTAATGAAGAAGTACGGAGTTGCATTCCTTATAAACTTTTTTTGCTTCATAGCGTTTCTCCCATTAAGCTGATTCTTTTTTGTAGCCTTTAAAGGAATCTGGCTGTCCGGGATCTATGAACCAGACGGCCAGATTCTTCTTTGCTATTATGTTTTACTGCTGTGCTGCACTGTTCAATACATCCGGTACGCTTTGAAGTGAACTTGGATTAAATACTTCTTCAAAGGACAGGGACAGGTTTTCTGATAATTCTGACCACTCTTTTATAATAAAGCTGGCAGAAGTATATCCGGTGCTTTGTTCCAGCATTAAGTAGAACGGCGCATATTCCGGTTGATCCATAATCTTTTCCGATTCTACAACGCTGCTCAGTACCGGTAATTCCAGACCAATACGTGCTTTGTTGGATTCTTCATTGGTCCAGAATTTTACAAATTCCCATGCTGCTTCTTTATTCTTACTGTCCTTTGAAATAGAGATACCGGAAGAGCTTAAAATGCTGACGGAATCTTTCCCCGCATTGGCAAAAGCAGGAATGGCTACCACCCCATAGTTTAATCCGTCTTCTTTCAGAGAATTAATTGACCATGCACCATAAACATACATTGCCACTGCTTTGGATCGGAATTCATCGGTTCCGCTTTTTTCCGTAGCGACTGCATACCCTTCCTTCTCCATATCCTGGAACATCTGAAATACTTCCTCTGATGCTTTGGAATTAATATTACCTTCCAGTTTTCCCTCTTTGTCACAATAGGCTGCTCCGTTGCTCCATAAATACATTTCAAAATCATATGGATCCGGCTTCATCGGGAATGCAAAGCCTTTTGCAGAAGTCTTTTCTGATATGGTTTTTGCCGCCTGCCTCAAATCATCCCAGGTCCAGTCATTGGTAGGCTCAGGGATTCCTGCTTCCTGGAATAAATCCTTATTATAGAACAGCGTATGCGTTGTAAATCCGATTGGAATACCATATACCTGTCCTTCCATGGAGTTGTAATTCCATAAGGTATCATAAAAATTTGCCTTATATGCTTCCCCTTCTTTTTCAATGAAGCCATCCAGTGGTTCCAACCCCTGATAATACGCCGGATAATTCCACATATACATGACATCGGGAGTATCTCCGGAACCCATGCCTGCACTGATTTTTGTATCAAAATCTTTTCCGTAGGCTTCCAATGAAACTTCAATGTCTTCATGTGCCGCATTAAATTTATCCACCAGTTCCTGCTGGCGGTCTACATCTTCTGCCACATCCCAGGACGCAAACCGGATTTTAGTTTTTCCGTCTTTTGCTGTGTCCTGGCTGGCTTTTCCGCCGCCACATCCACTTAATACAGCCACTGCTGTCAAAGATAGCATACACAATGCTGCCAACTTTCTTTTCATAAATTACCCTCCTGTTTACTTGATAAAATCATTATATAATTTACTAAGTAATTTTTCAATAGTTTTAGTTAATCTCTTGTATTTTCCTCTGTTTTTAACATTTTTATTCCATTGTTTTTGTGCATAATTACCCAATAGCTTCACTTGCGCATTTCTTTTTCGTTTTTTGCAAATATATAACAAGTAAAATATTTACCTTTTCTAATAAGGATAAGCTTATACTGCTTGGAACAGAATTGATGTTTTTATTTTTGTGATGTGTTTCAGACTTATCATTTGCAGATTTCAGAAGATAAATTCAGACAGGAAGGAAAGAGGCGGCCGGGTATTCCGGTTAATGCCCACAAGGAAAGCATGAAGCAGTCCATCGGACAAAAAACAGGAATCCCTCAATATAAGATGCCGCTGCCCTCCTAAAAGAGCAGCGGCATTCTGAAAGCCGGCTGGGAATCGCCTGGTATGTTTTCTGTTTGAAGCCTTTTACTGGTTCTTCAGGGCGCTGGCATCGATTTCCGTATATCCCTCCAGATCCGGGGCCGTGACTTCAACCGTCTGGCCGGGATTGTTATAGGTGGAATCTGTATCCATAACCATTGTCACCGTCTGATCCTGGTTATTCATATCAAGAGACATTTTTATCTTAGAGTTGGTAAAATACCCTTCCTTATTGACCGTGGCTTCTCCGCTGGCCTCCTTAATGGTATAGGTTACCCCTTCCATGTTGGTTCCAAGCTGGCCCATTAGTTCCTGTACATAGGCATCCATCTTTTCAGCGTCGACCGTAAAGGTTAGGACCTGGTTATCTCCATCCTTTTTTGCCGTGATGTCTTTCAAATAAGAAGAATCTACGCTTGCCCCTTCTGTGCTCTGCTTGATTTGTTTCATCATCGCATCCAGATCCATGGCATACTTGATCTTCTGTCCCATGGAATCCATATAATAATACCCGTTCTCATAATACATGAGTATATCCAGGTTCTGGCCCATCAATGAAGTGGTTCCAGTTGCCAGATACCTCATGTTCTCGGTGTTAATATCTGCCATCTTCATATCCAGGTCCATCTTAATATCCGTGGTGTCTTCCCCCTGAGTCATCTGCATGCTGACTGCAGAGACCACATCCATGGAAGCCAGCTCCGAGGTTTTTTTCGTAGCCTCATCGTAAATCACCTTAGGATCCTTTTCCCCCTTGCAGGCAGCCAATGACAGGGCTGTAGCCAGAGCAAGGAAAAGCATTAAACATTTTTTCATATCTTCCTCCTTTAATCATGTTGTTTTCAGTCATACCCTTTCAGTATACTATACTATACCGCTATTTCATATCAAAGATTTTCTTAAAAATCTCTTTATTATTTCCAAAAAAACCAAAACGTTCAAAAGCGCCGGCACCCCGGTCCGACTCTTTATAAAAGTCTGAACCAGAACACCGGCGCAGTCTGCCGACACCTTATAACCGCTTTAAAAGCTCCTCCCTTTCTTTCTCATATCCCGGTTTTCCAAGAAGTGCAAACATATTCTTCTTATAGCTTTCCACTCCCGGCTGATTAAACGGATTCACGCCCAATATATATCCGCTGATGCCGCATGCATATTCAAAGAAATAGAAGAGCTGTCCCAGACTGTACTCATCCTGCTTAGGAATCCCAACCATCAGATTGGGCACATCCCCGTCGGTATGAGCCAGAATGGTTCCGTTCATCGCGCTCTTATTGACAAAATCAACACTCTTACCAGCCAGATAGTTCATACCGTCGGTATCAACCTCTTCTTCCTTAAGAAGGATCTCTGCCGGAGATGCTTCTACATTCAGTACGGTTTCAAACATAATTCTGGCCCCATCCTGAATAAACTGTCCCATAGAGTGCAAGTCTGTGGTCAAATCCACTGCTGCCGGAAAGATCCCCCTTTGATCCTTTCCTTCGCTTTCCCCAAACAACTGCTTCCACCACTCGGAAACATAATGAAGGCTTGGCTCATAGTTTGCCACAATCTCCACTGTTTTCCCTTTGCGAAGCAGGATATTACGCACAGCCGCATACTGGAGGGAGCCGTTTGTCTCAAAATCCGCTTCCAGAGCTTCCTTCCTGGCTGCCTCTGCACCTTCCATCAATTTATCAATATCAGCGCCGGAAACTGCAATCGGAAGAAGGCCAACTGCTGTAAGCACTGAGAAACGTCCACCTACATCATCCGGTACAACAAAGGATTCATAGCCTTCCTCGTCAGCCAGATTCTTCAATGCCCCCCTTGCCTTATCCGTAGTGGCATAAATCCTTTTATTTGCCTCCTCACGGCCATATTTTTCAATCAGCATATCCTTAAATACCCGGAAGGCGATTGCCGGCTCTGTGGTAGTCCCGGACTTTGATATAATATTAACGGAGAAATCCTTTCCATCAAGCACATCCTTTAAGTCCTGGATGTATTTGCTGCTGATGCTGTTTCCTACAAAATAGATCTCCGGAGTTTTGCGTTTTCCTTTTGGCAATACATTGTAAAAGCTGTGGGATAAAAATTCTATGGCTGCCCTGGCTCCAAGATAGGAACCGCCGATACCGATGACAAGCAGGACCTCAGAATCATTTTGAATCTTCTCTGCTGCCATCTTTATTCTCTGGAATTCTTCCTTATCATAATCCACCGGAAGGTCGATCCACCCCAAGAAATCACTGCCTGCACCGGATTTGTTCATCAGCACATTCCTGGCACACATAACTGTGGCCTTCATATTCTCCATTTCCTCTGCTGATACAAAGCCTGACGCCCTGGAATAATCAAAAATTACATTTCCCATTGCTAATATTCTCCTTTTCCTTTTATTCTCGCAAAGGCAAGTGCAGAAGCCAAGCGAGCCTGACCCTGGCAACTGCCTGCAGTGTCAAATAGCTCGTAGCCTGCTATGGGTTATTTGACTTCAGGTTCCTGACCTCCTGCTTAGGAAAATTATACCACAGAATAGTTCTGAATGCGACATGATTTTCTTTCTGCCTTCCAAAGGTTCATGTCAGGTATTCCTGGAGAATTTCACCGATCAGCTTTAATTCATCAGGACTTAAATCCTTCAGCCAATCCTCTCCCTGCCTTCCTCCCCGCTCTCTTTCCCGGCTGGCGGCAATCTGTTCCAGGCTCCGTTTTAAGTAATCCACATCCCGCCTGGAATTTTTCATATCCGGCTGCCCCTGGATTTCCTTTCTTTCGGCTCCTGCCTCAGACGCTTCTGAAAACGCCTCCATAGACTGCTTTTGCGGCCGGTTCCTTATGGATTTTTCCAGGGAAACATTCCTTTGCCTTGCACTACGCCTTTCCGCCTTCTTGTCCAGCTCCGGTTCGCCTTCTGCCCCTGCCATGGTTGATTGGGGGTAAATAGATCTTATATTTTCACGGGTTTCCATATGAGGCCCCGATATTGCCTGGGATTCTTCTCGATCCATATCCAGCCTGTAAATCAACGTATTTTCCAGATAATTGTCCAGAGACGAAAACAGCTGCTGCCGTTTCTCCGCAATGCCTGCACCGTGGTCCACCAGAATGGTAAACAACCCGGCCATGATTCCTGCAGAGCCATACAAGACGATGTAATAAGAATCGGTGCGGTACCAGTAAGATGCGAACGCCAGCCCGCCTCCTGCCAAAAAGCACCATAGTGTCATCTGGTTGGAAAACATATTCCATCCGTGGAGTGTTATACCCATATGTTTAAAATCATACATCTGCCGTTCCAGATACGGCTTTACCTTTGGGATTCCCTGGTTCATCTGGTACGTAGTTTCCGTCTTCTGCTTAAACGCCCGAAGATTTTTGTTTTTCGTCAGTGTAAGGTTATCGGATTCTTTGATCAATCTTTTGTAGAGGTTACGTGTCAGCCATCTTGTGATAATGCCAATGCCGCATAGGGCTGCAAGCACGTACAGCGCTTTGCCTGTCTGTAAAAATTCCAGCATAATAATAGCTCCCCTTTCTTCCCGGTTTCGACCGGTGATAGGTTTATTATAATCACCTGGTCTGGCTTTGGGAAGATGAGAGAGCCTAGAATCGTTCGTCAAATCCTGTCAGGATTCGATTCTTAACTTAATATGAATCCTGTTCAGCCATGGCTAGAATAAGATTTACGGAGTGCCTGACCGCCTTTTCCTCAAACTCACTGTAGTCCATGTTTGCGCTGTCATCCGCCTTATCTGATATGGCTCTTATAATGAGAAACGGGATGTGGTTTAAGTATGCCGCCTGGGCAATGGCAGCCCCTTCCATTTCCGTGCAGTAACCGCCGAATGTCTCAGAAATCCACTGCTTTTTAACCCTATCAGAAATAAACTGGTCCCCGGAAACCACCCTTCCGGTAAAAACTCCAACCTCAGGATTTACCCTTCTGCAGCATTCTTCAGCCAGATTCCGAAGCCCTTCGTCGGCCCGGAAGGCAAATTCCTTCATTTGGGGAATCTGTCCTGCAGGATATCCAAAGCCAGTGGCATCCATATCGTGGTGCACCACATCCGTAGAAAGCACCACATCCCCGATATTGATCTCCTTCTTCAGGGAACCTGCAATCCCTGTATTTATGACAGCGGTTACATGGTAATGATCTGCCAGGATCTGGGTGCAGACTGCCGCATTTACCTTGCCGATCCCGGAGCGGACCACCACCGCTTCCTTTCCTTTTAAAATCCCTCTATAAAAATCCATTGCAGCTATGGTTTCAACCGTAACATCCTCCATGGCTTTTTTTACTTCTGCCACTTCCACATCCATGGCTCCGATGATTCCCAACATAGTTTTCTCCCTTTCCATGCATTTTTTTATTCTGCTTTCTATTATAACGGCTGACAGCCAGTTTGCAAAGAACTATTGACAACCTCACTGGAATTTCGCTATAATTTTATGGTTCATAATAATAAGGGCTTTTAAATCGGAGGAATCAGGAATGAAATATAAAACACATGGCGTCTGTTCCAGGGAAATTGATTTTGAGGTAGAAAACAACAAACTGGTTCATGTCCAGTTTGTCGGTGGATGCTCCGGCAATACCCAGGGGGTGTCCCGCCTGGTGGAAGGAATGGATGTAGATGAAGCCATAAGGAGACTGGAAGGGATCCAGTGCGGCTACAGGCCCACATCCTGCCCGGACCAGCTTGCGGAAGCATTGAAGCAATATAAAGACGGATTACTATAAACAGAGCGTTGCAGAATGGCGGAATCATCATTCCATCCTGCAACGCTCCTTTTATGGGCCCCGGCGATTGCACCGTCGTTAGGCCAGACTTCTTAATTCAGCGATCTGTTCTTCCTTTAATTCTAAAATATCACTGTTATTCATTGAAGTATTAGAATCTTCTATTAAAATCATTTTAGTACCCTTCCGGGTGATGGTATTATGCCACAAGGCTGCCGGAATGTTATATACCTTATTGGGCTGCATGTGAACCGCACCAAATACCAGGCCATTTTTTTCTTCATTGGCATAAACTAGAGTGCACGCCCCCTCCACAAGCACAAAAAGCTCATCTGTTTTATTATGTCTCTCCAGGCAGTCAATTCCAGTCACATCATTGGCCGGTTTCCAATTTTTGATGCCAACGGTCCATTTTTCATTCTCAAATACTCTTTGCATTCCTTCGCCCGCAAACTCGTAAACCGCGATATTCATAATTTTATCCTCCTATTAATCCAGTAAATTTCTGCAGGCTTTTGCCACGTGTCCGGCGGTGAGTCCATAAGCTTCAAAAAGTTCTTCCGGCTTTCCGGATTTGCCGAATTTATCCTGTATTCCCAATGAAGTGAATTTTGCACCCCCGTGCCCGGCCAGGACCTCTGCTACTGCTGACCCAAGCCCGCCGATCACAGAATGTTCCTCTATAGTCACAATACCTTTGCAGGTTTCATTCATTTTTAAAATAATGTCTTTATCAATGGGTTTGATGGTATGCATATTCACAACCGCTGCATGAATGCCTTCTTTTTCAAGCTCCTCAGATGCCTTTAATGCCTCAGGGATCATCAGGCCGCAGGATATGATGCAGACATCATCCCCTTCTTTCATTACATTGGCCTTTCCCGGTATAAACGGTGTCTCCGGGGTTGTAAGATCCATGCAGACCGGTCTTGCCACACGAATGTATACCGGTCCGTTTATTTCGGCTGCGGCCATCACCGCTTTCTCTGTTTCCGCCGGATCACAGGGAACAAAGATGGTCATATGAGGCATTTCCCTCATTAGTGCAATATCTTCAAAGGACTGGTGGCTTCCGCCGTCTTCACCTACGGAAAGGCCGGAATGGGAAAAACCAAACTTCACATTTGCATTGGTATAGCAGATGGAATTACGGATCTGCTCATAGGCCCGTCCTGCTCCAAATAATGCGAAAGTACTGGCAAAGGGTATGTATCCGGTATTTGCAAAACCTGCCGCAGCACACATCATATTTGCTTCTGCAATTCCCATGTTATAAAAACGATCCGGATATTTTTCCTGAAACATACAGGTCTGGGTGGCATGTGCCAGATCCGCATCCAGCACCACTACCTTTTTATTTTCCGCACCTAATTTTACAAGAGATTCTCCATAAGCAACTCTCAACGACTTCCCCATCACTCTGCCTCCTGTTCTTTCATTGCCTGTGTAAATTCTTCTTCATTCATTGGTTTTCCATGCCATCCAGACTGATCTTCCATAAAGGAAACCCCTTTTCCCTTTATGGTATTACAGCAGATAAATTTCGGCTTATCTCTTACCGGCGCCTTTAAGGCTGCTGTTATGGCTGAGATATCGTGTCCGTCCACTTCAAAGCATTCAAATCCGAACGCTTCAAATTTTTTAACAATATCTCCCAGACTCATGACCTCCGCATTGCATCCATCAATCTGCAGCTTGTTATAATCCAGCAGAAACGTTAAGTTATCTAGCTTATAATGAGCTGCCGCCATGGCTGCCTCCCATACAAGCCCTTCCTGACACTCCCCATCCCCAAGGACTGCATACACGTGATAGGATGCACCCCCATGTTTCGCCGCCAGAGCCAGACCCATTGCCAGAGATGCTCCCTGGCCCAAAGAACCGGTATTCATATCCACTCCCGGTGTTTTTGTACAATCCGGATGCCCCTGTAAGTGGCTGTCAATCTGTCTTAAGCCCCCTAAATCTTCCTTGGGAAAATACCCCCGATCCGCCAGTACTGCATACAATGCCGGACATGCATGGCCTTTACTCAATACCAGACGATCCCTGTCCGGTTTATCCGGATTCTTAGGATCCACATTCATCACTTCATAATAGAGAGCCATGAGCATCTCAACACAGGATAAGGATCCTCCTGGATGTCCGGACTGACAGGCAAATAGCATTTTAAGAATTTCTGCCCGCAGTTCCTTTGCTTTCTTATTGTATTGCATACTTTACTTTCCTCCTTATATAGAACTCAGCCTTTTACGGCTCCTGCTGTTAACCCTTCCACTAACCGTTTCTGTGCAAAAAAGAACATAATACATACCGGAATAATGGTTATGATACCTCCTGCTGTCAGCAAATCCCACTGAACTCCTAATTGCCCGATCAGGCTTTTTAAAGCGACTGGAATGGTACGTGTCTCTGTATTGGTAAACATCACAGCGAATGTGTATTCGTTCCACGATGTCATAAAAATATAAACCCCTGTGGCCACCAGACAAGGTCCGAGTATGGGAAGAATGATCCTAACGAAAGCAATGCCCCGGTTGCAGCCATCTACCAAAGCTGCTTCCTCCAGTGACATGGGAAGGTCATTTAAGAATCCTAACAGCAGCCATACGGAGAATGGAATGGTAAAGGTGGTATAAGATAAAACAAGAGAAGCAGGCGTGAACAAAAGTCCCATCTTACGCATAATAGAATACAGCGGAATCAGCAGCAATACCGTGGGAAACATATTGTTGCAGAGGAACGTGCACATGAGAAGCTTTCTGCCTGCAAACTGGTATCTGGAAAATGCATAAGCCGCAAGGGTTGATGCCGTTAAAGATACCAGAGTCGTTATTGCAGCCACCACAAAGCTGTTCTTAATGGCTGCCAGGAAATTTACCGTAGTGGTAAAAAGCTTCCGATAAGATTCAAATGTAATGGATCTGGGCAAATAGGTAACAACCATGCCGTACAGCTCATCCTGGGGTTTCAAGGATGTGACAAGTGTCCAATAGAACGGAAACAAAATAAAGAGAAGTATTACGATCAGCGGCAGATACACGCACAAAATCCGTTTGATATCCGATAGTTTTTTCATCCTTTACTCCTCTCCTTTAAAGTTCATTCTTAAATACGGGATTGCAGCAAATAAAAGCAGTACTGCCAGCAATATGGCCATTGCAGATGCATAGCCCAGATTCAGCGCATTTCCCTTGTTGAATATATAAACACTGAGCGTCTGGGTCGAATAGGCCGGCCCGCCTTCCGTCATGTTGAAAATTACATCCACTGAATTGGCAACCCAGATGACACGAAGCAGCGCCGTAACAAAAATCGTATTCTTAATGGATGGTATGGTTATATAAAAAAGTTTCTGCCAAGCCGTTGCTCCGTCTATGCTGGAAGCTTCATATATTTCCGAGGATACACCCTGCAGGGCCGCCAGAAGCATAAGTGCGAAAAACGGTATCCCCTGCCAGATGATGGTCACAATGACACTGGGAAATGCAGTCGCCACCTGGGACAGAAAAGGAATTTTATCAGAAATAACGTGAAACTTTAAAAGCAGATCATTCAGAACACCGAAGTTGCCATCATAAATCCATCTCCACATCAATCCGATTAATACTCCCGGAGTAACCCACGGTATCATGCTGACCGCCCTTACCATTCCCCTTCCGAAAAATTCCTGGTTTAAGAGGAGGGCCAGAATGAATCCGAATAAAAACTGAAAACCAACTCCGCATACCACCCATAAAATGGTTCGGACAAGAGCTCCCCAGAACAGCGGATCCTTACAGGCTGAGGCATAATTGGCCAACCCATGAAATGCAATCTCTTTCGGTCTTCGCAGATCATAGTTTTGAAAGCTCATAAGAACTGCATTCATAACCGGTATAAACACCACACACAGAATGATAATCACTGCCGGAGCCACCAGTACATACGGCCATATGGTCCGTTTTTTAACCATCTCAATTCTCCCTCCCAACTGGAAGGGGCTGCTTTTCTTTGCAGCCCCTCATTTTTCGATTCCTTATTGATATAATCCGGCCTGCAAAGTTTTCATGCACTCATCGGCAGTGATACTGCCTGTCAGAGCCTGAGAAACCGTATTGGGCCACAGCGTGGAAATCCATTCTGTAGTTGTATCAAGAATCGGTATGATACCTGCATACTTCTGTCCGTCAATGGAGGCTTTCATAAAGCGGTTATTCTGGAAAAAATCAGTCTCCTGGACACTCTTACTTACCGGAACATTTCCAGTTCCCTCACACCACATTTTCTGTCCTTCTCCTGCTGCCAGATAGGATACCCACTCAAAGGCTGCTTCTTTGTTCTCACAGGACTCAAAAATAACTGTTTCCGTATCTCCCATGGATGTCCATTGATCCTTACCTGCCGGGAATGCAAAAGCAGATACATCATCACCAAGCAACTTTTCCATGTCCTTGCTGGAACCTGTATGGTGAATGGTCATAGCCGTCAGTCCCGACTGGAAATTGGCAATAATCTCACTGAATCCGTCACTGGTTGCTGTCGGAGGTACATAGCCTTTTTTATAAATATCGATAAAATCCTGCATGCCTTGTACCGCCTCAGGGGTTGTTAAGTCCTCAAGACTTCCGCCCCGTCCATAGATAAAACTGCCCCATGGCTCCTGACCGCCTTTTGCGCCTCTCATACCAAAGCCGTATACGTCAGTCTTTCCATCCCCATCCGTATCCATGGTGCACTTTTCTATGGCCTGTAAGAATTCTTCATAGGTCTTTGGTACCTCTATCCCTGCCTTCTTAAAGATGGAGGGCCTGTAATACACATACAGAACCTGGATATTCCATGGCATTACATAGATTCGCTCCATGTCTCCGGCCTTTTTCATAATTTCATAAATATTATCATCAATATCAGCTTTTTTATCCCATCCATCAATCATCGGTGTTAAGTCAGCCAACAGATCGTTGTTTACAAACAATGGCGTGGAGGTAAGCTTCCATGTGGCACAGTCAATATCTCCGCCTCCCATTTTGGCGTTAAACAGATTCTCTGAATATGCACCTCCATCCCACGGACTTTCTTCTCCCACAACGGTAATTCCTTTGCCGTTTTCCTCATTAAACTTCTTGATGATATCCTGCATGAGCTGGGAATAATCCGTATTATCGGCCCAGTAACGAAATTTTATGGTACATGGTTTTATATCTCCGGAAGGAGTCTGTCCTTCCTTTGCCGATGTGGTCTGTGTACCGGCTGTTGTTGCCTGAGCCTCTGTGGTCTCCGTACCTGCTGCCGTGGTTTCTTTGCTGCCTGAAGAACAGCCTGCCATCGCTCCCCCGGCCATAAGAGCTGCCAGGACCACTGCCATTGTTTTCTTACCAATTAATCTTTTTTTCATTTTTGCTCTTCCCTTTCCCTAACATCATTTAGTGTTTCCCATACATGCCGTTCAGCAAGAAATTTTGCTTCCATATAATTACCGTCGGCAATTGCTTTATAAATACCTTTATGGCTTCGTTTTGCCCGTTTGAAGCTTTCCAGGTCATCATGGGTTTCTACATGGCTCCGGCGGATGGATTCATTGATTATAGGTACCACCCGAATGAGCACTTCATTATGGGTGCATTCTGCTACAGCCGTATGGAACTGAACATCCATTTCTGCCGTAGCAGTGCTGTTGATCTGAATCTGGTCCATCTCCGCCACCAGTCTCTCAAGATTTTTAATATCCTGAGGTGTGGCCCTTTGTACCGCCAATCCCGCAATCTGAGGTTCAATTAACATCCGGGTTTCAAACAGATTCTGAATCAGATACTTCTGATCGGTAAAATGCAGTCCAAGAGGATCCTCCCCGATTCCTGTTCCTGCACTGACAAAGGTTCCGCTCCCCTGGCGGATTACAACTACATTTTCAGCCCTTAAATACTTCATGGCTTCTCTTAAGGTAGAACGGCTGACTCCAAAAACCTCCGTCAATTCCTTCTCCGTAGGCAGCCGGTCTCCCGGTTTCATCTCCCTTTGGATTATCATGGTCTTTACCTTTTGAGCCGTAGCCATGGGGAGAACATCCACATTCTGCATCTTATCCGTATTCCTTCTCATACCTCCTCCTATCCGCAAATCAACTTGTTTAAAATGTATACAAATAAATCAATTTCCTATTTTCATTTAGTTATTTTTATCTTTGGTCTGTCCTAATATTAGCATAACATATGACGTATGTAAATAGCATTTTTATGATTATTTGAATTATTATAATATAATCACAAATATTATTCGTATTTTTTATGCATATCTCACATATGTTAATGATAATTCATCATACCTTTCATGCATTCATCATACCAATTCGTATGTTGTTTTTACTTCTGTACTTTTACAACCCATAGAAAAGCTGCCCGAAACCTGAAATCTTATACGTCTGTTTACAATATAATCCTGTCATGCTAAAATGTAATCAACGATATACCTGCGCTTAACTCAAGATATGATGGGGGGGATTACATGGCCGAAGAAAGTAAGGAACCAAAACCACGGCGTATACAAAAAACAGATTTAAAAACACAGGTAGAAACAGAGCTGCTGCATTTTATTAAGCAGATGGATCTATCGGTAAATAACAAGCTGCCCCGGGAAGAAGAACTGTCCAAAATGCTGGGGGTCAGCCGCATCACACTGCGAAGCGTCCTGGACGACTTATCCGCAAAGGGAATGATTTTCCGCAGGCATGGTAAGGGAACCTTCATCAATAACAGCTTTTTTGAAATGAAAGCAAGCTTTAACCCTGTCATGCATTTTGTAGATATGATAACCAGCAGCGGCTATACGCCAAGAGTAGAAATGATCCACCACGATATCATCAAAGCGGACAGGGATGTTGCCGTCCATCTTGAGATGGCGGAAGGCGGCCTGGTTCTTATCTGCGATAAAATCTTCTACGCAGATCATCAAATATGCGCCGTCACAAGGGATTACATTCCCTTTTCCTATCTTAACGGAGTGGATATGGCGGAGCTGGACAACTTCGTTGAATCCGTGTTTTACTTCATGTACAAGGCCACCGGAAAAAAACTGGAGTGGGATAAGGTAGAGCTGAATGCCGTATACAGCAAGGATGTGGAACTGTTAAACGGATTGCTTGAGCGCTTTCACCTCCCGCCTAAGGCCTTTCTTCTTCTGAAGGCTATGAACTATGACGAGGATGGTACTGCTGCCGTATATACCTGGGAGTATGTGGATACCTCTATACTAAAATACAGCCAGATACGCAAAAGGCTTCTCCACTATGAAGATATATAACATTTACGGCGGACCAAAGAGTCTGCTTTGCTGGCACCCCCCGGAAGGGACATCAAAAGCGCCCCGGTATGAAGGCTCTGAAAGCTTTCATTCCGGGACGCTTTGTTTTTTCCTATGATAAGGAATTTCTTAATTCCAGATTCTTTTTTACCCCCTGATTATGGCTGCCACTTGGCATAGCCATAGATCATGATGAAAATACTCACCATAAGCAGCACATTTCCTGTGATAATATATGGCCCCTTTTCGGCCAGACAGGCCATGAATGATCCTATGCCCATTATGACGGTTCCCATGAGGGCACTTAATTTATATCTGTTCATATCATTCCCTCCTTTTAAGCTTCTTCGGCCAGCTTGCCTGCCGCCTGCCTGCCGGTCACAGCCATCAATGCCGTGTAAATGGCAGCTCCCAGTATTATACCGTTCAATGACGGAAGTCCGAAGGGAATTATGTATACTGCTGCAATACTGCCCCCCCAGGTGATCCATGGAACGGGATTCCATTTCCGGAAGGAAGCCTTGTCATATTCCTCATACCTTCCCTTGTGAACCAGGAAATAGTCGGAAAGTATGATGCCGGATAATGGGGGAACCACTGTTCCCAGTATATTCAGGAAGCGGAACAAAAAGCCGATCTCATATGGCTTTGTAAGTGTCGCAACAGCAGACAGAGCCAAAAGGATCCCCAGCATTTTCTTTCTTTCCATCTTAAATGCATTGGATAAGTTTAAGGAGGTGGAATAAAGATTTGCCGCGTTGGTTGTAAAAATGTTGGTAGTCATAAGAATCAGACTGGGAATGACCAGTCCAAAGCTTAAGAGGATAACCGTTAAATCGCTGTTGTGCATGGCAATGGCTGCTATGGCTCCGCAGACGATCATGAGGATATTGCCCCCAAGAAGGCCCGTAAGAGTGGCGGACACGGCTGTTTTCGTATCTTTTGCATAACGCATGATATCTGCAATGCAAGTAGCGGTGGAAAGCACCCATGTACCAATAACTGCCGTAATTCCGGAATACAGGGATATGTTATTGCTTGGAACATAGGAAAACAGAGCCTCAGCACCTCCAATGACTCCCAGAGAGCGAATGGCAGTGGCAATGGATAAGAATACAATCGCAGGAATCGCAATATATCCCAGGATAGCAATCGCCTGTATGCCGAACATGGCAAAAATCCCCATGATAATGGCGCTGACTGCCATACAAACTCCTTCTCCTACCCGGCCAAAATGGAATACCTGGGCCACAAAATGTCCGTAGGTGGCCGCCTGAATGGTATACCAGCCAAAGTTAACCACAGGTACGAAAATCGATGCTGCCTTGGAGCCGCCGGAACCAAAGCTGTATCGGGTGAGAAGGGCAAAGGTAAGCCCTGTCTTGCAGGCAATGATGCTGATCAGAACTGCAATAATGCTTAAGAAAATATTTCCTCCCAGGGTTGCAGCGATAATTCCTTTGAAATCCAGTCCGGCCGCCAGGCCTCCTCCTGCCATCATGCTGGTGATAACAAAGACAAACCCGGTCCATATAATCGTAAGACTGAAATAGCTTTTCCGCTGGTTTAGCGGCACGGCACTGCGGGAATACTCCGTATCCGTCTGTTGACTCTGATTTTTCTGTTCCATCTCGAAATCCTCCTGATGATTCATTCCATTTATTAATTGTTCCAATATCCCTTGTGGACCTCTGCGATCTCTTCTACCAGCTCCGGAAACGGTCCGACAACTTCGATTTTCTTCTGTCCCCTTGCAAACACCTCCCGGCAGGGAAGATCAAAGGTAGGATTCTGGGGATCCCCGCCTGTATGAGACAGCAGATCCTTTTCAGACATGCCGTATACCACCCGTCCGATGCCAGCCCAGTAAATCGCTCCCGCACACATGGCACATGGCTCTGCCGTGGTATAAAGGGTACAATCCGACAGAAAATCCTTGGAATACAGTTGGGAAGCTCTCTCAGCGACCTGTGTTTCCGCATGGCCCGTACATTTTCCTTCCGTAATTTCAATGTTGGGCTGTTCCAGAAGAATGCTTCCATCCTTTCCTGCAAGAAGCGCACCAAAGGGGGTGTTGCCCGCTTCCCTTGACTGGCGGGAAATTTCCGCACAACGCTTTAAGTTTTTCATATCAATGTTATAATCCATTTTAAACCTCCTATCGTATAAGGTATTACCTCTTATCTATCTTACGATAATAATTTAACATATCTTGGAACTGATGTAAATAACTAATATGCTTAATATCACCTAAGAATATTGTGCATATTATCCAATTTGCTTTAGCCCACCTGTTGTTTTGCCACATAAAAAAATCCCAAACTAAAAAAGTAAGGGATTTATCGTAATATGGCCTTATGAATAGAGCCTAACGGTCCATAAGCTTACAGGCCGCCACACCCACAATCGTTGACAGAAGGGTGGCAATCAGTGCCGGCCCCACCACAGCCATTGGATTGGGGCTTCCGTACTGGCTCCTGTAGGCAATCATGTTGACCGGAATTAGCTGCAGGGAAGATATATTAATGATGAGAAAGGTGCACATCTCATTATTAGCCGTCCCCTCAGGAACCGGCTTAAGGGAATATTTCCCGGAAACCTCTCCCTTTCTACGGCTCTCCTCCAGTTCCTTTAAGGACTCCATGGCCTTAAGACCTGCCGGGGTGGCCGCCCATCCAAGACCCAGGATATTGGCAATAATATTGGTTGAGATATATTCAAAGGCCCCATGGTCTTTGGGAATCCTTGGAAACAGGAACCGGAGGACAGGGCTCATTTTCTGTGACATCCGTTGGATCAGACCGGATCTGTTCCCGATTTCCATGATCCCGCTCCAAAAGGACATGATTCCCAGCATGGTGATGCACAGCATCACCGCTTCTTTTGCAGAGGTCAAAGCCCCATCCGTCACTCCGTTTAAATTTCCATGAAAAGCCCCCCAAAGGACTCCCACCAGCATCATAAAAGCCCATAAATAATTCAGCATGAACCGTTCCTCTTCTTAACTTCTTTCAGATCGTTCTTATTCCATCTTATTCCCCTAGAAATTCCGTTATGTGTTTTACCTGCTGCAAATTTAAAGTAAAATACCGCAAAACAACGGTACTTCCGTTGTTTTGCGGTATTTATTATTATAAAAAACATACCTAATCCCAGTTACCCATTCTCCCTGTCATTTGTCAGATTCAGCTTGTCCAGTCCATAGAACATGAGACCCATGAGCATGCCCACGACACATGCAAGGACCATGCCTGATAACTGGATGCTTCCAAACTGTACGGCAACGCCGGAAAGTCCGGTTACAAAGATAACAGATGTCATGGCCATATTTCTGGATTTTCCATAGTCTACCTGTGCATCAACCAGAATACGAATCCCGGAAGCTCCGATCATACCATACAATAAGAAGGAAATTCCGCCGATTACCGGCCCCGGAATGGTATTGATCAATGTAGTCATCTTACCGATGAAAGAGCAGGCTACAGAAAGGACAGCGGCCCCTCCGATAACATAGACGCTGTAAACCTTTGTCATTGCCATAACGCCGATATTCTCCCCATAAGTGGTGGTAGGCACCGATCCGACAAAACCGGAAAGTGTGGTAGATATATAATCTCCAAGCAAAGAACGGTGAAGTCCCGGATCCTTTATCAAATCCCGGTTTACAATCTTGCTGGTCACAATCTGATGGCCGATATGCTCCGACGTAACCACCAGAAGCACCGGTAGAATAATAAGAATTGCTTCCAACTTGAACTTAGGTGCTGTAAAATTAGGCAATGACAGCCATGCTGCGGTGCTGACTTCCGTAAAATCGACAATCCCGCATAAAAGGGCTGCTACATACCCTACAATAATTGCAATCAGGATCGGGATAACCGATAAGAATTTTTTAAATACCACAGAACCAATTACTGCTGTTAAAAGAGTTACCAGAAAAACAATGACATTTTTCATATCAATCATTTCATCCTTCAGGCCTGCATTGGATGCTGCCGTTCCTGCCAGCTCAAGGCCGATCAGCGCCACAACCGGTCCCATGGCCGCCGGAGGAAGAACGGTATCAATCCAGTCCGAACCAAACTTATAAATGATCAATGCCAGAATACATCCGCATATTCCCACGGCAACAAACCCGCCCAGGGCATAATGATAGCCCCATTTGCTGATAACAATTCCTGCCGGTGCCAGGAACGCAAAACTGGAGCCAAGGTATGCCGGTGCTTTTCCCTTTGTTATGAAAATAAAAAATAATGTTCCGAAACCGTTCATAAACAGTACAACTGCCGGGTTGATTCCAAATATAAAAGGAACCAGAACGGATGCCCCGAACATTGCGAACATGTGCTGGATACTTAGAGGCACCAGCATTTTAAATGGCACTTTTTCTTCCACCTGAATGATTTTCTTGCTTTCCATACAGCTCTCCATTTCTCTTATCGTCTACTTAACAATTTTTTATCTTTCCTATTATAGCATCACCTTTATTTTCATGCAACAACGGAAAAGAGAAGGATTTCATTTACTCATCCGTCTCATCTGATGCGCCTGGAAAAAGGGCCGCAGCTTAGGTTTCATCAAACCTGCAGCCTTGCAGCCCCTTCACTAGAATCAATTCTCACCAACCAAATCGTTCATAACCTCTTCCACCGTTTCCAGCCCAGTAGCCAGATAGGCCTTGCTTCCGCAAAATACAAGCCCTTCCCCGGTCCGTCCCTCTGCGGAGTTTACCAAAGCCTTTGTGATGCAATAAGGAATGGTCTCCCTGTCGCATCTTTCCAAACATTGATAGCAATGCTCCAGACGGAAAGGTACCTCTCCCACTCCTTTCAGAAAGGGATTTTTAATGGCTCTTCCAGGCATTCCCACCGGGCTTTTTGTAATTACAATATCCTCTTTTTCCGCCAGGATATATGCCTGCTTAAACTCTTCCGGCGCATCACACTCCACCGTAGTCACAAAACGGGTGGCTACCTGAACTCCGTCAACACCCAGAGAAAGCTGATGCAGCACATCCTCATGAGTATAGATGCCTCCTGCCGTTACAACCGGAATTTTCTTGTTATACTTATCCCCGTATTCTTTTACCAGCCGGATAATGCCTTTTACCTCTTCATCATAATCTGCCTGCTTATAGGTGAGATCCACCTCTGATGTGTCAACTCCAAGGTTTTTAAGCTCCTCTCTGGAAAATCCTAAGTGTCCTCCCGCCAAAGGTCCTTCCACTACTACCAGATCAGGTGCCCGATGGTACTTGCGGTCCCACAACTTACAGATGACCATGGCAGACTTAACCGTTGATACAATAGGAGCTATCTTGGTTTTCAGCACAATTCCGGCTTCTTCCGCAGCCTCCGCCACATATTCCGGCAGGCTTACGGGAAGCCCTGCCCCTGATATTATTAAGTCCGCTCCGGCCTTTACCGCTTTTTTTACATAACTGGCATAATTCTTTGTGGCAACCATAATATTAAAGCCTATGATTCCCTCCGGTGCGATTTCTCTCGCTTTTTTCATTTCCTGTCCAATGGCCCGCAAATTAGCTTCCAAAGGATTCTTTTTAAAATCAGGCTCCCGAAAACCGATCTGGGCCGTAGAAATAATTCCGATCCCTCCGGTCTTTGCCACTGCTCCGGCTAAGGAAGAAAGGCTGATGCCAACTCCCATACCGCCCTGGATCACCGGGTGTTTCGCCACCAGATCTCCTATTACCAAAGGTTTTAATGTTCCCATTACATTCTCCTAAATCTTTCATATCTTTGATCTGCAAGTTCTTCCTTTGTCATGGTAAGGTAACAAGCAAAAAACTCTTTCATTGCCTTATCCATATCTTCCGCAATCAGGTCAAGATTATCTGCACAGGCTGGTTCTTCCTCCGGAATCACCCGCTCGATAAGACCTAACTCCATTAAATCCCTGGCTGTGATCTTCATGACCCTGGCCGCATCATTGGCCTTCTTGCTGTCCTTATAAAGAATTGAAGCAAAGCCCTCCGGTGAGAGGATGGAGTAAATGGAATTTTCCATCATCCAGACCTCATTTCCCACTGCCATGGCAAGAGCACCGCCGCTGCCACCCTCTCCTATGACAATGGAAAGAACCGGAACCGTTAAATCCGCCATTTCAAATAAGTTTCTGGCTATGGCTTCCCCCTGGCCCCTTTCTTCCGCCTCCAGGCCGCAGAAGGCGCCAGGCGTATCCACAAAGCAGACAATCGGGCGTCCGAAGGCTTCCGCCTGTTTCATCAGCCGCAGTGCCTTCCGGTAACCTTCAGGGGATGGCATTCCAAAATTGCGTTTAATGTTATCTTTTGTATTCTTTCCTTTTTCCTGTCCGATGACCGTAACAGGCATTCCGTGAAAAGAGGCGATACCACCTACGATGGCACCGTCATCCTTATAATAACGGTCCCCGGCAAACTCCATAAAATCATCAAATACTGCATAAATATAATCCGTTGCCACCGGCCGGTCCGAGCTTCTGGATAATAATACCGTATCCCATGGGCTCCTTTTATTCTTTCTCAACCGGAAGGGCTTCTTTTTTCCACCAATAAATTCCGCTTTTGCCCGGTTATCCACAGAAAGTTCCTTTCTGTTTTGGGGATTGTGGAGGCTCAGGATGCTTGCCAGGGTTTCCTTCATTTCTTCCCTTGGCACGATCTTATCAATAAAACCATGTTCAAGCAAAAATTCCGACCTCTGGAACCCTTCCGGCAGCTTCTGCCCAATGGTCTGTTCGATTACCCGGGGTCCGGCAAATCCGATGAGAGCAAAAGGCTCCGCTAGAATGATGTCTCCAAGCATGGCAAAGCTGGCGGTCACTCCTCCTGTGGTCGGGTCTGTGAGCACGCTGATATAAAGCTGACCTGCCTTATGATGGCGCTTTAAGGCTGCCGAGGTCTTCGCCATCTGCATCAGTGATACGATCCCCTCCTGCATCCTGGCTCCGCCGGAGCAGGCGAAAAGGATCACAGGAAGCTTCTCTTTTGTAGCCCGTTCTACGGCTCTTGCGATCTTCTCTCCCATGACCTGGCCCATGCTGCTCATGATGAAACGGGCATCACAGACTCCGATCACTGCTTTCTGGCCGTCGATTTCACAAATTCCTGTGACAATGGCTTCGGAAAGCCCGGTTTTTTCCCTGGCTTGAGCCACCTTCTTATCATAGCCCGGAAAATCCAGGGGATTCTTAAACTCCATCTCCTGATCCCATTCTTCAAAGGTTCCCTTATCAGCGATCATCTCAATCCTCTGATGAGCATGAAGGCGGAAATATCCCTTGCATTTGGGGCAGATGAAATGATTGCGTCTCACATCCTCCGCATAAACAGGCTGGCTGCATTTATTACATTTCTTCCACAATCCGGCAGGAATGTTGGGTTCCTCCGTTTTATCAGGAGCCTTGTATTTGCTGTCTATTAATGTATAGGTTTTCTTAAACATGCTTTTTAACATAAGATTGCTCCTTTACCTGCCTATCGGACATAATCCGGGAAATATTTGGGGATAAAATCCGTATCCACGTCTCCATCCCGGTAAGCGTCATGACTCAGGATATCAAACTGAAAGTCCACATTTGTCTCGATTCCCTCAATGATCAGCTCCCCAAGAGCGCTTCTCATCTTTAAAATGGCCTCCTCCCGGTTCTTTCCATGTACGATCATTTTCATTAACATGGAATCGTAGTTGGCCGGAACCTTATAATCGCTGTAAATGTGGGTGTCAATGCGGACGCCGTTGCCTCCCGGCACATGAACATTTTTTATAAGACCAGGACAGGGCATGAAGTTCTTCGATGGATTCTCCGCATTGATCCTGCATTCAATGGCATGGCCTGTGATGACCACATCCTCCTGTCTGATGCTCAATGGCTCTCCTGCTGCGATCCGGATCTGCTCCTTGATTAAATCCAGGCCAGTCACCATCTCCGTCACCGGATGCTCTACCTGAATGCGGGTGTTCATTTCCATGAAATAAAAATTCTTTTGGTTATCCAGAAGAAATTCAATGGTTCCCGCATTTTCATATCCAACCGCCTTCGCCGCACGAACCGCGGTTTCTCCCATACGGATTCTTAAATCCTGAGAAATAGCGGCTGAGGGAGATTCCTCCAGGACCTTCTGGTGACGTCTCTGAATGGAACAGTCACGTTCCCCCAGATGTACCACGTTTCCAAACTTATCTGCCATGATCTGAAATTCAATATGCCTTGGCTTTTCAATATACTTTTCAATATACATGGTATCATCAGAAAATCCCTTTACCGACTCCATCTGGGCATTTTTAAAGTTAGCTTCAAAATCCTCTAAGCATCTGGATATTCTCATGCCTTTGCCGCCGCCGCCTGAGGAAGCCTTGATCATAACCGGAAAACCGATCCGTTCAGCCATGGATTTGGCCTCGTTCACCTGGCGGACGGCTTCCTTCCCCCCAGGAACTACAGGGACTCCTGCTTCGATCATCGTCTTCCTGGCCTCAGATTTATTTCCCATCTTACCGATGACGGCTGAGGAGGGACCGATAAAGGTAATGTTACACTTTTCACAAAGCTCTGCAAACCTTTCATTCTCCGAAAGGAAACCAAATCCCGGATGAACGGCATCTGCCTTCATGGCCACAGTGGCCGTAAGGATCCGTTCCATGTTCAGGTAGCTCTGAGTGGAGGGCGCGGGGCCAATGCAGACAGCCTCATCCGCCAATAAGGTATGAAGGCTGTCACGGTCCGCTTCTGAATAAACCGCTACGGTTTTAATCCCCATTTCCCTGCAGGCTCTTATGATCCGCACCGCAATTTCACCGCGGTTGGCAATTAAAATCTTATCAAACATAAGCCTCACCTATCCAATCATAAATGTCAGTTCTGCACTGGCGGCCAGCTTGCCGTCCACGGTTGCGATGGCTCTCCCCACACCCACAGGGCCTTTGCGCTTAATGATTTCACATTCCAGCTTAAGCATTTCTCCCGGTATGACCTTATGCTTGAATTTTGCTTTATCTATGCCGCCGAAATAACCGATTTTCCCTTTATTTTCCTCCAGGCTTAAAATTGCCACGGTACCCACCTGTGCCAGAGCCTCTATGATCAGGACTCCGGGCATCACCGGTTCTGCCGGAAAATGTCCCTGAAAAAAAGGTTCATTATAAGTCACACATTTATATCCAACTGCTCTCACTCCAGGTTCAAACTCTTCGATACAATCCACCAGTAAAAACGGGTGTCTGTGAGGAATGATCTCCTGAATTTCCTTAATACCTAACATGATGCGCCCTCCTATTTTTAAAAGAGAGGCCCAGCCTCTGGGCCTCTCTTAGCTATTACAACGGCTTACCGGATACGGAACAGAGGCTGACCGTATTCCACCACATCTTCATTACCTGCCAGAATGGCTTCCACTACGCCATCAAATTCACATTCAATCTCATTCATCAGCTTCATGGCTTCGATGATTCCCAGTACCTGCCCCTTATTTACCTGATCTCCTGCCTTTACAAAAGGTTCACTGTCAGGTGTGGGAGCATTGTAAAAGGTTCCAACCAGGGGTGAGGATACAATTCTTTCCGAACTGATATCATTTCCTGCCATTTCCTCCCCATTCCCGGAAGGAGCCGCCGCATCAGACACCTGCCGGGCATAAGCACCTGCTGGTGCTTCTGCCGGAACAACCGGATTTGCGGAAATGGTCACGATTTCCCTTTCTTTTTCCTTCTTAATGGAAAGCTTTAAATCTCCTTCTTCCATTTTAAAGCCGGTCAGGTCATTTTCTTTTACCGCCTGCATCAGCCTGATAATATCATTGATCTCCATAGACTGCCTCCTAATGTTCGAACTTCTTCACAAGAATGCTGGCATTGTGTCCGCCAAACCCCAGAGAATTGCTGATGGCATATGTCACATCAAAGGAAACGCCTTCCCCTTTGGTGTAATCCAAATCACAGCCTTCCCCTTCTTCTTCCAGACCGGCAGTGGCATGAACAAAGCCATCCTCAATGGATTTAATACAGGCAATGAACTCCACTCCTCCTGCTGCGCCTAATAGATGGCCCACCATGGACTTGGTGGAGCTGATCTTCACATCCTTTGCATGATCGCCCAAAGCAGTCTTTATGGCCAGGGTTTCAAACAGATCATTATGATGGGTACTGGTACCGTGGGCATTGACATAATCAATTACCTCAGGAGTAATTCCCCCATCCTTTATGGCATCAGTCATAGCTCTCGCCGCACCGCTTCCGTCCTCAGCCGGAGAAGTGATATGGTATGCATCACAGGTTGACCCGTAGCCAACTACCTCTCCGTAAATGACCGCATTTCTGGATAGAGCGTGCTCCAGCTCTTCTAAAATGACAACACCTGCCCCTTCTCCCATGACAAAGCCGCTTCTGTCCTTATCAAAGGGAATGGATGCACGAAGAGGGTCATCCGCAGTAGTAAGCGCCGTAAGTGCCGTAAAACCTGCTACTCCAATGGGAGTGATGCTGGCTTCCGCACCTCCTGCAACCATTACATCCGCCTCTCCGTACTGGATGGAACGGAAGGCCTCTCCAATGGAATGGGTCCCTGTCGCACAGGCCGTTACCACATTAATACATTTTCCTTTTAATCCGAACTGGATTCCTACATTTCCGGCCGCCATATTGGATATCATCAGGGGAACCAGAAGAGGATTCACCCTGCCCGGTCCTTTTTCCAGAAGCTTTTTATTCTCTCTTTCAAGAGCCTGTAAGCTTCCGATTCCGGAACCAACGCTCACTCCCACCCGGTAAGGATCTTCCTTTTCGATGTCAATACCGGACATCTCAAGTGCTTCTTTGGAAGCTGCCACAGCAAACTGGGCAAATCTCTCCATTCTTTTGGCTGCCTTCACATCCATGTATTCCTTGGGATCGAAATCCTTGACTTCCGCAGCCAGCTTTGCCTTATAATCCGTTGTATCAAACTGGGTGATCGGTCCGATCCCCACATTTTTCTCTTTTAAGCCATTCCAAAAGCTTTCCACATCTTTTCCAATGGGGGTAATGGCGCCCATACCGGTCACTACGACTCTTCTCTTCATACCGTCTCTCCTTTTCTCTTTCCTGCCCATGGTTTCCGGACAGAATCCACACTGTTTAACCGGGTGGACCGGTATGCCTGCACCCACTTCATGCTACCAGGCATTAAGGCATACCTGTCAGGGGTTCAGGCTTACATAGCCATGCCGCCATCCACACTGATCACCTGACCAGTGATGTATCCGGCTTCCTCTGATGCCAGAAATGCCACTGCACCGGCGATATCATCCGCAGCTCCAAAACGCTTCATAGGGATTTGCTCTAAAGTCGCTGCCTTTATGGACTCCGGCAGGACATCCGTCATTGCCGTTTGAATGAAACCCGGAGCTACCGCATTTACCGTAATGCCCCTGCTGGCAACTTCCCTGGCAAAGGACTTGGTAATACCTATTACACCTGCCTTGGCTGCACTGTAATTTGCCTGGCCTGCATTTCCTAACACGCCGGAAACAGATGAGATGTTAATGATCCTTCCGCTTTTCTGTTTGATCATCTGGCGGGCCACATGCTTCATACAGTTGAACACTCCCTTTAAATTGGTGTTGATCACTGCGTCAAAATCTTCCTCGGACATCTTCATCAGCAGATTATCCCTTGTGATCCCGGCGTTGTTCACAAGAATATCCAGGGTTCCGTATTTCTTTATGACACCCTCCAGCAAGACACCTACACGTTCATACTCTGCTACATTACATTGGATGGCCTCTGCCTTGCCGCCCTTATCTTCAATCTCCTTTACCACTTCCATCGCTAAGGAATCAGATCCATTATAATTAATAATCACCGTTGCGCCCTGTTCTGCCAGCTTTACAGCAATCGCCCTGCCGATTCCCCTGGCCGCTCCGGTCACTACTGCTATCTTGCCATTTAACATCTTCCTTACCTCCTGCATTCATCATGAAGTCCGATTCACCTGACGGTTCACCGAACCGCTATTTTTCTAAATTCAAGCTGCGCTTACGCTTTCTTTCATTAAGAAAAATATGCCTCCATGTCTTCCAGTTTCTCTATATTAAAGACTCTTGCGTCCTTCGTTATCTTCTTAATAAATCCGGCCAGGGTCTTGCCCGGTCCGATTTCCACAAAGGTATCCACCCCGTCTGCCACCATGGTTTCCACGCTTTGCTGCCAGCGCACGGAAGAATACACCTGCTCTTTCAGTAAAGGCTTTACCATTTCCCTGTCCCTTACATACCGGGCAGTCACATTGGCTACGTAGGGGATCTGAGGGGTTTGTATTTCCACTCCCTTAAGCACCTCTCCCAGTCTTTCCCCTGCTCCGGTGAGCATGGAGGAATGGAAAGGTCCGCTTACATTTAACATCAGCACCCGTTTTGCGCCTGCTGCCAAAAGCTTTTCATTTGCCGCTTCCACAGCCTCTTTTTTCCCAGATATGACAATCTGCCCAGGGCAGTTGTAATTGGCGATCTGAACTCCCTCCATACTGCTTAGGACTTCTTCGATCTTACAGGCATCCAGCGCCAGAACAGCTGCCATGGCTCCGATTCCTGCAGGTACCGCTTCCTGCATGAGGATCCCCCTCTGTCTTACGGTACGAATGGCATCCCTGTCACTCATAACTCCTGAAGCCGCAAGCGCACAGTATTCTCCCAGGCTTAAGCCGGCAGACACCTGGGGCCGGATGCCTTTTTCAGCCTCCAGTACCCGCATCATGGCAATGCTGGTGGTCACCATGGCTGCCTGGGTATATTCCGTAATATCCAGCCGGTCATTCTTTTCAAAGCAAAGTTCCGGTAGGGAAAAACCAAGTAAGTCCGAAGCCATATCATACGTTTCTTTTCCAATCCTTGTCTGCTCATAAAAATCCTGGCCCATACCGCAGTACTGCGCACCCTGGCCTGGGAAAATAAATGCAATCTTGCTCATAATCATAAACTCCTCTTTACCGGCAAAGCAATCTCTCTGCCTGCTCCATCATTTCATCAATCATTTCCCTGCAGGTCTGTTCCCTGCTGATCATACCTGCAATCTGTCCGGCCATTACGGTACCGTTTGTAATATCCCCCTCCTGGACAGCCTTTCTCAAGGTTCCAAGGGTCATATACTCCAGCTCCTCAAAGGACTTGCCTTCCTGTTCCAGTCTGGCATACTCTCTGGTCATCTGGTTTCTTAAAGACCTGACCGGATGGCCGTGGCTGCGTCCGGTTACTGCAGAATCAATATCCTTTGCCTTAATGATCCGCTGCTTGTAATTGTCGTGGACAATGGACTCCTTGGCAACCACAAACCTGGTTCCGATCTGAACCGCCTCAGCCCCCAGCATGAATGCCGCAGCCATTCCCCTTCCGTCACCAATGCCGCCGGCGGCGATCACAGGTATGGAAACCGCATCCACGATCTGAGGTACTAATGTCATGGTCGTCTGCTCGCCGATATGTCCGCCTGATTCACAGCCTTCCGCCACCACTGCGTCTGCGCCGTACTTTTCCATCCTCTTTGCCAGAGCTACGGAAGCCACCACGGGAATCACCTTGATGCCTGCTGCTTTCCACATATCCATAAACCTTTCCGGGTTTCCGGCTCCGGTAGTCACTACCTTAATGCCTTCTTCCACGACCACCTTTGCCACATCCTCTGCATGAGGGCTTAACAGCATGACATTGACGCCTATGGGTTTTCCCGTCAGTTCCTTTGCCTTACGGATTTCCGCCCGTACCACCTCGCCTGGAGCATTTGCCCCGCCGATCAGCCCTAAGCCACCGGCTTCCGATACAGCCGCCGCCAGGTGATGCTCAGCCACCCAGGCCATGCCTCCCTGGATAATCGGATGTTCCACTCCCAATAGTTCGGTAATTCTGGTTTTCATTACGCTTCCACGCCCTTTGCTTTTAAATAGTCCATAACCTGCTGTACGGTAGTCAGTTTCTCCAAATCCTCAGAAGGAATCTCCACGGAGTACTCATCCTCAAGAGCCATAACCAGCTCAAATAAATCCAAAGAATCTGCTCCTAAGTCCTCTTTGAAGGACGATTGAGCAGTGATTGTACCTGCCTCCACGTTTAACTGTTCCGCTATAATTTCCTGCATTTTCTCTAACATCATTCAATCTCCTCTTTCATTATCTTTTCTATTCATTTTTATGCTATTACTTTGAAATTCAAAGTATTAGTCAAAATCATTACCACTCCAAAAGAGTGGCTCCCCAGGTCAATCCTGCTCCAAAGCCAGCAAGTACGATCTTATCTCCCCGCTGAAATTTTCCTTCCCGGTTCATCTCATCCAATAGTATGGGTATGGTTGCTCCCGATGTATTCCCATACCGGTCCAAATTGGTGGGAAACTTCTCCATAGGGATCTTCAACCGCTTTGCGATGGATTCAAAAATCCGGTAATTTGCCTGATGCAAGATAAAATATTTAATTTCTTCCATGGCGGTCCCGCTCTCTTCCACGACCCGTTTGATGGATTCCGGAACCGTCTTTGCTGCAAATTTAAACACTTCCTGACCGTCCATAGTCATATATCCAAGCTCCGGCTTCTTTCCCGTGAGAAAATTGCCCGTAGTCCGCCCTCCGCATTCCAGGACCTTTCCCCTGGTACCGTCCGCTCCCATGACGGTGTGAAGGATTCCCTTTTCTTCCGCCCGTACCACAGCCGCTCCGGCCCCGTCACCAAACAGGACACAGGTGCTTCTGTCATTCCAGTCAATGAGCTTACTTAAGGTATCCGCTCCGATCACCAGCCCGGTCTGATAGATTCCTGCCTTAAAAAATCCATGGACCGTATTTAAAGCATAAACAAATCCGGAGCAAGCCGCACTTATATCAAAGGCTGCTGCATGAAGGGCACCGATCGCTGCCTGCACCTCACAGGCACCGCTGGGGAAGCAGCAATCCGCAGAAGATGTGGCTAAAATGATAATATCCAGTTCTTCTGCCGACACACCGGCATGATTCAGGGCCTCTTTCGCTGCCTGGATGGCCAGATCAGAGGTTCCTGATTCCGCCGATGCGATCCGTCTCTCCTTTATTCCGGTCCTGGTCCTTATCCACTCATCGCTGGTATCCACAAGCCTTGCCAGATCCTCATTGGTTACCACTTGCTCAGGGACAGCAGAGCCTGTTCCTATTATTCTTGTTGTCATAAATTCCCCCATTCATGCCCCCGCATTTCTTTTTTACGTCCTGCAGGATCCATGCCGCGTTGGATTGTTTTATTTTTCAATATTTTGAATATCAAAGTAATTCTATAAAAAGATGCGCTGATTGTCAAGAAAAATTTTATGATTCATTTTTTATCAAGTACTGGTAAACCTCTCTTTTACTGATTCCCCTGTCCTTTGCCACCATGCGCATGGCTTCCTTCCGGTCCAGGCCTTGATTTACATAAAGTTCCATATGTTCCTCCAGGGACATCTCCCGGGAAGCCATAACCTTTTCCTCAATCCTGTCCCTGATGCTTTTACCTTCTATAACGATGACACATTCTCCTTTCGGATCTTCCTCCTCATAGGCCTTTAATGCATTAGAAAAGGTTGTCCGAAATGCCGTTTCAAACCGTTTCGTAAGCTCCCTGCAAATGGTGATCCTCCGGTCCCCCAAGACTTCATAAAGTTCTTTTAAGGTCTTGACAAGCCGGTGGGGTGCTTCATAAATGATCATGGTCTTTGTCTCTTCCTTAAGCTCCTCCAGGATCCACTGCTTTTCCTTCTTATCCGTAGGCAAAAAAGCTTCAAAGCAAAAACGCCTGGTACCCAGGCCAGAGAGGGTCAGAGCTGTGATACAGGCCGCCGGACCGGGAAGAGAAGTCAGCTCAATCCCTGCCTCATAACACTGCCTTACCAGCTCCTCTCCAGGGTCCGAGATGCCCGGCGTTCCTGCATCTGTGATCAGAGCGATCCGGACTCCCTGCTTCATCTGCTCCACCAGATATCTGGCTTTTTCCACCTTATTATGCTCATGATAGCTGGTCATGGGCGTTTTAATCTCAAAATGGTTTAAAAGCTTAATGCTGTGACGGGTATCCTCCGCCGCGATTAAATCCACTTCCTTTAACGTATTTAATACCCTTAAGGTAATATCATCAAGATTTCCTATGGGTGTAGCGCACAAAAATAATTTTCCCTTGATCTCTTCCAATTTTCCTGCTCCCAGTCGTTTTCCTCCAGAATGCCCTAATCCTTAGGGCATAAAGGGATTCCTTCGGCTCACTGCTCACGAAAAAAATCAATACCCATAAATGGTATAAATTTCATCCGTATACACACCTGGTTCTTTATATACAATCACTGGGGCCTCCACCTTGATCATGGATCTTCCTCCCCGAACCGCTTCTATTAAAACCATGTTCGCCTCCTTGTCCGCAAAGGGATGAACCATCTTCATCCGCTTTGGCTCCAGCCGGCAGTCTTTTAAAGCCGTTATGATCTCAACCAGACGGTGAGGCCGGTGCACCATGTAAAACCGCCCTCCCGGGCGCAGAAGCCTCGCTGCCTCTCTTGTCACATCAGAAAGAGAACATAACACCTCATGCCTTGCAATCGCTTTTGGCAGATCCGGATTTTTAAGGCCATGGGAATCATTCATATAAGGAGGATTTGAAGTTACCACGTCAAAGGAAGCCGCGCCAAATAAACGGCTGGCTTCCTTTATGTCTCCTGTCACAATGGTGATTTTCTCTTCCAGATGGTTTAAGGCAACACTCCTTCTGGCCATTTCCGCCATTGCCTCCTGAATCTCCAGTCCGGTATAATGAATCCCCTGATTTTTGGCCTCCAAAAGAAGGGGAATGATTCCAGTGCCTGTCCCTAAATCCACTGCTTTTTCCCCAGGTTTTACCAGGGCAAATCCGGAAAGCAGGACCGCATCCATGCCAAAGCAGAACCCATCCCGGTTCTGGATGATCTTATAACCATTTCTCTGCAGATCATCAATTCGTTCATTTTCTTTTAAATCAATTGTCATCTAACTTGGACTTTCCTTCTCTTTTTTCAAGGGCCTCCAATGCCTTTAACTCGGCATCAGTCACCTGGGTCTTTTCCCGGCGGCGCCTTGGTTTGAATTTCAGCTGTTCCACCTTGTATTCCCGGATTTCCTTTTCATCCTTAATGGTGACGACCACCTTCACCAGCTGCCTTAATACGCTTACGGAATGAACCTCTCCTTTCAGTCCGTCATCTGTTGTTACAAAATCGCCTACATTGGGAAGCTTGCTGTTAAGCTCCTCATAAGTTTCCTCTTCATTCTTCAAGCAGCACATCAGCCTTCCGCAAACCCCGGATATTTTCGTGGGATTTAAAGAAAGGTTCTGCTCCTTTGCCATCTTAATGGACACAGGTATAAATTCAGAAAGGTAAGAATGGCAGCATAAGGTTCTGCCGCAGATGCCGATTCCCCCAACGATCTTGGTCTCATCCCGGACTCCCACCTGGCGAAGCTCGATCCTGGTTTTAAAAACAGAGGCCAGGTCCTTTACAAGCTCCCTGAAATCAATTCTTCCATCCGCAGTAAAATAAAACAATACCTTATTATTATCAAAGGTATATTCCGCATCAATCAGCTTCATCTGGAGACCGTGCTTTCTGATCTTCTCCTTGCAGATCTTAAATGCTTCCTTTTCCTTTTCGTGGTTCTTCTTTTCTACCTCATCATCGCCCTTGGTAGCCATACGGATTACCGGCTTTAAAGGCTGAATCACCTTATCGTCTTCCACTTCCCGGCATCCCAGGACAACGTAACCATATTCAATTCCCCGTGCAGTCTCCACAATTACATGATCCCCGGTCCGTACCTCCAGATTCATGGGGTCAAAGTAATATATTTTTCCTGCATTGCGGAAACGAACGCCTATTACTTTTATCATCAATTAATTCTCCTTCATAACAAGCAGCATGAGCTCCATTGCCAACTCCATATTCACATTGGCATCCAGACGGATCCTGGCCTTGTCAATGGCCTTTAATATCATCTCAATGCCGTCATAAGCGCTGGCAGCGCTCAACTCTTTCATTGTATTATATTCTTCCCTGAAAATCAGAAGATTGATATCCTGAGTCACTTTAAACATTAAAACATCCCGGTACCACAGCTGCATAAAATCAAGACAGTCGTAAATATCAAAATTCTCGTCCTTCATCTTTTTAATGTAATAAAGCAGCTCAATAATATCCAT
This sequence comes from [Clostridium] saccharolyticum WM1, assembly GCF_000144625.1. Lineage (NCBI taxonomy): Bacteria > Bacillati > Bacillota > Clostridia > Lachnospirales > Lachnospiraceae > Lacrimispora > Lacrimispora saccharolytica. Next base: position 36,367 of record NC_014376.1, on the reverse strand, counting down.
ATCCTTTATGTGCTTCAGCATATGAATCAATTCTGTATACATCAACTGAAATTCCTCAGAGGAAGCCAAATGAATCGCCCTTCCCAGATTCCCTCTGGCAAACGCCGCATAAACCTCTGCCTTGCTTTCTCCTATTCCCAAAGATCCAGATAAATAGGTTTTCACCACGGAATCCTGCAAAGGCTTCAGCGTCAACTGCACACATCGGGAAAGAATGGTAGGCAGAAATGCTTCCTGATTGGTGGTAAGCAGCATGATGACCGCATAGGACGGCGGTTCCTCTATGGTCTTTAACAGAGCATTCTGTGCCTGGACCGTCATCTTCTCCGCTTCATCCACAATATAGATCTTATAGTAACTGCTGTAAGGGCGTATCATGATGGTGTCATGGATCTGCTCTCTGACATCGTCGACACCGATGCTGCCCGGTTTCTCATGGGTCAGAAAAACCAGATCCGGATGGTTTCCGCTCATAACCTGCTTACAGGCATGGCACTGCATACACGGCTCACTTTTACCCTTTTCACAGAGCAGGGTCATTGCAAATGCATTGGCAAGGGACTTACGCCCCATCCCTGCTTCACCCGAAAGAATGTAAGCATGGGAAACATGGTTTGATTCAATGGCCTTTTGCAAATGTTCCTTGATTCTCTCATGACCGATGATATCTTTAAAGCCTGGCATAGAGACACCCCCTGTCGCTGTTGTCTGATCCGTTTCCCCTGTCTGTAAAGACAGAAAAACGAATTTAACTAATTATAGCATAGAACGTTTATCACCACAAGAAAGAAGTATTGGCAAACCTTTATCATTTCTCTTTATTCTGCACATTTTCTGTCAATAATTTGCAATACATGAAACTTTTTGAGTTGAGATTATGGACCCGGTGAAGTATACTGAATTGAGAAGGTATATTTTGTATCGGAATTAAAACAATAGGGGATGATTTTAATTTTAGGAATAATAATTGCAGACGACGAAAAAAAAATATGCAGGCTTTTGGAATATTTGATCGACTGGGATGAAATAGGGGCTAAGCTTCTGGGTGTTGCTTACGACGGCATATCTGCCTTTCAGCTGATTCAGGAAAAGAAACCTGACGTTTTGCTTACGGATATCCGAATGCCGGGCATGGATGGTCTTCAGCTGATCGAAGAGGCCAAAAAACAGAATGCCTCCCTTAAGTGCATTATCATAAGCGGCTATAAGGATTTTCAATACGCACAGCAGGGGATCCGGTACGGAGTACGGGATTATCTGTTAAAGCCCATTAATCAGGATGATTTAACCCGCACGCTAAAGAAGCTTGTTAATGAAACCATGGAACAGAAAAGCAGCCAGGAAGCCCGGAGGCACTTAGAGAAAACCGTAAGAGACTATTCCGGCGAGTTTAAACGGGTATTTTTAAAAATAGTGCTGGAGCAAAAACCGGAAGAAAGGCCTGAGACCGTATTAAAAGAAGTCCGAAAAATCAATACCTCCCAGGTAATTGACCAGGGCGGCCGGTGTCTGGTAGTGAAACCGGATATTGAATATAAGGATTTTACGAAAGATGCCTATCAGCTGTTAATTGATAAAACCATTGAGATCCTGCAGGTGGAATTTGCTTCTGAAGAAGGAGAATTGACCATTGAGTCCTCATATGAAGGTATCTTTTTACTGCTGTGCCATGAATCTCCTGACAAGGAAGAGCTAATAAAAGCCTTAAACCATGTGAGGGACCGAGTCATGGGACTTCAGGACTTATTTCCAAAGATATATTTTACAGCAATCATCACAGAGCCGGTGGATTCGGACGAGGAACTGATCCGGCAGATACAGTACAGCCGGATCGCCATGTACAACCGGCTTCTTACGGACACCAATATGGTTTCAGAATTAAATGCACCTGCTGCAAAATCAGAAAAAAATCACATCTTATCTTCAAAGATTTCAAATCTGTTAGAAAACAGGCCGGAATCCTTTGAACCGGAAGAAATTAAAAAAAGTTTAAAAGAAGCCAAACGGATCATGCATGAAACAAAAAATATCTCCGGCCTTGATGTTAAGACGGAGCTGCTTCACATGGCCCGTAATTATATGGATTGGTTCGAACTGCTTGATACCACACTGGACAAAAGCGGAAAAGCGGTTTATTTTTCCGAAATGTATGAACACTGCATCAGCCTTGACCAGGCGTTTGAACTCCTGGAGGAAACGCTTATCAAAACCTTATTTGAAGTTCTGAACCATTTAAAAAGCAGAGAAATAAAACCGGTAGCCTATGCCAAGCATTATATAGAAAAAAACAAGGGCATTGATATAAAGCTGGAAGAACTGGCTAAAAATGCAGGATTCAGCTATTCCTATTTTTCCTATCTATTTAAAAAAGAGACAGGAAAAACACTCACGGAATATATCCAAATGGTAAGAATTGAGACTGCCAAAAAACTTCTGGTAGAAAAGGAACGGAATGTGAGTGAAATAGCGGAGATGGTTGGTTACAGCGATATCAAATTCTTTACCAAGCAGTTTAAAAAAACGCTGGGCGTCTCTCCGAATGAATACCGCAAGATGTTTCTGGAACGCTGAAACAGGGAGGATAGCCTTTGAAAAAGCAATGGTTGAAAAAACGAATACTGATCTGGATCAGGGCCATGGTCTCATGGAGCTGTCTGGCCCTGATTCTGTTTATTCTGATTCTTCTGAAGCCGGAACTGACGGAATCCATTCTTTATGGAATCATGGTTTGGATTATGCTCCTATCCTTTCTCCTGCTGCTGGTGATTGGAAGATTCAGGATTTTAGAACCCCTGGGGACCATGAGAAAAAAAATAGAGCTTTTTAACGATGGGATCATTTTCACAGAAATATTCAAAAGCCTGGAGGGAATCTCCCCGGATACAGATGCCCTGCTTTTAAAAATGGATACCATCCTGGACAAGGATAAGATGATGGAAAATGCCAAGCAGCAAGCCAGATATCTGGCTCTTCAAAATCAAATCAATCCTCATTTTCTCTATAATGTACTGGAATCCATACGTTCCGATGCACTTATGGCTGGAGTCCCGGAAATCGGGAAGATCACAGAAGCCCTTGCCGTGTTCTTCCGCTATACAACGTCTAAAATGGAGAGGCTGAGCACCCTTCAGGAAGAATTGGCCAATGTAGAAAATTATTTTCTAATTCAGAAATACCGCTTTGATGACAAGCTGGAATTAAAGATTCAGCTTCCCCGGGATGATGATGAAATATTAAAAACCAGAATCCCAAAGCTCACCCTTCAGCCAATCGTGGAAAATGCCATTAAACATGGATTAGAACCCAAGGTTTCAGGGGGAACGGTTATCATCGACATTGAACACAGCGATACCATCCTTTACCTTTCCGTGATTGATAACGGGATCGGCATTGAAGAAGCAAGGCTTGAAAGCCTTAATGAAAAGCTTTCCCGGATCGATGCCGGGGATGGTTCTGCCAATGAAGGAGGAAAGGGAGGAATCGCCCTAATAAATGTGAATTCAAGAATCCGCCTTCTCATGGGAGACGAATATGGCCTCCATATTCTCAGTACTCCCAGAATCGGAACCGAAGTACGTCTCATACTTCCTTATATGTTTGAGCCGGAAGAAGGGAGAAAATCATGAAAACAGAATTGATCCGCTATGAAAATATCCATTGTACCATGGATGGCCAGACCTGTTTTAATGGACTCCATTTTCGGGCATTTGAGGGAGAAATCAGCTGTGTCATCGTAAACAACTCCATTGAAAAAGAATATTTTCTGGAGCTTTTGCGGGGAAATTTAAAACCAGGCTACGGCTGGACTTATTATAAAGGTAAGAAAATAATAACTCCCAAAATGCAGGAGCTAATGCTGAGACAGACTGCATTTATAGGCCGCAACAAAGGAATTTTTTCCGCCCTAAGCGTAGCTGAAAACATTTTCGTGGCCAGCGGCAGGGTCCCCTTCTGGAAGCTGGTTAATCCTCTCTGCAGGCAAGCTCCCGGTCTTCTTGATGATTTGGATAGTCCCATACCCCTCCTTGATAAAGCACACCTGCTGGATCCCGGCATGCAGAAACAGGCAGAATTAATACGAGCTTATGTTTCCGGATGCCATCTGGCCGTCATAACGGATATGGAGATGATCATGACGGAAGAGCAGCTCAAAAATTTCTTTATCCTGGTAAAAAAATTAAAAGCCAGGGGTATGACTTTTCTCTACGTTGTAAACAGCTCCACTAAATTATACGAATATGCAGATGAAATCACGATCATCAAAAACGGCAGGACTGTTGGTCATATGAATCAGGAGGATTTTTCCAAATTTCAGACTTATATGGAGCTGTTTGAAAAAACCAAAAAAAATACCCTAAAAAAAAATAACCTGGCACTAAAACAGATTGATAAAAAAACAGTTTTAGAGTTCCGGGATGTAAAGCTGCCTGACCTTCCCCTATTAAATTTATCCTTAAATGCAGGAGACGTTTTAAACATTTTGGACTTAGATTCTACAAAATGCAGAAATATCCTTCCGATCCTGCAGGGAGAATGCGGATTTGAAGCTGGAAGAATTTTATTAAACGGAAGGGAATATTCCTTCCAATCCGTACACCAATCCATAGGGGATGGCATCGCCTTCGTGGAAGCAAGGCCTATGGAAGAAATGCTCTTTGCTGATATGACCGTTCTGGATTACATGACTTTTATGATCCAGCGTAACAAGAAAAAATACTTTTTGAGAAAAAAATACCGAAAGATGACCTGGCATCTGATGGAGGGGATATTCACAGAAGAGGAATTGATGAAAAAAACATATACGGTCAGTGATGAATGCAAGTTAAAACTATTATATTACCGCTGGATCTTTGTCCGTCCAAAGGTCCTGGTATGCATAAAACCTTTTTCATCCGTAGATTTTCAAATGCGCCAGATTACCATCAACCTGCTGAAAGAAGTTTTAAAGTCAGGAATCGCTGTGATTATCATAACGAACCAGATAGCGGAAGCTTACACCATGGAAGGAAAGAATGTTACCTTTCACAATGGAACCATAACTATGGATTAACCCATATTTCGGCATTTCTTGTATATTTTAACCATAAAAAAGTCTTATTGCCCTGATTAATAAGGCTTTTTTCTAATTCTTACCCCATTTTCCAAAAATCTACCCCCATATTGCACAAAATATACCATTGTTTCATCCCCCTTTCACTGTTAAAATAACAAACACATAGCATTCATTGAAACTATCAAAATGATAGAACGTTAGAAGGGAGATTAAAAAAATGAAAAGAAAAATTGTATCCATGCTGTTAGCATCCGCCATGCTGGCTTCCATGACTGGCTGCGGGGGCCAAAAGACCGTTACAGAGTCCGTTGCTACAGAAAAAGCTTCTTCTGAAGATATTACCGTAGGTGTTATTTTAAAAACGCTGTCCAGTGAGTACTGGGGTTATGTTGCGGCAGGTGTACAGGCAGCATCAAAGGATCTGGGGGTTAAGGTTGATCTTCAGGGTCCGGCTTCTGAAACAGCCTATGATGAACAGAACAATATGATCGAAACCATGCTTTCCGGCGGAGTCGATGCATTTGTCATCTCTCCCCTGCAGTCTGATTCCGTGGCAAGCGTAATCGGAGATGTGAATATTCCCATTATAACCGTAGACACGGATGCGGAGATAGCAGGAAAAGTCTCTTTTGTAGGAACCGGTAACGACAATGCAGCTTACCAAGGCGGGTTATTTGCCGCTAAAAAAGCAGGAAAAGGTGCAAAAGCCGTTATTATCGGAGGTGTTGAAGGCAACGCCACCAGTGATGCCCGGCAGGCAGGATATACCAAGGCTCTGGAAGAAAACGGAGTGGAAATTGTTTCCGTACAGTATGCCCAGTCCAATCCGGATACGGCAGCAAATGTAATGGAAAATATCATAACCGCACAGAACGGGGACATTCAGATCGTATGCTGCCACAATGATGACACGGCTGCAGGCGCGTCCAATGCCGTGAAACAGCTTGGTTTAAAGGATGTTGTCATCGTTGGTTTCGACGGCAATCAAAGCGGTGTTCAGAATATCATTGACGGCAACATAACCGCTACCTGCGCACAGGCGGCTTATACCATGGGCTATAAGGCCGTTGAAACAGCCCTTCAGGCTATAAAAGGAGAAACCGTTGAAACCTTTGTAGATACGGGATGTGAAGTCATTACAGCAGATAATGCAGAGACATATTTAGAAAAACTGAAAGGCTACTTAAAATAATCCACTTGAGCACATAAGGAAAGGTTTGGCGGCATTATGAGTAATTATTTGATTGAGCTGAAAGGTGTGACAAAACGCTTCCCTGGCGTAGTAGCAATGCGGAACATGTCCTTGCAGATCAGGCCTGGCGAGATCCACGGACTGATTGGTGAAAATGGTGCAGGAAAATCAACCCTGATCAAGGTACTGACCGGTGTACATATTCCGGAGGAAGGCACCATTAACATCGAGGGTAACAAAGTTTCATTTAAGAATCCTAATGATGCTGCCGCTGCCGGAATCGCCTGTGTATATCAGGAATTAAACATTGTAAAGCTTCTATCTGTCACAGACAATATTTTTATTAACAAAGCCTTAAAAAAGAAAGGCAGTCCATTTTTAGAATACGCTAAGATGCATGAGATCGCCCATGAAGTTATGCTTTCTCTGGGTCAGGACATTGATGTAAAAAAGGAATGCGGTTCCTATGGCATGGGTATCCAGCAGATGGTGGAAATTGCAAAAGCAGTCCTGATCGATGCAAAACTCATCATCATGGATGAACCTACCTCCAGCCTTGGGGAAAAGGAAGTGGAACAGTTAATGAAAACAGTCCGCTCCTTAAAGGAAAAAGGCATTGCAATTTTGTTTGTATCCCATAAGCTGGAGGAGCTATTCGAGTTATGCGACCGTGTAACAGTCATGAGAGACGGTGAGCACATCTTAACAAAAAATACGGTTGAATTGGATAATGATTCCCTGATCGCAGCCATGGTAGGCAGAACGTTGGATAATCAATACCCAAAAGTTGAATCCAAGACCGGTACGGAGGCACTCCGGGTGGAGCATTTAAACTCTGCAGGTGTTTTAAGGGATGTGAGCTTTCATGCAAACCATGGGGAAATTCTTGGTTTCGCAGGCTTAGTAGGCGCCGGCAGAACCGAAACATTCCGGGCTGTGTTCGGCGCTGACCCCTTTGACAGTGGGGATATTTACGTAAATGGGAAAAAAGCAGCCATAAAATCACCAAAAGACGGCATACAGTGCGGGATGGCATTTTTAACAGAAGACCGCAAAGGTCAGGGACTGGTTCTTTCTCAATCCGTCCGCACGAACCTGATCTTAAGCAATATGAGAAGCTGTGTAAAAGGCCTGTTCTTTGATGAGAAACAGATTGATCAACTGGCGGAAGAAGCCATCAGCGACTTAAAAATAAAAACTCCTACTGCTGATGAGGTAGTGGGACAGTTATCAGGCGGCAACCAGCAAAAAGTGGTCATCGGAAAATGGATCAATACCGACGCTGATATCTATATATTTGACGAACCTACCAGAGGAATTGACGTAGGCGCTAAAGTCGAAGTATACAATATTATGAACCGTCTGGTCCTTGCCGGAAAATGTGTTATCATGATTTCTTCCGAATTACCGGAGATCATAGGTATGAGTGACCGGGTGATCATCATGAGGGAAGGAAGAGTCATGGGAGAACTTTCGAAAAAAACAGATGTACTGAATCAGGAAATAATCATGAAAGCTGCTTGGGGAGGTAAAATTTGATGAAAAAGAAGAAGATGAAAGATATTTTAGGAAAGGTGGCTCCTTTGCTGGCCTTGGTTCTTTTATTCATTGTTTTATCTTTGGCAACAGATAAATTTTTTACGCTTAATAATATGATGAATATCCTAAGGCAAACCGCTGTTAACGGGCTGATTTCCGCAGCCATGCTGGTTGTGCTGATAACAGCAGGCATCGATTTATCCGTGGGCGCCAATGCAATTCTGTGTGCATGTATGATGGGTATGCTGAAAACTTCATTCGGCATTACTAACTCATTGGTATTGATCCTGGTCTGTATCATAACCGGTGTTTTCGTGGGCTTTTTAAATGGCATATTGCTCACCAAAATGCACCTTCCCCATCCATTCGTTTCGACCCTGGGTATGAAAAATGTACTTTGCGGCCTGGCACTGCTGGTGGTTTCAACAAAAACAATCTCTGACTTTCCGGCTGCGGTAACATTTTTAGGCTCCAGCAACTTATTTAAAGTATCCGGCGGATTTTCCGGGATCCCGTTATGCTTTCTTATTTTGATACTGATCTATGTGGTCTATCATTTCTTCTTAAATAAAACCGCTCTTGGAAGAATGATTTACTGCGTAGGCGGCAACCCGGAAGCTGCCCGTCTTTCCGGCATCAATTCCGATAATATACTGATATTTGTTTACAGTTTATCTGGATTTATGTGCGCCATTGCAGGTCTGGTGATTGTAGGACGCTCCGCAGTCGCCAATCCTTCCGCCGCAATTTCACCATATGATACGGATGCCATTGCAGCATGCATTATTGGAGGAGCCTCCTTTATGGGAGGAAAAGGAACCATCTGGGGAACTCTGATCGGTGCCCTGATGATTTCTACCATACGAAATGGTTTAACGCTCTTAAATACTTCAAGTTCCGTACAGTACGTAGTTATCGGTCTTGTAATAATTGCTGCCGTATTTATCGATGTAACAAGAACTCGAATGGAAGCAAAAGCCAAACGCCTTGCAGCAAAATAGAAGTCAACGTTAAAATAAGCATGAAAGAGACTTGGAATCCCAATTCTCCTTCATGCTTATTTTAACCATTTAGATCTCCTCTGTCACAGCATGAACGATCTCATCCAGGCAGGCTTCCAGCTCCTGATTGCAGAAGCGCCTATGGATTCCGCATCGTAGGAGATTCTCATCTCTAAAATCTTCTTCATCCGCCAGAAACCTTCTGCAAAGCTCCTTATATTTTGGTACCTTCTGTCCCCGTTCCCGTTTGATGGCTCTTAATAGCCGGTCTCCATCATCAACTTCTACATAAAGAGGAAACAGCCTGTCCTTTCCAAAATAAGACCTTGTCTTTTCAAAAGATTCCAGGGTTCCGATCATTAAATATCCATTTTCCCCTTCCAAGTCAATCTGACCGTCATCAACAGTAAAGTAACTCCACGGTCCATAAATTGTTTCATACGTCCTCTCCTCTATAAGCCTGTTTTCTTTTCTGAATTCCTCCAGTTTCTCTGTGGTGGTGAAATAATATTCCTCCCCATCCCTCTCCCCATCCCGGATGGGTCTGGTGGTATATAAAACCACCTTTTTTAATTGAGGAAGCCTCTTTAATAATCTTTTATAAATCGTATCCTTTCCGGAAGCACTCTTTCCCATTACATAGAATATTTTGCCCATATTTTCTGCTCCATCTATTATTCTATCTTTTTTATCTTATGTTTCACTATTCTAATCTTATATTTTGTCTATTATCTTATTGTGATTTTTATCCTCTATGTTGCCTTTCATTATTTTTTAATTCCGTCTTTTATCTTACCTTTTATCTCATCTTTTATCTTCCTTTTATCTCGTTTTTTATCTTCCTTTTATCTCATCTTTTATCCTTCCTTTATCTCGTCTTTTATCATACTTTTTATCTCATCTTTTATCTTACTTTTTATTTCCGCTTATATCTTACTTTCTATCTCATTTTTTATCTTACTTTTATATCATTTTCTACATCATTTTATATCTCACATCTTATATCTTGTCATTCATTTTACTCCCCAGTCTGCCCCGCTTCATTAACTACATAAAGCTCTCTGGATTCCTCATCCTCCATCCCCTGTACCGCAAGACCCAATTCCTTATATTTCATGACCAGATCAATGGATTCCTTATTTAAAACTTCCCCCGGTACAACAATTGGAATTCCAGGCGGGTACACGTAAACAAATTCCGCCGATACCATTCCCTCTCCGTTGGAAATTGCAATCCTGTGCCTGGGTTCATCCATCGCCTGGGCAATGGTCATCCGGCATGCCGGCGATATCTCAAGCTCCTGGCTAAAACCGGTTTCAGCTTTACCGCTTTCCTCTATGGAAAGCCCGGAATCAATATGAAGAAGGGCATTGCACAACCGCTCAAGGCCTTCCTGAGTATCGGCCAGAGTCGTTATGGCAGTCACATAGTCAGGACCGCACATTTCCATTTCCAGATGATATTCTGTTCTCAGCCTGTCATCCAGCCAGGTTCCCGATTTTCCCGTGCCCCTTGTAGAAATAATGATTTTAGAGTGGTCTATGTCATAAACGCCATACAGCCCCTTCTCCCGATCCGTAAGAAGCTTAAGATGCTTCAAACCAGACAAAACCTTTCGGACCTTTTCTATTTTACTGGAAAAGAGTTTCATCTGTTCCAGCCCTTCCCCAATCATATAGCGTATACAGCCCTCAATGCCCGCCATTAACACGTAGGAAGGGCTGCTGGTCTGATACATATGCACATAGCGGTCCAATCTTCCCATATCCACATATCCTTCCCTGACATGCATAACAGCTGTCTGAGTAAAGGATGGAAGGGTCTTATGAAGACTTTGAATCACTACATCTGCTCCAAGCTCTAAGGCAGAAACCGGAAACTCTCCTTCTCTTCCAAAGGGAAAGTGTGCTCCGTGAGCTTCATCCACAATAAGAGGCAGGTGAAACCTATGAACGATCTCTGCAATAGTTTTTATATCAGACACAATTCCATCATAGGTTGGTGATACCACAAAAACCGCTTCAATCTCACCATGGTTCATCAACATCTCTTCAATTTTTTTCGGATTTAATCCACCTTGGATTCCGAATTGTGGTATGATTTGTGGATAAATGTATTCTGTTTTTAATTGATTGAGGAAAACTCCATGAAACGCAGACTTATGGCAGTTCCTGCTCATAAGAATGGTTCCGCCTCTTGATACGGTCCCGCTTATTGCACTTAGTATCCCGCTGCTGCTGCCATTGATAAGATAATAGGTCCTGCTGCTCCCATAAATCCCAGAAGCCCATTCCATAGACTCCTTTAAAATCCCTTCCGGATGGTGTAAATTATCAAAACCGTCTATCTCCGTAATATCTATGGAAAAAGGATTTGGAAAATCAACTGCAAAAAATCCTTCACTCTGCCTTTTATGTCCAGGCATATGAAATGGATAAAAATCTGATTTCCCATATTCCTTTAATTTCTTTAACAAATTAGGTGCATCATTCATAGTATGAACCGCCTTTCCTTTTTATAAACTGCAGGCCCATCTCCTAGTATTTTTGCATTCTTTTTTTTAGATTGACACATTTAGTATAGCATCTTTATCCACTCTTTACAATTTTTTCTCATAGCGCTATAATATAATTTCGGAAAGAATAAGGAGATGGTATCATGAGATTAATCGAATTTAAAATGGAACGTCCTGGTCTGGTTAAAGCCGGGGACCAGGTTCAGATCATAGAACGGGAAGGAACCAGCAGCTACAGTTACATTATTGATCCTGCGGTCGCCATGTCCGGCTGCTATATGGGGAGAGATCGTATTAAATCCGATCATGGAGTTGTTAAAGAGATAAAGCACAATGACCGTGGGTATTATGTAATTGTGGAATTTGATGAATGACCCGATTTACCATGAGTAACTCTGTATTCCATAAATCTTTGCATCATAAAAATTTCCATAAAGCAAAAAGCCCTGAAACATCTCTGTTTCAAGGCTTGTCCTGAGACACCGGGGACTCGAACCCCGGACAACTTGATTAAAAGTCAAGTGCTCTACCACCTGAGCTAGTATCCCATATGCCCAAAGCCGGAATCGAACCAGCGACACGAGGATTTTCAGTCCTCTGCTCTACCAACTGAGCTATCTGGGCTTATGCACTTTCATTCGTACACGTTTTCCTAAAATTACTCAAAAAAAATTGCGGGGGCAGGATTTGAACCTGCGACCTTCGGGTTATGAGCCCGACGAGCTTCCAGACTGCTCCACCCCGCGTTATTTAATTATATTATATGCAGTGATTAAGATTTTAATCACTAAATGGATGGAGATGGATTCGAACCATCGAAGCGTGTCGCAACAGATTTACAGTCTGCCCCCTTTGGCCACTCGGGAACCCATCCATATTTTATTAAAGTGATGCAAGCCGATGATCGGACTCGAACCGATAACCTGCTGATTACAAATCAGCTGCTCTGCCAATTGAGCCACATCGGCACGATTCTTCTCATGCGTGTTGCTTTGCATACTGAATGGGACCTATAGGGCTCGAACCTATGACCCTCTGCTTGTAAGGCAGATGCTCTCCCAGCTGAGCTAAGATCCCATATACAAAATTCAGTTGTAAAACGACCCGGATGGGATTCGAACCCACGACCTCCGCCGTGACAGGGCGGCGCTCTAACCAGCTGAGCCACCGGGCCAAACCTTATGAAGGTTTACATATACCCTCAAAACCACACATTGCTACATATCTGTTTTCATCCGTTCTTTCCTCTTACCTAAACCAACCTGGTTAAGCCCTCGACCTATTAGTGACAGTCAGCTCCACATGTTGCCATGCTTCCACCTCTGCCCTATCTACCTCGTCGTCTTCAAGGGGTCTTACTCTTGCGATGGGATATCTCATCTTGAGGGGGGCTTCACGCTTAGATGCCTTCAGCGTTTATCCCTTCCCGACTTGGCTACTCTGCCATGGTGTTGATCACCAACAGATACACCAGAGGTCAGTCCATCCCGGTCCTCTCGTACTAAGGACAGCTCCTCTCAAATATCCTACGCCCACGCCGGATAGGGACCGAACTGTCTCACGACGTTCTGAACCCAGCTCGCGTACCGCTTTAATGGGCGAACAGCCCAACCCTTGGGACCTACTACAGCCCCAGGATGCGATGAGCCGACATCGAGGTGCCAAACCACTCCGTCGATGTGAACTCTTGGGAGTGATAAGCCTGTTATCCCCAGGGTAGCTTTTATCCGTTGAGCGATGGCAATCCCACTTTATACCACCGGATCACTAAGTCCTAGTTTCCTACCTGCTCCACCCGTCGGTGTCGCAGTCAAGCTCCCTTATGCCTTTGCACTCTTCGAATGGTTTCCGTCCATTCTGAGGGAACCTTTGAGCGCCTCCGATACCCTTTCGGAGGCGACCGCCCCAGTCAAACTCCCCGCCTGACATTGTCCCCCAGCCAGGTCATGGCTGCAGGTTAGAAACCCAATACCGCAAGGGTGGTATCCCAACATCGGCTCCACAAAGACTGGCGTCCTTGCTTCTATGCCTCCCACCTATCCTGTACATGCAGTACCGAATCCCAGTATCAAGCTGGAGTAAAGCTCCATGGGGTCTTTCCGTCCTGGCGCAGGTAACCAGCATCTTCACTGGTACTTCAATTTCACCGGGTGCATTGTCGAGACAGCGCTCAAATCATTACGCCTTTCGTGCGGGTCGGAACTTACCCGACAAGGAATTTCGCTACCTTAGGACCGTTATAGTTACGGCCGCCGTTTACTGGGGCTTAAATTCAGAGCTTCGCGTTTCCGCTAACCCCTCCTCGTAACCTTCCAGCACCGGGCAGGCGTCAGCCCATATACCTCACCTTTCGGTTTTGCATAGACCTGTGTTTTTGCTAAACAGTTGCTTGAGCCTATTCTCTGCGGCCTGATTTCTCAGGCACCCCTTATCCCGAAGTTACGGGGTCATTTTGCCGAGTTCCTTAACAATGCTTCTCCCGCCGGCCTTAGGATTCTCTCCTCATCCACCTGTGTCGGTTTACGGTACGGGCACATATCACACAATAGCGGCTTTTCTTGACAGCCCCTACGAAGACTTCCCTACTTGTGTTCGGTACGCGTCACACCTTCCTGTTGCCAGATGGATTTTCCATTCTGGCCAGTAAAATGCTTGCCCCGGTCTTTTCATTCCCGGGTTCTTCCTCGGTTCTGTGTCCCCACAGTTCTGATGATATGCGGTACAGGAATTTCAACCTGTTGTCCATCGACTACGTCTTTCGACCTCGCCTTAGGCCCCGACTTACCCAGAGCAGATCAGCTTTACTCTGGAAACCTTAGATATTCGGCCTGGAGGATTCTCACCTCCATCTCGCTACTCATTCCGGCATTCTCTCTTCTTAACACTCCACATCTCCTTACGGTAATGCTTCTGTGCGTTAAGAATGCTCCTCTACCAATGTATTTACATACATTCCACAGCTTCGGTGTCGTGTTTTAGCCCCGGACATTTTCGGCGCAGGACCTCTCGACTAGTGAGCTATTACGCACTCTTTGAATGTGTGGCTGCTTCTAAGCCAACATCCTAGTTGTCTCTGAAATCCCACATCCTTTTCCACTTAACACGCACTTTGGGACCTTAGCTGGTGGTCTGGGCTCTTTCCCTTTTGACTGCCCAACTTATCTCGTGCAGTCTGACTCCCGTACATCATCTGACCGGCATTCGGAGTTTGATATTCTTTGGTAAGCTTTGACGCCCCCTAGGAAATTCAGTGCTCTACCTCCGGCAGACTAATACGAGGCTAGCCCTAAAGCTATTTCGAGGAGAACCAGCTATCTCCGGGTTCGATTGGAATTTCTCCCCTACCCACACCTCATCGCCACCCTTTTCAACGGATGTGCGTTCGGTCCTCCATTTCCTTTTACGGAAACTTCAACCTGGACATGGGTAGATCACCCGGTTTCGGGTCTACCTTTACTGACTCATTCGCCCTATTAAGACTTGGTTTCCCTTCGGCTCCGCACCTTCAGTGCTTAACCTTGCCAGTAACGGTAACTCGCCGGACCGTTCTACAAAAAGTACGCGGTTCCACTTAAAATGTGGTTCCACAGCTTGTAAACACAGGGTTTCAGGTTCTCTTTCACTCCCCTCCCGGGGTCCTTTTCACCTTTCCTTCACAGTACTATGCGCTATCGGTCACTAAGTAGTATTTAGCCTTGGGGGGTGGTCCCCCCGAATTCCCACAAGGTTTCTCGTGTCTCGTGGTACTTTGGATCCTGCTCGCTGACTATTGCTTTCCCATACAAGGCTTTCACTTTCTATGGCCGGTCTTTCCAGGACCGTTCTGGTAACAAATCGTCTCACTTCTTGCAGTCCATAACCCCAGTATGCACGCATACTGGTTTAGGCTCCTTCCATTTCGCTCGCCGCTACTTTGGAAATCGAGTTTTCTTTCTTTTCCTCCGGGTACTTAGATGTTTCAGTTCCCCGGGTTCCCGACGTATGGCTATGGATTCACCATACGACAGCTGAGGTTTGCTCAGCTGGGTTTCCCCATTCAGACATCTCCGGATCAAAGGATATTTGCTCCTCCCCGAAGCTTTTCGCAGCTTATCACGTCTTTCATCGGCTCTTAGTGCCAAGGCATCCACCCTGCGCTCTTATTAGCTTAACCAATTCGATGTTCACCTGCGGGTGCGGGTTACTAATCTAAGATACATAGCGTTGTATCTCTGGTCTTAGGTTTGTTATTTCACCGTACGTTACGGTTACTTTAACGAGTTTTGTTTGGTTACATCGTTAGATGTAACACCTCGGATGTCTTGATTTTGTTTTTATACTTTAACATATAAAAACTAATCTAGATATATTTCAATATGTGGTTTTCAAGGTACATGCGCGATGCAATCAGAAGTCTTCGCTTTTCGAAGTGCTCCTTCGTAACCGTACCGCTATGACTGAAGTTTATCAGTCATTCGAAAGCTCGATCAACTCAAACTCACGAATCACTGGTAAAAACCAGCTATATAAAACAGCACTGCCCTGCTGAATCAGGTTAACACATTCTTTAACACAGGCTTCGCTTTTCCCTCCGCCCATTGGAACGTGTCCGTTCTATATAAAACACTCCTTCGAGTGATTTTTTTTATGTAATCTGGCACCCACCTGCTCTCCCATGCCGTCTCCAGCATAGTACCATCGGCCGCTTAAGTCTTAACCATCGTGTTCGGGATGGGAACGGGTGTCTCCCCTAAGCGCATCGGCACCAGAAATTTCGTGTCTCACTAGTAATGCGTGCACAATTAAGCGGAAAACTGTGTTGAAAGCTTGCTTTCATAAGCAGTTTTTTGATTCATTGTATAAGCGGCGCAGCCGCGACCGAGCGAATTATTCGCGAGGTTCCACATTACGGTTCTCTTGGTGTTTCTTTATTCTTTTTACTTCCTTTGAAAACCAAAGACTCAACAGTATCTAAAACCCTTACTTCTTCTTCCTTAGAAAGGAGGTGATCCAGCCGCACCTTCCGATACGGCTACCTTGTTACGACTTCACCCCAGTTATCAGTCCCGCCTTCGGCAGCTCCCTCCTTACGGTTGGGTCACTGACTTCGGGCGTTACCAACTCCCATGGTGTGACGGGCGGTGTGTACAAGACCCGGGAACGTATTCACCGCGGCATTCTGATCCGCGATTACTAGCGATTCCAGCTTCATGTAGTCGAGTTGCAGACTACAATCCGAACTGAGACGTTATTTTTGGGGTTTGCTCCAGATCGCTCCTTTGCTTCCCTTTGTTTACGCCATTGTAGCACGTGTGTAGCCCAAATCATAAGGGGCATGATGATTTGACGTCATCCCCACCTTCCTCCAGGTTATCCCTGGCAGTCTCCCCAGAGTGCCCAGCCGAACTGCTGGCTACTAAGGATAAGGGTTGCGCTCGTTGCGGGACTTAACCCAACATCTCACGACACGAGCTGACGACAACCATGCACCACCTGTCTGGAATGCCCCGAAGGGAAGGCCCCGTTACGGACCGGTCATTCCGATGTCAAGACTTGGTAAGGTTCTTCGCGTTGCTTCGAATTAAACCACATGCTCCACCGCTTGTGCGGGTCCCCGTCAATTCCTTTGAGTTTCATTCTTGCGAACGTACTCCCCAGGTGGAATACTTATTGCGTTAGCGGCGGCACCGAAGAGCTTTGCTCCCCAACACCTAGTATTCATCGTTTACGGCGTGGACTACCAGGGTATCTAATCCTGTTTGCTCCCCACGCTTTCGAGCCTCAACGTCAGTTACAGTCCAGTAAGCCGCCTTCGCCACTGGTGTTCCTCCTAATATCTACGCATTTCACCGCTACACTAGGAATTCCACTTACCTCTCCTGCACTCCAGCACCACAGTTTCCAAAGCAGTCCCGGGGTTGAGCCCCGGGCTTTCACTCCAGACTTGCAGTGCCGTCTACGCTCCCTTTACACCCAGTAAATCCGGATAACGCTTGCCCCCTACGTATTACCGCGGCTGCTGGCACGTAGTTAGCCGGGGCTTCTTAGTCAGGTACCGTCATTTTCTTCCCTGCTGATAGAGCTTTACATACCGAAATACTTCTTCACTCACGCGGCGTCGCTGGATCAGGGTTTCCCCCATTGTCCAATATTCCCCACTGCTGCCTCCCGTAGGAGTTTGGGCCGTGTCTCAGTCCCAATGTGGCCGGTCACCCTCTCAGGTCGGCTACTGATCGTCGGCTTGGTGGGCCGTTACCTCACCAACTACCTAATCAGACGCGGGTCCATCTCATACCACCGGAGTTTTTCACACTGTGCCATGCAGCACTGTGCGCTTATGCGGTATTAGCAGCCGTTTCCAACTGTTATCCCCCTGTATGAGGCAGGTTACCCACGCGTTACTCACCCGTCCGCCGCTCAGTCACTTTTAATTCCATCCGAAAACTTCCTTAAAAGTGCTTCGCTCGACTTGCATGTGTTAAGCACGCCGCCAGCGTTCATCCTGAGCCAGGATCGAACTCTCAAATTTAAGCAGATAGTCTTTAAAAGCGGTCAGAGATTGGTAGAAAAGTCTGTTGAAAGCTTGCTTTCATAAGGACTTTTTTGCAAATCTATGAACATTTGCGAAGCAAATGGTAGCGAATGAAGCAAAGCTTCATGAGCCTACCGCCCGGACTAGCCATCCAGTTCAATCCACGGTCAAAATCAACTAACTAGCTAATTTATTTCCCGTTTTACTTGTTGTTTGGTTCGTATACAATTACTTGTATTCGTTCTGAAATTTTCTCATTCAAAGCCATCAAACATGGCTTGTTTTATTAGAATTTTCAGGGTTTTACATACTGTTCAATCTTCTGTTTTCAAGGTGCTTTGTGTTGTTCTTTCTTAACAGCAACTCGTTTATTCTATCACAGCGTTTCTGTTCTGTCAACACTTTTTTTATTTTATTTTTTACTGTTTTTCGACAGCTGGTATATAGTAGCACATCTTTATTTCCTTGTCAACTACTTTTTTCACTGCCCAGAAGTAAAAAATAATCATTTGGAAATGAGCGGAGAAAGAGGGATTTGAACCCTCGCGCCGGTTGCCCGACCTACACCCTTAGCAGGGGCGCCTCTTCGGCCTCTTGAGTATTTCTCCGTAGTTCATAATTTCCATATGATTGGTCTTTCAAGAAAAATCTTTTCCAGACGCATTGACAATTATACAAGATATATTTCGACTTGTCAACCTATTATTTGATTTATTTTTTCCTGTATATTGTCATGTACCAGCTCGGCAATCTGGAGAGTTTTCATGTTCTTATATTCCTCTGCATAAATCGGTTTTAAGAAGCAGACCTGGACGGTTTGTTTTTTAGAAGAGTTCTCATCAAATGGCTTAAAACAGTCAATCAAAGCCACCGGCACAATAGGACATTTGGCATTTACTGCGCTTTTAAAGGTTCCTCCCTTAAAAGCCAACAGTTTATTTCCTTCACGGCTGCGGGTCCCCTCTGGGAAGATTACATAATTCTTACCCAGTTTTACATTTTCTGCCATTCTGACTATAATTTCCATGGAGGCCTTAATGTCCTGGCGATCAATGGAGAAGCCATTCAAAGCTTTGATTACCTGTTTCACTAAAATGAGTTTTGCAGCTTCTTTTTTTACTACCACCCCAAAAGGATTGGGACAGGCATCCATAAGAGCCAGTACATCAAACAATCCCTGATGATTGGGGAACAGGATAAATCCATTTTCAGAAGGCAGATTATCAACTCCCTGGACTTCTACCTTAATGCGTCCTGTTCTGTTTACTGTTTTCACAACGTTACGGAGATAATCATAACGCTGGCCATCGGTGTGGGTATCATTTGGAAGTCCCATTCGCCATATTCGGTAAAACCATATAGGGACTCGAAAAAAGTTTCTGATTACCATATAAAAGATACGATTCATATTTGCTTTTAATCCTCCCTGTATCTTTCTATGGCTGTTTCATATAAATTGTTTCCTTTGCTGTCTATGACAACTACCGCCGGAAAATCTTTTATTTCCAGACGTCTTATGGCCTCTGTTCCCAAATCTTCATAAGCGATTATTTCAGAGGCAAGGATGCATTTGGAAAGAAGGGCTCCGGCTCCCCCCACCGCTGCAAAGTAAACAGACTGGTTTTTTATGATGGATTCAATGACCTCTTTGCTCCTTTTTCCTTTTCCGATCATTCCCCTCATTCCCATATCAAGAAGAAGTGGTGTGTACTGATCCATACGGCTGGCCGTAGTTGGCCCTGCCGAACCGATGGGACGTCCTTCCCTGGCTGGGGATGGCCCCATATAATAGATCATATTTCCTTCTATATCAAAGGGGAGAGCTTCCTTTTGGTCCAAAGTTTCCTTCATTCTTTTATGAGCGGCATCCCGGGCAGTATAAATAGTTCCTGTCAGGTAAACATAGTCTCCTGCCTTCAGATTTTTGGCATCTTCCCTGCTGATGGGTACTTTTATGTGATGATCCATGATTCCTCCATTCTTAGCTTCAATCATTATATGACCCTGTGTGCATGTCTGTTTACATGACAGCAGATATTCACTGCCACAGGCAGTCCGGCTATGTGGGTGGGATAAGTTTCAATGTTCACAGCCAGGGCAGTAATCCTTCCGCCAAGACCTCCCGGTCCGATTCCAAGCTGATTGATCTTATCAAGCATCTCTGATTCCAGTTCCTTTACATATGGTATCAGGGACCGTTTTTCAATGTCCCTGGTCAACGCCTGTTTTGCCAGCTGGGCACATTTTTCAAAGGTACCGCCAATCCCTACTCCAACCACCATTGGAGGACATGCATTTGGACCGGCTTCCTTCACGGCAGATAATATGGAATCCTTAATCCCTTCCAATCCATCCGCTGGCTTTAGCATAAAAATACGGCTCATGTTTTCACTCCCAAATCCCTTGGGAGCTACTGTAATATCAATCTTATCTCCGCTAACTACTTCATAATGAATGACTGCAGGGGTATTATCCTTTGTATTCACCCGTTCCACAGGCTCCACTACAGATTTTCTTAAATATCCTTCCACATATCCTTCTCTTACTCCCTGATTGATTGCATCCGTAAGATTTCCGCCTTCTATATGTACATCCTGTCCAATTTTTATAAAAATCACTGCCATTCCAGTATCCTGGCAGATAGGGATCATATCCTCAGCCGCAATTTTTAAGTTATCCTTCAGTTGGCAAAGCACCTGTCTGCCAAGAGGAGAGGTTTCTGCATCCACCGCATGAAAGAATACTCTTTCCATATCACCTGACAGCTTATGATTGGCTTCTATGCACATTTCTTTTACGTTCTTCGTTATTTCTTCAATTCTAACCATTCTGATCATATATTCCTCCACATAAGCAGACCTCTTTGTTTTATTTCATCATAAATGATTCTTATTGCGAAATCAAGTTCAAACATAAAATAAGGCAGGGATGATTTATTTCTCATACCCTGCCTTATTAAAAGGAAGATGGAATCCCCTGTTGGTTTAACCAACGGAGGTACTATTTATTTCAAGCAGCATTGCACATGATTTCAAAAAAATTATTCCATAGAACCGGGACGATTTTTGATTAATTTATCCTGAATATCTTTTATGGTGATTTCTTCCATTCTTCTTCTGCACAACTCATTCAGATCCCCGTATATTTCATCCATAACCCCTGACATTCCTGAAGCAATCATACAGGGGGTATCTACATTTCCGGATTTCCAGGAAGAAGATACAAAGGTAACATCCAAAGCATCACATATGCTTTTTAAATTAACTTCAGAGGAATCTTTTGCAAAATGATAGCCGCCCTCCAGCCCTTCCTTTGTTGTGATAATTCCGGCTTTTTTTAATTTTGCCATGACCTTTCTCACACGGGCAGGATTGGTGCATACATTGGAAGCCAGTTCTTCGCTGGAAATGGTGACCTTCCTTTGATTTAAATAAACTATTCCATGAACCGCTACTGCAAACTCACTTGTCATATGAATCCCCTATTTCATGGGCTAATTTCCTTAGCTGAGTCAGGCATAGCGCCGGCGGAACTTTGAAAATCAGCCGTTCGATGAGCCTTTTGGCAAATCGAACTCTCTTGATCTGTAATTGATATAGTTTCAGTTTATATTTTATCAATTTGCCTGATCCTTGTCAAGGGGACTTCTATTACTTCATGGAATTCAGCGGCTTGGAGATAATCCGATTCTTTCTGCCAGCTCTATCAACTGCTCAATGGCCTGGTATTCATCTTCCCCTGCGGCAGTTATTATTACCCGTTCTTCCTGTCTGGCTGCTAACCTCATAATTGCAAGAGGATTTTTTAAATCAGCTTCTATATCTTCTTTCTTTATTGTAATAAGAGAGGTAAACTTTTTGGCTGCTGCTGCCATATCTCCCGCTGACCTGGCATGAATCCCCAATGCATCCTGAATCACAAATTCAAACTGCCTCACAAAGCACCTCCTGTTAAACCAGATCCTCACCGCCCGATGCAATTACTTTTTTCATCCATGCATAACTGTCCTTTTTCATTCTTTTCCCTGTACCATTGCCATAATCATCATAATCTACATAAATAAAACCGTAACGCTTGCTCATTTCACAGGATGAGCAGGAAACTATATCAATGGGCCCCCATGCATAATAACCTCTTAAATCTACCCCGTCCTTAATGGCTTCCTTCATCTGCTCAATATGGGCACGAAGATAATCTATCCTGTAGGAATCGTGGATTTCTCCATTTTCGACTTCATCATAGTATCCTACTCCGTTTTCCGTAATATAAATAGGCTTTTGATATCTGTCATAGAATTCATTTAATAAGATCCTTAAACCAATGGGATCAATGCTCCACCCCCATGGATTTGCAGGAAGCTGCTTATTTCTGTATGCCTTATTCCCCATTTCATAGCTTTCCTTTGAACAAATCTGAGTATAATAATATGAAAATGAGAAAAAGTCTGCCGTATGTTTCAAATCCTCTTCATCACCAGCTTCAAAAGTAAGCTTAATATTCCAGTCCTGGAAAAAGCGGAATGCATATCCGGGGTAATATCCTCTAAGTAATACATCTGCATAAAAATACTCCATCTGATTGTGTTTTAATGCCGCCAAAACATCTTCCGGCTTACAAGTGGCCGCATATTCCGGTCCGCCGCACAGCATCATGCCGATCTGCATATCAGGATATTTTTCATGTGCATATTTTGTGGCTCTGGCACATGCTACCATCTCATGATGGACAGCCTGATATTTTGCAGAATAAAGATCTTCAACCGTATCCTCTGCAACTCCAAGGTGATTAAACGACTCATGGCCGATTAAATTTATCTGATTAACAATGATCCAGTACTTTATTTTCCCCGCATACCGGTCAAATACTGTTTTGCAGTACTTTACAAAATAATCAATGACTTCCCTGGAATACCAGCCTTTGTATGCAGTGGTCAGATGAAGAGGCATTTCATAATGTGAAATGGTGATCATTGGCTCCATGCCGTTTTTTATGATCTCATCAAATAGTTTATCATAAAATTCCAGCCCCTTCTCATTTGGCTGTTTATCATCTCCGTTCGGAAAAATTCTTGCCCAGTTAATGGATGTTCTGAATGTTTTAAGTCCCAGATCAGCCAGCAGCTTTAAATCCTCAGGATAGGTATGATAAAAATCAATGCCTCTCCTTTTGGGGAAATTCTTATCATTGCCTTTTAATGCCTCTTCGATATATGCTCTGGTTATTTCACCATTGGAACGCTTTTCAATGGGCAGATCCTTTTGGAACTCATTAATATCTGCCAGGCAGAGGCCTTTCCCATCCAGATCAAAAGCCCCCTCCAGCTGATTTGCCGCTACGGCACCTCCCCACATGAAATCTGACGGAAATCCCTTTGGTACTTTTTTCATAACGTTCTCCTTCCCTTCCTGATGTCATGATTCTCTATCTGATCTTCCAGGCGCTTCATACGGTTTTCCCAGTTTTCAAAAATTTTAATCATTTGCTTAGCAATGTTGATTTCACTGTATATGGTCATCAGCGTATCCTGGGCATGAGCAAAAATCAGGGAATACTCTGTTTTTTCACCTCTGGTTTCTCCCTGGATGGCATCTGTCTGGATCCGGTGAGCTTCTGTAATCTTTTTCTGCGCTTCCTTCATTTTTTCATTTGCTAAAGTAAAATCCTGATCCGCAATGGCTGTCAAGGCTTCTTTGCACAGCAAACGTGCATCACCTGCATTCATAATAATACTCATTGCAGACTCTAGTGTTTTTTCATCCATTTTTTATCACCCTTCTTATTACTCTATTTCTTTTCTTCTGCCTCTTTCTCTGACTTTGCTTCCTGATTGTCATAGATACGGAAAAATGGATACCAAATTACGGTGGAAAGCAAAGCACAGACAGCCATTAAAATAATCCCCCGGATACTTCCCGTTGTCAGCCAGGTAGAAATAGGAAACGGACAATACCACATATCAAATACTCTGGTAGGAATGGGGGCAAACGGTATCACCTTAGTAAAAATCCAGACCACTGAAGGAAGAATGATTCCCATCAGCCACATGGGGATCATCATAATCGGATTCCAGGCAATACAGCCGAATACAACCGGTTCATTAATATTAAAAATAGCAGGTACTAAGCTTGCACGTCCTAATGCTCTTAATTTATTGCTTTTTGCAAACACAAGCATAATAACCAGCGGCAACGTACATCCGATTCCTCCGATCCAGACATAAGCAGAATATACCGTAGGATCAGTTACCAGGTTCAGGGTCTCATACGTTGCCGTACCGGCTGCTGCCATAGATACATTAGCAGTAATGGCCATGAGCATTGCAGGCTTGTAAACCGGTGTAAGGACCCAGCTTGAGATACCAAGAGAATATAAAAAACAAACAAGTAAAAGGGAAAGAACAAATCCCCAGGGAGTCTGCATAACATTGGAAATTGGCATAAATAACGATAGCAGGATATTATAAATATCAATTCCAAGTAAATCTACCAAAACCCAGAGAGTGCAGACCACAATACCCGTAGGCAGCATGGAATCAAACCAGGCTCTTACAAAGTCAGGTATTACGGATGATTCTTTAAAAAATGAAAACTTTCCGAAAATTCCCATGATAAAACCGGAGAAAACACCTGCGGTAATGGCTACAAACATTCCACCGGCTCCTAAAGACGCATGCTGAAATCCTGCCTGACCATCTTTTATCACCTGGGGAGAAATAATAATCAAAAATGCAACCACACCGGAAAGAGCGGCGATGATCCTTTGTTTGCGCATACGTTTCTTTTCCATTAAGTTAAAAGGAATTAAAAATGCTACAAACAAGGACAAAAGACCCATTGTCCAGCCAAAGGGGGTCCAGAAATTCGGCCACCAGTTCCAGCCGAACACATCTCCCGGAACGGTTAAAAAGCAAAAAATAGATCCCAATAAAATAAATGGAAGCACCTGCATAATGGAATCTTTTAAGGTAGTAACCCATACATTATTATTTATTTTGTTCATCTTAGGTGCAAAACTGTGCTCTAACCAATAAATTAACTGCTTCATCCTTCTCCTCCTCCTGATACCCTTAACCAAGTTCCTTTAATAAATGATCCAATGCCTGATCTCCATTTAACGTTGAATAATATTCCGGCTTCATTAAAATGACCTTCACATCCTTTCCACCGGTATACTCCTCAATCTCGTCCATAATATAGGCCAGGTGGGGTCCTACCATAAGGGCATCAATCTCATCAATATAGTTTTCAATTTCACTTTCTCCCCTGGCCTTTATATTAACCTCCATTTTTCTTGCAGCCGCTGCTTTTCTTATATTAGCTGCCATAAATCCAGAGCTTGCACCGGATCCGCAAACCAATAAAACATTTAACATAAATAAAATCCTCCTTTATCTGTATAATATGAATTATGAAAATGCTGTCCTTTTAACTTCTCATAAAAGGAGTTGAAATCAAGGGATTATTTTCACAATGTGTTTCATGCATTCATTATGACTTTTTTCCGTTTAAAATTCCACCAGAGTTTTGCACGCTGCATGTGCAAAACTCTGGTGGAAAAATCCTTTCCATACTTTTATAATGGACAGAAGGAGGGTTTTACCATGGGGCCAAAATTAATAAAATTGATACGAATCCTGATGATGCATACAAAAGAGATGACAGCTTCTGCATTAGCTGCTGAAATGGGGGTATCGGAACGCAGTATTAAAAATTATATTTCAGAAATCAATGACAACCATCCTCAGACGATTTCTTCTTCCAGAAAAGGGTATACCATTCATGCAGAGGCCGGAAGAAAAATATTAAATAACTCCGGCACTCACATTCCTCAGTCCTCCAAGGAAAGACTGGTTTATATTATCAATCTTTTGATCAAGCAGGAAGCCGGCATTGATGCATACGATTTATGCGATACTATATTCATCAGCTACTCTACATTAAAAAATGAACTGGGTGCCGTAAAAAAGAAGCTGGGCCAATTTGATTTAAAGCTTTTTAATCAAAAGGATAACTTATTCATTGAAGGACTGGAAAAAAATAAACGCCGTCTGTTAAGCTCTATTTTATACGATGAATCCAACATTAACTTTGTAAGCCTGAAAACCATACAGCATGTTTTTCCTGATATTGAAATTGAATATATTAAAAATACACTGCTGAATATCTTTGATCAATACCAGTATTTTGTCAATGACTATTCTTTGATCAATATTGTTCTTCATATCACCATTGCCATTGACAGAATTAAAAATCACAACATCAATACCCAGGATGTAAATGAACTGGCGAAAATCCGTTATCATGAATATGAACTGGCGAATCAAGTCACAAAAGACCTGGAAAATCATTTTCATATCACATATAGTGAAGCTGAAATCTATGAGCTTGCCCTGCTTCTGATTTCCAGAGCCACTACCATTGATTATAAAACCATAACCACTGCCAACCTGGAGAATTTTATCGGCAAGGAATGCTTTGATCTTGTGGAAGAAATGATCCAGTCAGTCAATGCGTATTATTACATTGATTTATCAGAGCCTGAATTTTTAATCCGGTTTGCCATTCACATAAGAAACTTGCTTCAAAGGTCAAAAAACCAGCAGTTTTCAAAGAATCCATTAACGGAAGAAATTAAAACTTCCTGTCCGCTAATTTATGATGTATCCGTATATTTATCCGGAATCATCAAAGACCGGACAGGGATTATGATAAATGACGACGAAATTGCTTATATCACCTTTCACCTGGGAAGTACTCTGGAAGCACAAAAAAGCCTTAATAAAAAAGTAACGGCTGTTTTATACTGTCCCAATTATTATGATCTAAATGTACGTCTGACAGATACCATCAATCAGCATTTTTCCTGTGAAATGCTCATAACGAACATCTTGACGGAGGAATCTGTTCTGGAACAGGTCCCTAAATGTGATTTTATGATATCTACGGTCCCCCATCATGGATATTTGGGCATGGATATCGTCCATATCGGAATGTTTCTTACGGATAAGGATATTTCCGTGATCAGAAATAAAATCACATCCGTTCGTGTCAGTAAAAAGAAAGCCACCTTTAAAAGTTATTTGGAAATGCTTATCATTCCGGAATTTTTTGAAAGAAGAAATGATTTAAAGACAGAAAGGGATTCCATCGAATATATGGCCGGTAAAATGCACCGGCTGGGTTACGTAGACGAAACATTCCAGGAAGATATCTATATGCGGGAAAAGCTGTCTTCCACTGCTTTTCATGATTTTGCCATTCCCCATGCAATGAAAATGCATGCTGAAAAAACAGGACTGAATATATTAATCTCTAATTCTCCTGTTTCATGGAACGAAAAGCCTGTTTCCCTGATCATTATGATGTGCTTTAACAAAAATGACCGTTACATTTTTAACGAAATCTTTGAACCTCTTACCATGATGCTGACGGACAGGGAATTTATGAAAAAGCTGATTCAGGTCAAAGACCATAAAGCCTTCATTCAGATGCTGACTGATAATCTGGAAGTTACTTTCTAGTACAAAATTTTATCGCTGCCCATAAAAAAAGTTGTCCTGGCATTGAAGCCGGACAACTTTTTATAGAAGTATTGATTTATGCATCCTTAATACGGACAATCACACTCTTTATCATTTTATAACCTTTTCTGAAATGGAATCAAAACTAAGATATAATCATATCCTTTGTGTTAAGATTTTCATTCCTCTTCCGGAGCATCTTCCATCTCTTTGATTTCCTCCGGCAGCTCTTCATCTATGATGTCCAGTTCTTCCAAACCTTCTCCATCAGACTTGCTTCCATCATCCCGCACCTTGGCAATGCTGGCAACGGTAATATCAGAATCCTGGTCAATGTTCATCAGTTTCACTCCCGAGGTATTTCTTCCGATGACGGAAATGTCATTGACGGAAATACGGATGACAATTCCTTCAGTAGTGATCAGAAGGAGGTCATGGTCATCTTCGACCAGCTTGGCTCCTACGATATCTCCGGTTTTTTCCGTAATCTTATAGCAGAGAACGCCTTTTCCGCCTCTTCTTTGGGGAGTAAATTCCTCAATCGGAGTACGCTTGCCCATGCCGTTGGCGGATACGATTAAAAGTTTTGGTCCCTGGGATTCCTTCTGCATGCCTACTACCTGGTCATCCTCATTAAGCTTCATGCCGATAACACCCATGGATACACGGCCGGTAATACGGACATCCTTTTCATGGAACCGGATACACTGTCCCTTTTTCGTTACCAGGAAAATATCCTTTGTATCATCGGTGGCCTTTACCTCAATCAGCTCATCATTTTCCCGAAGTACAATGGCCTGAAGACCGTTCTTACGGACATTGGCATATTCCATCATAGGTGTTTTCTTTACCATTCCGTTTCTGGTAGCCATGAATAAGAACTTGTCATCATCATATTCCTTCATAGGGATGATGGCCGTAATACTCTCACCCGGAAGCATCTGAAGAAGGTTTACAATGGCGGTTCCTCTGGAGGTTCTGCTTCCTTCCGGGATCATATAGGTCTTTAACCGGTAAACCCGGCCTGTATTGGTAAAGAACATCAGGTAATGATGGGTAGTTGTCATCATCAGGTCTTCAATGTAATCCTGGTCAATGGTCTGCATTCCTTTGATTCCTCTGCCGCCCCGGTTCTGGTTTTTGAAGTTGTCAACAGACATCCTCTTAATATATCCCAGTTTTGTCATGGCAACAATGGTACTTTCATCGGGAATTAAATCTTCCATGGACATATCGAATTCATCAAAGCCAATGGAGGTCCTTCTGTCATCTCCGTATTTTGCGGAAATGATGGAGATTTCTTCCTTAATCACTCCCAAAAGCTTTTTCTCATCAGCAAGGATGGATTTTAATTCCGCAATTCTGGCTTCCAGCTCCCTGTATTCGTTTTCAAGCTTCTCCCTCTCCAAACCGGTAAGAGCTCTCAAACGCATATCCACGATGGCCTGAGACTGAACATCGCTTAAGCCGAAACGGCTCATAAGTTCTGCCTTGGCTGCCTGGACATTTTCAGAACCCCTGATGATTCTGATGACTTCATCGATATTATCTAAGGCAATCAGCAGACCCTGTAAAATATGGGCTCTTTCTTCCGCCTTATTCAAATCGTAACGGGTCCTTCTGGTCACCACTTCTTTCTGGTGATCCAGATAATAATTCAGCATCTGCAGTATATTTAAGACCTTAGGCTCCAGAACGCCGGCACTGTTTTTAACAAGGGCAAGCATGATTACCCCAAAGGTATCCTGAAGCTGGGTGTGCTTGATCAGCTGGTTAAGTACAACGTTGGCATTGGCATCCCGTCGAAGCTCAATACAGATCCTCATTCCGGAACGGTCGGACTCATCTCTTAAGTCGGTAATGCCGTCTACCTTTTTGTCCTTCACAAGCTCCGCGATCTTTTCAATGAGGCGGGCCTTATTGACCATGTAAGGAAGCTCGGTCACAATGATCCGGTTTTTTCCGTTTGCCATGGCTTCAATATCGCTGACAGCCCTGACACGGATTTTTCCTCTTCCTGTGCGGTATGCTTCTTCAATTCCCCTTTTTCCCAGGATGGTTGCTCCTGTGGGGAAATCCGGACCTTTGATGATTTCCAGGATTTCCTCCATGGTGGTTTCCCTGTTTTCCTCCACCTGGTTGTCAATAATATGAACCACCGCGCTGATGACCTCCCTTAAATTGTGGGGAGGGATATTGGTGGCCATACCAACGGCTATGCCTGAGGTTCCGTTGACCAGAAGATTGGGATAGCGGGACGGAAGAACATCCGGTTCCCGTTCCGTCTCATCAAAGTTAGGACTGAAATCAACGGTATCTTTGTTGATGTCCGCAAGCATTTCCATGGAAATCTTACTTAAGCGTGCTTCCGTATATCGCATGGCTGCTGCGCCGTCTCCATCCACGGAACCGAAGTTTCCATGTCCATCCACCAACGGATATCTGGTTGACCATTCCTGTGCTAAATTCACCAGGGCTCCGTAAATAGAGCTGTCGCCATGAGGATGGTACTTACCCATGGTATCACCGACGATACGGGCACATTTACGGTGTGGCTTATCCGGACCGTTGTTGAGCTCTATCATGGAATACAGGACTCTACGCTGAACGGGCTTCAAACCGTCTCTTACATCAGGCAGGGCTCTGGAAACAATGACGCTCATGGCATAATCGATATACGATTTTTCCATGGTCTTTTTTAGGTCCACATCATGAACTTTATCAAAGATATTTGGTTCCATTTTATTTCCTCCAA
Organism: [Clostridium] saccharolyticum WM1; assembly: GCF_000144625.1. Classification (NCBI taxonomy): domain Bacteria; kingdom Bacillati; phylum Bacillota; class Clostridia; order Lachnospirales; family Lachnospiraceae; genus Lacrimispora; species Lacrimispora saccharolytica. The sequence continues at coordinate 6,281 of NC_014376.1, read as the reverse complement.
TTAAATATCAAGATTCTGTACGTATTTCGCGTTGGCTTCGATAAATTCACGTCTTGGCTCTACCTGGTCACCCATTAAGGTGGTAAAAGTTAAATCCATCTCAGAAGTGGTATCTTCATTCATGATGACCCTTAGAAGGACTCTTCTTTCCGGATCCATGGTGGTTTCCCAAAGCTGTTCTGCGTCCATCTCTCCCAGACCTTTATATCGCTGGATCTTATTGTTATTGTCACGTCCGATTTCCTTCAGGATGGCATTTAGTTCCTCATCGCTGTAGGCATACCATACCTTTTTATTTTTCTCCACCTTGTATAAGGGAGGCTGTGCCAGGTATACATAGCCCTCCTTGATCAGATCCGGCATGAAGCGGTATAAAAAGGTGAGAAGCAACGTGCTGATATGGGCGCCGTCCACGTCGGCATCAGTCATAATGATGATTTTATGATATCTTAATTTGCTTAAGTCAAAGTCTTCATGGATCCCTGTACCAAATGCAGTGATCATGGCCTTGATCTCCGCATTGGCATAGATCTTGTCTAGCCTAGCCTTTTCCACGTTCAGGATCTTTCCTCTTAAAGGAAGGATGGCCTGGGTATTCCTGGAACGGGCGGTCTTTGCAGAGCCGCCGGCACTGTCCCCCTCTACGATGTAGATCTCACAGTTTTCCGGGTTTTTGTCGGAGCAGTCCGCAAGCTTTCCAGGAAGGGCCATCCCTTCAAGAGCAGTCTTTCTCCTGGTTAAATCCCTGGCCTTTCTGGCTGCAGCTCTTGCCCGCTGAGCAAGAATGGATTTGTCACATATCGTTTTTGAAAGGCTTGGATTCTGCTCCAAATAATAGGTGAACTGTTCCCTTAACAGGTTGTCCACCGCTCCTCTTGCTTCGCTGTTTCCTAATTTCTGCTTGGTCTGGCCTTCAAACTGAGGCTCCTCGATCTTGACACTGATGATGGCCGTCAGACCTTCCCTGATGTCTTCACCGGATAAGTTGGTTTCGTTTTCCTTTAACAGCCTGTTCTTTCTGGCATAATCATTTAAAGTGGTTGTCAGAGCATTCTTAAAACCTGCCAGATGGGTTCCTCCTTCCGGAGTGTTAATATTATTGACAAAGCTGTATATATTTTCCGTATAGGAATCATTATGCTGCATGGCAACCTCAACATAAACGCCATCCTTTGTTCCTTCGCAGTAAAACACCTGATCATAAAGAGGGGTTTTCCCTTTGTTTAAATAGGTGATAAACTCTTTGATGCCGCCTTCATAATGGAATACGTGCTCATGCTTATCTTCTCTCTCATCCCGAAGGATAATCTTTAAGTTTTTCGTTAAAAATGCAGTTTCACGAAGACGGATCTTTAAGGTATCGTAATCATAGACCGTTTCTTCAAAAATTTCCCCGTCAGGAAGAAAGGTTACCTTTGTTCCATGCTCATCCGGGCCGCATTCTCCTATAACCTTTAAGGGATACATGGTCTTTCCCTTTTCATAACGCTGTTTATAGATCTTTCCGTCCTGGCGGATTTCTACCTCAAGCCACTGGGAAAGGGCATTGACTACAGAAGCACCCACCCCGTGTAGTCCGCCGGAGACCTTATATCCCCCGCCGCCGAATTTGCCGCCCGCATGGAGGATGGTAAAAGCCACCTCAACCGCCGGAATCCCGGCTTTCTTCTGGATTCCCACAGGGATCCCCCGCCCGTCATCCACGACTGTCACGGAATTGTCAGGATGGATAATCACCTCTATGCTGTCGCAATATCCTGCAAGAGCCTCATCCACCGCATTGTCCACGATCTCGTAAACCAGATGATGAAGTCCTCTTGTGGAAGTACTGCCGATATACATACCAGGTCTTTTTCTTACTGCTTCAAGACCCTCTAATATCTGGATTTGATCTGCACCATATTCTTGACTCATATTTGCACGCTTCCTCCTGCATCGTTATTTGCGTTATAGTTTTGCCAAACTGTAACTAATTTTCACTGCCTACGGTACCGCTTACCACCCGGAATATCTTATCTACAGGAAACCGGTTTCTTACGAACTCTTCCAGCCCCGTACAGGTGATCACGGTCTGTATATGATTGATTCCTGCAAGCAATTGATTCTGCCTGCTGTTATCCAGTTCTGATAATACATCATCAAGTAAAAGGATGGGATAATCAAATACTGTTTTTTCTACCAGCTCTATTTCTGCAAGCTTTAAGGACAAAGCTGCTGTCCTCTGCTGCCCCTGGGAACCGTACCGGCGAATGTCGATTCCGTTGATGACAAAGCTTAAATCATCCCGGTGTGGACCGGTGAGGGTTGTTTTCTGCTTCATATCCTGCTGCCTGCTTCGCCTTATGGCCTCCTCAAACTCTTCGGCCCCCACATTAGGCTCATAAAGGATTCGTAGGTGTTCCTTTTCCCCGGAAAGCTGACCATGGATGGATCCAATGATTCCATCCAGTTGCTCTATAAATTCTTTCCGGTAACCGATCATTTCCTTTCCGTATTGGACCAGCTGCATATCCCACACATCCAGTGTTTCCTCATAATCCGGCCGGAAAGCCATATCTTTCAACAGTTTGTTGCGCTGCGTCACGATCCGGTTATACTGCACAAGGGAGTGGACATAATATCTATTTAGTTGACATAATTCCAAATCAACGAACCGGCGCCTTTCGGCCGGTCCGTTTTTTATGAGATTTAAGTCTTCCGGAGAAAAAAATACAACGTTGACAATTCCAAACAATTCACTGGCCTTCTTTATGGGAACACCGTTTACTGCCACGCCTTTGGCTTTATTCTTCTTCAAATGCATGTCGATCCTGTATGGAATATTGTTTTTTCTGATGTTTAGCTTGATATGCGACTCATCCCTGTCAAACTGTATAATTTCCTTATCCTTGCTCCCTCTGTGGGATTTTGTCGTAGCACAGACATAGATTGCTTCTAAGACATTTGTTTTTCCCTGGGCATTGTCCCCATAGAGTATATTGGTTCCCTGACTGAAATCCATATGTAATTCATCATAGTTGCGGTAATTCTTAAGCTCTATCGACTCAATTATCATGGATGGTGTTATTTCCTCTTTCCTGCCCATGTTTTTTGGGCACAGCGCGCCCCGCTTTATCGGGTGTCAAGGTTTGTCCGTCAGGGCGTTCCTCGATTTTAATGGCATTTCCTTCAAATGTTACTACGTCTCCGGCTCTTAATTTCTTTCCTCTCTGGTATTCCACCTGGCCATTGACCTGTACAAGGCCATCCTCTATGACAAATTTGGCGTCAACTCCAGAGCCCACCAAACCGGCTGCTTTTAAGGCCTGTCCCAGTTTGATATATTCATCCCTTAACTTGATCGTTTCCATAATTCCCTCTCTATTGCCCATGATTTTTGGGCATACCGGTATGCCCCAAGGGCAATCCTCTCTCCCCCTGTCTCTCCCTATGGAAGAGGCAGTTTAAACTGCTGCCGCATTAAAGTTTACAGGAAGAATCAAATAAATATATTTTCCTTCTTCGTCCCGGATAAAGCAGGGAGATTTAGGGTTCAGCATGTAAAGAGTCACTTCTTCATCATCAATAATCCTTAAGGCATCAATTAAAAACTTTGGATTAAAGCCGATCATGATGTCGCTTCCTGTTTTATGAATGGGAACCTGAGCATTCATGGAACCAAAGCTGGAATTCATCTTCAGCTCCATCTCCTGATCTTCAATATTCATGATCAGCGGCTTCTTATCATTTTCCCTTACCAGGATGGTTGCCCGGTCAAGACAGTCTAATAGCTGCCTTTTGTTAACTGATGTTTTTGTCTCGTAATCGCTGGACAGCATCTGGTCAATACGGAAATATTCTCCTTCGATCAAACGGGAAACAACAATAGTATCGTCAAATTCGAACAAAATGTGGTTGGTACTGAAGAAAATAAGCACTTCCTTTTCACTGTCCCCACCCAGGATCTTGCTGACTTCATTTAAAGTCTTGCCAGGAACAATGACTTTTATATCATGATACGTATCTTTTAATTCAATATTCCGGATGGAAATCCTGTGACCATCCAGAGAAACCACCTTTAACTGGTTGCCTGTCACCTGGAAAAGCTCTCCGGTCATCATTTTATTGCTGTCATTTGGAGCAATGGAAAAGATGGTCTGCCGGATCACTTCTTTTAACGAGAACTGGGATAAGCAAATATAATGGTCCCGTTCAATATACGGAAGATAGGCAAATTCCTCTCCATCCCTTCCCTGAATATGGAATACAGAGTTTTCACAGGAAATTGTAGTGGTAAACTTTTCATCACTTTCTATGGTAACCAGGGAATCTCCTGCTGAAGAGAGCTTTCTTACGATCTCAGAAAGCAGCTTTGCTTCCAGGGCGATCTTTCCCCTTTCCAGAATGGTTCCTTCTACCTTGGTCTCAATTCCAAGTTCCATGTCATTGGCGGTCAGTTTAATCTCTGATCCGCTGGCATCAATAAAGATGCACTCCAGGATGGACATGGTGGTTTTACTGGGAACTGCTTTCAGTACAATATTAATGCCGTTTAGGATCTCATCCTGTTTAAATGTCAGCTTCATAATTGTTGATAACTCCTTTGCTCTAGAAATTGCAATTAATAGATGGATAATATAGTTAAATTCCGTCGTATTAGTAGTAGGGGCTGTGGGTTTGTGTAAAAGCCCTGATAACCTTTATAAAGGCTGATGTTTCTATGTTCATAAGGTTGTGAATAACGTCCACAAAAACAAAGGAAAACCTTTCGGTTATCCACAGAAACTTAAGAAACGATTTAAGGGGTTTCATTATCCACAGAATATGAACAGCTAATACACACCTTATTGTGGATTAATCTTCTTTTTCAGAATTTCAATGGTATTATTTAAAGATTCGTTTTTATCTGCGTTGGCAGTTATTTTTTCTATTCCATGGATGATGGTGGTATGGTCCCTTCCTCCTAGGAATTTTCCTATCATCTGTAAGGGGGTACCGACCATTTCGCGGCAGAGATACATGACTATCTGACGTGGATAAACGATTTCCTTGTTCCTCTTTTGGGAACAGATATCAAGAGGAGTAAGGCCGTAGTGATCTGCAACCACCTGTATGACAAGTTCCGGCGTGACTTCCCGCTTGTCATTGGGAGAAATGATGTCCTTTAAGGCTTCTTCCGCCAGTTCTACGGTAATCTCCTTATTGTCAAGGCGGGACAGGGCCACGATCTTTGTCAGGGCTCCTTCCAGTTCCCGGATGTTGGATTTGATGTTGGTTGCTATGTATTTGATGACCTCATTGTCAATGTTATAGCCTTCCATTTCCTCCTTTTTCCTGAGGATGGCCATCCTTGTCTCATAATCAGGGGACTGGATGTCCACGGTTAAGCCCCATTCAAACCGGGACCGGAGACGTTCTTCCAGTGTTTCGATTTCTTTAGGCGGTTTATCTGAGGAAATAATGATTTGTTTTTTCGCTTCGTATAAGGCGTTGAAGGTGTGGAAGAATTCTTCCTGGGTACTTTCCTTACCGATGATGAACTGGATATCGTCAATCAGAAGAACGTCATTGTTGCGGTACTTCTCACGAAATTCCGTAGGAGAGAAGTTGTTTTTATTACGGATAGCGTCAATCAGTTCATTGGTGAACTTTTCACTGGTCACATATAAGACCTTTGCAGCCGGATTATTTTTTAATATGAAATGGCCGATGGAATGCATCAAGTGGGTCTTTCCAAGACCCACGCCTCCGTAGATAAACAGAGGGTTATAAATTTCACCGGGAGATTCCGCAACAGCCAGGGATGCGGCATGGGCCAGATTGTTATTGGCACCAACCACAAAAGTATCAAACGTATATTTTGGATTTAAGTTTGCGGTTATGATGGCCGACTGGCTGACCTGGTTCATGGTATTGGTAATGAGAGTGTTGCCTGCAGGTGCGGTTGCAGCTTCTTTTTGAATTTGGTTTTCAACAACGAAATCCACGGTGCACTCAAAACCAGTCACTTCTTCTATGGTAATTTTCAGAAGAAATCCGTATTTTTTGCGGATGTATCCTAAGAATTCCACATCCGGTACCGTAACGATGACCTTTTCACCGTTAACGGAATGAACTTTCAGCGGAAGAAGCCATGTTTTAAAAGACACGTCTGTAATTTCGTGTTCTTCTTTTAAATTCAATAAGATTTCATCCCATTTTTCCTTTAACTTTTCTAACATCGTAAGTCTCCTACATTTATAAAAATGCAAATATGCGCATTTACCCAATCTACAGTTCATTCTATACTATTTTGAATTAAT